>NZ_CP170638.1:0-33956 GCF_042932805.1 Pseudosulfitobacter sp. SM2401 | reverse complement strand
CAGCCACCAAATGGGCCAGCTGCGCAATTTTTGCGACAGTGGCGTGGTGCTGGATCAGGGGCGTTTGCACTATTTCGAAGACCTCGAGGACGCCATTGAATTGCACCAGAAGATCATCGGCCCGTAGCGCCTGATTTGGCGCCATTGTTTCCGATAAATCCCTAGTTATCAGTATATTAACCTTAACGCGATGCGTTGGATTTGAAGCGATATCCGCGTTTGTGCCGCAATTGCACCCCATCTATTGCCTGATGTTTCGCTGATCCTTGGACCCAAGAAAATTGGGTTTTGAGGTGGGCGCGATGGCACAGCTGCAGGAAAATGCAGCACTGCTCAGCAATGACGACGTGTTTGATAACGGCATTCGGGCCGTGACCAGTTATGACGTTACCGGTGGGACAGTGATTTTGGCGGCCACCGGCATCGGTGGCGGTCTTAGCAGCTATCTGTTGTCAGACAACGGGTCCGTGACCTTGCTGGATCTTGAGGCCTACAGCAGCGATAATTTTAGTGCTGCGCACGGCGGGCTCAGCCTTGAGGTGATCGACGGCGGCGACACGGTTTTGATCGGAGGGCTAGAGGCCGGCGTCCTGCAATCCTACGCGATGGGCAGCAGCGGCCAAATTGGCAGCGGTGACGCGATCAGCGTCGCGGGCAACGGCAGTTACAGCGCGGTTGTCGAAACCGACAGTGGCGCGATTTTGACAGCCAACCAGCAAGGCACCGGCGTGCTGACGTATTCGCAGGCCAGCAACGGCAACCTGACCCTACAGCACACCGAAAATGACACCGGATCAGCGCACGCGAGTGCCGTGGTCGACGTGAAATCGGTGGTGTTGGACAATGGCACCGAGGTGATTTTAACCGCCAGCCAAAGCGAATACGGCGTCAGTTCTTACGTCATGAACGGCTATAACCCTGCTTTTGTGGACAGCGTCGGGCCGGACAGCGGTTTGGGTATCATGATCCCCAACGACATGGCCGTGATCAGCATGGGGGCGGAAACCTACGTGATCGTGGCTTCGGCCCCGTCATCTGGATCGGCCGGTGCGCTCAGCGTGATGCAGATCGACGCCAGTGGTGCGCTTAGCCCGACGGATCATTTGATGGACGATCTGAACAGTCGCTTTGGCGGTGTGCAGGCGGTTGACGTGATCGAATTCGAGGGCCGCTGGTACGTGGTTGCAGGTGGCGGCGATGACGGCATCAGCCTGTTTTCCCTGATGCCCGGCGGCACCTTGTTGCACGTCGACACCATCGCCGACAGCGTCACCACGGGTCTGTCGGATGTGTCGGGGCTGACGTTGGCGCAATCAAACGGCGCGCTGCATGTTTTTGTCGCCTCGAATGCGGATGTGGGGCTGACGCATCTGACCTTTGATCTGGCGGACCAAGGCCACACGTTGCAGGCGGACAATGCGGGCGGCGTGCTGAATGGCGGTTGGAAGGACGACATTATGGTCGGCGGCAGTGGCGCTGATTCATTGATCGGTGGCAGCGGCAATGACACGTTGGTGGACGGGGCAGGCGAGGACGATCTGGCGGGCGGTGCGGGGGCGGACACTTTTGTGCTGACCTTTGACGGCGTGCATGATGTGATCTCGGATTTTAACCAAAACGTCGATCATCTTGACCTGTCGTTCTGGCCATTCCTGTACGATCTGGCGTCGCTTTCGATCACGCAATTGTCCAACGGGGTACGCATCAGCCATCGCGGCGAAATCTTGGATGTGTTGGGGGAAAACGGCGCGTCTTTGAACCCTGACACCGTGCGCTCGATGATCCTGGACGGGCCGTCGCGCTCTGGTCCTTTGGCCTACGATACCGGTGGCGATACGGGGGGCGACACGGGCGGCGATGGTGGCGGCGATGGTGGCGGCGAGGACACGGTTGACGGCTCCGGCGGTAGTGATTTGTACAACACAATGAACGGCACCACGGACGCGGATGAACTGTTGGGCACGTCCATTTCGGACATGCTGATCGGGTACGAAGGCAACGACACGATCCGCGGCAACGATGACGCTGACACGTTGGTGGGCGGCATGGGCGAAGACAAGCTGTACGGCGGCGGCGGCGATGACAGCATGCGCGGCGGCGATGACGGTGACAGCCTGTTTGGCGAAGCGGGCGACGACTACATCGAAGGCGGCAATGGCAACGACAGCATCGTGGGCGGCGGCGGTGACAACAAACTGTTCGGGCAGCGCGGCGAAGACACGTTGATCGGGGGCTCGCAAAACGACAGGCTGAACGGCGGCGGTGGTTCTGATTTCATGAGCGGCAGCAAAGGCAACGACTGGTTCCGCGGCGGCAACGGCAATGAAACCATGTGGGGCGGCAACGGCAACGATACGATGTACGGCAACGCCGATGCTGACATGCTGGTGGGCGGCGGCGATGACGACAGGCTGAACGGCGGGGGCGGGGATGACACGCTTGAGGGCGGCACCGGCAACGATTACCTGAAGGGCGGCGAGGGGGCCGACACATTCATCTTTGAGAAGGGCATGGGGTCGGATGAAATCCTCAGCTACGAGCGCGACTATGACATCCTGCAACTGGATAGCGATCTGCTGAACGGGCAAACCACGGGGGCCCAGGTTCTGGCCGCCTACGGGTCGGTCGAGGGCAGCAATGTGGTGCTTGATTTTGGCGACGGCGACATGATTACGCTGCTGTGGGCCAACACTCTGGGTGGCATTTCCGATGGTATTTCCATCATCTGAACGACCTCCTGAACGGGGAACATGTGGCAGCAAGCACACGTCACGGTAGATTCCCCCGCGCAATCATTAAGATTCAGTAAAAGTTATTGGAAATTCCCTCATAGGGTCGCTATCCATGAACATAATACTGGCTGCCGCCATCACATAATTAATAGAAACAACACCGCGCAGGTATCACTGCCAGCGCCGTATTCTGCGATAAGATTAAGGGTATTTTTATGAGTAACTTGGATCGTGTTTCCTGTGACTGTCATGGGGGGGCCACATCATGTGTATGACCTGTGCAATAAGCGGTTTCGAGATGCAGCAGGTGCTGCACGCAGGCCTGGGAAACACCGGGCTGACCATCACCGAAGGCACGGATGCGCCCGCCAACACGTCCACGCCCTATACCATGGATGTGGGCGATACGTTTTCAGGCAGCATTTCCAGCTCTGGTGAGCAGGACTGGGTCGCGGTCACTTTTGAGGCGGGTCAATACATCAACATCACCCAGACTGGCGCCGGTCTAAGTGATCCGTATCTGCGGCTCTATGATTCCAACGGCGCGCAGGTGGCCTTTAATGATGATGCCAACGGCAGCCTCAATTCCGAGATCACCTATCAAGTGACCACATCGGGAACCTATTACGTGGCTGGGGGTGCATACGGCACCAACACAGGTACGTATAGTTTGACGGTTGAAGATGTGCCTCCGCCACCGCCTTCCAACCCGCTCGATGCCATCGATTGGGGATCAAAACTGGCGAGCAATTCGGTCGATGTGTATTTTGGCACCAACGGCTATTCTGCGGCGGGGATGACATCCGAAGGATTCAACGCCTATCAGCAGGCCCAGTTCGAAGCGGTTTTTGATCTGATCGAAGAAGTGTCCGGCCTGACGTTCAACATCGTGAACACGGCGGCGGCTGCAGATTTCAAACTGATCATGGATTCAAACGAATTCGCTGCCAGCGCTGGCGGGTTCATGAACCCTCCGGGTTATGCATCAGGCGCTGATGCAGGTGTCGGTGCGTTTAACCAGAATTTCATGGGCAGTGCGGCAGGCGGTGCGATGGATAAGGGCGGTCTTGGCTGGTACGTGATCGTGCACGAGCTGATGCACGGTCTTGGCCTTGCGCACCCGCATGACACCGGCGGCAACAGCGTGGGCAATGATTCAACCGTCATGGACGGTGTCAGCAGTTCCAGCGATACGGGCGATTATTACCTGAACCAGGGGCATTACACGATGATGTCCTACAACTGGCAGTTCTCCGAAGGCCCGGTTGGCACGATTGGTGATCCGAATTTATGGGGCATGGCGGCGGGTCCGATGGGCTTTGATATCGCGGTTTTGCAGGCCAAATACGGTGCCAACCTGACGCACAACAGTGGTTCTAACACTTATGTTTTGGGCGATGTGCACGGTTCAGGCGCCCATTGGAAATCAATCTGGGACACCGGATCGATCGACACGATGCGCTACAACGGCACTAAGGATGCGACCATTGATTTGCGCGCCGCCACGCTGGAACAAGATTACAACGGCGGCGGTTTTGTCTCGGCTGTTGCGGGCGTTGCGGGCGGCTACACCATTGCCAATGGCGTGGTGATTGAAACTGGCGTCGGTGGCAAAGGCGACGACGCGATCTTTGGCAACGCAGCTGACAACATGCTGATTGGCGGCTTGGGCAGTGACACGATCAACGGCGACGAAGGCAACGATACGATCCGTGGCCAGAACGGCGATGACAGCATCACCAGCGGCATGGGCGAAGACAATATTCACGGCGGTGGCGGCAAAGATTACATTCGTGGCGGAGATGACAATGACACCATCGCAGGCGGGGATGGCAGCGACACCATCGAGGGCGGCGAAGGCAATGATTCACTGATCGGCGGCGCTGGCGAAAACAAACTGTACGGCCAGGGCGGCAATGATACCTTGGTTGGTGGCGCTGGCAAAGACACGCTGAACAGCGGCGGCGGCGATGATTTCCTGAAGGGGGCGCAAGGCAACGACCTGCTTGAGGGTGGTAACAACAATGACACCCTCTGGGGCGGCAAAGGGCGCGATACAATCAACGGTGGCTCTGGCGACGACCTGATTTTGGGCGGCACTTGGGGTGACACGCTGAATGGTGGCGGCGGCGATGACACGCTGCAAGGCGGCACCGACGATGACTACCTCAAGGGCGGCACGGGTGCTGACACGTTCATCTTTGAGAACGGCATGGGCGAGGATCAATTGCTGGGCTTTGATCGCACCGAAGACATTCTGCGCATCAACAGCGATCTGCTGAGCGGGCAGACCACGGGCGCGCAGGTTCTTGCGACATTCGGGTCGGTTGTGGGCAGTGACGTGGTGCTTGATTTTGGCGGCGGCGACACGATCACCTTGCTGTGGGCCAATAATCTGAGCGGCATCGCGGACGATATTGTCATCTTTTGAGGACATTGGCGCAAACGCGTCATAAGCTTAGTTATGTTAAATAATGCATTGAAGGGCACCGCGTGTGCCCTTTTTCGCGGGTCCTTTAGGCGTTGGGCCACAGACCGCTCGTGCGCGTTGACAACGTCCAGACCAGCCGTTACCGCCAAGACATCGTTGATTAATTAGGCGTTTCACCTGTCGTGCGTATTGCTCTTTATACAGCTTATCACAAGGCGGCTCCGCTGCTTGATAGCGCAAGCGTACGTCCGATCCATGTGGGTGCTGCGGCGGCAACTGCCCCGTTAAAGGGCATGATTGGCGACGATACCGGCACGCATATTTCTGCTAAAAATCGCGAATACTGCGAACTGACGGCGCTGTATTGGGCGTGGAAGAACGACACGGACGCCAGCCACATCGGGCTGATGCATTACCGTCGTGTCATGGATTTTAGCGGGCAGTTTGGTGGCTCTCAGGCCGAAGTTTGCCCCACCCGTTTTGACATCCCGGACTGGCTGGAACAGACCGAAAGCTGGCTGGCGGATAATGCGCAAAGCTACGATTTGATCGTGCCGCGTGTGCATTCGATGGGACAGCGCGTTGCGGTCAATTACCGCGATGGTCATGCGCGCCAGGATTTTGACACGGCGCGCCAGATTATTGCCCGTGATCACGCCGCATATTTGCCCAGCTTTGACGCTGTGGCGCAGGGCTATGATCTGCGCTTGGGCAATATGTTTGTGATGTCGCGCGCGCTGCTGGATCGCTATTGCACGTGGCTGTTTGATATTCTGGAGCAGCTGGAAAACACCGATCTGGATCGCAGCCATTATTCTCCGCAACAGTGCCGCTATCTGGGCTTTGTGGCCGAACGTCTGCTTGGCGTTTTCGTGCATCATTTGCAAACAACAGAGCCTGATTTGCGCCTGATAGAGCCTGCTATCATCAACCTGTCCGAAGCGCTGGTCAGCCCCTATCTGGCCGACGACAGCCTGAACGGCCCCGCGCATATCAACATCGCGGTGTCTGCGGATCGGGCCTATTTGCCCCATACCAGCGCGATGCTGCAGTCGATGCTGACACGTGCGGACCAGACCCGTCAGATCAATCTGTTTTTCCTGCATGGCAACATCGATGCACAAGCGCTGGACATGCTGGGCGAAGTCACCCGCGAGCACCCGAATACGCATCTGCATCTGATCAATGCGGGCGCTGTGTTTGTGGGCAGCTATCGTTCGTCTAGCCGCGCGCCGTCGAATGCCACCTACAACCGGTTCTTGTTGTTCGGGCTGCTGCCTGCGCTGGACCGGCTGCTGTATCTGGACGGTGACATGATCTTTCACGGGGACGTGGCGCAGATCTACGACACCGACATGGGCGAGCATCAAATCGCCGCCGTGCCCGACTACATCATGACCCGTACGCTCAGCGGTCCGACCCCGACAATTGATCGTAAGGTGCCTGATCTGGCCGCCTACCATCGTGATGTCCTGGGGCTGAATGACGCCCAGATCGGGCGCTATTTCAACGCCGGTTTGTTGCTGCTGAACTTTGGCGCGATGGATGTGGCAGCGACGGGTGCGGCCCTGATGGCCAAGGCCGACACCACGCAATTCCTGTTTCGCGACCAAGACATTCTGAACTGCCATTTCAAAGACAGCTACCTGCCACTGGACGGGCGCTATAACGTGTTCAACACGGAAATTGGCGGCTACGGTCGTGTGCCCCAAGCCAATCACGCCGCCGCGATGGCTGCGCGCCGTGATCCGTTGGTCACGCATTACGCCGCACGTGATTACAAACCATGGTTGCCGATCGCTGTGCCGCGT
Source organism: Pseudosulfitobacter sp. SM2401 (assembly GCF_042932805.1). Classification (NCBI taxonomy): domain Bacteria; kingdom Pseudomonadati; phylum Pseudomonadota; class Alphaproteobacteria; order Rhodobacterales; family Roseobacteraceae; genus Pseudosulfitobacter; species Pseudosulfitobacter sp. SM2401. The sequence goes on along the minus strand of NZ_CP170638.1, from coordinate 26,982 downwards.
GCGCAGTACTACTGGGATGCCTTGATCCAGACGCCGTTTTATACCGAAGTCATCGCGCTTCAGACCCGCGCAACAGCGCGACGTTTGCGCCGCAAGGTGGTGTTTAAAGATCGCGGACGTGCCTTTGCCGAAAAGGTACCGGTTTTGCGCCCCGCCATGGGGTGGGTCTATCGGCGGATACAGCGGCTGTTGTCATGACCGGTGTGTTTCGCAGGATGCTGGACCGTCTGCGCGACGAGGTGGAAACGCCGCCGGTTATTGCCGCCCCTGTGTATATCGTGGCCTCACCCTTTAAAACGGCGAGCACGACGGTGGGCAAAGCTTTGCTGCATTTGAATGCCGGGCGGCACGAGATGGTGTTTCACGGCCAGCTTCAGCAAAAATATGGCACGTGCTTTCGCGAGATCAATAAAACGGTTCCAGAGGATGTGTCAGCCAAGCGCTGGATCGCGGACAACCAGCTGGAAGTGCGCCAGACCCTGTCCGGTTTGACCCGGCGGTTGGCCCGCTTTGACATCTATTCGGATGCGCCGTTCGGGCACACGCATCTGCATCCCTTTGCGCGCAAAGCGATCGCTCCGCAGGCGCGGTTTATTTGGGTCAACCGACCGATGGACGAATGGTTGGATTCTGTGCGCCGTTGGGAAATCGCCCATCCAGACGTCTATCCGCGTCACGTCGTCTGGGCGCGCAATCCAGAGGGGCGCGCGACGACGTTGCGCAAACGCTGGGATCGCCATCACAAGCAATTTGAACGGCTGGCGGCTGACTATCCACAAGACTGTCTGGAACTGTCGGTTGATGACCTAGAGGACTACCGCGCGCTGGCGGCATTTTGTGGGGTCGCAGCCCCGGCAGGCGCTTTGCGCAAACACAACGTCAGTCGGGACGACTAAGCACCCCTGATCGAACAAACGCAAAAGGCCCGCATCGCTGCGGGCCTTGGTCGTCTAAGGGGTGACCCTTAAACTTATTTCTGGTTCCAAAGCGAAACGCATGGGATCTTGGTCTTGTCACAGCGATCTGCGTATTTCTGCGCGATCTCGTTGACTTCGGCCATGACGCCCTCGTTCAGTTTTGTCGGGTTCAGACCCAAAGCAAGGAAGTTGTCGTTGGCGACGTTCAGCTCGTTTTCAGCTGCTTCATTGCGTGGGTTGTCGAGGTTTGCGATCTCGGCACCGGTTTTGTCTTTGATCATGTTGGCCAGATCACGCACGCGGTGCGTTTCGGTCATCTGGTTCATGATGTGAACGCGCTCGCCTTTGGCTGGCGGGTTGTTCAACGCGATCTCGATGCATTTGCACGTATCAGAGATGTGGATGAACGCGCGGGTCTGACCGCCCGTGCCGTGCACAGTCATCGGATAATCAACAGCCGCTTGCATGATGAAACGGTTCAGAACCGTGCCGTAGTCACCGTCGTAATCGAAACGGTTGATCAGGCGTTCGTCTTTGCGCGTCTCGTCAGTTTGCGTGCCCCAAACGATGCCCTGGTGCAGATCGGTTGCACGCACTTGGTCGTTTTTCGCGTAGAATTGGAACAACAGTTGATCTTGGGATTTTGTCAGGTGGTAGATCGACCCTGGGTTTGTCGGATACAGGATTTCCTGCTCGCTCTCGCCCGCTGGTGTGTCGATTTTGACCTTCAGGTAACCCTCAGGGATCTGCATGCCGGCGGTGCCGTAGCCGTAAACGCCCATGGTGCCCAAGTGGACAACGTGGATGTCTTGGCCTGAATCAACAACCGCTGCCAACACATCGTTGGTCGCGTTCAGGTTGTTGGAGATGGTGTAGCGTTTGTGCTGCGCCGATTTCATCGAGTAAGGAGCCGCACGCTGTTCCGCAAAGTGGATAATCGCGTCAGGCTTTTCGTCTTCGATCAACTTCAGCAAGCGATCGTAATTTTCGCCGACGGTGAAGTTGTGGAAACCGATGTCTTTGCCGGTCAGTTCTTTCCAGACGCGGATGCGCTCGCCCATGGGGCGAATAGGGGTCAGACTGTCGACTTCTAGTTCTAGATCAATAGCCCGGCGGGACAGGTTGTCGACGATGACGACGTCATGTCCGCGCTCGGATAAGTACAATGCATTGGGCCAACCGCAAAAACCGTCGCCGCCCAAAATAATTACCTTCATGGTTCGTCTCTCCTTGGGATCACCATTGTTTACAGTGGCGGTATATCCCGCATTCTGGCTGAAAGGTTAAGTGAAAAAAAAGGCAGAAAGCCGCCAATGCAACCTCTAGTAGGCGATAGTACGCTGTCTTTACGATTTCCTTAGGGGGAAAAGGCAAAGTTTGAACTCAATTTTGACAGGAGCCTCCCGCATGTCCCAATCCTCCCTGATCTTGGAGTTGCCGTATATCCAACCCGCTCAGGCGCAAAAGCATGTGACTCACAACGAGGCACTGCGCGTTCTGGATGCGATTGTTCAACTGAGCGTGGCCTCTGCCAGCGTTAGCGCACCGCCCCTAAGCCCCGAAGAAGGCACACGTTATCTGGTGCCCACAGGGGCCACTGGCGATTGGGTCGACCAGGACGGTTTGATCGCGGTTTTCGACACCGGAGTCTGGGGTTTCATTGCCCCGCAAGAGGGGTGGCAGGCCTATGTGCAAGATATTGCCGCACCGATGTTTTTCGATGGCACTTCTTGGCTCATCGCGATTCCGGCGATAACCGAGCTGCATAATATTTCAGCACTGGGCGTGAATACGACGGCTGATGGCACCAATCCGCTGGCGGTTTCCGGGGCTGCGACGTTGCTAAATCACGCAGGTTCAGGCCACCAGCTAAAGGTCAACAAGGCGACCGAAACCGATACGGCCAGCTTGTTGTTCCAAACCGGGTGGTCGGGGCGTGCGGAAATGGGCGCGGCGGGCACGGATGATTTTGAAATCAAAGTCAGCGGTGATGGCGCGGCGTGGAACACAGGCGCTGTGTTTGATCGCGACACCGGTTTGGCGCAGTTCCCGTCGGGGGCGCAAATTTCCAATCGGGTCGAAGTCGGCGGGCGGTTTTACTGCTACACCGACAACCGCTGGATCACCTACAACAGCAGCTACGGCGCGCAGAGCGAAAACAACAACACCAACTGCGGCACCAGTTTGGCTCCGTGGCTCAGCTGGACACAGATGGGTTTGTTTGTCCCCAAAGGCGCGGTGCTGACGTCGATGGACGGTTTCATGCGCAGCTCTTCGGGTGAAATCACCGATGTTGAACTGCGCGCTTATTTCCAGACCGGCACATTTGGCACGACTTGGGCGGACAACGCCGACACCACCCGCACGTGGATCACCACCGAAACAGTCGCCACGCCTGATCCGGGATTTAAACGCGCCACGCTTGATCTAGAGGGCACAATCGCCCCCGAAGACGGTTTTTTGATGTTTTACGTGCGCCCGACAGGCACGTTGACGGCGACCCGGTATTTGTATGCATCGATGGCGCTGCGGTATCTGACAGCTGACTAGGCGTTAGTCCTCAAGCAGCCGGTGCAAATACGCGCCGTAGCTGTTTTTGGCGAACAGGTCAGCGCGGGCGCGCAGGGCGTCCTTGTCGATCCAGTTCTGTTCAAACGCGATCTCTTCGGGGCACCCTGATTGCAGACCTTGGCGTTCGGTCAGCGTGCGCACGAAATTTCCGGCATCCAGCAGACTTGCATGGGTGCCGGTATCAAGCCACGCATACCCGCGCCCCATGGTTTGCACGCTGAGTGATTTGTCGCGCAGATAGCTGCCCAGCAACGTGGTGATTTCCAGCTCGCCCCGCATCGACGGGGTGACGTCTGCGGCGCGATCCGGCGCGGTCCCATCCAGAAAATACAGACCCGTGACCGCGTAGTTCGACGGCGCCTTGGTCGGCTTTTCAACGATGTCGATGACGTTGCCCGCCTCGTCAAAGTGCAGCACGCCGTAGCGTTCGGGGTCGGCCACGTGATAGCCAAAGACGGTGGCGCCAATCGTTTGATCGGCCTGTGCCAGCAACGTCGGCAGCCCGTGCCCGAAAAAGATGTTGTCACCAAGGACCATCGCACTGGGCGCCCCATCCAGAAAATCACGCGCCAGAATATAGGCCTGCGCGAGGCCCTCGGGTTTGGGCTGAATGATGTACGTGAGGCGAAGCCCCCACTGCGATCCATCGCCCAGCGTGCGCTGGAATTGCGCCTGATCTTCGGGGGTGGTGATCACGGCAATCTCGCGAATACCGGCCAGCATCAGCACGGACAGCGGGTAATAAATCATCGGCTTGTCGTAGATCGGCAGCAGCTGTTTGGACACACCGATGGTGATCGGATAAAGCCGCGTGCCAGATCCGCCTGCCAGAATAATGCCCTTGCGTGTGCTCATGTCAGGTCTTCCAATATTGTCGTGATGCTGTTGCGCCAGTCGGGGCGTTCTATCCCGAAAACATGGGCGATTTTACGGCCATCGAGGCGTGAATTTAACGGGCGGGCCGCGGGTGTGGGGTATTGGTCACTGGCAATGTCGGTGACGGCGCAGGTCAGGCCGGCTTGTTTGAACACCTCGCGCGCCACATCGGCCCAGGATGCATCGGGGGTGCCTGCGAAATGAAAGACGCCGGATTTGCTGGGGTCTTTGATCAGTTGTTCGGCGATCACGTGGCAGGCGTTTGCGATGTCGCGCGCATGGGTCAGCCCGCCGATTTGATCGGCCACGATGTTTAGCGCGTCGCGCTCTGCCCCCAGCCGCAGCATGGTTTTCACGAAATTATTGCCGTGCGCCGACACCACCCAAGAGGTGCGCAAAATCGCCCAAGTGCCGCCGACCTGCGCGATGGCTTTTTCACCCGCCAGTTTGCTGCGGCCATAGGCGTTGATCGGGGCGGTCATAGCGTTGGTGTCCCAAGGCACCACCCCTGCCCCGTCGAACACGTAATCGGTCGAGATGCTGACAAACGGAATGCCCAGATCAGCGCAGGCTTGGGCCATCGCCTCGGGGGCATCCGCGTTGATCAGGCGGGCGCGTGCCTCGTCGGTTTCGGCCCCATCGACATTTGTGTAGGCGGCCGCGTTGATCACGGCGCGGGGGGCATGCACCGCAATCGCCTCGGCACAGTTCAGCGGGTATTCCAGATCAACGTCTGCACGCGACAGACAGGTGACACCCCCCAGCGCGCCAAGTTCCCGCGCCACTTGCCCCGAGGCCCCGAACACGAGGATCATGCCGAAACCCCAAGGCGCACGCCGACGCCCTTGCGGCCCTGCAAGGCCCGCCACCACGCCTCGTTGTCCAGATACCACGCGACGGTTTTGCGCAGCCCTTGTTCCAGGGTCACCGACGGGGTCCAACCCAGTTCATCCGCAATCCGTGTCGCATCAATCGCGTAGCGCGCATCGTGTCCGGGGCGGTCTGTCACGTAGGTGATCTGATCGGCGTAAGCGGTGGTGCCGGGGCGCAACTCGTCCAGCAGCGCGCAAATCATCTGCACCAGATCAATGTTGCGCACCTCGTTGTGCCCGCCGATGTTGTAGGACCGCCCCAGCGCGCCCTTGGTTAGCACGGTCAAAAGCGCGTCGGCGTGGTCCTCGACGTACAGCCAGTCGCGGATGTTTTCGCCCGCCCCGTAGATCGGGATCGGCTTGCCCGCCAGCGCGTTCAGGATCACCACAGGGATCAGCTTTTCCGGAAAATGGAACGGGCCGTAATTGTTGGAACAGTTGCTTAGCACCACCGGCAGCCCGTAGGTTTCGCCCCATGATCGCACCAAATGGTCGCTTGCTGCTTTGGACGCCGCGTAGGGGCTGTTGGGCTGATAGGGGCTGTCTTCGGTGAACAGGCCGGTGACCCCAAGCGAGCCGTAAACTTCATCCGTGGACACGTGGTGAAACCGGAAATCAGCCGGCTTTCCTGCCCCCATCCAATAGGCGCGCGCCGCCTCAAGCAAGGTGTACGTCCCGCTGATATTTGTGTCGATGAACGCCGCAGGCCCATCAATGGACCGGTCCACATGGCTTTCGGCCGCCAGATGCATCACCGCGTCGGGTGTGTGGGTTTTGAACACCTGCTCAAGGGCCGCGGCATCGCGAATATCAACCTCTACAAAGGCATACCCCGCGTGATCCGCCACAGAACCCACATTGTCCAAACACGCCGCATAGGTCAGCGCATCCAGATTAATCACCTCATGCCCCTGCCCAATCGCCAAACGCACAACAGCCGAGCCAATAAACCCCGCCCCCCCTGTGATCAGTATTTTCATCGCTGCCTGCTTTGTTTTGCTTTTGAGGGATTCTAGCGGCTCTTTTGACAAATGCACAGCAAGTGGATGCCCCTCTATCTGTTTGCGCGCTTTACGCCTAAGCTGCCCTGATGTTCACACGCCTTTTCCTTGCCAGCACCCTGACGATCAGCGCCTCTGTCGCGGTGGCTGATATCTGCACCGAGGTCCGCAATCTGGTCCACGCGTCACAAGACGGGTTCGCGGATGTGCCGACCCCTTTGACGGGGGCAAAATCCTGCCAGATGACTTTGGGTTTGGGCGGCGTCAAAGCCTATCACTGCGCGTGGGAATTCGACTACCGTGCGCCCGCAGCCCAATCCACATTCGCGGCGTTCGACACCGATCTGGCGACGTGTTTTGCGGCCTCCAGCCAGCACGACCAAGGCGTGAACCACCCCGATTTCTACGACCTGCGGGAATACGCCGTCAAAGATGCTGTGGTGCGGGTGTCCCTAAAAGACAAAGGCGCGCTGGGGCAAACTTATGTTTTTGTGGCGGTAGAGAGCGCGGGTTAAAACGGCGTTCCGACCTGCTCCAGCGTCCCAGCTTGTGCGTCTTTGTCGGACAGAACCGGATCGCTGACACCCCAATCAACCCCGATCACAGGGTCATTCCATGCAATCCCTGCGTCACACTCGGGCGCGTAAGGTGCTGTGCATTTGTAGCAAATTTCGGTGTCGTCGCTAAGCGTGACAAAGCCGTGGGCGAACCCGACAGGCACCAGCAGTTGGCGGCCGTTTTCTGCGGATAATTCAGTCCCGAACCACTGCCCGAATGTCGCCGATCCCGACCGGATATCCACCGCCACGTCAAACAGCGATCCACGACCACAACGCACCAGTTTATCCTGCGCCATGGGCGGCGTTTGAAAGTGCAAACCGCGCAGCGTGCCCTTGCGCGCAGACAGCGAATGGTTGTCTTGCACGAACGCTAGATTAATGCCCGCATCCGCCATCGTCGCGGCATTCCACGATTCAGAAAAGAACCCGCGGGCATCGCCAAAGCGGCGCGGTGTCAGGATCAGCAGACCCTCGATCGGGGTTTTCTCAACGACCAAATTACTCACGACATTTCACTCACGGGCGTACACGTCCTCGTACCTAATAATATCGTCCTCGCCGAAATAGCTGCCGGTTTGGACTTCGATCAAGACCATCGGCACCTTGCCGGGGTTTTCCATGCGGTGCACAGCGCCCAGCGGGATGTAGACCGACTGGTTTTCGCTGAGCAGTTTGACGTCGTCGTCAACGGTCACACGGGCCGTGCCTTGGACCACGATCCAATGTTCAGAACGGTGGTTGTGCGATTGCAACGACAGCGCCGCGCCGGGGTGCACCACGATGCGTTTGACCTGAAACCGCGTGCCAATCACGAGGCTTTCGAACCAACCCCAGGGGCGGTGATCTTTGGGAAAGGCGGTGGCCTGTTTTGCGTCTTTGTCCTTGAGCGCTGCGACGGCCAGCTTCACGTCTTGGGCGCGGCTCATGTCGGCGATCAAAACCGCGTCGGGCATCGCCACGGCCATGATGTTTTGCAGGCCAATGCCCACCACCTCAAGCCCGTCGGATTCAGAGCGCAACAGCGTGTTGTCGCAGTCAATCGCAGTGGCCGGACCGTTGGTCGCAACGCCGCGCGCATCGGGGCCGGTTTCGCGCCACACCGCGTCCCAACCGCCCAGATCGGACCAGCCCGCGCCAAAGGGCACAACCGACAGATTGTCTGCGCGCTCCATCACCGCGTAGTCGATCGACACGTCGCGCGCCGCGTCCCACGGGGTTGCAGCAAGGCGCAAAAACCCGAGGTCAGCGCGCGCGGTTTGGACGGCCTCGCTGACGGGGGCGATCAGATCAGGGGCGTGGGCAGAGGCGGCATCAATCATCGTTTGCGCGGTGCACAAAAACAGCCCCGCGTTCCACAGATAAGTACCCGCCGACAGCATTTGCGCGGCGGCCTCTGCGTCGGGCTTTTCGACAAAACGGGCCAGCGGCGTGGCCTGACCGTCTTGGGGTGCGGCCGTCAGTTCAAGGTAGCCGTAGGCGGTTTCGGGATGCGTCGGCGTGATCCCGAAGGTCACGATTTGACCGGCGCGCGCGGCAGGGACACCGGCCTCGACCGCAGCGCGGAACGCGCCCGCATCCGGCACCACATGATCGGACGGGGCGACCAGCATCAGGGCCTGCGGATCGGTGGCGGCCAAATGCAGGGCCGCGGCCAAAATCGCCGGGGCGGTGTTGCGCGCCGAGGGTTCGATCAGGATCGCGCCCGGATCCAGCCCCGCCTCTTGCAACTGCTCGGTCACGATGAACCGGAAATCAGAGGCCGTCAGCACCAAAGCCGGCGCATACCCTGCCCCCGACAAACGGCGGGCAGACGCCTGAAACAGGGTTTCATCCCCGACCAGCGGCACAAATTGCTTGGGATAGCTTTTGCGCGACAACGGCCAAAGCCGCGTGCCGGATCCGCCGCAGAGCAAAATTGGGGTAATCACATGCAAGCTCCGTTGTTGTTGGCCGTGGGGGTCGAGTTCTGTTATTCTGTGAGTAGACTTAAGTTGCAATGGTTTATGCGGAGACCGCGTGATTGGGTGGCGCCCATTAACACTTATAAAACAACGTGTCGGGACGATGGTCAAAGCGGCCTTTACTCTTGCAGGTATACCGCGCGCGTGGCATTTCTTTTGGAGGTACATTTGTACTGTGGGGGTCTCTCCTGTTTCATAGATTTACGAATTTGAACTTAGTGGTGCCTCATGCAGAACGATGACTTTAAGGTCCAGACGTACCCTTCGATCGCACAAATCGGTCTAAGCGAAGACAGCGCGCGGTTGCGCATCTGCATCGTCACCGAAGAAATCATCGGACCCGTGCGCAATGGCGGCATCGCGTCGACCTATTATCACCTGTCCAAAGGTCTGGCCGCACACGGTCACGAGGTGCATGTGCTGCTGCTAAAGGGCCCGATTGTGCAGGATGAAACCCCTGAACACTGGGTCGAACATTTTGCCGAATTCGGTGTGACGCTGCACTATCTGGAACAGCCCACACGCCCGCTCTGGGGCACTGCGGTTGAATGGCAGGGCCGGTTCATGGCCGCCTACGAATGGCTGCGCGACGGCGACACATTTGATGTGGTGCACACGTCCGAATGGCGCGGTGGGCTGATTTATGCGCTGATGGCAAAACGGATGGGGCTGGCCTTTGCCGACACGCTGTTTCTGGTCAAGACGTCGTCGCCCTACATCTGGAACCGCCACTATCAAATGCAGCCGATGGATCAGGACAAACTGGTTCTGGCCGCCTACGCAGAACAAAAATGTGTGGAGCTGGCGGATGCGGTGATTGGCGGCTCCGCGCATCTGATCTCGTTTATGGATCACATCGGTTACAAGATCCCCAAAAACAACGTCTTTGTGCAGCCCAATGTTGTGGATTTTTCCAAGGTCATCGTGACGGATCAGCGCCCGCCTCGCGCCCCCGGTGATCTGGTCAAAACCCAAGAGCTGATCTTCTTTGGCCGCCTTGAGGGGCGCAAAGGGCTCGAGCTGATGTGCAACGCGCTCGATATTCTCAAGGATCGTGGGGTCGCCCCCGAGCGGGTCACGTTCATGGGCAAATGGGGCGCACCTCTGGCGACCCAAGGCGGCATGCCCGTCAGTGACTACATCAATGCCAAGGCCGCGAATTGGGATTTCCCGATCACCATCATCGACAACAAAAACCAGCCCGAAGCGTTAAGCCACATGTGCAGCCGCGACATGATCGCAGTGATGCCGTCGCTGATCGAAAATTCGACGATGGCCGTCTACGAGGCGCTGGAAAACAACATTCCGTTCATCGCCACATCGGTCGGTGGCACGCCCGAGCTGATCGACGAGGATGATCACGCGCGCTGCTTGGTGGAACCCAAATCGCAAAGCCTCGCCAAACAGCTCGAGAGGGTGCTCAACGAGGGGCAAGTGATTGCGAAATCCAGCTTTTCCAACGACGAAAACCTGAACATCTGGTACGGGTTTCACGCCCACATCGCGGCTGAAATCAAGGCCAAGGGGCGCGCCAAAGCCATCCTTGAGATCACCAAAGTGATGGACCGCAGACCAAAGCGCGTGAACGGGATCAGCCATGTGATCCTGGCCCGTCACGGCGATGATCTGGACCTGATGGCCGCGGCGCTTGAACGCGAAGCCCCCGACGAAATCCTGCTCGCCTTTACCGACGCGCGGCTGCGCATCGCGGCGCAAGCCATGCAAATGCGCCTGTCGGATTTTGGCCTGAACGCCCGATCCATCGACTGCACCGGCCTTGCCGCAGGGGACGCGCTGAACACGCTGGTGGCAACGCAAACACGCGACTGCATCGTGGTCAGTGACGGGGCCGGCATTTACCCGAAACCGGGGTTTTACAAGGCGGCCAAGACCGCATTGGCGCGCCACCCCAAAAGCCTGTTCACCACGTTCTTTGAGGCAGACAACGACCTGCTGGGCATGCCGATTGGCGGCGATGTGGCCTCGCATTTCCTATCGACGCGCGCCTATGGCCCTGAAATCTTTGCGATGCACAAACGAACGCACAAGACGCTGGGCGATTTTGAAACCTACGACGTGCGCCACGGCATTGTGCATGAATACATCACCCGTCTGGTCGAAAAAGACGCCGGCGACATGATGGTCTTTCCCGAGGCTTTGCTCAGTTGGCCCAAAGCCGTCGACGGCGTCAAAGCGCTGTTCGCCGACACCGTTTATTCCTACCTCACAGCCAAGCCGCTGATTGACGGGTCATCGCTGGCGCAGCGCAAAATCACGCTGTCGGCGTTGCACACCTCTGCGGGCGGCGGTTCGCTAAGTGCGACGACCCTGCGCGACAAAGGCCGCAGGGACGACGAAACCGTCTGGCTGATGCCTGTGGAATGGGATCGCAACGACGTGGTGCGCGGCAACAAACGCGCGATGCTGGTGGGGTTGGATGAAACCCGCAGCCGGTTGTGGCTGTATGCCAAAGGCGCGGGCGAGCGGGTTTTGAACATCCGCGATGCGACCCAGACCATCGTCGAAACCCAGCGCCTTGAGGGCACGGGGCCGATGCGCGAAACCATCACGATGTCCTACTTTGACATTCCGCGCACGTGGGATGTGGGCAGCAGCTATCCCCTCAGCTGGATCACGATTGAGAACGGCAAAAAGCTGCGCAACCAGTTCCTGCAGATCACCAAAATCAGCGAAGACGTCATGGTCTTGGTGTCGCGCATGCCGATCATGAGCGAAGACACGATGGTCTCTGTGCTCAAGACCCAGACCACCGAGCCTGCGAAACCGGAGCCAGCACCAGAGGCAAAGCCCCTACCTGAACCAGCGCCGAAAGCCGAACCTGCGCCAAAACCGAAACCCGAACCGGAGCCCGAACCGGAGCCGGCGCCAAAACCCGCCCCGGCCCCCAAAAAAGCGGCCAAGCCCAAGAGAAAACCCAAGCCCAAAGCGAAACCGCGCAAAGCCCCGTAGTGCGGTGGCGCTAGACCTTGTCGCCCGCGTCTAGCGCTTTGAAAAACCGCGCGCTGTCATCGGCAATCGCTGCGTGTTTTTCGTCGCTCATCCGCGCGCCGCTTTTGTAGATCAGACCCATGCGCGGATTGCCCTCCAGCGTGTCGCGGTTGCGGGTCAGAAAATCCCAATACAGATAGTTGAACGGACAAGCATCGGGGCCGTTTTTCTTGGTCACTTTGTAGCGGCACGACCCGCAGTAATCCGACATTTTGTTGATGTAGGCGCCGCTGGCCGCGTAGGGTTTTGACGACATCACACCGCCATCGGCAAACAGCGCCATGCCGGTGACATTTGGCAGTTCGACCCATTCGTAGGCGTCGGCGTAAACCAGCAAAAACCACTCGTTCACCGCGTCCGGATCAATCCCTGCCAGCAGCGCAAAATTGCCCAGCACCATCAGGCGCTGGATGTGGTGGGCGTAGGCGTTCTGTTTGGTCTCGGTCACGCATTGGCGCAGGCAATTCATTTGCGTGTCCGCGTCCCAGTAAAACGACGGCAGCGCGCGCGTGGCATTCAGGTGATTGGCGGATTTGTAGTCGGGCATTTTCAGCCAATAAATCCCGCGAATGTATTCGCGCCAACCCAGGATCTGACGGATGAAGCCCTCGACCGCGTTCAGTGGTGCGTCGCCTGTGTGATAGGCGTGCTCGGCCCGCGTGATACATTCCAGCGCGCCCAGCAAACCGCAGTTGATATAGAAACTGATGTGGCTATGAAACATCCACGGCTCGCCCTGCACCATCGCGTCTTGGTAATCGCCAAAGGTGGGCAGGCGGTGGGCGACAAAATCATCGAGCGCATCCAGCGCCTGAGCCCGTGTGACCGCAAAATGGAACGGCGCAAGATCGCCGAAATGATCAGGGAATTCACGCGCCACCAGATCCATCACATCTGTGGTGATTTGATCAGGCACCGCAGTGTAAGTTGCGGGTACAATCAGACCCTGTTTCGGGGGTTTTCGGTTCTCGGCGTCATAATTCCACTGCCCGCCAACGGGTTTGTCGCCCTGCATCAGCACGCCGTATTTGCGCCGCATCTCGCGGTAGAAATATTCCATCCGCAGCTGTTTGCGCCCGCTCGCCCACGCGTTGAAATCAGCCGTTGAACACAGAAACCGCGCGTCGTCGCGGATCTCAAGCGGGACACCCAAATCCCACGTTTCCATCCGGGATGTCAGCCGGTATTCGGACGCGGCGGTGACGATCACGCCGTCCGCCCCCGTCAGCGCAATCGCGCGCGTGATCTCGCCCAGAAATGACCCTGCGTTTTCGGGATCATCGTAGGTGGTATAGCGCACGTCATGCCCCTGCCCGCGCAGATCATCGGCAAAATGGCGCATCGCGGAAAACACGAACGCGATCTTTTTCTTGTGGTGTTTGACGTAGGTCGCCTCAGTGCGGACCTCGCACATCCAGATCACATCGACGCCTTTGTCGACGTCAGACAGGCTCGAAATATCGGGGCTTAGTTGGTCGCCAAGGACCAGTCGCAGTTTCATAATTTTGGCCCCATAAATTGCATCTCGGATGACGATATGGGGCCAAAAATCAGTGTGACCAGTTAATCGGGCCCATCAATCGCCGCATCGATGCTTTTGCGGTAGGCCGCCGTGGTGTGTTCGGCCAAAAGCATTTCGCGCAGGGCTGCCGCACGGGCGCGCGCCGCAGCCGGATCCGCCAGAACTGCCGAAATCGCAGCGGCGTAGGCTTCGGGGCCTGCATCCTCGGGGATCGCGGCCCCCAGACCTTCGCGCAGCACTTCGGGTGTGCCACCAACAGCGGTGCCAATCAGCGGAATGCCGGTCATGCCAACCTCAAGCAAGGTCTGCGGAATGCCGTCCCACGCAGAGGTGTAAAGCCACATGTCGGCCTTATCCAGCGGCAGATCGGTGAACGATGTGTAGGTGCCCTCAAGCAGCACATTTTTAGGTTTGGGGGTAGAGTTCTGCCCCTTGCCCATCACCATGTCGCCCCACATCCGGAAATTCACGTCGGGCAGCAATTCAGCCACCGCAAAGGCAAGATCAATCCGCTTTTGCGGGTCCATCCGGCCCGCCCAGAACACTTGCGCGCGCGGGGTGCGGCGCGTGTGTTTGATGATCGACAACGACGTGTCCACAGGGCCGCGCAGCACATGCACACGCTTGGCCTGATCGGGTGGCAAAACAAAGTTTTCGCCGAGTTCATCCACCAGGAACTGACTGTCCGTGCAGGTCGCCCACATCTGGTCAAACGTGCGGTAGAAACGGCGCAGCGGGTAGCCTGTCCAATAGCCGTAGCGGGTTTGTTCGTTGCACAGGAAACAGCCGATAATCTTCATCGAAGCGGCCATCGCATCGCCGTAGTTCGTCATCGCCTGCCACATGGTGCGCGAGTTGACGTTGAACACGACCTCGGCCCCGAGCGAGCGCATGATTTCGACCAACAGGCGTTGCGTGAAATCGTCGTTCAGTTTGGTGCCGACTTCTCCTGCGACCGCTTGGCACAAGTCGATGTGACGGACACCTTCGGGGAATTTCCCCTCGGGCATCTTGCCGCTTTCTTCGGTGGAAATCACCACAACCTGATCGGCGCCGTATTTGGACACCAACGCATCGGCGATGTGACCTTCCATGCGGCGCGCGCCACCCCAACGGGGTTTGTTGACCAGAATGATCGCACGCGCTGTGCGCTCTTCTGCTTGGGCATGGGCGACACGCAAACCGGCCAAACGCTTGACCACACCTTCGGAGTGGAACGCAGGGATTTTGATCTGGAAGGCTTGTGGCCACGTGACTTCGACCAAGGGTTCAAAAACGCCGGCCTTGGTCACTTGTGCGCCCAGTTCGCCGTGGGCAAGGCGCGCCTGCAGATCGTGGTAGCGCGCGATCCACAGGTCCTGCGCTTTGGCGGCGGGCAGGTCCAGAACGTCGGCGATTTCTTCAAAGCGGGTGAAGGGCGCGCAAATCCGCCCCTCGGCCTTGCCGATGGTCAGGTAGTGGTAGAACGGGTTGATCTTGGATTTGCGCACATCGGGATAGCGGGCGCGATACAGCTTGGGGTCAAACCACGCGGTGGGTTGGCGCCCTTCACGGGTACCAACGCGCAGCCAGTGGCCAACAGGATCCATGCGATCCGCATCCATGATGTCGTGATAGCGCGCGAGGTAATAGGCCACGTCGAAATGCGGCAGGATCGCTGCATAGACTTTGGCGCTTTCGCGGTACATCGCGCGGCCTTTGGCGTGGGCGACACGGGCAGCAAAGCGTTGGCCGTAATTCGGGGGCGGATCCGACACTTCGGGGGCTTGCACGGTCATCAGATGTCCGGGCAGTTCTTTCATGCCCAGCTGGTTCATCATGCGGTGACGCGTTGACGGTTTGGGGGCCGGACCGCGTTCAAGCACCGGCATGTCCGGTTCAGGGACCACGGATGGCGATTGGGTATCCCATGCCGGTTTGCCCGGCACAGGCGCGCCCAATGCGGCGATCTTGTCGACACGCATCGGCGGCAGTGCCCGCACAATCGCGCGCCGTCCCTGGCTTTCGGTGACCAGCGAATTGTCGCGACGGCGTTTGAAAATGATCGTGTCGGGGGCCGTGGCGTGGCGCCAGCCTGCGGCCATGGTTTCAATCGAAAACTGCCAATCCTGAAACGACAGGCCCGCGGGAATGTCGCGGTGCACGTAGGGGATGTCCATGTGCACTTCGCGCGGGGTCAGGCACAGGCTGTCGTAGTAGTTCATGATGTACAGGTAGTACTGCGTGAACAGCGGGTCGTCCTGTTCGGGGTTCCAGTAGACCGACGCGGCACCATCAAACAGCCAGTTCACTTCGGGGTGCACAATCACGCGTTGGCCTTCGGCTTCGGCTTTGCGCAAACGCTTCATGCCCTCGGCCAGCCAGTTTTCCGAAAACAGGTCGTCCGCGTCCAGAAATGCGATGGCATCTCCGACCGTTGTGCCCCGGATAATGGCGTTGCGCGCGCGCCCTAGATCGCCCTCTTGAAGAGCGACTTGTTGCCAGTGCGAAAACGCGTCTTGGGTGAAGTAGGCGGTAGTTTGCGGAGTGGCGTTATCAAGGGCGATAATCCGCTCAACATTAAAGCCCGCAGCGATGGCCGCATCGATCGATGCATCTGCCGCCCGCATTGTTGGTCCACCAACGATAGTTTCAGAGTGTACAGTCACTACAACTGACAAATCGACTTTCTTAGACTTACGGGGCATGGATATCCTGACTGTATCTTATTGCGCGATAGTTTAGTTTCTTCTTTATGCACTATCAACGCGTTACAGCCTTGATAGTCTCGGAAATGACTGTTTGAAATTTCGACCTTTTCGGCATAGGACGCATTCCCATACTCGCGCGGACGTTTTGCGACGTTTCTGCGGGAAACACAAACATCTTAACAAAGGCACGTCACCCATGAAAAATTCATCCACTTTGGCCCTGATCGGTGGCTTTGGTTTTGTCGGACGCAACATTCTCGAGAACATCGCAACCAACCCCGATTTTGACGGGCTGTCCCCTGTGGTGATCGACAACCTGACGAACCCTGCGCCGGGCTACGAGGCATTGGATGTGCCGTCGTTTATCGGCAGCTACGAGGACGCAGGTGCGGTCGAATTTCTGGACGGTCTTGAGGATTCAGGCGAGGGCCGTGTGTTTGTATTTCTGGCCGGTGAAACCCGCGTTGCTGAATCCAAGGATCGCCCGCTGGATTTCATCGATGCCAACATCGCCAACCCTGCGCGCTTTGTGATGGAAGCGGTCAAACCCGGCGACAAATTCATCCTGATCTCGACGGCCGGTGCGCTGTTTGACGGCACGTTTGATGTGTCGGTGTCTTCGCCTTACTGCCCGAAAAACTTTTACGGCGCGACCAAAGCGGCCGAGGAAATGATCCTGGAAAAGCTGGTCGAGCTGCGCGGCGGTGAATTCCGCATCATCCGCCTGACCAACGTGTACGGCAAATTCTCGGACAACAAGGTCAGCGCGATCCACGCGTTCACCCGCGCCGCCATCAACGGCGACGCTGTGTTCATCAACGGTGACGGCCAGCAGTCGCGCGATTTCATCTATGCGGGGGATGTGGGCTACGGCATTGCCACGCTCGCCAACAAGCTGCGCGCAGGCGAGCAATCTGATCCGGTGAACATGCTGGGGTCGGGCGTGTCGACCACGCTGATGGATGTTGTCGCCGCCATCGAAGAAGTCACCGGCAAGGGTCTGAACTACGAAAAGATCCCTGCCAAAGAATTGCTGGCCACCGAACCGCGTGACGTGATCGCCAACAAGGATGACGTCAAAGTTCTACTGGGCGACACCGCGCGCGCCTTTGTCGAAGGCATCCGCGAAACCCACGGCTATTACGCAAAGTAAGGCCGCGCATGTCCTCAATCATCATCGCCGGTGCGGGCCTTTCCGGGGCCGTGATCGCACGGGCGATGGCCGAGGCGGGGCATGACGTACACATCGTTGAAGCGCGCGGTCATGTGGCAGGAAATTGCCACACCGCGCGGGACGCGGAAACCGGTGTGCTGGTGCACGCCTACGGGCCGCACATCTTTCACACCGGTGACGATGATGTTTGGGCCTACGTCAACCGCTTTGCTGATTTCGAACCCTACCGTCACCGTGTGCTGACGACTGTGGGCGATCAGGTGTTCGCGATGCCGATCCACCTGTCCACGATCAACCAGTTCTTTGGCACCGATATGGATAGCGTCGAGGCCAAAGCCTTTATTGCGACCAAAGCCGACAAGAGCATTGTGGAGCCCACGAATTTTGAGGAACAGGCGCTGGCCTTCATCGGCGTCGAACTCTACGAGGCGTTCTTCAAAGGCTACACGACCAAGCAATGGGGCTGCGATCCGCGCACCCTACCCGCCTCAATCCTCAAACGTCTGCCGCTGCGGTTCACCGACGACGACAGCTATTTCGCCCACCCGCATCAGGGCCTGCCGCGCCACGGATACACGGCGATGGTCGAGGCGATCCTTGCACACGAAAACATCAAAGTATCGCTGAACACGCCCTACGATGCGGCTCTACACAAAGGCGATCACCTGTTTTACTCAGGGCCTTTGGACGGGTATTTTGACCACTCTCTTGGCCGGCTCGGATATCGGACGCTCGATTTTGAAACCTTCCGCCAGAGCGGTGATTTCCAAGGTACGCCAGTGATGAACTACGGCGACACATCCGTCCCCTACACCCGCATCACCGAACACAAACATTTCGCGCCTTGGGAAAGCCACGCGCAAACGCTCTGTTCGCGCGAATTTTCACGGGACTGCGGGGACAACGACATCCCCTACTATCCAATCCGGTTGGTGCAGGAAAAAGCGCTGCTGTCCGACTACGTCGCGCTGGCCAACGCCCAAAGCAACGTCAGCTTCGTCGGCCGCCTCGCCACCTACCGCTACATCGACATGGACGTCTGCATCAGAGAAGCATTGGATCTGGCAGAAGTGTTTGTGAAGACAGGATCAGCGCCGGTGTTTTCGGCAGCACCTTTATAAAGTTACCCTTCTTGACTTGTACATACACCTTGTATATACAATATCGTAAGAAGTTGGCGATAGATCAACATGCATAGGCAATCAAGTGAGGCAGGATAAATGCAGGCAATAAAGATTATCTATCGGGGACATAACCATGAAGTTCGAATGGAACGAAGAAAAACGCCAATCCACAATCACTGACCGAGGCGTTGATTTCCTCTACGCCGCTTTGATTTTCGAGGGTCCAACCCTCACCAGAACAGACGACCGTGCAGATTACGGAGAAGTACGCCAAATATCCCTAGGTTTGATCGACGACACCCCCTACGTCGTCATTCACACCAAACGCGGCGAAAACATCCGTCTGATCGCTGCATGGAAAGGAGGTCGACGAGACTATGAAAAATACAAAGACAGCTTCCCTTGAAGACATTCGTGCGATGCATGCCCGTGGCGAGGTCAAAGCCCCGCGTGCTGATGCATCTGAACTGGATATGCCCGAAGGGTTTTGGGACACGGCCACGCCGCAGGCCCCCAAAACCAAACAACAGGTCAACATGCGTGTTGATCCGGACATCCTTGAGTTCTTCAAAGGCCAAGGCAACGGCCATCTGACGCGGATGCATGCGGTGTTACGATCTTACGTGGACGCGCAGAAAAACCGCAACGCGTCCTAGCGCTTCACCCGTCCCTTAAGCCAGCCCAGAAATGCCTTCTCTGGTGCGCCCAATCGTGGCTTGCCGGACTGTACCCAGAACGTGCGCCACTCGGCCTCTAGGGCGTAGACGTCCAGACCGGGGGCCATGGCGCGGGCCTGATCCAAAACATCGGTGCCAAAGCGCGGGGCGGTGTCGCGGTCCACCACAATCGGCCTAGAAAAGCGGATCAGATCGCCGGGTTCTTCGTCCATGTCATAACCGGGCAACGGCGCGTCTTTGATCATCCGGCGCAAGGCCGCACGGAACACCCGCAGGGGCGACGCAGACCCGGATTTCTTGTGCAAGGTCGCCACGCTGACCCGCCACTCCGGCTGGCGCCCGCAATGCTTGCGCACCAGTTCATAAATCCGCCGCTCCAGCGGTTTGCGCAGGCGAAAATAGGCGCGGTCCAGCGTCAGCACCGCTTTGGATTGCACGGCACGAAACAGCCATTCCGACAGGGTGACCGTGACGCTGATCATGCGACCGCCCCGCGATTTTCGCACGATCTCCCAAGCTTCGATCAGGCCAAAGCCCTTGGTGCTTTCCAGCCCGTCGGTCGTCATGTTGGTGGTAATCCGCGTGCCTGCCAGCCGCTCGAACGCCTCGCGCAGACGCGAATAGCTGTCGCCGGATGTGTCGCGATTGGTCGCCACCAACAGATCATGCGCGGTCAGATGCAGCGTGCGCGAAATCGCACGACCCGCATTCAGCGCGCTCATCAGCTGGCTGATGCAGTAGATCAAAATATCCTTGTCGTGGATCGTCGCGCGCCCCTTGACCGAGGGCACCACATCGATGCTCGTGCCGTTGTGTGTGTAGCTGAGCAGGCGGCGATCGGGACGGGTCGAGAGCGAAAAAATCGGATGCTCCATCGTGCCCAGATCATCCTTGGGCGCGGCGTCAAAAATATCGCAGACAAAGAAATCTGCGGTCGGATGCCGGTCTGGTAAAAGCCCACCTGAGGCGGGTGAAATCGCTGCCATGTTGCCTGCCTGTCACTGCTTTCCCCTCAGGGTTTCAACGGCCAGATTTTTCCGGTCCTCTTGAAAACGCCCCTTAGGGGTGAATCGCCCACTTCGGGGTTTCAATGACACTGTAAAGTTATCCACAGGCCAAAGCGAGTCCTTCGTCGCGCGCAAACGCAGAGGCAACGGGGGATCAGAGTCGCTTGGTCGTGGGATCAGAGTCACTCTATCGGGGTTTCAGAGTCACTAGAGGTCTTTCAGAAGCCGAAAAGACTGTTAAGATTCAAGAGGTTCAGAGATTGGTTGGTTTCTTGTAACTATAAATAACATAAATCTAACAGAACATGTTTGGATTACAGGTAATCTCAGGCGTTCAACCCAGACGAAAACCACTGCATTTGCTTAGAAAAAGCAAGAAAAGCGCGGCGATGTTCGGGTTTTTCTTTCATGTGCGGCATTTTCGGGTATCTTGGGGGAAACCGCACACATGACGATGCGGGCAGCAGCACAGGCTAAACTCATGAACGACATTCCTCCGTACTTCAACATTGATCCAGACCGGGCCGCAAGTGCTTTGGGGGATGCAACAACAACGGCCGGTTTTGCGGCCATGGCGGCAGCCTGTGACCGGGGCCGCACGGACCTTGCATCGCGCGGGCTAGAGGAAAACGGCAAACGATCGCTGCGCCTGTTTTCAACGTGGGAAATCACCCGCTATTTGATCCCCGTTGCGGTGGGTCATTTTCGCCGCGTTTTGAAGGCCAACCCCGACTTGCCCCAAGGCCAATCCGAAACCACGGGCGGCGCCAAATGGTTCACGCTGGACGAGGTGTTAATCCTGCGCGCGTTCTTCGGCACGCAAGGGTCCAAGGCCAAAGACTACCTGCCCTACCGCCCCAAAGGCTTGCCTGCAAAAATGGTCGCGGTGGCGAATTTCAAAGGCGGGGTTGGCAAGACCTCGACCGCAGCGCACCTCGCCATGTCAGCGGCGCTGGACGGGTACAAAGTACTGGTGCTGGATCTCGATAGCCAAGGGTCGATGACTTCGGTGTTTGGCGGCAAGGTCGACGATGAATGGACTACCGTTTTCCCCCTGCTCGCGCGCCACTACGCCAACCATTTGCGAACGGAAAACCAGCGCCGTGCAGATCGTGGCGACGCCCCCCTGCCCCTTGATGACACGCTGAACGACGCGCTGGATATTACCGCCAAGGATTTGATCCAATCGACCCACTGGCCCAACATTGACCTGATCGGCGCGCAGCTGAATCTGTACTGGGCCGAATTCCAGATCCCCGTCTGGCGGATGCAGGGGCGCGGTTGGAAATTGTGGGATGCGCTGTCTGAAACGCTCGAGGCGGACGGCATCCTTGATCAGTACGACATCATCTTTATCGACACGCCCCCGGCGCT
The DNA here is from genome assembly GCF_042932805.1 of Pseudosulfitobacter sp. SM2401. Lineage (NCBI taxonomy): Bacteria > Pseudomonadati > Pseudomonadota > Alphaproteobacteria > Rhodobacterales > Roseobacteraceae > Pseudosulfitobacter > Pseudosulfitobacter sp. SM2401. Next base: position 5,647 of record NZ_CP170638.1, on the reverse strand, counting down.
TGGCTACCTCACGATCAACGGATTGGCGGCGGCGGATATTTTGCTGGTGCCGATGGGGGCGTCGTTCCTTGAATTCGACAGTACCGGTCGGTTCTTTGACATGCTGTCGACCACCTTCGGGTCGATCGAGGACAGCGAAAACCTAGCCGCACGCGCGCTTGGTCGTGACGGTTTGTCGTTCGAATGGGACGCGGTGCGCGCGGTGATCACGCGCTATGACGGGACGCAACAGGCGGAACTTGCCGGCTTGATGCAAGCCTATCTGGGCCCTGCCCTATCGCCGCACCGACAGGATTTTACCGCGCTGATCGGGCAAGCGGGTGAACAGGTGCAAGGCATCTACGAGGCCGACTATCGCAACTTTAACCGCGAGACTTACGTGCGTGGGCGCGAGACGTTTGACGCCACCTATGCGGGGTTCAAAACCCTGCTTTTGGGGGCGTGGCGCCGCGATGAACTGGAGGCGGAACAATGAAAAATGTTTCGCGTGCGAAACAAATGGACCAACCGCGCAAACCCGCAAATGTTTCGCACGCGAAACATTTTGGACGCCAGCGCGCGGATGTATTAGACTCTATTTATGTGAATTTGGCAGTCTTGCGATCACATTTTTCAACGACAGGAGCCGCGCATGGCCAAGCGTAAACGTCTGACCCCAGCCAATCCCAGCTATCTGCCGGACGATCAGGACGGCAAGGCACCGCTGGCGCGCAAAGGTCCGCTGATGGGTTCGGCGCCGATCAGCGCAGTTGCAGGCGATGCAGCCGCGACGGCGGCCTTGGCGGAACTGGCCGACACGATCGCCAAGGCGCGCGCCAGCGGGCGCATGGTCATCGACCTGCCGCTGGACGTGGTTGCGACAGGCTACCTTGTGCGGGATCGTGCCCACATCGACGAAGAAGACATGGATGCGCTGATGGCGTCCCTGCGCAGCCGTGGTCAGCAAACCCCGATCGAAGTGGTCGAACAAAGCGACGGCACGTTCGGCCTGATTTCGGGGTGGCGCCGGGTCGAGGCGCTGCGCCGTTTGCGCGATGACGGGTCAAAAACAGACTCTGTACAGGCGCTTTTGCGTGATCCTGCGGATGCATCTGCGGCCTACATCGCGATGGTCGAGGAAAACGAAATCCGGTCGGATCTCAGCTTTTATGAACGCGCCCGCATCGTTGTAAAATCAGTGGAGCAGGGCGTTTACGACAGTGAAAAACTAGCGCTGAAGGCGTTGTTCAAATCGGCACCCCGTGCGCGGCGATCCAAGATCGGCAGTTTTATTCCGGTCGTGCGCGCGCTGGATGGCATGTTGGCCTATCCGCATGCGCTGAGCGAAAAGAACGGGCTGACCCTGTCCAAGGCCCTCGCGAGCAATTCAGACCTAAAAGGCGAGATCGCGGAAAAGCTGATGCGGATGCGGGCGAGCAACGGCACCGAAGAATGGGTCGCGATCGAGCGCGCACTTTACCCCAAAGAAATCAGTCTAGACCGCAGTGCAGTCTCTGTTCCGGCGGTGCGGGTGGTGGACGGTCTCTACATGAAACTGAGCGGCGGCAAGATCGAAATCACCGGTCCAAAGGTGTCACCGGCGCTGCGCGCAAAACTGGCGGATTGGTTGAAATCCCAAGGCTGATTGCAGGGCTAAATGTCTGGATGTGGCCTGCGTGACATCCGGGGCCAAAACTGCCAATTGTTTCGCGTGCGAAACATTTCGACTATTTTAACATCTGCTAAGATCAGGCCTGAACGATGCCCAAACACGCTTTAGTTGCCATTGTTGTCACGATGAACCGGTTGGATCATTTGCAAAAAACCCTTGATCGGTTGCTGGCATCGGACGCGCAAACGCTGGGCGCTGTGGTTGTTGTGAACAATCAATCGACCGATGGCACCGGGGCGTGGTTGACCGCGCATAGTGATGCACGCGTGATCCATTTGCCCCAAGGCGAGAACCGCGGCGGGGCAGGGGGATTTGAGGCGGGATTGTGCCATGTGCGCGATCACATGGCGGCGGATTGGGTTTTGTTGATGGACGACGACGGGCGCCCTGCTGCGGGCTGTCTTGAGGCGTTCCACAGCGCCCCCCGCGAGGGGATTGACGGGTGGGTCAGTGCGGTGCGCTACCCATCGGGGGCGATCTGCGAAATGAACCGCCCGTGGATCAATCCGTTCTGGAGCGTGTCTGGTTTCATCCGGGGTCTGACCAAAGGGCGCGCTGGTTTTCACATCCCCAACACGGCCTTTGATGGTGGTGTGGTCGAGATCGACGGCGGGTCGTTTGTCGGCCTGTTTTTATCCGCCCGTGCGATTGATCTGGCGGGGCTGCCGGACGGTGATTTGTTCCTGTACGGCGACGATGTTTTGTACTGTCTGAGGTTGCGCCGAAACGGGGGCAGGGTGGGCTTTGATCCGTCGCTGGGGTTCGAGCATGATTGCGAAACATTTGACGCCGATGACGGCACCATCGCGCCGCTGTGGAAGGCCTATTACATGCACCGCAACCAGCTGATGATGTACCGCGTGGCGGCGGGGGCTTTGTTCCCGTTTGTGGTGGCATTGTTCGTGCCGCGCTGGTGGTTCAAGGCGCGTAAATACGGGGCCGCGGCCCCTGTTTATCGGCGGGTTCTGGCGCGGGCAATCAAGGACGGATTGGCGCGGCGCACCGACATGACATTTGCCCAGGTTCAGGCCTTAGCGGTTCAAGATCCGTTTGTGAAACCGCCGCATCAGCATTAGCCCCAAAGCGACCAGAACCAGCGCAATCACCATCACGTAAATCTTGTCGATATATTGCGGATTATACATAGGATAGAAGCCTCTGTGCATTTGCCCGACGACGTGCATCAGGGGATTATAGGCCAGTATATTCTGGGCGACGGGGGGCAGTTCTTCGAAGATTACGATGATGCCCGAGGCCAAAAACAGTGGTCGGGTGATGACCCCCCAAACGGTTTGCCAGACGGGGAAAAAGCTGATGATCACAGCGTTCACCAGCCCGACGCCAACCCCCAATGCGATCGCCATGCAATAGGCTTGTAGGATCGGCCCGTATGACAGCACCACGCGGTTGTCGACCAGCAGTATGATGCCGCCCAGCAGCAGGTAGCTGACCAGCACATTCGTCAGCACATTCAGCACAATGCGCGCGCCCACAGCGTCGATCCATCCAACGGCCGGATAGGTCAGCAGCGCGCGCGAAAAGTTCAGCGAATTGGCGACCACCTGGCTTAGTTTCAGGAACAGGTTGTAGGCCAGATATCCGGTTGCATAAAACAGGATAAAGCTGTTGCCCAGCGATGGTGAACGCAGCAGCAGCGAGAACCCGAACGACAGCACGATGATCATGCCCATCGGCTCCAGGATGGCCCAGATATAGCCGCCCGGCGATTTGCCATACCGCGTCGACATTTCACGCAGCACCAAGGCCACAATCGTGCGGGCCCGACCGGCAGTGCGCGCGGGCTTGGACAGTTCGGCGGAGTGCGTCGGTTCAAGGGCTGGCATGATCGGCGGCGTGGTTTGTGTCACTGTAAGGCCATGGGGCTAGGGGTGCATTGTGCTGGTAATCTGCGTATGAATATGTAGAAATACGAGATGAATATCAAATTGCTTTCTCGTGGTGCAAGTCTTTGACAGACAATGAAAAATCGGAAGCTGAGCTAAAGGCTACATTTCGCGAAGGGACCACAGGGGCCAATCGTGGGGGCAAACCGCGCAAGTTTCTCGGATCTCGCCCCGAAGCGGCGGAGGAGCGCGCACAGCTGAGCGAGGTTGCGCCCGTTTCCGAGCCGCAAGCAGAGCCAGCGCGCGCGCCACAGCCTGAGACCAAAGCCGAAGCCACCCCCGCAGCGCTCGACGATCCGAAACCCAAAGCCGATGCCCCCCAAAAGCCCGCGGCAAAACCGGATCAGAAACAGGCCCCCAACCCCGGTACCAAAAAGCCGAAAGCAGACCCTAAACCGAAGGTTGTCGAGGTTGTTCCGATGGCCCCGCGTGCCCGGATGCGGCGGCGCCACTACGGTTTGGTTCTCAGCTTTTTACTGATCGTGGTGGCACCGTTGATCGTGACGGCGTGGTACCTTTGGGCCGTCAGCACCGATCAATACGCCTCGACTGCCGGGTTTACCGTGCGCCAAGAAGAAGGCGGCGCTGCCAGCACTGGTTTGTTGGGCAATGCCTCGGCCTTACTAGGCGGGGGCAGCACGCAATCTGACACCGATATCCTGTACGAATTCATCCAAAGTCAGGAAATGATCAAACGCATCGACGAGCGGTACGACCTGCGCGCGCATTACTCTGAACCCTGGCCCGACGACATCGTGTTTTCCCTGCACCCGGATGCCTCGATCGAGGACATGCAGCAGTTCTGGGGCCGCATCGTGCGCGTGTCGTATGACCAATCCAGCGGCCTGCTGGAACTGCGCGTGCTGGCGTTCGATGCGCAGATGGCGCAGCAAATCAGCCGCGGTATTCTGGTCGAGAGCCAAGCCATGATCAACGCGCTGAACGAGCAGGCGCGCACCGATGCGATCGGCTATGCGGATGACGATCTGGATGTGGCGCTGGCCCGTTTGAAAAACGCCCGCGAAGCGCTGATTTTGTTTCGCACGCGCACACAAATCGTCGATCCTGAAACCGACCTCCAAGGGCGCCTCGGGGTGGTGAACAATCTGCAGCAACAACTGGCCGAAGCGCTGGTGGGGCTGGATGTGTTGTTGGATCAATCCAGCGAAAGCGACCCGCGCATCAAACAAGCCCGCCGCACCATCGAAGTGATCCGCAACCGCATTGCGATCGAACGCCAGAACGTGGCCTCGGGGGATGCATCTGTTGCGGACGGCGATGATTACCCCACGCTACTGGCCGAATACGAGGGGCTGATCGTGGACCGTGAATTCTCCGAAGAGGGCTACCGCGCCGCCCTTGCATCGCTGGATCTGGCCCGCACCAATGCGCAGCGCCAATCGCGCTATCTGGCGGCCTACGTGCAGCCGACCTTGCCTGAAACCGCCGAATTCCCGCGCCGCATGATCGTGCTGGGGTTGATCGGTTTGTTCGTGCTGTTGATCTGGTCGATCTTGACGCTGATCTACTATTCGATCCGCGACAGTCGCTAAGTCCGCGCTATGATCCGATTTGAAAATCTTTCAAAAAGCTTTTGGATCAGAGGTCGGCGCAAGCAGGTGATCGACAATCTGAACCTGACACTGCCCACGGGCCGGTCGCTGGCATTGCTGGGCCGCAACGGTGCCGGCAAATCGACGTTGCTGGAAATCATCGCTGGCATTCAGACCCCCGACACCGGGCGGGTTGTGACCGACGGCACGTTGTCGTGGCCGGTGGGGTTTGGTGGCTCGTTTCACCCGCAAATGACCGGGGCGCAGAACGTGACGTTTGTGGGGCGGGTCTACGGTGTGGACACCGATGCCTTGCGCGCTTTTGTGATGGATTTTGCCGAGCTGGGGGACCATTTCTTTGTGCCGGTGAAAACCTATTCCCAAGGCATGCGCGCGCGTCTCGGCTTTGGTTTGTCGATGGGGATCAAGTTTGACACCTACCTCGTGGACGAGGTCACGGCCGTGGGCGATGGATCGTTCAACCGCAAATCGCGCGCGGTGTTTCTGGAACGGATGAAGCATTCAAGCGCGATCATGGT
>NZ_CP170637.1:0-46851 GCF_042932805.1 Pseudosulfitobacter sp. SM2401 | reverse complement strand
CTGTTTGAAACAAAGCAACTGCACCGCAAGCATTTGACTGAAAAGGGATCAATATGGTCAGTGATGAAGACCGACAAATGGCGCAACGTGCGGCGGCCAAAATTTCATGTCCGTATTGCGGATCGGTCATCTCTGCACAACAAATCATACGACCCGGGCACTGCGGTGCCCCGGACTGTTTTACGACCCATATTGTCAAAGGGGAACGGGCACGCGAGGATCAACGTGACAGCGACTACCGGGAACGTCAGGCTGACGCCCGAAGCAAAGCGCGCGGAAAATTAGTGCAAGCAGCTGATGCGCTTGCCTCTAGTCCTGAGGATGTGTCGATCGCCGTCGTTCCATTCCAAAACGAGCCTTTGGAGCTTTTGTCAGAGGAAGAACGTGAACGGTTTCAAACCCATTTGGAGCATATCGTAGAGCAAGCTTTTGCCGTTGAACCGGGTGCAATCGACCTGTCGGATTATGTCCCTGGAACTGCAACTCAGTCCCCGGTTTTGGCAGCAGGATGTGCGGCATGCCAAGGGCATTGTTGCAAGCTTGGCCGGAAGAACAACGCGTTTCTGACCCGCAAAAGTGTGTATTATGTGCGCCAAAATAACCCTGAATTAGACCCCCAAGATGTCATCGGCCACTACCTGGATGCATTGCCCGAAACGTCCGTCAAAGACGCGTGCGTGTATCAGGGGCATCAGGGATGTACGCTGGAACGTCGCTGGCGTGGGCCTGTGTGCAACACGTTCCAATGTTATGATCTGAACGCGATGGAGGCTTTGACGGACGAGCAAACCAATGTCGCATTGGCGATTGTCGGGATCAACGATTCCGAACCGGAAAAGGTCATGGTGTTTTCAGACCGCACAGGCCTGGTGGAAATCGAGACCAATTAGTACAAGGTGCTGTAGCCCTCGGCGTCGTTTTCAAAGGTAAACCCTTTTGCCCTAGACGCCTCGACGATTGGGGTCCAAATGCTGACGGCGTCCTGGACTTTTCGGGTCACTGCGACACCGGTTAACTCAGCGATCCGCCGCAGCGCGTCAGCATCCGATTGCGACGTCTGGGTTATGTACAACCGACCGTCGATACGGCCGCAGCCCAGTTCCGCGTAGCGATAATCAAACATCGTATAAGGCGCGATGATCAACGTTCCTGGTTGTGCTGTTTGAATAATCTGTTCTTCCAACTGCCGCAAAAGTGCCGGATCACGCATCGGACGGTAGAAATAGATGACGTCATAATCGCCATAGTTTTCAAATGTCAGCCCATCGGCGTCGATCACGTGACACCTGCCGGTTTCGCTGGCCTTAAATAGCTGCTGCGCTGTCGCAACATACCCCGGGTCAAATTCAAGCCCATCGGCCCTTTCAAAGAAATTCGCCGCGCTCAACACCTTGAGCCCGCCCCCGCATCCGACATCCAGAAAACGCGACGGGTGACGTAATCTTTTGGCCAGCAAAACGCGGTGGGCAGCATGAACGTGTTCGATGAAAACACTTTGAGGCAATGCAATGTCCGCAAAACACCCGTGATCCCGCGCATCGTCATTTTGTGAATTTTGGTTCAGAATATCATGTAAGTTTTCGAATATCTGATCACTTACAGACAGTTGGCTGACGGTGGCGTTCAGGACATTGGATGGGTTGCGATAAAGCGTATTGCGCTCAACGGGAATTTGTTGGCGGACCAGTCGTTCAATTCTGGGCGCGCTGGTGATCCAGGTGCTGTATCGGGATAGGCTGGTGTTAAATTGTGACCAAACATTTGATTGCTCGGGCGTCAGCGGCCCATTTCTTTGGACAAAGAGATCCCGCGCTGATGCCGCTTTGGGCATGAACTGCCTGAATTTATGCGATAATCTTGTGATTTCGGGCAAGGTGCGGGTGATCAGGCTGGAATCCACATTGACCGGTTTTGTCAGTTCAGACCCAATGGTTTTTATATGGTCTTCCAAGTCTAACAGGATCTGATCCAGCTCTTTCTTAAGCTGGGTGACTTCGATGATTTCGTGCAAAATGTGCAACTCCTGAAAAGGGGGCGCCAAAGTTGAACCTTATAAAGTTGAACCTTATTCGGTCAGCCCATACGCCGCGCGGATACTGCGCTGCGTGCCAGGTCCGAAATCACCATCAATCGTGCCGCTGTAAAATGCATATTGCGACAGGATGCGCTGCAAAGCTTTGCGCGTCTCTGGCTTGAACATTGTGGGGCGGTCGCGCAGCAAGTTATAAACATCTTCGCTGCCGGTGCGCAGCGAGCGATACAGATATTCAGCTGCGTCATCGATCCCTTTGTCGGTAATGACGCCATCGTCGATCAGAGCTGCCACGTTGAACATCGCTTGCGGGTGACGTTCGTCCGCGGCCTTTTGAAAATACTCCAAACCCAGTTTCGGATCACGTGTGACGTTCAATCCGCCTTGATAATAAATAAAACCAAGGTCGTTCAAAGCGTCGGCAAACCCCTGCTTCGCGGATTGGTCATAAAGATCGAAAGCACGATCAAAATCCTGGGTGACGCCCAGTCCTTTTTCATAGAGTTGCGCTAGTTCGAATTGGGCTTCGGCAGAACCGGCTTCGGCTGCACGTTCGAGAAACTCTGCGGCCTCATTCGGAGCGTAGCGTGTGTCGACCGAATTCAGGCGCATATACGCCAGCCCCAGCATCGAGCGGGTGTCGCCCTGACTGGCAAGCGAGGCCAATTGCACCTCTTGATCGGACTCTAGTTCGGCCCAAGCGACGCGCGGGTTTTCGTGCGTGATCACGGCCGCGTCTGATCCTGAACCCGCAACATAAAACGGAGTGCCAGACAGCGATCCGTAGGTGTGCGGTTCTTGCTGGTTTTGAGTGACCTCTAGAACCTGATCGCGGACTTGGCGAAACATCAGGCTGATTTCCAAGTCCGGCTTGACCAAGTTTTCCATCAAGGCCAATGCAAAGGGGCTGTTTTCGCCAGTGCCATCAAGGGCGCGTTCGCCATCTTTTGCAGCAAAAGCAACCATTGTTCCGCGATCAGGCGAAGGTTCGGCCAATCCTGCGGACCCGACGCTGCGGGTTTGTTCGGCGATGATGGCAGTTTCTTCAAGTGCCGCAATATCCAACGCGTCACCGAACGGATTATCGCGGCAAGAATCCAAAATGACGATCCGCATTTGTCGGGCATTTTCCACCGATGCCAACAGCTGTTTTAGCGACACGCCCTGCCGCTGGATGTCTTGATTGGATTGCACATCAGCATCGACTGGAATGATAAAATTCTCGCCCTGCACTTCGACACCGTGACCAGCGTAATAGATCAACGCAAGATCAGCGGTTTCAGAGCGAAACGCGAATTCATCCACAATCGTGCGCAGGTCCGCGGCGCTGGTTTCCAAGGCAGTTGTGACCCTAAACCCAATGTTCTCGAGGGTTTCCGCAATGTCGCGGGCATCGTTCAATGTGTTGTCCAGTTTGACCACGCTTTTGTAGTCGCTCATTCCGATAACCAGCGCGACCCGCTCGTTTGCGAAAACGGTGACAGGCAACAAAAACAAGGCAAAAGCAATAATGAAACGCATAGCCGAACATCCTCAAAAATTTGATAAAATCATCAATAGTTTGGCGCGGATCGCCTTAGCAATCCAATCACGATACCGCGCTATATTATACCGTCTTTACGCCATTGCTCCAACATCTGTCTGCTGACTTCGAAATGCATTGAATCCTCGCGAGTGAAACCGGCCCCCCAAACCCAGCCTTCTTCGCGGAAGAAATCAGCCAGAATTGTCAGGCCCAATTGGGTCTTTCCATCGCCCAAAGTGTCCAAGCGACCATCGATGTTCAGGTCAACAGCCAACCCGAAAGAGTGGGTCGAGGTGCGCCCTTGGGTGCCGCGAATTTGGCGCACACAGAGCGATCCCGAAGACGCAATCCGCGCGTAAAGATCGGGATCAGTCGCACGCACTTTTTCAAAAACCCGCGTCAAACTGTCTACGGCGGGTTGCAACATGCGAACACGAATGGGGCCAACATCCGCCAAAACCAACATACTTTTTAGTTTCGGGTTCGTCATCGCTTCGCAATCGTTACTTAGATTTTGACGGGGACGACCCAAGAACCCTTCTAACCATCGCGAGCCACCAACAGAGATCCCCGGGTTCACGTTGCGGCGATTGGCGATCAGAACCACTTGGGCATAGGCATCCAGAATTGCGTTTGGACCTTCTTTGGTCAAAGGCTCGTCTGACAGCCCCCCGGTGGCTTGTGTTTGCGCTTGGGATGCGACCGGTCTGGCCGCAATTTCAGTGACTTTCTTGTCGATGCTTTCAATCTTGCCCTGCAATGCTTCAACCTGTTGGCGCAGGCGTTCGATTTCGATCCGCGCGCCACTGTCGATGCCTGATCCGGTTTCTGTGGTGAATTCGTCATCGTCAACCATGCTTTGCAGACCCAGCCAAACCAGCGGCACAGACAGTAAAATTATGGCTAAAATGATGAATGGAACAATACGCATTTTGAGATCAATCTTTTGACAACTTCTTTGGTGCGACTGAAATTTGGTCTTCGCCGGACAGGGACCTGCAATTGGACCTTATCACTTTGAAATCGGCGAAAAGATTTGGCATCGCCTCACTGTTGCTATACTGTTTGCGTATAAAACACACCTATTTTATGAGAGCTTTGCAAAGATGATGCGTCTAAAAACAATGATGGCTACAGCCTTGGTCGCAACGATCGCTTTTGGCGCTCCTGCGATCTCCCAAGAAACGCCGACCACAGCAGTCCAAGACATGGCCGAGCGGTTCAAAAAGCAAAAAACCCGCGGGTTGACGATTGCGACGCCTCAGGCCGCAAAGCCTGAAACGACGACGGCCAATTCCGCAGCTGCGGTTGTGGCGGCCCCCGAAGAAGTGGCCACCATCATTCCCAAAGACGAACAGGTGAACGTAAACGTGTCTTTTGATTTTGATTCTGCCGCTCTGCGCGCAGATGAGAAACCGAAATTGATCCAGCTTTGCAATGCCTTAAAGGCCGCGGATGTTCAAAAAATCCGGATCTTGGGCCACACCGATGCGTCGGGGTCTGCCAGCTATAACGAACGTCTGTCAAAATTGCGTGCCGAAGAAGTGAAACGGTTCCTGACGTCCGATTGTGGCTATCCAGCGGACCGGATGGAAGCACTTGGTGTGGGTGAGCGGTTCCCGTTTGATCCAAGCGATCCACGTGGCGATGTGAACCGTCGGGTTGAATTTCAGGCGCTTGGTTAAGCAGGTCTTCGGCTTGGCGACGTGACATTTCTTAACCCAAGCGAGGATGGACTGTGAGTTCTGACAGCACCCGTGGCATCTTTCAAATTGGGGATGTTCTAAACAACACGTACAAGATCGACAAGGTTTTGGGACGCGGCGGCACGTCCGAAGTCTACCGCGCCAAAAGCGAGATTTCCGGCAGGGTTGTTGCCCTAAAGGCTTTGCGCACAGAATTTTCCCGCAACGAAGATTTTCTGGCCTTGATGACGCGCGAAGAAGACATGCGCGAAATCCGTCACGACGCGATTGTGCGGTATTATGACAATCAGCGTACCGACGACGGGCACGTCTATCTGGTGATGGATTATGTCGACGGTCCGGGTCTGGATCGCAAGCTTAAAGACGGTGGAATGTCCGCTGATGATTTGATGATCATTGGCAAACGGGTTGCCGAAGGGCTGGTCGCGGCCCACGCGAAAAACATTGTCCACCGCGATCTATCCCCCGACAATATTATTCTGCGCAATGGTGATCCTGCCGACGCCGTCATTATTGATTTCGGGATCGCAAAAGACACTAATCCGGGTGCAGAGACCATCGTCGGTAACGAATTTGCCGGCAAATACGCCTACGCCGCGCCAGAGCAGCTTAGTGGGCAAACGGACGCGCGGGCTGACATTTATGCCTTGGGGGCGATGTTGTTGTCCACCTTTAGGGGCAAAGCACCAAACATCGGCAACAACCCGATGGAGGTCGTCCAAAAGAAAAGTGAACCGCTGGACACCACCGGCGTTCCTGAGCCGCTGAAGTCACTTGTTGATCGCATGACCCAGCCTGATCGCGAACACCGGTTGCAAACAGCGCAAGCAGTGCTTGAGGAAATCATAGCGCCGCAGCCGATGGTTTCAGCCGCGATTGAACCCGACCTTGAAGACATGGACCGCACGATTATCGCGCCTAAGTCTGTGACGAAACAACCAGTCGTCGAGCCTGTCAAAGTCGTGGCCAAATCCCCTGCCCCGCAAGTTCAAAAGACGGAACCGAAAAAATCGCGTGGCGCTGTGATCCCCGTTCTTGGTGTGCTTGCGATCGCCGCTTTGGGTGGCGGCGCATATGTGTCCGGTGCATTGGACGGGCTGCTTGGCCCCAAGTACCCGTTCGAGGAATCCTACACGTTGGTGGCCTCGCGTTCTGAAAGCGGTTTGGCACAAGCCGTCGGATTCGTGCCGTCCCAGAATGCCCAAAACACCTTGGCCACTTTGATCGCGCAAGAGGGCGGTACAACCGAATTGACCCTCGCTAGTGGTGACATCACCCCAACATGGGAAGCAGATGTTTTGCGTCTCGTCGACACTGTCGATCACTTGCCTGAATGGCGGGTTTTGGCAGATGGCGACCGTGTTCGGATCACCGGCCTTACCTACGACAAAGCCGAACAACGTAACCTGACCACTGCGCTGAAACAAGTGGACATGATTGGCGCATTTGAAGCCGTCATTCAGATTGATCTAGGACCCCGCATTCTAAGTGCCGGCGCTGTGAACCAGATTTTGGCAGGCCACCAAAACTGCGGTGAACTGGACGTTGTTGACGCGCCATTGGCTGGCTATCCAAACGCAAGCCAAGTGATCGTTGCAGGGCGCGTCGCAGACATAGCAACCCGTGTTGCCTTGTCTGACGAATTGACGGAGTCCATCGGGGACCGCGATCTGGTGCTCGAAGTTGATGTGCTAAACCCAACGCTTTGCTTGGTCGACAGTGTTTTGCCCAATGCGCCACAAGCTGCCGTTGATGTGGAATTCAGGGTTGGCCCTGACAACACCGTCAACAGCTCAGGCCACTTTTTCGTTGGGGAAAATCCTGTGATTGACGTGGTCATTCCTTCGGAAATCACCGACGGATATTTGTTCGTGTCGGCCTTGGATGTGTCTGGAAATGTGTTCCACTTGCTGCCCAATCTGCTGCTCAAGGACAACAGCGTCACGACGCTGCGTGGTGGCAGCGACGGCCCAGTTAGCATTCGTGTTGCCCACAGTTTGGCAGATGCCGCGGACGGTACAAAACTGGCTTTTGTTGTGGATGACAGCGCGCTTGGGAAAACCAAGATCATCGTGTTGCATTCGGGCGAGCAAATCTTTGACGGGCTGCGCCCCACGACGGAATCCGCAGGTGGATATGCCAACGCGCTGGGTGAACGCGTTGGGATCATTAAATCGTTGGATAGCCGGATTTTGACGACGGCACAAAAATAATGTGACCCCGCCAGAACCGATACAGTTTTAGGACCGCGTGTTACCCAGACGATTGGCGGTCAAGTCGCCACTGTATCGCTAAATCTGACTTTAGTGTTTTTCGATCCGATGTTGATCGCAGATCAAGGAAACAGGATCAGGATCGAAAGCTTTTCGATATCCTTCCAAAGATCACTGCTAAGTGAATCCCATTTCCCGGGGTTTTTGGTTTTCACCGCGTTTGAGTTTGACATTTTTTCAAGCTCCCACGCATCAGCGTCAGTCACTTCAAAAAAGTACTGATTAAGCAACGGTCCGCCTTCGATTTTGAGATGCCCTTCTGAAACTTCCCCTAGGCCGCTGCTGTCCGGCGGAAAAGACAAATGGGCATCCCACCACTTCCCACCTGTAAAGACCTCGATGCCAGTAAGACCCAGCATCCCGCCCCCAGATCTAGAAGTGAAAACATCCAGGGTCTGGCCCTCGGCCTGCCGTATTGTCGTTACGGCGAAGCCCCCCAGATTGAGCGTTTTCCATTTTTGGGTGATCGTAGATAATGTATTGGTCGGCATGTCTCGTTTACACTCCGCTAAAAAAATCAACGTCAGGCTTTGAAATATAAACAGCCTGACGAACACATATTAATTATAAACAACAAGCGCTTACCAAAATACCAGGCGATCAAAATGAACCTGATGCAACTTCTTGTTATCAAAAACTATAGCCAAAGTTGTGGCCATAGTCACCAATTTAGTGAGCGACGTTAAAATACGTCTACCACTATGACCGAGATATTGTCGGCGCCGCCGCCATCTAGTGCAATGTTCAAAAGCGTGTCACTTATCGTCTCGATCGGGCTGCCACTCAGCGTGTTTTCCAACAGCTCAAAGCCTGCGTATTTGTTCAACCCGTCTGAACATAAAAGATACCTGTCACCGGGTTCAATAGAGCCCCTGATCTTGTCCAATTCCAGTTCATCCCCGACCCCGACGGCGCGAGTGATCGCGTTTGACTGCGGGTGTTTTTCCGCCTCGTCCCACGTCATTTGTCCGGCATGAACCAGCTCGGCAACAAGGGAATGATCAGAGGTTAGCATATCGATTTGACCGCCGCGCAGACGATACAGTCTGCAATCGCCAGCCCAGAAACAAACAAAGTGTTCACCCGACACCATCATCGTGACCACGGCCGCACCTATCGTGCCACCGCCCCGCCTTTCGATTTCCGCAAGGATTGTCGTGTGCGCCCCCATAATGGCGCGACGCAATGCTTGCATCTGCTCGGCGGGTTCCAGATTTAGCGGGATCATCGCAACAGCATCCACGACAGTTTGCGAAGCAAAATCACCGCCCTCGTAGCCGCCCATACCGTCCGCAACCACCCAGATTTTTTGATCCGGTAGCGCGAGAATACTGTCCTCGTTCACTTTGCGAACTTTGCCAACGTGGGTCACTGCGCTATGCCGTATGATGGTCATACGCTGACCTCCGTTACATTTGGATCAGCTTGCCAAACAGGGGCTGCAAGATCAAACAGCCCTTGCATTTGCGCCGTGTTTGGCAACCCATCACAGGTCATGGTTTTAGGGTCGTCATCTAGGATGGCAGTCCAGACACTGGACAGCGATCTGCCGGTTGTCGTCGTTTTAAATTGTGGCACAGACAGCCGTGACAGCGATTGCGCCAGCGTGTCGCGTGTCATGTCGTCGTCTAGCGCGTCCAAGGCGACATCCTCTAAGCTGCGAAACACATCGCCCGCACCCGCATGCACCTCTGTAGGTGACGCTGGATCAGACACCGTCGCCATTAAGGTCAGTGGAAATTCACGGCCCACCCGATCCACCGATGGCATCAACACACCTAACATTGCGTCCGGTCCAGCCAACCCGGCACCAAGCGTAAAACGCCAGACAGGGGCGGACATAAAGCACGCTTGCCAATCAGGTCCAAGCAGACGACGCACTTCTTGCATGCCCGTTTGCAACCAAATGTCCCACGGCTCGACAAATGCCTGCGGGGCATTGATCCGAAAGAAATCTCCCAAGCTGGGCATTTTTCCAAAGGCTCCAAAACCAGTCACTATCAGAACGACTTCGGACAGCTAAATTTGGACAGCGCTGGCAATGAAAACGGATTTAGGGCTGAACTGGATTGCATTTGGAAAATTGCGATCCGCCCGCCGATGTTAAAGATAACACGTTTGCGATCGGGTGCGTTGGTGTTACGCACTTCGGCAGACTCCAGCATTCGGAACCACGCCCACGTGCCGTTTTGCAAAATCGCGCTTTCAGAGTTGCGTTTTTCAGGGGTGAATGTGACCCGCGCAGCACCCACAGGCCCCGGCCAACGGATGGCAAAAGGCCGCGGGGTTTTATCGCGGTGACGGAATGTGACGGCTTGGCCATCGATCTCTAGCAAGATGCCGCGGGCTTTGGGATCAAGCGCTTCGGGCAGCATTTGGAACCCGACATTTGGCGATGCAGCACCCGCAAAGAAGGCATCGCGGATTTGCGCCGCGCGTTCCAATTGGGTCAGGACGGCTTGCGAAATGCCCAATTCCTTGCCGGCCCCCGCCTTAAACGTCCACGGACTTTTGCGGGTATCAACCAGCTTTGAAAGGTTCTCCTGGAAAAACTTGTCGATCTCGCCGCCCGGACGGAACAACGCTGAAAATTCAACGAGGCCCGCATCGGTTTTTGAACGGCGTTCGAAAGGATAGGTGTTGGTTGTCACACGTTCGCACATCGGCAACACGGCGTCTTGCCAGCGCGCGTTGATCCCTGCCCGATTGCTTTGCGTCGTGATCCCCGAAGATCCAACCGTAATCTGAGAGCCCCAGCGTTTGATTGGCCCATCCGTGATCCGGCCTGCTGCGGCTTGGAAACGTGGCAATGCCGTGCTTGAGTCTTGCGGGTTTCCGACCCCACCTGCAAAGTTCAGGTTGCTCAGGTCTTGGTACACATCTTTTAGAATGCCGATCAGCTCGTCCACCTGTGACGGTTGCCCGTCAACCTGTGCGGTCAACTGATGCAGCCACGCGAAATGGTCCTCCACAAACTGGCCCGGAAGCTTGGGTTTCTTTCCAGTCTCGGCCTGCTGCGTCTTCATCAAGGCATCCAAAAACAGACGGCTTTGGGTCGACAGTTTGCGCCGTGCCACAAGTTTGCCAACGGTTCCCGCACCAGCAGTGGCAGCCGCAGCACCTTCGCCGCCGCCAGAGCGATCCTCGGTCAGCTTGGTTTCCTGGGCGATCGCCTCAAGCACATTTGTGATTGGGGACGTGGCCCCTGACAGCACATTGGTAACCTCGACAGCGTTGGCCAAATCGCCCATCGGGATGATGTCCAGCTCGCCCATCAACTTGTCGTATTGAAGCACGAAATCACTGTAATACAGATCAAGGACGTCGCGGCTCATGGCGAGCAAAACCGTTTCACTTTGGACTTGTTGTGCATCCGCCCCCAAGACCCAGCTTTCGCGTTGGATGCGAGTCGCCATGCCAAGGGCTTGTTCTAGAAACACCTCGTTAAAGCCCTGATAGGTGTAAATTCCTTTGATCCCGTCATTCAATTGCTTGCCAGATGACCGGCTTAACCCACGTGCCAGCGCAGGTCCGCCAACGTCCGTCAAACGCCACTCAGGAAGTGCTGTTGCCTCAGGGGAATTGATGATGCCAGTATAAACGCGCTGGGATTGCGGCAGTTGCGTAAGCACGCGTTGCACCGCTGCGACCAGATCGTTGTTCAACGCAATCGGGTGCAAAGGGGCTGCCAGCAATGCATCCAGGTGGTCCTTTAGATCCGCGCGCAAAGGTTCGCGGCTGGTGTCAGGGAACGCAAATTCCCAATCGGTTTTCAGCCACGACCCGATCAAATCACGGTTCATCGGGCCGACCTGACCAAGCGTCAGATAGACGCGCAGCGCCTCGTACAAAAGATCAGCGTCGTTAATGTTCGCTTGCATCTGGTTTTCCAAACGCAACAACAGCCGGGGCAGAAAATTCTGGTTCAAAGCAGCGCGATAAGTAAGGCGTTCTTCGTTGCCCAACACCTTGCCCTGATACAAGCCCCAGCCCAAACCATCGCCTCTGGGTTTGTCCACAAGCGTTGAGTTGTTCGGCAAATCGCGCAGGATATTCAGCGCAGGCACCAAGTTTTGCAGATCAGTGTCGCCAATCGGGCTGGGCTGAATGGCAGCGGCTGCGGTGCGATATCCCTCGATGCCTTGTTGGGTTTCTGTCAGCAGATCAATGTTGCCTGTGTAACTGCGCGCCCACAGACCGCCCATTCCGATGGCCGCTAGAAACACGCTGACAAACGCCGCACGCTTGGTCCAACGATAGCGCCGTTCTACTTTGTCGTCGGCCGACACAAGGCCCGCCTCGCGGAACATCACTTGGCCGAAAAGTTGGGTCAGGAAATAGGACCGGCCCGTGCCTTTACCCGCCCCGATCGCCTGACGGCCAATCCCGAAGGTGCGCGCCATGCCCATCATCAAGCGGTCAATCGGTGTGCCTTCTTGGGTGCCGGACGTGAAATAAACCCCCCGCAGCATTTGGCGATGTTCGAATTTGTTCTCAAGGAACAGCTCTTGCAAGAAATCATGGGCAACACCGCGCACCGAGGCGACTTGCGACGGAAAGCTGGCGATCAAGCTGCGACGTTGCGGATCGGATTCGTTCTGCATCCGTTCAAGCGATTGGCCATTCAACTGGTCCAACAGCAGTGAAAACTCTTCGTCGAATTTCACAATCGGGGAAACTTTGGTTTTCCGTTTGACCATCGGCAGGGTAAAGCCCCAGACCTGATCACGTTCCTCTTTGCCCAAAGGTTCAAAAAATTCACTAAAACCGGCAATCAAATCCGCTTTGGTGAACAGAATATAGACAGGGAAATGCACGCCCAGTTTTTCACGCAATTCGTGCAGACGACGACGGATCGCAGCGGCATGACCTTTTTGGGTCAGTTCGTCTTGCATCGACAAATCTGACAGGCTGATCGCAACAATCGCGCCGTTGATCGGCTGCCGTTTGCGGTGCTTTTTCAACAACTTCAGGAACCCAAGCCAGGCTGCGTTGTCTGCCTCTGCGTCACTTTCCTGCGTGGTGTAACGACCGGCTGTATCGACCAAAACCGCCTGATCGGTGAACCACCAGTCGCAATTGCGGGTCCCGCCGACACCGCCAATGGCCGCCGCACCAGAGTCGTCTGCCAACGGAAACTGCAGACCCGAATTTACAATCGCGGTGGTTTTGCCGGCACCCGGTGGGCCGATCATAACGTACCAAGGCAGCTGATAAAGATGCTGGCGCCCGAATTTGGACTTGCGCAGCTTGGTCATCGCATCCTTCAGCTTGTCGCGCATCTCACCCAGTTCGGCGGTGACGACTTCATCCTCCTCAAGGCCGGTGTCTTCGGCCATCGTAGCCATGTCTTCGACAAGGCTTTCGTCTTTCCTTTTGCTCGTCAACAGAATGATCAGAATGACAAACAGCGCCAAGATCCACAGCACAGCCAGCCCGACAAGACGACCCAAGACACTGTCGAATGGGCGCGCGTCCCCGAAGCCCAGAAAGCCACCAACAAACCACAAGGTCAGGGAAAGAATGAGCGAAACAATGATCGTAATGCCGATCCCTGATCCCAAAGCTCGAAAGAATTTCGTCATTAATTTAAGTCCTCACGCATAAGAACAATTTCAATGCGTCTGTTTGTTGCGCGACCGGCTCTGGTCTTGTTGCTGGCAATCGGCTCTTTGTCTGAACGTCCTTCGGCCTGCAATCGGGACGGATCATCCATGTTGGATGCGACCGATTTCAACACACTTTCGGCGCGCGCCAAGGACAATGCCTGGTTGCTTTTAAAGCGGGCTGAGTTGATGGGCGAACTGTCAGAGTGACCGGCAATGATCACAGGTCCTTTGGTTGCGTTCAGCGCTTTGGCGACGCGCGACAAAGGCGTTTTGAAGTCGGGCTTTAGCGCATCAGACGCCGATCCGAACATTCCATTGCCAGCGATGCGCACGGTAATTGTGTTCGTGTCCTGGAAAATCTCGACAAGCCCTTCCTGGATTTCATTTTTTAAAAATCCCGCAACCAATTCAGGTTGAGTCGATTGGCGAAGCACCGGCTTGACGACCACAGGTGGCGCGCGCCGCTCTAGCGTTGCGATCCCGCCAGGATCCAAGGCTGACAACTGCCCGATCACGTTCTGCGTCTGGGAAGTCAGGGCATACGACAGCCCGACAAATCCGACAGTCAGCATGCCCGCAACCGCGCCAACGGAAATCCAAAACGGCTTCCATGCCGACAAAATACGGTGCGGCACATCCAACCCAATCCAGTGGGGGGACAATTCACGTTCGATTTCACCGCGTTGCGTGCGAATAATCCGCGCCAAACCCATCCGAATGTTCAAGTGTTTATCCGCGCCGCCCTGCTCAACCCGCAGGCGACCTTCAAAACCGAGCGACAGACACATGTACAAAAACTCAAGCACATCGATGTTTTGCGAGGGGTCCTGTTCAAGGCGTGCAAGCAGATCATAGAACCGATCGCCGCCCACTGTTTCGCGGTGGAACGTGCCCACCATAGATTGCTGCGCCCATTGTGACGCCCCGCCCCAAGGCGTGTTCAAAACGACATCATCCATTGTCGCACAGATCGCGTAGCGTGCAACTTTGACCGCTTGGGCATCGACCTTGGCTTGCAAGGCGCGACTTTCAAAGGCCCGCACTTCGGCAACAACAGAACGACGCATCGCTTCGGGATCAGGATGTTGGGCACGATTGCGAATACGGCTGACCAGCGAAAACAGGGTTGTCGCCGCGCCGTTCAACGGGTTCATCCCCGTCAGGCTGGCAGTGACCGATTTGTCCGCAGCGGCAGGTTGTGGGATCGGCGCAGGCGCGGCTGCGGGTGCCGCAGGTTGCTGACCAAATCCCGCAGGATCATCGTAACTGCTGGCCACAGGTTGCGGCACCACCGGTGCGACGGGTGGCGTTGACGGTGGGCGACGTCCACCCGGATTGGGCCGGATAACCGTGCGTTCTGTATCATCAGGTTCTGCAAATGGATCGTCATCAGACATCGTAATCAACCTTCTGCATTAGCCCTGCCGGATGGCCCAAAGTTCCATCTTAAGCCCGGGGTATTCACCAGAGACATGCACCGCGATCCCTCCGGATGTTGTCATCTTGCCCCAATAGGCATTGTCGCCATCGAGTTCGAAATAAACGACATTTGCACTGTATGGGATTTGACGCGGTGCGACCGGTAGCGCGCGCATGGGAATGCCTGGCAATGCCGAATTCACCAATTGGCGGATTTCTTCAACCGGCCCCAACTTGGCCTGCCCCGAGAAATGGCGGCGCAGGTTTTCTACTGGAATATCGGCGCTCACAGCCAAGATAAATCCGGCTGTATTGATCAATTTACGATCCGAGATCACACCCACCGAGATACCGTATTTACGCGGATCAAGTGGGATAGACACAGCCGTTTGTTCCAGAACTGCGGACAGGTATTGGCGCAACAAACGGACAACGCCAGAGAACGTCTCTGTCAGATCGTGGTGCTGATAAGCAGGAAATTGCGGAGGGTGTTTTTCTGCCGCCATAAAGGTCGATAATTCACCCGCCAAAGACACGCATTGGCTGTACAGATGTGCGGGGTGCAGATTTTCGATGCTCATCATGTGACGGATCACCGGTAAGGTGCGGTTGATCGCCATCAACAACAAAAAGTCCTGAATTTCAGCGGCACCCTTGGCTGTTCCACTTTGGGCCATGCGCCCCGAAAGGGCCGTCATACGGTGCCCCAGCAAACCCTCTAACTCTTTCAGGAAACCTTCTAGCGGGGCGGCGGCGCGCACATCCATGCACGACGGCACAAAAGAGCTGTCCAGAATGACTTCTTGATCAGGGCGCACCTCGATTATCCGCGCAATCGGGATCGTCAGGCGGTCCGCCAAATCATCTACACCCAATGCAAATTGCAAACGCAACTTGCCCACAGTCAACATCGCCGATTTTTTGCCAGAACCGGCAGTGTCCGTCACTTCCAACTCGGCAGGGCGAAAACGGGTCGCTGACAATTCAGCCCCCGTCATGTCAGCCTCGGCCGCACCTTGGCGGCGTTGGGGCACCGACAAATAGACAACGCAATCTTTGATGTTGGACGGTATGTCCAAAGCAGGCGGATGATCCTCTGCACTCGGAACCCGAAAAACGGTGCCATCCTGGGTTAAACCTGCGCAAGATTTCAACGCGAATTGACCAACCTTAAGCACCTCATAGTCGATTTCCAACTCGGAAACCCCCCATGCATAAGGCGCAATGCGACGGGCCAAACCACCGACCAAATTTTCGGTGTAACGGTCTGCTTGCTGGAAATGGTGGGGCTGCAAGAACAACCCCTCCGTCCAAAGTACTTTACTGTCCCACGACATCAACGGGCCTCAATTCTAGTGTGCACATTACTTTAGCTTCTCAAGTTGTTCTTGATAGGCGCGTGCAAATTCTTTGCTAAACAAATCATGAAAATCATTTTCCGCCTGATCTGCGATTTCTTCGTATTTCTTTTCAAAAGTGTCCCAATACCGGGCCTTTTTGTTGGTCAACACAGTGCGAAAGCTGCTGTCAGCCTCAATCGTTTTTGCCAGTGCTTTAGGTTCTAGTTTGACCAAAACGCCTTTCAAGGCCGCTTCCATCCCTGTCATCATCGCAACCTCGTGGGCTTTGATATCTTGCAGCGCTTCTTCGGCGGCAGCGTGGGCATCAAGATAGCCCTTGGTCGTGGGCTTCACCATGCTTTCGACGGCCTGCTCGGCGCTGACCGAGAATTTGAGCGGGTTGTTTTTACCCGCCGAAATGACCGTTTGATGAATTCGGAACTCGGATTTGATCGAGGTCCGTGTCATCAAAATTTCGCGCACCCCGTGGATCATCATACGCATCACATTGCCAAGGCGGGTTAATGTCGGTTCAAGTTCCTGATCAGGAATATTGAGACCATCGGCCCCAAGGGCTGCCAAAAAGGCGCGCGCTGCGTGATCGGGCCCGCCTGCAGACATCACGACAGGGGCGGGTTTGGGTTCAGGCACAATTTCTGGTTCTGCTGGCCTGTCAACAATAGGTGTCTGCACAACCGGCGCATCCACAACGACAGGCGTCTCGACCGGGTCAATCTCGGGCAGGTCATCGGGGCCAAAGTCCGGGATGTCCACGTCGCCGGCTTCTAGGAACGGGTCAATGCTGGGCGCTGGCACTGGCGCAATCGGAGACACAGGCACGTCAGGCGCATCCAAATCCCAATCGTCGGGGATCGCACTGGTGGCTGGCGCCGGTGTTGGCATGAAATCGGACATCGGCGATGAATGCGCCACTTGGCTCGAACTGAATTCTTCAATCGGGTCTTCATCCGGAATAATCGGGGCAAAATCGTCCTCCATCGGAGGCATCAACCCATCGTCCCCTAGTTTGTCGCGTACGACGCCAGACGGGCCAGATGTGGGCCCACCCAGCAAATCATCCAGAAAATCGTCGCGGTCATCCAAGACATCCATCAAGGCACCAGGCGCACTTGCCGATCCGACAGCGAAATCATCATTGTCCAACGGTGGCGCAATGCTTTGCAACGGATCTTGGGCCTGGGCTGAGGTCATTTGGACCATCAATTCATAGCCGCCAATGGACAGAATATCGCCGTCATTGATAGGTGTCGGCGTCGCGCCCAATGCCATTTTACCATAGTTCAAAAACGTGCCGTTGGTCGAAAAATCGATGACGACAACGTTGCCACCCTGATCCTCAATTGCGCAGTGGCGACCGGAAATAATCTTGTCCGGATCGGGCAAAACGATATCGTTCTGGTCAGAACGCCCCACAGTCAAAGAGGTGCCACGCATTGAAAATGGTTGCCCGTTACTGGGCACCATTCCGGTCGATTGAAAGTGTAGTGTGACAGTCATCGGTACTTCATCCACCCACTATTACGGTTAATGCACCCGGTCCAACGACCATGCCACCATGGGCAGATGAATCCATTAGGATGCGCACACATGGACGGCCACCGATCAAAACGGTTCCTGATCCCTTGACCAGGGAATCCGGCGGGCCGACACATGTTGCCATGTTGCCCATCGGTGCCGGTGGTTTGCCCATGACCAAAATCGTTGGCACGCCAGGCGGTACGACTGGCCCACCGACATGCGGAATTGGCGGGATTCCAGGAGTCACCATCGGGCACATATGAAAATCGCCCACAAGAGCACAAGGCATCACGGCGCTGTCCCCTCGATTGCGGCTTGATCGTTTTGGAGTAACGGAATCTGACCATTTCCACCACGGGCAATGTCAACGGCACGGTCCACCAAATGATGGGCCATTTCCATTACATCGCTGCCTGTTCCCATCGCCACAATGTTCATTCCAAACGCCGACGTTTGCGAGGCACCGGGAGGGGCAGGATATTGCGCCAATTCGCCGGTCCCCAATGTTTCGTCGCAATAGACCACTGCCGAGGCACACAAGACCGTGTCGTCATCAATGTCCGCGACCTCGACTGCCAAACGCGCAGTATCGCGGGTCGCATCTGACGGTTTACGCACCCAAGCCTCGGAGGCGGCCAACGGGGGTGGCACCACCTCTGGATCAGGGCCTGTCACATCCCGCGCGGCCAAACATGCCCACCAAACGCGTTCCCGCGCGGGCAAGGCAACAGACATCAAACGCAGCATATCCATTGGCGCGTCGGCCTGCTCCAACTCTGCCAGCACCACCTCGACAGTGGCATTGGCCGGCGACGTCAGCTTTGTATCCAACTTGGCATTGGCCATCGCCAACAGGCGCATCGCTGGTTGGTTTGGAACCTTTGTGAGATCAGCAAATCGAGTGTTCATCATCAATCCCTCCTAGTTAATCTTTGTCATGCTGCCCTTGAGGGTCAGTATCGCATCCGCCTTAACGGTCGTCAGTTTACCTTTGACATCAACCATAGCCGTTCCTTCGACTTTGATCATCGGGCCTTTGATTGTAACGCCTTTGGTGTCCACAACAATAGACGAACCGCCGACCTTTAAGGTGATGGATTGCTTGGCCGTCAGATTGATTTTGCCAAGGTCCGTATCGACAGAATAATTCCCCTTCGAGACTTTGGTCGAGTCATTGCCTGATTTCACTTCGCGGCTGACATTGCCGTCCTTGATGACTTGGCTCACGTCGTCCGTGATCGTTTGGGTCGATTTTCCTTCGATCGTTTCGTCTTTGTCTTTCTTGACCTTTAGGGTCTGTTTGCCCGCCGTTACCTCAAAGGAGTGGTCCCCCTTTTCGATAATTTCATCCAGATGGTTTTCGATCTCGATCTTCAGGCTTTTGTCGTCCTGGGCGTCGGCTTTTTTGACATCATCCCCGTGTTCATAACCGACCTTAATATGGGCGCTGTTCTGAACGGTCTGAACGTAATCTTTTTCCGCTTCAAAGCGGACGAGCTCGTCGCCCTTTTTGTCCTCGAACATCAGCTCGTTGTATCCGCCACCACCTGAGGAACTGTTGGTTTTGATGCCAGAACGGGTCGCATTAGCAGGCAATTCATAGGGCGGCATCGTGTCAGCATTATACAACATCCCAACGCAAAGCGGGCGATCCGGATCACCTTCTTCGAACTGAATGACGACCTCTTGGCCGACGCGTGGAATGGCAGTGGTGCCCCACCCTTTGCCAGTCCACGGCATCATCGTGCGCACCCAACACGAACTAGAATCGTCGAATTTACCGGCACGGTCCCAGTGGAACTGCACCTTGATCCGGCCATATTTATCCGTCTCGATTTCTGCGCCACTAGACCCTGTGACCACCGCCGTATGGACGCCGGAAATCGTGGGTTTTGTCGCCGTTGTCAGCATTCTGAACGGTTTCGATTTCAAGACTGCATCGAACACAATCCGTGTGTGTTCAAATGTTGAAAGACCAAAATCAAAGGCTTCTTCCAACAGCGACGGTGTTTTGCCTTCGCCACCATTCGTCAAACGGAAATACTGTTTTGCGCGGGTCACCATGAACGACTTCATGTCAGCCGCCTTGTGACGGGGATGGTCGATCAAATCAAAGGTGTACCCGACCCAAAGGTTCAGAATGTTCGCTTCGCCGGTCCAGACCTGATGCTGGGCCGCCGCTGCTTCCATCTGAAAGCTTGCGAACTGATCGCCTTCTCCGCTTTCACGGTATCCACCTGGATAGCGGTAAACCTCATAGTCATTATGTTGGTGCTTGCCGCTTTTCACGATCGACGTCGATGTCAGATCTGCTTTGGGTTTGGTGAAATCATAGTCATCCAGAGTGACCTTGCCGCTGACCACATTTTCCGTCGTGGTCCATTTGTAAATGTGGTCCAATTGTTGCTCGGCGGCGTCATCACGAAATGGCAGTTCGTCATCAATTTTAACTGCGGGATGCGTGCTCGGAGAATCCGCCAACACCAACTTTGCGGCGTCTTTCCCAAAATCAAAATAGAAATAGATGCCATCCTGCTCTAGCAGGCGCTTTATGAAATCAAGGTCTGTTTCGCGATATTGAACACAGTATTCCCGTCGCGCATCGGCTTTGGAATGATCGGTCACAAGGTCTTTGCTGAACCCGTAATCACCCAAAATTTCCTGAACGATCGCAGTCGTCGTCATGTTTTGAAACACACGGTTGTTGTGTGATCTGGTTAAGAACCAAATCCAGGGACGGACCTCGGCAAAATAGTGACCATCACCCGTGGGCGACCCTTTGTACTCAGCGCTAATGCAAGTGCCGTAAAACAACTGTTCCTTGGCGTCCGCACCCGCAATGGAAAACCCAAGATCACCGCCGACAAAATCGCTTAGATCCAGCATGCGGTCACGCGAAACAAATTCGATCTGAGCCACCGGAACATCGTTTATGCCGCCATCAATGATCCCGCTGACCAGCACAACTTCTTCTGTTTTATAGCTGCCATACATCTCGATGGCAGTCGTTTTTTCCTGTGCCATGCCATTCCCACCTTTGGTCACTGTCAGATTAGACCAAACAACGTCGAATTTCTAATTTTTTATGGGTTGGAACATTTGTGTCCCAACCCGTTTTTCGCGCCTAAGCTTGATCAATCAAAGCTGTAGGTGAACTCTGCGTCGGTCACATCAATTGCCACTTTATTAACGGATTTCCCTTGCATCATACGGGTCAGGAATTCGGCCGAGATGTCTGGCAACATCGTGTTGGTCACAATCGCATCAATCATACGCCCGCCAGATTCCAATTCCTGACAGCGGTTCACGATTTCCTCGACCACAGCATCCGAATATTCGAACGGCACATTGTGGCTTTCCATCACGCGCTTTTTGATGCGGTTCAGTTGCAGCGCTGTGATCTTGCCAATCATGTCTGGTGACAACGGATAGTACGGGATCGTCACCAAACGCCCCAGCAAGGCGGCCGGGAAGATTTTCAGCAACGGATCACGCAGGGCTTTCGTAATGCCTTCGATTTCGGGCATCAATTCCGGGTCCGCGCACATGTCCATGATCAGGTCGGAACCCGCATTCGAGGTCAGCAAGATCAGCGTGTTTTTGAAATCAATCACGCGGCCTTCGCCGTCTTCCATGACGCCTTTATCGAAAACCTGAAAGAACACCTCGTGCACGTCCGGGTGCGCCTTTTCGACCTCGTCCAACAGAACCACCGAATAGGGTTTGCGCCGCACCGCTTCGGTCAGAACGCCACCTTCACCGTAGCCCACGTAGCCAGGAGGAGCCCCTTTCAGCGAAGACACGGTGTGCGCCTCTTGATACTCGGACATGTTGATCGTGATGACGTTTTGTTCGCCACCGTACAGCACTTCGGCCAAGGCCAGCGCCGTTTCGGTTTTACCCACGCCCGACGTACCGGCCAGCATGAACACCCCAATTGGTTTGTTGGGGTTGTCCAAACCTGCGCGGCTGGTCTGAATGCGTTTGGCGATCATCTTCATCGCGTGGTCCTGACCAATGACGCGCTTGGCCAAATGTTCCTCGAGGTTCAGAACTGTTTCCAGTTCGTCACTGACCATGCGGCCCACGGGAATACCCGTCCAATCGCCGATCACACTGGCCACGGCCTGCGCATCCACAATTGGCAAGATCAAAGCGTTCTCGCCTTGCAGCTCTTCAAGCTCTGCATTCTTGGCCTTTAGCTGACCCATCAAATCCGCACGTTCCTCAGCACTCATGCCGTCTTGGGCGGGTGCGGTTTCCGCGCCGTCTTCGGCGTTGGCATCGGCAATCGGATCTTGCGCTGTGTCCACAGCAGCCGCGCCTTCGCGCAGCTTGGCCCGCAGATCAAGGATCGATTCGACAACCGCTTTTTCTGCATCCCAGCGCACATTCAGCGCATCCAATTCACCTTCGGCGTCCGCCTTGGCGACAGACACAGCATCGCGGCGAGCATCAACATCGTAGCCCGCAGTTTCATCGCGGTCGATGATGTCCAATTCAGTCGTCAGCGCGTCAATGCGCTTGCGGCAATCGTCCACCTCGGCGGGCACCGCATGTTGGCTTACGGCGACACGGGCGCAGGTGGTATCCAAAACGCTGACCGATTTGTCAGGCAACTGGCGGGCCGGAATGTAGCGAGCAGAGAGAGACACTGCCGCCTCGATCGCCTCGTCCAAGACCTGAACACGGTGGTGTTTTTCCAGCATCGATGCAATGCCGCGCATCATCATGATGGCCTTTGGCACGGCGGGTTCTTCGACCGCGACAACCTGAAAACGACGGGTCAACGCCGGGTCTTTTTCGATATGCTTTTTGTATTCAGCCCAGGTGGTTGCGCCGATGGTGCGCAAAGTGCCACGCGCCAACGCAGGTTTTAAAAGGTTCGCCGCATCGCCCGTGCCAGCCGCGCCCCCTGCCCCAACCAGCGTGTGGGTTTCGTCGATGAACATCACGATCGGCGTGGTCGAGGCTTGAACCTCTTCGATCACAGCCTTTAGGCGGTTTTCAAATTCGCCTTTCATCGACGCACCAGCCTGCAGCAGACCAACATCCAACGCCAGCAAACGTGCACCCTGCAAGGCGGGTGGGACATCACCGCGCGCGATGCGCAGGGCGAACCCTTCGACCACAGCCGTTTTACCAACACCAGCTTCACCTGTCAGGATCGGGTTGTTTTGACGGCGTCGCATTAGCACGTCGACGATCTGGCGAATTTCCTCATCACGACCCACAATCGGATCGATCTCACCGTCTTTGGCTTGCTGGGTCATGTCAGTGCAATATTGCTGCAACGCCTCTTCTTTGCCCATCGACGCCGGGGCCATCGCGCCCGATGCCTCACCCGGAGCAGCACCACCGCCGGTCATCGAACCATCTGTAGCAACCAACGTTTCTTCTGGAGATCCATCGGTGATGGCCGCAAAATTTTCAGACAAATCATCTGGCAAAATCCGCGCGAATTCACGCGAAATCCCCAAGAAAATATTGCGCAGTTGTTTTGTCTTCATCATGCCCAGAACCAAGTGGCCCGTGCGAACCTGAGATGAAGAATACAACAGCGAGCCATAGACCCACGCGCGTTCCATCGCGTCCTCAAGGTGTTGGGACAGATCGGAAATCGTGCTGGCCCCACGCGGCAACGCATCCAAGGCGGTGGTCATATCCGCAGACAGACGGGCCGGATCGACCTTATAGTGCTCAATAATTTTGTGAAAATCGCTGTCCGGCAGTTGCACGATCTGCGCCAACCAATGGACAATCTCGACATACGGATTGCCTCGCATTTTGCAAAACACTGTCGCGCCTTCGACGGCTTTATAGCCCATCGAATTCAGCTTACCAAACAAGGCTACACGGCTAATCTCGGTCATAAAAATATCCTCCCTACGCGGCCTTAGTTATTCTAGGCTGCTGTTCTTCTGTGATTTTGTGGTTCAAGAAATAATTCGTCGGCATCCCCGTCGCCGGCGCGTTCGCCGATCCAACTGGTTTGACCAAGGCGGGTGTTACCGCCCAAAATTGCACTTGGAACTTCGTCAGCTTTCAAGATGATGTTCACATCCCAATCCAACGCGTCCCCTATATAATTGCGCACGACAGAGGCCATTTTATCCATCGATGCACCGCCCGGCAGCAGGCGTTCGTATTCTTTCAACGACACCGGTCCAACGATCAGACGGAACTTGGCCGCCCGCGACCAAACCTTGGAACCGATGCTGGTTGTTTGGCCCAATCCCCCGGCCGCACCCAACTGCCATTGGTCGTCGTCTTCTAGTTCGAGCCACGAGCCGACAAATTCCTGCATCTTGAACGGCGCGTGGAAAAAGCCCGACAAGATGGCGATCAGCCCTTCGGCATTCTTGGGGCC
Organism: Pseudosulfitobacter sp. SM2401; assembly: GCF_042932805.1. Taxonomy (NCBI): domain Bacteria; kingdom Pseudomonadati; phylum Pseudomonadota; class Alphaproteobacteria; order Rhodobacterales; family Roseobacteraceae; genus Pseudosulfitobacter; species Pseudosulfitobacter sp. SM2401. Next base: position 23,038 of record NZ_CP170637.1, on the reverse strand, counting down.
TGACGCCAACTGACCGGTGAAATGGCGTTTGGCCATGTCAGGCATCGCGTCACGATTGCGCAGCCCGTCGCCGTGCATTCCGGCAAGTGCTGCAACGTGGCTTTCGAATTGCGATCCCGCGCCCCGATCCAAATCGACAGCCGGCTGGCCCGTCACCCACGCGCGGTACAACAGCCCCATCAACCGGTGGGTCAGCATATTGGCAAAGGCCACAAACGACGGGTCGCGATTGTTGATCTGACGTTCGCGGGCATATTCTGTCAGGTGATTGGGCAAAGGGCCGTGCGGTCCAAAAAAGCCGAAAAAGCGGTTGACCAATTCACCAGGGCCATTGCCATCAGGAGCTTTGAAAGCGCGAATGGTGCTGGGCGGAAACGCCATGCGCGCCTCTTGGCTTAGGCGCACTGCATCCTCGCGCGGGCGGCGGGAATGGCCCATTTGCGGGTTCTGCGCATACTGCGCCTCGAGAATGCGCAGGGCCAGAAAGATGTGGTGGCTTTCGGGGTGTTCAATCAAACGCTCGAAGTGCGTCAGATGATCCGCCCCAGGCCGGTCTCCGGTCGCCATCGCGCGATTTCTCCATTTTGTTGGGTTTTCATGACCGTTTCAGTAAAGCTGTTGATCGTCACGTATTTGCGGAAAAACCGTTCCAGCACCGCGCCCAACAGGTAGACGCTGGTGCCTTCAAAAAAGCTTTCGTCCAGTTCGATTGTGATTTCCAAACCCCGCACCGCGGTGGACAAGACACCGTCGCTGATCCGGCGCACAATCGGGCGGCTGGTCACAGACACGATGCCCTCAAGCTGCATGTTTGTGGCGCGATCACCTTTGGGGGCATACAGGCCAACCAATTCGCGCAGTGCTGCGGCACCGTCGCCTGCATCCGCATCGGCAATCGACAGATAATTCAAACTAAGGTGACTGATCAGACGCCATGCAGCGTCGCCTTGGGCCAAGGTCGGGCGCGGGCGCGTTGGGTTCACAGGTGTGCGAACTTTTGCAACCGGTCCGCCGTCCGGCAGATGGAACAAATCGTCCTGACCAGTGGGCAGTAACATCGGCAGATCGCGGTTCGTGACCAATGCCCGCACCGCCAATTGGCTCATTTCAGGGTCATAGGGCGCTTGTTCGCTGTCCACCAAAGCCAGGTAGCTTTCGGACCCCAAATAGCTGGTCCGCGCGCCTTTTAGGCGTTCCTTTTCGGTGCGCTGCCGCATCTTTCGTTTCTGGGTGTAATAGGTCAGATGACCGTCACCAGCAGGGGAAAAATCATCGGCTGAATAGAACGGACGGAAGTCAATGTCGTCTTCGCCCTCGGCACTGATGCCGGTTACCCCCAACAGCGAATACACCTCGTAATCCTGACCAGAGGTACGGTCGGCAACGATATGATGTTCAACATTTTGCGTGGTGATTTGCACGCGATCACAACGTTTCTCAAACAGATTGATTGCAGGCACACAATTCAGCGAAAACGCATCCGGCGTGATCCCCGCCTCAATCGAGGGCAGACCGTCGCGCAGCAAAATATAAACGTCCAACTCGCTGTCGACACTGCGGGCCAGCCCAGACGACAAACCATTCAGCTCCACGAAATGGAACCTCTCTGGCATTGCAAAATATTCCTGTAACAACCGGTATCCATCAAAGGATTGGCGCGGCGTCGGCAACAGGGCTTCGTCCTGGGAAAACCCCTTGGCCTCGATGCCGCCATTCAGGTCGAGCGTCCAGTCCGCACGACGATCGGTCGAGCGCGCGACCAAACCCGTGGTCTGCGTGCAAAGCAATTGATGCAACTGCCAACCGCGCGCACCCTGCCCGCCCAAAAACAACGTCAGTTTATCAAGACCAAGTTCGCCAATCGGCTCGCCGCCATGACGCTTTAGGCGCAACCGGATAGCGGCGCGGGCATCCTTGCCCAGCGAAACACCCGCCGCAACCAACGCACCACGACCATCGATGTATTCCGCCTCGGTCACCTCGATTGGCCAAAGGGTCAGATCAGCGGCAGTGCGGTAAACGCAAGCCGACTGCGATCCTTCTGCCAACCGCGACCGCAACTTTGTATCGCGCGGCATCACATAGCCATCTGCGACAGATCCATTTTCCATATCCGGAACCAGTTGCGCCACCATCATTGACGGAATCGGGGCCAGAAAATGGGGGTAGACGATTTCCAGCAAGTGGCTGGTGAAGGCAGGATATTGCAGTTCCAATTCCAGCTGAACACGGGCGGACAGGAATGCACTGCCTTCCAGCAATCGTTCAACGTAAGGGTCCAGAACCTCGACCCCGTCCATGCCCAGACGCGACGCAATCTTGGGGTAGGATTCAGCAAACTCTGCGCCCATCTCGCGCATGTAGGCCAGTTCGCTTTCGTAATGTTTGAGAAGCCTTGTGTCCATTTGACCCTAGCCCACGCTCTCGAGCGACAGTTGACCCGTGGTCAAATCAATCTGCGACCGCATATACAATTCCATCGGCAACGGTTGCGCCCACATGTCTGCGTGAATGTCGAATTCAATAACCGTCAGGCTGCTTTTTTGATCTTTGCGTGCGACAACCTCGAGGGTGCCTTCTTTGATACGGGGTTCAAACATGATGATCGCCCGCTTAATCGATTTACGGATTTCTATAGCGCGCTTTTCGGTGGAGTAATCGCCTGCGACTTCTCGGACACCGAAATTCAGAACCGAGTTGCTGATATTTGGATACTGTTCGGCATCAATCAAAGTGTCCTGACTGTTGCTGTTCAAAAGCCACGCCAGATCCCTGCGAATGATGTCCCGCAAACGGCGAAGATCAATCACCCGATCATCACGGGTTTCGACTTTGGATTCAGGTTCATTATCGGTCAACCTGTCCAACAGCGAAGGTTGCAGGCGTTCCGTGATGGTTTTATTGGCCATCAACCTCGCCCTCGGCAGCAGGTACAGGATCCATGCTGAGCGTGCGTAAATCCATCAAAGCAATGTCTGACTTGTCCGTCGTCAACAAACGCTGGCCCGTTCCAACATAGGTGTCATCGCCAGCATCAGCCCACATTGTGGCGCGTGCCAACATCGCCGCATCATCTTTTGAGGCCGGCGTGCCCGCGTAGCGGGTCGGGATCAACGCCACAAATTCGCCGCCATTTTGAAGGGTCACGTTTGCAGCGGTCCAAACAGAATCGCGCAAGTCTTCGGGCGGGTCCACTTTGAGGGTCAGAATTGCGCTAAACGGCATCCAGAAATAGCGCCCGTTGACGATGATTTCTAACACCGGACCCATCCGCATATCTGCGTCGGCAATCCATTCAAATCGCTCGCCGTTGATCTCGCCGCCCAAGTCCGGCACTTGGTCAAACGCCTGACTGCGCAATGCCGCCGCGTGGGTGGTATTTCCGCCGGCCATAGCGCGGTTTGCCTCGATCAACAGCGCCAACCATTCTACTGGTTCACCAAAAATCAGAGGGTCTTTTTCACCCGCGAACACTTTTTCGCGAAACACTTCGCAAATGATGCCTTCGCGATAAGTTTGGGCCATTGGTATCGCAAGCGCATCCAGTTCTGCACACAGCTTAAGCTGGGCAATTGCACGCTTCCAATCCCCCATAACGCATAAAAGCTGGAACAGGAAAATCCGCAATTTTGGGTCTGATGCATCAGCCCGCACTTGATCCTGAAGCGCCGAAAGGGCGGCGGATAAATCGCCTGTTTTCAGGGCGTCTTTTGGGTCAATACTCACGGGCGGATCCTTTGGGAATTTCAGGTAGAGGAAATACCGCCGCCAGACCAACGTCCAACGGCGATATTTCTAATCACGAATTTAAGGAGCTGAGTTTTCAGCGATGTTCCATGGGAACTCTTTCGCTGCTTCACCAGAACCGTCATCTTTTTGTTTCTTGTAAGACACTTTGACTTCAGCAAAATTCAGAGTGACGTTCTCTGTCAGACGATCTTCGCCACCAGAACCACCCGTCGACACGGATGTAACCATTACCTTCTTCATCTCAATGACAAGATATTCCAAAGGGGTTTTACCCGCTTTGCGCACGATCAGTTCCGCTTTGGGAAAGTGGTCGCCGTTTGCGCAATATTTCATCAGCTCAGCAGAAGATTGGTCAATCCATTTGGTGATGCTGATGTCCTGGAAGTTTGCTTTGCCAGCACCGCCACCGCCGCCCGCGTGGAACGACCCCGACTGGGACATCCCCCACGACCACGCCAAGACATCGATATCGTTCTTGTGGTCCTTATCCTGAGATTCCCCGGCGATCTCGCCTTCGATCTTTAGGAACATATCAACAGCCATAATTCTTCTCCTTGGTAAATAATGCGGTCACTTCCGCAACTCGGTTGAATTCGCGCGCAATGTTCATCACGCGCGGTAAAATTAGCCCTTCTCGGACGGCAGCTTGGATACCAAACGCAAGGAGACAGACAGCCCCTCAAGTTGGTAATGCGGCCGAAGGAAAAAGCGCGATTGATAGTAACCAGGGTTACCTTCGACTTCAGCCACTTCGACTGTCGCCGCCGCGAGTGGTTTTTCTGCCTTGGTCCGTTCGCTGGACGAATTCGGGCTGCCGTCGACATATTGCAAGATCCAGTCGTTCAACCAGCGCTCCATGTCATCACGGCTTTTGAATGACCCGATTTTGTCGCGGACCATGCATTTGAGGTAATGCGCAAAGCGGCAGGTGGCGAACAGATACGGCAAACGCGCGGCCAGATTTGCGTTGGCTGTCGCATCAGGGTCGTCATATTCTGCTGGATTGTGCAAAGACTGCGCACCGATAAAGGCCGCCATGTCTGTGTTCTTGCGGTGGATCAGCGGCATCAAACCACTTTTTGCAAGCTCGGCTTCGCGACGATCAGAAATGCCAATCTCGACTGGGCACTTCATGTCCACGCCGCCATCGTCTGTCGGGAATGTGTGTGTCGGCAGATTGTCGACGGTCCCACCAGATTCAACACCACGGATACGGCTACACCAGCCATATTCTTTGAACGACCGGTTGATGTTCGTGGCCATACCGTAAGCCGCATTCACCCATGCAAAGTTTGCGGATTCTGCGTTGCCGGTGTCTTCTTCAAATGCGAACTCATCGACAGGGTTCGAATTTGCGCCGTACGGCTGACGGCCCAAAAAGCGCGGCATTGTCAGACCCAGGTATTTGGAGTCTTCGGAATTACGCAACGAGTTCCACGCTGCATACTCAGGCGTGCTGGTGATCTTGGTCAAATCACGCGGGTTCGCCAATTCCTGCCAGCTTTCGAACTGCATCAGGGACGGGTCAGCGCCAGTGATGAACGGGGCGTGCGCCGCCGCTGCCACTTTGGCCATCTCACCCAACAATTCAACATCAGGGGCCGAGTGGTTGAAGTGATAGTCGCCAACCAGGCAGCCATAAGGTTCGCCGCCAAACTGACCAAATTCTTCTTCATACAGTTTCTTAAAGATCGGTGACTGATCCCATGCCGCGCCTTTGAACTTGCGCAACGTTTTGCCCAAATCCTTTTTCGAGATGTTCATCACCCGAATTTTCAGCTGCTCATCGGTCTCGGTGTTGTTGACCAAGTGATGCAGACCGCGCCAAGCGCTTTCAAGTTGCTGGTATTCATCATTGTGAATGATCGCGTTGACCTGCTCAGACAATTTCTTGTCGATCTCGGCAACCATCGCTTCGATAGAATGCAGAACATCGTCAGACACCAAGGCCGTGTTTTCCAGCGCTTGCTGTGCCAATGTCTTGACCGCAGATTCAACGGCCGATTTGGCCGTGTCCGTGCGCGGCTTGAACTCTTTGTTCAATAGCGAGGAAAAATCGACTTCGCCCTCGGCAACGGCGCCTGCGGCACCTTCTGCTGCTGTTGCTTCTTCAGCCATGTCTTACTCCTCCGCGTCGTCGTCAGCAGCCGCAGGTGTTGCAGCCAGTGATTTCAACAATTCAGGGTTTTTGATCGCATCGGCAATCAGTTCTTCCGCGCCGGGTTTGCCATCCATGTAGGTCATCAGATTGGACAGCTCGTTGCGGGCATCCAGCAGCTTTTTCAGCGCCGGTACTTTGGCCGCAATCGCACCGGGCGAAAATTCGTCCATGCTTTCAAACGTCAGGTCGACAGACATGTTGCCTTCGCCAGTCAACGCATTGGGCACCGAAAACGCAGCGCGCGGTTTCATCGCCTTCATACGGCTGTCAAAATTGTCGACATCGATTTCGAGGAATTTGCGGTCGGCAATGCCGGGCTGCGCCACTTCGGACTTGCCTGCCAAATCGGACATAACGCCCATCACAAACGGCAGCTGGACTTTCTTTTCCGCGCCATACAGCTCTACATCATATTCGATCTGCACACGCGGCGCGCGGTTACGCGCAATAAATTTCTGTGAACTAGACATCAATCTCTCCCTTATCGTTTTAACTTTTGCCCACCCGCTTGGCAGGTGTCAGACTCACTTATAGGCCCCGAAAGGGACGTTATTCTTCGGTAATACCCCCTACCAGCATCACGTTATCCACGCCGCTAGGTGCTATGTCTTTCATAATTGTCATAAAGTCGGCGCCGACCAATCGCTTGGCACGTTCCAGCAAGATTGGCAGCGGGCTCGAAGGTTCATAGGACGCGTAGTAGACAAGGATCCGGTCAATCGCCATTTCCACATCACGCGGCGATGAAATGGCACCCGTTGGGGCAGACTTCGCCGCGCCGCCTTCTGCGGCGACCTCCCCACCCTCGGCTTCAGACGCGTCTTCGACGTCACCGCCTGTTTCCTCGCCCAACCGTTTGGTCACGCGAAACAGCGTTTTGATCAGCGGGTTCAGGTCAGGGCCCTGGCCCGGCGTCTGCGTGTTAAACACGTCGTCAATCGCTTTTACATTCGCGAGCGCGACCGAAGCGTTTTCTAAAATCTGTGCAAGTGCATCATCATCGGTGTCTTGGAACGCGGCCGAAATACCGGCAGCATCCAACACATTGGTCGCATCAGGCGCCGCTGCGACCTCGCCATCGGCGACAGCTATGTCGCGCAGACTAACGCGGCCAAACGCATTGCTGAGAGTCAAAGGCGCATTGCGCACGCCCCTGACAATTGTCGTGTCGTTGGCCAAACCCAAAACCGCATTTACGCGCATCGTCGGATCGTTGTCGTCCTCTTCGTCCAGCTGTGGATGGCAGGAATCCCAGAATTGTTCCAAGCAACCGCGAATGTATGTGGTGACCTTGGCCAAGCCGGCAAACCCGTTGATCCGCAGTTCAGCATCCGCCATCAAAACGGCCGCGCGCAAATCATGGCTTTGCTCTAAAACTGCCAGCGCCTTTTCGGAAATGTCTGCATAGTTAGGTTCTTCGGCGGCAATAACCTCGTCACCCATCTGGCGTTCTTCGCCGGGCTGGGCCGCTCTTTCCAATTCGGTAAAAACCGTTTCGTATTCGAGGTTCTCGCCGCTCGGCGCCTCTTCACCAAAACTGATCAGCAATGCATCCAAACTAAAAAGTCCTCATAATTATTCATCAGCGCACATGAAACATGCGCAGAGTGGTCATGGGTTTTGCAAACATCTGACACCAAAATGGTACCAAAAATAAATTCACGTAGCAGACAAATACATCAAAAAAATTGCCGGACGCCCGGTGAAAGTATGCCCAACGTCAGCAGGTTAGCAGAATATGAAATCAAAGCCAGTCCTGATACAAAAAATCGTGAACACGAATGAATGCTTGACCCTACAGCCGTGCGTCACGCATCGTTAGGCCAAATATTCCAAGGATTTTACAATGAAAAACTTTGCAAAAGCAGCGATTTACGTGGCTGCAAGTCTCGGGCTTTTTGTGACAAATTTACACGCTCAAACCGCCCAATCCGGCAAACTCACCGTGGAGTTGAACAAATTTGAGGAAAATGAAACTGTTGGTTGTCGCGCATTTTTTCTGTTCAGAAATCAAACGGAGTTGACCCTCGAGGGCTTCGAAATGTCCCTCGCTATCCTCAACACCGAGGGCATCATTGACCGCCTGCTCAGCATTGATGCAGCACCGATTTCCGCCGCGCGGACAACCCTGAAATTGTTCGAGATCCCCGAGATTGCGTGTAGCGAGATTTCCGAAATCCTGCTGCATGAGCTGGCCTCTTGCAAACCCCAGAACGCCGATGAAATGGATTGCTTTCCCCTGCTCGATTTGATCAGCCGCACCCCTGCACAACTGGTGAAATGATCGATGGGAAATTTAGCTGAAACCTTGCAAAGCGGCGGGCCCATCGTCTGGTTGCTTATCGCGCTGTCGGTCTGCTCGCTGGCGTTGATTGCCATCAAAATCATCCAATTGCGCGGTGTTTTATCGGGCGACCCTAGCCGTGCGGCCGCCTTTGAAAAGTGGTCAGGTGGTGACAAAACCGCCGCCCTGAACGCGCTCGAAAATGGCAAGACGCCAGCAGATCGCATCGTGCACATGGCGATGCAAGGATTGATGGCCGGTCGTACCCGCCCCGTTCTGAACGCTGAACTTGAATGGCGCGGCAATACCGAAGTCTCGCAGATGCAGCGCCACATTCGCCTGTTGGAATTGATCGCGATGATCAGCCCGCTGCTTGGCCTGCTGGGAACGGTTTTGGGCATGATCCAATCCTTCCAGGAACTGGCTTTGGCCGAGGGGGCAGCAAATGCATCCCTGTTGGCCGCCGGTATCTGGCAAGCACTGCTGACCACTGCCGCCGGTCTGGTTGTCGCCATTCCGGCTGCCATTGCTGCGACGTTGCTTAGCGAACGGGTGGAACGCGCCGCACAGCGCATCGAAGCCGCCGTTGGCCAACTGTTCGCAATCGAAGATTCCCGGCAATAGACACCATCGTCCAGAACCCGTCAGGACCCCATGCAACTGAGCAGATCAAAACCACCACAGCGTTTGATATCGTTGGTCTCAATGATCGACGTGCTGTTGATCATGCTGGTGTTTTTTATGGTCACCTCGACATATCTCAATCTTGATATGATCCCGATGGCGCAATCCACTGACGACACGGTCGACGCGGCACCGACTCAAACCGCCACAGGGGCACCGATGATGATACGGTTGGGGCCGGACGGCGCGCCCTATCTGCGCGGGCAGATCATCGAAACCGCAGCTCTGTCGGCGCGGGTCAAAACCCAACTCGCCCAAGATGCCGCCGCCGCGTTTCTCATCCTTCCTTCACCCCGCGCAGACACCCAGTCGTTGGTGACGCTGATGGACACGCTTACCCGCGCGGGTGCTACTAACCTGCGCATTCTGCAATTGGCGGCGTCCCAATGAAGCTGTCCCGCACCCGCCGTCGCGAAAGCCCGGAAACGATAATCCCACTGATTGATGTGGTGTTTTTCCTATTGATCTTTTTCATGTTGATCGGGCGGATGGATGCGACTGCCCCCTTTGACGTCACACCGGCTATCGCCTCCACGGGCCAAGACATGCCGGGCGGAGGTGCGACAATATCCGTTGCCGCAGACGGCACATTGGCCTTGAACGGTGGCGCGCTGGATCGCACAGGAACACTCGACGGGATCAAGGGCATTCTAGCAAATGACCCCCGCACCCTGATCCGCATCAACGCCCACAAATCCGCTGAACTACAAGCGATCCTACCCATGGTCGCAGAGATCCAAGCGATGGGGGCAATGGATGTCGTACTTGTCGTGACACCCGCGGCACCATGACAGTTAGAACCACTGGCATATGGATCGCTGCGGGGTTTGGATCAGCCGCCCTGCATGTTGGCGCACTGGTCGGGCTTGCATGGATCGTGACACCCGAAACGGTCGAAAACCAACCCCTGCCCCAATCCCAGATCAATATCCAAGCGCAAAATGTTGACCGGGTCACCGCGCGCGAAGACACCACCCCTTCGGAAAAGCTGGACGAGGCAAATCCACAAGCCACCGCCGCCGCGCAAAGGATCGTGCCGCAGTCCAAGGCGCAAGCAGCACCCGTGACCAGCGAAACCACTGCCGCCGCCGCCCTTGAACCCACACAAGTGAGCGCAGCAGAGCCCGTTGCAAAATCGGCCACAGCGGCCCCCGTTAAAACGCAAAGCGTCGCCGCCACTGCTGCCGTTGCCAAAACTGTAACAACCCTAGCCGCCCCGGTTCAGACCGCCGCAGCACTTGCAGCACCAACCCAAACCAGCACGTCAATTGCTTTGCCCGCCACCGCGGTCACACAATCTGTGGTTGCGGATCAATCCAACGGGGCCCCTGCCCTGCCCCTGCCAGAAATTGCCGGAAAAGCCGCGCTTGCGTGGTCAGGCAGCGAGGACGACACCGTTCAATCCACGTCGCTCGCCGCCATTCAAGCGTTTATGCAGCCGGGCGATGTAGATCTGTCGGACAGCAACATCGGGGATGTCAGAGACGGGATTTCGGCGATCCTTGCTTCGGTCCCTTGTGCACGTCTGCAAACCACGTTTATTCCTGAAACCGGACAGCTAGAGTTGCGCGGCCACGTGCCCGAAGACGCCTTGCGCGGGCCGGTTTTGGCGGCGCTAAAAGCACAAGTCGGCGATGCCATTCCCGTTTCGGATCAGCTGCTGATATTGCCTCGTCCGCAATGCGGTGCGCTGTCGGGTATTGCCGAAGTCGGGCTACCTCAATCCACCGAGCAACTAACCAATCCGCGGGTGATTGGCGCAGATGGGTTCGCCCAGAATTACACCTATTTCAACGGGCAGCGGTTGCAGCTGGATCTGGTCGCACCGGATTACGACGGTTTCGTTTATGTAGATTACTTTACCGCTGACGGGAACGTCATTCACCTGCAACCCAACAGCATCGTACCGCTTGAATTCGCAGCCGCCAAATCCCCGCTATCCGTCGGCAAGGATCGAGGGGACAAACCGGCGCTCGACATCACGATCAGCCCACCTTTCGGGCAAGAAATCGCAGCCGCTTTTGCATCTTCAATTCCGCTTTACGACGGGTTGCGCCCGCTTCAGGAACCGGCAGAGCCGTATCTGGCATTCCTCAAAGAACGGGTCATACTGGCGCGCGAAACAGACCCGACCTTCAAAGGGGAATGGGTCTATTTCTTTATTTCGACAAAGGAAAACTAGCGCGGGCTATTTGCAACCGGTCAGTGCCCAGCTGCGCAAGTTTTGTTTAAAGCCACCACCGAAGGGATGCGTTTTTGTCAACGCACGTTCGTTGCTGGCTGTGGCATAAGTATTGCCTTGATCGCACAGGGTAGCCTTGGTCCAGCCATGGCAATCCGAGCATTGCTGTTCTTTCCACATCTCTTCCGGCAGTCCCTCAATCGGCGAGAAAAGCGGCGACAGGCCAATCAGTTCTTCAATGGATTTACCAGCTAATTTATCCATACCAATGACCAGCGGTAGGGTAAACGTTATCTCGGCGGCTGGTTTTACCTCTGGCGTAGACGGTGCTGCGGCGACTGCTTCGGCCTGTGCACGCTGGGCTTTTTGATCCAAAATATCCAACTCGAAACCAGCCAATTCGGCATAGATCCCGTTTGGGAACGCATCCAGATAGGCTTGATAATCTTCGGCATTGCCTGACTTCTGGGCCACCCCGATCAGGGTTTCCTCAGTGGCGGTATCATTCGCTGGCGTTTCAGGTTCAGGGGCTACAACCGCTTCTTTCACAATTTCTGGCGCGGGTGCAGGCGTTGGCGCGGCGGCAATGGTCGCGCCCGACAATTCATCCGACATGATCTTGGACAACAAAGCCCGCGCTTGAGGGATGTAGATGCTGTTGGGATAGCCGCGAATGAACAACAAAACCGGAACCGGATCAGTGCTAAGCTGAACAGAATCCCAAAGCTGTTTTTCGGCCACTTCTTCTTGGGTCAACTCGGCTGCGGCCTCAAAGAAAAAATCACCCGTCAACGAAGACGTATCCCAAGGGGTTTGTTGCCCATTGGTTTGTTTGATCACATCAACCCGCACGTTTTTGAAGACGTTCTCGATTTGCACACCAGGCACCTTTACCTCGCGGGCCAGGGATTTGGTGAACGGGCTGTTGCCGTCCAAACCATCCAAAGCGACGGCACCGGGTGCTGTGGAATACGACAGGAAAGTGCCGGTTGGGGCTTTCATCTCGGCCAAGCCGTTGTCGTTCAAATCCGGAATTGCCTCAAAGGGGTTGTTCCGGCAAGCGTCCAGAATGACAATATTGGTTTTGTTTTTGGCAGAAAACATTTGCCGCAAAACGGCGTCCGCCTGCACCGCAACCAAACTCAGGTCGGCTGCATCTGTCAGGCTGGCGTCCACTGGCAGTAAATAGTTTGAACCAAACGATTGCACCGCGTGGCCCGCATAATAAAACAGGCCAGTTGCGTCGTCACCGGCATTGCGCAGATCACGCCCGAACTGGGCGATACCACGGTTCAATTCAACCTGGGTCGCGTCGGTCAATGTCGTAACCTTGAACCCTTTGGCCGCAAGCGACGTCGCCATCAGTTCCGCATCAGGCACCGGATTGTCCAACCCAGACACCGAGGCGTAAGACCCGTTGCCGACGATCAACGCGATGCGTTCCTCGGCCTGAGCCCCCTGCCCCAATGCAATCACCAAGATGCACGCCAAAACCTGCGTGACCTTTAGTCCCGATTTTCGAATGATATTTCTCATTTAGTTATCAAGAACCTTAAAGCCGATGCGGCGGTTTTTCCAACGTCCCTCTTTGGTGTCGTTGGTTGCGATGGGTGTTGTCTCTCCGTAGCCTTTGCTCAGAATTGTGTCGGCGTTAAGGCCCTTGGTCAACAAATAGTCCGTGACGGATTTTGCCCGCGACCGTGACAGACGCAAGTTCAACGCGTCACTGCCAACGGAATCGGTGTGGCCACCAACCTCGATCACCAGGCCCGGACAACGGGCGATGATGTCAGACAATGCGTTCAGCAGCGGTCCGCTTTTGTCCTCGAGACGTGAACTGCCGGAGGCAAAATAAATACTGCCGGTGCGCGACAGGATTTCGAAACGACCCTTGCAGGCAGCAAGGTCAAAATCGCCCTCGGCTTCCAAAGCAACCGATTTGGCGGGCTCTGCGGCTTTTGTGGCATCCGGTGCTGCGGGCTGTGCAGTGGCATCGTTGCGGGCAAACACAAAGTCAAAGGACACGGTGGCTGACGGAAGGATTTCGACGTTTGCCGCATCCTGAAGTTTGCCTAGACCTTCTTGCAGACTGAAATCCGCGACGCTGACAGAAATCGGCGTTCCACTGGCAACCGACACAAGATCATTGCCCAGCAGTGTCACGGAAACCTGCGCATCGAACGTCTTGGTAACGCCGTGCAAATCAACCGTATAGCGCACTGGGATTTGTTTGCGGCGCACCTGTGGAAGGTCGGCCAGAGCTGCGGGATCAAGCTGGACTGAAATCACCGCTTCTGGAAATTTGAATGTCTCAAAGAACAGGAACCGCATCCGCACGTTGCGCAGGTCGACTTTGGTGTCGACAGAGTCGAGCAACACTTTGACTTGGGTTGAACCGCTTTCGTCAATCGTACCTTCGAGCGTGGCAAAACTGCTGGTCTCGACCACAGTTTGTTTTTTGACCGATTGGAAGTTCAGGGCTGACATTTCTGGCTGTAGCGTCCAGCCGCTTACAAAGGCATCTGACTGCGCCTGTGCCGTGCTTACCAACCCAATCACAGCAAAACAGGCGATCAAAATCGCACCCAAGCCTGTCTTCTTCAATCGCTCAAAATACATTCCGAAATCCTTTGTGTCGGCCAAAAGTAGCGACCAATCTAATAATTTAACGCTTCAAGCCGTTCGCCTTGTTAACTTCGTACCACGAACGACTGTGAAAACTAATTCAAAAGTATGCCTAACCAAGTTCGTACAAATCCCACCACATTAAAGAGAGCGCAGCAGAATGGTTTGGGACCCGACGGCTTGAGCCATTTGGGCATAGTGGACCTTGCGGCGGTCAGAATTCGCAACAGAGCGCAGCAACAGTGTTTCTGCCTCTTCCAAGATCGCAGCCGCTTGCGCACCTGTGCTTGAGATCGCGGGGGTTTTGATCGGCGTCAGGCGTTTGGTGCGCACTGGCTTGGCTTTGATCGTGCCGCTCAGACGTGCTTTGGGCAATGTGGTGGATTTGTTGGCCGTGGCCAGCGCGCGCAGCTTTTGCGAGGCATCCTCTAGAATAGCCCGTGCCTCGGCGTAATCACCGGTGTCCGGCAATTGATCAGCCACATCAGCCAGACCGGCTCCAAGGCAATCCACCATATATTCGGTCTGACTGGCAGAGGAACAAAAGGCGTAAATACCCTCGATCGCTTGGGTCACAAAATTCGTCGCGTCATTCGAAACGGTTTCGAGTTCAATAACCTCACCCGTGGGGCTCAGCGCGGTGGGTTTGGACGCGCCAATAGAGGGTGGGATAAACCCGGGTTCGAACGTGATCACCACGTCTTCGCCCGCCACAACAGGAGCCACCGAAAAAGATGAAATAGTAAATGCGCAGACGGCAGATACCGCGAGTTTAAGATACAGCTTTTGCATATGACTTATCCTCCGAACAGATTTGAAAATCGGTATCCGACGGACAGAGTAAGACGCTGCCTGTCGACTTGGTCAAAGGCATCATCGAGCGATAGGCTTATGACCAAATTATCCGCGCCCTTGATCTTGAAACCGCCACCGATTGAAACGCTTTCGCCAGCCCATGCAACGCTGGCCGCAGTGTATTCTGACAGGCCAATACCAATACCAGCAAACACCCCGGGATCCGAATTAGAATTACGCAGGTTTGTGCCCGCCCCAATCGTCATCATAACAGGGTACTGTTCCTGACTTGCGCCAAGGTTCCACTGGCTGAAACGGGTCACTGCGATTGTCGCGGTTTCCCGAATACCGTCCGCGTCGCCCCAATTTGCCAACTGGCCAATTTCGAGACTGGCGTATGTCGGGTTGCGACCAGCGGCTATCTGTCTCGATGCTTTTACCGACAGGAAACCAGAGTCCGCAAAATCATCTGTCAATGAGGTGATGTTAGCGGTGAACTGCAACCCGATCGAGTCTTCTGCACTGCCGATCCCGATCCCGACAACGGCGGATCCATCGCTGTCCGTTACGTTGGCGGCCCGATTGGTGGTGTAAGACAGACCTACAAAGCCCATGCCGTGCGGTGCAACAGTCGCAGATGAAATGCTGGTCAGGGTCAAATGCTTTTGCGTGGATTGCGCGTTAGCCGTACCCGTCAAAGCGACGGCTAGGGCAAATGCAGCAATCCCGGCAAGGGGCTTGCGTGACACGGTTGCTGTTGGTGTGTGTCTCATATTTTCATACCTAAATGCGTAAAACAGGTCTTGGAAATTGGGTGGCTTATCGGCGTTATGTAAACTTTAACGGCTTTTCACAAAATTATTACAGTCAGGGCTGTCATGGGTCACCTATGAAATCTGGTTTGTCACGGTCCGTGGTATTTCTGTAACCGTGCGAAACCCAGTAAAGAGCCCACTTTGAGTGGTTTTTCAACTAAATGCGAGGATTGTAACCCAGCATCGTATTGAAACAAAACGGTTTTTCAGATTGTCAGCTGACAATCTGAACGCTTTCACCCAACAGGCAGCATAGATTGAATGTTAAATCGGCCTACTTTGGCTGATTGGTTCAAACGCCTTAGATATCCGCCAGGGTTCTCGATATCGTTGAATCGTTCCAGAATCGACAGAACGGCGATGGCCGCATATTTTGCCCCCATCGCATCAATAGATTCCTTAAAGACAGATGCTTCGATCCCCATCATCCGGGTAAGTTTGTCAGCAACTGTGATCAGATCATTCCAGTGCCTTATCGGTTCTGGAAAATACTCTGTGAAAGCCATTAACCTTCTAAGGGCCTTTTCCAAAGACAGCGTATTGCAACTGCGTGTTTGTTGGGCTGGTTCATTTGCGTCTTGCTCTTTCAAAGCGAGATCGACAGTTTTGGAAACAGAGTAAGTTATAATTTCATACTCTATGTGCCGCTCATTTTGAACGTCATTGGTGTTCATTTCCACGGTTTCTTCTTGCTCTAACCGGTCGGTCAAACGCGTCATGATGTCATTCAATGTGGCGGCAACTGGCTGGCGACGCAGCAGCGCAAATGCCTCTTCGGTGAGCGAACAAGGTCCGATTGCAAAAAGCAGTTGTTGGCGCAGCTGGGCGACTTGGGCGCGCAAGGATTGCAATGTTTCTCTGCGTTGGTTTTCGACATCAGCCCGGGCGCGTATTTCGTCGTAGCGACGTGCCAGTGGCGACAGATCAAACCCAAAGGCGTTACGCACCCCATGTCCGCTGTATCTGGCAAAGCGTTTACGATTGGCGCTGTCGTGACGGCTGACAATTCCGGCAGACACCAGCGTCGCCAAATGCCGCCGCAATGTACTGTCAGGCATGCCGTTCAACCGCTCGCTTAGGGTTTTGTTTGATGGAAAAACGATGGCGCTGCGATGTTCCGGACGGATCAAGCGCTCAGGTAGGAAGGTCATCAAGACCTTGAGAACCGAAAGCGTGCGATGGGTAACACCAAAATCCTGAGCCGCCTCACTCAGTGTTTTTAGGGCCTCCCATTTGTCGATCATACTGGTGTCAGGATCGCTTGGGGTTAGGACAGCCGCTACCGGCCGCCCAAACTGTGCTTGGGTCGCATGTTTCATAATAATGTCACGAAAGACAACAAAAGCCGTGCTCCACGCCGAAGTGCAGAGTTGACAGTGTTACCGGTTGGGGATTATCTCAAAGGTGCAAAGATCGAGAATGGCCTTCCGGAATTTATTCTGGGGGGCTTTTTTTATGCTTGTCTGTGTGTCGTGCCTTTCCTTTTGCTACTTCCTCAATTGTCTTCCGACCGTTTTTTCCACTGGTCGTGAAGGTCTACCAACAACGCCTCGGCGTTTTCGTTGATCCATGTGTCGAACCCGTCCGCTGTGCGGGCAGGAATGTTCAATGTAACGCCGCGTGGGCTGCTCTTGATATCGGCTAGGGCCTTGCCCTCAGCGGTGCGCAGGGTGCGGGGTTTTGTTTTGGCCGGCGTGTTCTTTTTGGCATTCTGTGCTTGTGTGGCCCGATCATACACCGCCTCAAAGCGCGCATCCGAATTCAGCGGCGTAAAGCTTGGCGTGTTCATAAATGCACTGGCGCGACCACGCGCGCCGTCAACTTCAAGAGCTTTGGCAAGGGCGATCCAACGATCCCGGCCAATGCCCGGCGCTGACCCGATGGCCCGCAAGAAGGGCAGGGGGAACGCGGCCCCGACCTTGAGAAGACGGGACACCATGGGTAAATCCACGGACAAAGCCGCAGCTATGGTTTGGCGTTCATAGTCCATCTGATCCAGCTGTGCGGCGAAAGACGCCCGCTCAATAAAGCTAAGATCCTGGCGCGCGGTGTTCTCTTGACCCTGTGCCATGATCAGATCGTGGTCATCCAGCTGACGGATCATCGCTTTGACAGGTAGCCCAAGGTCCTTGAGAGCCTTAAGGCGCCGCCGCCCATAAACGATCTCGTACCGGCCGGTTTGGGTGGGATGTGGGCGCAAAAGCACCGGCACTTGTTGGCCGTAAGTCTTTAGGCTTTCGCGCAGTTGGGTCTGGGCGTGGGAATCAAGGCCTAGGCGGTCTTCGACACCGGCGTCATCAATCAGCTTTGCATCAATATCCTGCACTGCGTTTTCTTGCAGCTTGGAAAGCGAGGATTGCAATGCGCCAACCGCCCCACGCGGCGGGGTCGGGGCCGGATTGTCAGCCGTCCGATTGCGGTTAGGTTTTGATATGTCCGTGGATAGAATGCCTTTGCGTGCCATTTAACGTCCCCATGCTTTTTGAAGGAGCATCTCGATTTCATCGCTGACCAGATTGAGTGAATCAAGCGCCCGGTCGTAGGTGTTGCGGTGGAATTGCGCCCGTTCTACTTCGTAGATGGTTTGTTGGGTCAAACCTGCATCCGAAATCGCCGTCGATTTCAGCATTGGCGCAATCATCACCTCGTCACTAAACAATTGGCGCAGGAACGCGACCACTTGTTGTTGTGGCCCGTCGTTGGGTTCATAGCGGTTTATCAGGAACCGCAAGAAGTCGAATTGCATGTCTGCGCCTGCGTTAGAGACGACATCCAGCAAATCCGCGCTCATTTGTAGGAATTGGGACATGGACGCAACATCCAGCATGTTGGGCACAATTGTGATCAACACACCGGTCGACGCGCACAGCGCTGACATGGTCAAATACCCAAGCTGCGGCGGGCAATCGAAGATGATGACGTCGTAGTTGTCTTCAACCTCTTGCAAGGCGGCAGCCATGCGGGCGTAAAATGGCGGTTGGATGTTGTTTCGTAGCGCCTGAGGTGTTTCGTGCTCGAATTCCTGCAACAATAAACCGCCCGGCGCCAAATCTATCCCGGTGAAAAACGTCTTTTGGATGATCTGGGAAAAGGGCAGGGGGTCATCGTATCGAATGGCATCGTAAATCGTACCGGATTCGAGGAAATCCATCTCTGGACGATACCCAAACAGCGTTGTTAGAGACGCTTGTGGGTCAATATCCACCGCTAACACGCGATATCCGCGTAGGGCGAGGCGCTGTGCGGCGTGGATGGAACTGGTCGTTTTGCCGGAACCGCCCTTAAAGTTCAGGAACGACAGCACCTGCACTTTGTCGCCTTCACGCCTGCCGCGCATGTAACTGCCTTTGGTCTTGGCCGAGACCTCAAGGATTTTGCGGATTTCTAGGAGGTTTTCGGCGGAATAGAGCCTTCTTCCGCCAGATGTTGCCTCTACATCTGGGATCTTTTCGTCAAAATGCATTTTGCGCAGGAAGCTTGTTGAGATACCAAGTATTTCAGCGGCTTCACCCGCGCTAAAGGTGCGAAGCGCCTTGCGGGCATCGGGGGCGAATACCTTTAACATGTGGCTTTCGAGAGCCGCACTTAGGTCTTCCGCATTCTCGCGAATACGGGTATTTATATTGAAGTGCCCCTGCTCGGATGGCATTTTTTCACCGCTTTTCTAGTAACGCTTTTTTTCGATTACGCTTTATATAACGTTTCTTAGAACAAATATGGCGGTCTGCGCAACTGATTCGTGATTTTGGGTAATGTCTAAGCCCTGTGACTTTGGGTTATAAAAAATGCGGAGCCCTGTAACTGAGGCGGTTTTAGCTTTGGTTCGCCAGCTTGTTTGTGTGGAACATGGCGTTCGGGGGTTTTAAATTCTCAAATTAACCTTGTAAATCTTCCATTAGGTGGTGTATTTGCAAGGTATGGTACATCGTCTACATCAGCTCAAAATTGAAACCGCGCTTGAAAATCAAGCGGGTGTTGTTCTGTTAGGGCCACGTCAGGTTGGTAAAACGACACTGGCGCAAGACATCGTTGATCAACGCGATGCGGTCTATTTAGATATGGAACGGCGCGCTGACAGACAGATCCTTGAAGAGCCCGATCTATATCTCGACGCGCAAATGGGACGCTTGGTTGTCATCGACGAGGTTCAGCTGATGCCGGACTTGTTCGGGTCGTTGCGCGGGCAGATTGACCGGCGGCGTCGCAACGGGCACCGGACAGGTCAGTTCCTGCTGCTTGGCTCTGCTTCAAACACGTTGCTACATCAAAGCGCTGAATCCTTGGCTGGGCGTGTCAGTTACCACGAACTAACGCCGTTTACGCAAAGCGAAGTTGGGCACGAGGAGATGTCCAAGCTTTGGTTGCGCGGCGGGTTTCCTGACAGCTTTTTGGCGCGCGATGACAGCACCAGCATGCAGTGGCGTGAAGATTTTATTCGGACCTATGTCGAACGGGACATTCCCGCATTTGGTCTGCGTATTCCGGCCGAAGCCCTCCGGCGGTTCTGGACGATGTTGGCCCATACCCAAGGCGGTCTGCTAAATGCTGCCAAACTGGCCGCGGGCCTCGGTGTGTCAGGTCAAACGGTTGGGCGATATCTGGACCTTTTGGTTGATCTGATGTTGGTGCGGCGTTTGCCACCTTGGCACGTAAATGCGGGCAAGCGATTGGTAAAATCGCCAAAGGTTTATATTCGCGATTCCGGGTTGGTTCATGCGCTTTTGGGGCTAGAGACAACGGAAAGTCTGCTGGGGCATCCGGTGATTGGTGGCAGTTGGGAAGGCTATTGTATCGAGAACCTGATTGCTGCAGCCCCGCGCGGAACCGAGGCGAGTTTTTATCGTTCTTCGGCGGGGGCTGAGATTGATCTGCTGCTTAAACTTCCAAACGGGACGCTTTGGGCGATCGAGATTAAGCGCACGACAAGCCCGAAAGTCGGGCGCGGCTTTCACATCGCGTCCGAAGAGTTGGGCGCACACGAACGTATTTTGGTAAATGCCGGCGTGCATGAGGTGCCGGGGCAGGGCGGTGTTGTGGCCATGCCTTTGGCGCATGCGATGGAACGCTTGGGTCAAGAAGTTTAGCGGAATACGCGCTCGCACACGGAGTGTCGAGCGCGCGCGCGCTTGCTTATAATGGCTTGATCGTATGGGAGGCGATTGCGCTGTAGGGCAGGTTTGGAATGTAAAACTGCGTACCACCACCTGGCAGACCGGTTTTACCAGAGCCTTCAACCGCGGCGTCCCGTTTGCTTGCGCCGCCGCCTTTGCGCGACATCCCTTTGAACCCGCCAAACCATCCATAGACAGGCTCGGCCAGTTCGATTTCAAGAAGATAAGCCAGCGTGCTCCAGTCTTCTTTGATTGCAGAGGTCAGGCGGCCCCATTCGCGCGCTGAAACACCATTTGCTTCTGCCATTTTTAGTTTTTGGACCAAACCGCCGTCGTGTTTGTAGGGCAGGGAGGCAGTCCACCATGGGCTCATTACAAAGTCGCCGGGGGGCGGGTCACTTGGGCTGATACTTGGATAGCTGTTGAATTTGTAGATTTTCATGCCTTTGGGCAAAAGATCTTTGGACGGCATGCCAAACATCAGCTGGAATGCATTTGCAACCGTGGTTCCAGAGGCGCTGTCGGTGACAATTGCGCCAACGCTTCCCCAGTCTAGTTCTTCGTTTAAGGGCATTGAAGTCTCCTAAATTAACTGTGTGTTTGGCATAATTTCTTGTTGTTTTTGCTAAGTTTTTTACAACACAAGGCTGGAACGCGCTTGAGAACCGTTTGACTATGAAGCTTTCTTATACTTCTTCACTATGCTTTGGTCATATTTTGTCAAGCAATCCGCATGCTTGCATCGGTAATAGCGAATTTTTCGTGGACTCGCACACGTTTATCGCGAAGTTTAGAGTTCAAGAGGTGAGCGCGCCTATCCCCCTTTGGCATTTGTGGCAAAGAGGGTGATGATCTAGGGTGAAACTCTGCAACACATAGGTGCGATATGGCGATCAATGATGCGGACTATCCAAATGGACAACCAAACCAGGACGTCAAATTGGCGGCAATGGGTTTTGACGGATCAGGCCACAGAGGCGGAGGCATCGACCGGCTTCAGGTTCAATTGCTGCCGATGAATGCAGTCTTGCTGAGGTTACATAAGCCCGTCGAAAAAGCCGGTGATCATCCCGGTGACTTTGGAACGTGGTGGTTCACGCCTTATGAATACCGTCGCATTTGCGGTCACTTCGGTGTTGATGGCAGCCTTTTGGTCGCCAGTCGGGCACAGGGGAAATCTGCGCTGCATGGCACACTGGCGCTGCTACAAGAATGGTACGGTGGCAGTTCAAGCCAACTGTCGTACGTAAATGCAGTGCGTCTGAAAGAACCGCTTTGGGCCTGTTACGGGCCGGGGGCACCAGCCAATTCCGACGGCTATGCCCGAACGCTTAAGCCGGTCAAGCTGAGCGGCGGCACGTCAGCACGACAAATCTACATTCACCAAGCATGGAACTATCAAACATCCATGGTTCGTTTGTTGGCGCCCAATGCATCAACGGACGCAGTGTTTGGACAGTCAGGGGGGCTGCCTGCAACTGTTTCTCAGGCTCCAAGGCTTGCTTTTGAAAGCTAGGGCGCGTTTACAAAGTGTCGTTAATCCAGAATTATGCGACCACGGTTAACACGTTACTGTATTTGGAAAAATTTGATCTGAATGCTGGCCGACCTGAACGTGCTTTTGAAAAAGGGATTTATCGATGAACGTAGAGCGGGCAATCCTCATGGCCGACGTGTCCGGCAGCACCCTGCTTTATGAACGCCACGGTGATGAAGAAGCAAGCCGACGGGTGTTTCAGTGTGTCGAGCGCATGCAAAGGATAGCCACGGAAAACGGCGGTGAATTTGTGCGTTCGAAAGGCGATGACGTTCTGTGCCTGTTTTCTAATCCGGATATCGCGGTTGCAACTGCACGCGATATTCTCAGCCAGAATGAAGCCGATACAGTGTCTGTGCACGCTGGAATCCACTGGGGTCAGGTCTTGTGGCGGGGCGAGGAACTGTTCGGCGGGGCGCTGAATATTGCCGCACGTCTTTCCAGCCATGCAAAGTCGAACGAGGCGCTGATCAGCAGTGACCTGACAGATCGCCTGTCGCCCGTCCAGTCAATGGATCTGCGCCACATGGGTGAAATCGCGTTGCGTGGAACCGTTGAACCAACGCTTGTTTCGTCGCTAATGATTGAGAATTTCGGCGACATGACATTCATTTCCGTGCCTCCCAGACGTGGCGGTTCTGGTCCAGCCAAACCAGAAAAAACTATCTTGGGATATCTGAATTTTCCGGGATGGTCGCACAGCTTGTGCGAAGGGGACGAGATCAAAATTGGACGGTCACTAGAGTGCGACCTTGTTCTATCAGAACCGTGGATTTCGCGCGTTCATGCCACGGTCACAGTGCGGGGCGGGCTGGTCGAATTTGCAGATCGCAGCGCCGGCGGATGCTCGCTAAGTTTTGGCATGGACAACAGCCATTTCATTCGACGCCAAACCGTTAATTTGAACGGCGAAGGCAAGATCGAATTGTCAGGCGCAACCGAAGGTGTGGCTTTGCCGACAATTATATTCAAGGTTCTATAAGACTGGCAGCTGGCAAGGATGAGCAGCATTTCATCGAATAATTTCAGCCTACGCATAATTGTTGTTATGCTAATAAAGTTGCAAAACTATCATTTCGCTAGGCGGTTGTTTA
>NZ_CP170636.1:0-46876 GCF_042932805.1 Pseudosulfitobacter sp. SM2401 | reverse complement strand
GGGCGTAGGGCAAAATATCTGGACACGCCTTTAGCACCAGCGACAGTGGCAGGTTAGGGGGCGTCTTTGGTTCTGGAACGTTAGGTTCGCTGCTCGCGCGCTCTTTTGCGCAAGATTCAAAATCAGAGTGTTCTTTATTTGAATTCTGATAGTGCCGCTCATTTTGCACGTCACTGCCGCTCAGTTCTACTGTTTTGATAGGATTGAGGTTGGTGTGGATCGCCCGCAGCATTGCCGTGATTTCGGTCAGCATAGTCTCTAACGTGGCGATATCCAGCACGCGACGCAGCGATTTACGCAGGCTTGCCCCTTTGATCGCCAGGTCCTCCCAGACGTTGTGCGGTGCGGTTTCGAGCCCGTATTCGATCAGTTTGCAGGCATCCCGCAGACGCAGCACCACGTCCTCTCGCAGGCGCTTGTGTGCAAAAGCAGCCTCGCGTGCCTCAGCGGCTTTGGTGGCGATTTCAGCACCGCGCACCAGCAAGGGGCGCAGATCAAAGCCAAAGGCGCGCACGACGTCGCCTTGATAGTTGCGCGCCGCATACCGTTTGCCGTTGGGGCTGTCGTGGCGCAGGATCACGCCCGCGCGCACCAACTGCGCCAAATGCCGGCGCAACGTGCTTTCTGCCATGCCGTGCGCGCGCTCTGACAAGATGCGATTTGACGGATAGACCAGCGTTTGCGCCTCGTCGCTGATCTGACGGGACGGCAGGAAGCTTAGCAAAGCCGCCAGCACGCCCAGGTCGCGATCAGACAGTTCGAAATGCACCCGCGCATCACGCAGATCATCCAGAATGCTGTATTTGTCGATTGCAGGCAGAGCAGGGGCCGCCTGCGCCAAGGTTTGATGTGCCAATAGGCCAGCCGATACCGCCCGCCGCCCAAAGGGCGTCGTTGAAATGTGTTGCATATGATTTCACTGGGCAAAGTTTATTGGCCCGCCAGACAAGGCGAATGTTGACAGCTGTCAACTTTCAAGGCAGATTCAGGGTGTGAATACGAAAACGGCCTCTCGGGATTTTATCTTGGGGGGCTTTTTCTTTGTCCTTTTGTGCCTCTTTGTTGTTGCTCCGGTTTTGCGCCCCCTGTCAGGGCAATCCGCCGTCCTTTGGAATTGGTCCAAGCACGGTGGAATTCTTCAATGTTTGCTGCGATCCAGTCGCCAAACCCTTTTTCCTCGAGGGTCAGGGTGACGGCCTTGGCGCTGTGACTTACCCGGCCCAACGGTTTGCCGTCGATGGTTAACGGGGCAGGGGCCGCAGGGGCAGATTTTGGTTGCGTAGGCGTCGCCAGCAGCGCATCAAATCGCGCGTCCGACGATAAATCTGTTAGGCCCGACAGCTGCTTTAGCAGCGCCTTAGGTTTTGTGCCGCTTTCGGCCAACGCCACCAAACGCAGCCAGCGATCACGCCCAACAGACGGGGCAGGGCCGATAGCACGGATGACGTCCTCGCCCAGCGTATCTGCCACGCTTAGCATTCGGCTGATCACGGTTTTATCAATGTGCAGCGCTGCGCAAATCAGTTTGCGTTCATAGCGCGCATCGCGCATTTGGCGGGCAAAATTAGCCTTTTCGATAAATGTCAGATCACGGCGTGCCGCGTTCTCTTGGCCCTGCGCGACGATCAAATCCTGATCGTTCAGTTCGCGCAACAACGCCTTGACGGGCTGCCCAAGCACGCGCAAGGCGGCCACACGGCGGCGCCCGTAGACGATTTGATAACGCCCCTCGTTGTTGGGGTCGTGGCGCAGCAAAACCGGCACTTGTTGGCCATAATCGCGGATCGAAGCGATCAACGCGTCCTGGTCCTTGGCATCCTCGCCCAAGCGATCCTTAAGGCCTCCTGTATCGTCGATCAAATCCGCGTCAATTTCCACAATCGACCGTGATTTCAGCTCAGAGATCGACCGGCTTACCGCCCCGATCGCGCCTTTGGTGTAGGTGGGGCGTTGCGTTGGCGTCTCTGTGGTTTCGGTGCTGGCATCGGGCGGCGTCATCAAGCCCTTCAGTAGGTCTTTGCGTGCCATGTCTAACGCCCCCATGCCTGTTGAATTAGATCGGTAATTTCGCCGTTCACCGCGTCCAAGCTTTCGATCGCGCGCTCATACGTTGCCCGCGTGAATTGGCCTTTTTCAACCTCGTACAAGGTTTGTTTCGTGATCCCCGCATCCGAAATCGCGGTCGATTTCAGCACGGTATGGTTCAGCACGTTGTCCGCAAACAAGGACCGCATAAAGCTAACCATCTGATTTTGCGGCCCATCCCCGGGTTCGTAGCGCGTGACCACGTAGCGCATCCAATCATAGCTCATGTCGCCGCCCGCATCCGCCACAACGCCTAGCAAATTCGAGGTCATCAGCAAGAATTGGCACATGCTCATGACGTCCAACATTTGCGGATGCACCGTCACCAAAACGGCCGTCGCCGCGGACAGGGCAGACATGGTTAAAAAGCCCAGTTGCGGCGGGCAATCGATCACGACGATGTCGTATTCGTCCTCGACCTCGGCCAGTTTAGCGCCAACACGGGTAAAGAACATCTCACCAGAGCGTTCGGCCAAAGCCCGCGGCGTTTCGTGTTCGAATTCCATCAGATCCAGATTGCCCGGAATTATGTCGAGGTTGGTGAAATACGTCGATTGGATCACATCGCGCAACGGCACCGGATCATCGTAGCGGATCGCATCGTACAGGGTGCCGCCGTCAAGCAAATCGAATTCGGGTTGGAACCCGTGCAAGGCAGACAGGCTGGCTTGCGGATCCAGATCAATCGCCAGAACGCGGTAGCCATCAAGCGCCGCTTTTTGCGCCAAATGTGCTGCGGTCGTGGTCTTGCCTGACCCGCCTTTAAAGTTAATCACCGTGATCACTTGCAGATGGTCATCGTCACGCCGACCCGGCAGATAAGTGCCCTTGGCTTTGGCCCCTTCCTCAAGCATCACGCGCAAGGCTTGCACGTCTTGAGGTGAATAGTAGCGGCGACCAGCACTGCGAATTTCAGGCTCAGGCCCGCGCCCCTCAAGATGCAGTTTGCGTAGGTACGCATCTTTGACGCCCAACAGCTTTGCGACCTCACCCGAAGTGAATTTACGCAGTTCCTTGCGCGCGTTTGGCGGAAACAATTGGGCGCGATGCGCCTGCAAGCGTTCCGATAATACCTGTGCGTGTGCACCGACCAATTGGTCGATACGCGTGGCACCATTGGATCGATTCATTCTGTCTGCCCTCGAAGCCATCCCGTTTGTTACGGGTTTTATCGTTATGGATCATTATTACCGTAAATATGTGCCTGTCTAGGCAGATTCGGGCAAGTGTTTTATTAGCTCATCTTGTGGTGCTAAAGATGCTAGACACAATAGACGGGACGCCGTGTGCTAAAGACAAAGAAAATTATTCAATGAAATCAATGTGGTTTGAGCGGCCTTTCAAGCATCAGGTGAAGGTGGAACACGTAATATCAGGGTCTAAACTGCATGAAACAGGCGAAATCACGCGCCTAGTTTCGCTGTACTTTATAGATGTGTCCGGACTGTAGCACACCTGTTACGTCCGATTCTGTCCCATCCGCCCAGCGGATCTGCACCCGAGTCGCTTGCGATTCTGACCCCAGACCAAAATGGGCACGCGGGGCGTCATAGGACATAAATCCACCGCCCAGCTGGATTTCGCGCCGCTGCACGCGACCCGTTGCATCGGTCAAAATCACCATCGCACCGATCCCGTCGCGGTTGCCGCGCGTGTCCACCAATTCGAACACAATCCCCGGCGTCTGCGCATTGTTACGGAATACTGTGATTGGCCCGTTCACCGGATGGGTCAGCATGTCCAAATCACCGTCGCCGTCCATGTCGAACTGCGTGGCAGAGGCGGTCATCAGGTAGTCTTCTAACCCGAAGGGGCCCGATGCTTCGATGAATGTTCCGTCGCCTTGGTTGTGAAAAAACAGGTTCGATGGCGACACTTCGTTCGGGACCCACGTGCCGTTGACGATGTAGACGTCTTGCAGCCCGTCGTGGTCAAAATCAGCGATCTTGGTGTCCCAGCTCCAGCCCCCGACACCGAGGCCGACAGGCTCTGCCTGATCGACATACGCGGTGCCGTTCCACGACAACAAAACATTCGAGCGCAGGATTTGTTTGTGGGTCAGGGCGACTTCGGCCTCGGTCATTTCGCGCGGGGCGACAAAGTGGATATCGCAATAAGCGCGCGGGATCGGTTGGTTGGCCGGGATCAGCCCACAGACCTTTGGGTCACGTTTTTGAATGGCGAGGTCTTTGACCAGCATCGCGCGGCATTCGTCTTTGGACCGCCCATTCATTCCTGCGCATTTGCTGGCAAAGCTGGGGTCAAAATTGTTGCCCGATTTGTACCACGCTTTGATCTGCATGTTCTGTTCACACACGCCGCGCGCCTGTGGATTTTGAATCGCATCGCAATACTGACCCAAGGGCTGCATTTTCAATGTGTCCGACACGCCAGAGGACCGCCCCGCGATCTGCGCCAGATAAATATCGAGGTTGCCCGAATTCATCAAATCCGCCGTCTTGACCGCCATCGTTGTCGTGGTCGTGTGCGGGATTAATCCGCTGTCGAAATCGATCATGTTCAACCCGCCAGCGCCGTCGCCGGAATAGAAATAGTCAGGGATGTCAAAATCATTGCCGACGATCAAATCAGCCGTGCCGTTTTGGTCCAGATCGGTGAACAAGATGCTGAGCGTTTCGCCCGGAATACCCGGCAGGTCGGTGTAATCAGCGCCCGTCAAACCACCATCATTCCACACGATCCGGTTGCGCGATTCCTCGCCCGGAATACGCCGGTACCAGCCCGCCGCCCAGTGCCCCATCGCCAGATCCAAATCGCCGTCGCGGTCAGGATCACCAAAGCTAAGCGACATCGCTATCAGCGCGTCGGGTTTGCTTTGCATCGTCACAGGCACCCCGACAAATGCGCCGTTTGTGTTGGTCCAAACGTGGTTACCGGCAAGGTACGTGGCAATGAATAAATCAAGCCAGCCGTCGTTGTTTAGATCCACCAAAACCGCGTTGAAAATTGGCGCGTCGGCAAGCGGGCCAAGATCAACAGCGGTGCGCTGAAACTGACCTGCGCCGTCGTTCAAATAGAGGTACAGCCCAACTTCGCTCGAGGCGATAACCACGTCTAAATCGCCATCGCGGTCGATGTCACCAGACGCGACGCTGCGCCCTTCCCAGAATGGCGGCCACATGTCGCGCATCGAAAATTCCAGTGGTTTGTCGATGCCGAATTGGTCGGCCTCGAACCGCGTGAACGGTTTTTCAGCGGCGGGCGAGGGGGGATTTAGCGGCGTGGCCGTCAGCGTTATGTCGTCGCTGGTTTGCCACGGATCGGCCCCAGCGGCGTGCGCGGCCATGAAACCGGCAGGCGCGGCATTGCCTTGCAACAACAGATCAAGCGCGCGTTTGGATTGGTAATCGTAATAGCTTTGCGCGCCCAACCCCCCCAAGACACCCAGCGCCAAAACCGCGCCTGACAGCAGCCAAGCGGCACGTTGTCCAACCGACTGGGTCACGATGAAAAACGAGTAAATCGAGAACGTGCCAAGCGTGAACACCAGCGCCATCACGTAGCCATGCGCAAGCCCCGCGCTAAGCAACGCGCCTGCCACAACAACGTCAAACGCGATGGGTGCGGGCAGGAACAAACCAACCAGCGCAATCGCGATCAGGGCGAGGATTGAAAACTGGATTCCAGTGATCAAATCAGCCGGCAACAAGGTCGCCGTCGTGGCCCCCAGAACGCCAGCCAGCAACATCAGCGGCAGCGTCATTTTCAAAATGTACCAGAGGTTTTTGGCGTAGGCTGTCGCGACCTCGACCACCGCATTGCCCAAACTGTCACCCGGACGCGTGCCGTCCGTGCGCAGGGGCAGGGGGCAAACAATGTCGTCAGCGGGCAGTTCGACTTGCGGCAAAAACCGGCAAATCAGCGGCACCACGATCAAGATCACCAGCACGCTGAGCGCAATTTTTGTGACGGCAATGTAGAACGGCAGGATCGAAAACAGCATCGTCATCACCACGATGTTCAGGGTCGGCGACGCGATCATCGCGCTGAGCGTGGTTTCTGCACGCATCCCCGCCGAATACATCCCGCGCGCGATCGGGGCGGCGCAATTTACGCAGACACCCATCGGCGCACCAATCACCATGCCTAACACCGAATTGGCAAAGCCGCCGCGAAAACTGCGGGCGCGCAGGTAGGGTGTGATTGTCAGGAACGCGGCAGCAAACAGGATGCCAAACATCATGCCCTTTTTGTTGGTGTTTATCCAGTTCAGGGTCGAATAAAACACCCGTTCCAGCAGCGATAAATCAGGGGTCAGGGGAAACCATGCTTCGAATCCCAACGGGTCTTCGAGCTGAATGGCGCCCGACATCATCGCCTTTTCATCCAGCGCCGGATAGCGCGATCCGGTCCAGAACAGATAGGCAAGCCCCAGCATAATCAGGGCTGCGAGGAAAAATCGTTTGCCCTGATCGGGCTGAATAAGGCGGTCAATCAATGGGGATGCTCCGTTTGGATGCAAACGTGTTTAGTCGTGAAATCGGTCATCAAAAAGCGGCTTGCCGGTGCCAAGGTCGATCATCATTTGGGCGCTCATCGCGAGATCGGCGCGCAGGGTGGCACGGAACCAAGTCTGGCGCGGATGATACCACGGCAGCTGCTGCACATGCAGGCCCGCAGTGGCGCAAACATCCGCGACTTCGTCCGGCGTGAACGTCACACATTTGGGATAAATCCAACCAACAGAATCCGCCCCCGCCGCCATATTCTGCGCACCCTTGTTGTCGGGCGTTACGATCGTGAACAGGTATTGCCCATCCGGTGTCAGGCTGCGCGCGGCGGCCTTAAGCGAGGTCAAAAGAGCGTCTTGGCCGGTGTGCGAATAGATCGATTGGGCCACGATATAGTTGATGGATCCGGCGGCGACATCGGCCAGCTGGAAATCGTCTTCGGTCAGAAATCGCGGCGATTTCAGGCGGATCAAATCTGCGCCCAGCTCGTGTTCGATCGCGTGCTGCCAAAGCCACGGATTGGGTTCGACGCCAGTGTAACGCCCCGGCATCAGATAGTTCAAAATGTAGCGCCCCGTGCGCAAAGACCCGCAACCGATGTCGACCACGTGGTGTTCTTCGCGCAGGCCCAGCGAGGTCAGCAAACGAAACTGTGTCGCCCCCATAAAATCGTATTGCGTCGGCGGCCCGACATAGGCGCGGTAGTGATCCCCGCCCGGGCGCAGCGTTTTTGACAGCGCGATGTCGTGCTCTAGCGCTGTGGTTTTATCGCTCATGCCGGCACCCCTTTTGACTGAGCCTGAAGATACTCTAAATCCGCTGGATCAAACAGCGAAAGGTCAGGCGCTTTGCGCTGTTTGACAGACTCCGGCACAAAAATTTCGCGCGCAAAGTCATCGAGGGCGGCATCATCCAGCCCCGCCCCCAAAAAATCGAACATCGCGGCCAGTTCGGGGCGCGGATCACTGATCAGCCTGTCGTAATCCAGATGGAAAATGCGGGTCGGGAAAAGGGCGGTGATCCGCTCCATCCGGCGATGCACGGCGCACCAATAGGCCAGCGAATCCCGAGGTGTCAGTTCGACGTTGCGCGACAGGTACAGCGGCCCCCATTTACCCAGCTGGTTCTGGTTCTTGTTAAAGGCCATGTCCAACCCGTTGCGGGTGATGTGGATGTATTTCAGATCAGGATACCCCGCCAAAAGCCGGTCAATCAGCACGTGGGTATAGGGCACTTTCCAGCCCCAAACGTCATGGGTCTGATCACTGTTGGTGTGCGCGATGAAGCTGGTCATCCATTTGTCGATCATCGGCGGATTGTGCTGGTGGCGGGGCTGGCGGCAAATCTCGGTTAGCATGGCGTTTTCATCGGGGGTCAGCACCCGCGCGTGTCCCATCTGTTCAAAGAACAAATCAACCAAGGCACGCTGGGTCACAGGGTCGTCCAGCACCACATCGCGGCGCCCGAACAGCGCTGCGTACCAGATCGTATCTGCCGTCACCGGCAAGTCAGAGCCAATGAACACGCCCAAATCTTGCAAAAAACGCGCGATAATACGGGTGCCGGATCCACCGATACCGCCAACTGCAATTGGTCCTGAAATGGTCGAATTGATCATCCCTGTCTCCGCCGTAACGCAAAGTTGTTCATTCATAAAAAAGCCCCGGTCACATTACAATGACCGGGGCGATTATTTGCGTGCAAGGTTTGACCCCGAACTTAGCCTTTGTCGGCTTCAACTGCGTCCATACGCTGTTCCATATCGGTGATCTGCGTGTGCAGCTGTTCGATGTAGATGTGCGCGTGCTCAAGTTCGTTCAGCATGTTCAGGACCTTTTTGGTCAGGTCCACACGTTGGCCAGGAAGGGTCGGACCGACAGCTGGCAGATACTTGTCTGCCCACATGGATTCTGCGTGCTCGGCGATGGATGGCACGGTGTACACGGCCGGATCAAATACAGCGTCACACGGCGTGACAGAAGTACAGGTGCCCGCAGTGCCCGTGGTCAAGCCACCAGTGATTTCCAGGTTACCGTTTGTGTCCAGATCAAATTCACGACCTGCGCCAACACTGTTGGTGATACGGAAGTTGC
The DNA here is from genome assembly GCF_042932805.1 of Pseudosulfitobacter sp. SM2401. Lineage (NCBI taxonomy): Bacteria > Pseudomonadati > Pseudomonadota > Alphaproteobacteria > Rhodobacterales > Roseobacteraceae > Pseudosulfitobacter > Pseudosulfitobacter sp. SM2401. Next base: position 38,226 of record NZ_CP170636.1, on the reverse strand, counting down.
CGCTGTTGTTTTGCACGTTCCAGTCGGTTGCACCGGCTGACGTATCGGTGAACGTCATGAACACGGAACCGTTGTTGCGCAGCTCTAGCAAACCGCGTGTTGCGGCTGTGGCGGATGCTTCTTCGACCAGGAATTTCGCCGTCTGGTCCGTGGAGCGAACGTGCAGTCGGGTTTCTGGCGCAGCTGTGTTGATGCCCACACGATCGGTAGAGTCGAGGTAAACCAAAGAGGATGTTACACCTGGTTCGATGCGGAATGGCAAAGTAGAGCCGTTGGTTGCATCACGCACAAAGAAGTTCGCTTCGTTGCCCGCAAGGTCCCATGTTTGCGGCGTGAAACCGGAACTACCGTCTTGCTCCAGACGCAAAGTTGGCGAGTTGCCGTTAACAGTGTGCAAACCCACAACTGGCGATGCGGTGCCAAAGCCGATGTTGCTGTTGTCGCCCACAACCAACGCGTTGGTTTTTGCACCATATTCGATGGTGAAAGGCCTCGTGCCATTGTCAATCGCTTCTACGCTGAACCGGTTTGCGCCGCCATTGGCCGTGTCGTTGAACGTCAACAGCCAGTCGACAGATGGAAAGCTGGCAGAGACCGACGTATCTTGTGCTCTGATACGCAGGTTGTTTTCTTTCATGCGGATCGTGTCAAAGCCAAAGCTTTCGCCGTTCACGCAGTCTTGGCCGACGCAGAGCGAAGCCTGACCAATAATGTCATCGGCGAACACCTGATCCGCCATCGCATTGCCTGCCATCAGAACCAATGCGCCTGTGGCCAAAGCAGTTTGATACTGCATGCGTTTCATAAGTTTTGTCATAGTCTTTTCCCCTTGGGTCGAAATGCAATTTTTGAATGCGGTGTTGACCATTCAATGCACAAATTAAAGTTACTCTTCTTTGATGTCTTTCGGCGCGACAATCACGCCACGCGACACCACGAACGATCCGCTTGAATAAAACGGGACTGCGCTTTGATCACTGGCAGCGTCGCCGCGGCCATTGTCGATGTTGTTGACAATCTTTTTGGTTTCTTCGGTCGCCGCCTTCAGTTCATAGCGGTAAACGCCGTCTTTGATCTCGTTGCCCTTCAGCTGGAAAACCGGCGTGCCGGATTTTGCAAAGATGGTGGTGATTTCACCGCCGGGCTGCGAAATTGTCATCAACGTGTTGGTCAAACCGATCCAGTTTTCAAACCAGATCGCGTTCGAATTGTGCTGCTGAACAGGCTTTGGTGTTTCTTTGGCAATCGCGGCTCCGGCAAAAGGCCCTAAAATCAGGGCCGCCGTCAAAAGCGCGCTTGAAAATGTTTTGATCATCAATGGTCCTCCGACTAAAATTTGCCCATCGATCACGGGCTAACTCGCTAAAAAAAATCACATCGCTGTATCTGCAAATTATATCACATTTGCGCATTTCGTTAATACTTAATTAGGATATTGGCCGAAAAGATAGGGGATTCCGTACCTTTTTTGACCTTTCGGCTGATTTTTTTGTGACAGCGTTTTGGGCTTTCTACCACAGGTAGCTAATCTGCCGCGATACGGGAATTTGCCCGCTTTTGGGATTCGTTAATTTGTGTGGGTGTCATCGTACCTGACAATGCTTCGCTAAACGCCGCAGCCTCGGTTACGCCGGCTGCCCGGGCTTTTAGCAGCCACATTTGCCCCAAAACATAGTCTTGCGGCAGGCCCTGACCGCGAAAATACATCACCCCAAGATTTGCCATCGACGGGCCGTGCCCGATTTGCGCGCCAGCCTGAAACATCGCCGCTGCTTGTTTGTATTCGGCAAAGGACGCATCAAGGGTTTGCATCAACGCCCAGCCCAGTTGGAACCGCGCAACAGGGTCACCGGCCTGCGCCAAGGTCTGGATCGCCGCCAGCCCTTCGGCACTGGTGTCCACCGCTTGCAACCGCCCGTCGTAAATGACTGTCGCAGTTGCCGCATCCGGGGCTGCCGCCTCTCCGCCGCCGCCGCCCAGCCGGTACAATTCGTTTGCCCGCGCTTCGTCAAAAGGCACACCAAACCCGTTCTCGTACAGCACCCCAAGGTTGGTCATCGCTGTGCGCAACCCTCCATCGATCGCCGCGCTGAAATAGGCCGCCGCGCGTTCGTAATCCTGCGCCACACCCGTGCCACGCACATACATCAGCCCAAGGTTGTTCATCGCCCGTGGATGCCCGGCTTTTGCCGGCGCGTCGTACAACGCCAGCGCGCGCGCGTAATCCTGTGCAACGCCGCGCCCGTCTTGGTACAAAACCCCAAGGCTGACGGCGGCCTCGACGTGCCCTGCCGCTGCCGCTTGTTCAAAGATCACAGCAGCGCGGGGCAGGGTCGCATCATCCGTCCCCAGCGCTTTTGCCAGATCAAACAGGTGGTCGGGCACACCGGATCGGGCCGCGGATTCCAACAGTTGAAGGCCCAATGCACTGTCTTTTTCAACACCCAAACCGGCAAAATGATACCGCCCCAAATGGTTTTGCGCGGCGGCGTGGCCTTGGGCACTGGCGCGGCCAAACCACTGCGCGGATTGCGCGTAATCTTCGGCCACCTCGTCACCTTGGAAATAGCGCAGACCCAGCGCGTATTGTGCGTCGGCTTGCCCCGATTGGGCGGCCTCGGTCACATCCTGCAAGGTTTGCGCCTGCGCGCCAACCGCAAGGCAGGACACAAGCGAAAGACACCCCAGCCAGCGCGCAATCATTGATCGGCGCTCGGCTTGATGGTCACTTCGGTCTGGTCGGTTTGCGGCGCGCGCGCGGCGGCACCGTCAAAGTAATTGCGCGTTGCGGTCTGGGCCTCGGCCACTTGATCCGGCGTCATCAAATCACTGATCAACGCGCGGGTGTCCGCCGCTTCTTCGTGACCACTGGCGGCGGCGATGTTCAGCCACGTGTGCGCTGCGACGTAGTCCAGATCAACGCCGGTGCCCGTTGTAAACATGGATCCGACGCGGAATTGCGATGGCACGTCCCCCGCAATCGCCGCCTGTTGCAGCAGCCCGAACCCTGCGGTTTCCGACCCGTTTTGATCCGCCAGCCAGCCGCCAAGCCCGGCCTGCGCGGCCCGCACACCGGCGTCTGCCTGACGTTGCAACCAATCGCGTGCATCTGCATTTTGGGTTTCATACAGGTCGATCACTGCCCAAGCGGCTGTCGTTTGCGGGCCAACAACCCCGTCAAGCGCGCCGCTGCTGGTCAGCGCCCCAAGGTGCAACGCCGCCCTTTTGTAGCCTTGCGCCGCTGCTCTCTGGTAAAGAGTAACCGCCTTTTGCATGTCGCCGGGCACACCGTTTCCAGCCTGATACAATTGACCCAGTGCAAAGCTGGCTGGCGGATATTCCTTGAGGGCGGCACCCTCGAATAAGACCCGCGCCTTGGCCGCATCTTTGGGCAGCACGGATCCGGCCGCATAGCCAACCCCAAGGCGATGCGCCGCCCGAATATCGCCAGCATCAGCGGCGGCAGTTAACCATCGCGCGGCCTCTGCTGCGTTGGCTTGCTGGCCGTGCGTTGCCTCTAGATACAGCGTGCCCAAAGTGCGTTGCGCGGCCACATACCCAGCCTCGGCGGCGCGGCGATACCACGTCACAGCCGTCTGCGGATTACGGGCAATTGCGGTTCCCTGATCATAGGCGACACCCAGAAAATACTGGGCTTCGGGGGTACCGTTGGTCGCTGATTCCTCCATCCAGCGCAATGCTTGCTGCGGATTTTGCGCCGTGCCTGTGCCGTTTGCGTAGGCTTTGCTCAGCTCCCATTGGGCGTTCAGAAACTGGCCCTCGCTGGCCGCAAGAAGCCAGTTGAACGCGGCGGTATCGTCTTGTTCCACGCCTTTGCCGGATTGATACAACAGCCCCAAATAATACTGGGCCTCGTGATCGCCGCGCGCAGCCGCGCCGGCAAAAAGACCCGCGGCGCGTGTCGGACCGCCCAACGATTTTGCACTAAGGACAATTCGCGCCAACAGCGTCGCGGCCTGCGTGTTGTTCTGCGCCACGGCCTTTTCCAGCGCCTCGACTGCACCCGCCACGTCACGCGGACCACCGCGCCCTTCGACCAAAACCCGCCCGTAACGATACAGCGCAATTGGGTCGTTTGTGCCTTCGGTCAGCTGTTTCAACCCTGTGCGAACGGTCACAAAATCACCCTGCTGCCAAGCTTGCTCAATCTGCGCCATGTCCGGCAATTCTTGGGCATAAACGGGCTGGCCCAGGGACACCGCTAAAACAGCAGCCCCCAGCAGAGGACGCAAAGCAAAAGTCGGGCGGCGGGAAACAGACATATCAGGCTTTCAAAAACGATTTGGATAATCCGCGAACCATAAGTCCGCGGGCACTGATGTCAATTCGTCACGACATTTGCGACCCAGAGCACAGCGGCCGCGACGCACAATGCAGCCCCGAATGGCAGCAGGCGGGTGGCGCGCAGGGCGTCTCGATCCTGGACACGCTGCACAAGGGCAATCGCCAGCGCGCTTGTCGCCGCGATCAACACCAGAACCGGCAAATTCAGTGGCCCTGCAAACGCCCCAAGCCCCACCATCAGCTTTACATCGCCAAGGCCCAAACCGTCCGTGCCGCGCAGATACCGATACCCGATACGCAAAATGGCAAAGCTGCCAGCGCCAACCACCGCGCCCAAAACCGCGAGGGAAAATCCGATGCCGTCAGGCAAGACAGCCAGCATAAATGCAATCACCGCCAGCGCTGCGGTCAAGACATCAGGCAGGCGGAACCACATCAAATCAGACCCTGCCAGCGCAATCAAAACCCACAAGAACATCGCATAAATTACGACGCTGGCCACGTCATATCCGGCGATCACGGCCAGCACCGCAGCGCCCGCGCCAAGCAGCTCACTATATAACAGTATCGGTGGGATCGGCGCGTGACACGTACGGCACCGCCCGCGATTGATCGCAAAGGATAGCACCGGCACCAGGTCACGCACGCCCAATCGCACGCCGCATGTTCGACAAACCGAGGGTGCGCGCACCACGTCTTGGCAACGCGCCAAACGGTCCATCAAAACGCCCAGGAACGATCCGACAAACGGGCCGATCAGCACCACAAAGACTTTGGTAAACAACAGGGCGGTCATGCGGGCGGCCTTTGGTTAACGAATGTGTCCCCAGCTTTAGGGCACCCTGCGCAAATCGCAAACAACGGATAGACAAAAGCGCGCGCGCAGCCCTATCATATCCCAAATTGTAAGGATGATATTGATGGACGTTTTGACCCCGGATCAAGAGCCACCAAAAGACGCAGGTTTTTCGCTGCTGGAACTGATGGTGGTTGTGGTGATCCTGTCGATTTTGGCGCTGGTGATTGTGCCTCGGGTCATTGACCGTCCGGATCAAGCCCGCGCCGCGCGCGCGCAATCCGACATCGCTGCGGTGGCCAGTGCAGTTCAACTTTATCGCCTCGATAACTTTCGCTATCCGACAACAGAACAGGGATTGGCCGCATTGGTGACCCGTCCAAATACTGATCCTGCGCCGGCGAATTGGGCAAATGCGGGATACATGGATCGCCTGCCCGTTGACCCATGGGGGCAACCTTATCAGTATCTCGCGCCGGGCGTGCATGACACAGATTTCGACGTGTTCACTTACGGCGCAGATGGCATTTCAGGCGGCAGCGGCGCGGACGCGGATATCGGATCATGGCCCGCGAATTAACCAAGCCTGACGCAGGCGTCACCCTGATCGAACTGCTGGTGGTGGTTGCGGTATTGGCCGTGTTGGCCGTCGGTGTCAGCATCACCGCGATGCGTGGATCAGACAGCGGTGACCGCGCAGATATGGCATGGTTCCAAGCCCAGTTTGACCAACACCAAACCTTGGCGATCACCTCGGTGCGCAGCTACGGGCTGATCGTCAGCCCCAAAGATTTGCGCGTGGCGCAGCATCAATCAGACGGATGGGAACCCCAATCATCTGCCCGTCGTTGGAGAGCAAGAGTTGCATTCTCAAGGCGTGATCGCGCCTCGAATTTTGCGGCGCCTGACATCATACTTCTGGCCTCCGGTCAAAGCAGTGCGTTCGACATCACCTTTGGCGCACGCCACACCTGTACTTCGGATGGGTGGAACGGTTTGACATGCACAAGCCGGTGAAACAGCCACGCGATGCGGGTCTAACGCTGGTGGAATTGGCCGTTGCCGTGTTGGTTCTGGCAATCGGATCAATCGCTGCAATCCGCGCCACGGACCAGTCGCGGGTCGGAATTGGTGGCGCGCAGGATCGCGCGTTGGCGCAACTTGTCGCCCGCAATCGCGCCGAAGAATTGCGCATTGATGGGCTGGGTGCCGGACTGCCAAGCACCATTGATCTCGCGGGGCAAACTTTCACTCTGACGACCACAACCAAGGACACAGCCGCAGGATTGCGCGAAACCACCATCATCGCGAAATCGCAAAACGGGGCAGGGGCGTTGTACGTCGTTTATCTGCCAAACAGGTTCGGGCAATGAAACGTGACGCTGGCCTGACCCTGATCGAATTGGTCGCTGCGATGGCGGTATTTGCGTTGGTCGCGGTTATGGGATTGCAAAGTTTGACGGGCATGTTGCGCACCCGTGATCGGCTGACAGACATCGACAACAACACGGCCGCGTTAACCATAACGCTGGCGCGGTTGCGCAACGATCTGTCTGCGACATTGCCGCTGCTGTTTTACCCGCCTGACAGGCGGGCCCCAACATCCGCGCTGCACCAAAGCGGCACAGTTTTTTCCCTGTCCATCGGTGGGCAACCCGCGCTGGATGGCACGTACAAACGGCACCGCGCCGAGTGGCGCTTTGATCCCGGAAACAACACCCTGAACCGGCGCGTCTGGACCACCTTGACCCCCGCCAACACCACCGCACAACAGCCCGAAATCGAGGTTATGCAAGGTGTCACCGACCTGCGTCTGCGCAGCTATTGGCCGCAAACCGGTTGGGCAAACGGGCTCACGAACCCTGGCACCGCCAGCGCCACACCTAATGAGAACGACGGCGACACCTCGGGCGGCGCACCAGAGGTTTATTCAGACACCCTGCCGCTCGCGATCGAAGTCACAATCAGCACCGAAAAATACGGTGACGTCCCGATGATCGAGGCGTTGCAATGATCCGGGATCGTGGATTCGTCTTGGTTAACGCGCTGGTGTTGGTCGCCGCGATGGCAGCTGTTGCCGTGTTCCTTTTGGCCCGCGCCGAAGGGGCTCGCGTGCGGTTGGAACAAAGCCAAAGCAGCGATCAAATCGGCTATTACCTTGACGGGTTCGACGCGCTGGCAATCACGCTGCTGAACAGTGACAACGGCAATGTCGATCACCCCGGAGACGCGTGGGCGAAAGCAGATTACAGCGTGCCGGTGGATCGTGGGCAGATCACGGGACAGATCACCGATGTGCAGGGGCTGTTCAACCTGAATTGGCTGACAGATCCGACAAACACGCGGGCACGAGCAGCGTTTGATCAGCTGTTGAACCGCACCGGAATCGCGCCGCAAACCGGCACTGCGATTGTCGCATTTCTGCGATCTGGCGGACCCGACGCGCGGCAGGCCTATGCGCGTCTTGATCCACCAATTGACCCTGTGGGCGGTGCTGTTTTGATGTTCGAACAACTGCGCGACATCCCGCAGCTGCGCCCCAGTGATTTCGAAAAACTGCGCCGCGTCGCAACTGCTTTGCCAGCCGATTCAACGCTGAACATCAACACCACCAGCACGCAGATTTTGGCAGGGTTTTTGCCAGAACTGACGCCACCGGTGATCGAACGCTTGCTGGCTGTGCGCGCGCGCGAACCCTACAGCGCGACGGCCGATTTTGTAACCGCCGCAGAAACCGCCTTGGGCGAGGGGCTGGACGACAGTTTTGATGTCGCGCGGTTTTCCGTCGCCTCGGAGTGGTTCCGCGTCGACAGCACTGCGCGCTTGGGCAATCACACCGCGCGCCGCACATCCATCCTGTTTCGCGCCCCGTTCCCCGCCGGCACATCGGTGCGTTGGCACACCACAACACGGCCATAACCGCAGGATTTCGCTTGAGTTGTGCCCCCACACACCCCAAAGATCGCAGCATGAGCAGTTCACCCGATCATAACTTTGGCGCGCAGTTTGTCCCGCTAGATGGGCACGCGCCCACGCCAAAACGGCGTCAGGTCGCGCTGGTTCCGGGCGCGCAGGTGCCTGTGTTGACGCTGGAACTGCCGTCGGGCTTGCGTGGTCAAGCGCGGGAACAAGTCGCACGTCGCCAATTGCAAGACCGCGTCGGGCTGGGGTCTGAGGCCGTGGAAATGCGCCCCTTTCAGTTGAACCGCGCGCAGGGTTGGACCAAGGTTCTGGTCGCCGATGCCACACGCATGATCGACTGGCGCAAGGATGCGGGGCGCAATTGCCGCGCGATGCTGCCGGATTATTTGGCGCTGCCCGCGGGCGAGGGGCTTTGGACGCTGACGAAAACCCAAACCGGTGTTGCGATGCGCCTTGGCCCTCAGGACGGATTTAGCGCGCGCAGTGATGTTGCCGCAGCGCTGGTCACGGACGCGCTGGCCGATACAAAACCACGCGCTGCCCTGCGGTTGGGCGACCCGTTAGATCAGATCGAGGCGCTGCTAAAAGAGCAGGGTGTGCCGATTGCCACCTCACTTGATGAGTTGCGCGGCTTGGATGTCGAGGCGCCAAAGGTGCTGGGCCACGGTGAACTCTCGCTCGATCTGCGCCGCGATCCGCAAATGGCCAGAACCCGCATGCGGCGTCAGGTTTTGCCCTGGCGCTGGCCGCTGTTGGTCGGCGCAATTGCCGCTGGGCTGTGGGGCTACGCCCAAAACCTCGAAACCAAACGGATCACGGATGCGACCCGTTTGATCCGCGTCGACACCCAACAACTGGTCAAAACGCATTTTGTCACCAGCGGTCCGGTGCTGGATGTGCGCACGCAAGTCAGCCGCGCATTGGTCGATCAACGACGCGCGGCGGCAGGCGGGCAATCGCAGGCATCCTCGCTTGATCTGCTGGCCCGCGCCAGTGACGTGATCGCGCTGGAAGGGGCCACCCCGCGCCAATTCAGCGCCACCAGCAACGATGACATCACCGTCGTTCTGCGCGTTGATGATTTCGTAGCGGCAGACCGCATTGCCAACGCCTTTGTCGCTGATGGCTTGGCAGTCGAGATCGTCGAAAGCCGCGTCAGCGATACCGGTTCAGGCGTGCGCACCGAACTGCGCCTGCGCACAGCCGAGGTGCCAGAATGAGCGCCGCGTTGGTCGAATTCCTGTCCTCGCGCCCCACGCGCGAACGCTGGTTGATCGGGCTGTTGGTGCTAGTGATCCTGCCATTGGCCGTGGTTTTTGGCCTGCTGTTGCCGCTGCGCGAGGCCCACGCAGATGCGCTGCGGGCCCAAAAAGACGCCGTTGCTGTACAAAACTGGGTCGTGCAGCGGGTTGGCGAAAAACTGGAATTGGGTCGCGCGCCTGACACGCAACCCAGCGCGCCCATCGGGTCAAGCGGGATCGAGCAAAGCCTGATCGACGCCGGGTTGCGCGCTGACGTGACGGACCTAAGCGTGCGGGACAGCGGCGTGATCGAACTGCGCTTTGATCTGGTGACGTTCACGACGCTGGCCAACTGGCTGTCCGCGTCCAAACCAAACTGGGGCTACACGATCTCGAGCTTTCGGATCGAGGCCACAGACGTGTCCGGCAAAGTCAGCGCGTCACTGGCGCTAAGCCCACAAGTCTAAAGCGCTTTTAGACGGACCTTGATGCTGGCACGACGGCCCGCAAGCACGCCAAGCGGGTCCATGTCAGGGTGCGTTTTAATGATCCACGCCATGGATGTGTCGGCTTGTTTCAACAGGCCTTTGCCATTTGCAACGTCACCCGCCGCCAGCGCCTTGAGCCCCAGTTCGTGATCGGCAGTGGCCTGAACAGCCATCGCTGCTGCCTTGCCAGAACCGGTTTGCGCGCCCGCTGATCCGCGTGCCTCTTTGGCGGCTGCCGCGAAATTCCCGCTGCGCAAATAGCTGTGCGCCAGTTCCAGACGCAAACGCGGCTGCAACGCACCTGACGTTGGCATCAGGCGCAAATACCCACGGTTCGCCTGTTCGTATTTGCCTTTTTCAAGCGCATCACGGGCGTTCGCATACTGGGATTTGAAAGATTTTTCGCCAAAATTGGCGGTCTCGTCACAACTAACCAATGCCAGAACGGACAGGCCGAAAACTCCGGCCCTACAAAGGGAAATCACCTGCATTTTTCTGCTCAATTCGTTATTATATTTTTCTAACGGCTACCATGTGGGCACCGTTTCGTCCACAAATGCCGCGATAGAACGGGTGAGGTATTGCAAAAATGCGCGCGATTGCTGCGATAATGACACTGCTTGCGTTGGGTGCTGCGGCGTTTGCTGCGCAAAAATTGCGGGATGTTGTGATGCAGCCAGAGGCTGAGACGGGCGTTTCGGTCGCCGCGATTGGCACGCAGGCCGCACCGCAAACGCCCACATACCAGCCCCCCGCGCGGCAATGGGCACCGCTGTTTGGTGAACTTGCGCCGCCCACGCCCCCGGAACCGCCCGAACCGCCAACGCCCGAACCCGAACCACAGCCCCCCGCGCCGCCAGAGCCACCCAAACCGCCTGTCGACAGCTTGGGATACGCGCTAAAGGGCGTGATCCGTGCGGGCGACGCGGTCTGGGCGATGGTGTCACACCCCACCGGCGAACGGATCATTCGGGTCGGAGACGAGCTGGTCGAGGGCCTTGTGATTGAACGCATCGACGAGGCTGGCCTGTGGATCGACAACGGCGGTGACACGTTGGAATTGCTCGGGTTTCCAAAGGCGGATCCGACCCAATAAAACACCGCTATTGCAGCGCGGCCACAGGGTGGACCCAGCCGAAAGAATTGCTTAGGCGGCGCGGTCCAAATACGTTAAGATGCGCCTACATATTACATGGCAATGCCCGAAAGACCGACACTTAGATCGGCGGCGGGCCGAGGCAGAGAGCAGTCATGACACAGATTTTGAACCCAAGGGCCCTTATTGCGGCCTTTTTCATCGCCATTGTGCAGGGCAGTTTTCTGACGATTGCGCCCAGCGTTGCGACCGCCCAAGTCCAGCTGGATTTGCGGGATGCGGATTTGCGCAGCTTTGTTGAAATCGTTTCCGAGGCGACGGGCAAAAGCTTTGTTCTGGATCCAAACGTGCGCGGCACGGTGACGGTTCTGTCGGCCGAAACGCTGAGCGCCACGGCCTTGTACGAGGTATTCCTGACCGTGCTGGAACTGAACCGTTTGACGGTGATCCAGGGCGGTTCAGTGGAACGCATCGTGCCAATGAATGTCGCGCGTGAGTTGTCCTCGGGCGAGGCGCAGACCCAAAGCGGTGGCTTTGAAACCCGCGTGATCGAGGTGCAGCACGTCCCGCTGAACGAAATCATCGAGGTCATTCGCCCGCTGTTGCCAGCCGAAGCAGTGCTGACGCCTGTGCCGGCCTCTAACCTGATTATCCTGTCAGACCGTGGGCAAAACCACGCCCGCATCGCCGCGCTTGTCCGTCGTTTGGACACGCCCCGTGATCAGCCGATTGAAACGGTGCGCCTGCGCAATGCCAATGCCTCAGAGGTGTTGCAGGTGATCCAGTCGATGAACATTATCCCCGCAGATGCCGCGATTTCGGTGGACCGTCGATCTAACGCGCTGATCATTTCCGCAGACGAAGACACCCGCCAACAGGTGCGCCAACTGGCGGGTCGTCTTGATAAACAACGCAACAATGTGTCGTCCCACGCCGTGCAGCTGAACTATGCGGATGCGACCACAATGGCCGACACGGTTCTGCGCGCGCTCAACAACGAGAACCCGATCGAGGGTCAGGCGCAGGTGCGCATCGTGCCCGAGGCCCAGACCAATTCGCTGCTGATCACCGCCCCCGAAGACCAGCTGGACGACATCCACCGCATCATCAAATTCCTTGACCGCCGCCCGTCGCAAGTGCTGGTCGAAGCCGTGATTTTCGAGATGAGCATCGACGGGTTTTCTGACCTGTCTGTGCAATTTGGCGCCGTGCTGAACGACGCGGTTGTGGGCGGCGTTGAATTCGCATTGCAAGGGCGCCCCAGCCTGACCAGCCTCGTGTCATCCGTTTTGAAAAAAGAAACCCCGTCGCCGGGATCAGGCGGTGCGATTGGCGGCGTTGCCGGGGATTCCAGCAAAGGCATCGCAGGCTTGCTGACGGCCATTGCCTCGACCACATCCACCCGCCTGTTGTCGACCCCGTCGATCCTGACGCTGAACAACCAAGAGGCAGAAATCGTCGTGGCCCAAAACGTGCCGTTCGTGACCGGATCATTCGCGCAGGTCGGTGACGGATCAGCCGTGGACAACCCGTTTCAAACCATCGAACGCCAGGACGTCGGCCTGACCTTGAACGTCACGCCACAGATCAACGCCGACAAAACCGTGCGCCTTGTGATCAAACAAGAAGTGTCCAGCCTGACCAGCAATTCATCGTCCGCCGGTGGTGAAATCACTGCGCGCCGCGCGCTGTCCACCACCGTTCTGGTGCGCGACGGCAACGTGATCATGCTGGGCGGTTTGCTTGAGGATGGTTCAGGATCGGTGTCCCAGCGCGTCCCCGGTATTTCGAAATTGCCGCTGGTTGGTGGCCTGTTTCGCGGTAAAAACGCCAGCCAAAACCAGCGCGTTCTGCTGGTGATGTTGCGCCCGCGGGTGGTGAAAACCGACGCCGAAGCGAAAAAACTGACCCAAGAGGCGGCGCGCGCGGCCAAAGCAGCAAGCCTTGCCATTCAGCCCCCGGATGATGGACAGTATCCGCAGACCCCTCGGGGCACGTTGCCGTTTGACGGTGCGGACTTGAACCAACCATTTGATGCCGGATTTGTAGATGACTTTGCGCAGTCCAGAAATTACCCAGCCTTGCCCAGCCGTTTGCGGTTCGGGGATTAAAACGGGGTCGCTCAGGTGACTGACCGTTTGCCCTTTGCGTTTGCGCGCGATCAACAGGTGATCCTTGACGGCGCGCGCATGATTGTTGGCCCGTCCGTGACGGCGCTGGGTCTGCGCGAGGCAGCACGGCGCAATGCTGACGCGCAATTGATTGCTGAAACCGTCGCGGGCTTCGAAACCGCGCTTGCCCGTGTCTACAACGCAGGGGCCGCTGTAGCCGATGGCGACGACACCCTGTTTGACCTAGAGGACGCGAACGCTGGCACCACCCGTCAGCGCGATTTGCTGGACGAAACCGGCGAGGCCCCCGTGATCCAGCTGGTCAATCAACTGCTGCTGCGTGCGGTCACGGCAGGTGCCTCTGACCTGCACATCGAACCCTACGAAGACGGGCTGCGCGCGCGCATGCGTGTCGACGGGTTCTTGCAAAAAATCATGGATCGCTCTGACGTGCCGGTGCGCCGCGTGGTGTCCCGGCTAAAGGTGATGGCCGGTTTGGACATCGCTGAAACGCGGCTGCCCCAAGACGGACGCATCCCGCTGTCGCTGGGCGGGCGCACGATTGACACCCGCGTCAGTTCGCTGCCCGGCAACTACGGTGAACGAATTGTGCTGCGGATTCTGGATCGCTCGACCGGTTTGATGGAGCTGTCAGACCTTGGGCTGTCACCCACCCAGATCGGATTGCTCGAACGCATGTCGGCGCTGCCAAACGGCATCATTCTGGCGACAGGCCCCACCGGTGCTGGCAAAACCACGACGCTGTATTCACTGCTGAAACTGGCAAATCGGGACGAACGCAACATCGTGACCGTCGAGGATCCGATCGAATACGATCTGCCCGGAATTTCGCAAAGCCAGATCAACGCGGACATCGGCATGACCTTTGCCAACGGGCTGCGCGCGACCCTGCGCCAAGACCCCGACGTGATTTTGGTCGGCGAAATTCGCGACACCGAAACGTCGTCTGTCGCGGCCCAAGCGGCCCTGACGGGGCACCTCGTGTTTTCGTCTCTGCACGCCAACAGTTCCATCGGCGCTGTGGTGCGTCTGCGTGATTTGGGCGTTGACGATTTCCTGATCGCGGCAACGTTGCGCGGGGTCATCGCCCAGCGTCTGTTGCGCAAAATTTGCGCCAGTTGCTGTGTCAGCCAACCCACAACCGACAGCGAAGCCGCCCTGTTCAAACAGCATGGATTGCCCGCACCCGATACGCTGCATCACGCCACCGGCTGCGACGACTGCACGGGTGGTTATCGCGGTCGCGTCGGCATTTTTGAAATGGTCGAAATTGGCGAAGCCTTGCGCGGGGCCATTGATCGCGGGGCCAGCGACGCCGAAATGCGCAGCCTCGCCCTGAAGGGCAGCGAGACGTTGATCGGGCAGGGGCTGCTAGAGGCCGCCAACGGCCAAACCACGCTAGAAGAGGTTTTGCGGGTCGTCGGTGACGTCGCATGAAGGCCTATTCCTACGTCGCATTTTCCGAAAGCGGGGCCCGCAAAAAGGGCACCGTCGTTGCCGAAACCGAAACCCACGCGGCCAGCCAGTTAACTGCCCAAGGCCTGTTTGTGTCAGAACTGACTGAACGGTCGGCCAGGTTTTCATTCGCCAAAGCAGGGCGGCGCACGCAACTAAATCCCGATCTAAAGGTCGTATTCACCCGTCAAATGGCCGTGCTGTTGGGCGCGGATATGCCCGCCGAGGCCGCCTTGCAAGCGGTCAGCCAAGGCGGTCATGCGCAGCTTGATAGCGTTGCTGCCCGCGCACGCGCCGGGCTGATGGACGGCGCGACCTTGTCCGAAGGTTTGACCCAATCGGGTGCCGGATTCGCCCCGTATTATCTGGCCTCGGTGCGCGCTGGCGAGGTCGCAGGCAACCTTGGCGGCGTCTTTGGCGAACTGGCAGATCACCTCGAAAACCAAAGCGAAGACAAGGCCCAGATTTCCACAGCGTTGGTTTACCCCGCCTTTGTCGCCGCCGTATCGCTGCTGGTTTGCGCCATTCTGATGGTCAACGTCGCCCCCGAAATCGTCGCAATGTTCGAGCTGTCAGGACGCCCGTTGCCGCAAATCACTCAGGTGGTTTTGGGCATCAGCAATTGGGTGCAGGACAATATTTTGTACATCGGGATCGGCATTTTGGGGTTGATCGTGCTTGGCATTGCCTCGGGTCAGGTCGCATCGATGCGTGCCACCCGTGACCGCATATTTTTGCGCTTGCCGCTGGTTGGCCGGTTCATGCGCCTGTCAGGGGCTGTGCAATATCTGCGCACGCTGGCCTTGGTGCTGGGGTCAAAAAACACAGTGCCAAGTGCCGTTGAAAACGCCGCTGACGTGCTGACCATCGCGCAGTTCAAACACGAGGCGCAGCTGGTCAGCGAAGGCATCCGGCGGGGCGAAACCCTGTCGAATGCACTGTTGGGCTTGACCATCGTGCCCCCCGTCGCACGGCAATTGATCCAAGCGGGCGAGGCCTCCGTCAGACTGGCCGCGATGACGGACCGCGCCGCGCAAATGGTCGAAAACGGGCTGTCCACCGAACGCAAACGCATCGCCGCTTTGCTGGAACCGATGCTGATGATGCTGGTGGGTGCATTTGTGTTGGTCATCGTTTTGGCGGTTTTGCTACCGATCTTTGACTTGCAGTCAGCGGTCAGCGGAACTTAATTCGCTACTTTTGTTGCCTGTGAACGAACTGGCAATGGCAACGATCAAGGAGCCATTTGTGCATTGATCCTTGTCAATTTTTCCGACGAAAACCGCGGTATGATTGCGTGCAAACAGGAGGTTCGTATGGAAGATCTGATCGAACTCGGACAGGCATTTGTTCAGGCAATGCGGGATCGTCGCGGCATTGCGCATGTCCCTGACATCTATGCCAAAAACGCAGAATCAGTAGAAGCGGTTGTGCCGCCAGGACGAGATGTTCGGATCGCCAAAGGGCGAGAAGCGATCGAGGCAAAAAGAGCGGATTGGCTCGTCGCACACGACCTGCACACGCTCAATGCTGATGGCCCCTACGTTCATCCTCCCAATCGTTTCGCCGTACGCTTTGAAGCCGAAGTGACCCAGAAAGCCACAGGCAATCAGATGACCCTGCGCGAGGTCGCAATTTATACAGTCGAGGATGATATGATCATCCGGGAAGAGTTCTTTATGTTGCCCAAATAGGTGGCACGGCTTGTCAACATTTACCATAATGTTGATTATGCATAGTTTAACATGTAGCCGCAAAGCGATAATGTCACCCCTGTGCAATTCAGGAATGTCACTCTCTTGTTCAAATGAACAACGGGAGATCGGGCATGGGATGGGTGATGATGAGCGCGCGAGCTGAACCGTGTGGAAGTTTTGGCGTCAGGTCGGCGCAGGTCAATGATGGCCGGCTGAGCGTCGACAACGCGGCGAACATGCAGGACCTGACACGTCGTCAGGTTTTCCGGCTGCTCAAGCGATACCGTAAGGATGGCGCAGCGGCGATCCGGCACAAGTCTCGTGGCAAAATTCCAAACAATCAGATCCACAAAGCCAAACGCGACTATGCGTTGAGCCTGATCAAGGAACAGTACCCGGATTTCGGGCCGACACTGGCGGCTGAGATGCTGGCCGAACATCATGGCTTCAAAGTCTCTCACGAGACGTTGCGCAAGTGGATGACCGACGACGGTCTATGGCTGTCGCGCAAGCAGCGCCGCCGGTTTCACCAGCCGCGTCTACGCCGGGAATGTTTCGGCGAGCTGGTTCAAATCGACGGTTCTGACCATCGCTGGTTCGAGGATCGCGCCGGCCCCTGCACCCTGCTTGTCTTTATCGACGATGCCACCAGCACCTTGATGGAGTTGCTGTTTGTCAAATCCGAGAGCACGTTCAGTTATTTCGAAGCACTGGAGAGCTATCTACTCAAACATGGCCGTCCGATCGCGTTTTACAGCGACAAACACACGGTGTTTCGCGTGGCCAAGGAAGACGCCAAAGATGGTGCGCGTATGACCCAGTTTGGGCGTGCGCTGAACCAGCTGAACGTTGAGATTCTGTGCGCCAATTCAAGTCAGGCCAAGGGTCGCGTCGAGCGTGCCAACCGGACTCTACAGGACCGGCTGGTGAAAGAACTGCGCCTTGCGGGCATCTCAAACATGGTTGACGGTAACATATTCCTGCCGGCGTTCACTGAGCGCTTCAACGCTAAGTTTGCAAAGGCCCCTGCCAATCCAAACGACCTGCATCGCGCACTCAACATCGAACCGGACCGACTGAGCGAAGTCTTCTGTTTGCGCGACAAGCGTCACGTCACCAAAGATCTGATGCTGAAGTACGATCGCAGACGGATCAAGCTGGAGGTCAACGACCTGACCCGTGGCCTCGTTGGCAAATACGTCGATATCTACGAGTACAGTTGCGGCCGCATTCAAGTCCGCGCCAACGGAGTTGTCCTGCCCCATTCGATCCTCAATCCCGAGCGCAAGATCACCCACGCGGCAATCACCGAGAACAAACGCCTCAGCGCCGTGCTGGACCATATCAAAACCGAACAGGACAAGGCGCCACCAAAGGTGAAGGTCAAACCTGTCAGCGCCAAGAACGGCTACGTCAAGACGGGGCGACGCCCACCTGGGGGTCCGTCCAAGATGGAGCCTTACTACGCCCGAAAGCGCGCAGAACGAGAGGTCCGCGCAGCCAGCCAGAGCTCCGATATTTGACGTCTACGCCCTGTCAGGCTGCGCTACCGTCAGCGCCCGTAGTGACATTTCTGCTTTGCGCATCCGGTGACATTTCTGAATGGCGTTTACAGACAAATATGAACATGCGCACCGCCCGATCAGCCTTGTGAGTTGAACACTAATCGCCCTCCCCCAAAAAAGACGTCTTCTTCCCATGGGTGTGACCTTCAGCACTATTTGGCGCAGTTTTTATGGAGGTATTACGTTTGCTTAGGGCGATCGTCTTGGCATCTAGGTACCACTTCGACCGCAGCGAGGATTGAATCTGCAGGGGTGTTGATCCACACCATGGCATCTAGGTGTCCTACGTTACGAATCCACTTGCCCACCACTTCATATCCCATGGTGTATCCCAGCCAACGTGGCAGCGTTTTCGTGCCAAAAAACCATTCCGAGTGGTCATATGTTGTCGACCAAACGGTGTCACGGTCGGGCAGATGTTCCATGATCAGCGCAGGGTCGACGGCCTTCTCCCAAAGTTCGGGTGGCGTACCAAGAACGTGTTCAACAAACCGCCCGGCAAGCCCTTCGCTTACAATCGCTTCTCCGAGAGTGCGTCCGTAACCTGGCCCGGCATAGCGCAAGCAATGATGCACTTCGTGGACAACTTGCCGTTTGAAGGCTCCATCCGAGACGCTGTTGTCGAAGTTTGGGTTAGCCGGATTGCAGGCGATCATGAACATCGAGGGAGAATAAGCAAACCCACAAAGGCCAAGCTCGGGAATGACTGGCCCGCTGTGCCGATAGGCGATCAACACATCAATCGCCTGCGGTCCAACAATGGATGCAACGGCGGCTTCAGCTTCGCATATCTGCACGGATATCTTTTCGTGCCAGGGTGCCAAATCCCCTTCAGCTTCAAGCCAGTGTAGTGTCCAACTCATTGCGGCGGCCGTGACGGTTTTAGTGAGTCAGTGCGCGCAAGTGTTCGGTAGACCGTGGGCCGCGAAATGGCAAAAAGTTCTGCCAGATCACTGATGGAGTACTCGCCCGTGTCGTACATGCGGCGCAGCTCGGCTTGGCGACGGTCAGACAGTTTCGGTTTTTTGCCTTTCAGCTTGCCCTTGGCACGGGCAACGGTCATGCCTTCTTTCGTACGCATCCGGATGAGATCCGACTCAAACTCCGCAAAGGTTGCGAGGATGTTGAAGAACATCTTTCCCATGGGATCAGTTGGGTCATAGACGCTGGCACCCAAGGCCAGTTTGACACCGCGCTTTTCCAACTCGTCTGCAATGGCGCGGGCGTCGGGAACAGATCGAGCAAGGCGGTCGAGCTTGGATACAACAAACGTGTCCCCCTCGCGGACTGCGGCCAGGGCTTGCGCCAACCCCGGACGCTCGCGATTTGTGCCGGTCAGGCCGTGGTCGGTGTAAATACGATCTTCCGTGACATGAAGATCGAGGAGCGCGGCCTGTTGAGCGGCGAGATCCTGATTGTCAGTCGAGCAACGGGCGTAGCCGATGCGGGCATGGGTCATAACTATGTCCTTGGGCCAAAATTAGCCGAGTATGTGTTCGGGGGCGGCGTGTGTAACGCAAGACGCCCCCTCAATGATATTATCACCGTACCATTCAAATGAGAATCATTTTCTGTAAGACACGGATGTTTCGGCAGGAACTTGTTGAAGCGTCCGCTGGACGACCCCCTATCGGACACAGGAGTGGCACGCCCCGTCCTACAGCACTGTCTAAACACTCATCCATGGCATCGAGCCACAGCACCCAATGCTATGTGGCAAGCTGACCACACGATGCTCGACATTCTGATCCTTGATGCAAACGGAACGGCGGCACGACCGTGGCTAACAGTGATCGTGGACGATCATTCCCGTGCCATTGCCGGATATCTGCTCTTTCTGGTGGGCGTATCATCCGCCTTGCAAACATCTCTGGCACTTCGGCAGGCAATCTGGCGCAAGCAAGACCCCGACTGGCCGGTCTGTGGCATCCCCGAGGTGCTTTACGTCGATCACGGCAGTGACTTCACGTCTGAGCACCTTGATCAGGCGGCAGCAGCCCTCCGGTTCCAGATCATTTATTCTGCCATCGCGCGACCTCAGGGACGTGGAAAGATCAAGCGGTTCTTCGGCACGGTGAACACCGAACTGCTGCCAGACTTGCCCGGCTGCATTGCGAGCGGCAAGCCTACGACACAGCCAGAATTATCCCTGACGGAACTAGGCACTGCGATTGGTTCTTGGCTTATCGGCACATACAATGGGCGCATTCACAGCGAGACTGGCACAACGCCTGTATCCTGTTGGTGCGGCAAAGGCTGGTTGCCACAGATGCCCGACAGTCTTGAAGACCTCGATCTGTTGCTGGTGATGGTCGCAAATCCCCGCACCGTGCGCCGCGACGGCGTTCACTTTGAGGGACTGCGCTTCATGAGCCCGATATTGGCACCCTATGTCGGCGAGGTGGTCGAAACCGCGCCAAATAACGATGAAGGTCACAATTGGGTGGAGTATATTGGACGGACAAAAACGACCGTTTCTGTCACAAGCTCGGTGAACATGCACAGCCAACAGCGTGCACATGACCGATAGTACCTCAAATATCGCTGAAATCGGTTCAGGCGATAGATCAGGTTTGCCTCACACACTGGCGGCGCATAATTTTAGCGGGAATGGAAGAACAGGTTGGCACCTTAAAAAAAGCAATAATGGCCATAATCCTTACACTTGCAAAAAAGGGGTAGGCAAATCTGGGTGCGCGACCTTAGTGTGTTCAAATGGTTACCCAAATGTGGAAAGCCGGTTTAAAGGAAGCAGATATCGAAACGCGTAGGCCCGAATTCAGCTTATCTGGACGGATTGACGCCAAAACTGAATGGAGTAAGTGCCGCCCGGCGGTCTGAAATTTCGAAACGCTGTAAAATTATTATGACTTAGCGACCGTGATTAATGCACGATGGCTGAAAGCACTCACCACCTATTGATGACGTTGATACTGATAAATCGAAAAGCTTAATTCTCAAACAGGAGTCGAAATAAAATGAGCAACGTGGAAATTTTGGGTGCGCCGCCCACAAAAGACAGCATGTCCAAACTTGCGGTTGCATTTCAGAAAGTAGCGTCCAGTAATCTCGCCTTGCTGAAACAGGCCGCTATTCCCAAGATTGATGTTGCTGGTCTGGAGGATGTCAACGCATCTCTCACCGCCGCACAAGCAAATGCCACCAGTTGGGATAACACAATTTCAGCAAACGTTCAAAATTCACTCGAGCTTATTCAAAATTACAATTCCGACTATCAGGCAATCATGCAGGAATTGAACAAAAATATTGAGACTCTGCGAACATCAACTGCCTCCAACCCTCCTCCTAAGCCACTCATTAACGAAACGAGCGCGCTGTTGGGGGGGCTGCAAACTAGCCTGCAGCAATATCTTTACGGAAGTGGCGGTACAAAATCAAAACCGGTGTCGCCAAGCATCTTGTCCGTTATGGATTCTATCAACGCCTATCGAACCGACGTTATCGAGGATCACAAGAAATTCGCAACCTACACGACCCTTGTCACCAGTCAGTCGGGGCCTTTGGCAACTGCAATTGGCGGATATCACACCAAAATTGAATCCGCGATTCGAGAACAGGGGTATGATTCATCCAGAGCACTGGACGGCCTGGACATTGCCGGCTTGGGAATCTTGATGGGGGTTGTCGCCGTGGTCCTGGCACCTGAAACCGGAGGAACGTCGATGGTTTTAGCAGGTGTGGGTCTTGCAGCAGCCGGGGCCGCTGGCGGTGCCGTCATGACCGGCGAGAACCTGTCTGACTACAATATTCAGGCTGGTATTATCAGCTCTGAAACGACGCAACTGAACGCGGCACTGGCAGAACAGGCCTTGATTCCCACGATCCTCACATCCTGTAAGGGAGTGAGCGATGATACCAATAATATTTTCTCCAATATCGGAACCATTGCCACAACCTGGCAACAAGTCGACAATCTGCTCGGAGACATGATTTCAGCACTGGCCTTGCCCGAGAAAGACATCGCAAACTGGTTCAAACAACATCCTCAATATCCTGACAAAGGTGGGTCAGGCTACAGCTTACTCGGCCTGTTTCTTCACATCCATTTATCGGCACCGGCAAAAGACTGGGATGACCTTTCAAAGCTTGCCCAAAAGGTTTTGAACGCCCTTGCCAACGCCAAAAAGGTGACGATCCCGGCGGGAACTGTTGCGACCCAAGAAGTAATTGTCGCAGCGATGCATGCAGCATGATCGCAGGTAAAAAACCAACGGTCACCGAAAACAGCCGATTGAACACGCCGATTGCCCGAAACTTCACCGCAAGAATACCCAGCGTCAATGGGTTGAGAAATCGAAAAACCGAAGCAGTGATGGGATACGGACAATGGCAATGACGTCAGGTGCTGACAACAACCCCATCAAAGACACCGATGGCATTGCCTCGGTCGCAGCAGCAATGTCGGCGATAGGAGTAGAATTGGCGGCCGTTGACGCAGTGGTCAAATCAGTTGCAATCTCCCCGTCAGTCACGTCGCTTGACGACTTGATTGCGTTGGATGGGATGGCATTAGGCCCTGCCAATAATGCGCTCCTGCAGCGCGACGTTCAAATTCAGCGCGATCAGACGATTTTCCAACCTGTGCTGGACAGTGTCAAAGTCGTCGCAAAAGAGTGGCCAGCCACGCGTAGCGGATTGGTTTTGGCGGCAAGCCTGACTGTGAGACAGGCTGATACGGTCGCAGCACTTGGCGACCAGTCCGCAAGCGCCGCAAGTATGGCCGCCGCCCTGACCTCTTATGTTAATGGTCCGTTGAAAATTCTTCAAACTGCATTCGCTGATGCAAAAGCGTCTCTGAATACCAGCAACGACAACACCGCAGCACTTTACCGCGCTGGCAAGAAGTTCATCTCTGATCTTGCCCAAACCAATATTCACCTGTTGCATCAAGAATATGAGCAATTGCAGCGGGAAATCGACGATGGCGCATCCTCCGCAGCCCTCCAGAATAAACAACGGGCGGTGCTTGCACAGATAGCGGTCCTTCAAAAAACCCCGGTGCCGATGAACAAATCCGATCCCGATTTGAAATATACGTCCGGACTGGTTGTGCATACATCGACAGCGCTTGATGCGATTTCCAAAATCAACACTTCGTTTGAGCAAGTTACCAACAAAATCAAGGATATGTCCGGCAATACATCCCCAGACAAAGCGCTGATGTCTATCTTTCTGAAAACATTCAAAACACAATTTGCAGCGGCCGTGGACGCCGCCAAAAAGTTTGATGTCTAGGTTTCGAAAGGTAGCATGGCGTTTTTTCCGCCAAGGCCCATGGATCTGGCAGTCAAGTTTATGAACGGTACTGATATGAACGCCCGTATCGGAACGGTCGGAGCAGGCAGGATTGTGGGCAATGACATTCGCAGCAATGATCAGGAATTTAGCTGGAGCGATGCCAACCACAGGCAAATCGCGGGAGTCCGCGTGGACCTTTAACCGATGAAGTTATTCCTTACTATTTTTGAGACCGCGTATGGAAAAGCCGTTGTTGCGGCCCAAAAACTGCGAAAGCAAAGCCTATCAGGCTGGCACTGCAGATCACTATCAAGGGAGCATATAAATGCCTGCTGACGCGAATTACTTAGTCCCACCCCAAAGTCAGAACGCAGATACCGGTATTGGTCTGACGATCAAAGATATTTACGCCGCCCACCAGGTCGCAATGGGATGCGCGAATACGCTTATCAAACAGGTAGAGTTTTCGGGCAATCTACTGCCGACCCTGCCCGAAGATCAGGCGCTGGCTCGAAATGATTCATCGACCTATGTCGCCGGGTGGAACGTGGGTGTTGAAAATGTCTATTTGTCAGCCGCCTCGACGATTTCAACTTTTGTACTCAGCGCCCTCAAAGAGCTTGAACCTTTGGCTAATATCCTTGACGAGGCCAGCCCGGATGCATCTGGACGAGATGAGGCATTGGCGCAATTCCGGGGGATTATTCACGCGCTCGTCTCTAGCTGCTGCAAGATCAATCCAGACTCAGACTCCTACCTGCTGTCCATGATCGCGATGAACACCCATCTGACGCTGTTGGCCGATACGTCACAGCGCGACGCCCTCAGATTAAACGCAGCTGCACGAACGGTAGATCGCAGCGGGGTCATCCAAGGCCTCATTCAAAAGCAAAGCACGCTGCAAAAACAACTTGCAGATCAAAATGCGTTGCTCGCCGGCAGAGCGCTATCACAACTGGTGCACGAAGCAGAATTCGGCATAGAAATAGGCGAGTTTGCGGCCAAGGGATTGAAACCAGGTGCGGTTGCCGGCGCAGTTTTCAAGATCTTCGGTGAGGCGGAGGCGGTCGAAAAATTCAACAAGCAGACTGAGGACATCTCTGAAAAACAGGATTCACTAGGCGATCAGATCGCCCAGTTGAACCAGGCCATAAAAGATGACGAGGCTGAACGACAAGAACTGACATTAACAGTCGCGCAATCCGGGCAACTCAGTGGGCGTGTGGCTGATGTTTTAGCTCTTGGGTTATCGCTGGTCGATCAATTCAGACAATGGGGCCCACGGCTAGAGCTTCTTGCACAGCATTCCAACCCGGTGGGGACAAGGTTTTACGGAGACCAGATCGATGCCGGTACAATTTTTTGGGACAAGTTTAACAAACTAATTTTAGACTATGATAGCAACATATTAGGGTGAGTTAGGGCTGTGTTGCACAAATCAATTTGAGGGGATTCATGTTGAGAATCCCGCGTGCTAGCTGGCGTTCATGAGCAGCTGCACACCAATGACTTACAAGACCCAGAATTGGCCCCCCTACAATCGTGCTTTGAAGCATCGGGGATCGCTGTCGCTTTGGTTTGGTTTTGTTTGATGCAGAGATGGATTGGGATGCCGAAAGCTGCGTTACTACGCTGATCGTGAATTTAGCGGGCTGTTTGTGCCGCAGGACCAGACCAATCCCAAGCTCTACGGCGATCTGATTGCTAAAACCGTTGATGACAAGATCAATGATGTCGTGGTCGATCTCATCAACCGCATTTGTGAACGTGAAGCCAAAGTGGAACGATTTAAGGCGCGACCGCCGTGGCTTGCGGGTGGTTTCGCAATTCTGTTCGTTGTCGGTTTGCTTGTTCTTCCTCGTTTCATCGCAGCTTTCCCATCCGGCTGCGCTGTCCTTGGTGGTTTGTGGACAACGACAACAACGGGTGTCGATGCCTGTGTGTTCTATTCAAGTTAGCTTGATTGAGTGCAGCATATTGAAATGACCAGAGCTTGAAAAACAAAGCCCCACCATTCAACCAATACGGTTCCTAGATCACAAAAAGCTATGCGTTTACTTCGGCTTCAAAGGTCTCAATCGTGGTCAAGATCACGTCCCATTCTGGCGCGTCTCCGATGATCATTTCGCGCATTCCCTGATAATCTTTCGCGAGACCCTTTGCCAAATCCGTTCCCGGACCCAAGCGCAAGGTTCCGGGCTTTGCCTTTTCGTAGTTAGCCCAGGCCGCTTTGAAGAAGACTGACTTGTGATGGGCAACTTGCTCAAGCAGGGCGAGGTCATTCAGAGCACGGTCTTTTGCTGGATGGTCGATCAGCATGGCCAAATCATAATAGTGGCGTGACATGCGATCTGCGATTGGTTTGTGTGCATCTTGATGAAACAGCATATGGAGAATTGTGGCCTTTTCCCAAAACGTCCTCTCGATGCCAAGAACGCGCACTTGGGTGTCTGGGCTGCCGATGAGGTCGGGGATTGCGTCAGACAGATAGGGTTTGATGACGTGGTTTTCGGCCGGTAGCAGCACGCCGCGTGCACCAAACTCAAATCGTATGACGGGTTTGATATAGCTGTGCGTGGCACCATTCGCAGGGTCTGAAGGGTAGGTAAACAAGAGCGTTTGAGCATCCTCTGGGTCGGCTGCAAGATGGAAGCCTTGGTCGAGGTCGGCTGCAAACGTTGCTTCAAGCTCAGATAAAAGCGGCCCGTTTACGCATGCCACAGCAGCACTTTGCAGATCCTGGAGCAACGTCTTGCGCTTGCCTCCGGAGAGGTCGGGATTGTCTGGATCACTGTCACCAACAAATCCCAATTGGGCGCGATCAATCGATAGGTCGACGTCCTCTGAAAATCTATGGATTACATTGTAAGCCTTTGAGAGCGAGGTTCCGCCTTTGAAGATCAGATGTTCGCCAAAAGATGGGAGCGTAAAGAGCTTGCTGAGCGACCAGCAGACCCAGAAATCTTTCTCGATGATGGCTTGCGAAAACCCCAGACGCGCTGCGGCTTCTTGAAATGCCTCGGTGCGCGATGCTGGCGGCTCGTTTGCAAAACGGTCTAAGTCAGACATGGGCGGTGATTTGTTGAATGACCGGCTGCATCCATGCGGGCACATCGCGGCTTTGCTTAACAAGCAAGTCACGATCTTTGTCAGACAAGGTTCGCGCCAGTTTATTGATAACGGCGTCGGTAACACCGTCCTTGCCGACATAACGCAAGGCCTGAAACACCGCGCCTGACGTCTGCCCCGCGCCCGTCAGCGTCTTGCGGGATGCATTGCGAAACTGGATCACTTGCCGCCCTACCGTTCTTGTTCGCGTCGGACCGTCCGTCATGTAGACGGGTTTTGAAGGGACTTGGGTAGACAAGCCAAACTGGTTTGCGGCAGCCGCTTGGGACACGAGCAAAACATAGCGATCCTTGCGGGCGATTGCGCGCGCGACATCATCGACCGACGGCTGGATCATTCCAAACCGCGGACTGATTTTAGGATAGTCATAGAGGCCACGGGTTAACCGTCTGATCACCCCCTGATCCGCCAAGCGCGACAAGGTTTGGTCAACGCTGGCGCGTGACCCCAAGTCCAGCAAATCGGAGGGGGCAAAAATTGCGCCCCGGCCTTTGCCTTTGATGCGTTGTAGAATCCGTGCCGTGATCATTTTCATTCTCCTTGTGTCAGATAATATAGTATGTTTTTCTGATTTTCAAGGCTTAGGCATTCCCCGCAAACTGGATCAACAAAGACACCGCCTACCCCCGCTTTTTATTTTGCACCGTTTTGTGATACGCAGTGGCGCGCACGACTGTTGCAGGTTAATCACCTGCAACGCACACTATTTTAAACTGTACGAGAGTTTCACTGACTATGCCTGAAATCCGAACGCGTTTCATCATTTTGTGCGACACACGCAGCGGCACCACGGCCCTGACCAGCACGCTAAAAACCCATCCCGACGTGCACTGCTACGGCCATCCGTTCTTTGAAAACGCCAAGGGCCATTCGCGGATGAACGAATTCCTGCACGGCGCAGTCGACATCGAAAAACGCAAAATTAAACCCGTCGAATATGCCTACGACATCCTGAACACAACCAGAGGCGCGACCACCACCGGCTTTAAAATCTGGACCTCGGATTACGTTGGCACGAACGAGGCGCTCGCGGCGTTGACCGCTGATCCGACGATCAAAAAGATCATCCTGAACCGCGAAAACAAGCTGGCCTGCATTTCATCTGCGGCCCTGGTGGCCTTGAAAAAAGAAAACCCCGAAGCGTTTGAGGACCCCGAAAATCGCCCGCAAGCGGTGTTTGAAAAGGACAAGTTTCTGCGACAGACCCGCAACCGCATTAAGCGCATCGAAAGCTATCCTGCGATGTGCACCGGCGAGGTTCTCAAGCTCCCCTACGAGGGATTGATGACCACGGGGCTGCAAGCGATCACGCAGTTTTTGGACCTCGAAGAATTCGATTTCGTGATCGGCACGAAGAAACGCAACACCGGTGATATCATCGGGCGTTACAAGCCGGAATTCCATGACGAGATCCGGGCGACGCTAGACGAAATCGGCCATCCCGAGTGGGTCAGCGAAGCTTAACCTCGCTGCCATTTGACCCCAGAACGAAAAAGCCCCGGCACGTTTCACACGCGTCGGGGCTTTGGCATTTTTCAGGCGTCGTAAACTTATTGCAGCGGGATACGTAGACCCAGTTTCAGGCCCCAGCTTTCGAAATCCGACTTGCCGATACCATCGTAGTTCGCGCCGAAATCCAGCTGCGTGCCCTGACGGTTGGTCAGCTTGACCGCCGCCTCGACACGACCCCGGAACCCGTTGCTTTCGTCCGCCGTATCGTTGGCGATCACAGGCCCCTTCCGGTTGCCAAAGTTGTAGATCCCGTTCAGCGTAAACGACGGCTGCACGGTCACTTTGTTGGTCGTCACGTACGACGTGCTAAAGGTCGGACCGATCTTGATTTGCCCCAGCGACACGGTCTGTTCAGGTACCACAGCATTCAGCGAATCCGTGAACGCATGCTGGCGATCCTCGATGTAGCTGATGTTCAAATTCGGCGAAATCACCCAGTTTTTATAGTCGAAATCGCCCGACAGGTTCACATCCAACAGCCAACGGTTGGTGTCGAAATTACCCGAACTCAGTGCCGTGGTAATGTCGTTGTTGGACTGACCAATCGCAAAGCGACCATCCAGGATCAGGTTCGGTGCAAGGCGCGCCGTCACATACGGCCCCGCCATCCAACCCGACCCGTCAACCGAAGTATTGTTGGCCGCCGACACGTCCTCGAGGCTGTCAAATTGCAGCATAAAGCCGGCAAGCACATCGTTGTTCACCAGATAATCGACCCCGAAATACGCAACGCCAAAGTGGCCATCGGCCCCGCCTGATCCTTTGAACTTGGAATAATGCGCTTCAAACCAAACGTCATAACGACGGTTCTTAAGCGTCTGGGTAAAGTCATCATCGCCGTCATGCGCGAGGGCAAACATGGTCCCTGCCCGCTCGACCTGGCTAAGCGATGTGGACAGGCTGTAGCTGCCCGACCCCAACGACAACAGGTTAAAGTTGACCGGCGAAATGGATTTCAGATCGCCCTTTTGGAACGACAGCGTTTGGCTTGTCCCGATGCCTTGGCTCAGGCGTGACAAACGACGTCCGCGCGTTGGCCCGTTGGACAGCAACAGGTTGTTGCGACGGCTCAGGAACGAATTGATCGTCTCGGTGGCCAAGGTCGCGGAATCGCCGCTGTTAAACGTGCAGGTCACGTTTTCCGCCGAGGCCAATCGCAAGGTCACAACCCCGCCCAAAACATCCACAGTGCTGTCGGCGTCAGAACAGCTAAGCGATGTATTCCCGAACCCCGAGGGGCGCGTTTGCGTAATCACATAAGTGCCTGCCGTGACCGAAATCGCGCCAGAGCTGCCCGTGCCGCCCGTCGTGGAAATCGCAAAGTTCAGCGCGGCTTCGGAAGAGGCAAAGCTGAACATCGCATCGGATGGTGATTGCTGAATGAACGTCACGCGACCTTCGGGGTCGGTGGTCACCACAAGTGGGCTGGACCCGGCCGCCGCACTGATCGTCGCGCCGCCAAAGTCAGAGGTCAAAGACCCTGTAACCGCCCCCAATGTCCCGACCGCAGTCGAGGTCACAGGCACCGAAACCGTACAGATGGATGCCGCAGCCACGGACCCGCCGGCAAAGCTCACGGACGTGGCACCAGCCGGGGCCGTTACTGTGCCGCCGCATGTGGTGGACATTCCCGTCGTGCCAAACCCTGTCGCCCCGGCAACTGACAGGCCGTTAGGCAAGTTGGTGTTAAACCCAACGCCGCCGACAGGTACAAAGTTGCCCGAGTTGTCGATCGTAAACCGCAGCGTCGTGCTGCCACCTTCGACGATTTGCGCCGGCACGTATTCGTTCGTGAACTCAGGTGCGCCCGCGACTTGAACCGTCAGCGTCGCCAATGCGTTGCCGCTGTTGCCAAGGCTGGTTGTCAGGTCGCCAGAAACGTTGTTGGCGGCCCCCGTCGTGTTTGTCGTCACATCGACCTGAACCGTACACGACGCGCCCGCAGGAATGGTCCCGCCTGAATACGACACTGCTGCCGCACCAGAGGCCCCTGCCAGCGTGCCACCCGTACAGGTGGTCGACAGGTTTGGAACCGTTGCAATGGTCATGCCCGTCGGGAACCCATCGGAAAACGCTGCACTGGTGGCATCGACCAAGGCCGACGAGTTGTCCATCGTCAGGGTCAACGTGCTGACGTCGTTTTGACTGATCGACGCAGGCGAAAACGCCTTGGCAAAGGTTGGGGCCGTCGCGGCAGTCACCGCGAATGTGGCCTGAACCGGTGTGACCGCAACGCGGGTCGACGTCAGATCGCCACCCAGTGTTGTGACATTCCCGACAGTTGTCGCCGTGATGTCGACGCTGACAGTACAGGTCGCACCCGGATCGATTTCGCCGCCTGAAAGCTGGTAGTTGTCGTCCCCTGAAACCGCCGCAAGGGTCGCGCTGGAACAGGTTGTCGCAGCGTTGGACGGGGTTGCGATCGTCGCACCCGCTGGCAGCGCTTCGGCAAAGGCCAACGACTGCGCATCGATCAGTGCCGCGCTGTTATCGATTGTGTGCGTCAGTGTGACAACGCTGCCTTGCACAATGCTGGTGGCCCCGAACGCTTTGCTGAACACCAGCACCGGCGCGCTTGTCACAGTCAGCGTGTCGCTGGCCGTGCCGCTGTCGCCAAGGCTGGACGTCAATGCGCCCGACACGTTGTTCAGGGTCGCCACGTCTTCGGCCGTGACATCGACGCTTACCGTACAGGTTGCCGCCATGTTCAGCGTCCCGCCCGTGTAGCTGACAACGCCGCTGCCCGCCGTGGCCGTCAGCGTCCCCGCACTACAGGTGGTCGCCGCGTTTGGCGTGTCCGCAACCACCATGCCCGTGGGCATCGTGTCGGTAAAATCCAGAGCCGTTGCCGGCACAAACGCGGTTGCGTTGTTGATGGTAAAGGTTAGCGTGCTGATCCCGCCCTGAACGATTGTGTCCGGTGCGAACACCTTGGCAAAACCGGGCAATGCAGCCGCCGTCACCGTCAACGATGCCGCGACACCATCGGTGCTGGCAAAGTCTGCGGATGTCAGATCTGACGTGGAAAGTGACGTGCTACTGACGTCTGATGCGATCACGTCGACTTCGATTTGGCAGGTTGCCCCCGCAAGAATACCGGCACCGGTCAGCGTGATCGATGCTCCGCCTTGTGGCGCAGCCAGCGTGCCGCCACAGGTGTTGGTTACCCCGTTTGGCGTGGCAATCACCGCCCCCGTAGGCAGCGTGTCGCTAAAGGCAACAGAGGTTGCATCGATCAAGGCCGCGCTATTGTCGATAACATAGACTGCGGTGGTGTTCGTCCCTTGTTCAATCGTGTCTGGCGTATAGTTCTTTGTGAAACCAAGGATTGGCGCCGCTGTGACACCCAACGTCGCAGTGGCCACTTGGGGCGTGCTGCTAAGCGAAGTCGCCAATGCGTCCGACACGTTGTTCGCCGATCCGACGGTTCTCGAGGTCACATCCAAGGACACATTACAGCTGGTCGCCGTGGACACGGTGCCGCCAGAATAGCTCATGCTGCCCTCGCCCGCCGTTGCCGTGATCGTGCCACCCGTACAGGTGGTTGCAGCGTTAGACGGCGTCGCAATGGTCATGCCCGTCGGGAATGTGTCGCCAAAGCCAACAGCCGTCGCATCCACCAAGGACGCCGCGTTGTCGATCGTAAAGGTCAGCGATGTAACGTCGCCTTGCACAATGCTGGCCACACCAAACGCTTTGCTGAAACCAGGTTCGGGTGCGGCAGTCACGGCCAGCGTTGCCGCCGTCGCACCGACACCCCCGAGGCTGGTTGAAAAGCTGGTCGCCGGGATTGAAAACGCGCCGTCAGTCGCCGCAGTCACGTCAACGGTGTAGGTACAGGACGCGCCCGCCTCTAACGTCATGCCGGACACCGCGTAGGTCCCTGCCCCCGCCGTGCCGGTGGTCGTGCCGGTGACGGATCCCGCTGTTGTACAGCTGGACGTCAGGTTCGGCGTGGCAGCAATCACCAGACCCGTCGGGAATGTGTCGCCGAACGCGCCTGCGGTGGCCGAAACCAGCGCAGTTGAGTTGTCAGCGGTAAAGCTAAGCGTGGACACGCCGCCCTGAACGATGCTGGTCGGTGCAAGCGATTTCACCAACGTGGGTGCCGCCGCTGCGGTGACGCTAAGCGTTGCAGTGGCAACCCCGCTGTCGCCCAAGAAGGACGTGAAATTCCCGGACGTGTTGACCGCAGCGCCCGTGTTTTCGGTCACAACATCCACCACAAACGTACAGGTGTCGCCTGGGTTGATGGTGATTTGCGATGCAGAAACGTTCGTCGCCCCTGCCACAGCGCTGGTGGTGCCGAACGACGACGCGCCAGTGGTACAGCTGGCATTCAGGTTCGGTGTTGGCGCCACACGCATGGACGCCGGGAAACTGTCCGTGAACGCGCCGCTCGTGGCCGAAACGAGCCCCGTCGCGTTGCTCATGGTCAGCGTCAGGGTTGATACCCCGCCTTGTTCAACCGTGCTTGGTGAAAACGCTTTGGAAAACGCAGGTATGTCTGCTGGCGTGATGTTGATCGACGCAACCGCAGGGGCCGTGGTGCCCAAAGACGACGCGTAGCCAGAAGAGGTGTTCGTCACCGATCCGTCCTCGACCACTGTGATGTCGACGGAATAGGTACAGGTTTCACCCGCCGCGACTGTGTTGGTCGCGACCGAAACAGACCCCGCCCCGCCGACTGGCGAAAACGTCCCGACCGATGATTGCGAAGAGGTACAGGACGCGAACGCGTTGGGCACTGCTGCGACCGTCATGTTGGCCGGGAACGTGTCAGTGAATGATCCAGCCGTCGCAGGCACAAGCGCGCCGGTGTTGCCGATGGTAAAGGTCAGCGTCGCAACGTCGCCTTGTTCCATGCTGGCCACGTCAAACGCTTTGCCGAAGGTCGGGATCGGCGCTGCTGTGATCGTCAGGTCTGCGGTTGCGGTGCCGGAATTGCCAAGGCTCGACGTTAGATCAGCGGTGGTGAACGTGCGCGTGCCGCTTTCGGCGGTAATCACGTTGAACGCCACGCTACAGCTGCTTCCTGCGGGCACACTGCCGCCGGTAAAGGATGCACCGCCCGTGATCGGAACCAAAGTACCGCCCACACAATCACCTGTCGGAACCGGATTCGAGGCCACCGAAACGCCCGCAGGCAAGGTCAGACTAGACGCCAAAGACGTCGCCGCCAAAAGCGACCCTGAGTTGTCGATGTTCAGCGTCACGCGCGTTTCCGCACCCTGAATAACTGAGGTCGGCGCAAGGGCCATCGTGAACACTGGCGTCGGTGACGGCGTCACAATCAGGTCAGCGGTCGACGTGCCGGAACTGCCGCGGTTCGAGTTCAGATCGCCCGACAGGTTGGTGTAGGTCGCATCAGCAACAGACGTGACGTCTGCCGAAAACGTACAGCTTGCGCCGGCTGCAACATTGCCGAAGGAATAGCCAACCGAGCTGCTGTTGCCAGTAACTGCTCCGCCGGTACAGGTTGTCGCCACGTTTGGGCTAGCAGCCAGCGTCAAGCCGGTCGGAAAGGTGTTCGAGAACACGAGTGAGGTCGCGTCAATCAGGCTGCCGGTGTTGTCGATGGTAAAGGTCAGGGTCGACGTCGCACCTTCGGCAATGGTGGCAGGCGAAAACGCTTGGGTAAACACCGGCAACGGGGCCAATGTCACCTCAAAGCTCGCGCTGGCCGTTGTCGTTGTCGGCGCCGATGACGAAAGCGTACCTGTCGTAAAGATCGAGGGACCTAAGGCTTCAGTCGTCACAACGGCCGTAATTTGGCACGATGCCCCTGCCGCCAACGTACCACCCGTGATCGACAAACGCGCGATGTCGCCACCAAGCGTGCCCCCAAGGGTCGCCGCCCCACAGGTTGTGGATTGGTTGCTGGGCGTGGTGTGCGTCGCACCTGGTGGCAGGTCGTTGTTGTAAATCGTCATGTTCGTCAGGTCGTGCAACGAACCGGCGTTGGAAATGTTGATGGTCAACGTCGACGTGCCGCCCTGCGGAATCGAGCTGGGTGAAAACCACGTGGACAACGTCGGCGCCGGGGCCGCTGTCACGGTCAAAGACGCGGTCAAGAACGACCCGTTGTTGGTGAAATCGGTGACCAAAACCCCGGGTGCGTTCGTTTTTAAGCCTGCCGTCACGCTGCGCAAGGTCACTGAAATGTCACAACTTGCGCCGGCCGCCACGGTGCCGCTGGTCAACCCGATGCTGGTTGCGCCCGCTACTGCTGAAAACGTCCCGCCACAGCCGTTGATCACGCCGGGCGTCGGGGCCACGATGATGCCGTTTGGCAACGCGTTGTTAAAGCTCATGCCGGTGGCCGGGATCAAACCCGCCGTGTTGTCGATGCTAAAGGTGACTTGCGCTTCGCCGCCCTGAACAACCGTGCTTGGCGCGATCACTTGCGTCGCCAAAGGTGCTGGCGTTTCGGTGACGGTCAACAAGTCAGACGCCGTGCCGCTGTTGCCAAGGGACGACGTGAGGTCGCCCGTCAGGTTGGTGTACGCACCGTCCACAGCCGAAAGCACGGTCATGGAGATAGTACAGCTGGCCCCCGCAGCGACGGTGCCGCCCGCGTAAGACATTGCAGACGACCCTTCGGCCGCCGTCAGCGTGCCACCCGTACAGGTTGTGCTTGGGGCCGGTGATGCCAGAATGACAATGTTGCTGGGCAGATTGTTGGACAGGCTGAGTGACGTCGCATCAATCAAAGCGACGGAATTGTTGATCGTGTAGGTGACAACAGATGTGGCCCCTTCGACAATCGAGTCCGGTGAAAATACGGTCGCAAGCGTCGGTGCCGGTGCTGCCGTCACAGTCAAAGCGCCAGACACCGCAGCGCTGTTGCCTACGGCTGTGGTCAGAATGCTGGATGTGCTGCTGGCCGCGCCAATAGTTACAGATGTAACCGGAATTGTGACGCTACAGCTGGCTCCTGCCCCGACGGTCGCGCCGCTTAGCGAAATCGCGCTGCCGCCTGCTGTTGCGCCCAAGGTGCCGCCGCATGAATTTGTCGCCGCAGGTGTTGATGCGATCAATGCTGACGTTGGAACGCTGTCTGTAAACGAGATACCGGCAATGGCCGCCGAACCCGCCGTGTTGTTGATCGTGTACGTGATCAACGCCGCACCGCCCTGCGCGATTGTTGCAGGCGCGATGGATTCAGAAAACAACGGTGGGCTGTCATTGACGTTCAGAACAGCCGTCTGGGCGGATGCCACGGGCAAGCCGTTTTCGTTCAGCACACTAGAGGTGCTTGTGTACGACGCGCCTGACCCGCTGGCATCAACAGTTACGGTCACTGTGAACGAACAGCTTTGGCCCGCTGTTAGTGTGCCGCCTGTCAATGAAATCGACGAAGTGCCGGACACAGTCGACCCAGCACCGCAGGCCCCTGCCCCCGGGACGCCCGACAACGTGGCCCCGGTGATGGTGCCACCAACGTCATCCAGGAATTCAAGGTTGCTTAGCGTCGCGCCGCCAACCGGATTGTCGATCGTGTAGGTCAGCGTGCTAGATCCGCCGACATTGATTGTGCTTGGGGAAAATGACTTGCTAAAGATCGCCTCGGCGGTTGCCGTCACGATCAGCGACGAAGCCGATGCGTTGCCCGTCACGGCCAAGCCGCCAACGGTGCCAGTCACGCTGGTTGCAGAATACGGATACGTCCCGGCCGCCGTGCCGCCCGCAATCGCATAGTTCAATTCAACGCTACAGGATGCGCCCGCCGCAAGGCTGCCGCCGGTTAGCGCGGGTGCAGTTGAACCAACCCCGCCAGCCGTAAATCCGCACGTGTCCGTGCCGATAGAACCAAACGTCGCACCTGTCACCAATGTCGTCAGATCACCGTCTAGTGTAATTGCGCTTGCCGCAGTGCCGCTTTGGTTTTCGATGGTATAGCTGTGGACAACGGTTTGGCCGGCCAAAGTAGAGCTGGCGAATGCTTCGGACACGAGCAACGTTGCTGTCTCGACGACCAACGCGCCTGCCGCCGCAGGGGCCACCACGGATGAGCCGTTGACCGTTGCGTTCAGGCTGGATGTGGACGTGTTGTAGGTGCCGCTCGCGATTGACGAGGGTACGCTGACCGGAACCGAAATGACACATGATCCGTTCGCAGCCGCCGTTCCGCCAGAATAGATGAGAAAGCTTGTGCCCGACAGTGAACCGCCACAGGCCGAAACCGGTGTTCCGGTCGCGACGACCCCGCCCCCGATGCTGGACAGGTTGTAGGTAAAGATCAAACCCGTTGCATCTAATGAAGCGTTATTGTTCTGGATGGTGAAAACAAGGTTCGCCGTTGCGCCCGCGATCACTGGATCATCGGTGTATTCCAAATCGAACGTCAGATCGGACACGACCAATGATGCCGATGCAGTGCCATAGGATTGGCCCGCAGTATCCGTCAAATTGCTGGTGGTGTTGGTGACTGTACCTGTGGTCGCCGCCCCGGGAATATCCAACGTGACTGTGATCGCACAGCTGGCACCGGGCGCCAGCGAACCACCGGCGTATGACAACGTCGAAGACCCCGACAGCGTGCCGCCGCAAGTATCAGACGCGGTACCGGATTGACCGGTCACACCAGACAGC
This sequence comes from Pseudosulfitobacter sp. SM2401, assembly GCF_042932805.1. Classification (NCBI taxonomy): domain Bacteria; kingdom Pseudomonadati; phylum Pseudomonadota; class Alphaproteobacteria; order Rhodobacterales; family Roseobacteraceae; genus Pseudosulfitobacter; species Pseudosulfitobacter sp. SM2401. Next base: position 2,034 of record NZ_CP170636.1, on the reverse strand, counting down.
ATCGCATCCAGATCATCGGTAAATGTCAGACCCGTAATCGTCGCGGAGTTCTCGGCCGCGGCCACAATATCAAACGTCAGATCCACGGTACTGCCGGGCATCGTGTCGCCGGAAAAGCTTTTGCTAAAGGATGCGTTTTGCCCGCCGCCAATAGCAAACGTCGCTGAGGTACCAACGCCGGTCACTGTTGTTCCGCTGATCGTGCCGCTTGGGTCACTTGTCGTAAACGTCACTGAACCGCTGGCCTGATCTGCCGAAATCGGGAAATCTACGGTAAATACGCAGCTGTCGTTCGCCGCGATGTTACCACTAACAAGCGTAGCTGAGATCACGCCCGAGACAGAGTTGCTGAACATATTCGAACCTGCACCGCACGGGTTTGCGGGGTATGTTGGCGGGCTCATTTCACTCAGCGGCGGGCTAAAGTCCATTGAAAATGTCCCGCTCGTCAATGGATTTGATGCACGGTTGGTCAGCGTAAATGTTCCGGTCGTGGTGCCCCCGGACAATGCATCGCTAAACGACATCGCCAGCGTCGGCGCCGCATCTGCGCGCACCTCTAGGCTGGTCGTGATCTGGTTGCCTGTGATTGGCGCACCTGCAGATGTCGCTGTAACAGCGCCCGTTGTTCCCGAAAATGTCCCGCTTGTCCCGCTCGGAACGGTCAATGTCGCGGTAATGCTACAGGTTGCCTCGGCCGCGAGAACACCACCAGCAAGGCTAAGGGTTGTGGTGCCCGCCCCCGAAACCGCACCGCCACAGGTGTTGGCGTCGAGCGATGTAAACGTGAAACCAGCGATTGTATCATTCAAAACATCTGTAACGGCCAGATCAGTCAGATCTTCGGTGCGTGACGTGTTTAACATCGAATATGTTACAGACACAGTTGCGCCCTGATCAACGGTTGTTGCATCATAAGCTTTGGTCATAAACGGCGCGTCAGCTGGGACGCCTTGTACGGTCAGCGTTCCGCTGGCACCAGCCACTGTCAGATTGGTGCCAACCCCGTTGATCTGATACGTCAGATCACTGGATGTGTTGACCAACGGGCCAACCGCCTCACCCCTGACCGGAATCGTGACGGTACAGGTCGCACCTGCAGCCAGCGCGTAAAACCCCGGGTTGTTAAAACCAAAGCTCGAAAACAAGATGTCACCAGAACTCTCATCCACAGTTATGCTGGGCGGAAAGGATGCGCTGCCACAGGTTGACGACCCCGCCCCGGTGATCCTGATCCCGGATGTTAGCGTGTCTGAAAACGACAAATTTGTAATGTTGTCCGTCTGGCCTGAGTTATCGATCGTGTAAACCAGCGTCGATGTGCTGAGAAACGAAATCGATGAAGGCGAAAAGCTTTGGGTGAATGTGGGCTGCGCTGCGACAAACGTCGCTGACATCAACCACATCAGCGCCAAGGTCATCCATGCAGCTGCGCGTTTGTGTGTCGCCCCAATCTTGCTTTGAACATGGTCGGTGACGAATTGAATACGGTGCATGAGAACCCCTTTGGCCATAAATGGCAGGAATGGTTTTTTTTAAAAAACGCGCTTTGAAACAGACACCACCTAGAAAAGTAGGCGGATTTTTGCCAAGTTTACACTTAACCTTTGGCCCGGCAACAGTTTTTTGGCGTTTCGCTGCACGCGCCCAAACCTGTGGATAAAAAACAACACGCACCTAAAACGTGTGTGTCTTGACGCAGCCGCACAGAAGCCAAAGTTGACAGCTGTCAACTCTAGCGCACAACCGCAATCCTGCCTTAAGCCGCCTTGGAATTTTCGCCGTTCAGCAGCGCCATAATCATCGGACCTGGTGAAAATCCTTGCGCCTCGGCCCGCGTGGTCAATGCCCGCAGATACCCACCGGGGCTGTGAATGTCGGACACGCGTTGCAAAATGGCGGCGCAGGTGATCGCGGCCACCTCAGGCCCCATTGTGTCTTGGGCGTGTTGCCACGCATGCGGGCTAATCCCCATCATGCCACGCACCAGCGACGCGGTTGCGACAAATTGATGCCAATGGTCGATCTCGTCAC
>NZ_CP170634.1:0-55836 GCF_042932805.1 Pseudosulfitobacter sp. SM2401 | reverse complement strand
TGTCTGACGTCAGCGCTTATGGGTCCAAATAGGTATATTTGATAAGAGAGAGTTGTTGGCTCATCGTAACCACTGAGGAGTGGGACATGAGACAGACAACTGGAACACGCAAAAGCCCTGGCGAGAAGATCGTCAAAGACATCAAGCGGGCCACGCGCAAGCATTATTCATCCGAAGAGAAGATCAGGATCGTCCTGGACGGTCTGCGTGGAGAAGACAGCATCGCCGAACTGTGCCGCCGTGAAGGCATATCACAGGGCATCTATTACAAATGGTCCAAGGACTTCATGGAGGCTGGCAAACGGCGGCTAGCTGGCGATACGGCACGTGCTGCAAACACAGATGAGGTTAAGGACCTGCGCCGCGAAGCCCGTGATCTGAAGGAAGTGGTGGCTGAACAGACGCTGGAACTGCGTCTTCTCAAAAAAAGCATGTTCGACGGTGGGGGCGACCCCGAATGAGATACCCTGCATCTGAGAAACTAGAGATCATCCGGTTGGTCGAAGAAAGCCACCTGTCAGCCCGCCTGACGCTCGCCAAGCTCGGTATCCCCCGCACCACATTCTACCGTTGGTATGATCGCTACCTCCAGCGTGGTGAGGCTGGGCTGCAGGACCAGTCTCCCAGGCCCAAGCACGTCTGGAACCGCATCCCTGACGACGTGCGTCGCAAGGTGGTCAAACTGGCGTTGAAGGAGACAGAGTTGTCACCGCGAGAACTGGCGGTGACGTTCACAGATACAGAAAGCTACTTTGTATCAGAGGCTTCAACGTATCGGATCTTGAAGGCGCACGATCTGATCACCAGTCCTGCCTTCATTGTGATCAAGGCCGCCAGTGAGTTCAAAGACAAAACGACGGCCATCAATCAGCTGTGGCAGACCGACTTCACCTATCTGAAGATCATCGGTTGGGGCTGGTTCTATCTCAGCACGATCCTGGACGACTACAGCCGTTACATCATCGCGTGGAAGCTTTGCACCAATATGCGGACCCGCGACGTCACTGACACGTTGGATCTGGCTTTAGCAGCGTCGGGATGTGACCAAGTTCATGTCGTCCACAAGCCGCGACTGCTCAGCGACAACGGCTCCAGCTACGTCTCGGGGGAACTGGCCGAATGGTTGCAGAATAAAGGTATGAAGCACTCGCGCGGTGCGCCGTATCATCCGCAAACCCAGGGCAAGATCGAGCGTTGGCATCAGACTTTGAAGAACCGCATCTTGCTGGAAAACTACTTCCTACCCGGTGATCTCGAAGCCCAGATTGAAGCCTTCGTCGATCACTACAATCATCGGCGCTTCCACGAGAGCCTGAGCAACGTCACACCGTCTGATGTCTACTTCGGACGGTACAAAGCCATTCTACAGCAACGAGAAAGGATCAAACATAAGACGCTCGAAACGCGACGCTTGCATCACAGACAACGCGCCGCATAATCAAACCAACCAGATGAGCCAAACTCTGTCTTAGCTTAAGCTGCCATTGGTTCCAAAAACCCTGACGACGGACACATTCGAACATCGTCAGTCGTTACAAAATCCAAGCCTGAAAGGTCAATATATCCGCCTGCAACGAACACCACGTTACTGTTGGCAACGGCGTCAGAGTCTTCTCCGATCGTAGAACTTACAAAAGCTCGGTTTTGCTCAGTGCCAGTGGTAGTTATATTTTCGCTGGCTCGTACAGTCACACCACCATCCGATGCAAATGTACCTGAAGCCGTGGTCACACCAGACACAGACGATTGCCCTAGCGCCACGCTGCCGGCATTGGCAATGAGAACAACGCCACTTTCATTCGAGCGGATTTCGGTCCTGGCATCTTCGGCTGATGCCAGATCCACCGAGGCGGCTGAAACGATGACCGAACCTTTTGCAGTCACACGCGTATCTGCCATCTCAAGATGGCCCGTTGACGTTAATCGGAAACCTCCAGCAGCGGCCATGTGATCGCCAGCAATCCGCACTCCAGCCCCTGTATCGGTCACAGTCAAACTGATGCGGCCCGCTGAAATTGACCCCGTATTGGCAATGTCCACAATCAGATTTCCGTTGGCATCACCGGTACCTGCAGTTGCCAATGCCCATGGCAAAGCATTTGCCCCATCAACGCCCAAACCTCCTCGGTCCCGATCTATCGTTGTGACTGAGGATCCGGTGATGACGTTAACATGTGATTGGTCACTCGGAAGATCATAACTAATCCCCCCCAGCAAACGCAGGCTTTTCGAAATGAGCGCCAACTCATCCATTGTGCCCGACAATCCATCTTGTCCAACGACAATGCGCCCTGTGTTGACTGTCGACGTGACGACACCAGAAGTGTCGACATTCACTGTACCGGTTGTCAGCGCCAAGTTCCCTGTGTTCTGGAAACGACCACCGTTCACTGCAATTCCATTTGGATTGGCAATAATCACATCGGCCCTTGCGCCAATGACGGTCAGCGGACCATTTATAAGTGTCTTATTTGTTGACGTAACCTCGTTTAAAATGGTGCTGGCAGCCACTGCACTGTTGTCCAAATTCACGCCTGCGCTTTGAACCGAGAAGTTTGTAAAAGTGTTGTGGCTGATGGATGCGGAATTCGCAGGAGCAAGACCAACGGTAATCAACCCGTCAGATGACACCGTCACGCTCGTATTTGTTCCGCCATCAGTGACGACACTTTGAGCAACAGAATACTGCGATGATAAGGTAAAAAGGCAGAGCGTGAAGATGCCCAGAAGGGATACCCCAGTTTGGAATGACAGACCCAAGCGGGATTTTTTTTCACAATACATCTGGCTTGATACCTACAAATTCGCTATTCCACGCCAGACTTAATTCAATCAATGCGGGTTACCAACATGTGGAAAACAACCAAATCTGCATTTGTGGCTTGGATGACACTCGCAAGCGCCCTGCCCTTACACGCGCAAGATATTGAAGACACACAAACCTTCAGTGACTGGCGCGTTACATGTGAGGGCGATCAAGGCTGCCGTATGTCTCAAGCGATCGTTCAGGCCTCAACAAATCGGTTGATTTTGGAATTCAAAATCTACGGATCAGATGACCCGACGGCCCTCATCACATTCCCACTAGGCATATTACTCAGCACTGGTTGGCAATACAAAATCGATAATCAAAAGGGTGCCGTCTTACCGTTTGAGATATGTAATGTTGATGGATGTTTTGCGGGAGTGAAACTCTCAAACTCGCTTATCAAGTCAATGAAGCGAGGGAACAAAATGAGCATTCGCTTTTTTGACGCCGCCCAATCAGAAGTGAACCCCGTTGTTTCGTTGGCCGGGTTCACAAAAGCCTATGAGGCGATCCAGTGAAGTCTTTACTTTCATCTGTCGTCGCATTTTGCATGGCAGCAAACGTTGGCCATACTGAAGATAAACTGGCACCGCTTGCGGGGCAAATCTGGGGGGTTTCAGAGGAGCAATTTGTTTCCTTTGAAACCATGCGGGCATCTCTTTTAGAAGCACAGTACATTCTGCTGGGCGAGCGGCACGGGCGCAACGCTCACCAAAGGCGTCAGGCATTTGTTCTGATGGCACTTGCTGAAGCCGGTAAATATCCGACTGTCGCCTTTGAAATGCTCGACTACACGCAAACGGCAACGGTCAAAAGCTACCGGGCAAAGGCCCCGGAATATGCGCTGGAATTGGGTATCGACCTGAACTGGGCCGATACTAACTGGCCGTCGTGGAGCTTTTATGCCCCCATGTTTGACGCCGCATTTGCTACTAAAGCAAATATCGTAGGCGCGGATTTAACCGATCCCGAACAAAAGCAGGCGCTGGCGGGCTTAAGTGATATCAAGCAAACCACCCCAAACCAATCAACCTTAGACTACTACACAAATCATATGAAAAAGGCCCATTGTGATCTGATTACAGAGGAACGCGCCAACAATCTGGCAAATCTGCAATTGGCGCGAGACGTGCATATGACCCGCTCTATGATTGAACGCGCTGACAAACAACACGGCACCATCCTGATGGTTGGCTCCGCGCATGTGCGCAAATCTGTAGGCATTCCCCGACATTTCCCGAACCAAGACGCCGTCGTGGTCACAATGGTTGAAACCGACGCCCAAGTCGGAGATTTCCTCACCCCATTTCAAGACAGCGTAGCTGCGCCACTCTCGGATTTTGATTACATTTGGTTCACGCCAAAGCTCGAGAAAACCTCGTTATGTAATCGCTTAAAACCTATCCAACCGAAGGACCCATGATGAAATCTCGACACATTGCCACTGTAGCATTGGTCGCGTTTGGCTTGACCGGCTGCATTGAATCTGAAGAAGAAATTACGGCCCGAAAGGCCCAATTTGATGGCAGGCTACTTTCCGCAGTGGTGAGCAAAATTGGCGCGCCTCAATCCCAGTCTAACACCCAAGCCGTTTGGGACTATAAAAACACCTCAACAACACGTGTTCCGATCCAGAGTCTCGAGAATGGTGTTTTTGTTACCAAGGGGTATCGCACACAAACCACGATATTGACGTGCAACTATGTCGCCACGCTCGAAAATGGTCGTGTGATCAACAGCCGATACACAGGCAATAGCTGTCGACGCTACGCACCTGATCTTGGGTAGATAAGATCTCGGTATCCAGTTTTGAATATGCGCGGCGCAGCAGGTTCCTAACCAAACGCCTGTACGAACTGAGGCAGACTTTACTCGCCTAAAAGGCCATTCTTTCCCAGTGTTCAGAAATGCAAGTTCGTTGCGTATAGATAAGATCAAGACAGTTTGAGCACATACGACGAACTTCGGCTTACAATTCATCGGGTCAAATTTCACATATGCGACATTATAGATCCTCCAGATCACCGCAGAAATTATGCGTTCATACAATTCACAATTGACAAAATGCGCCACCCCAATATCATTAGCATACTAATGATAGTCAGGGGCACACGTGAGCTATAACAGTCCGACCGATTTAGCCTCTGCTTTGACATTGGCAGCAAAGGCGCACCAAACGGTGATCGCCGGCGGCACGGATGTGTACCCCGCCAGCCGTCAAGGGCGTCCGCCACAAAACCTGTTAGACGTGACGCGCATTCCCGACCTGACCAGCATCGCCCATTTAGACGATCACATCCGTATCGGTGCTGCCGTCAATTGGACGCAGATCATCAACGCAAATCTGCCTGCAGCTTTTGATGCGCTGAAACAGGCCGCGCGCGAAGTCGGCAGCGTGCAAATCCAAAACTCTGGCACGATTGGTGGCAACCTTTGCAACGCATCGCCAGCCGCTGATGGGGTGCCGCCGCTTTTAACGCTGGATGCGTCACTCGAAGTGAGCAGCCTTGCACGCGGGCCACGGATCATGCCGCTCGGTGACTTTATCACAGGACCACGTTCAACCGAGCTGCAAGCCGACGAATTGGTCACAGCCGTGCTGGTCACGAACCCGGATGCGAATGCGAAATCCGCTTTTGAAAAGCTAGGCAGCCGCAGATATCTGGTGATCTCGATCACGATGACCGCCGCTCAAATCACATGCGATGACGCAGGCAAAATTGCACAGGCCCGTGTCGCGGTTGGTGCCTGTTCGGCAGTGGCGCAACGCCTCCCCGATCTTGAGGCCAGTTTAATTGGCAAAACCCCACAAGACGTGCACGTTGCGCGGCACCATCTGGCCCCCTTGTCCCCGATCGATGATGTTCGTGGTAGCGGTGAATTCCGTCTGGATGTTGTGGCCGAACAATGCGTACGCGCGATCAAACGGGCGGCATTGGCATGACACAGACAACCGAATTCAACCTTGATGGCCGTGCAATCAGCGTGACCCCAAATGTTGGCGAACGCCTGTCAGAAACGCTGCGCGAACGCCTGGGCGCGCGCGACGTCAAGATCGGTTGTAACGCCGGTGATTGCGGCGCCTGCACGGTTTTGATTGACGGCGCGCCGGTTTGCGCCTGCCTGACCCCGTCCCAGCAGGTCGCTGGCAAGACTGTCGAAACCCTGCGCGGATTGCACGGTGATGACCCGATCGCGGCGCAGCTTGCCGAGCGTTTTCAAGACCATGGGGCGGCGCAATGCGGAATTTGCACGCCGGGAATGATGGTCGCAGCCGTCGCGTTGTTGCGCACAACGCCGCATCCAAACGAGGACCAAGTCAAAGACGCATTGGGTGGTGTTTTATGCCGCTGCACGGGTTATCGCAAAATCATCGACGCGGTGATGGGCAAGGCCGCCTTTGCGCGGGACACGACCGGACTGGTCGGGGATTCCATCCGCCGGTTGGACGGTTCAGGCAAAACCGCAGGCACCGAGGCATTTGGCGATGACGTGGCACCAGCTGGCACGCTTGAGCTGTTGATCATCCGCTCCCCCTACCCGCGTGCACGATTTGAACTGGGCAATTTGGCGGCATTTGTACATGCGAACGAGGGCCTCGTCGCCACACTGACGGCGTCGGATATCCAAGGACAAAACGCGTTTGGGGTCATCCCCGCCTTTGTCGACCAACCTGTATTTGCCGAAACCGAAACCCGTTTTCGAGGCGAAGCAGTGGCGGCAGTGATCGGCACATCCGACGCACTACGGCTTTTGTCACCAGATAATTTCCCCGTTTCATGGACCGAGCTGGACGCGGTCCAAGACGTGCACGCAGCCCTGCACACCGCCCAAGCGCCGCTTCACGACGGGCGCGCGCAGAACGTCATGTGCGGCGGATTTGTTGCCTGCGGTGACGCGGCCAAAACCGTGGACAACGCGGAAATATCTGTCACAGGGCACTACAAAAGCGGCTTTGTCGAACACGCCTACATCGAACCCGAAGCCGGCTTTGCGCAAATGGTAAACGGGCGCGTTGAAATTCATGCATGCACCCAAGCGCCAGTGATGGATCTTGAGGCGCTCGAAGTCATCTTGGGTTTGGAACGATCACAAATCAGGATCATTCCAACCGGTGTTGGCGGTGGTTTTGGATCAAAGCTGGACATCAGTGTGCAGCCCTATCTGGCCCTTGCAACGCTGAAAACCGGCAAGCCCGTGCGTCTAACCTACAGCCGCACGGAATCGATGCAGAGCACGACAAAACGGCACCCCTCTGACATCACGCTGCGGATTGGGGCGGACAAATCCGGCAAGATCACCGGCTTTGATTTCCTCGGGCTTTTCGACACAGGTGCTTACGCCAGCTGGGGTCCAACCGTCGCCAATCGCGTGCCTGTGCATGCCTCTGGCCCCTATCAGATCGCCGACTATCGTGCTGAATCCAAAGGAATTCACACCAACAACCCGCCTGCGGGCGCGTTTCGCGGGTTTGGCGTACCACAGTCTGCAATCGCACAAGAAAGCCTGTTCGACAGCTTGGCGGAAAAACTGGGCATGGACGCCTTGGAATTCCGCATTCTCAACGCGCTCGAAAACGGCGCGCCCACTGTCTGCGGGCAAGTGTTTAACCAAGGCGTCGGCATCAAAGCCTGCCTCAAAGCGTTACGTGCGCCATGGACCGCCGAAAACCGCGCCGCCCAAGATTTCAACGCGCAGAGCGCCACCGTCAAACGCGGGGTCGGCATCGCGGCGGGCTGGTACGGCTGTGGCAACACGTCACTGCCAAATCCGTCGACCATCAAATCGGGCATCCGCGCAGACGGCACAGTTGTGCTACACCAGGGCGCGATGGACATCGGCCAAGGCGCCAACACCGTCATCGCGCAAATCTTTGCCACAGCCCTTGGCGTGCCCGTTTCGCAGATCGAACTGATCGGCCCCGACACCGACGTGACACCGGATGCGGGCAAAACATCAGCCTCGCGCCAGACCTACGTTTCAGGCAATGCCGCACGGTTGTCCGGCGAGGCGTTGCGCGCGCTGATCCTGTCCAAAATGAACGCAGGCCCCGACACAACGCTGACCATTGGCGAAGGGTGCATCAAAGCTGACGAGCAATCCTTTGATCTGTTGACCCTAACCCCCGATTCAGAAGGCTACGTTCTGCGCGCAATTGAAACCTATGATCCGCCGACCAAACCGCTGGATGAAAATGGCCAAGGCGAACCCTACGCGCAATTCGGATATGCAGCCCACCTTGTTATCGTGGATGTCGACACGGCCTATGGCACTGTCAAACCTGTCAAATTTGTCGCGGCCCACGACGTCGGTCAGGCGATCAATCCGATGTTGGTCGAAGGCCAGGTCGAGGGCGGCATTGCCCAAGGGCTGGGCATGGCGCTGATGGAAGAATACATTCCCGGACGCACCGAAAACCTGCACGACTACCTGATCCCCACAATCGGGGACATGCCGCCGGTGCAAACGATCATCATCGAAGAACCGGATGCGCACGGGCCCTACGGGGCCAAGGGCTTGGGCGAACACGTGTTAATACCGACCGCACCCGCCATCCTGAACGCGATCTACAACGCCACTGGCGCGCGGATCACAACCGTGCCTGCGACACCGGATCGTGTGCGCGCAGCCATCAAAGGTTTGAGCAATGAATGATCGTGTAAAACCTGAAAAAATCCGCTGCGACGCCTGCCCTGTGATGTGCTTTATCGCGGATGGCAAGATCGGAGCTTGTGATCGTTACGCAAATCATGGCGGCGATTTGGTGCGGCTAGACCCGTTGACGATTTTGCATGGCACTGATCAAAAACTGGTGCCGTTTTTGCCCGACGACGACCTTGAATGGAACGGCGACATCGTCAAAGGCGAACGTACATTTGTGACAGCAGTCGGCGCGGGCACGACCTATCCCGACTACAAACCGGCCCCGTTTATCGTCAGCCAAGAGATCGACGGCGTCGACATGGTGACCGTCGTGACCGAAGGGATATTTTCGTACTGCGGCGTTAAAATCAAGATCGACACGGACCGTCACATTGGCAACGAACGCGATATTGTACGGGTAGACGGCGAACCGGTCGGGCATGTGATGACAACCGAATACGGATCAAAAATGCTGTCATTGGGTGGGGTTGATCACCTGACAGGCGGGTCCAAAAAAGAAGGGCGCGTGACCTGCGATGCCTTGCTGCGGCTGTGCAACGTGCAAGCTGTTGAACTGGTGATTGGCGAAGATGACCACGCTGTCAGCGTTACGGTCCAAGCCGGCCAAGCGCCGATCATTGACGGTGCGCCGGAAAAATTGATGCGCGTTGGGTGTGGGTCCGCAACCATCGGAATGTTCGCCAAACAATGGCGCGATCACGTCGATGACGTTGTGGTTGTGGATGACCACATCACCGGTGTTTTGTCAGAACATCAAGCGGGCAAAATGCTTGATATCCCGCCAACAGGGATCAAGATCAAAGGACGCCGTTCGACGCCCGGCCGCTATTTCCAAGTCGCCGAACCCGGCACCGGCTGGGGCGGCACGGACATCCAGGACCCGCTGTCGATCCTTGGCCCCTACAACCCCAAAGTCGCGTGGGCTGGCCAACGTCTGCTGATGGTTTCGACCACGGGCGAGCAGTTTGCCTACTACGAACTGGACGCTGATCTGGTGCCGCAACGTGCTGAAATGCCGCCCGCTGTCCTCGCCTCGGCCGAGCGGATCGCGGAAAACTGCGAACCTTCAATTTGCTCGGTTCTGTTCATGGGTGGTGCCGGTGGCAGCCTGCGATCCGGCGTGACAGAGAATCCCGTGCGCCTGACCCGCTCGGTCAAAGATGCGTTGACTCACGTGTCGTGTGGCGGTGCGCAGACCTACGTTTGGCCCGGCGGCGGCATCACCGTGATGGTCGATGTGTTGGACATGCCCGCGATGTCGTTCGGCTACGTGCCGACCCCTGCTTTGGTGGCACCCGTCGAATTTTCAATGCGGCTAAGCGACTATGCGGCCTTGGGCGGGCACATGGACGAGGTGCGCAAGGTGGCGGACATATCTGGCCCGTCTCGCAAGATCCCGCAGGCCAGCAAGGGCCACGATCCGATGGCCCCCGCCAACTATCGCTGGTCGGACAAGACCCCCTGATGGGCGCACAAGCACATATTTTGCCCTGTGGCACGCGCCTGCATTTGCAGCACGGACCTATCGATCTAATCATCGGTGCGGACGGGGATCGCACTGCGGCTTTTCGCGCAGCACGGACCCGTTTCGAAACCGTGCTACAAGAATTGATGAAAGAAATTTCAGATCTGCGCCGCCCCTTAACCCGCGACAGAGCCCACCCTCAGGGTCAGATCGCCAAACGCATGGATGCCGCCGCACGCCCGTTTGCGCAGGACCGGTTTGTGACGTGCATGGCGGCTGTTGCTGGCGGTGTGGCTGATACGATCCTAACAGCGATGACCGCACACGCCGAACTGTCGCGCGCCTATGTCAACAACGGCGGCGACATCGCGATCCACCTTGGGGCGGGTCAACATTTTACCACCGCGATGACCGGGCATGACGGCTCGGCACTGGGGCGCATCACGATCAAAGACACCGACACCGTTCGTGGCATCGCAACCAGCGGGCGGCATGGGCGCAGTCATTCCTTGGGCATCGCCGACAGCGTGACGGTTCTGGCCAAATCAGCCGCCACCGCAGACGTCGCAGCAACCTTGATCGCGAACGCCGTCGATCTGCCAAAGCACCCGAACGTAACCAGAATGCCGGCTTGTGATATCGACGAGACCTCAGATCTAGGCGACCGTTTGGTCGTGACCAACTGCGAACGCCTTGCGCAAGACGATCAGAATTCTGCCCTTGCGGCGGGGCTCAAAACCGCAGAGAATTTTCGCGCCAAACACCTGATTTGTGGTGCTGCATTGTTCCTGCAAGGGGCCAACGTCGCCACACGCACTTCCCAGCTCTTTCGCCTTCAAAGGACCCCAGAACATGCCTGACGTCAAACTACGCAAACTGCTGACCTCGGTCGAAGAGGTCTATCACGAAGGCGGGCCACGCGCGGACATTCCGCAACGCCGCGCCGCCGTTCTGGCCATCATCGAAAACCCGTTTGCCGGTCGCTATGAACCCGAAATCCAAGGGTTCATGGAAGACCTCAAACCGCTTGGCCTGTCCATGGCGCAAAAACTGTTGGACCTGTTGGGCGGTACTGATGCCATCGAAGGCTACGGCAAAGGCGCGATGATCGGTGCCGCAGGTGAACTGGAACACGGTGCACTTTGGCATGCCCCAGGTGGGTATGCGATGCGCGAACTGTTGGGCGATGCAAACGCGATTGTGCCGTCCTCGAAAAAGGTCGTGGGTGTCGGCGGACGCTTGGACATTCCGATCACGCACATCAACGCATCCTACGTGCGCAGCCACTTTGACTCGATGGAAGTCGGGGCCAACGACGCCCCGCGCGCAAGTGAACTCGCGCTGGCACTGGTCATGAGCACAGGTGCGCGCATCCACAATCGCGCAGGCGGATTGGCCGCCGCAGACATCACTGGAAAGGATGGCCTCAGATGATCGCCAACATCCGCAAAATTGCTGTAAACATCGAGGAAACGCACCGCGAAATCGGGCGCGACATTTCACCCGCGACCCGCAAGGCTGTGGCCGTCGCGGTGATCGAAAACCCGTTCGCCGGCGTCTACCAAGAAGACCTTTCGCAGCTGATGGACATCGGTGCAGAACTGGGCGCGCTGCTGGGCGAAAAATGTGTCAGCGCGCTGGGGATCACCCCGGAGCAAGTGGAAAGCTACGGCAAATCCGCAATGGTCGGCGAAAACGGCGAGCTGGAACATGCCGCCGCAATCCTCCACCCAAAACTCGGAGCGCCTTTGCGTGTTGCTGTGGAAAAAGGGGCGGCTTTGGTCCCGTCCTCGAAAAAGATGGGATCACCGGGGCAAGTGTTAGATGTGCCGCTTGGACACAAGGATGCCGCCTACGTGCGCAGCCATTTCGACGGTATCGAAGTCAGCCTGAATGACGCACCGCGCGCCAACGAAATCATGGTTGCGGTGGCAGTCACCGATAGCGGCCGTCCCTTGCCGCGCGTCGGCGGATTAGAGCACGAAGACGCCCAAGGCAAAGACGGTTTACGGTAAGAAAACCGGCCATTAACGGTTGTGCATGCGGTTGGCATCAGGCTATGCAACTGCATGACTGACACCGTATCTGCGCAAAATTCCTACAAACTGGACGACCAAATCGGGTACTTGCTGCGGCTGGCCAGCCAACGGCATGCCGCGATTTTCCAAGCGCACGCAATTGAAAACCTGACGCCAACGCAGTTCACGACGCTGCTGCGCGTGTCTGAACAAGGCCGTGTTTCCCAGAACCATTTGGGGCGTTTGGCTGCGATGGATGTCGCGACAATCAAAGGTGTTGTCGATCGGCTGCGCGCCAAAGGGTTGACCCAATCAGGAACCGATCCAAGCGACAAACGTCGCACAATGATTTCGCTGACAGACAAAGGCGAAGCGCTGATCGCGGATCTGGTCCGCATCGGCAAAGCGATTTCTGCCGACACGTTAGAGCCGCTCACTGACGCCGAACGTCAGACGCTGATCAAGCTGTTGCGCAAGGTCACGTAACGACTTCGGGCAGTCGATTTGCCGGCGGCGTGTTGCGGCTGCGTCCGCTACACACAACCCCGTCGATCACCGTCATCCCGACGCCAGGCAAATTGCCCAGTTGCACAGATTCCAGCATCGTTTTGCCCGGTGCATGTTGCGCCTGATCCATCAGAACAAAATCCGCGCATTTGCCGACCTCGATCAGCCCCGTGTCCAGCTTGCGTTGGCGCGACGTATTGCCGTTGCCAAAACAAAACGCGATCTCGGCAGGGACGTTTCCGAATGCCGACAGCATCGCGATCATCCGCAAAATGCCTAGCGGCTGCACCCCCGATCCAGCAGGCCCGTCGGTGCCCAGAATGATCTGGTCCATTTTGCCCAATTCGCGGGCTGTGTTCACGGTCAGGACCGCCGCGCGCTCGTTCCCGTTGTGCACAATTTCGAACGCAGCTTTGCACCCTTCGCACAGGCAAATGATCTGGTCATCTGGCAGCGCCGAGTGGCCGCCGTTGATGTGACCGATCACGTCGGTGCCGGTTTCCATGACCATGTCCGCGTCGATCAAACCCGAGCCGGGGATCGAAGGGCCACCAGTGTGGATCGTGCTTTGAATGCCGTATTTGCGCGCCCAACCGACCATTTCTTTGGCGGTTTTACCGTCCTTGACGGTGCCCAGTCCAACTTCACCCAACAGGGTCACGCCCGCCTCTGCGAGGTCTTTGAAATCCTGCTCGACCATGCCGTGTTCGATCACCGGCGCGCCGGCGTGAACTTTCATCCCCGAAGGGCGAAAATTTTCGTACCAACGCTGCGCCGCGATCGCCATCGCCTTGAGGCCGATGATGTCTTTTGGACGGCCCGGCATGTGGACTTCGCCTGCTGAAATCAATGTCGTGACGCCGCCGTGCAGGGTGGAATCGATCCAGTGCAATTGCTGTTGGCGCGGGGTGTAGTCGCCAATGACCGGGTGAATGTGGCTGTCGATCAGACCCGGTGCGAGGGTGACGCCATGGGCATTGATCACGGTCGTCGCGCCCTCGGTATCCATGTCTTTTTCAGCGCCCCACGCACTGATTTTGCCATCAATCGCGATCAAACAGTCGCCGTCAAAAATCGGTTCTTCCATCTTGCCCGACAGGATTTGCCCGATATTCCTGATCACCAATTTATCTGTCATTTGCCCATCCTTTGATGAATTTCACACGCCCAAATAGCGTTTTAGCTTGGCCGGGTCAGCCCGCAGGCTAGCCGCATCTGTGGTTTCGACGCTTTTGCCATTTTCGATAAACGCCACGCGATCCGCAATCGATAGAACCGCATCAACCCGTTGTTCTACAAGAATAATCGCAATACCTTCGGCGCGCATTTTGGTGATGACATCACGGATCAGCACGATCATTGATGGTTGCAAACCTTCTGTAGGCTCGTCCAGCATCAACACTTTGGGCCGCAAGCAAAGCGCGCGGGCGGTGGCCAACATCTGTTGCTCGCCACCCGACAACGTACCTGCTTGTTGCTTAAGTCGTTCACGCAAACGAGGGAACAAATCCAGCACCCATTCGCGGGTGTCACGGCCTTGTTTGCGCGCCATCAGGCCGATCTCGATATTTTCGGATACGGACAATTCAGGAAACAAACGCCGCCCTTGCGGGATGTACCCGACGCCACGTTTCGGGATTTCATGTGGTGGCAAATCGCTCAGCGTTTCGCCGTCCAAAGTAATCTTTCCCGCAGACAACGGCAGCTGACCCATGATCGATTTCAGCGTTGTGGTTTTGCCCGCACCGTTGCGTCCGAGCAGGCACAGAATTTCGCCGGCACCAACCGTCAACGACACATCAAACAGCGTTTTCACTTGGCCATAAGCGACGTCGATATGCTTAATCTTCAGCATCTGTTGTCCCCAAATAGGCCGCTTGGACCGCTGCGTTTTCGTGAATTTCGGACGGTGTTCCATTGGCCAAAACCATGCCTTGATCCAGCACGGTGATGTGATCCGCCGTTTCCATAACCACAGTCATGTTGTGTTCGATCAGTAGGATCGTGACCTCGCCCGCGAGCGACTTCATCAACTGGATAAAGTCCTGCACTTCGGATTCAGCCAACCCTTGGGTCGGCTCGTCCAGAATAAACACTTTGGGATCTTGTGCCAAACCCATCGCGATTTCCAGCAGGCGTTGATGGCCATAACTTTGATCACCGGCGATTTGATTTGCCCGTTCGCCCAAACCAACACGCGTCAAAACTGAGCGCACTTTGGTATCAACCGCGGTCTCGTCACCACGCAGCGCACGGCGGGCAGCCAGGGCCACATTTTCGTGCAACGTCAGCCCCGGAAAAACCGAAGTGATCTGAAAGGTATACGCAATCCCGAGCTGAATTCGTTTGTGCGCCGGCAGTTTGCTGATGTCTTTGCCTTCAAAAAACACCTGCCCCCGCGTTGCTTCGATGCGGCCAGACACCATGCCGACAAAGGTCGATTTGCCAGCACCATTGGGACCAATAAGCGCGGTAATCTTGCCCTGCGCCAATTCGAAATCGACGTCAGTGTTGGCTTTGATACCCGCATACGTCTTGGTTAATCCACTTGTGTGGAGGATATTTACGGTAGCCATGGCATCACCCGTTTGCGCAGTTCACCGGCCAGTCCTTGGGGCGCGAACATGGTTAGCAGCACCAAAACCACACCGGCGATCAACATGTACGCGTCGGTGTAGCTGCTGGAAATGTCGATCAAATAGAACATAAAGAGCACACCAATCAGCGGGCCAACTGTGGTCCCTGCCCCGCCCAAAAGCACCCACAACAATGGAAAAATCGAATACTGCACAGTTGCAAATGTCGCGCCCACATAGCCGAACAGCAACGCATACGTTGCCCCGCCCATGCCCGACACAGCGCCTGAAACCACGATCGCCTGCAATTTCAAACGGGTGGCATCATAGCCCAACATGCGCGTGCGTTCTTCGTTTTCGCGAATGGCAATCAGCGTGCGCCCAAAGGGGGATTGCACCAATCGCGCCAGCAGCAAAAAGCAAATCGCAAACAGTATAAACGCCGCGCCGTATCGCCCGCCTTCGCTGGTCAGATCGATGCCAGCGACGGTCCGCTGCGCCTGCTTGATCACAAATCCTTCGTCGCCGCGCGTGTATTCGCCAAAGTACAGGATCGTCAGATATCCCGCTTGGGCGAACATCAACGTCACGATCATAAACGCGACCCCTGACGTGCGCAGCGCCAGCAAGCCAATGAACAACGACACTACAGCGGCAGCCAAAATACCGAACGCAAATGCCACAGGCACAGGCAGGCCCAATTGTGTCACCGTCATGCCAAACCCGTACATGCCAGCGGCAAAAAACAACGCGTGTCCAAGGCTTAATAGCCCTGTGTAGCCAAACAGAAAATTGTACCCCATCGCGTAGATCGCCAGCACCATGATCCGCGCCATGTTGCCCGTGTGATAAGGCGGTAAAATGAAAAACAACGCCGCCAAAACGACCAGAACACCCAAGTGCAGGCCCATCGATTTGCGTGATGCGGTCACGGCGCGCGCCTCCCCATCAGTCCCTGAGGCCGGAACACCAGCACCATCGCCACCAGCAATGTTGCGAAAATTTTGGCCAGGGTGGGCGAGAAAAAGACCGAGATGATGCCGTCGCTCATGCCGATCAGGAACGCCGCGATTACAGTGCCTGGCAGACTGCCGAGACCGCCGATGATGACGACAATAAATGACAGCAACAACGGATCATGACCCATCAGATAATGCGCCTGTTGGATCGGTACCACCAGAACGGCGCCAATCGCGGCCAGCCCTGCGCCCAACCCGAAAACCCAACTGTACACACGTCCAACAGGCACGCCAAAGGCCTGCGCCGTTTCGCTGTCTTGTTGTGTCGCGCGCATGATCAATCCCAGCTTTGTGCGAGTGATCAACATCCAAAGTGCGAGCAGAATAACGGCGGCGGCGACGATCACAAACAGCTTGTAACTGGTCGTGCTGAGCCCCCAAGGCCAGAACATCGCAAAGCCGTTTTCGCCCCATTCAAACCACGGCAAGGCAAGCCGCGTGTTGAACGGTGCCTCGACCGGACGCGCATCAGGTCCAAAGGTCATCAGCGTGGTTTGCTGGATAATGTAGAGCACACCGATGGTTCCGACGATCGTGCGATCCGGATCATATTCGATGCGTTTCAGGATCAAACGATCCACGCCAGCAGCCATCGCACCGACAAACAGCGGCGCGATAATCAGCGCGGCTAGAAACCCGAACGCCGCGTGACCACCGACGTGCGAGGCGACCCACCACGCGATGACAGCGCCCAGCATAAAGAATTCGCCGTGCGCCACGTTCACCACGCGCATCACACCAAAAACGATGCTGAGGCCCATTGCAGTGAGCGCAAGAATGGACGCGATGACCGCCCCCTCGAGGGAGGCGAGCATCAAGTGAGGCCCAAATTCCATGGTTGGTCCGCCTATCTAACGTGTTGAAATCAGAAGGATTGCGTGGTGTAATCCACCTCGTCTTCGTACAATCCGTCTTCAATTGACGCAGTGTGCACGCACACAAGTTTCCCGTCTTTGACTTGCGAGATGTACTGCTGACCAAAGGTTTGGTGCGTCTTGCCGTTAAAGCGTTTTGGACCCTGTGGATGATCATCCGAGGCGGGCATGTCTGTCATCGCCTCCACCGCTTCGATCAATCTGGAACGATCCGCCGGGCCTTGGTAGTCGGCCGCCTCCATCCCGCGCTTGATGATGTTCAGCGTTTCCCAGCACCCAAACATGTGTGCGTAGGTCGACACATCCTTGCTATCCGCGAGCGACGCACCGCGATCATCGACACCAACGGCTGCGCGGAACGCTTTGTCATGGCTGGTTTGATCGACTTGGGCGTGGCGCGGATTGCCTTCCCAGAAATACGTACCTTCGAGGAATTCTAGACCCGGGCTGTTGATATCCACCGCTTCCAAGCTGTCGATAAAGCCAAAGATTTCAGGTCGGCTTGGGCCAAAGAATTCGCCCAGTTCTTTGACAAACGTCAGAACCGCAGGGCCAACCATGACGTGATACACAACTTCGGTTTCACGTGGGATCGACGGGAAATAGCGGGTGAACGTTGTCTCGGTCGGTGGGATCGCGATCTTGGCAACAACTTCGCCGCCTTGCGCCTCGATCGCGTCAGAAAAGAAGTCGCGGTGATCGTGGCCAAACGCGAAATCCGGATAGATCATCGTGACCTTTTTGCCCAAGGTGTCACCGACAAACGGCGCCATCGATTGCACCTGACTTTTCACATCAGTGATGCCGGGTTGCAGCGTGTAGCGGTTCAGTTTTCCGCTGGCGACGTGGTGCCCTTCGGAGACTACAAAATACGGTAGCTTCAATTCACCTGCGCGCGGGGCAGATCCGAAAACCACATGGCTGAACAGCGTGCCAAAGGCGACGTCACAATTGTGCTGCGTCGCGAATTTCTCGACCACTTCGGCGCCGCGTTTGGGGTCGGTGCCGTCATCTTCGATGACCAATTCAACAGGACGCCCGTTGATGCCGCCCATGTCGTTGATCCGCTTTGTCGCGGCTCGGGTGGTTGTGTCGTACCAGCGACCATAGGCGGCGCCGATCCCAGTTGCGTGTTTTTGAAAACCGATTTTGATGGGTGCCACGCTTTGCGCCGAGGCAAAACCAAAACTACCAGACGCGGCCATCGCGCCGACACTGGCCCCCATTCCGATCAAAGCCGAGCGGCGGTTTATCGTTGATTTATTCGTTTTCCCGTTGGACACAATTTTGCTCCCATGCATTATTTTTACAGCATTCATGACTCAAGTTTGTGTGTATACAAACGAAATGTCTAGAACTTTCTTAGCTTTTACATACCGCGCGCGGTTGCCAAAAGCCACAGACCAAAGACGGTGTAGGCGACCATCAACACGCTAATGCCCAGCTGCAAAAGGACAATGTTTTTGCGATTTGCAACGAGCGTCCCCGCCACATGGTGCGCCATCAAAACCGACAGAATATGCGAAAAAACAACGGCCCCAGCTTGTGTTAGCCAAATCGTTTTGACGCTGGCGGGCGATTTCAAGAACCCTGTTGTGATTTGGATTTGCCCCAACCCAAACAGGTTCGATCCTTGTTGAAAAGGATCCGAAAACGCCAGCGCTGCGTATTGAATTTGCACCAGAAAACTGACCAAGAAATGTGCAAAGTGATAGCCAAGCGCAATCGGCAGTATGGCGATCGCGAACGCAGTAAAGGCGTTGGCAAAGGTAGATTTCGGTGATTTCCCGACGCATTTCACGCCAGTCCAAACCGCAAACGCAAAGATGCTGATCAACGCCAGACTTGCCGCAAACATGCCAAAAGACGATGTCCAAATCACGGCTGAACGGCCGGGAAATTCCAATGGATTGATGCCGATTTTTGCCAACCACCAGAAGGTTTCATGCAAGCCATCAAAGCTGCCAGTGCCCAGAACCAGAAGGCAAAAAACAGCGAGGCTTATGCTAAGCGGCCCCCGCTCGATCGCGTTCCACCCCGGTGTGCCCAGCCTAAGGGTACGGGCGAAATTCGCAGGACGAAGCCGCCCGATCAAGTTAAACAGAACGCTCAGAAATTCGACCTGCGCCAGCCACGGCTTACGCCCAAAAATAACCATTCCAAGGAACGTAAAAATCCAATACCCCGCCGCAACATTCGCAAGACGCCTAGGATCGCTTGGGGCAATGTCAGCGATCGCAAAGACCTGAAACATCATGAACAACACAACGGCCGGCCATACGCCCAATTTTACCGGCAGTTTGTAGATGGGTTCGGACGCCCCCATCGCCAACCGGTGCAGCCCAGACCACGGATTAATCCAGCGCCAAACATCAAAGAAGATGCCTTGCGTCACAAACACACCCACCCACAGCATCGTCCAAATTACCAATGGCAACAGGTTGCTTTGCGGATCAGTTGGCCCGAACAGGCCAATACCAATTAGGGCGACAAAACTTGCTGTGGCAAAAAGATTGCAAAGGGTCACCAGCGCGTTAGATCGCCATCCTTGCCCCAACTCTACTGGTCGAAAAATGATCGCCAGCGCACGTTTGCTAAGAACGGTCACCAGCAAGATCGAGGCAACAACCGCAAGTGTGCCGCCCGCGATATAAAGTCCTGTTGGCAGCAGTAAAACAAATCCCTGTTCTGAAGCATGCGCCTGTGCCTGCGCGGCGGGCAAGAGGCAGAACATAGTCAATAAAAAAATGAGATAGCGCGTTCGATTGGATTTCATATCAGCAGTATACATACCAAACGCAGATTAGAAATCGCGTTCAACAACCCGCTTTGAAACCTAGAAAAGCTCTATTGATGGGCCATTTCCGGTCAAACCTTTGGCACCCACTTGCTCAATCGGAGACTCGCTTGCGGGGATAAGCATGTGCCGCACTTTGCCATCGCACGGCGAAAACTGCAGCTTGCGTGCCAAGGTTCCGCCCAGATTTTCCGCGACACAAGGAAACCCCTCAGCCTTCAGGAATTCTCTTGTGAATTTCTGATTGCTCACGCCAATATTGGTAAAGGATTTGCGCATTTCGCCACCGCCAAAAATTTTACACTGTAGATTTGACCGCTCTGCTCCTAGCTTTAGAACACCGTTGATCAACAGTTCCATTGAATTGACGCCATATCGCATGTCTTTGGAATTCAAGTCCGTTGAGCCCGGCAAAAGAAAATGGTTCATCCCGCCAACTTTTGCATCGCTATCAAACATGCACACCGCAATACACGACCCCAAAACCGTCGTGTACAAAACATTCGGATCAGCCGTCACCAAACAATCCCCTTGGATAACAGGGATTCGTTTTTGGATGGGAAGGCTCATATTCATTTCATGACCTTGGACAATGATGTCATTTCAAGGGGGCAGTGGACGTTGTTTAACCTCATTCTTACACCCCTTTCCGTTGATACATCGTGAAGCCGGTCTTACTAAATTCTGATTTTGCAGCGCCGGTCAAATGCTCGGAGTGTCCAATAAAAAGATGGCCACCGGGGGCCATAACGTCACTGAATGTGCGCCATAATTTCGTTTGAGTATCACGGTCAAAATAGATCGCAACATTCCTGCACAAAACCACATCAAACGGCCCGTGAAACGGCAGTGGGTCTATCAAATTCAAGACACCAAAAGTGATCATAGATCGAACATTGCCTTTGATCTCACCGACGCCACTAGGTCCGGTTTCAGTCACATATTTGGTTTGTAATTCGCGGGGGATACCGTCCAATTCGGCCTGCGGAAACTGCGCAACCTTAGCCGTTTCAATGACAATCGGGTCAATGTCGGTTGCCAGAATCTTTAGATCCCACGTTTTTGCGGCAGGACATAAATCCAGGATTGTCATCGCCAGCGAAAACGCTTCTGGACCGGTAGAACACCCTGCCGACCACAATCGAACACGCTGACCTTCCGCCGCCGCCTTTAGCAAGGGCGGCAGAATGGTGTTTCGCAATGCATCAAAGTGGTGCTGTTCGCGAAAGAAATGTGTGACGTTTGTCGTCAAAACCGACAGCAATTCCGTACGCTCATCCTTGGCCAGTGGCCCTTGCAACCGCACGAGATAATCAGAAAAACTGGACATGCCCAACTGCTTCATCCGCTGCCCCAAACGCGACTGGATCAATGCCATCTTTGAGCGCGACAGGTTCAAACCGAAATAGGTTTTCGCGATCTGTGCAATGCTTTCAAAGTCCGCTTGTGAAAACGTCCACGCGTCACGGCCTGACATTTCGGTCAGCACCTCACCACGTTGTGTTTGTGTTTCACGATTTAACAAGCTTGCTCAGTTCCTTTGCCGCGTGACCGTTTGTTGTTACCGCGCCCGGTTTAAGAAATGGTTGCGACTGGTTCTTGCACGCAACCCTTGTTAGGAAAGGACAACACAATACGCCCACGAGGATGCCCATGACCTACGTTTTCACGCCCCCACCCCAAGCCAGTCTGGCCGTTGTCAATTCAACCGACCGATTTCCGGTGCGGCGGGTGTTTTGCGTGGGGCGCAATTACGAGGCGCACGCGCGCGAAATGGGCAATGATCCTGACCGCGAACCGCCGTTCTTTTTCACCAAACCTAGCGACGCGGCGATCGACACCCCCTGCGCGATCCCCTACCCCGTGCAAACCAATGATCTGCACCACGAAATCGAGCTGATCATCGCCATCGGCAAAGGCGGCCACGACATCGCCGAAGACGACGTGCCAAACCACATTTGGGGGGCTTCAGTCGGCATTGATCTAACACGCCGCGACATGCAGCAAATCGCCAAAGACACGCGCCGCCCGTGGGACATGAGCAAGGGTTTCGACAACTCCGCCCCCATCGCGCCTATCATGCCGCTGGCTGACGTGCCTAGCCTGACCCAAGGCCGCATCTGGTTGGCTGTAAACGGGAACATCCGTCAGGATGCAGACATCGCAGACCTGATCTGGTCGGTGAACGAACACGTCGCTTATCTGTCACGCTCAGTGGCGCTGGCCGCGGGCGACATCATCATGACAGGCACGCCCGCAGGGGTCGCAGCAGTTGGCAAAGGCGACGTGATGACCGGCGGTGTCGACGGGATCGGCACACTAGAAGTGACGATTTCCTAGACACTCAGCGTGGCGGCCACAGCCCGTTTCCAGCGCGCATAGGCCATGTCTTTGGCAGCGCGATCCATCTGCGGCGCAAACCGGTGATCGCGCGCCCATTTTGCCGCAAACCCGTCCGCATCGGGATAAATCCCGGCCTTCATGCCAGCAAGCCACGCCGCTCCAAGCGCCGTTGTCTCGACGCCAGCAGGACGATCAACCGGCGCGCCCAGCATGTCGGCCAGAAATTGCATCGCCCAATCATTCGCACTTAGGCCCCCGTCCACCCGCAACACCGCGTCGCCTGCGTTCGGCCAATCAGCACGCATCGCATCCAGCAAATCGCGGGTCTGGAACCCGACGCTTTCCAATGCCGCGCGCGCCAAATCCGCAGGGGTCGTATCGCGCGTCAATCCGTAGGCAGCGCCGCGACAGTCGGCATTCCAGTACGGCGCACCAAGCCCGGTGAACGCAGGGACCAAGGTCACGTCCCCCCTGCCCTGATCCGCCAACGTCTGCGTGTCGGCAGCGTTCACAATCACGCCCAACCCATCGCGCAACCACTGCACTACGGCACCAGCAACAAAGATCGACCCCTCAAGCGCATAGGTCGCCTTGCCGTCAAATTGATAGGCCACCGTGGTCAGCAATTTGTTCTGCGAGGCAATCGCGTCATCACCGGTGTTCAGCAACGCAAAACAGCCCGTGCCGTAGGTCGATTTTAACATGCCGGGTTCAAAACACGCCTGCCCGATTGTGGCGGCTTGCTGATCACCGGCGACGCCCAAAACCGGTACCTCTGCGCCAAAATGTTCCGCCTGAACCACACCAAATTCCGCAGCGCAATCCATGACCTTTGGCAGCATCCGCATCGGCACATCCAGCAGATCGCACATCCGCGTGCTCCACTGTCCTTTGCGAATGTCATACAGCATCGTGCGCGCAGCGTTGGTCGCGTCGGTCACGTGGGCCGCCTTGCCCGTCAGGCGCCAAATCAAAAAGCTGTCGATGGTCCCGAACAACAGCTTGCCCGCAGCGGCCTGCGCGCGGGCACCCTCGTGTTGGTCCAGCAACCATTTCACCTTGGTGCCGCTGAAATACGGATCAGCCAGCAAACCGGTAATTGCGTTGATTTCATCGGCGTGACCAGCTGTGCGTAACTCTTCGCAAAACGGGGCGGTGCGACGGTCTTGCCACACGATTGCGTTGTGCAAGGGCGCGCCTGTTTCAGCATCCCAGATCGCGGTTGTTTCGCGCTGGTTGGTGATGCCGATGCCCGCCAGATCTGCCGCAGCGATCCCCGCGTTGGCCAAGGCGTCACGGCAGGTCGTCAGAACCGACTGCCAGATTTCCTCGAGGTCATGTTCGACCCAACCGGATTGCGGGAAATACTGGGTAAATTCCTGCTGCCCACTGGCCACGGGCTGCATGTTTTCATCAAAGACAATCGCGCGGGACGAGGTCGTGCCTTGGTCGATTGCGAGAATGAAACTCATGGCGTTGCCCCTTGGTCTTTGATCCATTTATCAATGGTCGCGATCTGGTCTTTGGTCAGGCGCAGGCCCAATTTTGTGCGCCGCCACACCGCGTCTTCAGCGGTGTGCACGTATTCACGTTCGATCATCCAACGCAATTCTGCGCCCGTAAGCGTCGCGCCGAAATCGATGCCCAGATCGGTCGCCGCTTTGGCCTCGCCCAGAATGTCACGCGCTTCGGTTCCGTAGGCGCGCACCAAACGCGCCGCCCATTTTTCGCTCACAAACGGATAGTCGCGTTGCAATCCCGCACTCAGATCCGCAACCCCGTCGACAGGGAAATCGCCGCCGGGCAAAGGCACGCCAGCGGTCCAGTCTTCGCCCAGATCAAGCTTGGCCAAAGCCTGCTGTGCAAGTTTGCGATAGGTCGTGATTTTTCCGCCAAAAACGCTGAGCAAAGGCGCCCCGTTGGTGTCTAAATCCAAAACGTAGTCCCGCGTGGCGGCCGTGGCAGATGCGGCGCCATCATCATACAGCGGCCGCACCCCCGAGTAGGTCCACACCACATCCTGCGGCGTCACGGGTTTGGCGAAATATTCAGAGGCGAACCGGCACAGATAATCGCGTTCCTGATCGGTGATTTCAGGGCTTTGGTGAGGGTCATCGTGGTCCGCATCGGTGGTGCCGATTAACGTAAAGTCCTGTTCGTAAGGAATGGCAAAAATGATCCGCCCGTCAGTGCCTTGAAAGAAATAGCACTTGTCGTGATCGTACAAGCGTTCGGTCACGATATGGCTGCCACGCACAAGGCGCACGCCGGCGGGGCTGTTTTGATGCAGGACACCGCTTAGAATGTCAGCAACCCACGGCCCGCCTGCGTTCACAATGTTTCGCGCGCGAAACAAACCGGCTTCGGTCTCGATCTCCCAAAGCTGGCCAACACGGCGCGCGGACGTCACCCGACAGCGGGTCAAAATCTGTGCGCCGCGCTGTTCAGCGTCACGCGCATTCAGCATCACAAGGCGGGAATCCTCGACCCAGCAGTCGGAATATTCATAGGCTTTTTCAAAGCGCTTTTGCAGCGGTTTGCCCTCGGGGGCGCTGCGCAAATCCAAGGTCGTGGTTGCGGGCAGAATTTTGCGCCCGCCCAAATGGTCGTACAAGAACAACCCCAAACGGATCAGCCACGCAGGGCGGCGTCCTTTCATCCAAGGCATCACCCAAGACAACAGACGCGAGGTTGGCGTGTCACTTTCGAACCGCATGTCCGCGCTGTAGGGCAGCACAAATCGCATGGGCCAGGAAATATGCGGCATGGCGTTCAACAACACTTCGCGTTCGGTCAGCGCAGATTTTACCAGCCCGAATTCAAAAAACTCCAGATAGCGCAAACCGCCGTGAAACAGTTTGGTTGACGCCGAAGACGTCGCGCCGCCCAGATCGCCCTGCTCTGCCAAAGCCACGGACAAGCCACGACCAGCGGCATCCCGCGCGATCCCGCACCCGTTGATGCCGCCGCCAATGATAAACAGATCCAACGGCGTTTCAGTCATACTACCCATGCTTTAATTGCTACCGGCTTAGTCAATCAGGGCACCGCGGCGGGTGCAAGGGGATCAGCAAAAATACACCAAATGTCACCCAACTTTGCCTCGAAAGTCGTGCTCGCAAGAAATTGAGTGTTGATTTCTTTTTAATCGGAATACGTTATGATTTGAACATTTAGGGAGACGGTCAATGATCCGCACTATTTTAACTCTTACCGCACTTGGTTTTGCAGCCCCTGCTTTTGCAGATGGTCATTCGACCGGGGATGCCGAAGCGGGTGAAAAAGTCTTTGGCAAATGCAAATCCTGTCACATGATCGTTTCCGACACGGACGAAGTGATTGCGAAGGGCGGCAAATCAGGCCCGAACTTGTATGCGATCATCGGGCGCACGGCGGGTTCTACCGAAGGGTTCAAATACGGCAAGGATATCATCGCCGCAGGCGAAGCTGGTTTGGTTTGGGACGAAGCGTTGATCGCCGAATACGTGGTTGATCCTAAGAAATTCCTGCAAACATTCTTGGACAGCAAAAAAGCCAAATCCAAAATGTCTTTCCGCCTGAAAAAAGGTGGCGAAGACGTTGCAGCCTATCTGGCAAGCGTTGGTCCGGCACCCGCTGAAGACGACGCCGCGGCCAGCACAGACGGCTAATTTTAAAAGTCGAACCTAATTTTAAAGCCAGCGGGATTTGTACCCTCGCTGGCTTTTGCGTTTCAGAAAGAGATTCTAAGTTCGCTGACGGTCGCGTCGATTTCTTGACAGGTGCGCAGCAGACGCGCCTCAAGGTGGCTTTGCACGTAGGCTGCATGAAACCGTGACGGCGCGCGCAATGTGATCCGCCCCCCTGCCCTGTCTTCACGGACCAAAGCACTGATCCACGACGCATAAAGACCTGCGTCTTGCGCATGCAGCACCCCTTGGGCCAGCGCCCATTCCGTGCCACTGCTCAGGTCCGGCGCAGTCACCGTGCCGCGCACTGGCAACGGCACAACGGTGGTTTCCGCTGGCGCATCCTTCTCGGACATCCGCAATTCAAAGTCGGGACCAACAGCCCCCCAGTGCGCTGATGTATCCGCAAGCATTTTGGCCAAATCCATGCTGTATTGCGTCACGCGACCCCGCGCGCCTTGACGGCGGACAACAAGCCAACCTTTCGCCCGCAAATGCGCCATCTCGCGCTTTACCGTTCGTTCGTCGACTGACCACATTCGCGCAATTTCGCGTTGGCCCACAGACAGTTCATCACGCGCCCAATTGTAGCGCGCAGTGATCAAAGTCATAAGTCGTAGAACGCGGCGCTGTTCATGTTTACCTTGCGCTAGGGCGAATGTGCCAAGCGCGGTTAACAAATCGTATTTCTGCGCCTGTGCCCCACGACCAACAGGTTTCGTGGATAGCATAGCTGCCCTCGTTTCGTGATGTTGTCCGCTGGCCAAAACTGTCGATGACCTAGGGTGCCTCTGGATGTGACTTATCATGTCAATTGAGCGTTTCTAGCCGCTTTTCATCTCTTGGCTCTGATTTGCGTCCGTTTGTCCGATTCTGTCAAGAGATCACTTTTATTGAGAGAGCTCTAAAACCCAAATCTAAAAGAAATATAGGTAATAATGGTATAGGGGGACGTTCTGTCTGTCCCCCATTGAGATCATATTGTCCCCCAATAGGCAGTGGCGTGCTGTAGCTTGTCACCCTATATCAAGTGCGCTGCACTGGAAAATTCAGTGGCCTTGCCGAATCGGAACTCCGCAGATCAACTTATGTTACCTCACATACAGGTTTGTTGATTCCCTGCGCGCGTTACTTCTCGGCCTCAACATATTCGCTTTTGCATTTTTCTCCTAATCAGCGTAAATCAGAGAAAAGGCACAATTAGCGTCCCCGCGGGGACAAAAGAACAGCAGGCACCACATGTTTACTCATCAAGATCTGGCAAGGCTTCAATCCCAATCCCTCAAAATGCAGGGGTTCATTCGCCAGCAAACATTCTCGCCCGAGAGCGAAAAAACACTGCGCAGGTTCAGCAGTTGGGAAGTTGCGGAACTGATTTTCAAAGTAAACCAGTCGACGTTGCGCGGACGGTTGGCGGCCGATCCGTCGCTTCCCCAAGGCATTGTCGAAGAAGACGGGCGCCAGCGCTGGTACACTCTGGAAGAGATCAACGAATTGCGCCGTCGCCTTAAGGTGAACCGCAAGTCCTTGATGCCAGAACGCCCGGCTGGAAAACGCGCGATCCGCGCTGCGATTGCCAACTTTAAGGGGGGGGCCGGCAAGTCGACCGTCGCGCTGCATTTTGCCCATGCCGCGGCCCTTGATGGGTATCGCGTGTTGTGTGTCGACTTTGATCCGCAAGCAACGCTGAGCCATTCGATGGGCCTGAATGACGTCGCCGAAGAATACACGGTTTGGGGCATCATGGCGCGTGATCTTGCTGTCGAAACGGACCGGATGAATTCCTCTGCCAGCGGTGCCGAGAGCGGTGCCGCCCTGCCCCAACGCCGCCTACCTGCTGCGATCACGGACATGGGTTTGACTGATCTGCGGGCCTCGGATTTCATCAAGCCAACCAACTGGCCAACGATCGACATTGTCCCCAGCTGTGCGAATGCTGCTTTTGTTGAATTTGCGTCGGCGCAATATCGTCACCTTAATCCCGAATGGTCGTTCTTTGCGGCTGTGTCGCGGTTTCTGGATCAACTGCCAGCGGACGCTTATGACCTGATCGTTTTCGATTGTCCGCCTGCGATTGGCTATCAATCGATGAACGCGGTGTTCGCGGCGGATGTGCTCTATATTCCGTCGGGTCCCGGCTATTGGGAATACGATTCGACCACGTCGTTCATTGGTCAGCTGGCAGAGGCGCTGGAGGATCTGAGCCGCTTTAACGGGCTTGTCCCCGCGGGGACAATGAACTTGCCCAAAGCGTTTTTGGATCTGCGGTTCATGCTGACGCGGTTCGAGCCGAACAACGATTTGCACAAGGCAATGCAGGCTGCGTTTGGCAAGGTATTCGGTGACCGGTTGACGGAACATCCCATTGAAATGACCCGCGCGGTTGAACAATCAGGCCGGTTTTTGTCGTCGATTTACGAGAGCGATTACCGTGATATGACACGGGAAACCTGGCGACGGGCGCGTGGATCGTTTGATCGGGCATACGAAGAATTTCGCGATAATCTGGTTTCGGCATGGCAGCAGATGGAGGATGAGGCATGAGCAAGCGACGCGTTTTCGACATCAATTTTGATACGGATGACACGGATGTCCCCGCGGGGACACCTGAGGCTGAGACGCGGCGTGGGCCAATGGCTTCGGCGATCTCGGAGAATGCTGCTGCGCTAGAACAGCGCCAGACAGCAGAGGCGGCGATTCGCGCCGAGAATGATCGTCTTGCGCATGAATACGTGGCGCTGAAAAAGGATGGTGCCATTGTCGCGCGTGTATCATTGGAACATGTGCGCACGTCGAAATTGGTGCGTGACCGCGCGGCTGGCGTTGATCCCGAGCTAGAAGAATTGAAGGCCTCGATTGTGGCGGTCGGTTTGTCAAACCCGATCCATGTTGAGGACACAGGGCAGGGGTATGAGTTGATCCAAGGCTTTCGTCGCCTGTCTGCCTACAAGGAATTGTTGGCTGAGACGGGTGATGACCGGTACGCAAAAATCCCTGCGGCGTTGCAGGCCAAAGGTGTGCAGTTGGATCAGCTTTATCGCCGTATGGTCGATGAAAACCTTGTGCGCCGTGATATTTCATTTGCCGAGATGGCGGGGCTCGCGCTGTCCTATGCCAAGCGTACCGATGGTGTGACGGCTAGGGATGCGGTTGAGATTCTCTTTGCCTCTGCCGGTCGTCAAAAGCGGAGTTACATTCGCCATTTCGCGGTACTTGTGCACAGTCTGGGCGGGGATCTAAAACACGCAGAATCGATCCCGCGCGCATTGGGTCTAAAGCTGGTTAAAGCATTAGAGAGTGATCCAAAGTTGATGGGGCAGATCACGTCCGTATTGCGGGCGCACCCTGAGCGCACTTCCGAGGAAGAGGTGCAAATTCTTGCATCTGCCTTGGTCAAAAAAGCGCCAAAGGCAACGTTGCCAAAGACCGTTACAGGATCAGCGCGCACGACGTTCAAGCTGAACCAACCCGAAGGTGTTGCCAAATGCACGGCGACTGATGGGCGGTTCGAAATCCAGTTGGATCGCAACTTTGGCGCAGTTGACCCGCGCAAATTAGAAGCGGCAGTTCGTGCGTTGTTGGATCAGTTGCGCAAGTAAAAGCAGTCTCTAACTTGGCGTTTAGAGCCTGCTTTTACAGACCTTTAGTGAACTGTCCCCGCGGGGACAGTGCGATGGGTTGCTCTCATTTGTTCGGCGCGCGTTTTGGCGGGTGCTGCTAAAGACGGCAGGCCAGCTTGATCGTACACTTCGGCCAACATCAAATTCAGGGGCACGCCGTCGGGATCATAAGTTCGGCGCATTTCTAAAACTTGTTGTGCGCGGGCGGATTGGCCGGACTGGATCAAGGCATCAAGGTGGATTTGTTCAAATAGGTCGCGTTGCGCGTGACTGCCCCCACATTCAGCCAGACGGGGAAGCGATTTGCCCAAGAACCTAATCGCGTCTTCCCAGTCTTCTGCTGCGTGCGCTGCAATTCCGTGTGCTGCCCAAACAGTGACATCACGCCAGACCTTCCAGTCGTGTTGCGTTTCATCCATCGCGCGGTCTTCGATTGCGGTAAGCAAACCTTCGGATTCCGGTCGCTGGGCCCGTCCCAAGGCGTAAAGATATTGTAACGTCAGAAATGGGCTGACGGTATCCGCGCCCCGCTCTGCAATATGGTCCGCGACGTCGTTCCAGCGATCACCAACATCAATCCCCGCGAAATCCATGCGGGCCAGAAGCGAGGCGGCACCAACTTGGTCTTGGCTATAATCCTTGGCCAAACCCCACACGTGGGTGTCGTATGCAGCGCGCACATCATCGTGCCGGCCCGCGCTGATGTAGAACAACGCAAGGTGCCACCAGTTGTGACTGTGCATGAACGAATTGAGGTTCGACCATGTGTCCGCAACGCTTTCTAGAAATGCGATGCCTTCGTTGACTTGGCCGCGAGTCAAAAGAATATGCGCAAGGGCGTGGTGGGCCCAAGGTTCGTCGTGGCGCAACGACATTGCACAGCGCGCTGCCGTTTCTGCGTGATCCAAGAGGTGGCATTCCTCATATCCAAATGCAACCATGCCGTGTACGTAGGGGATGTCGTCAGCCGCAGGCAAACACTTGAGCGCAAGCCGCAACATCGCGGGAAAATCACCGATGTTGAACGTGTGGTACTGTCCAAGCTTCAGCGTCGCCATGTCACGCGGATGATCCGTTAAAATCTCGTCGCACTGCTTGATGCATCCCGGTACGTCCCCGTTTGCCCAAAGGCGAATTGCCTGCACAAACATGCGTTCCCGGGGCGTAACAGTGTCTATTTTTGCCTCTGCGAGCGCCAGAAATGGTTCTGCTTTTTGTGGCGCAATCGGGGCCTCAAGCATCATCCACAACATTGCGGTATAGGCATTGGCAAGACAGCACTCAGGTGCCTGTGCGGCGGCGGCCATGACGTTGGTGGCCTTTGGCTCAAATCCGATAAATCCGTGAATGAAATCATCGATGGCTTGCAGCGTGGCCTTGTCTGCGTGGCTTACGGGCAGGCCGTATAAATCCTGTGTCATGCGGCACCTTTGATCGGGTTGGATTGGGTGAAAGCGAACAGATGATCCGCAACCTGTTTTGGGGCATCCCAATGGATGGAATGACCCGCGTGCGCGATGACGTGCTGCGGGTAACCGTCTAGGGCTGTCTGGGCGTCCTTCAGGGGGATCAGCAGATCAGAGCCTGCCAAAAGGCATTGCACCGGCGTTTCGGGCGGGTGTGACAGGGCAGAGGGGTCAAATGTGGCCAGCGCGTCGATCTGGTGGGCCATCGCGTCGGTTGATTGCGCAAAAGGATACTCAAGCGAGGCTTTTGTGGCCTCATCGATCGCTTCTGGCGTGTCAAACAGACTGGTCGCAAAGAGCCACGGAAACAACGCGCGCAACCACGTGTCAGCCGGTGCATTGCTGCGCCTGATCGCCACGAGCGTTTGGAACAAGGCCACGTTGCGCGACATTCGCATCGGCGCGGTGGCGGCTGTGGTTAGGCTCGCGATGCGGGCAGGGTGGTTCTGCGCCAAAAGCAGGCCAATCAATCCGCCCATTGAATGCCCAAGAACATGTGCGTGGGGGATTTCCAAGTGATCTAGCAAGGCGCGCGCGTCATCGGCGACAAGGTCTAATGCAGCCGGCGCGTTCCAAGGCGTCGTGCGCCCAGTGGTGCGATTGTCTGGCCGGATCAGCGTAAAATACGGCTCTAACATGGGCAAAAGCGGTGCCCAACTGGCGCTATCGCTTAGCATCCCTGCCAGCATCAGCAGCGGCGGACCTGTCCCGCTGACCTCGTAGTGCAGACTGACGTCACCGCGATCCAGCTTAGGCATTGAGCGTGCTCCAACACGGCAGCAAATCGTTCGGGGCAGGGGTGGCGGAATAGACGGCGCGGGCAATTGCACGGGACAGACACAGGGCAGCGGCGTGACCCGCCAGCATCGCGTCTTGAGCCGGGTTTTGGATCGCCTGCGCGCCGGTTGATACGCCAAAGACCAGATCACCGTCGCCGGGCATGTGCGCTGGCACAATCGCGCGTCCGATGCCGTCGTGTGCGGCCGTTGCCATGCGTTGGCAGCCTGCCTTGTCCAAAGCCAAATCCGTGGCGACAATGGCAATTGTGGTGTTTGCGCGCTCAAACATGGCGGTGATTTTACGGCTGTTCAGATCACGACCTAAACCAGAGGCAGGATCAGGCCCTTTGCCACCGAATTCACCGTCAATTTCAAAGGGCGCGGCCCAAAAATGGGAATCGCTGGGCGTGGTCACGCTGCCAATCGGATTGACAGCAACAAGGGCGCCGACGGTCGATCCGTTCGGCAGCACCAGCGAAGCCGACCCAAGCCCGCCTTTGAGCATACCAGTCAACGCGCCGGTGCCTGCACCGATTGTGCCGATGTCGAAGGTGTCAGAGGCATCGGCGTAGGCGGCAAGTCCCAGTGCGCGGTAAGGGTTTTCTGCCCAATCCTTGTCGCCGCCATTCAGCAGATCGAACAGGATTGCGCCGGGCACCAACGGGATGCTGGCTTGCCCGACTTTGTATCCGCGCCCGTCTGCACGCAGCCCGTCCACGACGCCAGAACATGCATCTAGCCCGTAGGCGCTGCCGCCTGACAGGACCAAGGCATCGACAGCGGTTACGGATTTGTCGGGGGCGAGCAGATCCGTTTCACGCGTCCCCGGTGCGCCGCCCATGACGTGCACCGACGTGACCAAAGCCGCATTCCCGATCAGGACCGTGGCCCCTGATTTCAGAGTGTCGTCCTGGGCGTTGCCGACCCTAAGGCCAGCAACATCCGTAATCAGGTTTTTGGGGCCAGGAACCATGGCGCTAAATACGTGGCTTGGCGGCTGCGGTGGCAGGATCGCCTGTGTTAGGCTCGCCTTTTGGCTCGATCAGCAGCACTTTGCATTCGTGTTCAGCGCGTGGGCGGTGCGTGACGCCTTTGGGAACGATGAACAATTCACCAGCTTTGACGGTGTGCGATGCGCCCTCAAGATCCATGGCCATTTCGCCCTCAAGCACCAAAAAGAAATCATCGGTGTCAGGGTGTACGTGATAGGGGAATTCGCCCTGGAATTTGACCACCATCACGTCGTTGCCATTGTAGTCAGCGATCACATGCGGATCCCAATGGGTGCTGAACTGAGCAAGCTTTTGCGCCAGATTAACCGGTGTCATAACGCGTCCCTTTCGAGGTTATTCAAATCCCAACAAAAACAGCTGGATCAATGTCCGTTTGTCAGGGCCATCATATGCGATTGCTGTGTCCACAAACAACAGACCCAAACGGCAGGCGTCGTTGTTACTAAGCAAGCGCATGCTTTCAGCTGATTTTTCCAACTGGCGCATCAGGTTTTCCGCCTGCGCGCGCTCGATCACGTCGCTAAAGTACAGATCAGACACTTTTTGACGGGTGGCATTTGAAATCTTCGGGGGTGCTTTGCGCGACACGCCAGTGATCGCGGCTTTGCGCAAAATACGCAAATATTCACGCAGGGCAGGGGTGTTAAGCCTTGATACCACGCGATGATTATCGCGGCTAAAGGTTTCGGGGTTGATGGTTTCCTTCATCACGCGCCCGCAGTTCGATTTGGTCAGCGCGCGCACGACGGTGGTTTCGACCTTGAGAAAATACACCTGCTCTTTGAGCGGCAGAAACGGCAGGCCGCGATCGACCAAAGGCTGTATCACGCCGCCCAGTTGGTTGGTGGTCGGCTGGCCCTGACGCGCGGCGATCAGTTGATCCGCAACAAAGCTGGACACGCCTTTGTTGGCCATGACCTTGCGGGTGTGTTCCAGCATGATCGCTGTGCGTTCTTCGTCGAAACCGGACTGGCGATACCCCAGCGCGATGCCGGGCAATTCATGCAAACCTTCCAGAACGCGGACCACATCGGATTTGCGCACCTCTTGGGCATTCAAGGGCAGGATCATAGTTGCGGCCAGCGCTGCGGCACACACCAAGCGAAGCAATTGTCGGGCGATAAACAAGGAGCAATATCTTTCGTTTGGATGCAAAGTCACGGCACCTTCGCACGGCTGTACACGAGGTGCCATACGGTGCGGGTGCTGATGCATCACAATTCGTCTATGCGCTGGCGTCAACGCTATCCAAATGGGCAAGATCGGGCAGAACAGGGGCCGCTTTGATCAGTTCTTGGGTGTAGGGGTGTTTTGGGGCGTCGAACACCTGTTTGGTGTCGCCTTGTTCTACGATTTCGCCTGCTTTCATCACCAAAACGCGGTCTGTCACGGTTTTGACGACGCTGAGATCGTGGCTGATGAACAAATAGGTCAGGCTGTATTTCGCGCTGAGATCGACCAACAGATCAAGGATTTGGGCGCGCACCGAGACATCCAAGGCGCTGACGGCCTCGTCGAACACAATGAGGTCAGGCTGGATAATCAAGGCGCGCGCAATCGCAATGCGCTGCCGTTGGCCACCTGAAAACTGGTGAATGTATTTGGTCGCATCATCTGGCGACAGGCCTACCGCCGTCAGTGTCTCACCGATCAGCTGATCGCGGGCAGCGCCGGTTGGTGGCGTTTCGAGCAGATGGAACGGTTCGGTGATGAGGCGCGCGACCTTGTGGCGCGGGTTGAAACTGCCGAAGGGGTCCTGAAACACGACCTGCATTTTGCGGCGCACGGCGAGGTTCGGTTTTTGCCCAGCAAACACCGGATCACCGTCAAGCTGGATTTCACCGGATTGCACTGGCTCAAGCCCCAAAATCGCGCGGGTCAGGGTCGACTTCCCGCACCCGCTTTCGCCAACCAGACCAACCCGTTCGCCGCGCTTGATGTCAAAACTGACACCTTTGAGCGCGCGAAAATAGTCGGGCGCAGCAAACAAATTGCGTCGGGGCATTTTGTAGTCACGCACCACGTCACCTACGTGCAACAGGGTGTCTGATGCGGGCATGTCGTGCAAGTCGACTTCGTGCCCCGAGGCTGCGAACAACATGCGGGTGTAGGGGTGTTGCATGTTGGCAAGCAGGTGTTTGGTGGGCCCGTGTTCGACGACTTTTCCCAGCCGCATTACGACGATTTTGTCGGCCATGTCTGACACAACTGCAAGATCGTGCGTGATCATCAGCAAACCCATGTCGTAGTCGCGCGCAAGGTCGCGGAGCAGATCAAGGATCTGCGCCTGCGTGGTGACATCCAGCGCGGTGGTCGGTTCGTCCGCGATCAGCAGTTTAGGACGCAGGGCGATGGCCATCGCGATGACAACACGCTGACGTTGCCCGCCTGACAGCTCGTGCGGATAACGGGTCAGCGGGAACCGGTCCGGTGGCAGGCCGACGCGCGAAAGCACGTCAGCTGCGCGGGCGTAGGCGTCTGATTTGGAGGTTTTCGTGTGTATCAGGATTGTTTCAGCCACCTGCGCGCCGATGGTTTGCACGGGGTTCAGGGCGGTCATCGGTTCTTGGAACACCATGCCGATGTCGTTGCCGCGCATGGCGCAAAGATCGCGCTCCGGTAGGGCGACCAAGTCTTGGCCATCCAGTAAAATGCGTCCGGACATTTCAGAGCCTTTGGGCAGCAATCCGAGACAGGCCAGCGCAGTTAGCGATTTCCCTGATCCGCTTTCGCCAGTCACAGCGACGATTTCTCCGGCTGCAATGTCCAGCGAAACATCCTGCAAAATCGGAGTGCCCGTGATCGATAGAGACAGGTTTTGAATGCTGAGCAGGCTCATGTTCTGGCCACTCGTAGGCGCGGATTAAGGTAGTCGCGCAGCCCGTCGCCCATCAGGTTCAGGCCCATGACGGTTAGGATAATCGCAAAGCCGGGGATCAGGGCCATGTGTGGTGCGATGCTGACCAAGGTTTGTGCGTCTGCCAGCATGCGTCCCCAACTGGGTGTTGGTGGTTGGGCGCCCAGGCCGACATAGCTAAGTGCAGCTTCTGCAAGAATACCAAGCGAGAATTGGATCGTGGCCTGAACAATCAGCAGGTTCATCACGTTAGGCAAAATGTGTTCAACCGAAATGCGCGCCGCGTTCTTGCCAGCGACACGGGCGGCAAGGATGAATTCGCGTTCCCAGATCGGCATGGCAGCCCCGCGCACAACGCGGGCAAACACGGGGATGTTAAAGATGCCAATGGCGATGATCGCATTAACCGCACCGGCCCCAAAGATCGCGGTAATCAGGATGGCAATCACCAGCGACGGAAAGGCAAAGATCAGGTCATTGGCGCGCATGATCAGCTCGTCGATGAACGATCCTTTGCGCGCGGCTGCCCACAGGCCCAGCGGAATACCCAGCCCCATGCCGATGCCCACCGCGACAAAAGCAACCGCAATCGAGGTGCGCGCGCCGACCATAATCATGCTGAAAATATCGCGTCCAAAGTGGTCTGTGCCGAACCAGTGGATGCCGTTTGGCGTTTGCAATTTGTCTGGAATGTTTAAGGACGCATGATCAAACGGTGTCCACACGAACGACACGAGCGCCGCAATTACGGTCAGCGCCGACAGGGTCAGCCCGATGATCAAATTGCGGTTCATGAGCGCGTCCTTAGCCTTGGGTCGACAATCGCATAGGCTAAATCGACTGCGAAATTGACGACGATGACGCAGAACACCAACAGCATCACGACGCTTTCTACGACGATCAAATCGCGCGCGCTTATGGACTGAAAAACGAGACGCCCGAGGCCGGGCAGATAGAACACTTGTTCGATGATAATTCCGCCAGCTAACAGGAACGAAAACTGCAATCCAATGATGGTCAAAACCGGGATCAACGCGTTGCGCAACCCGTGCCGCCATAACGTCTGGGCCGAGGTCAAACCTTTGGCGCGCGCGGTGCGCATGAAGTCTTCGTTCATCACGTCCAACAACGCGGATCGCATGACGCGCGCAAGGATCGCTGCTTGGGGGAGAGCGAGCGAAATGGCGGGCAAAGTCAAGGACCACATGACGGCGCCGAAGCCTTTGTCCCAACCGGCAAAACCACCCGCAGAAAACCAGCGCAGGTTGATCGCAAAGATCAACACCAGCATCATCGCGAACCAGAAATTCGGCACGGCAACGCCCAATTGTGTGGCACCCATGACCGCGACATCACCGGTTCGCCCACGCCGCGCAGCCGCGTACATGCCCGCCGGAAAAGCGATCAGCGTCGACAAAGCCAGGGCGTACAATGCCAGCGGCAGCGACACCCACATCCGGTCCGAAATCATCTGTGCGACGGGTGTACGATAGGTGTACGAGGTCCCGAAATCCCCCGTCAGCATGCCCGAAACCCACGCAACATAGCGCTGCCATTTCGGTACATCGAGGCCCAGTTCAGTGCGCAAAGCAGCAATTGTGTCGGGCTGCGCGTTGAGCCCCAACATGAAGGACGCAGGGTCACCCGGCGCGATTTCGATCACGAAAAAGATCAGCAAGGACGCGACTCCTAGGCTGATGCACAGCGACAACAAACGTTTGAGCGTATAGCGCAGCATTCACAAAACCCGCTTGCTTGGGGCGGCAATCAGGTTAGCTAGGGGGGCATGTCCAAGCCGCTTTTTATCGGGTCTGAAATCTATCGTCGCTCGTCTTACGGGGCTGCGCATCCGCTGCGGGTGCCGCGTGTTTCGACGGTCATGGATTTGTCGCGCGCTTTGGGCTGGCTGGACGATGATGTTTACCGGATTAGCCCGCGTGCCAAGCCTGCTGCCCTGCACATCTGGCACGACGCGGACTACATTCAGGCTCTGATGCAGGCCGAAACCGATCAACGCGTCAGCGACGATGTGCGCATGCACTACGGTCTTGGCACCCCATCCAATCCGGTGTTTCCGGAAATGTTCCGCCGCCCCGCGACCAGTGCTGGTGGATCGCTGATGTCGGGTGAACTGCTGCGAAACGGCGGTACGGTGTTCCACCCCGCAGGTGGTACGCACCACGGAATGCCGGACCACGCCAACGGCTTTTGCTATCTCAATGATCCGGTTCTGGCGATTTTGTCTTTGCGTCGAAACGGCGCGCAGCGTGTGGCGTATATCGACATCGACGCGCATCATCCCGACGGTGTTGAGCACGCGTTTGGCGATGATCCTGATTGTCTGATGATCTCGGTGCACGAAGACGGGCGTTGGCCGCGTACCGGTGGGCTTGGGGCTGATCGCACACGGTCGCTGTACAATCTGCCGGTGCCCGCGGGCATGAACGACAGCGAAATGGCGCAGATCACCCGCAGCATGATCCTGCCGGTGGTTCAATCGTTTGCGCCCGACGCTATCGTTTTGCAGTGCGGCGCGGACGCGGTGGATGAGGACCCGCAATCGCGCCTGTCCCTTTCCAACAACGCGCATTTCGATGTGGTGCGAGGGCTGATGGGTCTGTCCGAGCGGCTGCTGGTTCTGGGCGGCGGCGGTTACAATCCGTGGTCGGTGGGGCGCTTGTGGACCGGAGTTTGGGGCGCGTTGAACGGGTTTGATTTGCCAGATATCTTGCCACACACCGCCCAAGCCATCCTGCGCAATTTGACGTTTGATGGAAACAGTCGGGGCCGCAATCCGCCCGCGCATTGGTTCACGACATTGCGTGACGCCCCGCGCGTTGGACCGATCCGTGATGAAGTTGTGCAAAGCGTCGCGCATGTGCTGAAATTGGCGTCCTTGTAAGGTGGGTTTTAACCCACCACCGCTTGGGCGTAATCTGCGTCACTGACGTGCTCGAGCCAGTCTGCCGCCGACCCGTCAACGACCTCTTGCATGGCCATGTGCACCATGCCGGTTGCAGGTGCCGCGCCGTGCCAATGTTCGACGCCCGCAGGTATCCAAACGGTGTCACCAGCCCTGATAGCTTTGGGTGCTTCACCACGCAAACACACACGCCCCGTGCCTGACATAACGTGCAATGTCTGGCCCAAAGGATGCGTGTGCCATGCCGTGCGCGCGCCGGGTTCAAAACTGACGACCAAAGCATTCAGGCGGGCAGGGGGCTGGGCACCGATGACAGGATCCTGCCAAACAGTTCCTGTGAAGAAATCAGGATTGGCGCGCATACTTGGGCGTGTGCCTGCTTTGAAAATATCCATCCGTTCCCCCGAAGTTTTGGTGTCGTAAGGCGGGGTTTAGCCCGCCTTAGCTGTGTCGCGATCAGTCTGCCCAGCTTACGCCAGTCAGGTCTGTTGCTTGGGTCGGCGCGTTAGTCCACAGTCCTTGTACACCGGCTTTTGCCACGGACAGTGCCGCCAGTTGGAACAAATATCCGTTCACGTAATCGCCCGAGATCATCCGCTGTGCATCCCCCATCAGGGTGGTGCGCGCATCAGGATCCGTCGTTGTGTTCAGCTTGGTCATCAGTTCCTGGAACGCTGGATTGTCGTACTGGAAATAGTAGTCAGGATTGGCGTAAATGTTGATGTCCATCGGCTCTGTGTGCGACACGATTGTCAGACCAAAGTTCTTGCCGCGAAACACAGTTTCCAACCACTGCGCCCACTCGACGTTGGTGATCTCGGCTTTGATACCGACCTCTGCCAGTTGGGCCGCGATGATCTCGCCACCGCGACGCGCGTAGGATGGGGGCGGCAGGTGCAACGTGGTCTCAAACCCGTCGGCAAAGCCTGCTTCGGCCAACAATTCCTTGGCCTTTTCAGGGTCATACGCGCTGTCGCCCGTCAGATCGACGTAGGCGGGATTGTGCGGGGCAAAGTGCGTGCCGATTGGCGTGCCGTACCCGAACATCGCGCCGTCAACGATGGCTTGGCGATCAATCGCGTGGGCCAAAGCTTCGCGGACCAACACGTTGTCAAATGGCGGCATCTTGTTGTTTGTGGACAAGATCGTCTCGCCTTCGGTCGATCCAACCAGAACCTGGAACCGTGGATCTGCCTCGAATTGAGGAAGGTTCTCAGGCGCAGGAAAGCCGCTAAACACATCCACATCTTCGGCCATCACAGCCGCAAACGCCGCCGTCGGGTCAGAGACAAATTTGAACGTCGCGGTTTCCAGCGCAGGTGCCGTGCCCCAATACGCATCGTTGCGCGTCAGTTCGATTTTGTCGCCCTGCACCCAGTTGGTGAATTTGAACGCACCCGTGCCGATCGGCGTTTGTTTGATGTTCTCGATGCTTTCAGGCGCGACGATAACCGCGTCACCCCATGCCATGTTGAACAAGAAATTGCCGTTTGGTTTATCGAGCGTCACTTTGACGGTGCGCGCATCAACGGCTTCGACCGCTGTGATGCCGGCGAACAGCCCCTTTTGTGCGTTTGTGCTGTCTTCTGCGCGGGCGCGGTTCAGACTGAATTCAACGTCCGTGGCTTCCATTGTGGTGCCGTCATGGAACGTGACACCGTCGCGCAACTTGAATGTGTAGATGCAGCCGTCTGCGGAAATTTCCCAGCTTTCGGCGAGACCTGCAACCACGGCACCGTCGCCCATGAAACGGGTCAACCCTTCGAACACGTTTGAGTACAGAACCGAGTCAATTGCACCAGCGGCGGCACTTGTCGGATCAAGGTGCGGCGGTTCCAATTGCAAGGCAACAGTGATGTCGGTGCCAGCGGCGTGCGCGGAAATGCCTGCGACGCTCATGGCACTGGCAAGCGCCAGTCTGGATACGAAATGTTTCATTTAATTCTCCCTCAGGTTTTTAGTTTTTGTTGGGTAACAACAGCGTTTCAAGACTTGCGCCCATCACCTTTGCGCTGTCGATCATATCATTGATTCCGATATATTCATCGGGTTTATGCGCCAGTTCCAAGATGCCGGGGCCGTAGGCGATGCAGTTCTTGAGTTTGCCGATGCGGTCGATGTGTTTTTGATCGTAGGTGCCGGGGCTGGCGACGTATTCCGGGGCTTTGCCCATCACGTCCTGGATCGCTTGGGCGACGGTTTCGACCACAGGCGCGGTTTTGTCGGTCATTGACGGCAGAACCGCGTTGAGTTCGGTCAATTCGTATTCGAAATCAGGACGGGATTCGCGCAGCCCTTCGAGCAAGCCTTTGACCTCGCCGCGCACCTGTTCCAGCGGTTCTTCGACCAAGAATCGCCGGTCAATCACGATCCGGCAACTGTCGGGCACGCAATGCGCAGGCAGGCCGGTGAAATCATCGTCCTGTTCCTTTTGACCGCCATGGATCGAATTGATGTTCATGGTCGATTGCTTGGCCCCTTCGGGCACGACAGGCATGTCGGTGCGGCGCAAGGCCATGGCGGGGAACAATTTATCCTCGAATTCATGAATCACAGCGCCCATGTGGCGCACGGCACAATCCCCTAAAAACGGCATAGAACCGTGGGCAATTTCGCCTTTGGTTTCGATCTCGGCCCACCAACCACCGCGATGGCCCAGACAAATCCGGTCTTTGTTCAAGGGCTCGGGGATGATGACGTGCTGCACCTTTTCGGGGCTGAAAAACCCGTGTTCGGCTAGGTAGGCGACGCCGCCATAGCCACCGGATTCCTCATCCGCTGTGCCTGATATTTCGATCGCGCCGTGGAACTCCTGATGTTCTTCGATGAACGCCTCTGCGGCGATGATGGAGGCAGCCAATCCGCCCTTCATGTCGCACGCGCCGCGCCCGTAAATTTTGCCATCCGCGATGTCGCCGCCAAAGGGGTCAAACGTCCAGCCTGCGCCGACTTCGACCACATCTGTGTGGCTGTTAAAATGAACGCAATCGCCTGCGTGTTTGCCATCGCGACGTGCTATAATGTTCCAGCGAGGGTATTTTTCGCAATCACCGGGCGTGCCAAATGCGCGGATCAGCTGTGTTT
Organism: Pseudosulfitobacter sp. SM2401; assembly: GCF_042932805.1. NCBI lineage: Bacteria > Pseudomonadati > Pseudomonadota > Alphaproteobacteria > Rhodobacterales > Roseobacteraceae > Pseudosulfitobacter > Pseudosulfitobacter sp. SM2401. The sequence goes on along the minus strand of NZ_CP170634.1, from coordinate 14,353 downwards.
CAAACCCGTGCGCTGACAGGCGTTTGTCCAGAAAATCGCAAATCGCCTGATAATTTTCACCTGGTGGGTTTAGTGTCGGAATACGGATCAAATCTTGCGTCAGCTGGATCAAATCATCCCGCTTGCCGTCAATACGTGCCATCAAGGTTGTCGTCATAGCTCACCTAATCGAGGAATCGCTTGGAGTATTGGCGGGATCAGTTACGGTATCAATACCGTAGAATCACGGAGAGCGCTATGGATGATTTAACAGCAGAGATGTTGCAGGCATTCCACGCAGCCCCAATCGGGCTGGCCGTGTCGCGGTATCGTGTGATCAGTTCGTGCAATGACACGTTTGCTGCAACGCTAGGCTACACGGCGGATACGCTGATTGGCCAGTCTTTTCGCATTTTGTATCCCAATCACGCTGAATTTGATCGGGTGCGTGACATCGGGCTGCAAACCATGGCCGATACGGGCAGTTACAGCGACGAGCGGATGATGCGCTGCCAAGACGGGCTGCCGATCTGGTTCCGGTTTCGCGCCAAATCACTGACGCCGGACGATCCGCTGGCCCATCTAGTGATGAGCTTTGCGTTGATCCGCGATCAGGTGGACGGGCCGCGTTTGACGAAACGCGAACGCGAGGTGCTCAGCCGTCTAAGCCGGGGTTTGACCAGCAAAGAAATCGCGCGGGAGTTGGAGTTGTCTCCGCGTACGATTGAGGACGTGCGAGCGCGTCTGTTGCGTAAGTTTGAGGCAAAGAACACGACGGATTTGTTGAGGCGGATGAGTTATGCAAGGCCAAGTGGGTAGGGGTTGGCCGCGACACGAACGCGTGCTTCAACAAGCCAGTGGTTCTGTTCTGCTTTGCCGAAAGCGTTGCACCAACTTAAAAAAGGTGTCGAATGCGGTATCTGATCCATGCGCGTTTTCTTCAATGGCACGGGCAAACCCAAACGCTCCCGACCACCCCATTTCATCAAATAACCAATCGGAGAACTCTGAAGGGTTAAACACACGGCCCTCATATGGCTCTTTGATTTCATTCGCATGCAGACAAGCACAGTAACCGAAGAGAAGAGTTTCCAAAGGACCTAAGGACCCGACTTGCGTAAACATGCCGGGCCGCTGTTTCATTTCGTCAATGAAATCGTAGATGTTGCTCAATATATTGTCCTCTCTTGCCGCTCAAAATATACGCGCTGGAACTGAATGAATTAGCCCCACTTCTCCATCACCTCATCAAAACCAACGTGTCCCGCATCCCCGTGCGTTGGTGGATCGCTTGGGGTGCCCATAAACCGCGGCACGGGCGCAGGCTGCACTACCCCGTCCGTTTCAACAAAGGTCCCGCGCGCGATGTTGTGGGGGTTTTGCGGGGCTTCCTCCATCGACAGAACGGGTGCAAAGCAGGCGTCGACCTCTTCCAGAATTGTTTGCCAAGTGTCGCGGGTGTTGCAGCGAAAAATGCTCTCTAGCGCGCTGTGCATATCGGCCTGCGCGTCCGCGTCGTATTGATTGGCGAACGTCGGGTGGTCGGTCAGGTTCAGCTTATCCAGCAAGGTGGCAAAAAACTGCGGTTCAATTGGGCCAAGTGCCACATAGCCGCCATCGGATGTCTCGTAACACCGATAATACGCAGCGCCGCCGTTCAACACGTTGCCGCCCCGCGCGGTGTCATCCCACGCGCCGCCGGCCTTGAGCCCGTATTGCAAAACCATCATCAAGGCCGCGCCGTCGGACATGCAAGCATCGACAACTTGGCCTTCGCCGTTGGCCCGCGCGTGGGTCAATGCCGCGAGCACGCCTGTCAGCAGCATCATGCCGCCACCGGCCAGATCAGCGATGATATTTTGCGGTGGCGGTGGGGGCGCGTCCGCAGGTCCGATGGACCAAAGCGCGCCTGAAATCGCCATGTAATTCAAATCGTGGCCAGCGCGTTGTGACAGCGGCCCGTCTTGGCCCCAACCTGTCATACGCCCGTAAACTAACGCGGGATTGGTCGGGGTGACATCATCAGGCCCAAGCCCCAAACGTTCCATCACGCCGGGGCGAAACCCTTCGATCAGAATCTCGGCTTTGGCGATGAGCGATTTAGCTTGTCCCAATTGTTCGGGGTCACGCAGGTCCAGCGTTAGCGACCGACGCGAACGGTCGTACAGGTTGTGTTTTTGTTCTAATCCGAACAGCGGCGCCTGACCGGGGCGGGCAATTCTGATCACCTCGGCCCCCATGTCGGCCAGCATCATCGCGCAGAACGGGGCAGGGCCAAGACCGGCCATTTCCACCACGCGCACGCCGCGCAAAGGGCCTTTGCGATCAAGCATTGTCCGAGATGCTTTTCATGGCGGCAAGGAAGGATGCGACCTCTTCGGCGGAATTGTAGTGGCACATCGACACGCGCACGGCGGCGGGCAGGCCCAGAGGCGTCAGGATGTTGCCGGAATAGTGGTCGGCTTTGCGAATGTGCGTGCGAATGCCGCTGGTGTTCAATTGCTCTACGATGTCCAATGCTGGCACGTGGTCAAGCGCGAAACACACAAGCCCCTCGCGCGCCGGGTTGTCGGCGCCCCCGATGATCGTAACGCCCGGCAGGTCGTTCAATCCGGGTAAATTGCCAGTGCCGTTCAGCATCGTGTCGGTCAGGGTTTTCTCGTGCGCTTTGATCGCAGCACCCGCCGCTTCGATCCGCGTGCGCCGATCTGTGGCATCAGATACTTCGCCACCCAGCCAGTCGAAATAGCTGACAACATCGGAAAATGTGGCGTAGGCGCCGGTGTCGCGCGTGCCCATTTCCCAGTTCTCAAGCGGGCCATCAATCAGCTCCTCTAGCGGCAATTGCGACAAGCGATCTGACGCCCACGCGACGCCGTAACCGTGCCGCGAAAACACTTTGTACGGCGACACGATGTAGCCATCCACGTCACACGCCGCGATATCGATCAACCCGTGGCTGGCGTGCTGGATGCCGTCGACGATGATGAAGCAATCGGGCGAAACCGCGCGAATGGCAGCGGCGATGCTGGCCACATCAATCGCCATGCCTGTGACCGGCGAGGTGTGCAGGATCGTGGCGACCCGAACGTCGGGTGTCATCAGCGCGGTGTAGGCGTCCGGCGTAACGAGGCCCGTCGCGTCGTCGTGTGGAACGCTGACATAGGATTTGCCAGCCGCCTTTGCCCAATGCTGCGCCGCACTGCGCGATGCGGGGTGCTCAACGGTTGACCCGATCACAGGCCCATCGGGCGTGCCCATCACTGCTGTGCGGATCAAGCGGTAGGTCAATTCTGTGCCGCTTTCGCCGACAAAAAACTGGCCGGAAGACGCGTTAAAGAACGTCGCCATGTCCGCTTTGGCGGTTTTGATGATGTTCACCAACGCCTCGGCGGCAGCATTCGCGCGGCCTTGATTGTCAGGGATCGCTGCGAACTTGGCCGAGGTTTCAACCACAGAATTCAGCGTCAGCGCACCGCCTGCGTTTTCGAAAAAGATGCGCGGGCCGGAAAATGGGCACGCGTTGACATGCGCAAAGCGGCTGCGAATGTCGTTCATCAGGGTATCGGTAAAGTGCGCCATGGGTCTGTTCCTCAGTTTTTCTCATTTCTTTGCCGAACTGCTGTTAAAGGCAATGGAAATGTTTGCGAGGGCTTGACCTTACAGTGACTGGAACCTTTATGTAGCTCATATCATAGATTGGATATGCGATGGCTCAGACGACATTTGATATTTCGGGAATGCACTGCGCAAGCTGTGTGGGTCGGGTTGAACGGGCGTTGCTTGCGATGCCCGGCGTGGTGACGGCGCATGTGAATCTGGCGCTGGACGAAGCCGTGGTCGAAGGGCTGCCTGACAGCGCGGCAGAGGCGCGGATTGCCAGCGGGATCACGCAAGCGGGCTACCCTGCGCGGATCAAAGTTGCAGGGGCAGGGCGCGCAGAAAAGACCGCGCAGAAACAAGCCGAGATCGCGACGCTTGGGCGCATGACGCTGATTGCCGCGATGCTGACGCTGCCGGTGTTCTTGGTCGAAATGGGCGGCCATGCCTTGCCGTCAATTCACCACTGGATCGCAGGCACAATCGGGCAAACCAACAGCTGGCTGATCCAAGCGGTGCTGATCACCGTCGTGATGGTGTGGCCGGGGCGTGATTTTTATCTGCGCGGTCTGCCGGACTTGTTCAAAGGCGCGCCTGACATGAATGCTTTGGTAGCCATCGGCACCTTGGCCGCGTGGGGCTATTCGATGGTCGCGTTGTTTGCCCCCATCGTTCTGCCGATTGGCACCGCCGCAGTATATTTTGAAGCAGCAGGCGTCATCGTGACGTTGATCCTTTTGGGCCGCTACCTAGAGGCGCGCGCCAAAGGGCGGACCGGTGACGCAATCGCGAAACTGGTTGGTTTGCGCCCGACAACCGCGACAGCGCGACGTGGCGCGGCGTGGGTGCAGATCGCCGCGGATCAGATCACAATCGGGGATGAACTACAGGTTGCCCCGGGTGAAACCATCCCGGCGGACGGTGTCGTGGTCGAGGGACAATCCTATGTGAACGAAAGCATGATGACGGGCGAACCTGTGCCGGTTCAAAAGGGCACAGATGCGCGGATCATTGGCGGCACGCTGAACACCACTGGCAGCTTGATCTTGCGCGTCAGTCACGTGGGCGAGGCCAGCGTTCTGGCGCAAATTATTCGCATGGTCGAAGACGCCCAAGGCGCGCGTTTGCCGGTTCAGGAACTGGTCAACCGCATCACGCTTTGGTTCGTGCCTGTGGTCATGGCACTGGCGCTGTTGACGGTTTTGGGGTGGCTGGTTTTTGGCCCTGATCCTGCGCTGCGATTCGCGTTGGTTGCCGGTGTCAGCGTCTTGATTGTGGCCTGCCCCTGCGCGATGGGTTTGGCCACGCCGACTTCGATAATGGTTGGGACAGGACGCGCCGCACAAATGGGCGTGCTGTTTCGCAAAGGTGACGCGCTGCAATCGCTGCAATTGGTCCGCACGATTGTGTTCGACAAAACCGGCACGCTGACAATGGGCCACCCAGATGTCACCGATCTCAGCTATGTTGACGGGGCAGGCGCTGCAAAAGTGTTAGCAGATGTCGCCGCAGTCGAGGCCCGATCAGAGCACCCTATTGCCAAGGCGATTGTCGCGTATGCGACGGCGCGGGACCTCACAATTCCCATCGCCCAGGATTTCGAGGCGGTCATTGGATACGGAGCAAAAGCCAGCGTCGACGGGCGTTTTGTACTTGTCGGCACGGCGCGTTTCATGGCTGAAAACGATGTGCCGATCGCCGCCTTGAAAGCTGACAGCGATGCGTGGACCGCTCAGGGTAAAACGCTGGTTTTTGTGGCGGCAGACGGCAAAGTTCAGGCCTTGCTTGCGGTTTCTGATGCGTTGAAACCCACCACGACCCAAGCGCTGAACGCGTTGCATGACATGGGTATCAAGCTTGCGATGATCACAGGGGATACCCAAGCATCGGCCGACGCGATTGCGGCGGAACTGCCGCTTGATCACGTGCGAGCAGAGGCGCTGCCAGATCAAAAACTGGCCGCGCTCAAGCAGATGCAGGGGCCAGTCGCTTTTGTCGGTGACGGGATCAATGACGCGCCGGCACTGGCGGCGGCTGACGTCGGTATCGCGGTGGGTACCGGCACCGACATTGCCATCGAGGCGGCAGACGTAGTTCTGATGTCCGGCGATCTGTTGGCTGTCGTCAACGCCGTGCAGATCAGCAAACATACGATGCGCAATATCCGTCAAAACCTGTTCTGGGCCTTTGCCTACAACAGCCTTTTGATTCCTGTGGCGGCGGGCGTTTTCTATCCGCTGTTTGGGGTTTTGTTGTCACCAGCGCTCGCGGCGGGGGCCATGGCCTTGTCCAGTGTGTTTGTGTTGTCCAACGCATTGCGCTTGCGCTGGGTCCAGCCCGCAACCCAGAAACAGGAGGCGTAAATGAACATCGGTGACGTCGCGGCCCAATCAGGTCTGCCCAGCAAAACCATCCGCTACTACGAAGAAATCGGCTTGGTCAAACCTGCACGTGATCCAAACGGCTACCGGTCTTTTTCAGATGCCAATGTGCATGTTTTGACCTTTGTCGCCCATGCCCGTGCGTTGGGGTTTTCCATTGATGATTGCCGCCAGTTGGTTGCGCTGTGGGAAAATCAATCACGGGCCAGTGCGGATGTTCGGGCCTTGGCGCAATCCCATTTGCAGCAGATCGAAACCAAGATTGCGGACCTCGAGGCGATGCGTGCCACCCTGTCAGATTTGATCCGCGATTGCGCTGGCAACACCCGTCCCGATTGTCCGATCCTTGAACGTCTTGCCGATCAATCATAGGGTCGGCGCACCCACCAAAAAGGACGTGACCATGAGCATGACTGACCCCTGTATTATCTGCGTCGCGATCACGGGCTCTGTGCCGACAAAGGCCGACAATCCAGCCGTGCCTGTCACCGTGTCTGAGCAAATCGAATCGACGCACGCCGCCTTTGAGGCCGGTGCCAGCATTTGCCACGCCCACGTGCGCAACGACGACGAAACGCCCAGTTCCGATCCGGAAAAATTCGCAGCGCTCAAAGAAGGTGTCGAAAAACATTGCCCCGGCATGATTATCCAACTGTCGACGGGCGGGCGATCAGGCGCAGGCAAAACCCGGGGCGGGATGTTGTCGCTACGTCCGGACATGGCATCGCTGTCAGTAGGGTCCAACAATTTCCCCACGCGGGTCTACGAAAACCCGCCTGATTTGGTGGATTGGCTGGCTGCCGAGATGGTCAAATACGATGTAAAACCCGAAATCGAAGCCTTTGACCTAAGCCATATTTTCCGCGCTGCAGACCTGCACGCCAAAGGTCAGATCGCCGCAACGCCTTACGTGCAATTTGTGATGGGTGTGAAAAACGCGATGCCTGTGGACCGCCAAGTGTTTGATTTTTATTTGGAAACCGTGGAACGACTGTTCCCTGGCGCGCCGTGGTGTGCGGCTGGTATTGGCCGTGACCAGATCACGGTGAACGAGTGGGCGGTGTCAAATGGCGGGCACGCACGGACCGGACTGGAGGACAACGTCCGGTTCGATAAAGACCGGCTCGCGTCGTCGAATGCAGCCTTGGTGGAACGGGTTGTCGGGCTGTGCGCCCAATACGAACGTGCCGTTGCGACGCCCCAACAAGCACGGGCACTGTTGGGGTTAAGGTAGCGAACAGGCTTTACACTTTGGCCGCATCTTTCATCGCGTCTTCGCCTTTTTTCCAAAGGTTGCCTTGCCACAATTCCTCAAGACCGGTTTCGCCACTGGCCCCTTTGGTCGTCAGGTAGTCGTAATACGAGGTCGGTTTGTGACCTGTCAGATTGTAGAAATCAGGGCTACAGCGCGTGTAAAAACCGTTTGTCAGATATTCAAAGAATTCCGCCCGTGTCGCGCCAAAATCCGCCTCGAAATCGACCATCGATTGGGCGCGGTATTCGATGGTTTTACCCATCGCGCGACCTAAATCAGCGCCGATTTCCGACATGGATTGTGGGGCAGGGCCGGTGATGTCGTAGAACTTGTTCGCGTGCCTGTCCGGCCCTTCGGACAACACAACCGCCGCAACTTCGGCGATGTCGCGGGTGGCGACAAACGAATTTCGCATGTCGCCCAAGGGGTTTGAAAACCAGCCTTCGCGATCAATGTTTTCGCAGTCGGTTTTCAGCAGGTGGTTCATGAAAAAGTTGTTGCGCAGTGCTGTGACATTCAGGCCTTCGTCGATCAGTGCTTTTTCGCCCCACCAGTAGTGTTGCAACATCAACGGAATGCCTGCGCCTGCGCGCGATGCGTGCTGATCTGCGACGTAGGACGCGGTGTTGGTATCGGCCCCCATGCAGCTGACGCGCACGACGTGTTTGATTTGATCGCGCCGTTTGCCTAGCTCTTTGGCAAACGCCAGATGGCCTTGCAACATCGGATCAAGCGAGGCTGAATAGACCGCACTGACGCCCGCAAGGGCGGCGGCCCATGTGCCCTGATCCGAGAGATCAAATTTCACAACTTCGTCCGCGCCAAGCGCCAAAAGGCTGTCGGCTTTGGTCTCGCTAAAATAGCATGCGCGCACAATAAATGCGGGGTCCTTGGCAAGGCGCGCCACCAGTTCTTTGCCGATGCGGCCGGTGGCAGAGGTGATCAGAACGGTCTGTTGGGGCATTTGGATCGCTTTCAGGCGTAGGGTTTTCAGGTAAGAATGGAGGGCAAGTTTTAGTCGTCGTAGGCCGCGTCGACGATGATCTCGACTTTTAGTTCTGCGCGCGCCAGTTTTGCCTCGCCGCAGGCGCGGGCAGGGGCGTGACCTTCGGGCACCCACGCGTTCCAGACTTCGTTCAGCCCGTTAAAATCGCTCATGTCCGCCAGCCAAATGGTGGCCCGCAACATCTGTTCGCGTGACGAGCCTGCTTTGATCAGCAGCGCGTCGAGGCGACGCAGACATTCGATGGTTTGGTCCTCGATCGTGGCCCCTTCGCCGACCTGGCCAGTGATGTAGGCAACGCCGCGATGTTTCACAATTTTTGAGGACCGCGCCCCCGTTTCAATCCGTTCAATCATGTTTTGTCTTTCTGTATAAGTGTGAGGGTTCTAAGCGTCTTTGCTCTTTAAACGACTGCGGTGGCCCTTGGGCGTTTCGCCGTATCGGGTCTGGAAATGACGGGTAAAGACTTCGTTCGAATTGAACCCGCTGGCCATGGCAACCTGCATGATGCCAAGGTCGGTTTCCATCAGCAGCGATCTTGCGCGATCCAGTCGAATGTTGCGGTAGGTTTGGGCGGGGGCCTCGTTCAGCAACTGCTTGAATTGGCGCTCCATCTGACGGCGTGAAATGCTGGCAAGCTCGGCGAGGTCCTCTAACGCAAGGGGTTCTTCGATGTTGGCATACATCGCCCGCAAAACGCCAAGCACCCGTGGATTGCGCGAACTGATCGCCTTGGCGATGGACGAACGTTGCTCTGTGCGCGAAGAAATATCCGGCCCGTTCAGACACATATCCGACACAGCAATCGCAAAATCCTGACCGTAATCCTGCGCGATGATCGAAATCATCATTTCGGTTGATGCAGCGCCGCCACCACAGGTCAGCAGATCACCGTCTTGTTCGTATCGGTGGCTGGTCGGGGTCAGATCAGGGAAGGCTTCGATAAAGCCCGGTTGGTTTTCCCAATGCAACGTGAACCGTTTGTTTTTCAGCACGCCTGCGCGCGCAAGTGTCGAGGACCCCGTGCAAATGCCGCCGACCTTGCCACCAAAACGCACATGACGGCGAATGCTATCCAGCACGTTTTGCGTTGCAACTTTGGTGCCTTGGTTGCCGGCGCAAACAAACAGATAGGTGTCGGTTTCCAAATCACGCAGCGCGCCATGAACACCGGCGTCAATCCCCGAAGATGACCGGACGGCATCCCCGTCTTCGGACAAAACGACCCAGCCGTACAGTGGCTTCTGGGCAAGTTGGTTGGCGATGCGCAGCGGGTCTAATGCGGCACTAAACGCCAGCAACGTGAATTCTGGCAGCAGCAGAAACCCAAACCAACGGGTGTCTTTTGGATGCGCCACCGGATAGCTGAACGCGCCCGCAGGCACCAAATCTGGTCGTGATGGAATGGTGCGCACAGACGTGGTCATGGGTTAGCTGTGGGTGCCAAGCAGCATCGGAAACCAGTCCTCGCGCAGCCGCTGACCCGCTTGCATGTTGTGGCCGGGAAACGGCGGCGACGTGGGGCCGGGCCGTCCGACGTACCGCGCATCATCGCCAATCAACCGCAGCGAAAACGCGCGTCTGCGGGACGTGCTTTCGTTGCCGCGCGCGCCGTGCAATGTCTTGAAATTGAACGCAACTGCGTCCCCCGGTTCCATATCCCATTCGCGCACGTCCATGGCTTCGGCGTCGGGGTCGGGCACCTGCATGTAGTCGTCGTCGTTGGGATAAAAGCTGGTTTCAGCCAGCCAGCGCGTCGGCAAAACCGGTTTTTCCCAACGGTGTGATCCAGCCACGCAGCGCAAAGATGCCTGTTTAACCGGATCAAGCGGCGACCAAAAGCTGACGGTTTGTTCGCCTTCGACAAAATAATACGGGCTGTCTTGGTGCCACGGCGTTGGCTTTGAGGTGCCGGGTTCTTTGACCAGAACATGATCGTGAAACATCTGCACGGTTTTTGATTTCATCAGCTCGGCTGCAACCGCTGCGGCGGGTGAGGCATGGATCGCATCGCTAAATTCGGAAATCCGCGTCCAGTTGCAATAGTCATCAAAGAACCGCCCACCTTCGCCCGCGTGCAGATTTTCGGCGGCATAGGGTCCCGGTTCAGACATGTTGCGTTCAACACCCGCGCGCAGTTGTTCGACTTGGTCCTTGAACAAACCACGCACAAGAACGGCACCATCGGTGTGGTAATCTTGGATGTGCTGCGGGGTCAAAAGCGGATGCGTCATGTTCGGTGTCCTTGCTGAATGTTGGGTTCAATCCGCCCGCGCATTGCGCACCCATGCGACGATTTTACCGCGGTTTTCGGCGGTCATCGTTGCGATGGCATTTGGTGGCGGCATGGCCGTGCTAAGGCCTGCGTGCATGTAAATTTTGTCGGCATATCGCGCCACATCGCTTTGCGTTTCCAGCACCACGCCCTTGGGTGCCCACCGAAGACCATCCCAACTGGGTTCGCGTGCGTGGCACATCGAGCAATTGCCAAGGACGACGTCATACGCCTCCTCGAACCCTTTGGCGGATACGAATTTTTGCTCGTACGGCGTCAGCGCGCGCGCCTCGGCTTCTTCATACGTGTCACCCCCCGGAACAGAGGAAAGCCACGCAATGATGATCATCAAAATGACCGTCACGGCCCATGTCCAATGCGGACCTTGGCCTGTGGCATGCATCGTGTTGAAATAATGCCGGATCGTGACGCCGGTCAGGAAAATCAAGCTGGCGATGATCCAGCTGTATTCGGTCCCAAAGGCCAGCGGATAGTGATTGGACAGCATCAAAAACACGACCGGCAGCGTCAGATAGTTGTTGTGGGTCGATCGGAGCTTGGCAATCTTGCCGTATTTCGCATCCGGCGTGCGGCCGGCCATTAGGTCAGCAACAACAATGCGTTGGTTCGGCATGATCTGAAAGAACACGTTGCCGGTCATAATCGTGGCGGTAAACGCCCCCAAATGCAGCAGCGCCGCACGACCGGTAAAAATCTGATCATAGCCCCACGCCATGATCACAAGGATCACAAACAACAGCAGCATCAACAGGGTCGAATGTTCGCCCAGCTTGGATTTGCACATGAAATCATACGCGATCCACCCGATGGTCAAAGAGCCACCCGAGATCAGGATGCCTTGGAACAGCGACAAGTTCGCCTTTGTCGGATCGAGCAAAAACAGCTCGCCTCCGACCCAATAGACGATCATCAGCAGCGCAGCACCCGACACCCACGTGATGTAGCTTTGCCATTTGTGCCAGATCAGATGCTCGGGCATGTTTTCAGGCGCAACCAGATATTTCTGGATGTGGTAAAATCCACCGCCATGCACCTGCCATTCTTCGCCATGCACCCCTGTCGGCATGTTGGGGGCTTTTTTTAAACCCAGATCCAGCGCTATGAAAAAGAACGACGCCCCTATCCACGCCATCGCCGTGACGACATGAAGCCAGCGCACCGCAAAGGCGATCCAGTCCCAAATGACTGAAAAATCATACATAGCAACCTCCTAAGGTCGGAATTAGCGACGTTCCACCGCGATACTATCCACAGTTTCGCCCGCGTCTATGGCTTGGTTTGTGTGCAGGTAGCGAATGGCACGCCCTGTCTGCTGTCACGTCTTTGTCTGTTTCACAACAAAAAGAGCCAAGCTTTGTTGTAAAACAGCATCCTTGCCTGCGCGCCTCAAATCATCGTTGGTTTCAAGATGGGCTTTTGCAGCGCCAAATTTCGTATATCAGTGATCCAAACTCAGCCAACGAAACCGCCTCAGCTAGGAAGTCATATGTTTCTGAAAAATGCATGGTACGTCGCCGCCTGGAGCGAAGAAATTGTGAACGAGTTGCAGCAGGTCAAAGTGCTGGGTGAAGAAATCTGCATGTTCCGCACTGACGACGGCGAAGTCATCGCGATGGAGGACGCCTGTCCGCACCGCAAATTGCCGCTGTCCAAAGGCCGGATCAAAGACAACAACATCGAATGCGGCTATCACGGCCTGACGTTTGATTGCGCGGGTCAGTGCGTTTGGGCACCGGGGGGCGGGCGCATCCCGTCGGCGGCGCGTGTGCGTCCGTTTCCTGTGCACGAAAAATACGGGCTGATCTGGATCTGGATGGGCAATGCCGCAATCGCCGACCCCGAAGACATCATTGATATCCCGAACTTTGATAGCCCTGAATGGGGCATCAATCGTGGTGCCGCGATGGAGCTGAACTGCAACTATCTGCTGATGTGCGACAACCTGCTGGACCCCACGCACGTCGCATGGGTGCATCAAAGTTCGTTCGCCGCCGCCGCCACAAAAGACACACCGCTGCGGGTGACCAAGACCGACAATGGCGTCATTGTTCATCGCTGGATGATGGATCACGAACCGGCACCGTTCTACAAAAAGGTCGTCGAATTCGAGGGCAATTGCGACCGCCTGCAGCACTATGAGGTCCGCTATCCAAGCCATGCGTTGGTGCGCGCTGTGTTCACGCCAGCAGGGACGGGCGGCGTCGATGGGCCGCTGCACGAAAACACGTTCATCATGGACAGCTACAATTTCATGACCCCGACGACCGAAACCGAAACGCGGTATTACTGGTTCCAACTGCGCAATATTCGCCCCAACGACGAAGCCCTGTCAAAAATGATGTCCGAAGACGTGCAGCACGCGTTTGAAGAGGACCGCGCTGTGTTGGATCAAGTGCAGATCGGCATGAGCAAAAAGACCTCGCCGCACATTGATCTGGGCATCGACGCAGGCCAGCTGCGGTTCCGCCGTCAACTAGAGGCGATGATCGCAGAAGAAGCGATGGTGGACGCGAAAATGAGCCAGTAGGGCGCTGTCTTCGTTCTCATCCCTGCAAAGACAACGATGAAGGTTTGAGTGCTTCAACACGAAAAGAAGTGCAATGTCAGGTCATGAAACAAGCGCAGAAATCCCAAGCAACCGCAGATTCTGTCGGAGCGGCAAACCATGATTGATGCGGCATTCATTCATCGTCGGCGCAAAAACAATGTTGGCGACTTGGCCTGTTCGCCCGGCAACTACCTAAATCTTGGCAGTCACAGGTTTTTTGATTTCTCAGAAGACACACCAGACTGCAAATTGGCGATTTTAGGCGGTGGTCAAGTTTTTCAAGAGTGCGTCTCCTCGTGCGTTTACAAAACGGCAGGGGCAGATAAACGCGTGGTCTGGGGCGTCGGACTATCTGCAAAGGATAGCAAGAGCGTAGAATTCGATCTTTTGGACGCCAGCTGCGCGTTGGTTTCAACCCGGAATTGGGGTGTAGAGGGGTGCGAATATGTGCCGTGCGCATCGGCAATGTCACCTTTGTTTGACGCTCCTGCGGACCCAACGCGCGACGTCGTTTTGTTCTCGCATGCCAGAAAATCCGAACATCTCCAGCGGGTTAAAGGTATTCCAGAACTCAGCAACGATACCGGAACAATGGAGGACGCAATCGCATTTCTTGCCAGTGCTGAAACGGTCGTGACAAATTCATACCACGGTACCTATTGGGCTATGTGTTTGGGGCGCCGTGTTCTTTGCCTGCCCTTTAATCAAAAATTTCAATCCTTTCGCCAGAACCCGATTATGGCAGCGCCAGATGATTGGTCCGATCAGATCAAACATGCCGAACGGCGCAATGATGTCCTAGAAGACGCCCGTTTTCACAATTCTCGGTTCTACGAAAAAGTCTGCAACTTATCCTGAGTTCCGCGAAACTCTTCTAGCGCCACCCCAAGGCAGCCGTTCATCAGGTGAATTAGATTTCACATAATCTATCTTATGTTAAAATTATATAAGCGATGACTAAACTGGGCAAGTTTCAGATCATCCGGTTATGCGAGCTTCAGTTTCCAACCTTAAATCGGCGAAATAAACTCAAGCAATTAGGCATGCATCCTTATCATTTCGAAGGAACGACCTTTGACCACGAGTTTGCCGAAGCTTATAGTCCGCCATTCACATGAATAACTTGACCGGTAATATAGCTTGCATCCTCGCTCAACAAGAATGCGATCATACCAGCCACATCTTCGGGCTTGCCAAGGCGACTGACAGGAATACGCGATAACATTTCGGCCAAGATTTTCGGGTCTAGCCCGTCGGCAGTACTTGCGTCCTTTTCAATATATCTCGGGAC
>NZ_CP170635.1:0-96312 GCF_042932805.1 Pseudosulfitobacter sp. SM2401 | reverse complement strand
TCCACCGGCTTTGTTGCACAAATCGGGTTGAGGTCGGACCTCCCCTGACCCCGGACCGATTTAGCCTACAGCCTGTGTCTTGGGGATACCTAGTGCAGTGAAGCCGTTTAGGATGGCAGCGCGGATTTGGATCTCAGCGACCTGGCGATCAAAGTCGCGGGCCATGAGCGATTGACCCAGCAGTTTCAGACAATGCATCTTTGTTTCGACGCGGCTTCGGCGGTGGTATCCAGTGACTTGCCGCCACATTGCGCGACCCAGGTACTTTGAGTATCGGACCGCTCCGTTGCGCGCTCTGGCTCCGGACGTGTCGGGCTTCCACAGCTTGGCGTTCTTACGCAGTGGAATGACAGCATGGGCGTTACGTTCTGCAATTGCATCGTGGCATTTGCGGGTGTCGTAAGCACCGTCCCCGGTGACACTGCCAATCTCTTCGTCCGGGGGGATCTGATCGAGCAGGTCAGGTAGCATGGGTGCGTCACCGATGCCGCTACTGGTGACCTCGACGGCACGTATCTCTAGTGTTTCTTCATCGATACCAATGTGAATTTTGCGCCAGAGGCGGCGTTTAGGGCCGCCATGCTTGTGGGCATTCCACTCACCTTCGCCTTCAGCTTTAATGCCGGTACTATCAATGAGCAGATGTAATGGCCCCGGTGAGCCCTGATAGGGAATGATGACCGACAACGTTCTCTGCCGCCGACGCAAGGTACTGAAGTCTGGCACCGTCCAGTCCAACCCGGCCAATTCCAGGAGGCTTTCGACAAACCCCGTCGTCTGCCTTAGGGGCAAACCGAACAGCATTTTAATCGTCAGACAGGCTTGGATCGCCGCATCACTATACGCCTGTTGACGGCCCCGTCGGCCAGATGGCATCGCATCCCAAGCCATAGCAGCGTCAAACCAGATCGACAGCGAACCCCGCTGCTTCAGGGCTCGATTGTAATCTGACCAGTTCATGGTCTTGTAAGTCGTCGGTGTCCAGCTACTCATGATGGTCTGCTAACACGCTCGATTCACAACATGAATCCTAGCAAACCGATTTGTGCAACAAAGCCCCGTCCCATGACTCCTGCTGCGACAGAACTGTCCACCTCAATCGTCCGGGCGACACTCAGCAAATCAAGTGGATCTCTGGGCACACAGGTCAATCGTTGCCAGCAGGCTAGGTTTTTACCCAACCCTCTGGTGGTTCTTTTCCACGATGGGCGTCAACTGCATTTCTGCGCGATGCAAAAGAGTGCCGCACTCAAAACAGTACCACTTGATTTCACCGCCCTGGAAAATCCTTGTCTTGTTCACTTAGACTGACACAACGTCGGTTCCCCAAGTTTTGCAATTTTCAATTAGGTCTATTGGCAATGCACCGTCTGTGAACAGCACCGCAACATCTGCGAGCGAGCAAATCGTCAGCGGCGCCTTGCGTTCAAATTTCAGCTGATCGGCGACAACCATTACATTGCGGGATCGATGGATCGCCGTTTTGGTCACCATAATTTCCTGACCATCAAAATCCAGCATATCGCCGTCACCATCAATTGCTGAGCAGCCCAAAACTGAATAGTCGAATTTGAATTGCTTGACCATTTCAACAGTCAGCCCTCCGACGATGCCGCCATCTGCGCGGCGCAGCACACCCCCCGCCAAGATGATTTCGCAACTGTGATTGGCCGCCAATGTATTCGCAATGTTTAGGTTATTTGTCACGACCAGCAGATTTTCGTGGTCCAGCAATTCGTATGCGACAGCTTCGGTGCTTGTGCCGATATTCATGAACACCGACGCGCCGTCAGGGATGGCTTGGGCGCATCTTTTAGCAATCGCTTTTTTGCCGGCTTCATTCAGGCGGCGACGTTCTTCGTAGATGATGTTCACGACGCCGGATGGCACCACGGCACCACCGTGGACCCGATCAAGCCGCCCGCTTTCCGCCAAATCAGACAGATCGCGCCGGATGGTTTGCACCGTGACGTCATAGAACGCAGCAAGGCCGTCTACCGTCACTTTGCCATCTCTACGAGCAAGCTCAAGTATCTCTTTTTGTCTGAAATTCGAAACCACAGCTCCTCCAATTCGAACGGCACCACGTTGCCATGGATTCGGTATAAATAATCAGACGTCTCGTATGATCGTCAAGAGGACAAGACGCAAAGGGCAGTGCGAAGTGGTTAAGTTTCGAACCTAAAAGAACATACAATTCAAACGCATATCTCAATAACGAAAGTAAACGAACATTCGTTATTGATTGTTAGCGAGCTTTAGTATTGGTTTACTCTACGTCGCACGCTGGGAGGCTGCGGCGGAGTTTTGAGCTGGGGGGAGGCTTCGTTGGATCAGCGCGATCATCTTGATGTGGTTGACTTGTTCGTCATCGGCGGCGGCATCAATGGCTGCGGTATTGCGCGCGATGCAGCGGGTCGTGGCATGTCTGTCGAGCTGGCCGAAATGAACGATCTGGCCTCTGCAACATCTTCAGCATCGACCAAGCTGTTTCATGGCGGATTACGCTATCTTGAGTATTGGGAAATCCGTCTTGTCCGCGAAGCGTTGATCGAACGCGAGACCCTTTTGCGCGCCATGCCGCATATCTCTTGGCCGATGCGTTTTATCTTGCCCTACCACAAAGACATGCGCTTTGAGGGGGACACGCCAACGTCCAAACTGCTCAACATCGTGATGCCGTGGATGAAAGGGCGTCGCCCGGCTTGGCTTATCCGGTTTGGATTGTTCCTGTACGACAACTTGGGTGGCCGAAAAATACTCAAGGGAACCACCTCCATTCGGTTGTCCGGCACCCCCGAGGGCACGCCGCTCGAGGATCGCTTTGAGCAGGCCTTTGAATATTCTGATTGCTGGATCGAAGACAGTCGTTTGGTGGTGTTAAACGCCCGTGACGCACAAACGCGCGGGGCGCAGATCAATACGCGCACCAAGGTGTCAGCAGCCCAAAACGTTGATGGCATCTGGCATGTTACGCTGGTGGCGCAAGACGGCGCACAGCGCACGGTGCGTGCCCGCATGTTGGTGAACGCCGGTGGTCCGTGGGTCCAAGACATCATCCGCAATACCGTCCGGATAAATGCAGCCGAGGGCGTGCGTCTGGTGCGCGGCAGCCACATCGTGACCCGCAAATTATACGACCACGACAAATGCTATTTCTTTCAAGGGGCCGACGGACGGATCATTTTCACGATCCCCTACGAGACCGATTTCACCCTGATCGGCACCACAGACGCGGATCATCCTGACACCAGCCTAACGCCGGTGTGTACGCCCGATGAACAAACGTATCTGCTGCAATTCGCATCTGAATACCTGAAACAAGACATCTCCGACGATTACGTTGTGTGGTCCTATTCAGGTGTGCGCCCCTTGTACAACGACGGTGCAAGTTCGGCGACGGCCGCGACACGGGACTATGTTTTAAAAGTGGACCAATCCGCTGGCGCGCCGATCCTGAATATCTTCGGGGGTAAGATCACGACCTACCGCAGGCTTGCTGAAACTGCGCTTGAAAAGATCGCGCCGTTTTTTGAGGGCAAGACGGCGCCTTGGACGGCTGGTGTCGCTTTGCCCGGCGGTGATTTTCCGGTCGACGGTGTGCCCGCGCTAAGAGCAAAGTTGCTTGCCCGATATTCTTTCTTGACGGAACGCTGGGTGGACCGTTTGATTAAAGCGTACGGCACCGATGCGTTTCTCGTTCTGGGGGATGCAAATGTCGCGTCGGATCTTGGCCAGACCTTTGGCGCAGATCTGACCGCACGCGAAGTCAACTGGCTCGTGGACAAAGAATTTGCACAGACAGCCGAAGACATCATTTGGCGCAGATCCAAACTTGGTCTTCGGCTCACGACACAAGAAATTCAGGTGCTTGACGCATGGCTCGCTGCCATGCCGCCACAGCAACGCGCAGTGTGAACTGCGAGGGGAGAGAGAGAAATGTCACTGATTTTAGAGGGTGTGTCCAAGGTCATGAACGGCCAAACACACATCTACCCCACGGATTTAACGCTGCAAAGCGGCACGATGAACGTGCTGCTGGGGCCAACGTCGTCGGGCAAAACGTCGTTGATGCGCCTGATGGCAGGTCTGGATGTGCCCAATACCGGCAAGGTCATCTGGAATGGGACGGACGTGACCGGCATGCGCGTGCAGGATCGTGGCGTTGCCATGGTGTATCAGCAATTTATTAATTATCCGTCCATGACGGTTTACGACAATATCGCCAGCCCCATGCGGCTGTTGCGCCAGTCCGCTGACCAGATTGATGCAGCCGTTCGCAAAGCCGCTGACCTGATGCAATTGTCGCCCTTTCTGGACCGCAAACCGCTGGAATTATCTGGCGGCCAACAACAGCGTTGCGCGCTGGCGCGTGCGTTGGTCAAAGATGCCGGTTTGGTGTTGTTGGACGAACCATTGGCGAACCTTGATTACAAACTGCGCGAAGAATTGCGCGCCGAGATCCCCAAAATCTTTGAAGAGGCCGGATCGATCTTTGTCTATGCAACGACCGAACCAGAAGAGGCGCTTTTGCTGGGCGGTAATACGGCGGCGGTTTGGGAAGGCACGATTACCCAATTTGACAAAACGCCGATTGTTTACCGCAAACCAGTCAATGCGACGACCGCCCGCGTTTTTTCTGATCCGCCAATGAATTTTCTGACGGTTCAAAAAACTGGCACGCGCTTTGATTTTGGTGACGGGCAGTCCATCATCGCAGCCACAGGTGCTTTTGCGGGGTTGGCCGATGGCAGCTATATTGCGGGGTTCAGGCCGAACCATCTAAAGCTGGAAAAACCGGGGCCCGATGCGCTGGCCTTTACCGGCAAGCTGACAGTGACCGAGATCACCGGCTCCGAGACATTTATCCACCTCGATCATCACGGCGAAAACTGGGTGGGTCTGGTACACGGCGTCAAGGATTTGCCAATCGGGTCCGATTTGGCGGTCTATCTGGATCAAAGCCACGTCTACATCTTTGCCCAAGACGGCACGTCGATTGCCCCTGCATCTTACGCAACCGCAGCCTGAGGGATATTAAAAATGGCAAAAATTACCCTCGAAAACTTGGCGCATTCTTACTTGCCCAACCCAAAGAGCGAAGACGACTTTGCGTTAAAGGAACTGAACCACGACTGGGTGGACGGCGAAGCCTACGCGCTGCTTGGTGCGTCCGGTTGTGGAAAATCCACGCTGCTGAATATCATTTCCGGCCTTTTGCATCCCAGTCAGGGCCGTATTTTGTTCAACGACAAAGACGTCACCCTGTCGCCCACAACCGAACGCAATATCGCGCAGGTTTTTCAGTTTCCCGTGGTCTATGACACGATGACAGTGCGTGACAATCTGGCGTTTCCGTTGCGCAATCGCGGCGCTGATCCTGCCTACATCAAAGATCGCGTGCAGAAAATTGCGGCCATGATCGGGATGGAGGCGACGCTAGATCGCAAGGCCCGTGGCCTGACAGCCGATGCCAAGCAAAAGATTTCGCTGGGCCGTGGCATGGTGCGCGAAGACGTCAATGCGCTGCTGTTTGATGAGCCATTGACCGTCATCGACCCCCACATGAAATGGGAACTGCGCACGCAGTTAAAATCCCTGCACCACGAATTTGGTCATACGATGATCTACGTGACCCATGACCAGACCGAGGCGCTGACATTCGCTGACAAAGTTGTTGTAATGTATGATGGTCGCGTTGTTCAGATGGGCACGCCCCAGCAATTGTTCGAGCAGCCCGAACACACGTTTGTCGGCTATTTTATCGGGTCGCCCGGCATGAATGTGCTGGAGGCGGACGTTCAGGGCGACAAGGCGGTTCTGGGCGGCACGCAGATTAGTCTGGGCAAGGCTTTCGGCACGCCAACAGGCCGCGTTGAACTGGGTGTGCGGCCCGAATTTACGTCCCTGTCGTCGGGCGAGGACGGTCTGCCCGTGACAAT
Organism: Pseudosulfitobacter sp. SM2401; assembly: GCF_042932805.1. Classification (NCBI taxonomy): domain Bacteria; kingdom Pseudomonadati; phylum Pseudomonadota; class Alphaproteobacteria; order Rhodobacterales; family Roseobacteraceae; genus Pseudosulfitobacter; species Pseudosulfitobacter sp. SM2401. The sequence continues at coordinate 90,370 of NZ_CP170635.1, read as the reverse complement.
CAAACGGGTCGAAGATGTTGGTCGCCACAAAATCGTGCGCGCTGATTTTAACGGATCCGAGATCAACATCCTTGCGCCCGAAGGGGCCGAAATTTCACCCGAAATGAACCGGGTCGTCTTTGATCCAGCGGGTATCAACATCTACTCAGATAGCTGGCGTGTTGCGCCAAAGGTGGCCTGAAATGAACAAAACCGTAAACAATAAGGCGTGGTTTCTGATCCTGCCCGTGCTTTTGCTCGTCGCCTTTTCCGCCGTCATCCCGTTGATGACCGTGGTGAATTATTCTGTTCAGGACACGTTCGGGAACAACAAATTCTTTTGGGTCGGGCTTGAGTGGTTTCAGGAAATGTTGGCGTCTGAACGGATGTGGGATGCACTGGGACGCCAGATTGCGTTTTCAGCAATCATTCTGGCCATCGAAATTCCGCTCGGCATTTTTGTCGCGCTGAACATGCCGAAAAAGGGATTCTGGGCGTCGCTATGCCTTGTGCTGATGTCCCTGCCCTTGCTTATTCCGTGGAATGTCGTTGGTACGATTTGGCAGATTTTCGGGCGCGTCGATATTGGTCTGTTGGGCTACACGCTGTCCGCTTTGGGCATTGACTACAACTACACCCAAGATTTTTACGCCGCATGGATCACCGTCATTGTGATGGATGTGTGGCACTGGACGTCGCTGGTAGCGCTGTTAGCCTATGCCGGCCTGCAATCGATCCCTGACGCCTATTATCAAGCGGCCAAAATCGATCAGGCCAGCCGTCTAAGTGTGTTCCGTTTTATCGAGCTGCCCAAGATAATGGGCGTTCTGATGATCGCGATCCTGCTGCGGTTCATGGACAGTTTTATGATCTACACCGAACCCTTTGTGGTCACTGGTGGTGGGCCCGGCAATTCGACCACGTTCCTGTCGATTGATCTGGTGAAAATGGCGCTTGGCCAATTTGATCTAGGCCCCGCAGCGGCGTTTTCGATCATGTATTATCTCGTAATTCTGCTGGTGTCTTACGTGTTTTACACCGTGATGACGAACCTCGACAAAAGGGATGGTCACTGATGTCAGATTTTACAATTCACGCGCCAAAGCGCCGGTTTGGCCTGCCAAAAGTCAAAGGCAACGCCATCGTTATGGGCCTGTATCTGCTGTTCTTGTTGTTGCCGATTTACTGGCTGGTGATGATGAGCCTCAAGACCAATTCAGAGATTTTGAACAGCTTTACCTTGTGGCCGCGCGACCTGACGTTTGACAATTATCTGACGATCTTGACGGACGCATCGTGGTACACAGGCTACATCAACTCGATGCTGTATGTGTTGATGAACATGATCATCTCGCTGGTGGTCGCACTGCCCGCGGCCTATGCTTTTAGCCGCTATTCGTTCATGGGCGACAAGCATCTGTTCTTTTGGTTGCTCACCAACCGGATGGCCCCACCTGCGGTGTTCGCACTGCCGTTCTTTCAGCTTTATAGCTCGGTTGGATTGTTCGACACGCACATCGCTGTGGCCTTGGCGCATTGCCTGTTCAACGTGCCATTAGCGGTTTGGATCTTAGAAGGTTTCATGCGCGGCGTGCCCAAGGAAATCGACGAAACCGCCTATATCGACGGCTATTCGTTCCCACGCTTTTTCCTACAGATATTCACGCCTTTGGTCGCCTCGGGCATCGGTGTCACCGCGTTCTTTTTGTTCATGTTCTCATGGGTCGAATTGCTGCTCAGCCGCACATTGACGTCTGTGAATGCCAAGCCGATTGCCGCCACGATGACCCGCACAGTTGGGGCCGCGGGCATCGATTGGGGTGTGTTGGCGGCGGCCGGGGTTTTGACGATCCTGCCGGGCGCCTTGGTAATTTATTTTGTCCGCAACTACATCGCCAAGGGTTTTGCCCTTGGGCGCGTATAGGGAGAATTCGCAATGGAATGGATGGCATGGACCGGACCAACCGCCCTGTTTTTCGCAATTATCGCGGCAACGCTGGTGACCTTTACGGTGCTGGCAATCAAATTTCCCGAAACACCGCGCACCGGTGTTTTAGGGATCGAAACGACGCGTGGTGATCGGTTGTTCATCACGTTACTTGGCTCGGCCTTTATCAATCTGGCTTGGCTTGGAATGCTCAGCGCGCCCCAATGGGGGGCACTGATCGTATGTCTCTTTTACGCCATCGCGGTTTTTCGCTGGGTGTAAAGGCGGGCACTATGAGGCGGTTTGGTTTGCAAGATCCGCTGTCTCGAATGTTCTATTTTAGGGAGGAACAAGAATGAACTTGCGACTTAAAGGGACCACTGCAATGGGTCTGGTGGCCTGCATGTTTGCCGCACCAGCCTTTGCAGATATGGATGCCGCCAAGGCATTTCTAGACAGTGAAATCGGCGATCTGTCGGCACTGTCACGCGCAGATCAAGAAGCTGAGCTTCAGTTTTTTGTCGACGCGGCAGCCCCTTACGCGGGCATGTCGATCAACGTCGTCTCTGAGACGATCGGCACGCACACGTATGAATCCACAGTGCTGGCACCAGCGTTTGAGGCCATCACCGGCATCAAGGTCACCCATGATCTGATCGGCGAAGGTGATGTTGTTGAAAAGCTGCAAACGCAAATGCAGTCGGGCGAAAATATCTATGATGCCTACATCAACGACAGTGATTTGATCGGCACACACTGGCGCTATCAACAGGCCCGCAACCTGACAGACTGGATGGCTGGCGAAGGCGCGGCAGTGACCAACCCGAACCTTGATCTCGAAGACTTCATTGGTCTGTCGTTCACCACAGGCCCGGATGGCAAAGTTTACCAACTGCCCGACCAACAGTTCGCGAACCTCTATTGGTTCCGCTACGATTGGTTCAACGACGACATCAACAAGGCTGACTTTAAGGCCAAATACGGCTACGATCTGGGCGTTCCGGTCAACTGGTCCGCGTACGAAGACATCGCTGAATTCTTTACCGGTCGTGACTTGTCACGCATGGGTGTTGACGGCGACGTGTTCGGCAACATGGATTACGGCAAAAAAGATCCGTCTTTGGGCTGGCGTTACACTGACGCGTGGCTGTCCATGGCTGGTGCCGGCGACAAAGGTGAACCAAACGGCCTGCCAGTTGATGAATGGGGCATCCGTGTTAACGAAAAATCGCAACCGGTTGGTTCATGTGTCGCACGTGGTGGTGCCACCAACGGCCCAGCAGCAGTTTACGCTGTGACCAAAGCAATCGAATGGTTGGAAAAATACTCTCCACCTGCGGCTGCCGGTATGACATTTTCCGAAGCAGGCCCGATCCCTGCCCAAGGAAATGTTGCACAGCAGATGTTCTGGTACACAGCGTTTACAGCTGCGTCGATCGAACCTGATCTGCCTGTGATGAACGAAGATGGCACGCCAAAATGGCGTATGGCCCCGTCTCCGCACGGTGCGTATTGGTCTGAAGGGACAAAAATCGGTTACCAAGATGCCGGTTCCTGGACGCTGATGGAATCCACACCTGTGGATCGCGCACAAGCTGCGTGGCTTTATGCGCAGTTCGTGACCTCCAAAACCGTAGACGTAAAGAAAAGCCATGTCGGTCTGACATTCATTCGTGAATCAACAATCCAGCACGAAAGCTTTACAGAGCGGGCACCGAAACTGGGTGGTTTGATCGAATTCTATCGTTCACCTGCGCGGGTTCAGTGGTCACCAACGGGTACAAACGTACCTGATTATCCAAAGCTGGCGCAGCTGTGGTGGCAGAACATCGGTGATGCAATGTCCGGTGCGAAAACGCCGCAAGAAGCACTTGATTCACTGTGTGCAGATCAGGAAAAAGTTCTGATCCGTCTAGAGCGTGCTGGTGTTCAAGGTGACATTGGTCCGGTTATGAATGACGAAAGTGATCCGTCTTACTGGCTCAATCAACCTGGTTCGCCAAAAGCTAAATTGGCGGACGAGAACGAAAAACCAGTCACGATCGCGTATGACGAGCTGATCAAATCCTGGAACTAAACCGATCATCCGGGGCCGCAGTTTGGCCCCGGATACCCTGCCTTTTTTGCACCCTAACGCACTGAGCCACCCCATGAGTTACATTCTCGCAATCGATCAGGGCACGACATCGACCCGTGCGATCTTGTTTGACGGAACCATGGTCGCTGTGGCCCAAAACCAATCAGAATTTCCACAACACTTTCCGCAATCAGGATGGGTCGAACACGACCCCCAAGACCTGTGGGACACAACGCTTTCCACGTGCCGTGCCGCAATTGCACAGGCCGAAATTACCCCTGCCCAGATTGCTGCAATCGGCATTACAAATCAGCGCGAGACGGTGGTTGTTTGGGATAAGGCGACGGGCGATCCCATTCACAATGCAATCGTTTGGCAGGACAGGCGTACAGCTGATCACTGCCATATTTTGCGAGATGCCGGCCACGAACCAATGATAACAGCCCGCACTGGCTTGCTGATTGATCCGTATTTTTCCAGCACCAAACTTAGCTGGATATTGGATCATGTTGACGGCGCGCGTGACCGTGCAGTGCAGGGCGAATTGCTGTTTGGGACAGTTGATTGCTTTTTGATCTGGAAGCTGACGGGCGGAGCAGTCCATGCAACTGACGCCACTAACGCCGCCCGCACGATGCTGTATGACATTCACAAAGGACGGTGGAGCCAGACGATCTGCGACCTTCTCGATATCCCGATGCAGATGCTGCCCGAGGTCAAAGATTGCGCCGCCGACTTTGGTCAAACCAAGGCGGACATATTCGGCCAGTCGATCCCGATTTGTGGTGTTGCTGGCGATCAACAAGCAGCGACTGTTGGGCAGGCCTGCTTTGAACCGGGCATGATGAAATCGACCTACGGCACAGGGTGTTTTGCGCTTTTGAACACTGGCCATACGCCCGTTGTGTCGCAAAACAGGTTGCTTACGACCATCGCGTATCAACTTGATGGCAAGCCAACTTATGCCCTTGAAGGGTCGATTTTTGTGGCGGGCGCGGTTGTCCAGTGGCTGCGCGATGGGTTGCAAATTATCGCAAACGCGGCCGAGGCCCAAACGCTTGCCGAACAAGCGGATCCGCATCAAGACGTCGTGATTGTGCCCGCCTTTGTAGGACTGGGCGCACCCTATTGGGACGCGGATTGTCGTGGTGCCACCTTTGGTTTGACCCGCAACACCGGCCCTGCCGAACTGGCCAAAGCAGCGCTGGAAAGCGTCGGCTATCAAACGCGCGATCTGCTAGAGGCGATGTCATCAGACTGGAAAGTCACTGGCATACAGCCAACCCTGCGCGTCGATGGCGGCATGTGTGCGAGCGATTGGACGATGCAGTTTCTGTCAGACATTATTGGTGCTCCGGTGGACCGCCCGACGATCCGTGAAACAACTGCTCTGGGGGTCGCATGGTTGGCGGGAATGTACGCCGGGGTTTATCCTGATCAAGCTGGGTTTGCAGCAGGGTGGGCGCGCGAAACACAGTTTGTGCCAGGGATGGATGTGGCACTTCGTCAGACAAAATACGCGCGCTGGCAGAAAGCAGTCACCGCAACACTCAGCGTTTGAAACGACCCAACACGGTCCACACACATAAAGGCCACAACGTCATGTTTTCCTTTTTTGGCCCACAAGCAATTCACTTTGGTCGAGGGCAAAGCCAACAGACAGCGGCCTTGGCCTCGCAGTTCGGGGATACTGCCCTTGTGGTTCATGGCGCAAACGCCAAAAGGGCACAGTGGCTGATAACCTCCTGCACTGACGCAGGGCTGGCAACCAATACAATCGCTTGCAAAAACGAGCCGTCCTTGCCCGACTTGGAAACCGCATTGGCGCAACTTAGTGGCGTTCGGCCTGATGTCGTGGTTGCCTTGGGGGGCGGGTCCGTGATGGACTTTGCCAAGGCGCTTGCAGCCTTTATTTCCTGCGATGGACAGCCCATCGAATATCTCGAGGTTGTCGGAAACGGGCGGCCCCTAGAGCATTCGCCAATCCCGATGATCGCGTTGCCCACCACAGCGGGAACCGGCGCTGAAGTGACCAAAAATGCTGTGATTTCAGTGCCCGACCGCGGCCTAAAGGTCAGCTTGCGCGATCCTCGCATGATCCCGCGGATCGCCATCGTAGACCCGATCCTGATGCAAGGTGCGCCCAAACACGTGGCACTCTGTGCTGGATTGGATGCCGTGACACAAGTCATCGAACCTTATCTGTCTGTCAAAGCGAACCCGATGACGGACGCGCTGTGTCGTGCGGCGATACCTGAGGGCCTCAGAGTGTTGCGCGATGTGGTTGAAAAAGACTGTTCTGACGGTTGGGATGTGATGGCATGGGTCAGCACGTGTGGCGGCTTGGCCTTAGCCAACGCAGGACTTGGCGCTGTCCATGGTTTTGCGGGGGTGATCGGTGGCGAAACGAATGCACCGCATGGGGAAATCTGCGGGGCATTGCTGCCTGCCGTTCTAGAAACACATCTTCGGAACTCGCAACGCGATACCAGCATTCTCGCCAAACTTACTTGGGTACTTCACCAAATTGATAACAATTTTGGGCAATCGCAAGAAGGCGCCGGCGTCGTTGGATTACGAGAATGGTCAACACAAATGGGCCTACGCGGGCTGGGCGATTTGGGGTTACGACAAGAAGATCATCGCGATGTTGCAACCGCAGCGACTAACACGTCGTCAATGAAGGGAAACCCGTACCCATTGTCCGAGCAAATGTGTTTAGAGATTTTAAGATCTGCGATGTAGTGGCTTGTGCCTAGGATCACATTAAACATGGTCTAATTGTTTCTTTGATCAATAATACTGTCGTGCTCTGGTTGACTGGAAATTTCCAATAGCTTTGCTCGGGCGTTAAGTCTGACAATGGGCAGCTTGGGGTTTGCAAAGTAAGGTGCTCCCCTGCCCCGCACGCTTTTTGGCATCACAAAGCGCTTCAAAGTGAACTTAACATGGTCTTCACAGAGGGAAGTCGCTCCAGCGTAGCGTCTAGGCGTGCGCGCCACTTTGGGCCTGCGTTGCGCGCGTCGGTGTAAGCCTCAAGGAGGTCGTCGGGCCTGTCTTCAGTCAAGATTTTGACCAAGAATTTTGCCTGCAATCGGTCTTTTTCGGACTTGAGCGCATTCGCTGTTTTCCGACGTCGATCCGCTACGATCAGCTTGTGGATTGCAAATCTTTCAGGCCTTGGGATTTGCACCAGAACACCACTGCGATAGGTCACCACCGCTTTGATCGGATCTGCGATCAGATAGTTGAGATGATGCAATGATTGCGCATCCACGCCAAGCGCCGCCAAGGGGCGAACGCCTTCGTCTTCGGTAAACGACGGTGTCAGGAATTCGACCATCAGATCGTTGCGGGTTTGACGCCAACGCCACACTTTGTTGCCGTCGAGGCTTGGGACCGGCGCAAAAGAAAACCCATCCAAGACTTCGGGCAAAGGCGGATTGACGATGTCCTCTAGCGCCAAAGACAATTGTTCAAAACTGGCAATGTCGATGTCACCGGTTTGGGCCATGTCGTCGAACCTGTAGCGCACCCCAAGCGTGCCTTCATAAAGTCGAAACGCGTGCGTTCCCACAACCGTACCACCGAGCCGAAACACCCCTGCCCTACCAAGCGCAGACATCAAGCTGCCTGTTGCAGCATCGACATTCTGAAACCCTTCGGCGCGCAATATGCGAACCAAGCGGCTGCGATGTTTGCGGCGTTCGTCGGTTTCTTGACGAAGCTCTTTCAGGTGATCTAGCCGCTCCAGCAGCTTTGGGCTTTCTTCCCCGATGTAGGTTTTGCGAACGTCCGACCCAATCCGAAAACTGTCATACCAGTAGGATTTCCCGCCACGCACGACACGTGTAGGCGTACCGCGAATGTTCGAGATCTGCTCATCCAGTAAGGATCGCATCAAATCATGATAGGCCGCATGGGCCGTGGTAGAATGACGATCAATCATGGTGGATCCTCGTGTTCAACAAAACTAATGCCTGTTGAACATAACGATGTGTTCAACAAAAATCAAATGCGTTGAACATGTAGTGATTGGGTTGTGTCAGTATTCAAAAAGCGTATGCAAATTCACCCCATCAAGGTCGAGCGCAAACGATCGGTGGAACGTCTCCCAATCCTCTGGGGTCTCCAGTGCGAACATTTTGCCAGAATTCACCGCCCCTGAGTCGTTCAGATCATGGACAGTTCGAATGAACATCGGGCGACTTGCATCTGTGTAGGTGTCAAATCTCTCAGCGATGGATCGATGATTGTTCTGGACGAAGATATTAACGGGCGATGCGGCAGGGGCCACCATCGTCAAACCGACGCCCAAAGGTGTCCGTTCTGTCACGCGCGACACAACAGCTAAATCGCCCTCTAGCGACATGAAATGGCCGTGCATGAACCCGATGACAAACGGTCGCTCGTCTTCGCGCATTTGCAAAAGGCCCTGTGCGAGATTTCGAATGCGCTGGATCATTTCTATGTGGATGGCGTCGTCGTCATCTAACCGAAATGTGGCAATATGCGACGTGTCTTGCAGCGTCGGGATCGCAGCGAGGGCCGCTTGTGTTGCCTTGAAATGTTCCATCGGTGGCAGTGCTACGACTTTGGCAAACGCATGAGGCGCGAGCATGTCTTCTAGCTCTTTGCGGAACTCAGCCGGCATCTTTTCCCCGATGAGAATAGCGACTTTGAAGTCCTGATCCGTCTGCGCGATCAAAGATGGCAGGGTGAAGCGGCGAAACAATTCCATCCGGCGACGCAACCGGTCAGGATGAAACAGCGCGTCTGCAACATTCCCTTCGGATTGCCGGTTCAATTTAAAACCACCCTCAGCGGGATACGAGAACCGGATTAGCCCTTTGAACTGAGTAAGCATAAGAGTACCAAATATTGAAGTGGTTCTAAGTCCACCGTTTGTCTATCGTAAATATGGCAAACGACATCTCTGGTATGGATGACACGGATGGGAAACGAACTTAAGCTAAATCACCGCCTCAGGATCGACATTCTCGTGGAGAAAGGGAGCTTTACCTCGTTAGATCAATGTCTTGGCAAAATTGCAGGCAGGGGATTTAATGTTGCAGGTGTTCCGTTTCGGATTTTGGACCGCATTTTGACGAGCGATGCAAAGGTTGCTTTTGCCAATTTAACGCGGCCTACAAACACACGGCCAAGAATTGGCGGGTCTATAAACACAACCTTGGCCTGGGCAATCAGGCAGGTCTAACGCATGCTCTGAATTTCGAATAATGGCGCTTTGTGCTGTAACTTACGACGCCAAAGGTGGATCTGATGCCAAGCATCCTTGATAAATTAAGCGTAGAAATTGACCTGCATAAATTGGTCAGTGGTCACGCTGCGTTCTCGGATTTTCATGTCGAAGAGGTGCTGAAAACGGGCCCAGATCAAGCCACCGCCATTTGCATTTTTGGCGGCCAAAAAGTGGTCATTAAGAAATTCTTGGATGCTGAACCGGCGCGCCGCATCCTGGCCGCAAAAGCCGAGCTCGGCACGCTGGCTGCGTTTATGAATGCGCCGCCGTTCAGGGTAAACGAGTGCCTCAGGGCCTTCCCGGAATTGGGGCTGATCGTGCTCACTTTTGCGCCGGGCACCCGGCTAAGCGAGGCCATCAAACATGCGGAATTTCAAGAGAGGATGGCGTTGATGGACCTCAGCGGGCGTTGGTTAAAAACCTACACAACGGGTCGTTCCGAAATATCCCATAAATTTAGCCCCGATTGGTGGATCAAGAAACGGATCACTGCGTTTGGCGAAAATCAACCCAATAGCTTAGTCGAAATATTCGATCCAGTCTTGCAACAGGTCCAAAAATTGGCCGCTCCGCTGCGCGGCATGAGTATTACCAAAGCGGCAATTCACGGTGATTATTCCAGCATCAATGCTCACTATCACGACGGCACGATCTACGGCGTGGACATCCAAGGCAAAGCGCGATTGCCCATTGTGCAAGACGTGGCCAAGTTTCTTGTTTGGACGCAGCTCCACACCCCCCTACAGCACACAGGTGACATCGATTTTATTTACGGAATTGCCGAGCCAGATGTTTCTGCGTTCTTGGCAAGTGGCGTGCTGCCGGAAAATGAAATCGATACGTTTCTACCGTTCTTTATCGGCCTTCAAATTCTCGGCAGCATACCACCCCTTCGCAAAGGCAACATCGCCTTGCAGCGAGCCCAGAAATTAGCCGCCACCTTTAGTGAGACATCGTGAACCAATTCCGACGAACCGTATCGAAGCACCGATCGCCTAAGAAACGACTGACCGCACTCTTTTCCATTTCCCGGCAAGCTATTGTTTAGCGTTAAACACAAACAATGCCTCGTCATTGATCCGGTACCCGTTGATCAACTGCTGTGCGCGCGGCGATGTTAACCACGTCTCTAGCGTCATCGCGGCTTGCGCTTTGATGTGGCCATGGCGGGCAGGATTGACCGGAAGATATGCGTATTGGTTGAACAACAGCGGGTCCCCGGAAAACAGCAATTCAAGTTCGCCTTTGTTGGCAAAATTCAACCAACTTGCGCGATCCGCCATGATGTACGCGTTCAGGCCCGAAGCGGTGTTCAAGCTCGCGCCCATTCCGGCACCAACCGCTTTGTACCACGCACCGAACCCTGTCGGATCAAGCGCCGCTGACGACCACATTGATAGCTCTTTTTTGTGGGTACCGCTGTCATCACCACGGCTGACAAAGGCAGATTGCGTCGTCGCAATGCGCTGCAACGCGGCTGCCGTGGTCCCGGTATCTTTGATCTGTGCCGGGTCGGCTGCGGGACCGATCAAGACAAAGTCATTGTACATGATTTCACGCCTGTGCGTGCCATACCCAGCCGCAATAAACGCGTCTTCAGCGGCCTTGGAATGCACCAAAATCGCATCCACATCCCCCGCTTCGCCCAACCGGATCGCCTGCCCCGTACCAACAACCAACAACGAGACGTCGAGCCCGGTGTCCTCTTTGATGGCAGGTAGCAAAACATCCGACAGGCCCGAATTGTGGAAACTGGTGGTGACCGCCAATTTCATCGTGTCAGCCTGCACGTGGCTGCCAAAAACAATCAAAACCGCGGCAAAAAAACGGATCATTCGACGATGTCTCCTTCTAGAAACGCCTTGGCTTCTGACGTTTTCGGGTCAGTAAAGAACGCAGACGCGCCACCTTGTTCGTGGACACGCCCGTTCAACAAGAACAATACATCACCTGCAAGCCGGCGTGCTTGACCCAGATCATGCGTCGTCATGATTATTCGGGTGCCCGTCTGTGTTGCGTCACGCAAAAGCGTCTCGATTTCGCGGGTGGAACGGCCATCGAGATTGGCACAAGGTTCGTCCAGAAACAGCACTTTGGGTTTGCGGATCAGGGCACGCCCCAACGCCAGCTTTTGCCGCTCTCCTCCGGACAGGCGCGGCGCAGGCAGATCCAGCGCGTTTTGCAACCCGATGCTATGCGCCCAATCGACAACTTGGCGCGCGATTTCAGATTTGGGTTGCCCTAACAGCTCTAAGGGATACGCCAGATTTTGCCGTACAGACCGTCGCAACATAATCGGGCTTTGAAAAACGTAGGCTTGGGATTGGCGCGCCTGCACATCGGGAACAGACCATTGCACGATCCCTTCTGAAACCCGCTCAACCCCGTGCAAAACCTTTAGCAGAGTTGTTTTGCCCGCCCCGTTCGGACCCAGCACGATTGTGACACCGGATGCTGCCAGATCAAGGTTGACGGGACCAAGCACGACTTTTTGGCGGCGTTTGACAACCACATTTGTCAGGCAGACAGACATTGGCTGGTTCACCACGTGCCCTCCCGTTCGGTGCGCGACAAGGCATGGATCGCAAGGTTGACCACCAATGCCAAAGCGATCAGCACAAACCCCAACCCCAAAGCCAGCGCAAAGTCGCCCTTTCCGGTCTCAAGCGCGATGGCCGTCGTCAGCACCCGCGTTGCGTGATCGATGTTACCCCCAACGATCATGATCGCGCCAACTTCGCCAATCGCACGCCCGAACCCTGCAAGCGCGGCTGTCATCAACGTGCGCCGTCCGTCCCAAATCAGGGTCATCACCCGTTGGCGTTTGGTCGTATTCAGCGAAATCAGAAGGTCGTGATATTCCGCCCAAAGCTCGCGCATTGCCTGATGCGTAATCGACGCAATCAGCGGCGTGATAATGATGATCTGCGCGATGATCATGGCCGATGGCGTGAACAACAAACCCAAAACGCCAAAGGGCCCGGAGCGAGACAGCAAAAGATACACGATCAGGCCGACTACGACCGGTGGCAAACCCATCAACGCGTTCAGGGTCGCAATCGCCGCGCGCCGATACCGGAACCTGCGGATCGCCAACCACGTCCCAAACGGCAGCGCGATAACACAGGCCACTACCAGCGCCGACAGGCTGACCTGAAGCGATCGCAACGTGATCTCGACCAAATCCGCGTCAAGCGTGATGATCAGCCAGAAAGCCGCCTGAATGCCGGACCAGATTTCGTTCATTCCAAAGCTGCCTAGCCCAGTACGTTTGATTAATCGTCGAGTCGAACAGCAGGACCGGCAGCGCGATCCTGCGAAGAAAACCCAGCTTGGCCCAAAATAAGGTTCGATCCAACCGCAATGACGGCGATGGCCAAAAACGCTAAGAGCATGATTTTCATTTCAGTTCTCCGATTGCACTGCCTTGGTGCGTAGGTCGTTTATCAAATCACTGATCGGCTCTGATGACCAGATGGATTCTGGTGGTGGTCAGCACCCGAAATCTATTCCGCTGGTGTCGTCTTTGTCGATCCTGCCTGCGTGTCTGCCATGACCTCGTCCACCCAGATCGAGTGGTGTTCACGCGCCCATTGTTCTTCGACTTCGCCCGATCCCATGGCGTCATACGCGCCTTCCATACCGACAGTGCCAATGTAAATATGCGCCAGAATAATCGCCATCAGCACAAAGCTGACGATGGCATGCCAAAGCTGGGCGTATTGCATTTCTTCGTGCGGCGCGAGGGTTTCACGCAGCTCCCCCAATCCGAGGGCACCCGAGATGCCAAACGTATTCAGTTTCGCAAACGTTGCAGCAAACATGTTGATCTCGAACGGGAAAAGCAGCGCCAGTCCGGTCACGGAAATGGAAGTGCCAAGCAGGATGACCGACCAGAAAATCAGCTTTTGCCCGGCATTGAATTTCTTGGCTGGCGGATGCCCTTTGGAAAAGATCCCGCCACCTTTGAGCAGCCAGTTGATGTCACTTTTGTGCGGTAGATTGTGAATGACCCACATCACAAAAATCATCACCAAGGCCAGCATAAACGCCCACGAAATGTTGTTGTGAATCCACTTGGAACCTACAGCCAAAAAGGCGAATGCCTCGTGACCAAAAGCGGGGATCAGGACTTTGCGCCCGAACAGGGAAATAAGCCCGGTAATGCCCAGCAAAATGAACGAGCCTGCCAGCAACCAATGGCCAAAACGTTCAATCGCTTTGAACCGCGTAATCGTGCGTCCGGTCTTGGCACCGTCAATCGTGATGCGCCCACGGATAAAATAGAACGCTGTCAGCAGTATGAACGTGCCCATCAACAGATCGCCGCCATATTTGGCAAGCGGACCTTCGCGGAATTTCAACCATTTCATGCCGCCATCTTGTACCAGCGTCGTGGCCGCCGGCCCGTTGTTGGATGCGGTGATGTCGGCAGAACCAAATCGCAACGCCCGCCACAGTTCTGGATCCGACGCGCCGCCTAACGTGCCAAGTTGATTTGAGGTGTCTGCGGCACTGTCGGGATTACCGGTCGCATCGCTGCGAAAACTATTGTCGACATCATCACCACGCTGGCGCGCCATGATGTCTTCAAGCGTCTGCGCGCCGCCCGTTGCACTGCGATCTGGCACCGCTTTTTCCTGGGCGGATGCGGTTGATAAGAATGACAGTGTTAACATCAAAGCAATCAGGGCACGCAGCATATCGTTTCCTCAGCGAGTGTTAGGTGAAAAGGGCGACCCGGTTGGATCGCCCGATTTGTCTGCTTAGTCGGGCAAAAGGTATCAGCCGCCTTTTTGGTTGTAGGCCGTACCCCATCCCCACGCGCCAGAGCCAAAGCCCCGTGACACAACGCGTTCGCGGTAGATGCCAGAGACGATATCGCCGTCACCCGCCAAAAGCGCTTTGGTTGAACACATCTCGGCGCAGATCGGCAATTTGCCTTCTGCAATCCGGTTGCGCCCGTATTTCGCGAACTCGGCCGAAGAGTGGTTTTCCTCTGGGCCGCCAGCACAGAAGGTGCATTTGTCCATCTTGCCACGGGACCCAAAGTTGCCCGCTTGCGGGAACTGCGGCGCGCCAAACGGACAGGCGTAGAAACAGTAACCACACCCGATGCAGAGGTCTTTGGAATGGAGAACCACGCCCTCTTCGTTCTGGTAAAAACAGTCTACCGGACAGACCGCCATACAGGGTGCATCCGAACAGTGCATGCAAGCCACGGAAATCGACCGTTCGCCCGGTTTGCCGTCATTGATCGTGACGACTTTGCGCCGGTTGATGCCCCACGGGACCTCGTGTTCGTTTTTACAGGCTGTGACACAGGCGTTGCATTCAATGCAGCGTTCGGCGTCGACGAGAAACTTTGCTCTTGCCATGTGATGTCCTCCTTATGCTGCTGAAATCTTGCAAAGAGTCGCTTTGGTCTCTTGCATTTGCGTGACTGAATCGTAGCCGTAGGTCTGCGCGGTGTTTGAACTTTCGCCCAAAACGTAAGGGTCCGCACCGTCGGGGTATTTGTCCCTCAGGTCCTTGCCTTCAAGGTGCCCACCAAAGTGGAACGGCATAAAGGCGACGCCCTCGCCGACCCGTTCGGTGACCATCGCCATCACTTTGACCTTGGCCCCTTCTGGCCCTTCGACCCAAACCTGTTTGCCGTCGCGAATGCCAAGGTTGTTGGCGTCACGCGTGTTGATTTCGACAAACATGTCCTGCTGCAATTCCGCCAGCCAAGGGTTTGAGCGGCTCTCGTCACCGCCCCCCTCGTATTCGACCAGACGACCAGATGTCAGGATCATCGGATAGTCTTTCGAGAAATCCTGTTTCTGGATCGAGGCATACATCGTCGGCAAGCGATAGAACTTGCGGTCCTCGTATGTCGGGTAGTCTTCGACCAAATCACGACGGTTGGTGTAAAGCGGCTCGCGGTGGACAGGGACCGGATCGGGGAAAGTCCAGACAACCGCGCGCGCCTTGGCGTTGCCGAATGGCGCACATTCATGCGCAATCGCAACCCGCTGAATGCCGCCGGACAGATCGGTTTTCCAGTTGGTTTTGGGCCCTGCGATACCATCGATAACGCCGAGTTCTTCAGCCGTCAGTTCACTGTCCCACCCAAGGTCCATCAGCATTTGCATGGTGAATTCCGGATAACCGTCTTGGATATCAGAATCCTTGCTGTAAACACCTTCGGCCAACAGATTGTCGCCGTCCCGTTCCACACCAAAGCGGGCGCGGAATGTCAGGCCACCCTCTGACACACGTTTTGACATGTCATACAGGTTCGGCGTGCCGGGGTGATTCATCTCGGCAGTGCCCCAGCTGGGCCATGGCAGACCGTAGTAGTCACCATCTGCGGGGCCACCGATGGCCTGCAGCGTGGTGCGATCAAACGTATGTTGGTTCGCCATGTGCATTTTGATGCGCTCAGGGCTTTGGCCAGTGTAGCCGATTGTCCACATGCCTTTGTTGAACTCACGCGTGATGCTTTCAACATTTGGCGTCTCTTCATCATCCATTTCGATGTTGCGGAACAGACGATCTGCCCAACCGAATTTATTGGCAAACTTGGCCATGATGACCTCGTCCGGCAGGCTCTCGAACAGCGGATCAACCACTTTGTCACGCCACTGGAAGCTACGATTTGATGCCGTTACAGAGCCGCGCGTTTCAAACTGCGTACAGGCCGGCAGCAGATAGACGCCATCGGTCCGGTCATGCAGAACCGCAGAAACCGTCGGATACGGATCGACGACAACCAGCATATCCAGCTGCTCCATCGCGGTTTTCATTTCCTTTTGACGGGTTTGCGAATTCGGCGCGTGGCCCCAAAGCACCATGGCGCGCACCTTGTTGGGGTTGTCCATGTTGTCAGGATCTTCGAGCACACCATCAATCCAGCGCGATACGGGGATACCGGTAAGGTTCATCAGGCTCTTGTCGCCGTCTGTCGCGAACTGACCTTTCAGCCAATCCATGTCTTCTTCCCAGACACGGCCCCAATGCGCCCAAGAACCAGGCTTGAGCCCGTAATATCCAGGCAGCGTGTGGGACAAAACGCCAAGGTCAGTTGCGCCTTGGACGTTGTCGTGGCCACGGAAAATATTCGTACCACCGCCCGATGTGCCCATGTTGCCAAGGGCCAGTTGCAACACACAATAGGCCCGCGTGTTGTTGTTGCCGTTGGTGTGCTGCGTGCCACCCATGCACCAAATCACAGTGCCCGGGCGGTTGTTGGCCATGGTACGTGCAACGCGGCGCAGCTGTTCGCCCGGCGCGCCAGTGACGCGCTCGACCTCTTCAGGGTTCCATTTCGCAACTTCTTCCTGAATTTGGTCCATGCCCCAAACACGGGTGCGAATGAATTCTTTGTCCTCCCAACCGTTTTCAAAGATGTGCCACAGGATGCCCCAAACCAGCGCCACGTCGGTGCCCGGGCGGAAACGCACATACTCATCAGCATGGGCGGCCGTGCGGGTGAAACGTGGGTCGCACACGATCACGGGCGCGTTGTTCTGCTCTTTGGCTTTCAACAGGTGAAGCAAGGACACAGGGTGCGCCTCGGCAGGGTTACCACCGATGATAAAGATCGCCTTGGAGTTGTGGATGTCGTTGTAGCTGTTGGTCATCGCACCGTAGCCCCAGGTGTTTGCAACACCGGCAACTGTGGTCGAGTGGCAAATCCGTGCTTGGTGATCCACGTTGTTCGTGCCCCAGTAGGCTGCGAATTTACGGAACAGGTAGGCCTGCTCGTTGTTATGCTTGGCAGAGCCGAGCCAGTAGACCGAATCCGGCCCACTTTCTTCGCGGATGTTCATCATGCCGTCGCCGATCTCGTCGATCGCCTGTTCCCAGCTGATGCGCTTCCATTCTCCACCCTCTTTTTTCATCGGGTATTTCAGACGGCGTTCACCGTGGGCGTGTTCACGCACCGCAGCGCCTTTGGCACAATGCGCGCCCAGGTTAAACGGGCTGTCCCAGCCGGGTTCTTGCCCCGTCCAGACGCCATTACTGACCTCGGCAATAACGGTGCAGCCGACAGAACAGTGTGTGCAGACGGATTTGATTGTCTCGACCGCGCCATTCACCGCTGACTGTGCGTTGGCTTGGGTGACCGCGCCACCCGTTGCTGAAATTGCAGCAAGACCACCAATGGCCAAACCACTGCCGCGCAAAAAGCTGCGGCGATCTACAGATTTCTCTGCGATGTCAGACAGGATACCAGTCCGTTGGGAGCGTCGCGCAACCCCGTTGGTCTTTTTCCTAAGCATTTTAATCCTCCCTTGCTCGCGTGGGGCAATCCCCTTGCTTGCTTGGTTAATATTGTGGCCTCAGACAGTCGGGCGTCACGCAACCAGTCGTCTGTGGGTCGTCAATAACGGCGTCCTAGAAACGGGCGCTGTCGAGGTAGGCGCGGGTGTGCGCTGTGTCTTGCATTTTGCCAGACGACGGGTCAGCCGGGTTGGCCTCGGCCGCTGTTGTTCCAGCACTCAGTGCCACAGCCGCTGCAGGCGCCGCAGTGCCGGCAATTTTTAAGAAATCGCGCCGGCTGGTGCCGTCTTCGGTTTTCTTGGTCATGGGATGTCTCCCTCCTTGTTGATGGCAGGCATCCCCACCAGTGATGTGCGACGCGTCACGCCGCCGTCATTCTGAACGCTTCACGCTCAATCTCGATAAATGCCCGACCCACACTGCCCACCGAGGCATAGAGGACCGAGTTTTTGGCAGCCTCCAAGTCGGAAAAGAAATGTCCGGCCCAAGGCGCAATGTGGCGGTTGAAAAACGTCTTTTGGTCGCTGACCGTTGATGGAGTGGCGAAACGCCCAACAATCATGCCGCCCATCATTTCCATCAAAGACGCGATGTTGTCTTCGGGTTCATAGACGTTTGGTGAACGGCTCATCCCGCGCGTGGACATGTCGGTGCGCAGGGTCGCCAATGGTTTTTCGTTGAGAAAACCCGTTAGGTAATAGCTGGCATACGGCAGCAATTCACCCCGTCCTAACCCGACAAACAAAGCGTTGAATTCGCTTTCGACAGCTTTGGGTTTTGATACCTTGGCGACCCGGGCCAGACTGCCAATAGCTTTGCCAAGGTCGCTGTCATCGCCAGACAAGCCAGCGCATTGATCCAGCAACAGCTGGTCCGGCGGGCCGGACAAGATCAGACCCAAAAAGTTATAGAGGTCAGCGCGCAAACGGTCCTCGCTCGGTACTTTGATGGCTTCAGCGGCAGTCACGCAGCGCTCTCCTCGATCGTAAATTTCATCCGGCGCAGGGTTGGGGCGACAAGCGGTTCCTCGTCGTCTTCTTCCTCAACAAACGCGATCGTCTCGTGGGGATCTTCGGTTTCGGTCTCAGCGATCAGCACCTCTTCCTCCGCAACCTCGTCCTCGATCTCTTCTTCAACCGGCGGATTATCACGCTCTTCAGCTTGACGCGCCATTTCCTGAACGTGCTTCAACATGCCCTTGCCGACCTGATAGGCCGTCTGCATATTTTCGACGACCATGGCAGCGTCGGTGAAATCCTCACCGTAATCGACCAGCATATCGACATTCGCGAGCACGGGATTAGAGCGCCACAACGTGCGCAAAGCGCGGCGGCGAATACGATCCGGCACGGCCTTGGCCATAAAGGCTGAGAAATCGTCGCCCATCTTTAGGGTGTCGGGATCAGGCAATTCCAGGTCTGCCAAGATTTCAGCGTCAGTCTGTTCCTCAAGAACCGCGTGCTGCTCGCGCAACTCTTGCTGTTCCACTGCAGCAAGTGCGGCCTGTTCCTCGGCCTGTACCCCTGCCTTGCGGCGGGCCCAAAAATCAACCTCGCGGCTCAATGGACAACCTCCTTGGCAGAAGGGGCGCGGTACACATCTGATGTCTGGCGGATGCGGGCATCGCCAATTCCATCCTCTTTCAGATCGATCCTGGATTTGTCACGGCGGCGTTTGATAAACACTTCGTCTTCGTGGTGCAGCGCGATGTAGTCACGGATCCAAGCGATCAGCCCCTCAGGCATCGCGACCTTTTCGACCAATTCTTCACCGGTGTCCGCATAGTCCTGCGCCTCGTAAGGCGAGGCGGTGACCAACACGACGTCAAGCGGCTGATCGCTGTCAGACTCGCGCATCACGACATAGATTGAAGGGATTTTGGCAGACAGCCCGTGCAGATATGCCTCGGTGTCTGTGCGAAATAGCTCAAGCGGCAAAGTCGCGGCATGGTATTCAACAACCTCACCGTCGCGGCGCAGTTCTTTCCAAGCGGCCTCACCCGCCCCGGGCAAGACTGCAACCGCCTTCCAGACATGCGTCACCCAGCGCGTCACGCCGGGCGCTCTGCGAACAACAATTCCCAGAGGCATCGAAATGGATTTTTGGCTGCACGTCGTCAAAGTAACTCCGGCTATTGTCCTTGATGTGCCACAAGTCTGGCTGACCCTAGGGCAATCTCAAAGCACTTTTTCAATTTTGGGGTGAAAAATGCATCACAACGGGGTTTGCGAAAAATACAATGCGCCCCGATTTTTGCTGAAGCCGTTGCAGGTTAGGGTTTTGCGTCTGCTTTTTCATAAACAATCGCGACCGCACGGGATTTATTCGCAAACGCAGCATTTCCTCGCACCAACAAGAGTTCACGAAATGAGGTTTACGGATTGGTCGAATCGCGTCTAGCATTGCCCAACGCGCCGCTGTTCTGGCCTGCGTTAAGGGGAGCTTTCACGTGGCCAATACACTCATTTTATGCGACTGCCTCGGAACCCAAAACATCGATGCAAACAAAGTCGCCAACGCCTCTGGCTTGACCTGTTCAAAGCTATATTCGAACCTCTGCGGCACCCAAATTGACAGCGCCGCCAAAGAGATTTCTCAGGGTGATACAATCATCGCCTGCCAACAAGAACGTCAAAGATTTGAAGAGCTTGCCGAAGAGTTAGAAACAGACACGCCCGGCTTTGTAGATCTTCGCGATCGCGCCGGTTGGGGTGAAGGGGATACCACCCCCAAGATGGCAGCACTTGCCGCTGAGGCCGCTTTGTCCGTGCAAGCCGGTAGGTCGATTGACGTGATCTCTGAGGGTACATGCATGATCATCGGTGGCGCAGTTGCAATCGATGCGGCGCGCGATCTTTGTGACACTTTGGCAGTGACTGTTTTGTTGGCGGACGGCGCTGAAATCCCTACAGATCGCCGGTTCGATTGTGTGGTGGGAACCCTGCGGAGCGCCGCCGGTGCGTTGGGTGGCTTTACGTTGAAATTTGAAACCCTACAGCAGGTCATTGTCGGTGGTCGCGGCGCGTTTGAACTGGGTGACCAGTTGGCAGGTGCCGCGTCGGAATGTGATGTCATTCTGGATCTCAGCGGCGGAACGGCCATGTTTCCCGCCCCCGAAAAACGAGAGGGATATTTTCGCGCCGATCCCACACATCCATCGGCGGTCGCCAAGGCGGTTTTCGCTGCATCCCAGATGACCGGCACCTTTGAAAAACCACTGTACGTCAGGTTAGAACCCAGCATCTGCGCCCACAGCCGCGCAGAACAACCTGCCTGTTCAAACTGTCTGAATGTTTGCCCGACAGGCGCGATCACATCCGCTGGCGAACACGTCGCAATTGATCCGATGGTCTGCGCTGGCTGCGGTTCATGTTCCGCGGTGTGCCCGTCCGGTGCCATCAGCTATGATGTACACCCCGTGGACACGTTGTTTCGGCGCCTGACAACGCTAGCGTCAACCTATCGCAAAGCCGGTGGCCAGAACGCGCGTTTGCTGGTCCATGACCAAAAATACGGCACAGAAATGATCGCTCTTGCCGCGCGGTTCGGACGTGGTTTGCCAAGCAATGTGATCCCGATCGAAGTCGACGCGTTGTCCGGTTTTGGGCATGCTGAAATGATGGCTGCGTTGTCGTGCGGGTTCGAACATGTGGATATCCTCGTGTCCCCAAGGGCCGAATTTGATGTCATCGAAGGGCAAGCCACTCTGGCAAAATCACTCGCTGGCGCGGATGCGGTGCGGCTGTTGCAACCTGTTGATCCTGATGCGTTTTCAGATCTTCTGTATCAGCCCCCCCTCGCCTGTTTGACCTGTGCCCCAATTTTGCCAATGGGAACCCGACGTCAGGTTACGCGGCTCGCGGCGAAAGCTTTGCAACCGGACACCGACATTCTGGAACTGCCCGAGAATGCGCCCTATGGCGCGGTTCTAGTGGATACGAACGCTTGTACTTTGTGCCTGTCTTGCGTGTCACTTTGCCCGTCGGGCGCGTTGGGCGATAACTCTGACTTGCCGCAGTTGCGATTCCAAGAGGACGCGTGCCTGCAATGCGGGTTGTGTGCCAACATCTGCCCTGAAAACGCAATCACGCTAAAGCCGCAAATGGATTTGACCGACGCGGCCTTTACCCAGCGCGTCATGCACGAAGAAGAGCCGTTTCCTTGCATCGAATGCGGTACGCTGTTCGGCGTCAAATCGACCGTCGAAAAGATCACCGAAAAACTGGCAGGCAAGCACGCAATGTTTGCCAGCTCAAGTGCTGCCAAGATGATCCAGATGTGCGACAATTGCCGTATTCAGGCGCAGTACCATTCGACCAACAATCCGTTTGAGGGCGGCGCGCGACCCCGCGTGCGCACATCTGACGACTACTTGTCAAAGCGCAAGGATCACTGAGATTGAATAGGCGCGCCCAGATCGGCTGGCTCTATCGTGGCAACAAAAGCGATGATCGCATCGATCTGTTCCAGCGTGACTTCGATGGGGGCAATGGGCGACGGCAGGTTCGCCGCAAAAGGCTCTGTGATGTCCGCGACCTGTGTAAAGGCAGGGTGCGGTTTCAGCACGAAGAATGCCTCGAACCGCTGTTGCCAATCGGGAAACGTGCGCATCAATGCGAACGACGGGGTGGAGCCGATGGCCTTCATCCGGTTGCTGGCATTCACCACGTGACAGCGCCCACATTTCTTGAGACTGGTGGCCTCGCCCAGTTGCGCATCCCCCGTGATTGCGACGATTTGAACCTTGGCCGGCAAAGCGACATCTGCACTGAACATCGCGTCGCCTTCGGGGGCAAACGCCTCGATGGTGCGTTTGCCGATATCGGACAGCAACCATGCCTCAAAGGTATCTGTGTGGGGGACGTCGGTTTTGGTAAAATGCCAAACGGTTTCACCCTGTTTGAACACCGGCGTGCCGCTGGTCCCGAACGCTGCCTCACCCGCACCCGCCGTCGCTGTGATGCGAATACCCGTCTTCAACGAAAACCGTGGCAGCAGGTGTTTGATAAATCCTGTGTCCGTCAAAGTGGCGGGCGCGTGCAGGGTGAACGCCTTGTCTTGTGCCACCGCAGGGCCAGCAAGCAGCGCAACACAAACAGCAATTTTTTCCAACATTCCGTCCGCTCCAATCCAATGCGTCAGGTTGCATATCAGCCTAGGTGCGTTACGGTTAAGGCGTCAACATTTCTCGAACACCAAAGGGCCAAACCATGAGCGAAGACTTCAACATGTCGATGCGTAAATTTCTCAAACAGGTGGGTGTGACGTCGCAACAAGCGATCGAAGAAGCGATGCGCAACGCCGCCGGCACTTCGGGGAAAACCTTTGAGGCAAAGATGATACTGACAGTCGACGGCATTGATCTTGAACATGTCGTGACCGGCCAGATCGAAGGCGTATAAATGGCGCTGTCTCGCGAAGAAGTTCTCGCCTGCCTGAAAACTGTCAAAGCGCCTTCTGGCGTTGATATCGTCGAGGCTGGTTTGGTCCGGGCATTGAACGTCGACGACGCTGCCGTCCGCTTTGTCATGGAGGTCGACGCGCCGGAACCATTCATGGCCGCCAAGGCGGACGCCGAAGAAAAACTAGCGGCACTCGGTGTCTCTTCGGTCTCGATTATCATGACTGCGCACAGCACAAAAGCACCGCCACCCGACCTGAAACCCAATCGCAAATCAGAACCCGAAGGCCCGCAGAAAGTACCGGGCGTGGATCGCATTATCGCCATCGCATCGGGCAAAGGCGGCGTGGGCAAATCAACCGTTGCTGCCAACCTCGCCTGTGCACTGGCGGCCGAGGGGCGGCGCGTCGGCATGCTGGACGCAGACGTTTACGGCCCCTCGCAACCGCGCATGTTAGGTGTGTCAGGCCGCCCCCAAAGCCCGGATGGGAAACTGATTTTACCGCTGCGCAACTTTGGCGTGACGATGATGTCGATCGGCCTCATGACCAACGAAGATCAAGCGGTTGTCTGGCGTGGACCCATGCTGATGGGCGCGTTGCAACAGATGCTGACGCAGGTGCAATGGGGCGCGCTGGACGTGCTGATCGTTGATCTGCCACCGGGCACTGGCGATGTGCAAATGACGCTGGCGCAAAAGGCTGACTTGGACGGCGCAGTGATCGTTTCGACCCCGCAAGACGTCGCCCTGCTGGATGCGCGCAAAGGCATCGACATGTTCAACCAGATGGGCACGCCAATCATTGGCATGATCGAAAACATGAGCACCCACATCTGCTCTGCTTGCGGTCACGAGGAACACGTCTTTGGTCATGGCGGCGTCAAAGCAGAGGCCGAAAAATTGGGCGTGCCGCTGCTGGCAGAAATTCCACTGCATCTGGACATTCGTATGGCCGCAGACGGGGGCGCGCCGATTGTGGTGTCCAAACCCGAGTCCTCCCAAGCCCAAGCCTTTCGGGCCGTCGCCAAAGCATTGATCGAGGCCGGCAAAGCATGAACATTCCCAGCTTTCCGCCCCTGTTTAGCGGGCTGGCTGTGCAAGGTCAAACAGACCCGTTTGACAAAGCCTGCGCCGAGGCTGCGCGGGGATGCGACGCAGGATTGGTGGTTTACAACTTGGGCGCAAATACGCTGCGCGCCGCCTTGGTGTTCGCACCTGATGTGCCGCTTGGCCAAGCAATGGCAATGTTGCCTGTGTGCGGTGTTGGGTTTCAAAACGCACTCGGCGCATTGGCCCCGCCAGAAGTCGCCGTGCACTTGGATTGGGCGGGCGGCGTGCGCGTAAACGGTGCCACGTGCGCCAAACTGCGGGTTGCGGCCGCGGACGCAGAACCCGCGGCTGAACCGGAATGGTTAATCGTCGGCTTGGAATTGCCGTTGTGGCCCGAAACAGACGCACCGGGCGATACCCCGGATCAGACTGCTCTTTATGCCGAAGGCTGCGCCGATGTGAACGCGGTTGATCTGCTCGAATCCTGGGTCAAACACACGTTGGTCGGCATCAACACATGGATAGAAGATGGCCCCGCCGCCCTGCACAAAGATTGGCGCGGGCTTGCGCATGGCATTGGTGAAGACATTGAAATGAACGGCACATCGGGCACATTTTTGGGCGTTGACGAAAACTTTGGCATGTTGATCCGTTCATCTGAAACCACCCATCTGATACCCCTGACCTATTTGCTGGAGGGCACCTGACATGATGCTGGCACGCGCGATCCATTTTGACGAAAGCGACATGAACGTTTTTCACTCGCCCGCACGCACCGGCGAATGGTGCATTTCTGGCGGGTTCGAATTTTCGAATTGGTCAGAGGGCGATCTGACCGGCAAAGCGCGGCAAGCGTTTTCCAACGGGTGGCTCGGTGTGGAAACCTTTGGGCGGGTGACTTTTGTCGCTGTGACCCAAATTGAGCCCGCAGAATTTGAAGCCCTTAAGGTCGCTGTCGCAGAACATTTTGTTCAAATGTACGGCGCACCATCCGTTGGCGACGCACTGCAAGTGGCCGAGGACGAGGTTCTGCATATGGTCGAGCTGTGCGACAATCAGGACCCCAACACCCTGCTGTCTGTGGCCCGTGAATTGACGGATGCGGGCGTCAAGGAAAGCTTTCGGATGATTGAACCGCGCGATGCAGGGTTGGATCAGTTTGCGATCCACGGCTCACTGGATGACGAACCGCATAGTCATTAACGTCTAGATCACGGCGTAAACAAAGTGGCGAACTGATCGCGCAGTGACTTTTTCTGCACTTTCCCCATCGTGTTGCGCGGCAATTCCGGCACGATAATTACCCTTTTCGGATGTTTGAATCGCGCCAACGACTTGCTGATGTTGGACTGGATCGCATCAATGTCCGGCTCTGCGCCCGCCTCTGCCACGATGACCGCGACGACCGTCTCTCCGAAATCGGGGTGCGGCACACCGATCACAGCGCTTTCTAAAACGTGGTCTTCATCGTCCAAAAGCAGTTCGATCTCCTTGGGGTAAATATTGTAGCCCCCCGAAATGATCAGATCCTTGTTGCGCCCGACGATGTGCAGGTAGCCGTCTTGATCAAACTGGCCCAAATCTCCAGTGATGAAAAACCCGTCCTCGCGCAGTTCCTCAGCCGTTTTTTCTGGCATTTGCCAATAGCCTTTGAACACATTTGGCCCACGTACTTCGATCTCTCCGATCTCACCTTGCGGTAGGGTTTCGCCAGTGTTGCTATCGGTGATTTTGACCTCGGTTCCGGGCAGCGGAAACCCGACTGTGCCTGCGCGTCGTTCGCCATCGTAGGGGTTGGAGGTGTTCATATTCGTCTCGGTCATCCCGTAGCGTTCAAGGATCCGGCAGCCTGTGCGCTGTTCAAACCGGACGTGGGTTTCAGCCAGCAAAGGCGCGCTGCCCGAAACAAACAAGCGCATGTGCGCAACCAACGGTTTGGTGAAACGCGCATCACCAAGCAGTCGCGTATAAAATGTCGGCACGCCCATCATCGTCGTGGCATTCGGCAATTGCGCGATGATCTGATCCAGCTGAAAACCCGGCAGGAAAATCATTTGCCCGCCGGCCAACAAGGTGATGTTTGACGCAACAAACAGCCCGTGCGTGTGAAAAACCGGCAAAGCGTGCAGCAAAACGTCTTGGGACGTGAACTGCCATTCATCGACCAAAACCTGCGCATTCGACAACAGATTGCCTTGCGTTAGCATCGCTCCTTTGGACCGTCCCGTGGTGCCTGATGTGTACAAAAACGCCGCCACGTCATCCTGCGTGCGCGAGGCGGTTTCGAAGGTTTCGGGATGTGTGCGTGCAAGATCGCAAAACGATCCGGTCCCGTCATCATTCATCGTTTTCAACGCCGCGCCACAGTTTTTTGCAACCGTCGTCAAGCTGTCTAACCGCGTCTGATCACACAACAAAACCCGCGCACCGCTGTTTTGCACAAAGTAAGACACCTCGTCTGGCGTATAGGCCGTGTTCAACGGTAAAAACACGATGCCCGCCTGCGCGCATGCCGCATAGACAGCCAGCGCTTGCGGGGATTTCGACACTTGCACAGCAACGCGGTCGCCCGCAGTTAGGCCCAGCGTCGTCAGAACACCGGCATATTGCGCGGCCATGCGCAGGAACGCGGCATACGACAGTGTCTGCCCGTCACCCAAACGCAAAAACACAGCATTATTGCCAGAATGTTGACCAAAAAGCGTATCAAAGAGCGGGTTTGCCATGGCTCTGATCCCTTCAGGTTCCAAGCGTTATTGACGCGCTAAGTGCATGCACGTCCGGTGACGCGATGACTGTTTTGTCGGTGACAAACTGTTCGTGGTTTGTGGTGATCTGCGACAGATCATAAAGGTAATTCACCATCGCGCCGTCGGACTGGGCCATGCCGTTTCGGGACGTATCTGCACCTGCGTGAACCGCATGCATGATCGCGCCATTTCCTAAATGAAACCGTGCGACCGGATCGACAGGCATGCCGTCACCCCGTTTAGCCGCGAGCAGATAATGCGCGACCAATGCCCGTTCGTCCCCGTCAATTGCAGGTGTCACATCAGAGTTCTGCGCCCATGCGTTCAATCCCGGAATCGGCGAAAGCGTCACAAAGGTCTTTAAGTTCGGCAAATCGCGCGACAGATCAGCGGCGACTTGTTTGATCAAGGAATTGCCAAACGAAATACCCGCCAAACCGGCCTGACAATTGGAAATCGAATAGAACACTGCCGTGTCCGCGTCTTCCGCCTCGATGGCATCACGCCCGTCCGCCAGCAAATCCTGAATGGAATTGGGGATGCCTTTGGTCAGTGCAACTTCGACAAAAATCAGCGGCTCACCAGCCATCGCAAGGTGGAAGAACCCGAAACAACGCCTGTCGCTTGGTTGCAGTCTGCGGCGCAAATCATCCCAACTGTCGATGGCGTGCACGGCCTCGTAGGCGATGATTTTTTCAAGGATATCGGCAGGGCTGGACCAATTGATCGGGCGCAGCACCAAAAACCCGCGATTGAACCACGACGAGAACAGATGTTGAAAATCAACATCCAGCGGCTCTAGTTCATGGGTTTCGCGAACAAATTGCAGCAAATCTTTGCGCATGTTCACCAGCCTTGCGGTAGCACCGGGAACTTGGTTCAGCCGTCGGATCAGCTCTTGGCGGTCAGGTTCGCAGGCCGACGCGAAAGCACGGTAGGTCTTTTTTGACGGCGCATCGCGATAGGTTTGCAACGTGTCGGTGACGTCTTGGGCGTTGATTTCAAGACCGTGGGTCATGAACTCGAAAAACGTGCGTTTTTCATCTGCCGTCATCGCGCCGTAGCGATCAAGGATCAGTCGGGCCAGCGTGCTGCCGGACATTTCACCGCGACTGCCAAGCAAGTCTTTGGCCAATTGTGTCGTGCTGCGACCAAGCATGTCATCAGACAACGCCCCTCGGTATCGGCGCTCGAAAACAGTCGAAATCAACCCTCCGAAAAAGCTCATCTTGCGGCCCCCATGACGGCGTCGGGCAGCCACGTGGCGAGCCCCGGAAAGAAGCACAACAAGACGATGGCCAAAACCATGCAGCCCACAAACGGCAACGACCCCGTCAGGATCGTCTTCAGCGAAATGTCGGGCGCAATGCCGTTGATGACATACAGGTTCAGACCAACGGGGGGCGAAATCAGCCCGATTTCCATATTGATCGTCAAAACGACAGCAAACCAGATCGGATCAAATCCGGCGGTGGTGATGATCGGCAACAAGATTGGTGCCGCCATCAGGATCACCGCAACGGGCGGCAAAAAGAAGCCCGCGATCAACAGGAAAATGTTGACGGCAATCATCAGAACCCACGGGTTCACATCTAACGTACCGATCCAATTGGCAATGGATTGGGTGATGTAGAGGCTGGAGAGCATGTAGGAAAACACGCCTGCTGCGGCGATGATAAACAGGATCATCACGCTCTCTTTGGTGCTGTCGCACAGCACGACCCAAAGGTCTTTTGGGTTCCAAAGCTTGTAGATCACCATCGCGATGATCAGACACAAAAGCGCGCCAACGGCGGCGGTTTCAGACGGTGTCGCAACCCCGCCATACATGGCATAGAGCACCCCTACGATGATCAGCAAAAACGGCACAACCCGCGGCAGGATTTCGAACTTTTCCTTCCACGTGTAACTGCCCGTCGCGAGTAATTCGCGGTTGCCGGATTTCCACGTAGAATACAGTGACCACGCCATAAACAGTGTCACCAACAACAAGCCCGGGATGACACCGGCCAGGAACAGACGCCCAATCGACGTCTCGGTAGCAATGCCATAAACGATCATGGTGACGGATGGCGGGATCAAAATCCCCAAGGTGCCACCTGCCGCAATTGACCCTGCTGCGACCCCGTCGGGATAGCCGCGTTTACGCATCTCGGGGATGCCCATTTTACCGATGGCCGCGCAGGTTGCAGGGCTAGATCCAGACATCGCCGCGAACAAGGCGCAGGCCCCGAGGTTAGAAATCACGAGGCCGCCCGGCACACGTGTGAGCCAACGTTCCAGTGCTTCGTAAAGGTCGGCCCCTGCCCGCGTCGAGGCAATGGACGAGCCCATGATGATGAACATCGGGATCGACAAAAGTGCGAAATTATCAAGCTTGCCAAAGAGAATTTCGGGCAACAATTCAAGGGATCGCATCCCGTCAAACAGCATCAAAAACCCTGTTGAAACGATCAGCAATCCCAGCGCGACGGACACGCCCGAAAACAGAACCAGAATTGTGCAAACGGCGACAAAAGCCCCTAAAGTAAGCGGATCCATTACGCGTCCTCCAACCCAAAGGGCTTATCGATTTTCAAAATGACGGCGACGAGGTCTGCGATCAGCTGCAGCAAAAACAGCCCGAACCCGATCGGCATCGCCGCGTATGGGATCCACAGGCGCACGCCCCAAACAGTGTCGGATTTCCAGTTACGTTCGTAGGTTAAATGCCAGAACTCGTAGCCGTACCAAAGCATGATCGCGACCATAGCGATTGACAGGGACAGCGTGCACAAACACATGATGTAGCGCGCCCTTTTGCCCAGCATCAACGGGATCAAATCTACGTTCACATGCCCACGCAACCGCTGCACGTAGGGCAAGCCAATCAGGGTCGCGCCGATGGCCAGATAGATCACCGCTTCGGTTTGCCAGATCGTCGATCCGTTCAACACAAACCGGATGAAAATCATCTGGCAGGTTATCGCAACCGCAGCCACAATCATCGCGGCAGAACACCACCCTGCAACAGTCGATAGAGCAGCCACAAGCCGCAGGAATGGGTTGTGACCCGTCTGCGATGCGACGGCTGAGCTTTGGCCCGCCATAACAGTTTCCTTGGAGTTTGGAGGTTTTAGAAATGGAGGACCACGCGTGCGGCCCTCCGGATTTAGGTTACTCGACGGCCAAAGCCATATCGAGCAATGCTTGACCATCAGGCACATCGGCCACAAAGGATTTGTAGGATGTTTCCTGTGCCAAAGCGCGCCACGCATCAAAGTCGGCTTGCGACATTTGCGCAATTTCGACGCCTGCATCGCGGAACACTTGTTCGGACGCTGCGTCCTGCTTTTTGGCCTCTTCCAGATAGAACGTTTGGGCCTTGGCCGACGCATCCATCAGTGCTTTTTGCTGGTCTGCACTAAGCCCGTCAAACTTGGATTTATTCATCAACAGCGGCTGATACATGAACCACAACGCGACATCGCCGGCAGGTGTGTAGCAGCTGACTTGTTCGTAAATCCGGTAAGAGACGAAAGACGACGACGATGTGTTTGCAGCGTTCAGGACGCCAGTTTGCATCGCGTTATAGATTTCGGACGATGCCATTGACGCGATTGAGGCCCCTGCCCCCGCCAACATCTGTTCAAACGCTTTGCCCGCCGCACGGGTTTGCAAACCTTTGACATCATCAGGCGCGGTGATGCATTTGTCTTTGCCCACAAATCCACCGGCAAGGTAGCCGTGAACCAGAACCATGACATCATCGTCTGCCATTTTTTCCTCGAGGGCGGCCATGAATGGCGAGGCACTTAGACGTGCGGCGTGATCGTGGTTTTTGACCATGCCCGGCATCAACGTCAGGTTATAGGCTGGCTGTTGTCCACCCGCATAGCTGAGCGGCAGAACGGTCATGTCCAGCTGGCCACGGCTGAGTGGGCGGTATTGCTCGCGCGGTTTGAACAAGGATTTTGAGCCAAAGATCTGGATCTCAAGGTCAACGCCCGCTGCGGCAACATCTTGTGCGACCATTTCGGCAACCTTGTGGCGCACATCTTTGTTCGACCACTGGTGCGACAGGCGCAAGGTTTCGGAATGCGCGACCGTGCCAAATGTCAGGCTCGCCAGCGCTGCGACGGTGGTTAAAAATTTTGATTTCATAACGTTCTCCCTAGGTGCGACCGGAATCAAACGCTCCAAATCTGCGCTTTCAGGGTTCCATATCGAGTATTCCAAGTCAAATTTATTGTATACAACAATTGTAAGCTTGCATTTTTCCGACTTGAAACGGTAAACATTTCCTATGGAACTCAGACGCGCCGATAAGATTGCAGAAACGCTAGAACAGCTTGTGTTCTCTGGCGAATACAGCGATGGCGAACGGCTGGACGAACTTAAGCTCGCGGAACAGTTCAGCGTATCACGCACCCCAATTCGCGAAGCATTCCAAGTGCTGGTCGCCTCTGGGTTGGCCGAACAAATCCCAAGGCGCGGCGTCTTTGTGCGTCAACCCGGGCCGGTCGAACTGATGGAAATGTTCGAAACAATGGCAGAACTAGAAGCCGCCTGCGGGCGCCTTGCTGCCTTGCGTATGACTGAAGACGGATTGCAGGATTTGGCGCAAGCCAACGAAAATTGCCAACAAGCGCTGAACGATCTCGACTACGGGCGCTACTATTCAGAAAATGAAAAATTTCACCAAATCATCTATCGTGGCTCTGCCAACAGCTATCTGGAAAAACAGGCGCTACAGCTGCAAAACAGACTAAGGCCCTACCGCAAAATGCAACTGCGGTTTCGTGGACGACTGGCGCAGTCGATGGCCGAACACCTAGAGATCGTATCAGCATTACAGGCCGCAGACGCCGAGCAAGTCGCGCGCGCGCTACGGAGCCATGTGACCGTTCAGGGTGAAAAATTCCACCGTCTCATGGCCAGTTTAAAGAGCTAACGCACCGGTAGAACAACGCCTACATCCGCAATGTCTAAACAAAAGTGGGCGGTAAATCCTTGCCGCCCGCTCACTCAATGTTCAACTCATTCGTTTGCTGCGATAAAATCTTTGGCGCTCTGAACCAAAGCTGCACCATCGAGACCTTTTGCATCCATTTCCGCAATCCAATCAGCGGTCACCGCATCGCCCACGGCGGCCCCAAACAGCGCAGATACTTCCGGGCCGGAGTTGGCATCAATCACAGCCTTTAGATCATCCGGCAAAGCCGCATAGCTGTCGTTGTTCATCGTCATCACAAAGGTCGCTGTGTACAAGCCCGGCTTTGAGACGAACCCCGAGCGGTGCGATGTCAATTCGCTCATTTTTAACGATAGGGTCACTTCCCAAGGAATAATCGCGCCATCGATGGCACCCTTTGAAACCGCTTCGGGCACCGCAGGAACCGGCATGCCCACGGGCGTCGCGCCAAGCTTGGACAACAGTTGCGCCGTCACACGGGTAGGACCGCGCAATTTCTGGCCCGCCACGTCATCCAATGTCGCCACACCCTTGTTTGAGTGTATCCAGACAGGCTGATATTCGGAAACCGCTCAAACAGTTTTGGCAGTAGAATGTCGGCCAACATTCTACGGGCGATATGCTTGCCCTGACAAAAATGAGGCCCGTTTCCAAAGGCTTGATGAGGGCGTTTGTCGCGTTCCACGTTGTACAAATGCGGGTCTGTCCAGATCTCTTCGTCATAATTGGCAGAGGCGTGGATGGTCATCACCGTCTCTCCCTTCGGGATCGAAATTCCGCGGATTTCGGTGTCTTGGGTCACCAATCGCGAACTGACCTGAATAGGCGCGCCCCAACGTACACCTTCGTCAAAGGCATCCCCCCACAGCGCTCCTTGCTTGATGGATTGCAATTGGTCAGGGGCGTTCAGCAGCCCATAAAGGATCGTCAAAAGCGCATCTCGCGGCTCGTTCAAACCGCCCCCAATGGCGATCTTGATGTTCGACCGGATTTGCGACAAGTCGATTGGTTCATCCGCATTCACCATTGCACTCAGCGCGCTGGGATCAGGATCCGCCTGTACGCGTGCAATCGCGGCATCCAAGCTATGGTTCATCTCGGCGTTGGCACGATCGCAATCGACAAACAAGGCAGGGTCCCAGCCAAAATTTCCTGCGCCATCGATCAAGACCTGCGACCAGCGTTGCATTTCGCCGTCGGTCGCGACGGGCAAACCAAGCAGCTGCGCCAAGCAACGCGCAGCAAACGGCCCCGCCAGTGCTGTGAACAGATCGACGGTTTCGCCGCCCGGCAGCGCTGTCACCAAATCATCCGCGATCTTGCTGTAGATCGGCATCCAGTGGCCGGCAATATTCTTGGCGCTGTAAGCCGGGGCCATCGCCATACGTTCGCGCATATGCTCTGCCCCGTCCTTTCGCATCAGCGTATGTGCCTGAAAGGCGCGACGCATCGACGTGTTCGCATCATTCGAACTGAACACATCAGGATTGTCTTTGACGTGCTTCGTATCGGCCGCTTTGGTCAGCATTATCCGTCCAATTGCGTCCACCTTCAAAACAGGCGCATTGGCACGCAATTTGCGATAGATTGGGTACGGGTCCTGCACGAGGTCGGAAAACGAAATCGTTGTGTCGACCGGGGCAATTGGCATTGATGTTTTCCTTTCAGAACGCCTGCCAATCAGCCTACTGGAGTACAGGTGACCCAACAATCAGATGGATTTGATCTGGATTATCGATTATTCTGATATCATAGATGATTGTGACTGGCATTGGGTGGTCTGGTTCTTGGATGATACAAGCTTTGCAACACTAAAGGTTTTGTGCGCGGTCCATGACCTGGGATCGTTTTCGCGCTCGGCTGTTTATCTGGACAAAAGCCAGTCATCCGTCAGCTATACCATCGATTCCTTGCGCAAATCTTTTGGAGATCCGCTGTTTGTGCGGCATGGTTCAGGGGTTTCGCCCACCCGAAGATGCGAAGACATCGTAAGTGTTGTACGTGGCATGATTTCCGAATTCGAAAGGCTTGGCGCACCGGCAGAATTTGATCCGGCGGTATCCGAAGGCACGGTCAGCGTTTCGTGCAGTTATTACGAACGTCTCACTATTTTGCCTGTATTGATGCGCAGGCTAAGGGCTGATGCCAGTGGTGTGCGTATGGAGGTCATGCAGGCCACCTCCGAGGGCGAAGAGCAGCTCAAGCAAAGCTCTTGTGATATGTTTCTCAGCCCTGTCGAGATCGACAGCAATGAGGTTTACTCTAAACATCTGTTTGATGACGAATATGTCTGCGTGATGTCAAAACAGAACCCATTGGCATCGCAAAGAATGGACAGCTTAGCCTATTCCAAAGCCCCACACGCCCTTGTCACGTACGGCGGGCAATGGAAGTCATTTTACCTGCGGGAACTAGAAGCCAAAGGGATCAAATTGAACACTGTTGTGACGATCCCGAGCCCCGCGAGCTTGCAGTATCTTTTGGCTGGGACAGATCTGATTTCCACAGTGCCAAGACGCATTGCAGAAAGCCTCGGCGCAGACGTCAAAATTGTCGAAAGCCCCTACCCTGCCGGCTTTTCAGTCTACCTCTATTGGTCAGTGCGGACCCATAATTCATCTATGCACCGATGGATCAGACGTGTTCTTTTGCAGGCTGTGGCGGAAAGCGAAAGCAAATAGTCCAGACCAGTAATTCGAGATTGCGGCAGGTTAACTTGAGCAAGATCAACGCGACAGTGACCAAGAATGACACAACAGTTTATGTGGTCCCTGAAGGATTGAAAGATAGTTTTGAATTACCCTTTAAAACCAGCCTGTTCACCTCGCTTTCGGCCTTTTCAGCAGGGTACGCCAATCGATGCTTTCATTCGATAAATCTTGGGCCAGTTTAAACGCGTACCCTCGATGATTGTTAACTGTCTCAACGCGTTCTAAAAGATAGCCCAAGACCATAAAGCTAAGTGTTGGCCCTAAATCTTTTATTGCAAACCACGTATTGCCAAGGCTCAGTTGTGAGGCAAAAGTATCCATTAAGCGGTGGCAGTCTTCTTGGCTCTTTGAAAACCTCAATTCCGAACACAGCCTTGGATAGGCGCGCTGCATTTCATCTGGGCTAACTTCAATTTTGGATAAAACCTTTTCTTCTACATACTGAGTCCTAGAAGTATCTTTGTGCCCCTCAATTTCAGGTGCTGTGGCCCTCAATTCTTCTGACTTTTCCGGTGTTATCCTCGAAATTTCCACAGTGATCTCAGTTAGCAAATCGTTGAGGGCCGTCTTTTCTGGTTGGCGTTTCAGCACGGTGCGGGCTTTGGCTAACAGGGCGTCTTCCCAGTTGGCCGGCACCAGCATTGATTTAAGGTTGGCCAGCGCCACGGCGCACATGTCACGCAATCTGCCCAACTCATCTTTTTGGTCCTGATAGGCTTGTGACATCCGCACGAATTCTGGGTGACGCTCGGCGAGGGGTAACAGCGATAGGCCGGTTGCCAGCACGATTTTACCCTGCCGATCCCTGCGTGCCCACCGCTTCCCGTTGCCGCTTGAGCGACGTGTTAACAGACCTAGGGCGACCAACTTGGCTATGTGGCGCTCAACGGTTTGGATGCTCACATGGGCGCGTTTTGCTAAAGATGCGTTGGAGGCAAAACAAATGTGCCCATCGTCGCGCGTGGCATCGACCTGATCTACCCGAAGGAACGAAATCATCGCTCTCAACAGCGAAATCGATGTGCCCTTTAGGCCTAAAGGTTCCCTGATGTCTTCGATTGTTCTGAGGAGTTGCCATTTGTTTTCGACAAACCCTCCCTGCCCCGTTGCATTGCGCAACGAGCGTGCCCCATCCGGAGCCGTTTTCTGGAATGATTTCATGTAATGCCTGTAGGCAAAGATTTCCCGTGCGCCCAAGAGCGGTTTTTTTATTGCTTAGTGATTCGGGGACTGCTACGTTCTAGGTGTCTAATCTAAGAAACGCGCTTAGCGTGATAGCCCTCGAAGCCTTGGTTTTGGGGGTTTTTCTTTGCTCACTTCCTCCTTTGTTGCTCTAACCTCTGGTGTCATCCTCAGGGTTTACAGCTGTAAACTCCTGGTAGGATTTCTTGATGATGTCTTCGAGTTCACGGTCCAACCACTCAGCGAATGCGGCGTTTTCTCCGGCTCGTTTGATCGACATCGCGATTGTCGCGCGGCCTGACTTGATGGTGACGCCTGCGACTGGTGTGACCTCCCTGCCCTCGCTTGGGCGCGCACCACGGCGTGCAATCTCTCGCAATAGATGCTCCAGCCGGTCATCCGATGACAGTGCGGTGTCCAGCTTTGACAGCATCGCAAACGCGGCCGACGCATTGACCTTTTTTGCAATGAATGCTTCTGCCAAGGCGGTCCACTTCGGACGCCCTGACTTTGGGGCTGCACCAATGCGATCCCCGACATCTTCGGGAATGTTGTCAGTGACCTTGGTCAGATGTGACAGCCCGGACGCAGACAGGCTAAGGACCTGCCGCACTGTTTTGGTGTCATGCCCCGCGGCTTGAATCACTGCCGAAAATCTGGCTTTTTCGTAAAATGACAGATTACGCCGTGCTGCGTTCTCTAGCCCCTTGGCCAAAAGCGCTGCGGCGTCATCTAAATCCTGAACGTTTGCCCGTACTTTCAGGTCCAATTCGCGACAGGCCCGCAATCTGCGGCGGCCATAAATGACCTCGAAACGTCCGGCAGTGCCAGATTTTCGCACCAGGATCGGAACTTGTTGTCCGCCCTCTTCGATGCTTGATTTCAGACTGCGAAACCCGTCGTCTTCATCTTCGGAGTTTACAGTTGTAAACCCGTCGAGGCGGTCTTTCGGCCCCCAGTCATCAATCAGATCAGGGTCTAATTCACGAATGGCAGTCAATGATCCCTGCAAAGCCCCCAGCGCGGGTGCCGACGTTTTGGCCGTGCGATCCTTGGCCTGAGGGCTGGAATCCGCTATCGCCTTGGCAATCCCGGACAGTTCATTAAGCGATTTGCGTGCCATCAGGTGCGTCCCCATGCTTGGTGGATCATTGCTTCGATTTCGCTGCCGACTGCATCCATCGACTGCTTTGCGCGGTCATAGGTCGCGCGTGTCATCTCGGAACGGATGACTTCGTAGATAGATTGTTTCAGCATCGTCGCGTCACTGATTGCCGTGCTCTTAAGCGCTGTCGCGGTCATAACGCGGTCCATAAACAAGGCCCGCATAAAAGACGTTAACTGCTGCGATGGAACATCCGTCGGCTCGTCGCGCGTGATCAAAAATTTGAAGTGATCGTACTGCAATTCGGCCCCTGCATCCTCGATGACGCCCATGTAGGCACCCGCCAGTTCCAGGAATTGCGCTGTTGATGACACGTCCAGCATTGACGGTGTCAACGGCACGATCAGCGATGTCGCGGCAGCCATTCCTGAGATTGTTAGAAAGCCAAGCTGCGGCGGGCTGTCCATCAAAACGATGTCGAACTGGTCCTCGACCTGGGCCAGTGCATTGCGGATGCGCAGAAAGAACGGTTGGTCAGGATTGCTGTTTACCGCCGATTCAGTCTCGAATTCGGTAAGCAACAGACGGGACGGGGCCAGTGACAAGCCCGGAAAATACGTCGGCATAATCACGTCCGAAAACGGCACCGGATCGTCGTAGCGAATGGCGTCGTAAACCGTGAGCCCGTCAAATTCGACCTCCGGGCTTACGCCGCACATCGAGGTCAGCGATCCCTGTGGGTCAAGGTCGACCACAAGCACCCTGTAACCATGCAGCGCCAGATAATGGGCGAGGTGGATTGTCGACGTGCTTTTGCTACTGCCGCCCTTGAAATTCATCAGCTGCCAGACCTGCAATCGCTCACCGTCCTTGCGGCCCGGCACGTATCTGCCTTTGGTCCGCGAGGTTTGCTCAAGGATCTGACGGGCATCCCACAGTTCTTGGGCGCTGTAATGACGTCGGCCTGCGCGCACGTCCTGTGGTTCTGGAACAGTGCCTTCGCCGTGAGTTTTGCGCATGAATTGACCAGACACGCCAAGCAGCTCAGCGGCCTCTGGTGCTGAAAAGGCGCGCAGTGATTTAGTGTTGTCAGGGGCAAACGCAGACAGCAAGTGCTCTCGGATGGCGCGGTTCAAACGCTCTGAAATATCAGTGGCGAGTTCCGAAGGTCGGTCTGCTACAATAGGTGTCGCGGGAATCATCTGGTTGCCTCAATTTGCTCAATGTGGCTGTTTTTGCGCCACTTGAGCCCAAAAACAGCGATTCACTGTGCTAAGTCAACGATTTTCTTAGGTTTAGTGTCTAATACGCTGCAAATTGCAAGATAGGACCTGATCCATTCATAGCGGTTTTTCACAAAGTTTACAGCTGTAAACTAATTTGCGGGCGTCTAACCCGTCCATCAGCATATTGTGCAGGCTCGGGCGTCGCTACAAAATACCAAGCGCAAATCCCGAACTCTTTTGACGAACCCGTGCCTGAAAAATCTGGACAATGACAGGGTTCGCGCAGGGAGTAGGGCAGCAGGATTACCTTCTTGGATGCGACTAGAAACAGCACGTGAGCCACAACAGTCAGACTGTAGGATATGTTGCAGGCACACTCGGAATGGTCATGCGGGTGCGCCTGGGTCACGTTAAGGTGCATCACTATTGCAGAAAGCGCGCCCATGTCACGATCCGACACAAACATTGAACATACCTTCTTTTCGGCGTTTCAACGTCCAGCTTGGGTTGTGATGATGGTCGGGCAGATGCTGTTAGGCCTCGCATTATTCATCGCACTGATCTTAAAGTACTACATGCTGGTCATTGGTCCCGACGGTTGCTTGGTCGACGGCACGACGCTGGGCAACATGATCCGTTGCACCGGAACATTGGAAATTGTCGCGAATTTTGTCTTTGCGCTGGCGGGTTTTCGTTTTGCCGCATTCATGTTCCAAGACCGTCCACGCGAAATGTTCGGCCCCCTGATGGTGGCCTTGGCGGGCGTATTCCTGATGTTCCTATCCGGCCTGACATATGAGGTCGCGACATGGTCTGTAGCCGCGACAATCCTCACGCTTATGGCGGCGATGGGCTCAATTTATGCCGCACAAGTATTTCTGCACCCACGTGATCGGTCCGAATAAGCCGCGAAAAAGAGACGTTTGGTTACACCGGCGCACTTGTTGTGATCACGCAATCGCCTGCTTTGCGTCACGCTCTTCCTTATGCCCCGGCAGTCAGTTTCGGCCGCAAGAGGGTTTAGTTTTCCTAGGGAGGAACAACCAATGAAAAAGACACTACTCGGAACAATGTCGGCCCTTGCTTTTGCGAGCGCGACGACAGTCATGGCAGACGGTCACGGTGGCACGTTGAAAATTGGCGCACTTGCGACGCTAGAAGGCACATACACTCAACTGGGTGAAGATGGCATTCGCGGCATCACAACCGCGTTGGAGGCAGCGGGCAACAAGGTCGGTGGCCGCGACGTTCAGGTCATCACGATCTCGACCGATGGTTCGCCAGACAGCGCATTGCGCGCGGCGCGCAAACTGGTTGAACAAGACGGCGTCGACATCATCTTGGGGCCACTGTCGGGGTCCGAAGGCATCGCGCTGCGCGACTATTCCAAGACGCAGCCGGGCACAACATTCATTAACGGGATCTCCGGCGCTCAGGAAACCACGCTGGTGACACCGTCCGAAAATTTCTTCCGCTTCAACACCGATGGTGCGCAGTGGTCGACAGGTCTTGGCAACTACGTGTTCAATGAAAAGGGCTACGAGACAGTTGCAACAATCGGTGAAGACTATTCGTTCATCTATACGCAAGTATTTGGCTTTGCGACGGAATACTGCGCAGCGGGCGGCGAGATCACAGAACGCTTTTGGGTGCCGTTGGGTACAAAAGATTTTGGTTCAATCATCGCAGCGCTACCGGATGATGTGGATGCTATCTACCTGGGGCTTGGCGGCGGCGACGCTGTGAACTTCCTCAACCAATACCAACAAGCTGGCGGTGATGCGAACCTGATCGGTGGCTCTATTATGGTTGACGGAACCGTCTTGAATTCCGAAGGCTCGGCCAAAGCGGCGCTGGTTGGTGTTCCGTCCTCGGGCATGATGGCTGACACGTGGGATGATCCGCGCTGGACTGATTTTGTGTCGCTGTACCAAGGCACTTTTGACGAAGGCGACCGCTTTCCATCGCCATCGCTGTTCGCACTTGGCTACTACAATTCAGCCTCGGCGATGTTGCAGTGTATGGACGCGATTGGCGGCGATCTGACTGATGGCCACGCGGCATTCCGCAGCTGCCTGAGTGGTCTTACTCTAGAGGCACCAAACGGTACAATCACGCTGGACGAAAACCGCCAAGCGGTTGGTTCGAACTTCGTTCTTGAGGTTGTCGAAAAAGCGGACGGCAGCCTTGCGACAGAGGTTGTATCCATCGTTGAAGGTGTAAACCAGACGCTGGGTATCGATGCAGAATCCTTTGCGGCGATCGGGCTTCCGGGCCGCGAAACACCTGTGTGCAAAGCGTCCTACTAATCTGAAACAGCCTGTCCGGGCGGCATGTGTTCGCCCGGACATTTCATTTCCCACCCATCAATCTGCGATCGAGGCCATGACGCTTATCAGTTATCCTACGCGCGTTCATTTTGCAGATGATGTGCTCCAAGAAGCCCTCCATTCAGAGCTGGAACGTGCCGGCAGCAAGGCACCGTTGTTGGTGTCTGAAAGTGTCTTGATTGGGTCGGAGTTCGCCGATCGCGTGCTAGAAGGATTGCCGGGATCCGCCATGCCGCAGACCCTGAATTTGGCGCCACACGCAGATCTGTCCCAATGCGTTAAGTCAGCGATGGGTCAGTTGTCTCAGCCTGATGTTATCATTGCATTCGGGTCGGCGCGTGCAATCGAATTCGGGCGAAAATGTCGATACGCACTCAAGCAGAAATACGGGGACCGGCCGCAGTTTTATGCAGTTCCTGGGCTTGATGGATTGCCGGGTCCTTGTACGCGCAATGTCGAAAACTGGCGGGCAGGATTACCGACTGTGCTGATTTGCGACCCCACAGTGACGCTGGATGCGGATCCTGAGCAGTGCTGGTTGGCGGCGGTTCTAAGTCTGGTTCGCTGCATCGAATCTTATCTGGGTGCCGCCTATAATCCACCTGCGGACGGCATGGCGTTGGACGCCCTCAGTCGCTGTGTTGTTACCTTGCCAAAATGTGCATCCAAGCCGCGTCTTGATCTGCACCGAGAGGTGATGGCCGCAGGGTTAAACGCCGCTTTGTCACAGGAAAAGGGGGTAGGGCCGTCGCTGGTGCTGGCGGCCGCGCTTGCGGAGCCAAAGCTTGGACTGAAGGTTCCCGAGCTTGCTCGATTGATCCTGCCTGCCGTAATCCAAAACGGCAGCGTCAATGCTGAAAAAGCAACTGTGCTGCTCAAGGTTCTAGGTGGCCCGGAACAGGCGTTAGACGCGGCAGTGAAACGAATTCTGGATCCGGTTCCGATGGGGCGTTCCTTGTCTGAACTTGGTATCGGGCGCGACGATCTTGACCGGGTTTCGACGCAGGTAAACGGCAAAGCTGGCCTTACGTCCGAAGGCGCGCGCGCGGTTCTTGAGACCATCTATTAGCCGCTCAATTCGCAGGTTCCCGCATCAAGAATCAGTCCTACAATTTGCATCGCGCGCATACTTTTCGACCCCAGGCTGATTTCTGTCGAGCAATTCGCGCTTTAACGCTGGCGATCGTGTTCAGACGATTGGGTATCCCACAAAAGCAGCTGACGTCTTGTGACCTTAGGCGTGTGTCAGACAGCAAGTTGGCGCTGCGTCGCGTCGGGATAAGTGGATGTCAGAAACCGTTAGTGGCAGGGAATCCGAAGCAGTGAAACTGCAGTCACGGAACTGCCGAAAATTAGTGTAATCGTTATTAAACAATAAGTTATTAGAAATTTATCGCCTTGGACGTATCAAAAGTTGCTGCCGTGATTGCACTCTTGGCGCACCTTGATGATTTACCTGATCATTCCCACGATCACTCAGGATCGACGCTGATGAAAGCGCTGCGCGGTATCTTTAGAATGCTGCTCCGCACCAAAAAATATCACTGTGCCGTTAGTCCGGCCGCATAACTTTAAGTCTGTTTCTCTGCTCTGGAGGCTTGCCAGACAGGCGACCGGTGTGTCCCGATACGGTGTGCGTAGGCGTGAATTTTCATTCGGTGAGTGGGAATTTGGATCGGGGAGGATCCTAATCATGAGCCAAGCTATTGCAGTTTCACACGGGGAGTTTGGACGGGCCGCTTTGTACCGGCTCGACAAGACGATCATCACACATGCCCACCGCGAAGGGCATCTGATTTTCCACGTAGACGAAGGCGAGGCGAGGAACTGTGTGTGTGATCAAATCGTTGAGCTAACGGCGACCCAAGCGATTGCCGTAAGCCCATGGGAGCCTCATAGTTTTGAGGTTGCCGAGGGGGACACCACGGTTTGCCTTGTTCTCTATATCAAGCCAATGTGGTTTTTGGAAAACAGCCCCTCTGCGGAATATGCGCTGAAATTCGGGTGCTCGGATGTGCAGCTGACGGATGAAATCGATCACTGCGTCAAACGTCTGACGGCGCTGTTGCTCGAAGACGAGGATCAGTCGCAATTTGATCAGCGACTGTTCAGTCTGACCAAGGCCAGTTTTGACAAGTCTTGGTCGCAGGGTAGCGCCGCATGTCGCAAGCAGTCCTACGACCGGTTTAGTGATTTTCGGGTACGCCGGTCGCTGCGTTTGATCAAAGAGCGGATGGGCGAGGACATCGAAATGGAACAATTGGCGCGCAGTGTTGGATTGTCCCGACCGCATTTTTTCAAGCTGTTCAAGCAATACATGGGCGTGACCCCGAATGTGTACATGAACACGCTGCGATCCGAGCGCGCGATCGAAGAACTGTTAAAGACCGAAAAGACAGTTACGGACATTGCGTTTGATCTGGGGTTTTCGTCACAGGCCAGTTTTACCCGCTTCTTTTCATCCAACGTTGGCATCGCGCCAAGCGAATATCGTCGGGTGGCCCACGTCACCGATGGCGCTTTTCCGATGATGTGAAAACGCAGCAGACTTTTGGGTACGCACCCAGCCAAAGCCATGTCGTAGCCTTCTTCCTGAGGTGACCCCGGTTTACGGGGCAGGGAGGAAAATTTGGATTACGTACAAACGGCTGGTGCCGTGACATGAGACGTTTCGCAAACTCTCATCCGGTGTGGACCGGCATCATTGCTCTTGCCACCGTCATTCTGCTTTGGTTGATTTTCGCGCTGTGGCCGCCCGGTCTGGTCGATGTGATCGGCAAAAAGAAGGTGTTCTTGGCCGCGTTGTTCAACGGCATCACTCTGGGTGGTTTGTACTTTCTGGTGGCCAGCGGTTTTACGTTGATTTTTGGCCTGATGCGCAACGTGAACATGGCGCATGGGACATTGTATTTGCTGGGCGGCTACGTCGGGTTTCATACGGCCAACATCACCGGTTACTGGCTGTTGGCATTCCCAGTCGCGTTTGTCGTGGTCGGGATTTGCGGTGTCCTTTTGCAGGTCCTGGTTTTTCGCCGGATGGAGGGCGAGGACCTGCGCCAAACTCTCGTAACCATCGGTCTGTCCATCGTTTTTGCCGATCTGATGCTCT
Organism: Pseudosulfitobacter sp. SM2401; assembly: GCF_042932805.1. NCBI lineage: Bacteria > Pseudomonadati > Pseudomonadota > Alphaproteobacteria > Rhodobacterales > Roseobacteraceae > Pseudosulfitobacter > Pseudosulfitobacter sp. SM2401. The sequence continues at coordinate 47,034 of NZ_CP170635.1, read as the reverse complement.
GGGGCTTTGGCGGTGATTTCTTTAACATCTCGCCACCACCGTGGCTGTCAGGGCCGATCGAGACGTTCATTGTGACGGCTGAAAAACGCAGCGGTGATCTTGTTTACATGAAATACCCGATGGTGCGGATTGTGATCTTCTTTGCGGCTGTGGTGCTGGGTATTGCGATGTGGCTGGCGCTGAACAAGACGCGCGTTGGCATGATGATCCGTGCCGGTGTTGATGACCGCGACATGTTGCAAGCAACCGGTGCGCGCATCCAGATTGTGTTCATCGGCGTCTTTGCTTTTGGGGCAGGGTTGGCTGGCATTGCCGGTGTGGTGGGTGGCACGTTCCAATCCGTCGCGCCGGGCGAAGACATCCGGTTCCTGTTGGCCAGTTTGGTTGTGGTGATCGTCGGCGGCATGGGGTCGATCCCGGGCGCGGCGTTGGGGGCTTTGTTGATCGGTTTGGCCGAGCAGTTCGGCTCGGTTTACTTTCCGACCTATGCGGTGGTCCTGACGTTCCTGATCTTGGTTGTTGTGCTGGCATTCCGCCCACAAGGCCTGATGGGCATGGAGGGATAGGGCCGTGGTTGACCTAAGCTCTTCTTCGGTTGATCACGCAAAGGCGTCGTGGCTTGATGGCGTATCGCCGGCCTATTGGGTGCTTGGCGTGATCCTTTTGGTGATCCCGGCCTTTGTCAGCCCGTTCGTGATGTTTCAGCTGATGGGCTGGACATTCATCCTTGGCATCATTGCATTAAGTCTGATGTTTCTGGGCGGCTACGGCGGCATGGTCAGCATGGCGCAAATGGCGTTTGCAGGGTTCGCAGGCTACATGGTCGCGATCTTTGGAACCAGCGCAGTTGTGACGATTTCGCAGGGCTGGCCATGGTGGATCGTGATCCCCTTGGCGCTGTTTTTGACGATGCTGTTTTCGACGGCAGTGGGGTGGCTCGCCGTCAGAACCGAGGGCATCTACACCATCATGATCACCCTCGCGATTGCGGCTGCGTTCTTTTACTTTACCCGCCAGAACTACGATTTGTTCAACGGCTTTCAGGGGTTCAACTCGGTCCTTCCGCCAAAGCTGTTTGGCGTAGATTGGCGCGGACCATTTGCATTTTATTACCTGACGCTGCTCTTTGCTGTGGGCTGTTACGGGTTGGTTTTGTACATCAGCCGCGCACCGTTCGGGTTGGCCTTGCAAGGCGTGCGGGACAATCCGCGCCGGATGGCCGCCCTTGGCTACAATGTCACCGCACATCGCGTCGCCGCCTATTCGTTCGCCGGATTGATGGCGGGCGTCGGAGGCATCTTGCTGACATGGCAGTCCAGTCAGATTTCGCCCGGAACAGTGGGGATTTCACCGGCAATCGACATCCTGATCATCGCGGTTATTGGCGGTTTGCGTCACCCCATCGGGCCATTCATCGGCGCGTTTATCTACGTGATCCTCAAGACCTTTGCGGTCGATATTCTGGTCAGCCTTGGCCTTGCCGGTGAACGCTTTCAGTTGGTCATCGGCATCGGATTTTTGGTGATTGTGTTCTTTTCACCGGACGGGATCTTGGGCCTTTGCGACAAGCTGAAAGCCAGCCGGAACCGTGACCCGCTAACGGGCAAAGATCGCGGGGACAACCCGCTATGAATTCAGTCGTGGCAATACCGAACGGACCAGCGGGGCAGGGGGGTGCGGGATACGCGCTGGAACTGCGCGGCGTGTCCAAGAAATTTGGCGCCTTAGAAGCGTTGGGCGGGATCAACATGTCTGTGCGGCCGGGCGAGAGGCGCGCGGTGCTTGGCTCCAACGGTGCCGGTAAAACCACGCTGTTTAACTGCATCACTGGTGATTTCCCGCCCACAACCGGCGCGATCCGTTTCTTTGGCGAGGATGTGACCGAATTTCCTGCGCAAGAACGTATTCGGCGCGGCCTACGCAGAACCTACCAAATCTCGCTATTGTTCAACGGCCTAAGCGTTCTTGATAACGTCTATCTGGCCTGTCGCGGTGTATCGCGGGGGCGGTTTTCGTTCGTGCGCCCACGCAAATCTGACGCGCTGATGCAAACGGCCGAAGAGCTGGTGGATACGGTCAACCTGTCAGCCGTCAGCCGCATGATGGTCAGCGATCTGTCCTATGGTCAGCAGCGTCAGCTCGAGATCGCGATGGCGTTGTCCGGCGCACCGCGGTTTATTCTGTTTGATGAACCGGCAGCGGGTCTGTCACCAACCGAGCGCAATGAGCTGGTTAACATCCTTGTCGGCCTGCCCGGTCACGTGGGCTACATCATCATCGAACACGACATGGATGTGGCGCTGCGTGTCAGCGACATGGTCACGATGATGCACAACGGGCGTATTTTTAAAGAAGGCAAACCCGCCGAAATCGAAGAGGATCCCGAAGTCCAAGCGCTCTATCTTGGAGGCGGCAATGAGTAACATTCTCGATGTTCGCGACCTGAATGTGTTTTACGGCCAAAGCCACGCGTTGCAGGGCGTTAACCTGTCGCTCGGCTCTGGCGTGTTGTCGGTCGTGGGCCGAAACGGCATGGGCAAAACGACTCTGTGCAAGGCGATCATGGGCTTGGTGCCGGTGCGGTCTGGAACGATCTCGTTTGGTGGTCAGTCCTTGGTCGGGCTTGGCCCCGCAGAGATCGCGCGGCTTGGCATTGGCTACGTGCCACAGGGGCGGCGGTTGTGGAAATCGCTGACGGTGGATGAGCATCTGAAACTGGTCACAACGAAGGGCGGCGATTGGTCGCCTGAACGGATTTATTCGGTGTTTCCGCGCTTGGCCGAGCGCAAGTCAAACGGCGGCGCGCAATTGTCCGGTGGCGAGCAGCAGATGCTGGCGATTGGGCGCGCGTTGTTATTGAATCCCAAGCTGTTGGTGATGGACGAGCCGACCGAAGGCTTGGCGCCTGTGATCGTCAATCAAGTGTCCGAGATGTTGGTTCAACTGGGTCGTGAGGGTGACATCGACGTGCTCGTGATCGAGCAGAACATCGGGGTTGCGACGTCAGTGGCCCAAGACGTAGCCATTATAGTGAACGGCAAGGTCAACCGGGTCATGGATGCGGGGCTTTTGGCGGCTGATCGCGATTTGCAGCAGGCGTTATTGGGGGTCGGGCGTCACGCCCATGACGAAACACCTGAAACGGCCGCGAACACGCCTGCGCCGTCCGAACCAATCGTCGATGCGGCCACCAAAATTTACTTGTCGAACCCGCGCGTGCCGACGCGCTGGAGCCCGCCAGTGCCGGTGCATGTGATCGCGCAGTCGGCGCGGACTGTGACAGCGGTGAAGTCTCCCGGAGCAGCTGTCACAGTTCCACGTGTCGCGGACACCGGACGCAACGGGGTCATCTACGTGTGCGGCACACTGGACACCAAGGGGGACGAGCTGCGGTTCATGCGCGACATCATCAAAGGGCAGGGCCTGCGCGTGGCGCTTGTTGATTTGTCGACCAGTGGCAAGCCGTCGGGCGCCGATGTGCCGCCCACGGCTGTGGCCGGTTTCCATCCGCGTGGATCAGTGGGCGTGTTTACGGATGATCGCGGCAGCGCAATGGCCGGAATGGCCATAGCGTTTGAGCGTTGGGTACGCCAGCAGCGCGATATCGCGGGTCTGGTTGGGGCCGGTGGGTCTGGTGGCACAGCGCTGGTATCGCCCGGTTTCTGCGCCGTGCCAGTGGGTGTGCCAAAGGTCATCTTATCGACCGTCGCAAGCGGTAATACCGAACAGTATGTTGGCGCGTCTGACATCACGATGTTGCATTCTGTCGCCGATGTTCAGGGGATCAATTCGATCACCCGCGAGGTGCTTGGTAACGCGGCCAATGCGGTCGCGGGAATGGTGCGAGGGCGCAAATCTGCCCACACGAGCGAGGATAAACCGGCGATTGGTTTGACGATGTTCGGGGTGACGACACCCTGTGTTCAGCAGGTCACGGCGGCGCTCGAGGCGGACTACGATTGTCTGGTGTTTCACGCCACCGGAACGGGGGGACGCGCGATGGAATCGCTGTTGTCCTCGGGCATGCTAGAGGCGGTGCTGGATCTTACCACAACCGAGGTTTGCGACCTGATTGCGGGCGGTGTGTTCGCAGCGCAAGACACCCGTTTTGACGCCATGATCACGGATGGCCGTCCCTACATCGGGGCGTGTGGTGCGCTCGATATGGTCAATTTCAACGCGCCAGAAACGGTGCCTGCCCAGTATCAGAGCCGCTTGTTTTATGAACACAATCCGCAGATCACGCTGATGCGTACGACGCCCGAAGAGAACGCACAGATGGGCCGGTTCATTGGCGAAAAGCTGAACCAGATGAACGGTGTTGTGCGGTTTTTCCTACCTGAAGGTGGTCTGTCAGCGCTGGATACGCCGGGTCAGCCATTTTGGGATCCGGCAGCGAACAAAGCGCTTTTTGACGCATTAGAAGACACGGTGCGGCCAACCGCGAACCGTCAATTGGTGCGCGTGGCGCACAACATAAATGATCCAGAATTTGCGGAGCTGATGGTCAAGACGTTTCGGTCTTTGCACACGCGCCCCGCCCAAAGGAGAGCTTAGAGCATGTTTGATCGTGACGGTCTGATGAAAGAATTCAGAGCCATGCGGGATCGTGGCGAGCCGATTATCGGCGGCGGTGCTGGCACGGGTTTGTCTGCGAAATGCGAAGAGGCGGGCGGGATCGATTTGATCGTCATCTATAACTCGGGGCGCTACCGGATGGCGGGTCGCGGATCGCTTGCGGGGCTGATGCCCTACGGCGACGCCAATGCGGTTGTCATGGAGATGGCAGGCGAGGTTTTACCGGTCGTGCATAAGACGCCGGTGCTGGCGGGTGTCTGTGCGTCCGATCCGTTCCGGTTGATGGACAAGTTTCTGGATCAGGTAAAAGACGCAGGCTTTAGTGGTGTGCAAAACTTTCCAACCGTGGGTCTGATCGATGGCAACTTTCGCGCCAACTTGGAAGAAACCGGAATGTCGTATCAGTTAGAGGTCGACATGATCGCGATGGCCCACAAAAAGGGCCTGCTGACCACACCTTATGTGTTCAACGAAGCGGATGCGGCGGCGATGGCTAAAGCGGGTGCTGATATCATCGTGGTGCATTTGGGTCTGACAACGGGCGGCGCTATCGGGGCTGAAACCGGCTGCACGTTAGAACAAGCCCCGGCCCTGACTGATGCATGGGCAAAGGCCGCGTTGGATGTGAATCCGGACGCAATTGTGCTGGTCCATGGCGGCCCCGTCGCGATGCCCGAAGACGCAGATTACGTCCTGAAAAACACACAATACTGCCACGGCTTTTACGGTGCGTCCTCGATGGAACGCTTGCCGACAGAGGTCGCACTGACGGCGCAAACACGAAAATTCAAGAAGATCGGACGCTAAGGCGTCTCGATAGGAGGAACCGATATGACCGGCGAACTGATTGGACAGTTGATCTTGTGGCTGATTATGGCCGTGATCGTAATTTTCATCCTGTATTGGGTTATGAACTGGCTGTATCGCCGCTCTACCAAAGAGATTGCCTTTGTGCGCACGGGTTTGTTTGGCGAAAAAGTCGTGATCGACAGCGGTGCGTTTGTTTGGCCAATTGTCCATGACATCACGCCGGTGAACATGAATTCGATGGACTTGCATGTGGTTCGCGAAAAGGCTGATGCGCTGATCACCAAAGACAGGATGCGGATTGATATCGAGGCATCCTTTTACGTGCGGGTTGGTCAGTCGAAAGAGGCGGTTACCTTGGCCGCATCAACGTTGGGTCGCCGCACCCTTGAACCCGAGCGCATTCACCAATTGTTGAACGGCAAATTCGTCTCGGCCTTGCGCACGGTGGCGGCTGAAACGACCATGGAAGACTTGCATGAACGTCGCGGGGAATATGTGACGCGGGTGATCGAGGCGGCGCAGGCAGGTCTGGACAAAAACGGTCTTGATCTGGAAAGCGTCGCGATCCTGGACATTGATCAATCCGACATTGCGTATTTCAACCCGTCCAACCGGTTTGACGCCGAAGGTTTGACCAGCGTGATCCAAGCCATCGAGGGACGCCGCAAACTGCGCAATGACATCGAGCAAGATACGATGCTGCAAATCCGGACGCGCAATCTGGCAGCGGAAAAAGAGACGCTTGATATTGAACGCGAAAGCGAAAACGCGCGCCTTGAGCAGGAGCGCGAAATCGAGTTCCGCCGGGCGCAACAACGCGCTGAGTTGACCTGCGAACGGTCCGAACGCGAGAAGGAAGCAGAACAAGCCAGCCTGCTGAGCCGAGAAGCCATCGAGACGTCCCGGATCGCCAATGAACAGCAGATCGCACAGGTTCGAATTGCGTCTGAAAAGGCCATTCGCACTCAAGAGATCGAGCGTCAGCAAGTGATTGATGAAGCCGAGATCGCGACCCGCGAGACCATCGAAAAGGCGCGTATTTCACAAGAGAAAGTTCTGACTGAAACGCGGATCAAATCCACGAAAGACACCGAGGCCGCAGATATCGCAGCCAAAGAAGAGATCGAGAAAGCGCGGATTGCGCAGGATCGCAATCTGACCGAGGCGCGGATCGCCAAGGATTTGGACACGCAGAGCCAAGAGATCGAGCGCAAACGCAGCGTCGATGCCGCCGAAATTGCCGCCAAAGAGGTCATCGAAAAAGCGCGGATGGCGCAGGAAAACGAGCTGTCGCAAGCACGGATCGATCTGGACCGCGTCACCCGTGAGCGTGAGATCGCGCGCGAAAAATCAGTCGAGACCGCTGACATTGCGCGCAGCAAGGCGATTGCGGCCGAGCGGATCAATTCGGACAAAGAAACCCGTGTTCTGGAAATCGAAGCCTCAGAGGCAACATCCAAAGAGTTGATCGCCCAAGAAGAACGTGTGCGAGCCTTGGAAATTGCCCGCAACGAGGCACTGGATCAGGCGGAAATCGCCAGCCGAGAAGCCATAGACAAGGCACGAATTGCGACTGAAGCACGCACGGCTCTGGAACGGATCGAAAGCGAAGAACGCACGGCGGAACGCGATCTGGCGCGGGATCAAGCGATCGCCGTGGCCAACGAGGCCCGTGCACAGGCAGTCGAAGCCAAACGCATCGCCAAAGAGAAAGCGTTGGCGGCGGATCGCATCGCGTACGAGCAAGATATGCGGGAGCGCGAGATTGCCCGCAACAAGGCCGTCGATGTCGCCAACGTTGAGGCGCAAGAGGCTGTGAAAGCTGCAAAAATCGGCGAAGACGAGCGTACCCGCGCGGCAGAAATTGCGCGTGAGCAGGCACTTGAGGCCAAGCAGTTGGACCGTAAAAAGGCGTTGGAGCAGCTTGAAATTGCCCGCGTGCAAGTGTTGCGAGAAGCCGAGATTGCCAGCCGCGAAGAGATCGAGCGCGCGCAAATTGCCTCTGAGCGAGGCCTTGATGACGCGCGCATTGGCCATCAAACAGACCGCCGCAAATTGGAGATTGGTCGCGAGAAAGCCGTCGAAGAAGCGTCGATGGAAAAAGCGATCGCTTTGTACCAAAAGTCACTGGATGAAAGTGCCGCGGCGGTTGAGGCTGAAAATGCCCGCGCCCGCGCCATTGAGGCCGCAGAAAAAGCCACAACAGCAGGCGAGGCCGAAGTGGCCAACCGCGAAAAGGCAATTGGCATGACGCAGGCCGAGTTGGTGTCAGAGCGTCAGCGCATCCATGCGGAAGGTGAAAAAATCCGGGCGGCTGTCGAGGCAGAAGCGCAAAAGCTTATCAACGAAGCCGAGAACGTGCTGTCCGACGAGGCGCGTCACAGCCTGTTCAAGCGCAAGATGTTGGAGCATGTCGAAGGCATCGTTGCGGCCTCTGCCAAGCCGCTTGAAAAGATCAACGACATCAAGATCATGCAGCTTGGAAGCGGCGGAAATGGCGGCCTAGATTTCTCGGGTGGTGGCGGGTCTGCAAACGGACCCGGCGGCGGCGGAGGAAGCCCAACCGACGAGGTCATGAATTCGGCCCTACGCTACCGCGTGCAGGCCCCGATGGTCGACAGCCTTTTGTCCGACATCGGGATTGATGGCAGCAATATCGCCAAGTCCGACATCTTCCGAAATGTCTCTGACATGACCCGTGCAAATTCTGAAATCGCGCGGGCAGAGGCTGCGAAAAAATCCAGCAAGAAGGACGATAAATAATGGCCCGTGTTTTTGTCTCATCGGTGATCAATGCCGAAGCCAGCGCCGTTTGGGAACGTATCCGCGACTTTAACGGCATGCCGTCGTGGCATCCGCGCATCCGCGATAGCCGGATCGAGGACGCGTTGCCCGCGGATAAGATCGGCGCGATCCGGAACTTTCATTTGCAAAGCGGTGATACGATCCGCGAGCAGCTGGTGGGCATGTCGGATTATGACCTGTTTTATAGCTATTCGATGTTGGAAGGCCCTATGCCGCTTTGGGATTACATCGCGACGTTGCGTCTAACCCCTGTGACCGACGGCAACCGATGCTTTGCTGAATGGTCTGCCGAGTTTGATTGCGATCCGGCGGACGCGACGGATTTACAAAACGGCATCGCCACCAATGTGTTTCAGGGCGGCTTTGATGCCCTCAAACGGCACTTCGGGGGCTAGTCAGTGGTCAAGGTCATCCGCAGCACAATTCTACCCGCGCCGGTCGAGGCCGTGTGGGATATTTTGCGCGACTTTAACGGGCACGATCAGTGGCATCCGATTGTTGCCAGCAGCCAAATCGAGCGGCGTTTGGACGCTGACCGGGTCGGATGTGTGCGCAAATTCAAGCTGCAAGATGGCGCGGAATTACGCGAACAATTGCTGGCCTTGTCGGACATGGATCTGGCGTATTCCTACTGCCTGCTCGAGACGCCAGTGCCGTTGTTTAACTACGTCAGCCATGTGCGGTTGATCCCGGTCACGGACGTGGATCACACGTTTTGGCAATGGGAAGGTCAGTTCGATACGCCACCCGATCAGCGCGAGGCGATGATAAAAATGGTGAGCGAAGAGATTTACGAAACCGGGTTCGATGCAATCCGGACAAACATGGGTTTGGAGGGCTGAATGGTCACCGTAAGCACTTTTGATACAATGAACGAGGCTGCGAGCGGGCTGTCCACGGGTAGCAAATATCTGGCCGGCGGCACGATCGTGATGCGCGCCGTAAACTTTGGTGATCAGAGCTTTCACAACATGGTGCGCGTGCGACAACCGGAGCGGGGGATTGCGAACGATACTCTGGGGCTTCGGATTGGTGCGGCGACGACGATGGCTGATGTTTTGGCCAGTCGAGAGCTGGATTTTCTGCACCCGGTGGCGCGCTCGATCGGTGGCCCTGCGATCCGCAACATGGGCACTGTCGGCGGCAACCTGTTTGCGCAAAACCCCTACGGCGACATGGCTGCGGCGTTGCTGGCGCTGGATGCCCAAGTGGTGATGGTGAACGGGCAAGTGCGCCCAATTGAAGCGTTTCTGGCGGAGAGGGATCACACCCGCGATCTGGTCGCGGCGATTTCTGTTCCACGTCCGCAACCCGGTACGTTCAAATATGCCAAGGTCTCAAGGGTGAAACCCAAGGGCGTGGCCGTCCTGACAATCTCGGTGTTGTTGCGCAGCGGCGATCCACGGGTGGTCTACGGCAATATGGGGCCAACAGCATTACGTGCAAAAGCGGCCGAACGCGCACTGGCTCAAGGCAGCAATCCGACCGCAATCGACGCGGCCTGTGCGGTCTGTACCGACGGGTTGTCGCCGGCCGAAGATGCGCTGTCCAGCGCGTGGTACCGCACCGAGGTCGCGCCGGTACATTTACGTCGATTACTGACAAACGGAGGGCTGCGCTGATGGCAAAGACACCGATTACGTTCATGCTAAACGACGCGGAAAAAGCGCTGTTTGTTGATGATGGCGCCGCTTTGATTGACGTGCTGCGGCGCGGGGCAGGGGATCTAACGCCCAAACAAGGCTGCGCCCAAGGCACCTGTGGGGCGTGCACCGTTTTGATCGACGGCGTGCCACATCTGTCCTGCCTGACTTTGGCGGAAACCGTCGAGGGCAAGCGGATCGACACGACAGGTGGGCTTGCTAGCGGGCCAAATCTGCATGCGTTGCAGGACGCGTTTATCAGCGGGTTTGCGGCGCAATGCGGGTTTTGCACATCCGGCATGTTGATGTCGGCCAAAGAGCTGCTTGATGCCAATCCCAATCCCACGCGCGATGACGTTATCGAAGCGATTTCCGGCAATCTGTGCCGCTGCACGGGCTACGAGCCGATCGTAGACGCAATTCTAGCAGCAGCCGTGCGGTTGCAAGGAAGGAGCGCCTAATGGACAGCACCATCGAGTTTCGCAAAGACCTGTTCGCGGATGAGCGTGACGACAATCTTAAAGAAATCGGGAAGCCCACGATCCGTCAGGATATTTTGGGCCATGTAACCGGACGTACCCCGTATTACGATGATCACCTGTTTGACGGAATGTTACACATGCGGGCGGTGCGCAGCCCGCATCATCACGCTCAGATTACGTCGATTGATACGTCTGCCGCGGAAACCATGCCCGGTGTGCGCAAGGTTGCGACGGCAAAAGACGTGCCGAATAATCTAAACACTTTGCTCGCGCTCATTGGTTTTGGTCGCGACGACGAACCGTTGTGCGCCCATGACAAAGTGCGCTACGTCGGCGAGGCCGTGGCGTGGGTGATTGCCGACACGGAACGCCAGGCGCGTGACGCCGTCGCCAAGGTCAATGTCAGCTACAACGTTCTGCCACATGTTTTGGACGTAGAAGAAGCAATTGCGCCGGGTGCGCCCGTGGTCAACGAAGTTTATCCGAATAACACGTTTGATTATCACGCGAAATACGACCACCAGAAACTGCGTTTTGGCGACGTGAATGCAGCCTTCGCGCGGGCCGATCACATCATTGAGGCCGAATACCAGATGTCGCCGATCGAGCAGGCGCCGATTGAAACCTGCGGTGCGATTGCGGCCCCTGAAACCAACGATCGGTTTGTGTGCTACACCAATACTCAAGCGCTGTTTTTCTCGCTTGGAACCACGGCCAAGCTGCTGGATATCGCGTCTTCGCGCTTGCATTTCGTGGGTGGCACCGCAGGTGGCGGATTCGGCGGTAAGGTGGATTCTGTCGTGGAACCGACGGCGGTTTTGGGTTCGATGCTGACCGGAAAGCCCGTGAAGTTTGCATGGGACCGCTATGAGGAAATGCAAGTCGGCGCCCCACGCGGCGGCGAGCGGTGGCGCCTTAAGGACGGCGTGATGAACGACGGCACGATCATCGCCCGAGAATTCACCGGCTTTTTCGACAGCGGCGCCTACATGCGGCTTTCTCCCTATGCGATCATCAAGGGGACGGGGCATTTGCCGGGGCCTTATACGATCCCGAACGTTGCATCGAACGTCTATTGTTGCATCACGAACCGCACGCCCGCGACGGCAATGCGCGGCTTTGGGATCACGGCTGTGGACTTTGCGATTGAATGTCAGATGGACCGCGTAGCCGAAGCCGTTGGCATGAACCCGATCGAGCTGCGGATCATGAACGCCTATCGCGATGGCGACATCAAGGCGCACCGGCGCAAGGCCAAGAACACTGCGTTGATCGAATGCTGTCAGGTGGCGGCGGGCAAAGCGGGATGGGCGATTTCTGCGGATGCAGCGGCGCAATCTTCGTTGGTGGGTGGCGGCGCAGATCGCGCTGTGATCCCCGAAACAGTCACCGACCAAGAAGGCCGGATCGGGGAGCGACGCCAAGGACGTGTCGCCAGCACTAGCCCAAGCAAACAGCCTACCGGACGCGTGGCCGCCGGTGTTCATGGCGAAACCAAAGTGGCCGCCCCGGTGCAAAACCCTGACATGCAAATTGATGCGGACCGGATCGGACATAAAATGGGGGCATCTGATGCTGTTTTGCCTGCAACCCCTGTAACTTCTGCTGTTCCAGTTGCGCCACGACCTGCTGCGCCTCCGGTCGCGGCGACGCCAGTGGTGACGCCGACTTATGTTGCGCCAGCTGCCGCTCCGGTTGCGCCCACACCTGCCCCTGCTGACGGCCGCAAACCTTATGAGCCAAAACCCTACGCGCGAAGTGCGCGACCGGGCAGTTCATCCTTCACTTCTGGTTACCGGAGACGTTGATATGACCATTCACAAAGGACGCGGTTTTGCCTGCATCAACTATCCCATTGGTATGAACTTGGGTGGTGATCCTAGCCAAGCGCTGGTGCACTCAACGCCGGATGGAAAGTTTATGGTGGCGCTGTCGTCGATTGATCTGGGTCAGGGGATGAAATCCGTCACCCGCCAGATTGCGTCCGAAACTCTGGGCGTTCCGGTAGAGGACGTCTACGTCGATACCGCCGACAGTGATACCGGCCCGCATTGCATGGGATCGTTTGCCTCGCGTGGGACGCACCGTGTGGGCAATGCGGTGATCCGTGCCGCAGCCGAGGCGCGCGCGCAGATGATGGAAGCCGCCGCTGAAGAACTAGAGGTGAACGCGTCAGACCTTGATACCGACGGGGCGGGCAACATTCACGTAAAGGGGGCACCGTCGCGGTCAATCACAGTGGCTGACACGGCAATCGCAGCACAGTTCAAGCAAGGTCGCACGCTGTCGGGACGCGGAATTTTCCTGATCCCGCCAAATGAAGCTGACCCTGAAACCGGCGACATGACCCCGGTGACCTGCTTTGCCCATGCGGCACTTGTGATTGATTTAGAGGTGGACGACGAGACCGGTGAAGTGGTCGTGACGCAGATAAATTCGGCCTACGAAGTCGGGCGCGCGTTGAACCCTAAACTGGTTGAGCAGCAGTTGATCGGGGGTGCATGGATGGGCGTTTCCCACGCGCTGTACGAAACGACAGAGCCGTATTATCCGCGACGGGAACATGGTCCAGAGGACTTTAACACCTATCTGCAACCGGGGCCGGCGCAGACTGTCCCGCATCACATCGCGGTTTTGGAACGCCCTGCCGAGGACGCGCCGTTTGGCGGTAAAGGCCCCGGCGAAATGTGCGCAAACCCGGTATTGCCCGGCATCGCCAACGCGATTTTCAACGCTGTCGGGATCAGGTGCGACTACTTGCCGATCACGCCTGAAAAGGTGCTGAAAGGCATTCGCGACAACGGCGGTGCACAGCCAAAAGGTCTCCCTGCCTGATGGCTGTCATGCCAAATATCGCAGGGATCGGTGATCCGCCAGCGCTGCAAAAAGCGTTAACTGACGCGCAGTATTTGGCTGATGATGCATTGGCCACAGCGAGTTATCTGGCGCTGGCGTTGGGCAAACCGATGCTGCTAGAAGGCGCGCCCGGTGTTGGCAAAACCGAGGCTGCAAAGGCGCTTGGCGGTGTTTTGGGGCGCAATGTTGTGCGTTTGCAATGCTACGAGGGGATCGATGCGGCGGCCGCACTCTATGAATGGAATTACCCGCGTCAAATGTTGGCGATCCGGCAGGCGGGGGATGAGCTTGTAAACCTCTACGGCGAGGATTTTTTACTGGAGCGCCCGTTGTTGCAGGTTCTGCGCAACCCCACGCGGACCTTGCTGTTGATCGACGAAATTGACCGCGCGGATCATGAGTTCGAGGCGTTCCTGCTGGAGTTTTTGTCGGACTTCACAATCTCGATCCCAGAAACCGGCACTGTGCGCGCGACCCAGCCGCCGGTGGTTGTTTTGACCTCAAACCGGACGCGGGATTTGAACGAAGCGTTGCGGCGCCGGTGTGTGTATCATTGGATCGATTATCCCGATGCAGCACTTGAGGCGCAGATCGTGATGACGCGGGCCAGCACGGTGGCGCAAGCCACGGCGCATGCGGTTGTCGCAAGCGTTGGCATGTTGCGCCAAGAGCCGTTGACCAAACCGCCCGGCGTCGCCGAAACCGTTGAATGGGCCGAGGCCGCGACATTGCTTAACAGTCAAGGCACGCGGTGGCCCGAAGCGTTCAAACGTTCAATCGGAGTGGCGCTAAAAGATCATGACGACCTGACCTACATCGCGGACAGGTTGTCGACGATCCTACCGGGAGAAGCAGCATGACATTGCCGCGCGCCCTTGATCCGTTCATCCGGTTTTCACAGCAATTGCGTGGGGCAGGTTTTGCGATTTCGCCGGATCAAACTTCTGATTTCATTGCAAGTGTTGGCATTCTGGGTCCGCGCGACATGACCGATATTTACCGTTCTGGGCGCGCAGTTTATGCGATCGTGCCTGAGCGGGTTGCGGAATATGACGCCTTGTTTCGAGCGGTGTTTCTGGATCAGGTTATCCAAGCGCCTACGGATGGTGACGAGGATGACGATCTGGAGGCCTACGAGCCGACAGGCGAAAGCCACGAGATTGAGGCGGCAGAAGATGAAAGCGAAATAGGAGCCGAGGCAACAGCGCTCGAACGGCTTGGCCAACGGACGCTGTCGCGGGGCAGCGAAGACGCGGTACGCCGGCTTGTTCGCGAGGCCCCGAACACGTTGCCGCGACGGTTGTCCTACCGACGGCGTCCGGCCAAATCCGGCACTCAGATCGACATGCGCCGCAGTTTGCGTGACGCCGCCAAGCGCGACGGCGAGGTGCTGAAACTGTTCGAGAGCAAACGCAAAACGCGTCAACGGCGGGTGCTGATGCTGATCGACGTGTCAGGTTCAATGAAGGACCGGTCAGAGGAATTATTGCGTCTGGCGCATGCAGTTGTGCAGACGGCGGATCATACCGAAGTGTTCACACTGGGCACCCGGTTGACGCGGATCACACAGGCACTGAAACCTGCCGATCGGGGGCTGGCCTTGGGGCGTGTTGCGCAGGCAATCGCGGATTTTGACGGTGGCACGCGGATCGGTGACGCGCTCACGGCTTTCCTGTCGGTGCCGCGCTATGCGGGGTGCGCGCGCGGGGCTGCGGTGATCGTTTTGTCTGACGGGTTAGAACGCGGAACACCGGATGTGATGATCGACGCAGTGCGGCGTTTGTCGCGCAGCGCTTGGCGGCTGGATTGGTTAACACCCTTGGCCGTTGATCCAGATTACGCCCCCGTCACTGCTGGCTTGGCGGCCGTTTTACCAGTGCTCGACCATTTGGGCGACGGCAATTCAGCGGCGGCAGTAACAGAGCACATCCTAACAATGGCGAGGCGCATATGATCGACGCACACCACCACATTTGGCGGCAAAAAGACCTGCCTTGGTTGATGGGGCCAGAGCAACCTAGGATTTTTGGGCCCTACGCGGCGATCATGCGCGACTACGGCACGCGGGAATTTCTGGCTGATATTGCAGGAACCGGTGTGACCAAAACCGTCTATATTCAGGTGAATTGGGCCCGCGAACAGTTCGAGGACGAAGTCGCGTGGGTCAGCGATGAAGCCGCCGAACACGGCACAATTAGCGGTATCGTGGGCTATGCGGATTTCACCGGCGATGACACGCGCGCGCAGTTGGACCGGTTGAAAAAATACCCGCTGATGCGCGGGATAAGACAGCAATTTCATTGGCACGAAAACCCGATGTACAAGTTCGCGCAAGTTCCGAATTTGTGCCGTGATCCGTTGGTGCAACGCAATGTGGCGATGCTGGGGGATTATGGCTGGTCGTTTGATCTACAGGTGTTTTCGGGTCAGATGGAAGGTGCTGCAGAGCTGGCGCAGGCCTGCCCGAATGTGCCGTTTATTTTGCAACACGCGGGCATGAAGGAAGACACGTCTGCGGCGGGGCAGGCGGCTTGGTCGGACGGGATGAAGCGGTTGGCGCAATGCCCGAACGTGTTCAGCAAGCTGTCGGGTTTTGGCACGTTCATCCACCGCAATGACCGGAATTTCATCACACAAATGGTGGCTGATACGACGGCTATTTTTGGGGCGGATCGCTGCATGTATGGCTCTAATTACCCGATCGAAAAACTGTGGACGAGTTACACCGCCCTGTTTCATGCCTTTCAAGACGCAACCAAAGACATGCCAAAAGCGCAACGCGACGCGATTTTTCACGACACCGCAGCGCGGGTTTACCGGCTGACATAAAGGGGGACTAAATATGGCTTTAGAGATCCACGTGCTCGACTTGGGCGATATCGAACTGGAGACCAGTTTTCTGGTGTTGGGTCATGACTGCGGTCGTGTAAAACGGGTGCCGGTTTACGGCTTTTTGATCACAGGGGGCGAATATCCGATTCTGGTCGACACCGGTTACCGCGACAATGCGATCATGGAAAGCCTAGGCATGCGCGGGCTGCAAAACCACGACAATATGATCGAGCAGCAGCTTGCTAAGCATGGTCTGCGCGTGGGCGACATTCGTTACATTTTACACACGCATCTACACATCGATCATGCGGGCCAAGACGACAAATTCCCGATGAACACCACCGTGGTTTTGAACCGCCGCGAAATGGAATTCAGCGTCTCGGGCATCATGTATCCGCAATATCCCAAGCCTGACATCAAGCACCTTGTTGACCGGATTTACGAACCCGAAGCGATCCGTTTTCTGGACCTCGACATCACCGGCGCAGAAGAGATTATCCCCGGCGTTTGGTGTGAACACGCAGGTGCGCACACAGAAGGGTCGATGAATGTCATCGTAGAAACGCTCGAAGGATTGGCGTGCATTTGCGGCGATGTCATTTACGATTTCAACGACCAGATCGTGAACCACGTGAACACCAACAACTGGATGGAACCACGGGTGACGGGCAATCATTCGCAGTCCAAGCGTGAGGAAAAAGGCGCGATCAAGAAGCTGCTGAACAACTACACGTTCTTACTGCCGATCCACGACAAACCGGCCAAGATCGAACGTCAAAAAGTGGTGGGACGATTAGGAATGAAAGTGCCCGGCCCGCTGAGCGAAACGCTGCCGGACCGGCCTTGGTTTCCGGTATAGAGGGCAATCAGATGATCCATCACGCAATTTCCGACACGTTCAGCGCGCTTGTTGATGTGCACGAGCCGACGGTCCAGCTGGGCACCGGGTATATTTTTACCGAAGGGCCGCTGTGGCATCCTGTCGAGCAGACGCTGATCTTTTCGGACATGCCCGGTGATGTGCGGCGCAAATATACGCCGAACGCTGGCGTTTCCGAAATTTTGCGCCCCACCAACAAAGCCAACGGCATGACCTATGATGCCGATTTAAACCTGCTGATCTGCGAGCATTCGACGTCATCGGTGGTACGTGTGCGCCGCGATGGCACCCGTGAAACCCTGTGCAGTCACTTTGAGGGGCGAGAGTTGAACAGCCCCAATGACATTGTGGTTGGTCGCGATGGGTCCATCTATTTCACCGATCCAACTTATGGCCGGATGGAAGGCTTTGGCGTCGCGCGCCCCGTTGAGCAGTCATTTCAAGGGGTCTACCGGATTGGACCAAACCACAGGCCTGGCGATGAGCCACAATTGGTTGTCCCGCGCGAAATGTTTGGCCAGCCCAACGGATTATGTTTTTCACCTTGCGAGAAATGGATGTGGGTCAACGATACCGACCAGGTCAACATCCGCATGTTTGATGTGGCACCTGATGGCACCCTGATCAACGGGCGCGTTTTTGCGGGCGGGATTCAGGATGATGATCTGCCCGGTGTCCCAGACGGGATGAAGGCCGACCATGAAGGCAATGTTTATGTCACAGCCCCCGGCGGCGTCTGGGTATACTCGTTCCACGCAGAGCTGATCGGCAAGATCACTTGCCCTGAAATGGTTGCCAACATGCATTGGGGTGGGCTGGATTGGTCAACGCTATTTCTGTGTGCCTCGACGTCGCTCTATTCGCTGCGCACCCGTACCAAAGGCCGCGCAGAGCCGTTTATGTCTGCGCAAAGCGGTGCCGCCCTCGCGCATAATCCTCAAGGAATTTCCAACATGCAAAACAACCTCGAGGTGCTAGAGACCCTTGATTTTCGGATTGATCCTGCGCGCACGGCGATGATCATTCAGGACATGCAAAACGACGTGATGATCGATGGCGGTGCCTTTGCCCATACCGGATCGCCGGATCACGCCCGTTCGCAAAATGTCGTGGCAAACACGCGCCGTCTGGCCGATCATGTGCGTTCGCGCGGCGGAATGATCATTCATGTGTGGATGGTGCTGGAACCCGGCGCGCCCTACCTGTGTCAGCACGCGCCCTTGCAGCAAGGGTTGAAGGAAAACAACGCGCTGGTGCGCGGCACGTGGGGCGTTCAGCCTGCCGCCGGTCTTGAACCGCAACCCGGCGATCTAATTGTCGAGAAAATGAGCATGAGCGCATGGGAGACGTCGCGCCTTGATGCGTACCTGCGGCACGGTGGCCGCGACACGATTATCAACACCGGCAGCTGGACCAACATGAGCGTGGAGCACACCGCGCGCACCGGTGCTGACAAAGGCTATCACATGATCCTGCCAGAAGATTGCTGTTGTACGATGAACGATGACTGGCACCACGCTGCGATAAATTACGGGATGTCGAACGTTGCCACGGTCACGCGGAGTGACGCTGTGATTGCGGCGATGGGGTAGGGCCCCACCGCCCATTCAGACCTAGCCGGGCATCTTGCGATGCTGTGGCAGGTTCGGATCCAGTGGCGTGCTTGGCAGTGCGCTTTGGGTGAAAATATTCATCATCGGCACGATCAGTGATGCATCATCTACCGACCCCGCGCGGATGCCAATTCCGCCCGCCCGGTTCGAATTCTTGCTGAACAGCTGAGATCCACAGGTCTCGCAAAAGATCTTTGTCATGCTAGAGCCGCTGTCAGAACTGTGGCTGTAACTGCGCGGATATCCGTCGATTTTGACGGTCTCTTCGGGGACAAACATAGTGGTGCCATGGATGCTGCCCATTGCTTTGCGGCAATCTGAACAATGGCAGTTCATGATCAGCGAGGGTGTGATTTCGCAAGTGTATTTGACGCTTCCGCAAAGGCAGATGCCGGTGAATTTGGTCATTGTGTCGTCTCCAGTTAACCTAGTTTATTCGAACGCGCGCACGTCTTGGCGTTGATCACCCAGACCCTCGATGCCGAGGGTGACAACATCGCCGGGGCGCAAAAATTTCTGCGGCTTCATCCCCATGCCAACACCCGGCGGTGTGCCGGTGATGATAATGTCGCCAGGGCGCAAAGTCATAAAGCCCGACAGGAACGCCACTATCTTTTTGACCGGAAAGATCATTGTGCTGGTGTTGCCGGTCTGGCAACGCATCCCGTTCACATCAAGATACATATCCAGCGATTGCGGGTCAGGCACCTCGTCTTTGGTCACAAACCACGGGCCTATCGGGCCAAAGGTATCGCAGGATTTTCCCTTGGTCCATTGGCCGCCAAACTCGGACTGAAACGCCCGCTCTGACACGTCATTGGCGACGAAATATCCTGCAACCTGATCCAGGGCGGTTTCTTCAGAAACATGCAGTGTTTCGGCACCGATGACGACGCCCAACTCGACCTCCCAGTCGGTTTTGTGCGACCCTTTCGGGATCGTGATCGGGTCATTCGCGCCGCTAACAGGACAAGATTTCATGAACAGGATCGGAAAATCCGGGATCGGCAAGTTGGATTCTTTGGCGTGGTCAGAATAGTTCAAACCAATGCAAAACACGCGACGCACATCCGACAGAAACGGCGCATATTCACCTGCGATCAGGGGCAGGCCAGCAACATCTACCCGAGCCAAAGCAGCCAGTGCCCTGGCGGATGTGGTCGCGGGCGTAATATCGTGGACATGCCGCGAAAGATCACGCGCGTTGCCGTCGACATCTATCATCGCGGGAACAACCCCGGTGTGGGTGCGAATACGAGCTAATTTCATTAAGAGTTCCTTGTTGGTGTCTTTGAAGACCTAACACCACAAGGGTCTGATCGTATTGCCCCGCGTCTGGTTATCTTTCGGCGGTCACGGGCCGAACAGCAATTTGGATTTGAGTGCAGTCGAGTTGTTTCTTGAACCAGCTTTTATGAACCTAGTGTTGACTGACGCGGATCACGCAATCCGCTGGCCGTAAATGCCGATGGTTTAGGTCGCTCTTGCAATGGACTACAACCAGCACGGCCACGCGCCAATCCGGCTTGGTCGACACGGAAGTACGGCCTTTCTACTTTTTTGGGATGAAATGCCTCAGCCGACAGTTTCGCGTAAATTTGAGATTGGACCCCTGGTGTTTTCAACGGCCTAGTTTTCAAATGTTAGACTGGATCGGGCAGTCGCGTAGGTCGGCTTTGCTGGTGAAGCTGCCTTTTGCAGGTGCGGCCGTTGCTCACGCAGTATCTCTTCGCATGAGCAGCCACGCCTACGCACAAAATCGAAACTACAGATCCAAATTAGCAAAATATTAACTATCTTTAACACCTTATACATTTTTAGAAAATAACCCGCTGAATGGATCAGCTTGGGGGTGTAATTTGCACAAATGAGGACAAAACTCTATGAGCCCCCCGGATTCCCTATCCTCGTTTTTCGAGAAGAACACCACCACCCTGAACAATTGTGACCGAGAGCCAATTCACCTGTCTGGCAAAATACAAAGCCTAGGTGCGCTGCTGGTTATCGACCCTAAATCACTTGAAATCATCGGCGCATCCGAAAATGCCGCCGCGTTTCTGGGTGTCACTGGCGATAGCCTGCTCGATGTCCCCCTCCGACATATTGATGATGCCTTGACCGAGCAGGTAACAGAAATCGCCGATGACGGTCAGATATTGCATCAGATCCTTGATTTTGAAATTCGCAAATCTGACGTCTCATACGACTGCATTGCCCATATTCATGGGAACAAGATGATCGTTGAATTTGTCCCGAACACAATTGAATCTGCCAAAGCAGTGCGGACTACGATGCGCAAATGCAGCAGAGCTTGTTCACGGGTTCTACAATCAGACAGCTTTCATGAGGCTCTGCAAATTGCCGTGGATTCAATCCGCGAGATCACAGGATTTTCGCGGGCAAAAATCTACCGCTTCCAATCGGATTGGTCAGGCGAGGTGATCGCAGAAAGCAGTGATGGCGTATTGCCGTCCTACAAGGGCCTGTGTTTCCCGGCAGGTGATATTCCCGCACAAGTCCGGGAGATCATGAAGATTGTGCCCTACCGCGCAATCGGGACCGTGTCAGATGAATGTGTTGCGCTTGAATCCAAGAACCTAGATGTTGGGGAACTTGATCTGACGTGGTCGATTTTGCGGTCCGTATCGACGATGCATACACAATATTTGCGCAACATTGGCGTCGGCTGTAGTTTCTCATGCAGCCTGCTGAGCGAAGGCAAGCTTTGGGGAGTAATTGCCCTACATGACGATGGGGAGACGCTGCTGCCGTTTGATATCTGGGGCCTTGTCCATGAAATTGGAACGGCTCTGGTGTTAAGGTTGGCGCAGGAAGAACGCATCGAGATTGCAAATGCGATCACCCGTTTGCGGGTCATCGAAAGCCAGTTCGCAGCGCAACTGCGCCATGGTGGTGAAATCGAAGAGGTCATCTTGGGGCTTGTGCCTGAATTGCGCACCTTCCTCGGGGCGGACGGATTTGCGTTCCAATATGGCAATAACATGCATCTGTCAGGACGCACGCCTCCTACCGAATTTATTGGTCAAATCATCAAGTGGGCGACCAAACACACGGATCAACAAAACCAATTCCAAACCAATGCTCTGCACACGCTCCTTCCCGAAGCGGAGGCGCATATGGATACAGCTTGCGGCGTGTTAATCCAGCCGATGGCTGCCCATCGCGTCTGCCAATTGATCTGGTTTCGCGGGCCTATGTCGCGAACCGTTAGATGGGCTGGCCAGCCAGTAGATGCCGCTGCGAAGGGCAATCAAGACGTTCTCACTCCGCGGCATTCATTTGACCAATGGGTGCAGGAACACAATGACCAAAGCGCGCCGTGGAAGGCAGACGAACTCCGATGCGCCCAAGAGATTTTTGCGGAATTTCTGGACATTGTAGCCTCACAGCTTTTGCTCAAACAGGAAAATGCAGACCTGCGCCAGTTCGCGGCAACGGCTGCCCATGATCTCAAAGCGCCGCTAAGAGGGATCAATCTTGCTCTTGACTGGATGAGCGAAGACGATTTTGAGCCTGATGCCGTCAAACAAACCCATGCCATTGCAAAACGTTCCTCGGTGCGCATGACAGCACTGACCGAAGGGCTTGTTGAATTTGCCCTTGTCGAAAACCAACCGATGAAGAACGGGCCAGTCGCCTTGGATTCCTTGATCAACCACGTCCAAGAGTTATTGCATGTGCAACTCAGCGAGAACGGCGCAACACTCACGCATTCGCCCTTGCCAACTATCAACTGCGATCAGAGCACGATGTTGCGGGTTTTCATGAACCTCGTTGCAAACGCGCTAAAGTTTCGCAGGCAAGACGTCGCGCCGTCCATCCATGTCAGCAGCAAAACCAGCGAGAACGGAGATATTGAGCTGTCTGTAACCGACAATGGAATCGGCATTGCTCCTAAACACGCCGAGCGGATTTTCCGTCCTCTGGGGCGCCTTCATACCCAAGATGAAATTGAGGGCAGCGGGCTTGGCCTCGCAATTTGTGAGCGGATCATAAAGCTGCACGGAGGTACGATCAAATTGGACCAATCCTATAATGAGGGCGCGCGTTTCCAGATCGTTTTGCCGGTTGCGGCATTGGCTGTGATCTAATGCTGAAAGAGCTTGGTTCCGTCCGTCACTCGCTGGCACAGGCAACGTCAGCGGTCCATCAGGAATTACACTCGCACCCTTGGATATCGCGCCTCGCCAGCCGGGATTTGCAGCTCGAAACCTACGCTGGCGTTATCGGTGCCTACCGCGCATTCTTTGCGGAAATAGAAACAAAACGCCACGGATTAAAGGTTTTTCATGATCTGTCGCTCCTTCCCCAAATAACGGCCATGAAACATGATCTCGTGAAAATAGGCCATGAGCCGCGATGCTTTGACCTTGCTGGCAAGGCTTTGGTAGACAACAATCCGATGGCCATTCTGGGCGCATTATATACTTTGCACGGCGCGGGATTTGGCGCAAAAACCCTTAATGCAAATGTAAAAAGAACCCTTCCGCATGCGCCACGGAATTATCTTGCACTGGGGACTTCACCTGATGTTTGGCGCCGCCTGACGCTGCATTTGGCCGACTCTCAAAGCGAAACCTCTAATGAACGTAAGTTGTTTCAAGGGGCCAGCCAAACCTTCGTGCAGTTTGGAAAAGCCGTAACTGAGTTTTGTGAGGATGCCTGAAATCCAAGAGGTCCTGAACGTATAACGTATTGAGTTCCGACGCCATCTGACACCCGTTCCTTCTCAGCCAGGTGTTTGGTCCCGGAGTTTGGTGAAGTGTCGCCAAACCCAAAATAGCGGCAACCATAATTCTAAGTACCGCTGTTGGTGGCAGATCTGTTCACTATGTCGCAACATGAACAACGATACTTCTGCCGCATTTTTCGCTGCGAGCACACGCGGCGTGAAAACCGAATTCACAGATTGGGCTCTAAGCCGCCATAAGCTGCAAAATGTACCGGGGTTCGCATTGGAGCCCGGCCAGTGGGGCAGGTGGGCTCTTAGATTGAGAAATCCGTTTATATATTTGAAGATCGCCAGTTCAGCCTGACCTCGATGAGACGCAAGGGCCAGCATTACTGTGACTGCGTTCTGGCCCAATTGTTCGGCCCTCCGTGGTTTGCCAAAGCGTTCTCGCGCTGCCGAGATCCTGATCCCCCGGGATTTGCGTCGTTAACAATGTCTGTTCATCGTCGCGCGATAGGAGGGCGATTTCTGCCATAAAACGTCACACCCGGCTTGTCTGAGTACGGCAATTAAAATGCCAGAAAGATAGTCGTGCTGCGTGCGCGGTAAATTGCAGTGTTCAAGAAAAGTCACGTTAAAGCCTAAAGACGCTTGCGTGATTTCGGCCCAAGGCATCTTCGCTGTAGGCGATTTGAAATGTCGTGCTTTGTTTCTCCTGCGATCCGCACCCTAACTGAATGCAATTTGAATCTTAAGCGCTTGAGTGCGGTCAGATGCCAGCTCAAACGCTTTGACCGCGTCCACAAAGGGCAACGTGTGGGTTACCAGTGGCGTTACATCCAAACGGCCATTGCTCATCAAATCGATCGCGGAAAAGAATTCAGCGTGAAAGCGGAATGAGCCTTTGAAGCTGAGTTCTTTGGCGGTCATGGCCTGAATGGGGAGGGTCATGTCACCGCCAAGACCGAGCTGCACCATGGTCGCACCGGGGCGCATTGCAGGGATCGTTGAGGCCACAACCGGACCGACACCTGTGCATTCAAACAAAATATCAAAGTGCCCTTTGGCGTCGCTGTAGGCTTCAAGCGCGCCGGCATGAACTGCTACGTTGTGGGTAATATCGGCCCCAATCTCACGCGCCTTATCCAAGGTGAAATCAGTAATGTCAGTCGCCACGATCTGTGCCGCACCCGCAGCGCGTGCGACCAAAACGGCGAGCAACCCAATTGGCCCGCAGCCCGTCACCAAAACCTTTTTCCCTAGCAAATCACCCGCCTGTTTGGCAGCGTGCAAGACCACGGACAGGGGTTCTGCCATCGCGGCTTCGGCTGCTGTCAATCCATCGGCTACAGCACATTGCGACACGTCTGCCACCAGCCATTCCTGAAAGGCACCCTGAATGTGCGGGAAGGGCATGGCCGATCCGTAAAACCGCATGTTGAGGCAATGATTTGGTCGACCTTCGTGGCAGTATTCACACGCGTTGCAGGGACGTGAGGGCGATACTGCGACCAGTTGCCCCTCGGCCAGCGTGTCTACACCTTCGCCCAGCGTGTCGATTACGCCCGCGACTTCATGGCCCAGCACCATTGGCTGCTTAAGTGTGATGGGGCCAAAGCCGCCGTGGTTGTAGTAATGCAAATCCGACCCACAAATGCCACCGGCTTTCATGCGGATCAAAACCTGTCCTGCTTCAGGTTTGGGTTGAGGGTGATCCTCGATGCGCAAATCTTTAGCCGCGTGGGCTACAATGGCTTTCATGGTTTGTCCTTAAGTAACTGGGGTCAGCAGGTGTTGGCCTGCGAAATGCGCGCTGAGATTGTCCCGCAGAAGCTTGCCCATGGCTTGGCGCGTCTCGATTGTACCTGAGGCATGGTGGGGCTGCACGAGGACATTTTCCAATGCCAAAAAGCGCGGATCAAGTGCCGGTTCGCCCTCAAATACATCCAAGGCGGCAGAGCCGATCACATCGGATGAAAGCGCCGCTATCAGCGCCTCTTCGTCAATGTTCGCCGCGCGCGAGATGTTTATGACCATGCCATCCGGCCCCAAAGCCTTTAGCACGTCCGTGCCGACAATATGGCGCGTGGCGTCTGAGGCGGCGAGGGTGACAAACAGAAAATCAGCATGCGTTGCCAATGCAACTGCATCAGGCAGAAACGTCCAATCAGGCGCGTAGTCTTTGGCTGCGATATCACTGTAGGCGATGTCCATCCCGAAGCCGGCCAGACGTTTTGCGACCTCAAAACCGATGCGCCCCAACCCTAGAATGCCAGCCTTGCGCCCAAACACACGGCGCTTGAGGGGATAGAGGCCTTTGGCGTTCCATGATCCGTCCCGGACCCATTTTTCAGCGCCGATCATGCCGCGAGATTGGCAGAGCATCATCGCCACTCCAAGGTCGGCCACATCTTCGGTCAAGACGTCAGGCGTGTTGGTCACTGCAATGCCCCGTTCGCGACAGGCGGCCAGATCGACAGCGTCATAGCCAACACCGTAAACGGCAATCATTTCGAGGTTTGGGCAGGCGCTGATCATTGCACGGTCGGCACCCAATTCGCCGCGCGTGGCGATGGCACGTACATCTTTACCGACTTTTGCAAGGCAAGCGTCACGGTCGCTTGCTTCGAATAGGCGGTGTGCGTCAAACGCCGCATCCAGCGGTTCCTGATCCCAATCGGGGTAGGGGCCAACTTGCAAAATTGCGGGTTTCGACATTGTTTCATTCCTAACTTGACATACGTTGTTATCGGTAACATGTTATCGGTAACAAAATCGCTCTGTCAAGATTTTCATACCAAAAACTCAAAATGAGGGACCGCCATGTCTGACCTATTCTCGCTCGCTGGAAAAACCGCCCTGATCACGGGATCATCACAAGGCATTGGATTTGCATTGGCCAAGGGGCTGATAGCCGCTGGCGCAAAGGTTGTTCTGAATGGTCGTGACACAGACAAATTGGCTAAGGCGGCAGCGGACCTAGGAGAGGGCGTAGAAACGCTCGCTTTTGATGCCACGGACCACGAGGCCGTGCGCACAGCCGTGGACGGTTATGAAGCGGCAGGCGGATCCATAGACATCTTGGTCAACAATGCAGGCATGCAGCATCGAACCGAGCTTGAGAATTTTCCGGCAGAGGCATTTGAAAAATTGCTACAAACCAACGTGGCGAGCGTGTTTCATGTCGGGCAAGCGGTGGCGCGGCATATGATCGGGCGGGGCGCTGGCAAGATCATCAACATCGCAAGCGTTCAAACCGCCCTCGCGCGGCCGGGCATTGCACCCTACACCGCGACCAAGGGAGCTGTTGGCAACTTGACCAAAGGCATGGCAACCGACTGGGCCCAGCACGGATTGCAGTGTAACGCCATCGCTCCGGGGTATTTTGACACGCCGTTGAACGCGGCCCTGGTGGCAGACAAAGATTTCTCTGCGTGGCTGGAAAAGCGTACGCCAGCCGGTCGTTGGGGGAATGTCGATGAACTGGTGGGCGCTTGTGTCTTTCTGTCTTCTGCGGCGTCCAGCTTTGTGAATGGCCATATACTTTATGTCGATGGCGGCATTACGGCGTCGCTTTGATGCGGTGTTATGTGTTGATGGGTGTATCGGGTTGCGGCAAGTCCTCGGTGGGTGTGGCGCTGTCGGTCATGTGTGGTATGACTTTTATTGATGGTGACGACCTGCATCCGCAGAGTAACATTGAGAAAATGTCGCGTGGTGAGCCGCTGAATGACAAGGATCGGGCACCGTGGTTGGCGGATGTGGGACGGGTGCTTGCCAAAGGGTCAAAGCCTGTTGTGATAGGCTGTTCGGCCCTCAAGAAAAAATACCGCAACATCATTAGGTCCAAGGTGCCGGAGCCGGTACATTTTCTGCATCTTGATGCGCCCCAAGCTGTTTTGGCCCGCCGTGTTGCCAGACGTGTTGCCGGGCGTGGCGGGCACTTTATGCCGACTGCGTTGTTGGACAGCCAGTTCGAAACACTAGAGCATTTGCAAAAAGACGAATGGGGTGGCCAGATTGATATTGCGCAAGCCTATCCAGATGTGATCGCGCAAGCAGAGACTTACGTAAAGGAGACGATGATATGAGCGAACGCATAGCTTTGATCGGCGCAGGCGTCATGGGCGGTGCCATTGGCGCGCGTTTGTTAGAGACGGGCAATTCCCTCAAGGTTTTTGATCTGGATGCGGATAAAGTGGCGGAATTGGTGGCGAAAGGTGCGGTGGCTGCAAATTCCGCTGCCCTTGCCAGTCAGGACGTTGATTTTGTCATCACCAGCCTGAATGCCTCGCGCATCGTCGGCTTGGCGGCTTTTGGCAAGGACGGCATTGTCGAGGGGGCCGCCAAAGGCACTGTCATCATCGACATGTCGTCTATTGAGCCAGATGCCACGCAGAAATTCGCCAAGATGGCTGCTGAAAAGGGCCTTGCTTGGGTCGATAGCCCACTGTCCGGTGGCGTCCCCAAAGCACTGACCGGAGAGTTGACTTTGATGGCGGGAGGAGAGGCGGCGGATGTTGAGCGGGCGCATGTGGCGTTGAAACACGTCGCGTCCAATTACACCCACATGGGGCCGGCAGGGGCAGGGCAGACGACAAAGCTGATCAATCAGGTGTTGTGCGGTCTGGGGTTTTTGGCGGTCGCGGAGGCCACCCAGCTGGCCCTGGATGCAGGGGTTGATGCAACCAAGATACCGCAAGCGCTTAAAGGCGGGCGCGCGGATTCTGCGTTGCTTCAAGAATACTTGCCTAGGTTTGCCCAAAAGGATTACCGACGTACGGGCCGGATCGACAACATGGTTAAAGATCTAAATGCGGTGAACGATCTGGCACGTCAGACCGGCACATCGATGCCATTGACCGCACTTTGCGCAGAGATCCACCGGATGCTCACGGCTGCGGGTCTTGGTGGCGAGGATCAAGCCGCCGTCATGGAATATTTCAAAGGTGCAAAAGAGGAGTTTGGCGCATGATTACGAGATTCGCTTTGTTTGAGGGGACCGTCAAAGACGGCGAGGTCGCAGCGTTTCGTGCAGCGGTCAAGGAACGCCTTGTCCCCTTGTGGACGCAGTTCCCCGGCAATACGGACGTGCGCGTGATGTTCAGCGATGACCGTGATGATGGCGCACCTGAATTCCCACTGATCCTTGCGATCACCTATCCTGATACCAGCGTGATGGAAGCGGCACTTGAAGCACCTGCGCGCTATCAATCAAAAGAAGTCACCGGCGAAATTGTCGAAGACTTCTTTGACGGGCGCATTCATCATCATGTAACGCAACTGAATGAATACAAAGCATGATCTAGTATGACCGGCAGGGTAACGATGCGCGACGTGGCGCGGGTGGTGGGAAAATCGCCTATGACTGTCAGCCGTGCCCTGCGCGGTGACACAACAGTTAGTGCGAAAACACGCGCGTTGGTGCGCGAATGTGCGGATGAGATGGGGTATGTCTATGACAGCACTGCCCAAGTCTTTCGCACCCAGAAAAGCGGGTTTGTCGCGGTCACTGTGCCTTCAATCAACAACGCTAATTTTGCTGAAACATTTCGCGGTCTTTCAGATGGGTTGGAAGGCACAGGCATGCAATTGCTGTTAGGCAGCACGAATTACAGCGTTGATAAAGAGCTGGAGATCGTCCGCCAGATGCTGGCCCGCAACCCCGAGGCGATCGTCCTGACCGGAGGGTACCATTTGCCGCAGACGCGTGGTCTTTTGGAGAAGACGCAAATACCGGTCATCGAGATTTGGGATTTGGCCACAGATCCCTTGGGGCATGTCGTTGGGTTTTCGAACGCAGAAGCGATGTCTAAGATCGTGAACGAACTGGCGCAAAACGGGCGGCGCAAGCTTGCTTTCATTGGTGCGTCAGCGGGCAGTGATATGCGTGGTTCTGCGCGGCGTGACAGTGTGATTGCGGCGGCGCACGCTCTTGGTTTGCCAGAGGTTCGGTTCATTGACGCGGGCGCGGCACCTGTCTCGATGCGGCATGGGGCGCAGGCTGTCAAAGACCTTGGGCAGGCCGTAAATGGCTTTGATGCGTTGGTTTGCGTGTCCGACCCCGTGGCTTTTGGCGCGCTGAACGAATGCAGGCGGTTGGGCATCAGTGTACCGCAAGATATCGCGATCACCGGCTTTGGGAATTTTGATGTTGCGACCGTATCAAGCCCACGGATCACAACCGTAAACGTGCATGCCAATGAAATTGGCCGCAAAGTCGCAGGCGTTTTAGCGGATATATTCGCGGGGCAGGCCGATGCTCAACGGATAGACGTAGGGTCGACGCTGGTGCGCGGCGAAACGGTCTAAGCGCCCTTAGGGCGACGCACCGTGCTACCCGGGATCAAAGAAAAGCCGATGTCACGCACATGGGGCGTTGGTTCACCTGACAGTCGCGACATCATCA
This sequence comes from Pseudosulfitobacter sp. SM2401, assembly GCF_042932805.1. Lineage (NCBI taxonomy): Bacteria > Pseudomonadati > Pseudomonadota > Alphaproteobacteria > Rhodobacterales > Roseobacteraceae > Pseudosulfitobacter > Pseudosulfitobacter sp. SM2401. Next base: position 17,433 of record NZ_CP170635.1, on the reverse strand, counting down.
TCTCAGCCGCCGCTTGGCCCAGTTTCAGATGTGGAACATGCATCGACGTCAGGCGCTTTGGCAGCACTGCTGAAATCGGCAAATCGCCCCATCCTGCGATGCCAATATCGTCGGGAACATGCAGCCCCTTTGAGAGACAGTATTGCATGCCGCCAAAAGCCATCGTGTCATTCTGATAGAAAATGCAATCAATGCCGGGGGTCGAGGCCAGCAATTGTTCGGTCCCGTAAAAGCCGGGGTAATAGCTGGCTGTGTCATGCAGGCACAGCTGTTTGGTCACCTCGCCGCCGCCCGTTTCCACGGCTTTGGAAAAACCAGTCAGCCGCGTTGTGGCGGCATTGGCTGTATCGTGCGATGTGCCCACAAAGCCGATATTACGGTAACCGCAGTTGACCAGATATCGGCCCATATCAAAGCCCGCATCAAAATGGTTAATCCCAACACTCATATCCAGCGGGCTTGAGTTGAGATCCCAGATTTCGATGATCGGAATAGGCGCATTGCGCAGCATGTCGGTGGCGCGCGCCGAATGATACCGGCCCGTCAGGATCAATCCGGCCGGCTGCCAGGACAACACGGTCTTAATCCAGTCTTCTTCTGCTTGTTGGGTGTGCTGCGTCATGCCCAGAACGCTCTGGTGTCCAAAGGACCCCAGCTTGCGATCGATGCCTTCCAGAACCAACGAAAAAACTTCGTTACCGAGGTCGGGAATAGACACGCCGACAAAGGTGGAGTTTTGGTCGCCAGCAAAAACCGTCGCCAAGCGATTCGGCAAGTAGCCCAGCAGCTCGACTTGCTCCATTACCCGCGCGCGGGTCTTTTCAGAATATCCGCCTTCGGCGCGCAAGACTCGGCTTGCTGTCATCTTGGAAACACCTGCTGCGGTGGCTACCTGATGTAGGCTTATCTTATTGTTTTTGTTTGTTTTTTCAGTCATATTTGCATTTTTACGTTACGGGTAACTTAATCGTTGACATATGCGTCGTATTCGCAAAACAATAGCATAACGTTACGGGTAACTCAACGGGAGGGTTGAGCCGTACGAACAGGGGGGGCGACGCCATGCAGAGCCTGCAATCAGGTCTGTTTTTTGACAGTATTGAAAAGCATTTTGGCGGCACATATGCGCTTAAGGATGTGTCGCTTAGCGTTGGACGCGGTGAGATTGTCGCGCTGTTGGGCGAGAACGGTGCTGGCAAATCAACCCTGATCAAAGTGCTTGGCGGAATCCATCAACCTGATGCGGGCCGTGTGCTGATCGACGGCACACCCTACCAGCACCGCCCGGCCGGTTTCGGCGAGCGGCAAAAGGTGGCTTTCATTCACCAGGACCTTGGGTTGATCGAATGGATGACGGTCGCAGAAAACATAGCGCTTGCGCTGGGATTTTCGCGCAAGAACGGTTTGATCCGCTGGTCCGAGGTCGAAAGCTTTGCGGCGGCAGCCCTCAAGAAAGTCGATTGCGATTTTGACCCTACAATGCGCGTCGAAGATCTGTCGCGTACGGAAAAATCACTCGTTGCGATTGCCCGCGCGCTGGCTGTAGACAGCGAGTTTCTCGTGCTGGATGAACCCACAGCGTCGCTACCTGCCGACGAGGTCGAACGTCTGTTTGCTGCGATCCGTCCGCTGCGCGAACAAGGCGTGGGCATGATTTACGTCAGCCACCGCCTTGATGAGATCTTTCAGGTGGCGGACAGAGTTGCCGTGTTGCGCGATGGGGTCATGGTGGGCATGCGTGAAATTGCGCACACCACACCCGAAGAGCTGGTGCAAAAAATTGTCGGTCGCAAAACCCGTGAGACGGTCAAGGGAACCGATGCGCCGGGCAGCAATGTGCTGACGCTGAATGCGTTTGAGGTGGGTGAAGTCGGGCCGCTGAACTTTGCGCTGGCCGAAAACGAGATTGTCGGCCTTGTGGGTTTGCGCGGAGCAGGGCACGAAACAATCAGCCGCGCGTTATTCGGTCTTGAGGCCTTTGACGGCACGGTCACGCTGCGTGGTAAATCGCCCGATTTGTCGACACCGCAAAAGGCGATGGCGTCGGGTATCGGTTTGGTGGCCAAGGATCGCACAGAAGAATCTGTCGCAATGAACCTGAGCATTCGCGAAAACACATTCCTCAATCCGGGTGGCATCGGGCGCCAGATCCTCAATCTATTGTCACCCCGTACCGAGGCCGAACAGGCCAGCATCATTGGTGCCGAACTGGGCCTGTCGCCCAATGACCCCAGCCTTGCCATCGAAGCGCTGTCTGGCGGCAACCAGCAAAAGGTCGTGATTGGCCGGTGGCTGGCCACCAAGCGCAGCTTGTTGATCTGCGAAGACCCCACCGCGGGCGTTGATGTGGGGGCCAAAGCCGAGATTTACGCGTTGTTAAATCGTGCGCTCGCTGAAGGGGTTGGGATTGTGATTGTTTCAACTGACTTTGAAGAGATCGCCACGATTTGCCACCGTGCCATCGTCTTTAGCCAAGGCGCGATTGTCGACGAATTGTCCGGCACGCGTCTGACCACTGAAAATCTTATCCAATCAGCCTCTGCCGGTAACATCGCGCACAAAAAGGAAGTCACGAATGCAGTCTCTTAAATCAGGGGCGTTAGAGCCGACCAAAGCTGATCTCAAAGGTGTGTCACTGGGTGGGCGCATTGCGCGGTTCTTGCCGGTTTATGGCCTCGTAATCCTGACAGTGTTTCTGATCGGGCTGTTTTCTGTCCTGCTGCCGAACACGTTTCCCACCATGCTGAACCTGCGCGCGATTGTGTCTGACAAAGCGATTATTGCGCTGTTGTCGCTGGGCGCGATGATCCCGATGGCGGCGGGCCGGATCGATCTGACTGTGGGGTATGGCATCGTGTTGTGGCACATCCTCGCCATCAGTTTGCAGACGGTTTATGGCCTGCCTTGGCCGCTGGCGGTTGCGATCGTGCTGATCTTGGGCGCGCTGTCTGGTTTCCTGAACGGTCTGCTGGTCGAAGTGGCCAAGATCGACAGTTTTATCGCAACGCTTGGCACGGGCACGGTGCTGTATGCGCTGGCGTTGTGGCACACAGGCGGGCGTCAAATGGTCGGCGTGTTGCCGGACGGGTTCTTGTCGATCAATGGCACATTTGTATTTGGCTTGCCGATCACTGGCTTTTACGTGCTGACAATCACAATCGTGATGTGGATCGTTCTCGAATATACGCCAGTTGGCCGATACCTCTATGCGATTGGGGCGAACCAAAAGGCTGCCGAGTTGAACGGCATTCCGACACGGAAATATGTGATTGGTGCGTTTCTGACGTCCGGTGCGATCACTGCATTGGCGGGCGTGATCCTTGCCTCGAAACTTCGGATTGGCCAAGCGTCGGTAGGGCTTGAATTTTTGTTGCCCGCACTGGTCGGCGCCTTTTTGGGCTCAACAACAATCAAACCGGGGCGCGTCAACGTCTGGGGCACCATCATCGGTGTCGCCATTCTCGCTGTTGGCATCTCGGGTATTCAGCAATTCGGTGGCTCCTTCTGGGTTGAGCCACTGTTCAATGGTGTCACTCTGTTGGTCGCAATCGGGATCGCAGGGTACGCGCAACGCCGAAAAGGTGCAGAAAAGAAGCGTTGAAAATTACGTTTGCAAAGGGAGGAACGACAATGAAAAAGAATACATTTTTGAACACCGTTTTGGTGGGAAGTGTCATCGCAGCGATGGGATTTCCAGCATTGGCAGAGGTGCCATTTGATGGCCCCACGACAGGACCCAAGGCCGCGACAGGCAAGTCCATCGTCGTGCTGGCGGGTGATTTGAAAAACGGTGGCATTCTAGGCGTCACAAATGGCGTTGAGGAGGCCGCAGATGCGATCGGCTGGACCGTGCGCGTGTTGGACGGCGGCGGCTCAATCCAAGGGCGCACTGCGGCGATTGGTCAAGCCATGGCCTTGCAGCCAGACGGGATCATCATCAACGGTTTTGATGCTGTGGAACAACAAGCTGCCCTTGAAGGCGTCGCAGCTGCCGACATCCCCATGGTTGCCTGGCACTCTGGCCCCAAGATTGGCTGTGACGCGCCGGGTGGCATTTTCGCCAATGTGTCCACGGACGCGATGACCGTGTCCAAAGTGGCCGCCGAATGGGCGATCAAAGACGGAGGCGACAATGTGGGTGTGGTTATCTTTACCGATAGCACTTACCAAATCGCCATCGACAAGGCCGACCGCATCAAAGAAACCATCGAACAGATGGGCGGCACCGTATTGGAATATGTCGACACGCCCATCGCAGACACCTCCAGCCGGATGGGCCCATTGACCACCAGCCTTTTGCAAAAGTACGGCGCAAGCTGGACACATGCGCTGGCGATCAATGATCTATACTTTGATTTCATGGGTCCGGCCCTCGCCTCTGCCGGGATTGGCGGCGATGGCGCGCCGCTGGCAGGCTCTGCCGGTGACGGGTCCGAGGCGGCCTTTCAACGCATTCGCAGCGCGCAGTACCAAGCGATTACCGTCGCTGAGCCATTGAACCTGCAAGGCTGGCAGTTGGTCGATGAGTTGAACCGCGCGGTGCAAGGTGAGGCATGTTCAGGCTATATCACCTCGCCTGCCTTGGTGACCCAAGAAGGGTTGGCCAAGATGGGTGACAGCAACCAGTTCGACCCCGACAGCCCATATCGCGCGGCCTACACCACGCTTTGGGGCAAATAAACAACTCCCGAAGGGTGCCTCGATTTTCGGATTAGGGCACCTGCGGGGACCATTGAACATAATTGATTAGGGGGCGGCAGATGGACACACCACTGGTGAAGATGCGCGGCGTGACGAAACGCTTTGGCGGCGTGACAGCGCTAAAAGACGTGAACCTTGATGCCCACGCGGGCGAAGTGTTGGCGATTGTTGGCGACAACGGGGCAGGTAAATCGACACTGATCAAGGTGCTAACCGGGGTCTATCAACCCTCCGCCGGCGAGATTTTTATGGATGGCAAGCCGGTGGCGTTCAGCAACCATGCCGAAGCCATCAAGATGGGGATCGACGCGGTATACCAGACGCTCGCGCTGGCGGATCACCTTGATCCCGCAGCGAATATGTTTTTAGGCAATGAGCTGACGCGCAAGGTTTTTGGCATCACCATCCTCGACAACAAACGCATGCGCGCCGAAGCAGAACGCGTATTGATGGAGCGTTTGGGTGTGCAGCTCAAGTCAATGGACGCCCCCACAGACAGCCTGTCTGGTGGGCAGCGCCAAGCCGTCGCGATTGCACGCGCGGTCTATCACGAAGGTCTGCGCGTTTTGGTGATGGATGAGCCCACAGCGGCCCTTGGCCCTCAGGAAACTGCGCGTACATTGAAGCTGATTGAGGCGGTCAAAGCGCAAGGTTTGGCCGTCATTCTGATCAGCCACTCACTGGATGACGTCTTTCAGGTTGCGGACCGGGTCCATGTGCAACGGCGTGGGCAATGTGTCGGCGTGGTCAAAACCGCAGACAGCAATACACAAGAGGTGCTTGGCATGATTGTCGGTGCCACAGAGGAGGTCGCGTAATGGCTGCGTTAGATACGAACACACGGTCTATGTCCGAACGGTTAGAACCCTATGTGGCTATCATTGGCCCAATGGTCATGATCCTTGCCATTTTGGCGTTCATGGGGGTGGTGGAACCCGTGCGCTATTTCCGGGCCACAAACCTGAACCTGATCTTACTGGATGCCGCACTTTATATGCCGATGGCGATGGCCATGACGTTTGTGATTACACAACGCGGCATTGACCTGTCTATCGGGTCAATTGCCGCCTTGTCAGGCATCATCATGGCATTCCTGATCAAGCAATACGGGTTCTCGGTCTATGTCGCTGTGCCGATTGCGATTGCGCTGGGGGCGGTGATGGGTCTGATCAACGGGCTGATTATTACGCGATTCAACGTGCCTGATCTGATTGGCACGCTGGCGATGGATCTGGTTTATCGCGGCTTTGCTCTGGTACTTGCCAAGGGACTGGTTCTGGCGCGGTTCCCTGATTTCCTGACGGACATTGGGCGTGGTCAGATACCGGGTTTCGTGCCCATTCCTGTGCTGATTGGCACAGCCACGATGATCGCGGGCTATGTGCTGCTGACGCGCACCTATTTTGGTCGCTACACGATTGCAATCGGCTCTAACCCCGAAGCGGCAGAGCTGACGGGCATCTCGGTCAAGCGGCACAAAGTATACGCTTATGTTTTATGCGGGGCATGTGCCGCTTTGGCGGGTGTCATGCTGACCGGTAAATTGAATGCGATCCAAGCAACTTCGGCGCCCTATTTCAATCTGCATGTCATCGCCGCTGTCGTCGTGGGCGGCACATCCCTGTTTGGCGGACGCGCCGCAATTGTTGGTTCATTTACAGGCGTGTTGCTGCTGTCGATGATGATCAATGCGCTTGTCACCCTACGGATCGAATTCTTCTGGCAGTCGGTTGCATCCGGCGTCGTCATCATCAGCTCGGTCGCTCTTTACACATGGATGCAAAAGAAAGACCGCGACGGGGCGGGGGGCATCCTTGCGGGGCTCACCACACCTGATGGACAGAAAATGCTGCGCTTTTGTGCGGCTCTCATCGGCATTCTGATTGCGCTGTTTGCAATTGGATTGCTGTCGGCTGGAAACCCAAAAGCAAGCGGGTAACGGCCATCAAATGCGGGGTGGTCGGGTCAGGGGTGCATCCTGACACCGACCTGTGGCTCCGCACTCATTGCAAAGGGAGGAACCGCAATGAAGCTATTAATGACAACTGTTCTAATGACAAGTACCTTGCTGACAGGTGCTGCATCCGCGGACGGGCACGCACAGCTGCCCCTGAAAGAACTGCCCGGGATTGCAGATCGCGAACATTGGGTGCCGGGCGAAGTAAACGCGCCAGGCAAATTGGAAGCGTTGCAAGCCGTGGTCGGTGGTGAGGCTGTGCCGTTCACAGGCTCTATCGACAAACCAGTGCAGATTGCGCTGATTTATCCGTCTGCTGATACCTCAGACTTTTGGGCACGTAACTATCTGGCGATGACAAAACGGCTCGAGCAATTGGGCATTGCCTATGAGACAACCGAGTTTGCCAGCCGTCAGGTCGAGCATTCGTTGCAAGCAACCTACGCCAGCCAAGTGGATCAAGATGCGGACCTTTACGACTATGTCATCTTTGGCCCTTCCGAATTGGCGATCCAAGGTGACAACATCGAGAAACTGGCCGGGAATGACGGGTTCTCGACCTATGTTTGGGCCTTCCACACACCGCTGAAATATCTCAAGCAACAACCGGCCGTTTGGTTCGATTTTTCGTCCGCCGCTGGGGCGCTGACGATGTGTGATTACATGCTGGGACGTCTCGGCAACGATATCACAATGGCGATGAACCGCGGTATTCCAGGGATCACCGACAACCAACGTTCGGGCGATTTCAAAGCCTGTGTTGAGGAAAAGGGCAACTGGAACACCGTCTATGAGCACTACGGTGAGTATCAGACCGAAGGTGGGTTTGAAGGCACGTCGCTGATCATGCAGTCCTATCCAGAGGCCAAGATCATCCACAACGCCAACACGGCAATGGCCATGGGATCGGTTGAAGCACAACTTGCCATGGGTAAGGAAAAGGAGATCTTTTCAACCGGTTGGGGCGGTACTGGCCTTGAGCTGGAAGCGATCCGCCGCGGTGAGCTGGATGCGACACCCATGCGCATGGGCGACGATGTCGGTGCGGCAACAGCCGAAGCGATCAAAGCTGATCTGGAAAACCGTGGCGCAGACTTGCCGCTGGTGTTCTTGGGCCGCATCACAATTGCCCACGACCAGATGAGCGCGGACGAGCTGAACGCGCTGGAAACAGAAGCGTTCCGCTTTTCCGGTGTTGGTGCATTGAACCGCTAAGCTTGTAACCTGCGACACCTTGAGCCAAATTGTGAGCGTTCACAAAGGAAGGTTTGGGGTGTCGCAATTCGATAAGAAAAGTTCCGCAGTGACCATGCGAGACGTGGCGCGCGCCGCCGGGGTCTCTCGGATGACCGTGTCGCGCGCTTTGAAAAAGGACAGCCCTGTGTCCTCGGCGACCCGCTCGCATATTCTGCAAGTCGTGCGCGAAATGAACTATGTTCCCGACCAAATGGCTGGCAGCCTAACAACCAAAAAATCTGGTTTTGTGGCCGTGTTGGTGCCCTCATTGAACAATTTACACTTTGGCGAAACGGTACAGGCGTTGACCCAAGAACTCGAAGCGAACGGGTTGCAAATTTTGTTGGGCTATACTGATTATTCGATCGAACGCGAAGAGCAACTGATCGAAACGATGTTGCGCCGCCGCCCCGAGGCGATCGTGTTGTCCTATGACGGCCATACCGATCGCAGTTTGCAGCTTTTGAACAGTGCGCAAGTGCCTGTCATCGAATTGTGGGAGCGCCCCGAAGACCCGGTCGCCCACACTGTTGGTTTTTCCAATTCAGACGCGGCGGCGCAGATGACCAGCGCACTGATTGATCGCGGCTATCGCAACATCGCCTTTCTGGGCGAGGAGGATGACGATTGGACCCGTGGTGCTGCGCGCCGCGCTGGGTTTATCGCCGCTATGGAACAGGCCGGCCTGTCTGCGCATCGGTTGCTGATGGTCGGAAAGCCGCCGTTGTCCATCGAGGACGGCGCGGCTGCGGTCCCGCCGCTTTTGGCCCAATACCCGGATACTGATTGTATCTTTTGCGTCTCTGACTTGCCTGCCTTTGGTGCTTTGTCAGCACTGAGCGCGAGCGGGCACAAAGTGCCGGGCGAAATTGGCGTTGTCGGTTTTGGCAATTTTGAAGTGTCCCGCTTTGCTTCGCCGACGATCACGACAGTTGTTGTCGATCCAAAGGCCATCGGTTCTGCCACCGGCAAGATGATTGCGGAACTCTTGGCCAACACGCCATCGTCCGCGACAGGCACGCGTCAAATCAGTGTAGATGTTGATCTGAATTTTCGCGGCAGTACGAAATAATCTAATAATTGCGTATTTTCAGTGCGTTGGTCTTACGCATAAATTGCTTGTGTTACCGGTCACAATTGTTAATGTGACCGGTAACACAAGCGAGCGAGCGAATCCATGCCAACGATCCACCTTGAAAACCTCATCAAACGCTATGGCAACGTGCAGGTGCTGCACGGCATCGAGCTGGAGATGGCAGATAATGAATTTACCGTTCTGGTCGGCCCGTCGGGTTGCGGAAAATCCACCACTCTGCGGATGATTGCAGGGTTAGAGGACGTGACAGAGGGTGAGATTTATGTTGGCGGCAAGCCAATCAGCCATCTCGAACCCAAGGACCGGGATCTGGCAATGGTTTTTCAGGATTATGCGCTTTATCCGCACATGAATGTGGCCAAAAATATGTCGTTTGCTTTGCGATTGCAGAAACGACCACAGGCAGAGATCCACAAAAAGGTGCGGGATGTCGCCGAGACTCTTGGACTAACAGATTACCTGCACAGGAAGCCCGGGGAATTGTCAGGCGGCCAACGCCAGCGCGTTGCAATGGGCCGCGCGCTGACCCGTGATGCAGGTCTGTTTTTGTTTGATGAGCCGCTGTCAAATCTTGATGCAAAACTGCGTGGCCAAATGCGCGCCGAATTGGCCATGATGAGCCAGCGTGTTCAGAAAAACATGATCTACGTGACCCACGACCAGATCGAAGCAATGACACTCGCCGACCGGATCGTCGTGATGCACGGCGGCTATATCCAGCAGCAAGGCTCCCCCGAAGAGCTGTTCAAGCGTCCCGTCAACAAGTTCGTTGCGGGTTTTCTGGGCATGCCACCCATGAACTTTCTCGAGGGCGAAATTGTCGCGCGGGACATGGATGTTTTTGTTGAGGGGGACGGGTTCGCCGTCAAGCTGGACGGCGCAAAAGCCCAGACTGCGAAAGCACATTCCAGCAAGCAAATTACCATGGGCGTGCGGCCTTCTGATCTTGTCTATGACGCTGATGCAAGCAGCGGCGCCGCCTTGGAATTAAGGGTCATGGTTTCGGAATATGTCGGCGCGCAATCGGTTTTGCTGTGCCAGTGTGGCGCTGCCAAAGTGATGGTCGAGATGAATTCCGAAACACCTGTGGCTTTGGGTCAAACGCTCAAATTCGCGATCAACCCAGTTGGGGTACATCTGTTTGATCGCACAAGTGAAGTCGCACTCTAGCGACAAAAAATAATGCATAAGGGAGGAAACATGCATACATTTCTTAAATCATCCGCAGTTGGCCTGACGACCGCTGTGTTCATGGCAAGCACCGCCTTCGCGGGCCCTTATGACGTCTATGAAGGGACGACGTTGATCGTAAACTTCCCCGCACACCCGCACTACGACGCGGTCATGCAAATCCTGCCGGAATTCACGAAAGAAACCGGCATCGAGGTTGAAGTCGACCAACTGCCCTACCTCAAAATGCGCGAACGCCAAACGCTCGAACTGGCACAGGAAGAGGGCGATTATGACCTCATTGCCTATGTTGTGTTTTCAAAGGCGGATTATGTATACGCCGACCAGCTTGAAAACCTGGCTAAGTATTTCATGAACCCCAAGTTGGCAAACCCGGCGTATGATTCCGCTGATCTGATTGACGGTTACGTCTACAATATCGGCTTTGCTGGCGGCGATCGCGGGTATCTGTCCGGTGCTACAGGGTCGCTGTTCGGGATGCCTTATGGTTCCGAGACGTCCGTGCTGGGTTACCGCAAGGACATCTTTGAAAAGCACGGTCTTGAAGTGCCGCAAACCTACGACGAACTGCTTGCTCTGGCGTGCCAAATTCCTGAGCTTGAGCCGGGCATGGGCGGTTTGGCATCGCGCGCGGCTTCTGGTCATCACGCAGCGCATGCGTTCCTGTTGCATCTCAACCCATTGGGCGGTGCGATCTTTGACGAAAACTGGGAACCGGTTGTGAACAATGCCGCAGGCGTCAAAGCCGCCGAAGCGTTGAAAACCATTGTGGATTGTGGTGCCGAAGGATCTGTGAACTTTGGCTTTGGTGAAGCGTTGGGGTCTTTCCTGAATGGCGATACAGCCATGTTCCTAGATACCACAATCGTGGCCGGTCAGGTCGACAACCCAAACAAAAGCCAGGTTGTGGGCAAGGTCGGGTGGGCATTGCACCCGATGGGCACTAAGCGCGCCAGCCAAACAGGTGGTTTTGGCATCGGCATTCCGGCCAATGCTGAAAACAAGGACGCGGCGTTCCTCTTGATGCAGTGGCTTACCTCCAAAGAGGGTGACAAGCTGGTCGCGATGGCAGGCGGCAACCCTTCGCGGTTCTCGACCCACGCGGATGCGGATGTGAACGCCAAGTTCCCGCACATGGCCACTTTTGGTGAAGCGCTTCAGCACGCCGATCCTGACTGGCGCCCGATCATCCCCGTCTGGGGCAAGATCAACGCCGATTTGGGCACAACATTGTCCAAAGTCCTAACTGAAGATCTTGATGTTCAAGACGCTCTCGATGGCGTTGCAGCCCGCGCACGCGTGGTGATGGACGAAGCAGGCTACTACACTTGGAACGACTGAACCTCGTGTCAAAATAATGCTGTGCGGGGCCTTGCGCCTTGCACAGCACCCTCGTCCCTCTCTGGAAAGAAAGCCCCGTCATGTCACGTGCACTGGCAAATCGTTTAACGCCCTACATGTTTATGGCACCCGCTGTCGTTATCATGGCCATGGCCCTGATTTACCCTTTGGGGTATATGATTTGGGGCAGCTTCCGGGACTGGAATCCAAGCCAATCCATTGGCGAGGCAGAGTTTGTTGGCCTAAAGAACTACGTTACTCTTTGGAACGATCCGAATTTTCACGAGAGCCTTGGCGTCACCCTCAAGTTCGCTTTCTTCGTTGTGTCCTTCGAAATGATCATCGGCGTTGGCCTCGCCCTACTGCTTGATCGCAACATTCGTGGCATGTCCGTTTTGCGCACGTTGTTTATCCTGCCAATGATGATTGCCCCTGTCGTGGTTGGCCTGATGTGGCGCTATATGTACCACCCGACAGTTGGCACGTTTAACCGTTTTCTGGACGATTGGGGCCTGCCCAAAATCGACTGGCTCGGGCAACACGCGCTGGGGTCCATCATTATTGCCGACATTTGGCAGTGGACGCCTTTCATCTTTATTCTGTCACTGGCCGCATTGCAGTCCTTGCCGGGTTCCGCGCTTGAGGCTGCAAAAATTGACGGCGCAACGTCTTGGCAGCAGATCGTTCACATCAAGATACCGCTGATGATGCCGGTGCTGATCGTGACCTGCCTGTTGCGTTTGATTGATGCCTTCAAAGTGCTTGAGGTGATCCTTGTGATGACCCAAGGCGGGCCCGGACTGTCGACTGAAATTCTGGCCTTGCGTATCTCGCGGACAGCCACTGAATTCCGCGAACTTGGGGTGGCTGCGGCAATGTCCAACTACCTTTTGCTGCTGCTGCTTACGCTGACTGTCGGCATGTTCTTGTTCACACGCCTGCAAGAGGCCCGTGCGGCCCGCATCCGCGCAATCATTGATGAGGACGCATAAGATGAGCACCAAATACGAAAAGCAGAACCCGGCCTTTTATGTGCTGATCGCAATTCTGGTGCTTATGTCGATTGGGCCGGTGCTGCTGATGCTGGTCAATTCTTTTAAGCTGGACGTGGACATCCTCAGCGGCACGTCCGGTCTACTGTTCCTGCCAACCATCCAAAACTATGAAACTGCTTTGTGTGACGTGTTGTGGTACGAACCTGACCACCTCGACTTTTGCCAACTCAAGTTTGGTGGCGCCTTTGTCAATTCACTGATTATCGCGTTGGTTTCTACTGCGCTGACATTGGTGATCGGGTGTATGGCGGCCTATGCACTTGTGCGGTTCCGGTTCATGGGGCGCGATACCGTGTCACTGACCACGTTGATGGTGCGTATGGTGCCACCTGCGGTGCTTTTGGTGCCGGTGTTTGGTCTGTGGAACAACGAATTCTGCCTCGACAAAGACGGGTTGATCGGCGGGCTGATCCGCGATTCCTTTGGCGGGCGGGGCGATGTTTGCCTTGCAGGCACCCATTCGGGGATCATTCTGATCTACGTTGCGATGAACCTGCCGTTTGTGATCTGGATCCTGCAAAGTTTCATCGTGCAAGTCCCGCGTTCACTTGAAGAAGCAGCCCGTGTCGACGGGGCAGGGCCGTTTCAAGTCTTTTTCAAGATCGTATTACCGCTCATCAAGCCCGGCCTTGCCGCCGCCGCGATCTTTACCTTTCGCATTGCGTGGAACGAATATTTGCTGGCTTCTGCGCTGTCGGATCGTGACACAAAGACTGTGCCGATCCTGATCGTGAACAACATGTCCGAATTCAATGTCGAGTGGGGTGTGATCATGGCGACGGGGATGTTGCTGGCCATTCCTCCGATCATCTTTACGCTTTTTGCCTCGCGGCAGATCATCACGGGTATGACTGCTGGGGCGGTCAAAGGTTAATGTGGGAATGGCTACTCTCTCCTGTTGATGCCAGCCGCGCACATGATGTGGGGTGGGCCGTGTCATGGCATGCCCGCGCGATGGTGATGGGGTGGGGCGTCTTGGCACCTTCAGCTGTGTTGATCGCCCGTTTTTTCAAAGTCATGCCGGGGCAGAAATGGCCTGAGCAACTTGACAACAAAGTCTGGTGGCGCAGTCATTGGATGGGGCAATCGGTTGTATTCATGCTTACTTTGCTGGGGTTGGCCCTGGTCTGGCCCCCAAGTTGGCAGGATTTGGATTTGCACCGCATCTTGGGGTACTGTGTGCTGCTTGGGCTGCTGTTTCAAACACTGCTTGGCATCGCACGCGGCTCAAAAGGGGGCCCGACAGAAACCACGCCTGATGGCTCCTTGCGCGGTGACCATTACGACATGACCCCCCGACGCATTGTGTTTGAGCGGGTCCACAAGACATTTGGATACCTTTTGCTGATACTTGCAGCGGCCACAATTGTCGTTGGCTTGTGGGACGTGAACGGCCCCCGTTGGATGTGGCTTGCCCTTGCGTTCTGGTGGGTGTTTTATGCCTGTACTTTCGCAGCGTTACAGCGTCGTGGTATGGCGGTAGACACATACCAGGCCATTTGGGGCGCGGACCCCGCGCACCCTGGAAACCAACAGGCGGTTTCAAATTGGTGGCAACACACCACAAGGAGAAGATGATGTTTGGCGTGATCGAAGGAACAGGTTTCGAGGTGTTGGAACCTTCATTCAACGACTGCATCATCGGTCATGCACGGGTTGAGCGGTTGTGGACCGGCGCGCGCTGGTCAGAGGGGCCGGTGTGGTTTGCAGCAGGTCGCTATCTGCTGTGGTCCGACATTCCCAATAACCGCATCATGCGCTTTGATGAAACAGACGGATCGGTGTCCGAATTCCGCGCGCCGTCAAACAACAGCAACGGCCACGCGGTAGACCGGCAGGGCCGGTTGATCAGCTGCGAGCATTTGACCCGGCGTGTGACACGCACCGAACATGACGGGTCAGTCACCGTTCTTGCCGATAAATATGACGGCAAGCGGTTGAATTCTCCGAATGATGTTGCGGTCAAAAGTGATGGGTCAATTTGGTTCACGGACCCGTCTTATGGCATCATGATGGACTATGAAGGGATGCGTGCAGAAAGCGAGATCGATGCCTGCCACGTCTACCGGATTGACCCACAAACCCGTGCCGTCACAATTGTGGCCGATGACTATGTCAAACCAAACGGCTTGGCCTTTTCGCCTGATGAAAGCCTGCTTTATATTGCGGACACAGGCGTTACACACACGCCGGGCGGCCCTGCGCATATTCGGCGTCACACTGTTGGTGCAGACGGTGCTCTGAGCGGCGGCGAGGTGCTTGCCGAGTGCAGCGAAGGTGTCTTTGACGGTTTCCGCGTAGATACCGACGGGCGCATTTGGACCTCGGCGGCGGACGGCGTGCACTGCCTATCCGCAGACGGCACACTGATTGGCAAAATCCGTATTCCCGAACTCGTCGCCAATGTCTGTTTCGGCGGGCCAAAACTGAACCGCTTGTTCATTTGCGGGACAACCTCGCTTTATGCCGTTTATTTGAACGTTAACGGTATTTCGCCAATTTGAACCCCACCTCAGGAGGCCCAAAAAGATGAAGTACGTCATTGAAACACTTGAATTGACCCATACTGCTGTTCTTGAGATGCTGAATGCGGCGATCATAGCTGCCGAGTCTATGGATCAACCTCAATGCATTGTAATTGTTGATAAAAGTGGCGAGACACTTGCCAGTTTTAGAATGACAGGGGCCAAATACCTGAGCATGTTAAGTGCGCGGACCAAAGCCCGCACTGCCGCCTCTATCCGGGGCGACAGCAGCGCGATCCCTGCAGAGGTCGCACCTCTGATAGCAGCGGCGACCCAAGATCAGGTGACCGGCTTAGGGGGCGGCCTGCCGATCTTTGTCAACGGTGTGCTGGTCGGCGGGATCGGGGTTGGATCTGGAAGCGCGGATCAGGACATCGCCGTCGCCAAAGCCGCCATTGCCATGTTGGATTCGAAATGCAACAGCGCGCCGTTGCGTTGAAGCAAGCCAGCGGTCGTCGCTGACAACACCTTGGTGCGCCAGTTTGAAGAGAGAACGCCTGATCGTGTCTGGGTGACTGACATCACTTACATCAGAACCCATGAGGGATGGTCATACTTGGCGGTGGTCATTAATCTGTTTTCCAGGCACGTCATCGGCTGGTCGATACAATCTCGTTTGACAACCGACCTTGCGTTGCAAACTCCACAAACGCTCTCACGCTTGCGCTCAGATTACGGTGTCGTGGATAGTAGAGGCACAAGCCGGGGTAAGCTGGTGTCCAATCATTAAGGGCTTGGACCAATGTGCCATTGGCCAAGTCGCTTTCAGCAACACACGTCACGGCCATGTCCAAAACCTAAGCCCGCGCGATCTGCACGCACGATTTGATCTGAACCGTCAAAGGTCATCGTCGTGCCAAATTTGTTCCCATGAAAGGCCATGTTTACGAGGGAAGTACCTTCAATGGTGACTTTGGTTTTATCGGCCTTCCTCAGTTCGAATTTTTTTTCCCACGGTACGCGCCCTTGGATCGTGGACACCGGCGCATAGGTCGTTTGATGGCTCACACCATCCACCCTATGATTGCTCTGGGCTACAACTACCCCTGGCGCGGAACGATGTGGACCTTGGGTGATAGCGGCCGGCCTGTCTAGAAGAGCGCCACAGCCTACTCTTACGCATCTCAAAAAGGTGTGAGCGATACGTGAACCGCGACTACTATTGCTTTTCAGGGTAGGGTGATTGACCCATTTCCGCCAACATGTTTTCTCTGAAGACCTCGGCAGGTGTTTTCCATCCCAAGCATTTGCGCGGTGTATTGTTGAGCTGGTCGCTGATCACCTTGATGTCTTTGTCTGTCATCAATCTGATGTCACGTTTGCGGGGTAACCCCCTTCGCGCCCTGCGATTGGTGTTCTCGACTGTTGCTTTTTGCCACGGTGAGGAAGGGTCGCAGAACCAAGTTAGTGTACCGATTTTAGCCTGCAGTTGGGGCCAGCTGACGAACTTGCTACCACGGTCAAATGTGATCGATCTGCGAGCGATATGAGGCAGGTCTGTCCCCGCGTCTGTTCAAACAGCATTAAATCACCTTCCCAGTGGCCAAACTGGCGACGGTGGGCGACATCGTCTGGCCTGAACAGAATGCTGACATCTCGATCAAACTTGGATTTCTGGCGTTTGCGGGCACGGCGAGGAGTGCGGTTCTTTCGATGCAAGGGCAGGTACCACCAAAGCTCCTGTGCCATGCCTTCTTTTGAGTAGATGTGTCGATAGATCGTTTCCTGGCAAACTCGTTGTTTGACCCCGTCATAGATCATTCGATTGCCGATCTGTTCGGGCGTCCAGCCAACCTTGAGATGGCCCACAATGCGCTGGCACAACTCAGGATACCGGATCAGCTTGCGCTGCGTTGAGCGCCGTCGTTGCGTGCGCTGATGCGCAGCCATTCCAAAGTACCCGGCGTATTTCTTGGGCAAAGAGTCATCCGCCCAGAAATTGCGCTTGATCTCGCGAAAGATCGTCGACTTGTGACGCTTCAAAGCCCGCGCCATCTCGGCGACAGACACCTTTGCATGCCACCCCAGTCTTCAATTCTGCGTCGTTCTTGCATGCTCAGTTGCGTATAAACGGCTCCCATGCGATGTTCCTCCTATTAGATAAACCATTGTTTTCTAATAGGAACCGCACTTCAAAGTAGCGCGCACCGGTTACATATCAAACTACGCATAATTGTTGTTATGCTAATAAATTTAATATGATCTAACCACCCGCTGATCCAGACTGTTTGTAATGTATCAAAATTGCGAAAACGGGCGTTCACTGTCGAGTTAAGCGACGGCGCTGGGTCATCTTGTTCAAGACAGTTACGCGTAGTTTCGAGCGCCACA
>NZ_CP170633.1:3182500-4194923 GCF_042932805.1 Pseudosulfitobacter sp. SM2401 | reverse complement strand
TGACCTGCCCCCCGAGGCTCCCTCATTCATAACGAGAGTTTGCGGGTTTGGATTTCATATTCTTCATCGTCAGTTTGGGCAAGCGCGTCGTGCGCGGAGCCCTCAAGTTGCTCAAGCGCCCGGCGCGCTTCAGTGGGCGTTTTGTTCCCGAGAGACGAGTGCGGTCTGACCTGATTGTAGTCGTATCGCCAAAGCGCCAGTTTTCTGCGGGCGTCATCTAAAGTGTCGAAGATCTCCTCATTCAGCAGCTCGTCTCGCAGGCTGCCATTAAAGCTTTCGATGAAGCCATTCTGCTGCGGTTTGCCCGGATCGATGTAATGCCAATCCACGTCGCTATCGCCAGCCCACTTCAGGATCGCGCGACTGGTAAACTCCGTCCCGTTGTCACTGACAATACAAGCAGGCTTTCCGTAGACGCGCACCAGTGCGTCCAATTCACGGGCAACCCGAGCGCCAGAGATGCTGGTATCGGCCATCAGGCACAGGTTCTCACGGCAGCAGTCGTCATTCACTGCCAGCATGCGGAACTTGCGAGACGCACCAAACGTGTCCGACACAAAATCCAACGACCAACGCTCGCCCGGGCGCAAAGCCACGGGCATAGGTGTCCGCGATCCACGCGCACGTTTACGGCCTCTGCGCCGCCTGACACCCAGCTTTTCCTCGGTGTAGAGACGATACAGCTTCTTGTGGTTCATAATCATGCCTTTGCGTTCCAACAGCACGCCAATCCGGCGATAGCCGAACCGACGCCGTTTGCTGGCAATCGCCTTCATCTCTTCGCGAACTTCTGGATTATCCGGCGGCTTGTCGCGCCGTACGGTCTTGGGATCGACACCGACCAGCCTGCACGCACGACGTTGCGAGATATCATGATCCCGCATTGCCTTGCGTGCTACAGCCCGTCGCAAATTCGGTGTCGTCAGTTCTTTCCCAGCAAATCTTTCAACACAACATTGTCGAGCATCGTGTCCGCCAGAAGACGCTTCAGCTTGGCGTTCTCGTCCTCCAGCGATTTAAGGCGGTGGGTGTCAGAAACGTTCATGCCACCTTTGGCTTTGAACTTGTAGAACGACGCAGGGCTCAGGCCATGTCTCCGACACACCTCAGCCGTTGGCATTCCAGCTTCTTGCTCTTTGATCATCCCAATAATCTGGGCCTCAGTAAAACGACTCTGTCGCATTTGTTTGCTCCTTCGAAAGTTGAGCAAACTTTACATTAAAACGAGGGAAGTTTCGGGGGGCAGGTCATAGACTGCGTTTGATTGCCGTCGTCCGTTACGGTTCCCCTCTCCTTTAGAATGTCGATGTATCTACTAATTGCGGCGTTGCTGATACCAAGATCTGCAGCAACTTTCTTATGAAAACCCTGCTGCCACTCACTTGTGTTTTTGCTTGGCAGCCGAGCTTCAACCGTCCGGAGCATTTCGACTGTCGGCGCGATAGGTGTGTGTTCTGATAAGGCATTTTGAGCTGTTTGCACCCAAACTTGGCCGTTGTTGGAGGGGCTGCGTCTTACATTTGGTTTTCGAAACGCTGACGTAAGGTTAGATAGAACTGATCCAAGGATAGATGTTGGAGGGTTTAAGGTGTGAAGTTGCGTGATATCCGTGAAAAAATTAGAACAACTTTCAATCAAATTCTGAACTTCATTGTCGAGCTTTTCGCTCCGCAGGCTTTTGTTATCGAGAGAGACTTTGAGCGCACGTTTACCTAGCGCTTCTACACATTTGCACAACTCAGGAAAAGAAGAGCGATTGCCTATTACAGTAATATTTGCCTGCATAGCGTTGAAAAAAACATACCTGTTTGTTCCCTTGATAACATCGACTCCATACCTGACAGCCTCAAACTCTTCGAGTGCGCGCTTGTCGGAAAGGTCGATCACAGGCCTATTGGAGCTTAATTGTGAAATAACTGATCTCATGTCGTCGCTAAATTTTGCAAGCCTCCGCTCCACGTCACTAGTGTGGAGCAGTTGAAGGGTTGCCGATTGTCTTTCAGACGATAACTTTCCGATCAATAACGCGGTAGTGAAAAGACCAGAAAAAGCAGTTCCCGCAGCCACAAGACGTCCAAATCCGCTCGGCGCAATGTCACCGTAACCAACAGTTGTGAACGTGATCGTTGAAAAATACAGCGCATTTAAAATATCCAGACTATCACTAGGGCAATTGTCGAAGTCAGATGGGATGATCGCAAAGTAGGTTGTTGACAGCCCCACGGCAGTTGTGGCGAAAAAGATAATGTCAAAATAGGAGACCCTGTCTAGAAATCGACCTGCTTTCGTTGTGAGGAAAGGCTTGGAGTGAGGTTTCATCTTTTTCATGAAGTATCGCCTTTTCTTCCGGATCAGTGAAACCAAAATGCAGCTTGCGCGTTTTTAAACAATGCGTGCAATTTCTAGTTGTTAAATGCAAGATGCATCACCTGTGGCGTTGGCCTCAGATCGAATACTACAGTTCCAGTGATGTTGCGTGGATTGATGAAACAGTCCTCAATGTACTCTTCATGCGTGATAGTAAGGCCATACAAACGATACAGGTAATGCTATTCAGCCTTCAAAAAGTACTCCCCTAACCGGTCAAATTCGCTCTGGCAAACGATCACGAACTCCTTTCCACCCGCATCGAACACGCAGACCGGTTGCTTGTTTGCTGCATCCAAAACTGCTTCGTGATTGTCACGCAGAAATTCGACCGAAACGAAAGGGTTGCCGTCCAATGGGCTGACACCGAGCGCGTCGCACAAAATGCGTCGGGCATGCTCTTCGAGGCTGATCCCCTTTGCCTCCGCTTGGTCGTACAATGCACTCAGAACTTCGTCCGAAATATCATCAATCAGTAAGTCTTTCATTGTATTTCCTCTTCAACCTGTGCTGCTTCCTCAAGCGCCATGGCTTCGAGCCTTCCAACCGGATCAGTCGGCAGATCGCGCCACTTGTAGATCCTGCGCAAGCCGCTCTTATCAATGATTGGTTTCAAATTCAGACGATCCAAGTCTACCAGCCTTAGGTCTTTGCAGACTGGATTGCTTCCCCGCAACATGCCGAGCGAAAAGTACCGCTTCTCAAAGGCCGACAAAGAATCCAATGTGACGAGAAAGCCAGTCATCCGTGACATAGCGCTCTTCATCCGACGTAGCTCGAGCATGCCGTTGTCACGTAACAGATGCAGCGTTTCAAAATTGATCGAAAGCCGCTTGCAGGTTTCTGTGGACGTGTAGCCTAGCGCTGTGGTCTCATATCGTGGTGAAGATGGACGAGCCGCCGCTCCTTAGGCGCATCACGGCTCTAAAATTCTATGTCCTCGCTCAAGCCGCAAGATCTGTTGTCTCGACAGGGTTAGAAGCGGTTGATGACTTTCTTGTCTTAATGGCTGATCCAGTTGGTGCTCGCGAGATTATTGAGCAGCACGTCCTGCCCATCGTTCGTGAAAGCCAGCTTACAGAGTTAATTTTACCTACCAGAAGCGTTTATTCAATCGTGTTAGCCTGGAACGGTGCCCATAATGCCGCCTTGGCCGAGTTGTCGGCGTTAAGAGAATATGCGGTTAATGACGAAGAGCGACAGATGCTGAACGAAAGATCAGCATTCGTTTCTCAGATCATTTCGGGCGAGGCGAGACTACAACGTCAAATTCCGCCTACTGGTGCACTTAGTCGCGCCTTAGGTTCGCCAACACCTAACACAGTTAAAGTTGGCAGGAACGAGCCCTGCACTTGCGGGTCGGGGATTAAGTTCAAGAAGTGTTGTGGTCGTTAGCATCCTCTCCGGAATTTTCTTTTATCGCGGATTGCCAAGCTTTTGCACCCTTCCCGTAGCTTTCCATGTCGCCGTCGTAGTCCTCTAAGAACGACAGCGGCGCCAGACCTTCTGGGAAGTAGCAGTATTAAAACTGAAATTAGCGCGTCATTTCGCCCCATCCTGCAAACGACCCCGCTAAGAGACTATTTGTCACCGGGTCCATCCCTCTTCGAGCTTTTCTATTACTTTCTCAAACCAGCCCTCATACCAATACCACTTTCCAGCAACATCTACGCCGTAGCCTTTCCCCGCATTTCTTGCGTTGAGCTGGTCCACTAGTTGCGTATGATCGTAAATCTCAAACTGAGTAAAGCCTGCGGCCTTTACTTTAGCGACAATCGCTGTCGGTAGATATTTCGGACGCTCTGTTTCCTTGAGAAGAACCCTCTCAACACTCTCCGCTTCCGGCGTGCCAGGCTTTACAAACTCAACAGCCAAATCTGAGTTGGACGCCTTGCCAGCTACCTTTGGTACGAAGGCTACTCGGTAGCGAAATTTGGGGTCGGCCTGTTCTGCTTCACTTAGTCCATTGTGAAAGTCATCCATTGCCGTCGCCAAGTTGGCCGGTAGGTCTTGGCCGACCAAGTTTGCTCTCTGCCCTCCATCAAAGGTAACGAATTGAAGCGCAATCGGCAGCCGCTTTTCCAACGCAAACTCTTTGCCGAACAGGGTCTTGATCGTATCGTTGAAGTTGATGCAGCACGCTTGTAGTTTGGCGCTCAAAGCATCGTCAACTCGCGCAGTCGATTGGTGTTCTATCTCATGTCGAATTTCAGTGAGGAAGCTGAGATTGTCAACGATACCCTTTTCTATTGGGCTACCACCGTGAGTTAGGCATTGGCCTAGTTCCCAATACTTGTCGGCACCATGCTTTGTTTTCTGAACGACGCCTGCTTTCTTGTATCTGTAATCGACGCCCTCCCGCTTGTAGTAGGCGTGCATCAGATACGTCCAAGCGATGACGCTTGTGACAATGAACAGCTCTGCCCTAAAAAACAGACCCGCACTGTTGAAGGTGTGAACAGCAGCAATCATAGCTTCGCGAGCTTTGATCAATAACTCGTCGCCTTTGATGTGAAGCCCCGTTAATGGGTCAATATCCGGCCATGCATTCAGGAAAGCGTCGAGTTCAACATCGCTTGCGGGTTTGACGGCTACATGCATCTTCCCATCTTTGATTTGAGATATTCGAGCTTGGTTAACAGACCGCGTCGGCCTCGAAAAATAGGCGTGAACATCCTGCGGGACATAATTCTTCTGTAGCATCGCTTTAACGATCGCCACTTCCCATTTTTCAAGGGTTTTTCCGGGTCTACGTGCCAAATTTTCGAACCTTCTGCCATTCTTGGGGATGAGCCGCAAAAGGGTCGACCAAGGATTTCGAGAATAAGGTCAGTTTTTGACGCAAAGGTCAAAGTCATGTGACGTCGAACAATATACTCGAAATGCCTAGCTGGAAAATTCCCAATGAAAAGGCAAAATCGTGCTCAAAAAAGAAACTTACGTCTACATTCAACAAGTTGGAAATGGTGCACCCGAGAGGATTCGAACCTCTGACCCCCTGATTCGTAGTCAGGTACTCTATCCAGCTGAGCTACGGGTGCGCTGAGCGGGGGTTTAGTCTTGCCTGCGGGGCAGTGCAAGCCCCGTTTCGCACCTATCGAAAAAATTTCGTCACAAAGTGACATCACCTTTGGGCAGGTGGATGCAAAACGCGGTACCTTCGGGCCCTGTGCGTTGCAAAACGATGGTTCCGCCGTGCCCGCGGATCAGTTCTTCGGAGATCGCGAGCCCAAGACCGGAGCCACCCTTGGTGAACCCACCCTGAAACGGCGTAAACAGGTGCTCTTGGGCTTTTGCGGGCAGACCGGGGCCGGTATCGGTGATTTCGATCTTCCAGCTGGTGTCATCCTCGAACGAAGACACCGCGATTTCGGCAGGTTTACCGCTGGCCACGATGGCCTGGCGGGCATTGCGTACCAAATTGGCGATCACGCGGAACAGCTGTTCGGAATCGGCGCGCAGGGTCATTGCAGCGGGGACGTCCTCGGCAAAGCTGAGGTCAAAATCACCGATCGCCAGTCGTTCGCTGTCGATCACGTCAGCGACGATGGGGGCCAGCGGGACCACGGACAAGGTGGGGCTGGGTTCTTCGGCTTTGCCAAAGGCCAGCGTGCTTTCGCACAGGTGCACAGCGCGGGTGATCGAATTCACCAGCTTTGGCGCAAGGCGCGCAACCAGCGGATCTTCTGACATTTCGATGCGGTCTGTGAACAGCTGCGCCGAGGTCATGATGTTGCGCAAATCATGGCTGATTTTGCTGACAGCACTGCCAAGTTGGGCAAGGCGATCTTTTTGACGCAAGGCGCTCGTCAGCTCGGTTTGCATGAATTTCAGCGCGTCTTCGGCCTCGCGCAACTCGGTCACACCGGCGTTCGGGGTGATGATACGACGGGCGTCCTCTGGCGCGGCAGCGTAGCTTTGCATGGCACCAACAACCCCGCGGATCGGTTTGACCAGCGTGGCGCGCACTGCCAGGAACAACAAGAACGCCGTAAAGATCGAGATCACGGCGGACAGGATCAAAATGCGCACGCCGTAGTCGATCATGGCAGCACGCATGGGGCCTGCTTCCATCGTGACTTCGATCAGCAGGCCCGCCTCGCGCAGGGGCGCGCCGATCACACGAATGACTTCGTTTTCGGGCTGCACAATCCGCCGCATGGCGTCTCGGATCAGCACCAGCGCGGTGCCATCACGCAAATCATACGTCGCTGAGATTGGCATCGGCATGGGCGTGGACAACATCAACTGGCGGATTTCGTCGCGACGCAAAACCACGTTAAAGACGCCGGCGTTTTCAAGCAGCTCTTCCTCTAGTTTCGGTTCCAGCATGTCGTCGGCCAACAGCGCAAGAGACGCGATTTGCGCGCGTTCCAAATGGTCCAACAAGTAGTCTTCGCGGAACCGCGCGATGGAGGGTACAAATATCAAAATCTCGGCCAGCATCACAAAGATGATGGTCAGGATCAAAAATCGGCCAGAGAGGGAATTCAAAATACGCCCCTATCGTTATGGAATGAACCGTTGGACAAACCCAACGACGCGTTTGACGGTAGGATTATCAAACAATCGGGGTGTGTAGTAGGCACCCGCGACGCGTTTGTTCACCTCTCCGATTGTGGGATAGGGCGCGACCATGGCCGCGATCTGGGACATCTTCATGTTGTTGGCGAGCGCGAGCGCCCAAAGGTTGATCAGCTCGCCCGCCTGATAGCCAACGATCGACGCGCCGATGGGGCGGCCCTTGACGACCATGACCTTGATGAAACCTTTGGTTTTGCGTTCCGCGATAGCGCGGTCGTTGTGGGAATAATCAAAGCGGATCACTTCGAGTTTGTCGCCATGCGCTTCGCGCGCTTGTGCTTCGGTCATGCCGACTTGCGACAGTTCCGGGTCGGTGTAGGTGGCCCACGGGATGTGGCTGGTCTTGGCCTTGGAGGGCAACCCGAACAGCATCGAGCGGATGATGACGCCCGCGTGGTAGCCTGCGACGTGGGTGAATTGCAGCCCGCCTGCGACGTCGCCGATGGCATAGACTTTGCGGTTGGTGGTGCGCATGCCTGCGTCGACCTGAATGCCGGTGCGCGTGGTTTCGATGCCCGCCCCCGCAAGGTTCAGTTTGTCGGTGTTGGATTTCCGCCCCACGGCCATCAGCAGGTGCGAGCCTTTGAAAATACGGCCGTCTTGAACCTCGACCTCAATCGCGCCGGCCGTGCCGCGAATTTCGGCGGCCATGGCATCTTCGGCAATCTCGATGCCTTCATCGCGCAGCGTGTCCAGAACGACCTTTGCCAGTTCAGGGTCATCCTTGCCCAGCGCTTTTGCCCCTTCAATCACGGTAACTTTGGATCCAAGACGGATATGCGCCTGCGCCATTTCCATACCGATGGGGCCACCTCCGATGATCAGCAAGTGGTCAGGGCGCGTCCGCAGATCGAACAGGGTTTCGTTGGTTTCATAGGGCACGTTTTCCAGCCCGGGAATTGGCGGCACCAACGGCGAAGACCCTGTGGCGATCACGACGCGGCGGGCCTTGATGATAGTGTCGCCCGCTTTGACTTCGGTCGGGGATACGAATTCACCAAATTCGCGGATCACGTTGACGCCAAAGCCCTCGAACCGCTCTTGGCTGTCGACTGGGGCGATTGTGGCGATCACGTCGGCCACGTGGTCTTTGGCGGCAGCGTAGTCGACCTGTGGTTCAACATTCGCCACGCCGTAGTCCGCCGCGTGCGTCATGCCGTAAGCCGCTTTGCCGCTCGCGATCAGCGCTTTGGACGGCACACAGCCAAAATTCAGGCAATCGCCGCCCATTTTGTGGCCTTCAAGCAAGGTCACAGACGCGCCCATTTGCGAGGCCCCCGCAGCAACCGAAAGCCCACCGGAACCAGCCCCGATCACCAAAATATCTGTCTTGATCGTTTTCATTACTTACAGACCCTTTTTGCCAGTCACGGCTTTTAGAACAACAGGAACCAACGACAGCGCGGCCATGCCCAAGATCGGCAGCAGGATGTGCGGTTCAAAGATAATGCCGAGATTCGGGGTTTCGCCCGCCGCGAACACTTCGCCCAAGCCTGCCCCGATTGACGTGAACACGATAGAGGCCGGAATGATGCCGAAAAACGTCGAGATCACAAAGCGGTGCAGCGGCACTTGCATGAACGACGGGATCAGGTTGGCCATGAAAAACGGCACAATCGGCACGAGGCGGATGATAAACAGCATCGACCATTGGTTTTCATCAATACCGTCTTTGATCTTTTTCACCGCCCCTTTGGAGCCTTCCATTTTCGCCCCCAGAGTTTCGCCAAACCCGTAGCGCGCCGCGAGGAAAATGACCGCCGCGCCGATGGTGGCACCGGTGACGTTGAACAGCACCCCAAAAACCGTGCCAAACAGGAACCCGCCCGTCAGCGTGGCGACGGTGCCACCGGGCAGGGAAAACCCGACGATCAAGATGTAGGCGGCGACAAAGATCAGCACCGTCAGCAGGTAGTTGTCATCGCGGAAATCGATCAACGCCTCGCGGTTGTCGCGTAAGGTGTCAAAGCTCAGGTAGTCGCTGAGGAAAAACGCGCCAAGACCGGCCACCACAAGAATCACCAGCAACGGCAGATGCCGCAAAAACCCGGATTTGGTTAGATTGTCGTGAGAATTGGTCATATCGCTCATCAGTGTTGCCTCTTTTGTCTGCTGCATCAATGGACTTAAGGTGGGGGTGGGCACCACCAACAAACAAAGGCGATCACAGCCGATTGATCGCAAAGGCCCGATTTCGTGAGAAATGCGTTCCAAATCCGGCCAAAGTCGGGTAAATGAAACATCTAACACGCATCAAACAGATATTTGTTGCAAAACCATCCTATTCACCGCCGCTAGGGTTTGACTTGGTCCATGGACCCCCTTAAAGGACGGGTTCTGAATAGACACCCTTGGCGGCGATTCCTCGCGTCCAATGGCTTAATATGGAGACGGAGCGATGAAACGCACCTTTCAACCTTCTAACCTTGTGCGCAAACGGCGCCACGGTTTCCGCGCGCGCATGGCAACAAAAGCTGGCCGCAAGATCCTGAATGCACGTCGTGCAAAAGGTCGTTCGGAACTGAGCGCTTAATTTAAGCGTCTCGAACAGGTTTACCTGACATGACCCCGCCGGAGCCCCCAATGTGCAGTTTACCAACTGCCGGGGATAACCCTCCGGCGGGGTCGTCACGTTTAGGGCTTGGCAAGCGCGGCATTGCCGTTCTGCAAAACCGGTCCGAATTTTTGCAAGCCTCGCGGGCCCCGCGCGTCGCGATGCCCGGCTTTATTCTGCAAATCCGTCAGCGTGGTGATGATGCGCCCCTGCGCGTCGGATTTACCTGTTCCAAAAAAGTCGGCAATGCGGTGGCGCGCAATCGAGCCAAGCGGCGGTTACGGGAAATTGCCCGCATGGTGCTGCCTGACGAGGGCAAAGCAGGCATCGATTATGTGTTGATCGGGCGGCGCGATGCGACGGCAACGATCCCTTTGGAAACCTTGAAAGACGATCTGCGCACCGCCTTGGCCAAAGGTGGGCGACGATGAGCCCGCTGGCGTTCACCCTGTCCCTGCCCGTGCGCGCCTATCGTTTGGTGTTTAGCCCGTGGGTCGGATTTAACTGTCGCTATCAGCCGACATGCAGCGCCTACGCGATGGAAGCGTTGCACAAACATGGCGGCATCAAGGGCAGCTATTTGGCCGCACACCGCATCTGCCGCTGTCACCCTTGGGGCGGCGATGGTTATGACCCTGTGCCGGACGACAAACCCCATGACTGATCACTCTGATGATATCCATCCTCTGTTCGCAGGTGCGCCCCGCACAACCGAGTTCAAAAAGCTGCGCAAACGGATCGTGCGCCTGACCCGCGAGGCGATCGAGCAATACGGCATGATCGAAAAAGGCACGCGGTGGCTGGTGTGCCTGTCGGGCGGTAAGGACAGTTACACGCTGCTGGCTGTCCTGCACGAGTTGCAATGGCGTGGTTTGCTGCCCGTCGATATTCTGGCCTGCAATCTGGATCAGGGCCAGCCGGGTTTTCCTGCGACTGTGTTGCCTGCGTTTCTTGAAAAAATGGGCGTGCCGCACCGGATTGAATACAAAGATACCTATTCTATCGTGATGGATAAAATCCCGCAGGGGCGTACGTTTTGCGCACTGTGTTCGCGGCTGCGGCGTGGCAATTTATATCGCATTGCGCGCGAAGAAGGGTGCAGTGCCGTCGTTTTAGGTCACCACCGCGACGACATTCTCGAGACGTTCTTTATGAACTTGTTTCACGGCGGCCGTTTGGCGACAATGCCACCCAAATTGCTGAACGAAGACGGCGATCTGTTTGTGTACCGCCCGCTTGCGCATGTGTCTGAAATTGATTGCGAAAAATTTTCAAAAGCCATGCAATACCCGATAATTCCATGTGATTTATGTGGGTCACAGGACGGGTTACAGCGCCAACAAGTAAAACAAATTCTGGATGGCTGGGAAGCGAATTCACCCGGTCGCCGTCAAATTATGTTTCGCGCATTGACCAACACGCGTCCGTCGCATTTGCTGGATCCAGAGCTGTTTGATTTTGCCGGCTTGACCCGCGATTTAGACAAATTTGAAACAAACCCTGACGACATTCCCAAGCTGCGTTAACGCGGCAATTACACTGCCTGCTTAGCTGTGACCGTGCAATTGCAACTGGCAACTGCCTAATTGGGAAGTCATCATGCGGTATAGTCCGATCCGAACGTGGTTGCGCTTGCGCGAACGTATTTGCTTGGCTTTGGTTGGCCCGCAGGCATTGGCGTTTTTGCCAGCGGTGGTCTTGGCCGCTTATTGGACGGGCGGCGAGGCAGCGTTGTTAATTGTCGCGATTGCATCCCCCGCGATCTACCTGTTGTTGGGTGGTTTTTCAGTTGGCAACAGCCGGGCGTTCCTGCCCCGCGACAGCTTTACCGGCCTGTTGCAGCGTGACGGATTTGACGAGCTTGTCGAACACATCCGTGAAAAAACGTTGGATAAAACCCGCACCTCGGCTGTATTTCATATCGAGCTCGAAGATTTTGCAGAACTTGTCGAACGCCACGGAGAGGCAGCAGGCGACATTGTTATCCAACGCACAGGTGACCGGATTGTCACTGCGATGCGCGATTACGATAACGTCGCACGTCTGGGCGATTGCCGGTTTGCCGTATGTATCGGTGCCGAACGACAAACCGACCTTGAGGTTTGCATTCAACTGGCCGGTCGCATCCAATCTGTCATCGAAGAGCCGATTTCAGTCGATGGTTTGTCACTGTATGTTTCTGCATGTGTTGGGTTTTGCCTTAGTTCGCGCGCGCCGGGGTCATCTGGTGCAGCATGGTCGCAAGCCGCTGCAACAGCGTTGCGTGCAGCCCAAAAACGCGGCCCATCCGCAATTCGCGCCTATACCGACGAAATGCGGCGCATCACGCAAAGCCGCGCAGAGCTAAGAGAAGAAGTCACTTCGGCGTTAGAATCAGGGCAAATCATCCCTTGGTTTCAACCGCAAATTTCCACCGACACCGGAAAAGTTACTGGATTTGAGGCATTGGCACGCTGGAACCATCCAGAACGTGGCATGATTGCGCCCGCTGAATTTCTGCCTGCCATTGATCAATCCGGCCGCATGGAACGGCTGGTAGAATTGATGATGTACCACACGTTTACGGCTCTCAAAGCATGGGATGCCGCTGGTGTGCATGTTCCGCAAGTCGGCGTGAACTTTAGCGCTGTGGAATTGAATAACCCGCGGCTGATCGAAAAAGTGAAATGGGAATTAGACCGTTTCAATTTGACACCAGACCGGTTGTCAGTCGAAATCCTTGAAACCGTGATTGCAGGCGCGCCTGATGATCAAGTGACGAAAAACATCAATGGATTGGTCGCCTTAGGGTGCCGTATGGACCTTGATGATTTTGGGACAGGTCACGCATCAATCTCTTCAATTCGCCGTTTTGCTGTCAATCGCATCAAAATCGATCGCTCCTTTGTTATGAAGGCAGACCGCGATCCTGAACAACAACGCATGATCAGCGCCATTTTGACCATGGCCGAACGTATGAATCTGGAAACTCTTGCTGAAGGTGTCGAGACCGTTGGCGAGCATGCCTTACTCGCACAATTGGGCTGCGATCATGTTCAGGGGTTCGGCATCGGCAAACCCATGCCGTTCCAAGAAACCTTGGATTGGATTTCTGCCCATGAGGCGAAATTGCAAGATGCTCCGCAAATTACCCAACGCAGCAGCAAATAAGCGTTTGGGTCTTGCAAAATTCGCACACAGATCAGTGCAACAAATACTACGCAGATATTGGTAAAACCCTCGAATCCGCTTGACCTTTGGCCCTCATCTCTGTTGAACCCAACCCTAATATCAAACGAATTAGGTGGCGGTCCCAATGGACGATCAGAACAAGAATCTCATCCTTGCAACTGTGTTGAGCATGGCCGTTATTTTCGTGTGGATGACATGGTTCGCACCCGAAGAAGCGATTGTGCCTGAGCAAGTCGTAACAACGCAAACAGAAACGGCGGACGGCGCAACCCCTGCGGCCGCCCCTAGCGCAGATGACGCGGCGGTCACCACCGCGGAAACCAGTACACCACAAGCATTGATAGACGCGCCACGCGCTGCAATCGAAACGTCCCGCCTGAGCGGATCTATTTCCTTGCTCGGTGGTCGTATCGACGAACTGAAACTGAGTGATTACAACGAAACCCAAGCCGAAGATGCTGACACAGTCACCTTGTTGTCACCGGTGGGCAGCGACGATCCCTATTACGCGCTATTTGGTTGGGCCGCGAGCACAGGCGTTGATCCTGCAAACGTTCCTGGCCCCGAAACACAATGGTCGATTTCAGAAGGTGAAGTTTTGACGCCGTCGACCCCGTTGACACTGAAATGGGACAATGGCGCAGGCTTGGTCTTTAACCGCACCTACGCCATCGACGAAAACTACATGTTCACTGTTACTCAATCGGTGGAAAACGTAGGCGATGTCGCCGCATCGATGGTGCCTTATGGTTTACTGGCGCGTCACGGCGAGCCAAAAGACCTAAAGAACTTCTTTGTTTTGCACGAAGGTCTGGTCACAATGACCGACGAATACAGTGAGACAAACTGGGACGACATTCCCGACTTTGACATCCATCCAAAAGAAGGTGTTCCAGCTGAACGTATCGACGACGTCGCCAACGGCTGGATCGGCATCACAGATCACTTTTGGATGACAACATTGATCCCTGCAAAAGACGTGCCTACACGCCTGACCGCAAAATACCGCCCGCGCTCTGACATCTACCAGATCGAAGCGGTCATGCCCAAAGTCACCGTGCAACCCGGTGCGACAGAAACCAGCACATTGCGCGTCTTTGCCGGTGCAAAAGAATGGGAAACCATTCGCGAATACCAAACCGGTGGCGTCACCAAATTCATCGATAGTATCGATTGGGGTTGGTTCTTTTTCTTGACCAAACCAATTTTTTGGCTGCTGCACGAGTTGAACAAAATCGTTGGCAACATGGGTTGGTCAATCATCGCGCTGACGCTCATCATCAAAGCGGTTCTTTTCCCCCTAGCCTATAAATCTTACGTCTCGATGGCCAAGATGAAAGAGCTTCAGCCAGAGATGGAAAAGCTGAAAGCCAGCGCCGGTGACGACAAGCAAAAGCTGCAAACCGGCATGATGGAGCTGTATAAGAAGAACAAGGTTAATCCCGCGGCGGGCTGTTTGCCGATCTTGATGCAAATCCCGATCTTCTTCTCGCTCTACAAGGTTATCTTTGTGACGATCGAACTGCGCCATGCGGCATGGTTTGGCCCATTCCAGGATTTGTCCGCGCCTGACCCCACAACGCTGTTGAACCTGTTTGGCCTGCTGCCAAATGGTGGCCCCGAAGCTGGCAGTGTTATGGCCCTGATCTTTATCGGTATTTTGCCGATCATTCTCGGCATCTCGATGTGGTTGCAGCAAAAACTGAACCCGGCACCCACCGACCCGACACAGCAGATGATCTTTGCGTGGATGCCGTGGGTCTTTATGTTCATGCTGGGCAGCTTTGCCTCTGGTCTGGTGGTTTACTGGATCGCAAACAACACGATCACCTTTACGCAACAGTATTTGATCATGCGCAGCCAAGGCTACAAACCTGACGTCTTTGGCAACATCAAAGGCAGCTTCAGCAAGAAACCAAAGGCAGACACGTAAACTTGGATCAGATCACCAGCATATGGCGACACCCGATCAAATCGCACGGTCGCGAGGCGTTGCAAAACGTCGCGCTCATCGCTGGCGCGGCGATGCCGTGGGATCGTGTTTGGGCCGTGGCGCATGACAGCGCCAAGGCGCAGGCTGGTGTGTGGGCGCAATGTGCAAACTTTAGCCGTGTCTCCAAAGCGCCTGCGCTGATGGCGATCACAGCCGAGTTGGACGAGGCGAACGAAACCATCACGTTGCGCCACCCGGATCGCCCTGATTTGACGTTTCGCCCAGATGACAATCCTGATGCGCTGATCGGGTGGACATCGCCATTGGTTCCTCAGAACCGCGCGTTGCCCAGCCACATCATGCGCCTTGATGGACGCGGATATACCGACAGCGATTTTCCGTCGGTGACCCTGTGCAATATGGCGTCGCATCGCGCCGTCGAGCGGGCAGTTGGCCAAGATCTGTCGATCCACCGCTGGCGTGGCAACGTCTGGTTTGACAGCGAAACCCCATGGATCGAATTCGACTGGATGGGCAAGGACATCGCAATCGGTGACGCGATTTTGCGCCCTCGCGAGCGCACGGATCGCTGTGTAGCAACCACGTCGAACCCAGACACCGGCAGACGTGATGCCGACACATTGGCCGCGCTCAAAAGCTTTGGCCACCAGGATTTCTCAGTGCGCTGCGAAGTCATTCAAGGCGGTGCAATCGCCACAGGCGACAAGGTGCGGCCCGTATAATGCAAATGCAATTTTCACTGGCCGAAACGCCGGACAAGATAATCAAAGAACAAGGTCGCTTGTTGTTTGCCCACGGCACCGAATTCGTCAAAGGCGTTGTGGCCATGGACGGCCTGCCGTCTGCGGACCGGATGGAGGTTTGCTTTGCCGGCCGCTCCAACGTTGGGAAATCGTCACTGATCAATGCGGTCACCGGCCGCAAAGGTCTGGCACGCGCCTCGAACACGCCTGGCCGTACGCAGGAAATCAACTATTTCACCGCGCATGACAGCCACTATCTGGTCGACCTTCCGGGTTACGGTTACGCGAACGCGCCCCTGCCAGTCGTTGAGAAATGGCAGCGCCTGCTCAAGCAGTACTTGTCGGGCCGTCAAACTTTGCGCCGCGCCTTTGTGCTGATTGATGCACGTCACGGCGTCAAACCTGTGGACGAAGAAATCATGTCGTTGCTCGACAGTTCCGCGGTGATTTTCCAGTGCGTTTTGACCAAGACGGACAAGATCAAAGAAGAAGCGCACGAAAAACTGCTCGAACAGGTCCGCAGCAAACTGGCAGCACATCCCGCAGCCTACCCCGAGATCGTCATGACCAGTTCCGAAAAGGGCACCGGCATCGATACATTGCGCAGCATCATCGCCACCCTCGAATAATTCATCCAATCGCCCCAAGTATCCTTGTGTCGCCATGGAATGCCTTGCGCGCAGGGCTTCGGTTTCCCATAACTCTGTGACGAGGGAACAACATGAAGACACAAGATATGAACCGCGACTGGATCACCACTGCCGAAACGCTAAGCCGCGCCCTGCCCTACATGCAGCGCTATTCTGGTGCGATTGTCGTGATAAAACTGGGCGGCCACGCGATGGGCAGTGACGAAGGCATGGCCAGCTTTGCGCGTGACGTTGTGCTGATGCAACAAGTCGGCGCGAACCCTGTGATCGTTCATGGCGGCGGGCCGATGATCAACGCGATGCTGGAACGGCTCGATATCAAATCCGACTTTGTGAATGGCAAACGGGTCACCGACGCGCCGACCATGGAAGTCGTAGAAATGGTGCTGAGCGGCCTCGTGAACAAGCGTATTGTACAAGCTATCGGGGCCCAAGGTGGCCGCGCCGTTGGCCTGTCTGGCAAAGACGCAAACCTTGTGACCTGCACACAAACTGATCCAGCGCTCGGGTTCGTCGGCACACCGTCTGTGGTTGATCCATCGATCCTGCAAGACCTGTTCCAATCCAACACCATTCCGGTCATTGCGCCCTTGGGTGCGGGTCATGACGGCGAGACTTTCAACATAAATGGCGACACGGCAGCCGGTGCCATCGCGGGTGCCTTGAACGCGGATCGCTTGCTTTTGCTGACTGACGTTGCGGGCGTCAAAAACGGCGAAGGCGAAGTTTTGACCGAACTGACCGCGGCGCAAATCCGCGCGTTAACGGCAGACGGCACCATCGCCGGCGGCATGATCCCGAAAACCGAAACCGCGCTGAATGCCATTGAAAACGGTGTGCGCGCGGTGGTTATCCTGGATGGTCGCGTGCCGAACGCCTGCTTGCTAGAGCTGTTTACTGATCACGGTGCTGGCAGCTTGATCCGCGACTGACGCAACCGTGTTGATCTGCAGGTTGGCACAAGGCCCCCATTACGCTACGTCTGGCCTATGGAAAATGAATCTCTCATCCGCCTGTCCGTCTTCATCAGCCTGTTTGCTGTTCTTGCGTTGATCGAAACGCTGGCACCGCGCCGCGTACGCAGCCAAACGCGTCAGGCCCGCTGGGTGACAAACTGGGGCATCACCATCGCGAACATGGTGGCGTTGCGTGCCTTGGCTATTTTCCTACCGTTTCTCGCAGTTGGGGCCGCAGTAGATGCGCAGATAAATGGATGGGGGGTGTTCAATGCGATCGCCTTGCCGGCCTGGGCCGAAGTGATCCTCGCCATGTTGATCCTTGATTTCATCATCTGGGCACAGCATTTGATCACCCACAAAGTCCCCCTGCTGTGGCGCTTGCACCGTGTTCATCACGCGGATGTCGACATGGATGTCACCACTGCTATTCGCTTTCATCCTGTAGAAATCGCGTTGTCTATGATCTTGAAAATTGGCGTCGTCTACCTGCTTGGGCCAGCCGCAATTGCCGTGATCCTCTTCGAAATAATGCTGAACGGCACCGCTATGTTCAACCATGCTAATATCCGCCTGCCCTTGGCGGTTGATCGCATTGTGCGCCGCGTTTTGGTCACGCCCGACATGCATCGCGTGCATCATTCCGTGAACCGTCAGGAGCACGACAGCAACTACGGCTTTGCCTTATCGATTTGGGATCAGATGTTCGGCACCTACATCGCGCAACCGGCCGCAGGACACGATGACATGCAGGTTGGGCTACAATGGCAGGACGACAGGCCAAGCAAACTTGGTTGGTCCCTGACATTGCCGTTTACGCGCAAATGATCCTTAAACAGATCGCACAACGCATCGACCCGCTGGGTCTGTTTGTG
Organism: Pseudosulfitobacter sp. SM2401; assembly: GCF_042932805.1. NCBI lineage: Bacteria > Pseudomonadati > Pseudomonadota > Alphaproteobacteria > Rhodobacterales > Roseobacteraceae > Pseudosulfitobacter > Pseudosulfitobacter sp. SM2401. Next base: position 4,177,069 of record NZ_CP170633.1, on the reverse strand, counting down.
ATGGGCGCGTTTAACCAAGACCAAGGCGCAATTGTCCTACTGGGTGCCGCCGATACGTTTTGGTCCGTTTTCACCAAGGCACCCGAGTACAGTGACGACATAGCTAACCCAATTGACCGGTGGTCCAAGAGACACATAAACGCGCTTGCATCCGAACACGGCGGCTCGGCAATCTTCCCATCAGACGGGCCGCCCTATGCTCCGTTCATCGCGTGGGCCCTGAAATCGGGGCGGTTCTGGCAAAGCCCAACCGGCATGATGGTGCATGATACAGCCGGGTTGATGATCTCGATCCGTGGCGCGGTCCGCCTGCCATTCGCCGTGCAAACACAGTTGTCAGAAAACCCGTGTGACACCTGCGCAGAACAGCCTTGTGCGACTGCCTGCCCAGTTAATGCTTTGTCTCTGACGGCAATGTACGATGTCCCAACGTGTAAGGCGTATCTGGATACGCCCGCTGGCGATAGCTGCATGACTGGGGGCTGCCACGTGCGCACCGCCTGCCCCGTCAGCCAATCTTTCAACCGTGATCCAGAACAAAGCGCCTTTCACATGCGTGCCTTTACGGGTCGCTAAAACGCGAAACGGCCAGCCCTGACAGCCAGCCGTTTGCGAAATGTTGGTAAGGTGTGCGTGTCGCACACCACGCGTCGTTAGTGACCCAAGATCTGGCTCAGGAACAACTGCGTCCGCGGGCTTTGCGGGTTGTTAAAGAACTCTTCCGGTTCGTTCTGCTCCACAATCTGACCTTCATCCATAAAGATCACGCGGTTCGCCACCTGACGGGCAAAACCCATCTCGTGCGTGACGCACAGCATTGTCATGCCTTCTTCGGCAAGCTCGATCATCGTGTCCAGAACCTCTTTGATCATCTCCGGGTCCAGCGCGGACGTCGGTTCATCAAACAGCATGATACGCGGCTGCATGCACAACGAACGGGCAATCGCCACACGTTGCTGCTGGCCACCGGACAACTGGCCCGGATACTTGTTCGCCTGATCAGGGATTTTTACTTTTTCAAGGTAATGCATCGCCAGTTCTTCGGCTTCTTTCTTGGGCGTTTTACGCACCCAGATTGGAGCCAGCGTCAGGTTTTCCAAAATGCTCAGATGCGGGAACAAGTTGAAGTGTTGGAAACACATGCCAACTTCCGACCGGATCTTGTCGATGTTCTTAAGGTCGGATGACAACAGCGTGCCGTCGACTTCGATCGACCCTTTTTGGTGCTCTTCCAACGCGTTGATGCACCGGATCAGCGTGGATTTGCCTGAGCCTGACGGCCCACAAATCACGATCCGTTCGCCGCGTTGAACGGTCAAATCAATGTCGCGCAGCACGTGGAATGTGCCGTACCATTTGTTCATGTTCTGGATGCTGATCGCGACTTCGTCGGACACTTGCATTTTTGCTTGTTCAGCCATGTTCCGGCCTCCTTATCGGTGATCTGTCGCGAGACGGCGTTCCAGCCACTGCGAATATTGTGAAATGCCGTAGCAAACGACGAAGAACAGGACGGCTGCAAAGCTGAACAGCTCCCAATACACCCCGTTCCAATCGGTTGACGCCAAAATGGGTCCGCGGATCATACCCACGATATCGAACATCGAAATGACTGATACCAGCGTGGTGTCTTTGAACAGGCCCACTGCGATGTTCACGATACCTGGGATCGAGATTTTCAACGCTTGTGGCAGGATGATCAGGCGTGTTGCTTGGGCGTAATTCAGCCCCAGTGAATCCGCGGCCTCGTATTGCCCTTTTGGCAAGGCGGCCAAGCCACCCCGAATAACTTCGGCAATGTATGCTGCCGAAAACAGGGTGATCATGATCACAACGCGGATAAACAAATCCACGCCAGTGCCCGGTGGAAAAAAGTACGACAGCATGACACTGGCCACAAACAACAGGGTGATCAATGGCACGCCGCGAATGAATTCAATAAAGATCACGCAGATGTATTTGATGAACGGCATCGATGATTGACGACCTAACGCCAGTGCAATGCCCAAAGGCAAGGACAACGACACACAGGTCACACCCAACATCATGTTCAGCATGAAACCACCCAGATCACGGCTTGGCACAGGCTCAAGCCCTGCTGCAAACAATGAACCCGCCTTACGCGCAGCGTCATCTGGTCCGATCATTGTGCCGAGGTACCAAACAATCGCCGCACCAAGAACGCCAGCACCCAAAGCCAGAGCAAAGTTTTGCTTTTCGAGGCGTTCGAACACTTTGAACGCAACGACAAAGCCAACCAGAGCCATGATTGGGTAATACACCGGACCGCCCCAGATCAACCAAAAGGCGATGAAGGGGTAAAGCCCTGTAAAGATCAGCAGTTTGCGCGGCAGATCAAAGAACAGCACGGGGGCCGCTGCCAAGAACAACATCGCAAAGGCAAGGGCCGGGCGCCAGTACAGGTCGCTTGGGTATTTGAACCCGAACAACAGTTGGTTCCAGCGTTCGGAGATGACGGCAAAGCAACCACCAGTCGCCCCTTCAAGAATCTCGCGGCACGCGGAAAGCGTTGGCGCATCCCAAACCCCGTTCAAGATCCAAGGCATGATTTTGGCAAGGATCAAATAGATCGCGATGAAGGCCAGAATGGTCAGGATCGAGTTGCCGACACCGGCGAACAAATTATCCTTAACCCATTTAGCTGGTCCCGCCGCGTTAGAGGGCGGGGCAGACTGTGGCACGGTTTCCGTCCGAACAAAGGCGACGACATTAGCAGATACATCTGACATGGCCTAGCGCTCCTTCAGTTTAATGGTGTTGTTGTAGACGTTGACCACCGCAGAGATCGACAGCGAGATGATCAAATAGAACAACATCAACAGAACGATACATTCAATCGCACGCCCGGTTTGGTTCAAGGTAATGCCACCCAAAGTCGCCGTAACGTCCGCGTAGCCAACCAGAATCGCCAAAGACGAGTTTTTGGTGATGTTCAGATACTGCGAAATCAGCGGCGGGATGATCACCCGCATGGCTTGTGGCAGAACAACCAGGCTCATGATCCGGCCCGGACGAATGCCCAAGGCACCAGCCGCTTCGGTTTGCCCTTTTGACACGGCCTGAATACCTGCACGCACGTTTTCCGCGATAAAGGCACCGGTGTAAATCGACAGGGCGAACCAGATCGCAATCAGCGGTGCACCAACTTTGATGCCACCCTTAAAGTTGAAGCCCTTGAGTTCAGGGATTTCAAAGCTAAGGCCAGTGATGATGAAAAACGCGATTATTGGCAGAAACCAGATTGCCAGATTGGTCAGCATTGTGGCTGGGCGGACGCCCGTCGCTTCTTGGATGCGCGTGGCGCGTTTGTTGACTGTACGCGCCCCAAAGAAGGAACCGACCAGAACGGCGAGCGCAACCAGCCATCCAATACCCGCCGACAAGATGCCAGTTTCGCCAAAGATGCGCGAAAATTCTGGTCCCGGCAGGTACACACCGCGATTGGTAAAGGCCGAAATGCCCAAGAACATTGATGCTTCTGCATCTTCGCCCCGGAACGCCCTTGGGCCCGGCAGCACCACAGTCATGATGCCGAAGATGATCAAGATCCAGATCAACACAGGGATGTTGCGGAAGATTTCCACGTAAAAGGCCATCAGCTTGCTGACCAACCAGTTGTTCGACAGGCGCAGAACACCCGCCAGAACCCCAAAGATGGTCGCCATGATACAGGCCAGAAACGCCACAAGTAGCGTGTTCAGAATACCGACAAACGCCGCCCGAAGGTTGGTCGATTGACTGGTATATTCGATCAAACGCTGGTTAATGTCGTAACCTGCAGGCGCGCCCAAAAAGGCGAAGTCGATGTTCAACCCCAGTCGCGTCAGGTTTGAAACCACGTTGCTGGCAAGATAAAAGATTGCCAATGCGAGAACGATCGCTGCGATCACTTGCAAGGTAAGCGACCGGTAGCGGGTGTCATTCAACAGCATAGATAGCCGGAACGCGCCCTTCGGAGGGTCGGTCATAATTGTCATGGAATGTTTCCCCGTGTTCCGGTCCAAAGCTTAATGCGGCGTCTGTGCGCCAAAGGCCGGAGATTTAGTAAGTCGTCGCAATTCAGTGTCGTCAAAGTGCAAAGGGCGCGAGGTGATCCTCGCGCCCTTTGACTGTAGCGTTTAGCGGAACGGTGGGCTGTACAACAGGCCGCCTTCTGTCCACTGAGCGTTCAGGCCACGGGCCAGACCGATCGGTGTTGCTTCGCCGATGTTACCTTCAAAGATCTCACCGTAGTTGCCGCCAACTGCGATTGCGTTTTTCGCCCAATCAGCAGACAGACCCAGCATTTCGCCCAGTGTACCTTCGGTACCCAACAGACGGTTAACTTCTGGGTTGTTTGTGCCAGCAGACAATTCTGCCAGGTTTGCAGAGGACACACCCAGCTCTTCAGCTGTGATCAATGCGTTCAATGTCCAGCGAACAACGTCGCCCCAGTTGTTGTCGCCGTGGCGAACAAGCGGGCCCAGTGGCTCTTTGGAAACGATTTCTGGCAGCAGAACGTGGTCGCCAGGTGCTTCGAAAGTTGCACGTGTCGCGGCCAGGCCGGATGCGTCTGTCGTGTAAACGTCGCACGCACCGGACAGGTATTGCTGTTGCGCTTCGGCGTTTGTTTCGATTGGCACTGGCTCATAAGAGATGTTGTTTGAACGGAAGAAATCCGCCAAGTTCAGCTCTGTTGTTGTACCGGTTTGGATGCAGACAGTTGCGCCATCCAGATCTTTGGCAGAAGAAACACCCAGATCTTTTGGAACCATGAAGCCTTGGCCGTCATAGTAGTTCACGCCTACGAAAGTGAACTTCAGGTCCACGTCGCGGGAGAATGTCCATGTGGTGTTACGTGCCAGCATGTCGATTTCGCCAGACGCCAACGCAGTAAAGCGTGTTTTGCCTGTTGTAGGAACGAACTCAACGGCATTGCCGTCACCAAGAACAGCGGCGGCTACAGCGCGACATACAGCAACGTCAAAGCCTTTCCATACGCCATTCGCATCTGGTGCAGCAAAGCCAACCAGACCAGTTGTCACGCCGCAGTTCAGTTTGCCGCGTGCTTGTACATCTTCCAAAGTGCCAGCTGCCGCAGCACCGGCCGCAAGGCCAGCAACGGTCAACGCGCCAAAGATTACAGATTTTTTCATTTTTACCTCTTCCTGATTTTCCACCATAATTAGGGTGGTTCGTCGGTGTATTTTACACCGTAAGCGATACAGGCCCAGTTGTTACTGAGCCCGTGTCGCACAGTGTGCTAGGATTCATCATCCAACGTCAAGTGTTGCATCACGAAAACGGATCGTTCGAGGTGTCACAATCCCGCATAAGTTCACCTTCCCCAGCGTCAAGCGCGCTGACACGCATCAAAAAACTGCTTTGCGTGCGCAAATGCACTCTTTTTAACCTCTGCGAGTGCGGTTGCCTCGTCATCTGGCCCCCATTGTTCTTCTTGCCAAAGATCGTCCAAGCGCGAAATTTTCCACATCTGTTCTGCGGAAAAATTGTTCGTCGTCGCCGCAAAACCAAGAATCAATGACCCGCTGAGCGACACCAGATCGTGAAAGGCTGCCAATTCGAACGCGTCGAATGCATGGGTCTTGGCGCGCAGAATATCCAAAGCGCCCTGATCTTGGGGGGCGTGAATAATGCCGACGCGCGGGTGCAGTACGACACCCAAATTGGTGCGCGCCCAATCCAGCATCGGATCCCACTGCTCCGTTTGCCGGGCGACCAGTTCGACAGGCGTGTCAGCACGGTAGCACAGCAAATCACTGTCACCGTATTCCGACAACAGGTCCGCAACTTCACTGTGTTGGGTTGCGACTTTGTCGATCGCCGCATTGGCCGATCGGGTAAACGGCATCGTGTTCGGATTTACTTTTTCACTCTGCGCGTCCCATTCGGCGGCAATCGCATCCGCGAGCGCTTGGGTCGGCACAACCAATGCAGATTTCGCCGGTGTTTTAACCGATCGCCCGTCCAATTGAACAGCAAATCCACCGTCAACCGCGACGCTTTTTGCCTCTGTCCAAAACCGTTTTAGCGCCCAATCGCTCATGGCTGTGTGCTCCATAGCTCGGTCAGAATGTCAGGTATGTTGGCAAAGGTGCCAGCAAAACGCGTGGCCTGCGCCAAACGATCACGAGTGTGATAGCCCCACGCCACACCAATGCTGCGCATGCCCGCAGATTTGGCCATGTCCATATCAAAGCTGGTGTCGCCAATCATCACAGCACTGTGCGCCTCAACACCCGCATCTGCCATTGCCTGGATCAGCATGGACGGGTGCGGTTTGGAGGGATGGAAATCTGCGACCTGTTGGGTGACGAACATGCGCTCGAACCCGTGGCCTTCGATCAGTTTATCTAGCCCGCGTTTGGATTTGCCCGTGGCCACGCCCAGCAAGATGTTCGGGTCCGAATTTAGCGCCTCAAGGCAGGCACGCGCACCCGGATAAAGCGGCGATGACACTGCCGCCCCCTGCTGTTTACGCGCATCCATGTAGCTGTCTTTGTAGGCCTGAACCAACTGCGCATGGGTTGCGCCAGACGCGTCAGGTGCCAGCATTGGCATCAAAACATCCAGTGACAATCCCACGACACCAAGGATCGCAGCGCGCTCTGGCACCGCCAACCCAAGCGCCACAAATGCAGAGGTCATCGCTGAAACGATATCGCCCTGACTGTCCACCAACGTGCCATCAACATCAAACACAACCAGCCGCAAATCCGCAGCCATCAAAGCGACTCGAACGGGTCTTCTGCGGCCAGATCTTCGGTCCACCCGAAGGTGTCCCAGCTGTGCGCCATGTGTTCTGGCAACTCGGCTGTGACCGTGATGACCTTTTTCGTTTCGGGGTGCTGAAACCGCATCATGCGCGCGTGCAGGTGCAGTTTTTTGGAAATGGTGCCGCCCAATTGCGCGCCCCAACCGTCGCCCATATTTTCCTGACCGGAACCGCCGTACTTGCCATCGCCAATGATCGGATGCCCGATTTCGGCCATGTGCGCACGCAGCTGGTGGGTACGTCCGGTGATGGGTTCCATCGCGACCCACGCCGCCCGCGATGCCACACGGTAGAGCGTCGCGTACAACGTCTGCGCGCGTTTGGCGCCTTCGGTGTTTTCGACGTCACGCGGGTGGACTGCGATCATCTTTTCGCCTTCGCCGCCCTTGCCACGCCCTGCGGCCTTGACCAGACCAAAGCGGATTTCACCAAGATACGGCGTCGGCACACCAGCGACGAGCGCCCAGTAAATCTTGCGGGTTTCGCGGTGACGCATGGCTTCGGTCAATGCCCGTGCGGCAACACGTGTGCGCGCCAAAAGCAAAACACCGGATGTGTCTTTGTCGAGGCGATGCACCAGACGCGGCTTTTCCTCGTAGTCAAACTGCAAGGCTTCGGCTAGCCCGTCGACGTGACGGGAGTGACCGGATCCACCTTGGGTCGGCAAGCCTGCAGGTTTGTTGATCGCGATGACGTGGTCATCTTTGTAGATCACACAATCCAGCATCAATTTGGTGTCTGCTGCCGACACGCGACGTTTGTGATCGGGTTCCGGGGCCGCATGATCGGGCAGCGGCGGAATGCGGATTTGCATACCGACTTCGATGCGGGTTGACCCTTTGACGCGCCCACCATCGACACGCAAATCACCCTTGCGACACATCTTGTCGACGCGCCCCTGCGGGATATGCGGAAAGCGCCGCTTGAACCAACGATCCAGGCGTTGATCGCCTTCGTCTTTTCCTACGATTACTGTTTGAACACGGCTCATGCGAATATACCTCGGGCGACAGCCAGGCCTACCATCAGGCCAACAATTGAAAGTCCGACGGACAAGGCCACGTAAAGGCTCGCCGCGCCAATGTTACCTCGTTCCATCAGTGTGACGGTTTCCAGCGAAAAGGCCGAAAACGTTGTGAAACCACCAAGCAAGCCCGTCATCACGAACGGACTAAAATGGGTTAACCCGCGCTGCGCTGCTGCCACGACAAAGACGCCCATCAGAAACGAACCGATGACGTTGACCGACATGATCGCCCAAGGAAAGTCGGTTGGGCCAGCCAAACGCATCGCACCAACCCCAAAGAGGTAGCGCGTCGACGCGCCGATGGCCCCGCCAAGGGCAACAAGAGACAAGGTTGAAAACATAATCGACCGCATCGCGCACACGGCAGGCAGAGTCAAGTTTTGTGGGTTATTCGCCGCGCTTGGCGCGCAATTTAGCAAAGTAATCGAGCCGCTTTTTCAATTCGCGTTCATGGCCGCGTTCCACAGGGACATACAACACCGGACGTTTCATCCCGTCGGGGAAATAGTTTTGCCCCGAAAACCCGTCTTCGGCGTCGTGGTCATAGGCATATCCGGCCCCGTAACCCTGATCTTTCATCAACGATGTCGCCCCGTTCAGGATGTGCTTTGGGGGCGGTTGCGATCCCGTCTGTTTGGCGGCATTGCGCGCGGCTTTGTACGCCACGTAGGTCGCGTTCGATTTGGGGGCGAGCGCAAGATACGTGACCGCTTGGGCCAATGCCAATTCGCCTTCGGGACTGCCAAGACGCTCGTAGGTTTCCCAACATTGCAGGCACACAGCTTGGGCGTTGGGGTCGGCCAGACCTATGTCCTCAACCGCCATTCGGGTGATGCGACGGGCCAGAAACCGCGGGTCTTCGCCACCTTCAAGCATCCGCGCAAACCAATAAAGGGCCGCGTCCGGGTCCGATCCACGCACCGATTTGTGCAGCGCGCTGATCAGGTTGTAATGCGCATCGCCGCCCTTGTCGTATTGCGCCGCGCGACGCATCAAACGGGTCGACAACGTGTTTGTGTTCAGCTTGCCCTCAACCTTCCACGCAGCGACCTGCTCGATCAGGTTCAGCAACGCGCGGCCATCGCCGTCGGCCATCTCAAGCAGCGCTTCGCGTGCAGGACCATCCAGCGGCAACGCGCGGTCCAATTCCTTTTCCGCACGCTGCGCGAGGCGTTCCATATCCGACAAATCAAGGCGTTCAAGTACCAAAACCTGCGAGCGCGACAGAACCGCTGCGTTCAGTTCAAACGACGGATTTTCGGTTGTCGCGCCAACCAACAAAATGGTCCCGTCTTCCATGTGCGGCAAAAACCCGTCTTGTTGGGCTTTGTTGAAACGGTGGATTTCGTCGACAAACAGCAGTGTCCCCTGCCCGTTTTGACGCCGAATACGCGCGCCCTCGAATACTTTCTTCAGGTCAGGAACGCCAGTAAAAATGGCTGAGATTTGTACAAAATGCAGATTGGTTTCGTTGGCCAGTAGCCGCGCAATTGTGGTTTTTCCAACGCCCGGCGGGCCCCAAAAGATCAGCGAACTTAACGCGCCCGCACCCAGCATGACCGTAAGCGGCGCGTCAGGACCAAGAACTTGGGTTTGGCCAATAACCTCTGCCAACGTCTGTGGACGCAAACGATCCGCCAAAGGGCGCGGCATATCAGGAACTGGCTGATCCCCAAATAAATCCGCCATCAGAGACGGAACCGAAGCTGCACACGGCTATCGCCGCGCAGCACAACGATCGACACATTGCGCCCGCCGCTTGCCAGCAATTCTTCGACATCCGACGGGGTTCGCGTTGGTGTGCCGCGCACCTTTTCGATGACGTCCCCGCCTTGTAAACCGACGCGCGCGCCAAACGGGCCGGTGTCTGTGATCACGACGCCTGCGGCCTGCAATAGCAAGTTCATCTCACTGATCACGGCCGGATTAATCTGCGCCAATTGCAGCCCGGGCAGGATCGAATCCTCGCCCAAGACCGTCGCGTTTCGGGGTGGATCATCAGGGGCCGCGACCAGATTGACAGCGATGTCCTCGGCGATGCCGTCCCGAATACGGGTCACCTGCGACGTGTTGCCAAGCCCGGCAACGCTCATCCGGAACACCATTTCCGAGGGCGTATTGACGACTTGCCCGTCGACCGCCGTGATCACGTCACTTGCGGCAAAGCCCGCCTGCTTAAACGGGCTGATAGGATGCAGTCCCGAAATGACGATGCCGCCCGGGCGATCAAGGCCAAAAGTATCGGCCATATCGGCATCTACCGATTGCCCGCTCATGCCGGCCCACGGACGTAGGAATTCTTGATTGCCCGCCTCGGCTTGGGCCACGAAAGCACCAACCAAGTCAGCCGGAATAGCAAAACCGATACCGTTGGACCCGCCAGAGCGCGTCAAAATCTGCGTGTTGATGCCAATCAGGCGACCGGCCATGTCGATCAGCGCGCCGCCGGAATTGCCGGGATTGATCGGTGCATCCGTTTGGATGAAATACCCGCGCCCCGACCCATTCGAGCTGCCGGATCGCGCAAGGCCCGACACAATACCGCTGCTGACAGTTTGACCGACACCAAAGGGATTACCGATGGCGAGCACCAATTCACCAACTTCAACGTCGTCGCTGGCGCGCAGATCGAGGCTGGGTAAGTCGTCAGTCCCTTCCAGTTGCAAAATCGCCAGATCGCTGTCCTCGTCCCCCAATAAAACACGGGCGGAATATTCACGGCGATCGTTCAGAACCACACGGATATCCGTCGCCATGCCGACCACGTGATAGTTGGACACGACAATCCCGCTTTCGGACAGGATCACACCAGACCCGAGCGAATTTTGCACGCGTGGCGCAGGTGTGCCACCGTCAAAGAAACGCTGGAAGAACGGGTCCTCCATAAAGGTATTGGGGCGTGCCTGCGTAATAAGTTTGGCATAGATGTTCACGACCGCAGGTGCCGATTGTTTGACCAAGGGCGCAAAGCTGAGGGCGATTTGCGTCTGACTTTGCGGCACTTGCTCTTGCGTCAACGCGGCGGTTGCAAAACTAAACGAAGCGATTAGGGCAAAAATATGTCTCATGGACTAGGATATGCGCAGCGCCCCACAATCATGCAACCCCGTGTATTCAGGTTATCTACGCGCGCGCGGATATATGAGCATTTCGACAAACGTGCAGTTCAAAATAACACCTAACGAGGACGCTATGACAAAAGTCGTCTCGAACGGTAGATCAAACAACCATTTGGCTGCGTCAATAAATATGCGCGCAGTCGTGACAGACAATGCAATCGCATAAGCGCGCATCATGAACGCCTGGTGACGTACTAGTTTTCGGGCACGGATTGCATGAATGGACAGTCCCATAAATACAATCATTACAGCAACCAATACAAAAGTTACGGCTTGGGTTAGCAGCCCGCCAAGCGCGGGAAACGCTATCACCATCCAACAGACCCCGATGCCACACAACACCGCGGATACAACAAAAGTGCGCCCGATCAACCTGTGTAACCACAATGCTTTGCGACGCAAAACCATTGAAAACTGCAGCGGGCCGAAAAGAAACAAAACCAATCCCGGAAGCAGATGCAGTAACGTCAGATAAGGGTGATCAATGTATCGCTGATCAACCCAAGCTGCGTGCGACGGGGGCGTCACTAAAAATGCAACCCGTTCAAATGTGCCAATCAGAACTGGCATGCTCAGCAAATACAGTGCCGGAATTGTCAGTTTCGGCATCTGTTCCCCAAAACGCAAAAACCCCCGCCAATTGGCGAGGGCATTGTTAGAACCGGATGGTTCAAATTCTTATTCGCCAGCGGCTTCTGCTGCTGCAACGCGGGCTTTGTCGCCTGCGCCTTTGGCGTCGCGGTCGCGGTCAACAAATTCGATGATCGCCATCGGTGCCATGTCGCCGTAACGGAAACCGGCCTTGAGGACGCGCACATAACCACCTTGGCGGTCTTTGTAGCGTGGTCCCAAAATGTCGAACAATTTCGCGACATATTGGTCTTGCTTCAGCTTGGATGCGGCTTGGCGACGGGCGTGTAGATCGCCACGTTTCGCCAAAGTGATCATTTTCTCAATGATCGGGCGCAGTTCTTTTGCTTTTGGCAATGTTGTTTTGATTTGCTCATGTTCAATGAGCGAGCCGGCCATGTTTGCCCAGAGCGCCTTGCGGTGCTCATGTGTACGGTTCAGGCGGCGGTATCCACGTGCGTGACGCATTTTCTATTCTCCTAAGTGTGCTCTCTACGAGCGATTTTACTTTGTCTGGCCTTTGATGCGTGTCGCAGGCTCTCCTTGGGGCAGATTGCCCAGTCTGTTCGTATGGGTAGGCGGACACATGGCCTGCCTACCCGAATTGTTTAAAAGGCGTCTTCGAACTTTTTCGCCAGATCTTCGATGTTGTCTGGTGGCCAGTCTTCGACGTCCATGCCGAGGTGCAGACCCATGCCTGACAACACTTCTTTGATTTCGTTCAAAGATTTGCGGCCAAAGTTCGGGGTGCGCAGCATTTCTGCTTCGGTTTTTTGGATCAGATCGCCGATGTACACTATATTGTCGTTCTTCAGGCAGTTTGCCGAACGAACAGACAATTCCAACTCGTCCACTTTCTTGAGAAGCAGCGGGTTGAATTCCAAACCGTCATCTTCATCCGCGCGGGATGCTGATTCTGGTTCGTCAAAGTTCACGAAAATACCCAGTTGGTCCTGCAGAATACGCGCCGCAAAAGCGACCGCGTCGTCTGGCGTGATGGACCCGTCTGTTTCGATTTTCATCGTCAGTTTGTCATAGTCTAGAACCTGACCTTCGCGCGTTGGCTGAACGTCATAAGAGACCTTCTTGACCGGCGAATAGATCGCGTCGATCGGGATAAGACCGATTGGTGCATCTTCTGGTTTGTTCTTTTCAGCAGAAACGTAACCTTTGCCGGTGTTAACCGTCAGTTCCATGTACAGATCGGCACCATCGTCGAGGTGGCAGATCACGTGATCACGGTTCAGCACGTCGATGCCGTTGGATTCAGAAATGTCGCCTGCTGTGACAATGCCCGGACCTTTTGCAGAAATCGACAGGCGCTTTGGCCCTTCGACTTCCATGCGCAATGAAACGCCTTTGAGGTTCAGGATGATGTCGGTGACGTCTTCACGTACACCAGCAACTGACGAAAATTCGTGCAAAACGTTGTCGATTTGCACAGACGTGATCGCGGCACCTTGCAGCGATGACATCAGAACGCGACGCAGCGCGTTGCCCATTGTCAGACCAAAACCACGTTCCAGTGGTTCTGCAACAACGGTTGCTTGACGTGCTGGATCATTGCCCGGCTTAACGTCCAATTGTGTTGGCTTGATTAGTTCAGCCCAATTCTTGTGGATCATGCGTCCCTCCATTCTTGCCTCAGCCCCATGTCCTAAAGGCTAAAGCGCCCGAGGTTTCAAAAAATGCGGAATGGGGCCGTGCGAAAACACGCGGCCCCAACCGAAGTAGTCGTGCTTAGACGCGGCGGCGCTTTGGTGGGCGGCAACCGTTGTGCGCCATTGGTGTCACGTCACGGATAGATGTGATGTTGAACCCAACAGCAGCCAATGCGCGCAGCGCACTTTCACGGCCAGAGCCTGGACCTTGCACTTCGACTTCCAGCGTTTTCACGCCGTGATCTTGTGCTTTTTTGCCTGCATCTTCGGCAGCCATCTGCGCCGCATAAGGCGTAGATTTACGTGAGCCTTTGAAGCCCATCGTGCCGGCAGAAGACCATGCAATTGCGTTGCCTTGAACGTCTGAGATCAAGATTTTGGTGTTGTTGAAAGAAGAGTTCACATGCGCCACACCTGCGGCGATGTTCTTACGCTCTTTTTTCTTTGCGCGTACTTTATCGCGTGCCATCGATCAGAGCCTCCCTTATTTCTTCTTACCAGCAATGGCCTTTGCAGGGCCTTTGCGAGTACGAGCGTTGGTGTGAGTGCGCTGACCACGGACAGGCAAGTTACGACGGTGACGCAAGCCACGGTAGCAACCCAAATCCATCAGGCGTTTGATGTTCATCTGTGTGTCACGACGAAGGTCACCTTCAACGGTGTAGTTTTCGTCGATGTGCTCACGCACTTTCAGAACTTCGGCGTCGGACAGTTCGTTAACGCGACGTGTCGCGTCAATGCCAACAGCTTCGCAAATCGCTTGCGCAGAAGTTGTGCCGATACCGGTGATATATGTGAGGGCGATTGGAACCCGCTTTGCAGTCGGGATGTTTACGCCGGCAATACGTGCCACGTGTGGAATTCCTTTTCGTTGCGAGCCCGTCATTCCAGGCCCTTTTTTCACAACGTAAGCCCGAGGCAATTAAGCATTCGGGCCGCAGCTGATCAGGTGATCGTGTTTCGCAGGAGCGACCTTTGAAACATATTTGATTCTCATAAGAGATACGGCTGGTTATGGGCTTTTGGCCCAAGCGTCAACTGCGAAAAGCCCGTAGATTGTGAATCCAATCGGTCAGAGCCAAAGATTCACTCGCACCGGTAAAATAATGTGGGCAAACCCTGCACACGCACGGGTTTGGTCGCAACGGCCCCAAGAACGGGAACCGAAAAACTGTACTCGTCTGTCCAGCTTTTCTCGCCATTGCCGCAGGTCGTCTTGGCAATAACAGTTTGCCCCACCAAGGCATCAAAATCCAATGCCTCGGCCCAATCACAATTGACACCATGACCTGAAATGCTTTGGGCGCGCAGCACCAAAGTGTCGACAAGTGGCAGTCCCGCAGAATCAAGCGCGCATTGTTCGATGTTTGTTACAAAGTAATCGCCGGCCTGACCGTCTGCATACGTCGCAAAAGGACCGCAGATGGCAAGAAAGGCTGCAATCCGAGCCCGCTTCAATCCATGACCTTTGCGATATCGCGCTGCACGGTTTCGATGTCACCCAAACCGTCAATCCGGTTCAACATCTCTTTGGCGTAGTAATAGCCGATCAGTGGAGACGTCTTTTTGTAATATTCCATGAGGCGCGTTTTCAGGCTTTCCTCGTTGTCATCTGCACGGCGGGTGAATTTGTTAACCGCACCACAGTTGGAACATTTGCCGTCTGCCGGCTCTGGCTTGGTGTTGTCGTTGTAGACCTCACCACAGGCACCGCATGTTGAGCGGGCAGTGATGCGGGCAACAAGCGCCTCGTCATCGACTTCCATCTCGATCACCGCATCAAGGCTTTCGCCCTCAGCTGACAGCAATTCCGTCAGCGCATCCGCCTGTGCCAGCGTCCGCGGGAAACCGTCAAAGATGAAACCCGCTGCTTTGACCGTGTTCAGCTGTTCACGGATCAGGCCGATCACGATCTCGTCCGTGACCAATGCACCCCGTGCCATCACGTCGGCAACAACCTTGCCCATCTCGGTGCCACTGTCTTTGGCAGCGCGTAACATGTCGCCGGTGCTCAGTTGCACCATGCCACGTGTTTCAACCAAATGACGCGCTTGCGTCCCTTTGCCAGCGCCTGGTGGCCCGAGAAGGATAATGTTCATTTACGAGCCGGGCTCCGTTTCTTGCGTGTTTTACCCTTGCCACGCAGGTTCGATTTTTCAATCAGACCTTCGTACTGCTGAGCAAGCAAATGGCTTTGCACTTGTTGGATAGTGTCCATCGTCACCGAAACAACGATCAAAACCGACGTGCCACCAAAGTAAAACGGAATCGCGAACTGACCGCGTAGAATTTCTGGCAGAACGCACACCGCAGCAAGGTACATGGACCCCAGAACCAAAACGCGGTTCACAACGTATTCCAGATATTCAGCGGTCTTTTTGCCCGGACGGATCCCTGGAACAAAACCGTTCTGGTTTTTCAGGTTGTCCGCAACTTCGTCCGGTTTGAACGACACGTTGAACGTATAGAAGTACGCAAAGAACACGATCATCGCGATGAAGAACAACAGGTACAACGGCTGACCGGGACCAAAGTTCGCGAGCAACCACGACATCACAGGGCTGGTAGACCCGCCAGAGAACGTGCTGATTGTCACAGGCAGCAACAACAAGGACGATGCAAAGATCGCGGGGATAACGCCGGCTGGGTTCACCTTGATCGGCAAGTGCGAGGACCCACCGTCATAAACCTTCATGCCGACCTGGCGGCGCGGATACTGGATATGCAGCTTGCGCAAGGCCCTTTCCATAAAGACGACGAATGCAATGGTTGCGATCACCATCACGATCACCCCGACAATCACCGCTGGGCTAATGCTGCCGGACCGGCCGGAGGCAAAGAACTGCGCCAAAGCGGCAGGAACTTCGGCAATAATGCCGACGAAAATGATCAAGGAAATACCGTTACCGATGCCGCGCGCAGTGATCTGTTCACCCAGCCACATCAGGAACATCGTCCCACCAACCAGCGTAATCAGGCAGGTCATGCGGAAGTAGAAACCAGCCTCGGTGACCAAGTCGCCAGATTCCAGCGACACAGCAAGGCCGTATGCCTGCACCGTGGCCAGCGCGACCGTCCCGTAACGGGTGTATTGGTTAATTTTCTTTTGGCCTTGCGCCCCTTCTTTCTTGAGTTGCTCAAGCGAGGGCACCATCGAGGTCATCAATTGAACGATGATCGAGGCCGAAATGTAGGGCATGATCCCGAGGGCAAAAATACCCATGCGACCCAGCGCGCCACCGGTAAACATGGACACCATGCCGCCAATCCCTTGGCCCGCATTTTCCATAAAGTCGCGCAATGCAGCGCCGTCGATGCCGGGGACAGGAATAAACGTGCCCAAGCGGTAAACGATCAGCAGCGCCAACGTAAACAGGATGCGGTTGCGCAGATCGGTCGCTTTGCCAAGGCTCGCCCAAGTCGTGTTGGCGGCCATATTTTCGACGGCAGATACCATAGGAAGGCTCTTTCTATATCAAAAACGCCGCCCTCACCGATTTTCCGGGGGGCGGCGTTTGGAAAACTCTTAGGACTATGTAGGCGGCAAACGCACGCCTCACAAGTCCGAAGGCTCAGTTACTCGGCCGCAACCTTGGCTGTCAGGGTCAATTTCCCGCCAGCTTTCTCGACTGCTTCAACAGCAGACTTGGACGCGCCGTGTACTTCGATGTTCAGCTTGGACGTAACTTCGCCTTTTGCCAGGACGCGGATACCGTCCAAAATGCGACGAACCGCACCAGATGCGACCAGCGCTTCTTCGGTGATGGCTGATTTCGCGTCGATCTTGCCTGCGTCAACAAACTTCTGGATCAGACCCAAGTTGATGACGGCATATGCCTTGCGGTTCGGCTTGTTAAAGCCACGCTTTGGCAGACGTTGGTACAAAGGCATTTGACCGCCTTCAAAACCTTTGATCGCAACACCCGAACGGGATTTTTGACCTTTGATACCACGGCCACCCATTTTACCGGTGCCGGAACCTGGACCACGGCCAACGCGCTTGCGTGGTTTGGTGGCACCTGGGTTGTCGCGTAGTTCATTTAGTTTAAACATTTTGCTTCTCCTATCGCCGGATATGCCCCTCGAAGCAAATGGGACAACCACGGCATGTTTGGTTTTCGAGTCACCTGTGAGGTGAACACTGGCCGCGTATAGTCGCCGAGCAAGGAGGGATCAAGGGGCAGTTGGTTTGAAACTGCCGTACGGGAATCTATTGCGTGCACAGGGCAGCCTGTGTTGATCTGGTCTTATGTCAAAAAATCAACAATTCCTGCCACGCTGGCGGATCATGCTGTCACACAATTCCATCCCTCCGATGGTGGTTGCCTTATGCGCAGGCGTGTTGATCGTCGCCTTTAGCGGACCGTGGTGGGTCTGGTTGTTCGCGCTGTTGGGCGTGCCACTGCAAATGCTGAACGAGTATTCGCTGCATCGCCATATCTTTCATCTGCCCCCGCCAAGCGAACAATGGAAATTCGATATCCTATACCAAGCGCACTACGGCCATCACGATTTCCCAACGAACATCCCGCTGTTCTTTGCACCTGCGTGGGTGACATTACCGATCTTGGTGATCAACTTTGCGTTGGTCTGGGGGATCGCGTCGCTGGTGTCGATGCACGCCCTGCCCATCGCCGCCGCCTTGGTCATGGTCGGCGGCGTCGGCACGTTTCTGGGGTACGAGTGGTTCCACATGACGGCCCACTTGCCCGTGCGCAAAACTTGGATTGAACGACATGTGGCAGGATTGCACGCGCAACATCACTTTCGCGATTTCGATCGGTGGTTTCATGTGTCGCCCGGCGGGCATGTGATTGACCGGATGATGGGGACGGCAATTAATCGGGACGCTTTGCGGTCCAAGCAGCGGATCGAGTTTATCAAGACGCTGGGGTTAGAGCCGGATGACGCGCGGCTGGTGGCAGCAAGGGTAAAGTTTGCGGGGAAGTATGGGCTACACTCTGACGAAATCATCGACGCAGCGAAGACCTAGGGCCGCGTCCGACACGGGGTCGTAGGCCGTCTTGCATTTGATCCACTGGATCAAATGAGGCCGAAGAAGGCGATAGCCTCGGGTGCAGCGAAGACGCGCCCGCCCATGGGGCGGGTCGGACGCGGCCCGTAGTCGGGGACTACGGGCGGTTAAAAACCGACAAAAAAGTACTACATCATTTGTAGCCTGTGTTGGATCAGCTTCACGACCGACATTCCAAATCGTTTTGTAAAGGAATTAATTGCAATGATGCTGCCCAAGTATACTGAATTGAAATCAATGACGGAGAAGGATTTGATTGAGAAGCTCTCAAGTATGGAGATAAATGTTCAGGTTGGGGTGAACTTCATCTACGATGAACTTCGCGCTCGCAAAGCGAACCGCCAGAACACCCTTATTGTCTGGCTAACGGCGATTGTTACAATTGCGACCCTCCTAAATGTTTATCTAGTTTACGTCACTTTGAACTAAATCGTTTCTACCTCAAGACTGATAAAACTCCGGAAAAGAAAACGCCCCGCATTTTCATGCGAGGCGTTCTAATTATCGCGGGGTGCATCAAGATGCACCTTACGGGTGGCTGACTTCAGCCTTTTTCTTCGATGATCTCAACCATGTGAGAGATCGAGCTTACCATGCCGCGTACGGAAGGTGTGTCTTCCAGCTCGCGGGTTTTGTGCATTTTGTTCAAGCCAAGGCCGATCAGAGTTGCGCGCTGTTTTGCAGGGCGGCGGATCGGGGAGCCTACTTGTTTGATGACGATTGTTTTAGCCATGATGCCAGTCCTTATGCGTCTGCTGATTCAGCAGGTGCTTCGGCCGCAGGCGCGTCGTCACGCTTTGGCAGAATGTCAGCTACTTTTTTGCCACGACGTTGGGCTACGGAACGAGGCGATGCCTCTTTGCGCAGGCCGTCGATGGTGGCGCGGATCATGTTGTACGGGTTTTGCGAACCGATGGATTTGGACACAACGTCCTTAACACCCAGCATTTCGAAAACGGCACGCATTGGACCACCAGCAATAATACCGGTACCTTCTGGTGCTGAGCGCATCACAACTTTACCGGCGCCGTGGCGGCCTTCCATGTCGTGGTGCAGTGTCCGACCTTCGCGCAATTGCACGCGGATCATTTGACGCTTGGCTTGCTCTGTGGCTTTGCGGATGGCCTCTGGGACCTCTTTCGCTTTACCTTTGCCAAAGCCTACGCGGCCTTTTTGGTCACCAACAACTACGAGAGCTGCGAAACCAAAGCGCTTACCACCTTTTACGGTTTTCGATACGCGGTTAATCGCGACCAGGCGGTCGGAAAATTCCGGTGTTTCGTCACGATCACGGCGTGGGCCGCGACGGTTTTCACGTTCTGCCATTGAGAACATCCTTTTTCATTGGTGGCTTGCGCCAAATAGCTTCAATCCTGGTGGGCGACATGCCCCCGGATCATCGGGGCAGCGCGAACGCTGCCCTCAAGATTTTAGATCTTCAGACCGCCTTCGCGGGCCGCGTCTGCAACTGCTTTTACTTTGCCGTGGAACAGGAAACCGCCCCGATCAAAGTAAGCTTCTTCAACGCCAGCTTTCTTAGCACGCTCGGCAATTGCCGCGCCCACTTTGGTCGCTGCTTCGACGTTGTTTTTGCCAACAGAACCCAGACCTTTTTCCAATGTGGAAGCGGACGCGAGCGTCACGCCGTTCACATCGTCGATGATCTGCGCGCTGATGTTTTTGTTGGAGCGATGAACCGAAAGACGCAAGCGTCCTGCGTTTACGCGGCGAAGTTTGTTCCGAACGCGCATGCGGCGTTTGATGA
This sequence comes from Pseudosulfitobacter sp. SM2401, assembly GCF_042932805.1. Lineage (NCBI taxonomy): Bacteria > Pseudomonadati > Pseudomonadota > Alphaproteobacteria > Rhodobacterales > Roseobacteraceae > Pseudosulfitobacter > Pseudosulfitobacter sp. SM2401. Next base: position 4,157,036 of record NZ_CP170633.1, on the reverse strand, counting down.
ACAGTGTACGTTTGCTGTTTGCCATCTGTGCGTTCCTTACTTCTTCTTGCCTTCTTTGCGGAAGATGAACTCGCCCTTGTAACGGATGCCTTTGCCTTTATAGGGCTCTGGTTTCCGCCAAGCGCGAATGTTCGCGGCAACTTGACCAACTAGCTGGTCGTCGATGCCTTCCACAATGATCTCGGTCTGTTTTGGTGACGTTACGGTCACGCCTTCAGGCGCGACGTAATCAACGTCATGGGACAGGCCCAAGTTCAGTTTCAATGTGTTGCCCTGCACGTTTGCACGATAACCAACACCGTGGATTTCAAGTTCTTTCTTGAAACCATCGGTGACGCCGGTGACCAGGTTTGCAATCATTGTGCGGCTCATGCCCCACTGCTGAAGTGCGCGCTTGGATTTACCGCGTGGTGTTACAGATACAGAGCCGTCTTCGACCGTGATGGTCACGTCATCCGTTGCCTTGAACGAACGTGTGCCTTTTGGGCCTTTGACTTCGATAGTTTGGCCAGACATGGAGGCGGAAACGCCTGCAGGAAGACCGACTGGTTTTTTACCAATACGAGACATCAAATGCTCCTTAGAATACGGTGCAGAGCACTTCGCCGCCAACATTGGCTGCGCGCGCGCTTGCGTCCGACATCACACCCTTAGGGGTGGAGACAATCGACACACCCAAGCCCTGACGGACAACTGGGATGTCATTGACGCCCATGTAAACGCGACGACCGGGTTTAGAGACCCGCTTCAGTTCGCGAATAACAGGTTCGCCCTCGTAATACTTCAGGCTGATTTCGATGGCCGGGTGGCCGTCTTTGCCTGTCGTTGCTTCATAGCCGCGAATGTAACCTTCGTCTGCGAGTACGTCCAAAACCCAGGCACGCAGCTTTGAGGCTGGTGTCTCGACGATGGATTTGCCGCGCAGTTGGCTGTTACGAATGCGTGTGAGCATATCTGCGATAGGATCGTTCATATCTAATGCCCTTCCTTACCAGCTCGACTTGACCATGCCGGGGATTTGACCGGCAGAGCCGAGATCCCGCAACGCGATCCGCGAAATTTTGAGCTTACGGTAGTAAGCGTGTGGACGACCTGTCAGCTGGCAACGGTTGTGCAAGCGAACTTTGGACGAGTTACGTGGCAACTTGGCCAGCTTCAGAGTAGCGCGAAAACGCTCTTCCATAGGCAGCTCTTGGTTGTTCACGATTGCTTTCAACTCAGCACGACGTTCGGCGTACTGTTTGACCAGCTTCTCACGCTTAACTTCGCGTGCGATCATGGATTTTTTAGCCATATCTAAATTCCCTTCCGCTTACGAATTGAAAGGCATGTTGAAAGCTTTCAACAGTGCTTTTGCTTCGTCGTCGGTTTTAGCCGTCGTTGCGATAACGATGTCCATTCCCCAGTTTTCGTCGATTTTATCGAAATCGATTTCAGGGAACACGAGGTGCTCTTTCAAGCCCATGGCATAGTTGCCACGACCGTCAAAAGATTTGCCAGATACGCCGCGGAAGTCACGGATACGAGGCATTGCAATCGTGGTCAGACGATCAAGGAATTCGTACATGCGATTGCCGCGCAGGGTAACTTTCGCACCCATTGGCATTTCTTCACGTACACGGAAGCCCGCGATGGATTTCTTGGCAATGGTTGTCAGCGCTTTTTGGCCGGCAATCAATGTCAGGTCGCCCTGAGCGGATTTGGCTTTCTTGGAGTCGCGTACCGCAGCAGCGCCACAACCAATGTTCAATACGATTTTATCCAAACGAGGGATCATCATATCGTTTTTGTAGCCAAACTCTTCTTTCATCGCCGGACGAATTGTGTCCGCGTAGATCGACTTAAGACGGGGTGTGTAGTTTGCTTCGTCCAACATTAGATCACGTCTCCTGTTGTCTTGGCAAAACGCACTTTTTTGTCGCCGTCCATTTTAAAGCCAACGCGTGTTGGCTTGCCGTTTGCGTCGATCAAAGCAAGGTTGCTCAGCGCGATTGGCATGGCTTTTGGAATGCGGCCACCTTGGGATTCTTGAGACTGACGTGTCGCACGAATAGCGATGTTCAGACCGTCAACAACGGCTTTGCCTGCGGTAGGATTGACAGAGGAAATCGTGCCCTCTTTGCCTTTGTCCTTACCGGCCAGCATGACGACTTTGTCGCCTTTCTTCAGCTTAGCAGCCATGGTTACAGCACCTCCGGAGCGAGTGAGATGATTTTCATGAAGTTCTTGCCGCGCAATTCACGAACAACCGGTCCAAAGATACGTGTACCTACTGGCTCGTTGTTGTTGTTCAGAATGACTGCTGCATTCGTGTCAAAACGAATGGCTGTGCCATCGTCACGACGAACTTCTTTTGCCGTGCGAACGACGACGGCCTTACGGACATCACCTTTCTTAACACGACCACGTGGAATGGCTTCCTTGACCGACACGACAATAACGTCGCCGACGGATGCGTATTTACGCTTGGAACCACCCAGAACCTTGATGCACTGAACACGGCGTGCGCCGCTGTTGTCAGCCACTTCAAGATTTGATTGCATCTGGATCATATGGTTTCTCCCGACCTTTGGGGGGCGATGCGCGCCTGATCCCCAGGGTTTCGATTATACTGTTCGCGTTCGCAGCTTAGGCTGTGATCACTTCCCAGCGTTTTGTCTTTGAGCGTGGCGCGCATTCGATGATGCGTACGGAATCGCCAGTCTTAAAGGCATTCTTTTCATCGTGCGCCCGATATTTCTTGGACTTACGAATGGTTTTCTTCAGAACCGGGTGTGTAAAGCGACGCTCTACAGAAACGGTGACTGTCTGTTCGTTGGCATCAGAGGTCACTGTGCCGGTCAAAATACGCTTAGGCATAAGTGCTCTCCTTATTCAGACGCCGCAGCTGCGGCTTTTTGGTTCAGAATTGTTTTGATACGCGCAGCGCCGCGACGGGCTTTGCGGATTTGTGCAGGGTTTTCAAGAGAGCCTGTTGCTGCTTGGAAGCGCAGGTTAAAGCTTTCTTTCTTGGTCTCAGCCAGCTTTTCGCGCAGCTGATCCGGTGTCAGATCATGTAGTTCATTGGCGTTCATCGCCTGTTCCTTTCAACATCACCAGCGGGCCCCATGTGGGTGACCCTGATTCTGGTGGAGGTCATAGTAGATGGCTGCGTATAGGAGGGTTTCGGGTGTGGGGCAACCCCTAGCGGGCATCATCCAATCCCGACAGATCAGTACCTCAAAATATCCCGGTTGCGAATGGCGATCGGTACTGACTATTCTAAAAAAGTTAGTCGGTTGAGAGTTTATGGAATATTTATTTATAAGTCTGGTCGTTTTGGGTTTTGTCGTGTTCGCGGCGAACGGAATTTCGAAAGCAAATAGGCAACCACCACCGTTTGTCACACCGCCACCTCGGCCTCAACCAAAACCCAAAAAGCCAACGCCCTCACCGGCAAAACCATCTCAGCTGCAAAAACCAACCAAAATCGAAGACGACGAGGTCAAGCACGCCCCGCCCCCTGACATCCCAGCATCCCGCGAGCTAAATGGCCGTGCGTACGTGATCGACGGCGATACGATTGTCGTCAGCAAGATCAAAGTGCGCTTGGCCGGGATCGACGCACCCGAGTTAGATCAGCCGTGGGGGCAAAAATCCAAGTGGGAAATGGTGCGAATTTGTAAGGGGAATGTCTTGCGTGTCGAACTGACTGGCGAGACTTCATATGATCGTTTGGTTGGCACTGCCTATTTGGCGGATGGCAGAGATATCGGGGCGGAAATCGTTAAAGCAGGTTTAGCGTTGGATGGTGGGCATTACTCTAAAGGGAAATACCGTCATTTGGAGCAACCGGATATGCGGGCGAAATTAAAGCGGTATGGGGGCTGGCGATAATCTCGCAATTCAAACCGCAGGTTTGCCTTCGGCAAGACGGGGGATGTACGGACGCTGCCCAATCTTTGATTGGGCAAGATCTAAGCAACCCAGCCTATTACCAGAAACAAAATAGAGACGCTTCGTTCACCCAACACGCATCATAGCGCCTGAGATTGCGTTGGATGTTATGTGCATGAGATGCAAAAGATTCACCGTTCCAAATGATCACCCCTGATTGATTGTCCACAGTGAATGATCCCCAATACTCCATCCCGTCTGTCTGAAACTTAAAGGAACCTTCTTCGTCTGTTGCCTCAAACATGCACGGGCCATTCACGATAGTTTCGCCATTTTCAATTGCAACACACTGTGCAATTCGAGGCACATAGTTTTGTGCGTTAGATATGGAAAAACTTAACGATAAGACGAGAAAGGCAAATGCCGTTTGTATAATGAATTTCACGATTGGTCCTTTAAAAACTAATGCCTCAGGTTCACTGAATTCAATGAATGTTGCAACAAAATAACAAAAAGCCCCCACCGATCACTCGGCAGGGGCTTCTTTATAACTACTGTGCGGAACGGGCATTTATGAATAAATACCCTGCCTCCGCATCGCCAGCTCCGGCCTAGGCCGGAGCGACGTTTTTACCAGTCTTCGCGCACAACAACGCGCGTTTTGATTGGCAGTTTCATCGCTGCAAGACGCAGGGCTTCGCGAGCGATGTCGTCGTTGACGCCATCGATCTCGAACATCACGCGGCCTGGTTTGACCTTGGCTGCCCAACGGTCAACAGAACCTTTACCTTTACCCATACGAACTTCGATAGGTTTGGCTGTCACAGGTACGTCTGGGAAAATACGGATCCAGACGCGGCCCTGACGTTTCATGTGACGTGTCATCGCGCGGCGAGCCGCCTCGATTTGACGTGCTGTCACACGCTCAGGCTCTGTTGCCTTAAGACCATAAGTCCCAAAGTTCAGATCGGAACCGCCTTTAGCCAGACCCTTGATAGAGCCCTTAAACTGCTTGCGGAATTTGGTACGCTTTGGCTGAAGCATCTATATGCCCTCCTATCAGCGACGACCGCCAGCACCGCGAGGTGTTGGGCCGTCTTGGAGTTCTTGTGCTTTACGGTCACGCGCTGCTGGATCGTGTTCCATGATCTCGCCTTTAAAGATCCAGGTTTTGATCCCGATGATGCCATAAGCAGTCATCGCTTCAACGTGTGCGTAATCGATGTCGGCACGCAATGTGTGCAACGGAACGCGACCTTCACGGTACCATTCGGTACGCGCGATTTCCGCGCCGCCCAAACGACCGGCAAGGTTCACACGGATGCCCAAGGCCCCCATGCGCATCGCGTTTTGTACCGCACGCTTCATAGCGCGACGGAACGATACACGACGTTCCAGTTGCTGTGCGATGGATTCGCCAACAAGTGCTGCGTCCAGTTCCGGCTTGCGAACTTCAACAATGTTGAGGTGCAATTCGGAGGCAGTGAAATTCGCCAGCTTTTTGCGCAAACCTTCGATGTCCGCACCTTTTTTGCCGATGATTACACCTGGACGGGCTGTGTGGATCGTAACGCGGCACTTTTTGTGCGGACGTTCGATGATCACACGGGAAATACCCGCTTGAGCGCATTCTTTCTTGATGAATTCACGCATTTTCAGGTCTTCGAGCAACAGGTTGCCGTAGTCCTTGGTGTCCGCATACCAGCGGCTGTCCCAAGTACGGTTAACCTGAAGGCGCATCCCGATTGGATTTACTTTGTTACCCATTAGGCTTGCTCCCCTGTCACTTCTTCAACTTGACGCACTTTGATCGTGATCTCAGCAAAAGGCTTGAGGATCTTACCAAAACGACCACGGGCACGAGGGCGACCCCGTTTCATCGTCAGGTTTTTACCGACCCAAGCTTCGGCAACGATCAGTTCGTCGACGTCCAGGTTGTGGTTGTTTTCAGCGTTTGCAATTGCAGACTGTAGGCATTTTTTAACATCGCCAGCGATCCGTTTTTTGGAGAACGTCAGGTCCGTAAGGGCCTTGTCGACTTTCTTGCCACGGATCATTTGTGCAACCAGGTTCAGCTTCTGAGGGCTGGTGCGCAACATGCGTGTTTTTGCCATTGCTTCGTTATCAGCAACGCGGCGAGGGTTCTTATCCTTGCTCATTTGCGTTTCGCCTTCTTATCAGCGGCGTGACCATAGTAGGTCCGCGTCGGTGAAAACTCACCAAACTTTTGACCAATCATTTCCTCGGTGATGTTCACCGGGATATGTTTGTGGCCGTTATAGACGCCAAATGTGAGGCCCACAAACTGGGGCAGGATTGTTGAACGACGCGACCAGATTTTGATCACTTCGTTTTTGCGGCCGGATTCGCGAACTGCTTCTGCCTTTTTCAAGACATAGCTGTCGACGAATGGACCTTTCCATACGGAACGAGACATTAATTAACGCCCCTTCTTCTTGGCGTGACGCGAGCGGATGATCAGCTTTTGCGACGCTTTGTTCTTGTTGCGAGTACGTGCACCTTTGGTCGGCTTGCCCCATGGGGAAACCGGGTGACGACCACCTGAGGTCCGACCTTCACCACCACCGTGCGGGTGATCGATCGGGTTCATTACGACACCACGTACAGAAGGACGGATGCCCTTGTGACGCATACGGCCCGCTTTACCGAAGTTCTGGTTGGAGTTGTCAGGGTTAGACACGGCACCAACGGTGGCCATGCATTCTTGACGTACCAAACGCAGTTCGCCCGAAGACAAACGGATCTGAGCGTAACCGCCATCACGACCAACGAACTGGGCGTATGTACCGGCGGCACGTGCGATCTGACCGCCCTTGCCTGGCTTCATTTCGATGTTGTGGATGATCGTACCGATTGGCATGCCTGAGAACGGCATCGCGTTGCCCGGCTTAATGTCTGCCTTGGCAGATGCGATCACTTTGTCCCCAATGGCCAGGCGCTGTGGCGCAAGGATGTAGGCCTGTTCGCCGTCTTCGTATTTTACGAGAGCGATAAAGGCTGTCCGGTTAGGGTCATATTCGATGCGTTCGACCGTGGCCGAAACATCCATTTTATTACGCTTGAAATCGACGATACGATAGAGACGCTTGGCGCCCCCGCCTTTGCGGCGCATCGTAATCCGTCCGGTGTTGTTGCGGCCACCATTCTTGGTGAGACCTTCAGTCAGCGCCTTTACAGGGCGACCTTTCCACAGCTCCGAACGGTCGATCAGTACCAACCCGCGTTGGCCTGGCGTAGTCGGCTTATACGACTTTAGTGCCATGTTGATGTCTTCCGTTTGCTTGTGCAGCAGAACCCGATTGAGGGGCCTGCCGATGGTTATAGGGCCCCGAAGGTCCCCGTTTAGAGTGGCGTGATGGGTCAAGACCCACCTTACCGAGGTGTCCGTAAGGTGTGCGTGTCGCACACCATCCCGAACAACAACGAAGCCCCAGACGAATCTGGGGCTCTGCCGTTGGCTTCGTTTAGGTCAGAGGTGGGATAGGGTCAAGCCGTAAGACCGCAAAACCCGCCAAGTCAGGCCATTGCCGGACGCAATCCACCAATATGCTGTTTGGCGACCCCGTTTGCGACGATCAACGCGATGATCCAGCCACTGGTCACAGCCGTCGCAATCCCGAACCAGACGCCCCATACATCAAAGCCCATAAACCCGATAAACACCCAGATGAAAAACGCGACACCAAAGCCCTGGCGATAGATACTGATCCAAAGGGTCCAGATCGGACGTTGCAGGGCCTGCAACAGCGCGTTGATCGAAAACAGCATCATGTAGATCGGGAACAAAAACCCATCCACGCGCAAATAGCTGATGCCAACGGCAATCACTTCGGGATCATCCGTAAACAAGCGCATCGCAAAGCCCCCTGCAAACCACAGGGTCGGCGTCGCGATCAGGGTCATGGCAAAGCCCAGCTTCCAACAAAAGAACAGCGCCTCGCGCACACGATCAAATTGTTCTGCCCCAAAGTTCTGGCCCGCAATCGGCAGCAACGCCCCCGTCATGCCCAAAACCGGCAGCAGCAAGATCTGTTCGATCCGGAGCGCCACACCATAGGCCGCAATCGCACTGCCTCCGAACCCTTTGAGCGCAAATTGCACGACAAAGCCGGACACAAACATCACCATCATCGCCGTGCTTGCCGGCAGCAATTGCGCAATGATCGCGCGATAACTGGTCAAATCAGGCAAGAACTCGGTCCGCAGCACGCCGACCATCATGCCCAACCGGAACACGCGGGACAGGATAAACAGCATCACGCCAGTTTGGCTGAGCACGGTGGCGACAGCGATGCCATTGAACCCCATCCCATCCCACAGCCCCGGCACGCCATACATCATCAGCGGATTCAGCCCGATGTTGGCAACAAACGCGACCATCATCGCACGCTGCATCGACACGCTGTCGCCATGCGCCTGCAAGATACCGTTGCCACCATACGCGAGGAAAAATCCCGGCAACGCAAAGATCAGAACATTGAAATACCCAAGGGCCGCGTCACGATAACCGCCCGCTTCGGACACCAGCGCAATTAAGTGCGGCCCAATCAGCGCGCCGACACCCATCAGGGTCAGCGTTGCAAGAACACCGAAACTGATGCCCTGTGCGGCCAGCTTGCGCGTCCCCGAACTGTCCTTGCGCCCCTTGGCATTGCTGACCAACGCGCTGAGGGCGGAACCCAAACCAAACCCGATGGCCATGAGGATAAAGAACGCTTGGAAGCCGATCGCCAGACCCGCCTGCGCATCGGTCGACAACTGCCCCGCGTAATACACATCAACGACGTTATAGAGGGTCGAGAACAACATCCCCAACGCCGCAGGAATGGCGAGATTCTTGAAATGCAGCGCCATCGGGCCTGTGGTCAGATCGTCTTTGGCCATGTGGTGCGCCTTTGCGTTGAGGTCAGGGATAGCTATGCGGATCGCGACTTTGTGTGGCAAGAAGGAAAGTAATAAACTAAACCACTGGATTGCCGAACGTTCAGCGCGCCTCCAGCTTATCTTCCACACCAAGATAGACCTTCATAGGCTGGGACTTTGCAGTTGGCTTCCATCCGAATGCGAGCGCAGATCCAATTACTTTAGACACCAAAGAAGGCTGTATTGTACGCAAGTTCAAATTATCAGTGCCGGAAACTCGATCCAAAAACGATGGACATCAGAATTGATTAGAACCTCCAACACTTGTCCGTTTGAGGTGGCGCATCGGATCACCAGAACGACATGCTTGAGGTCCGGCGAAACCAGCCAACGATAAGGTTCGCCGTCCACAACGATTGGTCTGGATTTTTCTTTGAAAGCATTCGATCTCTTTAGCGATTGATCCAATAAGTTGTCAGTGTCTCATATTTTGGCAATTCAGTTTACCCAAATAAAAACGGGCCTGCCCTTTCGGACAAGCCCACTTAATTCACTCAAACAACGCCCCCTCAAGGGCGAACCGGCTTATGCCAGTTTGATGTTTGTCGCAGATTCGCGACCGTCGCGGCCTGCTTCGATGTCGAATGTGATTTTTTGGTCGTCTTGCAGACCTGTCAAACCAGCTTGCTCAACGGCAGAGATGTGTACGAATACATCTTTAGAGCCACCTTCTGGTGCTACAAAACCGAAACCTTTTGTGGAGTTGAACCACTTTACTGTACCTGAAGCCATTTTAGTATTCCTTATAAGTCTGCCCGCGGAATGCGGCAGGGCGGCTAAGTCATTGGAAAGATCGTAGACTGAGCCGTAAGGAGCAGTGATGACGATAGTCGTAACGTTGCAGGGCCGCGTTTGCGCCTATCTGGGGTGAATAGCAAGGGTTTATGTTGAGAGGACGCAGATGGGCGACAAAGCGCCGCGATTTGTGCGATGGGTGAACGACGGGCCGTGGGATGGCGCTGCGACATTCGGGCGTGGCACTTTATGGCCGCTGCTCACATCCCGAACTCTGTACGACAGCGCGGCTCTTTCAAAAGCGCCAGACGGTCCGCCACTAGCCCGAAGCCTACGACTTTATTCTGGATTAAGGTTAAACTTGTTCTTGTTCTTGTTCTTGTTCTTGTTCTTGTTCTTGTTGAGGCTGGTCTTCAACGAGCAAAAGTCTCAAGTGTTTTTTCAGATGAGCAATCGCTTTTTCCATAAAGAAGTGAAAACGGACTTCGTGCTTTTCTCCCTTAGTAAGGTTCTCATACTCCCAAAGCATCGCCTTGATTTGCAGATATTTCTCATCGCCTTCATCGGTTCTTTGAGTGAACGAATATGGTATGGCCCCTAGTACAGCCAGTGTAGCCCCAGCCGCCGTCACAGTGAATGGGTCAACAATGAGATGTCGATTTTCTAAGTCTCTCAGCTCGTTGGACAGCTTTTTCTCTGCATCTGGAATTTGAAGTTTCTTGACGGGAGCACCAAAATTTTTGCGAATTGCCTGAAATGAGCCTGGCTTCGATCTGACATATTGGCTACCCGCGTTCGAGAAATCGACTGGGTTGGCTGCTTTGAACTCAGCAAAATGACGCCCAATATAGTCGTCAATCTTTTTCAGTTCTGAAGGGAAATCCGTCCCCTTCCTATTTTCAAGGTGCCAAGTGTATGCAGCAAATACCAAAGGCCAGACGTAAACAGATTTTCCAGTGATAATATGAGAACATTCATCGCATTCAGCCTCATTAGGCCATGTTTTTGGGTTTGAAAGCGACAGGATTCCATATCCGAAGGGATTTACATCGAAAGCTATCATTCTGTTTTACCTTATAAATGCACTAGATACTCCTGCTCTTGTTAAACGCGAATTTTGGAAAACTCCACCCAACACAGAAAAACCCCGACTACTCTCGCAGCCGGGGTTTCCCAAACCGTTTATCACTTAACCCTTACAGGCCAGTGGATACGTCAATCGTGTTGCCCTCTTCGAGCGTCACATAGGCTTTCTTCACGTCTTTGCGGCGGCCAAGGCCCCCACGGAAACGCTTGGTTTTACCTTTGGTGATTGTCGTGTTGACCGCTTTGACCTTTACACCAAACAAAGCTTCGACAGCTTCTTTGATCTGTGGCTTGTTGCTGCTGATTTCCACTTCGAAAACCACTGCGCCATTTTCGGACGCCATTGTGGCTTTTTCGGTGATGATCGGCTTGCGGATCACATCGTAATGTTCTGCTTTGGCGCTCATTTCAAACGGGCCTCCAGTGCTTCGATCCCGGCTTTGGTGATCACGAGTGTATCACGCTTCAGGATGTCATAGACGTTTGCACCCATTGTCGGCAGGATATCCAGACCTTCAATGTTGCGCGACGCTTGCAGGAAATCTTCGTTGACAGAAACGCCATCGATAACCAACGCGCGCTTCCAACCCAAGGCCTTGACCTGTTTTGCCAGCGCGGATGTTTTACCGTCAGAGTTCGCGTCGTCCAAGATAACCAATTCACCCGCTTTAAACTTTGCGGACAGTGCGTGGCACAATCCCAGTTTGCGGAACTTCTTGGTCAGATCGTGGCCGTGGGACCGGGATACCGGACCCTTGTAAACGCCACCACCGCGAAAGATCGGAGCAGAACGTGCACCGTGACGTGCGCCGCCGGTACCTTTCTGACGATAGATCTTCTTGGTAGAATAGTTCACTTCGGAACGTGTCTTAACTTTGTGCGTGCCGGCTTGGGCGCCATTGCGCTGCCAACGGACCACACGGTGCAGGATGTCTGCGCGTGGCTCGTGGCCGAACAGGGCCGCGTCCAAGTCAACAGAACCGGCTTTGGAGCCGTCCAGTTTGATCACATCAAGTTTCATGCTTCACCACCTTCCGCAGGTGCTTCTGTCGCCGGAGCTTCAGTTACAGCTGCCGATTTCAGAGCGGCCGGGAACGGCACGCCATCTGGCAATTTCTTTTTCACAGCGTCTTTGACTGTAACCCAACCACCTTTGGAGCCAGGAACAGCGCCTTTGATCATGATCAAGCCACGATCCACGTCTGTTTTGACAACTTCAAGGTTCTGAGTGGTAACACGAGCAGCGCCCATGTGACCGGCCATTTTCTTGCCTTTGAAAACCTTACCCGGATCCTGACATTGGCCAGTAGAACCGTGCGAACGGTGCGAGATCGAAACACCGTGTGTCGCGCGCAAACCACCAAAGTTGTGACGCTTCATGGCACCTTGGAAACCTTTACCAATGGATGTGCCTGTCACGTCAACTTTTTGACCGTCAAGGTAATGCTCAGCAGACAGCTCTTCGCCGACGCTGATCAGGTTGTCTGCGGACACGCGAAATTCAACCAGCTTGCGCTTTGGTTCAACTTTTGCAGCGGCATAGTGGCCACGCATCGCTTTGCTGACGCGTTTGACTTTCGCCGTGCCAGCACCAAGCTGAACAGCGGTATAGCCATCACGTTCGATTGTCCGTTGTGTCACGACTTGCAGGCCGTCCATTTGCAAAACGGTAACAGGGATCTGTTTGCCGTCTTCCATGAACAAGCGTGTCATGCCGAGTTTCTTTGCGAGAATTCCAGAGCGCATATTCTATACCCTCCTTTAAGACTGCAGCTTGATCTCGACGTCCACACCGGCCGCAAGATCGAGCTTCATCAGCGCGTCAACGGTTTGTGGAGTCGGATCAACGATATCCAGCAGGCGCTTGTGCGTGCGGATTTCGAACTGGTCACGGGATTTCTTATCTACGTGTGGACCACGCAGAACAGTGAATTTTTCGATTTTGTTCGGAAGCGGGATAGGCCCGCGAACAGATGCACCAGTGCGTTTGGCGGTGTTTACGATCTCTTGTGTGGACGCATCCAGCACACGATAATCAAACGCCTTCAAACGGATGCGGATGTTTTGGCTTTGTGCCATGTATCATCATCCCTTGGATTGGGATTGCAACGGAGAGGAGGACGGGCGCTCATCGCACACCCTCATCGCGTATAGTTTTGCGAAACTAAATGAGGGGCACGCATGACGTACCCCTGTTCCGTAAGCGCGCGTATAGGCCGAGTCGGGATGGCTGGCAAGAGGGGAATCCATCGCAACCGCGACAATCCCACCTCCTAAGCCACAGACCTTTGGATACGTAAAAGCCGGCCCTACGCCGCCTGTGCAGCGGGCTGGATCAAAGGCCAAACATCCTGCATCCAACGCGCTGCAAACGCCGGGCACTTATGGCCAGCATCGTCATCTTCAAGCGCATTTTCACGGGCAAATTCATTCTTTGTCAAACTGCCTCGAATGACGGTGTCTTCGGGCTGGGGAACAAGCGTAATTCCGTCATCACCAGCAACCGACACCAAGGCATCCCAAAGCATCGCGCGCTGCTCTGGCGTGGCTTTTTCCGCACCGGGGTAGGCATCAAAGAAACGGCTTTTAACAGACAAATCACGAATGCCATCCGTATAAAACGGCGACGGAACATAGATTACTTCGCACCCTGCGATCGCAGCCTTTCCAGCAATGCGAAACATTCGGGTGTTATTCAAAAACAACCGCGCGCCCGCCTTCACGACTGCGGCACTGGGCATCTGTCCGTTTTCATCAATCCAGTCGAGGTAGCTGCCAAAAAATTCTGCCACTCGCAACCGCGCGCCATAAAAGACCAACGTGTCAAAATCGTCCGGCGCAATGAACGCGCGCTCATTTCCATTTATCGCGAGCGCCATATCAAGCGCGTCGCCGGTCGCGTGAATTGCCCCGTCTTGCCAATCAATTTGGCGAAATGCCGGACCAGTAGCACCCCAATACTCTACCTCAACGCCGGTCGGCAATGACGTCAGATTTTCTTCCAGCGCAATCCGCAAACTGCCCATTTGACTGTCGCCAAGAAAACAAACGCGCTTAGGTTCTTGGTGCAAAGGCATGAAGCAGCTCCTCCTCACATTTGATATCCTGCTCTTCGGACTCTGCAATAATGGGTATGGCGACTTTGGCGGCCTGCTTTTTATCGCCTCCAAAGGTCCGCTGCTGATCCGCAAAGAAATGGCTCATGACCGTATTCACACCTTCAGGCACCACAGAGCGCATGTTGGGGGCAAAGAACATGCCACGAAAGATCGGGTGCGTGATAATTTCAAACGAGGGAAAGTAATCGACGAACCAAAAATCCTCGGCCGCCTGCCCCGCAACCGCGCGCAGAACAGATTTGGAATACTGTGTGGCGGTCAATACGTGTTTGCCCGACGCGGTTGCCGTCAGGGGCACAGGTGACACCGTCAGCAGAACCTTGATTTTGGGGTTTTTAGACTTGAGAAGCTTTAGCGATTTGGTCAACGCGCGCATGGTCTGGCGCGTCGTTGCATTGGAAAACGCATGTACAGATGAGTCAAACGTGCCCGCAACCGTACCGGGGCATAACGCGTATTCAAGACCGGTCTCGCGGTTCATCCAACGCTCTGTAAGCCCAAGCGTAAAGACAAAAACATTCGCCGTTTCCACGGCCTTTCGCAAAGACGCGTAGGTCACAGCCCGTGCTGCCCACACCTCGTCCTCAGAAGCAAATCCACCGGGTTCGATCGCAGGGCGAAGCGGATCATAGAACCGGCCATTCTTTTCCCAGATTTCGCGAACCTCTTCGCGCAACCCATACGCCAGCTCTAACCACTGCAACAAAATTGAAGGCGTATAAATGTTACCCGTGCGAAAGCTGAACACACCGTATCCATAGTGGCGCGCCTCTTGGCCTAAGACAAAAGGCGGCGCGGGTTCGCAATCGACCCACTGATAACCACGGTTCGCCAGGGCATTGCCAATATGCTGAGCAAAGCAAGATCCCGCAGTCACAATGCGATGATTGGGTTTGATTTGAAACTTTGGCGACCAAAGTCCCGTTAGGCCATGAGCGCCGGGTTCTGCGACAGCAGATTTCCAATAGGCCTCAGGCCCCATATTTTCATAGGGGTGTGTCAATGTTTTGCCTGCCTCGAACTTTTTTATATTTTTTAGTAAGTTAGCGAGCAGGCTGAAACATCGCAACTAAATCTTGAACCCTACCAAATCTGGCAGATTCTCTGTTGCTTTTGATGCCACAGCAAAAGGCCGCTGATTTCTCAGCGGCCTTTGTTGTATCACGAGGGATGTGCCACAGGCACACCTTACCCGATTTACTCAGTGATTTTGGACACCACGCCGGCACCGACTGTGCGGCCACCTTCGCGGATCGCAAAGCGCAGGCCTTGCTCCATGGCGACTGGAGCGATCAGTTCAACGTCGAACTTCAAGTTGTCGCCCGGCATTACCATTTCCGTGCCTTCTGGAAGCTGAACTGTGCCCGTTACGTCCGTTGTGCGGAAGTAAAACTGTGGACGGTAGTTCGCGAAGAATGGCGTGTGACGGCCACCTTCTTCTTTGCTCAAGATGTACGCTTCGGCTTCGAATTTCGTGTGTGGCTTAACCGAACCCGGCTTGCACAAAACTTGACCGCGCTCAACGCCTTCACGGTCAACACCGCGCAACAATGCACCAATGTTGTCGCCCGCTTGGCCGGAATCGAGCAGCTTGCGGAACATTTCTACGCCCGTGCAAGTTGTCTTTTTCGTGTCACGAATACCAACGATTTCAATCTCTTCGCCAACGTTGATCACGCCGCGCTCAACGCGACCAGTCACAACCGTACCACGACCAGAGATCGAGAATACATCTTCGACCGGCATCAGGAACGGCTGGTCAACAGCGCGCTCTGGTGTCGGGATGTAATCGTCAACCGCGGCCATCAAAGCGCGGATCGAGTTTTCGCCAATCGCTTCATCGCGACCTTCCATGGCTGCCAAAGCAGAACCAGGAATGACCGGAATGTCGTCGCCAGGATATTCGTATTTGCTGAGCAACTCACGGATTTCCATTTCAACCAATTCCAACAACTCTTCGTCGTCAACTTGGTCAACTTTGTTCATGTAAACAACCATGTGCGGGATGCCAACTTGGCGACCCAACAAGATGTGCTCACGCGTTTGTGGCATCGGGCCGTCAGCCGCGTTCACAACCAGGATCGCGCCGTCCATTTGGGCAGCACCGGTGATCATGTTTTTCACGTAGTCCGCGTGGCCAGGGCAATCAACGTGGGCGTAGTGACGGTTTTCCGTCTCATACTCAACGTGTGCGGTAGAGATCGTGATCCCACGCGCTTTTTCTTCGGGCGCGCCGTCAATCTGGTCATACGCTTGGAAATCGCCAAAATACTTGGTGATCGCCGCCGTCAGCGTCGTTTTACCGTGGTCAACGTGGCCAATCGTGCCGATGTTAACGTGCGGTTTATTACGTTCAAACTTTTCCTTAGCCATGATGGCCTCCATTCATTGTCGGTCTCGGATCACCGAGAACGAATACTGTTTTAGACTTTAGAAGCCCGCCACGACCTGTGTGGCGAACCCTTTGATAAGTGTGTCTACATCCGCGCCAGACTCTTGATCAGCAGAGTTACGACCGGCGTTGATCAAGAGACCAATTGGAATACCGTTAAAGCTGGCACCCGTATTTTTCGCTTGATCGAAGTACCGGACCGGAACGGGTCCCTTAAGAACCGTCCCGTTAGAGGCAACAATCGACATTTGTCCGTTGATCGCATTCACGCCACCAAAAGAGCGACCGTCAGCTCCTTTTAGTTGCATTTCTGTGACCGACACGATGGCACGCGCGTTTTGCGCCCCACCGGGTTTCGACTTGGCGTATTCAGTCGCAGTTGCGCTGACACGTGCCAAAACGGAATCGCGCAAGGCCTTGTCTTCGAAGCGGCCTTTCACTGTTGCACCTTCTGCCAGTTTCAAAGTCACCTTTGAAACTGTATATGCAGCTGGTGCAGAGACCGTTGGTTGGCCCCCAGTGTCGCCCATGCAGCCTGCCAAAAGCAGCGCCGCACCAAGCATCGCAAAACGTCGAGTATGCATCGTTTCGTATCCCTAACCGCTTACGCGAACTTCGCTTGGATTTCGTCAGAGATGTTCGACGGAACCGGCTCGTAGTGACCGAACTGCATGGTAAAGTTCGCACGACCAGAAGACATCGAACGCAACGTGTTGATGTAACCGAACATGTTGGCCAAAGGCACTTGCGCGTCGATGGCAATCGCATTGCCGCGTGTGTCTTGACCCAGAACTTGACCGCGACGAGACGTCAGATCGCCAATGATGCCACCAGTGTATTCGTCTGGTGTTACAACTTCGACTTTCATGATCGGCTCAAGCAGCTTCGCACCCGCCATGCGCATACCTTCACGCATACACATACGACCCGCGATTTCAAACGCCAGTACGCTAGAGTCAACGTCGTGGTATTTGCCCTCGAGCAAAGCAACTTTGAAATCGATGACCGGGAAGCCAGCCAGAGGGCCGCTGTCCATAACCGATTTGATGCCTTTTTCGACGCCAGGAATAAATTCCTTAGGCACGGACCCACCAACAACACGCGATTCAAACGAGTAACCTTCGCCAGGCTCTGTCGGAGAGATCAGCAATTTCACTTCGCCGAACTGACCAGAACCACCGGACTGTTTCTTGTGCGTGTAAGAGTGCTCTACTTCGTGGCCGATGGTCTCACGGTAGGCCACTTGTGGCGCACCAATGTTCGCTTCGACTTTGAATTCGCGCTTCATACGGTCGACAAGGATGTCGAGGTGAAGTTCGCCCATGCCACGCATGATTGTCTGACCGGATTCAAAGTCAGTTTCAACGCGGAAGGATGGATCCTCAGCTGCCAAACGTGCCAGCGCGATACCCATTTTCTCTTGGTCAGCCTTGGTTTTAGGCTCAACGGCGATCTCGATCACAGGATCAGGGAACGTCATTGTTTCCAGAACGACAGGGGCGTTGATCGCGCAAAGCGTATCACCGGTTGTCGTGTCTTTCAGGCCGCCAAGCGCGATAATATCACCAGCGAATGCTTCGGTGATTTCATCACGGTCGTTGGAGTGCATGATCATCATGCGGCCAACGCGCTCTTTTTTGCCTTTGGTCGAGTTCAAGAAGCTATCGCCTTTGGCCATCGTGCCAGAGTAGATGCGCGTGAACGTCAAGGAACCAACGAAGGGGTCATTCCAGATCTTGAATGCAAGTGCAGAGAACGGCATTTCATCATCCGCACGGCGCGGGATGTTGCGTGTTTCTGTTTCGTCACCTGGCTCAAAGCCCATGTAATCGACAACGTCCAACGGGGACGGCAAAAAGTCGATAACAGCGTTCAACAATGGCTGGACGCCTTTGTTTTTGAACGCCGAACCACACAAGATCGGGATAAACTTGATCGCGATAGTACCCGCACGGATAAGACGACGCAAAGTTGCTTCGTCCGGCTCAGCGCCGTCCATCAGGTATTTTTCCATCTCGTCGTCGTCCATTTCGACGGCGATTTCGATCATGTTTGCGCGCCATTTGTCGGCCTGCTCTTTGAGCTCTGGACGAATTTCGCGAAGTTCCCAGGATGCGCCGAGGTCTTCACCGGCCCATACCCATTCTTTCATGGTGATCAGATCGACCATGCCTTCCAACTCGGTTTCAGCCCCGATTGGGATCTGAATCGGGCATGGGATAGCACCAACACGGTCTTTGATCATTTCGACGCAGTTAAAGAAGTCCGCGCCGATTTTGTCCATTTTGTTGACAAAAACGATACGTGGAACTTTGTAACGGTCGGCCTGACGCCAAACTGTTTCAGTCTGTGGCTCAACACCAGCGTTCGCATCAAGAACAGCAACCGCGCCATCAAGAACCGCCAAGGAACGTTCAACTTCGATGGTGAAGTCAACGTGGCCCGGTGTGTCGATGATGTTCATACGGTGCTTTTCAGAGTCAGGCGTTACGCCGTCTTCTGTGCGTTCCCAGAACGTTGTTGTCGCCGCAGACGTGATAGTAATACCGCGCTCTTGCTCTTGTTCCATGTGGTCCATGGTGGCGGCGCCATCGTGAACTTCACCGATGTTGTGGGATTTGCCCGTGTAGAACAGGATGCGTTCTGAACACGTGGTTTTGCCCGCATCGATGTGTGCCATGATGCCGAAGTTGCGGTAGCGGTCGAGTGGATATTCGCGTGCCATAGTGGTGCGTTCCTCTTACCAGCGGTAGTGGCTGAAAGCTTTGTTCGCTTCGGCCATTTTGTGGGTGTCTTCGCGCTTTTTCACAGCTGTGCCGCGGGACTGTACGGCGTCCATCAGCTCGCCTGCGAGGCGCTCTTCCATTGTGTTTTCGTTGCGCGAACGGGCCGCTTTGATCAACCAACGGATGGCCAATGCTTGGCGACGCTCTGGGCGCACTTCGACTGGAACCTGATAGGTGGCACCACCAACGCGACGTGAACGCACTTCGACGGACGGCTGGATGTTTTCCAGCGCTTCGTGAAACACTTCGACAGGTGCGCGTTTGATTTTTGTCTCAACACGCTCAAGCGCGTTATAGACGATGCGTTCTGCTGTAGATTTTTTACCATCTACCATCAGGTTATTCATGAATTTCGACAAAATCATATCACCAAACTTAGCGTCTGGCAGGATTTGACGTTTTTCAGCGGCGTGACGACGTGACATCTGCTGATCTCCTTATTTAGGACGCTTGGCGCCGTATTTCGAACGACGTTGTTTACGATCTTTGACGCCCTGAGTATCCAGAACACCGCGCAGGATGTGGTAACGCACACCGGGAAGGTCTTTTACACGACCGCCGCGGATCAGGACAACAGAGTGCTCCTGAAGGTTGTGGCTTTCACCCGGGATGTAGGAGATGACTTCGAAACCGTTGGTCAGGCGAACCTTGGCAACTTTCCGCATCGCGGAGTTTGGTTTCTTTGGTGTCGTTGTATAAACGCGCGTACATACGCCACGTTTTTGAGGACACTGTTCCAAGTGCTGCGACTTGGATGTTTTACGCTTTGGCTGACGCGGCTTGCGGATCAGCTGTTGGATCGTTGGCATTGGCGGTTATTCCCCGTTTAGCACATACTTTTGCAAAGGCGCGTGCCCCTGCGGCGAAATTCTACATGACTGGATTTGCTAAAAACAAAGATCGGTACGCGGTGTACCGAATTCGCAAAGCAAAAAGACCGCGACGTTCCCGTACCGAGGAAAACGTTGCGGTGGGTTTTCAGAGGATCGGCCCAGCATTAGGACGGATCTTGACCACTTCAGACATGATTTCGGTCACAACAGGGAAACCCCCATCACCGAGATAGCGCGCGTATATGGGGAGTCGCTTGAGGTGTCAACAGGCGCAAGCGTTATGTCCCATGCCCAAGAAAAGTCCTAAACCAAACATAGGCTTGTTACTTTGACTTATAGGGCGGATTGAACTTGCTTTCAAATCCGTCCGCGTCGTAAACGGTTTCCACTCGGTAAAGCGGGACGTGCAAATTCATACATAGTTTGTATTGGGCGTCTCGCAGTTGAACATTCCCTTGCGCACCTCGCCCGTCTCTTTTGAACTGTCCAGCGAGAATTTTATAGTAGTATTCTTTGTCCACAAAAACTGTCTGTTTGTGGTGTTCCTTTATTTCTTGCCATACGGAATACGTGATTTTTTCTGAATATGTGGGGCCTGCATTGTCATTTGGCCCACACCAAAATGCAAAATCATCCACACAGGTCGTCACCCAATACCAAAGTCGTCGTGCGTCTGGCGACATATCAGCGCCTCCTTTGTTAAATGAAAAAATCATATGGACAAACCATTTCGGTTTCAACCTGGACATCCGGTTTCGATTGAATCGACCATGAATTCAAAAGCTTCCGTTTTCGTGAGGCCCTTTACCAACCGCCGCGTCTTGATGTTCACAAACGCAACTTGCTTCATTGCGTCTTGCTTTTTCCCCACCCCCACTCGCATATTCGTTTCATAACCACACAAGGACCGTCACACATGCTTCAAGCCATAGGATTGTGCCGGTTTTCCTACCCTGCCCTCGGCGGTTTTCAAGTCGAACACGAAACCATCGAAGAACGCATCGCCTATCTGTACGAAGAAAAGCGGCTAGAGGAACGGTTTCAATTGTTCGAAACCGTCGCCCTGCCCTGCCTCAAAGCGCAGACGGATCCCAACTTTGATCTGATCATTGTTGTTGGCAATCAGTTCCCGAAACAGCACATGGACCGGATGCACGACATCACCGCTGGCATGCCGCAGGTCCAGATCCAGGAACACGAACCCGCCAAACAGCGCGAGCGGATGAAAGATATCATGCGCGCCGCGCGTCGCGATAAATCCAAACCTGTGCTGCATTTTCGCTATGACGATGATGATGCTGTCGCCATCGACCTTGTCGAAAAACTGCGCGAAGCGGCAGAGGATACCGAGGGGCTATGTGACAAACATCGCGCTGTCGCATTTGATTGGCACAAGGGTTATGTGGCGGAATTTGGGGCGGATGGCATCGCGGCTGTGGAAATGGACCGGCTGCACTACGTCGCATCACTGGGCGTGCGTATTCAGGCCAACGACGGGCTGACAATCATGAACTTTGCCCATGAGAAAATTAACAAATTCATGCCAGTGGTGTCCTACCCGGACGAACAAATGTGGGTGCGCTCGCACAATGGTTTTAACGACTCGCGCCAGAAAAAGGTGAAACCGGTCTCTGTAACGCCTTTAACCGGTGAACAAGAACTCGAATTTGTGAACCGATTTGCTATCAATGCGGATGTCATCCGTGAAACTTTTTCCAAAGGCTAAACTATGCAAACGATTGGCCTTTGTAGATTTTCCTACCTCGGTGACGGCGGTTTTCAGACCATGCATGACACCCTCGCAGACCGAGAGGCGTTTTTGTACAACGCCGACAGGTTGGAACAACGGTTCAGGTTTTTTGAAACGATGACGCTGCCGTCGGTTCGCGGGCAAACTGATCCGGATTTCAAATTCCTGATCGTGATCGGCGAACGGTTTCCCGACGCGTTTCGCAGGCGTTTGGACACCCTGATCGCTGACATCCCGCAAGCCATCATTCAGGTCCATGCCCCTGACCGCCACCGCACGGTTATGGCCACGGCCGTGAATTCGATCCGCGAATTTGATGGCAAACATTGCATTCAGTTCCGCTTGGATGATGACGACGCGATGGCGGTTACCTTTGTTGAAAAGGCCAAGGCGGTCGCTGAGTTGGCCCTGCCAATGATGTTAACCCGCAAGGTGTTCGCTATCGATTTTGTCCAGGGGTTCAAGGCGCGTATGGGTCCTCTCGGGATCGAAGCGATGGAGCACCGCCAGCTGTCTCTTGGGATCGCCCAAGCCTTGGTGCTATCACCGCGCGTCCCCAAAACCGTCATGAACTACGGGCATCACAAGCTGTGGCACGGGATGCCAACGCTGACCTTTGCTGACGATAATATGTGGGCGCGCGGCTACAATGATTTCAACGACTCCATGCAAAAACCGGGGCACGAAGTTCAACCGATGGAACTGCTGGACACCGCTGGCGAGGATCATTTTCGCGATACCTTCAACATCGACGCAGATCACGTGCGACGGGTGTTTTCAGGCGCGTGATGCGTGACGTTCGCGGTAAAGGGTGAACAGCCCGGTCCCCACAACGATCGCGGCACCGACCAACGTGATTGTGTCCGGCCATTCGTCAAACAAAAACCAACCAGCAAGCAGCGCAAACACCAAACTGACATAGCGAAACGGCGCGATAAATCCGACGTCACCTGCGCGCATGACCTGGATGGAAAAGAAATAGCCACCCAAGATGCAAAAGGATGAACCGACAATCATCCACAGGTTTGGCACGCTGATCGCCACCCACGGATTGGTCAACGTCACCAGTCCGGAAAATGCCATGACCGCAAACGACACGACAAACGTCACCGTCATCGATGGGACATCTTTGCTGAGCTGGCGGGTGACGAGATCGCGGATTGTCACGCACATCATCGCGCAAAGGGCGTAGACGGACCACACGTTAAACCCTTCGGCACCGGGTCTGACGATCAGCAGCATGCCGCAAAATCCAATGGCGATGGCGATCATGCGGCGCCATCCGATGACTTCGCTAAAGAATATTGCAGCACCCAGCGTCACTGTCAGCGGCAAGATTTGCAAAATCGCTGTGATGTTGGCCAATGGCATATGGAAGAGCGCAGTTAGAAAGAAATACGCGGTCGCGATTTCAGCCACACAACGGATAGCGACAATGATCCAATCACTGCGCCGCAGGTCAAATCGGAGCGCGCCCAGATACCGCGCAAAGCCCAGCACCATAAGCGTCGAAAGTATCCCGCGCAGGAACAAAAATTGGAACAGCGGCACGGCACCGCCGGTCAGTTTCACAAAAATATCGTTGGCAGTGAATGCGGCCATCGAGGCCATCATCAGCAGCGCGCCGGTCATATTTGGAGACATGCCTGAGCGCCTTTGAGTTGCGAGGTCTAATCGCTACACAACACCGACAGCGGCCAAAAGAAAAGGCCTCGTGTTTTACGACGAGGCCTATTTTTACAATGTCGGGGCGCATCCCCAATGTGCGTTCGGCTGGCCAATGTGATGCGGATTCTGGATCAGATACCACGTGGACACACCACCCGGAGGATTGGCGCGCGAATAGGAACAACCGTCAGATGTCGTGAACCACTGACCAACGTAGGACGCAGGCGGGCGATTGTAGACCCGTTTGTGCCCTCCATTGGCGGATGCAAGTTGGACGTTGTTTGTCTCAAACATGTTCAAAATTCTGTCACCAATGCCCGCGTGAGCAGTGGTAGAAGTGACAGCCAACAAAACTGCGGCGGATACGGCTTTCTTAAACATTTGTAGTCTCCTTTGTGATTTAGTCGACCCTGAGTGGGTGTGTGTTCTGAGGATCAATTCACAAGGTTTACGTGTTCAAAGCTGGCAATGATTGCGGCAGGACAGTGCAACTTCATTCAGAATAATTTGAAATTGTTGCTTAACTTTAGATAAATCCGGCGGATTACGACCGCGCTGCGGCGCTCGCCGTACCACACAAAAAAGCCCCCGCATCCGTTGCGGGATGCGAGGGCCAAATTTAGGTCTGAAAACGTGTCGCTTTAGTCGCGGCTGTCTTCGTCCGTTGTGATCACTGTGTCGAACACATCACCACCAACCACGTCTGTCGCTGCAGGGGCTGCCAAACGGGCGGCCTCTTCGGCTTCTTCGCGGCGGGCTTCAATGACCACGTTGTCACGGTCTGTGGCAACAGCGCGCATTTGCATGGTCGCGCCACCCGTCCCGGCAGGGATCAAACGACCCACGATTACGTTTTCCTTGAGGCCAACCAGTTTGTCGCGTTTGCCCTGAACCGAGGCTTCGGTCAGAACGCGGGTTGTTTCTTGGAACGACGCAGCCGAGATGAACGAACGTGTCTGCAAGGACGCTTTGGTGATGCCCAACAGGATCGGTTCGCCTTTGGCTTCGCGACCTTTCTTGGACAGTGCCTTTTCGTTGGCGGCCATGAACTCTTGCTTGTCTACATGTTCGCCCTTCAGCATCGTGGTGTCGCCAGAATCCTGGACTTCCCACTTTTGCAGCATTTGGCGGACGATGACTTCGATGTGTTTGTCGTTAATTTTCACACCTTGCAGGCGGTAAACGTCCTGCACTTCGTCGATCATGTAGTTCGCAAGCGCCTCTACTCCCATAACCGCAAGAATATCGTGCGGGGCCGGGTTGCCGTCCATGATGTAGTCACCCTTCTTGATGAAGTCACCTTCAGCAACAGGGATGTGCTTGCCCTTGGGCACCATGTACTCGACCTTGTGATCCGGATCTTCGGATGACTCGATCGCGATGCGACGCTTGTTTTTGTAGTCCTTGCCGTAGCGCACATAACCATCGATTTCCGCGATGATCGCGTGATCTTTTGGACGACGTGCTTCGAACAATTCCGCAACCCGCGGCAAACCACCGGTAATGTCCTTGGTCTTGGAACCTTCACGCGGGATACGCGCGACGATTTCACCGGCAACGATTTCCTGGCCGTCCTCAATGGACAGAACCGCATCCACAGACATCGGATAGGTCACAGGGTTGCCCGCGTCATTGCGCACTGGCTCGCCGTCTTTGTCGACCAAGATGATCTCTGGTTTCAGTTCGTTGCCTTTGGCCGCAGAGCGCCAGTCGATGACGATCTTTTGGGTCATGCCTGTCGCATCATCGGTTTCGTCACGGATTGCGATCCCGCTGACAAGGTCAACGAATTTCGCAGTACCGGATTTCTCCGCGATCATCGGCAATGTGTACGGATCCCATTCGAACATTTTGTCGCCGGCGGCAATGTCTTGGCCGTCTGTGACAAACAGTTTGGAACCATAGCCGATTTTGTGGCTGGCACGCTCGTCGCCGTTTTCATCGACAATGGACAACTTCATGTTGCGGCCCATGACCATGATTTCGCCGTTGGCATTTTTCAAAGTTTGCGCGCTTTCGAACACAACCTTACCCGCTTGGGACGCCTCGAGGAACGACTGTTGGCCACCCTGTGCAACGCCGCCAATGTGGAACGTCCGCATTGTCAGCTGCGTACCCGGTTCACCGATGGATTGGGCAGCAATAATGCCGACCGCTTCGCCAGTGTTTACCCGTGTACCGCGTGCAAGGTCGCGACCGTAGCATGTTGCGCAAACGCCTTCTTCGGCCTCGCACGTCAATGGGCTACGGATGCGTGCAGAGGCAACGCCGGCTTTGTCGATGGCGTCTGCCATGTGCTCGTCGATCAATGTGCCATGCGCGATGAGTACCTCGTCCGTACCCGGCTTCAGCAGATCTTCGGCCACAACACGACCCAACAGGCGATCGGCGAGGGACGAGACAACTTCGCCATCGTTGATCGCTGCCACGGCTGTGATCGAATTTTCAGTGCCACAGTCGATCATGCGAACGATACAGTCTTGCGCCACGTCAACCAAACGACGGGTCAAGTAACCCGAGTTCGCCGTTTTCAGAGCCGTATCAGACAGACCTTTACGTGCACCGTGCGTCGAGTTGAAGTACTCGAGAACGGTCAGGCCTTCTTTAAAGTTCGAGATGATCGGCGTTTCGATGATGTCACCGTTTGGTTTCGCCATCAGACCGCGCATACCGCCCAGCTGTTTCATCTGCGTCACAGACCCACGCGCACCAGAGTGGGCCATCATGTAAACCGAGTTCGGCTCCATTTCAGCGCCCGCTTCGTTGTGGCGTGTGTCAGAAATCGCACCCATCATCGCGTCGGTGACTTTGTCGTTACACTTTGACCAAGCATCGACAACTTTGTTGTACTTTTCGCCCTGAGTGATCAGGCCGTCCATGTACTGTTGTTCGAAATCTTTGACCTGATCGCGCGTTTCATCAACCAGTGGCCATTTGCTATCAGGGATCAGCATGTCGTCTTTACCAAACGAAATACCGGCCTTGAACGCTTCGCGGAAGCCCAGCGTCATGATGTGGTCACAGAAGATAACCGACTCTTTCTGACCGCAATAACGGTAGACCGTATCGATGACCTGCTGCACTTCTTTCTTGCGCAGCAAACGGTTGACCAGCTCGAACGGAGCCTTGGCATTCAGCGGTAACAGCGCGCCCAAACGGATACGACCAGGTGTGGTTTCAAAGCGTTGCATCACTTCGTTACCTTCCTCGTCGATCTGCGGAAGACGGGCAGTGACGCGGGCGTGCAAGTGCACCTCGCCGGAATCCAGCGCGTGCTGAACTTCGTCGATCGAGGAGAAGACCATGCCTTCGCCCTTCATGCCAGCGCGATCAAGCGTCGTGTAGTACAGACCCAAAATCATGTCCTGTGACGGAACAATGATCGGCGCGCCGTTGGCAGGCGACAGAACGTTGTTCGTGGACATCATCAAAACGCGCGCTTCGAGTTGCGCTTCCAAAGACAACGGAACGTGGACCGCCATTTGGTCACCGTCGAAATCCGCGTTAAACGCAGAACACACCAGCGGGTGCAGCTGGATCGCTTTACCTTCGATCAGGACCGGTTCGAACGCCTGGATGCCCAAACGGTGCAAGGTCGGCGCACGGTTCAACATGACCGGGTGTTCGCGAATAACCTCGTCCAAGATATCCCACACTTCGGGACGCTCTTTTTCGACCAGCTTCTTGGCTTGTTTGACGGTCGAAGACAGACCTTTGGCTTCAAGACGCGAATAGATGAACGGCTTGAACAGTTCCAAAGCCATCTTTTTCGGCAAGCCACACTGGTGCAGCTTCAGCTCAGGCCCCGTCACAATCACCGAACGACCGGAAAAGTCGACGCGTTTGCCCAAAAGGTTCTGACGGAAACGACCTTGCTTACCCTTCAGCATGTCGGACAGTGATTTCAACGGACGTTTGTTGGCGCCCGTAATCACACGGCCACGACGGCCGTTGTCAAACAACGCATCCACAGATTCCTGCAACATCCGCTTTTCGTTGCGCACAATAATATCAGGCGCGCGCAGTTCGATCAGACGTTTCAGACGATTGTTCCGGTTGATCACACGGCGATACAGATCGTTCAGATCGGACGTCGCAAAACGACCACCATCCAGCGGCACCAGCGGGCGCAATTCTGGCGGGATCACCGGGATCACGGTCAGAACCATCCACTCCGGACGGTTGCCGGATTCAAGGAAGGATTCCACAACTTTCAGCCGTTTGATGATCTTCTTGGGCTTCAACTCACCAGTCGCTTCGGCCAAATCGGCGCGCAGCTGGTCAGCTTCGGCTTCAAGATCGATCGCCGCCAGCATTTCGCGGATCGCTTCGGCACCGATGTTGGCGGTGAAGGCGTCCATGCCGTAGGCGTCTTGGGCGTCCATGTACTCTTCTTCGGACATCATCTGACCGTAGGACAGTTCCGTCAGACCGGGTTCGATCACAACGTAGTTTTCAAAGTACAAAACACGTTCCAGATCACGCAATGTCATGTCCAGCATCAGGCCGATGCGGGATGGCAGCGACTTCAGGAACCAGATGTGTGCAACGGGTGCGGCCAATTCGATGTGGCCCATACGCTCGCGACGTACTTTTTGCAGCGTGACTTCGACACCACATTTTTCGCAGACAACGCCGCGATATTTCATGCGTTTGTATTTGCCGCAGAGGCATTCGTAGTCTTTGATCGGGCCAAAGATACGCGCGCAGAACAGGCCATCACGCTCGGGCTTGAACGTCCGGTAGTTGATGGTTTCCGGCTTTTTGATCTCACCAAAAGACCACGACAAGATGCGCTCTGGCGATGCCAAAGACACTTTGATCTCGTCGAAGGTTTTCACCGGTGCGATCGGGTTAAACGGGTTGTTTGTCAGTTCCTGGTTCATTTTCAAATCCTTGAAAGGGAGGCATTAGAAGGTCGAGTTTCGGTAAGGCGGGGGTGTCCCCCGCCTCGATCCGTTATTCGTCTTCCTCAGCGTCCAGGAGTTCCATGTTCAGGCCGAGGCCCCGGACTTCTTTGACCAGAACGTTGAAGGATTCCGGCACGCCGGCTTCAAAGTTGTCCTCGCCTTTGACGATGCTTTCGTAGACTTTCGTCCGTCCAGCAACATCATCCGATTTCACGGTCAGCATTTCCTGCAGGGTGTAGGCCGCGCCGTACGCTTCAAGCGCCCAGACTTCCATTTCCCCAAAGCGCTGACCACCAAATTGCGCTTTACCGCCCAATGGCTGCTGGGTGACCAGCGAGTATGGACCAGTTGAACGCGCGTGGATTTTGTCGTCCACAAGGTGGTGCAGTTTCAGCAGGTATTTGACGCCCACGGTGACCTGACGCGAGAATTTCTCGCCTGTGCGGCCATCGTACAAGTCTGATTGACCAGAGGTGCTAAAGCCCGCACGTTTCAGCGCATCGTTCACGTCTGCTTCTTTCGCGCCGTCAAAGACTGGCGTCGCGATCGGCACACCGCGTGTGACGTTGCCAGCCGCATCAACCAGCTCGTCTTCGTCCATGCCAGCGATGCCTTCTTGATAGACATCGTCGCCATAGGCCAAAGACATTGCTTCGCGCACAGGTGTCAAATCGCCAGAGCGTTTGTACTCTTGCAAAGCCTCGTCCACGTTCAAACCCAGACCGCGTGCGGCCCAACCCATGTGTGTTTCGAGGATCTGACCAACGTTCATACGTGACGGAACGCCAAGTGGGTTCAGACAGAAGTCGACAGGTGTACCATCCTCAAGGAACGGCATGTCTTCCATCGGTACAACCTTGGAAATAACACCTTTGTTCCCGTGACGGCCAGCCATTTTGTCGCCCGGTTGCAGCTTGCGCTTTACCGCGATGAACACTTTGACCATCTTCATGACGCCCGGCGGTAGGTCATCTCCACGACGGACTTTCTCGACTTTGTCCTCAAAGCGGGCATCCAAAGCGCGCTTTTGCACTTCGTATTGCTCGTTCAGGGCCTCGACGATCTGTGCTGCGTCTTCGTCTTTCAACGCGATCTGCCACCAAGCAGAGCGTGGGAACGCTTCTAGCATTTCTGCGTCGACCAACGCACCCGCGCGGACGCCTTTTGGCCCCTTTGCGACTTCGTTGCCTGTCATCAGATCCGACAAACGCGCATAGATGTTGCGATCAAGGATCGCCATTTCATCGTCGCGGTCACGGGCCAGACGTTCGACTTCTTCACGCTCGATTTGCAGCGCACGTTCGTCTTTTTCAACGCCGTGGCGGTTGAACACACGAACCTCAACAACAGTCCCGAAATCACCCGGTTTCACACGCAACGATGTGTCACGCACGTCAGAGGCTTTTTCACCAAAGATGGCGCGCAGAAGCTTTTCTTCTGGTGTCATCGGGCTTTCGCCTTTTGGTGTGATCTTGCCGACCAGAATGTCACCCGGTTCAACGTCCGCGCCGATGTAAACGATGCCTGCCTCGTCGAGGTTGCGCAGCGCTTCTTCACCGACGTTTGGAATGTCGCGAGTGATTTCTTCTGGACCCAGTTTCGTGTCACGTGCCGCCACTTCGAATTCTTCGATGTGGATGGATGTGAACACGTCGTCACGCGAAACGCGCTCAGAGATCAGGATCGAGTCTTCGTAGTTGTAACCGTTCCAAGGCATAAACGCGACAACCACGTTTTTACCCAAGGCCAATTCACCCATGTCGGTCGATGGACCATCAGCAATAACCTGACCTTTGGTCACGCGTTCGCCAACTTTCACCAACGGACGCTGGTTGATGCAGGTGTTTTGGTTGGAGCGTTGGAATTTACGCATGCGGTAGATGTCTACGCCCGCGTCGCCCAGTTCCAGGTCTTCGGTCGCACGCACAACGATACGTGTGGCATCAACTTGGTCGATGATGCCTGCGCGTTTCGCCATGTAAGCCGCACCGGAATCCCGTGCCACAACTTCTTCGATGCCGGTCCCGACCAGAGGCGCTTCGGCCTGCAGCAAAGGAACCGCCTGACGTTGCATGTTCGAACCCATCAAGGCCCGGTTCGCATCGTCGTTTTCGAGGAACGGGATCAAAGACGCCGCAACAGATACCAACTGCTTTGGTGAAACATCGATCAGATCGACATTTTCAGACGGTGCCAGCGTGTAATCACCAGACTGGCGCGTGCTGACCAGATCGTTTTGGAAACGACCGTTTTCGTCGAGTTGCGCGTTGGCCTGAGCCACAGTGTGACGCATTTCTTCGGTCGCGGACATGTATTGAACGTCATCCGTCACAACGCGGTTTTCGACGCGGCGGTACGGTGTTTCAATAAAGCCGTATTTGTTCACGCGGGCAAACGTGGCCAGCGAGTTGATCAGACCAATGTTCGGACCCTCGGGCGTTTCAATCGGACACATCCGACCGTAGTGCGTTGGGTGAACGTCACGGACTTCAAAACCGGCACGTTCGCGTGTCAAACCACCTGGTCCAAGCGCGGACAGGCGGCGCTTGTGCGTAACCTCAGAGAGCGGGTTGGTTTGGTCCATGAATTGCGACAGCTGGCTAGAGCCGAAGAATTCGCGTACCGCAGCAGCCGCCGGTTTGGCGTTGATCAAGTCTTGCGGCATGACCGTGTCGATCTCGACAGACGACATACGCTCTTTGATCGCGCGCTCCATGCGCAACAAACCAACGCGGTACTGGTTTTCCATCAGCTCGCCAACGGAACGCACACGACGGTTGCCCAAGTGGTCAATATCGTCGATGTCGCCGCGCCCGTCGCGTAGGTGAACCAGCGCCTTGATGCAGGCCACGATGTCTTCGCGGTCCAGCGTGCGCTGCGTGTCTTCTTTGTCCAAAGCCAAGCGCATGTTCATTTTCACACGACCAACAGCCGACAGATCATAGCGTTCGCCATCAAAGAACAACGTGTCGAACAGGTTCGACGCCGCATCAACGGTGGGTGGCTCGCCCGGACGCATCACGCGGTAGATATCCATGAGCGCGGTTTCGCGGTTCATGTTTTTATCCATCGCAAGGGTGTTGCGCATGTACGGACCGACGTTGATGTTGTCGATATCCAGAACTGGGATGTCCGTGATGCCGGCTTCGATCAGCTCTTTTGCTGTGCCGCCGATCAGATCGCCGTCTTTGTCGTATTCCAGTGTCAACTCGTCACCAGCTTCGACGTAAATCGCACCGGTTTCTTCGTTGATGATGTCTTTGGACACGAATTTGCCAACGATGTGATCGAATGGGACCAGCAGGTTTTGAACCGTGCCTTCGTCGATCAATTTCTTGACGGCGCGTGGGGTTACTTTCTTGCCAGCTTCGGCAATCACTTCACCGGTGGCGGCGTCAACCAAATCATAGGTCGGGCGCGTGCCACGGACACGATCAGGGAAGAACGGGGCGACCCAGCCTTTGTTCTTTTGATGTGTGTAGGTGACGGTGTCGTAATAGGCGTCCATCATCGATTCTTGGTCAAGACCAAGGGCATACAACAATGTCGTTACCGGCAGTTTGCGGCGACGGTCAATGCGGCAGAATACGATGTCTTTGGCGTCAAATTCAAAGTCCAACCAAGAGCCGCGGTATGGGATGATGCGGCAAGCAAACAACAGTTTGCCCGAAGAGTGGCTTTTGCCTTTGTCGTGGTCAAAGAACACACCAGGCGAGCGGTGCATTTGCGAAACGATCACGCGCTCGGTACCGTTTACAACAAACGTGCCGTTTGGTGTCATCAAAGGCATATCGCCCATGAACACGTCTTGTTCTTTGATGTCTTTGACGGATTTTGCGCCTGTGTCTTCATCTACATCAAACACGATCAAACGCAGCGTCACCTTAAGCGGCGCGCTGTACGTCATGTCGCGTTGCTGACATTCTTCTACGTCATATTTGGGCTTTTCCAGCTCATACTTGACGTATTCCAGAACGGATGTTTCGTTGAAGTCTTTGATAGGAAAGACGGATTGGAACACACCTGTAATGCCTTCGCCGTCGGTCGGCGTGGTGGCATCACCAGAGTTCAGGAACAGATCATACGATGATTTCTGTACCTCGATAAGGTTCGGCATTTCCAGCACTTCGCGGATTTTGCCATAATATTTACGTAGACGTTTCTGACCAAGGAACGATTGCGCCATAAGACTAGGTCACCTTTCAGTTTTCTCAATTGAGACAGTCACCGTCGGGCCACGGTGCCTATCCCTACGAGACAGCGATAGAGAGGCCTATTCTTGCCACACGTCCCAATGTGTGGCTCCCGACCTCTCCTGCCTTGGAAAATGCCCGCGATTTCGGGGACTTACCAAGACAGGTGTCGCACAATGCTTTGCCGTTCCCTGCGTGA
Organism: Pseudosulfitobacter sp. SM2401; assembly: GCF_042932805.1. NCBI lineage: Bacteria > Pseudomonadati > Pseudomonadota > Alphaproteobacteria > Rhodobacterales > Roseobacteraceae > Pseudosulfitobacter > Pseudosulfitobacter sp. SM2401. Next base: position 4,124,545 of record NZ_CP170633.1, on the reverse strand, counting down.
CGTTGTGGGTGTCAGAGGGTTATTTACGGCTCCATTATGCGCGACAGAAAAAACGGGTTTCGAATCAATCGAACCCGCGTGAAGTTGCTAAATAAGTCGTGAACGTGGCGAACGCAAGGGGGGATCAGATCAGATTGGTGGCCTAGCGTGGTTTGCGCTGTGATAAGGGAGTGTCGCAAAGATGGGTGGGGTCGGTCAATAGGTTTGGGTGAACGGCGGTTTTGAGCCCATAGTAACCGCGCCAAACGTATGCGATGCTTGCGTGATGAAGCGAATTGCTATCGACATATCAAGCTGAAAAACCGTTGATGATTTTTACGGTATTTTGCTTTCATCGCTCGATGCGCCGGATTGGCACGGACGAAACTTGGATGCTCTATGGGACAGCGTCACAAGCGATATCAACAACGTTATGCCACCTTATTCCATCGATTTGTCAGTAGGCACCAATCTGCCAACAAGCGTCGCTGCTTTGGTGCCTCGTGTCAAAGCCCTCTTCGACGTAGCACGCGAGCAAGAACATATCGAAGTTGAATTCAAGGTCCGCTAATCCGCGAACCAGGCGTTAGACACCAACCCCACAAACAAAAACGGCGACCCTTGCGGACCGCCGTTTCCATAATGCCATAAAGGCGAAGTGGCTTAGGCCAGTTCGACTTCTGCGCCAGCTGCTTCCAGCTTGGCTTTAACGTCTTCTGCTTCAGCTTTATCAACGCCTTCTTTGATTTTGCCGCCAGCTTCAACCAAGTCTTTGGCTTCTTTCAGGCCCAGGCCTGTGATGCCGCGAACTTCTTTGATCACGTTGATTTTGGATGCGCCGGCGTTCTTCAGAACGACGTCGAATTCAGTTTTTTCCTCTTCATCGGCACCGCCGTCTGCAGGGCCCGCCATCATGACTGCGCCACCGGCTGCAGGCTCGATGCCGTACTCGTCTTTGAGGATAGTTTTCAGTTCTTGTGCTTCAAGCAGTGTAAGACCAACGATGTCTTCTGCCATTTTTTTCAGATCAGCCATGTTTTAGCTCTTTCCGTTAACGATATGTGTGTTCCAACGTCGGCATATTCACCAGACGCCAGTTTGACGATTGCTTAAGCTGCCGCCTTGTCCTCAACAGTGGACAAGATGGATGCAATGTTGCTTGCAGGTGCGCCAATGGCCCCAGCGATGTTGCTTGCAGGTGCGCCCAGCATGCCGGCGATTGTCGCGATAAGTTCGTCGCGCGACGGCATTTTGGAAACAGCTGTAACACCAGCCCGGTCCAACGCGTTCTCACCCATTGCCCCACCAAGAATCACGAAGTTATCGTTTTCTTTGGCAAAGTCTTCGGCCACTTTGGCAGCTGCCACGGGGTCCTCAGAATAGGTTAGAACGGTCATGCCCGTTAGGAAGTCAGCAATGCTTGCGCATGGCTTTCCGTCTAGGGCGATCTTGGCGAGCCTGTTTTTGGCAACACGAACAGCAGACCCTGCTTCGGACGCTTTCGCGCGCAAAGACTGCATGTCAGCAACTGTCAGACCGGCGTAGTGGCTTACCACAACAACGCCAGAGCTTTCAAAGATTTGGCCGAGTTCGTCGACCAATTGTTCTTTTTGTGCTCTATCCACAGTTTCACTCCAATTTTGGGGAAGTATCCCCGGCTCAGTTCAGCCAGAGTCTCGTGAGAAACCCTGACAGTCGGGTCCTTACGGGTCCGCCCAAGATCGCAGCGAGGCCCATTCAGGCGCTCGAGTAAATCTGGTTTTTCCCATCTCAGGCAGGCTTTATAGAAACAAGATTTTGTCCTGTCTCAACCCACCGTCTCGGACGAAGTATCAGATCACACGACAGAATCGCGCGACCAGACGAGGCGTGGTTTAGTCCCAAAGCCGCAGTTGGGCAAGAGGCGATGCACGAATAACTGTACGACCGTCATCAGAACGCCGCTCCAAAACAAAAAAGGCGCCCCCGCAAGAGCGCCTCTTTCCAAAATCTTACAGCAGAAAAGCTTATGCTTCGCCGGTCGCGCTTTCGATGTTGATCGAAACACCTGGGCCCATGGAAGAGCTGATGACGATCTTTTTCATGTACGCGCCTTTGGACCCGGCTGGGCGTGCTTTAGCAACCGCATCGATGAACGAGCGAACGTTTTCGATCAGCTTGGCTTCGTCGAATGACGCTTTGCCGATACCTGCGTGTACAACACCGGCCTTCTCGACCTTAAACTGTACTTCGCCGCCTTTGGCCGCTTTGACCGCATCGGCCACGTCCATTGTTACCGTGCCCACTTTTGGGTTTGGCATCAGGTTACGTGGACCCAGAACTTTACCCAGACGACCAACGATTGGCATCATGTCTGGTGTTGCAATGCAGCGATCAAATTCGATTTTGCCGGATTGCACAGTTTCCATCAGGTCTTCTGCGCCGACAATGTCCGCACCAGCCGCTGTTGCTTCGTCAGCTTTTGGGCCGCGGGCAAAAACAGCAACGCGCATTGTTTTGCCAGTGCCGTTTGGCAGGCCAACAACACCACGAACCATTTGGTCCGCGTGACGTGGGTCAACGCCCAGGTTCATTGCGATTTCGATTGTTTCGTCAAATTTCGCAGTTGCGTTGGCTTTCACCAGTGCCACAGCATCTTCGACGGTCAGATTGTTTTTGCCAACAAATGCTTCGCGGGCGGCGGTTGTACGTTTACCTAGTTTTGCCATCTTACTTAACCTCAATGCCCATAGAACGGGCCGAGCCCATGATGATCTTCATCGCCGCTTCGATATCGTTGGCGTTCAGATCGGCCATTTTGGCTTCTGCGATTTCGCGAATCTGTTTCACAGTCACGGAACCGACAACGTCACGGGACGGGTTGGTCGCGCCAGATTTCACTTTGGCAGCTTTCTTGAGGAAGTAGGACGCAGGTGGCGTCTTGATTTCCATCGTGAAAGACTTGTCTTGGTAATAGCTGATCACGGTTGGGCAAGGCGCACCTGGCTCCAGGTCTGCAGTTTTGGCGTTAAACGCTTTGCAGAATTCCATGATGTTAATGCCGCGTTGACCCAATGCTGGGCCTACGGGTGGGGATGGGTTTGCTTGACCAGCTGCAACTTGCAACTTCATCGACCCGACGAGCTTCTTGGCCATGAGCCATTTCCTTTCTCAACTCCGACACATCGCGTTGCGCCAGATTTATGTGATGTGGTTCGGTTGTCGCAACGCGTTGCGCTTTCCTCCCACAGGGACAGTCACACGGATGCGACCATCGCGGCGGATACACCGAAGCCTGAAACAATTCAAGACGTGGTTTTAGACAAAAAAAATGAGGCGCTTGCGCGCCCCATTTTATGAGCTTCTTTTAAGAGTCTGCTCGACAGGTCTTAACTCGGCTCTTGTATGACGTCGAAATCGACGCGGCTATTGCTCAGTTGTGGTTGCCCTTCCACCCCGACAGAGCGGGACGGTGCTGCAATAATCACTTGGTTCGAGGCGATGCCCTGCCCGACCAGGATCGACATCAACGCCTTGGCGCGCAGGATGCCGGTGTTAAAGTCTTCGTTCGCCCAAGTTTCGTCCGTGTGCTGGCCAATGATGCGCAAGCGGGCTTGCGGGCAGGCCGATGCTTGTTTTGCCAGTTGCAGGACCGTGTCCAAATCAGCCGCAGGGGCCGCGATGGAGCGTGGCGAATAGTACAGTTTGGTGTTCTGAACGGCTTTTTCCAAACGCGCGACACAAGATGGTGTGAACGTCGATTGCGTCGAGGCCGTTGTGAATGATGCGTTGGTTTGCAAATCCACAACCGAGAATTCAACGCGGCGATCGTAGTATGCCCGCGTCTTTGAGCCCGTTGCGGTCGATGGCTGACGATCGCCAAACCCTTGCGGCACAAACGACGAGGTATCGATGCCAGATGCGCTGATCCGTTGGATCACCAATTCGGCGCGTTTTTGGCTAAGGCGCAGGTTCACAGCCGGATCACCAGATGGATCAGAGTGGCCAGTGACCAGAATGCCAACGCCTTTGCAGCCTTGCATCACTGTGCCGATCAAACGGGCTTGTGACAGGCCGGCTTCTTCGGCAGTCAGACCACCGCTTGGGAAATAAACACGCGCTTGCGCCGCCAAAGCCCGCAGATCGTCTTTGCACGAATTCGCAGCGTTCAGGCTGGCTTGCGCGTCTTTAAAGAACGCGGCCGGATTGCTTTCGAAGGACGCAACCTGTTGTGTCGGTTGCGGCTGACCCAACAATTGCCCCTGCACGGCACCCAAGGTCGCAACGGCAGTCGGTTGCGTGTCCGTGAATGTCGGTTGGTTTTGCGAAGTGATTGGCGATGTCAGGCTGGTCCCGATGCCTGTGTCCGCGCGCGCGACAACTTGATCTTGCGATGCTTGTGCGACAACACCATTTCCAACCAAAGGCGCGGCAGCAGCCTGTACGGGTTGAACCTGTTCAATGACAGTCTCTGGTGCGGCTTGCGTTCTTAACCCTCGGTCGAAATATCCTGAAGCAGCAAATACAATCGCGGCAGACGGTGCGATCCAAGGTAAATTTTCCTTGAAAAATCTTAATGACATCGTTTTTGACCCCCTAAAAACGGCTCGAATTCTTTAGATCAACAGCAATATATCGTGTTGAATTGTCGCAATTGAAGCATATTTAGGGGAGCCGTCAACATGTGCGTTTGACTTTTCTTGCGTTCAAATTACCCGCAGAGAATCGCCATGGTTGCAGCCGCCTAGCTAAACTATTGGAAAGACTCATTTCCTTTTGAATCAAGGGCGTGCCAACTGCGTCCGCCCTGGGACATATTTTTTTTTGGCCCTGACGCCGATTAGCGTAAATCACAAAAAAACACGCCCGAAAGGCGTGTTCTTGAATTACATTTAGCGAAAATAGCGTTGGTGGACACGCGGCCCACCGCAGATATTACATCTGTTTGGTGACTTGAGTGAATTCCAGCTCGACCGGAGTTTCGCGACCAAAGATCGATACCGTCACCTTGAGGCGCTGGTTCTCTTCGTCCACTTCTTCCACCATACCGTCGAAATCCTCGAACGGACCGTCGTTGACCTTAACTTTTTCACCTGTTTCAAAGTGAATAAGCGTACGCGGGCTGTCTTCGCCTTCTTGTACACGGTTCAGGATCTGGTTCACTTCGGCATCGCGCATCGGCATCGGGCGACCTTGCGGACCCAAGAAACCTGTGACGCGGTTGATCGAGTTGATCAGGTGATAGCCACGGTCAGACATTTCCATGTGCACCAGAACATAGCCTGGCATGAACCGGCGTTCGTTCGTAACTTTTTTGCCACGACGGACTTCAATCACTTCTTCGGTCGGGACCAGAACTTCGTCGATCTCGTCCTCCAGACCTTGCTCGGCGACTGACGTCCGGATTGTTTCAGCAATTTTCTTTTCGAAGTTCGAAAGAACGCTGACCGAATACCACCGTTTCGCCATGTGCTGTCTGCCCTTGTCTGCGGGTCACGTGGCAAACGCCCGCAACCGAATTCAAAATTTCCCCACGGTGATCACCGTGGGATCCCCATATGAACCACTGCGCACATCTCGAATCGACGCACGCCTTCACACTGGGTAGAGCCGCCATTTACCCGCCAAACCGTTTCGGTTCAAGGCCCTTAGCGTAATAACGGAGGGGTTTAGCCGAAGATTTCGAGAACCTGGCGCAACCCGCCGCGGATCAAAATATCGACTGTAGCGAAAAAGATCGCTGTCAGCGCGGCCATGATAAAGACCATGACGGTGGTCAACACGACTTCGCGGCGTGTCGGCCAAACAACTTTGGACACCTCAGAGCGAACTTGCTGAATGAACTGAAGTGGATTGGTGATTGCCATGGTGATGCCCTATCGCGCTGCGTTGAAAGGCCATGTAACCGTGGTTTCAGGCAAATTCAAGGCCACATTGCGCGTGATGCTTAGGCCCGAGCGCTGGATTGCATGCGCGCCAGTCGTTCGGACATGACCGCGGCGTGATGTTCATCGGCTTTGGTCTGTGCCTGAAAGTCGGGCAAGTAAAGCCCGTCCACGGATCCATCCGGGAACCGGTCCAACAACGCGTCCCAGCGCAAGGCGAACGTGTCCATACGTTTGGCAAGGCGCGCAGCCCGCGTCGGGGCGATATTGGCGAACCGCGTAAAACAGCGCATCGCAACCCCCCAGACCGCATCGCCGCCAAACACAGCGAATGCGCCGCCGATAATGAACAGGGCGACAATTGCGCCGATCACAAACACATGCGGGCGCAAAATAACCAGCAGCGCCACGACACCCCAAAACACCATTTTGCGCGATGGACGAAACGCGATACCGCGCACCTGTTCCACCAAGGATAGCTTGGCATCGGCTGGTGCTTCTGCCGCGACTGCGGCCGTTGGCAGTGGGTCAATTGTGGACCGGATCCGCGGTTCCTGTTCAATCTTGGGGACTGGGGCCGCAACCTCAGCAGGTTCGGTCAAAACGGAGCGGATGGCGGACAACGTTTTGTCGTCATCCAAGGTGGCAGCTTGGGCGCTCATGGCAGTACTCATTCATAAATCGTAAACACAAGGTGCACAGCAGACGTGCGCCCTTTCACCGACACAATCCCACGTAAATGTGCCAACCGCGTGCCAGAACTGTGGCAAATCCGTGGCAACATCGAAATTTCTAACGTATGAATTTTGAGACCCTAAAGGACGAATATGGATCACCGCAGTTTTCTAAAATCGCTCACGCCAGAGCTACGCAATGATCTGAATGCCAAATCTGATGTCATCGGGTTGATGCATCTGGCCGCACATTGGGGGCTGATTGCGCTGATTGGAACGTTGATTGTCTGGCAAGTTCCGGGGTGGCCAGTTTTGATGTTGATCCAAGGCATTCTGTTGGTGTTCTTGTTCACCTTGTTGCACGAAACCTGCCATTTGACGCCGTTTGCAACACCGATGTTGAACCGCATTGTCGGTGCCGTCTGTGGGTGCGTTCTGGTGCTTCCGTCCAACTGGTTTCGGTATTTCCACTTCGCACACCACCGCTACACGCAGGTTCAAGGCAAAGACCCCGAACTGGCCTTTCCAAAGCCCGAAACATGGGGCCAGTACATCACCCATGTTTCAGGCCTGCCGACCTATGCCAGCCATTTCAAAACCTTGGTGCACAATGCGCGCGGGCACTGTGACGACGATTTCGTCCCGACCGCCAAGCTGGCAACAGTGCGCAAAGAGGCGCAGGTTCTGATCGGAATTTATGCCTTGATTGCGCTGGTCAGTGTATCGGGCGGGTTTTGGCAGGTGCTGTACATCTGGATCATTCCGATGCTGCTCGGTCAGCCATTCCTGCGTCTGTACCTGATGGCAGAGCATGGGCGCTGCCCACTGGTGGCCGACATGTTTGCCAACACACGGACCACATTCACGTCTTTCGTCATTCGTAAACTGGCGTGGAACATGCCCTATCACGCAGAACATCACGCCAGCCCGACCGTCCCGTTTCATCGACTTCAGGACCTACATGCGATGGTTATGCCACACCTGAAGGTCACAGAGCACGGTTACAGCCGGTTTCACTGGAAGATGATAACACGGCACTTGCGGTAATTGAGCCATTCGAAAAAGTCTGCTAATCGCGATTCAAATGAATTTGTCGTTTGGGGGGGACTATGTCCAATAACGATTTCGAAGCGGGCAATCTAGAGACGCTCGACCGTGACCTTGGGCGCCTGTCCAATCTGGAAATAGCAACGGCCTATGCTGCGCGCCCCATGGTTGGGCCGGGTATATCGCTGGTGTTCATCGTGCTGGCCAGCCTCTTGGCGGCGGTGTTTTTCGGGCAATCCAGCAACACGCTGGTTGTGATCGTTGCCGCCGGGATCGGGGCCTACATGGCGCTGAACATCGGGGCCAACGATGTCGCCAACAACATGGGCCCCGCCGTTGGGGCCGGTGCACTGTCGATGGGCAGCGCGATCGCGATTGCCGTGGTGTTTGAAAGCGCTGGCGCACTGATTGCCGGCGGCGACGTGGTCAAAACCATCGCCAAAGGCATCATCGCACCAGACAGCCTGCCAACGGCCCAAGTGTTTATCTGGGCGATGCTCGCAGCACTTTTGTCAGCGGCCCTTTGGGTGAACCTTGCCACGTGGGTCGGCGCACCTGTGTCCACGACCCACTCGGTTGTGGGGGGCGTAATGGGCGCGGGCATCGCGGCTGCCGGCTTCGCGGCCGTAAACTGGCCGACAATGACCAAGATCGCAGCCAGCTGGGTGATCTCGCCTGTGTTGGGCGGTGCCGTGGCGGCCGCGTTTTTGTGGTTCATCAAAGCCCGCATCATCTATCAGCCTGACAAGATCGCTGCAGCCCGCAAATGGGTGCCGGTTCTAGTCGGCATCATGGCTGGCGCATTCGCCAGCTACCTCGCCTTGAAGGGCCTGAAGAAGATCATCAAGATCGACATCACGACGTCCCTGATGATCGGTGCGGCCATTGGCATCGCGATCTGGGCCATCATGATCCCGGTGATCAAGAAACAATCCGAAGGGCTAGAGAACCGCAACAAATCGCTCAAGATTTTATTTGGAATTCCACTGGTTGTTTCGGCCGCATTGCTGTGCTTTGCGCATGGGGCCAACGATGTGGCGAACGCGGTCGGACCACTTGCTGCCATCGTCCAAGCCTCGCAATCGGGTGATTTCACGCATGCTATTTCGATCCCGCTATGGGTCATGGTGATCGGCGCGCTTGGCATCTCGTTCGGTCTGTTCCTGTTTGGCCCAAAACTGATCCGCATGGTCGGCAGCCAGATCACCAAACTGAACCCGATGCGCGCCTATTGCGTTGCCTTGTCAGCCGCGATCACCGTGATTGTCGCCAGTTGGCTGGGCCTGCCTGTCAGCTCGACCCACATTGCTGTGGGTGGCGTCTTTGGTGTCGGGTTCTTTCGCGAATGGGATGCAACACGCCGCATGAAAAAGGCGCGCATTGATGTGCCTACCTTGCCAGAGCAACCAACCGAAGAACGCCGTCGTCGCAAACTGGTGCGCCGCTCGCACTTTCTGACGATCATTGCGGCCTGGGTCATCACGGTGCCTGCCGCCGCACTGCTGTCTGCGGCGATCTTTACAGTGATCAGCCTGATCTCCGGCTAGATACGCAAACGAAAATGGTCATGCGCTGCACAATGGCGGCGCATGACAAACGGTGGTAAGGATTACAAAAATCCAGACTGGACCATCATGTCACTTCTTCAAATCGCGTCGCTTTTGATCGTTCTTGCCGGAGCGTTCGGCGCCATCAATTACCTGTTTCTCAAACTGCCATCAGCCATCGGCATCCTCGTGGTCGCGCTGATTGCGTCCTTTGCAGTGATTGCCACTGACGCGCTGTTCCCTGCCCTAACGGTCGAAGAAAACATCCGCGCGCAGGTGCTGGAACTGGAATTTTCCGAAGCATTGCTAGAAGGCATGTTGGGCCTGCTGCTGTTTGCCGGTGCCTTGCACGTCAAATTGTCTGACCTGCGCAAGGCGTGGCTGGTCATTCTGCTGATGGCGACGATCGGCGTTGGGTTATCGACCACCATCGTCGGCTTTGGGTTTCATTGGCTAACCGGCATGCCGATCATGATCGCGCTGGTCTTTGGCGCGCTGATTTCCCCGACCGATCCTGTGGCCGTTCTGGGCGTGCTGCGTCAGGCCGATTTGCAAAAATCGCTGGAAACCAAGATCGCGGGCGAAAGCCTGTTTAACGACGGCGTCGGCTACGTGGTGTTCCTTGTGCTTGTCGGTCTCGCCTTTCCAACGGGCGACGATCACCACGCCGCGGGCTTGGGTGACGCCGCAAAGCTGTTCTTCCAAGAAGCCCTCGGTGGTGCCATTTTGGGCATCGTCCTTGGCTGGCTGACCTTCCGCGTCATGCGCCGCATCGATGACTTTTCGCTCGAGGTGCTGATCACGCTGGGGCTCGCCTTTGGTGGCTACGAGCTGGCCGTGTTCCTGCACGTCTCGGCCCCGATCATGGCGGTCTGCGCAGGCCTGCTGATCGGCGACATTGGCGCGCGTCATGGCATGTCCGAAGAAACCCGCAAATACGTCGAAGCCTTCTGGAAACTCGTCGATGAAATTCTAAACGCAGTGCTGTTCCTGATGATCGGCTTTGAGGTGTTTGCCGTCGCCTTTGATTTCGATTTGCTGGTCACCGGCTGCATGGCGATCGCACTGGCGCTGTTTGCCCGATTGGTCGCCGTGTCCGTGCCGGTGTTGATGCTGAAACCGTTCCGCGATTTCAGCGATGGCGTGATCCCGATCATGACCTGGGGCGGCTTGAAGGGCGGCATTTCCGTCGCACTGGCCTTGTCGCTGCCCGAGGGTGACTGGAAGCCACTGATCCTGACCTCGACCTACATCGTCGTCGTCTTTTCAATCATCGTTCAGGGGCTCACCGTGACACGTCTGGCCGAACGTGTCGGACGCGCACCGGAACTGCCAGACGGCTAGAGCTTTGGGATACGCCCCCTAGCGATCGCGGGTCAGACGTAAACAGCCAGCTGGCAATACCGAACGCAGAGGTATTGAAACTTGATGCAAATCAAGGCCGAAACGCTGCGCCCCGGTATCATTTGTCTTTTCTAATCCTTGGAAGGACACCAAATGTTCAAAAAGATTGTCGTCGGCATTGATGGTTCGGAACTGTCGGAAAACGCGCTGCGCCTGGCCTGCGATCTGGCTGGGAAATACGATTCAGAGCTGTACCTTGTTCACACGCCCCAACCGCACACGGTTGCATTTGCGATGGGTGCGGTCGCGGGCTACCACGCGGTGACCACGATGCCGTCACATCTAGAGGTTCAGGAAGCCTGCGAAAAAGTCTTGAACTCTGGCCGTGAAATAGCCAAAGAGTTCGGCCGCGACATCACCAAAACCCACACGGGCGACGGTGATCCGGCAAAACAGATCATCGCCTGCGCCGAGCAATGCGGCGCTGATTTGATTGTCACAGGGCGGCGCGGTCTGGGCAGTGTCGGGGCATTGGTGCAAGGCAGCACATCCCAAAACTTGAATCACTGGGCGAAATGCGCCTGTCTGTCGGTCGCATAGCGTTGATGTCAATGACAGGCAGATCGATCACACCTTGGTACACTGGGGTACATTGGCGGATCAGAAATCGTGGCAGGGGCACACAGACTCGAACTGTGGGCCTACGGTTTTGGAGACCGTCGCTCTACCAACTGAGCTATACCCCTACGCGAGGTGTGATCTACGCGCCGAACGGGCAGTTTGCAAGAGACAAAATCACATGTTTAGGCAGCACCGCGTCTTGCCGACCACGCCGGGCTTTCCACCACACCACTGTCAAACAGTTGCGCAATTTCCACATCCGGCAAACCGACAACATCGCCAAGGATTTCTTCTGTGTGCAAACCCAATGCAGGTGCAGCTTTGGGCGGTTGACGGTCATACGCAGAAAACTGGATCGGGCAGGATGGGACAGGAAACGTACCAAGGCCCGGTTGGACAACATCCCGAAACATCGGGTTGGCCGTGCTTAGATCTGCATCCTCAGCCAATGCTTGGCGGGTTGTGCGAAATTCTGACCACGTCAAACCCGCGGTGTCGAAATCAGCGGCGAAATCAGCAACCGCGCGCGCAGCGAACCACGGTTCGAGGATCGCTGTGATGTCGTGACGCAAGCGCCAGCGCACGCCTTCGTTCATCAGGTTTACGTTGTGTTCTTGCGCCAGACGCGCCATCGCATCTTTGGTGTCTGTCACTTTGACAATGCCTCGCCATTGGCGATCCGTAAGACCGATGATCATGACGCGGCGACCGTCCGCACACACAAAATCCTGCCCGTATGCGCCATACAACGCGTTGCCTGATTTACCGCGATCGTCGCTGTTGATCGACGCATCCCCTATCATTCCCAGGTGCCCCAACGTGGCCGCAGCAACGTCCTTGAGCGCAAGTTCTACATCTTGGCCCGCGCCATGCCGCAAGCGGTGCCGTTCTGCGCCTAGCAGCGCCGAAACACACAAGTTTCCAGCAACCAAATCCCAAGCAGGCAGGGCATTGGCGACGGGATCGGCGCTGCCCTCGGCCCCAGTGATGTGCGGAATACCCAACGCTGGGTTCACCGTGTAGTCGACCTGTGGGCGGCCATGGCGATCGCCCGTTAACGTCACTTGGATCAAGTCCTTGCGGTGTTGGCTCAGCGTTTCGTAATCCATCCAGCCGCGCACCCGAAGGTTGGTTAGAAACAGCCCTGCCTCCTCGCCCGGTGCGGTGATCACTTGGGTGATCAGGTCGCGCCCACGTTCGGTTTTCATATCCACAGCAATGGATTTCTTGCCTTTGTTCATGCCCGCCCAAAACAGGCTTTGACCGGATGGGGCGACAGGCCAGCGCCCATAGTCCAAGCCACCACCGATGCGATCAAAACGGATCACCTCTGCGCCCATTTGCGCCAGGGTCATCCCCGCCAAAGGCACGGCGACAAAGGCCGATCCTTCAACCACGCGCATGCCGCTGAGCAGTCCGCTCATACGGTTTCCTCCCACATGGCGGTGGCTTGCATGCACTGGTGCGTGTCTGTGCCGGTCACCAACGACAGACCGCCTGCGTCTTCTTCGGTTGCCGCAATCTGCAAGGGCGCTCCTGCAAAGGCAGGATGCACACCGCGAAAATCAAAATGATCAGGCGTGCGGCCACGGTGCTTAACGGCTTCTTGCATCAGCAACGTCGCTTGCAACGGGCCATGCACCACCAGCCCCGGATAATTCTCGACCTCTTGCGCATACGGCAGATCGTAATGGATTCGATGCGCGTTGAAGGTCAGAGCAGAATAGCGAAACAACAGCGTTTCCGGCATGTCCACTGTCCGGTTCAGAACCGGATCACGCGGCATGTCACGCTTGCGCGGTGGCGAAAATTCCTGCGGGATTTCAAGATACACGATGTCTTGGCGTTCACTGATTGCCAGACCTTTTTCACCGTAGATCGCGTGGTCCACCGTGACAAAAACCATCGGCCCACTGGCCCCCGATTTTTCGGTAATAGACCGAATGGAAGATCGCGCCTCTAGCAGTTCGCCGACACGCAACGGTGCGCCAAAACGCAGCGATCCACCGGCCCACATCCGACGATCCAGAAGCACAGGCGGCAAGAACCCACCAAGGCCCGGATGCCCGTCTTTGGACAGCTCTGACATAGGCGTGCTCATCGGAAATGCGCACCAATGCCACAAGGCAGGCAGCGGTTCGCACTGAGTCGGAGCCAGTGTGCGCGCATTGCCCAGCGTCGCATGAAGCTGAGCGGCCTGCGCCTGAGAAACACACCCTGAGCGCGTCTGTGAGCGGCCTTCCCATGCGGATAGGTTTACTTGGTCCATATCATCAGCTCCTGCAATCATCTGGACTTTAAAATTGCAGAGGATTCCAATTTTATCAAGCAATTTTAATGACTTAGCGGAATACCGTCGTATACCGAACAAGGATTTTGCATATGCAGCATAGAATGCCAGCTTTGATTTCTCACAGAAAATTCACCTTTACCGTGCAGTCGCAGCAAAGCAAAATGGGCGAAAGAAAAACCGCAGGGTGGTCCGGTTTGGTCCAAGAATTAGGGGTGAATGGATTTGCCAACGTCGAGCAACGCCTGCACATCACGCCCGACAATCAGGGCTTCGTGCTGCGTCAAAACCTCACGTGGCCAATGCCACCATGCCAGTGCATTCAAGTTGGCAATCGTGTCAGGATCAAAGCGCATTCGCAGCACCTTTGCCGGGTTCCCGACCACCACGGCATAATCAGGTACCACACCGCCAACGACAGCCCCCGCACCGACGATCACACCATTCCCCAACTGCGCGCCAGGCAAAATCGTGCAGCTGTCAGACAGCCAACAATCATGCCCGATCACGACATCCCGCCCTTTGGGAAAACTTTCGCTGTACGCACCGATCCGGTCCGCTTCAAAAATCGGAAACGGATAGGTGGAAAAGCCAGTCATCGCGTGATTGGCCCCAGTCGTGATAATCCGGGTGCCGTGGGCAATTTGGCAAAACTTGCCGATACGAATGCAATCCTTGGCCCCTTCGAACAGATACGGCGCAAGGCGGGCTGCGTAATCTGCCGGATCCTGCGCTGGCTCGAACGTGCTGAAATATGTGTAATCGCCGACGTGGATATTTGGATGGCGCAAGGCGTTCGCCAGAAATACCGTTCCCGCGTATGATGACCCGTCTGGCAATGTCACTGGATACAGGGTCTCAGGCGGTGGTAACATGTGTTAGTCCTGTGAGAGCTCTAGGGCGACCACCTTAGGCAGGATTATCCTGTCACTGGCGCGCCATAAACGCGGTGATCTCTTTTTGTGGCACCCCGTTGCTGACCCGTCGAAACAACAAATCCAATCCGCCATCACGAAGAGTCCGGTGATATTCTTGTAATTCGTAGTCACCCATTTCATTGATAAAAAGGGAAAAAACAGAGAACGTGTCGCCCTCAAACCGCGACCAAATGAAAGGCTCGCCTTTCAGCGGATCCAGCGGAACTTGTTTGCCAAACATATTTGTTTTCATCGCAGAGCCAAAGATATGATCCCGTTGGCTCGGTACAAATTCGACTTTGTACGTGCTTTTCTTGACGTCCCCATCAGCTTGGTAAGAAATCGACGTCCAACTCAGGTTGAAACCATCATCGGTCAACTCAATTGACGCTTTTAGATCGCGACCCTTGGTTTCGCCGTCCAAAACGGTTTCGGCCTGGCCAACGTAAGTGCCCGCAAAACGGTCAGCATCTGCTGCCAAGACAAGGTTCGGCAACAGCAGAAACAGGGAAAATACGACGGCGGGAATGGTTAGGAATGCTCTCATGAAGCGAGCTTATCGCAATCAAAAGCTAATGTCAGTGGCTTTGGGTCAAACAGGTGTGATGTTTCAGCAAAGCAAAAGGCCGCAGCGGTGTGCTGCGGCCTTTTGTATTTCATAACAACCTGTGTTCCGACCCTTGCTCTCGTGACCTTTTCCTCAAGAGGGAAAAGCCACTGCCACAAGGCGTCGCACCGGTAACAACGCTAGGCGTTGTTACTCAGTGATTTTGGACACCACGCCGGCACCGACTGTGCGGCCACCTTCGCGGATCGCAAAGCGCAGGCCTTGCTCCATGGCGACTGGAGCGATCAGTTCAACGTCGAACTTCAAGTTGTCGCCCGGCATTACCATTTCCGTGCCTTCTGGAAGCTGAACTGTGCCCGTTACGTCCGTTGTGCGGAAGTAAAACTGTGGACGGTAGTTCGCGAAGAATGGCGTGTGACGGCCACCTTCTTCTTTGCTCAAGATGTACGCTTCGGCTTCGAATTTCGTGTGTGGCTTAACCGAACCCGGCTTGCACAAAACTTGACCGCGCTCAACGCCTTCACGGTCAACACCGCGCAACAATGCACCAATGTTGTCGCCCGCTTGGCCGGAATCGAGCAGCTTGCGGAACATTTCTACGCCCGTGCAAGTTGTCTTTTTCGTGTCACGAATACCAACGATTTCAATCTCTTCGCCAACGTTGATCACGCCGCGCTCAACGCGACCAGTCACAACCGTACCACGACCAGAGATCGAGAATACATCTTCGACCGGCATCAGGAACGGCTGGTCAACAGCGCGCTCTGGTGTCGGGATGTAATCGTCAACCGCGGCCATCAAAGCGCGGATCGAGTTTTCGCCAATCGCTTCATCGCGACCTTCCATGGCTGCCAAAGCAGAACCAGGAATGACCGGAATGTCGTCGCCAGGATATTCGTATTTGCTGAGCAACTCACGGATTTCCATTTCAACCAATTCCAACAACTCTTCGTCGTCAACTTGGTCAACTTTGTTCATGTAAACAACCATGTGCGGGATGCCAACTTGGCGACCCAACAAGATGTGCTCACGCGTTTGTGGCATCGGGCCGTCAGCCGCGTTCACAACCAGGATCGCGCCGTCCATTTGGGCAGCACCGGTGATCATGTTTTTCACGTAGTCCGCGTGGCCAGGGCAATCAACGTGGGCGTAGTGACGGTTTTCCGTCTCATACTCAACGTGTGCGGTAGAGATCGTGATCCCACGCGCTTTTTCTTCGGGCGCGCCGTCAATCTGGTCATACGCTTGGAAATCGCCAAAATACTTGGTGATCGCCGCCGTCAGCGTCGTTTTACCGTGGTCAACGTGGCCAATCGTGCCGATGTTAACGTGCGGTTTATTACGTTCAAACTTTTCCTTAGCCATGATGCAGGCGCCCTTTGATTGAGGGACCGCACGCTGCGGCCCGAAGTTCATCTGCCGCGCGATTTATTGCCATTCGGGACATAAATCAAGCACCTCTTGACGCTTGATGCGCGCCTGTCACCTACATGACGCGGTTATACGCAGAAATCTGCGTGATTTGAGGGCGTTACTGGACGCCGCCAAACCATCCTTGTTCTTTTTGCTGCTTGACCAAATAGCGTTCAATTGCTTTGGCCGCATTCTGGGACAGGTTTTTCAGCTGCTCTTGGGCGGACATCGTATAGCCAGACCCCACAAGTGTCCCGCTGCCAAACGACTCAAGCACAGTAATCTGGTGCGGCTCGTCGTTCATCTTTTTACCTGCCGCATCATCCCAAACCGTGAGGTTGATGATCAGGATTGATTTGGGCGACAAAACCAATGGCACACCGGGCTGCGCAAGAACGTAGCCTTCGACACTCACGCCGAAATGGTAACGTTTGCTGCCATCATACCGGTCAAACCGTTCTGCAATTGCGGCCTTCATCGCGGCGGACAATTCATCTTTGCTAACCTTGCGGCTCAGCGGCCCACCTTTGACAGCCTTTGGGGCCACAACGATGTTGTGCACAAGATTAAAGTCACCAAGCGGCACAGGCGCGTCCGTTAAATCCGCCGCCCCGTTACAGGCCGCGACACTTAGAACCAACAAAACACCAGCAATCCAACGCAGCATCCGCACACTCCCCAATGGTACGATAACCGCGATACCCGAGGTCGGACATTTGCGCAATTGGCCGCAGGCGATTGTCAGAACCGGTGCGGCACTTATATCATCAGGTATACAAACAGGAGCGACGCGATGCCTGACACTGTTCTGCCAAACACCCTACCTGTGCGAGTGCCATTGGTACGCGAACCTTGGGGCATCTTCAAAAGCCTGAACGAAGCCCGTAAGAATGTGCTCAGCATCATCCCCGATATCGCCACGAAACAGCCAATGGTATCAGGCAAAACCGGCAAGCGGTGGCATATGGTCATGGACCCCGCCACCATCCGCGAGATGCTGCTTGATAAGGTCGACGACTACCCCAAGTCTTTGGTCACAAAGAACCTTTTGAAGCCTGCGATTGGCGAATCCTTGTTTCTGGCCGAAGGTGCGCATTGGCGCTGGCAACGGCGTGCGGCCTCGCCCGTGTTCACCCATCGCAACATGCTGAATCTCGCGCCCATCATGACCAGTGCCGCAGAACGCGCGGCCCAGCGTATCAACGATGCAGGACCGCGGGCGGTAAATCTGCTGGATGAAATGGTCACCACGACCTTTGATGTGATCGCTGATGTCACGTTTTCGGGTGGTGATACTTTTGATCGCGACGGGGTACACAACGCAATCGATGACTATTTGGCCGAGGCTGGCAAGATTTCTCTTTTTGACATTCTGGGGGCTCCTGATTGGGTTCCGCGCCCCGGTCGGATCATGTCAGGCAAGGCGCTCAAAGAAATGAAGGCAATGGCCGACGGCGCGATTGATGCCCGCGCAGCACGTGGACACGAGGGGGTCCCTGACCTGCTCGATCTGCTGTTGGCGGGCGTTGACCCCAAGACAAAACGCAAGATGAACACGGCTGAATTGCGTGACAATCTGCTGACCTTCATCGTTGCCGGTCACGAAACCACTGCCCTAACTTTGGCCTGGTCGATGTACCTGATGGCCTTTGATCAAGACGCCCAAACCCGTGCGCGCACAGAGGCGCAATCGGTTTTGCAAGGCCGTGTGGCCACCGGCGATGACGTCGAAAACCTGCCTTTCATCCGCCAGATCGTCGACGAAGCCCTGCGCCTCTATCCGCCCGCTGGTGTCGTGTCTCGCACCGCGATGAAGAACGATACCCTGTGCGAACGCGAGATCAAAAAGGGCGACACGGTTATCATTCCGATCTACGCGCTGCACCGCAATGAATTGCTGTGGGATGATCCTGATGCGTTCCGACCGGAACGGTTCGAGGATCGCAAAGCCATTCCGCGCTACGCCTATTTGCCGTTTGGCGACGGGCCACGCATCTGCATCGGCGCGTCATTCGCCCTGCAAGAAGCCGTGATTATTTTGGCGACCATGCTGTCAAAATTCAAATTCAAACCGGTCAAAGGACGTGATCCTGAACCGGTGATGATCCTGACCCTACGCCCTCAGGGCGGCGTCTGGTTAACGGCAGAACCGGTCTAGTTAAACTTGTTGTCCCGCGGAAAGCCGCGCGGGGCCATGCGGCCGGTTCCTGCCCGTTTTCCAGTCCATTCGTCCAGCGCAGTTTCGGTGCGGGTACGGCCTGCGGGGTCAAGCCAGCTAAGGCCTAGTTCGCGCACAAACGTGGTTGCATCCGACAGCCCGCCGTCTTTGTACTTTTGCAAACGCACACCTTTGCCGCGACCCAGCTCAGGCAGCTCTTCCAGTGGGAACAACAGCACTTTGCGGTTCTCGCCGACAACGGCAACAAAATCGCCCCGCACGGGTTTGCACACCAGCGCACGGGTTTCGCCGCGCACATTCAGCACCTGTTTGCCGGTACGGGTTTGCGCCACAACGTCGGATTCAGGCACAACAAATCCATCCCCCGCCGAGGACGCGACCAACAGTCGACGCTCGGGCTTGTGGATGAAAATGTCGAGGATTTCAGCCTCGTTCGGCAGATCGACCATCAGGCGCAGCGGTTCACCCATGCCCCGCCCACCGGGCAGGTTCGACGCGCTCATCGTGTAGAAACGACCATTCGCACCAAAGACCAACAGGCGATCGGTGGTTTCCGCATGGAAGGTAAACCGAGGCCCGTCGCCGTCTTTAAATTTCAGCTCGCGGGTCAAATCGATGTGGCCCGTCATCGCGCGGATCCAGCCCATCTGGCTACACACAACCGTAATCGGTTCGCGGTCGATCATCGCCTCAAGCGGCACGTCGGCAACTTCGCCAGCTTCAGCAAAAGTCGTCAGGCGTTGACCGCGATTGACGTCGTCGATCACCCAGTCTTTGCCAAATTTCTTTTTGGTTTCTTTTAGCTGTGCCGTGATGCTGTCCCACTGGATGTCATCGCTTTCCAGCAAATCCTCTAGGCCGGCGCGTTCCTCCATCAAGGCGGATTGTTCGCGCAGCAATTCGATTTCTTCAAGACGACGCAACGACCGCAAACGCATGTTCAGGATCGCATCGGCCTGCACCTCGGACAATTCACCATCCGACGGCCCAGGCGAAACATAGTCTGCCTCGTTCATGGCCCGCACGTGATCCTTGGACCAGTCTTCGCGCATCAACCCTGCCTTGGGGTCGTCGTCGTAACGGATAATGTCGATTACGCGGTCAAGGTTCAGGAAGGCGACGATGAAGCCTTCGAGCACTTCCAGACGGTGGTCGATCTTTTCCATGCGGTGCGTGGACCGGCGGATTAGAACTTCGCGGCGGTGATCAAGAAAGGCACGCAGCACTTCCTTCATCGAGCAAACCTTGGGCGTCAAACCGTCGATCAGCACGTTCATGTTCAGCGAAAACCGCACCTCAAGATCAGAGTTGCGATACATCATGCCCATCAGCACATCGGGGTCGACGTTTTTGGAACGCGGTTCCAGCACCAAACGGATATCATCAGCAGATTCGTCGCGCACGTCACCCAGAATCGGGATCTTTTTGGTCTGGATCAGTTCCGCGATCTTTTCGATCAGCTTGGATTTCTGAACCTGATAGGGGATTTCCGTGACAACAATCTGCCACTGGCCACGGCCCAAATCTTCGATCTCGTAACGACAGCGCAGACGGAACCCACCCTTACCGGTGCGGTAGGCCGTCGCGATATTTTCAGGGCTTTCAACAATGATACCACCGGTCGGAAAATCCGGGCCCGGCACATAGTTCAGCAGCGTATCATCACGCACATCCGGTACTTTGATCATGTGGATGCAGGCATCGCACAGTTCGGCAATGTTGTGCGGCGGAATGTTCGTCGCCATTCCCACGGCGATACCCGTAGATCCATTGGCCAACAGGTTCGGGAACTGCGCCGGCAACACGACAGGTTCTGTCAGCGTGCCATCGTAGTTTTCGCGAAAATCAACGGCGTTTTCATTCAGCCCCTCAAGCATCGCCTCGGCCACAGCCGTCATGCGCGCCTCAGTGTAACGCGAGGCAGCAGGGTTATCGCCGTCGATGTTGCCAAAGTTACCTTGGCCATCGACCAACGGATAGCGCACGTTGAAATCTTGGGCCAAACGCGCCATCGCGTCGTAAATCGCAGCGTCCCCATGCGGGTGATAGTTGCCCATCACGTCGCCGGAAATCTTGGCCGATTTACGGAACCCGCCGTTTGACGCCAATCGCAATTCGCGCATCGCAAACAAAATACGACGGTGCACAGGTTTTAGCCCATCGCGCGCATCCGGCAGGGCACGGTGCATAATTGTAGACAGGGCATAGGTCAGATACCGATCACCCAACGCGCGGCGCAGCGGTTCGCTTAGGTCCATGTTGGGGGTATCTGTAGTGTCAGCCATAGATGGTGTGTAGCCGCGTGGCGCAAAACGAACAAGACGGCAATCGCGCCTTATGCTCGGCTTTTGCACCATCGCGCCGAAATGCCCGCGCATCGACGTTGCATCCAAGCCACGTGTGCCGCTTACGGGGAAAAATTCGTGACCTTGCCCCTGAACGTGACCTCTGAATGTGTTAGCTTCTACCGACTCGCAAGAGTCGTGAAGAGTTTGTGATCTGGGGGGTCACTGTTATGAAATCGTTTATCCTGATTACCTTTGGCCTGCTTGGCTTTGCATTTTATGAAATGAGCGATGGCGCTGATTTCGATCCAAATGCCCTGCGCATCAGCCGCGTTGACGCAGCCCCTGCGATTGCGGAAACTCAACTGGCCAACGTCCCAGTCGACACGCCAGTTGTGATCGCCGAAGCAAAGCTGGACGCAGGTGAAGTGACCCGCAACGTTGTGACCTTGGCCTCACTTGAAACGACATCCAACGACACGCGCGTCAGCGCGACCTTGACGCCGTCTGTGACAGCAGATGTGACAGGCGCGGACGACCAAGCCCCGAAGATCATTCTGCCAAGCCTGATCGCGGCCAGCGACCAACCGACAGTGGCCGCTGTTCAAACCTCGCTTGAGGCTGAAACCCAAGCGATCATTCGTACAATTTCAGGCAACCGCGTGAATGTACGCGGTGGTCCGGGCACCAACTATGACGTCGTGAGCCGCATGGTCAAAGGCCAAGCGGTCGAAATCCTGTCTGACCCAGGTCAGGGTTGGGTCAAAATGCGCCCCGTTGACGGTGGCTCTGAAGGCTGGTTGGCCGATTTCCTACTGAACGAGAGTTGAGAGCAACCAGATTCAGCCTATGGTGTACGCTGACTTCATTTTAGAAATGCGTGTATGACCCAAAAATCAATTTTGATCACCGGATGCTCTTCGGGAATTGGCCTCGCCTCGGCCATGGGGTTGCGTGAACGCGGCTGGCGGGTGTTTGCATCGTGCAAGCAGCAAGTCGATTGCGACCGCCTGCGCGCCATGGGTTTTGACAGTCCGCGCATCGATTACACCGACACGGCCAGCATTCACAGCGGCCTGAACGAAGTCCTTGAGACCACAGGCGGGACGCTGGATGCGCTGTTTAACAACGGTGCCCACGCAATTCCGGGTGCAGTCGAGGACATGCCAACAGACGCGTTGCGCTCGATTTTCGAATCGAATTTCTTTGGCTGGCACGAACTGACGCGCTGTCTGTTGCCGGTCATGCGCGCCCAAGGTTACGGACGAATTGTCCAATGCTCCTCGGTGCTTGGGTTTGTGACGATGCCGTGGCGCGGGGCGTATAATTCCACAAAATTCGCGCTCGAAGGCCTAACAGACACGTTACGCATCGAAATGCGTGACACTGACATCAAGATCATTTTGATCGAACCAGGTCCTGTGACCTCAAAAATCCGCGTCAATTCTATCCCGCATTTTGAACGCTGGATCGACTGGGAAAACGCCCCACGCGCCGAACAGTACAAGACCGAACTGCGTCAGCGGTTGTACCATTCCAGCGGACCAGACACGTTTGAACTACCGCCCGAAGCGGTGGTGAAAAAACTGGTGCACGCGCTTGAATCCAAACGCCCGCGCCCGCGCTATTTCGTCACGACTCCGACATATCTGATGGCCACGCTGCGCCGTTTGCTGCCAACACGGGCCCTAGATTGGGTGCTGTCGCGCTAATTGGATAAAATTCCTTCGCTTTTGCGCGCGCGCCCTCTACATCAAAGCCAAACGCGCAACGGAAAGCCTGAATTCATGTCTGATCCCCTATTTGCCCTAGTTGTCATTGCTGTGCTGATTGTCGTTGGCATCCTCGTTTTGGGGCTGACGGGATTTGGCAAAGGCAGTGGAAAATTGCACAGCAATTCTAACCGGCTGATGCGTTACCGGATTATCGGGCAGGCGGTCGCTGTTGGGCTGATCGTGATTTACGTCTACCTCAAACGCCAAGGGGGCTAACAACAATGGTTGTTTTAAACAAAATTTACACAAAAACCGGTGATGCTGGTGAAACAGCGCTTGGCAACGGCACGCGCGTTGCAAAACACGCGATGCGGGTCACGGCCTATGGCACCTCGGACGAACTGAATTGCTTTGTCGGGGTCGCACGCCTTGAGGCAGGTGACGCCGTTGATGACGCGCTAAGCCGTATTCAAAACGACCTCTTCGATCTGGGCGCGGACATGTGTCGCCCCGACATGGAAAAGGACGCCGAATCCGAATACCCGCCGTTGCGCATGGCCGACGCCCAAGTCACGCGTCTGGAAAACGAAATCGACGCGATGAACGAAATTCTGGATCCCCTGCGCAGCTTTATTCTGCCGGGTGGATCAAAATTGTCGGCCCATTTGCACGTGTGCCGCACCGTTGCACGCCGCGCCGAACGCCTTTCTGTAGAACTGGCGACACTGGAATCCGTGAACCCCGCAGCCATCAAATATCTCAACCGCCTCAGCGATTGGTTCTTTGTGGCCGCACGCATTGCCAATGATGGCGGCAAAGCAGATGTGCTGTGGGTTCCGGGCGCAAATCGCTAGAAATTGACAAATCAAACGAAACGCGGCGTCCGTTTGCGCCAACATGACGATTTTGCACTGTCTACGCGGCCACGGCTTCGCTAAGAAATGTTCAAGCTGTGATGATTGCCCATTCGGGTGAGTCGAATATCTAAAGGAGAAACGCTCATGAAGGTGCTAGTACCTGTAAAACGCGTGATTGATTATAACGTGAAAGTTCGTGTCAAAGCGGACGGTTCAGGTGTTGATCTCGCCAACGTGAAAATGTCGATGAACCCGTTTGACGAGATTTCCGTCGAACAGGCCATCCGCCTCAAAGAAGCGGGTCAAGCGGACGAAGTCATCGCCGTTTCCGTTGGCGTCAAGCAATCCCAAGAAACGCTGCGCACCGCGTTGGCGATGGGTGCAGACCGCGCCATTCTGGTGATTGCAGCGGATGACGTTCACCAAGACATCGAACCACTGGCTGTTGCCAAAATCCTGAAAGCGATCGTGGACGAAGAACAGCCCGGTTTGGTTCTGTGCGGTAAACAAGCCATCGACAACGACATGAACGCCACAGGCCAAATGTTGTCCGCCTTGATGGGGTGGTCACAAGCGACATTTGCCTCCGAGCTTGAGATTGCTGGCGACAAAGCCAAAGTGACACGCGAAGTCGACGGCGGTTTGCAAACCATCGAAGTGTCCATGCCAACGGTTGTTACGGTTGATTTGCGTTTGAACGAGCCGCGTTATGCGTCCCTGCCAAACATCATGAAAGCCAAGAAAAAGCCGATGGATGAAAAGACAGCGGCGGACTACGGCGTTGACGTGACCCCTCGTTTGGAAGTTGTGAAAACGGTTGAACCAGCAGCACGTGCCGCCGGTATCAAAGTTGCATCAGTTGAAGAGCTGATCGCGAAACTTAAAGAAGCGGGGACTGTATAATGGCTGTACTTCTTCTGGCAGAAGTCAACGACGGCGAACTGGCAATGGACGCCACAG
The DNA here is from genome assembly GCF_042932805.1 of Pseudosulfitobacter sp. SM2401. NCBI lineage: Bacteria > Pseudomonadati > Pseudomonadota > Alphaproteobacteria > Rhodobacterales > Roseobacteraceae > Pseudosulfitobacter > Pseudosulfitobacter sp. SM2401. Next base: position 4,100,285 of record NZ_CP170633.1, on the reverse strand, counting down.
CAAAAGCTGTGACTGCCGCGGGTTCCCTTGGCGACGTGACTGTTCTTTGCACAGGTGCCACATGCGCCGCCGCTGCAACAGAGGCTGCAACAATTTCTGGCGTCGCAAAAGTGCTGTGCGCCGAAGACGCGATCTACGGCAAACGTTTGGCAGAGCCTGTCGCTGATTTGCTGGTGTCTTTGTCTGGCGATTACGAACACATCGTAGCACCTGCAACAACTGACGCAAAAAACATCATGCCGCGCGTTGCTGCACTGCTGGACGCGATGATCATCTCTGATGCGACAGCCGTGATCGATGCGAACACGTTCGAGCGCCCAATCTATGCGGGCAACGCCATGCAAACGGTTAAATCGTCTGACGCGAAAAAGGTTATCACCTTCCGCGGTGCGACCTTTGATGCTGCTGCAACCGGTGGTTCTGCCGCGGTCGAAAACATTGGCGCTGCTGGCAATCCTGGCCTGTCGTCATGGGTCGAGGACAAAGTTGCTGCCTCTGATCGTCCAGAACTGACATCTGCGGGTGTCGTTGTTTCCGGTGGTCGTGGTGTCGGGTCCGAAGAGGATTTCGCTCTGATCGAAAAACTGGCTGACAAACTGGGTGCTGCTGTTGGCGCATCCCGTGCAGCGGTCGATTCCGGTTACGCACCAAACGACTGGCAAGTTGGCCAAACAGGCAAGGTCGTCGCACCTGAGTTGTACGTGGCTGTCGGTATCTCCGGTGCGATCCAGCACTTGGCAGGTATGAAAGACTCCAAAGTCATCGTGGCGATCAACAAAGACGAAGAAGCGCCGATCTTTCAGGTCGCCGACTACGGCTTAGTTGCAGACTTGTTCGACGCTGTACCAGAGCTGATAGAAAAGCTGTAAGGCAGCTCAGGATAAAAATAAGGGCCCGCTGGTTACTCGGCGGGCCTTTTTCGTTTCTACATGATCTCGCGCAATTTGGCGGCGACTGCTTCTGCTGCTTCTTGATGCGCTGCGGGGCCCATCAAATTGTTGGCAGCCGGCGTTTCCATCTGGCTGAACACCATACCTTCCGTCCCTAACGCAAGAGCCGTGTCCGAGGCGACCACCTCAACCACATCCGTCACTTCGGAGCGCAGCTGCTCGATCATGGCGCGTGTCACGTACCACGGATCACGTTCGTCATCTGGTGCCAGATCGTCCTCAGGCCCATGATCTGCAAACCATAACAGAACCGTTTTACCGCTGATCCCTCGCAGCATACCGCGCATCCGCCCAACCCATGCCTCGCGCAATTCATCAACTACCGTTTGGAACCGGTCCGGTGACAAGGTCAGTAAACGGCCCAACATGTGTTTGTTGAAATTGAACTCTGCAAAATCCACCTCACGGTAGATTGCCTGTAACAAGCTAGACGCTTGCAAGAATCGATCGTTGCGGCGTGGATGTACCGAGTAGAATCGGTTGGACATGTTGTGTGCGCCCATGATCTGCACAACTGTCACAGCGGCATCGTTCGTCATCTCGGCGATTTGCATGTCTTTCGAAAACACATCAATGCCTGCATTCACGCAGCCAAGATTCACGCAAGTCATCGAGATATGCTGTTCAACCAAACTCGGAAACGGGTTTTCGATGAATTTTCCATAGGTTTCCGTGCCCCCTAGAAACGCGACATAAGGCACCGTCAAAGTCCGACGCGGCCCGCGAAACAGCAATTTGGATGTGCCATAGCGGCACGGTAAATAATCTAGGGCACCTGTCCCCAATGCATCAAAACTCATGCGGTCCACCTCTCATCTCACCCGACGGCAGTTATGGCAGCGATATCCTGACAAACCCCTAACCAAATGTGGCGATACGGTGTCGCTGATGCCGCCTTGCTCTTGCGCACATCTGACCGCTATGGTGCGGCAGTGCAGCATCCGCTGGAAAGGTATCGTTATGGACATACAGAAAATTGGCATCGTGGGTGCAGGGCAAATGGGCAACGGGATTGCGCATGTGATGTCGCTGGCCGGATACGATGTTTTGTTGAACGATATCAGCGCCGAGACCCTTGCCGCCGCTGTCGCATTGATCGACCAAAACATGGAACGCCAAGTTAGCCGCGACAAAATCAGCGCTGACGACAAAGCCAGCGCCATGGCCCGTATTTCGACAACCCAAGAACTGGCGGAAATCGGCCCCAGTGATTTGATCATCGAAGCTGCGACTGAAAAAGAACCGATCAAGCAGCAGATCTTTGATGCGTTGCTGCCACATCTGGAACCGCACACGATTCTGACGTCCAACACCTCTTCTATTTCGATCACGCGACTGGCCAGCCGGACGGATCGTCCTGAAAAATTCATGGGATTCCATTTTATGAATCCGGTGCCAATCATGCAGCTGGTCGAATTGATCCGCGGTATTGCGACCGATGCGCCGACCTATGATGCGTGCAAGAAGGTCGTTGATAAGCTGGGCAAAACCGCCGCCTCTGCCGAAGATTTTCCGGCCTTTATCGTGAACCGTATCCTGATGCCGATGATTAACGAGGCGGTCTATACATTGTATGAAGGCGTCGGAAACGTGCAGTCCATCGACAGCTCAATGAAGCTGGGCGCGAACCATCCAATGGGCCCACTAGAACTGGCGGATTTCATCGGATTGGACACCTGTTTGGCGATCATGAACGTGCTGCACGACGGGCTGGCGGATACAAAATACCGCCCCTGCCCGTTGCTGACCAAATATGTGGAAGCAGGCTGGTTGGGCCGTAAAACACAGCGTGGATTTTATGATTATCGCGGCGACGTGCCGATCCCGACCAGATAAATTTCGGCCCGTTTTTGGCCAGCCCGATTGCGGAATTTCCTGCGCTTAGTCTCTGAGCGCCAAGGTGTGATCGCGCAACCAAGCCATAAAGCCACGTGGATCGTCTTTCCACTTGGTGATCTCATCATCGCTCAGCGGATCTCCGACCACAGGCCCCTGTGGTTTATTCAGTGAATACACGATTTCATGCAGCAGCAAACCCTGACGCAGAATCGGTGAAATTTTGTTTGCTATCTGGTAGATACGGCTATTTTGGCCCGGAAAATGCATTGGCACAACCGCCGCGCCGGACCGACGGATCAGTTGGGCCGTAAACACGTTCCACTCGTCCTCGACAGCAGGGCCAAACCACGTTTCGGAATGGGCAACGCCGCCGGATGGAAACAGCGCAACGACGCCGCCTTCCTTGAGATGCTTCATTGCTGCGGCGCGCATTGCGACGCCTTTGGTCAGCGCCTCTGGGTCATGGGCAAACGGCACAGCGATCATGTAACTGCCAGCGACTTCGTCAATCGCGGTCAGCAGTGAACGGGTCAGAATACGGTAATCCGGGCGCACGCGACCAATCAGGTCGGCAAAAATCATGCCGTCAACCATTCCGTGCGGGTGGTTGGCAACGACGATCACAGGGCCGGTTTTCGGAATACGATCCAGTTGCGATTGCGGGGTCGTAAGTTCGATCCCCATCACATTTAGCGCCGCGCGCCAAAAGCCTTGACCCGAAGGTGCTTCTTGTTGCTCGAATTTTTTAACAAGGCGCAGCACGGTCAACTTGCCCGTCAGTGCCTCCATGATCCGGATCACGGTGGATTTCCACGGATCGTCAAACGTCGATGCATACGACAGGCTGCGCCGGTCATATTTCTTGAAGCTCGCCGCTTCTACTTGCCCTTCGGCATCTGCATCGTGAACGCTATCGACCAACGTGTTCAAACCTTTATTTTATCGCATGGATAGACCTAAACTAGGCCCCTTCGCCGAACTTGTCAGCAACAAGAGCCGTTAATGCGTCTGACAATGCGTCTGCATCCGGCCCCGTAGTTTCAATTTCAATAATACTTCCCTTTGATGCTGCCAACATCAAAAGCCCCATAATACTGTCGCCTGATGCAGACATGCCATCTTTGCTGACCTCAGCCTGAGCGTCAAAAGCCTCGACGACCTCGACCAATTTGGCCGACGCACGGGCGTGCAGACCTTTTTCATTAACGATTGTAAGGGAGCAATTGGTCATAATGCGGTATTAACTTTCAGCGCTGACGTTTTGACTGTCGATATATTTACGGCCTGCGTCTAATGCAGCCCGCACGGCATCACCCACGGGCTTGTGGCGGGATTTGGCTAATTTGATCAACATGGGCAAATTTGCGCCATACAAAATGCGCCGCCCCTGTGGTTGGCACGCCATAAGGCTGAGATTCGATGGTGATCCGCCAAATAAATCGGTCACAACCACAACGCCATTGCCGTCATCAACCGCATCGGCGGCTTGGCAAATTTCGGTCTGTTTGTCTGTGCGGTCATGGTTCGCTTCGATAGAGATGGCCCGGATGCCAGTCTGTGATCCGACAACATGTTCGATGGCCGCAAGGTATTCGCGCGCCAATCCCCCATGTGCAACGATCACAATGCCTATCACGTGCTAGCCTCTTCTCTCTTTCGTCGATCAAGTTCGCGATGCCTGAGCGACACCTGCCATCCCGCTTGGGTCAAAAACCGGTTCAAAGACTCAGCCATGGCAACGGACCTGTGTTGCCCGCCTGTGCAGCCAAATGCAATGGACAGATGCGATTTGCCCTCATCTAAATAGGCCGGCAGCAACCACAAGGCGAGGTCTTGCACCTTTTGGCGGAACGTCGCGTAACGCGGATCTTTGTCGATGTAATCGGCCACGGCTTTGTCCTGCCCTGTGCCGCTGCGAAGCGATGGTTCCCAATACGGATTGTTCAGAAACCGGCAATCGAACACCATGTCGACGCTGCGGGGCAAGCCGCGTTTGTATGAAAATGACTGAACCGAAACAGACAGCCGATCCTGCGAACCGGTCGCGAACCATTCCTCGACCTCGGCGCGCAATTCATGAACGTTCAAAGCAGAGGTATCGATCAGCACATCCGCGCGCTCACGCAGCGGGCCAAGCATCTCTAACTCGCGCGTGATGCCCGCCGCAGGCCTATCGCCCAACGGGTGACGGCGGCGCGTTTCGGAAAACCGGCGCAACAGCACATCCGTAGCGCAATCCAGATACAGCAATTCAGGCGTAAATCCGGGCAACCCTGCCATTTGTCCCAAAGCGTCCATGACAGCCGTCGTCGAGAAATCACGGTTGCGCGGATCAATTCCCAAAGCCATTGGTTTACCCGCAGCAGGATCACTCAGCAAAGCTGGGATCAGACGCAGCGGCATGTTGTCGATTGCCTCAAACCCCAAATCCTCTAGCACCCGAATAGCGCTGGAGCGACCAGCACCGGACGGGCCAGTAACCAAGACGACGCGGCGCGGGTTTGGGTCAGATGTGCTCATGTGGTATCCTGCCGTCCTGCCTTGATAAATTGCAAGAGTGATGCGGCAAATGAGGGGTTCCCAATTTTGTGAAGCAATGGGATTTCGAGGCCCAAAAGGGTGTAATTTCGCGGCTCAGGCAAACGTTTTGTTTCGATTTGATCCATGTCTACAACACAGTGAATTGTCGCCTGCGAGATACTTTCGGCGTTCAAAAGGCCAATCCCACGTGCCTCAATCATATTGGCGATAGTCGCCGGGGCGGTCGCAACAATACTCGCGCCTGTTCGCGTTAAGTTTGTGCGATCATCCGCGACCAAATCCGCGCCGTAACCCATCAGCTCAAGCGCCAAGGACGACTTACCAGACCCAGACTGCCCTAAAATCAAAACGCCCTGGCCCTGAAGGGCGACGCAACTGGCATGTAGGGTGACACATTTCATCCAGCTGCCTTTTAGACAGGTAAACCCACGACAAAGCGCGCGCCCAGCGGATCAGACGTGATGTCCGCATTTGTCGGGCGAATATTTTCTGCCCAGATCACGCCGCCATGCGCCTCAACAATTTGCTTCGAGATCGCCAGGCCAAGACCGGAGTTATTGCCAAAGTGCTCTTCGGGGCGTTGCGAATAAAATCGTTTAAAGATTTTAGACAAGGCTTGATCGGGAATGCCGGGGCCCGTGTCTTCGACAACAACAAGAATACGGTTTTCGCGTTTGCGCGCCCAAATGCGGATCGCATCGCCATCTTCGCAGAACGAAATCGCGTTGGTGATCAGATTCACAAAAACTTGCGCAAGGCGTGCCTCAAGTCCATGAAGCTCGATCGGGTTCGGAGGTAGATCAGTGATGAAATCGATACCCTTCGATTTTGCATCTTCACCCAAGTATTGCCCAAGGTTGTTCAGCATATTTAGAATGTTGAACGGTTCTTCTTCTTCTTTGACCAATTCGCTATCGAGGCGCGAAGCGTTTGAAATGTCGCTAACCAAACGGTCCAAACGACGCACATCGTGATCAATCACATCCAGCAGTTTGTTGCGTTGATCCTCGCGTTTGATCATCCGCAGCGTGCCAACGGCAGAACGCAAAGACGCTAGCGGATTCTTGATCTCATGCGCCACATCAGCCGCGAATTGTTCATTGCCGTCGATACGATTGTAGAGTGCGGCAATCATCCCACGCAACGCACCGCTCAGGCGCCCAATCTCGTCCGGGCGCGCCGTCAAATCAGGAATACGGATGCGCCCCGGGTTCACTTTGCGTGCATTTTTATCGCGACCCAATTCGGCTGCGGCGGCCAAATCAGAAAGCGGGTTCGCAATGGTTGAGGCCAAAACGAGGCTGAGCCCAATGGACACAAGGGTCGCAATGATGAACATTTGCAGCATGCGTTCGCGTTCACCCCGCACCAGCGTATCGATTTCGCCACTGGCGCTGGTCACGGCCACCGCACCCACCGCGACAGAACCCTGCCGGATCGGAGTGACGACACTAAACAATGCGCCACCGCTGGCATCTTTTGCATCACCGATTTGCGTACCATCCGTCAGGCTAAGCGCCACACGTGCGGCCAATTGTTCTTGGATCGGCGCAATTTGTTCTTCGGTTTTGCTGGTAAAGGGGGATGAAATTTTGGACCACAACCAATTTAGACCATCGGTCAAAATCGTGGTGCCGCCACCCGCTTGTTGGTCCGCGCCGGGAATGGCCACGCTACCGCTGGTGTTGGCGATCAAAGCTTCGGTAGGGTCAAAGATGAAAACTTCGATCCCGTTGCGCAGATCAAGGCCGTCCAAAGACGCATCAACGTCAATGCCATCGCCCGTGGCCAAATTGACTGGCGCACCTGTTGGCAATTGCGCCTCAAGGACATCGGCGATCAGCTCTGCTTCGCTGACCAGTGAAACGGCGCGCTGTACAGCCAGACTGTCACGAGAAGAGTTGAGGTAAAGAATACCCGCAACCAAAACGTTCAACGCAATCAGGTTGAAGGTGATGATTTTGCGGGTGAGAGCCGAAGCGCGCAACGAAAATAGCCCCCGCCGTTCACGGCGAGCGCGCATTTCTGAAGGTGCTGTTGCGTCCGGGGCGACCCAATCGTCGCCCAAAACCACATCACCGTCCCGCGATGGAGTTGGTGCCATGTCCCGCACAAACGTCCTTTCGGCCAAAGCCAGAGGTTACACTTACGTTATCAATCTTCGTTGTATCTGTAACCGATACCGTACAGCGTCTCAATCGCTGAGAATTCATCATCTGCCGTACGCATCTTTTTGCGCAAGCGTTTGATGTGGCTGTCGATCGTGCGGTCATCAACGTAAACTTGGTCGTCATAGGCAACGTCCATCAGCTGGTCACGCGATTTCACGAAACCCGGGCGTTGTGCCAAAGCCTGCAACAGCAAGAATTCGGTGACTGTCAGGGACACATCGTTGCCCTTCCAGCTGACCGCGTGGCGCAGCGGATCCATCCGCAATTCGCCGCGTTCCATGACCTTAGTTTCTTCGCTATCTGCAACGATTTCACCGGCTTGCGCTTCTTGACGGCGCAAGAGCGCGCGAATGCGTTCTACCAGCAGGCGCTGGGAAAACGGCTTTTTGACGTAGTCATCGGCCCCCATACGCAGGCCCAAAACCTCGTCAATTTCATCATCCTTAGAAGTCAGGAAGATCACAGGCATCGTCGTCTTTTGACGCAAGCGCTGCAACAAATCCATTCCGTCCATGCGTGGCATCTTAATGTCCAGCACGGCCATGTCAGGCAACTTCTTGTTGAATGCGTCAAGCGCTGCCTGTCCGTCGTTATATGTCTCTACTTCAAAACCTTCGGCTTCGAGAGTCATTGAAACCGACGTCAGGATATTCCTGTCGTCGTCTACCAATGCAATCTTGTTCATTGCCTGTTTCCTTGTACTGCTACTGCCACATTATTTTTTTCTGTCACTCTTTGCGTTTTGGCCGGTCGAATCAATCCAAAAGTGCGAATCGGTCTGTAGGCACGCCACATTAAGGCCACAAACAGGTTAGGAATGGCTAAATTGCCGCACTTTCGCGTCAGGCGGGTATGAATTCGCCTGCGACGAACCGCCAAAGTGCAAATTGGTGGCGCTAACTGCGTCAAAGCTGCCTGTTCATCCTTTGAGACGCCATGCTAAGACGCCCTCATCACACGAGGGCCACACCAGTGTTGCACCTCATTTTGATCATCCGCCCAGCATCGAGACTGGCGGAAACAGGAGACGACATATGACATTTGGACGGGTAAACCCGCAATTTCAGCTCGCAGATCAAGGCATCAAAGGGCTGGGCAATGTCTATTATAACCAGATCGAGCCTGCGCTGATCGAAGCCGCCCTTAAGCGCGGCGAAGGCACACTGGGCAAAGGTGGCGCGTTCCTTGTTACCACAGGAAAATTCACAGGGCGGTCCCCAAAGGACAAGCACGTCGTAAAGACAGCCAGTGTTGTTGATACCATCTGGTGGGAAAACAACGCCGAAATGTCCGAAGCCGGGTTTGACGCGCTGTACGCCGACATGCTGGAGCACATGAAGGGCAAAGACTATTACGTGCAGGATTTGGTTGGCGGCTCTGACCCCGCCTATTCGATTAACGTACGTATGGTGACAGAGATGGCATGGCACGGCCTGTTTATCCGCCACATGCTGCGCCGCCCAGAGCGTGAAGACCTGGATGATTTCTTTGCGGATTTCACCGTCATCAACTGCCCGAGCTTCCAAGCCAATCCGACCAAGCACAATTGCCGGTCCGAAACCGTCATCGCGATGAACTTTGACAAAAAGCTGATCCTGATCGGTGGCACGGAATACGCTGGCGAAAACAAGAAATCTGTTTTCTCGCTGTTGAACTACTTGCTGCCCGAAAAAGGCGTCATGCCGATGCACTGCTCGGCCAACCACGCGACGGGTAACCCTGTTGATACGGCTGTGTTTTTTGGCCTGTCCGGCACCGGCAAAACCACGCTGTCTGCTGACCCTGCCCGCACGTTGATTGGTGACGATGAACATGGCTGGTCCGATCGCGGCACCTTCAATTTTGAGGGTGGTTGCTACGCCAAGACCATCAACCTCAGCGCCGAAGCCGAGCCAGAGATTTACGCAACGACCGAGAAATTCGGCACCGTGATCGAAAACATGGTTTACGACGAAGAAACCAAAGAGCTGGATTTCGACGATGACAGCCTGACGGCGAACATGCGTTGCGCCTATCCGCTGCACTATATCTCGAACGCGAGCGCAAATGCGCAAGGTGGCCACCCCAAGAACATCATCATGCTGACCTGTGATGCGTTTGGTGTTCTGCCCCCTATCGCGCGTCTGACACCTGCACAGGCGATGTACCATTTCTTGTCCGGCTTTACGTCCAAGGTTGCCGGCACAGAGCGCGGCGTGACCGAACCAGAGCCGACGTTTTCAACCTGCTTTGGTGCGCCGTTCATGCCCCGTCGCCCAGAAGTCTACGGCAACCTGTTGCGCGAAAAAATCGCCCAGCATGGCGCGACCTGCTGGTTGGTTAACACAGGGTGGACCGGTGGTGCCTATGGGACGGGTTCGCGCATGCCGATCCGTGCCACGCGTGCACTGCTGACATCTGCTCTGGACGGGTCGTTGGCCGGTGCCGAATTCCGCAAGGATCCGAACTTTGGATTTGACGTGCCAGTCTCGGTTAACGGCGTGGCAGATATTCTGCTCGATCCGCGCCGCACGTGGGACAATCCTGAATCCTACGATCGCCAAGCCACAAAACTGATCGGGATGTTTTCAGATAACTTTAAACAGTATTTGCCGCACATTGATGATGACGTGAAATCTGCTGCAATCGGCTGATCAGGCACCAAAACGACAAACAAAGAGTGCGGCATCAAATCTGATTGCCGCACTCTTTGTTTCTAACAGTTTGCGATTTAGGCTGCCTCAAGCAAAGCCGCCTGTAGTGGGATGTCCAGCAAGTAAGGCAAATCTTCACGGTGCAGGTACGACAAAAATCCGTTGATCACTTTGTCACTGCCCTTGGGGCACATCATGACCGCATTTGGTTCGGTATGCATCATGCCTGTGCGCTCCACAAACCCTTTAAATGCATTGGTTTGCGCGATAAATCCGATGATGTGATCAGGGTCCCAATGTTCCATCGCCTGCCACAACGCATAGCGGCTAAGGATACACGACAGGCCGGTGCCACGGAATTGACCCGGCGCACCACCGATCCAATATTCACCGTGATAGGCGATCCGACCATCCATCCGTTTGGCACCGGGACCGGCACGATAGCTGCTGCGCGTCATGTCCAATTCCACGCCTGCCGGTGCAAATTCGTGAAACCGCAACGTCAGAAAATCAGCGAGATTACGCGGGCCCATTTTTAGCATACGCATGGCCTGAGTGTGTACAATTGTACCATCTTGGGAGTGGCCAATGATCCAAAAAGCGCTTCCGTCGTCCAGATCGTGCGAATCACAATCAAACGGCGTCCCTATTTTACGATCTGGAAAAGACTTTTTCAGGATGTCGCGATAAACGCTAAAATCATACCCAACGGTCAGATACACACCGTGTGTATTCAATAACTTAGTAACTGAGTTAACAAACTGGTCGCTATTATGGATGTGTTGAAAAGTCATTTTCTGCCCCTAGTGAGTTTACTTCACTAGGGAGTGTAGCGCACTTGGGCGGGAAACACTCAGAAATTGGTTAATCAGATCAAAATTCTAGCACTACATCATCCGGTATCCGTTCTAAAATTGCGCTGTCCAGGTCGGCAATCATAAGTTGATTAGCCCTATCAACCACTACAACCAGAACGTCGCTACCATCGGGCAGTCGTGCGGCCATAAGAAGTCGGTTAAAAACGATTGTCGTTGGGGCACTATCTTCGCCCCGTGGCAGCAAGGTTGCGACCTGATCAAGACGAATGCCTTTGGTGGTTTGCACCTCAACAAATGGCAATTTCATGATCGCTGCGACTTCTGGTCCGCCAGGGAATTGGTCCAATGGGCGACCAACGCTTGATAACGCTTCGGTCCGGCCCCACCACTTGCGAAAGAATGAATTTTCACCCACTTCACTGCACAACCAGCCAGCGGGCGTGTCGCGGTACACCAACACAAAGGGGCGCACGACATTCATCGCGTCGCTTTCCAGCTCACCTTTGGACGCAGCCCACGCCTGAACCGCCGCAGGAAGCAGACCTGAACCACAATCCCAAACGCTGCTAATCTTTTGCTTTTGAATGTAAAAATACCAACCTTCGCCGTCCTGATAAGCCATGCGCATCATGCCGTCGACTTCGCCCAGATCACCGCGCAGAAACAGCCGGCCTTGTGCCTGAATAGACTGCGCGGAAGGCAGCATTTGTTCGCCCGCATGGGTCAATTGATAGCGCCGGTCTTTGACTTCGAACAAAGGCGCGCCCATTGCAGATTCCAGCGCCTCAATATGGCGGCGTACAGTTTGGCGCGTGCTCTTTAATTCTTCGACTGCATGCGACAAATTTAATGTCCGCGCCAATGTCGTGAATGACCGGATCATTTCAAAAAGTAAGGGCTGATTAACGGTCGTCATATTATCCAAGAGCTCTTAGAGATTCGGAGAGAATTCAGGCAGACGGATGATCAATACACCGTCGATGGTAAGTTAGTGTAACCTTATAGGTAAATTTTTAATACATCAATGCATTATCTATGGTTGCATTATGTAAAAAGTTACTCAATTGCCTGACGTGGCAAATTTTACGATTACAGTAATCAGTTCAACCGGAGATAAATAAAAATGCCACATGCAGTAGACATCCACGTCGGGCGCCAATTGAAGCAAGCCCGCACTCTGCGCCGCTTGTCTCAGACAGATGTTGCCCGTCGCCTAAAACTTTCTTTTCAACAAATTCAAAAATACGAAATTGGTTCTAACCGAATCGCAGCAAGCCGTTTGTTTGAGCTTTCCAATATTCTGGAAGTGCCAACATCCTATTTCTTTGAAGGCCTCGACGAAGATGCGAACACGCAAAAAGATAGCGCGATGGACATCGTCAGCGCTGTTGCTTCGATCAAGGACGAACAAATGAAGGCGCGCATCGTGACCTTCATCCAAGACGTCGCCGGTACAACAGTCGCTCGGCGCGCCTAATACTTTAGAATTTTTAACCAGTGTTTTGGTAAATGGGTCTGGCCAGTTGGTCAGGCCCATTCTTCTTTGCCGCGTTAGGTTTCAACCCATAACCGCACGCCGCAGCAGATTTAGGCCAGCGACAAGCAACACCACAAGTATTGCACGTTTGAACATCGCCTGATCGATACGGTCTAATACTTGCCCGCCGATCCACATGCCCAAAACCGCTGTTGGCACCATTGCGATTCCCAACGGCCACGTTTGCGCCCGCAGAACGCCAGACCCCATATGTGCCAGCGTCAGCGCCACAGCGCCCAAACCATAGATCACGCCTTGGACGCGCATAAAGTCGTTTTTGCCGATGTTCAACGCCGTCAAATACGCGACCGTTGGCGGCCCCCAGATGCCCGACAATCCACCCATGAAACCGGTGAATGCGCCAACGCCAACTGCGACCTTGTTCGAGGCACTGGGCAATGTCGGGGCCCAACCAACCAGCTGCATGCAGGCGAATGCCACCACTGGCACGCCGATCACCAGCAGCATGGTGGCGGGTTCCAAAACGCGCACCATTTGCGCCCCGAGCACCAGTGTCACCAATCCGACACCTAAAAAGACACGGAATCGTTTGACTGATTCCCATGCAGCACGCGGCCCTTGGCGCATGGATTGCATCACATTCGTCACCAAAGTGGGCAGAATCAGCCCCGCCAAAGCCAACTCAGGCGCGAGAAAGGTGCTGAGGCCAGATATAAAAACCATCGGCATTGCGAATCCGACGACGCCTTTGACGAATCCCGCCAACAACGCGATGCAGCACGCAAAAATGAATTGAGGGAGCGTCATGATTTCGAACAAAATATCCATGTGCCCGCTATAGCACCTAGCGTTAGTGCTGCACCGCAAAAAATCAACGCGCAATTTTCGAACAAGATGCCGCACTCAAATGTATTTTTGTTGCGCTGCACCTGCGAAAGGATTAGACCCTGACCCAAGCAAAAAGGAAGTGATGCATGGCCCATGATGGACAAGACCTTACGATGACACATTCGGTTATCCTCGACGATCTGCTTTCCCTCACAGGTGCGGCAATCGCTCCTGTCGAGAGCATTTTGGACGTTGCCAAGACCCACCTGCGTGGTTTGGTGTCTGAGGATGGTCGTGTGTCCGCGCGCCTTGTAGAACAGCACCAAACGGCCACACACGGGCTCGCTTGGTTGGCAACTTACGCCCAATCTTTGCGCCAAATGCACGCGTGGGCCGAAACGTTAAATGCGGACGGAAAATTTGGCGAAGTCGAACAATTGATCCTGCAAATCACCTTTGGTGAGTACCTTTGGCAGGTCTACGGCGGCATCCAGATGAACCAGGGCGAAATGCTGCGGCTGCAAGATATGGGTCTGGACCAGTCCGAGATGCGCGGCATGATGGAGCCTGCGGTTCAAACCCTGACCCAAGGCGGCAACACTCAAGCGGCCCGCGTTCGTCTGGTTGATCTGATGCAGGAACAATCAGCAAATGTGACCGTCGGGGCCACAGGTCTGGACGAAGAACTGGAAATGATCCGCGAGCAGTTCCGCCGTTACGCTGTGGAAAAGGTCGAACCCTTTGCCCACGAATGGCACCTCAAGGATGAACTGATCCCGATGGAAATCATCGACGATCTTGCTGAAATGGGCGTCTTTGGCCTGACGATCCCCGAAGAATACGGTGGTTTTGGCCTGTCCAAAGCATCCATGTGCGTGGTGTCCGAAGAATTGTCGCGCGGCTACATCGGCGTTGGCTCCCTCGGGACCCGCTCTGAAATCGCGGCCGAACTGATTATCGCAGGCGGCACTGACGAGCAAAAACAAAAGTGGCTGCCAAGAATTGCCTCCGCAGAGACACTGCCAACCGCCGTGTTCACCGAACCAAACACAGGCTCGGATCTGGGCGCATTGCGCACCCGCGCAGTCAAAGGCGACGCTGGCGATTACACCGTGACCGGCAACAAAACATGGATCACGCACGCATCTCGCACCCACGTGATGACCTTGCTGGCCCGCACCGATCCCGACACGACCAACTACAAAGGCCTGTCGATGTTCTTGGCCGAAAAGACCCCGGGCACCGACGAAAACCCGTTTCCAACGGACGGTATGACCGGCGGCGAAATCGAAGTTTTGGGCTATCGCGGCATGAAAGAATACGAGTTGGCGTTCGATGGCTTTCACGTCAAAGGCGAGAACCTTCTGGGCGGCGAAGAGGGTAAAGGCTTTAAACAGCTGATGGAGACGTTCGAATCCGCACGCATCCAAACGGCCGCACGTGCGATTGGTGTGGCGCAATCCGCGCTAGATATTTCGATGCAGTACGCAATTGACCGCAAACAGTTCGGCAAGTCCCTGATCGAATTCCCGCGCGTTGCAAACAAGCTCGCGATGATGGCTGTCGAAATCATGGTGGCCCGTCAGCTGACCTATTTCAGCGCGTTTGAAAAAGACGAAGGCCGGCGCTGCGACGTAGAGGCGGGCATGGCGAAACTGCTGGGCGCACGAGTTGCTTGGGCGGCTGCCGACAACGGTCTGCAAATCCATGGCGGCAACGGTTTCGCGCTGGAATACAAAATCAGCCGCGTGCTGTGCGACGCCCGCATCCTGAACATCTTTGAAGGGGCCGCGGAAATTCAAGCGCAAGTCATCGCGCGACGCATCCTAGGTTAACACCACGACGCCTAAAAACCAAAAGGGTCAGCCAGGTCACTGCGCTGGCCCCTTTTTTATCCTCAGTCCCAATTTCTCAATTATATTTCGCTAAACTGTCGATCCGGCTCTGCTGCGTTCGTCATGTTCATGAAAGCACAAATTGCTTTTGATCATGACACCAAGGAGAGACATCATGACCCTCATACAAACCTTCGTCGTTGCTGCGGCCGGCATTGGCGGGCTGACTGCAGCGACGTATTTGCTGCCCCGCAATGTCGTCGTTGAACGCACAGCGCTGGTCCAAGCCGCTCCGGCAGATATCATTGCACGGGCCGCGTCCAACATGGGCTATCAAAGCTTTAACCCCTATGCCTCTGCGGACCCTGACCTGAAAATCAGTCATTTTGGTCCTGACCACGGCGTTGGATCAGGGTTTCAGTTCGAGGGCAAAGACGGCAAAGGCCGACAGACAGTTTCGGCCATCACCGACACCTCGGTGACCTATGCAATTGACCTCGGTGCGATGGGGCAGCCTATTCAAATTCTCACGGTCCTGCCCAAAGCAGATGGCACAGAAGTGACGTGGACCATGCAGGCCGACATGGGCTTGAACCCGATCAAACGCACATTTGGTCTGTTCATGGACAAAATGATCGGCAAGACTTTGGAACAGGGTCTCAGCAACCTCAACACGGCCAGCTAAGGAACAAAAACGTGCGTTATACATTTTTACTATACACCGATCCCGCCAATCTGGCCCATCTGACGGCCGATGACTGGGACAAGGAAAAACAACTGTACGGGGCCTATATTCAGGACCTGAACGAGGCTGGCGTTTTTGTGGATACCGACAGGTTGTACGCCACGCACACGGCCACGACCCTGTCATTGTTGGGGGGTACAGAGCGTATCCAAGATGGCCCCTTTGCCGACACCAAAGAAACGCTGGGCGGGTATTTTGTGGTCGATGTTCCAGACCTTGATGCCGCGATGGAATGGGCGCGCAAATGTCCGGCAGCGCGGCGCGGCAAGGTCGAAATTCGCGCGTCGATGATGGGGTGACGAACGCGACAGCAAATGCAGCCGAAGCCGCTGCGCGTGCGTCTTACGGGCGGCTGGTGGCGATCCTTGCCAGTCGTGGCCGTGACATTGCCGCCGCCGAAGATGCGCTATCGGATGCTTTTGCCAAGGCGCTGACAACATGGCCGGCCAATGGTGTTCCAGCCAATCCCCAAGCATGGCTTTTGACCACTGCGCGCAATCGGTTGACAGATGTTCAGCGTCGGGATGCCCGTCTGGTTCCTGAAACGGATATTCCCGATATGGCCAACCTTGATCCCGCAGATTTCCCTGACGAGCGGCTTAAGCTGATGTTCGTGTGCGCCCACCCCGCGATCGATCGCGCCATGCACACGCCTTTGATGTTGCAAACCGTGCTTGGTGTTCAAGCGTCCGACATCGCCCGCGCCTTTGCGTTGCCGCCAGCGGCGATGGCCCAGCGATTGGTGCGCGCAAAATCAAAGATCAAAGATAGCGGTATCACCTTTTCCATTCCTGACAGCACGGACCTGCCCGCCCGTTTGTCTGCCGTGACCGAGGCGATCTACGGTGCCTACGCCCTCGATTGGTTGCAGGGCGGCGACGCATTGGCGGGCGAAGCGCTATATCTCGCGTCTCTTCTCACTCAATTGCACCGGAACGATCCTGAGCCCTTCGGCCTCGCGGCACTCATTGCTTTTGGGCAATCGCGTAGCAGTGCGCGCATCCTGAACGGGGTTCTGGTGCCAACGCACTTGCAAGACACGGAAAACTGGGATCACCGGTTGATTGATTACGCCACCAAAATGCTCGGGCACGCCCAATCCATGGGGCAGATCGGGCGGTTCCAGATCGAGGCTGCAATCCAGTCTGTCCATGCACATCGTGCCAACACAAGTGAAACCGATTGGCAGGCAATCGCACAACTGACGACGGCATTGCACCGATTGTATCCGACGCTGGGCAGTGCCGTGGCCCAAGCCGCAGCCATTGGCCGCGCGCAAAATGCCAAGGCCGGATTGGCCCTGCTTGATCAGATATCTGCCAAGCAGATTAAGAACTTTCAACCGTTTCATGCGACACAAGCGCATCTTTTGGTGATAGACGATCAGCCCCAAGCAGCCCACGCCGCCTATCAATGTGCTTTGGAATTGTGCAGCGATGCCCCCTCACGGTCATACCTCGCGCGACAAATCGCCAATCTCGTAAAAATCTAGAGACACCACTTGTGCGACAGCATACGTCACCGTATGGCGATCACATGAAAACACAACGCCACAGCATCGACACTTGGACCGCAGCAGGTCTGGCGGCTCTGATTACCAAAGGGCCCGACGCATTGCGAGCCGAACCTTTGGCGCGGGCGATCGGCACCACTAAGGGGTCGTTCTACTGGCATTTTACCGACGTCCCTGCGTTCCATCGGGCGGTTCTTGCACGCTGGCAAAGTGACGCTTTTGCAGATGTCGTTGACCAGCTTTCTGCGACCGGCAGTGCTGATGCTCGGTTGCGCGACTTCGCCGCTCAGATCATGCAATCCAAGGCTGATCCTGCGATCCGCGCTTGGGCACAGTCGAATGCCAATGCTGCAAAAGCTGTTGCGCAAGTTGACGAACAGCGTCTGGCGCATATTGCCCGCCTTTTGGGCCAGTTGGGTCTCAAGAATCCGGCCTTTGCCTTGTCTTGCTATGCCACGTTGATCGGCGCTGCGAACATCACATCGGACACCACACCGCAGATGGCGTTTGACGCGCTCATCGATCTGGTACTTGCCCTGCAATAGGAGCCATCATGCGCTTTGTCATTCTCGCCCTTGTCCTGCTGATTTCTGCCTGCCGCGGGGATGAAACCTTGCGCGCCTACGGGGCCGCTGATCGGGTTTGGACACTAACCGAACTTGACGGCAAACGGTTTGCGGCGCGTGCCACTATTGAGTTCCCCGAAGAAGGACGCATCAGCGGACAAGCCCCCTGCAATCGCTATTTTGCCGACCTGACCGTGCCTTATCCGTGGTTTAAAGCCGGTCCGATCGGGGCCACCAAAATGGCCTGCCCTGATCTGGATGCCGAGGCGCAGTTTTTCCAAGCGCTCGATGCGATGTCCCTGTCCGAAGTGCTGAACAACACGCTGATCCTAAGCACCCCTGAAGGGCGCGAAATGGTGTTCAAATCTGGCGGTTAAACGCATCGACAAATCGCGCACGCGCTTCTGGCAAGGCACGATTGCCTTGATTTGCGGCCAAATGCGCGCTTAGAAAATGACCCGTTGTGCGAAAGCCCTCAGCGATTTCTGCATCCCCCGCAGCCCCAATTCCACGCAAAACATCAGGCAACGGCAACAATCGGCTGGCCCATTCACCCGCTGCCCCGCGCGACACAGCGCGGCCAGTTTTCGGCGACACATACGCCAGATCATCCTGCGTTCCGGTGACGGCACAGGTGTCAAGCTGCAGCGCATAACCCATCTCTTCGAGCAGTGCCAATTCCCACCGCAAATAGGCCAGTGGCCACAAATCTGGTTGATCCAGCAAGTCCAGCAGCGTCTCGGTTCGACGATAAAGCGGTGCGTGGACTTCGCGTTCAGGCAGGCAAAACGTCAGCAACCCCGTGACCGTATTCAGCCCCGCCAGCATCAAACGATCCGACATCGCAGCGACCGCGCGCGAGCGTACAGGTTCGACCGTAAAGCTGCCGATGTGCCCCTCTAACCGCGCCCGCCACGCAACATCCAGCTGCGCGCCGGGTTGTAAAATCGGGGCGATTTTTCGGCTGGTGCCACCGCGCACGACGCCCGCATGACGACCGTGCGTTTCGGTAAAAACCTCAATGATAGCAGAGCTTTCACCATGTCGGCGCACCGCCAGCAATATGCCCGTGCCGCGCCATTCCATGTTACGCCAACCCGTCCTGATCTAGCAGATGGCGGCCCTGACGGTCCTCAACTTCGATCACCCAAAGGTCGGGATCAAATTCACGTTGTCGGGCAATTGCGGCGTCCACGTCACGTTCGGGGCCAGCAGTCAGTTCTATCCACGCCCGCGTGCCAGTTAGCAAATCGAAGGATCGCTGATGCAGTACTGCTTGGCCATCCAGCGTCGACAGCTTGACCAAAACCGCCCCGCCCGTGTCATCGCCGTGGGCGACAACAAACGCGTCAATGTCCAACACCCGCAACCGTGCGCGATACGCATCGACCCAAAACCGAGAAGTCAGACGCGCCATCGCGTTACCTGATCGCTGTTTTCACGCATTTCCATCTTTGAAATTCAGGCCCATTTCAGAATAGCGTTCTGCCTCGTCCAGCCAGCCACTGCGCACCTTGACCTGTAAAAACAGGTGTACGCGGCGCCCCAAGAATTCCTCGAGCTCTTTGCGGGATTCCTTGCCGACAGCTTTGATCGTCTCGCCTTTGTGGCCCAGCAGAATGCCTTTGTGACCATCACGCACGACGTAAACAACCTGATCAATCTTGGCAGATCCGTCTTTGCGATCTTCCCAATTCTCGGTCTCGACCGTCATTTGGTACGGCAGTTCTTGATGCAAACGCAGTGTCAGCTTTTCGCGAGTCATTTCGGCTGCAATCATGCGCATCGGCAGATCGGCAATCTGATCCTCGGGGTACAGCCATGGGCCTTCGGGCAATTCGCCAGCCAGCCATTCGCGCAGTGCATCAACGCCGTGGCCGCGTTCAGCCGAGATCATGAACGTCTCAACAAACGGGTAGCGTTCGTTCAAATCCTTGGTCAGCCCCAGCAAGACAGGGGCTTCGACACGGTCAATTTTATTCACCGCCAGCGCCACTTTGCGCCCCTTACCGATGTCGGCCAATCCCTCAAGGATGCTTTCGACACCTTCGGTCACACCACGGTTTGCCTCGACCATCAGCACGACAACATCCGCGTCCGCAGCGCCGCCCCAAGCGGCGGCAACCATCGCACGGTCCAGCCGGCGACGCGGCGCAAATAGGCCCGGCGTGTCGACAAAAACGATCTGGGTTTCGCCCTCCATCGCCACACCCCGAATTCGGGTGCGGGTCGTCTGGACCTTGTGGGTGACGATCGAAACCTTGGCCCCGACCATGCGGTTCAGCAAGGTGGATTTGCCGGCGTTCGGCTCTCCGATCAAGGCGACAAAACCTGCGCGAGTGGTCATTGTGTGCTTTCCAATTCTGCCAAAAGGGCTTTGGCTGCGGCCTGTTCGGCCTGACGTTTTGATCCGGCGGTTGCCGTGGCAGAGGTGCCATTGTCCAGTTGCGCGGCGATCGTAAAAACCGGAGCGTGATCCGGCCCGCTGCGCGCAGTTTCAACGTATTTCGGTGGAGCCAGCTTACGCGCTTGCGCCCATTCCTGCAAAGCCGTCTTTGGATCACGCGCGTCATCATCGACGGTCTCGATGCGGGTTTTCCAAAGGCGTAAAATCATCGTGCGGGCCGCGTCGTATCCGGCGTCCAGATAGACAGCGGCAATCACGGCCTCCATGGCGTCACCCAGCAAGGCTTGTTTACGGCGCCCACCTGAAATCATCTCGGAGCGACCAAGGCGCAAAACCTCGCCCAAACCAATATCGCGCGCGATATCTGCGCAAGTTTCCTTGCGCACGAGGGCATTGAAACGCGGGGCCAACTGACCTTCGGCGGCATCGGTGTCGGCCTGATACAGGGCCTCGGACATCACCAAGCCCAGGACGCGGTCACCAAGGAATTCCATCCGCTGGTTATCGCTGCGCGTGGGCGAGGACATCGACGAATGAGTGACCGCGCGTGTCAGCAAAACAGGCGTTTCGAAGTGATGCGCGATGCGGTCTTCAAAGGCTTTGAGTTCGGCACTGAGCTTCACAAGGCACCTACCTGAAAGGGATTTGTGAGGTCAAAAATCAATCGACAGCCTTAAAGAAGCGGTCGCCGCGCCATGTCCAAACAAACAACATTGAACGGCCGGCAGACGAGAACATAATGCGATCAGCCCGACCAATCAGGTTTTCGTATGGAACAAACCCGACGCCGCGACTTAGCTGCGAGACGCGGCTGTCATTAGAGTTGTCGCGGTTGTCGCCCATGAAGAAATAGTGGCCTTCGGGAACAGCAAATACCTTAGTGTTGTCGGGTGACCCTGGTTGGTTAAAGGTGTTCAAAACGACGTGTGTGTTACCTTCGGGAAAGGTCTCTTGGTAGCGCTCTTTTTCGCAAACACCACCTGCACCGACCGGTCCATTTGCACAGCGCGGGCTAAGCTGGTGAGGCCCTTGAGGCGCTTTTTTTTCAGTGAAATTGCCAACCGGAACCTGCGGCACAGGCACGCCATTCAAGCTGATAATGCCGTTCGTGACTTGTACCTTGTCGCCCGGCAGCCCAACCAAACGTTTGATATAATCAGTGCCATTTGTCGGATGACGAAACACAACCACGTCACCGCGATCAGGTTCGCCCGCCCAGAAACGGCCGTTGTCGCCATCAAAAACGCCGCACAGTTTTTGCGCGTCCAGATCAATGCCCAAACGCTGGATTTTGATGCTGGGGCAAGAGGCGTAGGAATAGCCGTAGGCCATTTTGTTTACGAACAGAAAATCGCCGATCAAAAGCGTTTCTTTCATCGATCCTGACGGGATCCAAAACGGTTGAAAAAAGAGCGTGCGGAAGACACCGGCAATCAAAAGCGCGTATACCACGGTTTTAATCGTCTCAATAATCGAATTGCCTTCTTTTTTTTCGGCTTTGGCCATCTTCGAATTTCCCTGCTCAAGTGTTGCAAGCTACATGCGGTTCCACTGGGCGCAAGTCAAGCCATGGGGTGTGCGCCACGCACACCTTACCGGTCAGATATCAGGCGGTTGGGACTATGTTGGGCGGGCTTCGATCACGACAAACGCCTGTGCCCAAGGGTGATCGTCGGTCAACGTGACATGGATGATTGCGTCATGCCCGTCCGGTGTCATGCTTTTCAGGCGCTCGGCCGCCCATCCCGTCACCGCCATCACCGGTTGACCGGTGTCCAGATTACTGACGGCCATGTCTTTCCACGAAATGCCCATACGCAGGCCTGTGCCCAGCGCCTTTGAGCACGCCTCTTTTGCGGCCCAGCGTTTGGCATAGGTTCCAGCTACGTCCTTGCGCCGCGCAGCTTTGGCTTGTTCGATGTCTGTGAACACCCGATTGCGAAACCGGTCGCCATGCCGATCCAACACGCCTTGGATCCGTTCGATGTTGGCGAGGTCAGTTCCGATACCAAGGATCATTCGAAATCCTTGGTCACGTTTTTACTGACCAATTTCATTTCGTTTCGCGCCCCCATGCCGACAAACATCCAAGCCATGAAAAAGAAGATTGCGATCATGAACAGGATCAATCCCATCAGCACCGCAGGCCCCAGTGTCGACATCAAAACCGCGCCGATTTGTGGCGCAAACAGAACCGTCACAAACACCAACACACTGGTCCAGGCGATCGCGATGCAGGTCAACATCCGCGCCATCAAAAACCGTTCCTTGCCACCGGGCGCACGTTTTGTGCCACGTGCAAATTGCACACCTTCTTGCATCGAGGCGACGATCATCGGGATGATCGTGCCCGCAAATTGACCAAGCTCGACACCCGTCGCCGCCTTAAGCGCAAACGAGGCCGCAGGGATCGCAATCGACAGGCCTAAAAACCACGCGCTAAAGCGCCAGTACCCGATTTTGTAACCTTCGGTCATTTGCCTGCTCGCGCTTCATCCATCAGGCGGCGCATTTCTGCCATTGCCGGGTCCAACCCGCGAAAAATCGCCTCGCCGATCAGGAAATGCCCGATGTTCAGTTCCATCACTTCTGGAAAGGCCGCAACAGGTTTCACCGTTTCGTAGGTCAAACCGTGACCCACGTGCACCTCGAGGCCCAGTGAATGGGCATAAGTGCTCATCTCGCGCAGCGCTATTAATTCGCGGTCGCGATCCTCAAAACGTCCCTCGTGGTGGGCATCGCAATAGGCACCCGAATGCAATTCGATCACCTGTGCGCCAATGCGGTGTGCGGCGTCGATCTGACGTTGATCTGCGGCGATAAAGATCGACACGCGGCAGCCAGCCTCGCGCAACGGCGCGATAAAATGCGCCAGCTTGTTTTCCTCGCGCGCAACCTCTAGCCCGCCTTCGGTTGTGCGTTCTTCGCGTTTCTCAGGAACGATGCAAACCGCATGTGGTTTGTGACGCAACGCGATGGCCTGCATTTCGTCCGTTGCGGCCATTTCAAAGTTCAGCGGGATGGTCAGAATGTCCATCAACCCTTCGATGTCCGCATCCGAGATGTGGCGGCGGTCTTCGCGCAAATGTGCTGTGATCCCGTCTGCGCCGCATTCTTGTGCGATACGTGCGGCGCGCAGCGGATCAGGCGTGTCACCGCCGCGTGCGTTGCGCACAGTTGCCACGTGGTCGATGTTCACGCCGAGGCGCAGCTTGCTGGAATAGGTCATGCAGATCCCCTGATAAGAGTCGCCAAAACGATTTATGGCACTCTAATCAGTTTGGCGCGCAGGGGGAAAGACGTGCGCCCAAGAGAATTGTACCGACACAAGAGGACGTCTGATTTCGTTCAACAAACCACGCCTAGGTCGATCAGCAGATAGCGCCTAACCCTGATCCTCGACCTTGCGCTTTGCTTCTGCTTTGGCGGCGGCCTTGGCTTTCAGCGCTTCGAATTTGGCTTTTATCAGACCTTTGCGCCGGTGCTGGTAGGCGCGGATCAACGGAACGCTGACATAGTAAACGATTGTGGCCGCAACGATGCCCGGAACGATGCCGCCAACCAAATAGGGGTAGAACACTTCGTCATAGAACACCGACAGGCCACGCCAATCGGTTGGCTGCCCCATAAAGACAGCCTTGAGGTTGTACCAAAGATCAGCGCCCGCATCCCAGAATTTGCCAGTAAAGGAACGATGCGCGCCTTCTTCCATTTCGGTGCCAAGCATCCAATGCCCGGTTTTCAATGCTGCCAAGCCAATCGGAAAATAGGTCAAAGGATTGCCAAAGAACGTGCCCATCAAGGACGCCAGCATGTTGCCACGCATCACGCGCGCCATCACGACCGCAACCACAAAGTGCAAACCATAAAACGGCGTGAATGCAGCGAAAACACCCGCCCACATGCCGCGTGCAATACGCTCAGGGCTGTCGGGTAGGCGGCGCAAACGGTGGCGGACATAGTGAAACGCGCGCGCCCATCCGCCGCGTGGCCAAACGAATTCGACCACCGCGCGCAGATATGTTTTTGGATCGCGGCGTTTGAATATCAACGCTTAGCCCTTTGTTTAATGGGGACGCGATTGCGTACCGTCCGGTTCAGAAGTTGCCGTATCTCTGTAACGTTCAATTGTTGCGACTTCGTTTTCTGCTTCTAGAACGCGCATCAGCGAATGCAAATGCGACGCGTCTCGTAATTCCACATAAATCAGCAAACGGTAAAAGTCAGGTTTGCGGTCCACAAAATGTAGATCTGAGATATTTGCGCCGGTCTCGCCGATCAAGGTGCAGATACGACCAAGGACACCTGCGTCATTGCCAATCGTCATTTGCAGCGTGGCACCGTACTCGGCCGCGTGGGTACCGTCGTGCCAATGCAGATCGATCCACCGCTCTGGCGATTCCTCGAACGAGGCGAGGCGCGCACAGTCGATGGCGTGCACCATGACGCCCTGACCGCGAAACGTGATGCCGATGATCCGCTCTCCGGGCAAAGGTTCGCAACATGCAGCCCGTTTGAACGACTGCCCTTTGCCCAGGCCGATCACGGCGCGGCGCGAATCCACCGCCTTGCCTTCTTTTGGTGACAGGTCCGGGTAAATCGCGGTGACGACTTCGCGCCCCGTCAGTTCGGCACTGCCAAGACGGGCCAGAACTTCGTCCGCATCCGTCAGGCGCAAATGTTTGGCAGCCGTCGACAGCGCCTTGTCCGTCGCCTTTTTACCAAGTTGCCCAAATGCGGATCGGGCCAGTTCGCGCCCGAGTTTGATAAACCGGTCGCGATCAGCTTCGCGCAGGCTGCGCCGAATTGCGGTTCTGGCTTTGCCCGTTGTGGCAATTTCCAGCCAAGTCGTCTGCGGCGTTTGCCCCTCGGCAGTGATAACCTCGACCGATTGGCCGTTTTTCACACGGGTCCACAGCGGTACGCGCATGCCGTCGATCTTGGCACCCACACAGGCGTTGCCGATCCGCGTGTGGATCGCATAGGCGAAATCGATTGGCGTCGCACCGCGCGGCAGCTTGACCACCTCGCCCTTGGGCGTAAAGCAAAACACCTGATCGGAATACATTTCCAGCTTGACCGCCTCGAGGAAATCCTCGTGGTTTTCTTCTGAATCAAATTGCTCGGTCAACTGCGCAATCCATTTGGATGGATCAACTGCAAACGGGTTTTGCGACCGTTTGCCATCACGATAGGACCAGTGTGCAGCAACGCCGGTTTCGGCGACATCGTGCATCTGACGGGTCCTGATCTGAACCTCGACCCGTTTGCCATCGCGCCCAGAAACCGTGGTGTGGATTGAACGATACCCGTTGGTTTTGGGCTGGCTAACGTAGTCCTTAAAACGGCCCGGAACCGCGAACCAGCGCTGATGGATCGTACCAAGCGTGCGATAAACGTCATCCTCGGAGTCGGTAATGACACGGAACCCGTAAATGTCGGAAAGACGGCTGAACGACAGCTCTTTTTCCTGCATCTTGCGCCAGATCGAATAGGGTTTTTTGGCACGCCCATACACTTCGGCTTTGATGCCTGCCTTTTTCAGCTCGGCCCGCATGTCGCCCGTGATCTTCTGGATCACATCACCGGTTTCGCGTTGCAACAGCACGAAACGGCGCATGATCGATGACCGCCCCTCGGGGTTGAGGACGCGAAAGGCCAGATCCTCCAGCTCTTCGCGCATCCACTGCATCCCCATGCGACCGGCAAGTGGCGCATAGATATCCATCGTTTCACGCGCCTTTTGGACCTGCTTGTCGGGGCGCATGGATTTGATCGTGCGCATGTTGTGCAGACGATCCGCCAACTTGACCAGAATGACGCGCATGTCCTTGGACATGGCCATGAACAGCTTGCGAAAATTCTCGGCCTGCTTGGTTTCAGTGCTGTTCAGCTGCAAGTTGGTCAGTTTGGTGACACTGTCGACCAGCATCGCGATCTCTGTCCCGAACATTTCGGATACGGACGAGAACGACGCCTTGGTGTCCTCGATCGTGTCGTGCAGCAATGCGGTGATGATCGTGGCGTCATCCAGTTGCTGTTCGGTCAGAATGGCAGCAACCGTGACAGGATGACTAAAATAGGGCTCGCCCGAATGACGGAACTGGCCCTCGTGCATAAGGCCGCCATAGTCATAGGCGGCCCTGATAAGCTGTTCATTGGTTTTCGGATTGTAGGTGCGGACCAGAGCGATCAGATCGTCGGCAGATATCATGTGGTCCGCGTCCTAAAGCGTTGTGCTTAGCCTTGGCCCTGAGCGGCCATCAGCTGACGCAGCAACATTTCTTCGTTCATGCTGTCTTCGTCAGGTTTGTCCTGCTCGGCACCCATAAGAAGCGCCATGGCGTCTTCTTCGGCTTCATCAACTTCGATCTGGGTCTGGTTGCTTTCGATCAGACGCTCGCGCAGATCATCAGCGCTCTGGGTTTCTTCGGCGATTTCGCGCAAGGAAACGACAGGGTTTTTGTCGTTGTCGCGGTCAACGGTCACGGCAGAACCGGCCGAAATTTCGCGGGCACGATGTGACGCCAACATAACCAGTTCAAACCGGTTAGGGACTTTGTCTACGCAATCTTCGACGGTGACGCGGGCCATGAGCAAGCTCCAGTAACATAAATGATCAGTGTTAGAGGCCGTTATCTAGTGCCCTTTGGGTGGATTTACAAGCGCATTTTGAACGGTTTTCGTGAGGTTTTATAGGGCCACAACCAGGTCTTTTTCGTCCTGCGGCAACTGCGCCAACATCTGTTTTACACTGAGGCCGGACACAGGATGTACCCAATCGGGGGCCACGTCGGCCATCGGAACCAAAACAAACGCACGGTCTTGTAGGCGAGGATGCGGCAGAATCAGTTGATCAGGTGCGCGCATCTTTTGGGTTTCAATGTGCAGATCACGCCAATGCTGGTAGGTTTCCAGATCAGGTGCCACAACATCGTCGTATGCGATCAGATCCAGATCCAACGTGCGCTGGCCCCAACGCTGAACACGCGCACGGCCAAAATCCTGCTCGATACGGTGCAAGATTGCCAAGGCTTGGGTCGCCGTCCAGTCTGCCTGGATCAAAACCGCGGCATTCAAATAGTCCGGCCCGGCCCCCGCAGGAAAGCAGGGCGTCTGGTAAAATCGACTGGTTGCGCGAATCACCGCCCCATTTTCGCCTATGGATTGAATTGCGTGCCCTAGGGTAACCTTAAGGGATTTTTCCAACGTGGGTTGGTTTGCCCCTAGGGCAACGATCATATTTGAGGTACTCATAGGCGAAATTCCCCCCTTTTGCGCAGAATGGTGACTTGCAGCATCAGCATAAACCCCTATTTTCCCCATTGTGCGTTGCCATATTTCATTTCCACGCCTCACACCACTCACACTCGGGCGCACAAGGTTCTTCGGAAGGACACTTAATGTTTTATAAAGATGAGCGTTTGGCTCTGTTCATCGATGGATCAAATTTGTACGCGGCTGCGAAATCGCTCGGCTTTGATATCGACTACAAACTGCTTCGCACAGAATTTATGCGCCGTGGCAAATTGCTGCGCGCGTTCTACTACACAGCTTTGCTTGAAAATGACGAATATTCGCCGATCCGTCCATTGGTTGACTGGCTGAACTACAACGGCT
Source organism: Pseudosulfitobacter sp. SM2401 (assembly GCF_042932805.1). NCBI lineage: Bacteria > Pseudomonadati > Pseudomonadota > Alphaproteobacteria > Rhodobacterales > Roseobacteraceae > Pseudosulfitobacter > Pseudosulfitobacter sp. SM2401. Next base: position 4,072,321 of record NZ_CP170633.1, on the reverse strand, counting down.
TCACCATGGTCACCAAGCCGGCCAAAGAATACACCGACTCGATGGGGCGGCGTAAGGTCAAAGGCAACATGGACATCGAATTGGCCGTGGATGCGATGGAACTGGCACCGCGCGTTGACCACATCGTGCTTTTCTCGGGCGACGGTGATTTCCGTCCACTGGTCGAAAGCCTGCAACGCCAAGGCGTGCGCGTCTCTGTTGTGTCAACAATCCGCAGCCAGCCCCCGATGATTTCAGATGAATTGCGCCGCCAAGCGGACAACTTCATCGAGCTGGATGAACTCAAGGACGTCATCGGCCGCCCGCCACGTGAATTCACGCCAGAGCAGCGCGAAACTATGGTTGCAGCACAAGACTAACCTGATCCAAAGTATTGAATGAAACGCCGGCAGGGAAACTTGGCCGGCGTTTTGCATTTTCGCCACTTTTGTGACACTGGACGCCTGAGCGTACGCGCACTACGTATGACGCATGACACTGCCGGAGACGTCCATGACACAATCCCCCCTCACGCTATACCTTGCCGCGCCGCGGGGCTTTTGTGCTGGCGTTGACCGCGCCATCAAGATCGTCGAAATGGCGTTGGAAAAGTGGGGCGCGCCGGTCTTTGTGCGCCACGAAATCGTGCACAACAAATTTGTCGTCGACGGGCTGCGCGACAAAGGGGCGGTGTTTGTCGAAGACTTGTCCGAATGCCCTGATGACCGGCCGGTGATTTTCTCGGCGCACGGGGTGCCAAAATCCGTGCCCAACGCGGCCCTTGCCCGCAATATGGTTTATGTCGACGCCACCTGCCCGCTGGTCAGCAAGGTCCACATCGAGGCCCAGCGCCATTCCGACAATGGCCTGCAAATGATCATGATCGGGCATGAAGGACACCCTGAAACCGTCGGCACCATGGGGCAGCTGCCCGAGGGCGAAGTGCTGCTGGTCGAAACTCCGGACGATGTGGCGACCCTGACTGTCCGTGACCCGGAAAACCTGGCCTACGTGACGCAAACCACACTAAGTGTCGATGACACCGCCGATATCGTGAGCGCGCTGCAAATGCGGTTTCCCGCCATCGTCGGCCCGCACAAAGAAGACATTTGCTACGCCACGACCAACCGCCAAGAAGCGGTCAAAGCCATGGCACCCAAATGCGACGCGATGTTGGTGGTTGGCGCGCCCAACTCTTCCAACTCCAAACGACTGGTCGAAGTAGGCGCACGCGCAGGATGCGGCTATGCACAACTGGTGCAAAGGGCTACAGACATCGACTGGCGAAGCTTGGATGGGATCACGTCTATCGGGATCACCGCTGGGGCCTCTGCCCCGGAAGTGCTGATCAACGAAGTCATCGACGCATTCAAATCACGTTATGACGTGACCACCGAAATGGTCGAAACCGCTATCGAAAACGTTGAATTCAAAGTCCCACGTGTGCTGCGTGAACCTGCCTAGGCCTGTGGTGCATCAAGATGCACCTTACCCGTTTTCATTTCATTTCGCTCTCATCTTGGCCCCGTAAGGGACGCGTGTCGCGTACCATCCACAACAGACAGGACAGCGCAATGATCTCAATTCAGTTCCTCCTGACAGCCTTTGTCGTCGTCATCGCACCGGGCACAGGCGTGCTCTACACTCTTGCCCTTGGATTGGGCCAAGGGCCGCGCGCTGCCATTTGGGCGGCACTTGGCTGTACCTTCGGGATATTGCCGCACTTGATGGCAGCGACGCTTGGCCTTGCCGCAATCCTGCACACCTCAGCGCTGCTCTTTACGGTCGTCAAAATCGCTGGCGTCGCCTACTTGCTCTACCTTGCCTATCTCAGTCTGCGCAGCGGCGGCGCATTGTCGATTGGCCCCAATCGCAAAGCGGAATCCGGCTGGTGCATCGCCCGCCGCGGTGCTCTCATCAATATCTTGAACCCAAAGCTGTCGATCTTTTTCCTTGCCCTTTTGCCACCGTTCCTATCCGGCCAATCTGGCACCGCCACCCTTGAAATGAGCGTGCTCGGAGCGATTTTTATGGCCCTCACGTTCGTGGTGTTTATTGGCTACCGGCTCTTTGCCTCAACGGCACGAAACTTCATCCTTGGGTCAGCGACAATTATGCGCTGGCTCAATCGCGGGTTCGCCGCCGTCTTTTCAGCCCTCGCTGCACGCCTTGCATTGGAACAAGCATGACCGTGATCCCGCGCGCACCTCTGCTGCTTGGGCTTGCTGGCTTGATCCCGTTTCTGTGGGGGGCCGCAACTTACTTAATTGACCCGCTTGCGGATTGGAGCATCACCTATCTGGGGTCGCGATTTACCGGTCCCTACATCCAACTGTTCTACGGCGCGATCATCCTGTCGTTCATGTCCGGCGTGCTGTGGGGATTTGCGACCAAAACCAAAGGCACCCAAGCCGCGATTTGCTACACGCTCGCCACGCTTCCGGCCCTCTGGGCGTTTTTTATGACCGGCGGCGGGCCCACCAGTGCGGCGATGAACCTGATCACCGGCTTTCTTGGGCTGCTTTTGCTTGATTTCGCCTTTTCCAAATGGCAACTCACTCCGGATTGGTGGCTGCCGTTGCGGCTGCTGTTAACCGGCATTGTCTTGATCTGCCTCAGCATCGGAGCCTTCTTATGAGTGATCCTGAAACCTTGGGTGTGTACGCGCAACAAGCCGACAAATACGCGCGCATGACCCATGATGCGAACACCGCTGATCCGATCCTGCATGCCTTTGCCCAATGCCTGCCCGAGGGCGGACATGTGTTGGATCTGGGCTGTGGTCCGGGGGATTCAGCCGCCAAAATGGCCGCAAACGGATTTCGCGTCACCGCAACTGACGCCGTTGCTGAAATGGTTGAATTGGCCAGCAAACACGATGGTGTCACAGCAAAACAAGCGACCTTTGACGACATTAGCGGCACCGATATCTACGATGGCATCTGGGCCAATTTCAGCCTGTTACATGCATCAAAATCCGACATGCCGCGCCACCTTGCAGCACTGAGCCAAGCGTTGAAACCCGGTGGTGTTCTGCACATTGCGTTGAAAACCGGCACCGGCGAACGGCGCGACAAAATCGGGCGGCACTACAGTTATTACACCCAAGACGAACTGACAGGCCTGCTCGGCGCTGCGGGTCTAAAGGTGCAGGACGTTGTAACGGGGTCAGGCACAGGCTTGGACGGATCAATTTCAGAATGGATGGCAATACGCGCGCATGACTAAATTATTTGCATACACAGACGGTGCCTGCAGCGGCAATCCCGGCCCCGGCGGTTGGGGGGCTTTGATGCAGGCGATGGACGGCACCAAGGTCGTAAAAGAGCGTGAGTTGAAGGGCGGCGAGCCCCACACCACCAACAACCGTATGGAGCTGCTGGGCGCGATCAACGCGCTTGAATCGCTTACGCGGAAAACCGAAATCACGATCATCACGGATTCCAACTACGTCAAAAACGGGATCACGTCGTGGATTTTTGGCTGGAAGAAAAACGGTTGGAAGAACGCTGCGAAAAAGCCTGTCGCCAACGCCGAACTGTGGCAGCGTTTGGACATCGCGAACGCAGCGCATGATGTGACGTGGAAGTGGGTTAAAGGACACGCAGGCCATCCCGAAAACGAACGCGCAGATGAACTCGCGCGCGCTGGCATGGCCCCGTTCAAAAGCAAATGAGCTGGCTGGTTTTCCTCGACTATGGATCGGTTTTGGTCTTTGCGCTGACCGGTGCATTGGTCGCAAGCCGAGCACAACTTGACCCCATCGGGTTTTTGTTTTTCGCCTGCCTGACGGCGGTCGGCGGGGGCACTGTGCGTGACGTTCTGCTAGACCGAAATCCGATATTCTGGATCGAACAACCCGCCTACATCGGCGTTGCATGCCTCGCGGCAGGTATCGTATTTTTCACGGCCCACTTGGTAGAAAGCCGTTACCGCGTGCTGACTTGGCTCGATAGTTTTGCCTTGGCCATTGCAGTGGCCGCGGGCGTCGGCGTCGCGATTTCACTAGATCAACACAGCGCAATTGTTATCCTGATGGGCGTCATCACCGGCTGCATGGGCGGGTTAATGCGTGATGTCGTCGTCGACGAGGTGCCGATGGTTTTAAAACAAGGCGAGCTTTACGTATCTGCCGCATTGGCTGGCAGTGCCGCCGCATGGATCACGCATGCTTATGTCGCCGAAGGTCCGATACCACTTGTCGTTGCCGCCGCCGTCACGTGGGGCCTGCGCGCCGGTTCACTGGCATTTGGCTGGCAATTGCCCACGTACAAAGCACGCCCACCAGCAAACTGATTTTGCGCACTGAACGTGTCGCAAAACCTGGATTGTTCCGACGCACGATATGCTACATCCTACTCGCAACACCATGGCCAGAGGATCATCAACCATGCTCACCAATTCAGATTTGGTTGAACTGACCCAGTTTCGCCGTAACCTGCACCGCATGCCCGAAGTGTCCGGCGAAGAAGTTCAAACCGCCCGCACGATTGTCAAAGCGTTAGGCCCTCTCGCCCCCTCAGAAATCATCACCGGTTTGGGTGGCCACGGCGTCGCCGCGATCTTTGACAGCGGAGCCAAAGGGCCAACGGTTCTATTTCGCGCCGAGTTAGACGCGCTGCCGATTCAAGAGTTGTCTGACGCCGATTGGGTTTCGCAGACGCCGGGCAAAGGGCATCTTTGCGGGCACGACGGGCACATGACGATGTTGCTGGCCTTGGGCCGTTTGATCACCCGCAAGCCGGTCAAGACAGGGCGCATTGTGTTAATGTTCCAACCCGCAGAAGAGGACGGAAGCGGCGCGCGCGCGGTTGTCGCCGACCCTGCGTTTCAAGCGATCAAGCCGGACTGGGCCTTTGCCATTCACAACGAACCGGGTCGCGCTTTCGGGTTCGTTTCGACCCGTGCAGGGCTGATCAATTGCGCCTCTCTTGGGCTGGCGATCACGTTGACCGGCAAAACTGCGCACGCAGCGGACCCTCAAGATGGCGTTTCCCCTGCCCCAACGATCGCCAAACTGATCCCGGCCTTGGGGGCCATGGGCGCCGGTGGCGCGTTGGACGATGCGTTTCGATTGGTCACGGTAACCCACGTTAACATCGGCGAACCGACCTTTGGCATCGCGCCCGGCGACGGCGTTGTCTACGCGACGTTGCGCACAGCCCAAGACGCCGCAATGTCGGATTTGAAAAGCGATGCGTGCGCGCTGGCCGAAACCCTATCAGCAGAGGCAGGATTGCAGGTCAGCTTTGAGATTTTTGATGAATTTTCGGCCTCCATCAACGACGCTGACGCAACCGATGTGGCCGTCGCCGCGATGAACGCGATCAATGTGCCAAACGGTGATGCCGGTTTGCCCATGCGCGCATCAGAAGATTTCGGCGTGTTCGGGTGGGGCGCAAAAGCCGCAATGCTGTGTCTTGGACCCGGCGAAAACCACGCCGCATTGCACAATCCGGATTACGATTTTCCCGATGATTTGATCCCCATCGGAGCCGCCATCTTTGAGCGGATCGCCCGCGATCTTTTGGGCTAGACCCTATTTGCGCCAGTGGGTTGGCACGATGATCAACGCGCCAACTGACGATGCAATCGCGTTCAGGCCCGCGCTGCCAAATCCGATCCCGAACATCAGGCGCACAAAGTAAAACAGGAACGCGCCGCCGACGCAGATGATGATGGATTGCAGAATGCCGTTGTGCGTGAAATTCGAGCGCTCGGCCAGATATCCAACGATCCCTGCAATCACAACCGTCCCGATCATCGTTGGAAACATCCGAGGTTTCTCCTACAATTGCGTGCCTTTGGGCACTGGATTTCCACGCAAGAAAACATCTGCGTCCTGTGCACCCTTGCCCGCGCGCTGCAACTTGGTCAAGCGCACAGCGCCATCGCCACAGGCCACGCACAGCGCGTCGTCCAAAGTGACACCGGCAGTGCCTTGGGCAGCAACAAGCGTCGATCCAAGGACTTTGACACGGGTGCCATCCAGTTCAAACCACGCGCCGGGAAACGATGAAAGACCGCGAATTTGGCGGTCAATGTCGAGGGCGGAACGCGACCAATCGATTGCTGCCTCGGACTTGTCGATCTTGGCCGCATAGGTCACGCCCTCGCTTGATTGCGCTTGGGGCGTCACGGTGCCCAGTTGATCCAACGCTTCAACAATTGCCGTGGCCCCCAGTGCGCTCAGGCGGTCATGCAATTGCGCGGTTGTCTCTTGCGAACCAATTTCCAACGGCTTGCAGGATAGAACCGGACCGGTGTCCAAGCCTGCCTCCATCTGCATAATGCACACGCCGGTCTGCGCATCGCCTGCCATAATCGAACGGTGAATAGGCGCAGCCCCGCGCCAACGGGGCAAAAGGCTGGCGTGGATATTCAAACACCCACGCGACGGTGCATCCAAAACCGACTGCGGCAGGATTAATCCATAGGCGACCACAACGGCCACGTCCGCGTTCAAGGCTTGAAACTGCGCTAACGCCTCATCCGTTTTTAACGAAACAGGGTGGCGCACTTCTAAGTCCAATTCCAAAGCGCGGACATGCACTGGCGTCAGGCGGTCCTTCTTGCCGCGCCCAGCTGGTCGCGGAGGCTGCGAATAGACGCAAATGATATCGTGCCCTGCGTCCACCAATGCGTTCAGAACAGGCACAGAGAATTCCGGCGTTCCCATAAAGATTATTCGCATTTCGCCTCCCACCGTGGTGTGCGACACGCACACCTTACCCGCATTCATTGTATCTTGATCCAGGGGGCCTCGTAAGGTGTGCGTGTCGCACACCACCCTCGCTGAAGCCTCAAATTTTTCGTGCTTTGCGCAACAACATATCCCGCTTTACGCGTCCTAACCGGTCAAAGAACATCCGCCCCTGCAGATGATCAATCTGATGTTGCACACTGGTCGCTTCCAAGCCGTCAAAATCTGTCCGCGTGATCATGCCATTTGCATCCAGATAGCGCACAGTCACAACCTTTGGCCGGCTGATTTTGGCAGACACACCGGGCAAGTTCGGGCTGGCTTCGTCATAGACGTTCATCTCGGGTGACGCTTGCAAGACGACTGGATTGGCCAACAAAATCCGGCGCGAACGATCCGGCGTAGCATCGACCACGGCCAATTGAAGCATCACGCCAATCTGCGGGGCCGCAAGTCCAACGCCAGGCATCGCTTCCATCGTTTCGACCATATCGGCCCAGATTGCACGGATGTCATCTGTGATCTCGGAGACTTCGGGGACAGCCGTGCGCAAGCGTTTGTCCGGCCACGGCACGAACGGGCGGGTCGTCATGCGACGCCCTCGTAGTCCGCCTCAACAGCCGCGCGTGTTTCAGTATCAAGGTGGTCGAATGTGATGATCCCGTCCAAGTGATCAATCTCGTGTTGAACACATGCGGCGGCAAACCCGTCAAAGCTTTGAACGCAGCGGCCGCCGTCTAGCGTGGTCCACACCATTTGCACTTGGGACGGGCGGCTGACGGATGCCAACACGCCGGGGATCGACAGACAGCCCTCTTCGCGGCTAACCCGTTCTTCGCCGATCTCTTGCAGCATCGGGTTGATGCACACCAACGGGTCTGAGCGTTTCTCTTTCCAGCCCGCATCCATCACGAACACGCGGTGCGTTGCGCCAACTTGTGACGCGGCCAAACCGCGCCCTTGGGCGGCATACATCGTGTCCAACATATCTGCGGCCAAGGCCCGAACATCGTCGGTAATTTCGGCCACAGGAACACAGGTTTCCGTCAGGCGCACATCAGGCCAGCGGACAATCGGCAGCACGCTCATCCGCGGGCCAATTCACGTTTTAACTTCACCATCTTGCGGGTGATCATCTGACGTTTCAGAGGTTTGAGATAGTCTAGAAACAGTTTGCCATCGAGATGGTCGATTTCGTGCTGCACACAGGTCGCCCACAGCCCATCCATTTCCTCGGATTGCGCGTTGCCGTCACGGTCCATCCAACGAACCTGCACCATCGCGGGGCGGGTCACGTCAGCGAAATGTTCGGGGATCGACAGGCAGCCTTCTTCATAGACGTTGGTTTCGTCTGACGATGCAATCACTTCGGGGTTGAACATGATCAGCGGGCGCGCGGCGGCGCCCTCTTCTTTGACGCAATCCAGCACAACCAAACGGTGCAACACCCCGACCTGCGGTGCGGCCAAACCAACACCGGGGGCGTCATACATCGTTTCCAACATATCGTCCGCCAAAGCGCGCAGGTCATCCGTCAGATCCGGCACAGCGGCGCAGGTCTTTTTCAGGCGGGGATCGGGGTGCAAAAGGATCGATCTTTTCATGCCAGTGATGTAGGACACCCGACCGACATGCGCAACGCCTCTTGCGCCTGCGCGATATCCAAGTAGCCTGCGCGCAAACCTAAAAACGGAGACGACCCCATGAGTTTTGACGACATCATCGACCGACGCGGCAGCCATTGTGTAAAATGGGACATGATGGAGCAGCTCTACGGCGTGCCGACAGATACGGGCCTTGCGATGTGGGTCGCCGACATGGATTTCAAACCACCGCAGTGCATTCTGGATGCGGTGCAGGCTCAAATCGATCACGGGGTGATGGGTTACTTCGGGGATGACAGCAAATACAAGGCCGCGATCAGCTGGTGGATGCAAACGCGCCATGGCTGGACAGTTGAGCCGGAGTGGGTGTTCACCACGCACGGGCTGGTGAACGGCACGGCCATGTGCGTCGATGCCTTTACAAATCCGGGCGACGGCGTGGTGCTGTTCACGCCAGTCTATCACGCGTTTGCCAAAGTGATTAACGCGGCCGGGCGCAAAGTAGTCGAATGCGAATTGGTGAACAAAGACGGGCGTTACGCCATGGATTTTGATGCCTATGAGGCACAAATGACCGGCAACGAAAAGATGGTCATCCTGTGCTCGCCCCACAATCCGGGCGGCACGGTCTGGACCAAATCAGAATTACAAGCGGTCGCACATTTTGCCAAACGGCACGACCTGATCTTGGTCTCTGACGAAATCCACCACGATCTGGTGATGCCCGGGCACACGCACACCCCGATGAGCCTGATCGAAGGGATCACTGAACGCTTGGTGATGATGACCGCGACAACAAAGACGTTCAACATTGCGGGATCCCATTCTGGCAATGTGATCATCGAGGATCCTGATTTGCGCGCACGCTTTGGGGCGCGGATGGCCGCACTTGGCTTGTCTGCAAATTCGTTCGGGCTGTTCATGGCGACGGCCGCCTATTCACCCGAAGGCGCGGCGTGGGTTGATGAGTTGGTCGAATATCTGGATGGCAATCGCAAACTGTTTGACGACGGGATCAACGCAATCCCGGGCTTGGCTTCGATGAACCTGGAGGCGACCTATCTGTCTTGGGTGGATTTTGACGGAACCGGCATGAGCCGCGAAGATTTTACCAAGCGGGTAGAGCAAGACGCGCAAATCGCGGTGAACCATGGGCCAACGTTTGGCACTGGCGGCGATACGTTCTTGCGGTTCAACATCGCGACGCCGCGCACACGTGTTCAAGAGGCGGTTGAACGGCTGGCAAAAGCCTTTGGCGATTTACAGTAAGAGACAGCGCGCATCAAAAGGTGGAGGACACCTCCACCTTACATGATCACCGTGCGTCGGCGAGCAAAGCAACCGGCGCATTTGTCCGCTTTTCAAAATCAAGCGCAGGCGCATTGGCGACGGCTGTCAGGCGTTTGAATTCAAACCGAATCTCGCCCTCTGCCTCTTCGTGGGCGACAATCAGGCATTGAAACAGATGCACCGCACCGTCGTACAGATCAACATAACCACGCAAATGTGGGGCCGTTGCCGCATCGATGGAAAACCCTGTCTTCCACATCCGTAATACTGAATAGAGCACGCCATCGGCATCCAGACGCAAGCGCGACGCCTTTTTCAAACCGGCCAAGCGGGCACGATCCAGACCGTCTTGTACTTCTTTTGGAACATACGTTGACATAGTGCGACTCCATTTCCCCTACGATCAAAGATGACCCTATCTGTAGGACCTGCAAGTTAAATTTCAGTGACAGTGCCGCGACCTGCCCGCGTGTGTTGCAGATTTGTGCATTTGTGCAGACCACCTGCGCGAGCACACGGCTGGTCACATCAGCGCCCTCACCCTACGTTTGATCCAACGCAACAAGGGAGAACGCGCATGGGCCTATTGGTTGACGGCATCTGGCATGACACATGGTACGACACAAAATCGTCCGGTGGAAAATTTGAACGCGCGGCGGCGAAATTTCGCAACTGGATTACGGCAGATGGCACCGCAGGGCCCTCAGGCCTAGACGGATTCAAAGCAGAATCGGATCGCTACCACCTGTACGTCAGCTATGCCTGCCCTTGGGCACACCGTGCATTGATCTTTCGCGCGCTAAAAGGGCTGACGGCGCACATCGGCGTCTCTGCGGTGCACCCCGACATGCTGACTGACGGCTGGACGTTTGAGACGGACAACAACGGTGCGACGGGCGATGCTCTGTTTGGCCTGCCTTTTGCCCGCGACATCTACACCAAAGCCGATCCACAATTTTCCGGTCGCGTGACTGTGCCAATCCTATGGGACACGCAGCGTCAAACGATTGTCAGCAACGAAAGTTCCGAGATTATCCGAATGTTCAATTCCGCCTTTGACGCAATCACGGGCAACACGAATGACCTTTGGCCCTTAGCCATGCGCGACGACATCGAAATAGTTAACGAACGCATCTACAACACGTTCAACAACGGCGTTTACCGCTGTGGGTTTGCGACGACACAGACCGCCTACGACGACGCTGTAACCCCGCTGTTCGACACGCTGGACTGGCTTGAGGACCGGCTAAGCACCCGTCGATATTTGATGGGGGATCAACTGACCGAAGCCGATTGGCGGCTGTTCACGACGCTTGTGCGATTTGATCCGGTCTATCATTTGCATTTCAAATGTAACCGGAAACGGATCGTAGATTGCCCAAACCTGTGGGCCTACACGCGCGAGTTATTTCAGATGGAGGGCGTGGCAGAGACGGTGAATATGAACCACATTGTGCGCCACTATCACTACAGTCACGACAGCATCAATCCGCACCGGATCATCCCGATCAATCCAGCGATTGATTTCCTTGAACCGCATGGGCGCTCAGCCATCTAGATTTTGCGCTTAACGCACGGATGCATAATGTTCGACCATCGCCGCCAGGTCTTCTGGCGGCGTTTCGCTTTGTACGTAGGCGCAAGCATTCTGGGCGTGGGCAAAGATTGACCCATCCGAGAAAAAGCTGGTGTTGGTGACGAATATCACCCGCGCATCGGGCCGGCGGAAGCTTGCGAAATCAGAGATCGTAAGCGAACTGCCTTCCTCTAACACGAGGTCCAGAATGATGATGTCAGGAGAGTTATCCCGCAAATGTTCGATTGCATCTGTTTGCCCATGAACCAGTGTCACGCTTGCTGCGAGACGTTCCAGATGGCGTTGCCAAAGCACGCCAAGATCATGTCGGCTTTCAACAATCAGAACATTCATAGGGCCTCCGAAAACGGTTTTACTAAGCTTAATAAAATATTACCTGACATAAACGCTGGAACACTTAACAAACTATTAATAAGTTCTGGAAAAACTTAACAATCCGGGGCGCACTTGCAAGTCTGGCCGGTTTCCGCTTTCTCAAGCTGGAAGTCAGGCGGAAAGTCGCCTTTTGGTCGCGCGAAAGCAAAAATAGTTGATAAAAGCACACACAAGTTCTGCCAAAGATCATGGGGGCGGTTTAGACGCTGCGGCCCGTACATTTGGCGGCACGCGCGCTGAGTGGATGGATTTGTCCACCGGCATTAACCCTTTGCCCTACGATGCAGGCGCTGTTCCGCCGGATGCGTGGACTGCCTTGCCAGATGCAGGCGCGCATGACGCATTGATTGCTGCCGCGCGCAGTTTTTGGAATGTTCCGGATGGGGCCGCGATACTTGCAGCACCCGGTGCCTCGTGTCTGATTGCAAACATGCCGCGATTGGCCAACAAAGGCACCGTTTCGATCCACGGCCCCACATACAACGAACATGCGGCCGCCTTTGATGCCGCTGGGTGGGCGGTAAATGGCACGCAACCTGATGCCACTGTTGTGGTTAATCCAAACAATCCTGACGGGCGGATTTGGCATCCAAAAGAGTTAACAACCCAGCTGCGCATCATCGACGAAAGCTTTTGTGACGTGACACCTGACGCCACGCACATGGCCGACGCGGCAGCATCCGGCACGGTGATCCTAAAGAGCTTTGGTAAATTCTGGGGGCTTGCGGGTTTGCGATTGGGCTTTGCCATTGGCGATCCCGAATTGATCAACGCGCTGAAACAGATGCTCGGGCCATGGCCGGTGTCCGGTCCAGCGCAACACATCGGGGCGGTGGCCTTGCGCGATCAGGAATGGGCCAAAGACACCCGTGACCGGTTGACCAAAGACGCCGCACGTTTGGACAACCTGATGACTGGCAAAGGTGCCAGTGTTGTTGGCGGCACGACGCTGTTTCGCTTGTATGACGTCGGCGACGCAGCGGCGTACCAAACCCGCCTTGCGCAATCCCAAATCTGGTCGCGCATATTTCCATATTCCGATAGCTGGTTACGCCTAGGCCTGCCACACCCCCTTGATTGGGCACGGTTGGAGAACGCGGTATGAGCCTCGCGTTTCTGTTGTTCTTGGCGATGCTGTTGGACGCTGTGATGGGCGAACCAAAATGGCTTTGGACCACACTGCCGCATCCCGCAGTACTGATGGGCCGCGCCGTGGGGTATTGTGATACGCGGTTCAACACGGGCACGCAAAAACGCCAGAACGGTATCCTAGTCCTGATCGGTTTGGTGCTGGCTGCTGGGCTGCTCGGATATATCATCAGCCTGTTTGGCGGCATTGTCACAGTCATCGTCGCCGCGATCCTGCTCGCTCAGAAATCACTAGCCCAGCATGTTGGCAACGTTGCTCAGGGGCTGCGTATGTCGCTAGCCGAAGGGCGTCGCCAAGTCGCCATGATCGTTGGTCGTGACACCCGCGGCATGGATCAAAGTGCAGTTACACGCGGTGCCATAGAAAGCGGCGCAGAAAACCTGAGCGACGGTGTCATTGCCCCTGCTTTTTGGTTTTTGATCGGTGGCTTGCCCGGTTTGCTAATTTACAAAATCGTGAACACGGCTGACAGCATGATTGGCTATCGCACCGAACGGCACGAAGAATTCGGCTGGGCGGCTGCGCGTTTTGACGATCTGCTGAACTGGATCCCCGCGCGCCTGACAGCCGTGCTCATCGCCTTGCCTGCCGGTGTCATCGGACAGATGAAACTGATCCGACAGGATGCCAAGCTGCACCGTTCGCCAAACGCAGGCTGGCCAGAATCCGCAATGGCGCGCGCACTGAATGTCGCGCTGTCAGGGCCTCGATCCTACGACGGCACCCTCCGGGATTTCCCGTGGATTCACGCAAATGGCAACCGAAGCCCGGACCAAACGGCCATTGACGCGGCCTGCGCAATGCTGTGGAAAGCATGGGCCGTCCTGCTTATGGTCGTGTTTGTGATCGCTTTGTTTTAATTGATTGGACCCCCATGCGCCTTCTCGCTCTTGCCGCTGCACTTCTCATTCCTACCCTTGGACAGGCTCAATGCGGCGGATCGTTCAGCAGCTTTAAGGCAGGGATCAAATCCGAGGCAGTTTCGGCAGGCATTCCAGCTGCAAAAGCAGACGCGTTTCTGGCAGGCACCCGCCAAGACAACAAAGTGCTCAAGGCTGACCGTGCCCAAGGCGTGTTTCAAAAACCCTTTATCGAATTTTCGCGGCGTTTGATATCGAACAGCCGGATCAACGCAGGGCGCAGCAACGCCAAGCGCTATAATTCAGTGTTCAAAAACATCGAAAACACCTACGGCGTGAACCGCAATGTGCTGCTGGCTTTCTGGGCATTTGAAACCGATTACGGCGCGTTTCAGGGCGATTTCAACACCGCCAACGCCTTGCTTACTCTGGCGCATGATTGCCGCCGCCCCGATCTGTTCCGCCCACAAGTGATTGCGGCCATGACCCTGCACGCCCGCGGTCAATTTGATCCGGCGCGCACGACAGGGGCCTGGGCCGGCGAAATCGGCATGGTGCAAATGCTGCCCCGTGACATCATCGAAAACGGTGTGGATGCGGATGGTGACGGGCGTGTGTCGCTGAAAACTTCCGCCCCCGACGCGCTGACATCAGGCGGCAAAATGCTGCAACATCTTGGCTGGCAGGCGGGGCAACCCTGGCTGCAAGAAGTCAGCGTGCCCAGCAATATGGATTGGTCTGCGTCTGGCTTGAACACCGTAAAATCTGCTGGCGAATGGCAAAAACTGGGCGTCCAAGCCCGTGGCGGCACGCTTACAAATTTGCCTGCCTCACTGATTTTGCCGCAAGGGCACAAAGGACCGGCATTCCTCGCTTATCCAAATTTCAGCGTTTATTTCGAGTGGAACCAATCGTTTACGTATGTTTTGACGGCCGCCTACTTTGCGACCCGCCTGCAAGGTGCCCCTGTCTATGACGCAGGAAACCCTGACACTGGCCTGTCGAGCCGCCAGATGAAACAACTGCAATCGAAACTGCAAGAACGTGGCTACAACGTGGGCAAAGTCGACGGAATTCTGGGGGCACGTACGCGCGATGCGGTTCAAAAGGAACAACAGCGGCTTGGCTTGCCTGCTGATGCTTGGCCAACGCCCAGATTGTTGCAAAACCTCTGAGGCGCAAAACAGGCCGCGCGACTTTAGTTGACCATTGCGGCCGCTTTTTTCAGATCAACGGACACCAACTGACTGACCCCTTGCTCGGCCATCGTCACACCAAACAACCGGTCCATCCGCGCCATCGTCACCGCGTGGTGCGTGATGATCAGAAACCGCGTATCCGTCTGGCGGCACATCTCGTCCAGAAGATCACAAAACCGCGTGACGTTGGCGTCATCCAAAGGCGCGTCGACCTCGTCTAGCACACAGATCGGTGCGGGGTTCGCAAGGAACACAGCGAAAATCAGCGCCATCGCTGTTAACGTTTGCTCGCCCCCCGACAGCAAGCTGAGCGTGCTCAGTTTTTTGCCCGGCGGTTGGCACATGATCTCAAGCCCGGCTTCTAGCGGATCTTCGCTTTCTACCATCACAAGGTTCGCTTCGCCGCCACCAAACAAGTGCGTGAACAGCAATGCGAAATTGGTGTTCACTTGCTCAAACGCGGTCAAAAGCCGTTCGCGGCCTTCGCGGTTCAGACTGGCGATGCCACTACGCAGCGTCTTGATCGCTTCTTCTAGGTCCAGCTTTTCGTTGACCAAACTATCGTGCTCGACCTGAACCTCTTTGGCGTCTTCTTCGGCCCGCAAATTGACCGCACCCAAGGCATCGCGCTGCCGCTTCAAGCGGTTCACGTCAGCATCCAAACCTTCGACCCCGGGGATGTTTTCAGGGGTCACATCCAGCGATGTCAGCAGCTGGTTTGGCGTCTTTTGTTGCTCTTCTGCGATCCGTTCTGCTGCGGCTGTCACGGTTTCTCGGGCGGCCTCCGCACGCGCTTCGGAACGCGCCCGCGCCTCACGGGCCTCGGATGCCAAACGCTCCGCGTCGCGTTCATTCATCGTCGCATCACGCAACGCGCCTTCGGCCACGCTGAGTGCATCAGAGGACGCCGCTTTGCGTGTCTCGGCCTCTGCGATTGCCAAGCCCAATTCGTCACGTTTTGCGGCCAATTCAGCCGGTGCTGCCTGCGCAGTTTTCAGTTCAGCCTGCGAGGTGTCCTTGCGTTCAACCAGCTCGGCCGTCCGCTTTTCCGCGGTTTCCAAACGATGGCGCCAGCCGCTGATTTCTTTGGTCACTTCTTGGCCACGTTTGGTGCGCGCCTCGCCCTCGCGGCGCACCTCATCGTGGCTAGAACGGCGCGACATCATCGTGATGCGCGCGGCCTCAACCGTCATGCGCAGGTCCTCGACTGCAGCGCGTTCGGCTTCAACGTCACCCAAATCTGCAAGCGCGCGTTCGGCTTCCAACACCCGACTGCGTGCGCCCATCGCCTCTTCTTCGTGGCGCTTTACCGCCAAACCAAGCGATTCCAAACGCCCTTGCGCCAGATTGCGATCCGCCTCGGCACGGCTAAGGGCACGGCCCGCATCCGCAACCATCTGATCCGCATTGCGGCGGGCGGCACGGGCTGCGCGATCTGCTTCGGTTTGTTCGCCCAACAAGGCTGTTAGGGCTTCGTGTGCGCCACGTGCACCTTCGGCCCGCTGGCTGGCCTGTTCCAGCGTTTGTTTCAATTCCTCAAGCCGGTTTAGCTGCTGCAACCGCAACGCCGCCGCACTTGGCGCGTCTTCGGCCCACGCGCGATATCCGTCCCAGCGCCATAAATCCCCCTCGGGCGACACAAGGCGTTGGCCGGGTTTCAACAGCGGTTGCAACCGCAGCGCATCATCGCTGTCAACCAGCCCGATTTGCGACATCCGGCGCACCAGAACCTCGGGGACCGACACGTGTTCGGTCAAGGCAGTCACCCCGTCCGGCAGGGGCTGGTCAACGTCGTAGGGGGGCAAAACGGCCCAACCGGACGGGCCATCCACCTCGACCTCTGGCGCGCGTAAATCATCAGCCAAAGCAGCGCCCAAAGCCTTTTCAAAACCCTGTTGCACCTGCAAGCGATCAAGGATTTGCCCGCCCTCAGCCGTGTCGCGTTTCACCAAATTCGCCAGCGCACCCGTTTCAGCACGCAAGGCATTCATCTCGCCCTCGGCCTCAGAGCGTTCGCCGCGCGCATCCGCCTCACGCGACTGCGTTTCCGCCCGCGCCGTTTCAGCAGCAATCAACGCTTCATCTGCTTGGTTCGCCGATGTTTCCGCCTGAACTGACGCGCCTTGCGCCGCTTCAAAATCAACACCCGCTTTGGCCAGTGCCGCCTGACTTTGGCTTACTGCTTCACGGGCTTTGGCAGCCTCGGATTCGGATTTTTCCTCGGTTTTTCGGCTGTCTTGCAAAAGGCGTTGTGCAGATCCGTGTCGGGCGGCCAAGCGCGCGACATCTTCAGTTTTCTCACCCAGATCGGACTCGCGGGATTGCAACACCTGGGCCGCTTCACGCGATGCCTCACCAGCGTCATTCAGGCGCGCATCATGCCCTTCGCCGGCCTTTGCCAACTCCCGTGCTTCCCATTCCAAACGCTCAATTGTTTCGCCTGCGTCACGGTTCAGACCGCCTTCGCGCTCGATGTCTTTGATCAACTGATCGATGCGATTGCTTAAGGTTTGAATGGTCTGCTCGGCTTGGGTTTCCTGGTCGGACAACGTGTCACGCTGAACGGCCAAACGTTGCAGAACCGCGGCTGCAATCGCTTCTTCTTCGCGCAGCGGTGGCAAGGACGTTTCCGCCGCCCCCCGCGCTTTGATGGCCGCTTGGACCAGACCTTCGGCTTGCGCCGCTTCGGTCACCCGCCCCCGCAGCGTGTCATCTGCGGATGCGCGCGCATCGTCTGCCTCACGCCAGCGCCGATACAGCAACATGCCTTCGGTGCGGCGCAATTCTTCGCCGATTTCACGGTATCGCGCGGCCTGACGGGCTTGTCGTGCCAACTGCGCCAATTGATTGGCGAGCTGTTCAATTACGTCATCGACGCGCGACAGATTTGTCTCGGCACCTTTTAATTTCAACTCAGCCTCGTGGCGGCGCTGATACAGACCCGAAATGCCTGCAGCTTCTTCCAAAATCCGGCGGCGGTTTTTGGGTTTCGCGTTGATCAGCTCGGCGATCTGGCCCTGACGAACCAACGCCGGCGAGTGTGATCCGGTCGAGGCATCCGCGAACAACATTTGCACGTCGCGGGCGCGCACATCCTTGCCAGCCGCCTTGTAGGCGCTGCCGACGTCACGCGTAATGCGGCGCACGATTTCAAGCGCGTCCATGTCGTTGAACCCAGCCGGGGCAAGGCGTTCAGAGTTATCAATGTGCAGCGATACTTCGGCAAAATTGCGGGCGGGGCGGGTCGCAGCACCTGCAAAAATCACGTCTTCCATGCCACCGCCGCGCATCGCAGTCGGGCGGTTTTCCCCCATAACCCAGCGCAACGCTTCGAGCAGATTCGATTTGCCACAGCCGTTCGGACCCACAACGCCGGTCAAACCATCTGCGATGATCAAATCCGTAGGGTCTACAAAGCTTTTAAAGCCCGTCAGTCTGAGTTTCGAAAAGCGCAATGGCGTCTCATTTGCTGATTCCGCATGAAGGAACAGCGTGACGGGGCGCATAGGGCTCTGTCAATCGTCTCGTACTACAAACAGCGCAATCGGCGGAGTTATCCACAACATATCGCGGTCTACGTGCTAAAACTGCAGAGGAACCGGATCGCAATTGAGGATGTAATCGGGCTCATTGGACGCACGATCAGGGAACCCTTCGACTTTACGACACTCAAAATACTTCGCGCCTCGCTTTTTAGGTGGAAGACCGCTGCCGCAATCAAGCCGTGCCTGAATCACCGCTTGATCACCGGAAATATCATGCACACGACAACCGCTTACCTGTTCCATCGCGATTGCCGCGCGTCCGCCAATTGGACCCATTCGCGGCGCATACTGGGCGTTAGTGCGCAGTGCTTCTGCGTATAGATCCTTGATCCGGACATCAAAGGTCGAACCGTCAACCGTAACAGTGCGAACAGGCGCATCGCGAAAGGCTTGGCTCGGTGTATTACAGGCTGCCAAAAGCAACATCAGAGGGATAAAACGTATCATCGTTGCACTGTGTCAGCCCATGGTTAACACTTTCTGAATTCGGGCAGAAAACTGGTCACGTTCAGAACAAATTGCCCCCTTGGCTATTTGGTTATATAATTTGACCAATCGAGGAAACCGCCCATGCCCTTCCAAACTGTCCAACCCGAAAAACTGTCTGGTGCCGTCGTGCGTCAGGTCGAAGAATTGATCTTGCGTGGTGTGCTGCGCCCCGGCGAACGCCTGCCGGCTGAACGCGAATTGGCGGATCGTTTGGGCGTGTCACGGCCGTCGCTGCGCGATGCGATTGGCATGTTGCAAGACTCAGGCCTGCTGACCGCCCGCCCCGGCGCCGGTGTCTTTGTCGCTGATGTTTTGGGATCCGCCTTTGCGCCTGCCTTAACCCAGTTGTTTTCGCGCCACGAAGAGGCGGTTTTCGACTACCTGTCTTTCCGGCGCGACATGGAAGGGTTGGCAGCCGAACGTTCAGCGCGGCTTGCCTCGGACACCGATCTGAAAGTTGTGCAGGCAGTGTTCGACAAGATGGAAGCGGCCCATTCCAAACGCAATGCCGAGGATGAGGCGCAACTGGATGCACAATTCCACATGGCAATTATCGAGGCCAGCCACAACGTAGTGATGCTGCACATGATGCGTTCGATGTACCAGCTGCTGCGCGAAGGGGTGTTTTACAACCGCCAAGTCATGTTCAAACAACGCACCACGCGGCAGGTGTTGCTGGACCAGCACCGCGCGATCAACGCGGCCTTGCAGGTCCGGGATGCAGAGGCTGCAAAAACAGCAGTTCACGCACATCTGGACTACGTCGAGGACAGCTTGCGTGATCAGCAAAAGGCACAGAAAAACGAGAAAATCGCCCAGCTCCGGCTGGACCACGAAACCGGTGCCTAGCCCGACGGACCCAGCCCCAACGCGTTAATGCGCGTTTTGATACGCCAAAACGTCCCACCGGGATGGGGGCACAGCAAACGGCGGGTTAAACCGCGAATGCGTAAACGTCCCCATGTTGATCCCTAGACCAATCGTCGCGCTAATCCCTCCGCCTTTGAATTCAAACATTTCGCGTTCCCACGTGTCCTTGACCACAAATTCATTGCCTGCAATTTCCGCGACGCCACCCGTGACGCCAAAGGCAATTTCGTTCATCGTCGCCCCTTTGATCTGTTTGGCAGCAAAGGGGCACGTGATGGTCAGATGGTCGTCCACACTGCCGCCAGCAGAACTGGCCAAGGCCGCGCTGATCGACTCGCCGTCCATGTCCAATTCGGCCCCCACCGTCAATCCGAC
This sequence comes from Pseudosulfitobacter sp. SM2401, assembly GCF_042932805.1. Lineage (NCBI taxonomy): Bacteria > Pseudomonadati > Pseudomonadota > Alphaproteobacteria > Rhodobacterales > Roseobacteraceae > Pseudosulfitobacter > Pseudosulfitobacter sp. SM2401. The sequence goes on along the minus strand of NZ_CP170633.1, from coordinate 4,052,285 downwards.
GCCAAGACCGGTAGACAGACTGGCACAACACAGATTTAGGCTAGGGCTCCAGAACCGCCAAAGTGCTGCATTCGCACGCAAGACGGCACCAATATTTCCACTGACAACAATGTCGATGCGCCAATCGCGCGTGGGCGTGGTATACGCGGGATGGTCCATAAATTTGCTCCTATAAATGCAGATAGGATAGACCCATTTCCAAACGCATTTCCAGAAATTGACGGTATAAGTGGAAATCCGCTTGTTTTGCGGGACCAAACAAATGTGACTTTGGCCCGTGGGAGATCAGAAATAACGCTGCCCCAAACGCAAAAGGCCCCGCAGATGACTGCGAGGCCTTTAAAATCTTCTCGAACCAAACCTTAGTGCAGTTTGGCATCGACCTGTGCGATTGCGTCGTCAATCAGAGAATTGCCGCTGGCGGCTGTCATCTGTTTGGCGATCACGTCACGTGCAACGGCCACAGCGATGATCACCGATTGATCACGCACTTCCTTCACAGCCGAGTTTTGAGCAGAAGCGATTTGATCTTCTGCTGCGGCCAGGCGGCGCTCGATGGATTTGACAAGCTCCGCGCGGGCCTGTTCGGCTGCGGCATTTGCTTCTTCTTTGGCCGATGCCACGATGCGGTCCGCTTGCGCTTGCACTTCTTGCTGCTTGCGCTCGTAGGAGGCCAGCAGAGTTTGCGCATCTTCACGCAGCGCGCGGGCTTCGTTGATTTCGGATTGGATACCGTCTGCACGGCTGTCCAACATACCGCCCAACATCGAAGGCACTTTGAAATAGAACAAAACGCCGATGAAAACGATAAAGCCGAGGGTCACAACAAAGTCGGTGTTGCCCAGCGAAAAGAATGGACCCGAGGCTGCGAATGCAGGTGTTGCCAACAGGGATGCTGTGGCACCTGCGAGGGTGATTTTGCTCATACGCATTTCAAATTACCCTTTCATCCGTGCAGTCACAGCGGCAGTGATGGATTTTGCATCCGCCTTGCCGCCCATGGCTGTCACGATTTCTTTGGCCGTATCTTTGGCAACAACTTTGACGCTGTCCAAAGCATTGGCACGAATGTCTGCGATGACCTTTTCGCCCTCGGCTGCTTTCACAGCGATCTGCGCGTCGGCCTTTTCGATGGCTGCGTCCAGATCGGCTTGGATGCCAGCCTTGGTTTCAGCCACGATTTTCTGAGCTTCAGCACGCGCATCAACCAAAGCTTTGTCATAGGCGGCTTCTGCTGCCTGTGCTTTGGCTTTCAAGTCTTCCGCTGCTGCGATGTCATTTGAAATTGTGCCCTGACGTTCCGCCAGAACAGACGCGATGCGCGGCAACGCAATACGCGACAGAACGAAATAGATCACGATCAGGGTAAGAACCAACCAAAAGATCTGGTTGCCCCATGTCGAGAAATCCAACTGTGGCATGCCGGGGCCTGCTGCCTCTGCTGCACTGTGTGTTTCGGTAGCCATCTTGGTCTCCGTTCAAACGCCTCAAAAAGGCGGTCATTACATCGGGCGGGATGCATCTGTGCAAACCGCCCGACCGTAAGGAACTTGTCACCTGCGAACATATCGCAGGCAACGCTGTTGTTCGAGCAGTCTTAGACGGCGAACATCAGCAGCAGGGCGACGAGGAACGAAAAGATCCCCAAAGCTTCTGCGAATGCGATACCGATAAACAGTGTCGCTGTTTGTGATGCGGCGGCAGATGGGTTGCGCAATGCGCCTGCCAAGTAGTTGCCTGCAACGTTACCAACACCGATGGCAGCTGCGCCTGAACCGATTGCTGCGAGACCTGCGCCGATGTGTGCGAGTTCACCTTCCATGAGAATTCTCCTTACGATTGGAAGTTAGATAGATAAGTGGACGGATTGCCCACCGTTGTTAAGATAAGTCGTGTTTAGTGAGACGGGTGAAGCGCGTCTTTCAAGTAAACGCACGTCAGAATTGTAAATACGTAGGCCTGGATAAAGGACACCAGGATTTCCAAGGCGTACATCGCTGTGATGCCCAGAATTGCGACAGGGCTAACCACTGCGATTGCTGCAAAGCCTGCGAACACTTTGATCACCGCGTGACCCGCCATGACGTTACCAGCCAAACGAATGGAGTGGCTGACGGGGCGTACAAAGTACGAGATGATCTCGATGATCGCCAAAACCGGGCGCAGGGCCAGTGGGGCAGATGCCACCCAGAACAGGCCCAGGAACTTTGCGCCGTTCTTAACAAAGCCCAAAATGGTTACGGTCAAGAATACCGCCATCGCCAGCACAACCGTCACAGCAAAATGGGATGTTGGTGTGAAAGACCCCGGGATCAGGCCAAGAAAGTTGGCGCAAACGATGAACATGAACAGCGTCATAATGTAGGGGAAGAACACCAGACCGTCTTTGCCTGTCACGTCTTCAACCATTTTGTAGACGAAACCGTAAGCCAGCTCTGCAACAGATTGGCCACGTGATGGCACAATTGCGCGTTTGGACGTGGTCAGCACCATCAAGGCAACAACCGCTACGATCGCAAGACCCATCCAGACAGATGCATTTGTGATCGTGTACCAAGAAATCTCAGCGCCGCCGAAAACATCCTTGATGTTGAACTGGTCCATCGGGTGGAATTCTAGACCGCCAGATTTTGCTGCGTCGTCTGCCATTCTCAGCTTCCCTCATCTTTAGCGGAAATGTCCGCTGCATCTTTTTCGGCCAATTCGGCCAGTTGTTTCTCTTGCATCTCTTGCGCGCTGCGGATCATCGTTTTGACCCCGGCCACAAGACCCAAGATGGTAAAGATCAGCATGAAAATCGGGAGCGTCCCGAACAGGTAATCCAACCCGTATCCAATGCCGAACCCGATGCCCAAACCGGCCACCAGTTCTATCACCATCCGCCAGGCATGTTGCGCCTGAGAATAATGCTCTTCTTGAACGGGGCCGCGATCTTGCGACTTTTTCACCGCGGCGATCTTGGCCTCAAGCTGCTCCATTTGCTGCTTTTGATCTGGCCCAGTCACGTGCGGATTCCCCTCTCGAAGACTTGCACGCTTGCTATGATGTGAGGGGACTTGAGTCAACTGCCTGCTTGATGTCGCGGAAATGACCTTAAGCCACTGTTTTATTGAGTATTTTTGACCAGAACAAATGGGGGCGTTGTTCTGCCGCAGCCCCGGATAGCCTGTTTTGACGGGTTTGTGGATATTCAACCATTTGGTTGATCTTGCGAACGGGTAGCCGGGGCGCGTATGTAGTGCGTCATGGCACATTCGCTCGATACAATTTTTGCAGCACTCGCTGACCCTACCCGTCGCGCCATCCTTGCGATGTTGCTGGAGGATGACATGGCCGTCACAGACGTCGCCGAGCCGTTCGAGATGTCACTGGCTGCGATTTCCAAACACCTGATGATCCTGTCGCGCGCAGGGTTGATTGCGCAGGAAAAACGTGGGCGGGTCAAATGGTGTAAATTGGAACCCGACGCGATGCGCGATGCTACTGTCTGGATGCAGGGGTTCGGGCAGTTCGAACCTGTGAACCTAGATGCATTCGAGCGGTTTCTCAAAGTCGAGTTGGAAAATCCGCACCCTGCGCCGGATCCAGAATAGGCCATTAGGTCAAAACATGCGGATCAAGACATGCGCAGGGTGCGGTATTTGGGAATAGCAGGTGTTTTAGGCAATGCCAGCCAGACGCAGCACCGCCAAAACAACCACAACCAACCCTATCAGGTAGATAACGTTTCTCATGTCTTTGTCCTTTCGTTATTCAGGTCTTGGATCGCCCATGAAGCCCCCAAGCGGCTTTTGAAAATTGCGTGCGCCGGGCAGTTTCATGCGTCGCGCAGCAACATCAGCAGTGCGACAACCGTAAGAAATATGCCGATGGCCACCCAAGGCAAGGGCAAGCCGTTGCCCAGTCCCGCTTCCCACAAAATCACCCAAGAGGGCACCAGATAGGTGTAAGCCATCACCTTGGCCGACGGCAGGCGCATCGCGGCGAATTGGGTCAGCACAAACGTGCTGGCGCTGGCGAATATCGACACGTAGATGATCGTGATCCAGACGATGCGCGGCAGGCCCAGCCAATCTGTAGCCCGTATGTCAGACCAGCTAAAGATCGTGATAATCACACAACCCGCGATCAGGACGCCCAACGAAAAGACCCGCGCGCTTTCGCCTCGGTTCAGTTTGCGCACCAGCGGGGTGTAGGTCGCGTGACAAACACAGCCCACAAAATAGACCATCTCGCCGCGACCGATTTCAAAGGCCAGTGCGGCCCCAAAATCCGCGCGAAAGATCACCCACAACGCGCCCAAGCCGCCGATCAAAAGCGCCAGTGCCATGCGCGGCGTCAAAATCTGGCGCAGCAGTAACCAGCCGAACCCTGCGGTCAAAACCGGTGTCAGCGTGAACACCGCAGCCGCACTGACGGGGGGCGCGGTCTTGAGCCCCTCGAACATCAGCACAAAATACATTCCAAAGATTGCGCCCAACACGCAATACCGCCATGGGGCCGCCCAAGACCCTTTGGGCACGCCGCCGCTCGCCATCACAAACGCCCAGATCACCACCGCCGCGATACCAAACCGGATGGCATTCAGCGCGCCTGGTGCGATTTCATTCGCAGCCATCGATCCCAGCGAAAACGACCCCGCCACAAGGGCTGAGAATAACAACATCGCCAGATGGCCTTGCAGTCCAGGCGTCAATCGCCCCATGATTTAGACCGATCTTTCAGGAAATTCAGAAACACCTGCACCTTGTGGGTGCGGTGTAAATCCACATGTGTGACCAGCCACAACGGGGCTGACCAGTCTTCTTGGTGCGGGAATACCTCAACCAGATCAGGGTTCACCTGCGCCTCTGCCATTGCCATAAACCCGATGCCGGCCCCCGCCAGAACCGCCTGTTCCAGTGCACGCACGTCATTGCTGCGAAAGGTCAGTGCCGCCTCCGGTACCTTTTCACGCAGCCAGCGGTTAAAGGGCGCGCGGCTGTCATCATTGTCCTGCCCCACGAACCGGTGCTTGGCGTAATCCGCGACATCCTTTGGCATGCCGTATGATTCAACATAAGACCGCGCAGCAAACAGCCCCATCTTTGACCGCGCAAATGGCTGCACCACATTGTCCGGTTGCTCAGGGGCTGATCCAGCACGCACCGCCACATGCGCCTCGCCGTATTCAAGGCGAAACAGGCGTTCACCCGTCAGGTAGCGTACAATCAGGTCAGGGTGTTCAAGCTGAAACGCAGTCAGAACCGGGGCCATCAACGGGGCCAGCGACACCAGCGACGTCACGACCAATTCGCCGGACACGTCCGTGCCGCGCCCTTTGATGCGGCCGACCAGCTGACTGAACTGGTCGTCAGTGGCTTGGGCGACACGAAACAAGTCATCCCCCGCCTCGGTCGAGGTATACCCCCGTGCATGTCGTTGAAACAGCTTAACGCCCAGCCGTCCTTCGAGCGCGTCAATGTGGCGGATCACGGTGGCATGGTGCACGCCTAGAACCTCGGCTGCCCCACTGACCGTGCCCAAACGTGCCACTTGATAAGCGGTCTTGATTTCGTCCCAATTGTCCATTCGACCCCTCATGTGCGAAATTGAACATATGCCCGCAACTTTGATTGCGATCGTTCAAAAATGCAAGGTAGATATGTCGCGCCCTTTGACAAGCCGATTGCCCAGCAAATAAACATCAGGCATGAAAGTCACCCGCACCACCCCGACCCTTTTGATTGTCGAAAACACGCCTTGGCTGTTTGCACTGCTGATCAGCATCATGGCCTTGATCGCCGTGACGGTCGGCATCATCGCCTTGACCACAGGATCGATCATCGGCGGCGGCGTGGTCCTCAGCGTCAGCGCTCTGATCTTTCCACTATTCCTGTATTTCATTGCCCAACGCGTGCAGATCATCCTGAACACCACCCAAAACACCATGACGGTCCGCAAACGCACCCTGCTTGGCTACACCAATGTTACGCACGACCTGCACGACCTTAGCCACGCGGAACTCGACACCAATTACGATGATGATGACGGCTCCCAGACCCATTGCCCGATCTTTGTGCTGAACGGTGGGATGAGTGCCGGCAAACACAAGATGACCGCCACACATCAAAGCGGTCATGGCCCCGGTCAGATCGTGGATGGTGTAAATGAATGGCTGACTGCGGCCCGGCGCGACGGGCACCTGCGCACACCTGTTGACTCTGCGCGCCCAGACGCCTAAATCCCCACCAACATCCGGAAGCATCAAACCTTCCGGTCCTTGGCTGTCCAAGGATCGACCCCCACCAGCGAGTTTCGCCCGTGGGGGTAAAACTGTATTTTGTTGCGCCATTCGGGTGCCAGCATTTGCGAACTGAACCGCCCCTTCCTATTTTGGGGCAAAGATTAACCGGCTCCGAAAGGCCTTGGCATGTTTGAAAACCTATCCGAACGCCTCTCAGGCGTCTTTGACCGGCTCACAAAACAAGGCGCGTTGTCCGAGGACGACGTCAAAACCGCCCTGCGCGAAGTGCGCGTTGCCCTGCTAGAAGCCGACGTTTCGCTGCCCGTTGCGCGCGATTTCGTTAAGGCGGTTCAGGACAAAGCCACCGGTCAGTCGGTCACCAAATCCGTCACACCGGGCCAACAGGTCGTCAAGATCGTGCACGACGCACTGATCGACACGCTGCGCGGTGAAGGCGAACCGGGCCATCTGAAAATCGACAGCCCCCCTGCCCCGATCCTGATGGTCGGCTTGCAAGGCGGCGGTAAAACCACGACGACTGCGAAACTGGCCAAGCGTTTAAAAGAACGCGAGGGCAAAAAGGTCTTGATGGCTTCGCTGGATGTGAACCGTCCGGCCGCGATGGAGCAGCTGGCGATTTTGGGCAAACAGATCGGCGTCGACACGCTGCCGATCGTTGCTGGCGAACAACCGGTTTCGATTGCCAAACGTGCAAAAACCCAAGCAGCGATGGGCGGCTACGACGTCTACATGCTGGACACAGCCGGTCGCCTGTCCATCGACGAAGAGCTGATGGAACAGGTCAAAGCCGTACGCGACGTCGCCGACCCGCGCGAAACGCTATTGGTTGTCGACGGCCTGACCGGCCAAGACGCAGTTCACACCGCAGAAAATTTCGACGAACGCATCGGCATTACCGGCGTGGTCCTGACCCGAATGGACGGCGACGGTCGCGGTGGTGCGGCACTGTCCATGCGCGCGGTCACCGGCAAGCCGATCAAATTCGTTGGCCTTGGCGAAAAGCTCGACGCAATCGAGACGTTCGAACCAGAACGCATCGCCGGCCGCATTCTTGGCATGGGCGACATCGTCAGCCTTGTTGAAAAAGCCCAAGAAACCATCGAGGCCGAACAAGCCGAGCGCATGATGAAGCGCATGGCCAAAGGTCAGTTCAACATGAACGACCTGAAAATGCAGCTCGAGCAGATGCTTAAAATGGGCGGCATGCAAGGCATGATGGGCATGATGCCCGGCATGGGCAAAATGGCCAAACAGGTCGAGGCCGCAGGTTTTGACGACAAAGTCCTGAAACAGCAAATCGCGCTGATCCAGTCGATGACCAAACGCGAACGCGCCAATCCACAACTGCTGCAAGCATCACGCAAAAAGCGGATCGCCAAAGGTGCAGGCATGGAAGTGTCCGACCTGAACAAGCTGATGAAAATGCAGCGCCAGATGTCCGACATGATGAAAAAGATGGGCAAAATGGGCAAGGGCGGCATGCTCAAACAAGCGATGAAGGGCATGATGGGCAAAGGCGGCATGGATCCGTCACAAATGGATCCTGCAGCGCTCGAGGCCGCAGCCAAACAAATGGGCGGCAAACTGCCCGGCATGGGCGGCGGCATGGGCCTGCCCTCTGGTCTGTCCGGTTTTGGAAAGAAGAAATAAGTGTTTGTTCTGATTAAAAATACTCATACCGCATCAAAAGGGATCGCAGCATGACTGACACAGTCACCCGCGCCGCTGAGGTCCTGAAAGGGCACCGCGAAAGCATCGATCGCCTTGATGCTATCCTGATTTACACGCTCGGTGAGCGGTTCAAACACACGCAAGCTGTGGGGAAACTCAAGGCTGAACACGACCTTCCCCCGTCCGATCCGGCCCGCGAGGCCACCCAGATCGCACGTCTAGAAGATTTGGCAAGCAGGGCCGATCTCGATCCTGATTTTGCCAAGAAGTTACTCAACTTCATCATCGCTGAAGTCATTCAGCATCACAAAAAACACCAAGAATAAAACCGAAGGAATACAATCTCATGGCTATGAAAATCCGTCTCGCCCGTGGTGGCTCCAAGAAACGTCCATTTTACCGCATCGTGGCTGCCGACAGCCGCATGCCACGCGATGGTCGCTTTATTGAAAAATTGGGCACATACAACCCGTTGTTGGCCAAAGACAGCGAAGAGCGCGTGCAAATGAACATGGAGCGCGTTCAGTACTGGTTGGGTCAAGGGGCACAGCCAACAGACCGTATCGCACGCATGCTCGAAGCTGCTGGCGTTCGTGAAAAAGCTGAGCGTAACAACCCGAAAAAGGGTACACCGCACAAGAAAGCTCAAGAGCGCGTCGAAGAGAAAGCCGCCAAGGCCGCAGCAGCAGCCGAAGCCGCAGCAGCTCCGGTTGAGGCACCTGCCGAAGCCCCTGCTGAAGACGCAGCAGCCGAGTAAATTGGGGGATGGAGGCGTTCTCGAACAGCTTCCGATCCGATCTATCGCAGTTGATGCGATGGCGGCGCGATGTGCGCCGTTTCTCGACCAAACCCGTGGACGAGGCGTTGCTGATGCAATGCCTCGACACATTCAGGCTGGCCCCATCCGTGGGCCTGTCAGAACCTTGGCGCATCGTGCGGGTGACCAGCCCCGATGCCCGCGCCAAAGCAATCGAAAATTATCAAACAGCCAACGCCGAAGCCCTCAAAGGTTACGATGGTGAAAAGGCCGCGATGTATTCAGGCCTCAAACTGTCTGGCATGCAAGAAGCCCCTGAACACATTGCGGTTTTCTGCGATGACGAAACGACGCAAGGCTCTGGTCTTGGGGCCACGACCATGCCCGAAATGCGCCGATATTCAGTCGTTGGCGCGATCAATCTGATGTGGTTGCACGCCCGCGCGAACGGGCTGGGCATGGGTTGGGTTTCGATCCTTGATGCCCCGCGGTTGTGCGATAATCTGGATGTCCCGCCCAATTGGTCCTTGATCGCCTATCTGTGCATCGGCTGGCCAGAAACCAATTCGACCACCCCTGAACTGGAAACCGCCGGATGGGAGCACCGCCGCCCCGATCTGCATATCGAAAGCCGCTAGATGTTCCGATTGATCCGCACGATATTCCTTGTTGCAATCGCATTTGTCGCTGGCATTTTGTACGAACGGTTTGGTGCCTCGGACAATTGCGACACGCGAGGCGGCGAATTCATCAACGGCCTATGCGAAGGAACAAACAATTGAGCGATGAATTCATCTGTGTGGGCAGCATTGGCGGCTCTTATGGCGTTAACGGCGAACTGCGCATCAAAAGCTATTGCGCGATCCCCGAAGACATCGAAACCTACAGCCCGCTGACCCGCGAGGACGGGAGCGACGCGTTCACCCTCGCCATCATCCGGCAGATCAAAAACGGGTACGCGGTACGCATCGCCGAGGTCACGACCAAAGAGCAGGCTGATGCGCTAAAAGGCGTGCAACTGTACGCCCGTCGTGACCAATTGCCGAGCCTGCCTGACGACGAATACTACCATTCGGACCTCACTGGTTTACAGGTGCTGGACACCGGCGGCGAGACATTGGGCACTGTCAAATCGGTACAGAACCACGGCGCGTCCGACTTGTTAGAAGTACAACTGCCCGATAGCTCAGCCACCGTTCTGTTGCCCTTTACCCTCGCCGTGATCCCGACTGTTGATCTGGACACCGGCCGCATTATCGCGGACCCGCCCGAAGGTGTGTTCTAGGCATGCCCAAACGTGTCGTGATCCATGCTGGATTTCACAAGGCTGGCACGACTTCTGTTCAGCAAACATTGCGTGCCAATCGCAAGCTGTTGATGCCCGCGGTGGCCATGCGTCTCAAGGGGCAGATGACCAAATTGTTGCATGCCACGCGCGGCTATTCGACCCGGCGCGACGCGTTGACATTAGCCAAGGTCAAGCACCGGTTTGACGTGCTATTGGACCGCATGCCGCCGATGCCGCACCGGTGTTTGGTGATCTCGGCCGAAGACCTGTCAGGCCAGATGCCGGGGCGTGGTGATCTGATGGATTATTCCGCGACACCAATCCTGATGGACGCAATATCGCGCAAGACCACCGAGCTGTTTCCAAAGACCGAACACGTCATCTATTTTTCGACCTGTAGGCCGGATGCCTGGTTAAAAAGCGCCTATTGGGAGCACGTGAGATCTTCCTCCATGACCCTGGATTTCGATCAGTTTGAAACGAAATATTCTGCGGCGGCGGACTTTGATCAGATCATCGCGCAGACCAAAGATGCGGTTCCTTGTCCGGTGCATTATGCACCGCTGGAAGACTGCGTTGACCTTAGGCTGGGACCAACTGATCCGTTGTTGGATCTATGCGATGTGCCAGATGATCTGCGTGCTCAGATCGTTCCGCAGTCCAAGGTGAGCACGCCCGATAGTGACGCAGTGCTGCTTGCGCTGCTAGAGGCAAACCGTGCATACGCAGACAGCGATACACGCAAGGCCGCCAAGCAGGAAATCTTGGCACAAGGGGCGCAAAAATGAGCAAAACACCAAAGTCATTTGGGCGCAAATCGATCAGCGCCAGCGTGCAACCTCGCAGCTTGATGGAGACCACACCGGAACTGGCAGGCGTGTGGCAAGCGCGCGTGTTAACCTTGTTTCCAGATGCCTTTCCCGGCGTCCTTGGCACCAGCCTGACCGGACGCGCGTTGCAAGACGGCAAATGGCAATTGCACACTCATAATATTCGCGATTACGGGCTAACCAAACACCGCAACGTTGATGACACCCCAGCAGGCGGTGGCGCGGGCATGGTGTTGCGCGCTGACGTTGTTGGCCCCGCAATCGAGGCCGCGATTGCACGTCAAAAGGGCCAATCCCCAATCGTTTACATGTCGCCGCGCGGGCAGCGCTTTGATCAGAATATGGCTCGCACGTGGGCGCGTTGCGATGGCGTCACGATCCTGTGTGGGCGCTTTGAAGGTGTCGATGAACGTGTGCTGGAACACTATAACGTCCAAGAAGTATCGCTGGGTGATTTTGTCATGACGGGGGGCGAATTGGCCGCGCAGGCGATGATCGACGCCACCGTTCGCCTACTGCCCGGTGTGCTGGGAAATGCCGACAGCGCGGTTGAGGAAAGCCACTCAAACGGGATGCTGGAACACCCGCAATTCACCAAACCTGCGGACTGGAACGGGCGCGCAATCCCAGACGTTTTGATGTCGGGCAATCATGCGAAAATCGCTGAGTGGCGGCGCGAGATGTCAGAAGCGCTGACCCAAGCCCGCCGCCCGGATTTATGGGCACAGCACACGCCGATCGCTCCCAAGAAAAAGCGGACTTGATCCATGGCGACTTGGGTCGATCTGGATGCAGAATTACAGCTATGGAAAGACGCGGGATGTAGCCCGACGTTTTGGTGGCGCGATGATGACACACAGGCCCCGACGGATGACTTGGACCGGTTGATTGGCCTTGCCGAACGCTATGCAGCACCTTTGCATCTGGCCGTTATTCCGGTTGGAATCAACCCCGCGCTGGCGTCGCGACTAAGTGCATCGCCCCTCGTTTACGCCCTGCAGCACGGGTTCGCGCATGTTAATCACGAACCCAAAGGCACCCGTGCATCCGAGATTGGCGATCTGCGTGATGTCACCCTGCAAATTGCGGATTTGCGCGCGGGCTGGCAGAAACTGGCAATGGCCGAGTTGCCCAATTTACTGCCCGTGCTAGTCCCGCCATGGAACCGCGTAGCGCAAAAAACATTGCCGCATTTGCCCGCACTTGGCTTTCGAATGCTGTCGGCGTTTGATGGTGGCGCATCGGCTGCCGACGTCGCAGGTTTGCAGCAGATCAACGCACATGTTGATCCTGTCCGATGGAAGAACGGAGCCGAGTTTCGTGGCACGGAAAAGACGTTGGCCCAAGTCGTCGAACATCTTTGTGCCCGCCGTTTGGGACAGGCAAATGAGCCAACCGGGTTCCTGACCCATCACTTGCAAACCGACGCTGCCACATGGGATTTCATCGATGCTTTGCTAGATCGTTTGCAAGGCTTTGAGTGGATATGCCTGTCGTCCGTGATCGAAACGCCGTAGGCTGCGGGCATGGTTCAGATCGCCTACGCACCACCCGAAGACCGCGAAGAAATTGCGCAATTTATGTGTGCCGCTTTTCCAAAGGCAAAGTGGGACATCGACGGTTGGCGACGTTTGCTGGATGGGCGCTGGGGCGAGGACGCACCCTATGCAGTAGCGGCACGTGACGCTGGTGTTTTGGTTGGCGTGCTCGGATTGGTCAGCGCAGTTCGGATGACGGATGCAGGGCCTCGACGCACGATGAACATGACCTCTTGGTATGTGCTGAAATCCCATCGCGGGATGGGCTTGGGCGGTCAAATGCTGTCGCTGATCATGGCGGACCCAAGCGTGACTGTGACCAACTATTCATCCGCCAAAGGTGCGGTTCCAGTTGTCGAACGCGCCGGGTTAGTACCGCTGGATACACAGCGACATATCTGGCGCACACGCGGCATTACAGGCGGGTTATCTGTCATCGATGACCCTTTGGCACAAGATGCAGAAATCTCTGTCAAGGACCGTCAAATTCTGACCGATCATGCAGGTTTAAATCTGCACCCCCGGCTTGTCCAAACGCCAGATGGGCCATGTTTGATCCTGCTGATGATCAAACAAAAACACGATGCATATGTGACGTATGAAACGTTGTACTTAAGCGACTCCAAAACCTTTGCGCGCCACGCCCGCGCAATCGCTGACAGCATCTTGCCTCGGGAAAACGCCGTTTTGTCCGTGGACAGCCGGTTCGTTGCAAATGAGGTGACCGCCGATGCGATTGCACCTTTTGCGGTTCCAAGATTCTATACCAAGGGCGCGATGGCGCCTGTCGACGTGGATCATCTGTATTCAGAAATCGTTCTGCTGGACATGAAGATGTACTAAAGCGCGGCTGAATCTGTCGAGTATTTTCCGCGAAACCGCACCTTTGCAATTTTGTCGAAACTTTTCGGTTTCAAATTCACGGATTGGCAAGGGATTGGCTATTAAAACAGCCCCATGAAAAATCGACTCGTGACACAATTACAAATCGGATTCCTAGTGTGCGTGAGCATCACGATGCTCGCAATGCCCATGATGGTGCAAGGTGCCACAGCACCACGGCTTGGCGTTCCAATCATCGTTTTGGCCAGTCCCTGGCGTGATCCGACAGACACGATCATAGCGGCGGGCGGTGATCCAATTGGACCTACACGCGCACTATTTGGGGTCTTTGCGACGTCGCATAATCCCGAGTTCCGCGAAACGCTTTGGGCCGCCGGACATGTTTCATTTGGCAGTCACGCCTTGGCGACGTTCTTTTGTGGAGATTGGTAAATGAAAAACTCAAAACAGTTTAATGCAGTGCGCGCAGGCGGACGTCGTATGGTTTTGGGCGTTATTTACTCCGGTGCGATTGGTGCTGTGATTACTGCTTGGGCTGCGGGAAATGATATCCTGATGACCGCACAGATCGCATTTGCCTTCTGTGTTTTGTCGTTTTTTGCGAAACGTTTTGTTCCATCTCTTACTGATTATGTCCTTGTTTTAGCGACCATCGGGCAAACCGCTTTGATCACGGCAGCATTCGCAGGCCACGCATGGCAAATGGACAGTCACATGTTGTACTATGCTGTTCTTGCAGTTCTGTTTTTGCTGCTGAACCCCAATGCATTGCTTGCCGCCGCAGGGTTAATTGCTCTGCATCATGCCACTCTAAGTATCGCTTTGCCCGCCCTAGTTTATCCAAATTCAGACGTAGGTGCCGCGCTCTGGCGAACGGCCTTTCACGGTGGGGTTATCGTGATGGAAACTGCGTTGCTGTATTTCTCTGTCCGCAAACGCGTCTACCTGATGAAAAAATCTGCCGAAGACAACGCAGAGCTACGCCTTGCACAGGTGAAAGCAGAAAAATCATTAGCCGAAGCTTCTGAAGCTCGAGATGCCGCACGAACAGCCCAGCTGGAGGCCGAAAAACAGACCCAACGCGCGCAGCAAGCCCTCGCTGAAACGACGGCACAAATTGAACGAACGCACACTGCGGATGCTGCTGCCCAGGCCGCCACGATCAAGTTGCAAACGGAGCAACAAAAATCGCACGAAGCAGTGGAAAACGTTGTTTCCGCGCTGTCAGCCGCATTGGCATCACTTGCTGCGAATGATCTGAACGCGCCAATTGTAACGCCCTTTTCGAAAGAGTATGAAAGTATTCGTTCAAATTACAACGATGCCGTGGCATCTTTGACGACCACAATTGAGAACGTCACCCAGCAGATCAGTCAAATCAGGGCAACTGCCTCGGAAATCGCATCGGCGGCCAAAAATCATGCCAAACGATCAGAAGGTCGGGCACAATCAATGTCGGATGTTACTGTTTCGTTGCAATCCTTAGGTCATTCAATCGATATCGCGGCGCAAAGTGCCGCAACCGCCAACAAAACTGTGGCCACATCACAGCATTTCGCTGACGACGGGGCAAAAGTTGTCGAAGAATGCGTCATGGCGATGCAAGAAATCGAAGAATCGGCCGGTGAAATTTCCCAAATCGTGAATTTGATCGAGGATATCGCATTTCAAACCAACCTGCTTGCCTTGAATGCCGGGGTCGAGGCTGCCCGCGCCGGAGACGCAGGCCGAGGATTTGCGGTGGTTGCAACCGAGGTACGTGCGCTTGCTCAACGCTCATCAGATTCCGCCAACGAGATTAAATCGCTCATTACAAAGAGCGAAGAACAAGTTCAGAACGGCGTATCCTTGGTCGAAAAGTCTGGTGTCGCATTGACTAGAATTTTGGAAACTGTTCAAAAAACCAACCACGAAGTGACATACATCAATCAAAGCATCCAAGAGCAAAACCAAAGCCTGTCTGACATCACAACCGTGCTGGAAGGGTTAGATCGCGCAGCACAAGAAGACGCCGAAATGATCGAAGAAACATCTGTGACAAGTGTCGTTTTGGACAATTCGACGAATAGCCTCTCAAAAGCTGTTTCAGTGTTCTCAATCGGAACGGCACCAAGTATAAAATCGGTTGCTTGATCACGGCAGCATGATGCGCGCGCCCCTTGACCTAAAGGCTTTCCGATCCTAAACAACGCAAGTTCGGATTCGATATTTATCGCCCGGGCCTTTTGCGCCGTGCCGCCTTCTTCGTTGGCAAGATAACGACACAAAAGCATTCAAAGGAAAGATGACGTTTACCCTCTGGCGGGCACCTCGGTGGACCCGGTGAAGACGCAGAGCTCTGACATCGCGCAAAATCAGTGGGAAAACCACGTTACATAGGAGAAGCGTCAGATGAACCTGATCGCACAACTGGAGGCGGAGCAAATCGCCTCTCTGGGCAAAAACATCCCAGATTTCAAAGCCGGCGATACTATCCGCGTAGGTTTTAAAGTAACTGAGGGTACGCGTACCCGTGTTCAAAACTATGAAGGTGTGTGCATTGCACGCAACAACGGCAAAGGTATTGCCGGATCTTTCACAGTTCGCAAAATTTCATTTGGTGAAGGCGTTGAACGTGTATTCCCGTTGTTCTCAACGAACATCGACGAAATCACAGTTGTCCGTCGTGGCCGCGTGCGTCGCGCCAAACTGTACTATCTGCGCGCACGTCGCGGTAAATCCGCACGTATCGCCGAAGACACAAACTACAAGCCTCTCAAAGCGTAAGGACTGGGTAGATGAAATCAGATACACATCCCGAATATCACACGATCAACGTCAAAATGACTGACGGTACGATCTTTCAAATGAAATCCACTTGGGGTGCCAAGGGCGATCAACTGTCCTTGGACATCGATCCAACTGTGCACCCGGCATGGACAGGCGGCAACAGCCGTTTGATGGATACAGGTGGCCGCGTTTCCAAGTTCAAAAACAAATATGCAGGTTTGGGCTTCTAAATCCAAATCGGATTTTCCAGTGCATAGGCATCACCGTTATCGGTGGTGCCTTTTTTCGTTTTACTTCCATTTTTCTACAAAGCTTTGATGCTTTGGTAATCTTTTGCGCACAGGTTCCTGATATTGACACAGCAAGGAATGCGCCAAAATGGACATGCAGCCAGTTATCCGACAAAGCCGCTCGGAAATCTTTGGGCTTTGGCGACGACGGGTTCCACTTGATGCTGATGTCTTGGCGCGCATGGGGCAGGCTCGCGTTTACCTTAAACAAGGCCAAACTGATCGCGCGAGGGCTGCTGTTGATGCTCTTCAACCTCTGGCCCCGCTTGATCCACGGCTTCTGCAATTAAGAGCAGAATGCGCATTAGCATGTGACGCCTATAGCGATGCAGTTTCATTGTTTGAACGTGCGCTAACACAGTCGGATCAGGCGACACTATGGGCAGGAAAAGGTGCTGCATTGCGGGCCTTAAATCGTCAACGTCAGGCAGCTGCTTGTTTCCAAAGGGCACGTGCGCTGTGTCCTGAAGAGACACTCTACCATCGCAAGGCCGCCGAATGTTTGTTGACTGCAGGGCAACCACATGACGCCTTAGACGAACTAAGCGTTAACTCGTCAAATGCCGAAGCGCTTAGGTTGATCGCAATGGTTCAATTCGAAATGGGTCTGGAAAAGGCATCATTTGAGAGCGCCTTAAAATCTGTACAAAGGGATCCTCAAGGGAATTCCTTACGGCTCGCACGCCGTTTGGCAAAAACTCCACACGACATTGCAGAGATCAACAAAATTTGTGCGCCGTTGGTTTCAAATTCTGCAATCCCAGCGCCGGTGCTCGCGGCGTCCATTTCGCCAGACCGCCCGGACCTAGCACAACGGACTTTGGCTGAAATCGAAGAAAAGGTGACACTGCCAGCCACTCCGGCCGACCAAAAAGCAGCGTTTCATCACGTGATCTTTCGCCACTATGACTTTATCGATGCGCGCGAAGTTGCTCGGCAGCATCTGGTACAATTCCATAAATTCCAGTGCATAAACACACCCTACCGACGCAGCCAAGACAGCGCTTTGTTTACTGTTCTAAAACGACTTCGGTTTACCGCGTTGCCGCTTTCAAAATCTTCGGTGCTACCAATTTTTGTAACAGGATTGCCCGGGTCGGGTCGTTCTTATGCATGCGAACTTTTGCAAAGTGCGGCAAAGCCTGCGACCGCGCGTCCGCTGCATTTGATCGAAGCTGTAATGAACAGATTCATGCGCCAGCTGCGGCAATCAGGCAGTCGCGATGTAAGCCGTGATGACCTGATGGCTCTACAGTCTGAACTGCGCTCTGGCTTGCTTCAAGCTGCAAACGGCAGCGAAATTGTCATCGATTCGGCCATGTTGAATTTTCGCTGGTCAGGTTTGATCCACGCCGCCCTGCCCGAAGCCCGCATCGTCCACATAAAAAGCGACAAAATGCGGACCGGGTGGGCGATGTATGCCGGGTCACATGACAATAAAAACCTAGGCTGCACGCATGATCTTAACGATCTACGCGCCTATCAAGCACACAGCAGGCAATTAATGCAGCATTGGGAAGAGCTTTCCGGCGGCTCAATCGTCTCCATATCCGGTGATGCCTTACTGCGCTCAAGCGGGCAATCTGCACGTGCGATGGTCGAAGTCTGCCAGCTAAAATGGTCACGCAATTGCACATCCGCCCCCACAGCACGCAGATCAGATTGGTACCGTTACGCGGATTTGTTGGCACCCTTGCGCGACATGCCAGACACGAAGGATGCAAACACGCCCATGTGACGCTTCCAAAAGCCAAAGCCCCAACATATAGTACACGAAACATATGATCAGGGCCTTTCGCCCTGACAAAGGGGACAGCGTCATGGCGCATATTATCGTCGTCGGAAATGAAAAGGGCGGCGCGGGCAAATCAACCGTTTCGATGCATGTGGCGTCGGCCCTGTCGCGCATGGGGCACAAAGTCAGCGCTTTGGATTTGGACCTGCGACAACGCACGTTTAGCCGTTACGTGGAAAACCGGAACGAATTCTGTGCCGCTGCCAATCTAACCCTGCCCAGTCCAGACGTTCATGAACTGCCCGAGATCGATGCAAACGCGCTAAAACCCGGTGAAAACATCTATGATCACCGTCTTTCCGCAGCGGTGGCCGCGCTTGAACCGGACAATGACTTCATTCTAATCGACTGCCCGGGCTCGCATACGCGCCTCAGTCAGGTTGCACATTCTCTGGCTGACACACTGATCACGCCACTGAACGACAGTTTTGTCGATTTTGATTTGCTGGCCCGCATTGATGCGACCGGTGACAAAATCAAAGGCCCATCCGTGTACTCCGAGATGGTTTGGAACGCGCGACAACTGCGTGCTCAAGCTGGCCTTCAGCCCATTGACTGGATCGTTGTGCGAAACCGAATGGGTGCGCAACGCATGGTGAACAAAGAAAAAATGGAACGGGCCATTGAAATGCTGGCCTCCCGGATCGGCTTTCGCATTGCACCCGGGTTCAACGAACGTGTCATTTTCCGAGAGCTTTTCCCACGTGGTTTGACCTTGCTGGATCTAAAAGACATCGGCGTAAAACAACTGAACATCTCGAATATCGCGGCGCGTCAGGAATTGCGCGACTTGATGAAAGCACTCAAATTGCCCGGCGTCAGCATTGATTTCTAAAGTCAGCCAAGCACGCCAAAACCAAATCCCGGATGGGATTTGAAAACATCGTGTAGCGCGGAACGCGCTGCAATTGGGTCACGGTCTCTCATTCCGCTCAGCAACGGAATCGAACATCACATCAATGCTAACGCAACATTCTAGTTTCACTTTTTTGGAATGTAGGGCGGCCTAAATACCAAACCCCTATCCTCAAGACACGACGAAAAACACGCAATTGTCCGTAAGCGGCGCTTTTACGACGATAAAGGACGCTCAAGTACAAGGGTCGCATTCAAGAAACTTTTTACTATATTGAACCTACGCACCGATGTGGGGGTTGACGCCATGCGCCTGCATACTGACTATCCAGATGTCCCCCGAAACAGGGGAGGCGTTCAAAACGCAGATCAACTGCAACACCTAGTGTGGGACATACCTGCACAATCGTGGCGCGACACTCGGCTAAAGTAGTTGAGCATCGCGACGCCAACAGAGAGGAAGACAATGACATTTTTCACACGCACAGGTTCGCCTTTGCCCAAGTCAATCGTGGACTCAGCCGCAAGCGCCGGTGACAGCGAAGTAAACCGCCGCGAATTCCTGGCCCTTGCCAGCGCATTCGGTGCGACAGCTGCCACAGCCTACGGCATGCTAGGCATGGCGACACCAGCGATGGCCGATGGTCACAAAACCGGCGGCACAATTCGCTACCAAACAGAAGTCCGCGCGCTCAAAGATCCACGTACATATGACTGGTCCCAAATCGCGAATTTCTCACGCGGTTGGCTGGAATATCTCGTTTCTTATGAAAACGACGGTACCTTCAAACCACAACTTCTCGAAAGCTGGGAAGTGTCCGAAGATGCAAAAACCTACGTTCTGAACGTACGCAAAGGCGTCAAATGGAATGACGGTTCTGATTTTACCGCCGAAGACGTTGCGCGCAACATCACTGGCTGGTGTGACAAAGACGTTGAGGGCAACTCAATGGCTGGTCGTTTCGCCACTTTGATCAACGCCGACACGAACAAAGCGCTTGATGGTGCGATCGTCGTAACAGACAGCCACACCGTGACGTTGAACCTGCCAGGTGCCGACATTTCATTGATCCCTGGTATGGCTGACTACCCAGCTGCGATCGTACCTGCGTCCTACACTGCAGAGACAGCACTTTCTAACCCGGTTGGCACAGGCCCTTACAAACCTGAATCGCTCGAAGTTGGTGTTAAAGGCGTGTTGGTTCGCAACGAAGATCACACATGGTGGAACGCAGGCAACGGCGCATACATCGATCGCATCGAATACATTGATTACGGCACGGATCCATCGGCATTTGTTGCCGCCGCAGAAGCTGACGAAATCGACATGACCTACTCCATCGAGGGTGAATTCATCGACGTCTTCGACACGCTCGACGGCTGGGTGAACAACTCTGTTGTGACGGCGGCGACAATCGTCATTCGCCCGAACCAATTGGCCGAAGTTGATGGCAAAAAACCATATGCCGACAAGCGCGTCCGTCAGGCCATCGCAATGGCTGTCGACAACAGCGTTCTGCTGGAACTGGGTGTTGCCGGTCGCGGTGTCACTGCTGAAAACCACCACGTTGGTCCGATGCACCCGGAATATGCTGAATTGCCAGAGCGCAAAGTTGATCCCGCAGGTGCCAAGGCCCTGATGGAAGAAGCTGGCATGGCTGATTTCGAGCACGAGCTGATGTCGATTGACGATGCATGGCGCAAAGACACCACCGACGCTGTAGCAGCCCAATTGCGCGACGCTGGCATCAAGGTGAAGCGGACGATTTTGCCGGGTTCCACGTTCTGGAACGACTGGTCCAAGTATCCGTTCTCTTCCACAAACTGGAACCACCGTCCTTTGGGCGTCCAGGTTTGGGCTTTGGCCTATCGCTCGGGCGAAGCATGGAACGAATTTGGTTGGTCCAACACGGAATTCGACAACATCCTAACAGAAGCGTTGGCAACACCTGACGTCGAAGCGCGCCGCGCTTTGATGGTAAAAGGCCAAGCCTTGGTTCAAGAAGAAGGCGTGACGATCCAGCCTTACTGGCGCTCGTTGTACAACCACACGCGTGACGGTCTTGTTGGTGGTGGTCATCACATCTCGTTTGAATTCCGCCCAGCGGAAGTCGCGTGGTCCTAAGTTTTACGATCTGAATTTTACGAGGGGGCTGCGATTTTCGCGGCCCCTTTTTCATTGCGCTACACCTCGAGCAACGCAAGCTTTTCAACCGGAAAGTGCAGTCGTTCAAACAGGATAGTCCGTGCAGAACCCGGATCCGTCCCCTGCAACGCCATCTTCAGTTTCATCAGAACAAATTCGACCAATTGCGCATCTGTCATTGGTGCGCGGGCGACTTTCGCAAACCACGCCTCCTCTAGAATCAAATCCTCGATCAACGGGTCAATCACTGCCCCGCCACCGCCCGGATATCGGTAAAATCCGACACCACCGATTTTACCGACCCGCCCTTCGGTAACCATCCTTGGCAGGATACTCGACGCGTGCGCCTGCCCACGGGCATGAATCCCGATCAATCCTACGTGATCCATGACCTCGCAAGGCCCGACACCAAAACCAAAGGTCTTAAGCGCCTCGTCCAGTTCCCAAGGGTTTGTATGCTGGATCAAAAGTTCATCACACGTCAGCCAAAACGCGTTTTCCAAGCGCGTGCGCAGGTCCATCTACGGGCCCGGCTTGTCGATGAATCTGTGTTTTGCAATCGTCGTCAAAACATCGTTGACCGAAGATTGCTCTGGCCGATTTGACGTATCAACTTGTGCTTGTGCTCGCCCGTAAAGCGGTTCACGCGCGCCCAAAAGGGCCTTCAGTTGATCCATAGCCTGAGGATTGCCTTCCATAGGGCGCAAGTCGCCCTGCGCGCGCACACGTTCCATGTGCTCGGCGGGGCTGGTTCTGATCCAGATGGTATGGAAGCGCGACAAAAGATCGGTAAACGTCTCTGTTTCGGCCACTATTCCGCCGCCAACAGACAGGATGACACGCTCGTGCTGCTGAATGACCGCCTCGATCGCTTCGGCTTCAAACCCGCGATATCCGTCCTGACCGTAGAGGGCCATAATTTCCGACACGGGCATGCCAACGCGATTTTCGATCTCTGATTTCAGTTCAACAAACGGAATGCGAAGCGCTTGCGCCGCGCGCCGCCCCAGCGTCGATTTTCCAGCACCACGCAGGCCGACCAAACACACACGTTGCGCGCGCATCGCCGTTTGATTTTGCGGCGCGAGCAATCCGCGCACACGCCCCTGCATCTCCGCCGAGGACCCTTGATACAACCGCGCAACGCGCTGGGTATCTTCGCTGAGTGGTCCAAAATCGCTGAGGAAATCTTCGACTTTTAGACCCAGTGACGTCGCCACCCGTTCTAGCAGCAACACCGAAATGTTGCCCTCGCCGCTTTCTAGCTGCGCCAGATAGCGCGGTGACACGCCAGAGCGTTCCGACAGTTCACGCCGTGGGATTCCAGCGGCCTTGCGCGCGGCACGCACCCGTTCGGACAAACGCTCAATCAGCGGGCTTTGCGACGTAAAGTTACTGGATTTGTTCATCACGCAGGCCTGATCAAGGGTTCCACCACGGCGCGGATATCAGCCGGGGCGGACTGGCTTTTGAATTGATCCGCGATGGTGAACACGCACACAAACGTCCCCTCAAAACACAGCACATCATCTTGACGCGCAGCAACGCGGAAGGTGATCGATTTGTCGCCCAAATGCTGCGGCCAGACTTCGCAGTGCAAGCGGTGTCGCGGGGTGACGGGGCTGCGAAAATCCAGTGACAGATGCACAAACGGCGTGCCGACGTTGCGGTCCAATTCCAGCTGAAACCAGCCGTCGCCGCCCAAATGTTCCTCCCACCAGGCGTTGATTGCATCCAGCGCCATGGCCGGCAATCGGCCTGTGTAGGCGATTTTGGCCGGATCGCAATCGCCCCAAGTTACTCGAATTTCGTGAACAAATGGCGGGCGCATCAATAGGTTTCCACGTGATATCGACCGTCTTCGCGCATGCTATCGCGCAGGGTGCTCCACTCAAGCCCCGCAGAACGCGCGATGTCTTTTAGAGCTTCCTCAACCCCGTTTTCCATTGCTTTCAAGCCGCAAATATAGATGTACCCGTTTGGGTTTGCCAGCAGTGTCGCAACATGATCGCTGTCTTCGCGCAACTTGTCCTGCACATATTGCTTGGGCGCATCCGCCTGCCGACTGAACGCAAACGACTTGCGCAAAAAGCTGTCTGGCACTTTGTTTAACGGCCCAAAATACGGCAAGTCACGCGGGCTTCGCGCCCCGAAAACCAATGACAGAGCGCCCTGCACACTTGGCATGTCGCGCTGGCGGTGCATCGTCATGCCGCGAAACGGGGCAGAGCCTGTACCGGTGCAAATCATCAACACCTGCGCTGTGGGATCGGATGGCAACAAGAACGTCGCGCCGAACGGGCCAGTCAATTGCACCTCGTCGCCTTTGCCAAGGTCACAAACGTAATTGGAACACAGGCCGCCGTCCTCGCGCTTGACCGTCAAAGACAGGTTGTTGAAACCTGCGCGTTCACCGTCCCGTGGGCTGGACACGGAATACAGGCGCGGCAAATGCGCGTTTCCATTTGCGTCTGTTCCGGGTGGAATAATCCCGACGCTTTGGCCCTCAAGCACGGGGAACGGCAGGCTGCCCAAATCTAGAATGATGTGGCGCACATCGCCGTCGCTGTCCGCCTCGGTCAAACGGTAGTTGCCTTGCACTGTGGCGCGCGCCGGATTGCCTAAGTTGTACATGTTGATGGTCGGTTTGGCAGCACTCGCTGGTGCCTTGGCCTTGCCGCCAGCACCTGCATGCGCTTGATCCAGAAGGGCGGCGATGGCGACGTCCATTTCGCCATCTGCATTTTCGTCCCCTGCAACTTCGATGGCCTCTTGGTCAGGCAGTTCTTCCCATCCGAACTGTTCCTCGACCGAGTAAGGCGTGTTCACAACACGCCACTCATCGATAGATCCCGTCGGGCAAACCGGAATGCACGCCATGCACAAATCACACCTGTCGGCGTCCACAACAACATTGTCGTCATTGTGCGTGATCGCCTCGATCGGGCAACTCATCTCGCAGGTATAGCAGCGGATGCAGATTTCCGGATCAATCAGGTGCTGCTTAAAAGGCGTTGGCTGCGACATGGGGCGCTTTCTGTGGTTAGGGATCGGGTAAGGCGGGCGTGTCGCCCGCCTGTTCGGTTTAGGCCATGTGCAACTTTACATATTCAAAATCGCCCGGCTTGTTATCGATTCCGACCTTGGGTGGTGCAATCCAAGTCGCGTATTTACCAGCCTCAAAGCACGGCTTCATCAGCGATTGAATATAGGCACCATCCTCTTTGCTCGGCAGCCACTCTTCCTGACGCGCCGCCCAATCCTCGGCCGAAATGATGTTGCCATCCGGATCAACTGCAACAGATGAAAACACACCAATCTGACGGTGGAACCCTTCGTGCGGCATCTTGAATTCGAATTGAACACCTGACTTTGCAATCAGCTTGTTCCAGCGGCCCACGCCGCCAGACGCATCCCGTACATAGTCGTCGCGCAGACGCATGTTGATCGCTGTTAGGGCCGGCACGTCCTCGGTCAAAATCTGTCCGTCCTTGATGGACGTCACCGCATAAGTATCATTTTGCAGCTTGTGGTCATCGTCAATGCGCTGCTCCATGTAGCGCCCTTTGATGCCGTAGTTGAACGCGTTGGCAGCGTTTGTGCTGACCTCTTGACCGAACAAATCCAGCGACAATGTGTAGTGCAAGTTCAGCTTTTTCTGGATTGTTGGCAGGTCAATCACACCCAAGTCGCGGATTTTCGCAATGTCGTAGGGATCCGTGATGCCATTGGCCGCCATCGCATCCAACGTGGCTTGGATCGTACGACCGACGCCAGTTTCACCTACAAACATGTGGTGCGCTTCTTCGGTCAGCATGAAACGGCAAGTGCGTGACAGCGGATCAAAGCCTGATTGCGCAAGGCTTTCCAGTTGCATTTTGCCGTCACGGTCAGTGAAATAAGTGAACATGAAGAACGACAGCCAGTCGGGCGTTTCTTCGTTAAAGGCACCCAACATGCGCGGTGAATCCTCAGATCCAGAGGAGCGCACCAACATGTCATCCGCCTCTTCGCGTCCGTCTTTGCCAAAATACTTTTGCAGCAAATAGACCATCGCCCAGAGGTGGCGACCTTCTTCGACGTTCACCTGAAACAGATTGCGCATGTCATAAAGCGATGGCGCCGTAAGCCCCAAGAAGCGCTGTTGCTCCACCGAACCCGGCTCTGTGTCGCCTTGGATCACAATCAGGCGCTTCAGCATGTTGCGGTATTCACCTGGCACTTCTTGCCATGCGGGTTCGCCAAAATGTTCGCCCATCGGAATCATACGGCCCTCGACGGCAGGGGCAAGCAGCACGCCCCAGCGGTATTCCGGCATTTTCACGTAGTCGAATTTCGCCCAGCCTTTTGGGTCAACCGACACTGCAGTGCGTAAATACACCATGCTGTCCTGAAAGTTTTGCGGGATCAAATCGTTCCACCAATTGATATAGCCGGGATGCCATTTCTCAAGCGCCTTCAGCACTTTCTTGTCCTGGCTCAGGCCCACATTGTTCGGGATCTGCGTGTCGTAGCTTACGTTCAACAAGTCCATCATCGTCTCCTCAAAAGGCGCTTGGCGCCATGTCTCATTCGGGGTTTTCGTTTGCGCTTAAAGCCTGCGAAAAACTCAAACCCGCTCCATATTGTATTTCCCGCGCACACCCGTGCCGTAGCGCTGCAACGCACCGTCTTCGCCCACCGCATTCGGGCGTTGGAAAATCCAGTTTTGCCACGCCGTCAGACGCCCAAAAATACGTGTTTCCATGGTTTCAGGGCCGGCAAATCGCAAATTGGCCTCCATCCCCGTCATCGCATCAGGGCTAAACGATGCACGTTCTTCCATGAACAGGCGCACTTCGTCGTCCCAATCAATGTCGTCATAGGCAAATGTGACCAGCCCCAAATCCTCGGCGTCTTCGCCCTCTAACGCCGCGCCGATACGTTCGTGTGCCGCGTCAACTGCCTCAGGTGTTCCCAAAAATCGCGTTTGCAGACGGGTCAAATCATTGCCCATCGGGTAGATGCCAAAGTTGCCGGCGCTCAGCGTGATCGCAGCCGCTGGGCGATTGTCGCCATCAAATTCGTCCAGCATCATGTAGCTGCGATCGACCGCCCAAAGCAGCTCAGCCAACGGCCCCGCAAAACAACTGCCGTGTTCAACAAGCGCCACCAATGAGCGCGAGGTCATGTCGACCCGCTTCAGCACACGCTTCCAATATTTCAGAACCTCGTTGGCCAGCCAGTGATCTGCGTTGTTCAACATGAGTGCTTCATGGGCGACTACGGCAGCGCCGTCGCCTTGGGTCTGGAATTCAACCAACCCCAAATCCATTTCGTTCAGACGCAGATGCAAAAGCGTATCGTCCAGCTCGCGTGCGCACCGCAAAATCCAGGCCTGATCGCCCAATTCCTCGAATGCAGCCATGTCAGCGGGGGCCTCGCCCTCTGGCCCTTTTATCAACACACGCGTCCGCCCTGCGACACGGTCAAACGTCACCTCAACGGTGGAATAGATCACCGCATCGTCCGAGAATTCGCGCTGCAATGGCGTAAGGGTGATACCTTTTGCAGCCTCGACCTTGGTCGAGCGTGCCGCCAAATCAATCGCCCGTTCTTTCACTGCATCATCGAATTTCGAGTTCGGGAAAATCTCATCGACCAAGCGCCATTGCACCGCGCGCTTGCCTTTGACCCCTTCTTCGACCGAACAAAAAACATCCGCCAAGTCACGCCGCATTTTGCGTTTGTCCGTGACGCGCGTCAGCCCGCCAGTACCGGGCAAAACCGCCAACAACGGGACCTCTGGCAGAGACACAGATGACGTGGAATCGTCGGTGAGCATGATGTGATTACAGGCCAAGGCCAGCTCGTACCCGCCGCCCGCGCACGCCCCTTTGATCGCGCAGATATAGTTCTGCCCACTGTCCACCAAGGCGGCCTCGTAGGTGTTGCGGGTTTCATTGGTGAACTTGCAAAAATTGACTTTGTGGGAATGCGCCGCACCGCCCAGCATCCGGATATTTGCGCCCGCACAGAACACTTTGTCCTTGGCCGATTGCATGACGACAACCTTGACCTCCGGGTGTTCAAACCGCATCCGCTGCACGACGTCCGCCAGTTCGATATCAACGCCCAAATCATACGAGTTCAGCTTAAGCTGATAGCCATCGAACAGGCCGCCATCCTCATCCACATCCATAAACAGATTGGCGATCGGCCCGTCATATTCCACGCGCCAGTGCCGGTATTGGCTAGGGTCAGTCTGAAAATCGATGCGTTTGGTCATTCGGGAATCTCCTGCGCGACGGCGCGTATTTGTCAGTATACTACTGATTGGATGCGCGGAATGCAGGCAATAAGTGTGATATTTCGCACAATATGCATTTTAGCGCATCTTATCGGCCCTGTCTGGCCTCAAGCTCGGCAACGATACACTGTGAACGCAGCCAATCCACGTCGACCCCCAGAATCGCGCCTTGTTGGTCATCAAGCAAACCTTGAACCATCACACAAAGCCGCAGTGTCGCACGCGGTTTGCCCATCTTCAGTTTTAGGCGTGCATTGGCGAGCTGGATCAACGCTTGGGTCATATCCCGTTCCGGCGAAGGGTTCGGCAACGCCATCCACACCGCCTCGAGTACTTCGTGGCATTCCCAAAAATAGCCCTTGTCCAAATACCACAATCCGGCGCGCCACGCCTGTGTCCGCTCTGTCGGCAAACCCGCAGCAACTTCGGCTTTGATGCCGTCAAACCAATCCTCTGGATGGCGCGCATTTTGCCCGGGAACGTAGGCATGCGGGGGCGTGGGAATGTCGTCAGGCAATGTCGACGTGTGCGTTTTCGATTCGCGCCAGAGTTGCGCAAAAGTCGGAAATCCCTAGCAAAGTTTCATCCGGTTTTTCAAGATGCGGCGCGTGTCCGCAATCATCCAAGATCAAGGTTTCAACCGGCGAGTAAATCCGTTCTTCAATCTCGGAAATCTGATCAAGCGTGCCGTAGGCATCATCGCGCCCTTGGATCGCAAACACTGGAATACGCAGGTGATCGATGCAATCCGCCACGTTCCAATCCGCATTTCCCGGATCGACCCACGCGTCGTGCCAGCCATAAAATGCGGCATCAGGATCGTCATGATACTTTGCCATTTTGATGTTCAAATCGCCCTGCTCGTACTGTGCTTTACCAGCGCGGATCGCATCCAGGCCTTTGGCTTCCATAAAGAAATGTGGGGCCATCAAGATCAGGGCACGCACCCGCATGTCGGACACGGAACCTGCGTAAATCGCAGCCATCGTTGCACCGTCGCTGTGGCCCATCAAAACTGCGCGCTGCACACCGACAGCGTCCAGAACCGGCCCGATCACATCCATCGCTTCGCGGGTTTGATAATCCAACGGACGCGGGCGCGTGATCGTTGACGACCGCCCATACCCCGCACGCGAATACGCCAACACGCCAAAGCCTGTGGCCGCGCTCAAACGCTCGGGCAAATCACGCCACAATGCAGCGCATCCCAACCCCTCGTGCAGCAGCACAATCGTCGGTGCCTTGTCAGGTGATGGCCCAAAGCACGCGTATTCCAGTGAGGCGTCATCGATGCGCAACGGTTGGCGCGGCGTCTTGCTCCATTCAGCGATCATGACGGATCACGCAGCTTGAAGCGCTGGATTTTGCCAGTCGCAGTTTTGGGTAATTCGTTCACAAATTCGATCCATCGCGGGTATTTCCATTTGCCAACTTTCTCTTTCACTTGGGTCTTTAACAGCTCGGGTAAACCATCACCCGATACGTCTGCGTTCAGAACCACAAAGGCTTTGGGTTTTTCCAAACCTTCGTCATCGCGCGCCGCGACAACCGCCGCCTCAAGCACGCTCGGGTGCGAGATCAGAGCGGATTCGACCTCGAATGGAGACACCCAAATGCCCGACACTTTGAACATGTCATCCGTGCGCCCGCAGTAGACGAAGCGCCCGTCAGCACGCCGTTCATATTTGTCGCCTGTACGGGTCCAGACCCCTTCGAATGTCGCGCGAGTTTTGTCGCGTTGATTCCAGTATCCGCCAGCAGCAGAGGCACCGTTGACTAAAAGTTCGCCAACTTCACCGACGCCCAGATCGCGCCCATCGCTGTCGACAAGCCGCACGTCGTACCCCGGAACGGCCGTTCCGGAGGTTCCGTAGACGACGTCGCCCGGTGCGTTAGACAAAAAGATGTGTAGCATTTCGGTCGATCCAACCCCGTCCAAAATGTCGGCCCCCATCATGTCGACCCAGCGGGTTCCCACATCTTCGGGCAATGCCTCGCCCGCAGAAATGCAGGTTCGCAAGGGGGCTTTGGCCGCGCCCTGCGTGTCCATGTAGGCCAACATCGCAGCATACAGCGTCGGCACGCCGCAAAAGAGTGTGGGCTGTTCCGTGTTCAAAATATCGACCACGACATCAGGGGTTGGGCGCCCTGCAAACAGCACGGTGGTCGCGCCGACAGACAAGGGAAAGCTCATCGCGTTGCCGAGGCCGTAGGCAAAGAAAAACTTGGCGGCAGAATAAACCGTGTCGGATTCGCGAATGCCAAGCACTTGTGCGCCATAGGTGTCGCAGGTCGCCTTGAGGCTGGAATGAACGTGATGCACACCTTTGGGCGCGCCGGTTGATCCCGACGAATACAACCAAAACGCCACCTCGTCATCGCTAGCGGCAACGGTTGCAGATGGCGGCGCACCGTCGATGAAATCCTTGTAATTCGTCGCATCAGAGGTCGAAGGCCCATCGCCAATGATAACCACCTGACGCAGATACGGATTGTCGGCCAGCACCGGTGCGACGATGTCATAAAGCACGTCCGAAACGAACAGAATACTTGCACGGCTGTCACGCAAAATGCCGTCATACACAGGCGTCGCCAGCAAAGTATTGAGCGGCACAGGCAATACGCCATGCTTAATCGCACCCCAGAGCACTTGCGGGAATTCGATGGTGTCCAAGACCAGCATCGCGGCACGTTCTTCGCGATAAATGCCGGCGCGCGCTAGGGCACCTGCGACTTGGTTCGACGTGGTCACCAACGCCTCATAGCTGAGGCTTCGGCCAGTACCATATTCGCGAAACGCAATTTTGTCGCCGCGCCCTTCGCTTAGGTGGCGGTCAACAAAATAGGTGGCTGCATTTGGCATGGCTCCCTCCGACAAGGCAATTTCAGTGCTTTATCCTGCACCTTGGACAGATTGTCGCAACCCTGACCACGCCAATCTGCACTTTAACGCATCACCCCAGACCCAGCAGTCGCGCGGCATTCCCTTTGATGATGTCAGGGCGCAATTCATCCTTGATTGCAATTTTGTCGAAATCAGACAGCCAGCGTTCAGGCGTGATCATCGGCCAGTCCGAGCCGAACAAAACCTTTTTGCGCAGGATCGAATTGCAGTACCGCACAAGGATGTCCGGGAAGTATTTCGGCGACCAACCCGACAGATCAATGTAGACATTCGGTTTGTGTTGCGCGACGGCAAGCGCCTCTTCTTGCCAAGGAAAACTAGGGTGGGCGAGCACGATTTTCATCTCTGGAAAATCAACAGCGACGTCATCCATGTACATCGGATTCGAAAACTTCAGACGCATCCCGTTGCCGCCGGGCATGCCGGATCCTACACCCGTTTGGCCGGTATGAAACAGCGCGATGCCACCTTCTTCGGCAATAGCTTCGTACAGGCCGTAGGCCATGCGGTCGTTGGGGTAGAACCCTTGCATCGTCGGGTGAAATTTGAACCCCTTGATGCCATAATCTTTGATCAAGCGGCGGGCCTCGCGCTGTCCCATCTTGCCTTTGTGCGGATCGATGGATGCAAACGGGATCAACACATCGCTGTTTTCTGCAGCGATCTCAGCGACCTCTTCGTTGGCATAACGTCGATAGCCAGTCTCGCGTTCTGAATCGACAGGAAAAATTACGGCCGCAATGTTTTGCGCGCGGTAGTGTGCGGCAGTTTCCGGCACAGTCGGAGGATGCTTCCAAGGGGCGCGAAAATACTCGGCCATCGTCGTTTGCAGATCGTCATACCCATCGTCACCGTGGCATCCGCAAGGTTCTTCGGCGTGGGTGTGGAAATCGATTGCGCGGATTTTTTCTAGGTCGATCATTTGGCATCTACCACTATGGTTGCAGGATCATTTGAATACAGACGTTCTAACAGATCGGCGCGGTTTGATAGCAATTTGGCAAAGTTGATATTGCCTTTGGCCGTGGCCTCGCCCACGCCCATCGACGGTGGATCGGCCATCACCAACGCCCGCGCAATGCGTGTCGCGCTTCCTGTTGCGCGCTCCGAAAAGATCGCCAGTTTTTCGCTAATCGCAGCCATCATCACCGGATCGGTCAATGCACCGGCATCAACGGCAGGCTGCAAATCCAGCGCTGCCAAATGCGCCATGTTCGGGACAATCAAAACGCCCAGTTCTGCGCGCCCTGCCCCGGTGATCACAACATCCTGCGCCCAAGGTGCAAGGGCCAAAAGCGTCGCAAGACGCAAGTTCGCGGCATGCACCCAAGTGCCGGTTTGCAATTTGAATTCTTCTGAAATACGCCCCTCGAACCGCAGGCCTTGGCTGGGGTCATATTCATCGACAAAACGCATTGCGTCGCCGGTTCGAAAATATCCCTCTTCGTCAAATGCCTCAGCGGTTTTGACAGGGTTTTCAAAGTAGCCAGTCATGATGCTGGCGCCTTTCACGCGCACTTCGCACCGATTGTCCGTATCCGGGATCAGTTTGACCTGCACGCCCGGCACCGGCACGCCGACCATGCCTGCGCCCGTCGCAGGTTGGTATTGCAACAGCGCGGCGGGGGCGGTTTCGGTCAATCCCCATGACGACGTGATCAACGGCAGCCGCCCACACGTGTCCAGCGCCATGCGTTCCAGCGCGTCCCACGTGTCTTGAGGCAGCGATGCGCCCGCATAGAAAATCATGTCGAGTTTGGAGAAATAGCTTTGGCGCAGGGCCGCATCATTTTCCATCGCTTGCACCAGTTGCGCAAACCCGACCGGGACGTTGAAGGACAACGTCCCCGACACTTTGCCAAGGTTCTCAAGCGTGCGCCCGAACATGGCTGGAATCGGCTTGCCGTCATCGATGTACAGACTGCCGCCGTTGGCCAGCGCCATGTTGAAATTGTGCGACCCGCCGAACACGTGGTTCCATGGCAACCAGTCGACCAAAATCGGAGGGCGGGTCGTCAAGAACGGCAGGCAGGCGGCCAATTGCGCTTGATTTGTGCACATCATGCCTTGGGTCGTCAGCACGCCTTTGGGGTCGGAAGTGGAGCCCGACGTCATCAAAATTTTGGCCACGGTGGCGGCATTCACAAGTGCATGTGCCGCATCGACTCCGTCCTCTGATCCGGCCATAAAATCCGCAAAAGACGTGGCATTTGAAACACCTGGATCTGTGCAAACCGCGTCACATCCCACCAGCTTGATCGCGTCGGCATACGCAGTTCCATCAGATGCAAAAACCAGTTGGGGTCGCACCAGATCAGCGATATGTTTCAACCGGCCATGGGCCGCAGGGATCAGCGAATATTGCTCGGCCACCGGCACGCTCGGGATGCCGACGTATTGCGCCGCAAGGGACAAGAGCGCGTGATCAATGCCGTTGCCAGACAGGATCATGATGCGCGTGTCGGCCCCCAATCCCCGCGCAATCAGCGCACCCGCGATACGTCGTACTTTTTGCAAAACGCTGGCGTAGGTTTCAGATTGCCACCCCGCACCTGATCGTTGCGCAATCAGGATTTGATCCGGCGTCGCAAGGGCCCACTGGTGCAGCCAAGTTCCCGTGTTGGGCGCGACAGGTCCGTGTTCGAACCCTGCGTTCAGAATGATGGACCCGTCTGCGCGATCTTCGCGGTGAACAGAGTGCGCCTTAAGATGCAAATGATCGGTCATACGTCATCCTGTCTTGCGCTGCTTTCAATCTGGCGAAGGGCGTCTTTTAGCTGCGGCTGCACATCGCGCGCGACACCCGCGATCATGCGCGCGTCATGCTCAGCAACGGCGCGGTTGGCCTTTGTGTACAGGCTTTGGCCTTGGTCTGTGACATGCAACGCGTGCGCGCGCCGATCCGTGGTGCTGGGCGTGCGCGTCAGCAGGCCACGTTGTTCAAGCTCGTCCACAATCACCACCAGATTAGCGCGTTCAATCGTCAAAACCGTCGCCAATTGCGACGGGCGCAGGCCCGGGTTTTCAATGACCAAAGACAGGGCCGAAAAAGTCATCATCCGCAGGCCAAACGGCATCAATGTTCGGGACAGGTCAGCCTGCAAGGCGTTGAACGCCCGCTTCATGTCGTACCCGACAAAGGCCCGCAGCGATGCGTCGGTAATTGCGCCAGTCGTGCCCATCAACGAAACTGCGGCGGACGTTTTTCGAGGAAAGCAGCCAGTCCTTCCAGCGCATCAGGACTGGTTTGAGACAAGGCCGCGCACAGGCTTTCTACGAACAATCCGTCCGAGCGGGCCATGTCGTTAATGCGCGCAATCCCTTGGATCATCATGTAGTTGGACAACGCCGCGTTGCCGGCGATCTGATGGGCGATTTCCATGGCCTTGGGCAGGCTTTCACCTTCGCCCACGGAATAATGCGCAAGCCCCATCGCGACCGCATCTTCGGTTCCATATTTACGACCCGTCAGCATCATTTCGGTCATCCGGTCCGGTCCGATGATGCGCGCCACACGCACGGTCGCACCGCCGCCAACAAAGATGCCGCGACGCCCCTCGGGCAACTGAAAAATACACGACGGTTCGGCAATGCGCACATGGGTCGAGGTCGCCAGTTCTAGTCCGCCACCGATCACTGCGCCGCTCATTGCGGACACAACGGGCAAGCCGCCCGTCTGGATGCGGTCCATCACCGCGTGCCAGTTGCGCGAGTGGTGCATTGTCGCTTCGGCGTCACGATTTTGATGCTCAGACAGATCAAGCCCTGCACAATAGTGCCCGCCGCGCCCGGTGATCACGACAACGCGCGTACCGTCTGGGGGCGCTTGGAAAAACCCGTCGATTTCAGCCAGCAACCCGTCGGACATCGCGTTGCGTTTGTCTGGGCGATTGATCGTCAGAACCGTGACTGGCCCGTCCTGTGTCACGTCGATGAATTGGCCCATGCTGCATCCTTAAAGCTGTGCTGCATAATAGTTATGCGGCAAAACTATCTGAACACACTTCTTAATGACGCGGCAATGAAAATCTTAGGGAAGCAACATCAGCGGGCCGATGGTGATGATCGGGAAAAGCACCAAAAGGATGACGCGCAAAATGTCTGAACCGACAAAAAACAGCACCGCTTTGTAGGTGTCCGTCATCGGCGTTTCGCGGTCCATCGCGCCTATGATGAACAGGTTCATGCCCACGGGTGGCGTGATCAAGCCGACCTCGACCACGATCAAAACAAGGATACCGAACCAGATCGCCAGGTGCTCTGGCGACATGCCGAAATCCATCACCGAGATGATCGGGAAAAAGATTGGAACCGTTAAAAGGATCATCGACAGGCTGTCCATCACGCAGCCAAAAACGAGATAAAATCCAAGGATGATCGCCAAGACCAACCACGGGCTTAGCCCTTTGCTAGTGACAAATTCAGCGAGAAATTGCGGCACACCGGACAAGGCAAGGAAGCCGTTGAAAAAGCTAGCGCCGAGGATGATGAAATAAATCATCGCCGTGGTTTTGGCAGTGCCGATCAAACTGTCACGAAAGTTGGCCCAGCCAAGATTGCCTGAAATCAGCGCCACGATTCCAGTGCCTGCCGCGCCGATTGCCGCGCCTTCTGTAGGTGAAAACCAGCCCGCGTAAATGCCGCCTACGACAAGGCCAAAGATCAGCAAAACCGGCCATGTTTCGCCCAGCGCTTTGATCCGTTCCGCCATAGGAACCGCAGGGCGGGTGCCAGCCGCATCGGGGTACAGGCGCACGTAAACCGAGATCACGATCATGTAACCAAGGGCCGCCAGAATGCCGGGAATGAAGGCGGCGAGGAACAGCTTTGCGATGTTTTGTTCGGCCAGTTGCGCGTAGATGATCAAGATCACCGACGGGGGGATCAGGATGCCAAGCGTGCCGCCCGCCGCCAAAGTGGCCGATGAAAATCCGCCAGCGTATCCGTAGCGGCGCAGCTCTGGCAGGGCGACTTTGCCCATGGTTGCGGCCGTCGCCAGAGACGATCCGCAGATTGCGCCAAAGCCGGCGCAGGCCCCCACTGCAGCCATCGCAACCCCACCGCGCAAGTGCCCAAGAAAGGCTTCGGCGGCTTTGAACAATGCTTTGGACAGCCCCGAAACCATCGCGAATTGCCCCATCAGCAAGAACATTGGAATGACCGTCAGGCTGTAACTGGAAAACGTCGTGTAGGTTTCTGATTTCAGCTTGCCCAGCAGTGGGCCCGGGTTGCCGTTCATCGCATAATACCAGCCGCCAAAACCGCAGAGCAACATCGCCAACCCGATGGGCGCGCGCAGGAATATCATCCCCAGCAAAACGGCGAAGGACCAAAAGCCCAGCGCCAGCCGGCTCATATCCGCAAAGGGAAGAAGATCGAGAAACGTGCTCATGAATTTACCCTTAGCCGACCGGCAAAATGGAGTGACCTGTGACGCTTTCGCGGATGCGCGACACAGAGCAGTAAAGGCCGGTGACCGAAGCGGCGCTGGCCCCGATCATCGACGCAGCGTAGCCCCACCAAACGGGGAATTGCAGAAATAACGTGGTTTCGCCGTTGCCCAGATACCGCTCCATCCCCGCATAAAGGCGAAAGGCGATAAAGATTATCGCGGCCGTTAGCACGACTTCCCAAATTGCGATCAGAATGCGGTTAAACCGGGCTGGCAGCGCAGAGGTGAACACATCCACCGTCGCATGCGCGCCATGAAACTGGCAGATCGGGAAAAAGGCAAAGATGGCAAAACCCACGCCGGCCTCAAGAATTTCGTATGCGCCATTCACTTCGCCTAGGTTCAGCGCGCGCATCGTGATGGACGTGGTCATCAGCACAATTAAAGCGACCAGAACCAAACCACCCATCAAAGCAGAAGCGCGGGCGAGCCATTGGATCAAGTTGTGCATGTGAACGGTCCTGTTTGAGTATCAAAAGGGCCGCGGCGCAGTCACGCCACGGCCCATCATCATGTCCGACGTCTTATTCGGAGTATTTTGCGATCAATGCGCGGGCTTCGTCGATCAACGCCTGACCGTCTTTGCCTTTGGCGTTCATGTCAGCAACCCAGTCGTCATAGATTGGCTGTGCAGCAGCGCGCCATGCATCAACATCTGCACCCGAAACGGTGACGATGTTGTTGCCACGATCAACAGCTTTTTGACGCGCAGGGCCATCAGATGCTTGTTGCGTTGTGCCGGCAAAGACAGAGAATTCCAGACCGGAATTGTCATCGATCACCTTTTGCAGATCTGCAGGCAGGCTTTCGTATTTGTCTTTGTTCATCGCCAGAACAAAGGTCAGAGTGTACAGCGACACGCCGTCAAACTCGGTGTGGTTGCCGACCAGCTCTGGCACTTTCAACGCGGCGGTCACTTCCCATGGGATTGTGGTGCCGTCGATCACGCCTTTGGACAGACCCTCAGGAACCGCAGGCACTGGCATGCCAACAGGCGTCGCGCCCAGTTTGGACAGCAGGCTGTTCACAGAGCGCGAGCCGCCGCGAAT
Source organism: Pseudosulfitobacter sp. SM2401 (assembly GCF_042932805.1). Classification (NCBI taxonomy): domain Bacteria; kingdom Pseudomonadati; phylum Pseudomonadota; class Alphaproteobacteria; order Rhodobacterales; family Roseobacteraceae; genus Pseudosulfitobacter; species Pseudosulfitobacter sp. SM2401. The sequence goes on along the minus strand of NZ_CP170633.1, from coordinate 4,015,561 downwards.
TTTCAGACCCGCCATGTCGGCTGGCGTTTTCACTTCTTTGTTTGAGTGGATCATGCCGGGGCCGTGAACCCACGTGCCAAGGATGTGCACGTCTTTGAATTCCGTGTCCTTCATGTGCGTCTCGAACATTTCCCAATACGCGCGGCTTACGGCACCAGCACCTGCATCAGGCATCATGAACGGCAGTTCGAACACTTCGGTAGATGGGTAGCGACCAGGGGTGTAGCCCACAACGGTCCAGACAATGTCAGCCACACCGTCGATCGCTTGGTCCATCAATTCTGGTGGTTTACCACCCAGTTGCATGGACGGATAGCTGTCGATCTTGATGCGACCATCTGATGCTTCCATCACGTTGTTTGCCCAAACGTCCAGCACCAGCTTTGGCACGTTGGCTTGTGGCGGCAAGAATTGGTGCAGCGACAGTGTCACATCTTGGGCAGCCACAGGGGCCGCGTTGAAACCAAAGGCAAGGGCCGCAGCACCCGCCATGTTCAAAAATGTCTTACGCGAAAGCGTCATAGTCTTCCTCCCGATTGCGTCCGGCATGGTCAAAAACGTGCCACGCCGATCCTTATATTCGAATTGCTATTGCACGGTTTGGTGGTTGTCACCCGCAATTTCATGTTTCAGATTCTCAGCCTTGCACAGTTTTTTGTAACTGCAAACGGCGATATTGTATCTTCGCTTAATAAGAGAACTCGCACGCGCCCTCTGTTGGTGTGTTGCCAAAGCTTCGGTTGCATGCCAGTCATTTGCGTCATGAAACATGTGTTAATTGCAGGGGCGGGCATCGTTGGTGTCGCGTCGGCCATTTGGCTTCAGCGGGCCGGATGCCAAGTGACTTTGGTCGATCGAACAGCACCGGGAAACGGGACAAGCCACGGAAACGCAGGCGTTTTAGCCGCCGGTGCCGTGGTTCCGATCACCGTTCCGGGATTGCTGCGCAAGGCCCCGTCGATGCTGTTTAACCGCGATGCGCCGTTGTTTTTGAACTGGTCATATTTACCGCGTCTACTGCCGTTTTTGATGAAATATCTGGCACACAACACCGACGCACATGTGAACTATTATGCCAAATCCATGGCGACGCTTTTGCATGACAGCGTCGATCAGCACCAAAGCCTTGCCGCAGGAACAGGCGCTGAAAAATATATTTCGCACGAGGATTACTGTTTTGGCTACCAAACCCACGCCATGTTCGAGGCCGACAGCTACGGTTGGTCAAAACGCAAAGTGCAGGGCGTCAAACACACTGTCATTTCAGGCGCAGAACACAGTCGCGATGATCCGGCATTTGACGGGCAATTCGAAACCGTCGTGCGCTGCCATGAACACGGGCGCATCAGCGATCCGGGCGAATATGTGCGCGCGCTTGCCGATCACTTTGTGGCCAACGGCGGTACGTTCATAAAGACCGACATCAACGATATCACGCTGAAAAACGGCGAGATTGCCAGCTTGTCCACGGATCAGGGCGAAATGTCCGCCGACCACATTTTGCTGGCTATGGGCCCGTGGTCCAAACAGATCGCGCACAAGCTGGGTGTCAAAGTCCCGCTCGAGAGCGAGCGTGGCTATCACATCGAGCTGGTGAACCCGTCAACCTATCCCAAAAACCCGATGATGGTCGCGGCGGGCAAGTTTGTGATCACGCCGATGGATGGTCGCATTCGCGCCGCCGGTGTCATCGAATTTGGCGGACTCAAGGCCCCTGCCAGTCGCGCGCCGCTGGATTTATTGCGCCGCCAGGTCGCGCAATTGCTGCCTGACGTGACTTATGACGACGTCGTGGAATGGATGGGCCGCCGCCCTGCCCCTGCGGATTCACTGCCGCTGATCGGTGCAAATGACAGCGGCGGCAAAAGCTATTCTGCCTTTGGACATCAACACGTTGGCTTGACAGGTAGTGCTAAAACGGGTCGGATCATTGCGGACCTGATCGTCGGGAAAACGCCGAACATAGATTTGGCACCCTTCGATCCGAACAAACATAAAGCGCGCTAGCGCACACAACCGGGAGAACGAAAATGAAAACGATGACAGCATTGGCCTGCACGGTCGCAATGACGGCAGGCGCTGCATTCGCCGACGGGCACGCGCAAAAATGGGACATGCCGATGGCCTATTCAGCAACCAACTTTCATTCTGAACAAGGCGTGATTTTTGCGGACAAAGTGCGCGAATACACCGACGGCGCGATCGACATCACGGTTCACCCGGGCGGGTCGCTGTTCGGCGGTGGCGACATCAAACGCGCGGTTCAAACCGGCCAAGTGCCAATCGGCGAACGTTTCATGTCTGCCCACGCGAACGAAGCACCATTGCTGGGCTGGGACAACCTGCCGTTCCTCGCGACAACCTATGCGGACAACACAAAACTATGGGCCGCAGCAAAAGACACTGTGAATGAACAGCTGGCCGACCTGAACTTGGTCGCGCTGTACACTTGCCCATGGCCGGGTCAAGGTTTCTACTTCAACAAAGAAGTCGGGTCATCCAGCGACACCCAAGGCATCAAGTTCCGCTCGTATAACTCTGCCACGGCAACCTTTGCCGAAGAATTGGGCATGATCCCTGTTCAGGTCGAAGCCGCAGAACTATCCCAAGCCTTGGCAACCGGCGTCGCATCCGCGTTCATCTCGTCCGGGTCTACCGGCTATGACCGCAAAGTTTGGGAACACCTGTCCCACTACTACAAAGTCAACGCATGGCTGCCGCGCAATTATGTGATGGTCAATTCCCAAGCATGGGACGGCCTGTCCGATGACGTCAAAGCCGGCGTTCAAAAAGCTGCTGACGAAACCGGCGCATCCTGTGCTGCCAAATCCGAAGAACTGGCAGATTTCTATTTTGCCGAGCTGGCGAAAAACGGCATGACCGTGACAGATGCTGGCCCTGAGTTTTTGACAGAGCTGAAAGCGATTGGCGAAAAAATGACAGCAGAATGGCTGGAAACAGCAGGTCCAAAAGGCCAAGCTATCCTGGACGCCTACAACAACTAAGCGACCCTGAAATTAGGCCAGCCCCGTGTTTGCACAGGGGCTGGCTTTTTCGTTTTTAAGGACAAGAAATATGCGTGATTGGTCGCCCGTGATGGGCCTGCCACTTTGGGTTTGGTTGTTTGTAGTGCCGACTGTCTTTGGGTTGATCTGCCTGTTTGCAGGGCACCGGATCGAGCCATTCCTGCGCCCGATCTGGCGTTTTCTGGACAAGGTTTACGTGGCGGGTGGCGTGGTGGCGGCATGCTTTATGATTATCGTATTAGGGCTGATTGTGGCTGGTATGATAGGGCGTTGGAGCAGTACCCCCATGCCTGACACCAACGCGTTTGCCGGATATGCGATGGCGGCGATGTCCTTCTTTGGCCTGGCGTATGCATTGACAAAAGGCTCGCATATCCGCGTTTCAATCGGGTTGAATGTGAACGCCTTCCTCAATCGCTGGCTTGATGTTTTCGCAACGCTCGTGGCCGCAATGATAGCAACATATTTTGCGCGATACGCCTATTTGTTCAACGTAGAGTCAGAACTGATAAATGACCGCACCCAACATCAAGACCGCATTCCGATGTGGCTCGATGCAGGACTTAGAGCCCTCGGTAGCAACCCATCCGATTGGGCAGAGACACTTGGAAAAGCATCGACAGAAATGATCTACACACCTGTTTGGATTCCACAGATCCCCATGACTGTTGGAGCAGTAATTCTGGCAATCGCGTTGTGGGACACATTGTACAGAACTCTTGTTCAAGGCAAAAGCCCGATATCTTCGGAGATGGTCGAATGACAGAAGTCTACGCAGCAATCTTATTCGTCTTCATTCTGTTCACATTCTTGGGAAGCTCAGTTTGGGTTGGCCTGTCTTTGATGGCTGTCGCAGCTATCGGGCTCGAGCTTTTCACGCCATTAACGAACCCTCCAGTCGGCAGCAACATGATCCCACCGATTTGGGCAACATCCAGCAGTTGGACACTAACGGCGTTGCCATTGTTCATCTGGATGGGTGAAATCTTGTATCGAACGCGATTGTCCCAAGACATGTTCCGTGGGCTAGCACCTTGGATGCGCTGGCTTCCCGGTGGCCTTTTGCACACCAACATTGCTGGCTGTACGATCTTCGCAGCCGTCTCCGGCTCATCTGCTGCGACCCTTACCACTGTTGGCAAGATGTCGATCCCGGAACTGCGCAAACGCGGCTATCCCGAATACATGATTGTCGGAACACTAGCAGGTGCGGCAACCCTCGGCCTGATGATCCCACCGTCTTTGACCCTGATCGTCTACGGTGTCTCGATCAACGAAAGCATCATTCAACTGTTTATGGCTGGGATTTTTCCGGGCCTAGTTTTGGCCACATTGTTTAGCAGCTACATTGTTTTCTGGCACGTCTTGAAACCCGATCAACGTCCTGCACCAGAGCCTCGTATGTCGCTCGGCAGCATGATCGCAGAGAGCCGGTTTCTGATCCCCGTTCTTTGTTTGGTATTTACCGTCATTGGCTCGATGTATTTTGGCTGGGCAACAGCAACCGAAGCCGCAGCCGTTGGCGTCATCGGTGCCTTGATCTTGGCCGCGGTTCAGCGCTCCCTAACGTGGACGGCATTTCGCGAAAGCATGATCGGAGCAGTTTGCACATCAGCTATGATCGCTCTCATTTTGATGGGGGCTGCATTCTTGACGAAGTCCATGGGCTTTACCGGATTGCCGCGCGCACTGGCCGCTTGGATCGACCAAATGAACCTGTCGCCCATCGTTTTGATCGCAGCACTGACGGTGTTCTACATCATCCTCGGCATGTTCCTCGATGGCATTTCGTCGGTCGTACTAACCATGGCGATTGTCGAACCGATGATCCGCCAAGCAGGGATCGACGTGATCTGGTTCGGCATTTTCATCGTTGTCGTAGTCGAAATGGCACAAGTCACACCGCCCATCGGGTTCAACCTGTTTGTGCTGCAAGGCATGACCAAACACGAGATTTCCTACATCTCGAAAGTGGCCCTGCCGATGGTGGGATTGATGCTGCTGATGGTCGTGATCTTGGTCATCTGGCCGGAACTAGCCACGTGGCTGCCAAACAACCTGCGCCAAGGGCCCAGCTAGCACCATGCGACCCGGCGTAACGGTTCTGCAACTCGACACACATTTTCCGCGTATTGCGGGGGATGTGGGCAGCACCGACAGCTACGATTGCGAGACCGAGATCATCCGCATTCCCGGCGCGTCAGTGGCAGGGATTGTCACGGATCGCCCAGATCAAATTGACGTGGCCCCGTTCGTGGACGCACTGCGCGCTGCACGCGGCGATGTGGTGGTGACGTCTTGCGGGTTCCTCAGTTACTGGCAGTCGCATCTGGCCGCGCTGATTGACCGACCCTTCCTCAGCTCGTCGCTGATTGCGCTGGATCGGCTGGACGACCCTGAAACGACGGCGATCCTGACGTACGATGCCACGCGTCTGGGCGGCGTGCATTTAGGCGGCAATTCGCGGTTTGTGCGCAGCATTATCGGGCTGAACACAGACGCGCATCTGCGGGCGGTTATTGGCGGTGATGCCAGCACACTGGACGCCACCAAAGCCGCGCGCGAAACCGTTGACACGGTTCGGGCGCAAACCACTAAATCGTTACGCACGTTGGTTTTGGAATGTACCAATCTTCCTCCGTACAAAGGCGCGCTTGCGGCAGCGTTTGACGTAGAGATCATCGACATCCTGACAGAAATCGAGACGGTCAGACCAAAGTCCATCCGCCCCGCGTTTCTTTAGCTGGCAGCGATCACCAGGATTTCAACGGTGAACCCCGGGCGGGCCAGTTTTGCTTCGCCGCAGGCACGGGCCGGCGCGTGACCTGCTGGCACCCATGCATCCCAGACGGCATTCATTTCTTCGAAGTCAGCCATGTCCGCCAACCAGATCGTGGTCTGCAAGACGTTCTCTTTTGAAACGCCGACTTCGGCCAGCAGCGCATCGACCTTGTCCAGACACTGCTGCGTTTGATTGGCGACGGTGTCATCCATCGTGCCGACTTGGCCCGCCAGATAGATCGTGCCGTTGTGTTCAACAATTTGGCTCATGCGTTGATTGGTGTGATGGCGCGTGATGGTCATGTGATGCTCCTGTGCTTGACCCTGCCCTTAAAGCACCTCAGGCTGGTCGCGAAAAGGGAGGCCGCCATGATCAAGCTGTACAGTTGGACCACGCCAAACGGGCGCAAAGTGTCGATTGCGCTAGAGGAAATGGGGCTGGAATACGAATCGATTGCCGTGGACATCGGCAAGGACGAACAGTTCGATCCTGCGTTCCTTGAGATCAGCCCAAACAATCGAATTCCTGCGATGGTCGATGGCGACACCAAGTTGTTCGAGAGCGGTGCGATCCTGATGTATCTGGCTGAGAAATCATGCAAATTCATGCCTGCCTATGGGTCGGATCAGTACTGGAAAATGATGCAGTGGTTGATGTGGCAAATGGGTGGTTTTGGCCCGATGCTGGGGCAAGCGCATCATTTCCTGAAATACAACGCGGGCAAATCCGAATATTCGGAACAGCGATTTCATGCAGAGGCGAACCGGCTATACGGCGTGCTGGACCGGCACTTGGCGACTTCGGATTACATCGTGGATGAACTGAGCATCGCTGATTTTGCGATCTGGCCATGGGCGTCACGGTTCGAGTGGCATCGCGTCGACATCAACGCCTACCCGCATGTGAAACGGTGGTATCTGGAACTGGCCGCGCGTCCGGGGTTTCAGCGCGGCTACAAGGTGCCAAAGGATGTCGGTGACGTTCCAACACCCGCGTAACAAGTCATCAATGAGGGTGGAAAGTGGTGGCGTGGGGGAGACTTGAACTCCCGACCTATCGATTATGAGTCGATCGCTCTAACCAACTGAGCTACCGCGCCTTCGGTGGCTGAATTATGCGCCCCAGCAGGAGTCGTCAACCACAAAATCCGTTAAACGTCGCGCACTGCGTCGATCATGCGTTGAACGTTGTCCGGGTCGGCGTCCGGTGTGATGCCGTGACCAAGGTTAAAGATGTGCGGCCCACCCGAAAACGCTTTGACGATCGCCTTGGTTTCATCGACCAAAGGTTGCCCGCCCGTGACCATATGCGAGGACTTTAGATTGCCCTGAACGCAGCCATCAACCTGCACGTTTTTTGCGGCCCATGCGGCCGAAACCGAATTATCGAGCGCAACACAATCCACACCAGTGGCCTTGGCGAATCCGATGTAGCCATCGCCTGCCTCGCGCGGGAAACCGATGATCGGCGTGTTCGGGTGCTTGGCCTTTAGTGCCGCAGTGATTCGGCGTGCAGGCTCTAGCGAGTACTTCAAAAAGGCGTCGCCCTTGAGCGATCCTGCCCAGCTGTCGAAAATTTTGACGACTTCGGCGCCGGCTTGGATTTGCATCGAAAGGTAGTCGATTGTCGCCTCGGTGATGCGGTCCAGCAATGCCTCGAACAGGGGTGTGTTTTCCATCCGCAAGGCGTGTGCTGGCCCCTGATCTGGCGTGCCTTGGCCCGCGATCATGTAGGTCGCAACGGTCCACGGGGCGCCAGCGAACCCGATCAACGTTGTTTCGGACGGCAGCGCATCGCTAAGGATTTTGACCGTCTCGTAGATCGGATTAAGCGTCTCGTGAATGTCAGACACCGGCCCCAGTTTGTCAAAATCTGCCTGCGCTGTGATCGTGGACAACCGCGGCCCTTCGCCGGTTACAAACCACAAATCCGCACCCAACGCTTGGGGGATCAGCAGGATGTCGGCAAACAGGATCGCCGCATCAAATCCGTAACGGCGGATCGGTTGCAACGTGACTTCGGCCGCCAATTCAGGATTGTAGCACAGCTTTAGGAAATCACCGGCCTGCGCGCGTGTTGCGCGGTATTCGGGCAAATACCGCCCCGCTTGCCGCATCATCCAGATCGGAGGAGTGGGCAGAGTTTCACCAGCCAGCGCGCGCAGAATTGTCTTTGAAGATGCCATGTTTGCCTATTTTTTCTTGATTTCGGACAGTTGCCTCAGCATCCCTAGCCAAGACAGGTTGTCAAGTAAAGTTGACGCCAATAAACATGTGCTATGACAATGATTTTACCTTGCCCCGCCTCCCCTCTGAAAATTGGCACCCGTGGGTCGCCTTTGGCCCTGGCCCAAGCCTATGAAACCCGCTCGCGTTTGATGCAGGCACTTGAATTGGCCGAAGAATGTTTTGCAATCGTCGTGATCAAAGTGACGGGCGATGCAATCCAGGATCGTCCGCTAAAGGACATTGGCGGCAAGGGTTTGTTCACCCGCGAGATCGAAGAAGACCTACTGTCAGGTAAAATTGACATCGCTGTACACTCGATGAAAGACATGCCGACAATCCAGCCTGAGGGCTTGTTGCTAGACACTTACTTGCCACGCGAAGACGTGCGTGACGCGTTCATTTCGCCCAGCCTGTCGGCTCTCGCGGATCTGGCGCAGGGGGCCGTTGTTGGCACATCGTCGCTGCGGCGCAAAGCCCAGCTGCTGAACCGTCGCCCAGACCTGAATGTGGTCGAATTCCGTGGCAACGTGCAAACGCGGCTGAAAAAGCTCGCCGACGGTGTGGCCGAATGCACGTTCCTTGCCAGCGCGGGTCTGAACCGTCTGAACATGGATGACGTGCCAGCCACCCCGATCAACGCCGAAGACATGCTGCCAGCCGTGGCCCAAGGCGCGATTGGCATCGAGCGACGCGCAGATGATGCGTCTGTGGCTGAAATGCTCAGCAAAATTCACCACACGCCGACGGGCCACCAGCTCGCTGCTGAACGCGCATTTTTGCTGCACCTTGACGGGTCATGCGAAACCCCAATTGCTGGCCTTGCGACACTTGACGGCGACCAGCTGTTTCTGCGTGGCGAGGTCCTGCGTCCTGATGGATCAGAGGCGATCAAAGGCGAAAAGCGTGGGCCAATTGCAGATGGTCCAGCGATGGGGATTGCACTGGCACAAGAGCTGCTCGGACGTGCCGGTGACGGCTTTTTCGACTGGCACTAGGCTAAACCCGAACGCCGCGTAAACCTTGACCAAATGCCCCAATGTGTCCGATCCTGACATCAGGAGGCCACATGACACGCTATTCAACACCGGGAAAAGCATACCTCAGCAGCGATGAAATCAGACCCCTCGCCGCACGCTCCGACGTGATGGGACTGTGGATGGTGGCACATTGCTGGGGTGTGATTGCGCTGGCTCTTGCGTTGTTTGCCCTGTGGCCAAGCCCGCTGACATTTGTGCTCGCTGTGACTTTAATCGGATCGCGCCAACTGGGCCTTGCGATCCTGATGCACGAGGCCGCGCATCTGGCGCTATTCAAATCCCGCGCTTTGAATGAATTCGCAGGCGAATGGCTGTGCGGCCGCCCGATCATGGCTGAACTGCACGCCTATCGCCACTACCATCTGACGCACCACCGCTTTACCCAAACGGACAAAGATCCTGATCTGTCCCTGTCTGCAAAATTCCCGACGTCTCATGCATCACTCAAACGCAAATTCATGCGGGATCTGACGGGGCAAACCGGCGTCAAATTGTTCATTGCGCAAATCACAACCGCTATCCGGCTCGCCGGCGATCACGAGGCAATGGACGCCGCGAAAACCGACGCCGCACAAGCGTTCAAATCAACCGAGCTGTTCAAATCTCTAGCGACATTCTTTGTTGTAATCCTGATCATGGGTCTCATCGGCGAATGGTGGTGGGGCCTTGCGTTTTGGGCTCTGCCTTACCTCACGTGGTTCCAATTCGTCCTGCGCGTGCGCAACATTGCGGAACACGGGGCCACCGAAACATCACAAGACCCGTTCCAGAACGTGCGCACGACGCAAGCTGGCTGGATCGCTCGTACCTTCGTGGCACCCTATTGGGTCAACTATCACCTCGAGCATCACATGATCATGCACGTGCCCTGCTGGAAACTGCCAAAGATGCACGACGTTTTGGTCGCAAAGGGTCTCGGGGCCCGCATGAACATCGCGCCCAGCTACCGCGCAGCCATGGTGGAGGCCGGATGGCGCAGCACCTGATCCCGACGATCCGCAAGCTGACGGCACGCGACGCGGACGCCGTCATCCACCTCAGCCACGTCCTGAACCCGGACGTCGATATCGCAGACGCCGCGCATTTTGCGCAAATGGCCGCGCGCGATGATTTGACGGTTATGGGTGCAGAAATCGACAAACAGATTGTCGCGATGGCAACGCTGCACATTCTTCCGAACATGGGCAACGGCGGGCGCCCTTTTGGCGTGATCGAAAACGTTGTCACCCTGCCCCAGTTCCAAAGACGCGGGATTATGCGCGCCGTCATGCAACAGCTGCACGATATCGGATGGCAGGCAAACGCCTACAAAATCATGCTGATGACAGGGCGCGACACAGGGGCCAAAGCGTTCTACGAAAAGCTGGGGTATTCTGGCGCGCAAAAGCACGGAATGCAGATCAGACGGGTGCCCGCGCGCAAACCGCACGGGATGGTGGGCGGGGCGACTTGAGCCTTGCGCTCAAGAGCGCCGTATCACCAGATCACACCCATTTGGCCAATGGCGGCAGGCTCATCAAAACCGCATTCGCATCATGTCCGGTTTCCAAACCAAACTTGGTCCCACGATCGTAAACGAGGTTGTATTCAGCATAGAGCCCGCGATGGATCAGCTGCGCATCCTTGTCCGCATCGTCCCAATCCTGCACACGGCGTTTTTCGACCAACGGCACATAGGCTGGTAAAAACGCCCGCCCGATGTCTTGGGTCAGGGCAAAGTCCGCTTCCCAATCGCCAGTGCATTTGTCATCCATGAAGATACCACCGACACCGCGTGCACGGTTGCGGTGCGGGATGTAGAAATATTCGTCCGCCCACGCCTTTAGCTTTGGGTACAGATCCCCCCCGTGTGGGTCCAAATGCGCCTTTTGCTGTGCGTGAAAATGCGCCGTATCATCCGCATATTCGATGCACGGGTTCAAATCAGACCCGCCACCAAACCACCACGCATGCGGGGTCCAGAACATCCGTGTGTTCATGTGAACCGCAGGCGCATGCGGATTTTGCATGTGCGCCACCAGTGAAATTCCTGACGCCCAAAACCGCGGATCATCCTTCATGCCCGGGATACCTTTGCGCGCGGCCATGGCGTTTTGCGCGCGCTCACCCAGCGTGCCATAGACGGTCGAGATATTGACCCCGACTTTTTCAAAAACACGGCCACCGCGCATCACGCTCATCAGGCCACCACCGGCGTCGCTGCCGTCATCAGACGTGCGTTCGGTTTCGGTCACTTCAAACGATCCGGGTGCCGCATCAAACATCGGACCCGTCGCGTGATTGTTTTCAAGCGTTTCGAACGACGCAACGATCTGGTCACGCAGTTCGCGAAACCAGCTGCTGGCGCGGGATTTTTCAGTGTCAAAGCTGTCAGTCATGTCACATGTGTCCTGTTTGAATGACACAAGTGTTGCGAAACTTTGCTCGGTTGAAAAGAGCTTAATGCGCGGGTGCGACAATCGGATCCAAAAGGCTACGCCCACCATCAACGGTCACGGTTTCGCCGGTCATAAAACCTGACCCTTCGCAGGCCAGAAACTGCACAGCGTCGACCAACTCGGTTGGGCTGGCGATACGACCAAGCGGCGTCGCCCCTTCGATTTCTTCGCGCCATTCGCTGTGTTCGACCATCGCATCCTTAAGCGATGCCGACATCACCGACCCAAACGCGACCGCGTTCACACGAATACGCTCCGGGGCCAAGGCCAACGCCATCGAGCGTGTCATTTGGTCCAATGCCGCTGACGCAATCGAATAGCCCATCAGCTCAGGCCGTGAATGACGGGCTGCAATCGACGACAGGTTTACGATGGACCCGATCTGCCCTTCTGGGCGGTCTTTGGACTGTTTGATCATACGTTTGGCGACCTGCTGCGACAGGCGCAAGCTGGTCATCATGTTCTGTTCCAGCAGCACCTCGACCGACGTGTCATCCACATCCAGAACATCCGTCGTCATCACTTGGCGTGACGCGTTGATCAAAATATCGACCTGATCAAAGGCATCGATGGTCGCGGAAATCAGATTGGCTATGGTCAGGCGTTGGCGCAGGTCACCAGCAAAGTGGCGAATGTTGCCTTCGTCCAGATGACTGCCGAGTTCGGATTTCAGCTTTGCCTCGTCCATATCGGCGCACATGACATTGGCGCCTTTGTCGGCAAATCCGCGCGCAATGGCCAAGCCAATCCCGTTCGCAGCACCCGTAACAATTGCCGTTTTGCCAGAGATCGAAAATGACATGCAAGACTTCCTTAGCTGCGTTTGCGCAAAGGGCGCGCCGCGTTGAACAGTTTGAACCGGTTATCACCACCCAAATCAACAACTTTAGCAAAATTTGCCGCGAGGGCATCTTCGTACGGCAAATGGCGGTTGGCCACCATCCACAGCTGGCCAGAGGGCGTAAGAATGCGCGCAGCGGCCGATACAAACGCCTGGCCTAACGACGGCTCAGCGGCGCGACCTGTGTGGAACGGCGGATTCATCACCACGGTGTCGATGCGATCTTTGGGTTTCCACGTCGTCGCGTCCGCCCAATGGTATTTCACCCGTTCGTCCGTGACGTTGCGCTTGGCACATTCCAACGCCATGTGCCCGGCCTCGACCATGTGGACCACGTTCACGTCCCGCGTCAGGATGTGCGCAGACAGAAACCCCCAGCCGGCGCCAAGGTCGGCAACGTTCTTGCCAAATTTCGCCGGCATCGCGTCAACCAACAGGGCTGAGGCAGGGTCAATCCCGTCCGCAGAAAACACCCCCGGCGCTGTCCAAAACCCACCATCGGTCAATGCAGGGCCTTGGGCCCAATCGGCCAAACCATCGTGCGACTTGATCCAGAACAGCTTGCCGTGGGCCTTGGAAATTGCGCCAGACACATCGGCGCGCTTTTTCAAATCCTTGAACAAGCTGTCGACGCCATCGGTTTTTTGACCATCAACGATGATCGGACCGTCAGTGCAGGCAGCCGCCATCGCGATGATCGTGCGGGCTTCGGCCTTAGCGCGCGGCAGGCAGACCACGGCCATCGAATAGCGGCCATCAGGCGTCACATTGGCGTTAAAACCACGCGCGACAAACGCGTCGTAAACGGGGCGAAACGGCTGGATCACGTCGCAGTCATTGATCGGCAAGGCACTAAGATCAGCATCAGCGACAGGATGGAAAACGGCAATGCGCCCCTCAGGCACGGCTAAACCGCCCTGTTCAAGAGCCAGAGGCAAACGTGCGCCAATCATAAAATTATTCTTCTTTTTCCATGGTGCATTGCAAAGGATGCTGATGACGGCGCGCAAAATCCATGACTTGCGCGACTTTTGTCTCGGCGATCTCGTGGCTGAACACGCCAACAACGGCCAGCCCTTTTTGGTGCACGGTCAGCATAATCTCGAACGCTTGCGCGTGATTGAGCCCGAAAAAGCGCTCCAAAACCAGCACAACAAATTCCATCGGCGTGAAATCATCGTTCAGTAACATGACCTTATACAGCGGCGGGCGCTTGGTCTTTGGCTTGGTTTCGGTGATGACAGACGTGTCGCTGTCGTCCTCGAATTTATCAGCCATCATGTGTGGTTCATTGTGCATCAACGTTTGGGTCCTCGAATTCATCTGTTCGAATCCATGTGTTCGCTCTTGAATAGGTCTATATAACGTCGTTGTGGCTTTAGAAAAGAGGCAGCGCACCAGATGAGTAACACCCTTACCACGATTGCCTTTGATGCCGACGACACGCTTTGGCACAACGAACGGTTTTTTTACCTGACCCAAGACCGCTTTGTGACACTGCTGGCCGACTACATGGATGGCCCTGATCTAAAGGCATTGTTGGTCGCAGCAGAGCGTCGCAACATTTTGCATTACGGGTTTGGCGTCAAAGGCTTTGTGCTGTCGATGATCGAAACCGCGCTCGAGGTCACCAATCACAAAGTACCGGGAAAAGTGATCGCGCAGCTGATCGACGCCGGCAAAGAGATGCTGGCCTATCCGATAGAATTACTGCCCTTTGCGGCCGAAGCCGTGGACGCCGCGAAAAGCCATGGCAAAGTTCTGATCATCACCAAAGGTGATCTGCTGGACCAAGAACGCAAAGTCGCGCAATCCGGTTTGGGGGATGTGTTTGACGGCGTCGAAATCGTCTCGGACAAGGTGCCAGACGTCTATGCCCGCATCTTTTCGCAACACGGCACCGGGTCTGCACAAGGCATGATGATCGGCAATTCGATGAAATCCGATGTTGTACCGATGATTGACGCAGGCGGGTGGGGCGTGTTTGTGCCGCATGGTATCGCTTGGGAAATCGAGCGCGCCGACCCACCTGTCCACAGCCCACGTTATCACACGATCCCAGATCTTGGCGCGTTAGCTGCGTTGCTGGGCGATCTTACCAAAGGATAAACCATGCCACAGGCCGACCTGAACTATTCCAGCGATCTGACCCTTAATGCGCCAGCCATTCTGGCCGCGATCGAAAGCACAATCGCCGCCTTTGATGGCGCTGCAGGGGCATGCAAAGGACGGGCGCACAAGGTTGCAGAATTTCACCACACGCATGTTTTGATCAAAGTCTCTGTGCTGGAAAAACCACACCGCGACACCGCATTTATGAACGCTTTGGCCCAGAAACTAGAGACCGCGATCAAGGCACATTTGCACGCGCCCTGTGCCTTTTCATTGGCCCTGTCATTTTTGCCGAACGCCTACATTACAAATCTACACAGGCCATAAGGCACTCCCCAAGGCCTGCTGCCACATTCTTGACACATTGGCAGGTCTATTGCGCAAACTTCCCACCACCCCAACATGTAGATTTATTGCAGCGCAGAAAACTGCCTATCGCTTTGATTCTAAGGGTTTATCGAAAATTGAACTTATGTTAGTCTAGCCACATAAAAATAAGGGTAAGCCGCAAAAAGCAGGCAGCCCAGAGGCAGAAAAAGGCAGATTCATTGTGAAGGTTCGGCGCATACAGCCGGCCCGTTTTGGGCTATTGTTCATCGCAGCTGTTTGGATGCTGGTGGTTTTACCGCTTAGTGTCGCAGCCGCCCCCTATGCTGCATTCGTCATGGATGCGCGCACTGGCGAAGTGCTGCATGCACGCAACGCAGACACGCGATTGCATCCTGCATCGCTCACCAAAATGATGACGCTGTACATCGCATTCGAAGCGATCGAGCGGGGCGAAATCTCGCTTGATACCAAGGTCAAAATCTCGAAAAATGCCGCCGCAGAACCGCCCTCAAAGCTGGGTCTGAAAGCCGGTCAGAGAATTTCGATGCGCTATTTGATCCGCGCCGCTGCGGTGAAATCCGCGAACGATGCAGCGACGGCCATCGGCGAAGCGATCAGTGGCTCAGAGGCGAAATTCGCCCGCCGCATGACCCGCACAGCCCAAGCATTGGGCATGACCCGCACCACGTTCAAAAACGCGCATGGCCTGACCGAAACCGGCCACATGTCCACGGCGCGCGATATGTCGACCCTGGGGCGGCACGTCTTGTACGACTATCCGCAGTATTATAACCTGTTCTCGCGCACGACCACCGACGCGGGCATCCGCGAAGTGGCCAACACCAACCGCCGTTTGCTGGCGTCGTACAAGGGCGCTGACGGGATCAAAACCGGCTACACACGGGCGGCTGGGTCCAACCTTGTCGCCTCGGCAGAGCGCGGAAACGAGCGGATCATCGCAACCGTTTTTGGTGGCAAATCGTCAGCCGCGCGCAACGCCAAAGTTGCCGAACTGCTGGACCTCGGGTTTCGCCGCGCGCCATCACGTGCGCCAGTTCGCAAACCTGACGCCCCGAATTACGCCAGTGTTGACCAGGCCAAGCCAAAAGGTGCGGGCAAAACGATCCGCCTGAACGTGGCGGTCAAAACCAGCCTTCGACCGCAGCTGCGCCCAGGGGCCGAGGCCCCCGTCTTGGTGGCCGCACTTGAAACCACAACCACGGTTCTGCCCGCTGACATCAACTCGGCCATCGCCGAGGCGCAACAATCCACGCCCGAAATTACAGAGCAACCCGATCAAAGCATCGCCGTTGTTTCGACCCGTCCCAACGCACGCCCCGAGAACCTCGTCTTGGCCCGCGTGGCCCCGGAACCCGAAGTCGTCACGCGTTTGTCGACCTCGGGCGGGCGTCACTGGGGTGTGAACGTTGGTCGTTACCCCAGCCGCTACAAAGCCGAACGCGTTTTACTGAAAACGGCCCTGTCCGAGATGTCGACGCTGGATGGATCACTGCGCAAAGTGGTGCAACGACCCCGTGGATTTGACGCGAATTTCATGGGCATGACCCGCGAAACCGCCGACCTTGCCTGTCGTCGATTGCAAGCGCGCAACGTGACCTGCTTTATGGTCGGGCCTGCGTCTTAGACGCTAAGCACCTTCTTCTGCCAAAATACGTTTCAGCCAGCGCACGAACGCTTTGAGCGGCGGTCGCTGCACGCCTGGCCGCGTAACAATGTGATAGCCCGCGCCCTCGCGTTCTTCCTCGGCCAGCAGGACCAATCGACCCGATTGCAAATCGGCTTCGACAAATGCGCGCACCGTTACCGCGATCCCCTGCCCGTCGCGGGCCCCGTCCAGCATCAGATTGCCCGGCACTTGGATGAACCCGGCTGTTGTGGCCTCAGAAACGCCGTGTTCGCGCAGCCAATCGCTGCCCTCGGAACGTCCGAATTCTTCGAGCCACGGCAGGTGGCGCAAATCATCGGCACTGTCGATCTGTTTGCCGCCAATTAGTTCGGGCGCGCCGACAACAACCATGGGCGATTCCAACCACAGTTCATTGTCCAGCCCCGCCCACGGCCCCGTCCCGTACCTGATCGCAATGTCGACGCCGCCCGGTTCCAGCGTCACCGTGTCAGGCGTCGGGTTCAGCAGAATATTAACGTCCGGCGCAATGGCGCGAAATCTGGGCAGGCACGGCATTAACCACGACGCCGCAAACGTGGGTGTTGCAGTAATATGCAGCGGGCGCGTGTCGTTGGCACCGGTGATTGTGCGGCTTGCCTCGATCATTTGCGCGAAACCTTGCAAGGCAGCGTGGGCCAGCGCGTCACCCTCGGCCGTCAGGTGCATCGTGCGCCCCGCACGGTCTAACAACGACACCCCCAAGTGCGCCTCAAGACTGCGCAATTGCTGACTGATCGCCGCATGGCTGACACCCAAAGCAACGCCTGCCTGGGCCACGCCGCCTGTATCAGCGAACGCGGCAAACGCCCGCAAACCGGCAAGCGGCGGAAGATCACGCCAATCCATATGTTAGCCTAACTTACATGAAGGAATTTCAATTGAATCGCATTCTGTTCCCGAAAATTCAATAAAGCAATGGAAGATCCACACAACATCAGGAGATTGAAATGTTCAACATTTATGCCAAATCTTTCATGACCGCGACACGTTCAAACTGCGTCGCCGTGCGTGATGTGAAACCAAGCATCCAATCGCGGGTGCGCTGGTTGCCCTCGGGCCACTGGTTCCTTGCCCCCAAACGTTGCATCGATCCGAACAAGTTGTGAGCATCCATATGACCGATAAAACAGCGTTGGTTCTGGTGGATATCCAGAACGATTATTTCGAAGGAGGGCTTTGGCCATTGCACAATATGGACACTGCCGCGGCCAATGCCGCCCGTCTTTTGGTCAAGGCCCGCGTGGCTGGTCGCATTGTCATTCACGTGCGCCACGAAGGCGGTGAAACCGCGCCGTTCTTTCGCCCAAACTCGGTTGGCGCGCAGATACACGACGCGGTTGCGCCCTTGCCGGAGGAAGTTGTTGTCCTCAAACATCGCCCCAATAGTTTCCATGAAACGGACCTGTTGGAACACCTGCAAGCCGCAAAAATCACTGAGGTTCAGATCGCCGGAGCCATGGCGCAGATGTGCATCGATGCCACGGCCCGCGCTGCCAAGGATTTCGGGTTTGAGGTGAGCGTTGTGGCAGATGCCTGTGCCGCAAAAGCAGTGGACTGGAACGGCGTTTCGGTCCCTGCCCCGGCGGTTATGGCATCGTTCATGGCTGCGCTGTCAGGCACCTACGCGCGTGTCATCAAAACGGACGAGGCAGCCTAGCTAAATCGTCTCGCCACCCATCATGTTGGGCATCGGCACCGGATCATCCGCATCCATGTGGGACGGGAACGAGGCCAGCAAAATACCATACCGCATCCGCGCATCAGTGATCGACGAATAGCTGCCGATCAGATCGCGGATGGGGCCGCCCAAGCGTTCCAACCCCGACACAAAGGCCAGAATCACACCAACCTCGATCTGGTCATTGATCGCCAGATACCCGCCATAGGCAATCACGCCAAAGGGGCCCATTGCGATCAGTAAATTGTTCAGCGTCTTCATCACATTTTTAGTCATCAAAAACTTGGTTCTGATCTTCAAAATCGCGTCTGTCAGCTCGGTGAACAGCGCGGGCGGCTCTTGTTGCAGCAGTTCTTCTTCGGCCTGATCCACGATGAAATTGCCAAGGCGGCGGACCTTTAGCGCCTTGCGTTTCGCCAACCGGTTCATCCGCGCCTGAAAGATCGGCACGATGACAAATTGCGGTGAATACAACGCCAATGCGATCGCAGCCACCAGCGGTTCGATGTAAAACATGTACCCAAGGATCGAAACGAGCGTACCAATTTGCAGCAACGGACCAGAGATCGCAGAGCCAGCAAAACCACCCAGCTTTTCGACTTCGCTGGAGAGCATGGACACGACAGCGCCTTCGTCAACGACGTCCTCGCCAGCCGCACTCGCCTTGATCCGAGAGGGTGGAATAATTGTGTAGATACAATAAAAAACTGAACGGCGCAGCGTGTGCACAATCTTGGCCGAGATCAATTCGCGCTGAATGCGCATCAACAGCTTCAGCCCGGACGCCAGCAAAAGCGTTGCGATGTAAAGCGAGCCCAGCCAAATCAGCAGATCGACGTCTTTGCCCGCGACCGCGTCATCCAGCATCCGTCGCTGTAATTCCAGCGGGATGGGGGCCAGCGGCAACAACCCAAGCGTCATGACGATCACCACCATCTGGCGGGCCTTGGAGTAGCGAAAGATATAGCGGTAAACGGACTGGGGCATCGAACGCATGGGCAGTATTCCTTTGGCCTTAATAGACCAAAGGTGCCAGAGCGCGCGCCGGGATGCAAAGCGCGTTTGCGTGACGGTCTAGTGGGTCGCTTGCAACAATTCGCGCGTGTAATCTGTCTGCGGGTTCTCAAACAGATCCTGCGCGGTGCCCTGCTCGATCACGTCACCTTGTTTCATCACAATCACCTTGTGCGACATGGCGCGGATGACTTTCAGATCGTGGCTGATGAACAAATAGGCCAGCCCGTATTTGACCTGCAATTCGCGCAACAGATCGACGATCTGCACCTGCACAGTCATGTCCAGCGCCGAGGTCGGTTCATCCAACACCAGCAGCTTGGGGCGCAAAACCATGGCCCGCGCGATTGCAATCCGCTGGCGTTGACCACCTGAAAATTCGTGCGGATAGCGGTCCATCGTGGCTGGATCTAAACCGGTTTCGATCATCACTTCGCGCACCAGATCGCGGTGATCGCGATCTGGGTCGATGTTGTGCACAGTCAGCCCTTCGGCGATGATCTGCATGCAGGTCATGCGTGGGCTTAGCGACCCAAACGGATCCTGAAACACGATCTGCATATCTTTGCGCAAACGCCGCAATTCGCGGGTCTTCCAGCTGCGGATATCCTGACCGTCATATGTGATGCCGCCCTCGGAGGCGATCAGGCGCATGATCGCCAGCGCCATCGTCGTTTTGCCCGATCCACTTTCGCCGACGATGCCCAACGTTTCGCCCGCGCGCACGTTGAATGTCGATGCGTTAACGGCCTTTACGTGGCCAACGGTGCGGCGCATGACGCCTGCGGCGATCGGGAACCAGACCTTGAGGTTGTCCGTTTCAACCATCACCTTAGCACCCTCAGGCACCGGGGCAGGCGTGCCCGTCGGTTCAGCCCCCAGCAGTTTTTGCGTGTAGGGATGTTGCGGATTGGCGAACAACTCAGCCGTTGGGCCGCTTTCAACAACTTCACCTTGCTGCATCACAAACACGCGGTCCGCGATGCGGCGCACGATGCCAAGATCGTGCGTGATGAACAAAAGGCCCATGCCTTCCGCGTCCTTGAGGTCTTTGAGCAGGTCCAAAATTTGCGCCTGAATGGTCACATCCAGCGCCGTCGTCGGTTCATCCGCGATCAGAACATCCGGTTTGTTCGCCAGCGCCATCGCAATCATCACGCGCTGGCGTTGCCCACCGGACAGCTGATGCGGATAGCTGGACAGGCGGGTTTCAGCATCCCTGATTCCGACTTTTTCAAGCAGTTCCAGCACGCGAACACGGGCATCTGGCCCGATCACCCCTTGGTGCAACGCGAGGCTTTCGCTGAGTTGTTTATCAATCGTGTGCAGCGGGTTCAGCGACGACATCGGTTCTTGAAAGATAAAGCTAATGTCGTTGCCGCGCACTTTGCGCAGCGTGCGGTCACTTGCGCCAATCATTTCCTGACCGTCGTAGGTGACCGACCCGGTGACCTCGGCGCTGTCACCCAACAGCGACACGGTGGACAAGGCAGAGACCGATTTGCCGGACCCAGATTCGCCGACCAACGCCACGACTTCCCCCCTGTTCACGCTAAAGCTGACACCGCGCACGGCGTGGGTCACGGCCCCGTCTTGGCGAAAGCGGACGTTAAGGTCTTTGACGTCTAAAATCGCGCTCATTGGAATGTCTTTCGCGGATCAAAGGCATCGCGGATGCCCTCAAAGATGAACACCAGCAGCGACAACATTATCGCGAACGTAAAGAAGGCGGTAAACGCCAGCCAAGGCGCTTGCAGGTTCTGTTTCGCTTGCAACGTCAGTTCGCCCAAAGATGGTGCTGACGACGGCAAACCAAAGCCCAAGTAATCGAGCACAGCCAGCGATGAAATCGTCGCCGTGATGATGAACGGCAGCATCGTCAGCGTGGCAACCATCGCGTTGGGCAGCATGTGGCGGAACATGATCGTGACGTTGGACACGCCCAGCGCACGGGCCGCACGCACGTATTCCAGATTGCGCGCGCGCAAGAATTCGGCGCGCACAACACCCACAAGGCCGGTCCACGCAAACAAGATCGACAGCCCCACAAGCAGCCAGAAACTGCGCCCCAAAATCGCGAACATGATAATGATGACGAACAGAGCCGGGATCGCTTGCCAGATTTCGATGATCCGTTGGAAAATCAAGTCGGTCAGCCCGCCAAAGAACCCTTGGATCGCGCCAGCGACAATGCCAATCAGCGTCGCGGTGCCCGTCACCAGAATCGTGAAAAAGATAGACAGGCGGAACCCGTGGATCACCCGCGCCAGCACGTCGCGTTTGGTGCCATCGGTGCCTAGCAGGTTCTGCCCGTTCGGCGGCAACGGTGCCGCACCGGGGCGTTCGACGGCTGTGTTGTACGAATAGGGGATCGGCGGCCAGATGGTCCAGCCTTTGGTGATCGGTTCGCCCTCAACCACACCGTCACCGGAATCTTCGATGATCCCTTCGGGGTCGTCAAAACAGATGTCCAAACCGCCAGACACGATCAAGCATTCCACCTCTGGATCGCGGTAAACCGCCTCGGTTTGGAAATCGCCGCCAAACGCCGTTTCCGGGTAAAACTGCAAAATCGGGTAGTAATTCGCACCTTGGTAACGCACCAAAATCGGCTTGTCGTTGGCGATCACATCCGCGCAAAGACTAAGGCCGAACAGGATTGCAAACAGCCACAGCGACCAATACGCGCGCTTGTTGCGCCGGAAATTGTTCCAGCGACGTTTGTTGAGAGGGGACAAAGCCATCAGCCTTCCCTCCGTTCGAAATCAATGCGGGGGTCGACCAGCACGTACATCAGGTCTGAAATGATGCTGACCAAAAGGCCGATCAAACTAAAGATGAACAACGACCCAAAGACGATTGGATAATCGCGCGCCACTGTCGCCTCGAACATCAGACGGCCCAAACCGTCCAGCGAGAATATCGTTTCGATGATGACTGAACCTGCGATGAAAACCGAGATGAAAACGCCAGGGAACGAGGCAATCACGATCAGCATCGCGTTGCGGAACACGTGGCCATACAGCACTTGGCGTTCACTTAGCCCCTTGGCGCGGGCGGTGACCACATACAGCTTTTTGATCTCGTCCAGAAAGCTGTTCTTGGTCAGTAGCGTCAGCGTCGCAAAGCTGCCGATAGTGGTGGCGAGAACGGGCAAGGCAATGTGCCAAAAGTAATCCCGCATCTTGCCCAGCATGCTGAGTTGCTCAAAATTGTCAGACGTCAAACCCCGCAGTGGGAACCACTGGAAATAGCTGCCGCCGGCAAACAAAACCAACAACATGATCGCGAACAAAAAGCTGGGGATCGCGTAGGCGGCGATGATGAAACCACTGGTCCACGTGTCAAACCGCGACCCGTCATGCACAGCCTTGCGAATGCCTAGCGGGATCGAAATCAGATAGGCGATCAACGTCGACCAAAGGCCTAACGTGATGGAAACAGGCAGCTTTTCCTTGATCAGCTCGACCACATTTGCGGATCGGAAATAGCTTTCGCCAAAATCAAAGCGCGCGTAATTCCACAGCATATTCAGGAACCGCGTGACGGGTGGTTTGTCGAACCCGAACTGCGCCTCAAGCTCAGCGATAAATTCAGGTGGCAAGCCACGCGCGCCGATATAGGTACTGTCGGACGCGGTGTTCAGGTCATCAATGGCACTATCATTCCCGCCACCTGCGAACCCGGCCATCACGTCACCACCACCTTGGGCGCGCGCAAT
Source organism: Pseudosulfitobacter sp. SM2401 (assembly GCF_042932805.1). NCBI lineage: Bacteria > Pseudomonadati > Pseudomonadota > Alphaproteobacteria > Rhodobacterales > Roseobacteraceae > Pseudosulfitobacter > Pseudosulfitobacter sp. SM2401. The sequence continues at coordinate 3,992,667 of NZ_CP170633.1, read as the reverse complement.
TGCCTGTTCAACAGGACCGCCGGGCACAAACTGGATCAACGCGAAGTTCACCAGCAAGATACCGATCAATGTCGGGATAACCAGCAACAGTCGGCGGAAAATATACGCACCCATGACGCGACTACCTTAGAACGCCAGACGCACGCAGCGCATCCGCCTTGTCTTGGTCGTACCACCAGAAATCCAGATACCCCAGAAAGTACGGTGGCGTGGTTTCCGGATGCGCGTACATGTCGTAATACGCGACCCAATAATTGTCGTTGTACCACAACGGAACCATAATCAATTCGCGGCGTAGCGCACGATCAAGCGCTTGGATCGATGCGATTTCTTCTTCTTTGGTTTGCGCCAGTAGTGATTTTTCAATGATTGCATCAACAAACGGGCTTGCGAGCCCCGAAGGGTTAAACAGCGAAAATTCAGCCGCTTCTGAGCCGAATTGTTGCTCAAGCCCCGTGTCCGGTTCGATGATCGGATAGTAGCCGCCGAAAATAATATCGTAATCACGGTCACGTCGGCGCGCTGTATATTGCGCCCCGTCAACGACTTCCAATGTGATGTCGATGCCCAGTTTACGCACGTTGGATACATAGTTCTCGATGATCGCACGTCCCGTCGACGAGCTGTTGGCACTCAGCAAGAATGTCACCTTCATCGGCGCACCGTCTAGGGTCATGCGCAAACCGTTATCACCGACTTTGAAACCAGCATCGTCCAAAAGCCCCATGGCTTTGCGGCTGTTTTTACGGTCAAATAACCGGCCAGGGGTCGAGGTATGCGCCATACGCACGTCATCTGTCAGCACATCCTGAGGCACGACATCGCCAAGCGATTTCAGAAACTCCAGCTCTGCACCAACCGGCTTGCCAGTTGCCATCACCGGGGAATCTTGGGTGAACGAAACGCGCTGTTTGAACAGGCCGTGCTGCAAGCTTTGGTTTGTCCACTCAAAATTATACGCCAGCGCAAGCGCTTGGCGCACGCGGATATCGGTCAGGTTCGGTGCCCCGACGTTGAACACAAACCCGATCGGGGTCGCCGGCGCGCCATCGGGTATTTCTTCGCGAACGACGTTGCCATTCTTGACGTTAGGAAAATTATAGCCAGTGGCCCAGCGCTTGCTGTTGCCTTCGGGCTTGAATGTGTAATCGCCGGCTTTGAACGCTTCAAAGGCAGCGGTTTCATCACCAAAGTATTCAACCCTGATTTTGTCAAAGTTGTTACGGCCCGCGTTGAAAGGTAGGTCTGCGCCCCAATAGTTCAGGTCGCGTTTGTAAACCACCTGACGGTTAATACTGACGCTATCAAGCACGTATGGCCCCGATCCGGGCGAGACGTCCAGCCTGCTTTCGTTCAACTTTGCCCCGGTTTCGGTGTACCATTTTTCGGACCAGACCGGTACGGCACCAACCTGATCAATCAATGTGCGCCGCGATATACCTTCGGTGAAATAAAACTTGATCGTGTGATCATCCAGCACTTCGACTTTGGGAATACGTTTGCGCACCGCGTCTGCATAGCTTTTCAACCCCTGATCCAGCAGCAAGTTATGGCTAAACGCGACATCATGCGCAGTCAGTGGCGTGCCATCCGAAAACTTTGCTTCGGGCCGCATGTAAAATATCACCCAGTCTTTGGTTTCGGGATACTCAAGACGCTCTGCGAGCAGGCCGTAGTATTCGCCCAATGCATCAGCAGGTGCGGATGCCAGATCAATGTTGGTTTCCGAAGGTGCCGCCCCAAGAAGGCTCTCGTACATCATAGAGCTTAGACCCGGTGCGCGCCCTTTGCGGCTGTACCCGTTCATCGAATCAAATGTGCCGACGGCCCCAATCGAAATTTCGCCACCCTTGGGTGCATCCGGGTTCACATAGTTGAAATGCGGATAGTCAGCCGGATAGCTCAGATCGCCGTAAAACGAATAGCCATGTGACGAGATTATCTTGTCCTCAGCGCGCGCCGTGCTGGCGATCAACGCAAACACCATCAGTGCTGTCGCCACCCCAGTCCACAAACGCCAAGGCGTCTCAATAGGTTTGGCTTTCGCGATCGTGTTGGCCTGTTTTGGCGCCTGCATTGGGGTCCGCTGCATTTGGCTGATCCTCTTTGTTATGTGCTGGTGTTCTACCAGATATATCCCGTCCACGCTAACGGGCTAGTATTGTGACATTCAAGTTGCGAATACGTGAACAAAAGGTAAATGCACCGTACTCGGCAAATTCTCGAGGATAAGTCGGCGGATTTCACACAAAAAAGCCGCACGCATTGCTGCACACGGCCTTTTCTTTACTTTCATTCGGGACGATCAGTCGTCCAAGCTGTCCAAATACATGATCAGGTCAGCACGTTCTTGCGGCTTTTTGATACCTTTAAAGGACATCTTGTTGCCTGGTGCGTAGCCTTTTGGATCGGCAAGGAACCCCGCAAGGGCATCCACTGTCCAGTCACCCTCAAGTCCACCCAAAGCGCCGGAATAGCCAAAACCATCCGCCGAGGCGATGTCACGACCGACGACACCATACAAAGAGGGGCCAGTTGCATTCGCGCCGTCTTCGATTTTGTGGCAAGAGCTGCATTTCTTGAAAACCTTTGCGCCGCTCGCCATTTCGGCCGTTTCCATCAACGCAACCATGTCGATAACTTCGACCTCTTCGACTTCTTCTTCGACGCCGGTATCGATGACGTAGGCCGCTTCGCCATGGCTATCCATGTGATAGACTTCTTCGGCGGCCCATTTACCAAGCAGCAGAACCAACCAAGCGCCAAATACGCCGCCAGCAATTTTAGTGAGTGTCATAGTGTCGAACATAAGGATGCGTCCATATCTCAGAGTGAGCGAATAGGTTTGGCGCGTATCTATTGGTTCCCTTTGGCTCTGTCTAGGTGTAGTTACCGCGACCAATCGCCCTGCCTGCGTTCAAGGCGCGGCAAAGACCACCAAGGAACACCGCTATGACCCAGCGCATCGCATTTCAGGGGGCCTTAGGTGCCTACAGCCACGAGGCCGTTTTGAACGCTCGCCCAGACGCAACGCCTGTGCCCTGCAACGGGTTTGAGGACGTGTTGGCCGCGGTCAAAACCGGTGCCGCGGACCTTGCAATGCTGCCTGTCGAAAATTCGACTTACGGGCGCGTGGCCGATATTCATCGCCTGCTTCCCGAAAGCGGTTTGCACATCATCGACGAAGATTTCGTGCGCGTTCGCATCGCCCTGATGGCCAATAAGGGCCAAAAACTTGAGGATATCACCCATGTGCGCGCCCACATGGTGCTAATCCCGCAAGCGCGCGCCTTTCTGGATGCGCATGGAATTTCCGCTGAAACTGCTGCTGACAGTGCCGGGGCTGCGGCCGAAATCGCGATCAAAGCTGAACACGGCGTGGGCGCGCTTGCCTCGGCTGTGGCCGCCGACATTTATGACATGGATGTGCTGGCCCGCGACATCGAGGATCTCGGGCACAACACCACCCGTTTCTTGTTGATGTCCCCCACGCCCGACCGCAGCCGCCGGGCCGATAAAATGCTAACGACTTTTGTGTTCCAAGTGCGCAACATCCCCGCGGCATTGTACAAAGCGATGGGTGGATTCGCGACCAACGGCGTCAACATGATCAAACTGGAAAGCTACATGGTCGAGGGCAAATTCACTGCGACGCAATTTTACGCGGACATCGAAGGCCACCCCGACGATGAAGACGTGGCACGCGCATTGGACGAATTGGGCTACTTCACCGACCGTTTGGAAATTCTGGGCGTCTACCCGTCCTCAAACAAACGCGACTAGGTGCTGGATTTGTAACGATCCTCAAGGTCCTTGGCATGCAAGGCCGCGCGCAGCTTGAACCGTTTGGTCAGCGACGTCTTGGCCAGCTTCATGGATTGCACAAGCAATCGCGCAGACAAATTGGTTGGTTTGATTTCAAATTCTGCCGTCAAACGGGTGCGATTGCGCGACAATGCCAGCAGTTCAACGTGACCTAGACCGTCTAATCCTGTCGAGGTCAAAAAGATGTTCAGCTCGTTTGTTGCGTCAAACGGCACCATCTTAACGTCAACTTCGCGCCGCTTGCCACGCATGTCGAATGCGGCCTTCCACGCCATGCCGTTGTCCATGTAATCCATGCGCTGCACTTCGGCACCACGGCGCATCGCCGCCCGCTCGTAGCCGTCAAAATTGCAAATGGTTTTGAACACCCAAGCAACCGGCGCTTCTATATCTTCGATTGTGGTAAATTTCATTCCGCCCGCCCGCTTTTTTTGTTTTTTCGCATGTTCATCTTAATCAAGCGTGTCCGCAAGCCAATTTTCCAGCAAAAAATGCGCGATCGCCCCTTTTCGAGCTGGCAAAATGAGCGGGTGTTGCCCAGCAAACACTTGCATCATCTCGTCTCGACTGACCCACATTGCGGCTTCGATTTCGACGGGATCGATGGTGATTTCCTCGCTGACCGCCACGCCAGAGCAGCCAAACATCAAGGATGCGGGGAACGGCCAAGGCTGGCTCGCCAGATATCCGACCTCGCCCACGCGCACGCCAGATTCCTCGAAAACTTCGCGACGCACGGCGGCTTCCAGCGTTTCTCCGGGTTCCACAAACCCTGCAAGCAGTGAAAACATGCCCTGTGGCCAGCCCGGTGATCGCCCCATCAAAACCTTGTCGCCATGCGTGATCAGCATAATCACAACCGGATCGGTGCGTGGGAAATGGCTGGCGTTGCAGCTGGGGCAATTGCGTTGCCATCCGCCATGCGACACCTGTGACGCCGCCCCGCATTTGGCGCAAAATCCGTGGATGTCATGCCAGCTGAAAATCGCACGGCCCGTTGCGGCCAATTCAGCGTCACGCGGATTTAACCATGTCATCACCCGGCGCAATTCAGCAAAAACATGATCTTCGGGCAGGCTCGGGTGATGCTGCTCGCTTGGGTCCAGAAATCCCCCCAAAGAGGCCGCATCCAGTTCATCAGGTTCCCACGCCGACAGATCGAATGCGAACCGCGCCGCACCGTCTTCGCGCCCCAACAGGATCGGGTCAGGGGCGGCGTGTTCTAAAATCGGATGATCCATCGGCAACCGGATCAATGCCGCAGGGCGCGCACGGTGGATCAACGGCTTGCCGCGCCAAAACAGGATCGCACGCGCATCAGAACTGCGCAGCATAAACCGGATGACATCAGGAGAATTTCGAACCTCGCCTGCGCGGTCTAATGCGGACCCACCAAAGGTGACCATTTCTGCGGTTTTCATGTACCCTGCCCTCGTTTTTGGTTCTGCTCTAGCAGTGGCATGCAGCATCTGCGCGCGCAATGCCACAGTTGTTCAGTTGACAAGCAGGTCAGGGGCGCACAACGTGACAGTGTATGTCGCACAAGTCATACACGCTTAAGGGGGCGCAATCCGTCATACATTCATACCAAACAACGCTGCGAATTCTTGCTACCAGCGACCTGCACATGCATCTGCGTGGGTTCAATTACACGGCAAATACGCCAAATCGGCATGCAGGATTGGCGCGCATTTCCACTGTGATTGCAAACGCACGGGCTGATCTGCACACTGGCTTAAGCCTGTTGTTTGACAACGGAGACGCCCTGCAGGGCACTGCATTGGCTGATACTTTGCGCGATCAGCCCTTTGATCACCCCATGGCCAACGCATTTAACGCGCTGGAATATGATGCCATCGGTTTGGGCAATCACGACTTTGATTTCGGGCTGGATTTCTTTAGCCGTGTCGCGGCGCAATACGCAGCCCCGGTGGTCTGTAGCAATTTGCACAACACGACCCATCTACGCGACACCGGTTTGGACATGATTTTGCCATGGGCCATGCTGCACCGTGAAATTCCGTGCATCGATGCCCGCCTGCGACCCCTGAGCATTGGCGTGCTCTCGGTTTTGCCGACAAAAACCCTGCAATGGAACCACGGAAAGTTCCCGCAAACGACCGAAATCACCCCGATGATTGAGGCTGCAAAAACCGGCAGTGCGCATCTGAAATCACTGGGTGCAGATATTGTTGTTTTGCTGGCCCACAGCGGCATTGGCGTGATGCAAGGCGGCGATGATACAGAAAACTCAGCGCTTCAAATGGGCGCGATCGAAGATATTGATGCCATCATCGCGGGTCATTCGCATGGTGTGTTTCCCGACCCAAATCCCGAGGCACCGGCGCAAGACGGGGTTGACCACGCCGCGGGTACGTTACTAGGCACGCCTGCCGTGATGCCGGGGGCTGCCGGGTCGCATTTGGCCCAGATTGATCTGCACCTCGACTACACCCCCCAAGGCTGGCGCATTGCTGAACAAACCAGTGAGGCCATTCCCGCGCTGAATGTGCCTGAAAACGTCACCGTCCGAAAACTGAGCCGAACCGTCCACGGCAAAACGCTGGCGCGGATGGCAACCAGCGTCGGCATGATCAATGCTCCGGTTCACAGTTGTTTTTCCCTGCTAAAAACCAGCCCCGAAATGGAGCTGTTGGCAGACGCGATGACGCAGTCCATCGAGCGGGCGGCCAAAGGCACCGAATACCAAAACTTGCCGATTGTTTGCGCTGTGGCGGCAGGCACCAGTGGCGGGCGGGCGGGCCCGTCGAACTATTTGGCCATTCCCGCAGGCCCGATCCAGTACCGTCACATTTTGCAGCTTTGCCCGTTCGAGGACCAGGTCTGGGCCGTCGATATGAGCGGCGCTGACATTTGCGACTGGCTCGAACGCTCGGCCGCCATTTTCACGACGCTTGATCCAAATAACCCGGATCAGGACATTATCCGCAGCGGCGCGCCACGGTTTAACTTTGACGCGATTTTGGGCCTGTCCTACACAATCGACCCGACCCAGCCGGCCAAGTATCAGCTAAACGGCGATGTCATTAATGCGGCGGCGGCTCGCGTCAAAAATGTGGCCTACAAAGGTGCCCCGATCGACAAAGACGCACGGTTTTTGGTCGCAAGCACCAGTTACCGAATTGCAGGCGGCGGACGATTCCCCAATCTGACGGTCGACCAATCGACGCTGCGCAGTGGCTCGACGGTTCAGGACGCCCTGCTGGATTTTGTAAAAAGTCCGAGCACGCCTAAACCAAACGGACACTGGCAGATAAAAACCACGCACCCCACCAGCGCTGTGTTCGAAACCACGCCAGATGCCGTTGCCTATTTGCCCGAGATCCAAGAATTTTCGCCCGAGAACTTAGGGATCACGGATCGCGGATTTCTGCGTCTGCGCCTACATTTTTAACGGTGTTTTATGCAGGGTCTTGCATGGGGTGATGCGCGCCGCTATATCACCTCTCGAGAGGTTGGCGCGGGCGAGCGCCTCGCCAACCCGGTCAGATCCGGAAGGAAGCAGCCGTAACGAGACCCGCTTGGGTCGCTGTCAATCTCTCACCTTAGCTTCTCTCGCCCCGCGATTGAAGCGTAACGCGGCAGCGGTGTCTGCAAGACACAGCGAGATCGCAGCCCCCCAAGCCGAAAACCATCACAATCTTGCCGCTGCAAACGTATCGCAGCGTCCGACATTGCCGGTCTCGTATCCCGTATCAAACCACCGCGCCCGTTGCGCTGACGTTCCGTGCGTGAACGTGTGCGGGTTCGGCACGCGCCCGGCTTGGCGTTGCAAATGATCGTCCCCAATCATGCGCGCAGCGTTCAGGGCTTCTTCTAGATCGCCCCGTTCCAGCAAACCTTGCACATTGCGCGCCCAAACGCCTGACAGGCAATCGGCCATCAACTCCAGGCGGACGGTCAGGGCGTTGGCTTCGTTCTGACTGGACGCACGACGCGCCTGATCAACTTTGGGCAAAATGCCCAGCTCGTTTTGAACGTGATGCGCAACCTCGTGGGCGATCACATAGGCAGCGGCGAAATCGCCACTGGCCCCCAACTGACGCGACATCGTGGTAAAGAACGAGGTGTCCAAATACGCTTTTTTGTCCGCCGGACAGTAGAACGGACCGGTCGCACCAGAGGCGCCGCCGCACGGGCTTTGCGTGACGCCGGAATACAACACCAGAACCGGTGGATTGTATTGGCGGTCCAATTGTTCGTTGAAAATCTTGGTCCAAACTTGCTCGGTCGTTGCCAAAACCGAAGACGTAAACTGCGCGGCCTGCTCATCCTGTGCGCTGACTTGACCCGATTGGGTTTGCGGCGCATCCGCCCCTTCCAACAAAGACGTGACGTCAACGCCGGTGAACAGCCCAATCGCCAGCACGACGATCAACCCGACACCGCCAATACCACCCGCTGCGCGCCCACGTCCGCCACCTGACCGGCGACGGTCTTCGATATTTCTGCTGCCTTTGACACCACGCAACCGCATAACACACTCCTGATCCGTTGGTTTTGCCAATTCTATAGCCGCGCATGCAGGCCAAGACAAACAACGCGGCCTGTCAATCTGCGACCGCAAGCACTAGGTTGGCACCATGTCTGATCAAGAATCCCGCACCCGCACCAAATGGGCCGAAGACCGCACGGTTCTCGCCAATGAACGCACATTTTCATCGTGGATGGGCACCGGATTGGGGGCTGTAGCGATTGCAATCGGGCTCAAGGCCGTTTTTGGGGCAACTGACCCCACGTGGGTTGCCAAATTGGTCGCCTCCTTGTTCCTGCTGGTCGCAATCGTAATCTATTGGATGGCCCGCAATCAGGCCTGCAAAACGCTGGAACGGATCAGCGAAAACGACGCCGAGGCGCTGCCCTCAAAAAGTTATACAAAACTAGCGGCGATCATGACACTCGCGACCGTCGCCACGGGTGGCGTACTTTGGTCTTTGTGATCAACTGATCTGCCAAGAGCGGTAGACGCCAGCGCGATCGACCTCTACTTTCTGACTCTGACGAATCTTGTGAAAGTTCATTAATGTCTGACGCCGCCCCCCCCGCCTATCAGGTTCTGGCCCGCAAATACCGGCCCGAAACCTTTGTCGATCTGGTGGGCCAGGACGCAATGGTGCGCACGCTGAAAAACGCGTTCGAGGCAGACCGCATTGCCCAAGCGTTCATGATGACGGGTATTCGCGGCACCGGCAAAACCACGACGGCGCGGATCATCGCCAAAGGCATGAACTGTATCGGGGCGGATGGCACAGGCGGGCCAACGACGGAACCCTGTGGCGCGTGCGAACACTGCACCGCGATCATGGAAGGGCGCCACGTCGACGTGATGGAAATGGACGCCGCATCGAACACAGGCGTCGCCAACATCCGCGAAATCATCGATTCCGTCCACTACCGCGCGGCCTCGGCCCGCTACAAAGTCTACATCATCGATGAAGTTCACATGCTGTCGACAGGCGCATTCAACGCGTTGCTCAAGACGCTTGAGGAACCACCCGCCCACGTGAAATTCATCTTTGCGACCACAGAAATTCGCAAGGTGCCGGTCACGGTTCTGTCGCGCTGCCAACGCTTTGATTTGCGCCGGATCGAACCCGAAGTGATGATCGCGCTAATGCGCAAAATCGCGACAGCCGAAGGGGCAGAGATCGCCGAAGACGCAATGGCCTTGATCGCGCGGGCGGCCGAAGGGTCCGCGCGCGATGCAACGTCGCTGCTGGACCAAGCGATCAGCCACGGGGCAGGCGAAACATCCGCCGACCAAGTGCGCGCGATGTTGGGGCTGGCGGATCGTGGTCGCGTGATGGACCTGATCGATATGGTGCTGCGCGGCGATGCGGCGGGCGCGTTGACCGAACTGAGTTCACAATACGCGGACGGGGCGGACCCGATGGCGGTGATGCGCGATCTGGCCGAAATCACCCACTGGGTGTCGGTTGTGAAAATCACGCCCGAAGCGGCCGAAGATCCAACCGTGTCGCACGACGAACGCGCCCGCGGGCTGGCGATGGCCGAGGCGTTGCCGATGCGCGTGCTGACGCGGCTATGGCAAATGCTGCTCAAAAGCCTCGACGAAGTGGCCGCCGCGCCCAACGCGATGATGGCGGCGGAAATGGCGATCATTCGACTGACGCACGTGGCAGATTTGCCGAGCCCAGAAGAACTGGTGCGCAAACTGAACGGGATTTCACCACCACCTGCGCCCGCCCCAACGGGGGGCGGACATGGGTCTGCAACCGGTGGCGCGCCTGCGGCGAGCGGGGGGGCGGCCCCGGCTTATGCCTCGGCCTCGGTTCCCTCTGGCGGCGGTGGCGGGGCAACGATGGCTTTGGCTACGAATGCGGATCAAGCCTTAGCGCGCTACCCGACGTTTGAGCACGTCATCGAACTGGTGCGCACCAACCGTGACGTCAAGCTGTTGGTGGAAATCGAAACAACGCTGCAACTGGCGGCCTACCAACCGGGCCGCATCGAATTTGTGCCTACGGATCGCGCACCGCGTGACATGGCGCAACGACTGGGCGCGAAACTGCAACAATGGACGGGCAACCGCTGGGCGGTGACCATCGTCAACGAAGGCGGCGGCAAAACCATTGCAGAAGTGCGCGATGCTGCTGATTTGGAACTGCAATCCAAGGCAGAAAATCACCCGATGGTGCAAGCTGTTTTAGCGCAATTCCCCAAGGCCAAAATCACCGCAATCAGGACCCCCGAACAAATCGCCGCAGAGGCCGTCGCAGACGCGCTGCCTGAGGTCGAGGATGAATGGGACCCGTTCGAGGACGACTGAGACCGCGCCATTCAGGAACCCTTCTTGTGACAAGCGAGGGATCAAAGTATCACTCAGAACAACACAAACGAGGAGAAAACGAATGCTCAAAGGACTTGGCGGGCTTGGCGATATGGCCGGCATGATGAAAAAAGCCAAAGAGATGCAAACCAAGATGGCGGAAATGCAGGACGATCTGCAACACGTCACTGTGGTTGGTGAATCTGGCGCAGGTTTGGTCAAAGCGACCGCGACGGCCAAAGGCGATCTGACGCAATTGGATATCGATCCGTCGATCTTTAACGGCGACGACAAAGAAGTTGTCGAGGATCTGATTTTGGCCGCGATCAAAGACGCGCAAGCCAAAGCTGCCGAAGCCGCGCATGAAAAAATGGGCGCGCTGACCGAAGGTTTGGGCCTGCCTGCCGGAATGAAGCTGCCGTTCTAGGCCGCAATCGGATTTCAACGTGAGCAGCACCCAAGACATCGACGCCCTGATCGAAATGATGGCGAAATTGCCGGGCCTTGGGCCCCGCTCCGCCCGTCGTGCCGTGCTGCATCTGATCCGCAAACGCGCGCTGCTGCTGACGCCACTGGCAGACGTGATGCAAACGGTGGCGGCAACTGCGCGTGAATGTCTGAACTGCGGCAATGTTGGCACCACCGACATTTGCGATTTGTGCACCTCTGAGAAACGTGCGAACGGCGAACTTTGCGTGGTCGAAGACGTGGCGGATTTGTGGGCGATGGAACGGTCCGGCGTGTTCAAAGGTCGCTATCACGTGCTGGGCGGCACGCTGTCTGCCTTGGACGCCATCGGGCCGCATGAACTGCGTATCCCCCGCTTGATCGACCGGGTCGAAACCGAAGGCATCACCGAAGTGATCCTGGCCCTGAACGCCACCGTCGACGGACAAACCACAGCGCACTACATCGCGGACCAACTGGAAACACGGGTGACGCTGACGTCGCTGGCCCAAGGCGTGCCGATTGGCGGTGAACTCGATTACCTCGATGATGGCACAATCACCGCCGCCATGCGCGCGCGCAAGTCCCTGTAAAACGCAAAACGCGCGCCGTTTGACGGGCGCGCGTTTGGTTTTCTGTCGCGAAAGAGGCCGCTTACGGCTGCTCTTCACCGTCACCTGACGGCAGGTTGAACAAGTTGTCCGCATCGATCAACGCGGATGGATCATCATCTTCGTCATCAATTGGCTCGCCCAGCGTGAACGTCTCAAGACCTTCGATGGCTGTCGGGATTTTTGGTTCCGGATCCATGCCCAACGACTGCTCTGTGCTGACCAGTTTGCGACGCTCATCATCAGACATTACTTCGCCGTCAGCAGCTTTTTTGGCCGCAGCTTTTTGAACAGCGGCGTCCAGTTCGGATTGTTTGCACAGGCCCAAAGCAACCGGATCAATCGGTTGGATGTTCGAGATGTTCCAGTGCGTGCGTTCGCGAATCGCCTGGATCGTTGGTTTGGTTGTGCCGACCAATTTGGACACTTGCGCATCGCTCAATTCCGGGTGGAATTTAACCAACCAATAGATCGACGCAGGACGGTCCTGACGCTTGGACAACGGAGTATACCGCGGACCGCGACGTTTTTCTTCGCCCTGTGCAGCAGCGTTGAATTTCAGTGCCAGCTTGTGCAGCGGGTTGGCTTGCGCCTCGTCGATTTCTTCTTGGGTCAGCTGATTGTTTACAATCGGATCAAAGCCTTTGACGCCCGCGGCTACATCACCATCGGCAATGCCTTGGACTTCTAATTCGTGCATGCCAACAAAGTCAGCAATCTGCTTGAAGTTCATTGTGGTGTTGTCCACCAGCCAGACGGCTGTGGCTTTTGCCATAATCGGTTTTGCCATGTTCGTGCTCCTAACGCATAACTCTCCCGCCACCTGAATTAGGCTGCCTTGGCATCCAAGGTCGGTTTCCATTGTGGGGGAACTTGAGCCGTATATAGTCGCGCAAAAGCGATAAGGGAAGACCAATATGCGCGCGCATCTTTTCTGGATTTTGATAACCCTTGGTTTGACTGGCCCTGCCATGGCGCAGCAGCACAAATCGGGCGAATTCGACTACTACGTGATGGCGCTGTCATGGTCGCCAAATTGGTGCGCCCTGTCGGGAGATGCCAAAGGGTCGGATCAATGCGATGCCCGCCACGATCACGGCTGGATTTTGCACGGGCTTTGGCCGCAATATCATCGCGGATTTCCAGAGTACTGCCGCTCGAATTTTCGCGCGCCATCACGCAGCCAAACAAACGCAATGGCCGACATTATGGGCACCGGTGGACTGGCCTGGCATCAATGGAAAAAGCACGGTGTCTGCTCTGGCCTGTCGCCTGCCGATTACTACGCCCGGTCACGCGAAGCTTACGCATCCGTCACCCGCCCCGCGATCTTTCGCAAATTGGATAAATCCATCAAATTGCCCGCCTCTGTGGTCGAGGCCGCATGGCTTAATGACAACCCCGACCTCGAAGCAGACGGGCTGACAATAACCTGCAAACAAGGCCACATCCAAGAAGCACGCATCTGTTTGTCTCGTGATTTAGTACCTGTACCCTGCGGTCAGGATGTCGTGCGCGATTGCACGATGAAAGACGCAGTGTTCGATCCGATACGTTAGGGCCTGTCCTGCTGGGGGCCCCAATTTTGAGTATTTTTGATCAAAACAAAACGAAGAATTAACCTTAATGCGTAAACTTGGCCTTGCGGTACAGGCTGGAGAGCCGATGGCCGTATCAGGACAAGCGCAAGCTTACCGCACGGTCTATGCCTTCACATTGGATGATTGGGATGGGCCGTGTTCTGTTCCGATCCTAAATACTCAAATTAGCCGCCAGCAACCTCAAGCACGATCTTGCCAATGTGCCCACTGCTTTCCATCCGCGCATGTGCATCCGCCGCATCAGCCAGTGCAAATGTGCTGTCCATCACGGGTTTGATCCGTCCTGCATCCAGCAGTGGCCATACGGCTTCGCGCAAGTCTTGGGCAATCCGCGCCTTGGCCAAATCTGACTGCGGGCGCAGGGTGCTACCGGTGATCGTCAGGCGTTTCATCATCATCAGGGCAAAGTTCAATTCAACCTTCGGCCCTTGCAAAAACGCGATCTGCACCAGACGTCCGTCTTCGGCCAAGGTCTGGATGTTGCGTGGGATGTAGTCGCCCCCGACCATATCGAGGATCAGGTCCGCACCACCTTGGAACTTCATCACTTCGACAAAATCTGCGTCGCGGTAGTTGATCGCGATTTCGGCCCCCAGATCGGTACAGGCTGTGCATTTTTCGTCCGAACCGGCTGTTGCAAACACGCGTGCGCCAAAAGCATTGGTCAGTTGGATTGCCGTTGTGCCAATCCCACTGGACCCGCCGTGGACCAAGAACCGTTCGCCTGCCTTCAGACCGCCGCGCGTGAAAACATTAGACCAAACCGTAAAGTAAGTTTCCGGCAAGCACGCCGCTTCTTTCAACCCCAGTCCTTTGGGCAACGGCAAACAATGTGCAGCGGGGGTTGCAACGTATTCCGCGTAGCCGCCGCCGGGCAACAGGGCGCAGACTTGATCGCCAACAGCCAAGCCGGAAACGCCCGACCCCAAGGCAACAACTTCGCCCGAAGCTTCTAACCCCGGCAAATCGCTAGCGGTTTTGGGTGGGGCGTACATGCCCGCACGCTGCAACGCATCGGGACGGTTCACACCGGCATACGCGACCTTGAGAACCACCTGACCATGCGCGGCCGCAGGCATCGGGCGCTTGGTCATTTGCAAAACCTCTGGCCCGCCCGGTTTGGTGATTTCAACGGCGTTCATCATGTCGCTCATGGCGGGGGTATCCTTTGGTTGTTTGATCCCAAGTGTCGCTGATCAAGGATCGACGCGCAATGGCGCGCACTAGTCCTGACGCGGCGTTGTCCAGCGACCGGGCAAATCGATGTCCGGCATTTTTGTCGGCGCTTTGATCCGGCTTAACAACCAGTTTGGGCCTGCAAGCAGCTTGCTCAGCGTCGGGCTGTCACGCACTTGGGCTTTGACCTTTTCGATCTGCATCACGTCGTCGATGCGGCGGTCCAAAAATTCCCACGTCGCTTGATTGTCGACGCTGTCATCGCCCAGCCAATACAGCACCGTCGCGCTGTAGACACCGCTGAGGGTCGCGCGTTTTGTGTACCAATTCACATCGTCCGAGGTGTCACCCAAGGCGGTCCAAATCTTGTCGGCTGTACCCCAGATCGCCTTGGCCCCGTCACCCGCATGCATCGGCAATGCAAACAACGTCGTGCCACGGCGCACGGCCTCTTTGTCGGTGACCGCTTCGATCCGAAACCGCACGCCAGATGCGATTCGATCACGGAATCGCAAGTCGCTGAGATCCTCGGACTTTAGGCGCGCCTCCATCACATCATCCCCGCGCAAATGATAGGCGACCGCCAAATCAACCGCGCCGCGCGGACACACGGCACGGGCCAAGGCCGGCGTTACCTCTGCATCAACGATTGCTGCCTGAAACGTCGCTTCTGACCAGCCATCAAAGGGCACGTGATCCAACGCGGCATCCAGCAATTGGTCTTTGGTCGTCTCATACGGGGTGGTCATCGCGCGCTCCTTTGGGTGCCTAGCAACATACTAGACAATATAGGTGCGATTTGCTATTGGCCAACTTCCTGCAAATCCTTGCAACTTCAAACTAGAAAGGTGGTGAAAACCACATGCAGGTTAGTGTTCGCGATAATAACGTCGATCAAGCGCTGCGCGCCCTGAAGAAAAAACTTCAGCGCGAAGGTGTGTTTCGTGAAATGAAGCTTAAGCAACATTTCGAGAAACCGTCCGAGAAAAAAGCACGCGAGAAAGCCGAAGCGATCCGTCGTTCCCGTAAATTGGCACGCAAAAAGCTACAACGCGAAGGTATGATGTAAATCATCCCCGCATTGTCGGAAAATAGTGAACCCCCGCTGAGCGATCGGCGGGGTTTTTCTTTTTAGAGGCATCGATAGCTGCTTGCCCTGCGGAAATCCGCAAACCTGCCGTCTGCCCCGAACAGGCACCTGTTTACAGGACACACGATCCCGTATCACACTGCCGCCAGGGGAGAATTCGATGCCACCCAAAACCGACATCAATCGCGCGCCGGGGCGCATGCGCAAAAGCGTTCTGGGCGTGCTGTTCGTCACCTTGGTGCTGGCCACCGTTGCGACGTTTTTTGGGGCGCGTACGTATTTCGAGCAACTCGAATCTCAGGCAGCTGCAAACCGGATGGCATTGTACCTGCGCGCGTTGAACGAAACCCTGCGCCAGCATCAACATTTGCCCTTCGTTCTGGCCCGCGATCCGCGCTATGCGAACGCGCTGCACTCCGAAACGGTTGATCCCAACCTTAACGACCGCCTGCGCCTGTTTGCCAAAGAGGCCAAGCTAGAGGCGATCTATCTGATGGACACGACAGGGCGGGTTCTGGCGACATCAAACGCGGACGAGGCGCACAGTTTTCTGGACCAGAACTATGGGTTTCGCCCCTATTTCCAAGACGCGCTAAAAGGCCAGCGCAGTGATTATTTCGCCATTGGTGCCACTTCTGGCCGGCCCGGATATTTCGTGGCGGAACCCGTATCCCTGACCGGAAACGTGCAGTCCGGCGTCATAGCCATCAAGCTGGATGTCAGTGAATTGCAGCGATCTTGGGAAAGCGACAGTGAAACGGTTGTGGCCATAAACAGGGACAACATCGTGGTTCTCGCGTCCAATCCCGACTGGCTGTATCGCCCGGTCGGCGCCCTGCCATCTGACGTACGCACTGCCATTCTGGACAGCCGTCAGTTCGGCAGCGAAGCCCTCGGGCCGCTTGATTGGACATCCCTTGGCACGCACCGGGTCGCTGTAGATGGTACCAAATATTTGCGGGCATCGGGCATTTCGGAATGGCGCGACTGGACCGTTCATTACCTGCGACCCCAAAGCATCATCATCCGCGAAACCCTTCTGACGACCATCTTTTTCGGCAGTATCATCACATTCCTGCTTGGCTTTGCCACCTTCTTGCGGTCCCGCCGCATTGAACAAGCCTACACCGCGTCCGAACGTCAGCGCACCGAACTGATCGAAACAAACCGTCGCTTGGAACAAGCCCAAACCGACCTTGCGCGCAGTGCCAAACTGGCAGCCCTCGGGCATCTGGCGGCCTCGGTCACTCACGAACTGGGACAGCCCATTAGCGCCTTTCGCAATCACCTTGCTGCGGCAGAAATCGGCAACGAAATCACCTCGCCCAAAACCGCAAGCAACCTGAACAAGCTGGTCGACCGAATGGAATCGATCACCAGCCAATTCCGCTATTTCGCCCGCAAACAGGCCGCCAAGAAAACCAGCGTCGATTTATCAACGGTTCTAAGCGAGGCCGCGAATTTACTGCGTGCTGAAATCGCGCAGGGAAAAATCCGCTTTCGCCCTGCCGACCTGCCTGAACCCGTCACCCTGCATGCCCATCAGGTTCAACTGGAACAAGCGTTTACCAACCTTTTCAAGAACGCGGTCCATGCCGTCGAAACGGCGATAGACCCGGAAATTTCTGTGCGCGTCGAACAGACACCAGACACGGTTGTGATCCGCGTCACAGACAATGGGCCGGGGCTTGGCGGGGCCAGTTTCGCCGATCTGCAAGAGCCGTTTTTCAGCACAAAGCCCTCTGGTGTCGGAATGGGTCTTGGCCTTGCCATCGCGACGGAAATCATCACAGATCACGGCGGCGCGCTTAGCATCGGCGACACCACAGACGGTGCAGAATTTATCGTCACATTACCCCTTCCCGACGACGGAGATTTCGCATGACAACAGCCACAATCCTTGTCGTTGATGATGATCGCGAAATGCGGGTGTCCTTGGTCCATTTGCTCGAAAGCGCAGGCTATAATGCCGTGATTGCAAAGAACGCGCAGGCGGGGTTAGAGGCCATTCATACCAGCGCCCCCGACGTCATTCTGAGCGACGTGCGCATGCCCGAAATGGACGGGCTAGAATTTCAGCGCAAAGCCCGCGAAATCAGCAATGTTCCGGTCATTTTAATCTCAGCCCATGGCGATATTCCGATGGCCGTTGGTGCCTTGCAGGACGGGGCCTACAGCTTTGTGGAAAAGCCGTTTGAACCCCGCCGCCTGCTGGGAATCCTCAAAAATGCTGTGCGGATGAAGCGCCTGGAAGACAGCACAAAACTGCTGCAAAGCCGGCTGGCAGAACTGACCGATCTGGAACGTATCCTGATCGGCAACAGCCCGCAAATCGCCGCCGTGCGCGATCTGATTTTCGACTTTGCAGTCAGCAACGCCAATGTCTTGATCCTTGGTGAAACCGGCACCGGCAAGGAACTTGCCGCGCGGGCTTTGCACGATCTTGGCACCTCGCCTAGCGCCCCGTTTGTGCCGATCAATTGCGCCGCGATCCCGCCCGAGCGGTTCGAAGAAACGGTGTTCGGCACCACGCAAAACCCACGCGGATTGATGAGCCAAGCCAACGGCGGCACGTTGTTTCTGGATGAACTCAGCTCGATGCCCCACGGCACACAGGCCAAAATTCTACGCGCCATCGAAACCAAACAATACCAACGGATCGGTGAAACCGACGTCCAGACCGCAGAGCTGCGCGTGATCAGCGCGGCCTCTGATCAAATCGCCCAGATGGTCACCGAGAAATCCTTTCGCGAAGACCTGCTCTTTCGCCTGAACACCCTTGTGATCGAACTGCCCAGTCTGGCGGATCGCGGCGAGGATGTTTTACTGTTGTTTCGCCATTACACGCAGCGCCTAAGCCAGCTTTACGAATTGCCAATGCCCAAGCTGACCAACGACGATATCTCGGCGTTGATGTCGTATGATTGGCCCGGCAACGTGCGTGAGTTGCAAAATGTCGCCGAACGACGCGTGTTGGCAGAGCGGCGCGGTGGCGGCTCTGTACGGCTCGCGATTGCGCGACAAACATCGCTGCAACCCTTTCCCGGAACCCTGCGCGAAGCGGTCGCCGCGTTCGAGCGCGAAGTGATCAGCCGTTCGATTCAAGACGAAAACGGGCGCATGGATGATGTCGCCGCTGCCCTTGGAATTGGCCGTCGCACCTTGAATGAAAAGATCGTCAAACTGGACCTCGACAAAGACGCATTGTTGGAAAAATAGCCCTCTGCGGAAATCCGCAGGCATATTTTTATGCGCCCTGCAATTTCCCTCATACCGCAGAATCCCGCCAATCCCCATCAACGTCACAAGCCATATTTTCGGCTTTGATTCTGGGAGGAATACCAATGAACATCTTAAAAGCACTCGTCCTGAGTGCCGGTCTTGTCACGTCTGGCGGCGCCTTTGCGCAAAGCACGGATTACGTTTTGAACACCGCATCCACGGGCGGCACCTATCACCCTGTTGGCACCGCGATCTCGACCCTGTCGAAAATCAAACTGCTGCCCAAACAGAACTTTTCGCTGACGGCTGTGAACTCGGCTGGGTCCGGCGCGAACGTGCAGGCACTGTCATCAGGCACTGCCGATTTCGCGATCCTGCAAGGGTTGTTCGGGTCCTACGCGATCACCGGCACCGGCCCTGTGTCCGAGCCACAAACCAACCTGCGCTCTGTCACGATGCTGTGGCAAAACGTCGAGCAATTCGTGGTTCCAGCGGCCAAAGCCACCACCGGCACCGTCGATGATCTCAAGGCGCTCACCGGCATGTCCGTCGGCATGGGCAAGCAGAATTCCGGCACGATTGGATCAAACACGGTGTTGCTCGCGGGCCTCGGTCTTGATCTTGCCAAAGACTTCACATTGGTGTCCGCAGGCTATGGCCCAACGGCTGATGCGATGGCCAACGGCCAAGCGGTTGCGGCGGGCATTCCGTCCGGCCCACCAACCGGTGCAATCACCAAATTGATGGCCTCCAACGAGGGCAAATTCACGATCCTCGACGTGACCGCAGACCAAGCCGCAGCGATGGACGCGGGCCGCAACCTTTGGGTGCCCTACACAATCGCGGCGGGCACCTACCCCGGCCAAACCAAAGACGTGAGCACAATCGCACAGCCAAATTTCTTGGCCGTGAACGCCAGTGTGAACGATGAGCACGTCTATCTTTTGACCAAGGCGATGTACGAAAACCTGCCGTTTTTGCAAGCGATCCACCCCGCGACCAAAGCCATGGCGGTTGAGCGTGCGATGGCCGGTTTGCCAGCACCTTTGCACCCCGGTGCCGCGCGTTTTTACGTCGAAGCAGGCTTGGATATCCCAGCCCATTTGATCGCTAAATAGACGTCGAAACTGACCGGGACGCTGTGGCTTGCAGCGTCCCATTTTTCTGCCTGGGGGGGGACCAGATGACACAGCTTGCACCGCAAAACCAATCGTCACGCGCAACACTTTTGGACATGCCGCATGGCCAATTCGGAGCCCGCCAGATCGTGCTCGTCTTTGCCCTATTCTTTGGCATCTGGCACATCCTGACAAACGTCTATCTGACCGAACCCGGCCTGTGGCAAAACGCAATCCACTTTGCCGGTTTTGCGTTTCTCGCTTCAATCACGCTTAGCCCTTGGGGCAAAAATGAAGGCAAAACATGGGCTTGGGTAATCGATATCGTCTACGGATTGCTGGTCGCAGGTGCCGCCCTGTGGGTCGCGTGGGCCGAATCCGGTCTGTACGAACGATCCCTCGCCGTCACAGGATTGGGCTGGCAATTCACTGTTCTGGATTGGGCTGCAGGCCTTTTGCTGATCTTTGCTTGCATTGATTTGTCGCGCCGCGTGTCGGGTTGGGTCATCCCGATCCTGATCATCCTATCCCTCAGCTACATCCTGTTTCTCGGCACCATGCTGCCCGGTGTGTTCCGCTCTGCCAGCCTGCCCTTGAACGACGTGCTGTTCCGCACGCTTTACAACGACGAAGGCATGTTCGGCATCCTCGGAAATATCTCGGTCACCAACATCACGCTGTTCATGATTTTCGGCGGTTTTCTGGTCGTCTCGGGGGCCAGCAATTTCGTCATCGAAATTTCCAAAGTCGTCGCGGGTCGGATCAAAGGCGGCGCGGCGTTTGTTGCCGTTTTGTCATCGGCCCTGACCGGCACGATTTCCGGGTCCGCCATCGCCAACACCGCGTCAACCGGGGTGATCACGATCCCGCTGATGAAGTCCAACGGCTTTCGCCCACAATTCGCCGCAGGGGTCGAGGCCGCCGCTTCGACTGGCGGTCAACTGATGCCGCCGATCATGGGTGCCGGCGCGTTCGTGATGGCCAGCTACACGTCCATTCCCTACGGCACAATCGTCGCGGTGTCGGTGATGCCGGCCCTGCTGTATTTCCTGTCCGTGGCGTTCATCGTGCGCATCGAAGCTGTCAAATACGACGCAGGTGCTGACATCGATCTGACCGTAGATCGCGCCAAGATGATCTCTGGCGGTTTGGTGTTTGTCGTGCCGCTGGCCGTGATGATCTGGCTTTTGGTCACGGGCGTCACCCCGTCGTATGCGGCGTGTTGGGCGATTGTGACCCTGATCGCGACGTCGTGGATCACCAGCCTGATCGCCCTTCTGCGCAAGGATGGATCGTTCAAACCGGTCAACATGGGCCCCGCGAAAATCGCCGAAGCTGTGGTCAGCGGTGTCCGCTCTGCAATCATGACAGCGATCCTTTTGACGGCGATCGGGATCATGAACAACGCCATCGTGACCAGCGGTGTCGGCAACGGGTTTTCCCTGATGATCGCACAGTGGTCGCAAGGGTCCTTGGTGTTGGCGATTGCGCTGATCGCGCTGGCCTCGTTGGTGCTGGGCATGGGGCTGCCGGTGACGGCCGCCTACATCATTCTAGCGATCCTGACGGCCCCGGCTTTGGCGGGCATCATGGCCGACGGCTTGATCGCACAACAGCTGATGGACGGCATTTCTGACCCGTCAAAATCCGCCCTCTTTGCGCTAGTTGATCATCCGCTGGCCGCACAAGTCGCGATAGGAATGACCAAGGCCGAAGCATGGGAACTGATCCGAAACATCCCCTTTGAAATCGCCGTAACGATCCGGCCCATCATGGTCGATCCGACATTGCAAACGACCTATCTGCTGACCGCGCATTTGATCATTTTCTGGCTAAGCCAGGATTCCAACGTGACGCCGCCCGTCTGCCTTGCCGCCTTTACCGCCGCAGGAATTGCCGGATCGCGGCCCATGGCCACGGGTTTCGAAAGCTGGAAAATCGCCAAAGGTCTGTACGTCGTGCCGCTGCTGTTCGCCTACACGCCGCTGATCTCGGGCGAGGTCATCGAAATCCTGCAAATCGGGTTCTTTGCCTTGTTCGGCATCTACGCCACCAACGCGTTGATCCAGCGCTACGCCGAAGGTCCGATTGGCCCTGTCACGCTGGCGCTTTTGGTGCTTGGCGCGGTTGGCGCGTATTGGCCGCTGGCCTTGTTGCCCAACATCGCGGGCGCGAGTGCCGTGGTGATCGCAGTGGTTCTATCCGCCAGAAAACGGGCCGCCAACGACCTTAAACAGGCAGCGCAGTTGTCTTGAACACCGTCCGCAGCGCGAAACTGCTTTGCATCTGCGCCACGCCCGGCAGGCGGGCCAGATACTGGCGGTGGATGCGCGCGAAATCTTCGGTGTTTTCGGCCACGACCTTTAGGATGTAATCCGCTGTGCCCGCCATCAAATGGCACTCCAAAACGTCCGGTATCCGCGACACGCCTTTTTCAAACGCGTCCAACACTTCGTCCGCTTGGCCCGACAGCGTGATCTCGACAAACACGGTTGTCGGCACGCCCATTTTGCGCGCATCCAACAGCGCCACATAGTCGCGAATGTAGCCGTCCGCCTCTAACCGTTGCACCCGCCTGTGGCAGGCAGACGGCGACAGGTTCACCACCTCGGACAGGTCCGCGTTTGAAATGCGGCCCTTGCGCTGCAAAGCCGTCAAGATACGTTTGTCTGTTGCGTCCAAAGACATTTGCGAAGATTCCTCTCACGATTGGGCCAAGTGTTAGTGGATTCTTCGCAAGTTGCCTATGGTTTACGCAGCTTTTCCGTCGCACATTGCGTCAATTGCCGCAGATACTGCCGTTGCAAACAGCAATAATCAGGGAATACGGTCATGCACATTGGATGCCCAACCGAGATCAAACCACAAGAATTCCGCGTCGGCATCACGCCAAACGCAGCCCGCGAAGCGGTCGCACACGGCCACACCGTGACCATGCAGGCGGGTGCCGGTGCAGGGGCCGGTTTCACGGACGCAGATTACGTTGACGCCGGTGCAGCCATCGCCGCAACAGCCGCCGAAATTTTCGCCGCTGCCGACATGATCGTTAAGGTCAAGGAACCACAGCCGGTGGAACGCGCCATGCTGCGCAAAGACCAGGTGCTGTTCACCTACCTGCACCTTGCGCCGGACCCTGAACAGACCAAAGATTTGCTCGCGTCCGGCTGCACAGCCATCGCCTATGAAACCGTCACAGACGCGCAGGGTGGCCTGCCACTGCTGGCCCCAATGTCCGAAGTAGCGGGTCGTTTGGCCCCACAAGTCGGCGCATGGACCTTGCAAAAAGCCAACGGCGGACGCGGCGTTCTGATGGGCGGCGTTCCGGGTGTTGGACCCGCACGCGTGGTCGTCATCGGCGGCGGCGTTGTCGGCACACATGCCGCACGCATCGCCGCTGGCATGGGCGCAGACGTCACCGTTCTGGACCGTTCATTGGCACGCATGCGCTACTTGGATGACGTGTTTGGCGGGCAGTTCAAAACGTCCTACGCCAACGCAGGCAACACGATGGAACTGGCGCGCGAGGCCGACATGATCATCGGCGCGGTTCTGATCCCGGGTGCAGCAGCGCCCAAACTGATCAGCCGCGCACAGCTGAGCGAATTGAAACCAGGCGCCGTTCTGGTTGACGTCGCGATTGACCAAGGTGGGTGTTTCGAGACATCCCGCGCCACCACACACCAAGACCCGATCTACGAAGTTGACGGCATCATGCACTACTGCGTCGCCAACATGCCGGGTGCAGTTGCGCGCACGTCAACCATCGCCTTGGGCAACGCGACTTTGCCGTTCATGCTGGCACTGGCCGACAAAGGCTGGCGTCAAGCCTGCGAAGATGACGCGCATTTGCTTGCAGGCCTGAACGTACACGCGGGCCAGTTGACCTACTATGCGGTCGGCAAAGCCTTGGGAATGGACGTTCTGTCTCCAGCCTTGGCGCTCAAGACCTAAGCCGCCAAAAGCGACCTAGAAAAGCAGCCGTCACCCTTAGCGGGGTGGCGGTTTTTTGCTGAAGCAGCCTTATCGTCAAGGCAGTTCAACTTTTAGACGAATTTCCGCCTTTATTCCCCGTTAAACAAACCCCATCCGCCCCCAAGTTAACTTTTGTGTAACTGTTTAGAGAGGCAAAGCGCCGCGCAGCGCTTGTTCATAAGATCATGGCTGATCCATATGTTTCAGAAGTAAAATATCTCGGTGGGGCGTCGCTCGATTTCATCGAGATCGCGGTGGACGGCGGCACAGATGTGTCCAACATCACTGTCACAGTTTACAACCCGAATGGCTCTGTGCGCTCTGTGAATGTATTGGGGACCAAGGTTGCGACCATCGCAGGCAAAGACGTCTATGTCGTCGACGCCGCCAGTTCCGCGACCTTCAACGGGCTAAACAAAAGCGGCGGCGTATCTGTGGATACGGCAGGCACTGTGCATCAGTTCATCTCGTTCGACGATGGCCCGCCAGTTAACGCAACAGGTGGGGCAGCGAGTGGCACCACCAGCACGCAAATCGGTCAGGCGGGTGCGGGGGAATCCCTCGAAACCAGCGATGGCGGCACCAGCTATGCAACGCAAACGACCCCGAACGACGGGTCCATCCCCTGCTTTGCACGCGGCACACGATTGGCCACATCGGACGGGATGAAACGGGTCGAGGAATTACAATCCGGAGACGTGCTGATCAACCAATCCGGCCAGCCAGTGCCAGTGCAACTGATCCTATCCACCAAAGTTGGACCACGCAGATTAGCCCACGCGCCCAAGCTCCACCCTATTTGCCTCAGCGCTGGATGCCTTGGTGTTGGCCTGCCGATGCGCGATCTATGCTTGTCCCCACAGCACCGCGTCTTGGTCACATCCCCCATCGTGCAGCGCATGTTTGGCGCGTCTGCCGCATTGATCGCTGCCAAGCGCCTGACCAACCTGCCCGGCATTTATCAAATGACCGACGTCACCCAGATCGAATATTTCCATGTCATCACGGAAAACCACGAAGTTCTGATGTCCGAAGGCGTGCCAAGCGAGAGCTTTTTGATCGGCCCACAAACGCAGCACATTCTGGATACGGATCAGCTGGAGGAGTTGAACGCGTTGTTTCCGAACCTGCTGGAACAACACACCCCCGCCAGCCTGATCCCGCCAACCAAGCAGCAAAAGAAACTGATCCAGCGACACGCCAAAAACAACCGCCCGATCATCGGCACCTGATCAAACCAAACACGAAAAAGGGCCCGCAACATCACTGTCGCGGACCCGAGTTAGACCGTTAGCCGGTCGTTTTTATGACGTTTATTTATTCAAAGCAGCCAAGATGTCGGCCAACAGTTCTTCTTGTGTTGGACCGGCTGGTGCCGCAGGTGCTGCAGGCTCTTCGGCTTTCTTCATTTTGTTCAGCGAACGCACCAACATGAACACCACAAACGCGATGACCAAGAAGTTGATGATTGCCATGATGAAGTTACCGTAGGTCAGCTCGGCTTCGCCAACTGTCGCGGAAAGACCTGCAAAATCAACGCCGCCCATAAAGATGCCGATGATCGGGTTGATCAAATCGGCAACCAGCGATCCGACGATGGCAGTGAATGCCGCGCCGATGATGATACCTACGGCCATGTCCATGACATTGCCCTTCGAGATGAAGTCTTTGAATTCTTTAATCATTGTTGTCCCTCAGTGTTGTCTGTGACCGTCGCTTTTTTAATCAGCGTTCGTCTGTGCACACTCGTTAACACATGTTTGCACTGTTTCTAGCCTGTTTTTGCGGGGAAAAAGCCTTATTTTGTCTCAATAATCGTTAGGAGAGACATAGTGACCGACCTCAGCACCTACCAAATCACGCAACGGTGGCCCGCACAGGACCCGTCCGTTTTGCAGCTGTATTCCTACCCCACCCCGAACGGCGTCAAGGTGTCCATCGCACTAGAAGAACTGGGCATCCCCTACGAGGCGCACACCGTCACGTTGTCGGATGTAGATGTCAAAAGCCCCGAGTTTCTGTCGCTGAACCCCAACAACAAGATCCCCGCGATCCTTGATCCCTATGGCCCCGACGGCACGCCTATTGCCTTGTTCGAAAGCGGTGCAATTCTGATGTATCTCGCCGAGAAGTCCGGCAAGCTGATGGGGGAAACCGCAACCGAAAAAGCCAAAGTCATCCAATGGTTAATGTTCCAGATGGGCGGCTTGGGGCCGATGTTTGGGCAGCTCGGGTTCTTCTATAAATTCGCAGGGTCCCAGTTCGCGGACAAACGCCCGCAGCAGCGTTATCTGGACGAGGCAACGCGCCTGCTGACGATGCTGGACCTGGAACTTGCGGACAAAGAATGGATCGCAGGCAACTATTCAATCGCGGATATTGCGATTGGCCCGTGGTTGGCCGCGCTTGATTTTTACGGCGCGCGCGAGGTGCTGAAATGGGATGAGTACACGAACCTCGTCGCCTATCTGGACCGGTTCCTAGCGCGCCCGGCCGTCGTAAAAGGGCGCCAGATTCCACCACGCGGGTAGATCAAAACGCTTCCCCTTAACGGGGGAGCGTTCCGTCCAGAACATAGCGCAGCATTTCGACAACTTGGCTCGGCTCTTCGGCCACAGCCAGTGCGGCTGCGTCGACTTCTTTCAACGCGTGCTGGTGATCAGCGCCGTGCAAAACGATCAGCGATTTGCCAAGGGCGGCAGCGTAGCCCGCATCAAATGCTGCGTTCCACTGTTTGTATTTCTCACCAAAACGGACCACGACAACATCCGCATCCTCGATGCCTTTGCGGGTGCGGATGGCGTTTAGTTTTGCGCCTTTGTGGTCATGCCAAAACTTGTTCGGCTCGGCCCCTAGGATGCTTACGCCGCAATCATCGCTGGCGGCGTGATCGGTTACGGGACTGTTGAACGTCACATTCAAACCCTTGGATCCATCAATGATTTGCTCGCGCCAATCCGAATGGATTTCGCCTGAAAGATATACGTTCAACATCAGTTTTTCCTTTTTATCCGCGCAAAACGCCGCCCGTCGCCTTGGTCACTTTTTCGATGACTTTGGCGCTGACAGCTTCGATATCCGCATCCTTCAGCGTCGCCTCAACAGGTTGCAAACGGACCGTGATCGCCAGCGATTTTTTACCCTCGCCCAGTGATCCGCCGATAAATTCGTCAAACACGCGCACGCCTGCGATCAACGCTTTGTCAGCACCAGCGGCCGCATTGACCAGCGTCAACGCCTCGACTTCAGCGTCGACCACAAAGGCAAAATCACGCTCGACCGCTTGCAGATCGCTGATCTCTAGCTTGCCACGGTTCGCGCCCGTTGCACGTGGCATCGGGATTTCATCGGGCCACAGAGTAAAGGCCATCGCCGGCCCTTTGATGTCCATCGCCTCAAGCACACGCGGATGCACCTCGCCAAAAATGCCAAGCACCTTTTTGGGACCAAGGCAGATTTTGCCGTGACGACCGGGGTGCCATTCATCGTTGGCACCGCGCATGATTTGCACCTTGGCAGGGGCGCCCATCGCGGCCAGAACCGCCTCGGCGTCGGCCTTGACGTCGTAGACATCAACGCCGCGCGACGTGCCATGCACGTCCTTGGGACCAGTGCGACCGACCAGCAAACCGCTGATCAACATGTGCTCTTCGCCTGGCTCGCCGCCGCTGAACGCAGTCCCGACTTCGAACAGCGCCATGTCCGCAAATCCACGCGCTTGGTTGCGGGCTGCGGCCTGCAACAAACCGGGCAACAAGGCTGGGCGCATGTGACTCATGTCGGTGCTGATCGGATTTTCCAGCATCGTGGTATCGGTGCCACCACTGAACAGCGCGGCACTGGCCTGATCAATGAAACTGTAGGTCACACATTCGTTGTATCCCAGCGCCGCCGTCGTGCGACGCGCCGCCACGATCCGACGCTGCGAGGGGGTCATCACCGGCTTTGGCACACCGTCGGTCAGGCGCGGCAGGGGGCGACCTTGCAGCTTGGTCAGAGACGCAATACGCGCGACTTCTTCGACCAAATCCGCGTCACCCTGCACGTCAGGGCGCCAGCTGGGCACATGGGCCAAATCGCCCTCAAGCCGGAAACCCAAAGCCGTCAAAGTCTGGCGTTGTGTCGATTCAGGGATCTCCATTCCGACCAAAGATTGCACGCGCGCGGCGTTCAATTTGTAGGTGCGCGATGTGTCCGGCACCTTGCCGGCTTGGATCAGTTGGGACGCTTCACCGCCAGCGTGATCCACGATCATGCGCACAGCCAGTTCCAGCCCGACAGGCGTGAATTCAGGGTCGACGCCACGTTCAAAACGATAGCGCGCATCGGAATTAATTTTCAACGCACGGCCCGTGTAGGCGATCTGCACCGGATCCCAATAGGCGCTTTCGACGAACACATTCACCGTGTCCTCAGTGCAGCCCGTGTCCAAACCACCCATGATACCCGCGATGCTTTCGGCGCCGTTGTCATCAGAAATGACCATCTGACCCGCTTGCAACGTGTAGGTCTTATCATCCAGCGCGACGATTTCTTCGCCGCCTTTGGCGCGGTGCACACGCAAATTGCCGGCGACCTTGTCCGCGTCAAAAACGTGCAACGGGCGGTTGCGATCGTAGGTGAAAAAGTTGGTGACATCGACCAGGAAACTGATCGGGCGCAGGCCAATGGCGCGCAACGCGTCTTGCAGCCAAACGGGGCTTGGACCGTTCGTGACACCCTTGATCACGCGACCACAAAACACTGGGCAACCGTCCAACGTGTTCTCGTCGATAGAGACGCTAATGTCGGACCTGAACGTCGCCTCGACCACATCAACGCCGTGGGTTTTCAGCTTGCCCAAACCACGGGCCGCCAGATCGCGCGCGATGCCTTCGACACCCAATGCGTCGGGGCGGTTTGGCGTGATTGCGATGTCGATAACAGGGTCAACTTTGGCCGGATCGTTCGCCGCCAGCCAGTCCACAAACCGGTCGCCAACCTCGCCCGAGGGCAATTCGATGATGCCGTCGTGTTCCTCTGACAGCTCCATCTCGCGCTCGGATGCCATCATGCCAAAGCTTTCGATGCCACGAATTTTGCCAACGCCAATCGTCGTGTCGATGCCCGGCACGTACACGCCCGGTTTGGCCACGACGACAGTGATACCTTGGCGCGCGTTCGGTGCGCCGCAAATGATCTGTTTCATGCCTTCGTCGGTGTTGACTTGGCACACTTGCAGACGGTCCGCATCGGGGTGCTTTTCCGCAGATTCCACGTAGCCGATGGTAAAATCAGCCAGCTTGGCGGCGCGGTCCTCGACCTCTTCGACCTCGAGCCCCAGATCGGTCAAGGCGTACAGGATGTCATCCAAAGATGCATCGGTTTCGAGGTGGGTTTTAAGCCAGGACAACGTGAATTTCATCGGTCTTCCCCTTTGGGACAGCACAAGCGTTTGATTGCCTACGGCAATGGCAAAGAATGCGTTTGCGCGCAAGGGGTCGGGCGTTCAGGGATAGCTGTTTTCCAGCCCTAACAGTTCGTCCAACTGGCGCGCGATCCAACCGTGCGGGATGAAATGACCACCCGGATGCACGTCCAACGTCACCTTTTGGCCGCTCTCGCAATTGTCCCAAACCGTGCGTTGAAAGGTCAGAAAATCAACGGCATTCCAAGGTCCAGCATCACGCCCCTGCCCGCATTTGAACTGTTCTCGCCACAGCGCGACAGGATAGGTCGTGTCGCCGCCTTGCCCGAACGGGAAATCCATGACCGTGTCGTTGGTGCCGTGCACGTGGCGAATTTCGCGCGGACCTTGGGGGCAGATTACGTTCTGGCGCAGGGTGCCGGACACCGCGATCAGGGCCGCCACATCGTTGCCGTTTTCGCACACGTAGCGCCACGCCATGGCCGATCCGTACGAGTACCCCGAGACGTAAATGCGTGACTGATCGACGGGGTAGGTCTTGGCCACATCCGCGAGAACCTCGGCGGCAAAAGGCACATCGTCTGTGGCGTCATCCCAGAAGTCCCAGCTTTTGCCGTTGCCATTCGGGGCGACCAGCAAAACACCACGACGACGGGTCGCGCCACTGATCCGCTGGTGCTGCACAGGCAGCGCGCCGGTGCGCATCCAACCATGGAAATGCATCAAAACGGGCAGAGGTGTTTCGCCGTCCCAATCATCAGGAGCCTTGACGTGATAGCTGCGCCCCGAAGGCAGTTCGCACGGAACATCCAGCTGGCAGGCATCTTTCCACGGGCCCATGGCGTAAGCAGGAATGGCAAAAAGGGCGGCGATCAGGAAGGCGATAATTTTCATAACGCCCACGCTACGGATTAGGTTGCGAATGTCACGTCACAAACGCGTGGTGCATCGAGATGCACCTTACCAAAGCCACCACCTAGGCGACCTGCCTTGAATAGCTCTCTGCATGTCGTCAATCTTGCGAAATTGATCCCTTTTATCCCGCGCAACCTGTTGGCGATGTCTGCGAAATACCAAAAAAAAATCAAGAAAGGGATGGCTATACAAACCCAAAATATGAAAGATATTTGGAACGGTAGAATGAAATTCAAGGCAACATCTAGCGCCGAAATGCCGAGAAACATCGCGACAATTGCCCATTCAGGAAGAAGTCGCGCCTTTTGTTCACACCAATTGATATAATTAGCGAACCAAACGCCGAGCAGGTACATCTACCTACTCAAACCGCCACGTAGCGTCGGCACGTCCAGCGCGCTAAACCCGTAGTGGCGCAGCCACCGCAGATCGCTATCAAAGAATGCCCGCAAATCAGGGATGCCGTATTTCAGCATCGCGATCCGGTCGATGCCCATGCCAAAGGCAAAGCCTTGCCATTCGTTCGGGTCAATCCCACCGGCCTCTAGGACCTTTGGATGCACCATGCCGGACCCCAAAATCTCGAGCCAATCGTCGCCTTCGCCAACCTTCAGCGTGCCGCCTTCCCAAGAACAACGAATGTCAACTTCGGCAGAGGGTTCGGTGAACGGGAAATGCGAGGCGCGGAACCGGATATCGACATTGTCGACCTCGAAATAGGACTTTACGAATTCCTCAAGCACCCATTTCAGGTTCGCCATCGAAATGTCTTTGTCGATCGCAAGACCTTCGACCTGATGGAACATCGGCGTGTGCGTGTGGTCGTAATCGGCGCGGTACACACCGCCCGGACAGATGATCCGCGTCGGCGCGCCCGTCTTTTCCATCGAGCGGATTTGAACCGGCGAGGTGTGCGTGCGCAACACGTGCGGCGGGCGGTTATCGCCCTCGGCGCGGTGCATGTAGAAGGTGTCCATCTCGGCGCGCGCTGGGTGGTGGCCGGGAATGTTCAGCGCGTCAAAGTTGTACCAATCGGTGTCGATGCGCGGCCCTTCGGCAACGGCAAAACCCATCTCGGCAAAGATCGCGGTGACTTCTTCTTGGACCTGGGAAATCGGGTGCAACGTGCCGACGCGACGGTCGCGCGCAGGCAGCGTCACATCCAGCCATTCGGTGCGCAGACGTTCATCTAACGCGGCATCCGCAAGGCCGGATTTCTTGGCCGACAGGGCAGAATTGATCTCGTCCTTAAGCGCGTTCAACGCAGGACCGGCCGTTTGGCGTTCTTCGGGGGTCATCTTGCCCAGCTCGCGCATTTTCAGAGCGACTTCGCCCTTTTTGCCGACAGCCGCCAGACGGATGTCTTCGAGCACGGCCTCGTCAGACGCGTTGGCAATTTGGTCCAGATATTTGGCTTTGAGATCGTCCATGATGGTCCCTTGTCGGCCCCCAGAAAATTATTCTGTTGTGCTATCGCCCTACCCCTTTGATTGCAAGGCCAAGGGGAATTGATCTGCAACGCACAAACAAAAATGCAGCGGGTGCAAAAGCACACCGCTGCATCAGGTTTTTAAAATCCGGGCGAATTATTCAGGCGCGTCAAGCGTCCCCGTTTTAAACACCAGACCCGCGGCCACAGCGCCCACGATCGGTGCGACGATGAACAACCACAGCTGGCTCAATGCGCCGGTGCCGGCAAACAAGGCTGGCCCGATCGAACGTGCTGGGTTCACCGAAACGCCGGTGACGTTGATGCCCACAAGGTGGATCACAACCAAGGCCAGACCAATCGCAAGCCCAGCCATCGCCGCCGGTGCGCCGCGTCCTGTCGCGCCCAAAATAACAACCATGAACAAGAAGGTCGCTACAACCTCAAAGACCAATGCCGCCATCAGCGAATACTCACCAAGGTACCCCGCACCCCAACCGTTTTGACCCAAGCCATTTTCAGCGAGACTGTAGCCCGCCTTGCCTGAGGCGATCATCCACAGCACGGCCGCAGCAACGATTGCGCCTGCCACCTGTGCGATGATGTATTTGATGGCTTCGGGTAATGTCATGCGCCCAGCCGCGACCATGCCCAGCGAAACCGCCGGATTGATGTGACATCCTGACACCGGACCGATGCCGTACGCCATACCAATCAAGGCCAAACCAAAGGCAAAACTGATGCCCGTCAATCCGATGTCTGCGCCTGCCAAAACAGCAGATCCACAGCCCAACAGGACCAGTGTGAATGTACCGATGAATTCTGCGACTTGTTTGTTCATTCTCTCGTCTTTCTTTTGTTTCCAATTTCCAAATAGTTCAGCAAAGCGATGCACTGCATGGGGAAAATTATAAGAAAGTTTACCTTCGCGGGTTTCGCAAGGTTGGTTTCAGGCGGGCGCAGCACGGTCTGCATCCGCCTCATGACCCATCCTGCAAACCAGCCAAAACGCAAAAAGCCCCGCCAAAATGGCAGGGCTTTCCCAGTCTCGCAAACTGTGGGCCGTTAGGCCGCGGCTTAAGCTGCGAGTGCTTTTTGGGCTTGTGCAACGATCGCACCAAATGCGTCTGGTTCGTGTACGGCCAGATCAGCCAGAACCTTGCGGTCGACTTCGATGCCGGCCAGGTTCAGACCATTGATGAAACGCGAATACGTCAGCGCTTCGTCGTGTGAACGCACTGCAGCGTTGATCCGCTGGATCCACAATGCGCGGAAGTTCCGCTTGCGATTGTGACGGTCACGGGTTGCGTATTGGTTGGCTTTATCAACCGCCTGACGGGCGACTTTAAAAGTATTCTTGCGACGGCCATAATAACCTTTAGCGGCTTTGATGACCTTCTTGTGACGGGCGTGAGTGACTGTGCCACCTTTAACTCGGGACATATCTTATTCCTTCTGGCTTAACGGTCGTAGGGCATAAAGCCCTTGATGATTTTTGCATCTGGCGCTGACAATGCTGTCGTGCCGCGTGCGTTGCGCAAGAATTTATTCGAGCGTTTGATCATACCGTGCTGTTTGCCAGCCTGGCCTCCGATGACCTTACCGGTCGCAGAGATCTTAAAGCGCTTCTTCGCGCTCGACTTCGTCTTCATCTTAGGCATTTCCGTCTCCTAATCTTGAGTTCGGTAAATGCGCGACTCGGCATGCCATTTCGGCCGGACGCGCGGAACGAAGTTGGTCTTTAGGAGGGATCGAGGCTTGGATCAAGCGAAAACATACCCTTTGGGGCCCACAAAACACCCAAACCTCTGCGTTCTGCCCCTAGATCAAATAAATTGCGCTACAACCCGTACAAAAACCTGCGGCAAATCCTCTAATCGGTAGCCACCGGGGTGCGTGCGCACCGCGTAAACAATCAACCCGCCCGCGATCAAAATTGTGACCGCAGAGGCGCGTGGCGCACGTCCATCCGACAATGCGGACATCATCGACGGGATCGAAAACCCGGCGATGATAATGCCAACAACCATGGCAATATCTGGACTCATCATAATACTCCTGCTGTGCACTTTCCGCTTTTTATATCTGCTCGGGAAAGCGCTTATCTGCAGACGCTACTCTGGATCGGTGTTGAAAATCAAACGTTCGTCGCATGGTGCCACACGCAAGATGTTCGTGCTGCCCGGAACGTTGAACGGCACGCCGGCGGTCACAACGATCTGATCGTTCTTGTCGGCGAACCCTTCGGTGCGGGCCGCTTTGGCCGCCGCAACCACCGCGCCTTTAAACCGGTCCAGATTATCGGTGATCACACAATTCGTGCCCCACGACAGCGCCAAACGCCGCGCCGTGCCAACCAGAGGCGTCATCGCGATGATCGGCACGCGTGGACGTTCACGCGCCGTCAGCAACGCAGTTGTCCCGCTTTGGGTGAAACAGCAGATCGCTTTGATGTCGGTGGTTTCCGCGATTTCACGCGCCGCAGCAACGATTCCGTCCGCGACAGAGGCACGGTTAGCGGTGCGGCTGGCCTCGATGATTTGCGTGTAGGTCGGGTCGACCTCGACCTCTTGGGCGACGTTGTCCATCGTTTGAACCGCTTGGATCGGATAGTCGCCCGCAGCGCTTTCGGCGCTTAGCATCACCGCGTCCGCGCCCTCGTAGATTGCCGTGGCCACGTCCGACACTTCGGCGCGGGTTGGCATCGGGCTTTCGATCATGGATTCCAACATTTGCGTCGCCACAATCACCGGTTTCGCGGCGGCGCGACACTTGCGCACCAGACGTTTCTGGATCGGCGGGACGTTCTGTACCGGCAGTTCGACCCCCAGATCGCCACGCGCAACCATGATGCCATCGCTGGCCGCCAGAATGTCGTCGAAACGTTCCACCGCGTTGGGTTTTTCGATTTTGCTGAGGATCGCCGCGCGGCCTTTGACCAAAACGCGCGCCTCTTCGACGTCCGCGACACGCTGCACAAACGACAGGGCCAACCAGTCGACGCCCAGCGCGCAGACAAATTCCAGATCCGCCAGATCTTTGGACGACAGCGCCGCCAAGGGCAGCTCGACATCCGGCACGTTCACACCCTTGCGGTTGGAAATCACGCCGCCAATCACCACCGTGCAATCGGCAAAATCGGGGCCACAAGCATCGACCTGCAACCGGATTTTACCGTCGTTCACCAACAAGGACGCGCCAACTTCGAGCGCTTGAAAAATCTCGGGGTGCGGCAGGCAGACACGATCCGACGTGCCCTCTGCTGTGTCCAGATCAAGCCGGAATTTGGCGCCGATATCCAGCATCTCACTGTCACCAGAAAACACACCGACGCGCAATTTCGGCCCCTGAAGGTCGGCGAGAATACCGATCGTGCTGTTCAAATCCGCCTCAACCTTGCGAATAATCGCATGTTTTTCAGCGATTTCAGCGTGTGATCCGTGCGACATGTTCAATCGAAACACATCCGCGCCGGCCTCGTGCAAGGACCGGATCATGTTGTAGTCGTCAGAGGCCGGACCCAGCGTCGCCACGATCTTTACATTGCGCAATCGTCTCATAATTCGGTCCACCCCAGCAGTTGTTATCGCTATCATTTGCACGCTTTATCGCGCAATTCACTTTCGGGCGCAACTCGCCTACACCTGCAATCAAACAGGTAAAGGTTTCATGACACACACTGCTTTTTTCACCCACGGGGTTGATCGATCCGGCACTTGGCTGGTCACCTGCGATCACGCCGCCAACACGGTGCCTGCGTCTGTGAACGGTGGCTCGCTCGGGTTGGCCGAGGCCGACATGAACCGCCACATCGCCTTTGATCCCGGGGCGGCAGGGGTCACGCGCGCGCTGGCCGAGGCGTTGAACAGCCCCGCGATCCTATCGAATTTTTCGCGCCTCGTGATTGATCCGAACCGCGGCATGGACGACCCGACGCTGTTGATGCGCCTGTACGACGGCACGATCATTCCCGCCAACCGGCACGCGGATCACGCCGAACGCGACCGCAGGATTGCCGAATGTTACCGCCCCTATCACGACGCGCTGGCAGAACTGGCCACACGCCCCAAGACCGCCATTGTGTCGATCCACAGCTTTACCCCGCAGCTAAAGGGACGCGCCCATCGCCCTTGGGAAATCGGCGTGCTGTACGCCCATGACGCCCGCCTCGCGATCCCGCTGATGGATGAATTGCGCGTCACACTGACCACTCCGATCGGTAACAACGAACCCTACGCGGGCCATTTGCCCGGCGACGCGGTTGACCAACACGCGCTGCAACACGGTCGCCCCAACGTGTTGATCGAAATCCGCAACGACCTGATCGACACCGACGCAGGACAACAAAAATGGGCGCGCTTGCTTGCGCCTTTGCTTGAAAATGCACGCCGCAAAGCCGACATTTGAACGAACCACAGGAGCCCGACACATGGACAAACAAACCGAAATCGAACTGCAAGCCGCCGCCTTTCGCCGCCTGCAACACCACCTGATGACAGACCGCACCGACGTGCAAAACATCGACATGATGAACCTGACCGGCTTCTGCCGAAATTGCCTGTCGCGCTGGTACCAAGAGGCCGCAAACGAACGCGGGATCGACATGACCAAAGACCAAGGGCGCGAGGCGTTCTACGGCATGACCATGGCTGACTGGAAGGCGAACTTTCAAACCGATGCCAGCCCGCAACAACAATCTGAGTTCGAACAAGGCGGCGATCACTAAAATTAGCAACAATTCACCGCTCTTGGGCGCACCGTTCTTGGTTGCGCAACAAAGGGCAGTGGATATTTGACACCAGCCCATGACGCCG
Organism: Pseudosulfitobacter sp. SM2401; assembly: GCF_042932805.1. Classification (NCBI taxonomy): domain Bacteria; kingdom Pseudomonadati; phylum Pseudomonadota; class Alphaproteobacteria; order Rhodobacterales; family Roseobacteraceae; genus Pseudosulfitobacter; species Pseudosulfitobacter sp. SM2401. The sequence continues at coordinate 3,956,229 of NZ_CP170633.1, read as the reverse complement.
AGATAGCTGGTTGATAAGGATCGAAATAACCACCCAAGGCGTTCAAATGTTAGCACTTTTAATTATTCCCGTCGCCTTGGGCATCGGCCTGATCATGAGCATCTTTGACGACGACGACGCATCGCGCGCACCGGATGAACCCGAAACGCCAGACCCGGATCTGGAATTGCGCCAAGAAAACCCGCTGAACGTCGACGCCTTTGAAGGGTCAGACGCCGCCGAACAAATGGTCGGCAACGACAATGGCACCGAAATTCTCGGCTTTGGCGGCAATGACCTGATCGAGGCAAACGGGGGCGATGACGCCATCGATGCAGGTACCGGGGATGACACCGTGTTCGCAGGCGACGGCAATGATTTTGCAGTCGGCGGTGCGGGCGACGACCGTGTGTTCTTGGGCGACGGCGATGATCAATACGTCGCAGCAGCCGCAGATGCTGAATACATGGAAGGCGATGATTTTGTCCGCGGCGGCGCTGGCAATGACATGATTCGTGACTACCACGGCAGTAATGTTTTGCGCGGCGACACCGGCAATGATTTCCTGTTCGGCGGTGACGACGACCCCTTTGCAGAACGCGGCACCAACGCTGATCTGGGCAAGGCGGACACGCTACACGGCGGCTATGGCAACGACACGCTAAACGGCGATGACGGCGATGTATTTACCGGCGGTGAAGGCGTAGATAGCTTTGGGGTTGGCGTGTCGCAGGACCGCACCGAGGACGAAGTCACCATCACCGATTTCGACCCCGCAACAGAACAACTCATCCTGTATGTCCTCAATCCGGTCGACCCCAACGCGCCCGACTTCGAGATCGAACTACAGGCCGCAGACGACGGCGTTGACGTATTTTTGGACGACCGGTTGGTGGCCACCCTGTCCAACCTCGGGGCCGCTGATATCGACGCAATCAACGTCTCTGTTCAGGCTTAAATCAGCGCAAATGCAGAACTGGTAAGGCGGGTCTTGACCCGCCCGACCGAACTTTAAATCGCGACCTTGCGGCTCTCGTCCAGATAGATCTCGCGCAAGCGCTTGGACACATGGCCCGGCATACCGTCACCGATTTTCGCGCCGTCAATTTCAACGACACCATTCACGAACATCGTGGCCGAGGTGATAAACGCCTCGTCCGCGCTCATGGCTTCTTCAATCGTGAAATTGCGCTCTTCGACTTCCATCTGGGCTTCTTTCGCGAACCGCAAAACGGCGGCGCGTGTGATGCCGTGCAGGATGTCGTTGGACAAACCGCGCGTGATGATCTTGTTGCCTTTGACGATGTAGGCGTTGTTCGATGTGCCCTCGGTGACGTGCCCGTCCTCGACCATCCACGCGTCATCACAACCCGCTGCCTTGGCCATCATTTTGCCCATGGACGGGTACAGCAACTGAACCGTTTTGATGTCGCGACGGCCCCAACGCTCATCCGCGATCGAAATCACTTTGATCCCGTTTTGCGAGGCAGGGTTGTCCATGACATTCGGCTTGGACTGGGTGAACAAAACAACCGTGCATGGTGTGGTTTCAGGGTCAGGAAAGGCAAAGTCGCGATCAGCAGGTGCGCCGCGCGTGATTTGCAAATAGACACCGCCATTCACGACCTCATTGCGCGAAACCAATTCACGGTGCACCGCCAGCAAATCATCTTTGGAGATCGGGTTCGCCATCCCCAACTCGGACAAAGAGCGATCCAGACGCACAGCGTGCCCGTCAAAATCCACCAGCTTACCATCCAGCACTGACGTCACTTCGTAAACGCCATCCGCCATCAAAAACCCGCGATCAAAGATCGAAACCTTGGCTTCGTTTTCGGCCACATATTCGCCGTTCAAATATACAGTGCGCATTTTATTTATCCCCATAGTGCGGACACAGGCGGGTGCACCCCGTCCGCGTCAAATGTCAAAGGCTGGTCGCGGTCTTCGGCCAATAGCAACGGGCCGTCAAGATCAACAATGCCAACACCCTGCGCCACCAAGGTCGCAGGCGCCATCGCCAACGACGATCCAACCATACAACCCACCATCACGTCATAGCCTTGCGCCTTTGCCGCGTCGCGCAAAGCCAAGGCTTCGGTCAAACCGCCAGTCTTATCCAGCTTGATGTTGATGACGTCGTATTTACCTTTCAGATCGGCAAGGCTGTCGCGGTCATGGCAGGATTCATCCGCACACACAGGCACCGGACGCTGCATCCCCAACAGCGCGTGATCCTCACCTGCAGGCAACGGTTGTTCAACCAACTCCACACCCAGGCCCACCAGATGCGGGGCCAGATCGGCGTAAACTTCAGCCGTCCAACCTTCATTCGCATCCACGATGATCTTGGATTTCGGCGCACCCGCACGCACCGCCTCTAAGCGGGGCATATCGTCAGGCGTGCCGAGTTTAATCTTCAACAACGGGCGAAACGCATGCTCCATCGCCTGCGCCTTCATCGCCTCGGGTGTGTCCAGCGACAGCGTATAGGCCGTGATCTCAGGACCAGGAGCCGTCAGCCCAGCCAACTGCCAAACCCGCTTGCCCGACCGCTTGGCCTCCAGATCCCACAACGCGCAATCAACGGCGTTGCGTGCAGCACCTGCGGGCAACAATTCGTACAGCGCTTCGCGGGTCACATCATTCGGCAATCCCTTGATCTGATCGGTGACGCTCTCAAGGCTCTCGCCATAACGGGCATACGGCACACATTCGCCCCAGCCCTTGTTCACACCATCATCCAAATGCACCGTCAGCACTTTGGCCTCGGTGCGCGAACCGCGCGCGATGGTAAACACCTGCGCCAACTTAAACACGTCGTGCGTCACATCAATGCGCATGCCATCGCTCCTGTCTTGATCAAAAATACTCCCCCCGGAGGGTCCGGAGAGAGCAAAAACCGCAAGCGTCTACAACGCAGCAATAGCATCCGCCAAACGCTCGGCACCATGGCGGAACGGATCAACAGCCGGCATGCCCATTTCGGCCTCAACACCGGCCAGATACGCCACCGCTTCATCCTCGGACATGTGCTGCGTGTTGACCGAAATGCCGACAACCTGACAAGCAGGGTTGCCAACACGGGCCAACGGCAACGCCAGATCAGAAATCTGCTGCATCGTCGGAACGCTGTAATCCGGCAAACCACGCATGTGTGTGCGTGTCGGTTCGTGGCACAGGATCAACGCATCGGGCTGACCACCATGGACCAAGGCCAAGGTCACACCCGAATAGGACACGTGCATCAGACTGCCCTGCCCCTCGATGATGTCCCAGTGATCTTCGTCATTGGCTGGTGTCAAATATTCAATCGATCCCGCCATGAAATCCGCAACAACCGCGTCCAATGGCACACCGTCGCCAGTGATCAAAATACCGGTTTGACCCGTCGCGCGGAACGTCGATTTCATGCCTTTGGCGCGCATCGCTTCGTCCAACGCCAACGCTGTGTACATTTTACCCACAGAGCAATCGGTGCCCACTGCCAAAACGCGTTTGCCGCTACGCTTAACGCCTGTTGCGATCGGGTATTCGACCGACGGCACGCGCACGTCGTGTAACTCGCAGCCCTTTTCGGCGGCCAACGCGACCAAGTCTTCTTCGTCGCGCAACAAGTTGTGCAGACCCGACGCCAAATCGTAACCCATGTTCAGCGCGTCCATCAAAACGGCTTTCCACGCATCAGAAATGTAACCGCCACGGTTTGCCACGCCCAACACAAGCGTCTTGGCACCTTTGGACTTCGCTTCGGCCAACGTCATGTCGCCCAAGCCTACGTCCGCTTTGCAGCCGTCCATACGGAATTGGCCAACCGCGTTATCGGGGCGCCAGTCTTTGATGCCTTGCGCAACTTTGGCTGACAATTGGTCAGGCACGTCGCCCAAGAACAGGAGGTAAGGTGTTTTAATCATAGCTGAGGTCCCCAAATGCAATGTTACCGACAATTTCCGCGATTCTGCGCGCAAATCCATCGCTATCCGCGTGCTTGATCTAGATTTTGAACAAGAAACGAGCGTCAATTCGGAAATCCTGCGAACAATCGTGCGTTCATGTCCCAGCCTACCGACTCAGCTCAGCGTCAAAGCGGAATGCTGCACCTGCAAAATACGCCTTGCACGCCACCGCGCAATTAAATATCTGCTGACCCCAGAAATCTCGCAACTTTATTGCGCCCACACATGCCCCTTCGAAAGGTCACCTCATGAGCTTCCGCCTCCAGCCAACGCCTCCTGCCCGTCCCAACCGCTGCCAGCTGTTCGGGCCAGGCTCAAACACCAAGCTGTTCGCGAAAATGGCGGCGTCAGCGGCGGATGTGATCAACCTCGACCTCGAAGATTCCGTGGCCCCCTCCGACAAGGACACCGCGCGTCAAAACGTGATCGAGGCCATCAACACCATCGACTGGGGCACCAAAACCCTGTCCGTGCGGATCAACAGCTTGGACACCCCCTACTGGTATCGCGACGTGGTGGATTTGCTGGAAAACGCCGGTGACCGTCTTGACATGATCATGATCCCAAAGGTCGGTTGCGCCGCTGATGTCTACGCCGTCGACGCGCTGGTCACGGCGGTCGAACGCGCAAAGGGGCGCACCAAACCCATCGCGCTTGAGGTCATCATCGAATCCGCCGCTGGCATCGCCCACGTCGAAGAAATCGCCGCCTCCTCGCCTCGCCTCCAAGCGATGTCCCTCGGGGCCGCAGATTTCGCTGCCTCCATGGGCATGCAAACCACAGGCATCGGCGGGACACAGGAAAACTACTACATGCTGCACGAGGGTCAGAAACACTGGTCCGACCCGTGGCACTGGGCGCAAACCGCCATCGTTGCCGCCTGTCGCACGCATGGCATTCTGCCCGTCGACGGCCCGTTTGGTGATTTCTCTGATGACGATGGCTGCCGCGCCCAAGCCCGCCGCTCCGCAACCCTTGGCATGGTCGGCAAATGGGCGATCCACCCCAAGCAAATCGCGATCTCAAACGAGGTCTTCACCCCGTCAGACGAGGCCGTTTCTGAGGCCCGCGAAATCCTTGCGGCCATGGAAACCGCCAAGGCAAACGGCGAAGGTGCCACCGTCTACAAAGGCCGCCTTGTCGACATCGCATCGATCAAACAGGCCGAAGTCATCGTGCGCCAATCCGAAATGATCGCAGCATCCTAAACCCGCGCAAAAGGCGGTTAATCGCCACCTGACGCCAAGTTGATTTGATAAAACCAAGCCACCGCGCTTGAATGAGGCCTCCCTAACATTTGCGAGGCCTCATGCGTTTTCTAATCCTTTTTCTCATCTCATTTGCCATGCCGGTCATGGCCGACGATCTGACCGCGCAAGACGGTTGGGCGGTCCAGACCACGGACAAACCCTACGTCCAGCTGCTTGGCGATACCAAGGCCGCCGTGAAGGCCAACAAAATGGGCGTCGTGACCGAAGCAGGGCCAACGGGCACCGCCAAAAAGCGCGGCATCACAATCCCGGGCAACCGCGTGATCGGCGTGTTCAACAACGTCTTTGCGGTCGACATGCTTAAGCTGTCCACAGCCGCGATGATCGAAGCCCCGATCCGCATGTACGTCACCGAAAACGACGACGGGACCGCGACCCTGTCATACAAAACACCCAGCCACGTGCTTGCCCCTTATGATGGCGGCGAAGAGCTGAAAACGATGGCCGCAGAGCTGGACACTATCTTTGCCAAAATCGCGGCAGACGCGATCAAATAGCTAGCCGCGTTCGTCCTTGGGCGAGCCCATAACAACATAGGACGTGATGCCGTTTACTTGCGGCAACGCGCCCAACAGATCGGTGTGGAACGCCTTGTAGCTGGGCATATCCGCACATTCGACACGCAGCAGATATTCGATAGTGCCGGTGATGTTGTGACATTCACGCACGTCCACGGCACGCTCCATCGCGCGTTCAAACGCCTCTTGGCTGGCTTTGGAATGATCGCGCAGACCGACACCGATGTAGGCGACAAACCCGATGCCCAAGGCGGATCGATCCAGCACCGCGCGGTACCCCGCAATCAGGCCTGTGCGTTCCATTTCCTGCACCCGCCGCAAGCAGGCCGAAGGCGATAGCCCCACCCGATCCGCCAGTTCCAGATTGCTGATGCGCCCATCGCGGGTCAACTCACGCAATATCTGCTCGTTTATGTGATCTAATTTGCTCATTTGTTGTGTAATCTACGGCAATTAATAGCACTTCGCAATTTCATAGCGCGCAAGATGCGTCAAACATTGCGTCATGCCTTATGAACTCCTTACCGCCCTCGTCGGCTTTTGCTTTGCCAGTTCCATCACGCCGGGGCCCAACAACCTGATGCTGATGGCGTCGGGGGCCAATTTCGGGTTTGTCCGCTCGATCCCGCACATGCTGGGCATCGGCATCGGCTTTGTGCTGATGGTGATTTTGGTCGGCATCGGGCTGGCGCAAATATTCGACAGCTACCCGATTGCGCACACGATCCTGAAAGTCGCGTCCGTGCTGTACATGTTGTATCTGGCCTACAAAATCGCGACCGCTGCGCCCGCGACCAAAGGCGATCAAACCGGCACGCCGATGACGTTCCTACAGGCCGCGTCGTTCCAGTGGGTCAACCCAAAGGCGTGGACAATGGCGATCACCGCCGTCACCGTTTACACCGCTGACACCAGCCTTGCCTCGATCCTGATCGTGGGGGCGGTGTTTGGCGCGATCAACCTGCCCTGCGTCAGCTGTTGGACGGTTCTGGGCCAACAAATGGCGCGCATCCTGACCAACCCGACCCGATTGCGGGCGTTCAACGTCAGCATGGCGCTGCTGTTGATCGCCTCGCTGTATCCGGTGTTTTTGCCTCAGTAATCGCGCAACGCAATTTTGCCAGCGTCACACAGGCGCCGGCAATCTGCAGCGTCGCGCCCGATGTCTTCGCTGAGAACCACCGCCGACATGCCGTCCCCCTCGAACCGGAAATCGTCGCATTCGCGGTCCTTGGCCCACTCCGATGAATCATCGCCAAAGTTGACCGCATCGCATTGCGTCACTTTGATCGCATCGGCAAACACCCACAGCTTGGCGCGTCCAAATTCCACCGCGCGCTTGCAATCTGTCGCGTCGTGACCGCTGTCATCGCTGTCCAGCGATCCCGTGACGCCCGCGCCCGTAAACCGGCGATCATCGCATTCGCCGTCGTTCGCCCATTCGCTGGTATCATCGCCGTAATCCGCAGATTGCGCCTGTGCACCCCCCGCCAGACCCAACACCACAACCAAACCAATCAGAAATTTCATGACCCTCTCCCTTACTGATCTCAGGCTACATCAGGCACACAGCGTTGCAAACCGCGTCATTGCCCGCCATATATCAGCAAAAGACCACATCACGAGGCGCATCCAAATGACACAGTACATGGAATTCGAAAAACCACTTGCCGAAATCGAAGGCAAAGCGGAAGAGCTACGGGCCATGGCGCGTGACAGCAAAGACATGGATGTCTCGGACGAGGCCGCAGCCCTTGATACCAAGGCCGCCGCTATGCTGGTTGATCTGTACGCAAACCTCACGCCGTGGCGCAAATGTCAGGTGGCCCGTCACCCTGAACGGCCCCACTGCAAGGATTACCTCAAGGAAATGTTCACTGAATACACCCCACTTGCGGGTGATCGAAACTTTGCTGACGACCACGCGGTTATGGGCGGCTTGGCGCGCTTTAACGACCAGCCCGTCATGGTGATCGGCCACGAAAAAGGCGACGATACCAAATCGCGGATCGAACGTAATTTTGGCATGGCCCGCCCCGAAGGTTACCGCAAAGCCACCCGCCTGATGGATCTTGCTGGCCGTTTTGGTCTGCCGGTGATCACGCTGGTCGATACGGCTGGGGCCTACCCCGGCAAAGGCGCCGAGGAACGCGGCCAATCCGAAGCCATCGCGCGCGCCACCGAAAAATGCCTGCAAATCGGCGTGCCGTTGATTTCTGTGATCATCGGAGAAGGCGGATCAGGCGGCGCTGTTGCATTCGCCACCGCCAACCGCGTCGCGATGCTGGAACACTCGATTTATTCGGTCATCAGCCCCGAAGGCTGCGCGTCGATCCTGTGGAAGGATTCCGAGAAAATGCGCGAAGCCGCCGAAGCCCTGCGTTTGACCGCCCAAGACCTCAAGCAATTGGGCGTGGCCGACCGGATCATCCCGGAACCCCTCGGCGGCGCACACCGTGACTGGCCCGCAGCCATCGACGCGGTCAAAGCCGAGATCGCCGACATGCTCAAAGAACTGGGCGGCAAATCCAAAAAAGCCTTGATCGCAGACCGTCGTCAAAAGTTTCTCGACCTCGGGTCCAAAGGGCTCGCCGCCTAAGCACGCCAAATTTACCCTTCCTAAACGCTCCTTTTTTCGGCCTACTGGCCTGCGTATATTTAGGAGAGTTTCGTATGCGTATTTTTAGATTTGCAATTTTGTGCCTTGGACTGGCCCTCGCCACCACCTTTAGCACCAGCGCGTTTGCCCAAAACATGGACAAGCAAACGACCGTCACCAAACCCAAAGGCGACGGCCCGTTTCCCGCGGTCATTTTGCTGCATTGGACCAGCGGCGTCGGCGCCCCCGAACGCAAATGGTCCAAGACGCTGGCCGCAAACGGCTACGCCGCTGTCATTTTGAAAAGCAGCCGCAAGATCAAAGGCACGACCAAGGATCTGGACACCTTCGAACCCTACGTCCCGCACCGCGTCGCCGAATTGAACGCGGCAAACGTATGGGTCAAACAGCAAAGCTGGAGCAACGGCACCGTCTCGGTCTTTGGCCGCTCACACGGCGGATGGGTGGTGATCGACGCCCTGAAACAAGGCCAGCGTTTTCACAAGGCGGTCGCCTCTGCCCCGCGCTGTGACGGCGCGCGCGGGGTCAGCGCCAAACTACGGTCCGCAACCCCGTTGCTGATCGTCAGCGGATCAAAAGACAAAGTTGTCCCACAGGCCGCCTGCGCCGATTTCGCTAAACGGGCGGGACGCAAAGTGTCACACGCGATCTACCCCTCAGGTCACGAAGTCGACCTGCGCAGCAAAGCCGCCACCAGCGCGATTGTGCAATTCCTGCGCTGATCTGCATCTGCAACGATCAAAGGTGCGGGGGCGAAACCCTCGCGCTTTTTGTCAGGTAACCGGTTCGATTCTCATCCCGAAACGCGGCCCACCAACCGGCGCATCCGCAAATCCGGACGCAAGGTAGGTCGCCTGCGCGACAACGTTGTCCGGATGGGTTCCGACCATCAGATACGTGCACCCCGCGTCACGCGCGACATCCTGCGCCGCGTCGATCAACGCCCGACCAAAACGCATCCCCCGAAACGCGGGCTGCACGAACATGTGATGCATGTCCAACCCCCGCTTCCCGAACTGGATTTGCGCCAGGGGCAGCAGGGCCGCATAGCCGACGATCTGCGCGTCCACAAAAGCCACCAGAAAAATCGTGCCCCAGCGAACGTCACAGGCCAAGCTGTCCAGCGTCGCCTCGGGCTCATCCCCGTGATGGCGCGCCAACCCGTGCACCAGTGGCAAAATCTGCGCCAAATCCGCAGCCTCTGCGCCTCGCACGCTCAAACCTTCAATCGTCATTTTATGCCTTCCCCCACGCTATCGGAGGACACAAAACAACCACCAAAGCGCGGCCAATGTTATGTGAAAAACCCGAACGAGCGCCGCTGAAATATCAGTGCGCGCGATAATATTCTGGTGTGAATACGGTGCAGGTCATGGCCGCAATCTGACGGCGCAGGCGTGCCCTGTCAACTGGCCAGCATCCGCAGACCCATGGTCACGTCAGATCGCACCGCCAACCGCAGCCCCGGTTCATCCCCTGCCCGCAACGCCGCGATAATTAAACGGTGGTATTGCGGTGGTTCAGTCCGGCGCAAACGGCCGTACAGCGCGCGCATCGTTGGCCCCATTTGCAGCCAGACCGTTTCTGTCATCGCCAACATCGCCGGCGCTTGGGCGCGCAAATACAGCGTGCGGTGAAATTCCAGATTGGTACGAATATAGCTGACAGCATCGCGGTGCGCGACGGCTTCGGCCACAGCACCGTTGATGGCCTGCAAACGTTCGATCAGCGCCATGTGGGCACGGGGCAAGGCGCGGGATGCCAGTTCGACCTCGATCAAGGCCCGCAGCGCAGCAAGTTCTTCTATCCGCTCGTTCGACAGTTCGGGCGTCGAAATCCGGCCAGACGACGACATGGTCAGCGCCCCTTCGGCCACCAACCGGCGCACAGATTCGCGCGCGGGCGTCATCGACACGCCAAATTCCTTGCCGATCCCGCGCAGGGTCAGCGCCACGCCGGGCATAATGTCGCCGTACATGATCCGCGATCTTAGCTGGCGATACACACGGTCGTGCGCCGCCCCAATCGGAGGTGTCGTTTCAGTCGCACGCGCGGACATCGCAAGCGTCGGTGTCGGGGTCGAAATCGGAGATTTGCTCATCCGCTTTTTGTGATCACATTTGACGCGGGTTACAAGACCAAACCCGCGCGCCTATTCCGCAAACCGGTACCGGTGCAATTCGTTGCCTTGGGTGCGCAACCAATGACGCGCCGGTTTGTAGTCGCCAAAGATGCGCGTAACCTGCGCCCAATACGCAGATGAATGGTTCATTTCCGCCAAATGCGCGACCTCGTGCGCTGCGACATAATTAAGCACCTGATCCGGGGCCATAATCAGACGCCACGAATACATCAACGTGCCTGCGGACGAACACGACCCCCACCGCGAACGGGTGTCACGAATACTGATCCGCGCATAGGATTTGCCCAACCGCTCGGCATAAAAATCTGACGAATGCACCAACCGCACCCGCGCCATCTGCTTGAAATGCCCTTTCAAACGCGCGCCCATCCGGGCCTCGTCGCCGGGCACCGCAATCACGCCGTCGCCAATCACCACACGCCGGCCCGTGCCCTGCACCACCTCGTGGGCCTCGCCCCCAACCGGCACGTGGCTGCCAATCGAAATCGGCACGTCGACTTCGCGCTTATCAAGGTGGCCGCGAATCCATGTTTCTTTTTGAAGGGCAAAGGCCAAAGCCTCGTCCTCGGGCACCCCATTGGGCAAAGTCAGCGTCACCCGCCCGTCTAATTGCGAAATTCGCAAAGAAATACGCCGCGCACGGCCCGATCTGCGCAACGTCAGCGGGACATCCGGTGCCCCTTGAAGTATATGTTCACTCATCCCAAGTACCTTTAGGCTTTGACAGCGCCTGCACCATATGGCACTTGCGCTCAACCGTCGACACACACACTGATTCAAAGGGGATTTTCATGCCCAAAGCAGAATGGGGTACAAAACGTCTTTGCCCGACCTCCGGCAAACGTTTTTACGACCTGAACAAGAACCCGATCATCAGCCCCTACACGGGCGAAACTGTCACCGTTGACAGCTCTAAAACACGCATGATCGCCGCGGACGCCGAAGATGCCGTTACAGCCAAAGCCAAAGAGGCCGAGACTGAAGACGACGCAGTTCTGGACGATGACGACACAGCAGACGTAGATCTGGGTGACGATATTCTGGACGACGATGAAGACGACGATGATACGGTTTCACTGGATGAAATCGCTGATGTCGCCTCTGACGACGACGACACCTGAACAAACAACGCGCGGCGCGGGATTTTCCACTTGATCCCGCTCCGTTCAGCGCCTAATAGCGGCGCACGGTAACTTTGGTTACCGACCTGACTGGGTTCACACGTGGACCCCTGATGGGGCATTAGCTCAGCTGGGAGAGCGCCTGCATGGCATGCAGGAGGTCAGCGGTTCGATCCCGCTATGCTCCACCAAACCTCCCTTTGGTTTTGTGATGACAGGTTGCACATCATAGATGGGCTGACTTACGTGCATCCGCTGCGCGGCTACCCTGAGTGCAGCGGTTCGATCCCGCTATGCTCCACTTCCCCCCGCCCCTGGGCAATGCAAAGGCTCTTTGGGCCTCAAATGCAGCCGCAGGCGGAACGCGTCACGGCTAGGGTGATCCTGCCGCGACTGGCTTGGGCAGATGCGCTGGCCTAAACATCCGCATCGAAACCAAGGGCGCGGGACACACCTGCTCCGTTTTTTTAATGAAATTCGCAGACACATCAGCGATAATGCCCTTATGCACACCAGACCTCACGGCGCGCCGACCCTGCGCAAACCCACCCTCGTCGACATCACGACAAGCCTGCACCAAGGCTTGCGGGACTTCATCGCGACGCCCTTCACCGCCGTCTTTTTCGCCAGCTTTTACGTCTTTGCGGGCCTCGCGATGGGCTGGATCACATACGCCACCGGACAGACATTCTGGCTGGTGCTCGCGGTCATGGGTTTTCCGCTGGTGGGGGCCTTGGCCGCCGTCGGGTTTTACGAGATCAGCCGACGCCGCCAAACCAATCAAAGCGTCAGCTTTGCCAGTGTGGTGCGCACAACTTGGGCATTCAAAAACGAACAATTGCCGTGGCTGGCCGCAATCATCGTGGTGATCTTTTTATTCTGGTTCTTTCTGGGGCACATGATCTTTGCCCTGTTCCTTGGCCTGTCACCGATGACCAATATTTCCAGCTCGCTTGACGTGTTCCTGACCTCGCAAGGGCTCACCATGATCGCCTTTGGATCTGCCGTCGGCTCTGTGTTCGCTGTGCTGGTGTTTTCACTGAGCGTGCTGGGCATGCCCATGCTGATCGACCGCGATGTGGATTTTATGACCGCCATGCTCAGCTCGATTTCTGCCGTGGCACAGGCACCGGTTTTGTACCTCGCGTGGGGCGCGTTCATTGGGCTGATCACCTTTGCATCGATGTTGCCCTCGTTCTTGGGGCTGTTCATCAGCATGCCGGTTTTGGGGCATGCAACGTGGCACCTGTACAAGCGGGTCAGCACATAATCTTGGCGACCTGTTCAGTCGAGACGTCGAAAATTATCCATAAATTACAGACAGTTTGTCCCTCGTAATTTCTGATTTCCAGGACCAAACACACCGCGCATTAATATCCATCACTTACCCATGTCCTTGTCAATTTACAGGGGTGTGAGTGATGACTATGCGACTTTCTGTCGAGTCCGTTCTCGGCCAAACTGTGCAACCGACGACGTTCGGCGGCAACTTTTTATTCAACCGTGATGAACTGGGCGACGGGTCCGGTGATTTCAACGCGCTAGCAGCCGAGCTGGGCGTTGAATCACTGCGTTATCCGGGCGGCGCGATCACCGAATTCATGTTTGATTTGGAAAATCCCGACAGCACTGTCGGGTACAATATCAAAGGCGAAGAACAAGAACTGGTGGGCCTCAGCGATTTCCTCGACTTCGCACAAGCCGAAGGGAAATCCGTCACCATCGTTCTGCCCACGCGCAATTTCCTAAGCGATGCGACCGATCTGAACGGCAACCGATTTGCCCGCTTTGACGATGAAATTATTCAGAATTTTGTCACAGATGTGGTGCGCGGCGAATACGGCGACGTGCAAATCGACGCCTTTGAAATCGGCAACGAATACTGGGGCAGCGGCGGCATGACCTCTGTTGAATACGGGCGCTTGTCCTCGCGAATGGCTGCCGTAATCGACGAAACGCTGGACACGCTAAAGGGCGAAACCGTCTGGTTAGAAGACACCGATGTCGTCGTGCAGGCCGGCACGAACTACAACTTCTCGAAACTGGATGACCGCTACGTCGATATCGAAGATGGTCAGGACACCATCACCCAGCTGGAAAAAGACTACGGCCTCGAGCTGAGCGACAATGCCTTGCGCGGCAATGGCACGGTCAACTGGACAGCGGTGAACAACGAATTGCTGCTGGATAAATTTGACCGCCCCGAGGAAATCGAAGCCGTCGATGCCGTCGTGAACCACCTCTACACACGTGATCACGACGCCCGCGAAGATCCCGAATTTGCGCTGAACACAATCGAGCAATACTGGGAACCGCATTTCGACGGCATCAAATCCTACATCACCGAATATAATCAAAAGGCCAACACAGCCAACTTTGGCGAAGACGACTATGGCCTCAAGAACGCGCATGAACTGTTGAATATCGTGGAGGAATTGACCGATCACGGTGTCGATCAAGCCCATGTTTGGCCGCTGTCTCAGTTGACCGAAAACGCGCTGTCGCGTGGCTTTGCCTTTGAAAACCTATCGCCCACTGGCGAGATGTTCAAAATGATGAACGAAGAACTGCCCGGCCTGCGTGCCATCCAGTTTGACGGGGCGCAGGGGCGCGAAACCGAAGCCTCTAGTGCGAACGGCAGCCTGAATGTGCACGCTTTTGCAGAGCCTGACAAAATGGTGCTGTATTTCGCCTCGAACGCGGATGAAAACATCTCGTACGACGTGGATTTATCCGGCTTGATCATGGGCGCGGAAGACATCGACGTCACCGTCCTAGGCGTGGAAGACGGCGATGTTCCCGGCAACAAAAACGCGGCCGCCACCGTGCAGGAACGTGACAGTGACAAGGTCGTGGATGACGGTGTGGTTCAGGCCGACCTAAAGCCGCACGAAATCATGCAGATCGTCATCGACAAACCCGTGTGGACGCCAGAAATGGAACAGGCTTTGGCGGCCCCCGTTGATGACGATTCCATGCCGCTGCCGATGGTTGATCCGGATAACACCCCGCTTGAACCAGAAGAGGCGTCAGAAGGCGAGGAAGACGACACAGACGTGTTCGAGGGGATGGATTTTGTGCTGATGCTTTTGCCACTTTTGGCGTTGGCAGGATTGGGTTAACCCCACGCGCAGGCATAAAAAAACCGCGCCGTTTCGGGCGCGGTTTCCATTCGTTCAGATCAGGCGTTAGATCAGCCTTTGCCTTTCCAAGGCACCAGCATCTTTTCTGCCTGGCGCATCAGCATATCGATGCCAAAACCAATCACACCAATCAGGATGATACCCATCACCACGATGTCGGTGTTTTGGAACTTGGCCGCGACCATGATCATCATGCCAGCACCTTTTTCCGCCGCAACCAATTCGGCCGCAACAACGGTGCCCCAGCAGACGCCCATCGCAACACGCGCGCCGGTGAAAATCTCGGGCAGCGAGTTGGGGATGATAACGTGACGCATGATTTGCGCCTTGCTGGCACCCAGCGAATAGGCCGCGTGCACTTTGGCGATGTTCACACCGGACACACCGGATCGCGCCGCAATAGCCATGATCCAAAGGGCCGCAAGGAACAGCAAGATGATCTTGCCGGTCTCACCAATCCCGAACCAAATGATCACCAGCGGGATCAATGCAAGTGGCGGCACCGGGCGCATGAATTCCACGATCGGGTCAAACCAACCGCGGAACCAGTTGCTAAGACCCATGGCATAACCCAGCGGAATGCCGACAATCGCACCACAGATAAAGCCCGCGATCACACGATACAGCGACCACCCGAGGTGACCCAGCAATGGCGTGTCACGGAAACCGTCTTTGGCCACCCGAATAAAGCGCCAGAAAGTCGCCTCGGGGGACGGCAAATACAGCTCTTCCATCTGCGCGCCTTTGGATGGCACAAAGTTCGGTGTGCCCTTGTCTGACAAGTTCACAACGCCGCCGTCAACTTTGACAGAACCGCCCCGTTGGATCGACTGGCCGTTGATTTCCACAACCGGTGCGTCAGCTTTGGTTTGCTCGTCGTTTTGCCAGACGTTGACCAGCTTTGTGCGATAGCTCGCAACTGTGATGCTGTCGTTTTTGGCAAAGCCGTCACCGGCCTCGACTTCGGGCGCTTTCGGCTTTTCTTTGCGGTCATGGACCAGCACCGAAACCGTGGCCGTGTCGCGATCATTGCCATTGGCGATGGTGTATTCGAACGACGTTGTGCCCTCGAATGGGCCGGGCATGTGCATGAAGCGCGGCAACAAGGATGACCCCGTGAACATGCCCCACAACACAAACAGCGCAAGGATCGAAATGACCCCCGCAGCGCGGTTCGGGCGCACAGCACTTTCGTCACCAAAGGTAACGGTCTTAAGCGAGGTGTAGTCCTTTACGCCGGCACCCTGGATTTTGTTGACGATATAGAACGAGCCGACAAAGATGCCGACATAAATCAAAAGAGGGATCATGCGCTTTCCTCCGATGTACCCATAATTTCTTCTTCCATAGCCCAAATCATGTTCAGGATTTCTTCGCGTTTTGCTGCGAAATCTGGATGCTTCTTAACTTCACGCAAATCCGCCTCGACGCCCATTTCAGCGAATGGCAAACGGTATTCTTTGTGAATACGTCCCGGGCGCGGGGCCATAACGATGACGCGTTCCCCCAGCAACAATGCCTCGTCGACCGAGTGGGTGATCAGGATGATCGTTTTGCCGGTTTCTTTCCACAGCTTCAGAACCAACGACTGCATCTTTTCGCGCGTCAACGCGTCGAGTGCCCCCAGCGGTTCGTCCATCAAAATCACGTCCGGGTCATTGGCCAGACAACGGGCCAAAGCCACACGCTGCTGCATCCCGCCGGACAATTCATAGACGGCTTTTTCTTTGAAATCTTGCAGGCCAACAACGTCCAGCAGGTGATCCACGACCTCGGCTTTGTCGCCTTTGGGCATGCCCTTCATCGAGGGACCAAAGCCGACGTTGTCACGCACCGACATCCACTCAAACAAAGCGCCTTGTTGGAACACCATGCCGCGATGCGCGTCAGGGCCTTGGATCACGTCACCGTTCAAAACCATCTGGCCTTCGGTCGGGGCCAAAAAGCCCGCAACGATGTTCAGCAATGTTGTTTTACCGCAGCCCGATGGCCCCAGCACGCTCATCAACTCGCCTGCTTTGAGGTCGAGCGTGATGTCTTTCAATGCCTGAACCGATCCGCCGCCAGGCAGATCAAAACGCATTGAGAGTTTTTCGATTGATAGTCCGGACATGTTTCCCACCTGTCGGTTGCCGTAAATTAGGCAGATGATACAGGGTATTCCCCGTTTTTTCGATTTCTCATTCTAATCAAAAAGGGGTCCGGCGCGATTTTGCGCCGAACCCCGAAGCACTCAGTAACTTACTTGGTTGCAGCCAAAGGACCTGCGTTAACCGCACCCTCGTAGCTGTCCAAAGATGAATCGATGGAACCAGCAGTTACAAAGACGTCTGCAACGCCTTTCATGAATGTCGCAGCGTTGCCGCCCAACCATACTTCGGACAGTTGCTCGTCAACGGATGGGAACTTCATCGTGGAGATCGCGCCACGTGCAGCTTCCAGATCCATACCGGCTTGCTCGGCGATAACGGCCAGCATGTCGTCGTTCGGGTTGGAATTCCATTCGGCGTTGGCAGCAGCAGTCACGGCCAAGAATTTGGACACAACGTCGCCATTTTCAGCAACATAGCCCGCTGGACCGGATGTTACGTCAAACACCAAGATGCCCAAGGCTTCTTTTTCGGCGCCTGTCAGCAATGTGTTGCCGTGCTCGCGCATGGACGTCAGACCGCCACCGTAACCACAAGCAAAATCAACTGCGCCTTGGCCCAGTGCTGCCGCACCTTCTGGTGGTGCCATGTCAACGATTGTCAGTGAATCAAGGGCAACACCGAAGTGGTCCATTTGACGCAAGAAACCGTAGTGAGCCGCTGTGCCCAAAGGAACCGCAACTTTTTTGCCGGCCAATTCGCCAGCAGAGTCTGCGTCGATTTCAAGGCCAGCTGCGATTACGCAGTTGTCGTTGTCAGAGTAGGAAACCGCAACGTCCAGAACTTGGATGTCTTGGCCGCCGGAGGCTGCAACTACGAACGGTGGAACACCTTGGGATACGGACAACTGAACGTCGCCGGATGCCATGGCTGCGGACATTGCTGTACCGGTTTCAAAGGAAACCCAGTTTACTGTCATGCCCAGTGCTTCGTCGTATGCGCCGGAGGCTTTGGAGGCCAACATTGGCATTGGCCACTCAAGGAAATAGCCGACAGTGATTTCGCCGTGGCCATCTGCGGATGCCGCTTGTGCGCCTGCGATCATTGCGATTGATGCTGCTGCACCCATCAATTTTGTCTTGAAAGTCATTCGTCTCTCCCGTGTTGGCACCACATTGTGTGGCGCTCGTTTTAGCTTAGGTGAACATTCACCATGCGCATGTGCGTCCCGAATAACAAGACGGGCTGCAACGCTGCGCCGATCCGAACCGATATTCAGATCAGGATCAACGGTTTTTAACGCAATTTACAAAAACCAAATTTCACATACACGCCACTTTCAAACACCGAAAACGACGTAGCGTCGTTGTTATATTGCGCTTTTTTCCGCGTGCCCCCATCAAATCCGCTGACAGGCCCTGCATTTTGGCGCTATATGATGAAATCAACTGGCCCTATCGGAATCGCCGCTTTTTCAGTCATCTAACCTCAAGACGGGCTGAATCCGCCCTCAATTCACTGATATTCCACAAAATACTGGAGCACCGACCATGGACGGCACATTTAACGAAAACGATATCAGCCGCGTTGTCGAAGCCGACCGCGCGAATGTGTGGCATCACCTGACGCAGCACGAACAGTTTTTCACCGGCGCTGATCCCAAGATCATCGTTGAGGGCAAAGGCCTGCGCGTTTGGGACCAAAAAGGTATTGAGCACATCGACGCCGTCGCCGGTGGCGTGTGGACAGTCAACGTTGGCTACGGCCGCGAATCAATGGGCGACGCCGTGCGCGATGCCATTGTTAAGATGAACTTCTTTGGCGGCACCGCAGGCACGATCCCGGGCGCGCTATTTGCTGAAAAACTGGTTTCCAAAATGCCGGGCCTGGACCGCGTCTACTACGCAAACTCCGGTTCCGAGGCGAACGAAAAAGCCTTTAAAATGGTGCGCCAGATCGCACACAACAAATACGGCGGCAAAAAGCACAAGATCCTGTACCGTGACCGCGACTACCACGGCACCACAATCGCCTGCCTGTCAGCCGGTGGCCAAGACGAACGCAACGCACAATACGGCCCCTTCACACCGGGTTTTGTGCGCATCCCGCACTGCCTGGAATACCGCAAGCACGAACAAGCCGGCGCACCAGAACAGAACTACGGCGAATGGGCCGCCAACCAGATCGAAGAGATCATCTTGCGCGAAGGCGCTGACACTGTTGGCGCGCTGTGCCTAGAACCAGTGACAGCTGGCGGCGGCGTGATCGAGGCCCCCGAGGGCTACTGGCCACGCGTCCAGGAAATCTGCAAAAAATACGACATCCTGCTGCACATCGACGAAGTCGTCTGCGGCGTCGGTCGCACCGGCACATGGTTCGGCTACCAGCACTACGGCATCCAGCCAGACATGGTGTCGATGGCCAAAGGTGTGGCGTCCGGCTACGCGGCAATCTCGTGCCTCGTCACCACAAACGCCGTTTTCGACATGTTCAAAGACAACGCCTCTGACCACCTCAGCTACTTCCGCGATATTTCAACGTTCGGCGGCTGCACGGCTGGCCCAGCAGCGGCGATCGAAAACATGCGGATCATCGAAGACGAAGGTTTGCTCGAAAACTGCACCGCGATGGGCGACTACATGCTGGATCAACTGCACGCTTTGTCCGACAAACACGCCGTCGTTGGCGACGTGCGCGGCAAGGGCTTGTTCCTTGGTGTTGAGCTGGTCAAAGACCGCGTCACCCGCGAAGCAGCGGACGAAAATCTGGTCAAAGCCGTCGTTGGCGATTGCATGAAAAACGCAGTCATCATCGGGGCCACCAACCGCTCGTTGCCCGGTCAAAACAACACGCTGTGCTTCTCGCCAGCTTTGATCGCGACCAAAGACGACATCGACCAAATCGTCGGCGCCGTCGACAACGCATTGGGTCGCGTATTTGGCTAAACGCTAAGACACCACGATCCGAAAAGGCGGGCCTTCGGGTCCGCCTTTTTTGTGGCGTGGGAATGTCTGCCATGCGGACAAAGTTGCCTTTGGTCGTGCGGATACCACAACACGAGTTGTCTCTTCGTCCAAATCAAACAAAGACACCTGACACGCAGCTTCGTTCCGGCTCACTAAAGTTGTCCGAATTACCAGTCGACACACATAGGAAATATATAGAATTGATAAGTCTCTACATTAGAACTCGTCCAATCGTATTTCACCGATTCATTCGTGGTAAAAGCACCGCCACAAACACTGTCCGAGGAATGCGTATAACGATCGTCACAATCGCCTACCGCCTTACACGAGGTGCCCTGGTTGCTGGAAAGCCAACCATTGTTGCTGAAATCATACCGTAGAAGCCAATCCTTGTCTGGTCCATCCATATACTTCAGGTAAAATACGCCTTGGTCTCCATCACACCTAGAGCCTTGGTCGCGCTGTACGCCTATATGAAATTTTCCATTTGGCTGAATTGTGAAGGTTTCGTTCGCGTGCTCTCCGGTATAGCAATGCCCGGGGATGAGCTGCAATGTTCTAGCGGCTCCGGTGTTGTTATGAACCCAAACAATTAGATACGAACTCGCCCATGCAGGTGTGGTGAACAACGCTAGGAACGCTAAAAATGACGCTCTCAAAAAATAGGCTCTAAACACTGAATATTTCTCCTGAAGGTAAATCTAGATACAATATGCTCTATGAAAATCATGGTGTGGGACCAACCCGCCGGGCCCCTATAATTGGCCTCTCGTTAACCAGTAAATGATGCCTGCTTACGTGTCGATAAATTTCTTCATGACTTCAATTCATCGAACCGATGCTAACACCTTTGTACGATCCTCTGGCCAGCATGACGTTTGACACACCCCAAAAGGCTGTACAGAAATTGCCTACGCCAAATTGATTACAAGCGTAATTTTTGTGCGATAATTTCGATAGATTAGTACGATCTAATTTATACCTAAATGCAAGCAGAAGTTCAGCGTGAAGAATCGTGAATTTTGGGCTCGAAGCTGCCATTCATAAATGCACTTCAACTCGCCCAGAACAAGGAGCAGCCGCTGGGCTAGACCCGTTCCAACACCATCATCAGATAGGTATTGTTAGCTGCAAAAACCTCGGCGTTTCGGGTCTGTTGATTAAACCGCCGATCCAGTCGCGCCCACTTACGGTCGTTCATAAAGCGGCGCAAAACCCAGTGGATCACTCGACGCAACCACGGCCGTTTATACTCCAGCGCGCCATCGATCCGTTGTCCGGCATAGCCCACAACATTGAACAGCCCTTGTTCAATTTCGACAGACGGGGCCACCTGCGTTGTCATATCTTCTTCGTGCGTGATTGAAACCGGCGTCGTTTTCAGCAGATCGCGGAAGTCCAAAATCGGATGACCACCGCCAACAGTAGATAGAACATTGTCAGGCGCATAGCTCTCGCATCGAAAACAGTCAGAGATCACGATGCACCCGTGCGCCGCCAGCAGGGTGAGGCATTTCGAAAGCCCCCAATCCAGCGGAATATATTGGTAGCTTTCGGAAAACAGGCAGACGTCAAAAACACCCTGCACATCCGCCTCTTCAAACGTGGCCTCGTGAATGATCGCCTCCGGCGCATTTTCGCGGCACCGCCCGGCAAGAAAGGCACTGGGAATGACGATCTCGACCTGATGACCAAGCGCAATCAACTTGCGCGCCGTCTCACCAGCGCCGCCTCCGATATCCAGAATACGGCAAGGTTTATCAGGCAACAGTTTGAACAACCGGTCCGTGTAGGCAATCTGCGCAGGGCCGGAATTGCCCGCACACACATCTAACCGGCCCAAGCGAAACATCCAGTCCGACGCTACGTGTATCAATTACTTTATTATTCATGCTTCAATTACTTTGTTACTTATACGGCAGTGACGCCGATTTTCGGGCACCAGGCAAACCCGCGTTGCACAAATATGGTGCGGATGCGTATTTACGCGCCGCCCTGCGACAAAAGCGCCAGCTTAACCATTTTCCTGCTTTTTCCGGCAACCGGATGGTCGACCAAAGAAGACCAGCACAGATTTCGCCCCAAACTGTACAGTTGTCTATTTTCGGCTGGATTTCGGCCTTTTGCTCCGGTCAGAAGTGTACACATTCGGCCTGAATCTGCGCACTTTACCCACAATATCAGGTATTCTCGGATGCCAAGGGGCCCGTTAATCGCCCGCACGGATTGAAAATATTACCATTTTTATAGAAATTGAGACGTGCGGTCTCAATTAATGTGTGCTAGGGTAATTCCACTGTCAGGAATTTCCCTGCGTTTTCATCTGGTTATAAGTCCAGTTTGCAAACCCAATATATCCAAAGTATACGCCCGTTATGGCTCTACCCGTCGAAACATTCTTTCTGCACCCGGATCATCAAGGAACCCTGCAAAGCCAGATCCAGCAGATGATTGCCCAAGGGATTCTGTCAGGTCGTTTCCAAAGCGGAGAAAAGTTGCCCTCGACCCGCAAATTGGCGCTGCACTTGGGCGTCAGTCGCATCACCGTGACGCTGGCCTATACAGAGCTGTTGTCGAACGACTATCTGACCTCGCGCGGGCGCTCAGGCTACTACGTGTCGCGCAACGCCCCTGCCCCGCCCGCGTTCAAACCGGCCCCGTCCGGCCCTGACGCCGTCGATTGGACGCGCGCAATTGGCAACCGTTATTCCGGTGGGCAAACCCCCAGCAAACCGCAGGACTGGGCACAGTACAAATACCCGTTTATCTACGGCCAAGCCGACCCGACATTGTTCGATCACGCCAACTGGCGCCTGTGTGCGTTGCAAGCTTTAGGCCAGCGCGATTTCACCCCGCTGACCACGGATTACTATGATCAAGACGACCCGCAGCTGATCGAATTTATTGCTCGCCACACCTTGCCGCGGCGTGGAATTTCGGCCCGTCCCGAGCAAATTCTAATCACGCTTGGCGCGCAAAATGCGCTGTGGCTTACCACCCAAGTGCTGTTGACCCAGCGCCGCAAAGCCGCGTTCGAAGACCCTTGTTATCACGCATTGCGAGACATCCTGTCTCAGTCGCGGTGCCATCTGGCACCCGTTCGGGTCGATCAGGATGGATTACCCCCCGATGCGATCCCCCCCGACGCTGACGTAATCTTCACAACACCAAGCCATCAATGCCCCACTAACGGCACCATGCCGATGGATCGCAGACGCGCCTTGCTGGACCGTGCCCGCGAGATGGACGCGCTGATTGTCGAGGACGATTACGAGTTCGAAATGTCGTTCCTGAAACCGCCGTCTCCTGCGCTCAAAAGCCTCGATACGGACGGTCGCGTGATCTATGTGGGCAGTTTTTCCAAGTCATTATTCCCCGGTTTGCGCCTCGGTTACTTGGTCGGCTCAGAACCATTTATCAAAGAAGCACGCGCGCTTAGGGCATCGGTTCTGCGCCACCCACCAGGGCATATCCAACGCACCGCCGCGTATTTCCTATCGCTAGGCCACTACGACGCGCTGATCCGTCGTATGGGCACCGCCCTGCACGAACGTCGCGAAACCATGCAGAACGCGATCGCGGAAAATGACCTGCAAATCGCTGGCCAAGGGGCCTATGGTGGATCGTCATTCTGGATGCGCGCGCCCGAAAATGTGGACACTGTGCAACTGGCTGCTACCTTGCAAAAGCAAGGTGTTTTGATCGAACCGGGCGAGTCGTTTTTCGGCGGTGATGACCGTCCAAAACACTTCTACCGACTGGCCTATTCGTCCATCCCTGCAACCCGCATTTCTGATGGCGTCGCGATTGTTGCGCAGGCCATACGCGATGCACAAACATCTGGAGCTATCCGGAAATAGAATCTGGTCCTAACGACCGGCCCCACGAATCCGTACTGTCTGCGAGAATTCGTGAATCACCCGAAATCACATCCTTTAGGAGTTTCCTCATGAAAATGACCACTGAAGAAGCATTTGTAAAAACGCTGCAAATGCATGGCATCGACAACGCATTCGGGATCATCGGCTCTGCCATGATGCCAATTTCCGACATCTTCCCTGACGCGGGTATCAAATTCTGGGACTGCGCCCACGAAACATCCGGCGGCATGATGGCTGACGGTTTCACGCGCGCCACCGGCAAAATGTCGATGATGATCGCGCAAAACGGTCCGGGCATCACAAACTTCGTGACTGCAGTTAAGACGGCATATTGGAACCACACTCCTGTACTTTTGGTTACCCCACAGGCCGCTAACAAAACAATCGGTCAAGGTGGTTTCCAGGAAATGGAACAGATGAACCTGTTCGCTGACTGTGTGGCCTACCAAGAAGAAGTCCGCGATCCATCCCGTATCGCCGAGACGTTGAACCGTGTGATCATGCAAGCCAAGCGCGCATCCGGTCCGGCACAAATCAACATCCCACGCGATTTCTGGACACAAGTCATCGACATCGACCTGCCGGTTATCGTCGACTTTGAATTGCCACAGGGCGGCGACGTTGCGGTACAAAACGCAGCTGATTTGCTGTCTTCTGCCAAGTTCCCAGTGATCTTGAACGGTGCTGGCACAATCTTGTCCAAAGGCGGCATCGAGGCCTCCCGCGTTCTGGCCGAAGCGCTCGACGCACCGGTTTGCGTTGGCTACCAACACAACGACGCGTTCCCGGGCAACCACCCGCTGTACGCAGGTCCATTAGGCTACAACGGTTCAAAAGCCGGCATGGAATTGATCGCCAAAGCAGACGTTGTTCTGGCACTGGGCACACGTTTGAACCCGTTCTCGACACTGCCAGGCTACGGCATGGATTACTGGCCAACAGACGCCAAGATCATTCAGGTCGACATCAACCCTGACCGCATTGGCCTGACCAAGAAAGTCACTGTTGGTATCGTTGGTGACAGCGCCAAGGTTGCAAACTCTATCGTTGCCAAACTGGCTGACGGTGCTGGCGACACGGGCCGCGCAGATCGCAAGAACATGATCGCGACAACCAAATCTGCATGGGCTCAGGAATTGACTTCCATGACCGAAGAGCAAGACGATCCGGGCACCGACTGGAACGTGCGTGCACGTGCAGCCAAACCTGACTGGATGGCACCACGCATGGCATGGCGCGCGATCCAAGCAGCATTGCCAGTCGAGGCGATCATCTCGTCCGACATCGGCAACAACTGCGCAATCGGCAACGCCTACCCGTCGTTCAACGAATCGCGCAAATATTTGGCACCGGGCCTGTTTGGTCCATGTGGTTACGGCTTGCCGTCCATCGTTGGCGCAAAAATCGGTCGTCCAGACGTTCCGGTTGTTGGCTTTGCTGGTGACGGCGCGTTCGGTATCTCTGTCAACGAACTGACAGCGATCGGCCGTGGCGACTGGCCTGCGATCACACAGATCGTGTTCCGCAACTACCAGTGGGGCGCTGAAAAGCGTAACTCGACACTTTGGTTCGACGATAACTTCGTTGGCACAGAGTTGGACGAGCAAGTATCCTACGCCGGTATCGCGAACGCATGTGGCCTAAAAGGCGTTGTTGCCCGCACCCAAGACGAACTGACAGCAGCCCTGGCCCAAGCGATCAAAGATCAAATGGAAAACGGCATCACCACGCTGATCGAAGCCATGATCAACCAAGAACTGGGTGACCCGTTCCGTCGTGACGCGATGAAGAACCCGGTTGAAGTTGCAGGCATCAACAAAGACGACATGCAGCAGCAAGTTGTCTAAGTGACTGCAAACGAACAAATAACGGCAGGAGACCAGCCATGAGTGTACTGGACAATCTACAGACACGCGCAGCCAAGTCCCCTGCCCGCATCGTTCTAAGCGAAGGCCACGATCCCAGGATCGTGGCTGCCGCCGTTTCCGCCGTAGCAGCGGGAATTGCGACGATCATTCTGGTTGGCCCCACCGCCGACATCACCAAACAATTGTCCGATATTGGATCCGCGCCAAGCGATGCCATCCGTATCGAAGACCCCGCCACATCCACCCTGACCGCCGAGGTCGCCCAAACCTATTTCGACATCCGCCAGCACAAAGGTGTGTCGATGGAGACCGCCGAGAAACAAGCGCTTGATCCGCTGGTGTTTGCCGCGATGCTCGTGCGCAATGACCACGCTGACGGCACTGTCGGGGGCGCGGTAGCGACCACATCCGACACCGTGCGCGCGGCCTTGCAAGTCATCGGAAAATCCAAAGCCGCGCCGCTCGTGTCGTCGTTTTTCCTGATGGTTCTGCCAGACGGTCACCCGTCCGGTCGCGGCGGCATGATTTATTCCGACTGCGGTTTGGTCATCGATCCATCCGCCGAGGAATTGGCCGCCATCGCCCAACAGTCCGCAGCATCCTGTGCGGCGTTGTTGGCCGAAACACCCAAAGTTGCGATGCTGTCGTTCTCGACCAAAGGATCAGCCCGCCACCCCAAAGTCGACAAAGTGACCGAGGCGACTGCCCTTGTGCGCGACCAAGCCCCTGAGCTGAATGTCGACGGCGAATTGCAATTTGACGCGGCCTTTGTCCCATCAGTTGGGGACAGCAAAGCACCCGGTTCATCCGTCGCAGGCCACGCCAACGTCATGATTTTCCCGAACCTTGATGCGGGCAACATCGGCTACAAAATCACCCAGCGCATCGGCGGGGCCACAGCGATTGGTCCGGTCCTGCAAGGCCTTGCAAAACCTGCGAACGACCTGTCGCGTGGCTGTGTCGCCGAGGACGTCTTGCACATGATCGCCGTCACCGCCCTTCAGGCAGCGCATGGCTGATTTCTGGGCCGCATTAACATTGACCCCGTCCCAAGGCATCGCCTTGGCGGCGATCTGTTTTGCGGCTGGATTGGTCCGTGGATTTACCGGCTTTGCGCTTTCTGCCTTTGGCCTCGCGCTCGCCGTCCTCATCCTACCACCCGTCGAATTGATCCCCGTTATGTGGTGGTTGGAACTGGCCGCGTCCCTCGTGATGCTGCGCCACGGCTGGGGGGGCGCCGATGTGCGCGCAGCTGTGACGCTGGTGCTGGGGTCGGTCCTTGGGCTGTTTGGGGGGCTTGCGCTGACCACATCCGTTGATCCGGCCATCTCGCAGCAGATTGCACTGGTGGTTTTGATCGCGCTGGCGCTTTTGCAACTGACCGGCCTGCGCATCCCGCAGCTAAGCACCAAATCCGGCACCCTGATCACTGGCCTAATTGCCGGCGTCGTCACCGGCCTTGCAGGCATCGGCGGCATGGTCGTGGCCCTCTACGTTTTGGCCCGCAACGATGAACCCGCCAAGATGCGCGCCACGCTGGTCGCCTTTCTGTTCATCGGCTCGTTCACGTCGTTTGGCATGCACCTGTGGTTTGGCACAATGAACACCACATCCACCCTACGCGGCCTCGCGTTTATCCTACCTTGTGTGATCGGTGTCCTGATTGGACAGCGCCTGTTCACACCCCGCCTACAACCTTATTACCGCCCAACCTGTTTGACTTTGCTGATCGGCCTTGGGGCCGTGTCGCTGGTCCGCAGCGTCCTTTGACATCGCTAGGGAGCCACACATGAACCAGCCAAAAATTGATCTATCGCCCAAAGTATCGGACGAGATCCGCAAGACGACCTGTTACATGTGTGCCTGCCGGTGTGGGATTAACGTGCACATGAAAAAGGACCCGCTGGGCGATCTAAAAGTCGCCTACATCGAGGGCAACCGCGATCACCCTGTGAACCAGGGCGTGCTGTGCGCCAAAGGCTCTGCTGGCATCATGCAGGTCAACGCGCCCTCGCGTTTGCGCGCCCCACTGAAACGGGTCGGGCCACGTGGATCGGGCGAGTTCGAAGAAATCAGCTGGGATGAAGCCCTGCAAATCGCCGCTGACTGGCTGGAACCTATCCGCAAAGAAGACCCATCGAAGCTGGCGTTCTTTACCGGCCGCGATCAATCGCAATCGTTCACGTCGTTCTGGGCGCAAAATTTTGGCACACCAAACTATGCAGCACACGGCGGGTTCTGTTCGGTCAACATGGCGGCCGCTGGCATCTACACGATGGGCGGCGCGTTCTGGGAATTCGGACAACCTGACTGGGACTACACCAAACTATTCATGCTGTTTGGTGTCGCCGAGGATCACGATTCAAACCCGATCAAAATGGGCATCGGCAAGATCAAAGCACGCGGTGCCCGCGTCATTGGTGTGAACCCGATCCGCACAGGCTATAACGCCGTTGCAGACGATTGGGTCGGCATCACGCCGGGCACGGATGGCTTGTTTATCCTCGCGATGGTCCACTGTTTGATGAAAGCGGGCAAGATCGATCTGGATTACCTCGCGCAATACACCGACGCGCCTGTGCTGGTGAACTGTGATGAAAAATCGCCTGAATTCGGCCTGTTGATGCGCGATGAGGATGGCAAAGAACTGGTCATCGACCGCGTCAGCGGCAAGCTGACAGCCTTCGACAAGCCGGGGGTAAAACCCGATCTATCCGCGACGCACCGCATCGCAGGTGTCACCCACCGCCCCGTATTCCACAAAATGGCAGACCGCTATTTGTCGGACGAATACGCGCCAGAAGCGGTCGCAGACCGTTGCGGCATTCCGGCGACACGCATCCGCGCAATCGCCGCAGAAATCGCGCGTGTGGCGTTTGAAGAAGAATTCGAGCTCGACATTGAATGGACCGATTTCCGCGGTGAGACCCACAAAACGATGAAAGGGCGCCCGGTGTCTTTCCACTCGATGCGTGGGATTTCGGCGCACGCGAACGGGTTCCAGACCTGCCGCGCCTTGCACACGCTGCAAATCCTGCTGGGCACTGTCGAAGTGCCCGGTGGTTTCCGGTTCAAGCCGCCCTATCCAAAGCCCGCCAAAGCGCACCCCAAGCCGCACACGGGCATGAACCCCGGTCAGCCGCTGAATGGCCCGCATTTGGGTTTTGTGCAAGGGCCAGAAGACCTCGCTTACCGCGAGGATGGCGTGCCAGCGCGCATCGACAAAGCGTTTACGTGGGAAAACCCGATGTCCAGCCACGGGCTGATGCACATGGTGATTTCGAACGCCTACGCGGGTGACCCCTACAAAATCGACACGCTGTTTATGTACATGGCGAACATGTCGTGGAATTCATCGATGAACACGCGCGGCGTGATCGAAATGCTGACCGACAAGAATGAGGAAACCGGCGAATACGTCATCCCGCACATCATCTATTCCGATGCGTATTCATCTGAAATGGTCGCTTATTCCGACCTGATTTTCCCCGACGCGACCTACCTTGAACGCCACGATTGCATTTCCCTGCTGGACCGCCCGATTTGCGAGGCAGACGCCGCCGCAGACGCGATCCGCTGGCCGGTCATCGAACCTGATCGCGATGTGCGCGGGTTCCAAACTGTGCTGTGCCAGTTGGGCGCGAAAATGGACCTGCCCGGCTTTACCAACGAAGATGGTTCGGCAAAATACGAAGACTACGCCGACTACATCGTCAACCACGAACGCCGTCCGGGCATTGGCCCACTCGCTGGGTGGCGCATGGGTGAAAACGGCACGCAATCAGGGCGCGGTGGCGTCAACGCCAGCCAGCTTGATAACTACATCGAAAACGGTGGTTTCTTTGTTGAACACATTCCAGAGGGTGCCAACTACTACAAGCCTTGGAACACCAAGTATCAGGATTGGGCCGTGGGCATGGGCATCTACGACAGCCCGCAACCTTACCTGTTTTCGCTGTATGTTGAACCGATGCGCAAATTCCAACTGGCTGCCGAAGGGCACGGCGAACACCAGCCGCCAGACCACCTGCGCGAGCGGATCAAAGCGACAATGGACCCGCTACCAATCTGGTATTCGAACGACGCCGACAACAAAGGCGACGAATATCCGATCACTGCACTGACGCAGCGCCCGATGGCGATGTACCATTCGTGGGGCTCGCAGAACGCGTGGTTGCGCCAACTGCACGGCCACAACCCGCTGTATATTCCGACCAAGCTGATGAAAGAACATGGGCTTAAGGACGAAGACTGGGTCAAGGTCACCTCGCCCCACGGCGAAATCACCGTGCCGATTTTGGAAATGGCCGCGCTGAACGAAAACACCATCTGGACGTGGAACGCGATCGGCAAACGCAAAGGCGCGTGGGCGCTGGAAGAGGACGCGCCGGAGGCCACCAAGGGTTTCTTGCTCAACCACTTGATCCACGAACTGCTGCCGCCCAAAGGCGACGGTCTGCGCTGGGCCAACTCTGATCCGATCACCGGCCAAGCTGCGTGGTTCGACCTTAAGGTGCGCATCGAAAAAGCTGCGGTGCCAAATGAATCACAGCCCAGCTTGCCACCGATCAAATCACCGGTTGGCACGGGTCCCAAAAATCTCGCATGGAAGGTTGGCAAATGACAACTCTACCAACACAAACCCAAAAGAAACTGGGCCTCGTCATTGATCTGGACACCTGCGTTGGCTGCCATGCTTGCGTGATTTCCTGCAAGGGCTGGAACACCGAAAACTACGGCGCGCCTTTGTCGGATCAAAACGCCTACGGTGCAGACAATTCGGGCACCTTTCTGAACCGTGTGCATTCTTTCGAAGTGCAGCCTTTGGCGACCTCGGAAAAGGTACAACCCGCCGCCCAAACCATCCACTTTCCCAAGTCCTGCTTGCACTGCGAAGACGCGCCTTGCGTCACCGTCTGCCCGACAGGCGCCAGTTACAAGCGGGTCGAAGACGGCATCGTTCTGGTCAACGAAAGTGACTGCATCGGGTGCGGTTTGTGCGCGTGGGCCTGTCCTTACGGCGCGCGCGAGTTGGACCAAGAAGAAGGGGTCATGAAAAAATGCACCCTGTGTGTCGACCGCATCTACAACGAAAACCTGCCCGAAGTTGACCGCGTCCCATCCTGCGTGCGCACCTGCCCGTCGGGTGCCCGCCACTTTGGCGACTTGGGCGACGAAAATTCAGACGTGTCCAAACTGGTCGCAGAGCGCGGCGGCATGGATCTGATGCCAGAACAAGGCACCAAGCCCGTTAACCAATACCTGCCACCACGTCCAAAAGATGCGCTGCCAGAATTTGACGTGCTCGCCCCCTTCCTTGCGCCCATCGCCGAAGAGCCTACGGGCTTCCTTGGTTGGCTAGATAAAACACTGGAGAAACTCTGATGCATCCAGCACCGTCAGTTATTATTTTCACCACGTTCTCGGGCCTTGGATTTGGCCTGCTGTTCTGGTTGGGGATCGATCCTACGCCCTACACCGGTTGGACGGCGTTCGCATTCTGGCTGATCGCTTACGTCATGGGCGTCGGCGGATTGATCTCGTCGACGTTCCACCTTGGGCACCCTGAACGTGCGCTCAAGGCGTTCACACAGTGGCGGTCCAGCTGGCTGAGCCGCGAAGGCATTGCAGCCGTCGCGACCCTCGTTTTGATGGGGCTGTACGGCCTTGGTCTGGTGTTTTTCGACACAGCTTGGCAACCGCTGGGCTGGCTTGGCGCAATCGGCGCATTGGCAACCGTGTTCACCACGTCGATGATCTACGCGCAGATGAAAACCATCCCGCGGTGGTACACCAACCTCACGCCAGCGATGTACCTGTCGTTCGCATTGGCCGGTGGCGCGTTGCTTAAGGGATCAACGGCCATCGCGCTGTGGTTGATCCTGCTGGCCGGCGTGATCCAGATCGCAACGTGGGTGGTTGGCGACAAAGCGTTCGCAAATTCAGGCACGACAATGGCAACTGCTACGGGTCTTGGGAACATCGGCGAGGTGCGCGCGTTTGAACCGCCGCACACCGGCACCAACTATCTGATGCGCGAATTTATCCACGTGGTCGGTCGCAAGCATTCCTCAAAGCTGCGGATTATTTCGCTACTGTTGATGGTCTTGCTGCCGGTGATGCTGCTGGCCGCGCCGTTCTTTTCGCATTGGCTGGCACTGCTGGCCGTGATCAGCCACATCGCGGGCGTTCTTGCCACGCGCTGGTTGTTCTTTGCCGAAGCAGAGCACGTCGTCGGCCTGTACTACGGCAAGCGTTGAAATCGAAAAAAGGCGCGTGGAACATGACATTCCGCGCGCCTTTTTCTATTCTTGATCGCTGCTTACGCCCAGCGCACCAGCCCAAAAACAGCCGAGCCTGCGTAGAACAGTTGTAGCAACAAAAACGTCCAGCGTGCGTCAATCACAGCCCAAACCGCAAACAGGCTGGCCGAGATCAACAACAGCGAAAAACCGATCATTTCGTTGCCGGTGTTTGATGCGATCAACACCGCATAGACCATCGCTGACAGCGACCCTGTGATTTCAAAGATCGATGTCAGGCGACGTTTATCCAAGCCTACAACAATCCTGCATGTTTCAGGCCCGCATCGACCAGTGCTTTGGTGTCATCCGACAGCGACGTCAGCGGCAAGCGGACCTCGTCGGAGCACAAGCCCAAGCGCGACATGGCATATTTCGCGCCGACCAAACCTGGTTCGGTAAAGATCGCCTTGTGCAATGGCATCAGCGTGTCTTGGATCGTAAGTGCGGCCGCATAGTCACCCGCCAAACAGGCGTTCTGCATCTTGGCCAACAGACCCGGTGCA
This sequence comes from Pseudosulfitobacter sp. SM2401, assembly GCF_042932805.1. Taxonomy (NCBI): domain Bacteria; kingdom Pseudomonadati; phylum Pseudomonadota; class Alphaproteobacteria; order Rhodobacterales; family Roseobacteraceae; genus Pseudosulfitobacter; species Pseudosulfitobacter sp. SM2401. Next base: position 3,923,865 of record NZ_CP170633.1, on the reverse strand, counting down.
ACGTTTGCCGTCACAGAAATGCAGCCAATCCCACCTTGGGCGTTGAACCCGTGCGCTGTCGCGTCTTCACCAGACAGCTGCACAAAATCAGGACCACAGGCCAAACGCTGATCGCAGACCCGCGCCAGATCACCAGTGGCATCTTTTACGCCAATGATGCGCGGCAATTTCGACAGTTCGGCCATCGTCGCAGGGGTCATATCAACCACCGAACGCCCCGGAATGTTGTAGATGATGATCGGCACGTTGGCGCAGTCATGCAGCGCTGTGAAATGCGCGATCAGACCGCGTTGCGTTGGCTTGTTGTAATATGGCGTCACGACCAGCGCCGCATCGGCCCCGACCTTTTGCGCAAACTGCACAAAGCGCATCGCCTCAACCGTGTTGTTGGACCCCGCACCGGCAATTACCGGCACACGGCCTGCGGATGCTTTGACCACGGTTTCGATCACTGTCTCGTGCTCTTCATGGGTCAGCGTCGGGCTTTCGCCAGTGGTGCCGACGGGGACAAACCCGTGGCTGCCTTCGCCAATGTGCCACTCGACCAGCTTCTTCAGCGTTTCGAGATCCAGTTCGCCGTTGAGAAACGGCGTGATGAGGGCAGGCATAGAACCTTTAAACATTTTTCACGTCCTTGTTTTCAAAAAGCCCCCCAGACCGAGGGGCGGCAAATGGGTCGTCAAACCGCCGATAGAGAAGTCGTGAGTTGTACACGGTGCTCCAAACGATATGGTGACAGGCTCTAGCCTTGCTGTGATAGGAAATGCAAGTGATCTCACGATTTGGTACCCGTTTTTGGCTATGTTTGGCCCTGATATTTGGCCTCTGTAGCGTCGCTGTCGCAGAACGCCCGCGTCCGCTTGGGTGGGCGATGGATGCAATGCGCGCAGGCAACTGGGACACTGCGGCAACTTTGGCCACAAAGGATGGGGCTGTCGCCGCGGACGTTATCGAATGGCACCGCTTGCGGGCGGGGCGCGGATCATACGAAGATGTTCGTAATTTTCTGGCCCGTCGCACCGATTGGCCCGGCGAGGCATTGTTGCGCCGCAAATCCGAAGATGCCGTGATCAAGGCTGGTGACGATGCTGTGCTGGCATTTTTCGCAGCGCAAGCACCCCAAACCCCGCGCGGCGTACTGGCCTATGCGGCAGCGCAAACTGCGGCCGGCCAAACCGGCGAGGCCCAAGCCACCGTTGTTCTGGCATGGCGCACGATGGAGATGAACGACACCAGCCACGCCCGTTTCATGGCCGAGCACAGCGACGTGCTGCTGAACCATCACGAAGGGCGCACGAACAACATGCTGTGGGAAGGATCCCTAACCGACGTACGTCGCATGTTCGATCTGATCCCCACCGCCCAGGTAAAACTGGCCCGTGCGCGGATTGCCTTGCAAAACCTAAGCGGCGATGCAAACGCGTTGATTGATGCCGTTCCAGAGGCATTGCAGAACGATGCAGGCCTTGCCCACGACCGATTCGTGTGGCGCGCGCGCAAGGGGCGCAGTGCGTCGGCCAAGGATTTGTTGATCGCAACGTCGACCAGCGCCAAAGCCCTCGGACAGCCCGAACAATGGTCAAACCGCCGCCGGTCTTTGGCCCGGGATGAAATGCGGGACGGCGATGCAAAACGCGCCTACACGATCGCCTCGCAACATTTTCTGACGGGCGGGTCTGCCTACGCTGATCTGGAATGGCTTGCGGGTTTCATCGCCCTGCGCAAACTGGATGATCCAAAGACCGCCCTGACCCATTTTCAAAACCACCGCAGCGTCATCGAAAGCCCGATTTCACGCGGCCGCGCAGGGTACTGGATTGGCCGCGCACACGAGGCAATGGGCGACATTGCGGCCGCCGATCAAGCTTATGCAGACGGGGCGCAGTTCCAGACGTCGTTCTACGGATTGCTGGCTGCCGAGCGTGCTGATCTGCCGTTCGACAGTGACCTTGCAGGCCGCGCAGCAATCCCCGACTGGCGCACATCTGCCATGGCGAACGATCCGTTGTTCGAGGCCGGATTACTGTTGCAAGCCTCGGGTGAACTGGACGTGGCCGAACGGTTCTGGACGCATTACGCCGAACAATTAGACGAAGCCGCCGCCGCTCAGTTGGGCCAAGCCGCCATCGATGCAGAGCAGCCGCACCTTGCCGTAATGATCGGCAAACGGGTCGCCTATCGTGGCATCACGTTGGCCGCGCCCTACTACGCGCTTCACCCCTTGGCGCAGGCAAAATTGCCCATGGCCGCAGAAATGTCGCTGGCCATCGCACGTCGCGAAAGCGAATTTGACCCGATAGTCCAAAGCGGCGTTGGCGCGCGTGGCTTGATGCAAATCATGCCCGCCACAGCAAAAGAAGTTGCACAAGGCTTGGGGCGTTCCAGCGAACATTCGACCGGACGATTGACCAGTGATCCTGTCTACAACGCTGAACTTGGGTCCAAATTTTTGTCGACCTTGGCGGGTCGTTTTGACGGCAACGTTGTGATGATGTCTGCAGCCTACAACGCGGGGCCCAGCCGGCCAATCCGCTGGTCGGGTTTGTACGGTGATCCGCGGTCCGCAAACGTCGATGTCATCGATTGGATCGAACAGATCCCGTTCCGCGAAACCCGCAACTACGTGATGCGCGTCACTGAAAGCCTGCCGATCTACCGCGCGCGGTTGGGCAAAGACCCGTTGCCGGTGCCCTTCAGCGACGAGATCAAAGGCTCAACTTTGAAGGCGTTCGCGCCAAAAGGTGAATAGGCCTGCTGCCACAACGATGACGGCCCCGAGGGCGACGTTCAATTCCACCACTTCGCCAAAGACGCTGACGCCAACAATTGTCCCGAACACGAGGTGGAAATAGGCGAATGGCTGGACCGCGCTCGCCTCTGCCAGCTCGTAACATTTGATCAACAGCCAGTGGCCAATTGCGCCCGTGATGCACAGCACGCCCATCCACATCCAGTCGGTTGGGATCATCGGTTCCCACATCCAGATGGCGATCGCGGTCATGAACACGCAGCCCACCGTGCCGGTCCAGAAAAAGCTGGTCGCAGTGCTGTCTTGGCGCGCCGCAAAACGGGTCATCAGCGCGTAGGCTGCGAACATCACGGCGGACAACAGAGGCAGGATGCTTGCGAGATCGAACACGCCCATCCCCGGCTTCAGGATGATCATCACGCCGATGAACCCCACGCCGATCGCCGCCCAGCGCCGCCAGCCAACGGTTTCACCCAAGACAGGACCAGACAGCGCCGCCACAATCAGCGGATAACAAATAAAGATCGCCAGTGAATCGACGAGCCCCAGATAAGTGAATGCAAGAATGCCGACGCAGACTTCGGCCGCCAGCAACACGCCCCGCGCGATTTGCAAGATCGGCTGTTGCGTTGTCGCCGCTTTGCGCAGCCCCCCCGCCTGCCGTATCGCAATCGCGATCACGAACGTTGCAAAAAACCAATAGCGCAGCATCACGATCATCAGCACGTTGTATTCCGACGCCAAATGCCGCGACACCCCGTCTTGCAGCGACAGCACAAAAGTCGAAGCGATCATCACCAAAATTCCGAGGCGGGTGCTGTTGGTCATGTGCCTGCTTTCATCTGCGCCACTGTCATGTGGATTTTGCGACCGAAACCTTTGGCGCGTGTGACGTCAAAACCTGCGTCCTGCAATCCGCGCCGCACAAAACCCGCCGACGTGTAGGTCGCAGCGGTGCCTGTTTGGGTCGTGTGATCCGCGACGGATTGCATCAGGTCGGGCGACCACAGTTCGGGGTTCTTGGCTGGCGAAAACCCGTCCAAAAACCACGCATCTGCCTGCCCGTTCCAATCGGGCAACGCTGTGCGCGCGTCACCGATGATGACCTCTAGAATGACATCGCCAAAATCGTGTGTCCAACCGCCAGCACGCAAAGCCGACATTAGCTCGGTCCGCACAACTGTCACTTCGGGGAACAACGCGAGGGCGGCATCCATGTCGTCCAACGTCATCGGAAAGGCCTCAAAACTGGTGAAGCGCAAAACGCCCTGCGCCCCGGATGCGCGCCATTCCATCAGCGTTGCCAGAAAATTCAAACCCGCGCCAAACCCCAGTTCAGCCACATGAAACCCGTCCACAAAACGTGCGGGCAGACCGTTGCCCCGCAGAAAGACATAGCGTGCTTCTTCCCACCCGTTTTTCAGGCTGAAGTACGGATCATCAAAATCCACGGACACCGGCACGCGACCATCTGTCCAAGTTAGCTTTGCGCGCTGGTTGTGCACCTCGGACCTCTGTATCATTAGGCAACTCAGCGCGACTGTGCAGAAAGGCCAAACGATTGACAACTGCTGACATCACTGTGCGCGGCGCAGGCATCTTTGGGCTGTCGATTGCATGGGCGTGCGTGCGCCGTGGCGCGCGGGTTCAGATCATTGACCCGAACGGTGCCGCGTCGGGCAGCAGCGGTGGCATTGTGGGCGCATTGGCGCCTCATGTGCCGGAAAAATGGGACGTAAAAAAGCAGTTCCAGCTGGACAGCTTGCTGATGGCACGGGCGTTCTGGTCCGAGATCGAAGACACCTCGGGCACTGCATCCGGCTATGCCCGCACCGGGCGTTTGCAACCGATCCTGAACGCGCGCGGATTGGAACTGGCAAAGACCCGTGGACAAAACGCAACCGAACTGTGGGGCGCGCATGCGACGTGGTCGGTACTGCCCTCCTCAGACGCACCCTGGGGGCCAACCAGCCCGACTGGCTATCTGGTTCACGACACGCTGAGCGCGCGCATTCATCCGCGCATGGCCTGCGCAGCACTGGTGGCGGCGCTGGCGACCAAAGGCATTCGTGTCAAAACCGACGGTGTGGATCAGGGTCAAACCCTGTGGGCGACGGGCGTTCCGGGGCTAGAAAAAATGAGCAAAACCTACAGCCGTCTGATCGGTGCCGGTGAAAAGGGGCAAGCCGCCTTGCTGCAATTTGACGCCCCGGATGCCCCGCAAATCTACGTCGACAACGTGCACATCATTCCGCATGCAAACGGCACTGTCGGGATCGGATCCACGACCGAGCGGTACTTTGACGCGCCCTTTGAAACGGACGACCAGTTGGATGCGCTGATCGAACGCACGCGCGCCGCGTTGCCGGTTTTGGCCGACGCGCCGGTCCTTGAACGCTGGGCAGGCTTGCGCCCCAGATCGCATAATCGCGCGCCGATGTTGGGCGCGTGGCCTGACCAAAAACGGCATTTTATCGCCAACGGTGGATTCAAAATCGGGTTCGGCATCGCACCCAAAGTAGCCGAAGTCATGGCCGATCTGATGTTGGAAAACCGCGACGCGATCCCCGAGGCATTCGGCGTTACGCTGTAGCTTGCATGCACTGGCGGCCATCCGGCCCACGTACCCAGAATTCACGGCCTTTGCGGCACAGAGTTGCTGTTTCGAAATGCATCAACGGGGCCGTGGCGCGGAACGTGAATTCACTGAGCGGACCCAGTGCGCTTTCGGCCATCAGCATCAAATGTTGGGCCAACAGCGGGCCATGCACGACCAAGCCGTCGTAACCTTCGACCGAACGCGCGTAGGGCAAATCGTAATGGATGCGGTGGCCGTTGAACGTCAGCGCGGAATAGCGAAACAGCAGCGTCGCATCGAATGAAACCTCGATGGCCTGGTCCTCGTCTGTACGAGCGATTGGGGCGACGGGGCGCGGGGCGTCCGGGGCCGGATCCTTACGATAAACCAAGTCTTGCCATTCGCTGATGCAGCACGCGTCATCCTGCCAAATGTCGTGGCGCAGGGTGACAAACGCCAACGGCCCTGTGCGCCCGTCCTTGCGATCCGCTTTTTCACACACACTGACACGGTGGGCAGCGATTCCCGCCCGCAAAGGTGAGTGGAACGCGAGCCGTCCACCGGCCCACATCCGACGCGGCAGACCCATGTCGGGGATCAAACCACCGACTTTAGGATGCCCGTCACGGCCCAGTTGATCAGGCGGTTGTGGGGTCCAGAAATACAGTTGGTGGAAAAACGGCGGCAAGACATCGCCCTGCGCAATTGACGGGTTTTGCCCCAAGGCAACTTGCATCGCTGTGGCGCGGGCCACGTCCATCACATCGCTTTGACTTGCGCTGGCAGTTGGATCAAAATTCATATGAATTGGATAAGGAAAACCAAACCATGCGGCAATCCCCTTCGCTGTCCGGCCTTGATCATCTGGTGCTGACAGTGCGCGATATTGAAAAAACCTGCGCATTTTACGCAACCGTTTTGGGGATGCGCGTGCAGGAATTTCCAGTCGCGGATGGGACAACCCGAAAGGCGTTAAAATTCGGCGCGCAAAAGATCAACTTGCACCACGCGGGGGCGGAATTTGAACCAAAGGCCGCACACCCAACGCCCGGCAGCGCTGATTTGTGTTTTCTGAGCGAAACGTCAATCGCTGAATGGTCGAGCCACCTTGCAACCTTGGGCGTTCAAATCGCAGAAGGCCCCGTGCCACGCACCGGAGCCTGCTTTGCCATTGTGTCGATTTACATTCGTGACCCCGATCAAAACCTGATCGAAATTGGCACGAGGCTAGCGACCGATCTCTGAGCGCAAGGCCGCCATGAGGGCCGTCAAATCTTTGACATAAGCATCACCGATCAACTGGCCTGTTTCATCAAACGCCTCATAGCTGGCGGCCAGATGCACCTCTGGGCCCTGCAAAATTCGAGGGCGGAATGGCACCAGAAAACCGCGCAACACCATTTGCGCACGCTCGCCGCCTGACCGTCCTGCAGCGGCAGACATGATCGCCACGGGCTTGTCCGCCCAAGGGGCACCGTCCGTCCGGCTGACCCAATCCAAAGCGTTCTTTAACGCGCCTGACGGGCCTTTGTTGTATTCTGGCGTGGACATAATCACCGCATCGGCCGCTGCGATTTGATCCGACAACAGTTGCGCTGCATCAGGCACGCCGTCCGCCTGTTCGACATCCCCGTCATACAACGCCATTTCAATTCTGGCCTCGTTATAGTCGCAATCGCCAAACAATCGCGCCGCTTCGCGCAACAACATCCCATTGGTTGCCGCCTTGCGCAGTGATCCGGAAATTCCCAAAATTTTCAGCTGTGCCATTGATTTACCTCTTTGAACTCGTCTGCCCTTAACCTTGCAACGCGAACCCCACAAAGCAAGAGACCCCAAAGAAACTTTGGGGCCTTTCGATCACACACTGAGTGTGCAGATTTTCACATCGATTAGGACGCGTTGGGCAAAATCACGATCTCGACGCGACGGTTTTGCGATTTGCCTGCCGGATCCAGATTGCTTGCAACCGGTTGGTTTTCACCGCGGCCGTAGGTCTGAATGCGCGAGAACGGGATGCCCGCGTCCAGCAGAATATCGGCAACCGCATTGGCGCGACGTTCGCTAAGTTGTTGGTTGGATGCCGCATCGCCGTCACTGTCGGTGTGTCCGACGATCTGGATTGTCGAATTCGGGTAGGCCTGCAAGTTGCTGGCCACTGCGCCCAAATCCCGGCGCAAATCCGAACGCACAGCAAAGCTGCCAGAGGCGAACAGAATGTCTTGTGGCAAGGTCACGATCAAACGATCACCCGTGTTCTGGATCGTCACGTTGTCGTTGCCCAGATCACGGCGCAGGTCAGCCTCTTGCTTGTCCAGCGAATAGCCGACGCCAGCACCAACACCGGCACCCACGAGGCCACCGGTAATCGCGCCTTTTGCACGGTCGTCTTTGTTGCTGACCAAAACGCCCAAAATCGCGCCAGCTGCGGCACCGACTGCGGCCCCTTGTTTGGTCTTTTGATTAGGATCGTTCGGATTACCACCCAACGAGGCCGGGTCCGTACATGCGCCAAGCGCCATCGCGCCACACAGCGCAAAAAGAATAGGGGATTTCATAAGTCTCATTTTCTACTGCCTTCAAATCATGCGGCTCCGTTCGGGCGGGCCTTGTTGTGATTACACTCTATATGGCAATGCGCCCGACACAAAATAAGGGGAAATTTGGATCGGCGACATCCCGCCCACAATATTTACGGCTTAAAACGGCTCAGCGTGCGGCAAAACGTAATCTCTGAACAGAGATTACAGACATCGTATCACCCCGACAGGGGTGGCAATAGGATCAGGTCACGCCTCTGCGCGCGCCGCCTCGTAGGCCAGCATTGCGCGTTTCATCGGCAGCCCCCAATGATACCCGCCCAACGCGCCGGATTTGCGCAACGCGCGGTGGCACGGGATCAACCAGCTGACAGGGTTGCGCCCGATCGCGGTCCCGACAGCACGCACAGCCCTTGGGTTGCCCACCTGTTCGGCGATGTCAGAATAGGTTGTGACCTGTCCCGTTGGCACGCACAGCAGCGCCTCCCACACTTTGATCTGGAACGGCGCGCCGATCAGATGCAGCGGCGCTTTTTCCCCCACCTTTCCAAAAGCCGAAGCGACCCAAGGCCGCAGTCGATCCGCATCCTCGATAAATTCTGCGTTCGGCCAGCGTTTTGCCAAATCTGCAAAGGCCGCGTCTTCGCCAATTTCTCCGGCCAGCCCCAACCCGCAAATTCCGCGTGTGGTTCCCATCACGATGGCACGCCCAAACGGGCTGTCAAACCATCCCCAGAAAATCTGCAAACCGGCACCGCCCTTGGCGTATTCACCGGGGCTCATCGCCTCCCACCTTAGAAACAAATCGTGCAAGCGCCCTGACCCCGACAGGCCCGCCGCGTGGGCCGTTTGCATGGTGCTGACTTGTGCTGCCAACATCGCCTTGGCGTGGCCCAGCGTCAGATATTGCTGGTACCGCTTTGGCGACACCCCAACCCACCGACTGAACACGCGCTGGAAATGCGGCGCACTCATGCCCATTTGCGCTGCGAGGGCATCAAGGCTTAGCGGTTCGTCCGCCGCATCAATCAGTTCAATCGCGCGCGCCATGACGCCGTAGTGATAGCCGCTGGTCTGTTCATCATTCTGTATCATAGAGCAAATCTAACCAGCCAAGCCCGTCCAAGCGACCCGATATTTGCGCAAATCGCACAATGCTTGCAGGGGCCTGCGCAAACAGGCATAGAACGGCCCATGGTAAAACAACTTGGCTATCATCGTATTCGTGAGATATTCACGCGCTTTCAACAGCATGACCCCGAACCCGAGGGCGAGCTGGAGCACGTGAACGTCTACACTTTGGTCGTGGCCGTGGCCCTGTCTGCGCAGGCGACCGACGTTGGCGTGAACAAAGCCACGCGCGCGCTGTTCCAGATCGCTGACACGCCGCAAAAAATGCTCGACCTTGGCATTGACGGGCTGACCGATCACATCAAAACCATCGGGCTGTTTCGCCAAAAAGCCAAGAACGTGATCAAGCTGAGCGAGATCCTCGTGAACGACTACGGCGGCATTGTCCCCAATTCACGCGCCGCCCTGCAATCGCTGCCCGGTGTGGGCCGCAAAACTGCAAACGTGGTTCTGAACATGTGGTGGCGCCAGCCTGCCCAAGCCGTCGATACGCATATTTTCCGCGTTGGCAACCGCACAGGCATCGCGCCGGGTAAAACTGTCGATGCAGTCGAACGCGCCGTCGAAGACAACATTCCAGCCGATTTTCAACTTCATGCCCATCACTGGTTGATCCTGCATGGGCGCTATCACTGCAAGGCCCGCAAACCGATGTGCAAAACCTGCATCATCCGCGATCTCTGCGACTTTAAGGACAAAAACTATGACTAAGTACCAAGTGGTCGGCATCGGTAACGCCGTTGTTGACGTGATTACCCAGTGCTCCGAAGCGTTCCTCGTCGACAACAAGATCGACAAAGGCATCATGCAACTGGTCGAAACAGACCGGTCCGAAGCCTTGTTTGGCGCGATGACAGGCGACCGCGTGCAGACCCCCGGCGGGTCGGTTGCAAACACGATTTCCGGCATCGGGTCGTTGGGCTTGCCCACAGCCTTTATCGGGCGTGTGCGCGACGATGAATTGGGCCTGTTTTACGCTAAATCCATGGCAGACGAAGGCACCGAATTCGTCAACGCCCCTGTATCGGACGAAGACTTGCCAACATCACGTTGCATGATCTTTGTAACGCCGGACGGCGAGCGTTCGTTGAACACTTACCTTGGGATTTCGACAAACGTGGGGCCAGCCGATGTGCCAGACGGCGTCGCCAGCGACACAAAAATTATGTTCCTCGAGGGTTACCTCTTTGACAAAGACCAAGGCAAACAAGCCTTTCTTGAGGCATCGCGCCAAACCCGTGCTGCAGGTGGCATGGCCGGTATCGCGATTTCCGATCCGTTCTGCGTCAACCGTCACCGCGCCGATTTCCTGCGCATGATCGGCGACGAACTGGATTTCGTGATGGGCAACGAGGCTGAATTGAAATCCTTGTTCGAAACCGACGATCTAGAAGACGCGCTGGCGAAAACCGCAGCCATGTGTCCGCTGGTTGTGTGCACACGATCTGGTGACGGCGTGACGATCATTCGCGGCGACGAACGTGTCGATGTGCCCGTGACTAAGGTCGTTCCGGTAGACGCAACCGGTGCAGGCGATCAATTCGCCGCCGGCTTTATCTACGGCCTCGCGACTGGTGCAACTTTGGAAACTTGCGGCAAGATGGGCAACGCCTGCGCGGCCGAAGTCATCAGTCACATCGGGCCGCGCCCTGTGGTGTCGATGATGGATACCTTCAAATCCAAAGGACTGGTCTAAACCATGCTCAGGGACGGGTATCACGACGTTGCAAACGACAAATTGGCGGTCGTTGTGACCCAACTGGAAATGCGCGCGCGGGCCGATACACGGCCTGTGCCAGCCCCGTCAGGCGTCACGCTGCGGCGGGTCGAAACCCCGAGCCTCGAGTGGTACCGGTCAATCTTTTCCCGGATCGGGGCGGATTGGCTTTGGGTGTCGCGCACGGTGATGTCGGACGCAGACCTCAGCGCGATCATTCACGACAAGAACATTCACATCTGGACGCTTAGCAAAGATGGCGCTGACGAAGCCCTGTTAGAACTGGATTTCCGCACGCCGGGCGAATGCGAACTGATGTTTTTCGGGCTGACCAGTGCTTTGATTGGCACGGGCGCGGGCCGTTTCCTGATGAACACTGCGATCGAAACCGCATGGGCTGCGGGTATCTCGCGGTTTCACCTGCACACCTGCACAGGCGACAGCCAGCAAGCGATGCAATTTTACGTGCGCAGCGGTTTTGTCCCGATCAAACGGAAAATTGAGATTTTCGATGATCCGCGCAAATCAAACGGTTGGAACCCAAGCCTGGCACCGCATCTACCGGTGCTCTGAAGTTCGACCTTAGAATTCAGGGCTGCATTTTGCGCCATTCATGCAGGCCGTCGCTGTGTCTAACATCTGCGGCGTTGGTTTTGAAAACACCGCCGAATAGCAGGGGTCAACGCTCAGCGTGTATCCCGCGTCGGTCTTTTTCATAAATGCCAAGTGTTCGGTCCCGCTGGTCACGGAGCCACACCACGGACCAAAGCAGCGCAATTCAATCGTGATCAGTTGGTCGAAGGTCGTCACGAACCCAGCCTTGGACAAGGATTGCCCCGACAACGTCGCAGGGATCAACGTCAGCTTTGGGGCGTTGTTCGGGTTCTTGGGTCTTTGCGGGATTTTGCGTTCATCAAAGGTCAGCTCGCCACTGACAACCACGTACAGTTCCTCGGCGTCTTGCGCATATCCAAAGCTACGTTCCACCGATGGCGGAATGCAGGATAGGGCCATCGCTTGGGCCGGAACAAGGACAGACAGGGCAATAGCAAACAGGCGCATTACAAGTACTCTTTGAATTCTTCCACTACAGATACATAAACATCGCGCTTGAACGGTACAATGTTATCCACCAAATCAGCGGACTTCAGCCAGCGCCATTCCGAGAATTCCGGGTGTTCAGTCTGGATATTCACATCTGCATCGCTGCCCTTAAAACGCATCAGAAACCACTTTTGCTCTTGGCCGCGATAGCGCCCTTTCCACAGTTTCATGATCAATTCGCGTGGCAGGTCATAGGGAATCCAGCCGGCACTGACCGCGATGATATCCACCAGATCGGGCGAAATCCCCGTCTCTTCTTCTAGCTCGCGCAGGGCGGCGGCCTCGGCCTCTTCGCCTTTGTCGATCCCGCCTTGGGGCATCTGCCACGCGGCCACCGCATTGTCGCGGCGTTGCCCGACGAACACTTCGCCGTGTTCATTCAAAACCATAAGGCCCACGTTTTGGCGATAGGGCAGTTTGGCGATCTCTTCGGGTGTCATGGGCGTGCTCCTCGTGCTAGCGTTTTGACGTGTAACACGAAGAAACCCAAAGGACAGCAGATGACCGGCGAAACCAATTTGAACACGCTACTGGGTACCATGAGCGCCGACCTGATCGACGATCTGTTCGTTTTCGTGACCCTCAAGGATCGCACGATGCCTGACGGGTTGTCCCCGCGCATGATGTTTCAAGAGGCCGAAGGGATCACCTTGATCCTCACGCAAGCCCAAGCGCAGGCACACGACCTGCCCTTTGAATTTCCGTGCCGCATGATCACATTGAACATTCACTCAGCACTCGAGGCTGTCGGGTTCATCGCCCACATCGCCACCGAACTTGCCAAGCAGGACATGGGCGTGAACCCGGTTGCGGGTTTCTTTCACGACCACCTGTTTGTGCCGGATGGGCGCGAACAAGACGCGCTAACGGTCATTTCGAAGATCGCTGCCGCCCACAGCTGACCCATGACGTTAGGTTGTGCGTGACATCGACACGGGCTTTGGGCGATCTACCTAACAACTCGAAATTAAGGGAGCCGTCACAATGTCCGCCTATCCACACCTGCTTGCCCCGCTCGATCTTGGCTTTACCACGTTGAAAAACCGCGTGTTGATGGGGTCGATGCACACCGGCCTTGAAGAAACCAAAGACTGGAACCGCGTCGCTGAATTTTACGCCGAACGCGCGCGCGGCGATGTGGGTTTGATGGTCACAGGTGGGATCGGGCCGAATTTGGAAGGCTCCGTTCTGCCCGGTGCCGCGATGATGACCACGGACGAAGACGTCGCGAACCATTCGATCGTCACGGACCGTGTGCACGAAGCAGGGGGCAAAATCGCGATGCAAATTCTGCACGCGGGGCGCTATGCCTACGGCCCGATGTGCGTGGCCCCGTCGCCTGTGAAATCCCCGATCTCGCCGTTCCCTCCGGCGGAACTGGACGAAGACGGCATCGAAAAGCAGATCCAGGACATTGCAGACACCGCGGCCCGCGCACGCAAAGCTGGCTACGATGGCGTCGAAATCATGGGGTCCGAAGGGTATTTCCTCAACCAGTTCCTTGTCACTCACACCAACAAACGCACCGACCGTTGGGGTGGCAGTTACGAAAACCGCATGCGCCTGCCGATCGAAGTGATCAAGCGCACGCGCGCCGCAGTTGGCGACGATTTCATCATCATCTACCGTCTGTCGATGATTGATCTGGTGCCGAACGGATCGACCCACGACGAAGTTGTCCAGCTGGCCAAAGAAGTCGAAAAAGCAGGGGCCACGATCATCAACACCGGCATCGGCTGGCACGAGGCGCGCATCCCGACGATCGCAACGTCTGTTCCACGCGCCGCGTTCGCGTGGGTCACCAAGAAACTGATGGGTCAGGTGAACATCCCCGTCATCACGTCCAACCGCATCAACACGCCAGAGGTCGGCGAAGAGGTCCTTGCCACAGGTTGCGCCGACATGGTGTCGATGGCGCGCCCGATGCTGGCCGACGCACATTTCGTGGCCAAAGCGGCTGCGGGCAAGGCCGACCAGATCGCGCCGTGCATCGCCTGCAACCAAGCGTGCTTGGATCACACATTTGGCGGCAAGATTTCGTCCTGCCTCGTGAACCCACGCGCCTGTTACGAAACTGAATTGGTCATTGAACCGTCCAGCGGCAAAAAGAAAATTGCCATCGTGGGCGCGGGTCCTGCGGGGCTGTCGACGGCCATGGCCGCCACGGAACGCGGACACGCGGTCACTGTTTTTGACAAATCTGACGAAATTGGTGGCCAGCTGAACATGGCCAAACAAGTCCCCGGCAAGGAAGAATTCTGGGGCCTTGTCGATTGGTACCGCACGATGGTTGCCGATATGGGGATCACGGTCGAATTGGGCCGCGAAGTGTCCGCCAACGACCTGACCGGCTTTGACGAAGTTATCGTCGCCACGGGCGTCATCCCGCGTGACACCGCCATTCCAGGTCAAGACGGCGCAAACGTTCTCAGCTACATCGACGTGCTGCGCCACAAGGCGCCCGTCGGCAAACGCGTGGCCGTGATCGGCGCCGGTGGCATCGGCTTTGACGTGTCCGAATTCCTCGCGCACGAAGGCGACAGCCCGACAGAAAACCTGCCCCTGTGGATGGAAGAATGGGGCGTCACCGACCCTGCGCAACACCGTGGCGGTTTGGCCCCGGAAGGTCCAAAACCCCACGCGCCCGCCCGCGAGATCACCTTACTGCAACGCAAGGCGCAAAAGCACGGCAAAGGCTTGGGTAAAACCACAGGCTGGATTCACCGCGCGGCGTTGAAAATGAAAGACGTGAATTTTGTCGGCGGCGTAAACTACGAACGCATCGACGATGCCGGCCTGCACGTGTCATTCGGCGAGGCGCGCGAAAACCCGACATTGATCGAGGTCGACACAATCGTGATGTGCGCCGGTCAAATCTCACAACGCACACTTGCGGACGAACTTGAAGCCAAAGGCGTGTCTTGCCACGTAATCGGCGGCGCGGATGTCGCGGCCGAACTGGACGCCAAGCGCGCAATTGACCAAGGCACCCGCCTTGCTGCCACGTTGTAAGCGCCACAGTAATCAGGCAAGTTGGGCGGGATAAAAACTGGATCTCGCCCATGCCGATTTGTGCCTTTGATATTGCCGACGACGGGACCGCCACTGCGGTTCACGATATCGCCCCCACAGGCAACGCCGCCTACCGGTGGTGGCACTTTGATCTGACCGATCCTGATTTGCCAGATTGGGCGGCAGCGCATGTTCCCGAATTGCCCGCCGCCGCCTTGTTGCAATCCCAAACCCGCCCGCGCTGTGACCGTTACGCCGACGGGTTGATCCTGAACCTGCGCGGCGTGAATTTGAACAGCGATGGGCCCACCGACCAAATGGTGTCGGTGCGATTGTGGGTCACCGATAAAACTGTGGTCACGGTTCGGGTCCGCAAAGTCTTTGCTTTGGATGACATCCGCCAATCTTGCGCAAACGGGACGGCCCCTGCTTCACCCTCAGATTTTGTAAACGTCCTGTCATGCGCATTGTCGCGCCGTGTTCAGGATGTGGTGTTTGATTTGGCCGATCGGGTCGAGCAGATCGAAGAAGACCAGGGCGGTTCTGCCGTCGCGCTACCTGCTGACATGGGCGAGTTGCGCCGCCAAGCGATTCGCCTGCGCCGCTATCTGGGACCGCAACGTGACGCTCTTTTGCGGCTAACGGATGCGATGCAAGGTGACAGTGCCGCCCAGCGCGAAGTTGCGAACCAGACGATCCTGCACGTCGAAGAACTCGATTCACTGAACGGGCGGCTTGGGGCCTTGCAAGACCTCCACGACAGCCAGACCAGCGCCCTGCACGGGCGTAACAGCTATGTTTTGTCGATCGTCGCGGCGGTGTTCCTGCCCCTTGGGTTTTTGACCGGTGTCTTTGGCGTGAACGTCGGCGGCATGCCGGGTGTCGAAAGCCCGATGGCATTCACCCTTTTGTGTCTAGGCATGGCCGCGTTGGGCGTGATCCTGATGGCCGCCCTGCGATGGTTGCGCTGGATATAGCCGCAGCACTCGGGTAACACTCAGCCCAACGATCAAGGACACAACGCTATTTCACCCGAGTCTCAGGCCCAAGTCCACAATGACATGAACGCGGTTTTCCCGCGCTTGTGGCGCTATTGCATGGCCGTGACCGGGCAGCGTGACTGGGCCGATGACCTGGCCCAAGCGACCTGCCTGCGCGCAATCGAACAAGCCGACAAATTCGAGGCAGGCACGCATCTGGACCGCTGGATGTTTCGCATGGCGCAACGGGTGTGGCTAAACGAGTTGCGATCCCGAAAGGTGCGCATCGGCAAAGGCGTGGTTCCGGTCGAAGATGTGGACCTGCGCGACGATAAACCAGATTCAGAAACGAATATATTTGCCCGTGACGTGTTATCTCAGGTGAACGCCCTACCTGTGGGCCAGCGCCAATCGGTGCTTTTGGTCTACGTCGAGGGGTTCAGTTACAAAGAAGCGGCCAACATCATGGAAATCCCGATCGGAACCGTGATGAGCCGCCTTGCTGCGGCGCGCCGCGTCATTGTTGCCGCGATGCCAAAAGATGAAGACCAAAAGACCGACGCCGGCAAAGGGGCCGCAGAATGATACACGAGGCACACTTCACGGACCAACAGTTGACCGCCTACCTTGACGGGGAAGCAGGCGAAAACCTGTGTGTGGCCATTGATGCGGCTTTGGAAACGAATGACGCGTTGGCCGATCAGATCGCGGCGTTGGATATCGACAAATCCGCGCTGACAACACTGTTCAGCACCGTTCTGGATGACGCCCCTGCGATGCCTGATCTGAAAAAGCAGCAAAAGCAGGCGACCAAAGCCGCGAATAAAAATGTGCGCCCAAGTTTTCTTGGCAGTTTTGCGTTGGTCGGTACGGGCATTGCCGCAGGTGTTGCGATGATGCTGTTCCTGCCGGATCTATTGCCTGCTCAACCCAAAGCCCCCGGTTGGAAAGCCGTCGTTGCCAGCTACCAATCGCTGTATTCCAACGAAACCCTGATGGCGAAATCGCCCAGCGACGCCGAAGCCTCTGCCCAACTGGCCGTCGTTTCCGCCGCTTTGGGTGCGGACATTTCGCAATTGCCACAGGTTCAGGGGTTGGATTTCAAACGCGCTCAGGTTCTTGGGTTCAACGGCAAACCGCTGATCCAGCTTGCCTTTACCCGCCCCGATGGCACGCCGGTTGCGCTGTGCATCATTGCGGCCAAATCCAATGACGCCAAAGCCATGGTGCCCGAAACGATCCAAGGCATGGCCGCAGCCAGCTGGAACCGCGACGGCTTGGCCTACTTGTTAATCGGCGGCGATCAAGGTGATGTCACCGCATCCGAGGCACAAGCGTTCGAGGCTTGGGCCGGAACCGTGTCCGACATCTAAGCCACCTTACTGCCACAACCGCCCATCCAACGCGCATGCCCAATGCCCACGTGTTCTATGGGCTTCTGCCAAATCTCGGGCATTGGAAACGGATCGTTTCGTTGTTTCCGTGCCACGAACGATCCCTGCAATAACCTTGGCATTGTCCCACCCCCGCCCCGATTGTGCCCAGATTGACCGCGATACAAGGTCCAAGAAACGAGCATTAATCGAATTTGTTGAAGGGAACGGCCAATGGACCGCCTTACTGAAATGGAAGCTTTTGCCACGGTCGTAGACCAAGGTGGCTTTACCGACGCGGCCAAGAAGATGGGCATCTCAAAGTCCGCCGTCTCTAAACACGTCTCATCGCTAGAGGCCCGCCTTGGTGCGCGCCTTTTGAACCGGACAACACGTCGTGTGTCGCCAACCGAAATCGGTCTTGCCTATTACGACCGTGCCCGCCGCGTCCTGAATGACGCCGGTGAAGCGGACGCGCTGGTGACGTCCATGCAATCCGCCCCATCGGGTTTGTTGCGCATCTCGGTTGCGACGGATTTCGGGGTCAATCATTTGTCCCCCGCGCTGTCCGAATTCCTAGAAGATTTCCCGGACATTACCGTCAACATGGTCCTGAACAACCGCTACGTTGAACTGATTTCCGAAGGTTTTGACATGGCCGTGCGCATCGGAGAGCTGGAAGACAGCACCCTGCGGGCCCGCAAATTGACGGAAACCACCAAGCGCATGATCGCATCACCTGCCTATTTTGAAAAATACGGGCGCCCTGAAAAGATCGACGATCTGAATGATCACAAGCTGTTGCATTACTCGAACCAATCGTCGGGCAACATGTGGAAACTGACGGCCCCGTCCGGTGAAAAACGCCAAGTGCGCACCGCAGGCTGGCTGTCTGTCAACGATGGTCAATCATTGCTGAACGCGGCCATTTCCGGTCTCGGGATCGCCTATTTGCCTAGCTACCTTTACGCTGATGCGATGGAACAAGGTCTGGTTGTTGACGCCATTCCAGAACTGCCGATGGAAACCCAAGGCATCTACGCGGTCTATCCGCCCGGGCGCTTTACACAGCCAAAAGTCCGCGCGTTCATCGACTTTCTCGTACATGAATTCGCTGAAAAAGGCCCATCCGTCTGGTCCTGATCTAGCTGAACAAGATTTTCCAACCTCCCCTCGGAAAACCACCTGAAACCCCGGTGCATTCATTTCGCATCGGGGCTTTTTCGTATCGTCAGGGGTTTAATTGAGGGGCAGAATGATCGCCTCGACGCGGCGATTGGCTTCGCGCCCGGCCTTGTCGAGATTGGATGTTAGGGGCGAAAGATAGCCCATCCCTTCGGCGTCGAGACGTGCAGGTGCTACCCCGTAGGTTTCGATCAATCGCGCCCGCACCGATGCCGCGCGTCTTTTGGACAGGGCAATGTTGTTGTCCAGTGAACCGACGCTGTCCGTATGCCCCACCAACGCCACGCGCACATCGTCACGCGTTTTCAAAAAATCCGCGATGGATTTGAGCACCGGAAACGGGCCTGCGCCCAAGTCAGAGGTACCTGTGGCGAAATCCAATCCATCCAACACGACAGAACCTGTGGACAGCAAAACCGTCTCGAACGGCGCACTGGTCCCATCGGGTGTGACGCCGGTCGGCACGCTTGCGCCCGTCTTGATTTGGCCGGTGTCGCCGTCCAATTGGCCCGCTTGGATGATTTGCACATGCGACGCCGTATCGGACGCGCTGACCAACAATCCGACCACCTGATCAGGGTTGGCATCGGTTCCTTTGATCCCAAGCACAAAGCGGTAAGCGCGGATGTTCACAAACATGCTGGGGGCCGGCATTACTTCGGTCCCGAACCGGAAATCAAAACCGCCGCAAGTGCGATGATCGCAGTCCAGAACCACCTGATACCCCGCCTCTTGCAGTTGATCGCGCAAAGGCGCCAAGACTTGCAAAGTGGTCAATCCCGGGGATGCAATTTTCCACGCGGATCGCCGGACTGCGCCTTCGATCAGGCGGGTTTCTAGCGTGCCATTTTCAAACGGGCCAATCGGGGCGGCATAGCTGTCCAGCTTGCTGTTTCGTTCAATCGTCTTCCGCGCGTTCTGGGGCAAGACCAGATCAAGCGCCGCAGCCGGCAGCGACACAGACATCAACGCAAGTGAAAGCAGCCCGCACCGGACCTTTGCAGAGATCATCGGTGCTGCGCGTGATAGGCGTCATTAGGGCGCATATCGATGCCGCTGGCGACGCGGTTGGTCATGTTGAAAAAGCCGACAACCGACGCCAAATCAAAGATGTCACGATCGCTAAGGCCCACATCACGCAAGGCTTGGCGGTCACTTTCGGTGGTTTTCGCGCTGGCAATGGTCAGGTTTTCAGTGAATTCCAAAACGGCCGTCATGCGCGCATCCAAATCCGCTGCACGCCAGTTCATCACCATCTGTTCGCCCAAGATCGGATCACCAGACAACTGACGCACCGCAGCACCATGCGCTGTCAGGCAGTAAAAGCATTTGTTGATCGACGACACGACGACCGCGATCATTTCGCGCTCGAGCTTGGACAGACCAGATTCGGCCAACATCAGATCATTGTACATCGCCGTGAACGCATCCAGCTTGGCGATATCAAAGGCATACGATTGCAGCACATTCGGGATCATCCCCAGCTTGTCCTGACAGATGTCGAAATACTTTTGCGTATTTTCGGGCAGCGGGTCGGCCATTGGCAGATCAAGGGCGTGGGGTTTGGCGTAACTCATCCAATTATCCTTTTGGCAGATGGCGGTAGTGATAGCCGCCGATTTCACTAAATCCTAATCCAGCGTACAGCGCATTTGCGCCTGCATTGGCGCGCGTGGTCATCAGCGCGATTGTATCAGCACCTTGGGATTGCCCCCAAAACGCAGCTTGGCGCATCATCCAAACGGCGACGCCCATGCGACGCTGGTGGGGTAAAACCTCGACTGCGTGCACCATGCAAATGCGGTCGTGCAGCCCGGCAAACGCGACACCGGCTGGTTTTTCGTTCCAACGCGATAAAATGCCCGTTTTGGTTTTGGCACGCGCCATAATGTTCAGACGGGCAGGACCAATGCCGCCTTTGGCCCAAATCTCGTTCATGATCGCCAGTGGTTCCCAGACGCAAAACGTGGTGACGCGCGGGATCGCAATGTCAGTCAGCATGTCGATGGGCGCAACGTAAATCACCGTCTCGTCCAGCACCTCGTACCCGCGCGCATCCAGCAACGCATCAAGGGCGTCGTGGCCATTGCGAATCTGGAACCGCGGCACTTGGCCAAGGGCGCGCATCGCCTGTTCAGCGTTTGTGATATCTGCATCCGTGACCGGCTGGTCTTGCGTGGCAGAGGACACACGCCCACCGCCGCCCTGCCCCTCGCGCAGGGTCAGCGGGCCATCTTGCCAGACCCGCGCAGGCGGCCACGTGGCGTCGGTCGCCGCATAGATATTGTCCATCGTCACGCTCATGCAGGAAACGCCAGCGCCAGTTCGGCAATCGCTGTATCCACCCGTACGCCGTCGGTCCCACGGATCACGATGTTCGCGCCGTATTTGCCGTCTTTTTGATAGGGATAACTGCCCAGCGACAAATCAGGATAGGTCTTGGCCAGCATGCCCAGCGGCCCTGCAATGTCGCCTTCGCCCCGTTCAATCCGCAAGGTTTTGGAAATCAGCGGATCACCCCCCGTCAAGGTCGGCAAAACCGTCGCAACCATCGCCTGAAATACCGCAGGCACACCGGCCATCACGTGCACGTTCCTGATCGTGAAACCGGGGGCGACGGACACAGGATTGTCGATCAACGCAGCACTGTCGGGAATGCGCGCCATCCGCAGGCGCGCCTCGTTCAGCTCGACGCCCTGTTTGTCATAATGCGCCTGCAACAGCGCGCGGGCATCGGGGCGCACGTCGATTTTATCACCAAAGGCTTCGGCCATGCAATCTGCCGTAATATCATCGTGGGTCGGGCCGATGCCGCCTGATGTGAACACCGTTTCATGGGCATCTGACAGCGCGCGCACCGCCGATACGATCGCGGCAGGATCATCGCTGACCACGCGGACTTCGCGCAGATCGATGCCTGCCTCGGTCAATTGTCCGGCAAGATAATGCATGTTTGCATCGCGCGTGCGGCCGGACAGGATCTCGTCTCCGATCACAAGCATTGCAGCCGAGGGATTCGCCATATTAGACTCCTTGAGACGGTTCGCCCTTAGGTATAGGCCTGCGGTCATGCGCTTTCAAACCGATCTTGTCCCCGCCCGCCTTATTCGTCGCTACAAACGGTTTTTGGCCGATTGCAGACTGGACGACGGTCGTGAAATCACCGCCCATTGCGCCAACCCCGGTTCAATGATGGGGATGAAAGACGAGGGGATCAAAGTTTGGCTGGAACCCAATGATGACCCCAAGAAAAAGCTAAAGTTCGGCTGGCGGTTGATTGAACACGAGAACGGGCATTTTACGGGTGTTGATACGTCTGTTCCCAATCGGGCGCTGCGCACGGCCTTGGAAAACGGCGAGATTGAAGGGCTTTCCGCCTACAAAACCGTGCGACCCGAGGTGAAATACGGCGAGAATTCCCGCATCGATTTCCTGCTGACCCAAGACGGGTTGCCAGATGCCTACGTCGAGGTGAAATCCGTGACGCTGAACCGCGAACCGCAGTTGGCAGAATTCCCCGACAGCGTGACCACGCGCGGGGCCAAGCACCTGAACGAGTTGGCCAATATGGTGGCCTTGGGGCACCGCGCGGTCATGCTGTATCTGGTGCAACGCACCGATTGCACGCGTTTTGGTCTCGCGCAGGACATCGATCCCAAATACCACGCCGCCTACATTGCGGCGCGTGCAGCAGGTGTTGAAACGCTCTGCATCGGCACACACATCAGCCCTGATGAAATCACAATCGCTGACCCACTGAAAATCGATATCTAGCCCTTTGCGCATAGGCGCGCTAAATACAAAGCAACACAATTTCGGAGCCGACCCTTTGAACACTGAAAACCGTGGCCGCCTGACCAAAGACGGCATTCGCATTTATGACCCCTCCGACAGCGCCGGAATGTTGGCTGCAGGCAAGCTTGCCGCGCAGATTCTGGACGCCATGTCAGAGCATGTCTTTGTTGGTCAAACGACTGCCGCCATCGACAAGGTCATCACCGACATGGTGGACGCGGCGGGCGCGAAATCAGCGACCATCGGGTACAAAGGCTATCAACACGCGTCGTGCATTTCGGTGAACCACGTGGTCTGTCACGGCATCCCAGGCGACAAGAAACTGAACGACGGCGACATCGTCAACATCGACGTCACCGTCATTGTGGATGGCTGGTTTGGCGACACCTCGCGCATGTATGTGGCAGGCAAATTGCCACGCAAAGCCGAACGCCTGATCCAAGTCACCCACGATTCCTTGATGCTGGGGATTGAGGCCGTCAAGCCGGGCAACACTTTTGGTGACATCGGTCACGCGATCCAAGCCTACGTGGAAAGCCATCGCATGTCGGTTGTGCGCGATTTCTGCGGGCACGGGCTGGGCCGTGTGTTTCACGCGCCGCCCAATGTGGTCCACTACGGCCGTCCGGGTACCGGCGCGGTTCTAGAACCCGGCATGTTTTTCACCATCGAACCCATGGTGAATTTGGGGCGCGCTGAAACCAAAACGCTCGCCGACGACTGGACCGCCGTAACCCGCGACAAATCACTGTCCGCGCAATTCGAACATTCCGTTGGCGTCACCGAAACCGGAGTGGAAATTTTCACCCTGTCGCCCGCAGGCACGTTCCACCCGACATATGGGTAAGGCGGCAGCCACAGCCGCCGCCGCGCAGTATTTCGACAGCGGGCAATTCCAGACGGAATTGGCCGCAATGCTCGCCCACCCGACAACCAGCCAGGTGGCTGAAGCGGGTGGACGATTGAGTATTTATTTATCAGAACAAATAGAACCACGGCTTGTGGCGATAGGCTGTGACGTGCTGCTTTACGACAATCCCGATCCAGCCGGTGGACCATTCCTGACGGCCACGCGCCATGAGGATACCGCCAAACCCACAGTTCTGATTTATGGCCACGGCGACGTCACGCATGGGCAGGCAGGGGAGTGGGCAAATGAAATGGATCCGTTCGTTTTATTGCAAGACGGAGACCGGTTGTACGGGCGTGGCACGGCGGACAATAAGGGCCAGCATCTGATAAATATTGCGGCGTTGGAGGCTGTTTTACAGTCCCAAGGTCACCTTGGGTTCAACGTCAAAATCGTCATGGAGATGTCCGAGGAAATCGGGTCTCCTGGTCTTGGCGCGTTCTTTGAGGCGCAAAAAGAGTTGCTGAGCGCCGATGTTTTGATCGCCTCGGATGGGCCGCGATTGCAACCCGATAGACCGACGATGTTTATGGGATCACGCGGGGCGGTAGATTTCGATTTGACTGTCGATCTGCGGGAGGGCGCGCATCATTCCGGCAACTGGGGTGGGCTGCTGGCCGATCCGGTGCAAATGTTGTCGCACGCCATCAGCACTATTTGTGATGCGCACGGGCAATTGCAGATCGAGGCGTGGAAACCCGACAGCCTGACACCCGCCGTGCGCGCAGCGCTTGATGGATTGCCGATCCTGTCGGACAGCGGCCCGCAGATCGACCCCGACTGGGGAGAGGCAACGCTGACGCCTGCCGAGCGCGCCTACGCGTGGAACAGTTTTGCTGTTCTGGCGATCAGCAGCGGCGACATCAATGCCCCGCAAAATGCAATCAACGGGAGTGCGCGCGCGCGGTGTCAGTTGCGATTTGTCGTTGGCACCGACACGGATCAGATCGTGCCTGCTTTGCGCCAACACTTGATCGATCATGGCTTTGGAAATGTGCAAGTGTCCGAACCCGAGGGCGCGTTTCAAGCCACGCGTCTTGATCCTGATCATCCGTGGGTGGCGCGTGTTGCAGCCTCGATCACCGACACCACGGGGCAAATTCCGCACATTCTGCCCAACCTCGCAGGGTCCCTGCCCAACGCCTGTTTCACCGAGATTTTGGAACTACCGACCGTTTGGGTGCCGCATTCGTATCGCGGTTGTAGCCAGCATGCGCCGAACGAACATGTGCTGAAATCTACGTGCCGTGATGCCCTGATCCTGATGGCTGGACTATGGTTTGATATCGGGCACGGCTAGCGTGTCATTGCGTCGCGAAGCCGTGTGACGGATTGGACCAACGCCTCAAGCTCGGCCAGATCAAACCCAGTGCCCTCAACAATACAGCGGGTGATTTCGGGCGCATGGACCTGCATCGCGCGCCCGCGTTCAGTCAAGTGCACAAACACCTGCCGCTCGTCCTGTTTACCGCGCGTGCGGATAACGTGGCCCAGCGCTTCTAGCCGTTTCATCAGGGGCGTCAGCGTGTTGGTTTCCATCTTCATTCGCTCACTTAATCCACCAACGCTAAGCCCATCTTCGGCCCACAAAAACGTCAGCGCGATGTACTGCGGATAGGTCAAACCCAACTCACGCAGCATCGGCGCATAGGCACGCGTGACGGCGTGGCTGGCCGAATAGAGAGCGAAGCAAATCAGATCATCTGCTTTTGTCGGAAGCGGCTCAGCGGTCATATTTAGCTCTCCAAATTCACACGACTACATCGCGCACGATATAAATGGATTGACTCAAACGCAAGTCACTCGTATTAACATCGCACACGATTTAATCGCCAACGATAAAAGGAAATGATGAATATGAGCTGGCTCCCCTCGCTGATCACCAACACACCCGAAGACGGTTACAATCTGGCCCTCAAACTATCACGCATGGCTGTCAAAATGACCCAACCCGATGATGCCGCGCGCGCCCGAATGCGTCCGGATTACAGCAACAACGCCGACAGCCTGACGATGGCGTCCCACGTGGTTGCGACGAACTTTCAAACGGTTGCGCAGGCCAACGGCTATTGGCGCGACTGAATTCGGTGATAGTGTGCGCGCAACCTAAGGGACGCGCATGCAATACCATTTGAACGGCTACACGTCTGGCGATCCGGCAATCCATTCGGACCAGAGCGACGCGACTGATACCTTGCCCGAAGCCGTTGACGTTTTGATTGTTGGATGCGGTCCTACGGGCCTGACGCTCGCGGCCTATCTGGCGCAATTTCCAGACATCACGACCTGCATTGTCGATCAGAAACCCGGACCCTTAAAGGTCGGTCAGGCAGATGGAATCGCCTGCCGCACAATCGAGATGTTTCAAGCTTTTGGCTTTGCCGAAAAGGTCGTGAAAGAGGCGTATTGGGTCAATGAAACCTGCTTTTGGAAACCCGATCCAGACGCCCCTCAAAACATCACGCACACCAACACGATCAAGGACACAGAAGACGGTTTGTCTGAATTCCCGCACGTGATCCTGAACCAAGCCCGCGTGCACGATTTCTACCTCGAGGTGATGCGAAATGGCGCGGCCTCGATCCAGCCGGTTTACAGCCAACAGCTTGAAGACGTCGTGGGCAACACGGCCACCTTTGCACACACCCAAACGGGCACACGAAAGACGGTTACCGCCAAATACATCATCGGTTGCGAAGGCGCGCGCAGCACGGTGCGCAAATCCATCGGACGCAAACTGCAAGGCGATTCAGCCAACAAAGGCTGGGGTGTGATGGACATTTTGGCCGTCACTGATTTCCCTGATATTCGGCGCAAAGCCGTGGTTCAATCCGCATCCGAAGGGTCGATCCTGATCATCCCGCGCGAAGGCGGGTACATGGTGCGGATGTACATCGAGCTTGAAAAATTGCCCACAGGCGAACGTGTTTCAGGACAAAACGTGACTGTTGATCAGTTGATCGCGGCCGCCCAACGCATTCTACATCCTCACAAACTGGACGTAAAAGACGTGGTGTGGTGGTCGGTCTATGACATCGGGCAACGGCTGTGTGACCGGTTCGATAATGGCAGCAAAGACAGCGATCCGACTGTGTTTATCGCCGGGGATTCATGCCACACGCACAGCCCAAAAGCGGGCCAGGGCATGAATGTTTCCATGGGTGATGCGTTCAATCTGGGTTGGAAGCTGGCCGGCGTGTTACGTGGAACCTACGCGCCTGGAATCTTGAACACCTACACCCAAGAGCGCCAAACCGTGGCGCAGGAATTGATCGATTTTGACCGCGAATTTGCCCGTCAATTCAGCGCTCCTGTCAAATCGGATCGCAATCCAGATGGCGTTGATCCACAAGAACTTGAGCGGACATTTATCCAAGCGGGCCGGTTCACGGCAGGGACTGCGATCCGGTATTATTCGTCTAATGTTTGCGGCGACGAGCCGCATCAAGAACTCGCAACCGGTTTTCCCGTCGGCATGCGTTTTCATTCAGCGCCAGTCATGCGTTGGTCTGATGGCAAGCCTATGCACCTTGGGCACACGGTTGTCGCGGATGGGCGCTGGCGCGTCTTTGCCTTTGCTGACCGGAAAAGTGTTAAGCTGAACAGGCTGTGCGACTGGCTGGACACTGACCCGCACGCGCCGATCCAGACCTACACCCCCAAGGGCGCCGACAGCGACAATGTCATTGACCTGCGCGCGATTTATCAAACCGGTGACCTGACAGCCGAGGGCACCCCACCAATCCTGATGCCCTCAAAAGGACGTTTCGGATTAACAGATTACGAGAAGATCTTTTACGCCGATCATGACAACGATATCTTTGATCTGCGCGGGATTGATCGAACATCCGGTTGCATCGTTGTTGTCCGGCCCGACCAGTATGTTGCACATGTTTTGCCGCTGGATGACCATGCTGGCTTGTCCGCATTTTTTGACCGGTTTATGCGGCGACCGACCGTGGGCTAACCCACATAATCCAACACAGTGACATGCGTGTCGCCGTAGCGGCGATGGCCGCGCAAATCGAAACCAATGGGGGCTTGCATTGGTGTGCTTTCTTCCCAAACGATCGTCGCATCCGGTGCGAACCAGCTGCCTTTGAATGCCGCGCCCAACGCCGCCTGCCCCATGGATTTGCCGTAGGGCGGATCAAGAAAAACCAGATCAAAGGGGTCGCCAGAAACAGCGCCCAATTTGGTCGCGTCCATTCCCAAAACCTGCACCTGATCTCGGCACCGCAACTTGTCGAGGTTTTGTGAAATCAAACGCTGCGCAACCCGTCCGTTTTCGACCAAGACTGCCTCGTGCGCACCGCGTGAAACGGCCTCAAGCGCCAGTGCGCCTGTACCTGCAAACAGGTCCAAAACACGGGCGTTTTCGATCACGCCCAAGTGGGTCAGCATGGAAAACAGGCTTTCGCGCACGCGGTCTGACGTTGGGCGCAAATGCGCGCCAGCGTCACCCTTGCCGACCTGCGCCAGCGCTGTGCTGCGCCATTTTCCCGCGATGATCCTCACGCTTTCAACAAGGCTTTCATGTCGGTATCAGGGTCCGCAATCGCCGCGCGGCTGGGGGATTTTCCCGCCTCGATCAGACGCTTGCCAATCATGTAGCCACGCGGGTCGTTCATCGCATCTACTGCCAACAATGTGTCGCCGGAATAGTACCAAAACGAAGTCGCCCCATCCACGCGACGCGTCACCACGTTGTCATATCCGGTGTTCAAACCTGCGATCTGCAATTTGACGTCATACTGATCAGACCAGAACCACGGCTTTGCGATGTATTCTTTGGCATTGCCCAAGATGTTCTCGGCCGCAACTTCGGCTTGTTCGATCGCATTGGGCACGCTTTCCAAACGAATTCGCCCGCCCTGATACGGAAAGGACACGCAGTCGCCCGCCGCCCAAATATGCGGCTCTGATGTGCGCCCTCTGGCGTCAACGCTGATGCCATTCACCACCGCCACACCGGCCTGTTCAGCCAAGCCTGTTGAGGGCGCGATGCCAACACCGACGATCACAAAATCAGCCTCCAGTTTGGTGCCGTCAGTCAACAGCGCACCGCGCACCGTTTGTTGCCCTAACAGACGCTCCAGTCCGACGCCTTCGCGAATATCGACGCCGTGACGAGTGTGCAGATCGCGAAAGAAATCACTGGTCTCAGAGGCGGCAACACGTTGTAAAATGCGGTCCGACATTTCAACCAGCGTGACGTTCAGGCCCAGCTTTGACGCGACGGCCGCCGCCTCTAGCCCGATGTAGCCACCACCGACAATCAACACCTTTGCGCCCTCAACACATCGTGGGGCCATTGCATTCACATCAGCTAGGGTGCGTACCGTAAACACGCCGTCCAGATCACCGCCAATGCTGGCAGGCAAACGGCGCGGCGTTGATCCTGTGGTCAGCACCAGATCGTCATACGGCATCACGTCGCCGTCCACCGTAACAGTCTGTGCCCTTGCATCAATCGATGTCACGCGCGCGCCCATCCGCAGATCGATACCGTTGTCGGAATAAAAGCTCTCAGGACGCAAGAACAACCGCTCCAGCGTCATGTCACCCAGCAGATACGCCTTGGACAATGGGGGGCGCTGATAGGGCGGCACAGGCTCTTCCCCGATCAAAGTAATCTTGCCTTTAAAATCCGAATTGCACAGTTTGGCGACAAACGACGACCCCGCCTGTCCGGCACCAACAACAATAACTTTGTGCATTCTCAACTCCTCGTCGTGAAACCTTTGGCGAAACCACTGGTCGGCTTACGTCACGGACCCTATATCGTCATACAAGACAAACACAATTCCCCAGAGAGGCAATAACCATGGCGATCAAACAAGGCGACACACTTCCCGACACAACTTTGGTAGAAATGACGGCGGACGGCCCTTCGCCGGTCAAGCTGTCTGACAAAACCGCAGGCCGCAAAGTTGTGATTTTTGCGGTTCCGGGCGCGTTCACACCGACCTGCCATTCCGCGCATGTGCCCAGCTTTATCCGCACCAAAGATCAGTTTGATGCCAAAGGCGTCGACGAAATCATCTGCGTCTCCGTGAACGACCCCTTTGTGATGAAAGCATGGGGCGAAGTGACCGGCGCCACCGAAGCAGGGATCACGATGCTGGGCGATGCAGAAAGCGCGTTCACCACAGGCATCGGCATGGATTTCTCGGCACCACCTGCCGGCCTGATGGCCCGCTCAAAACGCTACGCAATGCTGGTCGAAGACGGCACCGTGACGTTGCTGCAAGAAGAAGAAAACCCTGGCGTCTGTGACGTATCGGGCGGCGAAGGCCTACTGGCGTCGATGTAGCCACCAAATCAAAATGTCGTAAAAGGCCCCTGCTTGCGGGGGCCTTTTTCCGTTGGATCAACCGTCCTTGGCGGGCGGCATCACCATCATGCGTGTCGGGAACGGAATATCGATGCCATCCAGATCCAACGCCTCTTTCATTTTGCGTTTAATGTCGGCCTGATAGGTAAAGTAATCCTTGGAATCGACCCAAGCCCGCACAATGAAATCAACCGAACTTTCGCCCAGATTGTTCACCTGAATGAACGGTTCGGGGTCCGCGTGGGTGCGCTCATCCGCCAGAACAACTTTGCGAATGACATCTTCGGCTGACTTCAGGTTCACGCCGTACCCAACGCCAAACGTCCACTCTGCCCTGCGGGTTTTATAGACCGAGTAATTCTCCATCGTGTTGCCCCAAACCTTTGAATTGGGGATGATGATCTGCACGTTGCCGACGCTGGCCAGTTCCGTGAAATTCAGCGTCACGTCTTTGACTGTGCCCATTTTGCCGTTCACTTCGACAAAATCACCGATCTTGAGCGGACGAAACAGGATCAGCATCACACCCGCCGCCACATTCGACAGCGTGCCTTGCAACGCCAGCCCGATGGCCAGCCCCGCCGCACCGACAGCGGCAATAATCGACGTGGTTTGAATGCCGAACGTGTTCATCAAAATCAGCGCGGTAAACCCAAGCACGATGTAGCGTACAAGCGAGCCCAGAAAGTTGAACAGCGTGTTGTCCAAATGTTTGTGACCCAGACCGATCCTGCGCACGCGACGCCCCAGCCACGCCGCCACAATCCAGCCAACCAGCAAAATCATGACCGCGCCAACAATCGATCCCGCAGTTGATGCCAGCATTTCCAGCGTCAGAAAATCAGAGACCGGTTTGCCCTGCCAAATCGGGTAGTTCAGAATGTCCTGGATCATGCGTGCTCTGCCAGACCGTCCATTTTACGCGCCATTTTCACGTCCAGCGTGCTTAGGCCGTCAACGTCATGCGTGGTCAAAACCACATTCACGGTCGAATACACATTGTCCCACTCAGGGTGGTGGTTCCATTTTTCGGCCCAGATCGCGACCCGGGTCATCCAGCCGAATGCGTCTGCGAAATCAGCAAACTTGAAAGTCTTGAAAATCGCATCACGGTCTTCCTGCACGGTCCAACCGGTGGCGACCAAAGGATCTAGCAGCGTACCGCGTGTCTCTTCACTTAGGCGTTCCATTATTCCTGTTCCTCAACTTCGGCCCGCTTAAAGGGTCCGTATTCCGTCAAAATCTCGATCTCTTCTTCGACCGCTTCACGTTCAGCTTTTAGATAGGATCCGATTGCCTCTGCAAAACCCGGATCGCCCACCCAATGCAAGCTGTGTGTTTGTGTCGGCAAATACCCGCGCGCCAATTTGTGTTGGCCCTGCGCACCTGCTTCGACCGTTCCAAGCCCGTCCGCAATAGCGATGTCGATGGCCACATAATAGCACAATTCAAAGTGCAGGCAGGGATGGTGTTCGTTGCAGCCCCAATAGCGGCCATACAGCGTGTCGCGCCCAACAAAGTTCAGCGCACCGGCGACCCATCGCCCGTCGCGTCGCGCCAAAACCAGCGCCAAGTCATCGCGCAATGTCTCTTGCGCAATATCGAAAAACTGACGTGTCAGATAGGGCGTGCCCCACTTGCGCGCACCGGTGTCCTGATAGAATTCCCAGAACGCATCCCAATGTTCGGGTTCAATCTGATCACCGCGCAGAATGACAATTTCGCCGCCAAAAGCCTGCGCTTGCGCCCGTTCCTTGCGGATGTTTTTGCGCTTTCGCGAACTGAGCGAGCCAAGGAAATCATCAAAGCTGCCGTAGCCGTCATTGAGCCAGTGAAACTGCTGCGTCATGCGCGGCATCAGCCCCATTTCGGCACCCTGTTCTGCCTCTGCTTGGGTACAGAACGTCACGTGCAGCGATGAAATCTGATTGTTCGCGGCCAGTTGTGTGGCCCCTTGGGTCAGCGCGGCGAACCCCGTTTCGGCAAAATCAGGCCTGACCAAAAACCGCCGACCTGTCGCGGGCGTGTGGGGTACAGCGATCTGCAATTTCGGATAATACCGCCCGCCTGCCCGCTCGTAGGCCTGCGCCCAATTGTGATCAAAGATGTATTCGCCCTGACTGTGCTGTTTGACGTACAGGGGGGCCACGCCGATCACTTCGCCCGCCAGCTTTGCCATCAAATATTGCGGTTGCCATCCGGTGCCCGGACCAACCGATCCGCTGTCTTCCAGCGCGCTCATGAACCGGTAGGTCGTGAACGGATCATTCGGGCGGCCGCCATCCGCGACCTCGGGGCACGCGCAGGCATCCCAGTCTGTCTGACCGATCTGTGCAATCTCGGACACAATCGTGATTTCGACTTCTTGCTGGCTCATCTTAACCTTACGCGTTGATTTTCTTAGTATGTGTAGCGCGCAGAGGCAGGTTCAACTGCGAAGTGCCGCCAAATATCCCTCAAAGGTGATATTCTGCACAACTTCGCGTGCTTGTGTTTCTTGCGCAGCCGAACGCACCGTCCAACACAGGATATCCGCGCCGTTTTCCTTTAGCTCAAGCACACGGGGGCGCGTGACGTCATCGACCTCGTGACTGACAAAGCTAGAGCGGGTACGTTCGAAATCCGGAATGGCGCGCAGGTGATCGCACACAACTTTTGACAGCGGCCAGTCATCAGGGTCATAGGCGCTGGTCACAATTCCACGCGGCACCTCGGGCATCAGATCGGCCATCATCCCAACGGAATTGGGGTTGAATGACATCAACCCAACAGGCCCGCCGTAGCCGCACAAAATGTCCGCCGTGGCATGTTCTAGCGCACCGATGTTGGTGCCCATCGCGCCGTCTTGATCCTTGAGTTCGATCAGCAACGGCACTTGCCCCGCCACGATTTCCAGAACCTCGGCCAGATCGGGAATGCCTTCGTCGCTGCCCGTCAACGGGATCGCAGCCAGATTTTGCGCAGATCGCAAACGGACAGGCCCTTTGTCGCCGGTCAGCCGGTCCAACGCGTAGTCGTGAAACACCATCGCGCGGTTGTCGGAACTAAGCTGCAAATCGATCTCGATCCCGTACCCTGCTGCAATTGCGGCACGGATCGCCGCACGACTGTTTTCCGGACGCCCGTCTGACACATCATGCAAAGCACGATGCGCAAGCGGAAGCCGCAGAAAATCTGCCGGCAGATACGGGATCGTTTGGGCCGTTTTTTGGCCAATCGTAGGGCCGGTCGTAGGGCCAGTCACAGGGGCGGTCATTTGATTTGGAACGTGCCTTCGATCTCGACCGCAACGCCAAAGGGCAAGGACGCCGCTGACACCGCAGCGCGGGCATGTCGACCCGCATCACCAAAGACCGCGACCATGAAATCGGACGCGCCATTGATCACCGCAGGCTGTTGGTCAAATTCGGGGGTCGAATTCACAAATCCGCCCAGTTTCACGACCTTGACGACGCGGTCCAAGTCGCCGTCACAGGCGGCTTTCAATTGCGCGATCAGGCTCAGCGCACAGGCTTTGGCGGCTTTAGCGCCCCCTTCGACGTCAACATCTGCGCCCAGTTTTCCGACGATCGGACCTGTGGGTCCAACCGAAATTTGACCCGAAATGTAGACCATGTCATCGACGATCACGTAGGGCACGTAGTTGCCCGCAGGTGCGCTGGCGTCGGGCAGTGTGACGCCCAGTTCGGTTAGTCGGGATGCAATGTTCATAAAGGAATGTCCTTGTTCGTCTGGATTTAGGATTCGCGGAAGGCGCGGTTAAAATAGTCAGCCACAGGTTTGATCAGGTACGCAAGCGGTGATCGATCCGCCGTGCGCACAAATGCCTCGACCGGCATGCCGGGGATCAAAACATCGCCTTCGTTCAGCTTGGATACTTCGCCTGCGTTCAACGCAATTTCGGCGCGGTAATACGTGAGGCCACGTGCCTCGTCTTCGAACGAGTCGGCCGAAATCAGGGTGACCTGCCCGATCAATTCGGGCGTGGTGCGTTGATCAAGCGCCGAAAAGCGTAGGTTCACCTGCTGGCCGATCACGATCTGGTCGATGTGAATAGGTTCGACGCGCACAACGATCAGCAACGGGCGGTCCTGCGGGATCAAATACAGTACGGGATCCGCGGCCCGAATGACCGAACGGGGTGTCTGCACGCTCATGTCGTAGACAATGCCGGCGACGGGCGCGCGGATGTCCAACTGGTCGATTTCGACCTTGGTTGCCGCGCGTTGTTCGACCAGTTCCAATTCCCGATAGCGCAAATCCCGAAGGCTCGTAATCGCCTCTTCGCGGCGTGCGGTGCCCAGTTTCAGCACTTCGATGTCGATCTCGGTAACGCGCCCTTCGGACTCAGCCTTAGAGGCAGCAAGCTCCCCTATTTGGCCTGCCAAACTTGCCTCTTGGCGCTGTAACGCAAGCACGGTGCCTGCTTGGGCCAGCCCACGATCCAAAAGTGTTTGTTGGCTTTGCAGTTCTTCTTTGATCAAGTCCAACTGACGCGAAAGCGACGTTTCCTGCGCCGCGATACCATCGATTTGGTTGCCGATCTGACTGCGACGTTTGCTAAGTTGCTGGGTTTCGCGTGACACCGAATCGCGGCGGGCAAAGAACAGATTGCTCTGGCCATCGACCAGTTCCTGAATGTCAGGGTTGGTGGCCGCAGCCGCCAACAAACCGTCTTCGAATTCCATAACAACATCGCCGTCACGTTCGGCTTCTAGTCGGGCACGGCGCGCTTGCAGTTCAAACAACTGACTTTCCATGATCACCAGCTGCGAGGTCAGGATCTTATCGTCCAACCGCAACAGCACATCCCCTGCCTTCACCGCATCGCCTTCGCTCACGGAAATCTCGGCAACTGTGCCACCGATTTGATGCTGCACAATTTGGCGGTTCTGGTCGACCTCAAGACGGCCGGGCGCAATGATCGCGCCAGCAATCTGGCTAAACGTGGCCCATGCCATGAACCCGCCGAACAATCCAACAAGCGCAAAAAAACCCAAGGTTGTCGGAAACTTTGCCGACCATGTTTTGCTGTCTTCAGGCGTGCTCATGTCACCCCTCCTGCACCGGCGGGTGCTTTTTGAATTTGTTGGTGGTTTTGAACCTTGGATTTCAAAACTTCGTCCTTGGGACCAAAGGCTGTGGCTTGGCCGTTGTCGATCACCAGCAGCATGTCACATTCCTGAATTGCTGCAGGGCGATGCGCCATAATCATCACCGCGCCTCCACGGGCTTTGATGTTACGGATCGCCATGTTCAACGCCTCGCTGCCGAGGTTATCAAGGTTCGAATTCGGCTCGTCCAGAACAACAATCACCGGATCGCCGTACATTGCGCGGGCCAGTCCGATCCGCTGCATTTGCCCGCCGGACAGGCGGTGCTGTGCGGCATTCACGCGGGTGTCATAGCCGTCTGGCAGCTCGAGGATCATCTCATGTGCCGCCGCAGCCTTGGCCGCTTTGACAACCTTTTCCGCATCCGGTTGCGCCACAAGACGCGCGATATTTTCAGAAATCGTCCCGTCAAACAGCTGCACACGCTGGGGCAAATAGCCGACGTGTTGGCCTAGTATCGCGGGTTCGTAATGCTCAAGCGCTGCGGCGTCCAAACGCAAGGATCCCCCCGCAGGGCGCCAAACGCCAGTAACCGCACGCGCCAGTGTCGATTTGCCAGCCCCCGATGCACCGATCACACCCAAGGCGTGACCCGGTTTCAGATCGAAATTCAAACCACGCAAAGCAGCGGTTTTCTGGCCCGGCGGCACCACGGTTAACCCTTTGGCGACAAGATGCGCTTTGGGCACAGGCAACGGCGTGCGCGGGGCTTCTGGTGCCACGGTGCCCAGCAGTTCGGCCATCGTGTTCCACCCCTTAGAGGCGCGCTGCACAACCGGCCATTGGTTCAACATCATCTCGACAGGCGCAAGCGCGCGACCCAACAGGATCGACCCTGCGATCATCGCACCCGGAGTCATTTGATCCTGCAACACCAGATATGCGCCCATGCCCAGCATTGCCGATTGCAGAAACAACCGCAGCGTTTTGGTCAGCGACGAGAAACCACCAGACACGTCGGTTGCTTTGATTTGTCCCTCAAGGGCTTTGTTGCGCAAAATCTGCCAGCGGCTAAAGGCAGCATCCCGCATTCCCATCGCTTGGACCATTTCGGCCTCGACGCGGATTTGCTCGGACAAACCACCGGCCCGTTGACCGGCAACGCCTGCCTCAAGTTGTGGGCGCTTTGACAGCAATTGGTTGGCAAGCGCGATCAGGATCAACAGCACCGCGCCGCCCAAGGCCATGAAGCCGAGCATCGGATGAAACACAAAAATGCCGGCCAAAAAAATCGGCGTCCACGGCAAATCGAAAAACGCCATCAACACCGGCGAGGTCAGCAAACGCTGTACAGATTCCAGATCGCCCAGCCCCGATTGGGTTTGCAGATCAGGCGCAATCGCAGATTTCCGGACAACAGCATCAAACACACGGCGATCTAGCGTGGCCTGAAACCGCGCACCAACCCGCGCCATAATGCGGCTGCGGGTGAATTCCAAAATCCCCATGATACCGTATAAAAACACTACCAACAGTGACAGCGCGAACAGCGTTTCTTCGGATTTACTGCCTAAAACGCGGTCATACACCTGCAGCATATACATCGGTCCGGTCAGCATCAGCAGGTTCGCAAACATACTAAACAGACCCACGGTCCAATACAGGCTACGGCTTTGAGCGCGGGCGCTGCGCAATTCCGTCAGCCCCTGAGCTATAATTTTATGTTGCATCGGCACCTTTTCGCCTGTGATACGTGCACCTTAGCACAATTGATGGCAATGTGCCTACGTGACCCGTGTCACGCAAGTGCCACATGGATGCAAAAACATGCCAAGGCTATGGGCATTACAACGTAAAGTATTACTTAGGCGTTAAATCGCTCGCTCGGAGACGTCTGTTGAACTATTTTACTGAAGCTTTTCGCATACTTGGTCGACTAACCCCTCTTAGCGCCGTTGCGTTTGTTGCTGCATGTGCAGTGCCAGAGGGATCGCCAGATGGCATTTATGATCCGTACGAGGCGCAAAACCGCAAGGTTCACGCCTTTAATCGCGGCTTGGACAAGGCGATCGTTCGCCCCACTGCGCGTAGCTATTCCAAGGTTTTGCCCGACGAAATCGAAGATTCTGTCGGCAATTTTGCCGAAAACCTCGGCCAGCCTAGTGTGGTCGTAAATTCCTTGTTGCAGGGCGACGTTAAGGGCGCAGGCATCGCCACATCCCGTTTCCTGACAAACACTGTTTTGGGCTTGGGCGGTTTTGTTGATGCGGCGACGGAATTCGACATGCCCGAACATTCTACCGACTTTGGCGAAACACTGTACACTTGGGGTGTCGGCGAAGGGCCATACGTGGAACTGCCAGTGCTCGGCCCATCCACACAACGCGACACGACGGGTAAGATCGTCGATCTGTTCACCAACCCCCTTAGTTATGCGGTCGACAGCCCTGAAAAATACTATGGCACCGGTGCCAGCGTGGCATCCCGCCTAAGTGATCGGGGGCGCTATTCCGAAACGATCGATTCGATCCTATATGAAAGTGCTGACAGCTACGCTCAGGCGCGTCTGATCTATCTGCAAAACCGCCGGTTTGAATTGGGTGATGACTCTTCAAACAGCGAAATCGATCCATTCGAACTGGACACACAAGGGTTCTAAATTATGAAACGTCGTTCTTTTATCAGTGCAGCAATCGCCAGCTTTGGCGTGCTTCCGTTCATGTCAGGCGCGGCATCCGCCCTGAACGAAGGACGGGCTAAAACCCTCATCGACACGTTGGTGGCTGACATCAACAAAGTCATCGCATCCGGCAAATCAGAGCCATCAATGTACCGCGAATTCGAGCGGATCTTTGCGCGCTACTCCGACACCTCCTACATTTCGGCCTATGCCATGGGCAACGACGGGCGCCGCGCGTCCTCAAAGCAGAAGTCCTCGTTTTCCAAAGCGTTCCAAGGCTACATTGCGCGCAAATACGGCAGCCGTTTCCGTGAATTCATCGGTGGCCAGCTAGAGGTCAAAAGCGTCAAAAAGGTCAAGCAATGGTACGAAGTAAAGACATTGGCCAGGCTGCAAGGCCAGTCACCGTTTGACGTGACTTTTCATGTGTCTGACCGTTCTGGCAAAGATCTGTTTTTCAACATGTACATCGAAGGCATCAATCTGCTGCTGACCGAACGCACCGAAGTCGGCGCATTGATCGACCGCAATGGCGGCGACATCGACAAGATGATCAAAGCCCTAAAATCAGCGTCCTAAGACACTATCAACGGTCCCCGCCACTTGGTGAGGGGCCGTTGCCGCCTGATCCACCACCCAGCAATTCCCGCAATAGATTTTCGATAATGCCTTCGTTGGTCCGCGGCTTTGGCGTGCCTTGATCCAATGCAGGATCACGTGCACCAATCGGCGCGCTCATCGGCAATGGTTTTTGCGGCACACCTTCGTGCACGCGTTTCATCACTTCGCGCCAGATGTCTGTGGGCAGTCCGCCGCCCGTCACACCCTGTAACTTGGTGTTGTCATCGTAGCCCATCCAGACGCCGGTCACGTAGTCGCCCGTAAAGCCGATGAACCACGCGTCTTTCGCGCCTTGGGTCGTGCCGGTTTTGCCAGCAATCTCGCGATCACCGAACTGCGCACGCCGCCCGCTGCCTTCGCTGACAACCTTTTCCATCATCCAGACCAACTGCGCCGCCGAGCTTTCCTGGATCACCCGTTCCTGAATACCGCCGCCGGTGCCCATCAGCGGTTCTTCATCCCCCTGCAGGCGCAGCTCAACCAATCCGAAAGGTGCAACCGCAGACCCCCCGTTCAAGATACCCGCATAAGCTCCGGTCATTTCGATCAACGTGCTTTCCGACACGCCCAATGCCAGCGCAGGGCCCACAGCCAGATCGCTTTTGATGCCAAAGTCGGAGGCCACACGACGCACCAGATCACGCCCCACGCTTTCGGAGACTTTGACCGCTGGAATGTTCAGTGAATCCTTTAATGCCGCCGCCAGCGTCACCTGCCCGGAAAACCGTTTGGTGTAGTTCTTGGGGCACCAATTGCCCGACCCCGGTGTGTCCCAACAGGTTGGCTCGTCCACCAAAGTATCAAGCGGGGAATAGCCCAAATCCAAGGCCGCCGCATAGACAAACGGTTTGAACGCCGATCCGGTTTGACGCAGCGCTTGGGTCGCGCGATTAAACGCACCAACCACTTTGGTTTCGCGCCCGCCAACCATGGCCCGCACCGCGCCATCCGCGCTCATCACGACGATCGCCGCTTGCGCTTTGGACCCTTCGCGGACCTTGTTGTCGAAAATCCATTGCAGCCCGTCTTCGGCCGCTTTTTGCAGGCGTTGATCCAGCGTCGTGCTGATGATCACGTCTTCTGTCGTGTTGCGGGTGAAAAATTCCGGACCGGATGCCATGACCCAAT
Source organism: Pseudosulfitobacter sp. SM2401 (assembly GCF_042932805.1). Taxonomy (NCBI): domain Bacteria; kingdom Pseudomonadati; phylum Pseudomonadota; class Alphaproteobacteria; order Rhodobacterales; family Roseobacteraceae; genus Pseudosulfitobacter; species Pseudosulfitobacter sp. SM2401. The sequence continues at coordinate 3,884,971 of NZ_CP170633.1, read as the reverse complement.
CCGCAAAATAGCCACCCGCCTGTTTTTGGGCGGCTTGCGACAGAACGGCTGGCTTGGCCCGGGCTGCTGCTTCTTCGGTTTTGGTCACGTAGCCTTGTTCGCGCATCAGACGCACGACGGTCGCGGCACGGTTCTGGGATCGCTCAAGGTTCTGGGTCGGGGCCAGCGTCGACGGAGCGGTCAGCAAACCTGCCAGCATCGCGCCCTCTGAGACGTTCAGAATCAACGAAGATTTGCCGAAATAGCGCTGCGACGCGGCCTCGGCCCCATACGCCCCACCGCCCATGTAGGCGCGGTTCAGGTAGATCGAAAGGATGTCATCCTTGGAGTATTTGGCCTCCATCGCCAGCGCATACACTGCCTCTTTTGCCTTACGGCTGAGCGACCCACGGCGGCAATCACGAACGTATTCCGCCTCGTTTTTCCAGTCGGCAGGATCGTATTCGACACCAAGGCACAGCAGCTTGGCGGTCTGTTGCGTGATGGTCGACCCACCGTGACCACTCAGCGGTCCGCGCCCTTCGCCAAGGTTGATGCGCACGGCACTCGCGATGCCACGCGGGCTAAGACCAAAGTGGCGGTAGAACCGTTTGTCCTCGGTTGCGACAACTGCATTTTTCAAATGCCGCGACACGGTATCTGCCCGCACAGCCCCACCAAATTGATCGCCGCGCCACGCAAAAGTATCGCCGTAGCGATCCTCTAGAATGACCGACCCACGCGCGCGCCCGTCTAGCAATTTGTCCAGGGCTGGCAACGTGACGAACACGTATCCGACGGCCAACGCCAGCGCCAGCATCGCGACAACACCACTGCGCCACGTGATCTTCCAGATCAGGCGAAACACCCAACGGATGACCCGCAAGAAAAAGCCCAAAATCCCGCCGCGTGCCGGTTTTTTTGGCGTAAGCCGCTTTTTGGTCGGCGTCTTTTTGCGTGCGGCCGGTTTAGGTTTCGCAGATGAATAGCGTTTATCAGCGACCAAAGGCCGCCTGCGCTTGGAGGAATCACTCATAAATGGCCTGCCCGGCTCTGTTTTTCATAGTTGTTGCCCCATACTAACGTGGCTGGGGCGAAATGACAGGCCGTTCATTTCGCATTCCTCATGAGAATTTCGCCTAACTTTTGTGCAGTTGCAGCATTTTGCGCAAATTTTATGCACATGCCCTAAATTTCACCCTCAAAAACCACCGCCAACGGTTCACGCCGTCACGCAGATTTGCCCTTTTAACAGGCACAAGTTGCGCAACATCGCGGCGGCAATCATAGGGGAAAATGTAGTGAAACTGATCATTGCAACAATCAAACCGTTCAAGCTGGAAGAGGTGCGCGAAGCCCTCACCACGGCAGGCGTACGCGGCATGATGGTGACCGAAATCAAAGGCTTCGGATCACAATCAGGGCACACGGAAATCTACCGCGGCGCGGAATACGCGGTGAACTTTGTACCCAAAATCAAGCTGGAATTGGTCGTGCCCGCCAGCACTGCGGACGAGATCGTCCAGACCATCACAAAAGCGGCGCACACCGGCAAAATTGGCGACGGCAAAGTGTTTGTCCTCGACGTTCAACAGGCCGTGCGTGTGCGTACCGGCGAAATCAACGACGACGCATTATAAGCGCCGCTCAATAGGGAAACGGATACATGAAACTACTCAAACCTCTTGTTGGTGCCGCAGCGATTGCCGCGCTGCCGACGCTCGGATTGGCCCAAGACGGCCCCGTCGCTGGCGTGAATGCCGCGACCGATACGGTCTTTATTCTGAACTCGTTGCTGTTCCTTGTGGGCGGCTTTTTGGTGTTCTTTATGGCCGCTGGTTTTGCCATGCTCGAGGCCGGCCTTGTGCGCGGCAAGAACGTGACAATGCAGCTGACCAAGAACATGGCGCTGTTTTCACTGGCGACGATTTTCTACTACCTGATCGGCTACAACCTGATGTACCCGTTGGGCACGTGGTCGGTTGAAGGCGTCCTGTCCGGCGTCTTTGGCCCCGGCGTTCTTGAGGCCGTTGGCGTCACCGCAGCAGACGCTGACGATTACGGTTACGCCTCTACCGGTTCCGACTTTTTCTTTCAGTTGATGTTCTGTGCGGCGACCGCATCGATCGTGTCAGGTGCCTTGGCTGAACGCATAAAACTATGGCCTTTCCTGGCATTTACAGTGGTTCTGACGTCAATCATCTACCCGATCCAAGCCTCTTGGAAATGGGGCGGCGGCTTCTTGGACACCATGGGTTTCCTCGATTTCGCAGGCTCGACTGTTGTGCACTCAGTCGGTGGTTGGGCGGCCTTGGTAGGCGCGCTGATCCTCGGACCACGCATCGGCAAATACAAAGACGGACGCACCATTCCAATGCCCGGCTCGAACCTGACACTGGCCACTCTGGGTACATTTATCCTGTGGATGGGCTGGTTCGGATTTAACGGCGGCTCGCAATTGGCGATGGGCACCGTGGGCGATGTGGCCGACGTATCGCGCATCTTTTCCAACACAAACGCAGCCGCAGCAGGTGGCGCTTTGGTCGCTCTGATCCTGACGCAACTGCTGTATAAAAAGCCTGACCTGACGATGATCTTGAACGGTGCATTGGCGGGCCTCGTGTCCATCACGGCCGAACCGCTGACACCGTCCTTGGGTGTGGCAACCTTGATCGGTGGCGTCGGTGGCGTGATCGTGGTCTTTGCGGTTCCCTTCCTCGACAAGCTGAAAATCGACGACGTGGTTGGCGCGATCCCTGTGCACCTTTTTGCAGGCATCTGGGGCACCATCGCGGTGGTCTTTACCAACCCTGATGCGTCGCTCGGCACCCAGCTTTATTCCATCTTGGTGGTCGGTCTCTTTACCATCGTGGCCTCGGGTGTTGTCTGGATGATCCTGAAAATGACAGTCGGCATTCGCGTCGGTGAAGAAGAAGAAATCACTGGTCTCGACAAATCCGAAATGGGCATGGAAGCCTATCCTGAATTCTCAAACGGCTAAGGATTCTCCCCCCTTAAAGACGATCAGAGAAATACCTGCCCGGGCGTGTCATGCGCCCGGGTTTTGCCATGTCTAACGCAGCGTTCGACGGATTAACGAAGACCAAAACCATCGAAATGCGAATGCAGCGGGCAGAGTTCTGCACAGATTCCAGCCATTTCTGCACAGTTCTGCTGATCAAGATCAGGCGAAATTCGGGGCGTTTCAGCACAACTGCACAGTTTAGGGACAATTCTGTGCAGTTTTCAAAACCACGCCCCGACAACACGGCCAATTCGGCAAAACAGCCGAACTTTATTGCCTCACTTCGCCGACCTCATTTTGAACTGCCGGTTCCAATCCAGACGCAAACCTTCTACAGCAGGCTAAATTCTGGAAAGGATACCCAATGCCTAAATCCAAAAAGCCAAAGGCGAAACGCCCGGCGACCAAGCAGATCGACAAACCAACCTGGTACCAAGAGCTAAACGGAGCCGGCGGCAAACAGCGCGCGCGTCCCGTCACAGCTGGCAAGAAATCTCAGAACAAACCTGCTTAGGCCTGTCCTGATCTTAAATACTCAAATCAGACGTCAGATGCCCGCGTCGATGATGGCTTTGGCCAGAATCGGCACAGTCTGGGCGTTCAGACCGGCGATGTTCATGCGGCTGTCACCGACCATGTAGATGCCCGCGTCGACGCGCAGTTTTTCGACCATCTCGGGCGTGGTGCCGAGGCGTGAAAACATGCCGCGGTGTTCGGCCAGAAACCCGAACCGGTCAGAGCCGGACAGACGTTGCAATTCAGCTGCCAGCGACTTGCGCAGACCCAGCATGTTGGTGCGGATTTCCTCCAGCTCAGACATCCAGTCGGCGCGCATCACGTCATCGTTCAGGATCATCGTGACCAGACGTGCGCCGTGATCGGGCGGAAAGCTAAAGTTCTGACGGTTGAGGAACGCCAGCGTCTGCTGGTTCAACCCTTTGGCGGACGTGTCGGTCGACATGACCATCAACATGCCCGTGCGCTCGCGGTAAATGCCAAAGTTCTTGGAACAGCTGGCCGCGATAATGCATTCCGGCACCGAAGACACAACGGCGCGGGTGGCGGCGGCGTCAACCTCTAGCCCGTCACCAAACCCTTGGTAGGCGATGTCGACCATCGGGGTCGCACCAGTTTCCAGCAACACGGCAATCACGTCTTGCCATTGCGCTGCGTTCAAATTCGCGCCCGTCGGGTTGTGACAGCAGCCGTGCAGCAGCACCACGTCGCCCTTTTTGGCGGTCTTCAGATCTTCGATCAAACCGTCGAAATCAACGCCACGGGTTTCGTCATCAAAGTAACGGTATTCGACAATCTCCATCCCGAGATATTTCAGGATCGACGGGTGGTTTGGCCATGTCGGGTTCGACAGAAACACGCGCGCGTCTGGCCGCGCCATCTGGATTAACTCGAACGCTTGGCGGATCGCGCCCGTGCCACCGGGGGTCGCCGCAGCCGCCACAGTTTCGCGCGGCACAGCGTCGCCCAGAACCAGTTTCACCATCGCATCGCCGAACGCCGGATCGCCGACCAGACCGACGTAGGATTTGCTGTCTTGCTCTTCCCACAACTTGTGCTCGGCCGTTTTGATCGCCCGCATCACCGGGGTCAGGCCCGTTGCGTCTTTGTAGACACCGACGCCGAGGTCGATCTTATTTTCACGTGGGTCTTCGCGGTATTGCGCCATCAGCGCGAGAATTTTGTCAGCGGGTTGTGACTGTAGCGTTTCGAACATTTTAGGCGTCTCCGGTTGCGACAGGAACGGTGGGGAACATGCCCCATTCGGTCCAGGATCCATCGTACAAAGACCAGCTGTCGTGACCCATCCGTTCCAGCGCAAGCGCAAGAATGGCAGCAGTCACACCGGACCCGCAGGTGGTGATGATTGGTTTTTTCAGATCGACGCCAGCAGCCTTGAAAATGGCGCGGGTTTGATCGGGCGATTTCATGGTGGCGTCGGCGTTCAGCAGCTCGGTGTAGGGCACGCTGCGCGCACCGGGGATGTGACCGGACCGCAGGCCTTTACGTGGTTCAGGGGCCTCGCCGCGGAAACGGGCGGCGGCACGGGCATCAACGATCTGGCTGGTCCCCAGCTTGGACGCAGAGGACACCTGCGTGACGTCGCGCACCAGATGGTTCTGGAACCGCACGGTCATGTGGCGATCACGAATGACGGGGGGCATGTCTTCGATTTCGCGGCCCTCGGCCTGCCATTTAGGGAAACCACCGTCCAGCACCGCAATGTTCATCTGACCCATCAGGCGGAACAGCCACCAAACGCGGGCTGCCGAAAACAGTCCGGCGCTGTCGTAGACAACAATCTGATGCCCGTCCCCAACGCCCATCGCACGCATCCGCGACATGAATTTCTCGACCGGAGGCACCATGTGCGGCAAATCAGATCGCCCGTCGCTGACGTCATCAATGTCAAAGAACCGCGCACCCGGAATGTGGGCCGCATCATATTCGGCGCGGCCATTGCGATCGATGCCCGGCAAAAACAGCGAAGCATCAAGCAGCCGCAAATCGGGGTCCTTGAGGTGCTGGGCAAGCCAGTCCGTCGATACAAGTGTGCGTGGATCGTCGCCTAGAACAGTGTCAGCCATCTCGGTCCCTCCGTCGGCGTGGAAATACGCCCTTTTGCTAACGGTATGAAGGGGTCGAGGCAAGGTGCAAGGTCATAAGTTTCCCGCACCGTTTGGCCAAACACTTGGCCACTAAAACGGAATGGGCACCAGAGGCGGCACCCATTCCAAAAATCGTTACTTGGACATCATGTTGCGGGCAACACCGACCAGAGCCAGCAAACCGCCGCCACCAACGCCGCCACCGACAACTTGGCCAATGATCGCGCCGAAATCGAGCCCACCGGCCCCACCAGCGGCACCGGCCAGATCAGGCGCGCCAATCGCACTCAGGATCGTGCCACCAAGACCACCACCAACAATACCCGCGATCGAGTTGATCAGGGTGCCTTGGTTCAAGCTACCCAGCAGTTTACCCGCAGCGTTGCCACCGACAGCACCGGACAAAAGACCAATAATAAGTTCCATATTCGTATTCCCTGTTGGAGGTCTTTTTATTGTGCAGCCCAGTGCCCCCACCCGATGCTGCGTTGACAACCTAAGAGAGACTCGATTTCCAAATAAGGGGAATAATGCGGCAAACGGACCCGTAACCTAGGGTTAACCGTTGTCTTTCATCAGACGGGATTTCTGGCGGGACCAGTCGCGTTTCGCCTCGTTGGCGCGCTTGTCGTGGTTCTGTTTGCCCTTGGCGATGCCCAGCTTGATCTTGGCCAGACCACGGTGGTTAAAGTACATCACGATCGGCACCAGCGTCATGCCTTTGCGCTGCGTCGCGGTCCACAGATCAGACATTTGCTTGCGGCTGACCAACAGTTTGCGGCGACGGCGCTCGACGTGTTTGAACGTGCGCGCGCCTCTGTAGGGCGCGATGTAGCTGTTCACCAACCACAATTCACCATCCTCGACCGCCGCATAGCTTTCGGCGATGTTGGTGCCGCCGACGCGCATGGATTTCACCTCGGACCCCTCAAGGATGATACCGCATTCGATGTCATCGCTGATGGCATAATCAAAGCGCGCGCGCCGGTTTTCGGCGATCACTTTGTAGTTTGGGTCTGATTTGGTGTTCTGTGACATGACTTTGGGATGTAGGGTTTGTCTGGCAAAGGCGCAAGGTATCAACGGGATTGGTCATGTTTTGATCATAGTTTGTCGTTATCGTGTGACGAATATTGACGACGTAATGAGTTGAGGACGACATGCGCCAAATCCGATTTCTACTGCAAATTTTAGCTATTTGTCTAATTTCCAGCACCGCCACAGCCCAAGAAAAGGCGCGCATCATGGCGATGGGCGATTCGTTCTTTGCGTTTTATCGCAGCTCTGGCCAATCGATCCCTGACATCGTCGGCAAGGCACTCAAACGGCCGGTCGAAAACCGGTCCGTGTCAGGGGCCCGCATCATCTACAAACTGCCCCTGTCCGGCAGCCTCGGGTTCAACATTTCAAAACAATACCGGCCCGGCCAATGGGAATGGGTTTTGATGAACGGCGGCGGCAACGATTTGTGGCTCGGCTGCGGGTGCTCTGATTGCCGGCGCAAAATGGACAAGCTGATTTCAAAAGACGGCAAACGCGGTGAAATTCCAAGACTGGTGGCCAAAGTGCGCAGCGGAAAATCGCGTGTGATCTACGTGGGTTACTTGCGCTCACCCGGCTTCGGCTCGCCCATCGAAAGCTGCCGCGATGACGGCGATGAACTGGAACGCCGCCTCGCCCTGATGGCCAAGCGTGACAAAGGCGTGTGGTTTGTGCCCGTCAAAGACATGGTGAAAAGCGGTGATAAATCCTACCACGCCGCTGATCGCATCCATCCGTCAGTCAAGGCCAGCCGCAAAATCGGCCAACGCGTCGCCGGCGTAATCGCCGCAAACTAACAGCACACTTCGCCGCTTGTTCTGATCCAAAATACTCTGGGGGAGTCGCACAGCGACGGGGGCAACGCCCCCATCCGCATCACAACAAAAGTTCAGTCACCAAGCTTTTTGTGCACTTCGTGTAGGTCAATCTCACCAATCGGCAACTTGTTGGCCGGGTTTTCAAAATCATATTTGAACACGTCAAAATCGCGTTTGAAAATCTCGTAGACCAGATGCATCGACATATCGTCGAAATAATCCTCGACGGGATGCGCGCGCTTTGGGCCATGCCCTTCGGATTCGTTGAACCGCGGGATCGTTTCCAGATCAACCGCATGCGGTGATTCGATCGCACCCAGCACGTCGGCCATGCCTTCGTTGAACTTTTCCGTCCAGATGATTTTGTCGTACTGCCCGCCGTTCACGATGAACGTGCTGACGTGGCCCGACATCGCAGACCAGTGAATGTCCGGATCCATCGGACGGCGCCAGCGAATGGTGTCACGGGCAAACAGCAGGAACCGGCGAAAGGATTTGATCTGGTCAAATTCCTGCTTGCCGTCATCACCGCCCACTTCGATCCCGTATTTTTGAACCAACAACGGCACAAGATTACCGCGATAGCGCTTGCCGTTGCGCTGAATTCCGCAAATTTTATCAAAGAACGACGACAGAATCCGCGTGTAGGGATTGCGCACGCAGGTAAACGAATACGATTCGTGATTCTGCACATTCTGCGTGATCGGCCCCTGGCTGTTCTCAAGCGCCCACTTGTGCAGCCCGCCTTGGGCGTCATGAATGTCGCCGTCGAAAAATTCGCCGTGATCGGAAAAATGCATGATCTGACCAATGGTCGAACACGCGCATTTGGGCACCACGCGGTACACCATGCTTTCACTTTCCGTCATCCACGTTCCGGGAAAACCCATACTACTCGTCCTCTACGTTCGCGCGCTTTGATGCTTTTTGGCACTGTTTTATCGGCAACAGTTTGGTCTTGGCGCAAAAAAGCAAATAAATCCTGTTTATTCAATCACTCTTCACCTTTAACAACGTAAACAATCTTACGCAAAGGGGCAGTTCGTTTCCAATATGGCAAAAATCGCCTACATATTGCTGTGTCACAAGGATCCGGACGCCGTTATCAAGCAGGCGCAACGGCTGACTGCGGCTGGCGACTACATGTCGATTCACTTTGATGCCCGCGCGAATCCAGAACATTTCGCCAGAATCAAAGATGCGCTCAAGGATAACGAAAACGTCACCTACGCCCACCGACGCATCAAATGCGGTTGGGGCGAATGGTCGTTGGTCCAAGCCACGCTGTACGCGGTCGAATCCGCTGTTGATGCATTTCCACGCGCGACCCACTTTTACATGCTTTCGGGTGATTGCATGGCCGTCAAATCGGCGGAATACACCCACCAGTTTCTCGACGACAATGACGTCGATTTTGTCGAAAGCTTTGATTATTTTGACAGCGACTGGATCAAAACGGGGTTCAAAGAAGAACGTCTGATCTATCGCCATTGGTTCAACGAGCGCACCCAAAAACGGCTGTTCTATTGGTCCTTCAATTTCCAACGCAAGTTCGGGATCACCCGCGACGTGCCCGCGGACATTCAGGTTCAGATCGGCAGCCAATGGTGGTGTCTGCGCCGTCGCACGGTCGAATGGGTTCTCGACTTTACCCGCAAACGCAAAGACGTGATGCGATTCTTTCGCACGACCTGGATCCCGGACGAGACGTTCTTTCAAACCATCGTGCGCCACGTGGTGCCGGAAAGCGAAATCCGGTCGCGCACGCTGACGTTTTTGCTGTTCACCGACTACGGGATGCCGGTCACGTTTTACGACGATCACTACGATCTGTTGCTGTCCCAAGATTTCCTGTTCGCCCGCAAGATCAGTGCCGAGGCCAAAGATCTGAAACGAAGGCTGGGGTTGCTGTATGCGGCCGAAGGCGTGCCGTTCCAAATCTCGAACGAGGGCGCAGGGCTGTTCAAATTCCTGACCGGGCGTGGCCGGATCGGGCGCCGTTTTGCCACGCGGTTCTGGGAAACAGAAAGCACGCTGGGCCGTGAACGCGAATTGATGATCGTGATTTGCAAGAAATGGCACGTCGCCAAACGGGTGCTGGAACGCATTCGCCAAGTCACCAACGTGCCCGCCATCGAATACCTGTTCAACGAAGAAGACACACCGCTGCCCGATCTTGGCGGCATCCAGAAAACGCTGGGCAAACGCACGCGGCACCGGCGTGCGCTGATGCGGATGCTGTTTGATTATTACGAAACCGACCAGCTGATCGTCTGCATGGATCCGGGCAACATCGAATTGCTCAAGGATTTTGCCGAAGATCGTTCGGTCACGCGGATGCTGGAAATCGATTGCAATTTCTCAGAGGATTACCTGATCGGGCACGCGATGCGCGTGGGCCTTGCGGGGGATCAAACCTCGACCGAAACGCTAGACCGGCTGTTGCCGACCATTCGCAACGACATGGTTTTTGAAAGCGACCGTATCCGCGACGCGGGCTTTGAGAATTTTGCCCGCATGCGCGAAAGCGTCGATGTTGACGACAATGCCAAAGCGCTGTCGCGGTTCCTGTCGATCAGCGTCGAGCAAGGGCGCGAAATTGCGCAGGCCGAGTATTTGTTCTCGGACTGATCGCTATTTCGCCCGCCACGTATTGATCCAGCGCCGCACACGCCCGCCACGTTCACTGACAGCGTCACCCGCCGCATCCCAATTGTCCTGCATTTCCTCGAGCGCGGGATCAATTCGCGCCATGCGGAACCGGCGCCACCGCACCCAGATGAAATACACCACCATCGCAAACAGCAGCAGAATAAAGATGTTCAAGACCGGAATGCCCTTGGACGCGTTTGGCCCGTCGACGGGTGTGACGGAAATCGCGTTGGGAAAGATCGACAAAAATTCGTTGCGCCAGCCGTAGTGTTTGACGATTGCGTATTGCGGCGCGGCGGCGGTTGATTTGGCATCTGCCGCTTCGGCCTGCAGGTTGGATGTGTCGAATTTCAGGTAGGGCGGCCAACCCCAGCCCGTGTCCTCGTTGCGGTAGACCATGACGCGGTCATTGCTGGCCTGGCGCGACTGGATAAAGAACACATCGCGGTTCGCTGTTGTCCCGTCAGACCCAACATCCGCCGTCGCCCAAAAGATCGAATTTTCACCGAAATCAATCCGTTTTTCATAGGTGTCGGTGATCCGCACGATGTCTTTTTGCGGCAGTGTGTAGTGAAAGAATGATGCCACCAGAACCCAAAAGGTGATGATCAAGACCCATTTAATGTAGCGCATTTCAGGCCCCTTTAGGCAAAATTCGTCAGGTAGATGATCACGCACATAAGCACGAAGGGCACGACATACACCCCTAAAATCAGCTTGCGGCGCAATGATCCGTCGTAGTCGTCAAGCCCCTCTTGGACAAAGGCGTCGCGGTCGCCCTCCATCCCTTCTTCGTCCCATTCCACGCCCAGTTTGGCGCGGCGTTTTGAGCGCGAATATAGCGACAGGCAGATGTAGATCACCGATAAAACGATGAATCCCATGAACAACAAACGGGCCAGTGCAAACATTTATTTTCTCCTTACCGCGCCCCAAGGTCCAACCCGGTCAATCAGATCACGAGGTGGCGGGGCAACATCATCTACCATATTTGGGGCATGCCCGAAAAGGGCGGCGCGCGCACCTGCTTTGTCGCTTTGGTATTCCGCCTCGAGATAGCGGGCGACGTAGTCTTTTTTGGTGTCCGGCCAGCGCGCGTAGGTCCGGTAAAACAGTTCCTTGTGGCAGATGAACAGCTGGCGAATATCGGCGGGGCACAGGTCTGCCAGCAGCATGTTCACAAGGTCGGCGTCGGGGTGATCTGCCGCGCGCAAAGTGTAGAAATACGCCGGATGATCCGAGGTGATTTTCGGCCACGTGCCCCCGTGTTTTGCCCACGCCACCAGCTTGGCCAGCGCGTGATAACTATCTGGCAAAAGATGCGCATTTTCGCGGGTCAGGCGGCGCATTTCGCGCCCTGTTGCACCGGTCAAATCGATGCCCTGATCGGCGATTGTGTCGATCAGAATGAACTCCATCTTTTGGGACAGGATCGCGGCGGCATCAGTGCCCCGCGCCTTGACGATGGGTTCGACCAGATCGTTGAATTCAAGGAACTTTGCGATGCGATTTCGCTCGCTCAGATCAAAGGTGTATTTGACTGGCAGATCCTCTAGCCCGTCCTTTGAGGTCGAGGCGATCACCGCGGGGTGGTCCATGCCTTGGAACAAATACAGCCCGCCGAAATGCGCGGTCCAAAAGTTGGATTGCTCAAACGTTTCGGATTTCAGGCGCACAGGATTGCGCCGCGTGTCGCCGGTTTTGGAGGCAAGGCTGATCATGTCGGCGATCAAAACGTCGTCGAACCACGCGTCCTCTTTTTCCAGAAATGTGTCGACTTTGGTGGCCAGATCGTTGGCCGATTGCACGGTGCCCGTGGTCGTGTCCGCCTCGATTTTGATCGCGCGAATGTCAAACAATCGGGCGGGGGTCGAGACGTCGTAGACCGAATTCACCAACTCGCCTGCCACAGCGTCACGGGCGGTGAGGGCGAACAACTGCGCTTCGTTTTCGTCGATGAAATGGCGCAGGATCGTGCGCGAGGTCGAGAATTTGGCGTTGAGCAACGGCGCGCGTTTTTGATCTGTGGACAGCAGGATAAACTGGCGGTTCACCCCTGCGTGGTTCAGGTATTCGGGATCGTTCAGTTCATCCCCGACCTCGGGCGCAAAGCCGGAAATGTCGATATGGAAATCGGTGAGTTGGGTGGTTTTTCCGGTGAGATGTTTGAGCGCACGATTGTAGCGTTCGACCAATGCGGGCGAAGAGACGTGGAACAGGTTGCCAAACATAAGGCCGCGTTGGATGAGGCGTTTCATTCTATTTCCAGCACCGTTCTTCACGCTGACTAGTCATATGAAACTTGGTAAATGCGGGACGGCATTGGAAAAATTCTAGGTTTTGCTCCCTAATTTCGGATTCGAAATCACTCTTCCCATGTTGAGGCTTTGGGCCGTTGATTACGCCGATAGGTTTAAAGTCTTCTGTAAAGTTAAGGAATTTCATCGTTACTTTATTGATAGTCACATCAACAATGTTGGCATTATTCTCAAGATTGCAAAACAAGCGAGCTTCGCTTTCGTACCGCCACGCTGAGAATTTTTTGGAACAAAAGTCAAAAAAATCTTGCCCATCAGATGGTCGTGGAAAATAGAAATCGTCCTCATGAGACAACCGATCGGGAATGTATTCGACCTTTGTGAAATCCTTTTTCGGAACCGAGAAAACAAGACAGGCACCTGTCCCACTGCTTCCATAATGCGCCCACATAAGTGCTTTCCGCCAACTATGAGACAGGCAAATTAAGCCGAATTTCCCTTCAATTTCCAATAACCAAGTTCGATGTTGTTGTCGAACCGAACGCGACTTCATTGAAAAGGACGCCAGCTCAAAAACATCATTGCACTTGTCAAAATTGGACACTTTAATTCTCCGACTTCGCAAGTTGCTAAGGGCATGCTCAGAGCTTGTGAAATAGAATAGATTGACCCGATCTGGGTCCGCAGACTTGGTCCAAGCTGTCATACTACTCACTTACTCTCTCCCAAAAACCGCTTCTTCGCCTCGACCTGACGGCCCATATCCCGCACCATCGCGTCCACAGCCACCTCGTCCGACTTATCCGCATAACGGAACTCGGAATCCGCGTAGCGGTTGATTTCTTGCACCACCATGTCCACCGTGATCGGCTGGCGCAGTTCTGAAATCATGCCCTTCTTGGTGTCGTAGTCTTTGAACAGGAACAGGTCGGGTTCCTCCATCCACTCGTCCGGCAATTCAAAGTCCATCGCCCGCACTTTCACCGCATCCGTGATGTTCTTGATCGCGCGGCCGGTGAACCTCTCGTCTGCCTCTTGGATGCCCTTGAGGTACGTGCCCAGCTTGGCAATCGTGTTCAGCTCGCCGATGTCCGACGACACACGGTCGAACACTTTCACGAGGCCCGCCTCATGGGGGCGGGCGTGGCTTTCAAACGATTTGGCAACGGCAGATTTAATCTCCTGCGCGCTGAAAACCTCATGCGCGCCCGTCGGGATGTCGTGGTTTTTGCCCATCAAAAGATACAGGATGTCGATGTAATCGTCCCGCGTCTGCGGCCCGTCCACGAGGAACCGCGCCCCTGCCCGTTGGCGCAATGCGTCGTCGACGTTTTCAGGGTAGTTCGAGAACATTCCAAACGTGCAGTTGCCACGTACAACTGTATTGGCCCCCGCAAAACTCTCCATCAAAACAGCTGTGATTTCCAGTTGCCCAGCACTAGATTGCCGATCACCACGTTTGCCCGCAAGCTGGTCGATGTCGTCAATCGTGCCAAAGCCGATCACCGATGGATCCAGCACATTGTTGATAAACGCCTTGGCATTTTGCCCCGATTTGCCCTGATAGCTATCGATATTATCGGTGCTCAGGTTTTGATAGCGAAACGGATAACCGGCGGTCGTGCAGTAGTCATTCACCAGCCCCGCCATCATCTGGATCAGCGTGGTTTTGCCCGTCCCCGGCTTGCCATCCCCCATGAAGGTAAAGATGAAACCACCCAGTTCGGCGAACGGGTTTAGGCGGCGATCAAAGTCGTAGGCCATCAGCATTTTGGACAGCTTCATCGCCTGGTATTTGGCGATATGGTTGCCGACAACTTCGTTCGGTTTCTTGAACGACATGGTTAATTTGGTCGACTTGGCCTTGGACGCGGGCGAAAAACCGGCGACGGCAAAATCATCCGCCTCGACCCGCCAAGTCGCGTTTGTGAACGCCTCAAGCCGAGGGGCAGCTTGGGCGCGCAAGGCAACCTTTTCCATCAACGCCTCGGCAAAGCCTGCGACAGTCGCAACCAGCCGCGGATCGTCGCTGGCAAAGGCCGCGATGTCCTGATCCAATTCCCACAATGCGCCGTGCAACGCGGTCTGGCCATTGTCGGTCAAAACCTCTTCAACGTCGCCCAATTCAACGGTCACTTCGGACAGATGCGCAGACAGCAAATAGGACGTGGCATTGCTAAAAACATACAACGTGATCAACGCCTCGGCCGCTAACAGTTCTGAAAACTCGGACCGCCGCGCCTCCGCCAAAGACCCCTCCAAATTCGCGCGCTTTAGATTACCCAGACCCGCCGCTTCTGCGTAATTCTCGGCCACAGCCATCGCGATAGAAACCGCCCGACGCAACGCATTCATCACGGTCGCTTGCAACGGGGAAACCAACGCATCCCCCTCATCCGCGCCTTCAATCCGGGCCATCACCTGAACCGAACCCACAGGGGCAGAACGACGCGCTACCAACCCCGGCGTGGTCGATCGAAACCGTCGCCGCGTGCCAATTCCAGAAGATTTTTCGACCTGCTTTTCGTCCACAGCTTTGCCAATACGCGGCGCGTGATCGAACCCCTGCAACATGGCCAGCGCCATCGCGTAATGCTTGATAATGTCGCTCTCGCGCAACTCCATCTGATCCGAAGTCTGGCTCATTTTCTGCCTCCCTTAAACACGCAACTCAAACACGACCCGCTTGCATTTTGTCTTGATCAAAAATACTCAAATTCCACGCTCAATACCGCAGCACACGCCCCTGCGGGCTGACCACAAACTTGCGCACAGACGCGAACCCCGGTGGGTCCAATTCTTCGAGCGCTTGGTACGGACGTTGCGGCAAAATAATGCTGCGTTCCATGCGGGTTGCGCCGGTTTCAGCGCCCCGTCCTGCGAACGGATCCAGCGCAAAAACTTCGCGCTCCACCGTTGAAAACCACCCTTGGCGTTCCTCGATCACACGCTCGCTTTGCAGCTCTTCTTCGGTCCAAACCAGCGCCCAGTCTTGCCCCGCAGGCGCGCGCGCTTGCGACAGCACATCAGCCATCGGACCGGACTGTTTGGTGAACGCGTCCGAGTACATTGGACCGACGTGAAAGCGGCGCAGCCGTTTGGGATGCAGGTCGTCAAAATCCTCGTCAAAGCCTTTGGCAATCGTCATCAGTTTCAGCCCCGCCAGCCCCTGCGCCATCAGATGCGCTTGCACTTCGGGCCAGCGGCGTTGGTCCTTGGGCAGGGCGACTTTGCCGGTGTCCTCCAGCTCCATCATGTAGATCACCGGCAGGTTGATCTGGGAATCATAGACCGCCCAATGGATCAGGAACTTACGGCGCTGGTCGTCGTTGCCTTGCCAAATTGCTTCGGGATCATTGCGCGCCCAGAACAGATCACCGCGCAGCAGTTCCTCGTAATAAAGCCGTTGCGACAGCGCGAATTGCAGCTTTGTCGGGATTTTGCGTTCGCCCAAAATCACGCCAACCATCTGCGATTTCAAATCGGCCTCAGAGGGCATCTGCGCGAGGTGCCGTTCAGCCTGTTGCGCGTCATTCGCCATGCTCAGAATTTCGTCTGAGGCCGGAAACCCGCTCTCGCGTGTGTCGATATTCAGCGATCCAAAATATCGCCCCGTGTCGCGCCCGACCAGCAGGTATTTGTAGCTCAGCGCCCGAAAGGTAAAGTTCAACGCCGAGGCATAGCGCGTCAGGATATTGACTTCATCGCGGCGCAACTGCCCCTCGACCTCCATCACGCCTGCGACCCGCGCCATGTGGAGCAAGATCGCCTCGAACTTGCGGAAATATCGGCGCGAGGCGAATAGGTCCTTGAGGTTTGAATTATCGGTTTGCGACATCGTTATTTAGGCATCCTTTGGGCATCTGTGCCATCAGAGTTCAATCGGTAAACGACCCGGTCCCAAAACCTTAAGTTATAGCGGTCACGCAAATGCAACGGGGCATTAGGATTGGCAGCGCCTAGGAATTGTAGTTGCCGAGACCGACGAAATTGAATTCCAAAAAACACACCAAACAAACCCGTAAAAATTACTGGTAAGAGCAGCAAGAACTGCCCCATTTGGAAATCAGAATCAGGGCCGAGAACCGTTACTTTCTTGCCGAGAACTCCGCTGATCGTTAACGTACTCTGTCCAGTCATCAGCATTGGCAGCACAAAAATGACTGTCGATAATGCGGCAAACAGGAAACCAGTTATGCAGCCCGTTCTTATTTCTGCTTTGCTCATCACCCACCATACTGGTTGCTGTCATGCTTCTCGATGATCTTGGCAAACCGGCGGGCAAAGCGTTCATCCGCCTTGGCCTTTTGCTCCAGCACATCGCGGGCAAAGACCATGTGATCCTCGTGCGCTTCCATCATTTCGGCCATGCGTTTGTTGGTGGCAGACCCAATCGCGGCCATCGCGGTTTGCGCCTCTTGATCGGTCTGCACGCCGATCTCGTTGATGCGGTGCGCGACGTCTTGTTGCTGCGCGGTTTTCAACGATTTGGTCAGCGCGTCGTACAGAACCACACGCTGTTTGGTGTCGGTTTCCAGCTTGTTAATCAGCACCATTTGCGTCGCCGCCTGGTTTTGCAATGAATCGATCCAGGTCTTGCCCTTTTCGATGTAGCGTTCCAGCGTTTGGGACTTGGCCAGCTTGACCTGTTCGTCCTGCACCATCGCGTTGTACTGGGTGTTCAATGCGGCCAATTCCGTTTCCAGCTTGGTGCGCGCAGCAGCATCTTGCTCGGTCGAAATCTTGTTCTCGACCGTGATGATTTTCGGATCCATCGCTTGGATATCTGCCTGCAACGCCGACAATTCCTGAACCGTAAATTCACGCTCGTCCAGCGTCTCGGTCAGGTTGGTTTCGACCTTGATCTTTTGTTCCTCAAGCATCGCCAGCTGTCCGGTCAACAGTTGCACGATCACGTCGGATTTGCTGATCAGGTCCTGCAACTTGTCGTCGATGGATGCGGTGCGCACACGCTCTTGACGCATGCTGTCGGACTTGGCGCTGGCAAAAATACCAACAATGCTTTCCCAACCGGTCTTGTTGCGCATCTCGTCAAAGTCTTTGGAAAACGCGGATGTCACGTCATCCAGCCCCATAATCAGCTCGGCGATGTTGGCGTTCATGACGTCGGTGTGGGCATGCACATCCTCAAGCGAGGCGTTTTCAATGTCGATCATCGCCTCGTCACCCGCCGTCATTTTGGCGCGCGCCGTTTCAATCCGGCTGGTCAGTTCCGCAATTTTGCTTTGCGCCTGAGCGACCTGCGTCTGGGATTCCCGTACCTGCGCGTCAAAATTCGCCATCAAATTCTCCTGTCTTTCAAACTGTTACGTAGCATATAGGCAATGTTAAGTCGATTTACATCACCCAACAGCCAATTTCCCGACAAGTGTTGCAAAATCAAGGAAGGTTGAAAAGGAATAAGGGGCACTGCGGGATGCAAGGTCAGGAAATCCCGACCCGCCACCCCAAGCGCCAAACCAAACGCCGGATGGCGTTTGTAAACATCGTGTGGCGCGGCACGCGCCTCGTTTGGATCACGCGCCGCACCGTTGTTTTAGCCAACCACGTTAAAGTCCGGCCCGTAGGGGTAGCCCGTGATGTTTTCGGCCCCGTCTTTGGTGATCACCAAAATGTCGTGCTCGCGGTAGCCCCCCGCCCCCGCTTGGCCCTCCGGCAACGTCAGCATCGGCTCCATCGAAATCACCATGCCGGGTTCCAGCACCGTGTCGATGTCTTCGCGCAGTTCCAGCCCCGCCTCGCGCCCGTAGTAGTGCGACAGCACGCCAAACGAATGGCCGTAGCCAAAGGTGCGGTATTGCAGCAGGTCGCGTTCCTCAAAGAACGTGTTCACGCCGGCGGTGACTTCAGCGCAGCTTGCCCCCGGTTTCAGCAGCGACATGCCCAGCTCATGGGCTCCGATGTTGGCCTCCCAAATCGCGCGGCTGGCGTCATCGACCTCTTGCACAAACAGCGTCCGTTCCAGCGCCGTGTAGTAACCGGAAATCATCGGGAACGTGTTCAGCGACAAAATATCGCCGCGCTGCAATTTGCGCGCGGTGACGGGGTTGTGCGCGCCGTCGGTGTTGATGCCGGACTGGAACCAGACCCACGTGTCGCGGTATTCCGCGTCCGGGAACATCGATGCAATCTCGGCCTCCATCGCGTCCCGCCCCGCCATCGCCACGTCAATTTCACGAGCACCGACTTTGATCGCGTCGCGCACCGCGTAGCCGCCCACGTCAGCAACCGCAGCGCCGGCGCGGATCAGCGTGATTTCAGCCTCGGATTTGTGCATCCGTTGCAGCATCGTCGTCTCGTACAGATCGACCTTGGACGCAGGCGCAAGGAACCCGTCCAGCTTGGCCATTTGCAGCAGGCTGATGTGGTCGCTTTCGTAGCCAACAACCGCACCGGCCCCTGTGACCGACAAAATCGCCCGCCAATAGTTGTCGCGCACCCAGTCTGTGTAGGTGATGTTGTCGCACCACGAACGGCGCCACGGCTGGCCCGCATCAATGCCAGCGCTGATGCTGACGCATTCGGTTTCAGTGACAACCAGCGCGTAGGGCCGCCCGAACGCGCAGTAGGTAAAGCCCGAATAATAGGACACGTTGTGCATCGATGTCAGCACTGCGGCGCTGCACCCGAGGGCGGCCATCCGCGCACGCAAGCCTGCAACGCGGCCTTCGTATTCGGCAACGGAAAACTGCAACGGGGCTTTTTGCCCGTTGTGGAAACGGTGGAAATTTGGACGTGAGGTCAAGTCAGACCCTCCTTTTCAGAAAGGTCCCGGCGTTCAGGACATAGATTTATGATACCCCCGCGCGACGCCATCGGGCAGGTGCATCCAGCCTTAGAACCAACTGTGCATTTGGGTCAAGCAATTCCCGTCACACTGGACAAATCGTCAATTCCTTGCTTTGGGTTTCCCCAACACATTGCCGCAAAGGACATCCCATGCTCGATACAGCCACAAACCTGAAATCCATGCTTAACGACCCTAGCCTGCTGGAACCCCGCGCCTACATCGGGTCGGGCTTTGTGGACGGTGACAAAGGCACGTTTGACGTGACCAATCCGGCCCGCGGTGACGTGATTGCGCAGGTCGCCGACCTTAGCCGCGCACAGTTGGCCGGGGCCATCGCGCAGGCCGAAGTTGCCCAAAAAGAATGGGCACACTGGACGGGCAAAGAACGCGGCGCAGTTTTGCGCAAATGGTTCAATCTGATGATGGAAAACCAGGACGATCTGGGCATAATCCTGACCGCTGAACAAGGCAAACCACTGGCCGAGGCCAAGGGCGAAATCGCCTACGGTGCCTCGTTCATTGAATTCTTTGCCGAAGAAGCCAAACGCGTCTACGGCGAGACTATTCCGGGCCATTTGCGCAACGCGCGCATCACCGTGTTGAAACAACCCATCGGTGTTGCCGCATCGATCACGCCGTGGAATTTCCCGAACGCGATGATCACGCGCAAGGCCGCACCGGCTCTGGCCGCTGGCTGTGCATTCATCGCGCGCCCCGCCGAATTGACGCCGCTGTCAGCAACAGCCATCGCGGTGCTGGCGGAACGCGCGGGTTTTCCAGCCGGTGTGTTCCAAGTCGTCACGACGTCCGATGCGTCCGAGACGGGCAAAGAATTCTGCGAAAATCACGCGGTGCGCAAGTTGACGTTCACAGGATCGACCCAAGTCGGTCGCATCTTGCTGAAGCAAGCCGCCGACCAAGTCATGAAATGTTCCATGGAACTGGGCGGGAATGCGCCGTTCATCGTGTTCGATGACGCCGATCTGGACGACGCCGTCGCGGGTGCCATGATGTGCAAATTCCGCAACGCGGGCCAAACCTGCGTCTGCGCCAACCGCATCTACGTGCAGGCCGGCGTGTACGACGCATTTGCCGCCAAACTAAAGGTCGCGGTCGAGGCGCTGACTGTCGGCGACGGGTTCGAGGATGGTGTCACAACCGGCCCGCTGATTTCGACCAAAGCCGTCGAAAAAGTCCAAGACCACATGACCGATATTCTGAACAATGGCGGATCAATCCTGACCGGCGGCGAACCGCACTCATTGGGCGGCAGTTTCTTGCAACCCACCATCGTCACCGGCGTCACCCAAGACATGAAAGTCGCCCAAGAAGAGACGTTTGGCCCGCTCGCGCCGCTGTTCAAATTCGACGACGTTGACGACGTGATCGCCATGGCAAACGACACGATCTTTGGTTTGGCCGCCTACTTTTACGCCAAGGATCTCAGCCGCGTTTACAAGGTGTCCGAGGCACTGGAGTACGGCATCGTTGGCGTCAACACCGGCATCATCAGCACCGAAGTCGCCCCGTTCGGTGGCATCAAACAATCGGGTCTGGGCCGCGAAGGCAGCCACCACGGCATCGAGGAATTCCTCGAGATGAAATACATCTGCATGTCGGTCTAAGCCACTTGGTCGCGCTGCCACCCTCCGCCCTGGTCACGCTCAGAACACTGGGCGTTGGTGTGCTGGGCATGTTGGTGGCGCGGCTGTTGTCCTTTCCCATTCCCGAACTGACAGGTCCCGCTTTGGCCGTCAGCATTGCCGGTCTTGGGGGTATGAAAATTGCCCTTTCGGGGTTGCTGCGCGACATCGCTTTTGTGGTGCTGGGCATCAGTATCGGGGCGGGCATGACGGCGGAAACCACGCAGATGCTGCTGCGTTTGCCACTGGTGTTTCTGGCGCTTTCGCTGTCCACGATCCTTGCGATGCTGGTGGTGTGGCGCCTGTTGGAGCGGGTCTTTGGTTTTGATGCGCAAAGCGGGCTTTTGGCGGCCTCGCCCGGTCACCTCAGCTTTGTTCTAAGCATCAGCACGCAATACGATCTGGACGTGCAGCGCATCGCGATTGTGCAGTCGATCCGGCTGCTGGCGCTGACTTTGCTGACGCCGCTGGCGGCCGTTGCGATGGGCATCGATGCCCCGACAACTTTTGGCGCAACAGGCACCCCGATGGCGCTGTGGATGATCGCGGTTTTGGCCGTCTTGGCCTATCTCGCCAGCCTGGTTTTGAACCGTTTGCGCGTACCGGCACCCTTGCTGATCGGGGCCATGTTGGTGTCGATGATCGGGCACGGGTTTGACGTCACCCCGGGGCAAGTCCCCAATCAAATGGCGCTGCCCGCGTTCGTCATTTTGGGCACGCTGATCGGCACCCGTTTTGGCAATGTCAGCCTGTCGGATTTGCGCCGCTCGGCTTGGGTCGGCACGCTTGCGACCCTGATCACGGCGACAATCGCGTTCGGGTTTGCCATCGCAACCGCATGGGCGCTTGGCCTGCCAATCCAACACCTGATGATCGCCTTTGCGCCGGGCGGATTAGAAACCATGGTCGCGATGAGCGTGGCGTTGGGCATCACCCCCGGCTTTGTCGCGGCGTGCCATTTGGCGCGGTTACTGGTGCTGTCGGTGCTGGTGCCGTTGCTGTTCGCACGCGCGTCACAACGGACAAAATAAAGGCCCCAAGCCGGGAGGGAACTTGGGGCCTTTGAGATCGTTAAGGTACGAGGGTTAGTTCACGGCTTTGGCGTCAACCACGTCTGTTTGGATCGCCTTTTGACCTGCAATCTGGATGCGACGCGGTTTCAGCGCCTCGGGCACTTCGCGTGACAGATCGATGTGCAGCATGCCGTCCGCGTGGGCCGCGCCGGTCACACGAACATGGTCGGCCAGATGAAAACGCCGCTCGAACGCACGGGTGGCAATGCCACGATGCAGGAACTTTTTCGCGGCTTCTTCGTCAGCTTTTTTGGCCGTCACAATCAGCGCATTTTCGCGGACTTCGACGTTCAGATCAGCCTCTCCAAAACCGGCGACTGCGATCGAAATACGGTACGTATCATCGTCCGTTTTCTCGATATTATACGGGGGGTAGCTGTTTTGCGCGCCTTCATTCGTCAGGACCCGATCCATCAGGTCTGCGATTTGGTCAAAGCCAACAGTGGCGCGGTACAGCGGTGCAAAATCTAGTGTTCGCATAGGTTTATCATCCTCATTCATGAGCAATTTTACGTTCGGACCCTCCTGATCGGACAGGCCATTTTGGTGTCGGCACCCTAATCAGGCATACCGATGAGTATGATGTGGGAAGGATTTTTTGCAGTTCAAGACCTAGGCGAAAACGCTCTCAGGACCCCGGCGCTTTGACGAATTTTGCGCCTGTCGTGGCGTTGCCTGATCCGACACTGAGACGTCTGATACGCGCTATGGGTTTAGGGCCTGATCCGGTGCGCAGGATCGTTTTCAATTCGGCCACCAAAGGCGGCAAATACATGCCAAGCGCGATCTTTTTGCCGTTGTGCATCGTCATCCCGCTGATCACAGACACCACGCGACCCCGCCCGTTCAGATGCGAAAACACCGGCGCGCCGGAGGATCCAAACGTCACATCGCAATCGAACGCCAGCACGTCATTTTGACGTTCCAACATCTGACATTCGCGTTGGCGCGACTGGGCATCGGCGCGCCCTTTGCCGTAGGAAACGACGCTGACGGGACCTGTCGTGACCCTGTCGTTGTGCAGGGCGAACCAGTTCAGTTCCGAACTTGGGATCGGGTCAGCCAGACGCAAAAGTGCGACGTCATGTGACACGTTTTGCATGTTCATCGGGCCGTTCGGATCAAACCCGGGATGGGCGACCAGTTTCGAAATACCGCGAACGGCGGCGGCTTGGCCTTCGCGCAAACCCGCCCGAAAAACGAGGTTTTCCGCGCCGTGCGCACGCCCCGTGGCGCTGTCGTAAACGCAATGTGCGGCCGTCAAAACCGTGTCTGGCGCGATCAATGTTGCGGTGCAAAATCCACGACCCGCCAGTTCCAGACGGCCAACCGCCTGCCAATTTAACGCTTCGTTTTCGGTACCTAAACGTTTTAAATCAGTGGTTTGTGCCTGTGCGGTGACGCCAAGCAGGCACAAAAGAACAGCTAGGCCAAACCGCATCATGGTTTGATGAACTTTGCGCCCGTGTCGTGGCGTGCGCCGTTGACGCCCACCCGAGGTGTCTTTGCCACCTTCTGAAACACGCCTTTTCCAGCAACCATTTCGGCCTGCAATCTGGCCAGCGGCGCGCCTAATCCGGTCCCGAGCGATACCTTGTCGCCGTCGACTTCAGCCTTGGCGGACACGATCGAAACGATGTGTGCCGCGCCGTTTTCCATCGTGAAAATTGGCGCGCCCGACGATCCGAAATCGACCGAACATGACGTGACCAAAACGCCGTCTTGGCGGGCCAGAACGGTGCAGACTTCTTGTAAGGACGGGGCGTCTGAGCGGTCTTTGGCGTAGCTGACGACACCAACCTGATCGCCTTTGCGCGGGCGGGCTGCTGTTCCAAATGGGGTGATCGTTGTGTTGCGAATGGGGCGTTCAAGTTCGAGCAACGCCAGATCATTGCGCACCCGTTCTGACGATACTTCGCCGTCAAAAATGTACTCAGGATGCACAACAGCGCGGCGCACATTGCGGTAGGCAGACGCGCGGCCATTGCGCCAACCCGCAAGAAATTCGATGGAGACGGGATCGATGCGTTCGTTGGTGTCTTTGTCGAACAAACAGTGTCCTGCGGTCAGCACCAAATTGGGCGCAATCAGCGCACCTGTGCAAAATCCGGAACCGCCAATGTCGAGCCGCCCGACGGCTTCCCAGGCGCGGCCATCATCGCCCGTGTCCAAGCGGCGCAAGCGCGCGTCCTGCGCAAAAGCGGCAGACGTAACGACAATCACCATGATAGAAAGAGACATCCAGCGACGCACAAGCCGATCCTTTAACAATACCTGACCGCTTTAGTGTCAACTTAAGGCAAAATTAGGGCAATCGCTGCGTGCATCTGAAACGCACCGTTTCCGATCGGCGGATTATCGCAGGATAGGAACCTGCGGTGCCGGGTTTTCTGCGCGATCCAACGCGGATGGACGTGGCCCGCCTGTCGCCCAATCAAGCAGTTCGACCGTGTGCACAACCGGCACGCCAATCGCCGACCCGATCTGCATCATGCACCCGATGTTGCCCGCCGCGATGATGTCGGGGTTCTTGGCCTCAAGGCTGCGCACCTTGCGTTCTTTCAGCTGCTTGGAAATCTCGGGCTGCATCAGATTGTACGTTCCGGCCGATCCACAACACAGGTGCGAATCTTTGGGCTCGACCACGGTGAACCCCGCCTTTTTCAACAGGTCCTTGGGATAGGTTTTGATCTGCTGGCCGTGCTGCAACGAACAGGCCGCGTGATAGGCGATGGTCAGCGATTTGTCGGCCCCGTCGGTCATGTCCAGTTGCATCAGAACTTCGCTGACGTCCATCGCGATATCGGACACGCGCGCGGCGTCTGCGGCCAGTGGATCGTTGCGAAACATGTGGCCGTAGTCCTTGACCGTGGTGCCGCAACCCGAGGTGTTGATGACGATCGCGTCCAACCCGTCGCCGTCCATTTCGTCAACCCAAGCGGTGATGTTTTTGGCCGCCGTCGCGTGGCTTTCGCTGGCTTTGCCCATGTGGTGGGTCAGCGCGCCGCAACAGCCCGCACCTTTGGCCACGACAACCTCGCACCCCAACCGCGTTAGCAAGCGGATCGTGGCATCGTTGACGTCAGTGTTCAGCGCCTTTTGCGCACAGCCGGTCATCAGGGCCACACGTTTTTTGCGCGGCTGTTCGGGCGCAAAGGTTTGCGGATCATCATTGCGGCTAACCGGCGGGATGTGTTTGGGGGCCATTTCCAGCATCGCACGCACGCGCACATCAGGGATAAATCGCGCAAACGGGCGGCCGATTTTCGCCCCGAGCAGCGCCACACGAAACCGCATCGGGTAGGGCAAAATTCGCGCCAGCACCCAGCGCAGGGCGCGATCACTAAGGGGTCGTTTGTAGTTCTGTTCGATGTAATCGCGCGCGTGATCGACCAAATGCATGTAGTGCACGCCCGAAGGACAGGTCGTCATACACGCAAGACAACTCAGGCACCGGTCGATGTGTTTGACCGTCTTTTCATCCGGCACACGTTCGTTTTCCAGCATGTCTTTGATCAGATAAATCCGGCCACGCGGGCTGTCCAATTCATCGCCTAACACTTGGTAGGTCGGGCAGGTCGCCGTGCAAAAACCGCAGTGCACACAGGTGCGCAAAATCTCGTTTGAACGCTCGATTGCAGGGTCTTTCAGCTGCGCGGGGGTGAACATCGTTTGCATTTGCTGAAATCCTTAAACTGTCATCAATCGGGCCGAAGCCAGTCCGAACCACGGAATAGTTGTGCAGAGCACGCCGATAATTGCGGTCCAACGGCGCATGCCGTCACCGGGGTCAATCGCGCGAAAACGTTGCACCATCAGGGCCAAAATCGCGATCCAGGCGGCCCACATCAGGGTCATGCCCGCAAAGGTTTGCACAGGGTCGCGCCCCCATCCATTCGTGCCAAACCGCAAGGCAAGGCCGATACCCAAACACCCGGCTGTGATCGCGATTAGCGCGCGAAATTGCCGCCAAGTTGGTGTTGGTCGGATCAGCGCGAAAAATACCATCGGGCCGACAACAAACACCAAGAGAAAAATCAGGATGAGGGGGATCATGAGCCCATCAATCCAGCGTTCAGAATGCCACGTGGATCAAAACGTTGGCGCAATCCTTGGCTAAGCGTGGCGACGCCTGCGTCTTCGGGATGGAACCGCGCCTGTCCTGAACCGCGCACCAAAGTTGCGTGGCCAGCGATGGGCCCAAGGCGCGCGCGCAAATCTGTGCCCGGCGCTGTGCACAGCCACACGAGGCCCCCCGCCCAGTCGAATAACGCCGCCTCGGCACCTGATGATTTAACGATGTCGGGGCCTGCGGATGGCTTGACCGACACGCGCCAGACGTCGCCGGTTGCCCCGTGAAACGCGGTCACATCGCGCACGTCTTGCCACGCGGCGTTCGAATCTTCGGACACGGACATTTCGGTTCCAAATCGGGCCAAGGCCGTGCGCAATTGTTCGATGCGGTAGGCAACGGATGCTTCAAATCCTTCGACGCGGATCATGGTGACACCTGCGTCTCCGCCCGGAATGTGGGCAGCACCAGTGACGTCATAAGGTGATCCGAGCGCCGCTGCCATCGCCTGCACCGCGCTGTCATTGTCGAGCCCGTGAACCATCAGCGTGGCTTCGGTTTCGGGCATCGGCAACACCTTGAGGGACACTTCGCTAAGCACCCCAAGTGTGCCGTGACTGCCCGACATCAGTTTAACCAGATCGTAGCCGGTCACGTTTTTCATCACGCGGCCACCGTTCTTGATGATCTCGCCCTGCCCGTCGACAAACCGCACGCCCAGCGCAAAATCGCGCGCAGCGCCGGCCTGAATGCGGCGGGGTCCACTGATGTTAGCGGCGACCAGCGACCCCATCGTCGGGGTGCCTTTGGTGTCCAGCAAACCGCGATGGTCCATCGGTTCAAAGGCAAGGCGCTGGCGTTCTTTGGCCAATGCGGCGTCGACCTCGGCCACCGGCGTGCCCGCCTTAACCACGATGGTCAAAGCGCCCGGTTCATAGAGTTCGATCCCGCTAAGGCCAGCCGTGCTGAGCACGTCGCCGTCCACCGCCATGCCACGCGTGCCGCCGCCTTGAATGGTCAGTGGGCCTTTGGCGTCGGCCACGATTTGCGCAAGCTCGGCTTCGCTGCCCGGTGTCATCATCTTTGTCATGTCAAATTACTCTGCTGCGATAGCGTCGGCGCGCCGTTCTTGAGACGAAGCCAGCGGGAAAACCTTGGCCGCGTTCAGCAACCATTGCGGGTCAAACACGTCTTTGACCGCCATTTGCGCCTCGAGGTCGGCAGGGGCGTATTGATAGCCCATCAGGTCGCGTTTTTCGATGCCAACGCCGTGTTCGCCAGTCAAGCAACCGCCCGCATCAACGCAAAGTTTCAGGATTTCGGCGCCCATGTCCTCGCACAATTCAAGGTCGCCTTCTTTGTTTGCATCAAACAGGATCAGCGGGTGCATATTACCGTCGCCTGCGTGAAACACGTTGCCGACTTGCAGGCCGAACTGTTCTGACAGCTCGCCGATCCGGCGCAAGACCATCGGCAGCGACGACACAGGGATCGTTCCATCCAGACACATGTAGTCGCTGATCTGACCAATCGCGCCAAAGGCGGATTTGCGGCCCAACCAGATTTTCGCGCTTTCTTCGGCGGATTTGCTTTCACGAATTTCGACGGGGTCGTGGCGTTTGGCGATCTCGACGATGCGGGACAGCTGGTCGTCGATTTCGGCCTCTGAGCCTTCGACCTCGATGATCAACAACGCGTTGCAATCGGGATAGCCCGCCTTGGCGAAATTCTCGGTTGTTTCGATGCACAGACGGTCCATGAATTCAATCGCGACCGGCAAAACGCCTGCCTTGATGATGTCAGACACGCATTCGCCTGCGACCTCATTGTCGTCAAAGCCAACCAGCACGGGGCGCGCGCCTTCGGGTTTGTGCAGGATGCGCAGGGTGGCTTCGGTCACGACGCCTAATTGCCCCTCGGACCCGCAGATCAGGCCGAGCAAATCCAAGCCGCCTGCGTCCAGATGCGCGCCGCCGATGGTGACGACACTGCCGTCCATTTTGACCATGGTCACGCCCATCAGATTGTTGGTGGTCACGCCGTATTTCAAGCAGTGCGCGCCGCCGGAATTCATCGCGATGTTGCCCGCAATGGCGCAGGCCAACTGGCTGGACGGATCGGGGGCGTAGAAAAACCCGTCTTCCTCAACCGCGCCGGTGACGGACAAGTTGGTGCGCCCCGTTTGGACGCGCACGTAGCGGTCGGGGTAGTTGGTTTCCAGCACGTCGTTCATCCGCGCCACGCCCAAGATCACGCAATCGGCTGTGGGCAATGCGCCACCGGCCAGCGAGGTGCCTGAACCACGCGGCACAACTGGCACGCCCTCTTGGTGGCAGATGCGCAAAACGTCCGAGACTTCACGCGTCGTTTCGGGCAACACGGCGGCCATCGGCGGGCAGCGATAGGCGGTCAGCGCGTCACATTCGTAGGCGCGGGTTTCCATCGGATCATGGATCACTCTGTCCGCGGGCAAGACTTCCATCAAGCGTTCGACCACACGCGATTTGCGGGCGATCACGGATTTGGATGGGACAGGCATTTCCATAGCAGAATCCTCTGACTTTCAATTTGGTAAAATAATATTACCAATTTTGGCGATTGGCAAGTTCCTTGCCTGCGCGTTATGACCGCAGCATGACTTGGACTGATCGCATCGCCTTTTTTGCCCCGCTCGATTTCGCCGCTGTAACCCTTTTGATTGCGGGGTGGCTGTTGATCGGGTGGTGGATTGATCGACCCTCGCAGAAGAACCCGTCTGTGTCTAATCTAATGGCGTCGTACCGGCGCGAATGGATGGAGCAAATGGTGACGCGCGATCCGCGTATTTTTGATGCCCAGATCCTTGCCAGCCTGCGCCAAGGCACGGCGTTTTTCGCATCGACCAGCATGATCGCAATTGGCGGCACGCTGGCGATGATCGGCAATGGCGACAAAATCAGCGGCATCGCGAATGAATTGATTTTGGCCAGCGACCCCGCCTTTGTGTGGGAAATAAAACTGATCTTGATTGCGCTGTTGTTGACCAACGCGTTCCTGAAATTCGTCTGGAGCAATCGCCTGTTTGGCTACACCGCCGTGCTGGTCGCCTCTGTCCCCAACGACATCACCGATCCGCGCGCCGTGCCGCGCAGCCACCAAGCCGCGGCCGTCAGCATCACAGCAGCCCGTGGGTTTAACCGTGGTTTGCGATCGGTCTATTTCGCCCTGACCACGGCGGCGTGGTTGGCAGGCCCAGTGCCGTTGCTGTGCGCGACCGTATTCACGCTCGGGGTTATCTATCGCCGCGAATTCGCCTCTGTGTCGCGGCGCATTTTGATGGACACGCAGGCGTGATTTTGCATCCTGCCTGTCAACGCGGTATCCTGCGGCCATGAAACATTTTTTAGCATTCATTTTGCTGGCAACCGCCGCGCAGGCCGAAGCCCCACAAATCACCAAAGTGACAGCGATCGAACTGGGTGGGACCTGGCGCTTTGACGTGTCGATCTTGCATCCCGATACCGGATGGGATCACTACGCCGATGGCTGGCGCGTGCTGGACATGAACGGCAATGAACTGGGCCTGCGGGTCTTGGCGCATCCGCATGAAAACGAACAACCGTTTACGCGGTCATTGTCTGGTGTTGCGATCCCGAAAGGCACCAAGCAGGTTCAGATCCAAGCGCGCGATTTGCCCGGTGGCTGGAACCCGGACACGACAATCGTCACGCTGGACTAAGTGCGATGATACGGCGCGCCGCCCAGGATTGACGCGGCGCGGTACAACTGTTCGGCCAGCATCACGCGCACCAGCATGTGCGGCCAGACCATCGCGCCAAAGGACAGCTTGTGATCGGCTTGGGCGCGCAGCGACGGGTCAATCCCGTCAGCCCCCCCGATAATGAACGCGACATCTGATCGACCGGCATCGCGCCAACCGCCAAGACGTGTTGCAAACGCAGGCGAGGTTTCAACCTTGCCCCGTTCATCCAAACAGCAAATCAGTGATCCTTTGGGCAAGGCGCGACGCAGTAGGTCTGCCTCGGCCCCCATGCCCGCATTTTTGCGATCCTCGACCTCGATGATCTTGGCAGGCCCAAGACCCATGCCACGGCCAGTGCGATCAAATCGGGTAAGGTAGTCGTCGATCAGCTCTGCTTCGGGGCCAGCGCGCAGCCGGCCCACAGCGCAGATATGAACGCGCATTTCAGACTGTCCAATTCTTAAATGTCACAGCATCGCGGTTTGTGGTCATAACAACAGACAGCGAAAAGCGGGACAATAACACTTGGAAACGTGTCCTAGTTGCTGGCCGGAGTGTCCACGACAGTGTCCACAACGCCCGGCGTCCACATTTCTTCTAGTCGATAGAATTCGCGCACTTCGGGGCGGAAAACGTGGACGATCACGTCGCCTGTGTCGACCAAAACCCAGTCGCCTGTGTTCTTGCCTTCTAGGCGTGAATTGCGACCGAATTTGGCTTTTAGACGCTCGATCAGCTTTTCTGAAATCGCGGCCACCTGGCGTGACGAACGACCAGAGCACACGACCATGTAGTCGCCGATTGCCGTTTTTCCGCGCAGATCAATCTGCACGACGTCTTCGGCTTTGTCGTCGTCAAGCGAGGCGAGGATGGCCTCTAGGATTGACTCGCTGTTGGCATCGGCAAAAACAGAGCTCATGTGAGCAGCCGCGTTTGCATCAGTGGATTGAACCACGTCGGATTGGACTGACAGGACATTGTCCTCCTAAGGAAGTGCGCCGACTGGTCCCCGGCACTGGGATATATGCAATTTAGCAAGGCGCATACGACATTTCAATGACGCAGCACCAGTGCCAAACGCAGATGATATTGCACCTGCGCGCTTTTGCGCACAGCCCGTGCTTATTGCGCCGCAACTTTTGACGGGTATTGCCGGGCATAGGCGGCGCGCCACAGCTGTTGAACACCGCGTATTTTAGCAGGATCAAACCGGTCGGTGTGTTCCCAAATTCGCCCGTCCGGCACGACGTAGTTTAACGCGGCCTCAGCGTCCAGCGCGGTGGCTATGTGTTCAGACGCGCTGATGGTCGGTGTCGGGGTGTCTGACAGGGCGGACGCGGTTCCGCGCGCAAAGCATAACACACTGGGATCATTGGAAAGATTGACGCAAGCACAGCCCTGTTGTGCGGATAAAAGCGTAAGACGCATGGCGCTGGCAGTCAAATCTTGTAGGCTGACATCAGCGCGCAGCGGGTCTGGCGTGCCGGTTCCGTAAAAATGTGTTGGCCCCGTTTGGGCATAGATCATGTCACATCCGATAAACGCCAGCACCCGTGGTTTCAGGGAAAACAGCGCCCAATAGGCGGCCGTGAACGCCATGGTGGCACCGCCAAAAACAAAGCCACCAAAGGCGTTTTGGGCAGGCACGAATTGGTCCGCTTCGATCAACCTTTGGCGTGGCGATACGGACACAGGCATGCGGTCGGGCGCAAAATCTTCGGGGAAAATCAGGTCGTCCCAATCGCTGCGCACCCGCCACGCGTTGTTGATCGCAACGATTCGCCCCAAACGGGATTTGTCCCACGCCGCACAGTCGGGCGCGTTGGGGCCGCTGCCAACAATTGTCACAACTTCGCTTTGAACATCAGTCATCGCGGACCCTTTGAACGCCGTTACGGCTGTTTAGGTAAGTCCGCGAGGGGCCAAATCAATCAAAATTTTGCGCCCCGTCCTTTAGCATCGTCACTTCGCGCTGCGGGAACGGGATCGAGATGTTGTTGTCTTTGAACGCGTCCCAAAGCGCGAGGTACACGCCGCCGCGAATGTTGGTCAGCCCGCCGGTCGGGTCTTTGATCCAGAAGCGCAGGATGTAGTCGACCGAACTGTCCCCAAAACCCACGATGTGGCAGACGGGCCGTTTGGGGTAATCCAGCACACGGTCCACGGTTGTGGCCGCGTTGATCGCAAGTTCGCGCACTTGGTGCGGATCGTCGGCGTAGGCGGTTCCGAAAAAGATATCGAGCCGCACGTAGTCGTTGGAATGCGACCAGTTCACCACTTGGTTGGTGATCAAATCTTCGTTCGGGATCAGGTATTCTTTGCCGTCGCGCGTGACCACGGAGGCATAGCGCGCGCCCAGCGTTTGGATCCAGCCAAAGGTTTCACCAAGGCTGATCACGTCCCCCGGTTTGATCGACTTATCCAGCAAAATGATGACACCAGACACCAGATTCGAGATCACCTTTTGCAGACCAAACCCAAGGCCAACACCGATGGCACCGGTCAGGATCGCAAGGCCCGACAAGTCAATCCCGACCGAATTGATGCCCACAAAGAACGCGACCCCGTACAGGAATATCTGCACGCCTTTGACGGCCAGAACCTGCATCGACGGGCTGATTTCTTCGTTGCGCCGGATCGTGGTCGCAGTTGTCGTCGACACCAACCGCGCAATCGTGAACAGCACGCCAATCAGCACCACAGCAGAAATCAGGGTCAGGACCGACACCCGGAAATCACCCAACTCTATGCTGAGCCCGTCCAGAAACCCTGCGACCGCATCCGAGACATTCAGGTAGTAGAGCGTGGCGTAGATCCACAGCCCCCAACTGACCAAACGGCGCAGGAATTTGTTGCGCACAAAGCGGGTGGCAAAGCTGATCAGCAGCCATGAAATCGCCAGCGTGCCGGCCAAGCCGATCAGGTAGGATCGCGACGGCCACGTCACATTTTGCATCACCGCCCACGTGCCCCACGCAAAGGCCGAGAACCAGATCAGCCCAAGCCGTTTGCGCACTTGGACAATCATGCGCAGCTGCCACGTCTTCCAGCCTTCGCGCCCGCGCACCCAGTTTTGCAGCACCTTGCCCGACACGTGATGCAAGCAATAGGCCAGCGCAATCAGCCCCAGGATGATCAGCATTTGATACAACCGCCAGCCCGGCACCGTCAGGGACACGGCGAAATTCATCGCAGCCACCCAGAGCCCCTCAAGGGTTTGGATCATATTCATGCCGGTTTCTTGCTGCTGTTCCATCAGGGCCCCTTTGGCGTGAATCTTTGCATGCGCCCAGGTCAACTGACAAGCAACATCCCCCGTCAATGACGATGTGTTAACCACGCCACCCCTTGCGAGGCAGGGATTTGCCCTATAATCACACTGGCATGAAACGCCTGTTTGATATGGATGACCGTGCCCGTTTGCGCGAACGCTTTTTCGGAGCGACCCATTCGGTGTTGGCCAACCTATCTGGCCTCTGACCACTCATTCGCCGAACAAAATCCACCAACACAAAATGTAAGGGAGAGGACCTCATGTCCCCCAAAACGCTGTATGATAAAATCTGGGATGCCCACCTCGCGCACGAAGCCGACGATGGCACCTGCTTGCTGTATATCGACCGCCACTTGGTGCACGAAGTAACGTCGCCGCAAGCGTTCGAAGGCTTGCGTATGACGGGCCGCACCGTGCGCGCACCTGACAAAACAATCGCTGTGCCAGATCACAACGTGCCGACCACGCTGGACCGCGCTGACGCGACAACCATGACCGAAGACAGCCGCATCCAAGTCGCAGCGCTGGACAAGAACGCCAAGGATTTTGGCATTCACTATTATCCTGTGTCCGACGTGCGCCAAGGCATCGTGCATATTGTTGGCCCTGAACAGGGTTGGACCTTGCCCGGCATGACAGTTGTGTGCGGCGATTCACACACCGCGACCCACGGCGCGTTTGGTGCGCTGGCCCACGGCATCGGCACGTCCGAAGTGGAACACGTTCTGGCCACGCAAACGCTGATCCAGAAGAAATCGAAAAACATGAAGGTCGAGATCACCGGCAAGCTTGCCCTAGGTGTGACCGCCAAAGACATCACCATGGCTGTTATCGGCAAAACCGGCACGGCGGGTGGCACAGGCTACGTGATCGAATATTGCGGCGAAGCGATCCGCGATCTGTCGATGGAAGGTCGCATGACCGTCTGCAACATGGCGATTGAGGGCGGCGCACGCGCTGGTCTGATCGCGCCGGATCAGAAAACCTACGACTATTGCATGGGCCGCCCGCACGCGCCAAAAGGTGCCCAGTGGGAAGCAGCACTTACGTGGTGGAAAACGCTGTTCTCGGACGACGACGCAGCGTGGGATGAAATCCTGATCATCAAAGGCGAAGACATCGCGCCACTGGTCACGTGGGGCACTTCGCCCGAAGACGTACTGCCGATCACCGCATTGGTTCCGGCCGCCGACAGTTTCACCGGCGGTAAAGTCGACGCTGCACAACGCGCACTAGACTACATGGGTTTGACCGCAGGCCAGCGTTTGGCCGACGTCGAAATCGACACGGTGTTCATCGGGTCTTGCACCAACGGTCGCATCGAAGATTTGCGCGCCGCTGCTGAAATCCTGAAAGGCAAAAAGGTCAAAGACGGCATCCGCGCGATGATCGTTCCGGGATCTGGCCTGGTCCGCGCCCAAGCCGAAGAAGAAGGTTTGGCCGACATTTTCAAAGACGCCGGTTTTGAGTGGCGCCTTGCGGGCTGTTCCATGTGTCTGGCGATGAACCCCGATCAATTGGCACCGGGCGAACGCTGTGCGGCCACGTCAAACCGCAACTTTGAAGGCCGTCAGGGCCGTGGCGGTCGCACGCATTTGATGTCTCCGGGCATGGCAGCGGCTGCGGCGATCACAGGCAAACTTACTGACGTTCGGGAGATGATGTAATGCAAAAATTCGATACACTCACGGGCATCGCAGCCCCCATGCCGCTGATCAACATCGACACCGACATGATCATTCCAAAGCAGTTCTTGAAAACGATCAAGCGCTCTGGCCTTGGGGTGAACCTGTTTGACGAGATGCGCTATGACGATGACCGCGCTGAAATCCCGACATTCGTGTTGAACCAAGACGCCTACCGCGAGGCACAGATCATCGTAGCCGGCGACAACTTTGGTTGCGGGTCATCACGTGAACACGCGCCTTGGGCGATCGCCGACTTTGGCATCACTTGCGTCATGGCCCCCAGCTTTGCCGACATCTTTTACAACAACTGTTTCAAGAACGGCATCCTGCCCATCGCCCTGCCCCAAGAGCAAATCGATGTGCTGATGAAAGACGCGGAAAAAGGCGCAAACGCGCGCATGACCGTCGATCTTGAGGCGCAAACCGTCACCACGTCAGACGGCGACGTGTTCAACTTTGAAGTCGACGCGTTCAAAAAGCACTGCTTGATGCAGGGTCTGGACGACATTGGTTTGACCATGGAAAAGGTCAAATCCATCGACGCGTTTGAGGAAACAGTCGGGGCCCAGCGCCCTTGGGTCTGAGCAAACCGAACCATTGAGACATTGAAAAGGACAGCCATCTGCGCTGTCCTTTTTGCTTTGCGATCAACTGGATGCATTTCACGCACCCTGAAATTTGCCTTAAACGCGCCACACCCATAGGTTGTTAATTGTGGTGCGCTTGGTTCCAGACACTAGATGCGGTGCTGTGCCATCATCTCGCCTTGGAAATGATGCAAGAAGGCACCACAGGTGACATCAAACCGCCCAAAGCATTGCGTCATGTTAACCACGGCTTGAGCGTCTGTTCGAAACAAGGCACAATTGGGGCGAGAATGAGGCAGCCCCCGTTATTCGGAGGGCATCAAGTTGGGACAAGTTTGCGGCATGTATCGCATCTGGCCAGTTTGAAGGGATCGAGAATTGATGACACGTATCACAGGCGCCGCTGCGCGTGGACTATTGGTGGCTTTGCTATTGGCAACGCCCGCATTGGTGTTGCCCGATGTGGCCGACGACAGTTCGCAAATCGTGCTGGTCATGGCTATGTTGGCCGCCTTCCTGACCTTTGCAGAATATAACGCCAAATCCCCCAGCATCGTAGAATTCCGCGACGCATCGCCGTTCAACCGCCTGCGCTTTGTCGCGCTGTTTGGCTGCGTTCTGGTCCTAAGCCTGATCTGCAAGGGCCGCACGGACCCCACGGATGTCACCAACGCGCTGACCTCGATTGGACAGATCATCGGCAATGCCATCGACTTTCCGTTTTCACCCGTGCGCATGATCGTGCTGATGTTGCCTGCGGACACTGATGACGCGATGATTTCAGCGGTACGCACCTCGGCGGGCCTCGCCTACCTTGTGTCATTGGTCACGATGACCGCGTTTTTATTCCTTGTCCGCGTCATGAACTGGCCAGCCCGCCAAGGCGCGTTCAACGTCTGGATCAACCTGCCAATGTTCGACCCCACAGCGGGCGGCGACGTTCTGTACCGCTTGCGCCGTGATGCGCGTGTGAACATCGCGCTTGGGTTCTTGTTGCCCTTTGCGATCCCTGCGATGGTCAAAGCGGCCGCTGATCTGATAGACCCGATCACATTAGACAACCCGCAAACCTTGATCTGGACAATAAGCGCATGGGCCTTCCTTCCTGCCAGCATTCTGATGCGCGGCATTGCGATGGGCAAAATCGCAGACATGATCGAAGAGAAACGCCGCCGCACCTATGCGAACGCGACCACGGCAGAAGACGGCTCATTCCAAATCGCATAGCCCTTGCACTGCTGATCTGTGCGGGCGGCCCTGCGTGGGCTGACACCGTTCGCATCGCCACCTACAACACCGAGTTGTCGCGCAAAGGACCCGGCATTCTGCTGCGTGACATTGCGCGCGGCAAGGATGATCAGATCGCCGCCGTGCAAGACGTGATCCGCGCCAAAAGCCCCGACATTCTGGTGATCCAGGGGTTTGATTACGATCTGACCGGCGCGGCTTTGTCCGCCTTTGCTGCATCGCTGAACTATCCCCACCATTTTGCGCTGCTGCCCAACACGGGCATGGCGACGGGGCTGGACATGGACGGCAACGGGCGTCTGGGCGAGGCGCGAGATGCCCAAGGGTATGGCACATTTTCCGGCGCTGATGGCATGGCGGTCTTGTCGCGCTACCGGGTGATCACGGATCAGGTTCAGGATTTTTCCGCCCTGCTGTGGCAGGATTTCCCGAACGCGTTGCTGCCACAAATCAACGGCGAACCGTTCCCCAGTGCCGAGGCCCAAGCCGCCCAGCGCCTGTCAACCACAGGCCATTGGATCGTGCCGATTGATGCGCCGGGCGGGGTGATCAACGTCATGGCCTTTCACGCAAGCCCGCCGGTTTTTGACGGTCCAGAGGATCGCAACGGCAAACGCAATCACGACGAACTGATGCTGTGGGTGCAGGTTTTGGACGGGCAGCTAGGCACGCTGAACGGTGATTTTGTGATCGCGGGTGACGCCAATCTGGACCCTGTCGATGGCGAAGGCATAAAGCGCGCGATCCGCACGCTGCTGGACCATCCGCGCCTACAAGACCCGACGCCGAACAACCCCGACACCGTTGACTGGACCGATCCTGTGCCCGGCGACCTGCGGGTGGATTACGTGCTGCCCGGTGCCGATCTGAAAATAACCGACAGCGGCGTCTATTGGCCCTCGGGTGGCGACGCGCTGGAAACCGTCAAGACGGCCTCGCGCCATCGTCTGGTTTGGGTCGATATCACGCGCTAATCTTGACCACGCCCACCCTACAGGCTAGGCCCCGTTCAACCCTATTTTCAACGGAGCCAACACCATGTCCAACCCTTCATTGCTAATCCTCGCCGGCGACGGCATCGGCCCAGAGGTCATGGACCAAGTCAAACGCGTCATCACGTGGTACGGCGACAAGCGTGATTTGCACATCGACGTGTCAGAAGACCTCGTTGGCGGCGCTGCCTACGACGCGCACGGCACGCCGTTGCACGACGACACGATGGCGCGCGCCCAAGAGGTAGACGCGGTTTTGCTTGGTGCTGTTGGTGGCCCGAAATACGACGATCTGGATTTCTCGGTCAAACCGGAACGCGGCCTGCTGCGTCTGCGCAAAGAGATGGATTTGTTCGCGAACTTGCGCCCCGCCCAGTGCTTTGACGCGCTGGCAGATTTCTCGTCGCTAAAGAAAGAATTGGTCGCGGGTCTGGATATTTTAATCGTGCGCGAACTGACGTCGGGCGTCTATTTCGGCGAACCGCGCGGCATCCACATCGAGGACAACATGCGCGTCGGTGTGAACACCCAGCGCTACACTGAGGCCGAGATTGAACGCGGCGCACGGGCTGCCTTTGAAATGGCGATGAAGCGCGACAAGAAATTGTGCTCGATGGAAAAAGCCAACGTCATGGAAAGCGGCATTTTGTGGCGCGATGTCGTGACCGAAGTGCACGCGGATTACCCCGAGGTCGCGCTGTCGCACATGTACGCCGACAACGGCGCGATGCAACTGGTGCGCGCGCCAAAACAATTCGACGTGATCTACACCGACAACCTGTTCGGCGATATTCTGTCAGATTGCGCGGCGATGTTGACCGGATCATTAGGCATGTTGCCATCCGCGTCGCTGGGCGTTCCGATGGCCAATGGTCGCCCAAAGGCGATGTACGAACCGGTACACGGATCCGCCCCTGACATCACCGGTCAAGGCAAGGCAAACCCGATCGCCTGCACCCTAAGCTTTGCGATGGCCCTGCGCTATTCCTACGACCAAGGCGACGAGGCCACGCGCCTCGAAGACGCCATCGAAAAAGTGCTCGCCGACGGTGTGCGCACAGCGGATTTGATGGGCCCTGACGGCGGCACGCCAGTGTCCACATCTGAAATGGGCGACGCGATTCTAGCCGCGCTCGACGCCAGCTTATAATTCCACCCGTTAAGGTTTGGTAAGCGGTTAACCCTTAGTGTGAGCGTCAGTAGAATTGAGGCTCACACATATGGCGCAGGCGTTTGACTGGCGAAACGATCCGATTGTTCAGATTGAACAGCAAGTGGAACATGTCGTGCCATTGTGCGCGATGTGGCTGACGGATTTGGCACTGGATTCTGGGGCGGATTATGCCGCTCTGCACGCCGAACTGATCACCCATCTTGAGCAAGCAGAAACCTGCTTTTACGATGCTGGCACAACGATGTTTGCGCCGATGAATGTGAAAACACCCAAAGAAATCGCAAGCCTGTGTGCCCGAACTGCGGGCGTTCTGGGCAAGTTCTCGCAGCAAGTTACGTCGCTAGGTGATCACCCTGAAAAGGCGGATGTTACCGCCCTGAACGCGCAGTTGCGGACAGAAATACGTCCGGCAATCCAGTCTGCTCTCAATGGTTTGCGCGCGACGTTTATCGGCGCGATTGTGCAGCGCCAGACACTACAAAAGAAACAAGCGACACTTGCCATCAAACAAGTGCGCGAGATCAGCAAAAAGATCTTTTTCATCTCGATCAACGCATCAGTCGAAGCCGCACGCGTGGGCGACGCTGGCAAAGGGTTTTCGATGATCAGTCAGGAAATCCGATCCCTGTCACAAACAGCCAAAGCCGCCGTTGACGATCTATCGAACGCCACGGACTAGATGTCGAAGAACACCGTTTCGTTGTCCCCCTGAAGGCAGACATCAAAGCGGTAAACCACTTGGCCGTCCCGTTCTGATCGCTTGGCCAGTAGGGTCGCGCGCCGCTTTTCCCATTCGATCAAGTTGATCACGGGGTCTGCGGCGTTTGCTGCCACCTCATCCTCAAAATAGATGCGCGTGTTCAGGCCAACATTGATGCCGCGCGCGACGATCCACAGGTTGATGTGGGGGGCTTGGACGCTGCCGGATCGTCCGGCAACGGAACCCGGTTTGACCGTATCAAACGCCCATTCACCTGTGTCAAAATCTGTAATGACGCGGCCAAAACCGCGAAACCCATCCTCAACGTCACCCGCGCTTTCGGGGTGCGCATAAACGCCAGCAGCGTTGGCTTGCCATGCCTCTAACAGCACGTCTTTGACGGGGGAGCCGATGCCGTCAATCACGAGACCCTCAACGCGAATGCGTTCGCCAGCCGCGTTTGGCCCAGCGATATCACCGCCCAATTCTTGGTCGTAGATGTCAAAACCTGCAGCCCCCGGCGCAAGACCAATGTGCACAAATGGGCCCGCTGTTTGGGATGGGGTTTCTTTCAAATAATCTGACATCAGTTCCCCTCCAGACGGTTTTCAAACAGGGTCGAGCGACGCCCACGCAGAACGATGTCGAATTTGTAGGCGATTGTATCCAGAGGGATCGTAGCGTTCATATCCAGTTTCGCCGTCAGCTGTTCGACGGCTGCGGGATCAGGCAAAGTCTTGACGATCGGGCATTTCGCAATCAGCGGATCGCCCTCAAAATAGAGCTGGGTGATCAGGCGTTGAGCAAAGGCGGTGCCAAAAACCGACAAGTGAATGTGCGCGGGGCGCCAGCTGTTCACCCAGTTGCGCCAAGGGTAGGCCCCGGGCTTAACCGTGCGGAAATAATAATACCCGTCCGCGTCCGTGATCGTGCGTCCACAGCCGCCAAAGTTCGGATCAATCGGGGCCAGATACATGTCTTTCTTGTGCCGATAACGCCCGCCTGCATTCGCTTGCCATGCCTCGACCAGAGTGTCCGGAACAGGGCGCGCATTTTCATCCAGAACGCGGCCGTGGATGATGATCCGCTCACCAATCGCGCTTTGCCCATCAGCGGCATAGTTGTGCAACATGTCCTTATCCAGCGGATCGATGTCGCTGTGCCCAAACCGCGGACCGGTGATTTCGCTAACCGTATTCTCAAGCGAAATCAGCGAGTATTTAGGTGATCGCGCCACGCTGGTTTTATAACCGGTGGTCAAAGCGGGCGGATGCCATTCACGGTCACGCTGATAAAATTCTGCGGGGCTAAGCGTCATCTGATTGCTCCATCTCGGCGTAGGTTTGGTTGGCCAGTTTCAGCGCGTGATTGGCACGCGGCACACCTGCGTAAATCGCGACGTGTTGAAACGCTTCGAGCACGTCCTGTTTGCTGGCACCGGTGCGGGCGGTTGCGCGAATGTGCATCGGGATTTCGTCAAAATTACCAAGGGCGGCAAGCAAGGCTAGAGTCAACATGGAGCGTTCGCGTGTGCCGATCCCGTCGCTGGCCCAGACCGTGCCCCACGCGCCTTCCGTGATCAGGGTTTGAAATTGCGCGTCAAAGTCGGACTTTTTGGCCTCTGCTGCATCCACATGCGCATCGCCCAAAACTGCGCGGCGCACCTTCATACCTTGGTCATAACGATCGGTCATTGTCGTCTCCTTTTGCCCGTCAGTAGGGCAACCCAACGTAGTTTTGCGCCAGTACAGCCTGCGCGTTCGCGTTGTCCTTTAGGAATGCAACTTCGGCTTGCTGCATTTTAAAGTCAAAGTCTGATTGTCCGGGAAAGCGGTGCAACAGGCTGGTCATCCACCAGCTGAACCGTTCTGCTTTCCAAACGCGTGCGAGGGCTTTGGCCGAATACCCGTCGATGCCTGCCTGATCGCCGTTGTCGTAAAATTTGATCAACGCTTGGGACAAATAATGCACGTCGCTGGCTGCTGTGTTCAACCCCTTGGCACCTGTTGGCGGCACGATGTGCGCGGCGTCACCGCACAAGAACAACCGCCCCCATTTCATCGGCTCACTGACAAATGATCGCAACGGCGCGATTGATTTTTCGATCGACGGACCCGTGATCAGATTGTCTGCGTGCTCTTCTGGAATACGCCGTTTTAGGGCATCCCAGAATGCCGCGTCGCTCCAGTTTTCGACCTTATCACTGAGGTCGCATTGCACGTAATACCGGCTGAGGTTCGCGTTGCGCATCGAACACAAAGCAAACCCGATATCGGAGCTGGCGTAGATCAATTCGTCGTGCACCGGTGGTGTTTCGGACAGGATGCCGAGCCAGCCAAAGGGGTATACTTTTTCATATTCGCGGCGCGTTTCGGCGGGAATTGTCTGGCGTGACACCCCGTGAAATCCATCGCAGCCCGCCACGTAATCGCAATCCAACCGCTGTTCAGATCCGTCGACGGTGTAGGTCACGTAAGGCGCGTCGGTGTCCGCATCATTGATCTGGACCCCCTCGACGTCAAAGACAATTTTGCCGTTCATCGCCTCGCGTGCGGCGTATAAATCGCGGGTCACTTCGGTCTGGCCATAGACCATCACGGTGGCGTCGACGTGGTCGCTGAAATTGATCCCGATCTGATCATCGCCGTAAGAAATCACCGTGCCGTGGTGGATGATGCCCTCTTTGTCCATCCGCTCTGCGACACCCGCCGCACGCATCTGATTGACCAAGCCGATCTCAAGAACGCCCGCCCGAATGCGACCCAAAACATAGTCCTTGGTCTTGCGTTCCAGCACGACCGTATCAATGCCTTGCAGGTGCAAAAGCTGGCTCAGAAGCAAGCCGGATGGCCCGCCGCCGATAATCGCGACCTGTGTTCTCATGTGGATCTCCCCTTGGGGGCAAGGTGCGTTATCGGACAAGGGAAGTAAATCAACACTTAGAGGCTCGCGATGCGGATAAGGCAGCGGCGTAAAACCTCTGCTTCTTCGGGTGTGAAGTCCGCGACCATTTTGCGATCAAACCTCTGGGCCGCTTGCGACAGATCCGCATAAGCAACCTGCCCCGCGCGGGTCAGCCCCAGCGTTTCGTGACGGCGATCTTTTTCCTGCTGCTCACGCGTTAAAAACCGCTTGTCCTGCAGGGCAGCGACGGCGCGACTGACTTTGGTTTTATGCAATCGCGCACGGTCGCAGATTTCCTTGGCCGTCATGCTACCGTAACGCCCAAGGTGAAACAGCACCCGCCATTCGGTCCGCAGCATTCCGTATTTGGTTTTGTAAAAATACTGGAATTCAACGCTGGTTTGCTCGGCCGCTTGCGCAAGCAGATAGGGCAAAAAGTCTTTGAGATCGAAAGATTCAGATTTGGACATTCGTTCTGTGTAAGGCTTGTTAGTTACAAAAACAACTAATATATGAGGACTTGAGTTTTGAAAGGACATGCCATGACCAAGGATGCCGCCCCTCACCGGATGCAAAGTGCTGAGACCCCCGTTGGCACACACGCAGGCTACATGCCCGGTTTTGGCAATGATTTTGAAACCGAAGCGTTACTGGGGGCCCTGCCCCAAGGCATGAATTCACCGCAAAAAGTGAATTACGGTTTGTACGGCGAACAGCTGTCTGGCACGGCCTTCACCGCCCCAAGCCATCAAAACGAACGCACGTGGTGCTACCGTATTCGCCCATCGGTCAAACACACGCACCGCTTTGCCAAGATCGATTTGCCGTACTGGAAATCGGCGCCACACGTCGATCCTGACGTCGTTTCGCTTGGGCAATACCGGTGGGATCCAGTGCCCCACGGCGCGGAAAAGCTAACCTGGCTGACGGGCATGCGCACCATGACGACGGCCGGTGACGTGAACACCCAAGTCGGCATGGCGAGCCACATTTATCTGGTGACAGAATCGATGGTGGATGAGTATTTTTACTCTGCCGATTCTGAACTGCTGGTGGTACCCCAAGAAGGCCGCTTGCGCTTTTTCACAGAACTAGGCGTGATTGATCTGGA
This sequence comes from Pseudosulfitobacter sp. SM2401, assembly GCF_042932805.1. Taxonomy (NCBI): domain Bacteria; kingdom Pseudomonadati; phylum Pseudomonadota; class Alphaproteobacteria; order Rhodobacterales; family Roseobacteraceae; genus Pseudosulfitobacter; species Pseudosulfitobacter sp. SM2401. The sequence goes on along the minus strand of NZ_CP170633.1, from coordinate 3,841,555 downwards.
ACCCCAAGAAATCGCGATCCTGCCGCGCGGGCTGGTTTACCGCGTCGAGGTTCTAGAAGGCCCCTGTCGCGGATTTGTCTGCGAAAACTACGGTCAAAAATTCGAACTGCCCGGACGTGGCCCAATCGGCGCAAACTGCATGGCAAACCGCCGTGATTTCAAAACGCCGGTGGCAGCGTATGAGGATCGCGAAGTGCCCTCGATCGTGACTGTCAAATGGGCCGGCCAGTTCCATGAAACCAAGATCGGGCAATCGCCTCTGGACGTGGTCGCGTGGCACGGCAATTACGCGCCGGTGAAATACGATTTACGTACTTACTGCCCGGTTGGGTCGATCCTGTTTGACCATCCCGACCCGTCGATCTTTACCGTTCTCACAGCCGCTTCGGGGGTCGAGGGCACCGCAAACATCGATTTCGTGCTGTTCCGCGAACGCTGGATGGTGGCCGAGGATACGTTCCGCCCACCGTGGTACCACAAGAATGTGATGTCTGAATTGATGGGCAACATCTTTGGCATTTACGACGCCAAACCAAAGGGATTCATCCCCGGCGGCATGAGCCTGCACAACATGATGCTGCCCCACGGACCGGATAAAAATGCGTTCGAGGGCGCGTCGAATGCGGACCTTGTGGCCGAGAAACTGGACAACACGATGTCCTTCATGTTCGAGACCCGCTTTCCCCAACACCTGACCGCCTTTGCCGCAAATGAGGCCCCGCTGCAGGATGACTACATCGATTGCTGGACCTCGCTTGAAAAGAAATTCGACGGGACACCCGGCAAGAAATAACCGATGGTGGATCGAGATCCACCTTACTCGCATCATAATTTAGGACACCACATGCCACTGATGAAAAGCTGGGTCACCTCAGCAAATTCCGACACGACGCCCTTTCCGCTGAACAACCTGCCGTACGGCGTGTTTTCGATTGGTGATTCCGATCCTCGCTGTGGTGTTGCGATTGGTGATATGATCCTTGATATGGCCGCTGTCGAAGAGGCTGGATTGATTGGCATCGACGAGGACGACGCCTTTGATCTGCCGTTCTGGAATGACGTGATGGAGCTGGGACCAGACGTTTGGGCGACCCTGCGCGCGCGCCTGACAGAGCTGCTCGCTGAGGGATCCGCGGATCAAGCCTTGGTCGAACCGCACCTGGTGAAGCTGGCTGACGTTCAATTGCACATGCCGCTGTTGGTGTCCGAATACACCGACTTTTACGCAGGCCGTCAGCATGCGGCGAACATGGGCGCGATCCTGCGTGGGTCCCCTGATTTGCCTGCCAACTGGCTGCACATTCCGATCGGCTACAACGGGCGCGCATCGTCGGTTGTTGTCTCTGGCACAGATCTACACCGCCCGAATGGGCAGACCAAAGCGCCAGACGCAGAGATGCCTAGTTTTGGCCCGACCAAACGTTTGGATATCGAACTGGAAATGGGCGCAATCGTCGGCACACCGTCCAAGCTAGGTCAGCCGATCACCGTCGATGAAGCCGACAAAATGATCTTTGGTTACGTGCTGCTGAACGACTGGTCGGCACGCGACATTCAAGGGTGGGAATACCAACCGCTCGGCCCATTCCAAGGCAAAGCGTTCGGCACGTCTATCTCGCCTTGGATCGTGACAGCCGCCGCGCTAGAGCCATTCCGCGCGCCGACGCCAGCACGTGAAAAAGAACTACTGCCCTACCTCAACGGCACCGTTGACGGTCTGTACGACATTGAACTTGAGGTACTTATGCAGCCAAACGGTGCCGACCACGCAACGGCCCTCACCAAAACCAACTACAACCGGATGTATTATTCTGCAGCCGAACAACTGTGCCACCACGCCATCGGCGGCTGCGCGATGAACGCAGGCGATTTGCTAGGTTCAGGCACGATCTCTGGCCCCGAAAAATCCGAATACGGATCCCTGATGGAAGTCAGCTGGGCAGGCCGCGAACCCTTCACGCTGGACACAGGCGAGACACGCACCTTCATTGAGGACGGCGACACTCTGACCTTGCGCGGCGCGGCAATTGGCGACGGTTACCAAATCGGCTTTGGCGATTGCACAGGCACAATCCTCCCGGCAGTCAAACATCCCTGATTTGTTCTGATCAAAAATACTCCCCCCGGAGGGTCCAACCCGACCTCCGTGCACAAAGGAAACCAAAATGGCCAAAGCATTCGCATCCCAAGGCGACATGACTGAAAAGAAAATCACTTTTGACGAAATCGGCAAGGACCTGTGGGCGTTCACCGCCGAAGGTGACCCGAACTCTGGCGTCATCATCGGTGACGAAAGCGTTATGATCGTCGAGGCACAGGCAACGCCGCGCCTCGCCAACAAGGTCATCGAAAAGGTGCGTTCGATCACCGACAAACCAATCAGCCACGTGGTCCTGACCCACTATCACGCTGTCCGCGTTTTGGGCGCATCCGCTTACGGTGCTGAACAAATCATCATGGGCGAAACCGCCCGCGGAATGGTGATGGAGCGCGGCCAAGAAGACTGGGACAGCGAATTCCAACGCTTTCCCCGCCTGTTCGAAGGCTACGAATCCATCCCCGGCCTGACCTACCCGACCCAAACATTTAACGATGCCATGACCGTCTATCTGGGCAACCGCCGCATCGATTTAATGCACGTCGGACGCGCGCACACCGCAGGCGACATTGTCATCCACGTGCCAGACGAAAACGTCATGTTCACGGGCGACATCGTCGAAGACCACTCTGCCTGCTACTGCGGTGACGGGTATTTCAACGAATGGGGCCACACGCTGGACAACATCGCGTCCTTTGACGTCGATGCAATTGCGCCCGGTCGCGGCGACGCGCTGGTTGGCAAAGACGCAGTCGAACGCGCCATCGAATCCACCCGCGAATTCGTCGATTCAACTTACGCGCCAGCAGCCCGCGTCGCCGCGCGCAACGGATCACTAAAAGACGCATGGGACGCTGTCCGCGAAAGCTGCGATCCAAAATTCAAGGACTACGCGATCTACGAACACTGCTTGCCGTTCAACGTCTCGCGCGCCTACGACGAGGCCCGTGGCATCGACCACCCACGCATCTGGACCGACAAACGCGATCTGGAAATGTGGGCTGAGTTGCAGGGCTAGAGTGGCAGAGCTTCTCCACATCAAAACGGCTGTTTTGAAAGCATCAATTGTTTTGATCCCTTCATACACGGCTGCGGCTTTGACGGATAAAATGGTGTGGGTGGTTCCGACTTTGGCTGCGTCCAGTTTTTTCGCAGCAACCATCGGACTGAGCCCTCAAAAATTGCGCCGTAACCTTGAGGAAGATGGCGAGGTGGATCCCGACACAGAAAACGTCACAGAAATGCTTGAAAACCCGGATGAAGCCGACACCAACGGCACCGAAAGCAGTGATTGATTAGGAGCCCGACATGGTCGCAGTACGCTACGAAACCGCATTCAAGCTTTACCCTTATGAAAAGGTCGCGGCGCAGGATTTACCGCCTGCCCGCCATCCGGTTGTGATCGTTGGTGGGGGCCCAGTTGGCCTCGCGCTTGCGCTGGATCTGGGGCAAAAAGGCACGCCTGTTCTGGTGCTTGATGACCACGACGGTGCCGGCCAAGGTAGCCGTGCGATCTGTTTTGCCAAACGCACGCTGGATGTCGCCAACCGTCTTGGGGCCAGTGGTCCGATGGTCAAAAAAGGCGTCGTTTGGAACGTCGGAAAAGTCTTTCACGGCGACGGCAAACTGTTTGATTTCAACCTCAGCCCCGAAGACGGCCACCGCAATCCGGCCTTCATCAACCTGCAACAACCCTACTTTGAACGCTACCTTGTGGACGCGATCAACCTCGCTCAAGCAGACGGCGCACCCATCGAATTGCGCGGCCGCAATCAAGTGTCTGGCCTGACTGTTCACGACACCTATTCGACGCTGGACGTCGACACACCCGATGGCATTTACCAGATCGAAGCCGGCTACTTGATCGCCTGTGACGGGGCCAGATCACCGCTGCGCGACATGATGGGTCTGTCGTTTGACGGCCGTGTGTTCGAAGATAATTTCCTGATCGCGGACGTCAAAATGAAAGCCGATTTCCCGACAGAACGCTGGTTCTGGTTTGAACCGCCGTTCGAGGGCGCCGGCCAATCCGCCTTGTTGCACAAGCAACCCGACGACATTTGGCGCATCGATTTCCAGTTAGGCTGGGACATCGACCGCGAAAAAGAACTGGACCCAGAGCGCATCCGCACTCGTGTTGACGCCATGCTGTCCAGCCAATCGGGCAGCATTCCCGACTACGAACTTGAATGGACATCGATCTACACATTTCAGTGTCGGCGCATGGAAACCTTTCGCCATGGACCAGTGTTGTTTGCCGGTGACAGCGCCCACCAAGTGTCGCCGTTCGGTGCACGTGGCGCCAATTCAGGCGTCCAAGACGCAGACAATTTGGGCTGGAAGCTGGATTTGGTTTTGAAGGGTACCGCCCCCGAAACCTTGCTGGATTCCTACGCGACTGAGCGTGAACATGGTGCCGACGAAAACATTCTGAATTCATCCCGCGCAACCGATTTCATGACGCCAAAAACAGAGGTCAGCCGCACGTTCCGTGACGCCGTTTTGACGTTGGCCAGCAAGCATCCGTTTGCGCGCCCCTTGGTCAACTCTGGCCGATTGTCCGTGCCCTGCAGCTATGTTGGGTTCGCGTTGTTTGGTGAAGACGCGCTGAATGGTCCGCCCATTTCACGCCCCGGCGCGCCCTGCGTTGATGCGTCTTATCAAGACGGGTTTCTGCTGGATCACCTTGGCGGGCAGTTCACGATTTTGGCCTTTGGCGGGCCCGCGCCAGCATCAGTTTCAGCCGAAGGCATCGGTACAAAGATCGTCCACGTCACTGAACCAAATGAACAAATGCATGCGCGCTATTTGGGTGATGCACCGCAGGCAATTTACCTGATCCGTCCCGATCAGCATGTCGTCGCCCGCTGGCCAAATTATGACGCGGACGCGATCAAAACTGCGATCAAAACCGCAATTGGAAAGGGTGCCTGATGCCGTTGAATCTTGATCCGAACATCGCCGACCCTGACGGATTTTACGACGAATTGATCCGCGCCCACGAAGGGTTAACCAAGGAGCAAAGTGATGCTTATAACGCCCGCTTGATCCTTGTCTTGTGCAACGAAATTGGTGATCGCGACGTGCTGCGCGCCGCATTGGAGGCCGCGAAATGAGCGAAACTATTCTTTGGGATTACCCGAAATCATCTGCCAGCTACCGCGTGCGCATTGCGCTAAATCTGGCGGGTATCGACTACCGGATCGAGACTGTGAACCTGCTGGAAAAAGCGCACCGATCAGACGCGCATCTGGCGCGCAATCCGCAGGGCCTAGTGCCCGTGCTGGACATTGACGGGCATCGGTTCACGCAATCGCTCGCGATCTTGGAGTACCTCGATACCACCCGCAAAATGGGGTTGCTGCCCGCCGATCCTGCGAGCCGCGCCAAGGTTCAAGCCGCCGCGCACGCCATCGCGGTCGACCTGCATCCGGTCTGCAATCTGTCTGTTGTCGGGCACGCGACAGGCGGCCAAGACCCTGCGCGCACCGACTGGATGCGTCACTTTATCCGCCCCGGTTTGCAAGCGTTTGAAGCGCTTATCGCGGAGCATGACGGTGCCCCGTTTGCGTGCGGACACACACCCGGTTTGGCCGATATTTGCCTGATGCCGCAGCTGTACAACGCCACCCGTTGGGGTGCGGATTATTCCGATTTGCCGCGCATCAATGCCGTTCAAACAGCCTGTGCCAAACTGGACGCGTTCAAGGCGGCCTACCCCGCCGACTAAAGGTCGACTTCGATCACGCCGTCTTTTGTTGCGGCCCGCGATTGACATAAGATCACCGCGTCAGCGCGCTGCGCTTTGGACAGTACGAAATCGCGGTGTTCCACATCGCCTGACACCAAGCCGCATTTGCACACGCCGCAAATCCCGTCAGAGCATTTCACGTCGATCTTGATCCCGTGTTCACTCAGTACATCGGTTGCGGATTTATCCGCAGGCACGTGCAGCGTTTGACCGGATTTCGCCAGCTTCAGCGTAAAGTCATGGTTCACGTAGTCGGGCACCTCTGGCACCGAGAAATATTCAAGGTGCCGCGCGTCTTCGGGCACACCAGCGGCCTCGGCAGCGTCCATCACCGACGACATGTAGCGATCAGCGCCGCAGGTGTAGACGTGCCAGTCAGGCGTCGCTTTGGCCATGATCTGATCGAGTGCTGCGCGCGTGTCCTCATCTGTGATATGCAAGTGAACCTTGTCGACCCAAGGCATCGCGGCAAGGTCATTCAGATAGCCCATGCTCGCCCGTGATCGTCCGGAATAGTGCAGGGCAAAATCACGACCGGCTTTGTGCAATTCATGCGCCATGGCGATCATCGGCGTGATCCCGATGCCACCCCCCATCAGCAGGGAAAACGACGCATCTGCGTCCAGCGGAAAGTGGTTAATCGGTTTCGAGATGAACACCTTGCGCCCTTCGTTGAAAATGCGATGCAGCAACTTGGACCCACCACGCCCTTCGTCCTCTAGCAGCACACCAATCTGATATTTTGAACGATCCGCAGGGTCACCAGACATCGAGTACTGGCGCAAAAATTCCGGCGCGACGACGATATCCAGATGCGCGCCAGCTTGCCACTCGGGCAACTGGCCTCCGCCAACGGGACGGAATTCATACTTGGTCAAACCGGTTCCCATGTCTTCGGCCAGCGTGATTTCAACGTGGATCACCGGGCTGTCCGTGTCGCCCCTGTACTTGTGTTCAGCGTCACCCAAACTGCCGTTCTCAAGGCGAATTTTGTATTCCTCGGCAGTGATCATCGCTTGGTACGCTTCGATCCCTGCCTCGCGGTCCATCGGGTCAGGATAGGGGTAAGGATGCGGGGCCAAGGGGGCCGGATACACAGCGAGCGTCTGATCCTCGTAGCGTAATTTCAGATCGGTTTGCAGGGATCTGGCATTCACCGCGCGTTTGGTCGGACGGTACCCGCCGTCGTCTTCGATTTCCAAATCCCACCACCACTTTTTGACAGGGTTCAACGACCCGTTTCCGACTGCATCATCCAGCTTTGCCAGCACGGGGGCGGCCTTCGGGAAATTCATGGCAGCCCAGCGAAATGGCTTTTCCTTGAAAATCCCCTCAAGGTTCCACGGGCAGGTTTTCATACACCGCCCGCACATCGCGCCGCCGGGTGTGGTGATGCGGTACGTCGCGCATTTCTGACTGTCGGATTTCCAGATCTCGTAGCCGTTGAACATCAATTTCGGGCCTGCGGTGATCGCCCCTGACGGACATTCGCGCGCGCATTTGTTGCAGGATTCACAAAAGCTTTGCAGCCCGAAATCGATCGGTTTGTCGTGGGTCATGGGCAGGTCTGTGGTGACCGCACCAGATTTCAAACGAGGGCCCAGATAGGGGTTCAGAATGACCTCGCCGATGCGAGACACTTCGCCCAATCCACTGAGCAACAACAGCGGCGGTTGCAGCACTTCGCCGTCCATGACGGTGTGCGCTTTGGCCTTGTATCCGAGGTTGCGGATTTGCTTGGCGATGACACCGCCGACCAACGAAAACCGCAAATAGGCGCGCATGGATTGGGCGACAGCGATCCAGTCATCGCCTGACGATCCTTCCATCGTTTCATAGCCCTGATCGATGATCAGCGAGATCGCCTGATCGTGCGGCGGATCAATCGGCGTACCGGTCGCATCGTGGCTGTACCACGTCCAATCAGGGCAGCGCGAAATGCCAACAGCGTCCGCCCCAAGGAAATAACTGGTAGCTTTGATCAGCTCAGCGGCGTCTTGTGGATCCAGTTTCGTTTGCGTCGTTGCGGCCTCTCCGTCTTGCAGCAAAACAAACGCCCCCAAGGCGCGGCGTTGCGCAGACGAAGGGGCTGCTTTGCGCACGTAATGCCCGCCTTTGGCCCCGTCTTGCAGCGTTTTGCCCATGTCACCAAACTGTGCGCGCGCGAACAAATCGGCGCGCTTTGGAACACGCGCAACACGCGCCTCGTCGATGTAGGTTGTCGGATCATCCACACGCTTGAGTTTCTCAAACGGATGCGCCCCATCAACAAAGCGACGCTTGGCAAACGGAACCGCGTTAAAGGCGTTTTTTGCAAACCCTTTGCCCAGTTTCCACGCAATACCGTGGGCAGATTTAGGTTGTTGTTTGAGTGGAACCAAAGGCTGATCCACCGCCATCGCAAAGGTGGTTGTTACCGCAGCAATACCAAAACGCGTGCCGATGTAGGGGTGCACCAATTCGCCGTTTTCGACAGTCGCGAGGCCCGCAGCAACCGCAAGCTGTCCCAAATCCACGTCCGACGTAGACCCCGTATGCCCACGAGAATCGTAGCCCAACAGCCGCAAATAATTCGCCAGAACAATTGCCGCCTCGGACGCCATCAGGCAGGCACGATGGGCCTGCGCATCTTTGATCCAACCACACCCGGTTTCGTCCATTTCCGGATCACGCGGGTTTTCGTACAACAAGACCAACGCGTGCGTGTGACCGTCGATTGTGGTGGCCGGAGCCTCCATCGATTCCTTCAGATCAGCCATGATCAGATCGATGCCAGAGGCCAGTGTTTTGGTCTGGCGCGTTTTTAGATCATGGGCGAGACGATCAATGTCAGGGTTCACAAATGGCCTGTCCAAAACAGACTGCGTGGGCAGTTCGCAAATGCCAACCACGGCCGCATCCGAAAAATGTGCAAAGCCTTTCAGATGGTTGGCCCGCTCTTGCGGATCGCTTGGCGTTTCAGCCAATGCTTTGTTGACCAATCCATCGCGGATCGCATCCAGCATCGCTTGGTGTTCGCGCATCGCATTGACGATGGATTGCGGTGCATCTGGTCGTTCAAACAACAACTGCGGCATAGGCGGAACGCTGGATAAATCGGGCAAATCTGCCCGCCGCGCCAATAATTCACAAGGGTATCCGCCCAGATGTACGGGGCGGTCTTTGTCGGTAAAAAGGCGAAATGTCATGGCCTGACTATTCACCAAACCGCGGGGGGCGGCAACCTAATCAAACGCGATTTTGACCGATCCGAAGTTCCCGAAATCGGCATCGATCTTTGTGCCGGACGGGCATTCAACTGGGCGGATAAAACTGCCGGACAAGATCACCTGCCCTGCTTCGATTTTCCGGCCGTATTGCGACATGCGGCGGGCCAGCCAAACGACGCTTTCGACGGGGTCGTTCAAGACGCCTGCGCCAAGGCCGGTTTCCTCGACCTCATTATTGCGTAAGGCCATCGCGCCGACCCAGCGCAAATCGAAGGCATCGACGGCGTGGCGTTCAGCGCCCAACACGATGCCCGCGTTTGCGGCATTGTCGCTGATCGTGTCGCAGACGTTTCGGGTTTTTCCAGTCATAGGATCAGCGCGCAAAACGCGGGTATCGAGGATTTCGATCGACGGCGAAACATAGTCCGTTGCGGCGATCACATCCGCGCGGGTGACGTTTTCACCACCAAGGGATGACTTCATCACAAACGCAATTTCCGCCTCGATCCGAGGTTGGATAAACCGGCCTTTAGGCACGGTCGCGCCGGTTTGAAACAGCATGTCATCGAACAGAATTCCGCTGTCGGGAATGTCGATGTTCAGCGCGTATTGCATCGCTTTTGAGGTCAGGCCGATCTTCCAACCGATCACCTTTTGACCCGCTTTTAGCTTGGCCGTGTAGATCGCGTTTTGCACCGCGTAGGCGTCGTCCATCGTGATGTCGGGATGACGCACAGACAGCAGCCCGATTTGCTGACCCGACTGCTCGGCGTCTAACAAATCAGCGGCGGCTTGGGCGTGATCGGCGGGCGTCATGCCTCGTCCTCCACCCCGTTGCGCAGGATGCCGATGCCGTTGACTTCGACCTCGACCACATCGCCGGGTTTCAGATATCGCGGCGGATCAAAGCGCGCACCAGCGCCCGTGGGCGTGCCTGTCACGACAATATCGCCCGCCTTTAGTGTCATGAAAGTCGAGATATAGGCGATCTCTTTGCGGATCGGGAACATCATGCGCGACAGGGTATCGTCTTGGCGGACCTCGCCGTTCACGCGGGTGATAATGCGGGCATCATCCAGCTGCGACGCCTCTTTGAACGGCACAATCCACGGACCAATCGCCGCCGATTTGTCCCAGTTCTTGCCCTGCGTGACGTTGAATTTTGCATGGCGGACCCAGTCGCGAATGGTGCCTTCGTTGCAAATCGTGATGGCCGCGATGTGGTCATAAGCATCGACCGCTTTGATGCGGCGCCCGGCTTTACCGATGACAATTGCAACCTCGCCTTCGTAGTCCAGCGTGTGGTTTTCTGGCGGGCGGATCAGGGGCTGGCCGTGGCCTGTAAATCCGCTGGCAAACCGCGGAAACAGCGACATGTGTTTGGGCGCGTCAGAGCCATCTTTGTACTCTGCATTGCGGTCGGGAAAGTTCACGCCAACACACAAAATGCGGTCCGTGTTGGGCAATGGCATTTCATAGACGACATCGGTGTGAGTGATGTTCCGACCCTGTACAGCAGTCTCTAACTGCCCCAAACCACCCGCAATAATCACGTCTCGCAATGTTGGCCACTGCGGAAAATCAGGCGACAAAGCGATCATGCCAGCGTCGGTCGCGGCCCCGTAGAATGTCTGGCCATCAGCCGTGTAAGTCGCAAATTTCGCGGTCATGTTTTCGCTCCTTCAAGGGGCAATGATGGGGGATGCGGCAAGGGTCGACTCAATCGGATCAGACCCGACAAAATTGGTGCCGTGTTCAAACCAGCTTTTGGGCGCGGCAGCCCCCCACAATGTCTGGCGCTGCGGGTCTTTTAGATCCCATTTTATCGGTTCGTGATCGGGATCTAGCGTCTGGTAATCCGAGCAGTAGATTTCAATCCGGTGCCCGTCCGGGTCAAGGATATACAAGAAGAACGCATTGGAAATTCCATGACGCCCAGGGCCGCGTTCGATGTTTGAAACATACCCCGTGGTCGACATCAAATCGAGCAGATCGATGATGTTCAACGGCGTCGGAACCCAGAACGCGATGTGGTGCATGCGTGGTCCGCGCCCGTTGGTGAACGCCATGTCATGTACACCACCCTTGCGGTGCATCCACGCGGCCCACAGACGTTTGCTGTCCTCGTCTTCGGTGTATTCAGAGACGCGGAAACCAAAGTCGTTGTAGAATGCCACTGACGCATCCACGTCTGGCGAGAAGCAATTAAAATGGTCGATCCGCAGCGGTTTCACCCCGCGATAAAGGGCAAATTTCTGGTGAATAGGCGCTAGTCGGTCCATCTTGTGATAGAATTCCAGCGGAATGCCGATGTTGTCCGTCGTCCGCAACGTCCGTCCTTGGAACGGGCGATCAACCCACGATGTCGGGCGTCCTTTGGCCTTGAAAAAGACCTCCGCTTTGTCCAAATCTTCCTCGTCGTAGGTTTTGAAACCCATGACCTCTACCGTGCCGGGTTTGTCGGATTTTTGCAGGATCACACAGTGATGCCCGCGTTCTTCCATGGCGCGCAGATAGACGTGTGTGTCAGATTCATCGGTGACTTGAAGGCCGAGAATTTCGGTATAGAAATTTTTGGATTCCACCAGATCTGAGACATTCAAACACGCGTGGCTCAGGCGAATGACGTTAAAGTCAGGGTACAAATTGGGGCTGGGTACGGGCATGTTTTTCTCCTAATCCAAAGCGCCGAGGCGGCTGATTTTGTGTTGTCCGGTGGCAAAGCCGATGTGTTTTTGCTCCATGTAGAATTCAAAGCTCCAGTCGCCGCCATCGCGCCCGATACCGCTGGATTTCACACCGCCAAACGGGGTTGGCAAGTGGCGCACGTTTTCGGAATTCACCCAGATCATGCCAGCCTCAAGCTGGTCAGTAAAGCGCAGCGCGCGGGTCAAATCGTTGGTCCAGACATAGCCCGTCAGCCCGTATTCCGTGTCGTTGGCGATGGCGAGCGCCTCTGCTTCGCTCGCGAACGGAATGGAGGTTAGGACCGGTCCAAAGATTTCCTCGCGTGCAATGCGCATGTCGTTGGTGGCATCTGTGAACAGGGTTGGGCGTACAAAGTACCCGTCGTCCCCGACGGTCACCCCACCGGCGGCAACTGTCGCGCCGTCTGCTTTGGCAATGTCGAAGTACGAGGTCACTTTGGCAAAATGTTCGTCGCTGATCAGCGGCCCTATTTCGGTGGCAGGGTCCAGCGGGTGGCCAACGTTAATATTGTTAACGCGAGCGACAAGTTTGGCTTCGAATTCTTCGCGGATCGTATCCTGGATCAGCAGGCGTGATGACGATGTGCAGCGTTCGCCATTGATCGAGTAAATCATGAAAATCACTGCATCTAGCGCGCGGTCCAGATCGGCGTCATCAAACACCACCACGGGGTTTTTGCCGCCCAGTTCCAGATGCATCCGCTTCAGCGTGTCTGCCCCTTGTTTCGTGATCATCGATCCCGTGCGGCTTTCGCCAACAAAGGCAATCGCGCGGATCAACGGATGTTCGGTCAACGCTTTGCCCGCCTCTTCGCCGTAGCCGTTGACGGTGTTCAAAACGCCTGGCGGCAGGCCCGCTTCCTCGGCGATTTCGACCAACAAGCGTGCGGTCAAAGGCGACGCTTCGGCCGGTTTGTGAACGACGGTGCAGCCCGCGGCCAAGGCCGGTGCGATCTTCCAGGTGGACAACATGAACGGCGTGTTCCACGGGGTAATCACGCCCACAGGCCCAATGGGTTTACGCGTCGTGATGTTCATCAAAGTTGCAGATGGCAAGCTTTGGCCATCACGCGCAGATGTCACTTGGTCCGCGAAATAGCGAAAATTTTCGGCGCCACGCAGGGCCGCTTTGGACATGAAGCGCCAAGCTTGGCCGGTGTCCCAGCATTCGCACAGGGCGATTTCTGTCGCGCGCGCTTCGATGCCTTCGGCGACGCGGATCAGAATTTTCTTGCGCTCTAGTGCGGGCATGTCGCGCCACGCAGGAAACGCATCGCGCGCGGCTTTGGCTGCCGCATCAATATCATCAGCCGTGCCGCGCGCGACGGTGCAAATCACGCTTTTGTCGACCGGGGAAATCGTCGTGAATGGCACACCCGATCCGGCATGGTCCCGTCCACCAATTCGATTTTGGATACCCGCACTTTGAAAACGCGCAAGATGGCCTTGCAGCTTTTCGATGTTCTCAGCCAATGCAGTCATGCGCAATCTCCTCAGGGCAACGGGGCCGCTTGCGCGGTCCTTCACTCAAAAGTAATTAACATGACAAGTATTTGTCAAGGTTGCAGTTCAATGCACCTTGAACGCCTCAGCGCAATCGTTGCTGCATCAAGGCCATGGCGCTGGCGAATAGATCCGGGTTCTCTTCGGCACGGGCAGACAATTGCGCCCCCTCTAACAAAGACAATGCGGCGGCGGCCTCGGCCATCGGATCGCGCACATCCAAAATGCTGCCGTCAGACAAACCCGTCGTGAAAACCGCGCTTAGCCAATCGACCAACATCGTGCGAAATGCGCCAATTTGTGCGATCACCTCTGCGGGCAAGCTTTCGCGACTGGTCGAAAAAGACACGCATAAACACAGGCTTTTGCCACCATCCAACGCCGTGCGGTATCGGTCGATCAATGCAGACAAACGCGCAGATGCCGTTGTTTCGGCAGCGTCAATGTCTGCGCAGGCCTGCTTAAATCCGGCGTGGTAGCGCTGCATAAGCGCCACTGACAATGCTGCTTTTGTCGGGAAATGGTGGTGAATGCTAGCCTTGCGAATACCCACATCGGCGGCCAGATCGGCGTAACTGAACCCGTCAAATCCACGGGTCCGCGCGGCGCGTTCAGCCGAATCTAGCAGTTGAGTTTTTGTATCGTTGGGCATCGCGTTTTGTATTCCTCAGCTCTGCAACGTCTTTAGTACGTTTTCGGCGGCTTCCAAAGCCCCCTCGACGTATCCACCGAATTGCGGCGCGACTTCGGTTCCAGCAAAGTGAATCGCGTTGTCCCACAAACCCTGCATCGATTGCGGCAAACCGTACGTCGGATTCGCATACAACGGCGCGTGATCAGCGGCCGTAGAAGTGTAGGGATCGAGCGCCCAATCCTTGATAAAAAGCGTGCTCGGGTCAGTCGCCTGATCGCCAAAAAGACGACCAAGCTGCGCCAGAACATGGTCGCGCAATGCGTGTTCATCCCTGCGGTTTTGCGGCGCAACACCGATGAAACCGAACAGCGCAAAAGGCCCACCAGTCTCAGGGGACGCGTCGTGGATTTCGACCATCGGGCCGTGGCGGCTCATGGCGTCGCCGGACAGTCCTTGGTCGCGCCAGAATGGCGTTTCGTAGACCGCTACAGCCTTGGCCTGGCCCGCCATCCAAGTGGGAATCTCTTGCATGGTTTGGGTGGTGTTTTCAGGCAGCGCAGGGGTAAATTCAATTTCGCTCGCGACGCGTGGCGGCACCGCAAGCACCACGCGATCAACAGTGATCACATCGCCGTTGCCAAGTGTCGCGGTGATCATTTCGCCCGCCTTGGTCAGAGATTTGACCGGCGCATTCAGCCGTTTGCGTGCATCCGGAATGTTAGCTGCCATGGCGGACGTTAGCGCGCCAAGCCCACCTTTTAGCCGCAGTGATCCTTCCATGGAGGCAAAACCACGACCACGTTGGACCTGTCCTTGTTCGTCTTCAAACGTCAGAATTCCGTCAGCGAATTGATCAAACTTTTCCAGACCCAGCCGCGCAATCATGGCAGCGATACGAGGCTGCCCCGGCCAAAACCAAGCGGGCCCCATATCGAAATAGCCGGCGCCGAATTGCTCGGTTTTGATCCGCCCGCCGAAACGCGATCGGGCCTCGAGCAAAATGTAGTCGAGGCCCTGCGTTTCAAGCGCATCTGCGACGGCGAGGCCAGATAGCCCGCCGCCAATGATTAATGTTTTCATCGCGTTCCGCCCATCAAACTACAGGGGGCTTTGCGTGCGGCAGGTGACCGGTTTTGACCCAAACCTTGGCCCCATCGCGCCCTGCAACAGTCGTCAATGGCTGACCCATAGGCAAGCGCAACCACGCGCCTTTGCCAAGCGTTTCACCACCCTGTTCGAGCGATCCGGCAATCACCAGCATTTCGATCCCGCCCGCGTCCGCATTGGTCAGGGTCGCGCCGGCGTTCACATGGCTGTAAGTCACGACCTCGCGGTCATCATGATGCAGCAACGCCGTCGCGACGCCGTCGGTAAAATCGCCCAGTTCCTCCGCCATCGTTTTGCGGAATTGATCACGGTCATCCATGTCAAACTGCCACAGTTTTACAAAGATCGTGCAGCCCTGTTCGGACCCCGGAGTATGCGACGTCGTCGGAGGATTGCGCACATAGGTGCCTTCGGGAAAATCGCCGTGTTCGTCCTGAAACACACCATCAAGCACGATGAATTCTTCGCCGCCTGTGTGGGTGTGTGCCGAAAACTTGCTGTTGGGCGCATAGCGCACAATCGTCGTGGCACGCGCCACTTCGCCACCGATGCGGTCCAGCATGCGCCGATCCACACCGGGCATCGGCGAGGCGATCCACTCAAGTTGATCAGAGTGCACAACGACGCGTTCTTTGAAATCTGCATTTAATTCCATGGTCTGTTCCTTTCGACCTGAGTGGTTGCGTCTGTTAACCCGCGATGCTGGGACGTGCGGCAACTTTTGCGCGCCAAGCGGTGAGATTGGAAAAGCTTGCCGGAATGTCTACCTTAGCAAAGTCCGCAAAGGCCAGCCCCGCAAATGCCGTGATATCCGCCATCGAGAATTTGTCGCCAGCAAGAAAGGCGTTGTCCGCGAGAACATCATCCAAATACCCCATGGTTTGACCAGCGACGACCTTTTGTTTGTTGCCCCATTCCGCGCATTGATCCGTTTCCAGATCGGGCCCAAGACCGGGCGTTGCATGGTGAAAATACGCACTAACAGCGTTCAGCAATCCGTTTTCTGCGCGCAAGTTCATCATTGAAACTTGTGCGCGTTCCTTGGGGCTTTCGCCGGTCAGTGATGCACCCTCAAAGTGGCCATCGATGTATTCGGTGATCGCGTTGCATTGCGAAATGTGGCTGCCGTCCGCAAGTTCGAGGCATGGGACAACCGCGTCGGGGTTCATGGCCTTGAACGCGTCACTGCGGTGTTCGCCGCCCATGACATCGACGGGCACAAATTGGACTTTGTCAGTCGCGCCTTTTTCGGCAAGTGCGATGCGAACGCGGGCGGGGTTAGGAAAGCCTTCGACGTCGTAAATCTTCATGGGTTTTCTCCGTTTGGTGAGGTGTGACATTTAGCTACCTACTATTAGGTTGGTAGGTTCGCAACTGATATCCGCGACAACAGTTTACGCATCACGCAGATGTTACGAACGCGCTCAGCCGCCTCGAACTGGCATGGCAAGATATTGCGCAAAATCGCCGTTCCAAACGGCGGTATCTAGGCGGTCACGCCGTCATCTCTGCGATGTGATGTTGGACAAGTTGCACCCTCAAAGACGGCGACATACCTGCGTCATTCATCGTCAACGCACCCAAGGAAGCAACGGATGTCAGATTTACTATCCAGCCGCCAAAAACGGATTATCCTATCCATCGCCCTTGCGGGTCTGGTTGGGGAAATCGCCTTTGAGTTTTATGCGTGGGTGATATCGCCCGCGCTGTTTGGCGTCACCTTGCAACCATCAAATCTGGTGATTGCGATCACTGCAAAACTGACCGGTGCGCAGCTGCCGCACGTGCTGGCGTTTGCCATCCACTTTACCATCGGATCGCTTGGGTTTGGGGTGGTCGTCTATTTGATGCGTCTGCTCATGCCGACAAAAGTGTGGGTGGTTGGCGTCGCATCTGGAGTGCTGTTGTGGTTCGTGGCACAGGGCGTGCTTGCGCCCTTTATCGGGCGTAGTTTTATGATGGGTTTTGGAACGTACACGCAGTCTTCGTTTATTGGACACGTGGGCATGACGGTGATCGCGGCACATCTGCTTGCGGTGTTTTTGCCGCGTGCCGCGCGACAAACCAGTGCGGGTTAGGGACGGTAGATACGTTTCTATCTACCGACTTTCCCTCACCCTCGATCAGTCTTGAGGATCAGACGGTACCGCCAAGCGATCCTTCCAGCGTCGCTAACTCTTCGCCGCCAGCCATCATGTCTTGTAGTTCTTCAGGCGTGATTTCGCCCTTGTTCGCAGTGCCATAGGTTTTGCCGCGATTGAGCACAGTAAAGCGGTCGCCGACGGCCATAGCGTGACGCACGTTGTGGGTAATAAAAACCACGGCGATGCCCTGTTTGCGCACCTTGTCGACAGTCGCCAAAACATTCGCAGTTTGGCGCACACCCAGCGCTGATGTCGGTTCATCGAGGATCAAAACTTTGGCTCCGAAATGAACTGCCCGGGCAATCGCGACGGTCTGGCGTTCACCGCCTGACAATGTGCCAACGGCTTGGTCCGGGCCGCGCAAGTTGATGCCCATTTTGCGCATCTCTGTCATCGTGGTTTCGTTGGCGTGTTCATGATCAAAAAACCGCAGCCCGAACTTCTTTTTGATCGGCTCGTTACCCATAAAGAAATTACGGCTAACCGACATCAACGGAATCATCGCCAAGTCTTGGTAAACAGTGGCGATACCGGCGGCGATTGAATCGCGAGGATCAGCGAAATGCATCGGTTGATCTTCGAACCGGATTTCGCCTGACGTTGGTTTGTGCACGCCGGACATGGTTTTGATAAAGGTCGATTTGCCCGCGCCATTGTCCCCCAACAAACAGTGACACTCGCCCGGGAAAAAGTCGATCGTGACGCCAGCAAGGGCAATGACAGAGCCAAAGTGCTTTTGGATGTCGTTCATTTGGATGATCGGATTCATTAGTGTTCTCCCGTAATCAAGCGACGGATGTAAGTGTTCAGGATGACGGCCAGCAGCAGGATAACCCCGAGGAATACGCGGAACAGCGAGCTTTCGACGCCCGCGAAAAACAGACCCTGCTGGACCACTCCAAAGATCAATGCACCTAGGGCAGCGCCGATGACGGACCCGTATCCACCGGTCAGCAAAGCGCCGCCAATAACCACGGCAATGATCGCTTCGAATTCCTTAAGTAGACCACGATCAGCCCCGGCAGAGCCGAACTCCATCACCTGACAGACGGCAAAAACGGTCGCGCAAAAAGCGGTGAACATGAACATCATGATCTTGACGCGGTTGACCGGAACACCTGCATAACGCGCCGCTTGGGCATCGCCGCCCGACGCATAAATCCAGTTGCCGAACCGTGTGCGCGTCAACAGGATATGGCCCAAAATGACCAACCCGATCGCCCAAACCAGCAGCATCGGAATGCCGTCGACAACTGACTGTCCGGCCTTGTTGCCGCGCGAAAACACGCTGATCACGCCCATGTCGCCGAGCCATTGAAAGAAGCCTTTAAAGATCGTGCCGCCAAAAATCGGGGCGATCCAATCACCCTCGGCGGCTTCGCGAATACCGCCAATGATGGTTTTGCGTTCCAGTGTCTGCGGGATAAAAATTGTAAATCCACGCAGGATAAACAGGGTGGCCAGCGTCACGATAAAACTGGGCAAACCCGTGCGCACAACGATGAACCCGTTTAGCGCACCAAACGCGATGCAGATCACAAATGTGACGATGATAGCCAGCCACATCGGCCAGGCCAATGTCACGCCAAACACCGCAATCATCATGCCCGCAAAGCCGATCATCGACCCGACGGACAGATCGAATTCACCGGCAATCATCAACAAACATGCGCCGACCGCGATGATCATGAATTGCGCCGAAACCGTTGACCAGTTCATCATGCCTTGGGCGTTGAACATGCCCGAGTTTCCGGCGAATAGAATGAAAAAGGTGAACACGGCAGCGGTGCCGACAATGCCACCAAGCTCGGGCCGGATCAGCGCCTGACGCAGCTTTGACATTTCCCTTACGCGCTCGTCGGTTTTAACGGCTTCTGACATCGGGTTTCTTTCCTTGAAATTTAGTGAAAAAAAGGGCGGCCCTGCATCTGCAAAGGCCGCCCTTATTCAGAGTAACTTAGCGGAATTCGCCCGCAAATTCTTCAACTTTGGTCAGACCATCCGCGGTCACAAAACCGGGGCCCGAGTTGATGTTGTTGCCGGGCAGAACGCCATAGCGGTCATAGTTGGCCAGAACCACAACTGGCAGATATGCCTGCAAGAACGGTTGCTGATCGATGCCCCAGTTGATGGTGCCGGCCTTGATGCCTTTGACGATTTCTTCACCCAGATCGAAGGTGCCGAAATAGATGTCACCGGCCATGCCGTTTTCGTCCAGCGCCAACATCGTTGGATCTGCTGAGGTCGGCCCAAGCGTTAGGATCGCATCGGTTTCAGGGTTGGCGGACAGATAGGCCAGAACCCGGTTTTTGATCTCGGCAGGGTCTTGACCTGAATCGATCATTTGGTTGCCCAGATCGACACCCAGACCATCAGCAAAACCTTGGCAACGCTCGGTCGAGGACGGTGAACTGATGTAGTGGTTCACGCACAAAAAGCTGCCAACGCCGTCACGCTTGGCGCGTTCACCAGCGGCCAGACCGGCATCGTATTCAGGCTGACCTACGTACATCAAGGCACCAACTTCGGCGGCTTGGGCTGGTGTGCCAGAATTCATGATGATCACGTCAATGCCTTGATCGACGGCCGCCATGATTGGCCCTTTTAGAACGTCGTAATCAGACAGTGTGGTGATAATGCCATCGGGTTGTGATGCGGCAGCCTGTTCAATGATCCGCGCCATATCGGCAAGGTCACCAGTCGGCGGATTGCGATATTCGACCGCCACGCCCATCTGCTCTCCGGCCAGTGCGATGCCGTTTTTGATTGTGTTCCACCAGCTGTCACTGTCCGGTGCGTGGCTGACAAGAATGTACTTCAGATTATCACTGTGACCATCCGCAGACGCCATCAGCGGCGTCGCTACCACGGCAGCAGTCATCATCAATTTTTTCAAAATGGATTTCATTTTTTCCCTCCCTGGAACACAAGTTGCGACTTTGAATCATGTCAAAGCCGTCTCTGTGTGAGAGAAAAACACGGATTCGAATTTTTTGCAACCGGTTGCAAAAAGAAACGAAAAGAATTCTACTGCGGCCTGTCTGATTACGCTGTACTCAAGCGTGACGTATAGTTGACAGGCGGGTTTATGTAATGGCGGCGACGCTAAAAGACGTGGCGATGAAAGCAGGGGTTTCAACCTCGGCTGTGTCGCGCACATTTACGGACGGTGCGTCTGTGTCGGACAAAATGCGCCGAAAGGTGCAAAAAGCAGCCGCAGAGCTGGGTTACAGTCCAAATTTTCTGGCTCGCAGCCTGACCACGCGCCGCACGAAATTGATCGGTTTGGTCAGTAACAACTTTCACAACCCGATTTTCCTAGAGGTCTTTGACCTGTTCACCCGTGGCCTGCAAGATCGTGGATTACGCCCGCTTTTGGTCAATCTCAGCAATGAAACCGATCCCGAACATTCGGTCCAAATGCTGCACCAGTATTCTGTGGATGGCGTCATTGTGGCGTCTTCAACCTTGCCGCCCGCCTTTTCCAAAGCGTTTCGCGACAAACGAATCCCCGTGGTGAACACGTTTGGGCGTTATTCCAGCAGCCCCGAAGTCCACGTCGTTGGCATCGACAACGCCGAAGCTGGACGCATGGCTGCACGTGAATTGATCGAACGCGGCTACAAACACGTGGCGTTTTTAGGCGGACCAGAAGCAGCCACGTCGACCCAAGATCGACTTAAGGGCTTTCTCGAAGAACTGGCGAAATGCCCCACCGTCAAGGTCAGCCATTCGTTTGCAGAACAGTATTCCTTTCAGGCCGGACGGACTGAAATGTTGCGCTTGGGCCAAGGCGAATTGGCCGAAGTTTATTTTTGCGGCGACGATGTTTTGTCGATCGGCGTTCTGAGCGCAATCAAGGATCTTGGCCTGCGAGTCCCCGACGACATTGGCGTTATCGGCTTTAACGACATGGAAATGTCGAGCTGGGAAAACATCGCGCTGACGACGATCCATCAGCCCATCAAGCAGATCATCAACTCGTCGGTTGAGCTGATGGCCGCCATGCTTGATGAACCTGATCGCTATCCCGAAGCCCGACTATTTCCCTGCCAGATGGTGGAACGCAACACGCTGCGCCCGCGCCGCTAATCGCGGAACATCGGTGGGCGCGCGTCCATCCACGCACCGTCCTGTTTCGCTGATTCCACCGCCGTGTGAACCGCCGACATGGATCGCACACCAGCTGCAGCACCGGGCAAACCGTCGCGCACCTCGCCGCGGATCGCGTCCGCCAGATCGCAGTAGATGTTGGCAACGGCCAGCGGAAAACCTTCTGGGTGTGCAATGGAAACGCGCGACAGCCGTCGCGCATCTTCGTGCAGGCCGCCTTCGCCTTTTTCGATGATCTGAGTGCGCCCGCCGACAGGTGTGTAGATCAACTGATTGGGTTGCTCTGACGCCCAGCGCAACCCACCGGTTTCGCCAAAGATTTGAATGTCGAATCCATGCTGGCGGCCAATGGCGACCGACGACGTCCAAAGCCTGCCCACCGTGCCGCCAGCCATGCGAAAGTTGACCATTGCGTCGTCTTCCAACTCGCGGCTGGGAATGGTTGACGCGAAATCGGCCGATAGCTTTTCGACCTCGTCGTCGCACACAAAGCTGGCCATATGCAGCGCGTGAATTCCGCAATCGGCGAACTGACCGGACACGCCAGCCATCGCCGGATCATAGCGCCAGCGCACCCTAGGGTTGTCAGCATCCGCTGCATCGCCGTGGTGCCCGTGGCTAAAGTTTGTGACCACAAGCCGGACTTTTCCAATCTCGCCGGCACGCACCATGGCCCGCGCTTGACGCACCATCGGATAGGCAGAATAGCAGTAGTTTACCGCACAGATTTTGCCGGTCGCTTGCGCCACACGCACGATCTCTTCGCCCTCCTCAACGGTCATCGTCATCGGCTTTTCGCACAGCACGTTAAAGCCAGCCTCGAGAAAGGATTTGGTGATCTCAAAGTGTGTGGCATTTGGTGTAGCAACCGTGACCAGATCGATGCGATCCTCGCGATTCTGCTCGCCTTTCAGCATCTCTTGCCAATCGCCGTAAGCACGGTCTTTGGCGACCCCCAAACGCTGGGCATAGTCACGTCCAACATCGGCCCGGTGATCCAGCGCACCGGCTGCAAATTCGAACAACCCGTCAGCCTGTGCGCCCAAGCGGTGCGCTGGCCCGATCTGGCTGCCTTCGCCGCCACCGATCATACCCCATTTCAGTTTTGTCATGATATTCGTCCTTAAAAACCAATAGATTGAAGGTATTCACGGTTTGCCTGTGCGTCCTCAAGTGGGGTGCCCGGCATGGAAGGATCGCAATCCTGTTCCACTGTGCACCAACCTTCAAATCCTGCATCCAAGAGGCGCTGGCGGACGACTGGGAAATCCACGTCACCCTGCCCGAGGTTGCAGAAAATTCCCTGCCCGCAAGCTGTGTAAAAGTCTGTGCGATTGGCCACGACGTCCGCCTTGACCACGGGATCGATATCCTTGAAATGCATGTAGGAAATGCGGCTGATGTAGCGGTCCATAAACGCGACGGGATCGAACCCTGCGTAGGAATGATGGCCGGTATCAAAGCAGATTTTCAGCAGGCTTTCGTCGACTTCGTTTAACAAGCGTTCCAGCTCTGGCTCAAAGTCCATAAAGCCCGCGGCGTGTGCGTGAATGCCAACCGTCAGCCCGTATTCTTCGCTGCCCATTTTGGCGATTGTGGCGATGCGGTCGCGGTACGCTGTCCACTCGGCCTTGTCCATTTGCTCTGCCTCGCTGGCACGACCTGCGGTTGGGGCGCGGCGCGGCGAAATGCTGTCGATCAGCACCAGATGCTCGGCACCGTGAGCCTTTAACGCTTTGCACGTGCGCGCCGAGGCATCCATGACGTCATCCCACATTGCAGGGTCATGGAACGCGCGGAACACGACGCCACCGATGATTTCCAGACCCCGTTCAGCCAACGCAGGGGCCAGCACATTCGGGTCCTCAGGCATGTAGCCGATGGGCCCTAGTTCGATCCCAGTGTAGCCCGCGCCTGCACATTGATCCAAAACAGATTGCCACGTTGGATAGGCCGGATGGCTGGGAAATTCGATGCCCCACGAACACGGCGCATTGCCGATTTTGATTGTCATTTTGATGCCTTTCGAAAACTTAAACGCTGTCGACGTCGATCCATGCTTTTGCACGGGATGACGCCAATGCAGCGGCGACGACTTGGTTCACATCCAGACCATCCTGAAAGGTTGGCCAGACGGGTGTTTTGGTTTCAATCGCGCGCAAGAAATCCCGCGCCTCGATGATGATCTGATCTTGGTAGCCCGTGCCGTGACCCGGCCCCTGACAAAAGGGTTCGTAATCAGGATGCGCAGGCCCGGTTAAGATCTTGCGAAAACCGCGCGTTTCTTCGGGTTCATCCATTGAATAAAGCCAAAGCGCGTTCTGGTCTTCTTGATCGAAACGGATCGCGCCTTTGGTTCCTGTGACCTCGTAGGCGTAGCCCATTTTGCGGCCATGGCTGATGCGGCTGAAATACATCTGGCCCATCGCGCCGTTTTCAAACCGGCACATCACTTGGCCATGATCGTCGTTTGTGACGGTGCCGCCGGGGCGGGTTGGGTGGACGGTTTCGACCTCTGCGATTAACGACGAAATCGGACCAATCAAGGCCAGCGCGCCGTTGATCATATGCGGGGCCAGATCGCCCATTGTTCCGTTGGCGTCACCATCTGTGCGCCAATTGGCAGGGCTTTGCGGGTCGGCCAGAAAATCTTCGGTGTGCTCTCCGCGAAACCACGTGACATCGCCAATCGCACCATCAGCGATAAGTTTGCGGGCGAACTGGCTGGCTGGCGTGCGGATGTAGTTAAAACCCGTCATGCTGATTTGACCATCAGCGGCTTTGACCATTGCGCGACTGTCGGCCAAAGACGCGCCAAGCGGTTTTTCGCAAAACACCGGCTTGTTCAGTGCAAACGCAGCTTGGGCGATTTGACGGTGAAATTCCTGCGGGGTGGCGATCACGATGGCATCAACCTTCGGATCATTCACCAAGGATTTCCAATCGCTGGTCGCGCGCGCAAATCCAAAGGCTTGGCGATACCTTTCAGCACTTTGCGGACTGCTGGCACAGATCATCTCAAGCCGTGGACGCAATGCGGTGTTAAAAACCGCGCCAACTGCGGACATAGCCACCGCATGGGCTTTGCCCATATATCCGCCACCAACGATACCAATGCCGATTTCTGTCATCGTGCTGAGCTTTCTGTGAAATTGTGTTTGCAACCGGTTGCAAAACTAGTATCTTCGGATTCGAAAACGCGCAAGCATCAATCGCCACAAAGGCGAAAAATGAGATAGAATCTGAACATGGCAGACAACACTCTTCGACTGACAACCGCGCAGGCGATCATCAAATATCTTTCGAACCAATTCATCGAGGTGGATGGGCAGGAAATGCGCGTCTGTGGTGGCGGTTTTGGCATCTTCGGGCATGGCAACGTGACCTGTCTGGGTGAGGCATTGTATGATGCGAAAGATGAATTGCCGCTGTATCGCGGTCAAAACGAACAAAGCATGGGCTTTGCGGCGGCGGGGTATGCCAAGCAATGGTTGCGCCAGCGGTTCATGTTCTGCACGGCCAGCGCTGGCCCCGGCACAACCAACCTTTTGACGTCGGCCGCCCTTGCACATGCCAACCGCTTGCCGATGCTTTTGCTGTGTGGCGACACCTTTATTACGCGCCTGCCTGACCCGGTTTTGCAGCAATTGGAACATTTCAACAATCCGGCCCTCGGTGTGAATGACGCCTTCAAAGCTGTCAGCCGCTATTGGGACCGGATCACGCATCCTGCGCAGATCATTCAATCCTTGCCGGCGGCCTTGGCGACTATGTTGGACCCGACCGATTGCGGCCCTGCCTTTATCGGGTTGCCGCAGGATGTTCAGGGCTGGACGTTCGACTACCCCGCTGAATTTTTCGAAAAACGTGTGCACCGCATTCGTCGCCAAGGTCCCGATCTGACCGAAGTTGCCGAGGCCGTAGCGCTGCTTAGATCAGCGAAACGCCCGATCATCATCGCAGGCGGCGGTGTGCAATATTCGCGTGCCGTGACCGAGCTGACTGACTTTGCCGTAACGCACAACATTCCCGTTGTTGAAACGATTGCGGGGCGTGCGAACCTGATGCAGGATCACCCGCTGAATATCGGGCCAATTGGCGTCACCGGATCGGACAGTGCCAATGCCATCGCCGAGCAGGCGGATGTCATTTTGGCCATCGGAACACGGCTTCAGGATTTCACAACCGGATCGTGGACGGCCTTTGCCAAGGACGCCAAAATCATCGGCCTGAACGTTGGTCGTCATGACGCGAAAAAACACATGTCGCTGCCTGTCGTTGGAGATGCCAAGTTGGGGATAACGGCCCTAAGCGATGCACTGGACGCGCACAAATCACCCAGCATTTGGGTCGATTTCGCGCAGGCAGAGCGTGCCAAATGGGTCGCATACACCAACGAAATCACGACCCCAAAAAATGGGCCAAATTCGTATTCACAGATCATTCGCGTCGTGAACGATCTGTGCGATCCTCGCGACCGGATCGTCGCTGCCGCCGGTGGTTTGCCCGCCGAGGTCACCGCCCACTGGCAGACCAAAGACATTGGCACAGTCGACGTCGAATTCGGCTTTTCTTGCATGGGGTACGAAATTTCTGGCGGCTGGGGCGCACGGATCGCGCAGCATGAACGCGAACCAGATCAGGACACCATCATCTTTACCGGCGACGGGTCTTATTTGATGATGAATTCCGACATCTATTCGTCCGTCCTGACCCAGCGAAAACTGATCATCTGTCTGCTTGATAACGGCGGTTTTGCCGTCATTAACAAGCTGCAAAACAACACCGGCAACGAGAGCTTTAACAACCTGATTGCAGACAGCCCAACGGTACCAAAACCGTTTGCCGTTGATTTCCAAGCCCACGCAGCATCGATGGGTGCCAATGCTGAAACCGTGTCTAATCCTGCCGAATTTGGCGAGGCATTCAAGCGGGCCAAAGCCGCTGACATAACCAGCGTGATCGTGATGCAGGTCGACGCCTATGACGGCTGGACGGACCAAGGCCATACGTGGTGGGAAGTTGGCACTCCGCATGTGACCACCAACCCCAAAGTTGCGGCAAAACATGCCGAGATCGAAGCCGAACGATCCAAGCAAAGAAAGGGCGTCTGATGAAGCGATTCACAGCCGAAACAGCAGCCCCTGACGCGATTGTCGACGAGCTGTTGAATGGGGACGGCGCGGTCAAAATCTCAGGTCTGTTTTCATCTGATCAGATCGCCCAAGCCCGCGCCATTGTCATGGAACAGTCCGAACAAGAGGCCGACAAGGCGACGCATTTCCAAGGAGCCGCGCAAGACGCCGGTTCGATCGACTTGCAGCGCCGTGTCTGGAACTTGCTGGCCAAAGGCGAGGTGTTTTCGCAAATGGCCGCGCATCCCGTGTTGATGAAAATCTTGCGCAAATTCCTTGGGACCGAGTTCATCATGGGGTCGATTGCTGCCAACCGGATCTTGCCCGGAGGCCCAGGCCAAGAACCTCATGTCGACTATCCCTACTGGGATTTTCACAAACCTGACACGCATCCCATCGGGTTCAACGGATCGTTCCCGATGAATGCGCAAGTCTCTGTTATTCTAGACCCTTTCACCGGCCAAAGCGGGGCGACCGCCTATGTACCCGGCAGTCAAAAGCACCTGCGCTATCCCATGCCCGAGGATAATTTCTTTGATCGCTGCGAACAGATGACAGGAAATCCCGGCGACGTAATTTTGTTTTTCGGCGTGACTTGGCACTGCGCGATGCCCAACACATCCGAACATGATCGCAGCGCCATTCTGATCCAGTATTTGCCCAAATGGGTAAAGCCGATGGAAGACATGCCCGCCACGCTTGCGCCGTCTTTCATTGCAGCCGCAAGTCCGGACATTCGCCAATTGATCGGCCTGAACTACCCCTATCCCGAAGTGCTGGATGCGGCCAAAGCTGGCAACGCCGAGGGTCGCGCATGAAAAACGTATTGCCCGGCATCAAACAGAACAACTTTGTGGTTGTCGGCCGCGTTGGCATGGATTTGTTTCCCGCCCCCGGGGTTGCGACCCAAGATGCCACGACCTTTACCGCTGACATGGGCGGATCATCCGCAAACATCGCAGCCGGGATCGTAAAACTAGGTGGCAAAGCATCGCTGGTGACCAGCGTTTCAGACGATGCTGTCGGTCGGTTTTGCGTGAACAAACTGCACCACTACGGCGTGGACACATCCCATGTTTCGGCCGTCGCAGGCGAGGCACGCAATTCGCTGGCCCTGTACGAAAGCCGCGTTGCAGACCACCAATCGGTCATTTACCGCAATGGTGCCGCTGACTTTGAAATGACGGTCGCCGACGTAGAAGCCGTCGATTACAGCCAATTTGGGGCACTGGTGACCGCCGGAACTGTCTTTGCCGCCGAACCGTCACGCGCGGCATCTTTTCGGGCATTCGAATTGGCGCGCACCGCTGGATTGCCGGTCATTTTTGATGTCGATTATCGCCCCTACAGCTGGCCCTCGCCCCAAGTCGCCGAAGACGTGTTGTCTAAGGCCGGCGCGCTGGCTGATGTGATTGTCGGCAACGACGAAGAATTCGGTTTCATGGCCGGCGACAAGGAAAAAGGGCTGTCCAAAGCCCGCGCGCTGGCCGCATCAACCGCCGCGATTGTCGTCTACAAAATGGGCGAACACGGCGCGATCACGATTGCCGGCGGCACAGAAATTCGCACCGGCATTTACCCTGTCACAGCGCTAAAACCAACAGGCGCTGGTGACAGTTTCATGGCGGGCTTGCTGTCATCCCTCGCGGCAGGCAATGACCTGGAAACCGCCGTCCTGCGCGGTTCCGCCTGCGCGGCCATTGTTGTCGCCAAACCCGGATGCGCCCCGGCAATGCCCACGCCTCAAGACCTTTCACAGTTTCTGGCCGATCATTCCGGCCCCACCTCTTTCGCCTAAGGATCACCCATGCACATCGCACCACACGACAATCAAAACAAAGCCATCGTAGATGCGGATGATCCGACGGTTCCGCTGAACTACTTCAACATCGTGAAACTCAAGGCAGGCGAGGCGTTTGAATATCAAGTGCCCGGCTATGAAACCTGCATTGTGCCTGCCACCGGAACCGTCGATATTTCGATTGAGGGCGTGAATTTCGACGCGGTCGGCAACCGTACTGAAAATGTCTGGGACGGCGAGCCCGAAGGCGTCTACGTGCCAGTCGGTGCCAAGGTCACAATCGTCGCCACATGCGACACCGAAACCTTTGTTGCGGGTGCCAGATACGACAAGGTTCTGGACCCGTTTGACGTGCGCGTCGGCGGGATCGACAAAGTCCAATACGGATCGGACGACACCAAAACGCACCGCAAGATCAAACACATTCTAGGCCAGAAACAGC
Source organism: Pseudosulfitobacter sp. SM2401 (assembly GCF_042932805.1). Classification (NCBI taxonomy): domain Bacteria; kingdom Pseudomonadati; phylum Pseudomonadota; class Alphaproteobacteria; order Rhodobacterales; family Roseobacteraceae; genus Pseudosulfitobacter; species Pseudosulfitobacter sp. SM2401. The sequence continues at coordinate 3,812,910 of NZ_CP170633.1, read as the reverse complement.
ACGGCAAGGTCGGCCGCCTTTTGGTCAGCGAACTGTTCACAGTAGGCCAAGGCGGCTGGTCAGGCTTTCCTGCGCACAAACACGACACCGACCGCAAAGACGCGGATGGCAACATCATCGAAACCCGCCACGACGAGACGTATAATTTCCGCTTTCGCCCAAATCATGGATCGGGCGTGCAAATCTTGCAACGCGAAGAGGGCAAGCCCGGGGACGCCTATCAACTGATGGATGGCTCTACGATGATGATCGACAAAGGCTATCATCCTTGCGCGGTGATGCCGGGCTACGAGATGTATTATTTCACCATTCTGGGTGGCCTTAGCCAGCGCAGTTTGATCCAGTTTTTCCAACCCACGCATGCGTATCAAATCGAAACGATCCCAGGGATCAAAGACATGATGGCCAAGTTTAAATGAGCCTCGCAACGCTATCGGATGTTCTGCAACCGGCCTTGCGCGGACACTATGCAGTTGCTGGCTTGGTCACGTTAGGTTGGGAAGACATGCGTGCCTTTGTAGCCGCCGCCGAGGCCGAAGGCTGTCCTGTAATCTTGCAAGCTGGCCCGTCTTGCCGCGCCCACACACCCCTGCCCGTCTTGGGCAAAATGTTTCGCCATTTGGCCGAAGCTGCCAGCGTTCCAGTCGTTGCGCATTTGGATCACGGATACACCGCCCAAGAATGTCGCGAGGCGCTCGACAGTGGTTTTACCTCTTTGATGTACGACGGCTCGCGCGCGCCGCTGGCCCAGAACATCGACGAGACCGCCGCAATTGTGGAAATGGCGCATGCCGCGGGCATTTCCTGCGAAGGCGAGATCGGATTTGTCGGCTATGCGCAGGGCGAAAGCTCGGCTGGTACTGACCCACAAGAGGCCGCGAAATTTGCGGCACAAACCGGCGTCGATGCGATGGCGATCTCGGTCGGGAACGTCCATTTGCAACAAGACAAAGAGGGCGGTTTGGACGAAGCCCGCATTCGCGCGATCGAAGCACTAGCAAACGTGCCTTTGGTGATCCATGGCGGCTCAGGCGTGCCAGTGGCGCAACGCACCGCCTTGGCAACCGGATCGAACGTTTGCAAATACAACATCGGCACGGAACTGCGCATGGCGTTTGGAAATGCGATGCGCGATGCTGTGAATTCTGATCCATCGCGTTTTGATCGGGTCACCATTTTGAAAGACACCCACGATCCGATGGTAGCAGCGGCTAGAACCGTTCTGTCGGCCATGGGACACGGGCAAAAAGAGGCATAACATGTTGCGAATTGGAATTCTGGGCTGTGGCCGCATTGGCCAAGTACACGCCCGCTCGTTGATGCGCATGCCGGACACGTCGCTGGTTGCGGTGTCTGACGCTTTTGCCGACGCAGCCAATGCGCTCGCGCAGCAAACCGGCGCACAAGTCCGCGACACAGATGCGATTTTGGCAGCAACGGATATCGACGCGGTGATCATCTGCACACCAACCGACACGCATTTCGAGTTGATCCAAACCGCCGCCAAGGCTGGCAAGGCGATCTTTTGCGAAAAGCCTGTGGATATGTCTACTGCGCGCATCCAGGATTGTCTGGACGTGGTCACTGCCAACGGCGTGGCGTTTTTGACTGCCTTTAACCGGCGCTTTGATCCAAACTTTGCGCTGGTGCAGTCCCGAATTGCTGCTGGCGAAATTGGTGATGTTGAAATCGTCACGATCCTGTCGCGCGATCCGAACCCGCCGCCGATCAGTTACATCAAAAGCTCGGGGGGTATTTTCCGCGACATGATGATCCATGATTTCGACATGGCGCGGTTCTTGTTGGGCGAAGAACCGGTTCAAGTTTTCGCGGTTGGCTCAGCCTTGGTCGATCCTGCGATTGGCGCTGCAGGCGATGTGGACACGGCGGCCGTGACGCTGACCACCGCGAGCGGTAAGATCTGCCAAATCTCGAATTCACGCCGCGCCTCTTACGGCTATGATCAGCGCATCGAAGTGCATGGATCAGCCGGCATGTTGCGCGCTGAAAACGTTCTGGAAAACACTGTCGAAATCGCGACCGAGGCGGGTTTCAAACGCGCCCCCACGCAGCACTTTTTTCTTGAGCGGTACGAGGCGGCCTATCTGGCTGAGATGGCGCATTTTGTCGACGCTGTGACCAAAGGCACCCCTTTGACCCCGACAATTACGGATGGTCTAAAGGCACAACAAATTGCTGACGCTGCTGCTCAGTCACTGACGACAGGGCAACCGGTGGCGTTGTAACAGGCGGATGCACGGAGGTCATTCAAGATGACAAAAGAGTACCAAGATCTTCGATCCGCCCGCTGGTATGCGCCTGATGATTTACGTTCGTTTGGGCACCGGTCGCGCACGATGCAAATGGGGCTGTCACCCGAAGATTGGGAAGGCAAACCGATCATCGCAATCTTGAACACGTGGTCTGATTTGCAACCCTGCCACATGCATTTTCGCGACCGTGTCGAATTCGTCAAAAAGGGGATTTTGCAAGCAGGCGGCATGCCTGTCGAAATCCCGGTTCATTCGTTGGGTGAACAACTGCTGAAACCGTCGGCCATGCTGTACCGCAACATGGTCGCGATGGAAGTCGAGGAGGTTTTGCGCTCAAATCCTGTCGACGGCGCTGTGCTGATGGGCGGCTGCGACAAATCCACGCCCGCGTTGGTCATGGGGGCCACGTCCATGGGCCTGCCGTTCATCTACCTGCCCGCAGGCCCCATGTTGCGCGGGAATTACGCGGGCAAAACGCTTGGCTCTGGGGCGGATGCTTGGAAATACTGGGACGAACGGCGCGCCGGCAATATTTCCAAATCAGAGTGGCAAGGCGTCGAAGGCGGCATCGCGCGATCTTATGGGCACTGCATGACCATGGGCACCGCCAGCACAATGACGGCGATTGCCGACGCGTGGGGGCTGTGTTTGCCCGGCGCCTCGTCCATCCCTGCCCCTGACGTTAACCATCAACGGATGAGCGCGGCCTGCGGGCGGCGCATTGTAGACATGGTCTGGGAAGACCTGACACCAGACAAGATCATCACGCCCGCCAGCACGCGCAATGCTGTGACGGTTGCGATGGCGACGGGCTGTTCAACAAATGCAATCATCCACCTGATCGCGATGGCGCGTCGTGCCGGAGTTCCTCTGGAACTTGATGATCTGGACGCGATTGGCCGCACAACGCCGGTGATCGCGAACATTCGCCCCTCTGGCACCGATTACCTGATGGAAGATTTCTATTACGCAGGCGGCCTAACCGCGCTGATGAAAGAGCTGAGCGGCAAGCTGGATTTGACGGCAATGACAGTCACGGGCGAAAGCCTTGGGACCGGTTTGAAAGACGCACAGAACTACAACCCGGACGTCATCCGCCCGCTGTCCAATCCGGTCTATCACGAGGGGTCGTTGGCCGTTCTCAAAGGCAATCTTGCACCGGACGGGGCTGTTATCAAACCGGCCGCAATGGACCCGAAATTCCTAACCCATCGCGGCCCTGCAATCGTGGCAAATTCCTACACAGAATTAAAACAGATCATCGACGATCCAGACGCCGATATCACGGCTGATCACGTGTTGATCCTGCGCAATGCCGGTCCTCAGGGTGGGCCCGGAATGCCTGAATGGGGCATGATCCCGATGCCACAAAAGCTGTTGAACGAAGGGCACCGCGATATGGTGCGCCTGTCTGATGCAAGGATGAGCGGCACAAGCTATGGCGCGTGTATCCTGCACGTCGCGCCCGAAGCGTTCATCGGCGGGCCTTTGGCCTTGATCGAAACAGGCGATATCATTTCACTGGATGTGCCAAACAGGTCCTTGAACGTCGACATTACGGTTGCCGAATTAAGCCGTAGACGCGCCGCTTGGCAAACCCCTGAACCACGATACCAACGTGGCTATGGCTGGATGTTCACCAAACATATCGAGCAAGCTGACAAAGGCTGTGATTTCGACTTTTTACGCACTGGATTTGGTCGACCTGTGCCCGAGCCAGACATCCATTGATCCTTTTTGTTTCGAATTATTTGGTCACTGCGCTCGGTTGTAGGCAAGTCTCTGAAACCGCTCGGCTCAAGATCAAGGTCGTGGGCGCAAGTCCAATCGGAGCGTTGCCTCGCACTCGGTCGGGTGGATACGCCGCCAAAATCTTTTCAGCTTCTTCATCCTTCACCGCCTCGCGCCTGCGCGTAGGTGGTTTATGGATGGTTTTAGGATGGTTTGGGGGCCGTGGTGGCCCCGGTACCCCGGCCACAGTGGCCCCCGTACCGGGGCCAGACTGGACGGGGGCCACTGTGGACCCCGTCTCGATTTCGGGTTCTGCAGTCGGTTCCAGCTCTTCGACCTTGGCCAAATCGATCCGGTAAACGACAGTGAAACCGTTCTTGCAGGTGCGCGCGCCGATCTCGACAAGGATGCCTTCCTTCAGGAACGCACGCACGGCCCGCTTGACTGTCGTTTCTCCCAGCTCCGTGTGCCGCTGGATCGTTCCCTTGGAACACCAGATTCCCGAACCGTCATCGCTCGCCTTGTCAGCCAAGAACATGATGATCTGTTTGCGTGGAGCACTCCCGAACTTGCGTTCAGCGCACTCCTTTGCGACACGCCAACTCATCGAAAGGCCTCAATACCCGTAAGGGCCCACAATTTTTGTACAGGAATTTGTTGATTTCAGCCGACATCAGCCTGCATCCCAGCGCAAGTTTCTGCAAGCTCCTGCACAAAGCCCTGTAAATAAGTCATATTTTTCAGGTGTTTTTGGTGACCCCGTGTCCGTCGTCAGGGTTTTTGGAACCAATGGCAGCTTAAGCTAAGACAGAGTTTGGCTCATCTGGTTGGTTTGATTATGCGGCGCGTTGTCTGTGATGCAAGCGTCGCGTTTCGAGCGTCTTATGTTTGATCCTTTCTCGTTGCTGTAGAATGGCTTTGTACCGTCCGAAGTAGACATCAGACGGTGTGACGTTGCTCAGGCTCTCGTGGAAGCGCCGATGATTGTAGTGATCGACGAAGGCTTCAATCTGGGCTTCGAGATCACCGGGTAGGAAGTAGTTTTCCAGCAAGATGCGGTTCTTCAAAGTCTGATGCCAACGCTCGATCTTGCCCTGGGTTTGCGGATGATACGGCGCACCGCGCGAGTGCTTCATACCTTTATTCTGCAACCATTCGGCCAGTTCCCCCGAGACGTAGCTGGAGCCGTTGTCGCTGAGCAGTCGCGGCTTGTGGACGACATGAACTTGGTCACATCCCGACGCTGCTAAAGCCAGATCCAACGTGTCAGTGACGTCGCGGGTCCGCATATTGGTGCAAAGCTTCCACGCGATGATGTAACGGCTGTAGTCGTCCAGGATCGTGCTGAGATAGAACCAGCCCCAACCGATGATCTTCAGATAGGTGAAGTCGGTCTGCCACAGCTGATTGATGGCCGTCGTTTTGTCTTTGAACTCACTGGCGGCCTTGATCACAATGAAGGCAGGACTGGTGATCAGATCGTGCGCCTTCAAGATCCGATACGTTGAAGCCTCTGATACAAAGTAGCTTTCTGTATCTGTGAACGTCACCGCCAGTTCTCGCGGTGACAACTCTGTCTCCTTCAACGCCAGTTTGACCACCTTGCGACGCACGTCGTCAGGGATGCGGTTCCAGACGTGCTTGGGCCTGGGAGACTGGTCCTGCAGCCCAGCCTCACCACGCTGGAGGTAGCGATCATACCAACGGTAGAATGTGGTGCGGGGGATACCGAGCTTGGCGAGCGTCAGGCGGGCTGACAGGTGGCTTTCTTCGACCAACCGGATGATCTCTAGTTTCTCAGATGCAGGGTATCTCATTCGGGGTCGCCCCCACCGTCGAACATGCTTTTTTTGAGAAGACGCAGTTCCAGCGTCTGTTCAGCCACCACTTCCTTCAGATCACGGGCTTCGCGGCGCAGGTCCTTAACCTCATCTGTGTTTGCAGCACGTGCCGTATCGCCAGCTAGCCGCCGTTTGCCAGCCTCCATGAAGTCCTTGGACCATTTGTAATAGATGCCCTGTGATATGCCTTCACGGCGGCACAGTTCGGCGATGCTGTCTTCTCCACGCAGACCGTCCAGGACGATCCTGATCTTCTCTTCGGATGAATAATGCTTGCGCGTGGCCCGCTTGATGTCTTTGACGATCTTCTCGCCAGGGCTTTTGCGTGTTCCAGTTGTCTGTCTCATGTCCCACTCCTCAGTGGTTACGATGAGCCAACAACTCTCTCTTATCAAATATACCTATTTGGACCCATAAGCGCTGACGTCAGACAGGTTGGGTTCAGAAGCATCTGATTGAAGACGATGAAATGGTTGAGGGTCTTGTAGTCGCCACCGAAGGCGATCCACAGCTGCATTATGCGCTTGAGGTAGTGCCTTCTGTGTCTTTCAAATCGTATGAGGTCGAATTCCGCCTTAAAGATGGCCCGACGTTTGAGGAGTTTGCCAAGCCATGAATGCTGACCGTCTATTGGAATTGTATGAACAGATCAGCAAAGCGCCAGACGCCATCGTGAGGCTGCGAAGATTCGCTCTGAATCTGGCAGTTAGCGCCTGCCTGCGTGAAGCCTTGTTCCACAAAGCGATGGAGCAGACGTCCGTCAAAGCTGTGGAAGCCGCATGATGCACCTCTATGTGGAGCATGAGTTCAAGCCTGTTGGCCAAGGCCTGTTTGCATACGGAAGCCTTACCATGTTGCACACCCCCAAAGGCAAACGGCGCATCACATTTGCAGGACAGGCTCCTGAATGGGAATTTCAGTGGGTCTACGACTGCGGGAGCTCTTCCGGACAAACTCTCGTCAATCGAGGCATTCAAGATATTGCCAGTAAGTTGAACGGCAAGAGCCTTGATCTGATCGTGATTTCTCACCTTCACTTTGATCACATCAGTGGTCTGTTGGAGCTTCTTAAGAAGGTGCATGTCAAATCCATAATGCTGCCTTGGGCTCCCCTATGGCAACGGCTTCTTATCGGATTTGAACAAGGTTTACGGGACGGTGACGTAGAATTAGAGTTTTATGCTGACCCCACAGGATACATTGCCAGTGTGGCTTCTGATCGTTTTGAGCGGATTTTCTTCGTCCTTCCGTCAGATGGTGGAGACCGAACAGACCCTGACGAGCCGTTTCCATCATTAGACCCAGATGGTCCTGACCTCGATCGTCGAGAAGGCATCAAGGCCGCGCCGACCAGATTGCCGGACAAACTCCAAGTACCGGATACGTCAGAAAACCGTCATTTCACTGAAGTTTTCAAATCTGGCGCTCGCCTAGTAAAGGGTGGAGCTTGGGAATTCGTTCCCTACAATGACCCCAAATCCGCACCAAAATCGCCGGAAACGTTCAAGAAGACTGTGAATGAGCTGCGTCCAATCCTTCTTGGCCATGATGATGTGGCGCGAGAAAAGGCTCTCAAGCAGCTAAAGAGACTGTATAGTCGCGGTTTCCCCGCTGGATCGCAGAACGATCTATCGTTGTCGATTTATACGGGGCCCGTGCCGCTCAGCCGTTGGACGTTCGATAGCGGAAAGATCGTGGGCGCGAACGCCACTTCTATTCCTGACGCGCCAGCCCCAATCTTGTATACTGGTGACGGCAATTTTTCAACGAAGACACATTGGCTTCGACTGGCGACATTTCTGGGGAACAAACGAACAAAGGCCATCTCAACGTTCCAAGTGCCACACCATGGATCTCGATACAATTGGAAGAACGGGAACGCACGGCTCGTTTCACCGACATTCAGTGTGTTCTCTTCTGATCCAACCCGAAGATATGGCCACCCTCACGCCGAGGTCCTGAGAGACTTTTTACTTTTCGGGTCAAAGCAAGTCGACAAACACAACGACTTCAAATGGGACACGCATTTTAGCCTTCCGAAGGAATAGAGCATGCCAATCAGCCACGCGGTCTGGACCCTCTTAACTGAAACAAAAGGGATTCTTCCATCTGAACTGATGTTAGAGGAGATGATCGTTGCTCAACCATGCATCCTTTCTTCCGAATGGACTCTTACCCTTGCAGAGCATCAACTGGATCATTGTTTGCTAGTTCAATGCCTTGGGAACGCAATACATAGTGGTTTAGCGCATCGCGTACTGAAACGTACGAACATGCGATCGGTGGAAAGGCAGAGCTCACTGGTTTGCCGTCTGTGTGCCGGATTTCGGCTTTGGTCAGGGGGCCATCATTTGTTTTCCCAGGGAATGCAAAGATGTTGTGGATCACGGCAGGCAATTCTGAGACGTTGTCTACTATCTCTCGAAGGGCTTTTTCATAAAAAATCTGCTTGGCGATGTCAGGCCACCCTGGAGCCGATCCCGCATTCTTGGCTGCGTAGTACTTGGCGTCAACGATAGTAAATGATGACTCGTTCTCCAGTATGATGTCCGTTTGCATGCCCCTGCTGCGTGGGTCATGCGTGAGAGAACCTTGGTGCAAATAAAAGGGTTTGGGCAGTTCGCTGTTCCAGTTCCGCATGGAATCGCACGGCGCGCGGACGATAGTTTCGCGTAGAATTGTCTCCCAAACACGGTGAAAGTCCTCGACGCCAAACACGAAAGACCCACTCGCAGATGCTCGTGTTTCGCGCAGATAATAGCGTAAATACTCAGCTAAGAAAATTGACCTGGCTGAATAGAGTGACGGCAGCATAGCTTCCAATTTCCGCGCCCAAATTGTTCGTGGGAACCGTGGTCGCTGACACGACAAGAGCTCTTCGCGCCTACTGAATGTGCCGGTCAGCCACCATGAATGTGCAACAAAGATTTCACGAATGACTGCTGCCTGTATCTGCGAAAGAAGTGCGTCCGAGCTCTTCGTAGAGCGGCTGCTCCGGATGTCGGTAAAGATCGGTTGGCCTTTATGCCCTGGTATCGCAACCTCGCGTTTGACGGTCCTCATCCAGTCGGGCTTTCCCGAGTTTATAGTCCGTTGACGTGTACGTTCCGCGAAAAGGCCATGATCCCGGAAGTCATCTGCCAGTCGTCTGATAACTGACAAGGACCCGGGGTTGCCCGCCTCACCGTCATCCTCATAATCTCGTTTGGACGCCTCGACGCCGAACCTCGCAAGCGCCCGCATGGTTAGGGACGCAGTCTCTAGATCAGTAACTGGATCACCCGTTCCTGATTCCCTTGGCAGAAACACCACAGCGCCTTCTTCCGGATGATGTATCAGGCCGCAGAAATGGACCGTCTCCCTTTCGTCGATGCGTCCGATACCCCATTCGCGCATTGCAGATAGCACCGTGTCGGCGTGTCGATCAAGAACCGCTAAGGGATCGCGATCAGACAAGAAGACAGGTAAGTCAGCTCTCATCTTCGACCGTCTCTTCCGGTTCCGTGGTATCGACATCCGAGGCTGCATTGAGAGCTGCGAGGAAACGATCAGACAAGATCCGGCCTTCACGTGCGATCTCGGTTGTAAGGTTCCCGTAAGTCTTGATGCTGCTTGTATCAAAGATCAAATCGCGACCTTCATGCCGCAGCAAATCGTCCCAAAGGTAGAGCAAGACCTTCTCTGGAATACCTTTTCCGTCCAGCTCCTTCTTCTTGACGAACCACTGCCCCAGCAGACGGTCTTCGGCTATATCCAGTGTCTGACTGCTTGTAAGGTGCCCGTTCAACAACTTGACGAATTCGCGCCATGCAAGCGAGTGGCGTTTTCCCGTGGAATCGACATAAGCAACGTCCCCGTCAGGGCCAGATTTATAGTCGAGCGGTAGGTATTCCTGCCGCCACCGCCTCCTGAAGGCGGTGTCTATGGGGTACACGCCCTGATCCGCGCTGTTCATCGTAGCGTAGATATACAGGTTGGATGGTAGCAAAAGTGCCTCATTAGCCCTTCCCGTCTCAGCCTCAAACCACTGTTCGCTTTCGGGTGAAGGAAAGCTAACATCGTATTCGCCCTTCCCGTCGTCGTCGCGGTCAAGCAGGAGAAACAGATCGCCAAAGACAGCAGCTGCAGCAGCGCGGTTCAGCTCCTCGATCACAAGGAAGACCGGTTCTGCGGGTTCTCGGTAGGCCCCAGCAAGCGCCTTCATGAATGGCCCGGGCGAAAACCCGTAACGTACTTTCTTGCCATCCATTTGCGGTTTGAGGCATCCAAAAAAATCACTGTTCTGCAGATCAGGGTGAAAGACTGTTCTAAAAGGTCGCTTGCCTGCTTCGTTGATTTTTTTCTCAACACGGTTCGACTTGCCTGTCCCAGGCGCGCCGTAAAAGATTACGTTTTCGCCACCTTTAAGCGCGGGTTGCTGTTTTTTGATCACGTCAGATGTTGACGTACCTTGGGAGACAATTTTGCTGTTCCGCTGAATTTCAGAGACCAGACCGAGGGCAGCTTCGTAATCTTCTTTTTTCAAAGGCAACTTTGACGCCGCTTCGTCGAACGGGATGTCATGTGTCGCCGTAAACGCTATCGCTGAAATGAAGTGAAGAAAGCCCCGGCGCTGGTCATTTGCGAGAACCTGATGCGCGCCTGATGAAAAGTGCTTGCCTGCGAAACTGGTCAGCGTGTCATCGGGGTTCTTACTATTATTGTTTAGATCCGCTGCGGTCCAGTCGCCCCATGCTGCGAGAATTTCGGTCAACGCTCTTTTCAAGTCATCGTTTGATAACTTAAATGTCCTGCCCGCTCCGTTCACGAAACCCCATGTTGTAGCATAGCTCTCAGCTATGATGGTAAACTTAGGTATCAAAAAGTTTGCGGCGACCTCCTGGGAGAATCTGGCAGTTTCTGAAAGCTCGCCCCCGTCTTTCATTTTCTGATCGTCCTCCTTGCCGAGCTTTTCCCATTCCGAACTCATGATCTCCAGAGAGATGTCGCGCAGTTCTTCTCGTCCGGTGTCTGCGTGTTGATCAAGAATTGTCTTGAAACGTAGTGGCAGTTCAGCGTTCTCCCAACCAACCCTGTCGCTATCAGTAAACCTGTCAAACATATCCCGCACATTGCGCACAGAGTTCTTGGGCACGCCGAACTTTGTCCCAATCTCGTCAAATGCAGCGGTTTGGGTTTTGTACCCCAGTTCGGTGTGGGGCTCGCCTGACTGCGCAAGGAACAAGCAAACGGTGTATAAAGCTACTTTGGAATCGGTCGGAATAACTGGCTCAGCCATTGAATGCCCTTAAAACAAGAATCATCAATAGCTTACAGGTTGTATCTGCGTTTCAACAACCGGCGATTAACCCCGGATATCAATATGGCTCCCTGACGACGTTAGGGCGGCAGCAATCGTAATTTCCAGCTGCTCTGTGGTCAGGCTCAGCTTTTTGGATACCGCACATTCCCAGATAACCAGAACCTTCCACCCGGCATCCTCCAGCGCGGCGTAGTTGCGCCGGTCGCGCGCCTGATTGCCTTCGATCTTGTTGGTCCAGAATTCTGTTCGGGTTTTGGGCGGGCGAAAAAGATGGCAGTCTTCGTGGCCATGCCAATAGCAGCCGTTCACGAAGATCACAGTGCGCCACTTTGGCAGCACGACGTCCGGACGCCCTGGCAGGTCTTTGCGATGAAGGCGGAACCTGTAACCAAGCCGGTGAAGCAGTCGGCGCACAATGATCTCCGGCTTGGTATCCTTCCCCCGAATACCCGACATCATGTCACTGCGTTTTTCAGGGGAAACGATGTCCGCCACGATCTAGCTTGAAATGTAGGGCTTCATCTCGGCCGCGATAGCCTCGATGACTGGTACGGAGACTGAATTTCCGAACTGCCGGTAATTTTGGCAATCGGAAACTGCATCTACGTTAAACTCGTCCGGGAAGCCTTGAAGACGCGCGCATTCCTGAGGGGTGAGTTTACGCGGGTTCTCACCTATGTCGCTCTGGTCAATGAGGATTTCGCTACCATCCTTATAGTAGCGCGCACTTATTGTGTTTGTGTACGGGCTGTCAGGCGTAAACACGCTGAAGCCAAACCCGTTTCCCTTCTGTTTGTGGCCTGCAAGCCGCCTTACATGCCCCGCCAACAACTTGTCCGAGATCGTATATTTTGGATCGACCCGAGCGTTGTCTTCGAGAATATCGCCCACGCGTGTCGTGGCTTTTCTTTTGCTCAAGCGATCAAAGATCATTGAACAGATATCAGCATCATCAGCGGCTCGGACCTGATCCCTGTCAAACCCGATGATGTAAACACGCTCCCGATTTTGCGGGACACCAAAATTTGCTGCCTTGAGAACGCGGAACCCAACCCGATAATTTAACTTGGCGCCAAGTGATGCCCGAGCCTCCTCGGACATTGGAACAGACCCCGGAATGTCTGGAACTTTGCGCCCTTCTAGGATTGCGAGAATGGTTTTTAGCGTCCGCCCTTGGTCGTGCCCTCTCAACTGCTTCACATTTTCGAGCAGAAACGCCTTTGGTCGATGATGCGCCAAGATCCGCTGGATCTCGAAGAACATTGTCCCCCGCGTATCATTGAAGCCTTGCTTCAACCCAGCCTGTGAAAACGCCTGACAGGGAAAGCCCGCCAACAGAACATCATGCTTGGGAATATCATGGGCCGCGATTTTGGTGATATCGCCATAGGGCACTTCACCAAAATTGGCGGCGTAGGTTTTCTTGGAAAACTTGTCCCACTCGGATGTGAAGGCGCAGTGTCCACCTTGCTTTTGAAAGGGATAACGGATCCCACCAATACCTGCGAACAAATCGATGAACGAAAATTCTGCAAGTTTCGGATTACTTGCGTAAGGACTGCGCAGCAGCGCGGTATCAGGTAAATTCTCGATTTGCGCCCGCTTTGCTGGTGTTGGAAAATGTTCCCCAAGCTCCCAACCGCGTACAGTACGCTCGCCTGCTTCCGGCATTCCCAGGAGTTCTGCAAAAGCCTTCTGTGTCAGCCCCAAGCCTTCGCGCTTCGCCTGCACCCAAGCTCCACTACCCAACATCCGGTCAAGCATTTTGTTCTCCTTTTGATCCAAGCGTTACCAGGTCTCATTCGCCGGGTCAACTACAGGATAAAGATTTAGATTCAGCTAAGAAGATCGCACAGTCGCAATGCATCAGACCCAGATCCAACCTCACTTTCCGCCCCTCTAGCTCGGCCTCTCTTTGGCATGCTTCGCCAAGGTCAAGCTCAACTGCCCAACCCTAGACGGTTAGGTAGGCTCTGCCGCCGCGAGCCACGTTGCCGTTATCATCACAGCCCCGCGCCCAAATTTCACCAATAAAAAAAGTTCAAAGTTGCCAGAGAATCTCAATTATTCCTCTAGGTTGTAGCGCCTTTTAACCCTAAATGAGATGGACTTAAGGCGAACATTTTCGGTTCCCCCTGGAAAATCAAAGTGCGAATTCTTGCAATTTCTTTTTAAGCCGTTGATCGATTTTTCCTCAGTTTTTCGGTTTTATTTTCATTAAAAACATATAGTTGATGTGTTTGTTAGAAACATATGGACGAATATTTCTCGTAATATATCCGAAATGTTATGATAAAAAGTTGCAAAATGGCGACCATGATGCATACATATTCAAAATACCGTCAGCGGAGCTTAGAATTTGGATGAAAGAACGAGATAAAAGAGCAAAGTTTGTGAAACTTGCAGAGAGTCGTGTGAACAGAGCCATCAAGGAGCTTCGCCTGATCGGAAACCTCTCTAACAGGTCGGCATATGATTTCACGGATGATGATATCCGCAAGATTTTCCGAACTCTTCAGAAAGAGCTTGAAGGGGCGAAGGGGCGTTTTGTGAGTGGCGAGAAGGGTGGAAGTGATGGCTTCCGTATTGAATAGGGGAACAATGGGTTGGACCAGATTTTGGTCGTCTTGTTGTCGTGAGGAATGGTAAAGATGGCTGAAACAAAACTGGAATTCTTGGTAAACCAAGCGGGTGAGGAGGAGGGGCTTGGTCACGCCGGTATCGAGACCTTCCGCGATACACCTTTCACAAGCTGTAGTCGGGAGGCCGGCCAAAACACCCTTGATGCTGCGGATAACGAGCCTGTCGAAATGGTGCTTCGAGAGCATTTGATCAGAGCAACCGAAATCCCCGGAATCGAAAAGCTTCGCGAAACGATCGGGGCCTGCCTTAAATCAGCAAATTTCTCCGGAACGGAAAAAGATGTCGATTTTTTCGTGAACGCCCTCCAAGTCGTTTCGCGAGACGAGATACCGGTCCTCGAGATCGCAGACTTCAACACGACTGGGTTAGAGGGCCCGCCTAACGATAGCGGTTCGAAATTTCACGCGCTGGTAAAGAGTACGGGCAAAAGTAACAAGTCCACCGAAACGTCGGGGGGATCATTCGGAATCGGAAAGAACGCTACTTTCGCCGTGTCTGACCTGAGGACTGTCTTCTATTCGACAGTTTATGGATCCGGCGATGGCGAAAAGTCAGCGGTACAAGGGAAGGTCCAATTGGTTTCCCACAAAGACGCAGAGGGCACCGCGCGGACCTCAAAGGGCTATTGGGGATATGACGAAGACTTCTCCGCCGTTGAAGATCCAGAACAGGTCCCCACATGGCTTCGGAGAAATCAGAAAGGAACTTCAGTTTTTTCGATTGGCTTTAGGGGCAACGAGAACTGGGTTGATCGAATGACAGTTCCACTACTTTCAAACTTTTTTGCTGCGGTTGATGATAACAAGATCATTTTCAAGGTTGGGAATGACGAGCGTCTCGTAAATGCCGAGACACTATCTGACCTTCTTGAGGATCCCCAAATTATAGAAGCTGCTGATGAGGCTTCCCACGGCGATGACATCCGGCTTGCGCGGCAGCTATTTCAGTGCAGAAAGTCAGAAGAAGCCACCAGCAAGCGCTTCATGATCGATGGACTCGGTGAATTCTCGGCAAAAATCCTTGTCAAAGAAGGAATGCCCAAGCGCGTAGCAATCATTCGCAACGGGATGCTGATCGCGCAATCTCTTGAGCACTTCAATGACCGCTTTGCTCGGTTTCCGGGGGCGCGCGACTTCATCTTGATGGTTGAACCGGCTGACAATGAAGCGAGCAAAATTCTGAAATCGTTAGAGAACCCGCAGCACAATGCGTTCTCGGCGGGTCGTCTTGATGACCCAAAGAAACAAAGGGACGTTACTCGAGCAATGAAGCGCCTCATTGTCGAAATTCGAAATCTCATCAGAGAGAATGCGGAGATCACCGGTGGGGATGCTGTTAAGTTGGACGAGCTTGGCGAATTTTTTGCTGACGCGGGCAGTGAGGAATCCAAGATGCCCTCGAATGAAGATGATCCCGAAACAATCAAGTTTACGCCTGCAAAACGAATGAAACCAAAACCTCACAGACCTGTTGCTCCATTCCTAGGTGGAGATGAAGGGGGCGCTGGAAATAGCGCTGGCTCGGGTGGGGCTGGCACGGATGGTCAGGGAGACGGTACGGGAGATGGTGACGGCGCTAAAGGCACTCAGGGCCAGCAGAATGTCGTCCGTTTGGCAGCAGTCAGAAACGTGGAGCGTGCCCCTCGGGTTCGCAAGGTATTTTTCACGCCAGACGAGTCCGGAAGGATTGAACTCACTTTTTATGCGCTTGGGGTGTTTGATACAGCCGAGCTGAGGGTTGCATCGGCTTCGGGATCTGATCAGTGCACCGCTTTCAAGGGCCATGTGGCGGTGGACGTCTCGAAAGGTAATCGGGTCGAGATCGAAGTTACGTTCGAGGACGATTACTCGGGTCCTATCGAGTTACTTGGTGTTCGGGGGGCGGCCAAATGAAGGTAGACCTTAATAGCCACTTTCCGCATCCGGTATTAAGCGACAGCAACGATGATTTCAAGAGCGGCCGCTTCGATCTGAGCATTACAGAAGTTCGTGAGTCCACAGCTGGCGATATAGAAATCGACTATGCATTCTCTCAAACTTTACCCGAAATCCGTGAATTGTTGGAGAGTGGAGCGGCATCCCTTGGTGCATTCATTCGCTGTCAGGACACGTTTTATTCTGAGCTGCGGCCAGCCGATGGCAAGAGTGGCACTTGGCGTTTTGATAGAGGAACGTTGTTCGGCCGCGTCGAGGTCAAACCTATGATTTGGCTCAAGCAACAACTTGATAGCTGGAACGCAGAAAGCTTGAACCCTGAATATGGTTCAGCGATATCGATGCGGAAATCAGAAATCATAGGACTGGCCAACGATACCTGGTTCAATATCGGTCAGGAAAAGCTAAAGAAATTCGAGAGTATTTTTGAATTAGTTCGGACCGACGAGATTCCGGAAGGCCAGCTGAAGCTGGATCTACAATCTGATGTGATCCGCATTCTCGCGCCGTTTGAAATCTTCAAGTCCATCGAGTTGATGCGAGGAAGTAGCCACGGCAAGCCGCTGCTACTCAGCGCGGTCTACCTACCCGTTGTTATGGAAGTTCTAGAAAACCTGCGCGGAGAGCAGAACTCCGGCTACGAGTCCAAGCCATGGTACCGTGTCTTCGCCGCAAAATGTGAACATTTTGGGATCGACATCGAGAGGGCGCCGCTTCTCGAGAGCGCGCAAAGGCTTCTGGCTTCACCAGTTGGCAAGCTAGGTAAATCGTTCAAGGAGTTGACTGAAAATGCATAAGTTGAAGTATTTTTCCGAAAGTGTCCTTGCTGAACTGAGAGCAAATGTATCTCGAAATCTTGAGCGGTACCGTGCTTCCGGATTCGGTGACCGCACAGACCAAAATGGCTGGGCGATGGAACTTTCAGCGGTTGAGGTCGAGCCAGAAAAACTAGCCGTTTTGAGTCAAAGTGGCGGGAGTGCCGCCGAAATCAGCAACTCCATGCTGGTTTTCGAGGCAATCGAGGGTATGACGCCTTCGCTCGCAACAGAAGAGCGCGTCTGGAGTCGTTTGACGCACTTCGAATGCCTTGATTATACCAGAGGGCGGTGGCCGATCAAAGATGATCCTCGAGAGAAGAATGGTCTCTTCGATGGGCTAACGGGCGCGAAGGAGAAGGCAAATGAAAAGCGAAAAAAAGTACTTCACCAGAACATAACCCAAGTTGAGAAGCACTATTTTGCACGAGGCCGTACCGGCTATCGGGACGACAATTCCGTAGCTCGGCTTTGGTGGAACGCCTACATTGCAAAGCGGATTGATCATCAAGATCAAGAGGGCGTCCTTATAGAACTGCTTCGAACTGCAGACATTAGGTCAAACCTCGTTGAGCGCCCTATGCTGAGTAATCGAGCAGACCTCATGCGAGGTATTATCCGTACTATGCGGAATCATCCCGACATATATGGTGCCGAAATCACATTCCGAGATTTCATGAAGGCAGTGAACATACGTGGTGGTGGAGTGCTGTTCGAAGCTCTTTCCACTCAAGAAACTGACGGGATCCTTCTGAAGTGCCGTGATGATGCCCTTCGAAAGGGTGAGAAAGCGAGTCAGGCGGCCTAGTCTACCACCTCAGGCTGACGCAAAACTCAGAATTGCGTTCCGCGCGCGCCTTGATGGTCCATTTGAATTCTTTGGTAGGTGGCGTTTTAGCGTCCTTTTCGATGGGCTATGGTGCAGGGGTTTCTGAGGTGCGGAAAATACCTGAGTTCGGGAAACGGTCATAACTCCCGGAGAACTATCGCCATCTCCAAGTTGGACATCATCTCAGTTAGGCAGAAGCTAGCTTATCGTAGTGTGCCTTTGGTCAAGACATGTATCGTCTGTTTCGTGGCATTCTGGTACTTTCCTACTACGCCAAAGCCCAATGCGGGGAGTGCAGTTTCTACGAACACTTCGATTTTCGTAGTTGCGAAAACACCACGACCTTTCGCTTGTGTCATCACCTTGGCCATCACCATATCTGACAGCCTGCCCTTTTCAGGAAGCTTTTCTCCGCGATGTCCTTCTACGACAACAACATAGCCCATTTCCAATGGGAAATCCGCTTCTGAAACATTGGCTTTAGTCTCAGACTCTAATTTCTTGCGATAGCTATTGGCCGGCTGCTTCAGCGCGGCTGTTGCTACCATTCTGTTGCCCATGCGAACATAGCAAATGGCATCTACCTTCAGCACACGGTCAGTGATTTGTGCAAGGGTGCCTTTGACCGCTCCATAGCTGTAAATTATCGAAGCAAACTCGGTGGTTTCGGACAGCGACATTTGACGTCGAGAGCGAATCGTAGCTACGTAATCATTCATAACACTTAGTCCCTGCTGACCATTATTTGCTTCACATAACATCTTGAACAAACTGCAGCCAGTTAGAGCATAGGCGAACGTCATTTTGTCGGCACCGCTGACCAAACGGCACCCTAATGCGTCATCCCCCGATCCATCTCGACCTCCCGCGCTTCTAGCTCTGTCTCAGCCTCTCTTCGGCGTCCTTCGCTAAGCTCAAGCTGGTGCTCAGTTGCTTGTCGAGCGTCGCGTAGCTCGCTTCCTCGTTCAACAATCCACGCAATGCTTTCAGTGACACGGCTTGCGAACGCACCAGCAGCGTCACGCATTGCGCGATACCATCCAGCTGGCTCTGCATCTTGGTCGTCGAGCGTGCCTCTAACCCGCTCAATTCCTTTGCTGAGGTTTCGCAGGCCGTCACCAACCGCTCGACGCAAGCGAGCAAGTCGCGTTCCAAGGCTGTCAGGGGTGTCGTCATCTAGTTCTCCTCGATCTTGATGCAGGTCACTGATCTGCCGCCCAGCGTGCAGGTCCTCAGCCTCGTCTTGGTCGGGTCCAGCACCAGCCATGTCCCGTCCTCCCTGTCGATCCGCGTCAGGCCCAAGTCCGTCAGTTCCGAGCTGGCCAGCATCAGCGTCCAAAGCAAGCTCGCGGCCATCATCGAGACGATCCCCAGCAAGAATGTCCCCGTGATCAGCCAGGGCGAGATCGTCAGCCAGCTCTTGTTCTGTCGCAGAAATGTGCGGATATCGGTCTCGATTGTACGCTGCGCGTTGGTCGCAATGGCGTTCAAATCGGTCCTGAAGCTCTCCAATTGCGATGCCATCGAGGCGGCGTAGTCCTGCCGGATCGTGTCCAGTTCCGCGTTCAGCTTCTCGCTCAACCGGGTCGGCTTGCCAGTCTTCATGGAATATCTCTCCTTTCAAACGCCAGCGCTCGCCGGTGTCCGGGTCTTGGGCGGTCAGGTATGCTTTACCGACGCGGGGCAGGTCGAAGCCTGCGTCGGCGAGAGCGTCGACCATGCTGGCGCGGTCGGTGATCAGGCCGACGCTGACCTGGTCTTGCAGCCACGCATGCAGCTCGTCCCGTCCTTGAGCGCGGGTTGGGGTCTCGATGGTGTCGCGCACCTCCTGGGCGCGCTCCAGTTCCATCGGATCGGCCCAGCCGTGGCGCTGGTTCATCACGTCGCGCAGGCTGTCGAAGGCTTTCTCATAACCGGGCGGCGCGATGTTCAGGCTCCTCCCCGAGGTCAGCTCCAAGCGCGGTGTGCAGAAGTGAAGCTCGACGCGGTCTTCGTGGGTATGTCGGACCCAAAGCACGTCATATTGCGTCGGGTCCAGCCCCGCGAAGGCCAGACGCTCGAAGTGGTCCATGACCTCGGCCTGCTGTTCCTTGGTCGGGGCATCGGTTGCGGCAAAGCTGATTACCCCCGCGCGGTAGGTCCACTGATGTCGGCTGGCGTCGATCAAGGCTTCGGTGCGGTCAGGGTTGCCGCGCAGGACCTCGGGCAGTGGCTCGCGCGTGACCGTCATCGGCTGGCCGTCGGCATCGCGGATCAGGTCGCGGTTGTCGTCATAGGCCAGCACCTTGTCCGCCACGAGGTAGCCGACCGGACCAGCGCCCGCGCCTTTGCCGTTGCGGAAGAACTTGATCAGCATCGGCGGGCAGCCTCGACGATCTGGGCAAGCTGGCGTTCGATGGTCAACAAGCGGCGGGCAACGGTCAGCGCATCGAGGTCGACACGGCCCGCCAACATCGCGCGGTTCAGCCAGCGGGCGATCTGATTGAGGTTGCCGCCGATGCGACCGACGGCCAGCACCAGCGCAGGATCAACGCGGGGGATGGGCTTGCGACGGCGGGCCTCCGTCAGGCCAAGCGCCTCGCGCAGCAGGGTTGCAGCGGGAAGGCCAGCAGCCTCGGCTTTGGCGCGCAGCTCGGCCTTCTCTGTCGCCGAGCACCGAAAGACGAACGTCTCGGTCAGCGGCTCTTTGGTGCGGGCTTTTCCCGCGCCGGTGGGGTTCGAAGGGGAGGCTAGCCGCCCCTCGCAAGGTCCCGTGTCAGCAGCGCCAGCGTATGACATGGGTCGCCTTGCTGTTTGCTCTTCAGTGGGATCGGTAGCGGTCATGATCTGAGGCCTGCGGCTTGGATTTGCGCCTGCGTCACCAGTTTCGAGGCGAGCAAAGCCGTGACTTGGGTGCCCGTGATGTGTTTGCACATCGGGCTGCGATCACTGATCCAGCACGCCAGCCGCGCATGATGGTCAGCCTGCAACGCTGCCGCCTTCTCCCGGTCTTCGGCCTGCTTCTCGACATAGGCCTGCCAGCGCCGCGTCTGAAACCAGTTGTCGGAAAAGCAGACCTTGGAGCGGGTGAAACCTGCGCTACCGTTGGCGTAGGCTTGGACGGCCTGCCGCAAGTCCTCCGGCCTGATACCTTCCTTCATGACCTCTTCGATCTGGGCAAGACAGGCCGCTTCGCCCCGCAATCGGTCGGTTGGATACGTCGCCAAAATCTTCTCAGCCTCTTCATCCCCCGCCGCCTCGCGCCTGCGCGTAGGTGGTTTATGGATGGTTTTAGGATGGTTTGGGGGCCGTGGTGGCCCCGGTACCCCGGCCACAGTGGCCCCCGTACCGGGGCCAGACTGGACGGGGGCCACTGTGGACCCCGTCTCAATCTCGGGCTCTGCGGTCG
The DNA here is from genome assembly GCF_042932805.1 of Pseudosulfitobacter sp. SM2401. Classification (NCBI taxonomy): domain Bacteria; kingdom Pseudomonadati; phylum Pseudomonadota; class Alphaproteobacteria; order Rhodobacterales; family Roseobacteraceae; genus Pseudosulfitobacter; species Pseudosulfitobacter sp. SM2401. The sequence goes on along the minus strand of NZ_CP170633.1, from coordinate 3,792,154 downwards.
TTTCCAGCGCCTCGACCTTGGCCAGATCAATCCGGTAAACGACGGTGAAACCATTCTTGCAGGTGCGTGCGCCGGTCTCGACCAGAATGCCTTCCTTCAGGAAGTCGCGCACGGTTCGCTTGACTGTGGTCTCCCCTAGCTCGGTATGTCGCTGGATTGTGCCCTTGGAGCACCAAATGCCGGAGCCGTCATCGCTTGCTTTGTCAGCCAGGAACATGATGATCTGCTTTCGCGTTGCGCTGCCGAACTTCCGTTCCGCGCATGTGTTTGCCACCCGCCAGCTCATTGGAAGGCCCCCAAAGACGCAAAGACGTGCGAATTTTGTACAGGTTTTGTACGAGATTTCCGCCGTTTCAGCAGAATTCGACCCGAAAGCTCACGGGACTTTCTGCAAGCGACCGCACAAAGCCCTGTAAATAAGCCATATTTTACAGGTGTTTTTGGTGACCCCGGCAGGATTCGAACCTGCAACCTGCCCCTTAGGAGGGGGCTGCTCTATCCAGTTGAGCCACGGGGCCACGCACATCCGATCTAATCCACCAGCGGCGCATTGTCATCCCCACACTGTTACGCGTGATGTGCTTGAAACATTGCCCTCGTTTGCGCTAGCGTTAGGCTAACAATTTACAGGATACCTGCATTGACCCAATCCCCGCGCCGCCCGCTGACATTGCGTGACGTTTCCGAAGCATCCGGCGTCTCTGAAATGACCGTCAGTCGCGTGTTGCGCAATCGTGGTGACGTCAGCGATGCGACCCGCAAACGCGTGCTCGCCGCAGCAAAGGAGCTGGGCTATGTCCCCAACCAGATCGCAGGATCATTGGCCAGTCAGCGTGTGAATTTGGTCGCAATCATCATTCCGTCGCTGTCCAACATGGTATTTCCCGAGGTTCTGAACGGCATCAATCAAGTGTTCGAGGACACGCCGTTGCAGCCCGTCGTTGGTGTCACGGATTATATGCCCGAAAAAGAAGAGCGTGTGCTGTACGAGATGTTGTCGTGGCGGCCCTCTGGCGTGATTTTAGCAGGGCTTGAACACACCGACGCTGCGCGTGCCATGATGAACAATGCAGGCATTCCGGTGGTCGAAATCATGGACGCCGACGGGCGCGCCGTAGACTCGATGATCGGCATTTCGCACCGTCGTGCAGGTCAGGAAATGGCCAAAGCGATCCTGAAACAAGGCTACGAACACATCGGGTTTATGGGCACAAAGATGCCGCTTGATCACCGTGCCCGCAAACGGTTCGAAGGCTTTACCGAAGGTTTGGCAAAAGCTGGTGTCGAAATCGAGGATCGCGAATTTTACTCGGGCGGATCGGCGCTTGCGAAGGGGCGTGAAATGACCCAAGCGATGCTGGAACGCTCGCCTGATCTGGATTTCTTGTACTATTCAAACGACATGATTGGTGCTGGTGGTTTGCTGTGGTTGCTGGACCAAGGGATTGATGTTCCGGGCCAAATTGGCCTCGCTGGTTTTAACGATGTGGAACTGCTGCAAGGCCTGCCGCGCAAGCTGGCAACCATGGATGCCTGTCGTCTGGAAATCGGGCGTGCTGCCGCGCAAATTATCGTGGATCGCAACGCTGACGGTGCCGATGACGCCCCTGTTTTGCAAACGCTGACCCCGACCATCAGCTATGGCGATACCCTGCGTCGCAATCGGCGCGTGTGAGCGATTTTGTCCTAACCAATCGCGCCGCGCGGCGGGTGTTTATGCACCGTCATTTGCTAAGTGATGCGCCGACGGGCCCTGCCAAAAACGCCGATATTTTGAATGTTGTGACCAAGCTCGGCTTTGTCCAACTCGACAGCATCAATACGGTCGCGCGGGCCCATGACTTGATCCTGTTCACGCGAAAGGCGCAGTACCAGCCAAAGGTTCTAAAATCGGTTTACGAACATGACCGCACATTGTTTGAACATTGGACCCACGATGCAGCTGTGATTCCGCTAGAGTTTTATCCACAGTGGCAGATGCGACGAAACCGCGATGCGACGCGCCTGAAAGGCCACTGGAAAGAAGGTCGACGCGAAGGGTTCGAGAGCAAAATCCAAGCCGTACTGGACCAAATTCGCGAACAGGGCCCATGCTGTTCTGCCGACGTGGGCAAGGATGAAAAACGCGGCTCTGGCGGATGGTGGGATTGGCATCCGTCCAAAACTGCACTGGAATATTTGTGGCGCAGTGGCGCGTTGTGCGTTGTCGGTCGTGACGGTTTTCAGAAACGCTATGACCTGACGGACCGGGTGCTGGATCAGCAATTGTGCGACACGAACCTTGGCCCTGACGAGGCCGAAACGATTGATTGGTGCTGCAATCAAGCGCTCGACCGGTTGGGGTTTGGAACCCATGCTGAAATCGCGGCATTCTGGGCGCATATCACCCCTGCCGAGGCGAAAACGTGGTGTACGCGGGCGGGCGAGCGCGGTGATATCATCCAAATCATGATCGAAGGGGCTGACAAACAGCTTAAACCTGCGTTTGCCCGTCCTGACATCGCTGATGATCCTGCGCAGTTGATCAAACCGACGTCGCGCCTGCGCGTGCTTAGCCCGTTTGATCCAGCCTTGCGCGATCGCAAGCGCGCCAGCCGCCTGTTCGGGTTTGATTTCACCGTCGAAATGTTCGTACCCGAACCCAAACGCAAGTACGGCTACTACGTTTTTCCGCTGCTCGAGGGGGATCGTTTAGTTGGTCGTGTCGACATGAAAGCGTTCCGCGATCAGGACGTTTTGCGCGTCAAAGCCTTGTGGCTGGAACGTGGTGTGCGTTGGACCCCCGCGCGTGCCAAAGCGTTTGATTCAGAGGTGCAAAGGCTGACCAAACTGGCTGGTGTTAGTACCGTCGAATTCGACAATAACTGGCTGCGCATCGACCAATTCTAGGACTTAGAAAACCAATCGCCATAGCTGTCACGCATCACGTTTTTCTGCACCTTACCCATCGTGTTACGTGGCAATGCGTCAACGACAATGTAATCGCGCGGGTGTTTGAAACGGGCGACATCCAGCGACATCATCGCTTTGATCGCGTCCAAATCCGGGCCACCACCTGAGCGCACCAAAATGGCCAGTGCCGCTTCGCCCATGTCCGCATGCGGCACCGCGATCACCGCGCTTTCCAAAACGCCGGGCTGATCATCGAGGATCATTTCCAGCTCTTTTGGGTAGATGTTGAAGCCACCAGAAATGATCAAATCCTTGCCGCGTCCAACGATTGTGACGTAGCCATCTGTGTCCACTTGCGCCAAATCACCGGTGATGAAAAACCCGTTGCCGCGCAATTCTTCGGCTGTCTTTTCCGGCATGTTCCAATAGCCTTGAAACACGTTGTCGCCGCGTACTTCGATCACGCCGATTTCACCCTGCTCGACCTCTTGCCCTGTATTAGGGTCACATATTATTAATTCAACACCGGCCAACGGCAACCCGACAGTGCCCGGTTTGCGCTGCCCCGAATACGGGTTCGAGGTGTTCATATTCGTCTCGGTCATCCCGTAGCGTTCCAGCACCGTGTGGCCAGTCCGCGCCTGAAACTGGGCGTGTGTTTCAGACAACATCGGCGCGGAACCCGAGATGAACACCCGCATATGCTGCGTCAGATCGGCGTCAAATTCTGGATGATCCAGCAGGCGTGTATAAAACGTCGGCACACCCATCATCGCCGTGGAACGCGTCATGTTGGCGACCATCTGATCCACGTCGAATTTAGGTAGAAACAACATCGCGCCACCGGCGATCAGCATCACATTCGTACCAACAAACAGCCCGTGCGTGTGAAAGATCGGTAAGGCGTGCAGCAGCACATCACGTTCACTGAATTGCCACAAGTTGGTCAGCGTTTCGGCGTTGGACAACAGATTACGCTGGCTCAGCATCGCGCCTTTGGATCGCCCCGTTGTGCCAGAGGTGTACAAGAACGCGGCAAGGTCGTCCTCGCTGCAGTCAGCCACTTTGAACTGCGCAATCTCGGTCTTGGCAGCTTCTGCAAAACTGCCGTCACCCGAGCTGCCCAAGGTCATGATCTGCGCACCGGCGGTTGCTGCCACTTCGGTCAGGCTGTCCAATTTGGACGGGTCACAAAGAAACAATGCGGCCCCGCTGTCTGACAAGAAATACGACACTTCGGCTGGTGCATACGCAGTATTCAGCGGCAAGAAAATGACACCCGTAATCGCGCATGCCGCGTAGACAGCCAAGGCCTCAGGCGACTTGTTGATTTGTACGGCCAACCTGTCGCCCGGTTCCAGACCTGCGGTCCGAATGACCCCGGCAAAACGCGCCGCTTGGGTCAGGAAATCGCCATAACTTAACCGTCCACCACCCGGCAAATGCAGAAACGGTGCGGCCGATCCAATGTGGCGTGCAAATAGTCGATCAAAAAGCGGGTTGGCCACGGTCGTCTCCTGATGTTTGGACTGTTCTAGACCGGATCGCACAATCGCGCCAACCCCTGCTTGCGGGCCACGGCACCTGCCCCTAGGCTACCCCGGAACCAGAGGCGCAAAGTTGGCTATATGACTGCAAACACCCCATCACATGACGACTGGCCGCAGATCAAAACTGTGGGACTGGCCGGTATTCTTGTGACGTTCTCGCCTGTCTTGTCAGAGCCGGCCAATCGGGCTGCGATTGCGTTTCGCGCGGCTGTCAAAGACCAGGACTGGACGGAGATCGAGGAAAGCAACTCGACCCTTGTGTCTGCGTTTTTTCGTATCGATCTGGCCGCCCACCGACCAGAGCCGTTGGTCGAACGTTTGCGCGACCTGCTGGGCACACAAAATTGGCTGGATGCACCGTTGCCCGATGGTCGAACTCTATGGCGTGTCCCGACGTTGTTTGGCACGGATCGCGCCCCGCAATTGCAAGAGGCCGCAGACATGGCTGGGCGCAGCGTGAACGAAGCGATCACGGATCTGTCGACCACAACCATGCGCGCATTGACCATCGGATTTGCCCCCGGCCAGCCCTATCTTGGCACCCTGCCCGATCACTGGGAAATCCCGCGTTTGTCGCAAATTACACCGCGCGTGCCTGCCGGTGCTTTGGTCACAGCCGTGCGCCAGTTTTGCCTGTTTCCCTACGACACGCCGACTGGATGGCGACACGTCGGGCAAACCGGCTTCCTTAGTTTTCGGCCCTGGGCGGACGAGCCATTTGTTCTGCGCGCAGGGGATGAAATGATCTTTGACCCTGTATCAGAGACTGAATTCGCCAAAATCGAAGCCTCCGTCAAAGACGGTTTAGGCGGCGCACAACGCGAGGCGATTCCATGAGCGCGCTGATCGTTCGTAGCATCGGCCCCGCCTGCGCAATCCAGGATTTGGGCCGGCCCGGATTTCTGGCAAATGGCCTAACCCGTGGTGGGGCGTCAGACCCGACAGCCCTGTACGAGGGGGCCGCATTGCTGCACCACGCGCCCGAAATGGCCGCGTTAGAAATGGCTGGAATGGGTGGCACGTTTGAGGCCACCGCCGACATGCGCATCGCCCTGACAGGGGCCGACATGACCGCAACCATCGACGGTGATCCTGTGCATTGGAACGCGTCCCACCTGCTGCCCAAAGGCGCGATTTTGGCCATCGGCGCGGCGCGGCGTGGCACGTTTGGCTACCTGCACGTTGGTGGTGGGTTTGACACGCCGCTGCATCTTGGCACACGCGGATCGCATTTATCTGCGGGTCTTGGGCAACTGATTGCGGTTGGCGACACGCTGAACGCTTTGGCCGACAGTGGCACCGAAACCGGGCTGCATCTGATCCCCGAACCGCGTCTTGACGGTGGTACAATCCGTGTGGTGCCCAGCGTGCAGACCGACAAATTTTCGGATGAAACCCGCGCGCGCTTCGAGGCGACAAAGTTCCGTCGTGACCCGCGTGGCAATCGCCAAGGGATGCGGATGGATTTTGACGGCGACGGGTTTCACGCCTCTGGTCAGTTGAACATCGTGTCGGAAATTGTGGTGCCTGGCGACATCCAGATCACGGGCGACGGCACACCGTTTGTGCTGATGCACGAATGTCAGACGACGGGAGGCTATCCGCGCATTGGCACCGTGTTGCCTGCCGATCTGTCGAAGGTGTCGCAAGCCCCCATTGGCGGCACGCTGCAATTCGAATTTCTGACCTTTGATCAGGCCGCCACGATCCAAGCCCGCGCGAACACGTCGCTGGCGAACATGCGGCGTGTCGTAAAACCGCTCGTGCGCGACCCTGCAACCATGCAAGATTTGCTAAGTTACCAACTGATCAGCGGCGCCATTTCTGCCACCGCAAAAGACGAAGGATAACCCGATGCTTAAGGTCGATTTGAATGCCGACATGGGCGAAAGCTTTGGCCCTTGGAAGATGGGCGACGACGCAGGATTGCTGAATGTCGTAACCTCGGCCAACATCGCGTGCGGCGCGCATGCGGGTGATCCTGATGTAATGGCAGCTACGATGCGGATGGCGCGCGACAACGACGTTGGAATCGGATCACACCCCGGTTTTGCCGACCTTCAAGGGTTCGGACGGCGGCGCATGAATATCCCCATCGCCTCGTTGCAAAACTCGATCCGCGTCCAAGTTGGGGCATCGCTTGGCATGGCAAAGGCGCTTGGCGTCAAGGTCCGCCACCTGAAACTGCACGGCGCATTGTCCAACATGACCTGCGAAGACGAGGCCATGGCGCGCGCCTGTTACGAGGCCGCGTTGCAGGTTGATCCGGACTTGATCGTGATGGTCCTTGCCGCGACGGCGCAAGTGTCCGCGGTGAAATCGCTGGGCTGTTCCTACGCCTGCGAAATCTTTGCCGATCGCGCCTACAATGACGATGCGACGCTGGTTGATCGATCGCTGCCGGGCGCGGTGATTCATGACGCCAGTATCGCCGGTCAGCGCATGGTCGACATGGTCCTAGCGCAAGCGATCATTACCGAATCCGGCAAACACATTCCCACCCCGATTGACACGATTTGCCTGCACGGTGATGGACCAACCGCCGTGCAAATGGCCCAAGCTGTGCGCGACGCGCTTGTGGCAGAGAATATCAACGTCACCCAGTTTCTAGGCCGCAGTGCGTAAGGAAGACCCATGTCAAACGATCCTCTTTTACAGCCGTTCCAGCTTAAACATTTGACGTTGAAAAACCGCATCATGACGACCAGCCATGAACCGGCCTACCCCGAAGGCGGCATGCCAACCGACCGCTACGTGGCCTACCACGCAGAGCGGGCCAAAGCCGGTGTTGCGCTGGCGATGACCGCAGGGTCAGCCGCTGTGTCACGCGACAGCCCACCGGTGTTCAACAACATTCTTGCCTACAAGGACGAGGTGGTTCCACACATTCAACGCCTGACCGATGCGCTGCACGAACACGGTTGTGCGGCGATGATCCAGCTGACCCATTTGGGGCGGCGGACCACGTGGAACAAAGGCGACTGGCTGCCTTCTGTGTCCTCGTCCAAACACCGCGAACCGGCGCATCGCGCGTTCCCGAAACTGGCCGAAGACTGGGATATTGAGCGGATCATTTCTGATTTCGCCGACGCTGCAGAACGGATGCAAGCGGGCGGCATGGACGGGATTGAATTGCAGGTTTATGGCCATTTGATCGATCAATTCTGGTCGCCTTTGACAAACGATCTGGATGGGCCTTACGGCGGCGCGACGCTGAACAGCCGCATGAAATTCCCGCTCGATATTCTGGCCGCTATCCGCGACCGTGTTGGTGAAAAGTTCATCGTCGGGCTGCGCTATACTGCGGACGAGGCAGAAGCCGGTGGGATCGACCCCGCAGAAGGGCTCGAGATTTCCAAACGGCTGACGGCGACGGGTAAGGTTGATTTTCTGAACGTCGTACGCGGGCGCATTCACACTGATCCCGCCATGACCGATCTTATTCCGGTGCAAGGTATGGCCAACGCCCCGCATCTGGATTTCGCAGGCGCGGTCAAAGCGGCCACCGGTATGCCCACGTTCCACGCCGCGAAAATCCCTGATCTTGCGACTGCGCGCCACGCTGTTGCCAGCGGCCTGCTGGACATGGTCGGGATGACCCGCGCGCACATGGCCGACCCGCACATTGTGCGGAAATTGATCGAAGGACGCGAAGACGACATCCGCCCCTGCGTCGGGGCCACCTACTGCCTTGATCGCATCTATCAAGCGGGCGAGGCGCTATGCATTCACAACGCAGCGACAGGGCGCGAACTGTCTATGCCGCACGACATCACACCTAGTGACACGCGCAAAAAGGTTGTGGTTGTTGGCACTGGCCCTGCGGGACTAGAGGCCGCGCGGGTGGCCGCCATGCGCGGGCACGATGTGACGGTTTTTGAGGCGGCAGGTGACCCCGGCGGGCAAATCCGTTTGACGGCACAAAACCCGCGACGGCGCGAGATGATCTCGATCATTGACTGGCGCATGTCACAGTGCGCTGCCCGTGACGTCGAATTCCGGTTCAACACCTGGGCCGAGGCGCAGGACGTGACAGAATTGAACCCGGACGTGGTCATCATCGCCACAGGCGGCATGCCCAACATGGAACTGTTCGAGAGCAAGCAGGAACAATCTCTGGCCATCTCGGCGTGGGACATGATCGCGGGTGATGTTGCCCCTGCCGGTAACATACTGATCTACGACGAAAGCGGTGATCACCCGGCATTGATGGCCGCAGAAACAGCTGCGAATGCCGGTACCAAAGTCGAAATCATGACGCCCGACCGGACGTTTTCGCCAGACATCATGGCGATGAATTTGGTGCCCTACATGCGCAATTTGCAGGACAAGGACGTGACCTTTACTGTGACGCGCCGGCTGCTGAATGTCGTGCGCGATGGCAACCAACTGACGGCGACGATCGGGACCGATTACAGCGATCTAAAGACCGAGAAATCCTACGATCAGGTTGTCGTCAACTACGGCACTTTACCCTTGGACGATTTGTATTTCGACCTAAAACCGCTGTCAGTGAACGGCGGCGCGGTTGATCATGATGCTTTGATCGCCGGTAATCCTCAGACAATTTCGCGAAATCCAGAGGGGTCATTCCAACTGTTTCGCATTGGCGACGCCGTATCTGCGCGCAACACGCATGCGGCGATCTACGATGCGCTGCGGTTGATGAAAGACATTTAGATGGTCTCAATTAATTTCCGACTAATTTAGTCAACATCCTTGCAATACGTGTGGAATCAGGTAATTGACTAAAACAGTCAGTTAAATATTTGTGTTAAACCCAAACGAGGATCCACATGTCTACTAACGTCAAAATCACTACACTTGCCGCCCTGATCGCAACTGGCATCGCAGCCGAAGCGCAGGCAGAAGGCGAACTGAACCTGTATTCCTCACGCCACTATGACACCGACGAACGGCTGTACTCAGATTTCACTGAGCAGACCGGCATCACCATCAATCGCATCGAAGGCAAGGCCGACGAATTGATCGCACGCATGCAAGCCGAGGGCGCAAATTCACCTGCGGATGTGTTGTTGACGGTCGACACGTCTCGTCTGGAGCGCGCCAAAGACGCCGGCGTTTTGCAAGCAACCGAAAGTGCCCTGCTCGAGGAACGCATCCCGAGCAACTTGCAGGATTCTGACAATCAATGGTTCGGGTTTTCGCAACGCGCGCGCATTATCTTTTACGATAAAAACGACGTACAAAACCCACCGATGACCTACCTTGATCTGGCCGATCCTGCGTACAAGGGCATGGTCTGCCACCGCTCGTCCTCGAACGTGTATTCACAAACGCTGTTGTCCGCGGTCATCGAAAACCACGGCGAAGAAGCGGCGACCGCTTGGGCCCAAGGCTTCGTTGATAACTTTGCCCGTGACCCACAAGGCGGCGATACGGATCAGCTGCGCGGATTGGTATCTGGCGAGTGCGAAATCTCGATTTCCAACACCTATTACTTTGCCCGTTCGCTGCGCAAAGACGTCAAGGGCGTGACATCTGACATCGACATGATCGGTTGGGTGTTCCCATCGCAAGATGCAGAAGGCGCGCACATGAACCTGTCCGGAGCCGGCGTTGCGGCCAATGCGCCGAACAAGGACAATGCGGTTAAGTTTCTTGAGTATTTAGCATCAGAACAGGCGCAGGTGTATTTCTCTGCGGGCAACGATGAATTCCCGGCTGTTGCGGGTGTACCGCTGAGTCCGTCTGTCGCGAAATTGGGTGAGTTTAAAGCCGACGCAGTTGATCTGAGCGCTGTGGCCAAGAACGTCCCTGTGGCGCAGAAAATCTTTGATACTGTTGGTTGGAAGTAACCGTTCAGATCAGTTCTAAGTGTTTAAACGCCCGCACTCACTGCGGGCGTTTTTTGTCAATTGGACATCAGATTCTGAGCCTTGGTCCACAGACAAACACCCCGCGACGTTCTGCCAGAGTTGCAGTTTTCCACGTCATACGCCATTCTGACTGCAGATAGATGTTTCACTGCAGGACGCATATGAGCACCGCAATGTCATTCAGTTCCGATTGTACCCACTGTCCAATCCGCCATCGTGCGGTCTGTTCCAATTGTGAACCAGACGAGATGACGCAGTTAGAGCAAATGAAATACTACCGCAGTTTTGAGGCCGGTCAGCCCATTATGTGGGGCGGCGACAAAATGGAATTTGTTGGCTCTGTTGTTGTTGGCACTGCGACGATCGAGCGGCTGATGGAGGACGGGCGCAAACAAACGATGGGTCTGTTATTGCCTTCTGATTTCATTGGCAGGCCCGGGCGCGAAGTTGCGATTTACGATGTGACAGCGGTGACAGATGTGACCCTTTGCTGTTTCCGGCGCGGACAGTTCGAACAGCTTGTTGCGACAAAACCAAATGTTGCCCAGCGCCTTTTGGAAATGGCCTTGGATGAGTTGGATTCAGCGCGCGATTGGATGCTGTTGCTGGGTCGCAAAACCGCCCGAGAGAAAATCGCGACGTTCTTGATGATGATCGTGCGGCGCACCACGGAATCAAACACCATTGATGCTGCCAGTCAGTCCAAGATCAAACTGCCGCTCACCCGCGACGCCATGGCAGATTATATGGGGCTGACATTAGAAACAGTGAGCCGCCAGTTTTCGGGATTGCGAAAAGACGGGCTGATCGAAATGGACGGCAAACGCAGCATTATCATTCCGAATGTTTCGGCCCTTCAGGCAGAAGCGGGATCAGACCAAATCTAATGCGCGAGTAACACGGGGACGTCAGACAACCTAAGAACGTCGCGCGTCGTGCCGCCCAAAATGGCCTCGCGCAGACGGGAATGTTTGTACGCGCCCATGATCATAAAATCCGCATTTTCCTTTTTGGCCTGGCTCAGCAATTGATACGCGATGGACCGGTCGGTTTTTGCCAGAATGGCGATGTCGACCTTGGCCCCATGACGCGCCAGCACTTCGGACAGGCGACCACCCGGGTCGGATCGGTCGGGTACATTGGTCGCAGGGCTGATCATGATGATGGAGGCACGCGCGGGGGCAGCAAGCAAAGGACCTGCCGCGTGCACGGCGGCCAACGCCTGCGCGCCATCATCCCAAGCAATCATTGATTTTTCGAACGCCAATGCTGCGCTGCCCTGATACGGCAACATGAACACCGGACGTTTTGCATCGAACAAGCAGGCCTCAAAGGCGACAACATCCAGCCCGGTGCTTTGGTCCTGATACGGCAACGCGAGCACCGCCAGATCGAAAAACCGCATCCGGTCGCAGACAAAATCACAGACACTGCCGACGCCGATCGTTTCGACTTCGATGTCGTAGGATACGCCCGCCGCCTCAAGCACTGCGCGGGCGTGAAACTGCAGTTTGTTCGCGTCTTCCAACGCCATGTCCAAATTCTGCTGCACTGCGATCGCCTGAGCACCGGCGTAATAGTAACCGATTTCCGTATGATCCACGCCTGTGCATATCACCTTGAGATGCGCGCCAGTGTGCTGCGCCAGTTGGATAGCGCCAAACAGGACTGTTTTTGCTTGCTCTGCATCAAACAGTATCGTGGCGATGGCCTTGTAAGACATGGCGGGATCCCTTGCTGGTTGAATGGTCACGATGGCGCGCCCGAACAGTTGCGTCTTTGATCTACCTCAAGGGCGCAATCATCCGGTGAGTTGACCCAGATCAAAGTACGGGGGCCTCAAGCACGGCAGAACACTCTCAGCGAACAGGCGGCTTTGCGATTCGAACAGGTGTTCGGTTGCAACGCCACGAGAGAGGATTAAAAATCATGAATTATGTAAAGCTGCTGGTGCTCAGCATCGTTATTTTATTCGCAGCCATGGGTATAAATTTCGCACGCGATTTGGCGTATCAGGTGCACGCGACGCTGATCTTATTCATCGCCGCGGGCATGTTTATCTGGGTGCTGCGGCGCACGGATGAACCCGTCGTCCAAGTTGACGCCAACGGTTACATGGACGGCGTTGTGCGCGCCGGTGTCATCGCCACAGGGTTCTGGGGTGTTGTCGGATTTCTGGTCGGGGTGATCATCGCACTGCAATTGGCGTTTCCGGTGTTGAACCTTGATTGGGCGCAACCCTTTGCCAACTTTGGGCGGCTGCGCCCACTGCACACCAGTGCCGTGATTTTTGCCTTTGGGGGCAACGCGCTGATCATGTCGTCGTTCTACATTGTGCAACGCACCTGTGGCGCGCGCCTTTGGGGCGGCAACCTAAGCTGGTTCGTCTTTTGGGGCTACAACCTGTTCATCGTTTTGGCGGCCACCGGCTATTTGCTGGGCGCGACCCAATCCAAAGAATACGCAGAGCCCGAGTGGTACATCGACATTTGGCTGACCATTGTTTGGGTTGCCTTTCTTATCGTGTTCATGGGCACGATCTTCACAAGACGAGAACGTCACATTTACGTGGCCAACTGGTTCTTGCTCAGCTTTATCGTCACCGTCGCGATGCTGCATGTGGTCAACAACCTGTCGATCCCGGTGTCATTTTGGGGCTCCAAGTCGGTACAAGTATTCGCGGGCGTCCAAGACGCAATGACCCAGTGGTGGTACGGGCACAACGCCGTTGGGTTCTTCCTGACAGCGGGTTTTCTGGGGATGATGTACTACTTTGTCCCGAAACAAGCCGGGCGTCCGGTGTTCAGCTACAAACTGTCGATCATCCACTTTTGGGCGCTGATCTTTTTGTACATCTGGGCGGGTCCGCACCACTTGCACTACACCGCTTTGCCCGATTGGGCGGCGACCTTGGGCATGGTGTTTTCGATCATCCTTTGGATGCCCAGCTGGGGCGGCATGATCAACGGTCTGATGACGCTTCAAGGCGCGTGGGACAAACTGCGCACCGATCCGATCATTCGGATGATGGTGGTGTCGCTGGCCTTTTACGGCATGTCCACATTCGAGGGTCCGATGATGTCGATCCGCGCTGTGAACAGCCTGAGCCACTATACCGACTGGACCATCGGGCACGTGCATTCCGGCGCGCTTGGCTGGAACGGCATGATCACCTTTGGCGCGCTGTATTTCCTGACACCAAAACTGTGGGGGCGTACCGCAATGTATTCCATGAGCGCGATTAACTGGCACTTTTGGCTCGCGACAATCGGCATCGTTTTATACGCGTCCTCGATGTGGGTCAGCGGCATCATGGAGGGCCTGATGTGGCGCGAAGTTGATGCCCAAGGCTTCCTTGTGAACAGCTTTGCCGACACGGTCACTGCCAAATTCCCGATGTACGTTGTGCGTGCTTTGGGCGGGGTGATGTATCTGACCGGCGCGTTGATCATGGTTTGGAATATGTGGATGACCATTCGGGGCGGCCAAAAGGTTGCTGCACCCGTTGGCATTCCTGCAGAATAAGGGGCCTGGATCATGGGTTTTCTCAACAAACATCAAATACTGGAACGCAGCCCGACACTGCTGCTGGTCGCTTCGTTTCTCGTGGTTAGCATCGGGGGGATCGTCGAAATCGCCCCGCTGTTCTACCTCGAAAACACCATCGAAAAGGTCGAAGGGGTGCGTCCCTACAGCCCTCTGGAATTGACGGGTCGTGACATCTACGTGCGCGAAGGCTGCTACAACTGTCACAGCCAGATGATCCGCCCGATGCGGGACGAAGTCGAACGCTATGGGCATTATTCACTGGCCGCAGAATCGATGTACGACCATCCGTTTCAATGGGGCTCAAAACGGACCGGACCCGACGTTGCGCGGGTCGGCGGGCGCTATTCGGATGCATGGCACGTCGATCACCTAAGCGATCCGCAATCCGTGGTTCCGGAATCGATCATGCCAAAATATTCATTCCTGTCGGACGTCGCGATTGACGGCAAGTATGTTCAGGATCTGCTCGAAACGCACCGCATGGTTGGCGTGCCTTACACCGACGAAATGATCGACAACGCGCAGGCAGATTTCGCCGCCCAAGCGGACCCTGACAGCGACTGGGATGATCTGGTGGCGCGCTATCCCAAGGCGGTCGTATCCAACTTTGACGGTCAGGCATTGCTGACCGAAATGGACGCATTGATCGCATATCTGCAAATGCTGGGCACGCTGGTCGATTTCTCGACCTTTACCCCAGACGCAAGCCGCTAAGGAGGGCAAAACATGGACACTTATTCATTCCTACGCGAGCTGGCAGACAGCTGGGTTTTACTGGCGCTGACGTGCTTTTTTATTGGCACGATCGTGTGGTCCTTTCGACCCGGCAGCAGGAAAACCCACGAGGACACGGCTGACATTCCGTTTCGCAATGAAACCATCCCAACGACACTTGAACAGGAGGATGGAAAATGACCGATAAAAACCAAGATATTGACCAGGAGACCGGCGTTGAAACCACCGGCCACGACTGGGACGGGATCAAAGAGTTGAACAATCCGCTGCCGCGCTGGTGGCTGTGGTGCTTTTACCTGACGATCGTCTGGGGCATTGGATATGTCATCGCCTATCCGGCATGGCCTTTGGTGAACGGGGCCACGGCCGGTCTGTTGGGCTATTCAACCCGCGCCGAGGTGGCCACAGAAATCGCCCGTTTTGATGATTTGAACGCCGATCTGCGGACCGCACTTGCTGCTGCTGACATGACCACGCTTGGCGAAAACCCTGACCTGCAACGTTTTGCCGTTGCCGGTGGTGCTGCGGTTTTTCGGGCCAATTGCTCGCAATGTCACGGCTCTGGCGCGAACGGAGCCAAGGGCTATCCGAACCTTCTGGACGACGATTGGCTGTGGGGTGGGGACATCGAAACGATTGTCTATTCCATCCGTCATGGCATCCGGAACGAACTGGACGATGATGCGCATTATTCGCAAATGCCAGCCTTTGGCGAAATCCTTGAAACCGAAGAAATCAGTGCATTGGTCCAGCATGTTCGCTCACTAAGTGGTGCGGAACATGACGCCGGTTTGGCTGCCACTGGCGCTGATCTGTTTTTGGAAAACTGCTCTGATTGCCACGGCGAAACAGGTCTGGGTGATCGCGAACAAGGGGCCCCCAATCTTGCCGATGCAATCTGGCTCTATGGTGGGGATCCCGCAACTTTGGAACAGACAATTACCTATTCGCGCTTTGGCGTCATGCCGCCTTGGGGCACACGCCTAAGCGACGATCAAGTCAACGCCGTTGCCGCCTACGTTCACCAACTGGGCGGCGGCGAATAGCGGAACCTTTCTGATACAGAAAGGGAGGTCCAGACGCACACCGGTTTTGTGCTGCTGGCAACCGCCCCCGGACCTGTTCGCAACATTCCGGGGGCGGTTTTTTTATGCCTATTTGATCTGGGTCAAAGGCCATCGGTGCAACTCAAGCTAACGATGATCCTGCGAACAGGTCCGGAGAATGTGATGAACACCCCTGACACCCCACCTCTATTCGCGGCGCAGGAACCGATTTTCCCTCGTCGCGTGACAGGTGCATTCCGCCGTTTCAAATGGTGGATTATGGCTGTGACGCTCGGCATTTACTATCTGACCCCTTGGATCAGATGGGACCGCGGGCCGTCCTTGCCAGACCAAGCGGTTCTGGTCGATATGGCCAACCGCCGGTTCTATTTCTTCTGGATCGAAATCTGGCCGCACGAATTCTATTTCGTCGCGGGTCTGCTGATCATGGCCGGGCTGGGATTGTTCCTGTTCACCTCGGCCCTAGGGCGCGTCTGGTGCGGCTATGCGTGCCCACAAACCGTGTGGACCGATCTGTTCATTCTGGTGGAACGCTGGATCGAAGGCGACCGCAACGCCCGTGTCCGATTATGGAAGGCCAAATGGGATTTTCGCAAGTGGCGACTGCGGCTGACCAAATGGCTGGTGTGGCTGCTGATCGCCGTGTCCACAGGTGGGGCTTGGGTGTTTTATTTCACCGACGCGCCACGCTTGGCCGTTGAACTGGTCACGTTCACCGCACACCCGGTCGCCTATTCGACCATCGCGATTTTGACCGCCACGACGTTCCTGTTCGGGGGCTTCATGCGCGAACAGGTTTGCATCTACATGTGCCCATGGCCCCGCATCCAAGGCGCGATGATGGATGACGACACACTGACCGTCGCTTACCGCGATTGGCGCGGTGAACCACGGGCGAAAAAGCGGGTCGAAGATACCGGCGATTGCATCGATTGCATGGCCTGCGTCAACGTCTGCCCCATGGGCATCGACATCCGCGACGGCCAACAAATGGAGTGCATCACCTGCGCCCTGTGCATCGACGCCTGTGATGATGTGATGGACAAGATCGGCAAACCACGTGGCTTGATCGACTACCTTGCGCTGGCGGACGAACCGGCAGAACGCGCCGGCGACCCGCCGCGCCCGATGTGGAAACACGTGCTGCGTCCGCGCACCGTTTTGTACACGGCTTTGTGGTCGATGATTGGCTTTGGTCTGGTCTTTGCCTTGTTTATTCGGGCTGACATCGACCTAACAGTCGAACCTGTGCGCAACCCGCAATTCATCACGATGTCTGATGGTTCGGTTCGCAACACCTACAACATCCGGCTGCGCAACAAACACGGCGAAGCGCGCGATTTCCGCATCTCGCTGACATCCGAAAGCATCCTGCGCATTCGACAAGAAGGATCCGCCAGCAACATCCTGACCGTGCCGCCCGACAGCACCACGCAACACCGCGTCTACGTCATCGCACGCCCTCAAGACGAGGCGGCGCACACCGAACGCACAGGCCTGAGATTTTGGATCGAAGACACGAAAAACGGCGAACGCGCGCACCGCGACAGCCTCTTTAACGGAAAGGCAAACTGATGGATACCACCGCCGGAAAACCGCTCACAGGGCGCAAAGTTCTACTGATCATTTGCTCTGCTTTTGCAGTCATCATCGCCGTGAACCTGACCCTGGCCTATCAAGCCGTCGCGACTTTCCCCGGGTTAGAGACGAAAAATTCCTACGTTTCGAGCCAGACGTTCGATGCGGATCGCGCAGCGCAACAGGCGTTGAACTGGGATGTGTCCGCACGTCTGGACCAAGGTGTTCTGCGCCTCAGCCTGCGCAAAGACTCAGCACCCGTCGAGGCTCAGATCGTCTCTGCCGTACTGGGCCGCGCCACCAATGTTGCCCAAGACCAAACCCCGATTCTGGTGTTTGACGGCCAAGACTACGTCGCGCCCGTCGATCTGGGGGCCGGCAATTGGAACCTGCGTTTGGTCGCCAAAGCCGCCGATGGCACCATGTTTCGCCAACGCATCATCGTGGACGTCACCAAATGACACTGGCCGCCTGCCCTGCATGTGACGTCGCGCCGTTGGCCCAAGACATTGCGGCCCGCGACGTAAAGGGTGCCAATATCGTGCTGTCCTTGCCGGGCATTCATTGCGCCGCATGCATCGGCACGGTTGAGCGGACATTACTGGCCTCAAAAGAGGTGAAAAACGCCCGCGTGAACCTTAGTCGCAAGCGCGTGACAATCGACGCCCCCGATCTAGACGCAGACACGTTGATCAAAATGTTAGCGGACGTCGGCTACGAGGCCAACGAGCTGGACGCGTCCCTTTTGGGCGATGCAGAAACCGACACTGCGGGACGCGCGTTGCTCGTGCGCTTGGCCGTCGCTGGATTCGCGATGATGAACGTCATGCTGTTTTCGGTGGCGGTGTGGTCCGGGGCGGCCGAAGCGACCCAAGGCATCTTTCATTGGATCTCCGCCTCCATCGCGATCCCAGCCCTGCTTTTTAGCGCACAGGTTTTCTTTTCCAACGCTTGGACTGCGCTGCGCGTGGGCCGGTTGAACATGGACGTGCCGATCTCGCTCGCCATCATTTTGGCAGGCGGCATGTCCGTTTACGAAACCGCATTTGGCGGCGCGCATGTGTATTTCGACGCAGCACTGTCGCTCACGTTTTTCCTGCTGGTGGGCAGATACCTAGATCATCGCACACGCATGGCGGCACGCTCAGCGGCACAAGAACTCAGCGCGCTCGAAGTGCCCCGAACCACAAAATTGATCGCAGGCCAGCATCACACCGTGAACGTCGCGGACGTGCAAATCGACGACAAGATCGTCGTCATGGTCGGGATGCGGGTCCCCGTCGACGGGCAAGTGGTTGCGGGTCAATCCGAAACAGACCGCTCGTTTTTGACCGGAGAAAGCCTGCCGGTTTCTATCCACACAGGCGACATGATCGCGGCGGGTGAAGTCAACTTGACCGGCCCGATCACATTGCGCGTCACAGCCGTGGGCGAGGACACAACCCTGCGCCGCATGGCCGCCTTGGTCGAGACCGCAGAGGGCGCCAAAAACCGGTACACAGCCCTGGCCGATCGCGCCGCACTGATCTACGCACCCGCAGTTCATTTGCTGGCATTTGCGACATTTGCGGGCTGGATTTTGGTATCCGGCGACATGGTGCGGTCGTTGAACGTCGCCATTTCCGTGTTGATCATCACCTGCCCCTGCGCGCTGGGACTGGCTGTGCCCGCGGTGATGACGGCCGCCTCAGGCCGGTTGTTTCGTCGCGGGTTGCTGGTCAAGAACGGTACCGCGCTCGAGCGATTGGCCGAGGTCGACAGCATTGTCTTCGACAAAACCGGTACCCTGACGGAAGGGCATGCGCGTATCGATTTACATCAGCTGAATGTGGATCAAAAATGCGTCCTTGCGGCCCTAAGTGCCGGGTCAAGCCATCCGGTATCGCGCGCGATTTCGGCGGCAATCCCCAACGACACCGTGATGGCAAAACTGACGGACATTCGCGAAATTCCCGGCGCAGGTGTTCAGGCAAACTGGGCCGGAAAACCCGTTCGCTTAGGACGTGCAGAATGGGTTGGGGCCAGTGGATCACCCGCCTTTGCGATTGGTAAAAGCGCGCCTTTGATTTTGTCGTTTTCCGAAACTCTGCGGGATGGTGCAAAGGATGCCGTAGACAAATTGCACGCCGCTGGCGTTGACCTGCACATCCTGTCTGGCGACGCTCAGGTACCTGTTACCAAAATGGGTGCAGCGCTCGGTATTTCACAGGTTCAAGCAGACATGCGACCTCAAGACAAACTTGATCGGGTCAAACAATTGGAGGCGACTGGGAAACGTGTCTTGATGGTCGGCGACGGTCTGAATGACACTGCGGCATTGACCCAAGCGCATGCCTCGATTTCACCGGCTTCCGCACTGGATGCCTCGCGCACGGCATCCGATATTGTACTGCTCGGACGATCCCTGATCGAGATCCCCGATGCGATCAAAACTGCGAAATCGGCCCGCGCCCGAGTGATCGAGAATTTTGCGATTGCGGCAGGCTACAACATGATCGCGATCCCGATTGCCGTCATGGGTTTTGCAACGCCTTTGGCTGCAGCTATTGCAATGTCGGCCTCATCAATCACTGTCCTGCTAAATGCCCTAAGGGTCAGATAAATATGAACATTCTATTCATTCTCATACCCGTTTCGTTGCTGCTGGCAGGCGTTGGCCTTGCGGCATTTTTATGGACCTTGCGCAGCCATCAGTACGACGATCTAGACGGCGATGCGTGGCGCATTCTGGTCGAGGATGAGGAACCAAAAGACCCTTAGACTGCGCAAATCACGAAGTGTTTTTTGATAAAGTCATCGACCGTCCATTCCGTGCTGAGCCCGCTTTCCATGACAAACCCATCACCCGCTTTGACGGTGAATGTTTCGCCCTCGTCGGTGCGGATTGTCGCGCTGCCCTCAAGGATGTGGCAGAATTCAATCTGGTCTTGCATGACGGCTGTAAACACGCCTGCCGTGCTTTCCCAAACACCGGATTTGATGCTGTCCTGCTGGCCCGAAAACATCAACTGAGCGTGCTGTTGCGGTGTACCGCTAACGATGGAGTCGGCAATTTCTTTTTCGACGCGTGCGGGGGATTGATCGCGAAACAATGTGAATTTCATGGGGTAACCTTTGTGATTTTTTTGGGGATGACTTTATGATCTACCAAGGACGGCATCAAGCCTGTCGCGCAGTGTCATGGCAGGTGCAGCAAGCGGAATTAAGCGACGTGTCACCGGCTGAAACGGAATCGGTTTAACAGGCAAAACTGGAAACGGCAGCGTTTCATCGCCCGCGCCCAGCGCCTTTTTGACCAAGGTTCGCGCCATCACAGACGTCATCGCAATGCCGCGACCGCTAAAGCCAAGGCCCGCCAAAACGCCGCTGTCCGGCTCATGCAGATGCGGCATCATTTCGGGCGTGACAGCAATGCGACCTGCCCACGTCGCTTCGATTGGTTGATCTGCAAGCTGGGGGAACACCGTGCGCAAACCACGTTTTAATCGCTGAATACCGCCCAAGGTCGCTGCGTTTTCGGTACTGCCAACACAGCCAAAAATCAGACGGCGATCACGGTCGTAGCGAGAATAATAAATCGCGCGACGACTGTCTGCGATGGTCACGGCGTTCGGTAAAACCGTCTTTTGCAGATTGTCCGACAGCGGCGCCGTCGCCAATGAAATGCTAACCAGCGGATAGAAAGTTTGGCGCAATTTCGGCCACAGATCGTCGGAATATGCATTTGTCGTCAGGATGACTTGGGGGGTGGTGACCGATCCGTTTGCGGTGGCCACTTTCCATTTGCTGCCGACGCGGGTCATGCCCAGAACGGGACTGTTTTCAAACAATTGCGCGCCAAATTTGATCGCGGTGCGGGCGAAACCACGAGTCAGCGACAGGGGCTGCACATGCCCACCGTTCGGGTGAAACAGCGAAAATGCATAGGCGGGCGATCCACTGATCGTTTGTGTCTGCGCGCGATCTTGAAAGCTGATGTTGGTGCCGACATTGTTCCACGCCTCGCCCAACCGTTCCAGACGGTTTTGCGCCTTGCCGCAATGCGCCGCTTGGACCCAGCCGTTTTGTTCGGGATCGCAATCGATGCCGTAGGTTTCGATGTCGCGAAACAGCGCATCCGCTGACCCGATTGTGGTTTCAACCAAACGGGCACCGCAAGCGTCACCCACCCGTTGCGCCAAATCGTCGGGTGTTGCCCGCCACATCGGGTTACACTGACCACCGCTGCGTCCGGATGCGCCCCACCCAATTTCACGGGCCTCAAGCAGTGCGACCCTAGCCCCTTGTTCCGCAAGCCCAAGTGCTGTCCGCGTGCCTGTTAACCCCCCTCCGACAACGACAAAGTCAGCTTCGATGTCTGATGCCAAAACCGAACATTCAGGGGCCGCACCGGCCGTGCTGTACCAATGAATGCGTCCATTGGTTGATGCCTTTGATCCGGGATTGGTCATTTGGGATGGTCTTTCTTGATTGTTTCATATTTCAAAACATAATATTTGCATAAAGAAACATATTACTCACCTCCAACCCGGTCAATACAAATTTTGACCAGCAAGGGCGCGGCAGATACCTGCCAAAGCTGCCCCTGATCCACGACCCGAACCTGGCTTAGGACTGGCGCGTTTCAAGAATGGCCCGGCGAAGCACCTTTGCAGCGCGTGGCATGCCGTCTTCGGAAATGTTCGAAAATCCGATAAGCAATCCTGAGCGCGTTTTTGCATCCAACGCGTAGTCCGAAAGCGGCCACGGAAATAACCCGAGACTGCGGGCTATGGCCGCGACCTGCCGATCGTCTTGCCCGTCTTGCAGATACCCCAACAGATGCAGCCCGGCGTTCAGCACGTGGGTGTCCAGCAACGATCCAAGTTCGGCTTCAAGCACGCGTGACAGCTCATTCTGACGACGAATGTAAAGCGACCGCATCTAGCAGGCTGCGAAAGGTTTCGATGTAGCGGCGCGGCACAACAAGATAGCCAATGCCAAGCGACGCCAGTTTCATGCGCCCAATTCAGCAGTTCTACCCGACGTTTGATCGTCATCGTGTGACCCAGCGGGGCTTGGCGCGCGGGTGTGACATAGGCGAACTTCGCATCCGGTTTGCGCCTTATGCCTTCCTCAACCACGAGGCCGTCTTCGTCTACGGGAACCGGCACCGTTTTGACGCGAAACAAGTTGTACGACACCGGCGTGCCCGGATAACCGGGGTCTTCGGTCCAACCGTAATCGCCTGGATTCGACAGAGCCATCAGGATCAGCAACAACGCTTGGCGTGTGCCAGACACAATCAGGATCTGGTCCGTTGAGCACACGACACCGCGGCTGTTGGCAAGGTAACTTGCAACTTCTTCACGCAGCTCGATTGCGCCCTCGGCAGGGCATCGCGCAATCCCGGACGGGGCCAGTTGCGACACGATGGGCCGCATCAAACGCCACCATGCCTGTGACAGGAATTCGGACACGACAGGGATGCCCGGATTGAATGGCAAGGTGCGGCTGGTGCGTTCGCGCGGCTTTAGCGGGTTGTCGTCAAACCGCGTCGCAAGATGTGTCTCGAGATCGGCGTCAGCGGGGCCTAACCCGTGGGACCCTTCGTTCTGCTGCAACAAAACCTGCGGCAGAACGTCGGTAACAAAGGTTCCGGACTTTTCACGCCCGATCAAGTAACCCTCGGACTTTAGCTGTTCGTATGCTGTCGCCACAGTCGTGCGCGATACGCCTAAGTCAGACGCAAGCGTGCGCGTTGACGGCATCCGAATTCCCGGATCAATCCAACCAATTTTGATTTGCTGGCGCAGCGCATTGAACAACTGCGCCGTCATGGAATGCCGCCCACCGGTGTCCACGCTAAGTCCCGGCAAAAGAGCCCCCGAAGCCGTTCGGGCCATGCATGCTCCTGTTCGAAACCAGAATTCTGGACCTTTGGAATGGTCAGATTTTGGACAGTGGCCTTAGGCCAATATTTTATCAACATCTAATTTTGGCGGCATTTGCCGTCTTTTTCGACTTTAAGGGAGATACCGATGACCACTTTAATTCCTCGCATCCGTCATTTCATCGCGGCCTGTGCAACGCTCGTGATCACGCAAACCGCCGTGTTGGCCGAGACCTTCGATTCCACAATTGCCGACATGCGAACGCTGGCCTTTTTCAAGGTGGACAGCGACGCGCTGCAGCCTTGGTTGCCCAACACGCATGTTTCGAACCCCTACGCCAAAGGGTCATTCAAAGGTGCAAATGTCTTGTTCATGTTCATCGACCGGATGCAGCATCAGGACGCGCAAGGTGCGCCCAAAAATGGCGGAGCCTACCGTATGGTTGCGATGATTGTGCCGGCAAAGAACCCGGACACCGGCGAAACCGCGACATTCATTTCGCGCTTTTATGCGCCCGGTGACGGTGCTGGCCCGTACAAAACGCAGGTCCAAGCAGAGGTGTCGCACGCCGTGACCTTGTCCGGAATCGGGGCCGCACCACTGTCGGGCCGCCACGCTTGGACCGTCAAACAGGGCGGCGGCGAACTTGCGATTGCGTTTGACTACGAGGGCGCGATCCCAGGTCGTAAATCCGGCGAAAGCATCCTGTCGACGCCCTTGGACGCCTCTGTCGGCCGCATCTACCGCTTTGATCAGTTGACCGACGTGGTGAAAAGCATCCCCAAGGGCACAGACCGTACATCGAACCTGTTCGTCAGCATCACGATCCCTGAATTGCTGCCGATGTTTGACGGCACGCAAACGCTGACCAGCCTAGCGGACCGCCCAATCTACACCCGCGAGACATTCAAGCCCTAAACAGGGGTCACAGTTTCTGGCTATCTCTTAATATCCAGAAAGCAGCTCGTTTAGGCGCTGCCCTCTTGTGGGGCCTATCCTAGGGAGGAAGACATGAAAAAGACGCCCATAATTGCGTCTGCATTTCTGATCGCAGCGACAGTTGGTGAAAACGCCGACGGGCACAAAGCCTTTGATGAACTACAGCTCGAGGTCGTTGGCACGTGGGGGTTCTTGGACAATTGGTCCAAATTCGAGGCCCCGTTCTGGAACACGATCATCCCCGAAGCATCCGGTGGTCGGATCACAGCCAACGCGAAACCGTACACTGAACTTGACCTGAACGGCTATGAGGTGATGGCAGGCGCGCGCACCGGTTCGTACGACGTGGTCCACGCGCTGACCAGCTATTCCAGCCAAGCAAGCCCCGCGCTAGAGGGCATCGACCTGTCCGGCATCATTCAAGACTGGGACACGTACCGCCTGGCTGTTGACGCCTACCGACCGATCATCGAGCGCGAAGTGCGCGAGAAATACGACGCGCAAATCGTGAACCTTTATCCGTTCCCGTCGCAGCAGATTTAGTGCAATCTGGGGGATCGCACGATCACGGACGTCAGCCTTGCGGACCTCGCAGGCAAGAAAATCCGGACTTATTCGCGCACCCAAGGCGACTGTGTCGAGGGCCTAGGCGGCACGTCGATCACCCTGCCATTGGCCGAAGTTGTACCCGCGCTGGAACGCGGTGTGGCAGATTGCGGGGTCACCGGAACCCAACCTGCCTACAACGGCAATTGGGGTCAGGTCGTCACGCATAACATCCAAGTCCGTCTTGGGTTTGCCGCCACGTTCACTGCGATCAACCTTGATGTTTGGGGGGGCATGAATGACGTCACCCAGCAGATGATCCTTGAAAAAGCCGCCGTATTCGAAGGCGACATCTGGACCTACATGCGCGCAATCGATGAAACGTCGATGGCCTGCAACACGACCGGTCCATGCGAAGCTGGCGACGCAGCAGTCATGGTTCCGGTCCTGCCGACGGATGAAGATCAGGCAACGCTAGAACGCATCGCAACCGAGTTCACCGTTGCCCGTTGGGCCGAACGATGCGGCGCTGTGTGTGCGCAGGAATGGAACGACACCATCGGCAAAATCATCGGTGTGACCGCGCCCGGCACAGACGGTTAGCAAAACACCAGGGTCCGGCGGCACTTTTGCTGACGGGCTGTGACCGCGTTTCCAAGGGGGAAAACACATGCTTGATCACATACACAAAAGTCTGGCTGGCACGGCGCGTTGGGCCGCAATCATCGGGGGATGCGCCCTGATGCTGTGCGCCTTTATGGTGACGGGCGACGTTTTGGCGCGCAAATTTTTTGGTGTCACCATGCGCGGTTCTGACGAAATCACCGGCTACGTTTTTGCCGGTGTGACAACATGGGCCTACGCCCATTGCCTGTTCACGCGTTCGAACATCCGCATCGATGTTGGTTATCTCAAGGCTGGACCCCGTTTGCGCAGCACCATGGACATTGTCGGCCTTGGGCTGCTTGCCACTTACATTTTTGTGCTCTCGCGCAGCGCGTGGGACATGGTGCACGTTAGCTAGTCGTACAACTACACCTCGACCACGCCGCTGGCGGTGCCGCTTTGGCTGCCACAATCGTTCTGGTTTGGCGGGCTGGCGTTCATGATGCTGTGCTGCGTGGTGCTGATGATCGTGTCACTGCGCCACCTGATTGCAGGGCGTTGGCAGGCGATGGGCACGCTGATTGGTGTGCGATCCGTCGTGCAAGACATCGTAGAAGAAACCCACGTCTAATCCCATCGCAATACGCCGATAAAGGTCACAAAAATGCCAAGCATTATTCTATTCTGCCTTCTGTTTCTGGTCGCGAGTGCTGTTCCGATCGCCGCAGTTCTCGGCATTCTCGGGCTCGGACTGGACGAGGTTTTCATGCGCGGGCACCGTGCCCTGATGCTGGGCGATTTTGTCTGGGAACAAAGCATCCAGTACATCCTTGTGTCGGTTCCGATGTTCATCCTGCTGGGCGAAACAATGCTGCGCGCCGGCATCGCCCGCCGGATGTACGCGGCCGTTGCCACATGGTTGTCGTGGTTGCCCGACGGTTTGATGCACGCCAACACCGGATCCAGCGCGATCTTTGCCGCGACATCTGGATCCAGCGTTGCAACCGTCGCCACAGTCGGCACCGTGGCCTACCCAGAGATCGAAAAAACGCAAATACAACGAACGGATTTTCCTTGGCTCACTGGCGGCTGGCGGGACACTAGGCATTTTGATCCCCCCTCGATCAACCTGATCCTATACGGGCTGCTGACCGAAACATCGGTGCCGGAACTGTATCTTGCCGGTGTCATTCCGGGCATCATTCTGGCGAGCCTGTTCATGTTGGTGATCACCATCGCCTGCCTGTTCAAACCATTTTGGGGCGGTGAAAAGGTCGACGCGAATTGGTCCAAACGGATTTCGACACTGCCAGATTTGCTGGCTCCGATCGGGCTGTTCTTTGTCGTGGTCGGGTCGATCTACGCAGGGTTCGCCTCCCCGACCGAAGCTGCCTCTATCGGGGTTGTGACCGCCTTGGTCATCGCGGCGATGTATTGGTCCTTGCCGGTCAAAATGCTGATCGCCGCATTTGAAGGCACGATGCGCGCCACAGGAATGGTCATGATCATCATCCTTGCTGCGGTGTTCCTGAACTTTGTGCTCGGTTTTATGGGCGTGACTCAAAAGCTGATCTCGGGCATTGATTCATTGCGATGGACACCGACACAAACCATCCTGATGATCATCGTCTTTTATCTGTTCCTCGCCATGTTCATGGAGACCCTGTCGATGATGCTGACAACTGTGCCCATCGTGGTCCCGATCGTCGTGCACATGGGCTATGATCCGGTTTGGTTCGGCATTCTGATCACCGATCTGATGGAGGCCGCGCTGATCGCGCCCTGTTTTACCCCCCTTGCAAAGCCCGAGTGCGCCGTGTGATCCGTTGCCGGACAGTGCGTGCGACTGCCACGCGCATGTGATCCTGCCCGAGGCGGCGCACCCCTTTGTTGCCAACAGATCCTACACCCCGCCGCCCGCGACGCTGGACGCGTATCTTGCGATGCACAAACAGCTGGGTATCCAGCGTGCGGTTATTGTGCAGCCGTCGGTGTACGGGACGGACAACCGCGTGACGACTGCGGCAATCGCCGCGTACGGTGACGCCTGTCGCGGCATCGCTGTGGTCGAACCCGATTGCCCGGATACGGAGCTTGCGGCCCTTAACGCTGCCGGTATTCGCGGTGCACGGATCAACACCTTGTTCGGCGGCGGCATCGATCTTGGTGCGCTTGACGCGCTTGCCCATCGCGCCGCTGACATCGGCTGGCACCTGCAACTGTTGATCGATGGGCCGACCTTGGCTGATCTTGCACCCAAATTGGCGACTCTTCCGGTCGACATTGTCATCGACCACATCGGGCATATTCAGGCACACGATGGCTTGGATCAGCCCGGATTTGTCGCACTCAGGCGGCTGGTGTTGTCTGGAAAAGCCTGGGTGAAACTGTCTGGTAACTACAGAATCTCGAACCAACGCCCCGAATTCGAGGACGCGATCCCCTTTGCCCGCGCCTTGATCCGCGACGGCGCGGAGCGGATGCTATGGGGCACGGATTGGCCACATCCTGCGATGTTCGACTTTATGCCGGACGATGGAACACTGCTGGATGCGCTGGACAGCTATGTAGATTCAAACGATCAGAAAATCGCAATTCTCGTTGATAATCCGGCGGTCCTGTACGGGTTTGATCGTTAACGCCAAATTTCTAGAACAAACCCCACACACAAAGAGAAAATACAAAATCCCACATGTTTCGATCGAGTTCTCCGAAGGCTTAGAGCAGACACACGATATTCAATCGATCTGCAACGAGGTGTTCACCGCCCTTGCCGATCAGGGCAGTTTTCCCAACGCTGCCGCCATCGAGGTCCGCGCTGTGCCCGTCGCGTATTTTCGGGTCGGAACCGAACCTCAGACGTTCGCGCATGCCAGGTTGTCGTTGATGTCTGATCGCGATGACGCAACGCGGCTGCGGCTCAATCAGACTATCCCGGGCGTACTCGAAAAAGCGCTGCCTGATGTGGCCAGCCTAACCGTTCAAGAGATCGAAATGACCGCTGCAACCTACGCAAAACGGGTGCTTTAAAACGGCATTGATTGATCAAAAATCACCGCTAGACGGTCTGCAGCGGCAGGCGTTTTTCAATCATGCGCGCCATAATCGACGCCCCGATTGGCAAAATTTCGGGATCCAGCGTGAAGGACGGATTGTGCAACGGCACCGTGCCTGCATGACCGACCACGCAATACGCGCCCGGCACGATTTTCAGCATGTCGGCAAAGTCTTCTGATCCCGTTTTGGGTTCATCTGCCAGCATGATATTTTCCTGACCAACAATGTCCGCTGCGGCCTCAAGATAGGCATCCGAAAGGTCATTGTCGTTGATCAAAACATCAAATACGTTTCGCAGTTCCAGCGCGATTTCGACCCCATGCGCTAGCGCAAAACCATCGCAAATCGCCTGCATCCGGCCCGCCGCCAATTCATACACCTCATCTTTGAAATAGCGGATGGTGCCGCCCAGTGTCGCGACTTCTGGAATGACGTTGTAGGCGGCACCGGCATTCAGCATCGTGACCGACAAAACGCATGTGTCCAGCGCGGGCACATTGCGGCTTAGGATGGTTTGCAATTCACTGGCAAGGCTTGCCGCGATGATCAATGCGTCCTTGCTTTGGGACGGCACCGCGGCATGACTGCCTTGGCCTGTAACCTTGATGTCAAAGAACGCCGCCCCCGCCATTGCCGCGCCTTTGCAAATGCTGACTTTGCCCAGTTCACCGTTTGGAAAATTGTGCATGCCGTAAATTTCGTCACACGGAAACTGCTCGAACAGGCCATCCGCAATCATCTGGCGGGCGCCGCCCAAACCCTCTTCGGCCGGTTGAAATACGATCACCGCAGTGCCATCAAAATCACGGGTGGCCGCCAGATGTTTTGCAGCCCCCAGCAGCATGGTTGTGTGCGCGTCATGCCCACAGGCGTGCATCACCCCGTCGTTGGTCGAGGCATAGTCCAAACCCGTCATCTCGTGGATCGGCAACGCATCCATATCCGCGCGCAGGCCCACCCGACGATTGCCCTTTTGCTTACCATGGATCAGCCCCACAACGCCGGTCTTTCCAAGGCCTGTATGGACCTCATCGACCCCGTATTCATGCAACTTGTCCGCGACAACGATACTGGTCCGTGTTTCCGTGAATCCGATTTCGGGATGCGCGTGCAGATCCCGAAAAATCGCGTTCAGCTCGTCGGTGCTTTTGGCAATCAGCGGCAGGGTTTTCATCAGGCGGGCTCCGGGTGCAAACAGATCGAACACAGCCTAATGCCCGTCAATTGCGTTGTGAAGAGTGGACGGAAACTGTGCAAACCCACCGGCGATAGGCCTTTTCCTGCCGATATTTCGCCCGCCTAAGCCATAAACCGCGCGTTCCGGCGCTTTGCTGGTTCAGATGTTGAATTCATTCCAACCATAAGTTGCATTGAAAGTTCTACTCAAAGAATCAGACAGGCATGCGCGGCGGTGCCGACGGATGTCTCAAATAAGGGAAAAGGGACTGAGATGCCCGTTTTCATCACGCTTACCGATACAGATGTTACTGATCCCACGTTTTGGGCCGCTTTGGATGTCAGCGCAGACAGCACAATAGATGCATCTGGTATCAGCGAAGATTTCCAGATCACGGTGACCGCAAGTTCGATCGCATTCACCGACACAAACTTGGGGACAACGACCACATACACAGATTCCGATTTGTCATCGGGATCATTCAGTGCGTTCGTTGAGTTCATCGGCAACGACGGCGACAGCGATGTAAGCGGGGCGGTTGGCCTGAACAGTTCCGGCTATACCGGCGGCGAAGGCGACGATACTTTTACCGACGATGGCAGCCTTGGCGGCGGCTTAACTGGCGGCGAAGGCGACGACACGCTGACAGGCGGCACCGGCAACAACAACATCTCTGGCGGCGACGGCGATGACGTCTTGCGGGGCGGTTCCGGTACGAACAACATCCTGACCGGTGGTGACGGCGATGACACGCTGTATGCCGAAGACGGCGGCGGCAACCTAGAGGGCGGCGATGGCGACGATGCTATCTTTGCGGGGCTGAACACCAACTTTGTTCAAGGCGGCGATGGGACCAATTCGCTGGTTGTGCCAGAAGGCTCGACCGTGACGCCGTTTTTCCCGGGCTCAACAGGCGGCAACGTCACGCTGTCCACGGGCGACAGCTTTGTTTACCTCGATATCGACAGCGTTACGGTGGCCTGTTTCACCCAAGGCACGTCGATCAGAACGCCAAACGGCGATGTGCCGGTCGAAACGCTGGCCGTTGGCGATTTGGTTGAAACGCTAGATCATGGACCACAGAAAATCCGCTGGATCGGGGAACGCACGGTTGCGGGCAAGGGCAAGCTGGCCCCGATCTGTTTCCGCCCCGACAGCATCGGCAACACGCGCGAAATCAAAGTGTCGCCTCAGCATCGCGTTCTCTTGTCAGGTTGGAAATGCGAGCTGTTGTTTCATGATCCAGAGGTGCTTTGCGCGGCCAAGCAACTGTGTAACGGCGATCAAATTTACACGGCCCCTTGCGAAGAAATTACGTATTTCCACGTCATGTTTGATCGTCACGAGATCATCTTTGCCGAAAGTGCCCTGCTAGAAAGCTTTTACGTCGGGGACTACATCATCGAGGCGGATCGTGCCTGCTATCACGAATTGGTAGAGTTGTTCCCCGAGATTTCAACGGGCAACCACAAAGCCCAGCAGGCTGCACGCCCGTTCATCAAAAGTTATGAAGCGTATTTGTGCCTGTGAACAGCGATCGGGCGTTCGTGATCAAACGAACGCCCGTGCCATTTCCCGTGCCATTTTTCGCCAGCGCTGTTTTAGGACGTGGCCGCATCCTCGGGTGTGACTTCAGTCGCGGCTGTGCTTGGCTTTTCTAACCCCAACGCACCGTTCGCAACCCCGGCGACACCGTTCTCAAGACTGATACCCAGCTCTTTTCCAAGCGCCTGCATCGCTGGCATTTGCAACGCCATGCCAAGCACGGAATCGAGCGCTTGATTGACAGGGGTGCCACCACCGTCGCCAGACATTTCGCCAGCGCCACCGCGGCCCATACCTGTGACTTGGTGGATCTTGATCGAGTCGATCTTTTCGGCAGGTTTCACCATTTCGGCGATAATCGCAGGCATCGCTTCTAGGCTGGCCAAACGGATTTTCATCGCGATAATTTCCGCACTAAGTTCGTTTTCAGAATTCGCAATCGCGGTCTGACCCTCAGCGGTCGCAAGCAAGTCTGCTTTGTTGGCTTCGGCACGCACGATCATCGCACTTGCGTCGGCTTGGGCTTCTTCCAGTTTCGCAGCGGCCCGGTCGCTCGCGGCGTCCTTTTCGGCAGCAGCAGCGAGGCGGATACCCGTTGCCTGACGCTCGGCTTCCTTCTCGGCTTCGATCAAGGCGATCTGTTTATGACGTTCGGATTCAGCCACGGCGCGGGCGGTTTCAATCGCCTCTGAGGCCTTGATCGCTTCTGCGCGCGCGTTGTCAGCAGATGCACGTGCCTGGCTTTCCTCTTCGGATTTGCGCGCCACGATGATCTGACGGTCTTGATCTGCAACCTCAAGCTCGCGTTCCTTGGCGATCTCTGCTTCGCGGATGGTGCGTTCGCGTTCGATTTCTGATGCGCGCACCGCACGTTCACGTTCAATACGCGCCTGATCTTTGGCCTGATCCGAAGCTTCTTGATTGCGCGCAATCTCTGCCTCTTGGCTGGCTTGCAAGGTCTGGATTTCACGGATTTGCGTGATCGAGGCTTCTTGCTGCTCGCGGTCAATCTGGTACTTCAGCTTTTCAGCTTCCATTTCAGAACGGGCCACGGACACATCCGCCTCGGCGGTGATTTCAGCGCGCTCCTTGCGGGACGTCGCGATCACGGCTGCCAGTTTTTGCATACCCACAGCGTTAAAGGCGTTGTTTTCATCCAACGATTCAAATGGCGTTTGATCCAGGGCGGTCAGAGACACAGCTTCGAGCTCCAGCCCGTTTTTCAACAGGTCCTCGGAGATCGCATTTTGCACCTCTTGCACAAAGCTGGCGCGGTTTTCGTGCAATTCGTCCATCGTCATTTGGGCCGCAACTGCACGCAAGCCGTCAATCAGTTTACCCTCGATCATTTCGCGCAACTGTTCGACGTGGAACGTGCGATCCCCAAGCGTCTGGGCAGCACGTGAAATACCATCGTCGGTCGCGTTCACAGAGACGTAAAATTCCACGCCCACGTCCACACGCATCCGGTCTTTGGTGATCAGGGATTGCTCGTTTACGCGGGCCACTTCGAGACGCAATGTCTTCATGTTGACCTTTGCGACCTCGTGCAGGAACGGCACGACGATTGTGCCACCATCCATGATCACAACCCGTCCACCTGCCCCGGTTTTCACCAAGCTGGTTTCGCGAGTCGCACGTTTGTACAGACGGGCCATAATCAGGCCGATGAACACTAGAAGGGCAACGAGAATGCCCGCGATGGTCAGAATAGAAGTCATATCCATAGAATACTCCGTTGGGTTATATTTCAGAATTTGGGTCGAAAGCGCGGCTTAGATGACAAAGAATTTATCGCCACGCTTGCGGATCAGTGTGACGTCGCTGCCTTGGGCAAAGACGCCGTCGTCATCCAGCGGTTCGACCCGCAGGTAGTGCATGTTGCCATGCCGATCTTTGATCTTGGCCTCGGCAGGTTTGCCCCGCGCCGCAGTGCCTTGGGTGATCGTTCCGCGATGCCCGCCAAGAAACCGCGTGCGCATCGCACTGGTTTCCGTTTTCGGCATGATCAGCGCAACCCAATTGGCGATGACCCGCGTGATCCCGATTGCAGGGACAAAAGCGAGCACAACAGCCAGCATTGTGTACAGAGGCACGCCAAGAATTGTGGTCGCGATGGATTGGATGATCAGACCAGCCAAGCCAAACATTGTCAGAAATGACACGAGCCAAATCAGGAACGGGACATCACGCGCACCAATCCAAGTGAAGACGCCCGAAGGACTGGTCGTGCCCTCAAACGCGTCAGATGGAATGCCTACACCATCAATATCTGCCGACAAATCAAAGTCAGCATCGACATCGATATCAGGCGCGTCACCGCCCAGCCCCAAAACAGTCGCCCCCAACAAGGAGCTTATGATTTCAAGAATAAACAATCCCGCCGTGACAGCGAGTGCAATGGCGAACGGATAAGATTCGGGTGTTAAAAAAGTATTGAGCATTGAGGTCCCTTCCACTTCTATATAGGGAGTTATTTCAATAATGTTAGGTATATATATACATTTTTGTCAATATTCCGCAAAATATATTGATTTTACGGCGTAGACTGCCTAGTTTAAGCACGCAACGCAGTGATCGTTAAGGGAACATCATGCCGGACTTTATGCAACGCAGGCGGCTGGCGCGTATTCTGGATCGTGCGGCGGAACAGTTTGCAAACAGCCAAGTACCTGAAAAGGGGTGGATCGCGACAATGCGATTGGCCTTGGGCATGTCCGCAGAACAGGTTGCGGTGCGCAAAGGTGTCAGTCGAAATGCCGTCTATCAGGCAGAGCGCAGCGAAAAGGAAGGGTCGGTTTCAATCAAACAAATGGAGCAATTAGCGACAGCCATGGGCGGCAAATTTGTTTACGCGATTGTTCCGGATGCTCCTATTGAGCAATTAAAATACCACCAAGCCATCCGGCGCGCCCACGCGATTGCGGCATTAGAACCCGGATATGAAAGTTGGTCCGTTGACGAACGCCAAGACTGGATCGATGATACAACCGCCCAGCAACTGCACGATATGCCAACAGATTTCTGGGACGACACAAGGTGATCCCAAAACCATCCCGCCAGTGTCCGTCGTCAGGGTTTTTGGAACCAATGGCAGCTTAAGCTAAGACAGAGTTTGGCTCATCTGGTTGGTTTGATTATGCGGCGCGTTGTCTGTGATGCAAGCGTCGCGTTTCGAGCGTCTTATGTTTGATCCTTTCTCGTTGCTGTAGAATGGCTTTGTACCGTCCGAAGTAGACATCAGACGGTGTGACGTTGCTCAGGCTCTCGTGGAAGCGCCGATGATTGTAGTGATCGACGAAGGCTTCAATCTGGGCTTCGAGATCACCGGGTAGGAAGTAGTTTTCCAGCAAGATGCGGTTCTTCAAAGTCTGATGCCAACGCTCGATCTTGCCCTGGGTTTGCGGATGATACGGCGCACCGCGCGAGTGCTTCATACCTTTATTCTGCAACCATTCGGCCAGTTCCCCCGAGACGTAGCTGGAGCCGTTGTCGCTGAGCAGTCGCGGCTTGTGGACGACATGAACTTGGTCACATCCCGACGCTGCTAAAGCCAGATCCAACGTGTCAGTGACGTCGCGGGTCCGCATATTGGTGCAAAGCTTCCACGCGATGATGTAACGGCTGTAGTCGTCCAGGATCGTGCTGAGATAGAACCAGCCCCAACCGATGATCTTCAGATAGGTGAAGTCGGTCTGCCACAGCTGATTGATGGCCGTCGTTTTGTCTTTGAACTCACTGGCGGCCTTGATCACAATGAAGGCAGGACTGGTGATCAGATCGTGCGCCTTCAAGATCCGATACGTTGAAGCCTCTGATACAAAGTAGCTTTCTGTATCTGTGAACGTCACCGCCAGTTCTCGCGGTGACAACTCTGTCTCCTTCAACGCCAGTTTGACCACCTTGCGACGCACGTCGTCAGGGATGCGGTTCCAGACGTGCTTGGGCCTGGGAGACTGGTCCTGCAGCCCAGCCTCACCACGCTGGAGGTAGCGATCATACCAACGGTAGAATGTGGTGCGGGGGATACCGAGCTTGGCGAGCGTCAGGCGGGCTGACAGGTGGCTTTCTTCGACCAACCGGATGATCTCTAGTTTCTCAGATGCAGGGTATCTCATTCGGGGTCGCCCCCACCGTCGAACATGCTTTTTTTGAGAAGACGCAGTTCCAGCGTCTGTTCAGCCACCACTTCCTTCAGATCACGGGCTTCGCGGCGCAGGTCCTTAACCTCATCTGTGTTTGCAGCACGTGCCGTATCGCCAGCTAGCCGCCGTTTGCCAGCCTCCATGAAGTCCTTGGACCATTTGTAATAGATGCCCTGTGATATGCCTTCACGGCGGCACAGTTCGGCGATGCTGTCTTCTCCACGCAGACCGTCCAGGACGATCCTGATCTTCTCTTCGGATGAATAATGCTTGCGCGTGGCCCGCTTGATGTCTTTGACGATCTTCTCGCCAGGGCTTTTGCGTGTTCCAGTTGTCTGTCTCATGTCCCACTCCTCAGTGGTTACGATGAGCCAACAACTCTCTCTTATCAAATATACCTATTTGGACCCATAAGCGCTGACGTCAGACAGTAGCGGCTGTAATCATCCAAGATCGTGCCGAGATAGTACCAACCCCAGCCAATAATCTTGAAGTAGGTGAAGTCGGTATGAGGTGCCCCTAGTATTGTAGACGCTTTGCTTGGTAATTTTGGAACCAAGGAGAGACGGTTATGAACAAGGGAATACGATTTACAGACGAGTTCAAACAGGACGCCGTGGCGCAGGTTGTTGAGCGTGGTTACGCTGTCAGCGAAGTGGTCGAGCGGTTGGGTATCAGCACCAAATCCTTGTACACTTGGAAGGCGCAGTTTGCGAAGTCACCACGCGCCCGATCTGAGGTTGCGGAACAGGCTGCTGAGATAAGACGGTTGAAGCGCGAACTGGCCCGGGTGACCGAGGAACGCACCATCTTAAAAAAGGCGACCGTCGCGCTGCCCGGCAGGGTATTGCGCAGCAATGCACGAGAGGGAACTTCGCGCGAGAGTCTCAGTGAAGTACGCATTTATTGAGGCTCATCGGGCGGAGTTTTCGGTGCGGTCAATGTGTCGTGTGCTGATGGTGCATTTCAGTGGCTTTTACGCATGGGTTAAAGAACCGTTGAGCCAGCGTGCGCTTGAAGACGCTCGGCAAACTGATCTGCTGCAACAGGCATGGACGGACAGCGGCAAGGTCTACGGCTACCGCAAACTGCACGATGATCTTTTGGATCAAGGCGAGACCTGCTCAGAGAACCGTGTTGCACGTTTGACCAGCTTAGCAGGCATCTCGGCACAGATTGACTACAGACGCCGTCCAGGGCGCTATGGCGGCAAGCCTGCTGTTGTTGCCGACAACACCTTGGACCGTCATTTCGAAGTTGATGCGCCCGATACGGTATGGGTGACAGACATTACCTACATCAGAACGCATGAGGGCTGGTCGTATCTCGCTGTGGTCATTGATCTGTTCTCGCGGCGTGTCGTTGGCTGGTCAATGCAGTCGCGCATGACAACTGATCTTGCTTTGCAAGCACTGTTAGCTGCTGTTTGGCGGCGCAAACCAAAGACCAAGGTGATGATCCATTCTGATCAAGGATCGCAGTTCACGGGCAAAGAGTGGCAATCGTTCCTGGACAAACACAATCTGGATGCCAGCATGAGCAGACGTGGGAACTGCCATGACAATGCGGTGGCTGAAAGCTTCTTCCAGCTTTTGAAACGGGAACGCGTCAGGCGGCGGACATATGTCACACGCGACGCAGCAAGACAGGACGTGTTCGACTACATCGAGATGTTCTACAACCCGACCCGCAAGCACACCAACAACGGCATGCTGTCGCCAGTTGACTATGAAACAGAACAAAGAAAAATGAACAAGGCGGGCGTCTAGGAAACTAGGGGCACCTCAGCTTGTTAACGCAGCGCTTGATAGATTGTGCAGAATAATGCTTGTCGCCTCGGTCTTCGCACTCTCATCGTCTGAGACTAAATCGATAGCAATGCTACTTCGACTCACGACTACCGTCCGGACCTTCCCGTCCTTCAGAACTGAAAGGGGCATACTAACACCAACTTTGTTGTCGTCTTCTATTGGTTCAAGGTCATTTCTTGCATCGAAACCTCTCTCCACAGATTTGAGAGCTGTTCGGTAGTCATTGGCGAATACAAACCCGCTGAGATCATAGACAGGTAAATGTTTTGAGAATGTAATCAATATTTGCTTGATCGTTTCAGCTACTCCGTTTGCAAGCGCATCATCGCCAAAATCGAAAAGCTGCAAGGAGAAATTAATTTGTTCTCCTTTTTCTGGGTTTGACCAAGATTCATTCACCGCGTGCTCAGCTTGCGCCTCATAAAGTAGGTGGGGATCAGCCCTGAGCATTTCATCAACGGCTTGCGTCATTGCGCCTTTAGTCATGCTGGAGACTTGCTCATGCACCTTGCCACCGAGAATAGGAAGGAAATCATCATGCTCTTTGCGACGCTCCGAAGACAAAAAGAATGTATGGGATGCCCGTGCCGCTAACTCATCAAAAGCAGTAAGATTTGGTACTGCGCAACCCTTTCGAACACCTACCGCTAAACGGTCGGGGGTGAGAGGAAGCACAACTGCTTCAATCTCGTCATTGCTAACAAAAAGCAGCGATGTCCATTCCGTACCATTAAATGCAATGCTTGTACTATCAGGTAGAATTGCGTGACCGTTCGGACTTGCCTTAACCCGCCAGTCAAGCAACGCCAGTTTTTTTATTCTTGCGGTGGGAGCCATGCTTTCTGAAAGCACGGAAGTCTGCGTTCTGTGGCCAAGTTGTGGCGATTTCTCCTCTAATTCCCCGATCAAGTGATCCAATAGGCCTCTTGCTTCTGCAAGGAACTGATCAGCACCTTCCCGCAAGGCAAAATATAGGAGTTTCGGCAGGGTCTTCCCATCGACAGGCGTTAACTCTTATAGCCCACGTTTATCAAATTCTTCTAAGATCAACTTCTCTACTGCTGACGGTACTTTGTGTGCTGGAAATTTGATCGCTCTGCCATCAATATTTCCCTTAGCTGTCGCTTCAATGACTTCTACCATTGATTCAGCAGCATCTTCGACTATGCCCCGCATGTATGAAGAGCGTATCGCCAAGTGTGTGACGACTTCGGCGATCACCAGTGGATCGATGTTATCACCGACATTTAACGATCTGAGCTCGTCCACTGTGCTATGCATAGTTTGCTCATATTAGGTAATAAGATCGTCAAGCGTCGGCAAATCATCGTCGGATGGCTTAGTGTAAAAGTCCCGTTGAGCGGCTGTGTCTCCTATGGAAGCTGGTATGGGTTCGGGCTTTCCCTTGCGATACAGCCAGATTTTCCGCTGAGAGCCTTTTATTGCAAACGGCTGTTGAAAATGCTGCGGAATATAATGCTGCTTTCTACCTGACAACTACGAGTCCTCCATCTAAAATGGTTATCATCAAGGCTACTGATTCAATACAGAAAATACGCACTTGCTGTGTGATGGCAAAGTTCTCTAGCAGTGACTTTCCTAGCAGAAAACACAAAT
Source organism: Pseudosulfitobacter sp. SM2401 (assembly GCF_042932805.1). NCBI lineage: Bacteria > Pseudomonadati > Pseudomonadota > Alphaproteobacteria > Rhodobacterales > Roseobacteraceae > Pseudosulfitobacter > Pseudosulfitobacter sp. SM2401. The sequence goes on along the minus strand of NZ_CP170633.1, from coordinate 3,753,627 downwards.
CGCGAAAGGCAATCGATCTAACCTTGGTTTGTTGGAGCCTTCAATCAGATCAAATTTCTTAACTGAGGCTCAGTTCGACGACGCGGTTACGCGCCGTTGCCTACCAATCCGTTGCCTTTCCAACTGAACTATCCGCCGAGATTGTCTCGACTAGTCCAAAGCGAGGCATCATCTCGATTGCAGACTCAAGTTGATGTTGAAAGCTAACCATACGGGCGAATTTGCAAGCTTATGCTCCAAATCCGCACTGTTATGGCCCAATGACAATAAAACAAAAAATGGTGAGCCCGTCCGGGTTCGAACCGGAGACCTACTGATTAAAAGCGGCCAGCAAGGGGTTTCGCTCAATTTCGCCACATCGCGCTCATCGGCCATAAATGACTGAATATAAACATTTATTCTTGACCATTCGCCCGCTCGCCTAACATTACTGACGCTATGAAACGCTGCACGAGTCTTCCGGTAGGCTTCCGGATTTGGTAATTTCAAGCGAGTGACCCGATGACAAAACTGACCAAACGATATGTGGACAGCATACCAAACCCCGCTAAAGAAACCATCCTTTGGGATGACGATTTGGCAGGCTTTGGCGTGCGGATATATCCGACAGGTCGCAAGGTCTTTGTTGTGCAATATAAGCTGCACGGGCGCACCCGTCGCAAGACCCTTGGCAAGCATGGCATCTTGACTGCTGACGAGGCGCGCAAGGATGCCAAGCTGGCGCAAGCAGACGTGGCGCGCGGCTCTGATCCAGCAGCAGAGCGCAAAGCGCGATTGCGCAGTCCGTCAATCAAGGAACTTGGCGAACGATTCCTAAGAGAGCACGTCGCGTTGCATTGCAAACCGACAACCCATTACGATTACACCAACCTGCTAAACAAGGTCGTTAATCCGATTTTGGGTGGCATTAAAACGTCTGAAATCACCTTTGTGGATATTCAGGCGCTGCACTTAAAGCGGCGTGAAACACCCTATCAGGCCAATCGGTGCGTGATGGTTCTGTCCAAGATGTTGAACCTTGCCGAAGATTGGGGGCTGCGCCCGATGAACACGAACCCGACAAAACGGATCAAGCGGTATCCGGAAGAGGAAAAGAAACGGTATTTGAGCGAGGAGGAGCAAGAACGGCTTGGCGAGGTTCTGGCCGACATGTTGCAACGCGAAAAAATTAGCCGTTACGTCTTCGCCACGTTCTACCTTTTACTGCTTACGGGTTGCCGTCTTGGCGAAATTCAAAAGCTAAAATGGGATTATGTGACACAGACGCACTTGGAATTGCCTGACAGTAAAACAGGACGGCGGCGCATCCCCTTGCCCCGCGCAGCACGCGCGTTAATTGACACGTTAGAGAGGCGCGACGGGAACCCTTACGTCATCTTAGGCACCCACGGTGAGGGCCACTATAACGACCTGCAGAAACCTTGGCGCAGAATAAGAGCGCGCGCAGGGCTGAGTGACGTTCGTATTCACGATCTGCGCCACACCTATGCGTCTGTCGCCGTGATGAATGGAATTGATCCTTTCACGCTGAAAGAGATTTTAGGTCACAAAAACCTGTCCACAACGCTGCGCTATGCGCATTTGTCAGATGATGCGGTGCAAAAAGCCGCCGGACAGATTGCCAATCGGCTTGCGGCGACGTTGGGAAGTGTGGCGTAGTTAAATCTCACACCAGAACCGCGAGTCTCCTACATGGCCTATACTTTTCCAAGACTTCAATTTGACCGAAGCCAATACTTCTCGCTGAACGAAGCATTTCATGCACTTGGATGCTTCATGTTCCCCGATGCTTGGACCGGACTGGAAATTTCGTCTTGGCCTGAAAGTTCGGGCGAGACGCTTAGGGAAGAAAAGGACCGCTTGAACGCCCAAGCTGAATTTAAACAGAGAATTGCGACGGAAATAAGGATGGGCCTTTACTCAGGTGGTGATCAAGCGAGCTATGACGCACTAAAGAAAAAGCTGGATATCGCGCAACCTGAGGCAGATCACGCCAAGACTGCGGCACATGAATTTGGCCGAAGCTATGACAACCGTATAAGAGACGCACTTGCATTTGAGCGAAAGCAAGCCGTCGAAAGCCTCATTTGCAATGCCATTCGCAAGGTTGATCTAAAAACCTATCTCGGTTCAGGAACGGTGTTTGGATCAATGGCTGACTGGACGAACCACAAAGATTTTAGGGTTAGTTTTTCGCATTCATACGTTGTGACACCAGCATCCCCTGCGCGGCGGCAAAAATATAGAGCGTACTTTCTCAAAAGGGCGTTTGAGCAATGGGCTGAGCCTTTGCAAGGGGACTTATCAATGTATCGAAAAACACCTGTCGAAGATGATTTCGTCCTTTGGTTCAAAGATCTTGTTTCCGATTTTTCAGCAAAGAAAGAGCGCTTAAGCCGTCAAATGGTTCTGAGAGAGTACGAAGAAAAGTTTGCCCGTGTTGAAGAATTGGATCGTCTAGAAAAGAAGCTCGATGCAGTTTGGGAGCTGTACGCTCCGAACGACTGGCGAAAGGGCGGCAAGCCTTCAAAGCCTAGTGATGTTTGAGTGCAACAGGATGTGGTTTGAAATAGTTATTGGATTTAGGTCATACAAATAAGGGGTTCCAAAACCCCATCAATGTTAAGCAGTCAATTTTGTGTAAGCCCCCCGACTGTTTGGAATGGAATCGCTTAGTTACGTTTGTCTCACAAATTCAAACCAAGTGAGCAGAGCAAATGACACAGCAAGATACACATTCCGCATCCACCCTAGTCGATGAACGCGAAGCCGCGTCGATCCTTTGTTATTCCGTCCGTGCGCTCCAAAATTGGCGGCATCGCGGCGGTGGTCCTGACTTTGTAAAGGTCTCGTCCCGCTCGGTTCGTTACCGTCGCACCGATCTGGAAAAGTGGATCGCAGCGCGCACGGTGAGCAACACCGCTCAAACCATCTAACACACCAGTTTTGCCTCAAGGGGCCTGACAGCACCTTTGAGGATTTTGGGGCCGAAAGGCTTTCAAATGGGCGCGTGGTTTCGCGACTGCGCGCCCTTTCTATGTCTGTCGTCAATCCAATCCGAAAGGGATTTACCATGTCCAAACAACCCGCCTTCAAGTTCAAATTGGGGCTAATCAACGCAACCATCTGGGATAACGACGGCTTCTATTCTGTCGATCTGTCGCGCTCTTACAAAAACAGCGAAGGCCAATGGCAAAACACGACCAGCTACGGCCATGCTGATCTGCTCAATATAGCCAAGTCGGCAGAACGCGCGGAAAATTGGATCGCGAGGCAGTCAAATGCGGACAAATGATGCGCCCGACCAAAACCCAGTTCGGCCCCAAAACCTAAGCTGTCCCGCCGGAGGCACCAATCAGGCCAAACAATCCACCAAACGCACCCCAAGGGGGGTGGTAGTAGCACCCCCCTCTGGAAATACACGCACCATTCCAGACATGACCATTTTACATAAAGGCTTTGATACCATTGCTTTGTCGATCAAGGCGGCGTTGACGCCAGAGTTCCTAGATTACCTTGAAACCGAACAGACCCGCGCCAAAGCTGACAATGCATCCGTGTTGTGCCGATATGGCGACGTTCAGTTCCACCTCAAGCACCACGGCGGGACCGGATACCAATTCCTGCTTGACGGTGGCCCCGACGGCGCGTCATGGGCCTTTAAGCGCCCTCACCCCAAAGACCCATGGGGCGTCCGCATCAATATCGGCTCAAGGCACCTCGCGTTGTATGGACTAGGCCGTGCCAAGGCGCATGTTGAGGACACGCTGGCCGCTTGGGGTATCCGCTTCCAAGCCGATGACGTCAGTATCGCCCGCGTCGATTTCTGCGTTGATGTGTTTGCACCGTCGTTCACGTTACAACCGGAACATTTTGTCATGCACAGTGGCACCGGTCGGCGTGATTACATCACCGACACGGACAAAGCCGTGAACGGCAAGTCAGGGCGCACCACATCCGTCACCTTGGGCAAAATGCCAAACCGCCAAGTCATTGTGTACGACAAACGCGCCGAAGTGATTGCGCGCTCCAAAACCTATTGGTGGGCGATCTGGAACGATACGTTACGTAAGCAAAACCTGCCGCCCCTACGTTATGTAACAGTACGTAGGGAGAGTGGGCCTGACGCCTCCCCCGTTACGTTACCTTATGTAGAGAACGCGGATCATTTCATCGACGCCACACAGCCGGACATAAGCCGTGTATGGCGGGTCGAATTTCGGGCGGGCAAAGCCTATCTAAAAGACACATGGGGCATCCGCACTTGGGGGCAATTGTTCGATCTGTTCGGTGACCTGATACAGCAAACGGGCGAAACCGTGCGCTACACCGCACCCAATAATGATCCCAACCGCAGCCGTTGGCCGAGCCATCCAATTTGGGACGCCATCGTGGCTGAAATGACCGATGATTTGCTTGAAATGCACAGTGGGGCAAATCCAAACCCGATAAAGGAGGTCCACAAAGGAACACACATTTCCGTCCTTATCCGGAACATTCTGGGCACTAGCATTTCATTGGCTGCCTTGAATGGTGTGGACATAGACGGGATTGGTGACTTCTTCGACAAGACCGGAAATGACCTGAAATGTCTGGCATTGAGCAACCTGACAAAAACGGAAAAGCAACTAAATGACGCCAAAGATCGGTATGTCTTTCTGAATGGGACAAAAGGTACCAAATAGTATGTAAAAGCACACATTAGCATGGTTTTTACTATGCTAATGTGTGCTTTTACGTTCCTTTTGCGGACATGGATTTTCACCAATACACCGGAAATGTCCGGTTTTTCATGGTTTCTCAGAACAGTCCTGAAAGTAGGGGCATCCCTTCCAGCGCCACACTTTAACATTTGATATAAAGATGGGCGGGAACCGGACCTTCGCTGCGACACGCACCAAGGCCAGCTATGCGCAGTTAGCGTATTTTGGCAAAGTTATGCACAGATTGACATTCAAACGCAAGAAACGCCTTTGCAACCGCTGTGTCGTGGCCCATCTTTTCCGCCATTCTCTGCGATGGCATTGCCTAGCGTCGAGCGAATTCATTCAGAGTAAGCGGCGCTGAAAATAAGATGGCACTGTTTGATTACCATGGTTAGTACTAGGACCAAATGCGCTGTGAGTGATATTACCACAGAACTAGAAAATACATTTGCGACTCCGGAAATGGCAAAAGTTATTAAGATACTTAAGAGTATCACCGCCGTCATTATTAAGTAGGAGATATTAGAGTTGATGTCCTTGAATGCCAACTTCAGGTCGGAAATCCTCTTTGTTGCATCAGATTCAATAGAAGCTTTCAGCACCGGGTCTTCCTCATTCGGTTTGACTCTTGATGTCTGAAATTCTGTCAAGCTTCTGAAAATGGAAAACGCAGAAATTTGCGCACCGAAAAGAAGCGCTGAGAAAATTGCATAAACCGAAATTAAGGAAGAGAATTGTTCGTTCGGGATTTGAACGCAGAACGCATGTGTGGCAATGCCAACGCCTAGAGGGACACCGAAAAAACACAAGAAAACAAACAGAACCTGCAATGGATGTAAGTCCCGCACTAAGGCTCGCCAAAAGTCCTGAAAAATGCAAACTATGTTGAGTCTGCCTTTCATCCGAGCATCGTTGCAAAATCAGCTATATGACGTGTTGTCTCATCAGAAACACTCTTCAAAGTTGGGTGATTATTTGCGTCTAGGACCAAGTCGTCCGTTAGATCAATGACACCTGCGGTGCTTGCAACCCCCACCACACCGATCTTCTTAAATGACGATCCAACTTTGACATTTGCATAAGCACCTGAAAATTCCATATCCCCGATCTCCATATGGCCGCCGATCTTATCATTGAGGTCCTTCAACTTACCGAAGTTTCCATTCCCTCTAGCTCTTAAGAAAAGCTCAACATCCATTTTGGTATCTGAATCCGATGGCCGTAGAGCCTTGTCAACAATATTTTGGTCAGTATTTTTCTTAACCAACTGAACAGAACGAACAACTTTGTTACCATATAATTTAACGTCGTTCGGCATCACTTTCTTCATCGTTAATTGCCAATCTTTGTACATCATCCCGTGAGTATTGATCATTGCACGATTTACGATATCCACACAGGAAAGCCCGCCAAAAGATTGAAGACCTACAAGACCATACGTTTTACCGTCGGCTAGCCAAAATCGATAGTATAGTGGGATCATGTCTGCTTGATCTATCGTACGGGTATGTTCAATAACGCCGGAGTTTTTGTCCTCTACTTGCGACCCATACCCGTATTTACCGTATCTCACTAGACCATGAGCGCTGTTTATGAAATTAGCACTAGGCTCAAATCGGACAATTTTCGTTTCTCCATCATCCAACGGCTTTTTTGAAAAGGCAAAACAACAGTCCCGAATGAAACTAAGAATATCGGCTGGGCCTTTGTCGGATGTTAGAATTTGCGATTTGTGATTGTGATAAACTTGGACTTTATAAATCCGCAGACCGATTTGCATTCTAGATTTCTCTACCATTATTACTCTGAAACACTGCAACTCAAGGGAGATGAATGCAAGGATTGATTGAATCCATCAAAGACAAGGACTCCAACTTTCACTGCGTCTGCACAGTACAATCTGAGACTCTATACGTAACTTATGCTCAACTTTTCCTATAAATTTAGCCGGTCTGCCGTCAACCTAACAAAACTGTCAGATGTCAGTTCCAAGCCCACTTCTACCAATGCTGCGCTATGCACGAACGATTGCTTTTCAAAGCCCAACCAAAACGCGGAAAAATTAAAGTGGGTTTTGCCAAGGGTTTGCATCATATGATTTACACACCATTCTCGTGAAGAGAATGACTCGACCAACGGATAGGAAACCATAATGGTTAGAGAAGTGATTAACGACAGAGTTTGTATCGTTTTGTCCCACAGCAAAACGAAAGACGAGGCTGACACGGCGAAAGCGTTGAGCTTGTCGCTTGCGGAGAACGGGGTCGCTGTGGGCAACGCGATGATGACAAAGGATAGCTCCGGATCAGCATCTGTTATGGAGCACCTGCTCTGGTTTGTGACGCATCCTCAAACGGTGACCGCTGGCGCAACAGTTTTCACGGGAAGCGTTCTCCTGTTGGTCGAAAAATGGCTCAACGGTGATCGAAACAGATCTCTGAAAATTGAGTACGATGACTACAAGATCGAAGCGAAAACCATTGAAGATCTGAAAGAGGCTGTGAAGCTTTTACCACCGCCAAGCACAGCCCAAATACTTGAAGATGGTGATATGATGTCAAGTGGAGAAGTGATCAGCAAAGATGATCGTGCGGAATAAGCAGAGGGCCTGACTATTTCTGGACAGCCTCAACTGAAGCGCCCCGAAACGAGCATTAACGAAGATGCATCTGAAACTCGCTTCCTCCGCAGAGCCGTCACGGGACCAGCAATTCCAATGCCTGCTAAGTTCGGGGAGCGGTCGTTGGACGACAAATGCATCAAGGTCCGGTTGGGGCCGATAGCGATAAAGGAACAGGCCCTCTCGTAAATCCGACGCCAAGAACATAGTTGGATTTGAAGTCTAGTGTTGGGTGGTGAGATGCGGTCATACTATCGTACGAAATTGAACAAGTTGCTTGAAGCCGCTGGAAATGAAGAATTCATACAGTTGCTTTGGGCAACGCGGATGCTCCAAACTGACACACCAGACGTTGCCCGTAAGTACTTTGATCCAAGCACCATACCGGACGGCGCTATCGGTGCTGAGTTTTCAAACAGGCTATCTATCAAGCAATGGGAGATTGAAACGCTTGCCAATGAATTGATGACAGTCCCGAAAGCGAAGCTAAGGAAATCGGGTAAGGTACGTACTTTGCGTTGGGACCACTTCCAGTCGTCACTTAGTTGTGCCAACTGGCTCAGGGATCTTGAAAACGCAGAATTCTGTATTCAGAAAAGCCAACAAGACATCTTCATCGAAATGGGTCGGATAGCCGCTCGGCAGTTCGACTGGCAACGTGGTTTTGTAAATATACCTCAATTTTACCGAAATGCTTACGTCTATGGGCAAGGGGAGTGTGCCAGCTATTTTGAAAAAACCCATGGAATTTCTCTAAACCGGTTCTCTCAAATCGGCTTCATGCTGTTTGTCTGTCTGATGAATTTTCCTGTCATCCGAGACAATGCCACCTGGGCCACGCTAGACGTGAAGTGGGAGGAAGTAGAAAAAGTTCTTGCTCTGATTGCCTTACCTTATCCGAATGCAGCAAAGCTAGCGCGAGAGAGGCGGCGTAAGGTCATTCATACCGCTGACAAACCAAGTATATTGCGCCAAGCACCTTGCCTACGTTTCGGAAAGAATGGTGAAAGGGTCCGCGCACCCTTACCTGAGTTGATCCTTGAACGCGTTACGTCTGGTGTGTTCTACGATGTCGTCGGTGGTGGCGGCGCTATCAGAGACGACTACGGGCGACGTTTTGAAGATTATTGTTTTCGATACCTTTCTGAAACTCTTGCTGGACCAGAATGGGAGCGTGAATTCAGTTATAAAAAGAAGCCGCAATCCTTTGCTTCCCCCGACATTCTCTGCATGGTCGATGGGGATATAGATATTGCAGTAGAATGTAAGGCCACGAGAATGTCCCAAGAAGCCATGTTCGGCAAAGACCCCATGGCTGCGAGAGGCTACGAAGATATGACCAAGGCTGTATTTCAGCTTTGGCGATTTTTCTCGCACTGTCGTCGTGGTTTCACGGGGCGCGGGGTCAGAGATGATGCTGTCGGGGTCGTGTTGACGTTGAATAACTGGCTTGAGATGGCAGAGTCACTACGGCGAAAGGTGTTAGAGGACGCCAAAGATATGGCAGATCAGAAAGACCCACAAATCATGGCAGTTGATCGCAGGCCGATTACATTTGTCGCGGCTCCAGAACTTGAAAGAGTGCTTTCAGTTGCCACCCACACCAGCTTCAAAGCAGCTTTGATTGAGTCCAACTCGGACGAGAAAATAGGCTGGCGGTTGGATACGATGTTTCGCAATGCAAATGGTGATGATCTGCCCGAAAAGCGCGGTTATCTTTATGCTGATGACTTAGGGCGTCTGCTACCGTGGTGGGATGATCGCCCAAAACGCAGTTAGGGTACACGCAAAACGCTACACAAGCGGATTAGAATACGCTACGCGTCAATGCCTGTTTTGGGGAATGCGTCCAACTAAGTCACTTTTGATTGCGGAAGAAGTCTAAGACAGCGACACAGCAAAAACTCATCAGAACAGCCTACGTCAATAGGTTGCTGCAAAGAAGCTGAGATGTGGTTTCGGCGTTACACAGGTTGGCTGTCAAAATCGGGTTACTATAAGCTTTCGGATTTCAAAGGCAAAAATTCACCCAAGCAAAATCTGCCTAAGTAACTGATTTAAAACAAAAAATGGTGAGCCCGTCCGGGTTCGAACCGGAGACCTACTGATTAAAAGTCAGTTGCTCTACCAACTGAGCTACAGGCCCACTGCGTCGCTAAGTAGAAAGAGTCGGCGGGGGGGTCAAGCCCTTATTATCAACTTTATTTCTCTTGCTCTGGATTCACTCCGGCGGGGGCGTTATATGCCCGAAATGACCCATTCAGCCCCTCTCTCTTTGCCCTTCATGAAAATGCACGGGCTCGGCAACGATTTTGTTGTCATGGACGCACGGACGCAAGCGTTCGAGATGTCTGAATCACTCGCCAAGGCGCTGGCTGATCGGCGTTGTGGTGTTGGCTTTGACCAGCTGGCAGTGATCAGCGACGGGGCCGAGGACGCACATCTGACGTTTTACAATTCTGATGGTTCGACTTCGGCGGCCTGCGGAAATGCGACCCGTTGCATTGCGCGATTTTTGATGGACGGTAGTGGTGCGAAAACGCTAACGCTGACCACTGATCGCGGTGCCCTGCACGCGGTTGATCAGGGCGACGGCATCACGTCGGTCAACATGGGGCATCCGCAGCTAGACTGGGCGGACGTGCCGCTGGCCAGTGCGATGGACACCCTAGAATTGCCAATCGACGGCGCACCGACGGCCACCGGCATGGGCAACCCGCACTGCACGTTTTTCGTGGATGATGTCGCAGCGATTGATCTGGCTGTGCGCGGATCCGAGCTCGAACATCACCCGCTCTATCCAGATCGCACAAACGTGCAGTTCGCGCAAATCGTTGGCCCCGATCACATCCGCATGCGTGTGTGGGAACGTGGCGTTGGCATCACGCTGGCGTCTGGGTCTTCGTCCTGCGCCACTGCCGTTGCGGCGGCCAGACGGGGCCTGACGGGCCGCTCTGTGCGCATTGATCTGGACGGTGGCACGTTGCACGTTGACTGGCGCGAAGATGGCGTTTGGATGACAGGTGCTACGATGCACGTATTTTCTGGCAAGCTGACGCAAAGCTTTATGGACAGCCTGTCATGAGCGCGCCCAAATTTTCAAATCACGGCTGTCGGTTAAACATGTACGAAACCGAAGCGATGAAGGAATTGGCCGAACAAGCCGGTCTCACGAACGCGGTGATTGTGAACACATGTGCCGTGACGGCCGAGGCTGTGCGCAAAGCCCGCCAGGACATTCGCAAACTGCGTCGCGAAAACCCGGACGCTCGATTGATCGTGACCGGATGTGCCGCGCAAACCGAGCCCGCAACCTTCACCGCGATGGACGAAGTCGACGCCGTGATCGGCAACACCGAAAAAATGCAGGGCGATACGTGGCAAGGTCTGGCGGCTGACTTCATCGGCGACAGTGAGGCCGTACAGGTCAACGACATCATGTCCGTCACCGAAACCGCAGGGCATTTGATCGACGGGTTTGGCACGCGGTCACGTGCCTACGTGCAGGTTCAGAACGGCTGCGATCACCGCTGCACGTTTTGCATCATTCCATACGGTCGCGGCAATTCACGGTCCGTGCCTGCGGGCGTTGTGGTCGACCAGATCAAGCGGCTCGTCGACAAGGGCTACAACGAAGTCGTGCTGACCGGTGTGGACATGACCAGCTGGGGCGGCGATTTACCATCGGCTCCGAAACTTGGTGATCTGGTCATGCGCATCTTGCGCTTGGTGCCCGATTTGCCGCGCCTGCGGATCAGTTCGATCGACAGCATCGAGGTGGATGAAAACCTGATGCAGGCCATCGCGACCGAACCCCGCCTGATGCCGCACTTGCACCTTTCGCTACAGCACGGCGACGACATGATCCTGAAACGGATGAAGCGACGGCATCTGCGCGACGACGCGATCCGTTTTGCCGAAGATGCGAAAAAACTGCGACCAGACATGACATTCGGGGCTGACATCATCGCAGGCTTCCCAACCGAGACCGAAGCAATGTTCGCAAACTCGCTGGCGTTGGTCAAAGACTGCGATCTGACCTGGCTACACGTGTTTCCCTACTCGCCGCGCCCTGGCACACCTGCCGCACGCATGCCGCAAGTGAACGGCAAAGCGATCAAGGCACGCGCCGCCACTTTGCGCGCAGCAGGGCAAATGCAGGTCGCAGCGCATCTGCAATCACAGATCGGACGCACGCATCAGGTCTTGATGGAGAACGCCCACATGGGCCGCACAGAGCAGTTCACAGAAGTGACGTTTGAAGTCCCCCAGACCGAGGGACAGATCGTGTCGACGCAAATTGTCGGCGTTGACGGCACTCAGCTGCGCGCCTGAAACGAACTTAGGCTTTGCTGAATTCGATCAGGTCCCACAGGTTGCCGTAAAGGTCAGCAAACACCGCCACTGTTCCATAAGGTTCAGTTTTTGGGGCCCGTACAAATTTCACACCCTTGCTTTGGTATGCAGCATAGTCGCGTTCAAAATTATCGGTTTGCAAAAATAGCGCGACACGGCCACCCGTCTGATCACCGACGCGGTCCGATTGTTCTGCGTTAGAGGCTTTGGCCAACAAAACCGATGCATCGCCACCGCCTTTGGGTTTGACAACAACCCACCGTTTGTCCTGCTCGGGCTGGTAGGTGTCATCGATCAGATCAAAGCCTAGCACATCCGTATAAAACGCGATTGCATCGTCATAATTTGACACGACCAAAGTGATTAGAGCGAGCGATTGTTTCATCTTGATCTCAGACCTGTTTCAAAAAAATAAAGCCCCGCGCTGTTTCCAGTGCGGGGCTATTTCGCGGAAAGGCGTTTGCCCTTAGTGCTTTTTCTTTTTGTGCGGTGCCCAAAGGCGCTTGTTCGTCAGGTACAGCAGCACCGACAATAGCGTCAGCAGCAGTACACCAACAAAACCAGCTTGTTTGCGCGCTTGCAGCTTTGGCTCAGCCGCCCACATCAAAAACGCCGCAACGTCTTCGGATTCGTGGTGCAGGCTGTTGGAATGGCCGTCTGCATAATCAACATCTTCGCCGTACAAAGGTTGGCCCATCGCAATCCAGCTGCCCGGATACTTGTGATGACCGTCTTCGTCCATGCACTCTGCCGGATAGCCGCCAGATGTGAAGTATTTGTTGTACGAGCCGTCCATGTCGTCCGGTGTGCACGACGGTGCATCGACGTAGCCCTGCATCAGTGCCGCGATGTATTCTGCGCCGCCTGTGCCCTTCATCAACTGGTTGATGCCAAGACCGTAAGGGCCGTGGAACGCTGCACGTGATTTCGCCATCAAAGACAAATCAGGGGCCGCGTTGGCATTGTTGATCGGAAAGCTATCGGCCGGTGTCAGGGCGCGATATTCTTCGGTTTCCAGATCAAACAGCTGCGGGTTTGCCAGCTCGTCGTTGACGCTGAACTGATCGGCATAGGCGCGAACCTGATCAGCAGGAAGGTGTGGACCACCCTCATCGCCGAGCGTGCGGATCGGCACATATTTCAGACCGTGACACGCCGCGCAAACCTCTGTGTAGATTTGCAGACCGCGTTGCAGTTGGTTCTGATCGTAGGTGCCAAAGGGGCCGTCAAACGAGAAATCGATGTTCTCGATATGCGCGCCTTCGCCTGCTGCCATAGCGCCTGTTGCAAACGTAATCGCTGCAACAGTGCTGATTGCGAGTTTCTTAAACATACGCATTTCCTCTTATTCCGCTGGCTGTTTGTCAGCGTCGCTACCGTAGTGGGCAGCAAAGTCATCTTCGATGGTCGCAGGCGGTGTATCCGGTTTCTCGATCACGCCAAGCAGCGGCAAGATAACCAAGAAGTATGCGAACCAATAGGCCGACGCGATCAAAGAGAACGACGCATAGGGTTCTTCTGCAGGCATCGCACCCAGCCACATCAGGGCAAAGAAATCGATGACCAGCAGTGCAAACCACCACTTGAACATTGGACGGAACCGACCAGAGCGGACCGACGATGTATCAAGCCATGGCACCAGCGCCATAACCGCGATCGCACCAAACATCGCCAGAACTCCAAAGAACTTGGCTGTAACGATACCACCGGTCACGAATGTCGCGATTTGCACAACCCATACTTCGGCCGTAAAGGCGCGCAGGATGGCGTAGAATGGCAAGAAGTACCACTCAGGCACAATGTGTGCAGGCGTCGAAAGCGGGTTCGCTTCGATGTAGTTGTCCGGGTGACCAAGGTAGTTCGGCATAAAGCCGACGATGGCAAAGAACACAGCCAGAATAACCGCCAACGCGAACAAGTCTTTGATCACGAAATACGGCCAGAACGGCAGCGTGTCTTTTTCAGCTTCTTCCTTGGATCCGCGACGCACTTCAACACCGGTTGGGTTGTTGTTGCCTGTCGTGTGGAACGCCCAGATGTGCACGATCACCAGACCGGCAATCACGAACGGCAGAAGATAGTGCAAGCTAAAGAAACGGTTCAGCGTTGCGTTATCAACAGCAGGTCCGCCCAGCAGGAAGGTTTGCAGCGTGTCACCGATGAACGGGATCGCACCGAACAAACCAGTGATAACAGTCGCGCCCCAGAATGACATTTGACCCCAAGGCAAAACGTAACCCATGAAACCAGTCGCCATCATCAGCAAGTAGATCAACATGCCGATGATCCACGTGACTTCGCGTGGGGATTTGTAAGAACCGTAGTACAGGCCGCGGAAAATGTGGGCGTAAACGGCCACAAAGAACAACGACGCGCCGTTGGCATGCAAGTACCGCAGCATGTAGCCGCCGTTTACGTTGCGTGTGATGTGTTCAACAGACGCAAACGCATTGTCGACATGCGGTGTGTAGTGCATCGCTAAAACGATGCCAGTCACGATTTGCAGCGCCAGACAGAACGTCAAAACGATGCCCCAGATCCACATCCAGTTCAGGTTTTTCGGCGTTGGTGCCGTCAATGTTGTGTACATCAAACCAACGATAGGCAAACGGCTGTCTAGCCACTTTTCGCCCTTGGTTTTTGGTTCGTAATGGTCGTGAGGAATTCCACCCATTGCGTCTCTCCCTTAACCGAGTTTGATCGTGGCGTCGTCCACGAAGACGGCCGGTGGAACCGGCAAGTTTTCAGGTGCTGGACCTTTGCGGATACGACCGGCTGTGTCGTAGTGCGACCCGTGGCATGGGCAGAACCAGCCGCCAAAGTCGCCAGCGTCGCCCAAAGGCACACAGCCAAGGTGCGTACAAACGCCCATCATCACCAGCCATTCGCCATCTTCTGACAAAGACCGGTTCGCATCAGATGCGTCGGCTGCACCGATGTTGGCGTTGCGCGCGTCTGCGTCAGGCAGATCAGTCAGCGCAACGGCTGCTGCTTCAGCAATCTCGTCTTCGGTACGGCGGCGGATAAACACGGGCTTGCCCAGCCATTTGACCGTCAACTGCGTGCCTGGCTCAAGATCGCCAACATTGACGAAAATCGAGGCCAGCGCGCGTACGTCTGCGGATGGGTTCATTTGGTTGATCAGCGGCCAGACCGCAGCACCAGCGACCACTGCACCTGTGCCACCAGTGGCATAGAGCAGGAAATCCCGGCGGGTGCCTTCGTGTTCTTCTGAGTTAGACACGTGGGTTTCTCCAATTTTTCCAGCCCTGTGCGGGCCATTAGACACATTGAGTGCGTCAATAGCGCACCCTTGCTGGGCGCTGTTTAACGAGGCTGCACCGTTGCGTCCAGACACATCAGTGACGCATGTGGTCGCAGGCACCTATTAAGGCATGAAAAATACAACCTTAGTACCTATTTTGACCGTTTAACTGCGGTTTCGTGAAATCACATTTCTAAAATTGAAGGAACAAAGTTTTAGATGCCAGTGATTCTAGGCGGCATTTTGCGCTGGATTTGTCAGGCTGAACCCGTCAGGCATCCGAATGATCCGCGCCGAGCGCCCCACAAAGCTACCAGCGGCAACGCCTAGTACAGCACCACAGAGGTTTTGCGCGCCGTCAATGACCGCGCTGATAGGCCAAAGCCAACCGCAATACGTCATCGACATTCTGGCTAAGGGCGATTGATTTACTTTCGACATCCTGAACGCGAATCCAGTCGGCGTCTTGCGCATCATCCATCGCGCGGGGTGTTCCCGATTGGTAGTTGCACAGAACGGCAGCGAGCAGAAAATGAAACGCAATACCACCATCAGGATCATGCGTGATGATGTCGAGATTGGTCAGATAAGCAATCGACGTCGCAATCACCCCGGTTTCTTCATGCAGCTCGCGCGCAGCCGCATCCAATCCGGTCTCACCCAGCTCAACATGCCCGCCAGGAAAGCCCCACAAACCAGCGTCCGGTTCATTCTTGCGTTTCACCAGCAACACATGACCCTCGCGCAATACAACCGCGAGGGCCGCGACTTTGGGGCGATCCGTCATTGCGCGCCGTTATCCCCCGACAGGCGGCGCGGTCTGCACCATAACATCACGAGCTGCAAAATCAGCGTACCATGCAGCCAAGGCATCATTTCCGTGGCGCCATCCACGTGCGTCGTGGCGAAAATCCACGTACGACAGCGCGCATGCAACAGCGATTTGCCCCATGTCCAAAGGCCCGTTCAGATGACTCATCCAGCGGGTGTTCAGGGCCGCACAAGCGCCAGAAATTTTGGACCACTGCGCGTCTGTCCATTCTGGCCACTGCTTGTCCTCGGGACGCATGCGCGCCTCATAGGTGATCAACAGCGCTGCATCCAAAATACCGTCGCCTGTGGCTTCTAGCGTCATCGTATCCCAACGGCGCGCGCCGGCCGGGTACAATTTGTCGCCTCCGCGGGCATCAAGATACGCACAAATCACCCGACTGTCATACAGCGTCGGACCATCTGCGCGTTCTAACGCAGGAACCTTGGCCAATGGGTTCTTGGCGGGCAAACCATCTGCTGGGGCCAACGGCGACGTCTGCGCAGACAGCAATTCAACGTCACCCAACTGTCCGGTTTCATGCAACAAGATCATCACCTTGCGCACGTATGGCGATGTCGGGCTATAATACAATTTCATCTGGCGATCCTTTCACGATCATCGGGTTTTGCCGCGCCACTGCCCGGCAACATTACTATTTTGCAGTGCGCATGTGCATCGACAACGCGTCCGTGTTCACACCTAAATCATTCGCCTTGACACCATCGGCGGCGCGCAGGCGTACCTCATCGGTTTTATTCTGATTCAGCTTCCATGTGCCATCGACACCTGTGATTTTCATCCGGCACGGCACAATCTGGCGCATCATCTTGTCCATCACGTCGGGTGTCATCTTGTCCGTTGTCCAAGGCGGCTTTGGCGACAACAAATTCTCAAAATGCCCAGACTGACGGTCCAGCAGATCACGCAATTCATCTTGGGGCCGTAACTCTAGCTGACCGGACAAATGCACCGCCACATAATTCCAAGTCGGTACCTGATCATCAATCCCATACCAGTCAGGCGAAATATACCCATGCGGACCACTGATTGCGATGCTGGCAGACAGCGGCACCTTTAATGCCCGCGCAATCGGGTTTGAGCGCACCAAATGCAACTCAGCGAACACCCCGTCATCCGACAGTAAAAACGGCACATGGCTCAGCATCGGGGCCGCCTGCCCGTTCACCGCCAAAACCCCAAATCCGACTTCGCGTGCAAACGCGAGATTACGCGCAGCATCCGCATCGTGGTAAATCGGGTTCGGGTGCATGTTCTGATCCTCAAATACTCATTTTTGATATTGCGCACGCCCCGCCAAATTGGCAACGTGCAATCATTCTCAGGGCGGGGCGCAATTCCCCACCGGCGGTATGTGGACCAGATCCACGAGCCCGCGAGCGCTTGTGCCCCTCTTGCGAGGGACGCAGGGTCTAGCAGATCAGGTGAGATGCCTGAGCCGACGGTCATAGTCCGGATGAAAGAGAATGTGCGAGGCTGCCCTTTAGGGGGCAGTAAACGCATGTAATCGCCTTGGGTGCAGTGTCGAACCAACAAGGAGATTACCGATGACACACACCCTTACGACCGCGACCAGATACGCTTTTGTCAAAGCGCAATGGCACGCTGATATTGTCGACCGTGCACTAGACGGTTTTGCCGAAATCATCCCCATGGATCAGATCGATGTCATCGATGTGCCGGGTGCATTCGAAATGCCATTGATTGCACGTGACCTTGCACAGACCGGAAAATACGCCGCCGTAATTTGCGCTGCATTTGTCGTCGACGGCGGAATTTACCGGCACGATTTTGTGGCCTCAGCCGTGGTTGACGGGCTGATGCGTGCCAGCATGGATTCCGGCGTGCCAGTCTTGTCGGTTTCGCTCACGCCGCATCACTACCAAGAGACAGATCACCACAACACGATTTACCGCGAACACTTTGTCACCAAGGGACGCGAAGCAGCGGGTGCTGCGCTAAGCATCGTTAAAGCACGCGCAACACTAGCCTAAATACGCCTTTAAGGCTGGCGGCGGATTGTCCAACAATTCTGCCGTCACCACGGGCGCGTGTGCAACGCCGTCTGCGACAAAAATCACTGTGTCTGCAATGCGCCGCGCGTCTTCGGGTGCGTGTGTGACCATCAGCACCCCTGCCCCGGTTTCTGTCGCAACTTCGGCAACTAAATCCAGCATTTCTGCGCGCAAGGCGGGGCCAAGCGCTGCAAAAGGTTCATCCAAAATCATCCACGGTTTCGATTGGACCAGCGCGCGTGCCAAGGCTGCACGGCTTTGTTGGCCGCCCGACAGCGCGCCAGGTTTGCGAGTACCAAACCCGTCCAATCCAACACGCGCCAACGCGTGCGCAACAACTTCATTTTCAGCAACGCTCAGCCGCATCGCGGGCCTGATCCCAAGGCCCACATTTTGCGCAATGCTGAGATGCGCAAACAAATTGTTGTCCTGAAACAAAATCGCCATGTCGCGTTCGGATGGCATCGATTTGGTGATGTCCGTGCCTTGCAAAGCAATGGTTCCAGCGGAAACGTCCACAAACCCGCAGATCGCATTGACTAACGTCGATTTGCCCGCCCCTGACGGCCCGATAACCGCAACGCGCTGCCCAGTTGAAATCGAGAAATCAGCGCTGAGGCGAAAGCCGTCTTGTTGGATTACAACATCAGTCAACGATAGCATTTCGACGCCCCCAATAATCCATAATCCAAAATAATCCCAACGCCAGAACCAGCAAAATCAATGCCGCACCGGATGCCGCTTCGGTCCGGTAGCTGCCCATCAACCGGTACATCTGCAACGGTAATGTTGCGCGGTCAGGGTCGGCAAACAAGGCGATGACGCCAAGATCCCCAACCGACAACGCAGCGGTCAGTCCCGCCGCAAATCCGATTTGGGACCGCCCGCGCGGGATCAATACCCACGCCCACAGGCGCATACCACCCAGTCCCAATCCCGCGCTCAGTCGCCCGTAAGCCTGCGCACTGTCGCGCAAGCTTGGCACCAGAATACGCAACGCAAACGGCAGCGCCATCATTGCGTTCACGATGATCGTCACAGTTAGCGCCCAGTCCGCCGGGTTCGCAAACGGATGGATCAAGATGAACCAGCCGGTTCCGATCATCAGCGGCGATGCGGCAAGGCCCAACAGCCCGACAGCCTCGACGCTGGTCCGCCGCGATGTCGCGATCCAGCCCGCCATCGGCAAGGCCAACGCCAGCAACACGATTGTCGACAACAACGCCACCCACGTCGACGTCCATGCCGAGGCCCAAACGCTTGGCGGAACATCTGCCAACCCACGCAAACCCGACACCAAAACCGCGCCCAAAGGTAAAATCAAAAAGGTCGCAGCAAGGCTAATAACAACTGCATCGCGAAGACGCGAAATACCCCCACGAACGTCCCAGCGTTTTTGCATCCGGTCCAGCCCGCCCCCCAAACCAACCGAAGGGATCAGCCACAGCGCGACAACGGCAGCGCCGCCTGCAATCCCAAGCTGCAAGATGCTTAGGTAGGCGGCACGACCGAGGTCAAAATCGAACCTGAAAGCTTGGTAGATCGCCAATTCAATCGTGGTGGCACGCGGCCCACCGCCAAGCGTCAGCGCCACCGCAAAACTGGTCAGGCAGATCACAAACACCAAGGCAAAAGCCCCCGGAATGATCCGCAAAATCAACGGCCATTCGATAAGCCCAAACACCATGCGCGGCGGCATGCCCAGTTGGGCGACCAGACGGAATCGCTCAGCCGGAATGGATTGCCAACCTTGCAGCAACAAGCGGGTCACCAAAGGTAGGTTGAAAAATACGTGGGCCAGGACAACGCCCTGGAGGCCATAGATCGACACCGATTGAAGCCCGATCAGACCCAGCGCATCATTCAGAATACCTGAGCGACCAAAGATCGCGAGCAAACCTAAAACCGCCACAATGACTGGCAGAATGAACGGTGCACCAAGCAGCGTGATCAGCAATCCCCGCCCCCAGAACTGGCGTCGCGCCAATGCTCTGGCCACAACGATCGCAAGCAAACATGAAAAGGTTGCAGACAAAAACGCCTGCCAAATTGTGAATCGCACAGCGGCCCAATCAGCTGGGCTAAGCACAAAGTCACTTGTTGCGCGGGACACAACAGCGCCCAGCGCAGACAGGATCAGCGCTGCGATCAGAACCGCAGCGCTGACACCCAATCGTGGGCTTATTTGGAAAGCGCTGCGAGCCATTCGGCCAGTGCTTTGTCGCGTGCGGCATCCGCTTCGTCAGCTGGAATCAGCAATGCTTTGGACGGCTGAACCAGAGTTTCAAAACCAGCAGGCAAACCGCCCGCAGGCGTCACTGCCGGGTACATCCAGTTGGTTGTCGGGATGATCGTTTGGAACGCCTCGGACACCATGAACGACAGGAATTGATCCGCCAGTTCCTGATTGTCAGAGGATTTCAGTTTGCCCGCAACTTCGATCTGCAAATAGTGACCTTCGTCGAATGTCGCCGCCGCCTTGGTCGCATCTTCTTCGGCGATCAGGTGATAAGCGGGCGAGGTCGTGTAGGACAGGACCATGTCGGCCTCGCCCTCTAGAAACAAGCCATACGCCTCGGACCAACCGGGGGTCACAGTGACGATGTTGTCGGCCAGATCAGCCCAAATTGCGTCAGCGTCATCGCCGTACGCCGCCTTGACCCACATCAGCAAACCCAGGCCGGGTGTGGACGAACGGGGGTCTTGGATAACGATCTTTTTGTCGCTGGCGGCGAGCTCTTTGAAGTTCGCAGGGGCAGCTTCATCAACGTTGTGAACAAACGCAAAATAACCCCAATCGTAGGGGGCAAATGTGTCGTCGTTCCACTCAACCGGCAGCGTGTAATCCGCTGTCACCGAATGGGTCGCGAACAGGCCTGTCGCCTTGGCCGCTGCGGTCAGGTTTGTGTCCAAACCTAGAACGACGTCAGCCTCGGAACGCGCGCCTTCCAGCTTGATCCGTGCGAGCAATGCCGCGCCGTCACCTGCGCCCACAAATTTCAGATCGCAGGCGCAAACCTCTTCGAATGCGGCCTCGACCGCGGGGCCAGGGCCCCAGTCAGAGACAAAACTATCGTAGGTGTAAACAGTCAATTCAGGCGTTTCGGCCATAGCCGATGTTGCAGTCAATACGCCCGCAGCAAGTGTAGAATACTTCATGGCATCCTCCTTTTGCGACGATAGGGAAAAGGAGGCTTTTGTGCCGTTACCTTCCCTCCGCCGGTGTTAGCCGGTTCAGGTTCAATGGGTCCGCACAGTGGCATCTCAGCTATTTAAAGCACCCCAAGGTAGCGCCTGCTTAGGGGGTCACCAGCGCACGCGCAAGGCAAAACCCCTTGAGGGGGCAAGCCGTCGCAGTTAGAACGCACCCAAAGGATACCGCACATGTCATACAACACCTTCGGCCATATGTTCCGCGTCACCACTTGGGGCGAAAGCCACGGACCCGCGATTGGGGCCACTGTTGATGGCTGCCCACCGAACGTGCCTGTGACGCCCGAGATGCTGCAGGTCTGGCTGGACATGCGCAAACCAGGTACCGGCAAGAACGTGACCCAGCGAAAAGAGGCAGACGCGGTCAAGATTCTGTCCGGTGTGTTTGAGGGCAAAACGACAGGCACGCCGATTCAGTTGTTGATCGAAAACACCGATCAGCGGTCCAAGGACTACGGTGATATCGTTGAAAAATTCCGGCCCGGTCACGCGGATATTTCGTACTGGATGAAATACGGCATTCGCGACTATCGCGGTGGCGGGCGGTCATCTGCGCGTGAAACAGCAAGCCGCGTTGCCGCAGGCGGGATCGCACGCGAGGCGATCAAACTGTTGGCTCCCGATCTGAAAATCACCGGCTACATGGTGCAGATGGGCGAAAAGCATCTGGACCGCACGACCTTCGATTGGGATGCAATTGACCAAAACCCGTTCTGGGTGCCTTCCCACGAATCCGCTAAAGAATGGGACACTTACTTAGACGGCATCCGCAAATCACAAAACTCGGTTGGGGCCGTAATCGAAGTCACCGCACGCAACGTGCCTGCCGGCCTCGGCGCACCGGTCTACGCAAAACTCGACACAGACCTCGCCGCAGCGATGATGTCGATCAATGCGGTTAAGGGTGTGGAAATCGGCGAAGGCATGGCAGCAGCAGCCCTTTTGGGTACCGAAAACGCCGACGAAATCCGTATGGGCAATGACGGACCACGATTTTCCGACAACCACGCAGGTGGCATCCTTGGCGGCATCTCAACCGGCCAAGACGTGGTGGTTAGGTTCGCCGTGAAACCAACGTCATCCATCACAACCCCGCGTAAAACAATCACAAAATCGGGCGAGGAAACTGACATCATCACCAAAGGGCGCCACGACCCCTGCGTCGGCATTCGCGCGGTTCCCGTGGGCGAAGCAATGATGGCCTGCGTGATTCTCGATCACATTCTGATGCACCGCGGCCAGCAGGGCGAAAACCAAGGATCCATCGGCTAGCCCCGCCTGTTCTGATCAAAAATACTCAAAAAAAATCAGCGGGCGCGAAACTATGGAAAAACCACACACAGAACACCGCCCCGGCCGCGCAATCGCGTTCAAACTGATCGCAGTGTTCTTGTTCATGTGCATGGCCGCGATGATCAAAGCAGCCATCCAAGATGTCCCCCCCGGCGAGGCCGTGTTTTTCCGTTCACTGTTCGCCATGCCCGTGATTTTCGTGTGGTTGTGGCAGCGCGGTGAAATTCGCGAAGGACTGGTTCCCAACAACTTCGTCGGACACGTTTGGCGCGGGCTGTTCGGCACCTCCGCGATGATCCTGACGTTCGGCGGGCTTGGCCTGATCCCCCTCCCCGAAGCGACCGCGATCGGCTACGCCACACCAATGTTCACCGTCATCCTCGCCGCGCTCATGCTGGGTGAAAAGATCCGCGTCTTTCGCCTGTCTGCCGTGGCACTTGGCCTGATCGGCGTCATAATCGTGATGGCCCCGCGCCTATCACTGGATGCCGAAACCATGACATCGGGGGCAAGCATTGGGGCGATGATGGTCCTTGGTGCCGCCTTGTTACGCGCGCTGGTGCAAATTCATGTGCGCAAGATGGTGGCCTCCGAACACACGGCTGCCATCGTGTTTTACTTTTCACTCACGGCGACAACTTTGTCGCTACTGACGATCCCGTTTGGCTGGGTCTGGCCGACTCAAAACGCGCTGATGCTGATGATCGGCGCAGGTCTTGTGGGCGGCGTTGCGCAAATTCTTGTCACCTCGTCCTACCGGTTTGGGGCCGCGTCTATGCTGGCCCCGTTTGACTATTCGTCGCTGATTTTCGCCGCGATCCTTGGGTACGTTTTCTTTGCCGAAGCGCCGACGCTTAACATGGCCTTGGGTGCGGGCCTGGTTGTTGCGGGCGGTGTCCTGATCATCTGGCGCGAACGGCAGTTGGGCATGGACCGCGCGAAATCTCGTGCCGCAACGGCACCAAAGGGCGAATAAACAACCCGTGCTAGAATGAATTCCAGTGCAGGGAATCACCTGAACGACGGGTGACCTGTCATTTTTATGGGAGGAACTTTTATGAAAATCAAACACTTAACCGGCCTAACATGCGTTCTAACGCTTGCCGCCAGCATTGCGACTGCTGAGTGCGCCTATTCGAAATGGGGTGCCGAAGACACCATCGGCTCCGCAAATCTTGTCACGCCTGAGCGCACGTTGATGGCGTCAAAATTGATCAAGCAGGGCAAATCCATGCCCCTCGGCATCACCATCGGATCCGACACGCCGGCCTTTCCGCCACGATCTTTGAACCTGCAAGTTGTGCAGCCCAACCAACAGGGCGGACAAAAACTGTCAGGCTTTGGATACGAGGGCAATTACAACGACGACATCTTGCAAACCTGGGTTGGAATCGGATCGCAACTGGATGGCCTCGGGCATCTGGGCGAAGGTGGGAAATACTACAATTGTCTGGATGAAAAAGAGATCAGCGTGATCACTGGTTTGACCAAACTGGGCACACACGACGTGCCTCCGTTGGTTGGGCGCGCGGTGATCCTCGACATGGCGAAACACTTTGGCGTCGACGTGATGGAGGCAGGTGCGCACTTCGGCTCTGACGACATCAAAGCCGCAGCCGAAGCACAAAATGTGACCATGGGCGAAGGTGACATCATCCTGTTCCACACCGGCTGGACCGATGGCAAATTCGAAAGCGACCCGACCGCGTGGGGATCCTCCGAACCGGGCCTGAACAACGAGGGCGCCGTATACATCGCATCGCTTAATCCGATGGCAGTGGGCGCGGACACTTGGGGGGTTGAACCGATCCCCGCACCCGAAGGCGACAAGATCTTTTATGGCCACGTCACCTTGCTCAAGGAAAACGGCATTTACATCTTAGAGACGATGAACACAGGCCCCGTCCTGCGTGACGGCGTGAACGAGTTCATGTTTGTGCTGGGTCAAGCCCGGATCAAAGGCACGGTGCAAGCGATGATCAACCCGGTCGCGTTGTACTAAAAAGCAAAGCGGCGGTGATTCTGAATGATCACCGCCGCAACTATGCTATTTCGCGTGACACGCCGACGCCTCGATCACCAAACCGTCCGGTCCGAACCTTAGCGTTTCGGCGGCCAGCACATCGTTTTGATTGCGATAGGTGATCACCATCATCCCGTACCCATGCAGCACATCGACGACGACAAAGGACAGGTTTGGCTGGGCCTTTAGCGCACGGCCCCAGTAGTCGCGCAGCGCATTGCGGCCGTGCAGTTCGCCAGTGCCGACCAATCGCATCGCTTTGTGCGACCGGAATACAACGTCCGGTGCATAATGCGCCAAAATACGGTCAAGCGAGTGGGAGTTCCATGCGGCCTCCCACTCGATCGCGAACGCGGTAAAGTCCACTTAGATGCGCCTTTTAAATCCGGACCAGCTTTTCGTAGCTTTCCGAGATGTCACGCGTCAGCGCACCCACTTCGAAATTGTAGTCACCGATCTGCCCAACAGGCGTCACTTCGGCAGCGGTACCGGTCAGCCAGCATTGCTCGAACCCTTCGAGTTCATCCGGCATGATCACGCGTTCATGCACCTTGATGCCTTTGTCTTTCAGCATGCCGATGACAGTCTGACGGGTGATGCCATTCAGGAACGCATCCGCGTCAGGCGTGTGCACTTCGCCGTCTTTGACAAAGAAGATATTCGCACCAGTCGCCTCGGCGATGTAGCCGCGATAATCGAACATCATAGCGTCAGAACAGCCTTTTGCCTCGGCCGCGTGTTTGGACATTGTCGCGATCATATAAAGGCCAGCGGCCTTGGCTTGGGACGGCGCTGTTTCAGGGCTGGGCCGTTTCCATTTTGCGATGTCGAGCTTGGCACCCTTCATCTTGGCGTCACCATAATAGTTGCCCCATTCCCAAACGGCCACGGCCATGTGGACAGGGTTGGCAGCCGCCGCGACACCCATATCAGTGCCAGATCCGCGCCAAGCAACCGCACGAACGTAAGCGTCTCTCAGACCGTTGGCATCAAGCGCTGCTTGTTTCGCGGCCTCGATTTCATCCACGGAATACGGGATGTCGAAATCGATCAGCTTGCCCGATGTGATCAAACGCGCCGAATGCTCGCGCGATTTGAAAATCTTACCGGAATAGCAACGCTCGCCCTCAAAGACCGAAGACGCGTAGTGCATGGCATGAGTTAGAATGTGGACATTGGCCGAACGCCAGTCGACCAATTGGCCATCCATCCAGATTTTTCCGTCGCGATCATCATATGCACCAGCCATGGCTGTATTCCTCTCGTGTTTGCATAAATTGCGCCGATACGTCCGGTACGGACATAAAATTGCGCAAAACCTCTCATTCGATAGGTCTTTAGTATTGGAATGTCAATAACACTGACGTATGTTGTAACAATTGAACACGACAAACAAGGATCAAGGCTGATGTCGGACATGCGCGCGCCCTCCCCCTACAGCGGTGAAAGCCTGCTGTTTTTGACCGACGAACAGTTGCGCCAAGGGATTGAGGCGATGTTCTTTGCCTATCGCGGATTCACGGCGGACCCGGACCGCATCCTGTCTGACATGGCCTATGGGCGTGCGCATCACCGCGCGATCCACTTTATCAATCGCGCGCCCGGCACAACGGTGAACAACTTGCTCAACATTCTCGGGGTCACAAAACAGTCGCTGAACCGCGTGTTGCGCACCCTGATCGAAGACGGTCTCGTTCAAAGCCTTGTGGGCAAAGTCGATAAACGCGAACGTCATTTGTATCTGACAGACAAAGGCAAGACATTGGAACAAACCTTATCAGACGCCCAGCGCGCGCGAATGCGCAGTGCGTTTCGTGATGCAGGGCCTGACGCCGTCGCGGGCTTTCGTACCGTGCTTGAGGCAATGATGGACACAGAAATGCAGCGCGCCTACACGCGCCTCAAGGAGACCGGACAATGAGCGAAATGGACGCCCACCTGCTGATCGTTGATGACGACGAACGCATTCGCACGTTGTTGCAAAAATTCCTGATGCGTCACGGGTTTTTGGTAACTGCGGCCCGAGATGCCCAACACGCACGGCGTATTCTGTCGGGTCTGGATTTCGACATGCTGATCCTGGATGTGATGATGCCCGGCGAAGACGGCATTTCGCTGTGCAAATCGATCCGCGAAACGTCGCAAACGCCGATTATGTTGCTGACTGCAAAGGGCGAAACCGACAACCGGATCGAAGGGTTAGAGGCCGGCGCGGACGACTACCTCCCCAAACCGTTCGAGCCCAAAGAACTGCTGTTGCGTATCAACGCGGTTCTGCGCCGGATGCCCGAAACCCCGGCCGAAGAATCAGTGCCCAAAATCCTGCATCTCGGCCCGATTCGCTATGACATGGAACGCGGTGAAATGTGGATGGGCGAAGATCTGGTGCGCCTGACCGCCACAGAAATGCAGCTGATGAAGATTTTTTCAGCCAAGACCGGCGAACCGATCAGCCGCTCCAAGCTGGTCGAAGATTTAGGCCGTGATCGTGGTCAAGCCCAAGAACGCGCAGTCGACGTTCAAATCACCCGCCTGCGCCGCAAAATCGAAACCAACCCGAAACAACCGCGCTACCTGCAAACGGTCCGTGGCGCAGGTTACATGTTAGCCCCGGATTAAGGATGCAGCTGCTCGCGCTCATCTACTTACGCTCGCTTTTGCGGTTGCGTCGACACATGCGTCGCTCCTATCCGGCCGAGCTTGACTTTATGTTAAACAAATTTGGCACAAGCCGGCTTGATCGCGCCATTTCTGGCCCTTGGTTGAGCGATCTCACAACCCTCCAAATGGCGTGTTTTGTGCCTCAAGAATTTCCAGTTCATGTGTTTGCAGACGACAAAATGTTTGAGCTTGTCAAACGTGTGCGCCGCGGCGTTCTCGTTCAATTCTATAGCACGTTTGGATTTATCATCATCAAATCGCTGAAAGACTTATGAAAACATCTTTGATCACCCACCCCGATTGCCTTGGACACGTCACACCGGACGGGGCACCAGAACAAGTTGCCCGGTTGCGCTACATTTTGAACGCTTTGCAGGACTTGGATGTGCTGCGCACTGACGCGCCGTTGGCCGACGATGCCGATATTTTGCGCTGTCATCCGCAAAGTCACATCGACCGCATCCGTGCCAGTATTCCATCCGATGGGTTCGCGTCGCTGGATGCTGACACATCCGTATCCGCAGGGTCATTAACGGCCGCGTATCGCGCAGCAGGCGGTGCCGTAGCTGCCGTCGATTTGGTCCTGTCCGACCAAGCCCAAAACGCATTTGTCGCCGTGCGCCCACCGGGGCATCACGCCGAAGCAACCACGCCAATGGGCTTCTGCCTGTTTGGCAACGTCGCGATCGCGGCCAAACACGCGCTAGAGCACCCAGACATTGACCGCGTCGCCGTCGTTGATTTCGACGTGCACCACGGCAACGGCACCCAAGCGTTACTCAGCGACGAGCCGCGCGCGTTGGTCATCACCTCGCAACAAATGCCGCTGTGGCCCGGAACCGGCGAGGCGTCGGATCGCGGCCCGCTCAACAACATCGTCAACATTCCGCTCGCGCCCGGCAGTGACGGTGTGCATGCGCTCAAAACCTACGACGATATCGCATTTCCAGCCTTGCGCGCGCATCAGCCTGACCTGATCCTGATCTCAGCGGGGTTTGACGCCCATCAGGATGACCCGCTGGCGAACCTCAGCTGGTCTACCGATGACTTTGCAAAAATGACCGCCGCTATCGCGAAACTTGCACAAGAACTGTGCAAGGGGCGGCTGGTATCAGTGCTCGAAGGCGGTTATGATCTGGATGCGCTGGCGGCTTCCGCTCGCGTCCATGTTCAGGAACTGATGAAGGCCGCGCGATGAGTGATGTAGCAGTAGACGAAATGAGCTTTGAGGCGGCAATGGCGGAACTGGAACAGGTTCTGGGCCAATTGGAACGCGGCGATGTCGCGCTGGATCAGTCGATCACGCTGTACGAACGCGGTGCCGCCCTAAAGGCCCGCTGCGAGGCAAAGTTGAAAGAAGCCGAGGAAAAAGTTGCTGCCATCACGCTGGACAGCGACGGCAATCCCACAGGTCTAAAGCCCGTCGAAGGGCTCTGATGTTTTCCACCCGTTTGACACAAAGCGCCACCGCTATTCAGGCGCAGTTTGATGCTGTGCTTGGCGGTCTGGATGACCTGTCTGTTGTGCACGCCATGGCGCATGCAACGAATGGCGGCAAACGTCTGCGCGGGTTTCTGGTGCTGGAATCAGCGCGCCTGCATGGCGTTGATCCAGCCAAAGCGATCTGGCCTGCAACAGGGATCGAGGCCTTGCACGCCTATTCGCTGGTCCACGATGATTTGCCCTGCATGGACGATGACGATCTGCGGCGCGGGCAACCAACAGTGCATGTGAAATGGGACGATGCGACCGCTGTTTTGGCGGGCGATGCGCTGCAATCCTTAGCGTTTGAGATGGTGTCACGCCCCGAAGTTGGAGATGCTCTGGTCCGCGCTGATCTGACCTTGTCCCTTGCTCAGGCCAGTGGCGCACAAGGTATGGTTCTAGGTCAAGCACTTGATATTGCAGCTGAAACTGCAACAGAACCATTGTCGCTAGACGAAATCACAACCCTACAAGCAGGCAAAACCGGCGCATTGATCGAATGGTCTGCAACCGCAGGCGCGCGCATGGCCCAAGCGGACCTTAGCGCCCTTCAAACCTATTCTCGCGCCCTTGGTTTGGCCTTTCAAATCGCTGACGACATTCTGGATGTGACCGGCGACGCGGCTACTGTTGGCAAAGCCACAGCCAAGGATGCAGACGCCGGCAAAGCGACCTTTGTGTCCTTGCTAGGTTTAGACGAGGCGAAACGCCGCGCAGCCAGGCTGGTGGAATCCGCCTCGGACGCATTAAATATATACGGTGACGATGCAACCACGCTGCGTGACGCCGCAGCATTCGTCGTCGCACGCAAAAGCTAGGAAAACGGCAATGTCCGATCATACAAGCAACCGCCCAAATACCCCGCTTCTGGATCAGATCCAGCGCCCGTCCGACATGAACCAACTGTCGGACAAACAGTTGATCCAACTGGCTGGAGAACTGCGCGACGAAACCGTTTCTGCTGTGTCTGTTACGGGCGGACACTTGGGTGCGGGCTTGGGCGTGGTCGAATTGACGGTCGCGTTACATGCCATTTTCGACACCCCGCGCGACAAGATTGTCTGGGATGTGGGCCACCAATGTTACCCTCACAAAATTCTGACCGAACGCCGTGATCGCATTCGCACCCTGCGCCAAAAAGACGGGCTTAGCGGATTTACCAAACGCTCTGAATCACCCTACGATCCATTTGGCGCAGCGCACAGTTCAACGTCGATTTCCGCCGCTTTGGGCTTTGCCGTCGCGCGTGATTTGGGCGGTGTGACCCCCGAAGGATTGGGCGACGCGATTGCAGTCATCGGCGACGGATCGATGTCTGCCGGCATGGCCTACGAGGCGATGAACAACGCCGGTCATTTGGGCAAGCGCCTGATCGTGATCCTGAACGACAATGAAATGTCGATTGCCCCACCCGTCGGTGCGATGTCGGCCTATCTTTCGCGCCTTTACGCCGAAGAACCGTTTCAAGATCTCAAGGCCGCCGCCAAAGGGGCCGTCAGCCTGCTGCCTGAACCGTTCCGCGAAGGAGCGCGGCGGGCCAAGGATATGTTAAAAGGCATGACCGTTGGTGGCACCTTGTTTGAGCAACTTGGGTTCAGCTATCTAGGGCCCATCGACGGGCACGATCTGACCCAGTTGTTGCCCGTTTTGCGCACCGTCAAACAACGCGCGACTGGCCCGATCCTGATCCACGTTCTGACCAAAAAAGGCAAAGGCTACGGCCCCGCCGAAACAGCCCGCGACAAAGGGCACGGCGTGTCCAAGTTCAACGTCGTGACAGGCGAGCAGAAAAAAGCGCCCAGCAATGCGCCTAGCTACACCAAAGTGTTCTCGGAATACTTGCTGAAAGAAGCCGCGCTCGACGACAAAATCTGCGCGGTGACCGCAGCCATGCCAGACGGCACCGGCCTGAATTTGTTCGCCGAACGCTACCCCAGCCGCTGCTTTGACGTGGGCATCGCAGAACAGCACGGCGTAACATTTTCGGCGGCTTTGGCGGCAGGTGGAATGAAACCATTCTGCGCGATGTATTCCACATTTTTGCAACGCGGCTACGACCAAGTTGTGCATGACGTCGCCATCCAACGCCTGCCTGTGCGATTTGCTATCGACCGCGCCGGATTGGTCGGCGCTGATGGTGCCACGCACGCGGGCGCATTCGACGTCGCCTACCTAGCGAACTTACCCGGATTTGTGGTGATGGCCGCCGCGGACGAGGCCGAATTGGCGCACATGGTTGCCACCGCAGCAGCCCACGATGACGGTCCAATCGCGTTCCGATTCCCGCGCGGCGAAGGCAACGGGGTTGAGCTGCCTGAACGCGGCACACCCTTGGAAATCGGCAAAGGCCGTATGATCCAAAAGGGTGCACAGGTCGCATTGTTGTCGTTTGGCACGCGTCTATCCGAAGTGCAAAAAGCTGCCGAATCTTTGGCTGCCAAAGGCATCACCCCGACAATTGCGGACGCGCGTTTCGCCAAACCTTTGGACCGCGACATGATCCTTGAATTGGCCGCATCCCACGACGCGTTGATCACCATCGAAGAAGGCGCGATTGGCGGCTTTGGCAGCCACGTCGCCCAACTGTTGGCGGATGAAGGCGTGTTTGATCACGGGCTAAAATTCCGCTCAATGGTGCTGCCGGATACCTTTATCGATCACGCAAATCCCGAAGACATGTACGCCGACGCCAAGCTGAACGCGGCAGACATCGAAGCCAAGGTTTTGGACGTAATGGGCATAGCAACAATTGGCGAAGCCCGCGCGTAACTGCTATTTGTTTTGCGATTTTCCGAGTGCGGCGAGATGCGTTTCGATCGCCTTCAAACGCTCGACAACGTCGTCGCGATAGTCGCTGGTTTGCGCATCTGATTCCTCGTGGTGTGCGTCCTGCATCGAGTTCACGATCAAGCCTACCAGCAGGTTCACCACGGCGAAGGTCGTCACCATGATGAACGGCACAAAGAACAGCCACGCGAGGGGGTAAACCTCCATCACGGGGCGCACGATGCCCATTGACCAGCTTTCTAACGTCATGATTTGGAACAACGAATATGCGGACCCACCGAGCGATCCGAACCATTCAGGAAACGACTCTCCGAACAGTTTTGTCGCGATCACTGACGCGATGTAAAAGATCAGCGCCATCAGCAAAAACACCGACCCCATGCCGGGCAATGCGGTAATGAATCCTTCTACCACGCGGCGCAGGCTGGGGGCAGCAGACACAACCCGCAGCACCCGCAAAATCCGCAGCGCGCGCAGGGCAGAGAACCCTTGGGCAGCGGGCACCAGTGAAATCGCAATGATCACGAAATCAAACAGGTTCCACCCGTCACGGAAGAACCGGAAACGATAGGCAAACATCTTGGCGACCAGTTCGGCGACAAAAATGCTGAGGCACAGCATGTCCAGCAAGCGGATCAATCCACCGATCCGATCCATCACAAAGTCGGACGTTTCGAGCCCTAGAATGATCGCGTTGAAAATGATCACGCCGATGATGGCGTTGCGTACAATTGCACGATCCAGAAACGCTTTGATGTTGTCCTGCAGTGTCATCTATCAGCCCTCGTTACCGCGCTTGTATGCAAGTGCTGCGTAGCCCCGACAAGGTGGCCATAGCGCACAATAGCTAATTTATTCTGATTGCGCCAAAAGGGCTGCCAAACCTTCGCGATATGTCGGGTATTTTAGCGTTACCCCCAGTTCATCCTTGATCCGGTCATTGCGGACCTTTTTGTTCTCGGCGTAAAAGCTGCGCGCCATCGGTGTGAACTCGGCATCCTCGTACGCGATGGCCGTTGGCACGGGCATGTTCAGCAGTTCCGCCGCATGCGCAATCACGTCTTGGGGTGGGGCAGGATCATTGTCGCACACGTTGTAGGCAGCCCCGGGATTAGGCCGCGCGATTGAGGCAAGGACAATCTGCGCGATGTCCTCGACATGAGTGCGCGAAAACACTTGGCCCTCTTTGATCACACGACGCGCGGTGCCGTTTCGCACTTTGGAAAACGGGCCACGACCAGGGCCATAAATGCCCGCAAGGCGGAAAATATGCAAAGGTAGGTCGGAAATAGATTGCCAGTTTTCTTCTGCAGATTTGCGCAATTGCCCGCGCCGCGTTGTCGGATTCAGCGGCGTATTTTCATCCACCCACGCGCCATTGAAATTTCCGTAAACCCCAGTTGTGGACAAGTAGCCAACCCAATTCAGCGCCTTGGCACGCGCCGCGATTTGTGGGCCCCACGCGTTGAACACCGGATCGCCGTCACCATCTGGACCGGCCGAAATCAGGATGTGATCTGCGGCCGCAATTGCACCCGTCAAATCAGCGCCCGGCCAGACCAAGGGGTCAACACCGGACGCCCGCAGCGCTGCTGCTTTTTCCTCGGACCGGGTCGTACCGATCACGCGCCATCCATCTGCCAAAAGAGTCTTGGCAACTTCACGCGCTGAATAGCCGTGTCCGAAAGAGAGCATGGTTTTTGTCATACCCCATAGGTGACCTCTGCGAGGTCACGACGCAAGAGGGGTTGCGCACGCGGGCGTTCTGCGCTCCTCTTTGTGAATGGAAAAAACACCTTCGCTGACTGGTGCCTATGATTTGAAAACGCCGCAAGATTCGCAGCGCTTGTACAAAGAATGGGCTAAAACCTACGATGAAACCTTTGCCGCTGCGCACCGCTACATCATGCACGAACACGTCGCGCGGGCCTATGTGAACGCCGGCGGGTATCAACCGGTTTTGGATATCGGGGCCGGAACGGGGTTATGCGGCCATGCCCTGCGGGCGCGCGGTTTGGACCAAATTGACGCCACAGATATTTCACCAGAAATGTTAGAGGTCGCACGTGCCAAAGGCATCTATGCGGCCCTTTTCATCGGCGACATTCTCGCAGGATTGGACGTGCCGGACGGTGCATACGCAGGCGTTGTCAGCTCGGGCACGTTCACCCACGGGCACGTCGGCCCTGAGGCATTGGACGAAGTGTTACGTGTCACGCGATCCGGTGGCTGGATCGCACTGTCGATCAACGCGCAGCACTATGTCGACCAGGGATTTCAGGCAAAACTAGCTAAGTTAGAGCCACATATTTGCGACTTTGCCCTAACCGAATTGCCGATCTATGCGGACGATGCCACGGGCGAAAACGCCAATGACACCGGCTACGTCGCGCTGTTCAGAAAGCGCTAGCGCCCCTTCCAGACAGGATCACGTTTTTCGGCAAACGCCTTGGCGCCTTCTAGCTGATCCTCTGAGGCATAGAGCCGGTCAATCGACCCCAATTGTCGCTTGGTGATGCGGTTCATACTGTCTTGGAATTTCGAATCCTCGGCATCACGCACCACCTCTTTGATCGCCGCATAAACCAGAGGTGGACCGGAGGCGAGCAAGCGCGCCAGATCCCATGCGCGGTCCATCAAATCAGCGCCTGCAATTATTTCGTTCACAATGCCCCAGCGATTGGCTTCGACGGCATCAAACCAACGCCCGGTCAGCAACAGTTCCATCGCGATGTGATACGGAATGCGTTTGGGCAATTTAACGCTGGCGGCATCGGCAACGGTGCCGGACCGGATTTCCGGCAACGCGAAACTGGCATGATCAGCCGCCAGAATGATGTCCGCGCTTAGCGCCAATTCCAGCCCACCGCCGCAGCAAATACCGTTCACGGCCGCGATGACAGGTTTGTTCAAATCTCGCAACTCTTGCAGACCGCCAAAGCCACCAACGCCGTAGTCACCATCGACTTCGTCCCCGTCTGCCGCTGCTTTTAAGTCCCAGCCGGGACAAAAGAATTTGTCGCCGCCGCCGGTAATAATCGCGACCCGCAATTCGGGATCGTCGCGGAAATCTGCGAACACTTGCCCCATGATCCGGCTGGTCACCAGATCGATGGCATTGGCCTTGGGGCGATCCAGAGTGACTTCAAAAATGCTACCATCGCGGCGCGTTTTGATCGGGTTCATAGCTTAGGTCCTTTCGGGACATTTTCGGATCAACGCATCCGCAGCGATTGCGGCATCAGGCATGCACATCATCGGGTTAATTTCAACTTCGCTGATCGTATGGGCGTGGGCAACTACATAGGCCTGCACGGCCATGATGGATGTCACCAAAGCATCGATATCTACTGCGGGTTTTCCACGAAACCCAGTCAGTAGTTTGTATGTTTTGAGGCGTGTTAGAGCCGTTTTGACGTCCGAAACACTGGCAGGGATCAGCAGCGAAACCGTGTCCTGCAGCAATTCTGTTAACACGCCACCCGCCCCTAACGTGAGCACAAAACCATGCGCAGGATCACGAACGACGCCGATCAACATCTCGGCGACAGCGCCCTGAACCATCTCCTCGATCAGGATCGATGTGCCGGGCAATGTTGCAATCACGGACTTCAAATCAGCATGGACCACGTTTAATTTGACAGCACCCAATTCAGATTTATGTGCAATCCCCATGCCCTTGACAGCAAAAGGTTGAACAAGATCCGCAGCACTTGAAAGGCCCGTAGCATTTCGCGGAACGGTGACGCCCACATCAGCCAAGGCGCACTTGGCCTCGAATTCTGTCATCACGACACCGTCACGATCGTCGCCGGCAAGCAAGGGTGGCACATCTGATGGGGCGCTCATGTTTGCAGCGATTTCAGCGGCGGTAATCGCTTCGCTAAGACCGTTGATCGGGGTGACGCCAGCCGCCATCAAAGTGTGCGCGACATCAAGCGGCATCAGTTCGGGCAAGGTCGCAACAACAGCAACGGGTCGTCCGCTTTGTGCACGCACAGCGATTGCGGCCTCGGTTGCGCAAACCCAATCGCTGGCGTCAGTGTGCGGATAATCAACGATCAACAAAGTCAGCCCGATATGCAGTGCCGCCATCGGGAGCCACGCATCCGTCATCGCCTGCGCATCACGCCAAATGTAGGTGTTGTAATCAAGCGGATTTGACAAGGCGACCATGGGCCCCAAAGCCCTTTTTAGGGACTGTTTTTGATCATTTGTCAGTGCCGGAAATGACATTGATCCCCCGTGTGCTGTGTCGGCGGCAAGGCTTGCTTCACCACCTGAGCAACTGACTGAAGACAGCGTTCTAGCATCCAGCGGGCCGTTGCAATGCAGTAGTTTTAGCGTCTCCAAAAACGTCGGTAAATCATGCACATGCGCAATGCCCAATCGTCGCAAAAGCGCCTGCGCACCAGCATCACTGCCTGCAAGCGACGCCGTGTGCGAGATCGTCGCATGCTGTGCTTGATCCGATTTTCCGACCTTCAACGCGACAAGCGGAACACCTTTGGCATGCGCCTTTTGTGACAACTCGAACCATTCCGCCGTATCCCCGAACCCTTCAATGTGCAGGCCAATCGCAGTGACGCGCGGATCGTCCAACAACGCCAACGCGATCTGCGCCTGACTGGTTTGCGCCATGTTCCCACACGCCACGGTGTAGGCGATCGGTAAGGCACGCTGCTGCATGGTCAAATTGATCGCGATGTTCGACGATTGCGTCAGGATCGCCACCCCGCGATCCACAGGTGCGCAGCCATGCTGGTCCGGCCACAACAGCGCGTTATCAAGCGCGTTGATAAATCCGTAGCAATTCGGCCCCAAGATCGGCATGTCGCCCGCAGCCGCAACCAACTGAGATTGCAAGTCATGGCCAGTCGAATCTTCGGCCACGGCTTCGGAAAAACCCGATGCAAAACATACGGCACCACCGGCACCCATTGCGGACAATTGACCAATCAAATCGATGCTCAGATGGCGGTTCACACCGACAAAAACTGCATCCGGAACACCCGGCAGATCGCTAATCGTTGGAACAGATTGCACACCACGCAGAGCGATCCCTTTGGGGTGAACCATCCAAACATCACCCTGAAAGCCGATCTTTTGGCACTGATGAATTATCTGATCGCACCACGCACCACCGCCGATGACCGCGATGGATTTCGGGCGCAAAAGGCGAGACAAATCACGCATGCCGGTCACGCTTTGTGTAGCCACAGCGAAGCAACGTCATGCCCCCAGCGCGCGCAACATTTCACGGCTGATAATGTGGCGTTGAATTTCCGACGTCCCGTCCCAAATCCGCTCAACCCGCGCATCACGCCAAAACCGTTCAAGCGGAAAATCATCCATCAAGCCCATGCCGCCATACACCTGAATCGCGGCGTCTGTGACCCGCGACAGCATCTCTGAGGCATACAGTTTTGCCGAGGCGATTTCGCGGTTTGCAGGCAGCCCTTTGTCCAGACGATCAGCGGCGGCGAGCGTTAGTAAATCAGCCGCGTCAATCTCTGTGATCATGTCCGCCAATTGAAAACTGACGCCTTGAAATTTGCCAATGGGTTGCCCGAATTGTTCACGTTGGGCGGCATAGTTCAGCGCGTAATCAAACGCACGGCGCGCACGGCCAACGGACATCGTCGCAACCGTAATGCGCGTCGCATACAGCCACGAATTCATCACCGCGAACCCGCCATCAACCTCGCCCAAAACCTGTGCATCTGGCAGTCGGCAATCGTCAAAATCGAGGATCATGTTTTTGTAGCCACGATGGCTGACTGATTTGTACCCGTCCCTGATCGTAAAGCCCGGCATCCCCCGGTCCACCAAGAATGCAGTGATGCGTTTTTTCGGGCCTTTGGGCGTGTCATCTTCGCCGGTCGCGATGAAAACGATGATGAAATCGGCATGTTCCGCGCCCGAAATAAAGTGCTTTGTCCCGTTCACGACCCAATCGCCGCCATCGCGTACCGCAGAACATTTCATGCCGCGCACATCCGATCCCGCACCCGGTTCGGTCATTGCCAACGCATCCATCCGTTCACCCCGAACGGCAGGCATCAGATAGCGTTCGATTTGGTCACCTTCGCAGGCCATCAAGATGTTCTGAGGCCGCCCGAAAAAATGATTCAGCGCCATTGACCCACGCCCAAGTTCCCGTTCAACCAGCGCGAATTCGACGTGGCTCAGCCCCGCGCAGCCAACGCTTTCCGGGAAATTACACGCGTAAAAACCTAGATCGAGCGTCTTTTGCTTAATCTCTTGCGCGATCTCGGCAGGCACTTCGCCGGTGCGTTCAACCAGTTCTTCGTGCGGATAAATCTCTTTTTCTACAAAGCTGCGCACGGTGTCCGCAATCATGTTCTGTTCGTCAGTTAGGCCGTAAATCATTGATACATCTTCTTTTTGCGGTCGCGTGTTTGTGTTGTGGCCTCGTCAGAGCCATCGTGAAAAGTTCCGAACCAACGGTCCCACGGCATCTCTTGATTGCCGTAATTACATTCAAAATACCGGTGGTGTAGCGTGTGATAAAACGTGCCCAGCGCGAGGCTACGTTTGTCTTTGATCAGCAGGTCTTCGTACCCTGTGTGCGTCATCGCAGCGCCCGGCCCTTGGTACAGCACATGGAAAATCAGGTGGATCGGATGCGAGGCAACAACCCAGTGCACGCACAGGCTGCTTAGGTACAAAATATGTTCCACCGGATGCATCGAAAATCCGGACCAAGGCCCGATATTGATGTTGCGATGATGCAGGGAATGGACGCGGGTATAAAGGAAGGGAACGTGCAGCAAACGGTGCACCCAATAGAAATGGAAGGCCGACCAAACAGGCAGCAAAACGATCCACAGCACGAACCAAATCGGATTAGAGGCAAGCGTAATCACTGGCACATACCCGTTCGCCATCAACCACATTGTCACCACTTGAAACGCAGTTAGCTGGGCGACACCGCTGGCAAGCGACCAGAACATGTTGTCTTGGACTTGATCCGCAAACAGGAACGCGCGGTTGGACTTGGCCTGATCGCGACCATCAAATTTCAGCGTCTTGCCTTGGCCTTTTCGCATGTAGAAATACCAGTGCAGCCCGCCCGCGATTGCCAGTACAAAACCCATGTTCACGAGGTAGGTTTGGGCCACCCAGCCAACACTCCATTCACGCGCGACGTCCAGCGACGGGTACAAAAGATAGTAGGCCGCAACGGACAAAATCAGTAGAATCATTCGTTCGCTCAGCGCCAACCAGTTCCGGCGAAACCATCCGGCGATGTACTGTGGTGATGCGTCTTTGGAAAAGATCGAAGGATCCTTTAGCGGCAAATCAGGGTGGTAATTCCAGACGCCATAATCCGGTTCATCAGCTGGCATAATTGGACCCTTCGTCGTCCAGTATCGCCTTAAGCTCGGCCAAGTGGCGCGCATCTTGTTCGGGGTAGGTTTCTAGTTCTTGTGCTGTCTTTTCTGCAACCTCATCAGACAGCACACGCAGGGGCTGCCCGGTTTGCAATGCCATGATGTATGTCATGCAGGCACGTTCGAAATAATAGAGCCTATTAAATGTTTCCGCGACGGTTTCACCAACAATCATGATGCCGTGGTTGCCCATGATCATGACCTTTTTCTTAGGGTCATCGAACAGTTGCGCGCAGCGAATACCCTCTTCCTCAAACGCCAATCCACCGTAGCTTTCGTCGATCACATAGCGGTTGAAAAACGTGCAGGCGTTCTGATCAACAGGGGGTAGCCGGCTGTCCGCCAACGCGGCCAAAGCTGTCGCATAAGGCGAATGAACGTGCATGGCGCAGCGGGCGTGTGCGCAGTGTCGATGCATGCCGCCGTGCAGCCCCCAAGCCGTCGGATCAGGCGCATCCAGCCCTTCCATGCTGGTAGGGTCATTGGCGTCAACCACGATCAAATCACTGGCTTTGATCCGACTGAAATG
This sequence comes from Pseudosulfitobacter sp. SM2401, assembly GCF_042932805.1. Lineage (NCBI taxonomy): Bacteria > Pseudomonadati > Pseudomonadota > Alphaproteobacteria > Rhodobacterales > Roseobacteraceae > Pseudosulfitobacter > Pseudosulfitobacter sp. SM2401. The sequence goes on along the minus strand of NZ_CP170633.1, from coordinate 3,714,424 downwards.
CTTCTGGTTCGGGTTCATCAGGAACTTGGTACCATCGTCATTTATTGCGAGGGAAAAATGGTTCGCCACGGCCTCGTGCATGTTCAATCGAACCGTCCAGCGAAACGCCGCTGCCAGGTCCACGCGTTCTTGCCAATGATCCATATTCGGACGGTCCATACCGCTGTCCTCCTCTTGATTTGCAGTCAGGATGATCGACACCGTGTACTGTGACCAACGAAAAAACTTTCGCTGTGGCATTAGCTTGACTAATGTATGACTTATGAACCTACCGCCGCTCAACCAGCTTCGCGCCTTTGAGGCCGCTGCCCGCCATTTGTCGTTCACTGCGGCGGCGGCGGAATTAAACATGACGCAAAGTGCGGTCAGCCAGCAGATCAAGTCGTTGGAAAATCATCTGGGGCAACCGCTGTTTTATCGGCGACCAAGGGCGTTGGAATTGACAGTCACAGGGTTTAATTTTGTCCCAGTCGTGCGCGAGGCATTTCAGACATTAGAACGCGGAACCCGCATGTTGGTCGATAGCGGTACAACCCGCGCCCTGCATATTCAAACCAACCTCACGTTTTCGACCAACTGGCTGGCCCCACGCTTGCCACGACTGTACGCACGCCACCCTGACATGCATTTGCACATCACAACCGCCATTTGGGACAGAATGGAACGTGTTGATGAAGCTGACATAGAAATCCGGTTGCTGATTTCACCAGAGGCCGATCCACAAGCCAAGCGGCTTACTTGGGACACATTTTATCCGGTCTGCGCCCCTGACTATTCCGTTCAGTTGGACACAATCGCCCAACATCGTTTGTTTTATTGCACCGCGATGCTGACAACTTGGGATGCGTGGGCAGAAACGCAGCCCCCGATGCCAGCCCCAAAGATAAATCATACCCGCGTTTTAGGGACAGCGTTGGCCGCAGCAGAGGCCGGTGCAGGGCTTGCTATGGCGCATGATTGCATGGTGCATCATTTGCTGGAAAACGGCCGTCTTGTTCGACCGTTTGCACATTCGGCGCAAATGCAAGAGGCCTATTATCTAACACTAAACCCGAGGGCAGAAGGCAAAGCTGACGCCGCTCACTTCGCAGCTTGGATCACCGAGGAAATGGCGCGCGACTACGCTTCGTCAGAACGTAATGCGCGGCTTGGCACCCATGCGTAACCGTTTTCGCACAAGATATATGCCTCGCGTAGACCGTGGGGTTTGTTGGTTGGTTCTTGCAAGATCATCGCGTTCAAGGTTTGCGCACGCACCACGGCCTGATCCGGATCAGTGTCGTATAATCTGATCTCGATCCCGGCACCGCGCGGTGGGTTTTCAGGCAGTAAATTCAACAACGGATTGGCGTGATACGTGCCATCACTGTGCAACTGAAACACGTCAGTTCCGTAGGTTACGATGGCAAAGTCAGCTGAGATACGATGCGCTTTTGCCTGAAAAACGGTCTCGAAAAAGGCACATTGGGCCGCAACATCGCGCACCAACAGGTTTAGCCCAACCCCCGAAAGGGATTTACCAAAGTCACCGGCGCTGACGTTTTCAAAATCCATGGGCTTACTATGCCATGAATTGCCAAGTCCGAAAGTCCCTAATCGACGCGATTGCCATCAGCATCAATCAAAGGCGACCCATCCTTGGCTGGATAGGGGCCAGCGGGCCAGTTCGGGAGCAGGTCCAAAACAGCTTCGGACGGGCGGCACAACGCGACGCCATCGTCGGTCACCACAATCGGGCGGTTCACCAATTTCGGGAACACGACCATTGCATCCAATATCTCGTCTTCACTAACGCCTTCGGCCGTCAAACCCAACTCTTTGGCGTTGGTCTTGTGAATGCGCAACGCACGCCGTGCGGTCATGCCGGCAGCTGCAAACAGCTCTTGCAGTTGCGGTTTGGTCCAACCGGTTTTCATGTATTCGTTCACGACAGGATCATACCCGGCGTCGCGAATGATTTTCAGCGCGTGGGTCGATGTCCCGCATTCGGGAAAGTGATGTATGATGATATCCATACGCAGTCTTTAGCCTGTCATATGTAACAGTTTCAAGAACTGAGGCCGCACCCCCTTGCACCTTCCTCCAATCTACGAATAATCGGTCCATGGAACACAACACTTTCCCAAGCTGGCCCGACGTCGCCCCCCATTTGATCGAAACCGCCGCAGGTCGCGTGCCCGCTGAGGTCGTTATTCGCGGCGGAATTTGGGTGAATGTGCACACGCGCGAAGCTTTGCCAAACCACGACATTGCCATCACGTACGGGCGGATCGCCTGCGTTGTGCCAGACGCCAGCCATTGCATTGGCCCCGACACCGACATCATCGAGGCGAACGGTCGCTACATGATCCCGGGTCTGTGTGATGGGCACATGCACATCGAATCCGGCATGTTGACCCCGGCAGAATTTGCCGCTGCCGTGATCCCGCACGGCACCACATCCATGTTCACAGACCCCCACGAAATCGCCAATGTTCTGGGCCTTGAGGGCGTGCGGTTGATGCATGACGAGGCGCTTTTGCAGCCCATCAACATCTTTACCCAAATGCCATCCTGCGCGCCCAGCGCCCCGGGCATGGAAACCACAGGTTTTGAAATCACCGCCGAGGACGTGGCTGAGGCGATGACGTGGCCGGGCATTGTTGGCCTTGGCGAGATGATGAATTTCCCCGGCGTGTCTGCCGCTGATCCGCAAATGCTGGCTGAAATGGCCGCGACCCAAAGGGCCGGAAAAACCGTTGGCGGGCATTATGCGTCACCCGATCTTGGGCCTGCGTTTGCGGCCTACGTTGCCGGTGGTCCGGCCGACGATCATGAGGGCACCTGCGAGGCAGATGCCGTCGCCAGAATGCGCCAAGGGATGCGGTCAATGATCCGCCTCGGATCAGCGTGGTATGACGTCGAAACCCAGATCACCGCGATCACGCAAAAGGGTTTGGATTCGCGCAACATGATCTTGTGTACCGACGATTGCCACTCTGGCACGCTCGTGAACGAAGGGCACATGAACCGCGTTGTCCGTCATGCAATTGCGTGCGGATGCGACCCGCTGGTGGCCTTGCAAATGGCGACGATCAACACCGCGACACACTTTGGTCTGGAACGCGATATCGGCTCACTTACCCCCGGTCGTCGGGCGGACGTGATCCTGACCTCTGACCTGACAACGCTACCGATAGAACAAGTGATCGCGCGTGGTAAAACAGTGTCTAACAACGGTAAAATCAGCGTTGAATGCCCGCATTTGGATTGGCCTGCCAAAGCGCGTCAAACCGTGCATCTGGGCAAAACCCTGAGCGCAAAAGATTTTGAAATCGCGGCCCCTGCCGGGTCAAATTCAGTCAGTGCAAACGTCATCGGCGTTGTCGAAAATCAAGCGCCGACGAAGGCGCTAAAGCTTGACCTTCCTGTTCAAGACGGGCTGGTCCAAAGCCATGGTGACACTTGCCAAATCGCACTTGTCGAGCGCCACCAAGCGACGGGCGGTGTGGTCAATGCATTCGTCGCCGGCTTTGGATACGAGGGGCCTATGGCCATGGCATCCACGGTCGCGCACGACAGCCACCACATGATTGTTGTCGGCACAGACCGCGCCAATATGGCATTGGCCGCCAACCGTTTGGCCGAGGTTGGCGGCGGCATCACCCTGTTCAAAGATGGCGTAGAACAAGCCTTGGTCGAGCTGCCCATCGCGGGCCTGATGTCAGACCAACCCGCAGCCAAAGTCGCCGCAAAAGCGGACAAGCTAATCGCCGCGATGGTCGATTCCGGCTGCACCCTAAACAACGCGTACATGCAGCATTCACTGCTCGCGCTCGTCGTGATCCCTGAATTGCGCATTTCTGACCTTGGATTGGTCGATGTGCGCACATTCGAATTTATACCCGTAATAGAGACGCCCAAATAGGCGCAGAAAAAAGAGAAAATAATGACAAAAATAATGACACCCGAAACTGGGGCTTCCGAAAAATTTGATAACGCAGAGGCGGCGGTAGATCGGCTTGAGACGCTGTATGTCCAAGCCACAGAGTTCTTGTGCGAACATTTTTCAGGGGCGCTGATCAACGGCGCACCCGCGGCACGTATTCGCGCATTTTACCCCGAAGTCCGCATCACCACGACCAGCTTTGCCCAGATCGACACGCGCCTGTCCTACGGCCATGTATCGATGCCCGGCACCTATGCCGCAACGATTACGCGACCGGATTTATTTCGCAATTATCTGGTACAGCAACTGTGCTTGCTGCTGGAAAACCACGACACGACCGTGACCATCGGGCCATCCGATACTCCGATTCCGGTGCATTTTGCCGTGGCCAACGACACTTCGATCACCGTCCCTCATGACGGCGCTGCTGATTTCACATTGCGCGACTTCTTTGATGTGCCGGACCTGAGCACCACAAACGACGACATTGTAAACGGGACGTATGTGTCACCTGATGACACTGGCCCGTTGGCGCCATTCACCGCCCAGCGCGTCGACTATTCGTTGGCCCGCTTGTCGCACTACACCGCGACCGATCCATCGCATTTTCAGAACCACGTTCTGTTCACAAACTACCAGTTCTACGTGTCCGAATTTGAATCCTACGCCCGTGCGCAACTGGATGATCCCGACAGCGGCTACACCGCATTTGTATCCACCGGAAACGAGGAAATCACATCCGGCGATCAGACCCTCGCAGGCTCTGACAAAGTACCGCAAATGCCAACCTATCACCTGAAACGGGCGGACGGGTCTGGCATCACTTTGGTCAACATCGGGGTCGGGCCATCGAATGCTAAAACCGCCACTGACCACATTGCTGTTCTGCGTCCGCATGCTTGGCTGATGGTCGGGCACTGTGCGGGGCTGCGCAACACGCAAGCGCTGGGTGATTTTGTACTGGCACACGCCTATCTGCGCGAAGACCACGTCTTGGATGACGATCTACCGGTTTGGATTCCGATCCCCGCACTCGCTGAAATCCAGATCGCGCTGGAAACCGCCGTGGCCCAAGTGACCAAGTTAGAAGGGTACGAACTAAAGCGGATCATGCGGACAGGCACAGTCGCAACAATCGACAATCGAAACTGGGAACTGCGCGATCAATCGGGGCCTGTTCAGCGGCTATCACAATCGCGCGCGGTCGCCTTGGATATGGAAAGCGCAACGATTGCCGCCAACGGTTACCGGTTCCGCGTGCCTTACGGAACGCTGCTGTGTGTGTCTGACAAGCCGCTTCATGGGGAACTCAAACTGCCCGGAATGGCCTCGGATTTCTATAAAACCCAAGTCGCAAATCACCTGATGATCGGAATTCGCGCGATGGAGCACCTGCGGGAAATGCCACTGGAACGCATTCAAAGTCGCAAATTACGCTCGTTTGAAGAGACTGCGTTCCTGTAAGTTGCCCGTGACGCCGCGAAAAACGATAATAATACGTATTTTTGGGATTTTTTGCCCCACTATTCGTTGTGTTCATCCACAACATTCCGTTACATTCCACGAATGAGGCCCAACATTCGGGCGGACGAAGGAGACCATAATGGCAAAACCGATGACCAAAACCCAACTCGTCGCCGCATTGGCAGAAGATATGGGCGCAGACAAAAAAGCAGCAGGCGCAGCACTCGACGCAGTGTGCAACCTGATCACACGTGAAGTATCTGGCGGCGGTGCCGTTACTCTTCCAGGCGTTGGCAAAATCTACTGCCGCGAACGTCCAGAGCGTATGGTTCGTAACCCTGCGACAGGCGAACAGTTCAAAAAAGACGCGGACAAAGTTGTCAAAATGACAATTGCGAAAGCTCTGAAAGACAGCGTGAACGGCTAATTTAGCCCACCACCAGTTTTCGAAAGGGTCACTCTGAAAGGGGTGGCCCTTTTTTCTTGGGCGGATCAGAGCTCGCGCACCATTGCACCTAGATCAATTTTCGGAAACTGTGCGCTCAATCACTTCCTCACAGAAAGCCCACCAGATGGATATCCGCGCAATTGCTATGGGGCTTCTGTTTGCCTTCATCTGGTCCTCTGCTTTTTCCTCGGCCCGCATCATTGTCGCGGATGCGCCGCCGCTTGCCTCGCTTGCGATGCGGTTCCTTTTGTCTGGTATCATCGGGGTGATTATCGCGCGCGCGTTGGGTCAAACATGGGCCCTAAGCCGCGAGCAGTGGCGCGCAACTTTGATCTTTGGGCTCTGCCAAAACGCGATCTATCTGGGTCTGAATTTTGTGGCGATGCAGACGATCCAAGCCTCGCTTGCATCGATCATCGCATCCACCATGCCGCTGATGGTTGCGCTGGCCAGCTGGATCATTTTCCGCGACCGTTTGCCGAAATTGGGCGTGTTGGGATTGGCGTTCGGGATCGCGGGCGTGGTGATCATCATGTCGGCACGGATCGAGGCAGGCGTCGATTTGCGCGGCGTCGCATTGTGCTTGATCGGAGCCGTCGCGTTGACCGTCGCAACGCTGTCGATGCGTGGCGCGTCGTCTGGCGGAAACCTGTTGATGGTTGTGGGTCTGCAAATGTTGGTGGGCTCTGCGATCCTTGGCGTTGCCTCGGGCGTGACTGAAACGCTGGTGGTGAACGTCACCCCCGAACTGATCGCGGCCTTTGTCTATACCACGCTTGCGCCCGGGCTATTGGCCACGTGGATCTGGTTCAAACTGGTCGAACGTATCGGTGCCGTTCGGGCCGCCACCTTCCACTTTTTGAACCCGTTCTTTGGCGTCGCCATTGCCGCACTGCTGCTGGGTGAACGCCTGAGCCTGCGCGATGTGATCGGCGTGTTGATCATCACCGTCGGTATTCTTGCGGTACAACTGTCACGGCAAGCAAAAACCTGAGCATTTGACCACCCCGAGCCTTATCAGAGCCACAAATGCAAAGTACTGTCTGGCCAAATTACGTGTTTTCCGGAGCCTATAGATGAACCGTCGTGCTTTTTTAATGATGACTGCCGCCAGCGCGATTGCTGGCACCGCACTGCCCCACATGGCGCAGGCCTACACCTCGATCACATTCTCGCCCCAGGAATGGGATCGCATCCGCAAAACCGATCAAACCGTGATCCTGAATTGGCGCGCCAGTTGGTCGTTGACCTGTCAGATCAAACTGGAACTGATCGCCAAGCTGATCGGTGAAAACCCCGCCTATTCGGACCTGACCTTTGTTGACATCAACTGGGACACGTTCGGGCAATCGATCATGACCAACCGGATGAAGGTCACGCGCCGCTCAACCCTTGTTGTGATGAAAAACGGGCGCGAAATCACGCGGATCGAAAACGAACCCTTTGAGCGCAAAATCCGTGCTTTGCTCGATGCCGCTTTAGCCGCTTGAACGACACCCTTGAACACAATCATCCGAGCGAGACCCCTGTCATGAAATTCCTGTTTGTTCACCAAAACATGCCCGGCCAATATCGCGAGCTTGTGCAATGGTTAGGGGACAGCGGTGACCATGACATTGTGTTTTTGACGCAGCGCAAAAGTCCGCCCAAATTCAAAGGCGTGCGAGAGGTGATCTACAAGCCGCACAACCGCGCAAAAGACGACGCTTATGGCTTGGTCAAAACATGGGAAAACGCCGCCGGCTCAGGCTTTGGTGCGGCAATGGCAGCCAAACAGTTGCGCGATGGCGGCTGGACGCCAGACATTATCATCGGCCACGTCGGCTGGGGTGAATTGACCTTTATCAAGGAAATCTACCCTGACGTGCCCGTCATCGGCTTTTTCGAATACTACTATTCCGTCAAAGGTGGGCCAGTTGGCTTTGATCCCGAAAGCCCAGTATCGGAACATTCGCCCTACCTGATGGCCGCGCACAACACCGTACCGTTGGTGAATATCGAGGTCGTCGACCAAGCGCATTTCCCGACCTACTGGCAGCGCGATCGCTTTCCCAAAACCTTCCATGATCGTGGCTATGTCTGTCATGACGGAATTCGCACAGAACAGATGCTGCCAAACGCTGATGTGACGCTGGAACTTGGGCGATTGGAAAAACCGATCACGCGCCAGGACGAGGTCGTGACCTACATGGCCCGCAACCTTGAAACCACGCGTGGCTTTCATCAATTCATGCGCGCGCTGCCGACGCTACAAGCGAAACGGCCCAACGCCCGCGTGCTGGTGATCGGCGGCAATGACACGTCTTATGGCGGCAAATCCAAACACAAAGGCGGGCTGCGCGGCCAAATGGAGGCCGAGGTCGGTGACAGCGTAAATTGGGACATGGTGCATTTTCTGGGGCAAGTTCCCTACGAGGATTACCAAAAAATAATCCAGATCAGCCGCTGCCATATTTACCTGACAATGCCCTTTGTCATGAGCTGGTCGTTGCTGGAATCCATGTCGATGCAGGCCACAATTGTCGCCAGCGATGTGGCCCCTGTGCGCGAGGCGATCACCCATGGGGAAACCGGTCTGCTTGTTGATTTCTTCGATCCCGAAGCGCTGGCCAATCAAGTGGCAAAGGTTTGCGCCGAACCAGAAAAATTTGCGCATATCGGGCCAAACGCACGCAAACATGTGGTCGAAACCTATGACTTCTTGACGGTGTGTTTGCCCGAACATTTGCGCCAGATCAACGCGCTTGTACCATCTGACAAGCGGATCGAAATTCCCGCCTAGATCGTACCTTAGCCCTTGCCAGATCACCCCACGTGGGGCTTAATCAACCTGTATTAGAAAATTCAGGAGGCAATTATGGCCATTCCCCACCCTACGGGTGTCGATGTTTCGCATTTTCAAGGCACTGTAGATTTCGCCAAACTTAAATCTGGCGGGCAAAGTTTTGTAAGTATCAAAGCGACCCAAGGCACGCATTATTCATCTGCCAGCTACTACACCGACAACATTGATAAAGCCCGCAAAACCGGCCTGATTTCAGGCGGGTATCACTTTTACAGCGGCACTTTGGATGGTGCCGACCAAGCCAACTATTTCTTGGAAATCGCAAAGCCGCAAAAGGGCGATTTGCTGCCAATGCTTGATCTCGAAGGCGACGGCGGTGCCAGTCCGGAACAAGTTGCTTCTGGCGCTTTGGCTTGGGTCGACACGGTCGAAAAGGCCACCGGCCGCAAACCGTTTCTGTACACGACTGCCAGTTTTTTCGCGAAAATCGGCAACCCAAAAGGCTTTGAAGAGTGCCCATTGTGGGTCGCTGAATACGGCGTCACAAAACCAAAACTACCTGCTGCGTGGACGCTTTATACGATCTGGCAATACAGTCAAAACGGCTCCGTTTCGGGCGTCACGGGCGATGTCGACATGGATAATTTCAACGGCTCTGCCGAAACGTTGGAAAAATTCCGCCTGTAAGAAAACGACCCCTCCTAAATTAGGAGGGGTCAAATGCTTAGTCGCTCACCGCGCTTGCGATCCCAAAGGCAGACCCAACCAAACCCAAAATGGTACGCGCGTTGTTGATCGGGCTTTCCGTGATCAGCACCAGATCTTCGTTCATGACCTGAAAATTGCGGGCTGAAAACAAGCCGTCCGACGAGGTCAGATCGATGGTGAACACCACACGTTGCTGGCGCGGCCCACGCACGCCCGGGCGCACTGCCGAATTGGGGTATTCGCGCAAGATCAAGATGCCCTGCGGATCACCGCGTGAATCGTTCACACCACCCACAATCGACATCGCATCAAGGGCAGAAACATCGGCCTTTGTAAACGGATGCAGAGCCTCTGTGCCCGCAGCCCCAAGGGACAAGAAATAGCGTTCGTCTTCTTCGATATAGACCTTGTCGCCACCGCGCAGACGGGTGTCCAAACGCGGGTTGTCATACAAGTGCTCGATCGACGTGCCGTAGATATCGTGGCCACGCACCAGACGGATTTGCGGGTTGCTGAAAGAATTCGAAACACCACCACCGGCCGAAATCAAACTAAGGACCGAATAGCCCGTGCCTTGCATCGGAAAGTTACCCGGCGTGTTCACACCACCGACCAAATCAACCGAGTTTCCACGCCCTTGCTCCATGGTCAGCTGGACTTGCGCGGACGGCGAAATCGCCTCGAGCGAACGTTGGATTGTGGCGCGCGCAGCATCGGGCGAACGACCGGAAACGTTGACCTTGCCAACGTAGGGCACAAAGATCGTGCCGTTCGGCGTTACGACCAATCCGGGCAGGTCCGCAGCTTGCTGGCCAACGCCCGTCAAAAGCGAGTTATCTTCGCTGTCCCAGATGCGCAGATTGATCGTGTCGCCGGGCTGGATGACGTTGGTTGTCGAGCCGTGAGAATGCCCTATCCAACCATAATTGCGTGTTCCGAATGTTGGCCAATCATTAAGACTAGGCAAAAAAGCACGGGTGACCGGGTAAATCGCAAAGTCTGCGTTGGGGTCATCGGCCGCTTTGAGAATTTCGTTGTCTACGGCAGCACCGCGCGGCAAACTCGAACATGCGGCCAGTGTTAATATCAAACATAACCTAATACTTCGCTTTAAGTTCAATAACATAACGGCCTGCATCCCTGTGTCCCGATATCACCATATCCTTTTAAAAATCGGCAGTTTTTGGCAGCTGCGCGTATGAGGATATTGGTTTTTGCTCGCGCGCAGGATACTGCGTGTAACCATGTCGTCAATACAATCTAAACAATCCGCTGATTTTCCCAATATTGTCGTCTTGGGCGCGTCTGGACGGCTGGCGCGTTTGATCCGCCCATTCTGGGAAAACATGCCTGTACGGTGGCAATCACGAACGCCTTTAAATGGCTGTGAGCGCGTCGACATTCTGAACGATCCTGACGGGTTAAAAGCGATGCTGGTCGGTGCTGATTGCGTGATCTGTTTTGCCGGCGTGACCCCGGCACCGGACGCCCATTTTGACGATAACGTCAACCTTGCCAAAGCGTGCCTTAACGCTGCGTCTGATGCGCACGCGGGGCATGTTTTACTGACGTCTTCTGCTGCGATTTATGGTGCCGACGATGGCGATCTAAGCGAGACGACTGACGTGCATCCGATCTCTGACTACGGCCACGCCAAACACCAGATGGAGCAGATGGCGACACAGCACAGCCATCCGTCGACGTGCCTGCGGATCGGGAATGTCGTGGGCGCTGATGCAGCCGTCGGCGGTTGGCAGCCGGGTGCCGTGATGGACCAGTTTTCAGATGGCTCGACACCGACCCGCAGTTACATCGGGCCCGCCACTTTGGCGCGCGCTTTGCTGCGATTGGTGACCACGCCTGCCTTGCCAAAAATCTTGAATCTGGCCGCCCCTGGATCGCTTGAAATGGGTGCGCTTGTGACCGCCGCTGATCGCCCGTATTCCTATCGGCCAGCTAGCGCGCAAACGCTTGCAAATGTCACGCTCGACACTCGACTACTTGAAACCTTTGTGCCGTTCAGCGCACAAGACAGCGACCCCGCGCAGATGGTGCGCGAATGGAAAGAAGCGATCACTTTATGACCATCCGCAAACGCATCTTTGATATCTTTTTTGCCTGCCTTTTGGTGTTCATCATCGGGCCTTTCACCCTGTGTTTGATCGCCTACATCCTGATCAAACAAGGGCGACCGTTATTTTATGTCGCCGAGCGAATGCGCTCGCCGACGCAGTCTTTTGGTCTGTGGAAATTCCGCACGATGAGCGTGGTCGATAAGGACGCAGGCGTTTCTGGCGGTGACAAAGACAGCCGCATCACGCCGCTGGGCCAAAAACTGCGTGCGAAACGGCTGGATGAATTCCCGCAGCTTTGGAACATCTTAAAGGGCGATCTCAGCTTTGTCGGGCCGCGTCCGCCCCTGCGCGAATACGTGGAACGGTTTCCCCAGATCTACACCGAAGTTCTAAAATCACGCCCCGGCGTTACCGGCCTTGCCACAATCCGGTTTCACAAACACGAAGATCGACTGCTGGCGCGGTGCGACACGCCTGCGCAAACCGACGACGTCTACACCCGCATCTGCATCCCGCGCAAAGCCCGGCTGGACTTGATCTATCAACGCAATCAAACCACCTGCTATGATTTTGATCTGGTTTTTCAAACCATCGGCAATTTATTACGGCGCAAAAATAATAGGCGCAAATAAGAAAGTTTTCGCGCACAAAGGGAATTCAAGTCGCCATTCGCGCTAAATCCCATTAAACTAAGAATAAATACTACGTTGCCTGAACTTGGTGCTATGGTTCTTGCGGCGACTTGCCTCGGACCAAAGACCGGAAATGTTGTGTTAGACTTTGTAAAAACGCTTACCCAGACACAGAAGAATGCGATCATCATCGGGATCGATTCAGTTCTGATCGTTGTATCGCTTGTCTTGGCGATGGGTACGCAATTCGGCTTCGTCGAGGGCTGGGTATACGCCAAGGGTTACTTGGTGGTTCTGCCATATTTGCTGGTCATAGCTGCTGGTTTGTCAATTTGGTTGGGCATTTGTTCCATTCAATTGAACGCTTATGACACCGGATCCATCGTCATTACCGCTGTATTCGCAACCTTGCTTGGCTTTAGTTCTGTGGCGCTGTCCACCGCCGCCAACATGCAGTTTCCAGTCGCTGCCAACATGACTTTTGCGCTGTTCTTATTTGTGTTTTGCGTCCTCAGCCGGGCCATTCTTTTGCAGATCGTACTGGCAATCTATCGCCGCTCTGACGCGCATTTGCGGGTTTTGATCTACGGCGCGGGCAGCACCGGTACGCAATTGGTGTCTGCCTTGCGCAATCACAAACAGATCGAAGCGGTCGCATTTGTCGATGACAACACCGCGCTGCATGGCTTGACCTTGTCCAGCTTGCCCATCCTGACCCCCGTCAGAATCAAAGAAATCAGCGCCGAGAAAAAGATCGACCGCGTGTTGTTGGCGATGCCGTCCTTGTCGCAACCCAAACAGGCACAAATCGCGCATCGCTTGCAGAAAATGGGACTAGAAGTTCAGGCTGTTCCCTCGTTCTCGCAGCTGATTGGCGAGGACGCGCTGGTCGACAAATTGACCCCCATCGAACCTAGCCTGTTCCTGAACCGCGATGAAGTATCCGAAACATTTGACGAGGCACGCGACAGTTACGCTGGTCGCAATATCTTGATTTCCGGCGGCGGTGGATCGATCGGTTCAGAATTGTGCCGTCAGATCCTCGAAGCTCAACCCACAAAGTTGGTGATTTTTGAGCTGTCGGAATTGGCCTTGTTCAACATCGACATGGAAATGCGCCAACAAGCAGAGCATTCCAACATCGAGATCATACCGGTGCTTGGGTCAATCACCGACGCAAAACATGTGCGTAAATTGCTGCAAGATCATGACATTCACGTGGTGCTGCACGCGGCCGCCTACAAACACGTGCCTTTGGTCGAAAGCAACGCATTGGCCGGTTTGTCCAACAACGTCTTGGGCACGCAGGTTTTAGCGCAAGAATCCGCAAAGGCCCAGATCGAACGTTTTGTGCTGATTTCATCGGACAAAGCCGTGCGACCGGCCAACGTCATGGGCGCATCAAAACGATTGGCCGAACAAGTCGTACAAGACTTGGCCAGCCGTGTTCCTGCAGGCCAAGGGCCTATTTTTTCGATGGTGCGTTTCGGCAATGTGCTGGGCTCCTCTGGCTCTGTTGTGCCGCTGTTTCAGGATCAACTGCGGCGCGGCGGCCCTCTCACGGTGACCCATTCCGACATGGCGCGCTATTTCATGACCGTCCAAGAGGCGGTGACACTGGTTTTGCGCGCAGGTGCTATGGCGTCAGGCGGCGAGGTCTACGTTCTGGACATGGGCAAGCCTGTGTCGATTGAAAAACTCGCACGCCAAGTTGTTGAAAGTGCAGGATATTCTGTCAAAGAAAAATCCAATCCAGAGGGTGACATTGAAATCGTGTTTACCGGCCTTCGCCCCGGTGAAAAGATGATCGAAGAGCTGACCTTGACCGGTAATCTGGAAGGCACTGTCCACAAAAAGATCTTCTTCTCTGACGAAGCGCGCCTGTCGGAAATCGAAGTCGCCGCAGCAACACGTGCCCTGCGTGAAGCACTGCGAAAACGAGACGACGTTGGTGCCTGTGACGTGGCAAGACGCTGGGTCGAGGGCTATGCAAGCGTTCCTGACCAACCCGCACCAACCCAGTCAACGACCGCAGATAGCTAAGTCTGGCACGGCAGCTTTTTGCGCAAATACTTCTGGTTGTGACCTGTCACTTGAATGTCGCGATTTAAGTTACTGTGATACCAAAAGATTGATCCAGAATCCTTGTCGTGCTGTAACGCTGCAAGGGTATTGCAAGGCAGTCGAGGATTTTATGCTGATTTTTCGTCACAGCGCTATTATGGGCACCGCCAGCGTTCTCGCTTTGGGTGCTGCCATCGGCTTGATTTGCATGCCACAAACCGCATCCGCACAAGAACAAACGCCGACCTTTGCGGTGTCGCCGCAGCCTTCGCTGAACTTCTACGGTTTGCCGGGTTTGATTGACACCCCCACCGCCGAGGCCTTGCCCGACGGTCAGGTCGCTCTGGGTGTTTCCCATTTCGGTGGGACAACCCGCACCACTTTGACATTCCAGGCGACGCCTAGAATTAGTGCCAGTTTTCGGTATGTCGGCATTCAAAACTGGAATTCGAACGGGTTCAGCACCTACCGTGACCGCAGTTTTGACGTGCGCTATCTGGCGCTACGCGAACGCAAATATCTGCCGGCCGTTTCGATCGGTCTGCAAGACTTTGCAGGCACCGGCATCTACGCGGGCGAATACATCGTTGCGACCAAAACATTTGAAACCGCCAATGCAGGCACAATCAAGCTGACCGGCGGCTTGGGCTGGGGGCGCTTGGGCTCTAACGGTTCAATCGGTGCACCCTTTGGAGTGCGCGGCAGTTTTACCGCAGGATCAACAGGCGGCAGCCCGTCCGTGGATCAATGGTTCCGCGGTGACGTAGCCCCCTTTGGTGGCGTTGAATGGCTCGTGAACGACAAGCTTGGCCTGAAGGCTGAATATTCCTCTGACGCGTACCTACCCGAGACGTCTCGCGGCGTGTTTTCGCTAAAATCACGGGTCAACTTTGGGGTTGAATACCAGTATTCGGAACGGCTGCGTTTGGGCGGCTACTATTTGTACGGATCCGAAGTCGGCATCAACGCGCAACTGCAACTGAACCCGAAACAGGCGCTGACACCGACAACAGTTTCAGCCCCGACACCGGTTTTGCCGCGCCCTAGCCGCAACAGCAATCCAGCCGCATGGCGCACAGATTGGGCAAACAGCCAAACCGCACCCGCACAATTGCGCGACGCGCTGGTTCCGGCTTTGTCAAAAGAGGGACTGACGCTCGAAGAGCTGGCCGTGTCCGCCAACAGCGCAGAATTGCGCATCAGCAATCAACGCTACAATTCGCAATCCTTGGCGATTGGACGTGCCGCGCGGGTGTTGGCGCAAACCATGCCGCCCTCTGTTGAAACCTTCCGTATCGTGACCATGCAAAACGGGCTGGCGCTGTCCACTGTGACGATCCGCCGTTCCGATCTGGAAACGCTGGAATTTGTGCCGAACAACTCAGAAGCATTGCTGGCAGTCACCGGGATTAATGCCGCAAGCCCATCGTTGGCTGGCGGGGTTACGCAGCCGGGTTTGTACCCGCAGATGAACTATTCGATCGGGCCGTACGTCGCACCTAGCTACTTTGATCCAGACCAACCTGTTCGCGCAGACGCCGGTATCAGGGCCGAATTCCGCTATCGGTTTGCGCCGGGTTGGTTGGTTTCTGGCGAAGTCCGCCACCGCTTGGGTGGCAACGTCGGTGATTCAACCCGAACCTCGAACTCTGTGCTGCCACGTGTGCGCACCGATGGCATCCTGTACGCCCGCGCCGCAGATACGACACTGAACCGCTTGTACATCAGCCGCCAGTGGAAACCCGGCTCGAACACCTATGCCCGCATGTCAGCCGGTTATTTTGAATCCATGTACGGTGGCGTTTCAGGCGAACTTTTGTGGAAGCCTGTTGGCAGTCGTTTGGCCCTTGGGGTCGAAGCGAACTATGTCAAACAACGTGACTTTGATCAGCGCTTTGGGTTCCGGGACTATTCAATCGCGACGGGGCATGTGTCGGCCTACTATGACATCGGCAACGGCTATCAAGGTCAGTTGGATGTCGGGCGCTATCTGGCAGGCGACTACGGTGCAACAGCCACCTTATCTCGCGAATTCGACAATGGCTGGAAGGTCGGCGGGTTCTTTACCCTCACTGACGTTTCCTCTGCCGATTTTGGCGAAGGGTCGTTTGATAAGGGCATCTTGCTGACCGTTCCTTTGAACTGGTTCTTGGGCAAGCCATCCCAGCAAAGCATTTCCACAACGATCCGCCCAATCCAACGCGATGGCGGGGCACGGGTCAGTGTACCAGGCCGCTTGTACGAACAAGTGCGCCAAGGACACAAAAGCAGTATTGTCTCTGACTGGTCGAGGGTTTGGGAATGAAGAATATGACACGCCTTCTTGCGCTGGCATCTTTGGCGCTGATCACTGCCTGTAGTGGCGGTACCGAAACCGCAACTGGTCAAGGTCAGGCGATCAAAGAAGCCATAAAAGCCGGCAATTTTGGCAAGCGCAACAAGCAACCTGCCCCTTTGCCGGTCCTGACGCGCGATCTGTTAAACAGCATCACTATCAGCTCGCTTGAGACAACCGTCGAAACCACGAACACAACTGCGTTCATGATCCCGATTGCGGCACGCACGAATTCCGGCAACGGCAAGATTGTCGTGTGGAAAACGGTTGGCACGGAAAACATCATTTTGCGTGACGGTGTGCTTGTTGGCACCAAGGGTCTTGGCAATGACCTTGGATCAACTGATGCGCGCGTGACTGTGCGCGGACTGCAAACGCGCAGCACCAAAACTGGCGAAAAAACTCTTTATATCCGACGCGACGACAACACTATTGAACCCATTCGACTACAGTGCGAAATCACCAATGTAGGACCCGAAAGCGTGGTCATCGTCGAACGCAGCTACGCCACGACCCACATGCGCGAGGTCTGTTCGAACGCGACAGGCCGCGTCGTAAACGATTTCTGGGTTGAAGGGCGCGATGGCACAGTTCGCAAATCACGCCAATGGGGCGGACCAAGACTGGGTTATCTATCGTTCCGTTTGCTCAAGAAATAGCGCGCGTTTTTCTAGCTTTTTCTTAGGTGGGAAAGTCGTCTGTGGTTGATTCGAATACCAAAACAGCGAGGTTGAACACGGAAAAATGCTTCAAAACAGGTGTCATCTGCGCCGATGGCTGCGGACGAGAGGCCATTTTCACCCAAACTGGTGAAAATTGCATCAGTTTTTACCGGCGTTTGTAAACTCTGTTGAAAGCTAATGTTTTTTACAGTATTTATCAGTCTCCAGATCTGAAGGATTATTAATCATGAAAAATGTACTTGTTACAGTTGCTCTTACAGCAGCTTTCGCAGCTCCTGCTTTCGCGCAGCAACTGCCACTGAACTCTGACGTTACAGGCGGCCAAGGCGTGGCAGCAGTCGACGGCCAAGGTCTTGTCCTGGGCGGCGCACTTGCTGGCGGCACAATCACCGCAATGGTCGTTGTGGGCGCAATGGTTCTCGTAACCGTAACGCAAGACAACGGCACAACGTCTACAACACTCGTTAGCTCCTCCTAAGCGCGCTATACGACTGAAATTCGAACCGGGCGCATCGTGCACATTGCGCCCGGTTTTTTTGTGCCCGCTAGTTATTTCATAAATCACGTTCGGCTGATTTGCGTCCCAAAAAGTGGGAAGCATTTTTAAAACCAGCCCGAAACCGCCTGTCCGTTTCGCTAATTCTGGCAGGTTTTATCCGGTTTTTGCTCCGCTTCTCCTGCTCTCTTGCGAGACCGGCAAATCACTGGCCTCACTCCTCTTTCGAGTTTCTGAAACGCAAGAGGAATCCAAGATGGCTAAACTATCCAAATTTCACATCGCCCCGTTAATCGCTTTCGCGATGGTGACGACAGCTGCGAACGCGCAACAAACAGCCCCTCCTCCACAAGAAACACCTCCGCCAGCGCAGGCACCTGCACCGACGGATGGCGCTTTGCTCGGTGGTCAATTGGGCACCCAAGTTGCGATTGGCGCAGCTGTTGCGGTCGGTTTAGCTGTGGCACTCGCAGGTGACGACGACGATACAGTTGCAACAACGACAACGACGACCCGCTGAACTAAACCCCAGCGTTTCGAATATTCGCCCGAGCACGCAAAATCGCTGTGCTCGGGCTATTTGGGTGGTCCGCCTGTCGTCCTGATGGCCGCGACCCATGATCAACGAATTGTGTCATCACAATATCCCCTTTGATTTTCCCGGCTAAGCCCCATCTAATGGGCAGGAACATTGAAAGGACGGCGCTCATGACGCAGTACACCAAAAACCCGGATGTCATTGCCACCCTCTCGCCAGAGGAATTCTACGTGACGCAAGAAAGTGGTACGGAACGCCCTGGCACCGGCAAATTGCTTGGCAACAACGAACCCGGCATCTACGTCGATATCGTATCCGGCGAACCCCTGTTTGCATCAGCTGACAAATACGAGTCCGGCTGCGGCTGGCCCAGCTTTACCAAACCTTTGGTGACTGAGTTTGTCGAGGAATTGCAGGACGCCACGCTGGGCATGATGCGCACCGAAGTCCGGTCCAAACATGGCGACAGCCATTTGGGACACGTGTTCCCTGACGGCCCCGCAGATCGTGGTGGGCTGCGCTATTGCATCAACTCTGCATCTTTGCGTTTTGTCCATCGCGACGACATGGATGCCGAGGGCTACGGGAAATTTATTGATCAAGTGGAGGACGTCGCATGACCCAAGAACGCGCAGTACTGGCCGGTGGATGTTTCTGGGGCATGCAGGATTTGATCCGCAAAATGCCGGGCGTGTCGTCAACCCGCGTTGGCTACACCGGTGGCGACGTGGCAAACGCGACCTATCGCGACCACGGCACGCACGCTGAAGGGATCGAGATTGTCTTTGACCCGTCCGTGATGACGTACCGCGAGCTGTTAGAATTTTTCTTTCAGATCCACGACCCGACCACGGTTAACCAACAAGGCAATGACCGCGGCATGGGTTATCGCTCGGCCATCTACTACGCGAACAAGGCGCAGTATCAGATCGCCGTGGACACAATTGCAGACGTCGAAGCGTCTGGCATTTGGCCGGGAAAAGTTGTGACCGAAGTTGATCCTGTTGGCGACTTTTGGGAAGCCGAACCAGAGCATCAGGACTATCTGGAGCGTATTCCTAACGGATACACTTGCCACTTTGTGCGCCCGGGTTGGGTGTTACCAAAGCGCGCAGCTGAGTAACTAAAACATTGGCAAGGTGGGTCTCGACCCACCTTACCCTTGGGGCGTTGCCCCAAACCCCAGAGTGTTTCAAATCAAGACAACGTCAGGGTCGTGCGTCCTGTGCTACCCGTGGTCTACCTGCGGCCTCGACCATAATGGTCGCTTCGACAAATACTTCGCGCGCCTCCGCTTCGGCTTTGCGAATATCGCGTTCAACACGCACTTGAATGTCATCTGCACCTGCAGCCTGCGCATCCGCGATGGCCGCTTTACGCAAAATGTCCTCTAGGGTGTTGAGCGCTGTTTCAGCATTTGCAAAATCTTGGGGTCCTGTGTCCAGATGCACGCGAAACTGGCCCTCGCCAGGTGAGGTCACCGTCCCTGATCGCCGCATTGTGACCCGCCCGACAATCGCGCCAATCGCGTTCGCAACTCCGGCATGTTCGGGCAAGATCATCTGCGTCCCCATCAACACACCAACCGCTGGATAATAGCTGGCAGCAGAGGCACCTAGCCCGACCACAGGCACGTTCAGTCCGGTGTCTATCCGCACGAGACCTTTGTGCTTTTGCAACCCTGTTTGCATCAAGACATGACGGGCCAGCACATCTTCGGACAGCTCAAAGTCCAAGTCTTCTTCGGCGAACGCCGCTTCGAGAAGCGCCAATCCTGTCTGATGAGTAAGGCGATCCACAATCATTTGCGCGATCTCGTTCGCATCACGGCTTAGCACATTGCCAGCGCCTGTGCGCCTGCGTCCGAACAACAACAGCGCCTTTTCAGCCGCCTCATTGTCCCACACATCAACCCGCCCCAAAACGTGGCTTGCATCCGAAGGCGTCGCCCCCGCGATTTGCACAAGCCCACGTTCAACCAAGCGTTTCAGCGCGCCTTGGTCCATTCTTGATCGCAGCACATCACCCAAAGGCTGCACGTGATTGCCGATCCGTTCGAGCAGCGCTTCGTCCCTTGGCCCTAGCCCTTCGACGCTTTGACCCTGCACCTTGCGCACAAATCGTCCGTCGTACTCACCCGGATTGCTGCTGCGCAACTGACTGTCGAGCGTTTCGTGCACGAGTTCGGGCGCGTCCAACGCAATCAGGGATACTGGCAGAACACGGCGCGGCCCCAGTGTTACGCCGCCCTTCAGGCCAGACGCGATGAAATGGACTTCGCTATCGCCACCGAGACCGTGGGTGCGCATCGCAACAGCCTCGACCATCGTGCGGTAGGGGCCAACGCGCGCGCCGCCTGGGTCAATCGCAGGACGACCATCGCGCAACAGTGCCACGTCTGTGGTCGTACCGCCAATATCCGACACCAGCGCGTGGGTCGCGCCCGTCATCCAGCGCGCACCGACGATGGACGCAGCAGGTCCGCTGAGGATTGTCTCGATCGGGCGTTCGCGCGCTTGGACCGCAGAAATCAACGCGCCGTCACCGCGCACAACCATCATCGGCGCTGTCACACCGATCTCGGTCAGCACCTGTTCGGCGCGTCCGATCAACCGGTCAATCATCCCGATCAGGCGGGCGTTCAAGACAGCAGTCAGCGCGCGTTTGGGCCCGTTCAGTTTGGCGGATAACTGATGCGAGGCTGACACGGGCCGACCGGTCAGCGCAGACACCAAATGCATCGCGCGACGTTCGTGTGCAGGGTTGCGCGTGGCGAATTGGCTGGCGACGGCAAAGCCGCTCACGTCGTTTTTGTGCTGTTCCAGAAATGCAATCAGCGCGGGTTCATCCAGTGGCGTCGCCTCGCCCCCTGCGTGATTGTGACCACCTGCCAGCACGATGCAAGGATCGCCCTTTAGCGCATCAGCAAGGCCGTGTCCTGACAAGTCTTTTTCCTTGAACCCGATGTAGATCAGGGCGACACGCCCGCCTTGGCCTTCGACCAGCGCGTTGGTGGCGAGCGTTGTGGACAAGGACGCCATCGACACGTCAGACGCTGCCATTCCGGATTGTTCCAGCACAGCACGCACAGCCCCGCCAACGCCTATCGCAAGATCCTGACGGGTCGTCAAAGCCTTGGCCGAAGCAATCACTTCGACCTCGTCGCGGATCAAAACCGCATCTGTGTATGTCCCGCCTGTGTCCACGCCTAACAACAACGCCATCAGGTTTCTCCTACTTCGTTTTGTCCCAGATAACGGCTATGTGCGACACGTCTTGTCCAGTTGCGTCACCGCCCAACGCGCAGCGTCGGCGACGGCCTCATCCGGATCATTAACCAGCCCTTGCGCCACCTCACGCAGGCGCGCTGACCCGGAATTGCCAATCGCATACAACACATTGCGCACAAAACGATCCCGCCCGATGCGCTTGATCGGCGAGCCGGAGAATTTCGTGCGGAATGTGGCGTCATCCAAAGCGGCGAGTGCACCTAAATCAGGGGCCGCTAAATCATCGCGCGCGGCGTACCTGATGTCGGATGCCGTGACCGCAAATTTGTTCCACGGACAGGCGGCCAAACAATCGTCACACCCGTAAATGTGATTGCCCATCAGGGCACGCAAATCAGGTGCAATCGGCCCTTTGTGTTCGATCGTCAGATACGAAATACAGCGGCGTGCATCCATCTGGTATGGGGCAACAAAGGCATCTGTCGGGCACACGTCCAGACAGGCATGACACGATCCACAATGGTCAATTTCGGGCGCGTCGGGTTCCAATTCAACTGTGGTAAAAATAGACCCTAAAAAGGCCCAATTGCCCCAATCCCGCGACACCAGATTGGTGTGTTTACCTTGCCATCCCAAACCCGCAGCCGCACCCAATGCCTTTTCAGGAACGGGGGCTGTGTCGACGAAAACCTTAAGCTCGCCGCCTGCCAGATCGATCCACCAACGGGCCAATCGTTTCAGGCGTTTTTTGACCAAATCGTGGTAGTCTTTGTTTTGCGCATAGACCGAAATCGCGCCTTTTTCGGGCATCCCCAAAATGTCACGTGGGTCGTGATCAGGTGCGTAGCTTTCGGCCAGCATCAAGACTGATTTTGCCTCTGGCCACAAGGTAGCGGGATCACCGCGCCATGCCATGCGGTCAGCCATCCAGCCCATTTGACCGTGATAGCCAGCCTCAACAAAAGCGGCCAAACGTTCGGGCATTTCGGGGACAGCATTTGGGCGGCAGACACGCGCCATCACGAACCCTTCTTCAAGGGCACGCGCGACCAACTGCTCTTTCAAGCTGTTCATGGATTTAGAGGATCAAAAATCAAGATCATTGTAGTGACGCGGTGGTGGAAAACCTGACACCTGATCCGCCAGAATAGACCGAAACGCAGGGCGGGATTTGATCTTGGCGTACCAATCCTTAACGATCTCGGAGCGGTTCCAATCCACGTCAGAAATATAGTCCAGCGACGACAAATGCGCGGCCGCAGCAAAGTCGGCAAGAGTCATGTTGTCACCCGCCAACCAGCGGCGATGGTCCAGCAACCACGTCATGTAATCGAGGTGATATTTGATCGCCTTGGCACCGGCTTTGACGTTTTTACTGTCAGGATAGCCCTGGCCCATGACCTTTTTGTTCACCCGCTCATACAGCAATTTTGCGGTCACTTCGTTGTGAAATTTATCGTCGAACCAGCCGACCAAACGACGCACTTCCAGCCGGCCTTCGGGGTCAGATGGCAACAGCGATGGTTCTGGCCGGGTTTCTTCGATGTATTCGCAAATCGGCGCGCTTTCGGACATCATAATGCCGTCCAGACGCAACACCGGAACTTTGGCTGCCGGGTTGCGGCGCAGGAAATCCGGGTCTGCTTCCCAATAGCGTTCTTCGACCAGTTCTACCTCGATCTTCTTTTCTGCCAGAGACAGGCGCACCTTGCGGCAAAACGGGGATAGTGGGACGTGAAACAGGCGGGCCATCAGATATCCAAGGTCATTTAAAACTGTCTTTCTTCAATGCCTGCAAGTGTGGGGTTTTTCAACTCTCGAAACACGCAGCGCGACCGTCCGCGCGAATTGTGGCCGCACCGCTTAGGATTTGACTTGAACGTTTACGCAGATAAGACGTCGGTTTACTGGCTGATCGTTGCTTGGGGTTTGGTAGAACGGCGGCCAAACGGGCTGCCTGAACTGCGCTGAGCGCTTCGGGCCCAACGCCAAAATAATGGCGTGCGGCGGCTTCGACGCCAAAAACACCTTCGTCAAACTCGGCCACATTCAGGTACACCTCGACGATGCGGCGCTTGGACCAGATCGCCTCAAGCAGCGGCGTGATAAATGCCTCCAACGCTTTGCGGGTGTAATTGCGTCCATGCCACAGAAACACGTTTTTGACCGTTTGCTGGCTGATCGTTGACGCACCGCGATTTCCGCCCTGTGCAATCGCCAGCTTGATCGCCGCCAGATCAAAGCCCCAGTGGTTGCAAAAATTCGCATCCTCGGCCGCGACAACACTGCGCGCCATCACGGGGGCGATTTCGTCGATAGACACCCATTCGTGGTCAACCCCACCCAAGCGGCGTGATTCTTGACCCATGTAGATCGTGCTGGGCGGGTTCACGACCGCGCCAAGCACGATGACAAACACCGCGAACACAAACAATGCGCACAACGCGCGGAAACTCTGCCAAAGCACACGCCTGAAAAAGCTGCGCTTTGTCTTTGGTTTCTTGGGTTTTTTTGTGTTCACTGCTTTGGCCATCTAAGCAGCTATAGCGTCCAAGGCTAAATCAGGAAAGCCTTGGACGCCCAAGAAAAAGCGGGTTGCTCCGCTGTTTCTTATTCCGCAGGGATCGCTGTCTGTTCTTGCGACAGGGGTGCGGGCAAATGCACCAGCATTTCCTTGGGGCAAACTTGCATAAAGTTGCCCTGCTCAAGGTCCCAATGTTGCAGGATGTCAGCGGCTTTTCGGCTACCGGTTTCCTCCAGATGACGCTCTAGCAATGCCTCGAGTTGATCGATCCAATGCTGCACGGTCACGGGGCAGGTCACCAGCGTTTCCATGTTCATCATTTCGCCCGCTTTGCCATCGGGGTCGTACAGATACGCCATGCCACCGGTCATGCCCGCGCCAAAGTTCGCGCCGATGTCGCCAAGGATCACAGCAACGCCGCCGGTCATGTATTCACACCCGTTTGATCCACAGCCTTCGATCACGACTTTTGCGCCTGAGTTGCGCACCCCAAATCGTTCGCCAGCGCGTCCTGCCGCGAACAAATATCCGTCGGTTGCGCCGTACAGAACCGTGTTGCCGATGATCGTGTTTTCGGACGCGACGATGGGCGTGACCATCGGTGGACGTACAACAATCGTGCCGCCAGACAGGCCCTTGCCGACGTAGTCGTTGGCGTCACCCGACACTTCCAGCTTAAGACCCGGTGCCGCAAATGCGCCCAACGATTGCCCGGCAGAGCCTTGCAATTTCACCGTCAAATGGTCCGGCTGCAACGCATTGCGCATCCCGAAATTCTTGACGATATGGCTAGAGGTGCGCGTGCCAACGGAACGATGCGTGTTCTGCACCGCGTACGACAGTTGCATTTTTTCACCCTCTTCAAGGAAGCGGGCAGCGTCACGCACGATCTCTGAATCGAGCGTATCAGGCACAGGATTGCGCGGTTTGTTACGGTCGTATTTGATCGCAGCGGCACCATCAACAGTGATCAGCAGCGGGTTCAAATCCAAGTCGTCCAGATGCGCCGACCCACGCGAAACCTGCGCCAGCAAATCCGCACGTCCGATGATATCATCCATGGATCGCGCCCCGATTGACGCCAGCAGTTCGCGGACTTCTTGGGCATAGAATCCGATCAGATTGACGACTTTGTCGGCGTTGCCCGTGAATTTATCACGCAGCGCTTCGTCTTGGGTACACACGCCGACAGGGCAGGTGTTTGACTGACACTGACGCACCATGATGCAGCCCATCGCGATCAACGCGGCGGTGCCGATGCCGTATTCTTCGGCCCCCAACATTGCCGCCATGACGATGTCACGACCCGTGCGCAAACCACCATCCGTGCGCAGGGTGACCCGCTCGCGAAGGTTGTTCATCGACAGCACTTGATGCGCCTCGGTCAGGCCCATTTCCCACGGGAGACCTGCGTATTTGATTGAGGTCGCAGGCGACGCACCGGTACCGCCATTGTGCCCCGAAATCAGGATCACGTCGGCTTTGGCCTTGGCCACACCAGCGGCAATCGTGCCGACGCCTGACGACGCCACCAGCTTAACCGTAACCTTGCAACGCGGGTTGATCTGCTTGAGATCGTAGATCAACTGCGCGAGGTCTTCGATGCTGTAAATGTCGTGGTGCGGCGGTGGTGAAATCAGCGTCACGCCCTTGGTCGAGTGCCGCAAACGGGCGATCAGATCAGTGACCTTCATCCCCGGCAATTGCCCGCCTTCACCCGGCTTGGCGCCTTGAGCAACCTTGATTTCCAGCTCTTCGCACTGGTTCAAATATTCGGCAGTCACACCAAAACGACCCGACGCGACCTGCTTGATTTTCGCAGACGGGTTGTCGCCGTTGGGCTCAGGATGGAAGTGCGCGGGGTCTTCGCCGCCCTCGCCCGAATCCGACTTTGCGCCAATCCGGTTCATCGCCACGTTCAACGTTTTATGCGCCTCTGGGCTCAGTGCGCCCAAGGACATGCCCGGCGTGACAAAGCGTTTGCGGATCGACGTGATGCTTTCGACCTCTTCGATCGGGATCGCAGTGCCAAGCGGTTTGATGTCCAGCAAATCACGCAAATGGATCGGCGGGTTGCTTTGCATTTTGGCCGAATACTGTTTCCACATCGCATAGGATGCGCGGTTGCACGCAGTTTGCATCATGTGCATCGAGGTCGCCTCCCACGCGTGGGTCTCACCGGTTTTGCGAGCTTTGTAAAAGCCACCGATAGGCAGAACGCGTGCATGTGCATCAGCCCAACCTTTGGCGTGGACTTCTTCGGCTTTGCGCTGAATGCCGGACACACCAATGCCTGAAATCCGTGACGTCATGCCCGGGAAATACTCCGCGCACATGGCACGTGACAGGCCGACGGCTTCAAAATTGAGGCCACCGCGATAAGAAGAAACAACCGAAATTCCCATCTTGGCCATGATCTTGAGCAAGCCTTGATCAATTGCATTACGATACCGGGCAACAGCTTCGGTCAGGGTGCAGTCCATCAATCCGCGCTCGATGCGATCCGCCAGCGAATCCTCGGCCAGATAGGCGTTCACAACGGTCGCGCCACAGCCGATCAGAACCGCAAAATAGTGCGGATCAACACATTCCGCCGAGCGCACGTTTAGCGAACAGAATGTGCGCAAACCTTTGCGGATCAGGTGGCTGTGCACAGCTGACGTCGCAAGGATCATCGGCACGGCAACGCGGTCTTCACCGCTGAACTGATCCGTCAAAACGATGTGACCGGCACCGGAACGCACGGCGTCCTCAACCTCGTTGCGGATACGACCCAGCGCTGTGCTCAGCTTGCCGTCACCTGCTTCAAACGAGCAGTCGATAGTCGCATGATCCGCGTTGAATTCTTTGGTCAGCTGATCCCATTGGGCATTGCCGACAAACGGACTATCCAGCGTCAAAATCTCGGTTTGGCTGCTGTCTTCGTCCAGCACATTTTTAAGATTCCCGAACCGCGTCTTCAGGCTCATCACTCGGAATTCACGCAAGGAATCAATCGGAGGGTTTGTCACTTGCGAGAAATTCTGGCGGAAGAAATGCGACAACGGGCGGTACATTTTGGACAACACGGCAGAGGGCGTATCGTCGCCCATCGAAGCCAGCGTTTCTTTGCCATCCTCAGCCATTGGCGCAAGGATTTGCTCCAATTCTTCGATTGTGTACCCTGCCGCGATCTGGCGACGACGCAGCGCATCACCCGTGAACAGCGGTGCTTCGGTCACGTGGCTTAGCGGTTCTTCGAGGTCCTTGATCTTGTTAACCCACTCGCCAAACGGTTGCTGGCTGGCCAACTGATCCTTGATTTCTTTGTCATGGTACAATTTTCCCTCGACCATATCGACGGCCAGAATTTGGCCCGGTCCAAGCGCGCCTTTTTCAAGGACACGGGATTCATCAAGCGGCACCATGCCGGTTTCGGAGCCCGCAATCACCAACCCATCGTTGGTCACGACGTAACGCATTGGACGCAAGCCGTTGCGGTCTAGGCCCGCGCAAACCCAGCGACCATCTGTCATCGCAAGGGCGGCTGGCCCATCCCAAGGTTCAATCACAGAGTTGCAATACGAATACATGTCGCGCCACGTTTGGGGCAGTTCGACGGCCTGCTTAGACCAGCTTTCTGGTACCAACATTGTCTTGGCCATCGGCGCATTGCGACCCGCGCGGACCAGCATTTCAAAGGCTGCATCCAATGCGGCAGAGTCCGAAGATCCGGACGCTACAATCGGTTTAATATCCTCGGCCATGTCGCCAAATGCGCCAGATGCAAGCCGGATTTCGTGGCTTTTCATCCAGTTCAGGTTGCCCTTTAGCGTGTTGATTTCACCGTTGTGCGCAAGCATGCGGAACGGTTGGGCCAACCACCACTGCGGGAAGGTGTTTGTCGAATAACGCTGGTGGTAAATCGCAAAGGCAGATTTAAACCGTTCGTCCATCAGGTCGGGGTAAAATTCGGCCACTTGCTCGGCGAGCATCATGCCTTTGTAGATGATCGAACGGCACGACAGCGACGCCAGATAAAGCTGCGGAATGCCTGCCGCGGTCGACGCTTTTTCAATGCGACGGCGGATCACGTACAGTTCGCGCTCGAAGGTTTCTTCGTCGACGCCTTTGGTATTGCTGATCAGAATCTGTTCAATCTCTGGGCGGGTCGCATTCGCTTTTTCCCCCAGACATTCAACCTTTACCGGCACGTGGCGCCAGCCATAAATGTAGTAGCCCATGCGCAAAACTTCGGTCTCGACGATGGTCCGGCACGTTTCTTGCGCGCCGAAATCGGTGCGTGGCAAAAACACCTGACCAACCGCGATCAGTTTGTCCATGTCAGGGGTGTGACCGGTGCGTTCGATTTGGTCGTAAAAGAATTTCACGGGGATCTGAACGTGGATGCCCGCGCCATCCCCCGTCTTGCCATCTGCATCGACAGCGCCGCGGTGCCAGATTGCTTTTAGCGCAGCGATGCCATTTTCAACCACTGAACGCAGAGGGGTTCCATCAACAGAAACGACCAGACCAACGCCACAAGAAGAATGCTCTTCTTCTTCGGAATAGAGACCGTTTTTCGCCATGTAGGCACGCTTGGCTTCCTCGGCGGCAACCCAGTCTGCGTCATATTTGGTCATGTTGTTTCTCCTTGATCTATCCGTCCTCGGGACGCGTCCGCCGGGTCATTGCCCAGCAGGCTAAATTTTTCCACACATTGCTGACGGGTCAGTTGTTTTCGACCTTCACCGCCATAGGCAAAGCTATCCGGTTTAAAGTCGATGTAGATTTCGTGGCTCATGACAAATCCGCTGGGATCGTCGAAAATACCCAATGGAATATCGACAGAGCCTGACCATTCACCAGCCATAGTGACCCTGTAAAACAGGCCCGTTCCACAGTTTCGGCACCACCCACGTTCCGCCCACTCAGAGGTCTGGCGCGTGGCGATATGTTCTGTGCCATGCCACACCACCGATTGCTCGGGGATGCTGACTTCTAACAGTGCTGATCCGGTCCACCGGCGGCACATTTCGCAATGGCAGACGCCAAAGGTCTCGGGCACGTCCTGCGCTTCGAACCGCACGTCGCCGCACAGGCATTTTCCAACGGCCGAGCGTGTCATTGCGCCTCCTCGTCGGGTGCGAACAAAGCAATTGTCTCTTGCGTGGTTAGCTTCTTGTGATCGCCAGCCAGCGCGTAGCCGTTTGGGGCAGCGTCGGCAAAAAACTCGATCTTCATCTCGGCCCCTGCTGCGTTGTCAAACAGTCCTGCAGACAGATTGAGCGCCCCGTCGTGAACCGTTCCGTACCAAAGCGTGGAACCGCAAGTTTTACAAAACCCACGCTCTGCCCAATCAGAAGATCGAAAGGTTTTGGCGGGGCCGTTCACCTTGATCGAACCTGGATCCGTTCGCAGCGACACAAACATCGAGCTGGTATGACGACGACACATATCACAATGGCACGCGCGCAAAGCAGGCTCCGAAACGCTTGCATTTACCGTTACCGCGCCGCAAAGGCACTGTCCTTGGATATGTTTGGTCTCGCTCACGTTTAGGTCTCTTTCATCACTTAGGTCAGGATACTTGTCCTACCGATTGTTCCCGAAAAATCTGCTAAGGCTTGGAATTGCAGGCTTTGACTACTCGGCTGCCATCGTTTTTGTGGCACTTAGCCCTTCTAAAATCGCTTGGGCACAGTCGCGGCCATCCTTGATTGCCCAAACTACCAATGACGCGCCGCGCACGACGTCGCCTACCGCGTAAACACCGTCCATCGCGGTCTTGCCGGTGACGTATTCGGTCACAATCGTGCCCCAACGGGACACTGGCAAATCAGGTTCGCCCCACAAGGTTGGCAGGTCTTCGGGCTCAAAGCCCAGCGCCATAATCACGATGTCCGCGTCTTCGACATAATCCGCGCCCTCAATCACTTCGGGTGCTTGGCGGCCCGTTGCGTCCGGTGCGCCCAAGCGCATCTTCTGCACCATCACTCCCGTGACATTGCCACCTGTTTCAGCAAAGCCTTTCGGCGCACTCAACCATTCGAACACGACGCCTTCTTCTTCGGCGTTTTGTACTTCGCGCTGGCTGCCAGGCATGTTTGTGCGATCACGGCGGTACAAACATTTGACCGACGTCGCACCTTGGCGGATCGACGTGCGCACACAGTCCATCGCCGTGTCACCGCCGCCAATCACAACGACCCGTTTGCCCATCGCGTTCAGGGCACCGTCGTCAAATTCCGGCACAGCGTCGCCAAAGCTTTTGCGGTTGCTCGCCGTCAAGAAATCAAGCGCCTTTAGGACGCCATTCGCATTGGCGTTCGGGGCGGAAATTTTCCTTGATTTATAAACACCTGTGGCGATGATCACTGCATCGTGGCGGACGCGCAAATCAGCGAAACTGATGTCGGTACCAATGTCTACGTTTTGTTCGAATTTCACACCACCTTGGGCCAGCTGATCATTGCGTCGCATGACCACGTCTTTTTCCAGTTTGAACCCCGGGATACCGTAGGTCAGTAAACCACCAGCACGGTCATAGCGGTCATAAACTGTGACCTGAACGCCAGCACGGCGCAGCACGTCGGCCGCAGCCAAACCGCCCGGTCCAGCCCCGATGATGCCGACGCTTTCAGCGCGTTCGACCGTGGGGGAAATCGGCAATACCCAGCCTTTTTCCCATGCTGTGTCGGTGATGTATTTTTCAACTGACCCGATGGTTACGGTACCATGGCCCGAACTTTCGATGACGCAATTGCCCTCGCACAGACGGTCCTGTGGACAGATGCGGCCACAGACTTCGGGGAACGTATTGGTCGCTTGACTTACTTCATATGCCTCTTGTAGGCGCCCTTCGGCGGTCAAACGCAACCAATCGGGAATGTTGTTATGAAGCGGGCAATGGGTCTGACAATAAGGCACGCCGCATTGACTGCACCGGCTTGATTGCTCTTTGGCTTTGGCGTCCGCATATTCGGCGTAAATCTCGTTAAAGTCTTCCCGGCGCGTTTCCGCCTCACGCTTTTGCGGCATGTCGCGGTCAATCGTTACAAATTTAAGCATCGGTTGTTCAGCCATGACATTCTCCATCCGCAGATTCTGCGCGCATAATTCAGAAACCCGTCTTTAAATCACCCCGCGTCGCAATAAAAGGCAGCTTTACTGACCTATATACAATTATTTTTTGATGTCTTCTGATTTTATTGCTGATCTTTGTCAATTTTAAGTCCGATACGGAACCATATTGGAACTTTCTATTTATTATCATTCGCTTATACGATCAGGGCACACCAATCACAGCAGGACCCTTTTGTGACACTGTTCCATCTTTTTATTCTGGCTGTGATCCAAGGGCTAACTGAGTTCCTACCTGTCAGCTCTTCAGGGCATTTGATTTTGTTGCCTGCGCTGACAGGCGCACCGGATCAGGGGCTGGCGATCGATGTAGCCGTGCACGTCGGCACGTTATTCGCAGTGATCCTGTTCTTTTGGTCAGACGTGAAAATCGCGGCCACGGGAACGACCCGCTTGCTGCGCGGCAAGGTCGACACGGCGGGTGCATTTCTGGCACTTTGCCTGATCATCGCAACCATTCCAGTCATCATTGCCGGGCTGATCCTGAAGGCTAGCGGCCTCAACGAATTGCTGCGCTCAACCGCAGTGATCGGTTGGATGATGCTGATCTTTGGTCTGGTCCTGTACTGGGCGGATCGCACTGGCACCACTGACCGCAAAGCCACCGACTGGACACTGAAACACGCGCTGTGGATGGGGTGCGCCCAAGTTCTTGCCTTGATCCCCGGGACATCCCGATCCGGCATTACGATCACGGCAGCCCGACGTCTGGGCTATGGCCGAGAAGGTGGTGCAAAGTTGGCGATGTTAATGTCGATCCCGACCATTTTGGCCTCTGGCACATTGCTGGGATTGGACGTGATCGATCAGGCCAATTGGGCACTAGCGCGCGACGGCGCCATTGCCGCGGTGTTTGCGTTTCTCGCAGCCCTGATCGCACTTAGCCTGATGATGCGCTTGTTGCGCACCGTCAGCTTTACACCATACGTGATCTACCGCATGATTTTAGGCATCATCCTGATCGGATGGGCCTACGTTTAGGTCCGCAGGTTCTTAGCGCTTTCCTTGATTGCATCGTACTGACCGGACGGGCGAAAACGCCACAGATAGTCAGGCAGAACAGACGCCATCGTAACCGGTTCAATCCCAAGATCCGCTAGGGATTTAGCCCCTTCGGACACCACATTATCGTTGCGCAAATTACGCACCTGATCGCGGGTGACCATCGCGGGGATGATGCCCAAAGACAGTTTGCTCGCCAACTCCAGGGACCAGCCCATAATGCTTGCTGCAAAGAACGGGATGTTCAAAATCAAACGACGGCGGCGCACGATTTTCAACATGCGTTCCATTAGGTCACGAAAGCTTGCCACATCCGGCCCGCCCAATTCGTAAACGCCTGCATCGGCAGCACCGGTCAGCGCCAGCTCAGCAGCTTGCGCCACGTCATCGACGTAGACAGGCTGGAACATCGTGTCCGCGCCAACCACTGGCAGGATTGGGCCCATGCGCGTCATGCCGGCAAAGCGGTTAAAGAATTCATCCTCGGGACCGAACACAATCGACGGGCGCAGGATCGTCGCTTTCGGCATGTGCTCCAAAACGCCGGCCTCGCCTTCGGCTTTTGTGCGCGCATAATCGCTGGCCGCATCTGCGTCTGCACCGATCGCCGAGATGTGGACCATCGACCCGATACCTTGTTCGGCCGCGATACGCGCAACCCGTGTCGCCCCTTCGGATTGAACCGAGTCAAACGTATTCTTACCATTGCGCGCCAAGATCCCAACGCAGTTCACAACCGCATCCGCACCCTGCATCACAGCCGCTACAGACACGTCATCGCGAATGTTACACAGCACTGGTTCGACCTGACCAACAACGCCATAAGGCTTCACAAACAACGCCTCGTTCGGGCGACGGACCGCAACCCGTACACGCCATCCAGCCTTGGCCATCCGGCGCGCAATGTAGCGTCCGACAAAACCTGAACCGCCGTAGATAGTGACCAGCTTGGACATGACCCATGCTCCTGCAGAGAAAAGTTGCGCCTTCCATACTCCGTTCAGTGTTGCCGAACAATGTAAATGAGGTGAAAATTTTTGATTAGATCAGGCAGAGTATAGCAATTTCTGTCTGGTTTTATGTGCAATCGGGCGCCTCCACCTGTCTTTTGACCAATCTGGATTTCCGCTGTAGCCAACGCATTATCTCGCTTGACTCGCCCAAGTGCCAAACATAAACAGCGCTCATCACCTGTGCCCAGGTGGCGGAATGGTAGACGCGCTAGCTTCAGGTGCTAGTGTCCTTATGGACGTGGAGGTTCGAGTCCTCTTCTGGGCACCAATTTTTGCAAAAATATTCAAAAATTTCAATTATATACCCAATACTACCTGAATAGTATGCACCCGAACATCCACCTTCAGCATGTTGTGAATGGCTTCCCTGAAACGGACGTTGATAATCAATGCAGCATTTCGGGGTACCGATGACGGCTTTGCGGACAAAGCTGCTGTTCGCTGCAAACCCGTCAATGCCTGCTTTTAGCATTCGTTAGACACTTAAAGAGACGTAACCGTTAGTCTCGGTAAATCACTATTCAGAAATAATATTTATCCCAAAATTTTAGGTAGGGCGGATTAGGAGAGCCTCTTCCACAAAACCTAAGAACTCCTCAGAACCAATCATCTTATTTGCAAAACAATGCACGTTTGGGTCTGCCTGCGCCCGATCATGGTCGGATTTCATAAGAGATGTTGATAACATGACAATGATCTTTTGCCCGTTAGCGCCAATACCCCGTTCTTCAAATTCCTCCAAAAACTCGAACCCACCCATGCGGGGCATGTTGATGTCGAGAAAGATCAGTTCGGGCAGTGTTTCATTGTCAGAAATATGTTGTTCCAATATCTCCAACGCAGCTAAGCCATCCGTCGCTACCAATATCTCCTGGGCCCGCCCTGATTTATTGATAATCCTCTGATGCATCATGTTTGTCACTGTATCGTCGTCAATCAAAAGAACTTTCTTGATCTGTTCCATCACGCGTCTTCTTTCACATTTACGAGAGATCGCTTGGGGAAGGAAATCTGAAATTCAGTCCATTCACCAAGGACACTATCCACCTGTATGTCGCCTCCATAGCGCTCAAGTGTTTTGCGAATGGAATAAAGTGCAATGCCGCTACCGGGTGGTTCGACGTGAGCACGTTTGAACAATCCGAACACTTTCTCTTCGTCCGTTGGCAGATTCAATCCAGTGCCATTATCACGTACGATCAGGAGGATATGATCATCACCCATCTGAGTACGCAGATGAACCTGTGGTGTCCGGTCAGGGTGTGCATACTTCAAGGCATTTCCTATGAGGTTATCAAAAATACTTGCACTCTCGAATGCTAGGTATTCGACAGATTGTCCCGCATCGAAATCAACAGAAATGACAGCCGTCGAAGCCTTAATTTCATGTTCAAGAACGCGACAAGATGTCTCCGCTACAGTCCGCAAATTAACAGGTTCAAGCTGTTTTAACTCTGCAGAACGCGCATGTGCAACTTGGACCATGCCTGCAACCTTACCATTTGCCTGAGCGCAGCTTACCCCCATCCAACCAACCACATCACACTGCTCTTTGTTCAAGCCGCTGGTGTCTTCTGCTAGAATTTGCGTGAGATGGGTCAGATTGGTAATCGGGACTTTCAGGTCATGCGTCGCGATGTAGGTTAGCTGTTCAAGTTCGTCGTTGATGCATAACAATTCCGATGTTCGATCTTGCACTTTCGTCTCTAGGGTCGCGTTCAAAGCGGCTAATTGGCTTGTCCGCTCTGCAATGCGCATTTCTAGGGTCATGTTTATAGCAGCAAGTTCAAGGTTTTGACTTACCTGTTCGGTGGCATCACTCGCTACACCGATGTGACGCAACACAGATCCATCCGCGGCGCGCTCAAACACAGTATCAATTGTACTAAACCACAGCACAGAACCGTCAACTGCGTAAATACGGTACCGAAAATTTGCGACCTCCCCATCTGCTAAGCTTTGCAAACTAGCAAAATATGCCACAAGCCCTTCCAGATCATCTGGATGAATGACGGTCTGCAGAAGCGCATCACCCATCTTGATGATCTCATCCGACGAGTACCCAAGGAGCGTTGCAATGGAGCGGTTCGAATATTCATTCGCCATCGTTTTTTGATTAAAGACATAGACAATGCCTGGGACCAGAGACACTACCTTTTCAAAGAATGAAACAGTATCAAACGTGTTCGCGGTTGGATCAATGACAGTGTTGGTTGCAGTAGTGCTCATTTTGTCATGACCTATTTTTCCCATTCTTGATCTTAGCCGATACACCTCTAAGAATTGATGAACTCAAAAGTGAAGTTTGAACTTACATAACTTACATCAAGATACGCACGACTTTGCATTGCCGGCCTAATCAAGAAAGACGAGATGAGCGCCTGACGATCCTCGACAAATTCCCGCAGATGAAGTCTTGAAATGTGACGAGCAGACCTGTGTGATCAGGGCAGCATTCGACAGTTTAGGCGGCGGCCTCAACACTTTACTCTTTGTGAAGAGATGGAGTGTTGGCAGCGCGGAGAGGTTTCACGGGGCTGGGTATGAAGCAATCCCTTCGTATGATCGCGCGCCAATTGGGTCGCGCACCCTCGACGATCAACCGCGAGGTCCGGCGCAAAGGCGGCGTTGCGGATTATCGTGCGACGGCATCAGATCAGGCGGCATGAAACCGTGCTCTGCGCCCGAAGATATGCAAGCTGGCTTGCCACCCTGTATTGCCCCACGCAGTCTCAGCAAAACTACGGCATAAGTGGTCTCCCGAGCAGATTGCGGAGTGTGTCGCGTCCATCAGCTGAGATCGCCTGATGGATGCGGCCATCGGAGCATAAATTTGCACTTCACAATATTCGCAACCGCAGCGAATATCCGTGCAGCACCCAAACTACCAAAACTCTTTAAAGCCACGAATGGCTGCTATATATAGGAAAAGTTAGCGCTATCTCTATCGCTGGCATCTCGTCGAATTGATAATTATTCAGATCGTCATATGTGCTCAGGGCATATTTAGGCGCAACATCACTGGGGCCATTTTGCTATGTCCGTTGTTCATCAGGGTTCTAAAAAACAAGCTCTTGACCAGTTGCCTCGTACACCACAGAGACAGCCCAAATCGACCGCACACAGGCTTATCGCTATCGGCCTAGAATTCGTCATGCTGGCAGTATTGATAGCACTCGTACCTGTGATCATTTATGTAGATGTCACAATCCTTTCTGACAGTGTGTCTGAAGAATCGTTGACCGAATTCTTGCATAATGCGCTGTTATTCGTGTCTATAGCTTTCATCGTGACAGGTGCATTCAAATTCCCCCCAGCACGAGGGTATCTGTTGTTCGTCGCAACGTTTTTTTCATTCCTGTTAATCCGCGAAAGTGACGCTCTGTTTGATCACATCTGGCAGGGTTTCTGGAAAATTCCGGGAACTGGTGTGCTGATCGTAGGAACCGTGTTGGTGTATCGAAATCGCGCAACGCTGACCGAACCCTTGTTGCGGCATTTCGAAACGCGCCCAGCTACTTTTATTTACATCGGAGTACTTCTACTCCTGTTTTTCACGCGTCTTTTTGGAAACGGGTCACTATGGGAAGCGGTGATGGGTTCAAGCTACAATTCTTCGTACAAGGCAGCCATCCAAGAAGGTTTGGAACTCATGTCCTACACGCTGATAGCGTACGGTTCCTTAATTTCCTACGTCGGGCGTTTCGGACTGAGCCATTCACAAAAGTCGCGCATAGATGCAAGCCATGATGTCTAGCCAAGTGTCCCTCAAGTGAGACCGTCTAAGCTAGCGTTATTCGTTATTTTTAAGAAACACCAAACCGACAGTTTTTGGCCCTCTTAAACTGGCTCCGCGTTCCACAGCCGACATTCTGTGTTCGAAGAACTGCACGATCAGTGACATATCGTTGACTATTAGCTGTTTAAAATCGATGACTACGCGGGTAGCTGAATACCCCTATCCGGGCACCATGTTTTCCAGTTTCACAATTGCCGACGCAGGTCTGAAAAACGGTTGATGTAGCTACTGCGGTAGCACCCGAACAATTGCGGTTTCCAGTTTGGTCACGATCTCGTCGATATGACTGTCTTGTAGGATGAACGGCGGTGCCAACAGGATGTGATCACCGTTTTGGCCATCCACGGTTCCACCCATCGGATAGCAGGCAAGTCCAACCTCG
This sequence comes from Pseudosulfitobacter sp. SM2401, assembly GCF_042932805.1. NCBI lineage: Bacteria > Pseudomonadati > Pseudomonadota > Alphaproteobacteria > Rhodobacterales > Roseobacteraceae > Pseudosulfitobacter > Pseudosulfitobacter sp. SM2401. Next base: position 3,677,196 of record NZ_CP170633.1, on the reverse strand, counting down.
AACGTTGCCTTTTTAAGCGCCTTGTGAATGGCCCGCGATGGGTCAAACGGGCGTTTGGTGTCACGATCCTCAACAATTTCGATGCCACAGAACAGACCCCGCCCACGAATATCGCCGATGTTCGGGTGCTGGCCAAACGCCTGCTGCAATGCGTCTTGCAGTTTCTCGCCCATGAGTGCGGATTGCGCAACTAGCCCACCATCTGTGAGTTTGCTCAAGACAGCCAATGCTGCAGCACAGGCAGTCGGGTGGCCAACGTAGGTATGACCATGCTGGAAAAACCCGCTGCCGGTTTCTATCGCGTCATAAATTTTGCCCGAACACAGCATCGCACCGATAGGTTGATACCCCGCACCCAGCCCTTTGGCGATGGCAACGATGTCCGGATTGATGCCGTCATGTTCGCTGGCAAATAACGTACCGACACGGCCCATGCCGCACATGACCTCGTCTAGAATCAGCAGAACACCGTATTGATTACAAATCTCGCGCACGCGTTTAAAGTAACCCTCGACAGCCGGAACAGCACCAGCTGTTGCACCGACAACAGGCTCTGCGACAAAGGCAATCACGGCGTCCTCGCCGAGGCGCAGAATTTCGGTTTCAAGCTCGTTTGCGACGCGTAATCCGTAGTCTGCTGTTGTTTCTTCGGCCCGTTTTCCACGGTATTCAAAACACGGCGAAATATGTGTCGTATCGACCATCAAAGGCGCGAACGGGGCGCGACGCCATTCGTTGCCGCCCGTTGCCAAGGCCCCCAATGTGTTGCCGTGATAGCTTTGCCGGCGGGCAATCACATGGCGGCGTTGCGGTTGGTCAATTTCCACAAAATACTGGCGCGCAAGTTTCAACGCCGCTTCCATCGCCTCAGACCCACCGGACACCAAATAAACCCGGTCGATGCCATCGGGTGCGTGGGAAATCAGCTTATCCGACAATTGCTCGGCGGGGTCAGACGTAAAGAAACTGGTGTGCGCATAGGCAATTTCATCAAGCTGCGCCTTGATCGCATTGATCACATCCGCGTCCCCATGCCCAAGGCAGGACACCGCCGCACCACCCGATCCATCAAGGTATTGTTTGCCTGCTTGATCGTACAAATAGACACCCTCACCGCGTGCAATTCTGGGAAGCGCAGATTTCGTATGTCTTGGAAAAACATGTGACATGGCGTTGATCCCTAAATTGATGCGGCACCGTCACTGAACCACGATGCGCCGACGTTTGACAAGATCATGTTCGCCGTCACGAACGCCCACTGCACCGTTCATCAATACGATCATGCCGCCATCATTTCTTTTTGTGTTATTGCTCGACTCTTGGGTTTTCCCCGATCATGATCAGGAAAACTGATGGCAACGCCGAGCCAGTTTCGCGCGCCTGCCAGCAGTCAAAAAATTGCGCACCTGTCGCCCCGATAATGCTTGGGACGACGCATAGCATCTACGAACATCAACTAAAGGGAGACTTCTGATGTCCAACCAATTGAAATTGTCATTCGCAGCAATGGCTGTCGGGGCCATGATGGCACCAGCGGCATTCGCCGAAGAATTCATCACGATCGGCACAGGCGGCGTCACGGGCGTTTACTACCCTACAGGCGGCGCGATCTGTCGTTTGGTCAACAAAGGCCGCAAAGAACACGGCATTCGGTGTTCGGTCGAATCCACAGGTGGGTCTGTCTACAACATCAACACCATCCGCGAAGGCGAGTTGGAATTTGGTGTGGCCCAATCCGATTGGCAGTACCACGCGTACAACGGCACATCCAAATTTGAGGACGCCGGTGCATTTGAAGGCCTGCGCGCTGTATTCTCGGTCCACCCTGAACCGTTCACTGTTGTGGCCCGCGCAGACGCAGGCATTTCCACGTTTGACGACCTTAAGGGCAAGCGCGTCAACATCGGCAACCCCGGTTCCGGCCAACGCGGCACAATGGAAGTTCTGCTAGAGGCCAAAGGCTGGACAACAGGCGATTTCGCTTTGGCAACTGAGCTGAAGGCAGCAGAACAGTCCGCCGCCCTGTGCGACAACCAAATCGATGCGATGGTGTACACAGTCGGCCACCCTTCCGGTTCGATCCAAGAGGCAACAACAGCCTGTGATTCCGTTTTGGTTACCGTCAGCGGTGCCGAAGTTGACGGCCTGATCAGCGACAACGCGTTCTACCGCACAGCCAATATTCCGGGCGGCATGTACCGCGGCAATGACGCAGACACAGCAACATTCGGCGTTGGTGCAACATTCGTCACGTCGTCAGATGTGTCCGAAGAAGCCGTCTACATCGTTGTGAAATCCGTGATGGAAAACATCGAAGATTTCCGCAAGCTGCACCCTGCATTCGCCAACCTTGACCCCAAGGAAATGGCGACAGCTGGTCTGTCGGCACCTCTGCACGCCGGTGCAATGAAATACTACAAAGAAGCCGGCTTGATCGACTAAGCTATGACAATCGGAGGGGCACGCGCTGCCCCTCCACCACGATTTTACCACGACCCAGAATTATAAATGCAGTCAAAACTGCACCTCAGGGGGACATCAGACATGGCCGAAAAATCATCCGAAAACCGGGCACTTAGCGAAGCAGAACTACAAGATCTTGTAGCCTCTTCCGATGCAGGGGCGCGTGATCCTGCAGGTGCCGTTGGCACATTATTGGCCGTTGTGGCCGTCGTCTGGTCGCTGTTTCAGGTGCTGCTTGCCTCGCCGCTTGCCAACTATGTGTTCCCCGGCGATGTGATCAACAACTCGCGCCAGATCCATTTGGCATTTGCTGTATTCCTCGCCTTCATGGCGTACCCGGCGTTCAAATCCAGCCCACGCGCCTACATTCCGATGGTGGACTGGCTGCTGGGTTTGGTCGGTGCATTCATCGCCATGTACGGGTTTTTCTTTTACCAAAAAATCGTTGATGCGGGCGGCCTTGCCGACAACATGGACAAATGGTTCGCCCTTGCTGGTCTGCTGATTTTGTTCGAAGGGGCCCGCCGCGCGCTGGGGCCTGCCATGGCGATCATCGCAACAATTTTCCTAGGCTACGTCTTCTTCGGTTCCTCAGAGATCATCCCTGACGTCATCCGCTGGAAAGGTGCATCGCTGAAAAAAGCGATGAGCCACATGTGGATCACATCAGAAGGCGTGTTCGGCATCGCGTTGGGCGTTTCGACCAAATTCGTGTTCCTTTTCGTCCTGTTCGGCGCGCTGCTGGATAAGGCAGGCGCGGGCAATTATTTCATCAAAATGGCGTTCGGCGCATTGGGTCACCTCAAGGGTGGTCCGGCCAAAGCCGCCGTGGTTGGTTCTGCCGCGACTGGCCTGATCTCGGGCTCGTCCATCGCTAACGTCGTGACCACGGGGACGTTCACCATCCCGCTGATGAAACGCGTCGGGTTCAGTTCTGAAAAGGCGGGCGCGGTCGAGGTTGCGTCCTCTGTCAATGGCCAGATCATGCCACCTGTTATGGGTGCTGCGGCGTTCTTGATGGTGGAATATGTCGGCATTTCTTACGTCGAGGTCATCACCCACGCTTTCTTGCCCGCCACCATTTCCTACATCGCGCTGGTCTACATTGTTCACCTCGAGGCTGTGAAAAACAACATGCCAACGCTGGGCAACCGCGTGGTGTCGATGGGCAAAACCATTGGTGGCATGATGGCATTCTTTGTCGGTTTCGCAGCCCTTTGTTACGGCGTGCAATACCCCGTTGGTTGGGTTGCGGCGGCGGCAGGTGACGCCTCAGCAGTTGTGATGTCCGTCCTGATCTTTGTGGCCTACGCCGGCCTGTTGTATCTCGCCTCTAGCGTCCCTGATTTGGAGCCTGACGATCCCAACGCAGAAGAAATCGAACTGCCTGTCGTTGGTGAAATCTACAAATCCGGTTTGTATTTCCTGCTGCCCATTATCGTCTTGGTTTACTTCTTGATGATCGAACAGAAATCACCGGGCTTGTCCGCCTTCTGGGCCACGATGCTGCTGTTCGTGATCTTGCTGACACAACGTCCGCTCAAGGCGATCTTTCGTGGTCAAAACGACATGGCCAATGCGTTTAGCCAAGGTCTTGGCGACTTGATCCAAGGCCTGATCGACGGCGCGCGCAACATGATCGGCATCGGCCTCGCAACGGCCACGGCTGGCGTGATTGTCGGCACCGTGACCCTAACAGGTGTGGGCCAAGTCATGGCCGATCTGGTTGAATTCCTGTCCGGCGGCAATCTGATTTTGATGCTGGTGATGGTCGGGCTGTTGTCCCTGATCCTTGGGATGGGGCTACCGACCACCGCGAACTACATCGTTGTGTCGTCTTTGATGGCTGGTGTTGTTGTCGAACTTGGTGCGCAATCGGGGCTGATCGTACCACTGATCGCGGTGCACCTGTTCGTGTTCTACTTTGGCATCATGGCTGACGTGACCCCGCCTGTCGGGCTTGCCAGCTTTGCCGCTGCTGCCGTGTCTGGTGGCGATGCGATCAAAACCGGTTTCGTCGCATTCTTCTACAGCTTGCGCACCGTGGCGCTGCCGTTTGTGTTCATCTTTAACACCGACCTGCTGTTGATAAACGTCAGTTGGGTCCAAGGGATACTTGTGTTCATAACCGCCTCGATCGCGATCCTGGTATTCACCGCAGGAACCATGGGTTGGTTCCTGACCAAAAGCCGCATCTACGAAAGCGTCGCTTTGGTCTTGGTCGCATTCGCACTGTTCCGGCCCGACTTTGTGATGGACCGCATCCAACCACCGTTCGAACAGGTTGAACCCGCGGCATTCGCCACAGCACTTGGCAATGCATCGGAGGGCGATGAGATACGATTGATCATCTCTGGCCCCGATTTCGACACTGGCGACACCAAAGAAACCACGCTGCTGTTGCCAGTTGGGGCCGGATCAGCAGACGAACGCATGACAGCGTCCGGCCTGTTGTTGCTTGACCAAGATGGGGTCACAAAAATGGACGAACCATCCTTTGGATCACCTTTCTCGGACAGCCTCAGCAGCTTTGATTTCTACGGCGATGATCCAGTGCAAATCGCATCAGTCCAAGCGCCAGCAAATCAGATGCCAAAAGAACTGGTGTTCATCCCCGCGTTGATCTTTTTGATGTTCATCGCATTCCTGCAACGCGCCCGCATGTCCCGGACAGGAGTTCCAGCATGACCAATTCTGTTTTATGTGCCGTCGACGTCAGCAACGGTGACGACGATATCAAAGCCATCCGAAAAGCCGCGCAACTGGCCGCTTTGGACAACGCGCAGCTCGATGTGATCGCTGTTGTTCCCGATTTTGGAATGAGCCAAGTCAGCTCATTCTTTAGCAAAGACCACCACGAAAAAATGGTGACCGAAGCAAAGGAACACCTCAACGCGCTGGTGACCAAGGCCTTGGACGCCGATCAAAACGCCAAAGTGCGCCATGTCATCGCCACGGGCCGCGCCTACGAAGAAGTGTTGAACCTTGCCAAAAAAACCGGCGCATCCTTGATCGTTGTCGGGGCGCATAAGGCGGACATTTCAGACTATCTGCTAGGCCCCAACGCTGCCCGCGTCGTGCGCCACGCAACCTGTTCGGTGCACGTCGTTCGCTAGACGCTCGCCATTATTCCACGCAGCTCAGCCAGCCCGCGCATCCGCCCAATCAACGGATAGCCGGGTGTGCTGTGCCCGCCAAGATCGCTCAGCAATTCCTGTCCGTGATCAGGGCGCATCGGGATTTGCCAATCACTACGTCCCTCGATTTCACGGCGCTTTTGTTCGGCCATCAGAGCACGGACCGTACCAACCATATCGGCGTCCCCCTCCAGGTGCGGAGCTTCGAAAAAATTCGGGCGCTCGCGGTCGAGACTGAGAGTGCGCATCGTGTTGCGCAAATGCGCAAAATGAATCCGCGGTCCATGGGTTCGCACAAATTCCGGACCATCGAAACTGGACACAACACCTAGCGATCCTGTGCACAATGTCGCCCCGTTGGCCGGAACATCCACTGCATTCAAAACTGCGCCGTAATCCTGCGTGCTGGACATGACTCGCGGCAGGCCAAGCAAGGAAAACGGTGGATCATCAGGGTGACAACACAACCGCATTCCAAGGCTTTGCGCGACAGGTGCCACCTCGGTCAAAAAGTCGATCAGATGCGCGCGCAGACGGTCAGGTGTGATCCCATCGTAGGTGTCCAAAAGGGCGCGCACGTCGTCCACGCTCCATTGATCATTGGAGCCGGGCAAACCAGCCGTGATGTTGTGTTGAAGGGTCGTCTTTTCAGTGTCTGACATGGCAGAAAACACGCGATTTGCTTCGTCTGTCACCTCTTGCGGATAGTCCGACGGTGCGTTGCCGCGGCGCAAAATATGCAGGTCAAACACCGCAAAATCCACCAGATCAAACAGCATCGCCGCACCACCATGCGGTTGCGGTGCGCGCAGTGACGTCCGTGTCCAGTCAAGGATCGGCATAAAGTTGTAACAAACGGTTTCTATCCCTCGTGCGGCCAAAGCATGCAGGCTGGAAATATAGGACGCGATGTGCGCGGATGCCTCGGGCGCTTGCGTCTTGATTGCTTCTGAAACCGGCAAGCTTTCGACCACATCCCAGTTGTATCCCGCGTTCGCCAGTACGGCTTGACGGGCAGCAATATCGCTTTCTGTCCACGGCTGACCGGGCGGCAATTGATGCAACGCGGTGACAATTCCTTGCACCCCGATTTGGTGTAAATCAGCCAAAGCAATCGGGTCATCAGGCCCGAACCAACGCCAACATTGTTTCATGGTAGCCATCCTTCAAAAAGCGGGTGATCGGGGGGAATGGGCAGCTTAACACGGCCGCCACCGCGTGCAGAATGATAGATCGCGGTGACCAGTTCAACTGACCGCGTGCCATCTGCAAAATGGATCGTATCGCTGGGCAGGCCCGCAATCGCTTTTGCCATTTCAGCAAAGAAACCAACGCAGCCGATTGGTTGGTCGGGAACCTCTGCTAACGCCGTATCGATCGCCACCTGATCGCTAGGATCACGCGCGAAATCTTCGATCACCGATTGGTGCCACGCATGAGTAAACGCCATTGGGTCCGCGCCGCCACCGGTGCTGGCGTTCGCGCCAAGTTCTTCGGTCCGACCATCAAGATGGTGCAACGTCAAAACGCCAAAAGCCAAATGTGCTGCCGCCTTGCTGCCTTGGATCACGATGCTTTCTGCCTGTCCGGGAAACGCCGCGGTGCTGGCCATCAACGAACCGCACACGCCGTTTTCGAATTCGAACAATGCGCCTGCCCAATCCTCGGCTTCTAGATGATGCAAAGGCGTGGTGCGCATGAGCGCTTGTATCGTCGCAATCGGCCCAACCAACCACATCGCCAAATCCAGAGTATGGATCGCTTGGCTGATCATCACACCACCGCCGTCACGCCCAAAACTGCCACGCCCGGGCGCGTCATAATAGCTTTGATTCCGCCACCACGGAATACGCAATTCCACCGTCGCAAGGTCACCCAAGACACCCGCATCAATTGCTTGTTTCAAGGCAATCGAGGCCGCACGAGCGCGAACGATTTCAATCCGCGCATTTGGGGGCGTTGCAACAATTGCAAAGTCGATGGACGTATCCTGCGCAATATCTTTGGTTGCATCAGCCACGCGTGTGCCAGTTTTATCCGCAAACGCCCGCGTTCGCCCGGCATCCCGCCCCAAAACACACGACAGGTTCAGGTTTTGCGCGGACGCGCGGATCGCTGCGACGTGGGTGTCTGCAACCATGCCCAAACCGATCAATGCGATGTTCATACAGGCCCCTTTTCCTGACTTGATTGTGCCGGTTCACAGGGCCAAGATGCAAGGCGCAATCCCAGTAATTGCCGCCATTGGAGCCATCAAAATGTACAGACTGCACGGGCCAGCACAAGACCTGTACGAGGGCATCGCCAATTTGCCGATTGTATCGCCACATGGGCATTGCGATCCTGCGTGGTTCGCCTCGGATACGCCATTTGCAAACCCCGCCAAGCTGTTGGTGATACCGGACCATTACGTGTTTCGGATGCTGTATTCACAAGGAGTTCCGTTGGCGAACTTGGGGATTGGCGCGGCAGGTAGAACCACAAAGTCCCGTGATGTTTTTCGCCTGTTTGCCGCCCATTGGCATCTGTTTTTAGGCACACCGTCACGGCTATGGATTAACTATGTTTTGCGCGAAACACTGAACATCTCAACGCCGCTTTCCGTTGAAACAGCAGATCAGATTTATGACCAAATCGCAGAACTTTTAGCGCTGGACGATCACCGCCCTCGTGCGTTGTTCGACCGCTTTGGAATCGAAGTTTTGGCGACCACAGATGGTGCTTTGGACACGCTTGAGCATCATCAAACGATCGCTGATAGCCCATGGAACGGGCGCGTGATTCCAACGTTCAGGCCAGATAGCGTGCTAGACCCAAGCGACCCTGGTTTTGTGGAGAACGTGAGGCATCTTGGGCAACTGACAGGCACTGATACCGGTGATTTTAACGGCTACCTCGCAGCACTTCGCAAACGCCGCACGTTCTTTGCAATGATGGGTGCCACAGCCACGGATCACGCAATCGAAGTCGTTCATACCGAGTGGATTGATCACCCCGAAGAGCTGTATCAAAAGCTTTGCAAGAGTAACGCGACACCAGAAGATGCCGCCAAATTCTACGGTCATATGCTGATTGAAATGGCGCAAATGTCTGTCGAAGATGGGCTGACGATGCAGATACACGGCGGATCGCGGCGCAATACAAATTCAGATGTCCTCAGAGATTTTGGGCGCGATAAAGGCGCCGACATTCCTGTAGCTGTGGATTGGGTGCGCGGGCTTGAGGCTCTGCTAAATCGGGTCGGAAATACACCTGATTTCACGCTGATCTTGTTCACGCTGGATGAAACAACATACGCCCGCGAACTTGCGCCTATGGCGGGGCACTGGCCTGCGTTACGCATCGGACCACCTTGGTGGTTTCATGACAGTCCAGCCGGCATTGCACGGTATTTTGATCAGGTTGTTGAGACGGCAGGCTATCACAATTTGGCTGGCTTTAACGATGACACACGGGCGTTCATGTCGATCCCTGCCCGCCATGATTTGTGGCGGCGCGGCGTTGCCGATCATTTGGCACAGCAGATGAACCGCGGATATTTTGGCGCAAAAGATGCGGCAGAATTGGCGCAAACGCTAGCAACTGATCTGGCACGTGACGCTTATGGATTGGCACCCTGATGGGCCGGATTTTACACTTTGGATTGGGCAACTTCGCCTGCGCGCACCTGTTGGATTACACTGCCGATGCAGGTCAGTGGGACGTGGTAGGTGTTAGTCTTCGCAGTCCCGAAACTCGCAATAAGCTGGCGAAACAGGGCTTTGACTACACCCTGGGTGTGCAAGGGATCGGCCCCAAAAAGATCACTGTTTTGCGCAATATTCTCGTCGCGCCCGAAGACCCCCAAGCAGTGTTGGATGGCGTCAACAGCGCGGACATTATCTCGGCCACAGTGACGGAAAAAGGCTATCATCTGGATGCGAACGGGCAGCTCGATTTTTCGGATCCCGCGATTGCGCAGGACCTGAAAACACAAACGCCGTCAACCTTGATCAGCTATCTGGCCTTTGGCCTTTCGATGCGCGCGACCCCCGTGACCATTCTGCCGTGCGACAATCGGATAGCAAACGGACAAGCCTTGAAACGAGCCGTAAAACAGTTCGCAAGAGCCGCGCATCTAACGCTCGATTGGTCGTTGTTCACTTTCCCCAACGCGATGGTCGACCGGATCACGCCTGCAACGACCGATGCCTTGCGCAATGCCTTGAATGACCCGATGGCCGTGCCAACGGAACCTTTTCGCGAGTGGGTCATTGAGGATGATTTCGCAGGCCAACGCCCCGACTGGCCGGATGTGCAATTTGTGCGCGATGTCGCCCCGCACGAGCTGCGCAAACTCCGCATGCTAAACGGGGCGCATTCGTTGTTGGCTTATAACGGCATCGCGCGCGGCCATGAATTTGTGCACCAAGCAATCGCCGATCCGGTGCTGCACGATCGCGTTTTAACCTTAATGAACGAAGCGATCAAGACCTTGCCCATCGGGGCAAATGACCCATCCGGCGCTTATGCAAGTGCCTTGGTCAAGCGGTTCGAAAATCCGGAATTGCGCCATGCCCTGCGCCAAATCGCGATGGATGGAAGTCAGAAAACACCGTACCGTTTTATCGAAACAATCAGAGATCTTTTGGCAATGGGTGAACCTGCTGATGCGCTGGTGCATGGACTCAAAAGCTGGATCAATTTCTGCATCGAAGAGACCCGCGAAGGACGCATTTTGGATGATCCTAAAGCACATCAAATCGCACACGCTGTGCAATCAAACGATCCGGTTTTTGAGCTGCTAAAACTTGTGAATGCTGTGGACCTGCTCCCGCTTATGCAGGAATAATCGCCCCACGATATTGCACGACCCTCGCAGCACAATTGTGCCCCGCCATCAACGCATCAACCTGCGATGAGCCCGACAAAAGAGACCCTAGGTATCCGCCATTAAAGCTGTCTCCGGCTGCTGTTGTATCCACCACACTGGGTGCCGCCATGTAATCCTGCTGGACATGCACGCCCAAAGATAATGGCCCCAAAGCCGAGCGTTTTAACGCGCCAGTTCCTTGGTGTTTTGCGAAGCGGGCTGTGACTTGATCAGCCGTTTCTTCAAACAATTCCATCTCGTCATCTATTGACGGCAACGCAATATCTGCGCGCGCCCACATTGCGGTCGTCACCTTGCGCGCGGTGTCTGCGTCTTTCCATAATCGCGGGCGATAGTTGCTGTCGTAGATCACCTGAACGTCCGAATTCTGCAACCAATCGATCAACGCCAAACGTACGGGATGCGGTAAAATCGCCATCGAAATACCGGACAAATACACCGCATCGTACTGAGACAGACTGCTGAAATCGCAGGTATCTCCGGCTTGAAACATGCCCCGCGCCGCAGACGCACTGCGCCAATACGTGAACGATCGTTCGCCCGTTTCGCTGGTCGTGATTGCGTACAGGCCGGGCGACGCGCCGGGCATCATCGTGATCGCATCTGTCCCAATATTTTGATTGGCGATAAACGTTTTGATTTGATCGGAAAACGGGTCATCCCCCAAATTGGTCACGTAGTCGACCTGCAATTCAGGCGCTGACCTGTGCAAATAAATCGCCGTATTTAGCGTGTCACCTGCCACCCCGACATGTGCTGCTTCGCCAGCCATGGACAGCTCGATCATGGCTTCTCCGATACACGCGATGCGCATTAGCTTTGCTCCCGTTTCCAAATGATGAGGCCCGATCCAATGATCACAAGTGCGCCCAAAACTGTCCATTGGTCCGGCACATCGCCAAACACAAAATAGCCCCAAAAAGAGACATAAATCATAAACGAATACGTGTATGGCATCAGTGTATTTGCTGTTCCAAACCGGTGCGCATTCGTGAGCAACTGATGCCCCGCCCAACCCAATATGCCAAGTCCAATCAGCACGATCCAACCAATAAATGTCTGGGGCGATTGCCATGTCCAAATCGCAAAGGGCAGCAACACAAACGTACCGACCAGCCCCATGTAAAACTGCTGTGTGTCCACGGCCACAATGCCGGCCAAACGACGCGTCATAATCGAATAAAGCGCCAGCGCCGTGGCCTGATAAATCACCAAACCCATCGCAAAATGAAAGTCTTCACCAAAGGGTCGCACCACAATCAAAACGCCGACAAAGCCAAGGACAATCGCAAACCAGCGCCACGGGCCAACCGGTTCCTTCAGCACGTAGATCGACAAAAAGCACACGATGACGGGGCTGGAAAATATAATCGCCGAAACAACAGTCAGCGGCAGAAATTGCAGGATGTAAAAGTTCGACAAGGTCGCAGACACCAGCAAAAGCGCGCGACTGATGACCTGCCATTTGTGGCTAGTTTGGAAGCGATCACGGCTGATGCCATCCTTGGCAATGACCCCAATCGAAATCACAAAATGACCCGCATATCGCATGAATGCCAGCTGAAACGCAGGCAAACCGGCCACGGCAAGCCACTTGGCCCCCGTGTCGACCAGCGCAAACAGAAACCACGCCCCAAGCATCAAAATGATGCCGAGGCGCGGTTTGTCTTCTATGCTTTGCGCCAAAACCGCCATGGATTATTTGGCGAACCGCTTGGCGTAAAAATCAACCATCTGGCTGACCATTTCGTCGCCTTGACCTGAATCGCGAGCTTGCTCTAACGCGGTCAGCGGGCCTTGCGACATGATGCTGTCGACGCCAGCGTCTTTCGCCATTTGGGCGTAGTACCCGACGTCTTTGGCAGCGTTTTTGATCGCGAATTCCAGCATGCTCGGGTCTTTGTCGACGCCGTACGCCTTGACGAAATCCATCATGCCTGACCGCAACGGACCGGCGGCCATCACGTCATACATCTGGCCGCGATCAATGCCAGCAACATCGGCCATCGCGAACGCCTCGGACATGGCATTTGCGACGGTCATTCCAAAGAAATTGTTTATCAGTTTGATTGTATGGCCAGATCCCAAATCGCCAAGGTGAAAGACATTCTCACCAAGGTCTTTCAACACGGGTTCAACCGCGGCAAAAGCGTCTTTGTCACCTGCCGTCATGATGTTCAGCAAACCGTCTTTTGCGTGTGCTGGCGTGCGGCCCAATGGGGCGTCCAGATAGTGACCACCAGCGGCTTCGACTTCGACGCCCAACGCCCGCGTTGATCCCGGCAAAGACGTGCCAAAATCCACAACCGTTGCGCCAGGTTTCAAGCCCGCAATAACGCCGTCCGCACCGCGCATGCGACCCTCGACACTGGCGCTGGTGTCCATGCACAACATGATCACATCGCTGGCAGCGGCCACGTCGCGTGCAGTGGAAACTTCGGTGGCACCACGGGCGATCGCAGCATCCACATTCGGGCGCGAACGGTTGGCCATCACGGTCAGGCTATAACCTAGATCCTGAAGACGACCGACCATCGCAGCGCCCATTAGGCCAAGGCCGATAAATCCGATTGTTGGTTTGCTCATGTGAATTCTCCTGTTTGTGAGTGTCTGTGAGGCGCAGTTTCAGGCCGACAATTGTTCTTCGATATTCAAAGCGATTTCCAACGTGCGCGTCGCATCAGCAACATCAATCAGAGGCGGCGCACCGTTCATCACGTCGATGAAATGATCTAACTGCGCGGTCAAAGGCGGCACGCTGTTTTTAGCAACCAAAATCGGGCGCACCTGCGCGGCATTTCCCCAGTGCTGACCGGACCAAACCGTCATCGACGGAAAGCTGATCGCGCCCCTAGTCCCCATTATCCACATCATGTCCTGATGCGTGGTTCCGATGTTCGGGTTTTCACCTGTACCTGCCTCAAACCCCCAAGGCGTGGCCGCATTGTCGGCAAAGCTGATCGTACCCGTTGCACCATTTTCAAACGCCAGCGCAACTGCGCCGCTTTCGATGCGATCCTTGCCCCGCAGACCTTTGCCGCGGATCGACGCCGTATTGGAAATTTCGCCAATCACAAACCGCAAAATATCAATGTCGTGCACAAGGTTGATCATCACAGGACTGCCACCAGCCGTGCGCCAATTGCCCTCAAAATAGTCGTCCGGTTTGCGCATGGCCCAGATGACATTCGCGGCGACAACCGTGCCGATCATGCCCTCTGCGATCACCTGCTTTAGCTGCTGAACGGGCGCGTGATAACGGCGATGATGACCAACAAGCGAACCGATTTTGGCGTGCGTCACGGCTGTTTCCAAACGGCGCGCGCCTTGCAAATCATCCGCCACCGGTTTTTCGATCAGCAAATGCCAACCGCGTTGCGCCGCTTGAATTCCGTGCGCACTGTGCAGATGCGTTGGTGTCGCAATGATCACACCGTCCACTGGTTCGACCACATCCTTCATGTCCGCAAAATCGGCACCCATCGACGCATCCGGATCGACCAAACCGACCAAGACACAACCGGCGTGCGCCTGCACGGCCTCGACATGGCGGATGCCAATTAGCCCGCCACCAACAACCAAGATCCGTTTCACATCACGGCTCCGATTTGCCATGGGACGAATTCGTAATCGCCAAGGCCCTGAGCTTCGGATTTGCTGACCTCACCAGAGGCAACGCTCAGGAACATTTCGTAAATTTCACGTCCCTTTTCCTCGACACTTACGCCTTGGGTCAGGATCGTGCCTGCGTCTACGTCCATGTCCTCGGACATGCGTTTTGCCATCTCGGAATTCGTCGCGACCTTGATTGTCGGGGCCGGTTTGGACCCGAATGCAGACCCCCGCCCAGTCGTGAAACACACCAAGTTACAGCCCGATGCGATCTGCCCCGTGACAGACGCCGGATCGTAGCCGGGGCTGTCCATAAAGGTGAAACCGCGCGCTGTCACAGGTTCTGCGTATTTGTAGACGCCCATCAACGGCGACGTGCCGCCCTTGGCCGCGGCCCCCAAAGATTTTTCGAGGATCGTGGTCAAACCACCCTTTTTGTTTCCGGGTGACGGGTTGTTGTCCATCGAACCATTGTTGCGCGTCGTGTAGTCCTGCCACCAGTCAATCAGGCCGATCAGTTTGTCGCCTGTGCTGCGGTCAATCGCACGGCGGGTCAGCAGATGTTCGGCACCGTAAATCTCGGGGGTTTCGGCCAGCACACCAGTTCCACCTTGGGCCGCCAGCAAATCACAAGCGTAGCCCAGCGCCGGGTTCGCCGTAACGCCAGACCACGCATCCGATCCACCACATTGCAGCGCGACCATCAGCTCGGATGCGGGGCACTCGGTGCGGGTTGCAAGGTTTGCCAAAGGCAGCATCGCCGCGACCTTTTTGATCCCGAGTTCAACCGTGCGCCGCAAACCGGCAACGTTTTGAATGTTCATAGTGTGAAACAGCGGGCCCTGTTTCAGACCATATGCCTCAAGCAGCCAATCGATCTGGTTCATCTCGCAGCCCAGACCAACCATCAAGACGCCCGCGTGATTTGGATGTTTCGCATAGCCCCACATGACGCGCTGCAAGGCCTCAAAACCGTCGCCGTTATCTGCCATGCCGCACCCTGTGCCGTGCACAAATGCTGCGACCCCGTCCACGTTGGGATAGTCGGCCAAAACGTCGGGGGTAAAGTGATCCGCAATCATCCGCGCGGCGGTCGCAGAGCAATTCACCGACGTCACAATTGCGATGTAATTGCGCGTGCCAACGCGGCCGTTTTCACGTCGGTAGCCCATGAACGTATCACCACTGGTTGGTGTCACCGGGCGTAAATCGGTCGAAAATTCATAGGCCATGTCCGTATTGCGGAATTCCACATTATGCGTGTGCACGTGATCACCTGCCGCGATATCCGTCGACGCATAGCCTATCAATTGCGCGTATTTGCGCACCGGAGTACCGGACGCAATATCGACCACCGCCACCTTGTGACCAGACGGGATCAACGCGCGGGTTTTGGTGCTTTCAATCGCAACGCCACCCTCTAGCGGGCGCGTGGCTGTGACCACGTTATCGGCGCGATCAAGACGAACAAAATCCATGAGCTTACTTTCGGTTTAAGCGCAGAAGGGCGCGTCGGATGACCAGCGGTGAAT
Organism: Pseudosulfitobacter sp. SM2401; assembly: GCF_042932805.1. Classification (NCBI taxonomy): domain Bacteria; kingdom Pseudomonadati; phylum Pseudomonadota; class Alphaproteobacteria; order Rhodobacterales; family Roseobacteraceae; genus Pseudosulfitobacter; species Pseudosulfitobacter sp. SM2401. The sequence goes on along the minus strand of NZ_CP170633.1, from coordinate 3,661,579 downwards.
ATCGGTATGTGGGGCATTGGAAAGATGCGCGCGGGCGTCTTCCCACATTGTTTTCCATTCGACCCAGTCGCGCAGTTCGGTTTCGGGATTGCCGCGTGAACGGGCGACAAATTCAGGGAAGTGACTGCGGCCTGTGGGCTGGCCTGTCACGTTAAATCGAATGTCAAAAGACCAGCGAAATTTTTCCGTCTGGTTTGACAACGATCCGTGCGGCGTGAGCGGATGAAAGAACACAGCGCCCCCTGCTTTGACGGGCAGCGGGATGCCATTTGCCTCGTCCACGAACCCTTCGGCTATGCCCGTTTGCGTGCGCGGACAATGCGGCAGCATCGTTTGGTCTGGCGTCTTGGCCTGAACCTGCAAGCAACCGTTTTCGACTGTCGCATCCGTGATCGCCAACCACACCGTAACCATCTGCGTGTCGTCTGCATCCGCCAGCGCGACTGCGCGATCTTGATGCCAATCAGTTGCCGCGATGTGTGCGCGAATTTCATCGGATTTTAGCGCAGTAACGGGTGGTTTTATGCGCACATGTTGGATCGGATTGCTGGTCAACTCGCCGCCCAAAAGCTGCTCCACCATATCCAGCAAAGACGGCGCCGTCAGCATGTCGAACACCGCCGGACCAAAATGAAACGGCGTGTCCGCTGTGATCTGGTCACCCGGCAGCGAGATATCCATTGACTGAAAATAGTCGCATTTGGCCTTGTACGCCTCTAGCAACTTGCCCCAGAAATCGAGACCCGTCGGCGGTGGCACGCGACCCTCTGCATGCCAACCCGCATACAACCGGTCCATCAATGCGCTGTACTCGGTTCGTACGTTTTCAAGCACGGCAAAAGGCAATACATCAGGCACAACCAAATACCCTTGGCTTTCGAACTGCGCGATTTGTTCAGGTATCAACATCACAGCAACACTTCGACGATTGATGGCCAGATCAAAAGGACTGTCAGCGCGCAGAGTTGGATACCAATAAACGGCAGGAACCCTTTGAAGATATCTGTCAGGCTGATGTGCGGTGGGGCCACCGATTTTAGATAGAACGCGGCCGGACCGAACGGAGGCGATAGGAAACTAACCTGCATGTTCATACAGAAGACGACGCCAAACCAGATCGCAACGTTTTTGGGTTCCAATTCGCCAAAATACCCAATTTCATCAATCGGCAAGCGGCGCACAATCGGTAAGAACACAGGGATGATCAGCAGCACGATGCCAACCCAATCCATGAACGCGCCCATGAACAACAAGATCAGCATCATCGCGAGGATAATACCCATCGTCGGCAGCTCCGCCCCGATGATAAGGTTCGCGATGTAGTCAGGCCCGCCAGCGACGGTATAGGCCCCCGCCAACGTCGCCGCACCGATGGTCACCCAGATGATAGTGCCTGTGGATTTCATCGTGCGCAGTAAGGCATCCCACAGCAGATCACGCATGTCTTCGATACGCAGGATTGCAGTGAAAATCGCGATAGAGATGATCATAAACCGCATCTCGCCCTTTAGCTCCGAATTCGGGATCAAGATCATCGGTGCGATGATTGCAACCACCAACACAGCCCCTGCAATCATCGCGATACGTGCGGCCCGACTGCGGGCCAACGCCACCCATTCTTCGGTCGTGTAGTGCAGCAAAACCGCAATCAGGAATACCGCCAACGCGCCCATTCCGGCGGCTTCGGTAATGCCCGTGATACCACCGTAAATAGACCCAAGAACGACGCCAATCACGATGATTGGAGGAACCAAACCTTTGCCCAATTTCCAGCCGCGCGCGGATCGTTCCTTGCCAAATGCAAAGAACGCAACGCCCAAAGCTGCCGCAATGACCAAGCCCAATTTCATCATCGCGCCGATCGATGCCAATGCGTAAGGGTCACCATCGTTGGCCGCATTCTGCCCCGAGAATTCGATGAACCCCGCACGAACGAACAACACCACCGCGCCTGCAATCAGCAGCACGTTCAGGAATGCAAAAAACAAGCCCGCCTTTTCACGCCCAACCGGGTCACCGGGTACCGGATCAGGCAGAGGCGCGTCTTGGGGTCGGATCTGCGTGCGCACAATAATGTAGATGATAATGAAACTGGCCAGCATAAAGCCCGGGACAAACGATGCGGTGAACAGCGCCTTGATCGAGGTTTCAGTGATCAACCCGTAGATGATTAAAACAATGGATGGCGGGATCATCGTGCCCAAGCTGCCCGAGGCGCAAATCGTCCCGATCGCAAGGTTCTGATTATACCCAAGCCGTAGCATCTGCGGCAAGGCAATCAGACCCAGCAACACTACTTCACCACCGATGATCCCCGACATCGCTGCCATGATCACCGCCATGATCGACGTCACAATCGCAATGCCACCACGGGTTCGGTTCAGCCACATCGACAGTGAATCGTACATGGTTTTCGCCACGCCGGATCGTTCCAGCAGCGACGCCATAAAAATGAACAACGGGATCGATATCAGGACATAGTCCGTCAAAAGCCCATATATTTTATTCTGCATCAGGTTTAGCGCGCCCGTCCCCGGCCGCCCCGTAAGCATCCCATCACCGAACGACATCGGATTCGTGATTAACGCAGGTTCAAATTTCATCACCAAAACGGCGACGGCCAACACAGCAGAGGCAAAACCCAGCGGCATACCAATCGCCAAAAGCGCAATCAGCGCCAGCATTACGATCAGTGAAATTGTGCCGATATCCATTATTTAGACTCCACATCTTGGCCAAGGGACCGTTTGATCGCTTCGATTTCGTCTTCGTCAACTTCGGGGGTGCGCAGGCTTGCCGGATCGGCGTTCCAGTCATTGATCAAATTGATGACCGATTGAATGGCAACCAGCGTGATGACGATCAAAACCATCGGCTGCAACGTCGCCGGAATCGGCGGGTTAAAGGCCGATCCGTACAGCTCCCATTTGTAGAGCTTGTTGTAGAAAACGTATTTGTAACTGCCAAACACAGTCGCCGCAGCAAACAGAATTATCAGCAAGGTCGAGATCACATCAAACGCCCGCTGCACGTTGCGCGGCACAGCATCATACAGCAGCACAATACGGATATGGCTGCGCTGTTGCATGGCGTACAGACCGGCCAGCAGAAACACGAAGCTTGCCAACCAAAGGGTGGTTTCATTGGCCCAAAGTGTGGGGCGTTCAACCACGTAGCGCACGAACACTTCGTACAGCATGACGCATGTTAGGGTCACAATCATCATCATCGTCACGCGCCCGAGGAACATCGCGATTTTGTCGATGGCTTTGAAGTTTTCGTTCTCTAATGACGCGCGGCGCACGGTGCGAATACCCAAGATCAACGTCACCGGGATCATCACCAAAGCGATCAGATCAACGATGTCGATATGTTTGTTGAAAATCGGGGATAAGGCGATAATATCCGAGCGCATAAAGATCGCCTCGACCTGCCCATAAAGCGATTCACTGGCCGGCGGAATCCAGTCCAGAATGAAGGCAGGCAGTTGCCAAACCACCCACGAGACACAGACGAAAAAGGTCATCGGTATGACCCATTCCCAAAGCGATCCAGATTTTTGCGACATGGTGTCCCCTTCCTTAGGGCTTAGGCGTCCCAGGTGTAGTGTTTGATAAAGGCGCGGTCCGGTTCGACCCCGATTCCGGGGGCGGTTGGTACGGCGACGCGGCCATTGTTGGCTTTGACTTGGGCTTGGATATCGAGCGGTTCTTGCAGCAATTCATCGCGGAATTTGTTGTCGGTTGTGTCGAATTCCAACATCGGTTCCCAAGGGTGCAGACCACCGGGCAAGGGCGGCATTGCACCCAGCAATTGCAGGTTTGTTGCGACAGCAATAGCACTGCCCCAAACATGATTGATGACAGGCGTGAAATGGGCGTGACACAGGGCGAGCACGCGCAGGTATTCGCTGATGCCACCCAGCGCGCAAACCTCTGGCTGCGCGATGTCCAGTCCACGATTTTCCAGGATCGCCCGCCAGCCCCAGCGGTTAAATTCAGCCTCGCCGCCAGAAATGTTAACCTTGAGACCGGCGCGCAATTCGCGGTAGCCGTCTAGGTCTTCGGGCGCGATGGGCTCTTCGAACCAGTAAGCGTCGAGCTCTTCTAACGCCCGCCCCACATAGAACGCATCCGACGTGGTGTAGGCGTGGTTGGCGTCGACCATGAATTTGAAATCGTCACCGATGCCGCGGCGCACAGCCTCGCACAGGGCGACGTCAGGTTTGGGACCGAACCCAACCTTCATCTTGGTCGCGACAAATCCCGCATCTTTGATCGCGGCGGCCTCATCTACAAACCGGGTGGCCAGCGCCTCGACCGGTTCATCCCGCAGCATCATACCGTAGCCATAACAGGGCACCGACGTGCGATGCGCACCACCGATCAGTTTGTGAATGGGCTGGCGCGTGACCTTGCCCGCAATGTCCCACAGCGCGATATCAACACCGGACAAGGATTGCAGCGGCATCCCCTTTTGGCCGTGATCACGCATCAGATTGTAAACTTTGTGCCAAATCACATCGCGGTCCATCGGGTCTAACCCCAAGACCATCGGTTGGATCACCTTTTCGACGATGTTTTTGTTGGCCAGCGCAATGTTGCCTGGACCAAAACATTCACCCCACCCGGTGATGCCCTCATCGGTTTCGACCTCGACCAAATGGGCCGTGCGTTGCGCATAGTACTGCTGCGAATAGCCCAACTGCTCGGGCATGTCGTACTGCAATACATGGCTGGTGATGCGGGTGATTTTCATTGGGTTTTCAGATGTGTGAGGAAGAAACGGCAGGGCCTTTTGCAAAGCCCTGCCGCGATGTTCAAATGTCCAAGAGAGGACTTATTTCATTGCGCCCATGTCTTTCAGGAACGCGATGTGGCTTTCCAAAAGCGCTTTGGCTTCGGGTGTGGTTGCAAACTCTGTCCAGCCTTTTTGAACTGCGTCACGGTAAACTTGCAGATCTTCAGGTGTCCATTCGTACAGGTTTACACCCTTGGCGCGCAGGTCTTTGGCTGTCTGCGCATTTTGGACTTCGTTCTTGGTTGCGTTGTGCAACGCGAGGCTGTCCATCGCGACTTCCATGATTTTGCGGTGGTGCGCAGGCATCGCATCCCAGATGTCTTTGCGGCACGCGAGGTGATCCGCTGGCATAGAGTGGAAACCAGGAAAGTTGGTGTGCTCTGCGATGTCATACAGACCCAAGCCGACGTTGTTGGTCAGGTTTGCCGCGTCGGCGCCGTCGATGATGCCGGTTTCAAGCGCTGTAAAGATTTCGTTGAAATCCATAACGATTGGCGAGGCGCCAAGGTTTGCGAATACTTTTGTCGCAAGGCCGGGGGGAGAGCGGAACTTCCAGTCTTTGAAGTCACCAACAGAGCGGATCGGTTTGGTCGACGCCAGTGATTCCGGGCCCGGGATCCACCAACCAATGAATTCCATGTCATAGCCATTGTACAAGCCGTTCAGTGCTGCGCGGCCATCGCCATGCAGCAACCAAGCCATCTGCTGATACGGGTTCTGATAACCACCCATCAAGTCACCCGCAAATTGGAACGCCGGGTTTTTACCCGTTTGATACGCGCCGCCGGTCATGTCGCAGTCCAGAATTCCTGTGGCCGCTGCGTCAAACGTTTCAACCGATTTCACGACGGAAGAGGAATAGAACATTTCGATCTGAATTTCGCCGTTAGACATCTCTTGGATGTCATTGACGTATTTCGCAGCCAACTGACCCGACAATGTTTCAGGGGAAAAGTGTGTTTGGATCCGCAGTTTCGTTGTGGCGTGACCATCGGCCATCGCACCTGTTGCAGCCATTGCCGCAGCGACGGCAACTGTAGCCGCTGTTTTCATAAATTTCATATTGTCCTCCCAGACGTGAAGCGTTGCAAAGTTTCGCGAAGCCATTGGCTCCGTCCGTGATACGCTGACCCAAGGTTATGTTGGGAATTCGAGTCTCACAAGAAAAATAGTAAATTTTCAATAATTTTGAGATTTTAGTATAATTTCAAAATTATTGTGATATACAGCGGCAGCTAAAATCTGCAATGGACGCATAGCCAATCATGACCCAAGACAAAGACATTTACGAAGCCTTGCGGCACCGCCTGATTTCGAACGGGTTTCTGCATGGCACAAAACTGCGCGCAGAATACTTGCGAAACGAACTGGGTTGCTCGGCCAGCACCGTGCGCGAAGCGTTGTTTCGCCTGTCTACCGTCGGTCTGGTCAATTTCCAAGAACAGCGTGGTTTTCGAGTTCCTGAACGTCAACCGGCTCTGCTGATTGAGCTGACGCACATGCGCGTGCTGCTCGAAGGCGAAGGCACAGTTTTGTCCATTCGCAATGGCGGCGTGGCGTGGGAAGCCCGCCTAACGGCCGCCCACCACCAGCTAAGTCACATCGAAAAACGCATTCATGCCACCGATGATCAAGAGCCCCTTGTCGGCCTGTGGTTCGCGTCCGAACAAGAATTCCACCAGACCCTGATTTCAGCCTGCCAGTCCGAAACGCTGAAGGAAATGCATAGCCTGGTCTACGCCCGTTTCCGCCAACAGCTGATGGTCGCGGATCGAAACTTTAGCTTCATCTCGGAAAACATCGAACACCATTTTGAGATCATGACGGCAGCGCTAGCCGGGGACGAAACCCTTACCCGCCAGAAAATTCACGACCATTTGGCGCGGCATCTGACGGGTGACACGTTGCTGGCGTAGTCAATTGCGTGGCCGGACAGAAAATTGCGCTGGCCACGCGTTTTGTCACAAATGGCTTTTGATAAAGCTAGTAATTTTCTTGATCTCTTGGTCTTCTAGCGACTGCACAACACTAAACGGCGAGCCATCAAAATAGCGCGCCTCGGTGCCTTCGCCATCAGGGCTGCCGTGATCCGCATCAATGGACTGGCGCCATTTTTCTGCATGCGCCGCCCATTCCTCTTGATCGACCAGTCCCGGCTGATTGAACCAAACATTCCACGTCAGCGTATTGCCTTGTTTCAACATGTTGCCAGCGCCGAGGTTGAATACCTCCAGAACCAACTCGTTGAACTTGTCGACTGTGCTATCACCCGTCGGTTTGATCGGACCAATTTCGACAGCCAGATTGCCGACAGACCACGCACCGTCGTCCTCGTGTTTGGCAAAATCAGGGATCGGGAACGTTTTGCTTTGCCCTTTGAGCAATGGAAAGATCGGCTGATCAGGCTGACCGGGACGAAACGTCGTGACTTCGATCGCGTGCTCTTTGCTGGACGGAAACGGGTGACTTGAGTGCTTGAAGATTTCCCAAAACACCTTGTACAACGTCTTTTGCTTGGCGCTTGGGCTGAACCAAATTTTGCCGGTCACTTCCATGTCGGCGGCCAATGTACGGTCGGTTTCGTTGGCCCAACCGCGCTGGCCCGTCACCGTCACTTCGACGTTCAGACAACCGATTGCCGGCGAACACACGCCCTGTTGCGGGCAGATGATCGAATAAACGCGCCCTTCATCCGTGTAGCCAAGCCGCGAAATATCGGGGGCAAACATCTGATAGGCGCGCTTGGGATCCGCCGCGCCCGGTTCGGTTTCCCAGCTAAATTCAGGCCACAACACGGCCTGTTGGCGCTGCAATTTGTCGATGTTGTCCAAGTTGCCGAGCATATCGAGCGAGGTCAGATTTGGATCAGGATAAGCGAAATCTGGATTGGATTGCTCAAAACCACCGACCCAGCCGGCCGGAATTGGAGGAGTTTGATCAGGCATAACAAATGTCCTTTGCTTTAAATAAATGTCTAAGAATCAGAAATGGATCGAAAGCGCGTCCGAAAATACGAACCGCCTCCAAAGCTTGCCCCTTAAAGTAGAAATCGTCCAGTTTTAATTCTGACGTTAGCTCTGACCCAGATCGTCCTGCATGTAGACCTCGATAATCTCATCAAAGCTTTGCTCGGCGACAAAACCCAGCGAAATTGCGCGCTGCGGGTCAAAATTACGCGGCCAGCCTTCGACGATTTTCATGATCGTCTCGTCAGGTTGGGGCTTAATCAGATCAACGGCACTTTGCCCTGCCAAACGTCGCATTGCCTCGATCTGCTCGGCGACGGTGCAGCTGAAACCGGGCAAATTCAGCGCGCGCCGACCCTCTAGCTTTGCGGTATCCAGTGTCGCTGCGTGGGTCAAAAACGTAGCCGCCGTGCGCGGACTTGCATGCCAATGACGCACGGTGTCCGCGACCGGCAAAATTGCTTCGACACCATTCAGCGGTTCCCGAATGATCCCCGAAAAGAAAGAAGACGCCGCCGCATTCGCCTTGCCCGGTCGCACACAAATTGTCGGTAGCCTTAGGGACAATCCGTCGATGAACCCCTTGCGACTAAAATCACTGACCATCAATTCGCAGGCCGCCTTTTGGGCGCCGTAACTGGTCTGGGGTGCGGATAGAAATTCATCGTCGATCTTATCGGGATACGGACCGCCAAAAACAGCGATGGATGACGTGAACACCAAACGCGGGCGATAGGTGCCACCGGACCCGTCATGTTCGTCCTTTAGCGCCTTCAACAAATGCCACATCGACATCATGTTGACGTCCCAACCCAGATCGAATTCCGCCTCGGCTTGACCCGACACAATCGCCGCAAGATGAAAAATCACGTCCGGGCGGGTGGCTGCTAAACTTTGCGCCGTTGCAGGGTCAGACACGCTGCCGGTCACACGTTTTGCAGGTACGCCATCCGGCGGAAACGCAATGTCGAACAGCGTCAGATCGACTGCTGGAAAAATGTCGTTTTCAGAAATACGGCGCGCCAGCTTTTGGCCAATCATACCGCCGCCGCCAAGGATCAGAATTTTGGTCATGTTGTCATCCCATTGCGTTTTTTCAGTTCCAGATACAGTCCAGAATGATCACGATCCGCACCATCCATTTCTTCGATAAAGTGTTCAAACCGATCCCGGACCGCTTGCGTAGATGGCAACGACAAGCCCAACGCGTTTGCTTCGGCCAGCGTGTTTTCAAGGTCTTTAAGTTGGAATTTTGACAACCCGCCGGGGTCAAAATTACCAGTCGTCATCCGTTCTCCGTGCTGTTGCAAAATCACGCTGTCAGCAAAACCACCTTTTAGCGCGGCGCGCACTGCGGCGGGATCAGCGCCGCCTTGTTCCACCAACAACATAGCCTCGGCAACGGCCCCGATGGTTACGGCAACGATGGTCTGATTGGCAAGTTTCGACAGCTGCCCAGCGCCAGACGGACCGACATGCACGGGGCGTCCCATGGCCTCAAATACCGGCTTTGCCAATTCGAACGTCTCAGCGGAACCGCCGGCCATAATCGCAAGGCTTGCCCCTTCGGCGCCCTTGGTTCCACCCGACACTGGTGCGTCCAGATGCGCGACACCAAGGGTCGCTAAATCTGCGCATTGCGCGCGGGCATGTTCAGGCTTGGCGCTGGACATATCCAGCCAAATCATGCCCGCCTGCAACGCATCGCGCACCGACGGATCTGCAATCAAATCAGCCGTCGCAAAACCGTCGGACAGCATGGTGATAATCACCTCTGTTCCAGCAATCGCATCCGCCGGAGTTGTCGCCCAAATTGCACCATCCGCCACCAGCCTATCCGCCCGTGCGCGGGTGCGGTTCCACACCGTCATCTGATGCCCGGCGGCCATCAAGTTTCGCGCCATCGGCACGCCCATCAGGCCCGTTCCTATCAATGTGATCTTGCGTGCATCCGCCATGTTCGCGCCCATCCTGAGAAGTTGATCAAAGCCTGTAGTCAAAGCCGTTTGTCTGACATACGCTAACGTAAACCTGCGAAGGAGCCAGCCCATAGGCTGCTATTTTTCGCGAAACCACATCCTTTTCATCCGTCATGCGGGGCGAAGGTACAGCTAAGAAAATGGGAAATTAGTGTGACTGGAAAAAGACTTAGTGGGAAACGCGCGCTGGTGACAGCGGCCGGTCAAGGGATCGGTCGGGCCAGTGCATTGGCGATGGCCGCAGAGGGTGCGCAGGTCTATGCAACCGATATAAACATGGATGCGTTATCCTCGATTCGGGATGCGAATCACGAAAATATTGAAATTTTCGAACTTGATGTGCTGAACGAAGAGAGCGTGCAAGCAGGCGTGCAGCGGGCCAATCCGGACGTTTTGTTCAACTGTGCGGGCTTTGTGCATCACGGCACAATTCAGGATGCCACGAGCGATGAAATCGACTTTGCTTTTGACCTGAATGTCCGTTCGATGGTGCGCACTATCCAGGCCGCATTGCCCGCCATGATCGAAGGTGGCGGCGGGTCGATTATCAACATGTCCTCGGCCGCCGGATCTGTCATTGGCGCACCCAACCGTTTCGCATACGGCATGACCAAAGCGGCCATTGTGGGTCTCACCAAATCAGTGGCCATCGATTACATCAAGCAAGGTATTCGCTGCAATTGCATCTGCCCCGGCACCGTCGAATCCCCCAGTTGGCACGACCGCGTCACAGCCCTTGGTGAACAGCTCGGCAGCTACGACGAGGCTTTGGCGCAATTTGTCGCGCGCCAGCCCATGGGTCGCGTCGCCACCGCCGAAGAAATCGCCGCCCTGGTGGTGTATCTGGCCAGTGATGAATCAGGTTTCACCACAGGTCATCCCCATATCATCGACGGAGGTTGGAGCGGCCAATGACGAGCAAAATTAGCGTCACACCCAAGGCACGAATTGGCGTCGAAGACCTGCGTTCGCGCAAATGGTTCATGAACAAAGACAATCGCGAAATGACCGCGCTGTATCTTGAACGCTACCTGAACTACGGGCTGACGCGCGAGGAACTGCAATCGGGCAAACCGATCATCGGCATCGCGCAAACCGGCAGTGATCTGTCGCCTTGTAACCGTCACCACATCGAACTGACCAAGCGCGTGCGCGACGGCATTATCGCCGCTGGCGGTACGTGTATCGAAGTGCCCGTGCACCCGATCCAAGAAACCGGCAAGCGCCCGACAGCGATGTTGGATCGCAACCTTGCTTACCTGTCTTTGGTCGAAACCCTTTTCGGTTATCCGTTGGACGGCGTCGTGCTGAACATCGGGTGTGACAAGACGACGCCGGCCCTTTTAATGGCTGCTGCTACGGTCAACATTCCCGCCATCGCATTGTCCGTCGGGCCAATGCTAAACGGCTGGTGGAAAGGCGAACGCGCAGGCTCTGGCACCGTCATTTGGAAGGCGCGCGAACTGCTGGCCGCTGGCGAAATTGATGACGACGAATTCATGGATATCGCCGCCGCCTCTTCCCCATCTGTCGGGTATTGCAACACGATGGGCACGGCGACCACGATGAATTCGCTGGCCGAGGCGTTGGGCATGCAACTGCCCGGTTCCGCCGCCATTCCAGCGCCTTACCGCGAGCGTGGCCAGATCAGTTACGAGACCGGAAAACGCATCGTCGACATGGTGTGGGAAGACCTGCGCCCGACCGACATCATGACGCGTGAAGCGTTTGAAAACGCGATCGTCATCAACTCTGCCATCGGCGGGTCGACCAACGCGCCGATCCACCTGAACGGCATCGCGCGCCACCTCGGCGTGCCGCTGGACAACGACGATTGGCAAGCGGTCGGACACCACATTCCTTTGCTTGTCAACATGCAACCTGCCGGAAAATATCTGGGCGAAGATTACCAACAAGCTGGCGGCGTCCCTGCCGTTGTGGGCGAATTGATCGCCGCCGATCTGTTGCCCCATCCCGGCGCGATCACTGCAAACGGGCAAAGCATGGGCGACAATTGTGGCGCGGCCCGGACCCTGAATGACGACGTGATCAAAACCGCTGCAACCCCGATGAAAGCACACGCAGGGTTCATCAACCTGTCAGGCAATTTGTTCGAAAGCGCGATCATGAAAACCTCGGTGATCTCCGACGCCTTCCGTGCGACGTATCTGTCAAACCCCGACGACCCCGAAGCGTTCGAGGGCCGCGCAGTGGTCTTTGACGGACCCGAAGATTTCCACCACCGCATCGATGATCCAGCCGAGAATATCGACCAAGATTGCGTGCTGTTCATGCGCGGCGCGGGGCCCAAAGGGTATCCCGGCGGGGCCGAGGTCGTAAACATGCGCCCGCCGTCCTATTTGATCAAAAAAGGGATCGAGGCATTGCCGTGCATCGGGGATGGCCGCCAGTCCGGAACCTCCGGTTCGCCCTCGATTTTGAACGCCTCACCCGAGGCCGCGGACGGTGGTGGGCTCGCGTTATTGCAAACCGGCGATCGCGTCCGCATTGATCTGGGCAAACGATCCGCCAACATGCTGGTGCCGCTGGACGAACTGGCAGATCGCGCGCGAACGCTGGCAGCCAACGGCGGCTATGACGCCCCTGCAAACCAAACCCCGTGGCAAGAACTGTTCCGCGAAAAAGTCGGCCGCTTTGATGAGGGCATGACCCTCAAAGGCTCAACCGAATACCAAGATATCGCACGCACGCACATGCCACGCGACAACCATTAAAGGACGAAACACATGAAACTTGTACGCTACGGAGCCATTGGCGCAGAAAAACCCGGCATGTTGGATGGCGCAGGCCTGTTGCGCGATTTGTCCGCACACGTCAGTGACATCAACGGTGATATGCTGGGCGATGCAGCACTCGAAAAGCTGCGTGCAATTGATGTAGAAAGCCTGCCAATCATCGACGGCGAACAGCGCATCGGGGCCTGCGTCGGTAACATCGGAAAATTCCTTTGCATCGGATTGAACTACTCGGATCACGCCGCTGAAACGGGTGCCGAAATCCCCAAACACCCGATCCTGTTTTTCAAGGCCAACTCGGCCATCGTCGGCGCGTATGACGATGTGGTCATGCCGCGCGGATCCGAAAAAACCGATTGGGAAGTCGAACTGGGCGTCGTCATCGGCACCAAGGCAAAATACGTTTCAAAAGAGAACGCGCTGGATCACGTGGCCGGCTATTGCATCGTCAACGATGTGTCCGAACGCCACTATCAGGCGAATCTGACGGGGCAATGGACCAAGGGCAAATCCTGCGACACATTTGGCCCCACTGGCCCGTGGTTGGTGACACGGGATGAGGTCGCGGACCCGCAAAATCTAGCCATGTCTTTGGACGTGAACGGCAAACGTATGCAGACAGGCAGCACCGCCACGATGATCTTTACCGTAGCTGAAATCATCGAACATCTGTCGTCGCTGATGACGCTGCACCCCGGTGACGTAATTACGACCGGTACGCCCCCCGGCGTTGGACTAGGTATCAAACCCACCCCGGTTTTCCTGAAAAAGGGTGACGTGATGGATTTGAAAATCGAAGGACTTGGCCACCAACAACAAAAGGTCGATCAAGATGCCTGATCTTTTGCAAATCGGCGGAATAACCGACGCTATGAAAGCGCGACTTGAGGCTGCGTTTACCATCCACCAGCTGGCCGATTTTCCTGCCGACAAAATCACCCATGTCGTCACAAATGGCCATGACGGTGTGAACCCGGATCTGATGGCGTCGCTACCCAACCTCAAGGTCATCAGCGGCTACGGCGTCGGGTACGATGCGATCGACGCAACCGAGGCAGTGCGCCGCGGCATCGTCGTGACACACACGCCAAACGTCTTGAACCAAGAGGTCGCAACCACCGCGATTTTGCTGATGCTGTCGTGCTACCGCGAAGTGCTGCGCGATGATGCCTACGTGCGATCGGGCGACTGGGAAACTAACGGCGGCGCGCCGCTGACCCGCTCTGCTGACAACCAAACCGTGGGCATCCTTGGGTTAGGTCGGATTGGTCAAGCGATTGCGGATAAACTGGCCCCTTGGGGCACCAATATCCTCTACCATTCGCGCACCAAAAAGGACGTCGCGTACACTTACTACGACAGTCTTTTGGCGATGGCGCACGACAGCGATGTGATCATCTGCATCACCCCCGGCGGGCCGTCCACGAACAAGATCGTCAACGCAGAAGTCATGAACGCATTGGGATCAAACGGCACGCTGATCAACGTCTCGCGTGGGTCTGTTGTTGATGAAACAGCACTGATCGAAGCATTGGAAACCGGCGCGCTTGGGTGGGCCGGTCTGGACGTCTTTGAGGGCGAGCCCCACGTGCCCGAACGCTTGCGTGCGCTGCCAAATGTAACCCTGTTGCCCCACGTCGGCAGCGCCACCCATGAAACCCGCACGGCGATGGGCGGTTTGACCGTCGACAACCTGTTGCAGCATCTAAAAGACGGGACAGTCGTAACAGCCGTTCCCGAATGCGCAGGAATGTAGGGTGCAGGTCGCGTCCGTCAAAGCCCGCCTGTTCAACGTGCCGTTGGACGAAGTTTTGGTGGACGCCAAACACGGTGATCACAGTCATTTTCACCTGATCACCGCCACCGTGACGCTGGAAGACGGCAGTACAGGCACCGGCTATACCTACACCGGTGGGCGCGGCGGTGAATCGATTGCGGTTATGATTGATCGCGATCTTGCCCCGTGGCTGATCGGTCAGAACGCTACGAATATCGAGGCGCTGTACGACGGAATGCAGTGGCACATGCACTATGTCGGGCGTGGTGGCGTGCTGAGTTTTGCGATCTCTGCCGTTGATATCGCCTTGTGGGATTTGCGTTGTAAAGCTGCCGGAAAACCGCTGTGGCAGATGGCAGGTGGTGCCGGTAAAACCTGCGATGCCTATGGCGGCGGTATCGATTTGGCCTATCCCTTGCCAAAGCTGCTGACCCACGTGCAAAGCTATCTGGACGCAGGGCTCAATGCTGTCAAAATCAAAATCGGCCAGCCGACTGAGGCAGAAGACATCGACCGCATCCGTGCCGTGCGCGCGCAGATCGGGCCGGATGCGAAATTCATGATCGACGCGAATTATTCGATGACTGTGCCACAGGCTATTTCGCTCGCGAATGCCGTCAAAGACCAAGACATAATGTGGTTCGAGGAACCGATTATTCCCGATCACTATTCGGGCTACGCAGAGATCACCAAGGCCACTGGCATGGCCACTGCAATGGGTGAAAATCTGCACACGATCCACGAATTCGAAATGGCTATGGAGCAATCAAATCTCGGGTTCATTCAGCCGGATGCGTCGAACTGTGGCGGTATCACGGGGTGGTTGCAGGTTGCGGAATTGACGCGCGGATCGGGTGTGCCAGTGTGCAGCCACGGTATGCAGGAATTGCACGTTTCGTTGGTGTCTGCGCAAGAGCATGGCGGCTGGCTAGAGGTCCACAGCTTTCCTATTGATCGCTACACAAAACGGCCCCTCGTGATTGAAAACCAGCGCGCCGTCGCGCCGGACACCCACGGAATCGGTGTCGAATTTGACTGGGACCGGATCGCAGATTTCGAAGTGGCTTTATGACTGCTCATGATTGAATTTATCGCCGCCGTTTTCTTTTTGATCATCACGCCCGGACCAGGTGTTTTGACGACTGCCGGAATTGGTGCGGCGTACGGCTATCGCCACGGCCTCGCGTTCATTGGTGGGCTGTATGTCGGCGGGTTCATCGTGATGATTTTGGTGTTGTCAGGGATCGCGGCGGCCGGTCTTGCCATCCCTTGGCTGCGCACGGTTTTGCTACTGGCGTCTGTTGGGTACCTTTTGTTTCTTGCGTGGCGGATCGCGACCGCCGGCGCGCGCATTGGGTTCATTGATCCGACCAAACCGCTCGGGTTTTGGAACGGGCTGGCCCTGCAACCGATCAATCCAAAAGCATACGTCGTAACCACAACATTGTTCTCGGGTTTCGCGATGTTTCCCGATGCCTTCTTGTTCGAAGTGACTGTAAAAATCCTAATTTACAGCCTGATCTGGACGCCCTTGCACGTGTTGTGGCTATTTGCAGGCGTACGTTTGCGTCAATTGAATTTGGGCGCGAGCACGCAGCGTGCGATCAACATTGCGATGGCCTGCGCGATGCTTTTGGTTGTGGGCCTCGCGCTTTTTTCCAGCCTTTAAAACGCCAAATACGCGATGGCGCTGAACACTACAGCGACGCCCACCCATTGGGCATTGGTCATTTTTTCGCGCAAGAAAAGCGACGCCAGAATGACAGTGATCATTCCAAAGCTAGAGGCACCAACAGCAGAATATTCAGGGTTGGTTTGCGTACCGGCATAGACAACTGCGCCCAGCGCCAAACAGTCCAGCGCACCCATCAACGCCAACAACGGCAGCTGCGATCGAGCGGGCAACATGACCGAACGGGTAAACAACGCATACCCGAAGATACAAACAACTGCGGTCAAGCGCGACACAGCATTGACGCTGAATTCCGTGCCTTCAGTTGTCGCATAATGGGCAATCGCAAACGACAACGCAAAACCGACGCAGGCCATCAGCGACCACTTGATTGCGGCCGGACGCTGTGAATTATCCTCAGAAGAACCCGATGAACCTGCAACAAACCCCACACCAGCAATCACCAGCAACACCGCAATCCACTGAAACACATCGACCGACGCGCCATTGATCGCAGCCCACCCGACAGACAGGATTGGATAGGCCCCGATAATCGGCGCGACCAGCCGCACTGGCCCTATCGAAAACGCGTGGTACAACGCCAATCCGGCGACGGCAAATGCCACGCCCGCGACGACCGCGCGTACGATGTTGCCCGTTGTCATCTGGGCATCCGAAAACACGAAAGCCACTGGGACAGCTAGAAAACTGCCTAACACCAGAACCGTCAAAAGCGCTGCCACAATCCCCGTGCGTTGGCTAACATAGCGCACACACACGTCATGAATGCCCCACGCCAACGCAGCGACTAGTCCCAATCCAAGCGAAATCATTTAGGCGTTTTCCAATCGGTAAAATGCGACACGGTCTGACTGTACTCTCAAAAGGTTATCTGAACCTTCATCGCCTGCGAACGATCACTGGCCATCTCAAATGCGGCCACCACGTCTTTTAGATCAAAACTGTGCGTGATTAACGGGTCGACATCAATCAGCCCCTTCTGCATCAACGTCACCGCTGTGCTGAATTCAGGGTGAAACCGAAACGATCCGCGCAAAGTGATTTCTTTGGCCGTGATCGATTGCATCGGGACGGTCATGTCGCCGCCCATACCCAGCTGCACCAACGTGCCACCGGGGCGCAAAACCGTCACGCCGGCCGTCAAGGCTGCGGCGGCTCCGGAACACTCCAGATGCACATCAATGCGCCCTTTGCCAGCGCTGAACGGGGCCAGCGCATCGGGGTCCGTTTTGGTGTTCAGCCCAAGATCAGCCCCGCACGCGCGCGCAACAGAAAGGGTGTAATCTGACAGATCGGTTGCGATGATTTCAGCGGCCCCTGCCCGTCGCGCCGCCATAATGGCAAGGACTCCGATCGGGCCACAGCCCGTTACCAAAACCGTTTTTCCCAAAAGGTCAGGCGCTTGTCCAACACCGTGTAGGCAGACTGCCAGCGGCTCTGCCATTGCGGCCTGTGCGGGGGTTAGGCCATCCGCCACAACGCATTGACTGGCCAACACAACCAGCGCATTTCGGAACGCACCTTGGATATGCGGGAACGGCATTGCACTGCCGTAAAAGCGCATGTTCAAACAGTGGTTTTGCTGCCCTCGCAAGCAGTATTCGCAGTTTAGACAAGGGCGCGATGGGGATACAGCAACCAACTGACCCACAGCCAACCCCTCAACACCGTCACCCAAAGCCGTCACAACTCCTGACACCTCATGCCCCAAAACCATCGGTTCACGCAGCCGAACAGGGCCGAACCCGCCGTGGTTGTAGTAGTGCAAGTCAGAGCCACAAATCCCACCGGCTTTCATGTCCAACAGAACCTCACCGGCAGCGGGTGTCGGCGTTTCATACGGCTCAACCCTAAGATCGCGGGCATCGTGAATGACAACAGCTTTTGAGGACATCGTTTCGCTTTCAACGCTATACATTTGCGACGAACGTTGGGATAGTTGAGGGCGAGCATCAAGGGAAATAACCATGACACTGCAAATGTTTGACCTGACTGGCCTACGCGCCCTGATCACCGGTTCCAGCCAAGGGATCGGCTATGCATTGGCCAAAGGGCTTGCAGGCGCGGGTGCCGAAATCGTTTTGAACGGACGCGACACAACCAAGCTGGACGTTGCTGCCAAAACGCTTGCGGATACAGGCGCCACTGTCCACCAACTGCCGTTTGATGCCACGGACCATCACGGGGTGCGCGCCGCGGTAGACCGGTTCGAAAATGACATCGGTCCGATCGATATCCTGATCAACAATGCCGGTATGCAGCACCGCACCGAATTGCAGGACTTCCCGCCCGAGGCGTTTGAGAAATTGTTGCAGACCAATGTCGCCTCGGTCTTTCACGTCGGCCAAGCGGTTGCGCGTCACATGATTGATCGCAAACGGGGCAAAATCATCAACATCGCGTCTGTTCAAACCTTGCTAGCGCGGCCTGGAATTGCACCATACACCGCGACCAAAGGCGCCGTTGGCAACCTGACCAAGGGCATGGCGACCGATTGGGCGAAACACGGACTGCAATGCAACGCGATTGCGCCCGGATATTTTGACACGCCACTGAACGCAGCATTGGTCGCTGACCCCGAATTCACGTCTTGGCTGGAAAAACGAACCCCGGCGGGACGTTGGGGTGATGTGGATGAACTGGTTGGAGCTGCTGTGTTCCTATCCTCCAAAGCATCCAGTTTTGTGAACGGTCACACGCTGTACGTCGACGGTGGGATCACTGCGTCGCTCTAACGCGTTACGCAATATCTCTCAGATCAAATTTTTCGTAACGTTTTATTTGCGTCGAATCGCAGGCTCCCCTATGCTTTTGGACTAAGGGAGATTTCGACATGCAGGCATTCATTTGTGACGCGCAGCGCACACCCATCGGTCGTTATGGCGGTGGATTATCCTCTGTTCGTGCTGACGATTTGGCGGCGGCACCAATTGCCGCCCTCATGGCGCGCAATCCGGATGTCGATTGGTCCCGACTTGATGATGTGATCATGGGTTGCGCCAACCAAGCTGGCGAAGACAACCGCAACGTCGCGCGCATGGCATCGTTGCTCGCTGGTCTGCCCGTCGACGTGCCGGGCATCACCGTCAACCGCTTGTGCGCCTCCGGTCTCGACGCCGTTGGCATGGCCGCACGTGCGATCAAAGCCGGCGATCTCGACATGGTCATCGCAGGCGGAGTCGAGAGCATGAGCCGCGCACCCTTCGTCGTTGGCAAGGCCACCTCGGCCTTTGGGCGCGACCCGCAAATGTATGACACAACCATCGGCTGGCGCTTTGTGAACCGCAAAATGCACGATCAGTATGGCACCGATTCAATGCCGCAAACCGCCGACAATGTTGCCGCTGACTATGACGTGAACCGCGCCGATCAAGACGCATTTGCAGCGCGGTCCCAAGCGCGCTGGGCCGCCGCCCATGAGGCTGGTGCCTTTGCGCAGGAAATCGCGCCCGTGTCGATACCGCAGCGCAAGGGTGATGCACTGATTGTCGACACAGATGAACATCCGCGCCCCGGTTCCACCGCAGAAGGGCTTGCGAAATTGCGTGGCATCAATGGCGCTGATTTGACAGTGACCGCAGGCAATGCGTCTGGTGTGAACGATGGGGCAGCGGCCCTGTTGCTCGCATCAGAAGACGCTGCCGCCAAGAACAACCTCACGCCAATGGCGCGTGTCGTTGCGATGAATGCCGCAGGTGTTGCGCCGCGCGTGATGGGCATCGGCCCGATCCCGGCATGCGAAAAAGTACTGCACCGCGCAGGGCTCACCATCGACCAAATGGACGTGATTGAGTTAAACGAAGCCTTCGCGTCACAAGGGCTCGCTACAATGCGCAGCCTGGGTGTGGCTGACGATGATCCGCGCGTGAACGCTCAAGGTGGGGCCATCGCGATTGGTCATCCCCTGGGCATGTCGGGCGCGCGATTGGTCATGACGGCCGCCTATCAACTGCAACGAACTGGTGGTCGCTACGCGCTGTGCACAATGTGCGTGGGCGTCGGCCAAGGCGTTGCACTTATCCTTGAAAGGGTCTGAACGATGTATGCTCAAATGGTGAAATCCACTGGCCAAGGCGTCAAATCATTGGACGAAATGGACCCCCAAGAACGCGCCTTTCAGGAACGCATCAATGCAGGTGACAAGATCGAGCCTAAGGATTGGATGCCAGCGGGCTATCGCAAAACTTTAATCCGCCAGATCGGGCAACACGCGCACTCTGAAATCGTTGGCCAATTGCCCGAAGGCAACTGGATCACCCGCGCGCCCACACTGGAACGCAAAGCGATTTTGCTCGCCAAAGTACAAGACGAAGCAGGGCACGGCCTGTACCTTTACTGCGCCGCTGAAACGCTGGGTGTGACCCGGGATGAACTGACGGAAATGCTGCTTGACGGGCGGATGAAATACAGCTCGATCTTTAATTATCCGACCCTAACATGGGCTGATATGGGTGCGGTTGGCTGGTTGGTCGATGGCGCTGCGATCATGAACCAAGTACCACTGCAACGCACATCTTACGGCCCTTACGCACGTGCGATGGTGCGGATTTGCAAAGAAGAATCCTTTCATCAGCGGCAAGGTTTCGACATCATGATGAAGATGGCAAACGGCACTGCTGCGCAAAAGCGCATGGCCCAAGATGCGCTGAACCGGTTCTGGGGGCCATCGCTGATGATGTTCGGCCCGTCCGATGGGGATTCTGTCCATTCTGCGCAATCCATGGCATGGAAGATCAAGATGAACGGCAATGACGAGTTGCGCCAATTGTTTGTCGATCAAACAGCACCACAGGCAGAATACCTAGGGCTGACGATCCCGGACGAGACGCTGAAATGGAACGACGAAAAAGGCGGCTACGATTTCGCACAACCTGACTGGGATGAATTTTTCGATGTCCTCAAAGGCAACGGACCAGAAGCCGCAAACCGCATGGAAGCCCGCAACAAAGCGTGGGACGATGGCGCGTGGGTGCGCGACGGCATGATGGCCCACGCCGACAAAAAGCGCGCGGCAAAACTGGCGGCGGAGTAGTTCAAATGACCAAACAAGAATGGCCCCTCTGGGAAATTTTCATTCGTGGCGCGCATGGGTTGTCCCATCGCCACGTCGGCAGTCTGCACGCGCCAGACGCCGAAATGGCAATCAAGAACGCGCGCGACGTCTATACCCGTCGCAAAGAAGGCGTGAGCATTTGGGCCGTCGAATCCTCAGCGATCGTCGCGTCCTCACCCGAGGATAAGGGGCATTTGTACGATCCGGCGGACGACAAAGTGTACCGTCATCCGACGTTTTTCGACATCCCAGATGACGTAGGTGCGATGTGAGCAACCTGTTCGAATTTGCCTGCCGCATGGGCGACAATTCCCTCGTCTTAGGACATCGCGTTTCAGAATGGTGCGGCGTCGCGCCCGTGTTGGAAGAAGATATCGCACTGGCAAACATTGCCCTCGATCTGATCGGACAAACGCAACTTTGGCTTGGCCTTGCCGCCGAAATCGAAGGCAGTGATCGCGACGCAGATGGCCTCGCTTTTCACCGCGACGTTTGGGATTTTCGCAACCTTCTATTGGTCGAACAACCCAACCGCGATTTCGGTCACACGATGATGCGACAGTTCCTGTTCGACGCATGGCATTTCGAAATGCTGGGTGCGCTAAAGGCATCTGATCACGCACAAATTAGCGCCATTGCTGAAAAATCACTGAAGGAAGTTACGTACCATCTGGAACGCTCGACCGACACGGTTATTGCCTTGGGCGATGGAACCGAGGAAAGCCATAACCGGATGCAAAACGCCCTTGATCGGCTGTGGCCTTATGTCGGGGAAATGTTCCTGAACGACGATTGCGATCACATCGACACCAGCACCCTGCGCCCCGCATTTGATGCACGTCTGCTGGATGTTCTGGGTCAGGCAACCTTGGTTCAACCCGACAGCACATTCACCCACAAAGGCGGCAAAACCGGCGCGCGTCACACCGAAGCGCTAGGGCATATGTTGGCGGTCATGCAGTCCTTGCCGCGCGCATACCCGGATGCAAAATGGTAGTCGAAAAACCCACGGTTACGCAGATTTGGGAATGGCTGGACAATGTTCCAGACCCCGAAATTCCGGTGATCTCGCTTGTTGATTTGGGGATCATTCGTGATGTTCAATGGCAAGAAGACACTTTGGAAATCACCGTGACGCCAACCTATTCGGGCTGTCCCGCAACAAGCATTATCAACCTCGATATCGAATTGGCGATGACAGGGCATGGCATCAAAAACCTGTCTCTAAAACGCCAATTGTCGCCTGCATGGACCACCGATTGGCTGTCTGAAAAAGGGCGTTCCAAATTGGAAACTTACGGGATTGCGCCACCACAAACTGCCGGTGGCCCTGATCGTTGCCCACACTGCCAATCAAAAGACGTACAACGCATCAGCCAGTTCGGATCCACCCCGTGCAAAGCACAATGGCGCTGTGCGGACTGTCTGGAACCCTTCGATTATTTCAAGTGTATCTGAGCCTATGACCCAATTCCGTCCCCTCACCGTAACCGACATTCACCACACGATCCGCGATGCGGTTGTGCTGACGTTAGAACCCGAAAACGCTGATGATTTCGCATTTGTCCAAGGGCAGTACCTGACGTTCAAACAAGACTTTGACGGGACCGAATTGCGGCGCAATTATTCGATCTGCGCGGGGCTGGATGACGGCAAATTGCAGGTCGGAATCAAACGCGTTGATGGCGGTGCATTTTCGACATTTGCCAACACAGAACTGAATGTCGGCGACACCCTGCACGCGATGCCGCCTATGGGCAAATTCCATACAGAAATAGAGCCTAACAAGGCCAAGTCATACCTTGGATTTGCTGGCGGATCAGGTGTAACACCCGTTCTGTCGATCCTAAAAACCGTCCTTACGCGCGAGCCGAATAGCACCTTTACCTTGATCTATGCGAACCGCGCTGTTGGCACGATCATGTTCCGCGAGGAACTGGAGGATCTCAAGAACACCTACATGGGTCGGCTGACCATCATTCACGTGCTTGAAACCGGCCAAGACATAGATTTGTTCAGCGGTCGTGTCGATCAGGAAAAATGCGCAGCACTCTTTAAATCCTGGATCAATATTGCAAGTATAGACACTGCTTTTATCTGTGGACCTGAACCAATGATGCTGGCGATTGTCGACGCACTAACGACACATGGGCTGGATAAATCCCAGATCAAATTCGAACTGTTTGGGGCCGGTCAACAAGGGCGACTGGCCAAACAGGCGATCAGTGCGCGCAGTGAAAACGCCAAAGGCACACAGGCAACCGTCAAAATCGAAGGGGCGACCCACAGCTTTGTCATTCCCAAAGATCAATCCGTGCTAGAGGCCGCGCTCGCCAACAATCTGGATGCGCCGTTTGCGTGCAAAGCTGGCGTTTGTTCGACCTGCATCGCCAAGGTCAGCGAAGGCGAATACGAGATGCTCTCCAACCACGCGCTTGAGGATTACGAGGTCGAGGCGGGTTATGTCCTGACCTGCCAGTGCTACGCATTGTCTGACAAACTCGTCGTCGATTACGACCAACATTAAGGATCACGAAATGCTGCACGTCCATTCCTACGCTGCCGGTCGGTGGGTTGCCCCGGGATCAGGCGCGCGCACGATCCAGTCCGCAATCACCGGCGAAATCATCGCAGACGCGGGCAACGACACCTTGGATGTGCAAGCCATGATCGCCTATGGGCGCGATGTTGGTGGCCCGACTTTGCGCGCCATGACGTTTCACGATCGTGCACGAATGCTAAAGGCGCTGGCGCTGCACCTGCGCGACCACCGGCAAACACTGTACGACTTGTCATTCAATTCCGGCGGCACGCAGAACGACCACGTGATCGATGTCGATGGCGGGATCGGCACGATGCTGGTCTATGCCTCTAAGGGGCGACGCGAACTGCCTGATAACCAAGTGTTTCTGGACGGCGATCTGGAACAATTGGGGCGCACAGGCACATTTATGGGGCACCACATTTGCACGCCGTTGCAAGGCGTTGCCGTGCATATCAACGCCTTCAATTTCCCCGTTTGGGGGATGCTGGAAAAACTTGCGCCGACCCTTTTGGGTGGCATGCCCGCGATCATAAAACCGGCCACCGCGACCTGTTACGTGACCGAAGCTTGCGTGCGGATCATGCTTCAATCCGGCATCTTGCCAGACGGCGCACTGCAACTGGTTTCGGGTGGCATCGGCGACATGCTAGACCATCTGGATTGTATGGACGTGGTGACATTCACGGGGTCCGCCAACACCGCGCTAAAGCTGCGCGGCAACGCAAATTTGTTGAAAAACTCGGTGCGATTCACGGCAGAACAGGATAGCCTGAACGCTTCGGTTCTGGGCCCTGATGCCCTACCCGGGACGCCCGAATTTGATCTGTTCATCAAAGAAGTTCAGCACGAAATGATCACAAAAGCGGGCCAAAAATGCACCGCTGTGCGCCGCATCCTTGTGCCGCAATCTGCAAGCGAGGCGACGATAGATGCGCTTCGGGACAGGCTGGCGAATGTCACGCTTGGGGATCCGCACGAAAAGAATACGCAGATGGGTGCACTCGTTTCGAACGCGCAGAAATTCGACGTTTTGGACAAGGCAGCCCTGATCGGATCAGAGGCCACGCGCGTGTTTGGCGACCCCGAAAACCACGCAATGTCAGACAGCAAAGGCGCGTTTTTGCCGCCCATGCTGTACCACTGCGCCGATCCGGACAACGCGCAACATGTGCACGACACCGAAGCGTTCGGACCTGTTTCGACCATTATGCCCTACCGCGATTTGGCGCACGCCTGCACGCTGCTGAACAAAGGCAAGGGATCGTTGGTGGCCTCTGTCATCACACGCGACGGCGATGTGGCGCGCGAAATTGTGATGCAATCCGCAGCTTTCCACGGGCGGCTATATTTCAACAACCGCGACAGCATGGCCGAGGCGACAGGCCACGGTGCCCCATTACCCCACATGGTGCACGGCGGACCCGGGCGCGCAGGTGGCGGCGAGGAATTGGGCGGCGTACGGGCCGTCATGCACTACATGCAGCGCACCGCAATCCAAGGCAGTCCCGACATCATCAGCGCGATCGGCGGGCAATGGACGCCCGGTGGCAGTGTGCAAACCGACACGCCGCACCCGTTCACACGCACGTTTCACGAGGTGCAAATCGGCGACACACTTCACACAGACGCCCGCGAAATTACGCTGGACGATATCGAAAAGTTTGCCCATTTCACCGGCGATTTATTCTACGGGCACATGGACGAAGACGCAGCCAAAGCGAACCCGTTCTTTCCTGGTCGTGTTGCGCATGGTTACCTCATTCTCAGTTTTGCGGCCGGTCTATTTGTACAACCTGATCCGGGTCCCGTTCTGGCCAACACCGGCCTTGATAACCTGCGTTTCATGAAACCCGTACAGCCCGGTGACAGCATCAATGTGCAGTTGACCGTCAAGGCAAAAACGCCGCGCAACGACGACTACGGCGAGGTCCGCTGGCACGTCGATGTTCACAATCAAGACGACGACAAAGTAGCCGAATACGAGCTGCTGACAATGAACGCGTTCTAGATGGATCACCTTGCACTTGATACGGCAGTCGAACGGCTGACAACTCTTGGGCCACAACGCGTTTGGTCCTTGTTAGTCACTGTTTTTGGTGATCTTGCGCAAAACAAAGGTGATGGGATCGATGGGCCCGTTTTGTCTGCTTTGATGGCAGACATGCATATCAAACCCGAAGCGACGCGCGTCGCGCTGCACCGATTGCGCAACGACAATTGGATCATCTCGGCCAAGCATGGACGCACCAGTCGTCACAGCCTGACAGAACACGGGCGTCAAATCTCGGCCGCTGCAAATCCACGCATCTACGGGTTGCCTCAGGACATCGTTCAAAGCTGGCAATTGGTCATGTTGGAAAGCACGTCATCGCAGTCACGTGAAGCAATGGAAGAGCTCGGCTTTGCCCCGCTTATGCCGCGTATTTATGTCGGAGCCGGCGATGCCATCCCGCCAAAAGACACGCTGGCATTACCCGCAGCATCCGTTCCTGCGTGGTTAAGTGCGCAATTTGAACCAAAGGATCTTGTTCAGGATTATGCCGCGCTGCACAGCACATTGATCCAGCTGGATCAGGCGCTGAGCAAAGATCACAAACTGAACCCAAGACAAGCTGCAGTCCTGCGTTGTGCCATCGTGCACAGTTGGCGCCGTCTGGTTTTGCGTCATCCGAATTTACCACGGCAGTTGTATTCAGACGATTGGCGCGGGCATGATTGCCGGGTTTTGGTGATGTCCCTTTTGACCCGATTGCCCAGGCCTGTGCTCAGCGAAGTTGCACTTGGTTAAGTCACGTTCTTGAACCCAGTGCTTTTCCACCGGACAAACCCGCGCTATAGCGGTGACATGACAAATCATCTTTACATATCCGACCTGCCCGACGGGCTTGATCTGGGACCCGAAGTCGCCATCGATTGTGAAACTATGGGCCTGCACCCTCACCGCGATCGATTGTGTGTTGTGCAGCTGTCAAACGGTGACGGGAACGCGCATATCGTGCAGATCAAAAAGGGCCAGACCGACGCGCCCAATCTGTGCAAAATGCTAACTGATCCAGATGTGCTAAAGCTGTTTCATTTCGGACGCTTTGACATTGCGGCGATGCAAAACGCGTTTGGCGCAGTGACTGCACCGGTCTATTGCACCAAGATCGCCAGCCGTTTGATCCGCACGTATACGGACCGTCACGGGTTGAAAAACCTGCTTCAAGAATTGCTGAGCGTTGATGTTTCCAAACAGCAGCAATCCAGTGATTGGGGCGCGGATCAACTTACCAAAGCGCAGCTGGAATACGCCGCATCTGACGTTTTGTACCTGCATAGATTGCGTGACGAACTGAACAAGCGGTTGATCCGCGAAGGTCGCATGGAAGTGGCGCAAGCCTGTTTTGATTTCTTGCCCATGCGCTCCAACCTGGATCTGATCGGCTGGCCTGAGACGGATATTTTTGCGCACTCATGAGCACCCAAACTCCATACCGTGACACCGCCCGCCGCGTGATCGAAGCTGAGGCTGACGCCCTGCGCGTCTTGGCCGCAAGTCTGGATGACCGGTTCGCAGATGCGGTGATCAAGCTGCTAGAATCCAAAGGTCGTGTGATCGTCACCGGTATCGGAAAATCAGGGCATATCGCGCGCAAAATTGCCGCAACTTTGGCCAGCACCGGAACACCCGCGCAATTTGTGCACCCAGCTGAGGCAAGCCATGGCGATCTGGGCATGATCACCAGCGCCGACATTGTGATCGGGATTTCCAATTCGGGTGAAGCGCCGGAATTAGCGAACCTCGTCGCCTACACCCGCCGCTTTGACATCCCATTGATTGCGATCACCAAGGCCGAAAACAGCAGTTTAGGGTCACAATCGGACATCGTTTTGCTACTGCCAGACTTGGGCGAGGCCTGCGGAACAGGTGTCGTGCCGACCACATCCACGACGCTAACGCTCGCGATGGGTGACGCGCTTGCCGTCGCCTTGATGGAACACCGCGCCTTTACGCCGGAACACTTCCGCGACTTTCACCCAGGCGGAAAACTTGGCGCGCAGCTTAGTTTGGTAAACGATTTGATGCACTCGGGCGATGCTCTACCATTGGTGCATTTGGGCACACCAATGTCCGATGCGCTGATCGAAATCAGCCAAAAAGGGTTCGGCGTAGTTGGCGTCGTAAACAACGACGGCACCTTGGTCGGGATCGTCACCGACGGCGATTTGCGCCGGCATATGGACGGGCTTTTGTCGCTTACCGCCCAAGACGTCATGACCAAAGCACCGACGACAATCACACCCCAATCACTGGCTGAAAAAGCCGTGCACATCATGAACGACCGCAAGATCACTTGCTTGTTTGTCGTGCCCCAAGACACTGGCGCGCCGACCGGATTGCTGCACATCCATGACTGCCTTCGCGTCGGGCTGGGCTAGAAAATGGACCGCTATTCACGGATGGTAGCGTGGCTAAAAGTGCTGCTACCTTTGATGGCGTTGGGTCTGCTTTCGACCCTTTTTCTGCTATCGCGAAGCATCGATCCCACAGCGGAAATTCCGTTTGCTGACTCAGAAATTCAAGACAGGCTGCGCGATCAGCAAATCACTGGGCCTTTCTTTTCGGGTTCAACTGTTGGCGGTGATCAAATTTCATTTTCGGCAGCAAAAATGGGCACCGCAGAAAATAGTGGAAACACGAAAGCAGACAATATTTCCGCGCAAATCGACCTGGCTTCAGGGTCAAGAATCGTATTTTTTGCCGACCAAGGGATCGTCAATCTGGCCGAAGACCAATCCGTCTTGACTGGTAACGTGCTAATCACGACATCATCAGGGTACAAAATTAACTCAGATAAATTGGTCGCCGCAATGTCCGCTCTGAGCGTAGAATCACCCAAAGACGTCACGGCAATTGGCCCAATCGGGACTTTGACTGCGGGTGCGATGCGCTTGAATGCCCCTGAAAGCAACGGAAACGCCCAATTGGTTTTTACTAATGGCGTGAAACTGATATACCTGCCTCAAATGATAGAAGAATGATAACTGTGACCCTTTTGCGCCCTTTAGTTTTTTGTTTGGCTCTTTTCAGTGCCGCTCCTGTTTTTGCTCAAGGGACGAACGTCGCTTTTGGCACAATCCGGCAAGATACCACCGCCCCTGTCGAGGTGACGGCTGACAATCTTTCTGTCGATCAATCAAATGGAACCGCTATTTTTGTTGGCAATGTGTTGATTGGCCAAGGCGATTTACGTCTTTCTGCGGCCAAGGTGCTGGTGGTTTATCGCGACCAAAACGTAGGCATCTCGCGCCTCGAAGCGTCCGGTGGCGTGACCCTGGTATCCGGCCTCGATGCGGCCGAAGCGCAACGCGCGGATTATGACATTGATTCGGGTACCATTGTGATGACTGGCGACGTTTTGCTGACCCAAGGGCCAAGTGCGCTGACATCCGAGAAAATGACCGTGAACTTACGTGACGGCACCGCGCAGATGTCGGGTCGCGTCAAAACGATCCTGAACACCGGCAAAAACTAGTGGCCAAGCCTAACCTTAAAATTGCCGGCGGCGACTCTGGCTTGCGCATCGAACATCTGCGTAAATCCTATCGCAAAAAGGTCGTGATCCGCGATTTTTCGATGCATTTGAACCGGGGCGAAGTTGTCGCGTTACTTGGCCCGAACGGTTCCGGCAAAACCACGACGTTTTATTCTGTTGCCGGTTTGGTCACGCCTGAAGGTGGCAAAGTTACTGTCGACGGCACCGATGTCACCACCTTGCCGATGTATCGCCGCGCCCAGTTGGGCATCGGATATCTACCCCAAGAGATGAGCATTTTTCGCGGGCTTAGCGTCCAAGACAACATCAGCGCTATTCTCGACATCACCATCAAGCACCGTCAAAAACGCCGCGAACGACTCGAAGAATTGCTATCAGAATTCTCTATCGAACACTTGCGGCGTGCTTCTGCCATGGCGCTTTCAGGCGGCGAACGTCGGCGCGTAGAAATTGCGCGGTGTTTAGCCGCAGACCCCAACTACTTGCTGCTGGACGAGCCGTTTGCCGGCGTCGATCCTATCTCGGTGGGCGATATTCGCCACCTCGTTTCTGATCTGAAAAAACGTGGTATCGGCGTGCTGATCACTGACCATAACGTACGGGAAACATTGGAAATTGTGGACCGTGCGTATATTTTGCACGACGGCAAAGTTCTTATGTCTGGCTCGCCCGAAGAGGTCGTACAAAACGAAAATGTACGCCGCGTTTATCTAGGCGAAAATTTTCGCATCTCCTAAGATGGTCCGTCAAATCTGACGTAATTTCCCGATATCCTGCACCACTTTTGATTGACACATGCCTGTCATATCGGGCTCAATGGGGTCATGGCAAAACTGTTGTCACTGTTTGAATATGACTTGGCCCTGATCACGGGGCCCGTCCTTAGACAACCAACTGAAATGTCATTCCTGCGAAACTAGACCGAACCGAACGTGACCCGACCGGGTCCCGTCCGGCTTATGTTTTCGCCTAATAAATGGAGAAAGAATGCGGTATCAAATCAGCGGCAAACAAATTGACATTGGCACGGCTCTGCAAACGCATGTGCAGACTGAGTTAGACGGCATCGTTCAAAAATACGCCGGCCGACCGACAGACGCGAATGTGGTTTTTTCAAAATCAGCGCATGAATATAATTGCGAAGTTACGGTTCACCTCTCAACCGGTTTGAATGCGTCAGCCAAGGCAAAAGAAACCGAGATTTACGCCGCTTTTGATTCCTGTAGCGCAAAGATGGAAAAACAGCTTCGTCGCTACAAGCGTCGCTTGAAGGACCACCACAAGGACCGCTCACAACCAGTTGAACTTTTCGGCGCTTCCTCTTATATCCTCGCTTCAGACACAGCCAGCTCTGACGAGGTCGAGCCGGAAACGCTGCAGCCAATTATCGTGGCCGAGATGGAAACCAACATCCCATCCCTGTCCGTAGGCGAAGCGGTTATGCAGATGGAATTGGCGGGCGCACCGGTCTTGGTGTTCCGCAACGAAGGCAAAGACGGGGTTAACGTGGTGTATCGTCGCGAAGACGGCAACATCGGATGGATTGACCCTTAAATCCCTGGCGTAGAACGCGCCCGAAACGAAGTGCGAGCAGAATGAATTTTGCCAAACTGATACAACCGGATGCGGTCAAGGTCGTGACCTCTGCATCCAGCAAAAAGCGGTTGTTGCACAGCATCAGCGAATTGGCGCATAGCGCTTATGGACTGGATGTTGCTGTTGTCAGCGATGCTTTGCTCGCACGCGAAGCGCTGGGGCCAACGGGTGTTGGCCACGGCGTCGCCTTACCGCACGCGCGTATCGAAGGTCTGGAAAGCGTTCTTGGTGTATTTGTTCTGTTGGACAAACCAATCGACTTTTCGTCCGTAGATCGTCAGCCGGTTGATATTGCTTTTGCTTTGTTCGCACCCGAGCAAGCCGGTGTTGAACACCTCAAGGCATTGGCATTGGTGTCTCGGACCCTTCGGGATTCGTCAATTTGCGCAAAATTGCGCGCAAATCCAGATCCGACCAAATTGTTCGCGATTCTGGCAGAAAACCAGTCCGCACAGGCGGCCTAACGCCAGCTTTCAAAACCGAACATCATGTAGTCTCGCTGGTACACATCCTGCGTCAGCTTTTCTATTTCTGCATCGTAAATGCCAGATAGGTCGAACGGCAAATCGCCAGTGGCTGCCCCCACAGAAACCTCTTTGTCATGGCCTATTTTGTCCAACAGTTGCGCAAGCTCTGTTTCCAAGTCATCCTCTCGGATCACACGATCAGGCAATGCAAATTCACCAAATCCCTGAAGGGCTTGGGTCTGCGTACACCATGAAGCGTCAACACGAATGGCTGTCTGACCGGAAATATTGCCCTTTAGAAACACTAGAAACGCCGCAAAAGCAGAACGATGCGCTGCGCGATCATAGGACTCATCTGGCATCTGCTCTGGAATTGGCAGCGCATAACGTCGGCGCAAAGTTTGCCGCAAAGCAGAATAACTATCCTCTCCGGTGCCAAGAATATGTTTGGAAAATGCATGATGCGCACGCACAACTGGATGACGCAAAACAGTAAAACTGCGATGGCCCGGATGCTTTCGCTTCCATTGGCGCAAGTCTTTTTGGGAAAACTTGCTTTGAAGCGCGCCACGGTCCACGCCGTCCACGGCAGCCAACCAATCCAACACACGATCTTCCGGGCCACCTTTCATCGGCAAATATAACAAACCAGACTCTGCAGCCGCCACATACGTCGGAATCGTGGGCCCACGCCGAGGTTCAAAATTCGGTGTGCGAGTTAGATTGAACAAGTCACGGCCCGATAGAGCCGTTTCCATCTGCGGAAAGTTGCGCACCTTTTTGGAAATTGCGCTGGGGTTCTGTTTCTTTAAACTCTTGTCCAGCGCCTCCAATTCTTCATCCACACCCAGATAACGCGCCAATCCGTTCATCACCTCAACGCTTTGAAGATCCTCGTATGAAATGTAAAAGGCTGTCTGTCCGCTGTGTTGCAGACGGTTCAATAATTGCAGCTGAAAACTTTGTAACGCTTCTAGGTGGGCGCTAAATTCGTCCGCATCAAAGTCAGCCTGGCCGTCTTTTCGTGACTTGGAATCCGTTAGCTTCCATTGGCCGGTTTCCTGCGCGATTTTCCATGAAACGTAACTGTCCAAAGGATTACGCGTCAGGATAATTTTGGCGCATTTCGGATCGTTCAAACAAGGGTCCAAGACCCGCGGATCATGGTCATGAAAATAACGAAAACCAGCCATGGCATCGGGTTGCTTTTTGATTTCTTTCAGCAGGCGCATTGGATCAGCATCGCGCGTTTCTTGAGTGATACCCAGAATCTTAGTCGTTTTGGGATAACCCAAAAAATGAGGATTGAACGCCTCGCCATGACAAGCGATGCCGTCAAAGGCATTCAGGTTCGTTTCCAAAAAATTCGAGCCCGTCCGCATTTCTGCGAAGACAACAAAGTAGTCAAAAGATCCGGCCATAATTCATTGTACCAAATAGGGTTTGCGCGGCGGCTTGTTTGTGGTTTCAGTCCCACGATCGACAGGAAAATCGCCCATCAAATGCGGATGCATACCTTGATTTTTTAGATTTTGCAGGAATTGGCCAAAACCAGCAAGGTCCTCCATCTTTGGAACCTCGGACAGGCGGCGCGATTGGGTCGGTCCGATCTCGTCCAGAATACCTTGCAACGGTTCCATAGGTGCCTCGATGAACTCAGCCATGCTCCAAATGCGCACTCTTGCTTTGGCAAAGGGTGATCGCAACACTTTGAGGTGATCGTTTTCGATCTTTTGCAGTTCAGCCGCCATTTTACGGATATCGATAAAATTCAAATTTGATTTGAACAACGGCACAGCCCAAGCGCCGCTGATCACGGAAATCTGTGCGTTGTGGTCTTTGGATATCCGCCAGTTAATCTTTTGATTGTCCGCAGGCCCAAATTGAAAACACTGACGTTCGCCGCGCGTGTTCCAGATCAAGTTGGTCAAGAACGCGCCTGGATTATAGTTACGCGAAATCGCGCTATCGCTCATGGCGCCGTGGATGGTTTCGTGGCCGTCCGCAAAATGAGCTCGGTCAGGCGCAAAAAGATGGCCGTGAACACGTGCGCCTGTCGCTTTGGTTAACCAAGATTCGAAATTTACAAACAACTCGGAAAATCCGTGGAAAACGCAATATGGCGCAGCCGTCACGCCATTTTCCCAATCTTCATTGGGAAAGCGGCTTTGCATGTACAGGCCCGGCCGGCCGCGTGTGCGACGCTCTACTGCTTTGGCAAAAATACGGTCAATTTTACCCGGATTGGGTTCGGTCCGTTTCATCGCGCCCGCCATATCGGTCAGGAATGCTTCGTACAGACGATCCGCATGTGGCCAAATTTTGCGTGCCACAAAGCAATCTGAACGACGCAGTAGTTGCAGGTGATCGTCGTAAAAGATGTGCGGTTTGCCCTGAAAATCAAACTTGCTCAGCGTAAGCGACCGGCTTTCCACATTCGTGGAATA
Source organism: Pseudosulfitobacter sp. SM2401 (assembly GCF_042932805.1). Classification (NCBI taxonomy): domain Bacteria; kingdom Pseudomonadati; phylum Pseudomonadota; class Alphaproteobacteria; order Rhodobacterales; family Roseobacteraceae; genus Pseudosulfitobacter; species Pseudosulfitobacter sp. SM2401. The sequence goes on along the minus strand of NZ_CP170633.1, from coordinate 3,627,960 downwards.
CTGCCGCGACAATGTCTGGAAATAGCTCTCGTCGGGGATCCAGACCTGCTTAAAATATTTGTCGTAATCTGGTCGATCCGGATCTTGTAAAATTGCCGACAATGTTTGCCGTGTCAGACACCACCACTGGCTGCCCATGTGTGGAATCACGCCATTGGGAATTTTGCGTTTCAGACGTAATGTGCGTTGAAATTGAACGTAGCGATCGAACCAAAAACGGCTCCGTTTCCATGAAAATGGAAAGCGCAAGGTAAAGCGTTCATGATCCAAGCCACCAACGGTCCAGGGCACATCGGCTGTTGTTGCGCTTTCGATGAAATCCGTGCGCGGTCGTTCCTCAAGGTATTCGACCAATTCTTCGACGGGCCGCAAGGGCAAGCAAGATCCAGACGCGAGATAGACATGACGCACAAAAGGAAACTGGTTCAGCATCATTTCAGATGCGACCTGCGTGGCTGCGACAATGCCCCAAGTGCCCCATTCGCAGCGATATCGGGTCGAAAATTCAACATTCGGAACGTCAGACAGAGATGTCACAAATGCGTTGTAGGTTTTGTTGTCCACCAATTTGTCGCAATGGATGACAACGGGGCAACCGCCTGCCGCCCAGTGACGCGCGGCTTGTTCAGCGCGGTCAAGGGCCGTGTGCACCAACATGACGATCCCGACGCTCATGCCCAGTTTCCTTTAGACATAAGGCCTAAAATCTCAAGCTGGCGCCAGTTGATGTATTTTTCGGACCATTTGCACCACAGTTCTGGGTCGTCTTTCAGGCTCTCGGCGTAGGCCTTGTATTCGACGGACGCGGAATAGTGTTGCCCTCGACTTAGTTCTTCTTGCGCCTTGACCGTGAACGTGTCGATAAATTTTGCGTGCAGCAACACGCCGCTGGCTTTTTCGCCGCCCCATTCATCATAGACCAAGTTCAAACCGCGCGGCAGCAACATGTGCGTCGAACTGACATACGTGTACTTGCGGTCCCATTTCACGAGGGGGATTTTGTTCAACGCTGGTGCCTTTTCCGGCGCATCGGCAAAGAACACACGGGCGCGCGGCCCACCTTGGATCCACAGATTCCCAAACCGCTTGTTGCGGGACAGATTGTAGTTACCGCTGTCAAACCAACTGGCGATCTCAATCGGATCCTGCCCTGATTGGTAGGGTTGTTCATCCAATCGACCCTTTGGATACATGTCCAACAACATTGCACTAAAGGATTTGATGTTGGACGCATCCAGCCAGTCGGTCAGCGCCCGCAAAGGACGCGTATCGCAAAATGGATAGACTAGAAATTCATCTGGATCGACGGTCAGCGCCCAATGGCCATGCGCGTATTTCAACTGCAACCAATTCAGCCAATCCACACCAAAACGGGACCGCTTGTAACTGGCACTCGTGCGCCAAACAGATACGTCAGGCTGGTCCGCCAAATACTCGGCCGAACCATCAGTGCTGTCATTGTCCACGATTAGGAAATGATTGACCCCTTGGTCACGGTAGTAATTCAGGAAATACGGCAGCCGAATCTTTTCGTTGCGCAGGGTCGAGAACAGCAAAATATCTTCTTCGCGAATCTGCGAAGTACGATCTGCCACGCGACCCAATTCCCGACGTTTACGAACCGCACGGATGCGCCATCGCTTGCGTTGAAGCCTCAGTCGATATGACTGCCAAGCACCCAAATTTCTGCCCTTACTTTGTCGGTGTTGCCCATCCCTTATAGCAGCTTTATCAGAACATCCTTAACGCGACCTTGAAATGGTCGCCCCAAGTAGTGGATTTGTATGTTCCCGATCCGCGCGCCTCAGGGCTGGCTTGTGCCAACTCTTTAATCGTATTTATCCACAGATAGCTGTCTGAAACGCCTGCGTAAACGGGAATATCGCCCAAGGTTTCCCGCAATACCTCCAATGGGTTGCACACAATTGGCACGTTCAGGCACGCGGCCTCAATTGGAGGCAGCCCAAACCCTTCGGCAAAGGACGGAAACAGCAATCCGTTTGAGCCATTCAAGAGGGCCGCCATGTCGGCATCGTTCATGTTGTTGTGTTCAATAATCTTGGTGTCAGCGGGCAAAGCATCAAGGCGATCAAACACGTTTTTGTTGTTCCAACCGCGCCCGCCACAAATGTGCAAATGCGGGGCATCAACACCCATTTCCTGCCAGATATCCAAAAGGAACGCGTGATTCTTGCGGGGTTCAATTGTGCCAATACAGACAAAATACGGGGCATGTGGGCAGACGAATTCAGGATTCGGCTGCGGCAAGTCTGTTGCCAAATGCGCAACAATACCACGCGGCACCGCCCCCCAAGCGCGCATGTGCCTCTCGCTACGCACCTGTGTATCCGCGGAATTGTAGATCACAACATCGGCAAATGTTTGGGTGCGACGCAATTTTTCACGGAACACGTCAACTGTGCCCGCACGCTGGAATTGCGGGAAATCCAGCGGAATTACATCGTGGATCATCACAGCGATAGGTCCGCCCAGCGCAGTTTTCGCCGATTGCAAAACCCGCGACGTCAAATTGCTATGACCAACATTAACGTAGGACGCGCCATTGGGAACGTGCTGCCTCAGCATCGAAATCAGCCTATTCGGCAGACACCTTGCCATCGACAGCCTGCGTAAATCAGCCTGTGCGCTGCGTTCGATCACGCTAAGTTTGCGCTGCATAACAGACAACAAATCAGGGCGAAAGAATGGGCTTTTGCCGCTGAGCCGCTGTTCCATCTCGATCAAGCCAGATTGATCCAGCAGCACATACCCAAACGGCGTACGAGCCAAGGCAAACACGGGACAATCTTGGGCGATCAGCGCGCGCACATACGCCATTTCGACCCGATCCACGCCTGTCAGTACCCGACCCGCGCGGCGGATCAAGCGGGTGATATCAATCACACGAGCAGGGGGCTTATTCAGAGTAGTGTCCAGTTTGGTGCCATCTCCATGCATCTGCGATCATGGTTTGCAGCGTTGATCGCGCGGGGTTCCACCCTAGCTCGGAAACGGCGCGGCTGGAACCCGACACCAGTTTCGTACAATCGCCGGCACGACGCGCGCCCTCTTTAAACGGCACTACCCGGTTGGTCACGTTACGCGAATGATCGATGACCTCGCGCACAGAAAAACCGCTGCCGGTGCCAAGGTTAAACACGCGGCTGTCCTTGTCGTCTTGTAGCCATTTCAGCCCCAAAACATGCGCGTCCACCAAATCGCAAACATGCACGTAGTCGCGAATGCAGGTGCCGTCCGGCGTGTCGTAATCCGTACCAAAAATGGTAAGCGCATCGCGTTTACCATCAATCGCGTCCAACATCAGCGGGATCAAATGTGTCTCGGGTTGGTGGAATTCACCGACCTCGCCGTCTGGATCCGCACCAGCCACGTTAAAGTAACGGAAGATCACGTGACGCAGGCCATCCGAAACCTCGAAATCGCGCAGAATGTCTTCGATGGCGCGCTTGGATGCGCCGTATGCGTTGATCGGGAATTGCGCCGAGTTTTCGTCGAGCACCACGTTGTCTTGATCGCCGTACGTCGCGCAGGTACTTGAAAATACGAAGTTTTTGCAACCGGCACCCACCGCCGCTTCGATCAGGTTTAGCGATCCGGACACGTTGTTGCGCCAGTATTTGCCCGGCTCGGACATGCTTTCGCCGACCTGACTAAGCGCTGCAAAATGCATCACTGCAACGGGTTGAAATTCGGCAAATACTTTGTCCAAACGGGCGCGGTCTAGCAAATCGCCTTGCGCAAAGGGGCCGAATTTCACGGCCTCTTTCCAACCTGTCACCAAATTGTCAAATGTAACGGGCACAAACCCGGCAGTTTTCAACGCCTTACAAGCGTGCGAGCCGATATAGCCCGCCCCACCCGTGACCAGAACATTCTGCCCCATTTAGTACCCCTGTTGCGGTTTATTCAGCCGCTTTTTGCTGTCCAACAACGTCAGTAATATACCCCAACAGGTCGTCGCGCAATTCTTCACGTGCCAAACCAAAGGCAACAGTCGCTTGCAAAAAGCCCGACTTGGATCCGCAATCAAAACGCTGACCACGGAAACGGAAACCGTAAACCGGGTTATCTTGCGCGATTTCTGCAGCAATTCCGTCCGTCAGCTGGATTTCTCCACCCGCACCGGATTTCAGCTTGTTCAGGTTGCCCATCACAGACGGTGACAAAATATAGCGGCCAATCACGGCCAGGTTTGACGGCGCTTCTGCGGCAGGTGGCTTTTCAACCATACCTTTAACACGGACCATTGCACCCATGTCTTCGGACACATCCAAAACGCCATAAGACGAGGTTTTCTCGGGCGCGACTTCCATCGCAGCGACCATATTGCCGCCAGTTTCCTCGTAGGCTTCGACCATCTGCTGCAAGCAGGGCGTTTCAGCCGCAATCACATCGTCTGGCAGAATCACCGCAAACGGTTCGTTGTGGATCAAACGACGGGCGCACCAAACCGCGTGACCAAGGCCCAGCGCTTTGTGTTGGCGCATGTACGCGATCGCGCCACTGTCCATGTTTGTGTCTTTTAGAATTTCGAGAAGTTCGTCTTTACCCTTCTTGCGCAACTCTTGCTCAAGGTTCGGGGCGTGGTCGAAATAGTCCTCAAGCGCACCTTTACCGCGCGAGGTCACAAAGATGAATTCCTTGATGCCTGCCGCACGCGCTTCGTCGATGGCGTATTGAATCAGGGGGCGATCGACCAAAGTCATGATCTCTTTGGGGACTGATTTTGTCGCTGGTAAAAACCGCGTGCCCAACCCTGCCACCGGAAAGATGGCTTTTGTGACTTTCTTACGCATACCTTGTCCTCATGTATTGACCGCTCTGTACAAAGCAGGCGATGTTTTATTCATTTTCGCATAGGATTTTGGACAAAGCACGTCCGAAAAGCCCATTTTCGCCAAATTACACGCAATTGGTGTAGCCGGTAGTCATTTTTCGTCACTTAGCCCTCGAATGGCATGAATCCGCGACATCTCTTGTTTTCGGCGCCTCGTTTTTGTGCTCAGTTTGAACGCCTTATCCGAGCGTTCAGCCTTTCCAAAGAGACCACCGCGTTGTTCCCAATAGCCATCAACATGGAACCGAACATGGTGGTATAAAGCCGTCGGTGACAGGATCATCAAGGTGAGAATTTCCTTACTTTTCACCCTAAACTTTGCCTGCTCAAGGGCGGCTTTTCGGCCGCGAATCCCTACGACTTCGAACGTGCTGGTGCGTGGCTTAACGTGGAACTTCTTAAAAGCGTCTGAAGCATGGGACGAAAGTCCGCCCTTGGCCAGTTCGCGTGATTGCCCATCGCTGTAGCCTTCACGAAGTCGGTGCATCAAATAACGTACCTGTCGCGGTTCCAATCCGCCGGCGATCATGTGGGTCAGCACACGGCGACGTTCGGATCGAAGTTGGCGTTGCCAGTGATCATCACGATGCTCTTGTGCTATGTATTTGCGTTGAAACACGGCCCAACTGGCCCCGATATCAAACAGGTCCGTCGGCACACGGTCAACGCGGCGTCGCACACTGGCAGCAAACCCGTGGTGGACCTGCGCAAGCGGCGCAATCGCGGTCAAATGGCCCGCAGCAGACAGGCGCATATTCAGGTCGGTTTCGTCCAAGTAAAACGTGTAGGCAGGATCAAAACCGCCGAGGTCCACCAGCACGTCACGGCGCACTGCCATGTTGGTGCCTTCGGTTTTGATCGCGGTCTCTGGTTGCGGTGTCAGGATCGTGGTTTGGGTTTCGTCTACGGCCAGGTCGCTCGCCTGTCCTTGGGCATCCAGCACCCGCGCTTTCCATTGAAAACTGATACCGTTGCGACCTCGTACAAACCCGCCCGCTGCACCGACTTTGGCATTCTCAAACGGCTGCGTCAGATACGTCAACCACGTCGGTTCCGGCACGGCATCATCGTCGATGAACGCGATGACTTCGCCAGCGGCGACGTTGATGCCTGTGTTGCGCGCGGCGGAAATATTGGGCTCATCGAACGTGATCGTTTTGATCAAATCCTTGATGTCATCCAAGGCGTTAATTCCAGCAGGGTCAGCCACAACAACGATTTCAAAATTGGAATATTGCAGCTGGGACAAACCCGTCACACAGCGTTTCAAAGCCATCGGTCGGTCGCGGCTTACGACCACAACACTTACCGAAACCTTGGCCGATGGGGGGATCATTCCAGACCCATCTTGGCCATCATCGCTTCGATTTTTGGAACGTCTTCGGGGTTGTTAAGCTCCCAAAACTGACGGCCTTTTGCCTCGACTTCTACGCATCTGACAGCCCGCCCGTTTTCCATAAACCGAAGTTGTTCTAACCCCTCAAGCATCTCTAGCGGGCCAACGGGCCACGACCGATAATCCGCCAACGGTTTTGGGCGATACGCATACACCCCGACATGATGGAAAACCGGCGTTTCATCCGTGTTAGAGTATGTTTTTGACGTAAATGGCACAACTTCTTTCGAGAAATACATCGCCCGCAAATTCGCGTCAAAAACGGCAGTTGTGCCACCAACACGACCGGCTTTGCGGTCCTCTAGAAACCCGTTTAACGTTGCCCCGTCACAGCGCAAAATCGGCGTTGCGATGTCTTGATCAGGGGCGGCGCGCAGGCCAGTGACCAGATCCTCGACAAACCAATGTGGCGTCAAGGGTGCGTCGCCTTGCAGGTTCACGACGATCTCGTAGTTGCCACCCAAATTCGCGTGTGCCTCGGCGCAGCGTTCAGTCCCGTTTGCGCAATCGACCGAGGTCATCACGACCTCTGCACCGAATGCTTCTGCGGCTTCGCGGATACGATCGTCGTCTGTGGCCACCACCACGCGGTCGACGCCTCGGACCTCGCAGGCCGCGCGCCAAGACCGTTCGATCAAGGACCGCGAAACGCCCGACGCGCCCTTAAGCAGTGCCAAAGGTTTCGCTGGGTAGCGGGTCGATGCGTAGCGCGCGGGGATGACGATCAGGACTGACACTAGGCAGGCTTCAGTTCGACCGACGGCGCGTAGGCGATGAAAAACGGGTTGGCAAAATCGGCTTTTCCGTACTTGAGCGGCGTGTGATCGTCGAACCGGACCACGTCGCCACCTGCGCCCAAAAGTACGGCGTGACCTGCGGCTGTGTCCCATTCCATCGTGCGCCCGACCCGTGGGTAAACGTCAGCTTCGCCCGTTGCGATAAGGCAGAATTTCAACGACGATCCGGCGCTTTTCATGTCCTTGACGTTGTACTTGCCGATGTAATCATCGGTTGCCTGATCACGGTGCGATTTTGACGCCACAACCATCAGGGCGCTGTTGTCCGCGTCCGACACATTGATCGGGGAAATCGCGCCCATTTTATCCTTGTCCAGATCGCCTGTTTCCTCAACCGATTGACCGTCAGCCAGGGTAAAGAACATCCGGTTTTTAGCAGGTGCATAGACCACGCCGCGCGTCGGTTTGCCGCCCTCGACCAACGCGATGTTGACTGTGAAATCGCCACGGCGGTGGATGAATTCTTTGGTGCCATCAAGTGGATCAACGATCAAGAACGTGTCGCCAGATGCGGTGTGTGTGTCAGATTGTTCCTCGGTGACCAGCATCATGTCGGGGAATGCTGCGCGCAGGCCTTCAGAAATGATCGCATCCGCAGCTTCATCCGCAGCCGTGACCGGGCTGTCGTCGGATTTCAATTTCACGTCGAAATCATCAGCGTCATAGATTTCCATGATCTTGTCGCCTGCCTGCAATGCCAGTTTTCGGATCACCGGTACCAAGTCTTCGTAGTTCACAATTGCTCTCCTGCTCATCGCATTTGTTGAAATGCGCTTTGTTGTCACTTATGCTGCGCTGATAACGGAACGGCAAGAATTCCGTGCGATTTTAACGTGCGCACATCGCGCTAGGCGTAAGGCAGCTCATATGTTTCAACCTGTCCGCAAACCGCAAGGTGGCTTTGCATCCGCTCTTTCTATTCTAGAGCTGATCTACCATTCCATCGTGCGATCGGTGCGCAAGACGCACAACAATGCGTTTCTGGCCATTGCGATGAACATGTTGCAGGTCGTCATTTTCGTGATGGCGTTTTACGTGATGTTTTCGATTCTTGGGCTGCGTGGTGCGGCGATCCGTGGCGATTTTCTGATCTACATTATGTCCGGCATCTTTTTGTACATGACGCACACCAAATCGCTGGGTGCTGTTGTTGGGTCCGAAGGGCCAGCAAGCCCGATGATGCAGCACGCGCCGATGAACACAATTATCTCGATTGCGTCGGCCGCCATCGGTGCGCTGTATGTTCAGGTGCTGTCGCTGTTCATGATCTTGTTCATCTACCACGTCGCCTTTGTCCCGCTTGAAATCGATCGCCCGATTGAGGCGTTCGGCATGCTGTTGATCGCGTGGTTCACCGGCGTCGCATTGGGTCTGGTTTTGCTTGCGATCAAACCGTGGTTCCCAACAGCTGTCAGCGTTTTCACCACCCTGTACCAGCGCGCGAATATGATTGCGTCCGGCAAGATGTTTGTCGCCAACACGCTGCCCGGCTTTATGCTAGCGATGTTTGATTGGAACCCGCTGTTTCACTGCATCGATCAGGCGCGCGGTTTTGCGTTTATCAACTACAACCCGCGTTATAGTACGTGGGAATATGCGTTTTATGTGGGTCTGATTTTGATTATGCTGGGGCTTATGGGCGAATTTTATACACGCCGTCATGCATCGCTCAGCTGGGGGGCACGTCGATGAAATACCTTTTTGCTGTTGTTTGCATTTTCTGGGGCGGCTTCGCTGCGGCGTCGGATTTTCCTAAATTATATGCCGTGATCGGCGTAGCAGCCGATGATGTCCTAAACATTCGCTCCGAACCAAACGCTCAGGCTGAGCTACTTGGCGCATTTGTGTACAACGCATCTGGCGTCGAAGTTGTCACACTCAGCGACGATGGAAAATGGGGGCAGGTCAACGTCAATGAACGCGTCGGTTGGGCCGCAGTACGCTACCTGACACCGCTGTCCGACACGGCTCCATTCTTTGCCAGTTGCTTTGGAACAGAGCCGTTTTGGGGCTTGATACTGGACGAAACTGGCGTGGCCAGCGAATGGTCCTCGCCCGAAAGCAAAGGCAAGGTTACAGACCTAGAAACACTCATGACCACAACTGTCATGCCAAGAACCTTTGCCTATGCGGGTAAAATTCAGGGTGAAAATGGCAGGGTCCGCAAATTTGACGCGTTGATGACGCACAAAATCTGCTCGGATGGCATGTCTGACAATCTGTATGGCCTATCGATTGATTTGTCTCTGACAGGCGGTCCAAACCTTGCAGGCTGTTGCACGCTTCAACGCTAATCCACGACCCGCAGCGTCAGATTGATCCGCCCACCTTTGGGCAGCAATCGAGAGGATCCAAACCTGATCTTGTCGACTCCGTGATGGGTAAGACGGGCATCACCGCCCATCACCACTACATCACCGGACGTCAGCCAGATCGACTCTGTCTTGCCGCCACGTTCTGTGTTGCCGATCCGAAACAAGCCATCGTCACCTAACGACACGGACACCACAGGCCAGCTAAAATTAGCTTCGTCCTTGTCTTGGTGCATACCCATGCGGGCCCCTTCGCCATAAAAATTGATCAAGCAGCAATCAGGTGCACGATCAACCCCTGCGACCGCGTTCCAAATATCCAAAATGGGTGCGGGAATCGCGGGCCATTTCGCCCCACCGGGGTGGTGCGACACATAGCGATACCCTGTGCGGTCGGAAAACCACCCGTATTTACCGGCCGACGTCATCCGAACGCTCATCGGTTTCCCGTACGGCGTCATTGGCGAAAACACAGGTGCCGCCATGGCAACACTGCGCACAGCCTCCAACACCGCTGATTGCGCCTCAGACGTTAAGAAATCCTTGTGAATTTCGAAACCACGCAAGGTTAAAACCGACATATCCACCTCTTTCCCAAAGATTCCTCCATTTCCCACACCTAGACCGCTTGCAGGGTGCATATGTGGTCCTTATATACGCTCCGAACCGCGCAGAACCTATCTCTTGCGCATCAATCCATCGGGGCGCAGATGCCGTAACGGGTCTGCATCTCGTCACATCGCCTTATGTTATGAAAAGGGATCGAAAATATGGCCAAAGTCATTGGTATTGACCTCGGAACAACCAACTCTTGTATTGCTATTATGGACGGCAGTCAGCCTCGCGTTATCGAAAACGCAGAAGGCGCGCGCACAACGCCATCCATTGTGGCCTTCACCGACAATGAACGTCTTGTAGGTCAGCCTGCAAAACGCCAAGCGGTGACAAACCCTGAAAACACAATCTTTGGTGTTAAGCGTCTTGTCGGTCGTCGCAATGACGACGCAGATCTGGCCAAAGACAAAAAGAACCTGCCGTTCAACGTGATTGACGGCGGCAACGGTGACGCGTGGGTCGAAGCCAAAGGCGAGAAATATTCGCCGGCTCAAATCTCTGCCTTCATCCTGGGCAAGATGAAAGAGACAGCGGAAAGCTATCTTGGCGAAGACGTAACCCAAGCGGTCATCACCGTGCCTGCGTATTTTAACGACGCACAGCGCCAAGCCACCAAAGACGCCGGCAAAATCGCTGGCCTCGAAGTGCTGCGTATTATCAACGAACCAACTGCCGCGGCTTTGGCCTACGGTCTGGACAAAAAAGAAACCCAAACCATCGCGGTCTATGACCTTGGTGGCGGTACATTCGATGTCACGATCCTGGAAATCGACGACGGTCTGTTCGAAGTTAAATCCACCAACGGCGACACGTTCCTTGGTGGTGAAGACTTTGACATGCGCATCGTCAACTACCTTGCCGATCAGTTCAAAAAAGAACACTCCGTCGATCTGACCCAAGACAAAATGGCCCTGCAGCGTCTTAAAGAAGCTGCTGAAAAAGCCAAGATCGAACTGTCTTCCGCGAACCAAACAGAGATCAACCAACCGTTTATCTCGATGGGTTCTACCGGCCAGCCGCTGCACATGGTCATGAAATTGACGCGTGCAAAACTGGAAAGCCTTGTTGGCGATCTGATCAAAGCCTCGATGAAACCATGCGCTGCTGCGTTGAAAGACGCAGGCCTTTCCGCCAAAGACATCGACGAAGTCGTGTTGGTTGGTGGTATGACGCGCATGCCAAAAGTCATCGAAGAAGTGACCAAATTCTTTGGCAAAGAGCCTCATAAAGGTGTGAACCCGGACGAAGTTGTCGCCCTTGGTGCCGCAATCCAAGCCGGCGTTTTGCAAGGCGACGTCAAAGACGTGGTTCTGCTGGACGTAACACCATTGTCGCTGGGCATCGAAACTTTGGGCGGCGTGTTCACACGTTTGATCGACCGCAACACAACGATCCCGACAAAGAAAAGCCAGATCTTTTCGACAGCCGAAGACAACCAGAACGCTGTGACCATCCGCGTGTTCCAAGGCGAACGCGAAATGGCTGCAGACAACAAAATTCTGGGCGCCTTCAACCTCGAAAGCATCCCGCCAGCACCACGCGGCATGCCACAAATCGAAGTGACCTTTGACATCGATGCCAACGGCATCGTGGCCGTCGGCGCGCTCGATAAAGGCACGATGAAAGAGCAAAAGATCACGATCCAAGCGTCAGGCGGCCTGTCCGATTCAGACATCGAACAAATGGTTCAGGATGCCGAAGACAATGCCGAGGCGGACAAAGAACGCAAAGAGCTGATCGAAGCGAAAAACCAGGCCGAAAGCCTCATCCACTCCACCGAGAAATCGCTGGAAGAGCACAAAGACAAAGTCGATCCGACAACTGTCGAAGCGATCGAATTGGCCATTGCTGCGCTGAATGACGAGCTGGAAACCGAAAACGCGGACAAGATCAAATCTGGCATCCAGAACGTGACCGAAGCAGCCATGAAACTGGGTGAAGCGATCTACAAAGCTGCTGCAGACGAAGGCGAAGGCGCGTCGGAGCCAACAGGCGCGGACGAAGGCATGGATGATGACATCCTGGATGCCGAGTTCGAAGATCTGGACGACGACAAGCGCACGTAAGCGTCTACAGAAACCGCTCAATGGGCCGGTCCGTTTTAGCCGGACCGGCCTTTGACGTTTCAACAAGGAATTCGATCCATGGCAAAACGTGACTATTACGACGTGCTTGGCATCTCTAAAGGCGCATCTGCTGACGAGATCAAAAAAGGGTATCGCACCAAGGCCAAAGAACTGCACCCTGACCGCAACGCGGACAATCCAAAAGCCGAAGAGCAGTTCAAAGAGGCAAATGAGGCGCATGAAGTCTTAAAAGACGCCGAGAAAAAAGCGGCCTACGACCGCTACGGCCACGCCGCATTTGAAGGCGGAATGGGCGGCGGCGGACGACAAGGCGGCGGATTTGGCGGCGGTCAGGGTCAAGGCGACTTTGGCAGCGCGTTCTCTGACATTTTTGACGACCTGTTTGGCGATTTTGCAGGGCAACGTGGTGGCGGCGGACGACGCGCCGCGCGCGGGTCTGACTTGCGCTACAACTTGCATGTCTCGCTTGAGGACGCATTTAGCGGTTTGCAAAAACAGATCAACGTACCAACGTCAATTTCGTGCGATCCCTGCAACGGATCCGGCGCTGAAGGTGGTGCAGAACCATCAACCTGCCCGACATGTTCTGGCATGGGAAAAGTCCGCGCGCAGCAGGGTTTCTTCACGGTTGAACGCACCTGCCCGACGTGTTCCGGCCTTGGTCAAATCATCAACAACCCCTGCAAATCTTGTGGTGGCGCAGGCCGCGTCGAAAAGGAACGCGCACTGTCAGTGAACATCCCTGCTGGCGTCGAAACCGGGACACGCATTCGCCTTGCCGGCGAAGGCGAAGCAGGCATGCGCGGCGGACCGGCAGGTGATTTGTACATCTTCATCGAAGTGTCAGATCACGAGTTGTTCGAGCGCGACGGCGTCAACCTGTTCTGCCGCGTTCCCGTTTCCATGAGCACCGCAGCCTTGGGAGGCAGCATCGAAGTGCCGACAATCGACGGTGGCCGTGGCCGTGTGCAGATCCCGTCCGGCAGCCAATCCGGCCGTCAAATGCGTCTACGCAGCAAGGGCATGCCTGCCCTACGTGGCGGCTCAGCCGGGGATATGTTCATCGAACTGGCAGTCGAAACGCCGGTGAACTTGACCTCGCGCCAAAAAGAACTGCTTAAGGAATTTGACGAACTGTCGTCAGAAAATAACCCGGAAAGCAGCAGCTTTTTCTCTTCTGTGAAATCCTTTTGGGATTCTATGAAGGGTTAAACCTTAACCTTTCTGTAACTGTGATTTGCGAGGCTGTGTGTATGACACAGTCTCCAAATTCCCCCCACGCATTTGCCGAAATGGGCAGCCTTTTCCAGATGGACGAGGCGCGGTCAGTGCCGCTGCCCTCTGGAAAAATCCCGTCCTACATTGCTGACCATCGTAGCCGATTGCGGAGCAGATTTATGGACGGCGGCGCAAACGCACTTCCTGACTATGAGTTGCTGGAACTCGTGCTATTCCGCGCAATTCCCCGGCGCGACGTAAAGCCATTGGCCCACACTTTGATGGACACGTTTGGCGATTTTAACCGTGTTATTACAGCGCCAATCGCACGTTTGAAAAGCATCAAAGGTGTCGGCGACGCTGTCGTAACAGAGCTAAAAATCGTCGAGGCCGCGGCCCACCGCATGATGCGCGCGAAAGTGATGCACAAACCAGTTTTGACCAGTTGGGATGCATTGGTGGACTACTGCCACACGACCATGGCCCACCGCGAAACAGAACAGTTTCGCGTGCTGTATCTGGACAGAAAAAACACCCTGATCGCGGATGAGGAACAAGCCAAAGGCACGGTCGATCACGTTCCGGTTTATCCGCGTGAAGTAGCCAAACGTGCCTTAGAACTGAACGCCAGTGCGATAATTTTGGTGCACAATCACCCCTCAGGTGACCCAACACCGTCGCAGCAAGATATTGATATGACAACCCAAATCCTTGCAGCCTGTCAGGCCTTAAACCTAACCCTGCACGACCATCTGATCATCGGAAAATCTTGCGAACTGAGCTTTCGCGCGGACGGCTATCTTTAACGCACCCAAACCTCGACGCGGCGATTGGCTTGGCGACCCCATTCGCTGTCATCGCAAGCCATTGGCAACGCTTCACCAAACGCATCGACACCCAACGACAAGCGATCCAAGTTCGCCGTTTCTGCGGCTGCAATAACGGCACGTTGAACGGCTTCTGCACGGCGCAGGGCAATGTCGCGATTGGCCTTTGCGGCGCCATCCCCGTCGCTGAATCCTACAAACAAAATACGCCGCGCATCGTATTTTCCGATTTCTAACGCACGCGCCAGTTGCTGCACATTGGAACGCGATTGCGCGTCTAACCGGATTGATCCTGCTTCAAAACGAAACGATGTTGTCAGGCGTGCCATACCGGTCAACGTTCTGGTCATACGCTGCAATTCTTCAAGGGAAATTTCTGGCCCCGCTGTTGTGATCGCGTTGGCAAATCGGTTGCCTTGATCCGCGATTGAAACCTCTTCGGGCGCTTGGTCCACGAACCCCGCACGCCGAATTAGAATTTGCGCCGAAGGACCACGCGTGTACCCAAGAAAATCACGCCCGACTTTGGGCAAACGCCGCGCTGGAATGTACAAAAACATTGGCGCAGTCAGGGGGTAATCTTCGGTTTTGATCGTGCGACGGGCGGCCTGCAAAGAAAAACCACATGTCCCCTTTAGCGTCAAAACTTGCGCATTTCCTGTTTCCGCATAGCTGGCGATCCCAATCGCAAACGGATGTTTGGAAACGGTTTGCGCAAGATCGGCACCCCGCGCATGATGTAAAACCGTATCAGAAAGCGACAGATTCACCGGCTTCAAAACCTGATCTTCGACCGCCTGGCCAAGACCCGTATCTGCCCCCAGCATGTGCAAATCGATCGGTGCATCAGGCCCTCCCAAATCGACCCAATTTGTGATACGTCCTGCAAACACCTCGGCCAGTTGGCGCGGTGAAATCGAGCGTACGGGATTGGACGCCGACACGATCGGCACAACCGCGTCCAATGACAAAACGCGACTGCGGTTTGCTTGGGTCATGTCGCCCATGCCAGCCTCGCGGGCACGTTGGCGTTCGCCCGGTCTGATTTCACGCAACGCCATCACGATGTCCGCCTCATTGGCGAGCAGGTCCGCAAATCCTTCGTCTGTATTGGTCACGCGAAACTGAAATTCCGCCGCCAGTTTTCCGCTGCTTTCGTTGAACAAGCTATAGGTGAAACGGGTCGGTCCGATTGACGTACGTTCGGTGCGAAACCCGTGACGCAGGGCAAATCCTTCGATCAGCGCCGGCATCAATACCGACCCCATCGTAGCAGAGCCTGAGATGGACAATTCGGCAACGAAATCTTGTAGATTCGGGCATGCAGGTCCTTCGCAGTTCACGCCTGATCCATCGACGGTCAATTCACCGTAGACGGTTTCCAGCCGGTAGAATTCACCATCAAATCCCAAAAGGGTGCCGCTAAGTTCCACCTGACCATCAGGCGACGTTAGCGTCACGTCTTGCGCTTGGGCAAAACCCGTTAGCGTAAAAAGAAAAAGAGCGGCGAAGGCCGCCGCTCGTTTCAAGGTCATAACTGATCCTATCGCAGCTTTAGTTGCTGGCGACTGTCAGGTCTTGGACCAAATTATTCAACACCAGAAAGCTACCTTTTGCGTCACATTCCGGCACGGCAAGGGTCAAATCTTGGGTTTTGACCTGTCCGCCCTGCAATTCGAGTGACTGCGCTTCGATTTCGAGGCCACAATTCATCAATGTCACTTCGGCTTCGACGCTTAGATCGATAATGCCATCTTGGGTCCCCATCGCTGTTGGAAAGGTATAAACTTCTGCCATCAATGGTGCCAAAGCTGATTTATTTCCAAGGCGCGTTAGAAACCCTTGTGCGGAATCAACCGCTGCCACATCGCGTGTCGCGCCGGCCCAAACGTGACCTTCCTGACCGTAATCTGCCCCAAATTCGCGGGCGTGCATTTCAAAGCCTGTGTCGCCTTTCCACTGGATTGCCGTGCGGTCGTATTGGCCCAAATCAGGAACCGACACTTGGGCAACGGCACCTTCGCCGTTCGGGAATGCAAAAATCACCACGGCCTCTTTTGCCATGGCAGGCACAGACACGCTAAGGCTGCCGTCTAGGGCAGTGGATTGCGAGAACATGATGCCGTTGTGATGGACTGTGACGTGTTCATTTGGCATGCAAGGTGCCGCCAGTTCTACATCAATCATCGCACCTTTGGATGCCGTAGCCGCGGCTGAAATCTCGCAAGAGGCGGCAGGAACCGGCGTATCCAATTTCGGTGTCACCAACGCGCTCGCAGAGGAAAGTTGAACACCGGTTTCAGGCGTCACAATCACATCGGACGTATCGGTTTGTGCCGATGTCAGCGTGATATCCTGCACTTCCAACAGCGTCCCTGCAGCCGACGCAATATGCGCATCAACAATGGACGGCGGGATTTCAGCGGGTGCGTTTGCCGTCGCAACATCGCTGTAGCGTTGCTTGGCGGTGTCACCACTTTGCATGATGAATCCGATGCCAACCGCACACGCAAGCGTACCCGCAGCGGTCAACATCTCTCTGGTCTTTAACATGATCCTGTCCCTTCTGGCGGATTAGCTCAGAAAGGTGTTTGGCAGGGAAAAAGGGCCGAGTTGTGACCGCTTGGAGGAGTCATTACGGCAAGATTGAGACAACCTTGCCGTGACCAGAGTTTAGGTAAGACGCCCGTGGCAGTGCTTGAACTTTTCACCAGACCCACACGGACACGGGTTGTTGCGCCCAGGGTTTCCCCATGTAGATGGATCATTTTCGACAAATCCAGCCGCCACTGCTTCGGCTGTAGGCGCGGGTGCAGAAGGTGCCATCGCGGCCTCGCGGGCGGCCTGTTCTATCGCCATTTGCTCAGCCATCGCCTGCTGTTCTTCTTCATTCATGGGGCGAATTTGCGCCAATTTCTTGGTCACATCTTCGCGCAGGGAATCAAGCATGGTTTCGAACAACTGGAATGATTCGTTTTTGTATTCGTTCAACGGATCACGCTGCGCATAGCCACGAAAGCCAACAACGGAGCGCAAATGCTCAAGCGTCAAAAGATGCTCGCGCCATTTGGCGTCGATCGTCTGCAACAACAGCTGCTTTTCGATCATGCGCATGTTTTCCGGACCAAAGGCTTCGGTCTTACCCGCCATCACTTCGTCCGTTGCCGCCATCAAACGTTCGCGGATTTGTTCGTCGTCGACGCCTTCTTCTTCGCACCATTCCATGACCGGCACGTCGATGCCCAACTCTTCGATCACCGCAGCGTACAGGCCTTCGGTGTTCCACTGGTCCGCGTAAGACCCGGCCGGCATGTAGGTGTCGACCAGATCGTCGATCACTTCGGTGCGCATGTCGATTGTGACTTCGGACAGATCCGCGGATTCCATGATTTCGCGACGCTGGGCAAAGATCACTTTGCGCTGGTCGTTCATCACGTCATCGAATTTCAACAGCTGTTTGCGGATGTCAAAGTTACGACCTTCGACCTTGGCTTGCGCACGTTCCAGCGATTTGTTGACCCAAGGGTGAACGATCGCTTCGCCTTCTTCCAAACCCAAAGTCGTAAGGACTTTTTCCAAACGCTCTGATCCGAAAATACGCATCAGGTCATCTTCGAGGCTTAGGTAGAATGACGTGCGGCCCGGATCACCCTGACGGCCAGAGCGACCGCGCAACTGGTTGTCGATGCGACGGCTTTCGTGACGTTCAGAGGCCAGAACGAACAAGCCGCCCGCCGCAAGAACACGTTTCTTCTCATCAATAGTTTCGGCCTCGATCCGCGCACGGATGGCTTCTGGGTCAGCTTCTGGGTCAGCAGTGATCGCTTGCAGCACCTTCATCTCGGCGTTGCCACCCAGCTGAATATCGGTGCCACGACCGGCCATGTTGGTCGCGATGGTGACCGCACCCAGTTTGCCTGCATCGCCAATAATCTGTGCTTCTTGCTCGTGCTGGCGTGCGTTCAAAACGTTGTGCTGGATGCCCGCCGCTGTCAGCATTTGGCTGAACATTTCGGATTTCTCGATGGATGTCGTGCCAACCAGAACGGGTTGCTCTTTTTTATGCGCCGCTTTGATCTCTTCGATCATCGCTTCGTATTTTTCGCGGCCCGTGCGGAACACTTGATCGTCTTCATCAACACGCGAAATGTCGCGGTTGGTGGGTACTTCGATCACACCCAGACCGTAAATTTGCTGGAATTCTTCGGCTTCGGTCGAGGCCGTACCAGTCATGCCTGCCAGTTTTGAATACAGGCGGAAATAGTTTTGGTAGGTCACAGAGGCCAGCGTCGTGTTTTCCGGCATGATGTTCACGCCTTCTTTGGCCTCAATCGCTTGGTGCAGGCCGTCACCCAAACGACGACCGGTCATCATACGGCCGGTGAATTCGTCGATCAGCATGACCTCACCGTCGCGAACAATGTAGTCCTTGTCCTTGGTGAACAACTTGTGGGCGCGCAGACCCTGGTTGACGTGGTGCACGATCGAGGTGGATTCCGGATCGTAAAGGCTGGCGTCACCCTCAAGCAAACCACGTGCGCGCAACTGTTCCTCAAGAAACTCGTTGCCGTCATCGGTGAACGTCACGTTGCGGGTTTTTTCGTCCAGCTCGAAATGGTCGTCTTGGACAGACGGGATCAGCGCGTCGATAACTTGGTACATCTCAGAGCGATCCTCGGCAGGACCAGAAATAACCAGTGGCGTACGCGCCTCGTCGATCAGGATTGAATCGACTTCATCCACGATCGCAAAGTTGTGTTTCTTTTGGAAGATCTGCGACAACTCGGCCTTCATATTGTCGCGCAGATAATCAAAACCCAACTCGTTGTTGGTCGCGTAGGTGATGTCGCAATCATAGGCGGCGCGCTTGGCGTCCTCGGGCATGTTGGCGACAACATAACCGGTTGTCAGACCCAAAGCGCCAAAGACGTTGGCCATCCATTCTGCGTCGCGCTGCACAAGGTATTCGTTGACCGTGACGACGTGAACACCGTCACCTGTCAGGGCGTTCAGGTAGGCAGGAAAGGTCGCAACCAGTGTCTTGCCTTCGCCGGTTTTCATTTCAGCGACGTTGCCGTTGTGCAGGAAAATCCCGCCCATCAGTTGCACGTCAAAGGCGCGCAGGCCCAGCGCACGGCGGGCCCCTTCGCGGCAGTTGGCGAATGCTTCGGGCAAAAGGCTATCAAGGCTTTCGCCCCCAATCGCGCGTTTGCGGAATTCTTCGGTCTTCTCGATCAGACCTTCATCGCTTAGTTTTTCGAACTCGGGTTCCAGTGCGTTGATCTTTTCGACCAGCGGGCGCACCGCTTTGACCTTGCGGTCATTAGGTGTGCCAAAGACCTTTTTGGCGAGTGTTTTGATACCGAGCATGCGATCTCCAGCCGATGGTTTATTGTGTTTGCCAGCAAGTGGCCTGTCCGCTCTTGCCCGACTGGTGCGCAGCCCATAGATAGAATGTCAGAAACGTTCCGAGCGGCGCCCATAGGGCGATGTAAGGGCCGCGTTTAACCGTGTCAATGTTACGCCATGCCGTGACCTTATCCATAGGATCAAACGATGCAAAAACCTCTCAGCTTTGTGGCCGCTCTTGGGCTGGCCGTGACCCTTGCCATGCCTGCCAAGGCCCAAGACGCCAGCACTGTCGTTGCAACCGTAAACGGCACCGAAATCACGATCGGTCACATGATCGTGGCGCGCGCGTCATTGCCCCAGCAATACCAAGAATTGCCCGACGAAGTCTTGTTTACAGGCATTTTGGACCAGTTGATCCAACAATCAGCGCTTGCCGACAGCTATGAAGGCGACCTGCCAGCACGTGTTGCGATCTCCATCGAAAATGAAACGCGGTCTCTTAAAGCAGGCGAACGCCTTGATGCCGCACTTGCCAATGCGATCACTCCTGAAATTGTCCAAAGCGCCTACGACGAGCGTTATTCAGACGTCAAAGCGGAAACAGAATTTAACGCCTCGCATATTTTGGTCGAAACCGAAGAAGAAGCGTTGGCGCTGGTCGAAGCCCTCGAGGGCGGTCAAGATTTCGCAGCCCTCGCGCGCGAAAAATCCACAGGCCCGTCTGGTCCCGGCGGAGGATCGCTTGGGTGGTTTGGCAAAGGCGCGATGGTTCCAGCCTTTGAGGCCGCAGTGCTTGAGTTGGAAGACGGCAGCATTTCGGCCCCTGTGA
The DNA here is from genome assembly GCF_042932805.1 of Pseudosulfitobacter sp. SM2401. Classification (NCBI taxonomy): domain Bacteria; kingdom Pseudomonadati; phylum Pseudomonadota; class Alphaproteobacteria; order Rhodobacterales; family Roseobacteraceae; genus Pseudosulfitobacter; species Pseudosulfitobacter sp. SM2401. The sequence goes on along the minus strand of NZ_CP170633.1, from coordinate 3,607,669 downwards.
AAACCCAATTTGGTTGGCACGTCGTCAAACGCAACGAAAGCCGCGAAGCTGACTTGCCAACGCTGGATGAAGTACGCGCAGATCTGGTCACAGAAATCGAAGGAACCGTTGCCACCACAACAATCGAGGCCGTCATTGCAGGTGCTACCGTAGAAAGGGCCGACAGCGAAGGTATCGACCCTGCGATCCTGAAAAACCTCAAATTGGTCGAGTAAGCAACAATGGGAAGCACGCCGAACCGCTCTCCGCTTGCGCCAGCGCGCTTTCCTGACCTACCCGTTGTGAACGGCGTTACCTTTGCCACCGTTGAGGCGGGCGTGCGCTATTCCGGGCGCACCGATGTGATGCTGGCCAAGCTAACGGCTAGCACGACGATTGCCGGCGTGTTTACCAAATCCACAACCCGCGCGGCCCCTGTTCTGGACTGTCAGGCCAAGCTGGGCGGCGGCAGCGACACACCCGCTGCGATCCTCGTGAATTCGGGCAATGCCAACGCATTTACGGGGCGCAACGGCCAAGCATCTGTCGATGCCATCACTGCTGCTGTGTCGTCAGTTTGCGATGTGCCGCAGGGCCGCGTGTTCACGTCATCCACTGGCGTCATTGGCGAACCTTTGCCGCACGACCGCGTGACCGCACAGTTAGAGGCGCTGAACAAATCACAGTCATCCGGCGCCGTTTCCGATGCCGCCCAAGCCATCATGACAACTGATACCTACGCCAAAGGTGCCAGCCAGCGGATCGTGATTGACGGTAGGGCGGTCAACATCGTCGGCATCGCCAAAGGCTCCGGCATGATCGCGCCCGATATGGCGACGATGTTGGTCTACATTTTCACCGATGCGGTGTTTGAACAAAACGCGCTGCAATCGTTGGTGTCGGACCTGTCTGACAAGACGTTCAATTGCATCACGGTCGACAGCGACACCTCGACCTCGGACACGTTGTTGATGGCCGCGACCGGTGCATCTGGCGTGAACGCTGAGGGTGACGACGGATTTGCCAACGGGCTGCACTCCGTCATGCTGAACCTCGCGCATCAAGTCGTGCGCGACGGCGAAGGCGCGACCAAGTTCGTCGAAATTTCTGTCAGCGGTGCCAGCGACGACGCAACCGCCCGGACCCACGCATTGGCGATTGCGAATTCACCCTTGGTCAAAACTGCGATCGCGGGCGAAGATCCAAACTGGGGGCGCATCGTGATGGCCATTGGCAAGTCAGGCGCACTGGCAGATCGTGATCTGATCTCGATCAAGTTTGGCGATGTGGTCGTGGCCGAAAACGGTTGGGTCAGCCCGACGTATGTCGAAGCAGACGCCGCCGCATTGATGAAACACGACGAGATTGAAATCGGCGTCGATCTGGGCATGGGCATGGGCGCTGCAACCGTTTGGACCTGTGATCTGACCCACGGCTACATCGAAATCAACGCGGACTACCGATCATGAAGACCGTTTTGGTGTCTGCCGTTGCCTTGATCGACGTGGACGGGCGCGTGCTGCTGGCCCAACGCCCAGCGGGTAAATCCATGGCCGGTTTGTGGGAATTTCCGGGTGGCAAAGTTGAAGCTGGCGAAACCCCCGAAGTCGCTTTGATCCGGGAACTCGAAGAAGAGTTGGGCATAAACACCTGGCAATCCTGCCTCGCGCCGTTGACCTTTGCCAGCCATACCTACGATGATTTTCATCTGCTCATGCCCCTGTTTGCCTGCCGCAAATGGGAGGGCACGCCAATCGCCCGTGAGAACCAAGTGCTAAAGTGGGTGTTCCCCAAAGCGATGCGCGACTATCCGATGCCAGCAGCTGACATCCCGTTAATTCCAATTTTACGCGATTGGCTGTAGCGCTCGAAACGCTTCCTTTAGACCTTGTTAACTTTTTGAGCGCCTAATGTTCCTGTGATTTCTTGACAGGAGTTGAATCCATGCTGCGCACAGTAATCCTAGGAAGCTGCATTTCAGTGCAGGGCGTCTTTGAAAGGTTTTTACCCAACGGCCTGATGGCGGTTCGGGACGGAAGCAAAGTTTACGTCGGCAAACCCATCTAGTCCAAAACGCAAAAGGGGAAGGCGCGATGCCCTCCCCTTTTCTTATTCGTATGTGCCTGTGACTTAGGCCAATGTGCGCGTGATTTCTTCGCGCTCAAAGATTTCGATCACATCGTCAGCACGAATGTCTTCATATCTCTCGAACGCCATACCGCACTCAAAGCCCGATTTGACCTCAGGCACTTCGTCTTTAAAGCGCTTGAGCGTTTTCAACGTGCCTTCGTGGATGACCACGTTGTCACGCAGCAAACGTACACCTGCAGAACGACGCGCCACGCCTTCGGTGACCATGCAGCCAGCAACTTTGCCGACGCCTGTAACCTTAAAGACTTCTTTGATTGTCGCGTAACCGATAAAGTTCTCGCGGATTTCGTTGCTGAGCAAGCCTGAGGCCGCCGCTTTCACATCGTCCACCAAGTCATAGATGACCGAGTAGTAGCGAATTTCGACGCCTTTTTGGTTGGCTGTGTTGCGCGCTGATGCGTTTGCACGGACGTTAAAGCCCATGATCGGTGCGCCAGATGCTTCGGCCAAACCAACGTCGGTTTCTGTGATCGCGCCAACGCCAGAGTGCAGGACACGAACCCGGACTTCGTCGTTGCCGATTTTTTCCATCGCTTGCACGATTGCCTCGGCAGAGCCTTGAACGTCCGCTTTTACCACGATCGGCAATTCGCTGACATCTTCGTCGGCTTTGGCATTCGCCATCAACTGTTCCAGCGTCGTTGCTGCACCAGCTGCTGCGCGTTTGTCTTTCGCAGCTTTCTGACGATATTCCGCGATTTCACGCGCTTGCGCTTCGGTTTCGGTGACGTTCAAAACATCGCCCGCGCCCGGTGTTCCGTTCAGGCCAAGAACCTCAACAGGGACCGACGGACCGGCTTCTTTGATGCGCGCGCCTTGATCGTTGATCAGGGCACGTACCTTACCGTATTTTTCGCCAACAACAAAAATGTCACCAACACGCAGCGTACCGGCTTGGATCAAAACTGTGGCAACAGGGCCGCGACCCACGTCCAGCTTGGCCTCGATCACGGCACCTTGGGCGGCGCGATCTGGGTTGGCTTTCAGTTCCAGAAATTCAGACTGCAACGCGATAGCCTCAAGCAGTTCATCCAGACCTTCGCCTGTGTGCGCTGAAACTTCGACGTCCTGCACGTCACCAGACATTTTTTCCACAACAACTTCGTGTTGCAGCAAATCTGTGCGTACTTTTGTCGGATTGGCTTCGTATTTGTCGATTTTGTTGATCGCTACGATCATCGGCACTTTGGCCGCTTTCGCGTGGGCAATCGCCTCGATCGTTTGTGGCATCACAGCGTCATCCGCCGCGACAACCAGGATCACGATGTCAGTGACTTGGGCACCGCGCGAACGCATGGATGTAAACGCAGCGTGGCCCGGCGTATCGAGGAACGAAAGCACTTGGCCGCCATCCGTCGTCACCTGATAGGCACCGATGTGCTGCGTGATCCCGCCTGCTTCGCCGGACACAACTTTGGCCTTGCGAATGGCATCCAGCAACGACGTTTTACCGTGGTCAACGTGGCCCATGATGGTCACGACCGGAGGACGCGGCTTCAGATCCTCGTCTTTGTCTTCGACTTCGTTGATCACGTCTTCGACGTCCGCATCAGAAACGCGGTTCACCTTGTGACCAAACTCTTCGATGATCAGCTCTGCTGTGTCGGCATCGATGGTTTCGTTTTGCGTCACCATCATGCCCATAGTCATGAGCGATTTCACGATGTCACCAACGCGTTCGGTCATACGAGCGGCCAGTTCAGAAACCATGATGGCTTCTGGCAGGTTCACTGTGCGCAATACCTTTTCGCGCTCGACCGTGCCGCCCATCGCTTTTTGACGCGCACGCTCTTGCTTGCGTTTCATTTGCGCCATTGAGCGTTGACGACCGGCGCCACCAGCCAATGCTTGGTTCAGCGTCAGCTTGCCGGACCGGCGCGCGTCTTCTTCGCGTCCACGGTTCGGGCGTGCTTGCTGGTCGCGCTCGTTTTTACGCGGTGTCGCGGCAGGCAGTGGGCCGCCACGGTTTGGCGTTGGACGCGCTTGTGTCGGCTCGGCAGGGGCTGCGGCCGCTTGGGCTGCGGCTTCTGCGGCTTTGACAGCTGCGGCTTCTTCCTCGGCTTTCGCCTTGAGGCTCTCTTCGCGTTCTTTTTCTTCGCGCTCTTTGGCTTCGATCTCGGCGCGACGACGCTCGCGATCTTCGGCGCGGGCTTTTTCGTCAGCGGCGCGTGCGGCTGCTTCTTCGACTTCACGCGCCTTCGCGGCTTGAACAGCCTTCAGGCGGCGTTCCATTTCGGCATCCGTAATGCCGGCAGGGCGTCTGGACGGATCGCCCACACCCAAAGGAGCCACAGCGCCAGCTTTGTTAGCCGCACCTGGTTTAGGGACCACAACGCGTTTGCGCTTGGTCTCGACGACAACGTTTTTGGTACGCCCGTGGCTGAAACTTTGTTTCACGTTGCCAGGACGCGCGCCGCCGCGCAGACCCAATGTTTTTTTACCGTCAGTATCGCTCATCTAGCTCGTCTATCCTTCCGAATGGCCAATGCCATCCTCTTTTGCGCGCACGCCACGCAACCTCTGGGCTTCCTCTACAACACGTTTCGTGAGTCCACCAGAGGCGAGCGCCCCATGTACCACAGTTTCGCGTCCGAACGCCAAACCCAATTCGTCTGCTGTCAGCCAGCCAATATAGCTACCGTAGTGCGGCGTGCTAAGTTTCGATTTGCCGCGTCCCGACCCGTCAGAGGCCTGAAACAGCACTTGAGCTTCTTCTGATTGAAGCCAAGCTTTGGTCTTTTCGTAGCCAGCAACCGCCGACCCTGCCTTGCGCGACATGGCGATCAGATTGACCACTTGGCGCGCCAGCTGCTTTTCAACTTCGGCGACCAGATCATCAGGTATCTTGACCTGCTGCTTGGCACCACGCGCGAACAATTTCTTGCTCACTGCCAGTTCCAAGGCATCCCGATCTGCTGCCACGTATATACCACGTCCAGGTAACTTTCCTGAGACATCAGGATAAATAGTATCTTCTGGCCCGACAACAAAGCGAATCAGGCCGTACTTCGGCTGGACTTCGCCCGTGGCAATGCACTTGCGGTCAGGACCGTCTTCCCGGTCTTTGGAGGCGCCACCGCGACCCATCAGGAGCTTCCGAGGCCTACGATCAGGCCTCGGCTTCCTCTTCTGTGTCGGCATCATCGTCAGCTTCTTCAGCTTCCAATTCCGCAGGATCAACCCAACCCAGCATTACGCGGGCGGTCATAATCATTGTCTGGGCTTCTTCCAAAGTAATCTCGAACGGTTCCAGGCAGCCATCGTCTTTGATGCGTTCGCCGTTTTCTGTGGTCCAACCACCGGCCAATTCCCAATCCGCACAAGTTGCGAAATCTTCGAGCGTTTTAACGTCGTCTTTTGCCAATGCTTCTAGCATTTGGGGTGTCAGACCCTCAAATTCAACCAGGCTGTCTTCGACACCCAATGCGCGGGCTGATTCCAGCGCCGCTTTGTTGGCTGCTTCTAGCACGTCGCGGGCACGGGCCTGCAATTCGCCAGCGGTGCCTTCGTCGACACCATCGATGACCAGCAATTCGTCGACTTCGACGTATGCGACTTCTTCGAGGTTCGTGAACCCTTCGGATACCAGCAACTGGGCGAAAAATTCGTCCAGATCCAAGTTGTCCATGAACAGCTTGGTGCGGGTTTCGAATTCGGCCTGACGGCGTGCAGATTCGTCTGCTTCGGTCATGATGTCGATATCAAGACCCGTCAGCTGGGACGCAAGGCGCACGTTTTGGCCGCGACGGCCAATTGCCAAGGACAGCTGTTCTTCTGGAACAACCACTTCGATCTTACCAGCTTCTTCGTCCAAAACAACTTTGGACACTTCGGCAGGCTGCAACGCGTTCACAAGGAATGTCGGCTGATCGTCATTCCAAGGAATGATGTCGATCTTTTCGCCCTGCAATTCGTTCACAACGGCCTGAACGCGCGAACCACGCATACCGACACATGCACCAACCGGATCGATCGAGTTATCAAACGAAATCACGGCAATCTTGGCGCGCGAACCGGGGTCACGAGCCACGGCTTTGATCTCGATGATACCATCGTAGATTTCAGGCACTTCCATTTTGAACAGCTCGGCCATGAATTCTGGCGCGGTGCGGGACAAAAAGATTTGTGGACCACGTTGTTCGCGACGCACGTCTTTGATGTAGACGCGGATACGGTCGTTCGGGCGATATGATTCGCGGCCGATTTTCTCGTTGCGACGCAGGATCGCTTCGCCGGCGCCCACATCGACGATGACATTGCCGTATTCTTCGCGTTTGACCAAACCGTTGATGATTGTGCCAGCGCGGTCTTTGAATTCCTCGTACTGGCGATCACGCTCAGCTTCGCGGATTTTCTGCAAGATAACCTGTTTGGCGGATTGTGCCGCGATACGGCCCATTTCAACTGGTGGAACTTCTTCGCTGAACTGCTGGCCAACTTCGGGATCAGCCATGTATTGTTTGGCTTGCTCTACCGTGAATTCGGCTTGGTAGTTTTCCAGCTCGTCTTCGGCAACCACTGTACGTACGCGGGTGAATGTCGCGCGGCCTGTCTTGCGATCAATCGCAACACGAATGTCCATTTCCGCGCCGTAGCGGGATTTTGCAGCCCGTGCGAGCGATTCTTCCATCGCCTCGATGACCAAACCGGGTTCGATCATCTTTTCGCGGGCAACAGCCTCAGCCGTTTGCAGCAGCTCAAGCTGGTTTGCAGAAGTAATAGCCATTAGTTTTCTCCCTCATCAGACTCTTCAGTCTGGATCTCGTCAAAAGCGTCTTCATTCAGTGTGCCCGCTGCTTTGCGCTGGCGGAGCATTTCAGTGATCAATTCATCTGTCAGGACCAGTTTGGCGTCAGACAACCAATCGAATTTCAGACCAAGCGTACCTTCTGCTACGTTGATCAAAACCTCGTCGCCCTCGATGCCTGCCAGCTCGCCTTTGAAACGGCGGCGGCCATCGACCAGTTCTGTGGTTTCGATCTTGGCTTCGTACCCTTCGAAGTTCTCAAAATCTTTCATCCGCGTCAACGGACGGTCGATGCCGGGGCTCGATACTTCTAGCGCGTATTCTTCGGCAATCGGATCTTCGACGTCCAACACCGCGCCGACTTCGTTTGAAATCTTGGCGCAGTCATCAACCTCAATTCCGCCTTCAGGCTTGTCGGCCATAACTTGCAGAATCGCGTTTTTGCCCGTCATCAAACGCACGCGCACCAACTCATAGCCCAAGTCCTCGATTACCGGTGTGATAATCTGGGCCAGACGTTGGTCAATTGCAGCTTTTGCGATCAGGTCGTTGTTCATGATATCCATCTGCCAATACGGCACAAAAAAACGGGCGCGCGGCCCGTTGTGAAGGTCGGTGGATGTTAGGTTTGGACCCCAACACCGCGCTGTTAAAAGCCATATACGCAAACCATGCTGAGTCTGCAAGGCCTATCGGTTAGGCCATCCACCAGCGTTGGGTCATGCGCAAATCATCCAAAGGCCAAGCTGCGCCAACAGCCGCCGGAACGCCAATCGTTTTGCGCGCAACTTGCTGAGGGGCGTGGTCGGACGGCAGCAGCTGAAAATCCAGCGGATCGGAATACGCATCCAGTGCGACGATGTCCGCCACGTCGATCAACGTGTCACGCAATGCTTCGGCGCGCACGGTGTCGGACGGGATCGACACCAGCTCGACTGTGTCAAACCAGCCCGCGGTTCCATCCTTGCGATGCGCCGACACGCGGGTGCCAATAAAGTGCCGCCCCGCTTGGAATTTCTGAACGCTGTACAGACCGGTTCCAATGCCTGCGTCTTGGCGCGCCGGATCAGCGGGAAGGACCGCGAATTTGGGGGCGGCCAACACATACGGCAAGCTGGGGTTTGGTGCGGTCAAAGTGATCTGCAACGTGCGGTCGCCAGTTGCCTCAGCCGTCAGAACATTCAAATCAGCGTGGCGGGCGAACACCGCAGCGACATCATCCATGCCCAGCGCAAGACCGTCGTGAAATGTCACGTTGCTGTGCGTCTCGAACTCCCACGTCAGGCCACCGTCCTGCGTCGCCCAACCCGATGCGATATCACCACGCAGCGTGCCGTCGGCTGCGATTTCCGTCAGGGTTTCGTAAACGGCACCCCGCGCTGCTTGCATAAAAATGCCCTGTGGTTGCGCCCACGTATCGCTGCGATCCGCGCCAGAAAGGGCGGCAACCAAACGGCCACCACGCTTTGGCGACGCGTGCGCAGACACGCCGGTGGCCGCCAGCAAAGCCGCAGCGGCACCTGTCGTGAATAGCAAACGGCGATCAAGGCGGGTCATTGGGCAGCAATCCGATCCATCGTGCGCACCAATTCAGCGCTGATCCCCGGTTCTGACAGCGCGTGACCGGCGTTGCGCACCATTTTCAAATCACAATTCGGCCAGACCTGCGCGATAGAATACGCGGATTCTGGTGGGCAAATCATGTCGTAGCGGCCCTGTACAATCGTGCCGGGGATGTGCGCGATCCGGTCCATGTGCGCCAAAATCTGCCCGTCAAATTCCAGGAAACCCGCGTTGGTGAAATAGTGGTTTTCCAGACGGGCAAACGCGCGGGCATAATCGCCGGGGGCCTCGCCGCCATGACCATTAGACTGGATCGACGCCAGCGCATTTTCCCACGACGACCAAGCCTTGGCGTAACGCGTCTCAACCGGGATATCGCCGGAAAACAACCGTCGGTGATAGGCACCAATCATGTCGTGACGTTCGTCCGCTGGGATCAGATCAACAAAGCGCGCCCATGTTTCAGGCCAGAATTTGCCAGCGCCGCCACCATAGAACCAATCCAGTTCGACTTGGGTCATCAAGAACACACCGCGCAAAACCAGATGGGTGGTGCGATCGGGGTGCGCTTGGGCGTAAACCAACGACAACGTGGCGCCCCAGCTGCCGCCAAACACGATCCACGCGTCGATTTCCAGCGCATGGCGAATCGCTTCGATGTCATCAACCAAATGCCACGTCGTGTTATTGGCCACAGCCGCATGCGGGCGCGAACGGCCACAGCCGCGCTGATCAAACAAAATGACACGGTACACTGAGGGGTCAAAATAGCGGCGCATCGACGGGCTACAGCCGCCGCCAGGCCCGCCATGCAGCACGACAACAGGTATGCCCTTGGGGTTGCCACATTGCTCGACATAAATGCGATGGCCTTGGCCCACATCCATCATCCGCTGATCAAATGGATCAATCGGTGGATACAGATATTGCACTGCGCGCTTTTGACCTGAGTCTTTATCAGTGTGTTTGTCCATTACGGCCCTATATAAGCATGGAACGGCACAAGACCATACGGAGATCAGAATGCAAGCGCATCAAACGACAGTTGATCCATCAGAAATCGCCAAATTCGAAGCAATGGCTGCTGAATGGTGGGATCCAAACGGGAAATTCAAGCCTCTGCACATGCTGAATCCCTGCCGTCTGGATTACATCACCTCCCAAATCGCCGGCGAATATGACCGCGACATGATCCAGCCGATGCCGTTTGCGGGGCTGCGGATTATCGACATCGGGTGCGGTGGGGGTCTGCTGTCAGAACCCATGGCGCGGCTTGGGGCAACTGTTGTGGGTGTGGATGCCGCCGAACGCAACATTCCCGTCGCCCAAGCGCACGCGCTGCAGTCCGAATTGGACATCGATTACCGGTTCACCACAGCCGAGGCGATGGCCGCAGCCGGTGAACAATTCGACGTGGTCCTGAACATGGAAGTGGTCGAACACGTCGCTGATCCGCTCGCCTACATGACGGCCTGCCAACTGCTGCTGAAACCCGGTGGGCTGCACGTGTGTTCGACGATCAACCGCAATCCCAAATCGTTCATGTTTGCGATTGTCGGGGCCGAACACGTGATGCGTTGGCTGCCCAAAGGCACGCACGAGTGGAACAAATTCATCACGCCAGACGAGCTGTTTGATTTGCACAAACAGTCGGGGATGGAACCCGTGGATCGCCAAGGCTTTGTGTTCAACCCGATCACTTGGGGCTGGAAACTGTCTGATCGCGATCTCAGCGTGAACTACGTGACCGCAAGCGTGAAACCCAGCTAAAGCTGTTTTCGCAGCTCGCGCAAAATCGGCAGGGTTGCTTTGACGCGGTCCTCGCCCAGCTGTTCGATCACTTGGTTGATCATCGGGGCGATTGCGCTCAGCGCCTGTTCACGCGCGGCTTTGCCAGACGGGCTGATCGCCACCATCTTGCGGCGCGCATCATCCCAATCAGGGCGCACATGAATGTAGCCCGCCCATTCCAGCTTGCTCAGCGTGTTGGTCATGGCCCCGCGCGTCACATTAAACGTCTCGGCCAGTTGTGCGGGTGATCGTTCACCGTTGTGCCAATCCAGATTGTTCAAAACCGAAAAATGCGAGATTTCCATGCCTTTGGGCAGCACACGACTAAGCCGGTTGCGGACCGTTTGATCCGCCGCCAAAATCTCGCCAAACAGCGAAATTGCCAGGGCATTTTTGTCGCTACTCATTTTGCGCGCCGATTTTTTACGGGGCCTCAAAGGGTTGCGCGTTGTGCAAAGCCGGAACTTTGCGACGTGCGTCGGCCACGTTTTGCATATCTATTTCAAATGCATAAACGCCAGCATCCGCGCCTGCGTCAAGGATAACCTCGCCCCATGGGGCCACAACAAGCGAATGACCGTAGGTGCTGCGCGAACTTGTGCCGCTGGATGCATGCAGTCCGGTTTGCGCTGGCGCAATCACGTAACAGCCAGTTTCAATGGCCCGCGCACGCAGCAAAGAATGCCAATGCGCAGCCCCCGTGACGGGCGAAAACGCAGCCGGATAGGTTAGAATTTGCGCGCCCGCTTGGGCCAATGCATTCGACAACAACGGGAACCGCATGTCGTAACAAACCGCCATTCCGAGTGTAGCAAAGTCGGTCTTGGCAACCACCGCCTTAGTTCCTGCGCGGTAACCGGCAGATTCCTGAAACGTCTCAGTGTCAGAAATTTGCACATCAAACATGTGGATCTTGTCGTAATGCGCGACGATCTGACCCTGTGGATCAATCAGGAAGGACCGGTTGGCAAATCGCCCGTCTGCGTCATCAGTTTTCAACGCAAGCGATCCGATCAGCACCCAAACTCCGTGTTCTTTGACCGCATTTTGCAAGGCCGCTAACGTTTGATCTTGGTCTTGGTGCTGCAAAACGTCCTGCTGATGCGACCGGCTGGTCGACACGCAATTCGTGACCTCTGGGGTCAGGACAAACTGCGCGCCGGTCGCAACTGCATCGTCCAAATAAGCCAGCGTTTGAACCAGGTTCTGCGCCGGATCGTCCGAGACATTTAGCTGTAGCAGCGCTGCTTTCACTGAAGTTCCAGCATTTTATCCAACATTCCCGCCCGTTCCAGCGCGTGCAGCTCATCACAGCCGCCAATGTGTTCACCGCCGATGAAAATCTGTGGCACGGTGCGCCCACCTTGTGCGCGCTGGATCATTTCAGCCTTCATGTTCGGCTGGGCCAAAACGTCGGTTTCATCAAAATCGATGCTCTTTTGCTTCAGCAAGCGTTTTGCCGCATGGCAGTATCCGCACAATGGCGAGGTGTAAATTTCGACCTTATTCATGGGTCATTTCCTTCGTGAAGTAATCGTTAACGGGAACTTAGGTATCTTTTGCGACGCGCGCCAGTGTGACGACGCAAACGTGATTTGCGCCTGCCGCCGTGCATGCTTGGGTTGCTGCGGCCAAAGTGGCACCTGATGTCATGACGTCATCCACCAGCAAAACAGGGCGCCCCGCCATTTTGTGTTTACGCTTGGGGTGAGGTCGGATTGCGTTTTGCAGCATATCGAACCGCGCATCACGGCTCAGCCCATCCAAGGACGCTGTTCGTTCTGACCGGATCAACAAGTCAGGGCAACATTCCAGATCAACCTGTTTCGCCAAAGCCTGCGCCAGCAACGTCGACTGATTGTATCGCCGTTTCAACAATCGCGACCAATGCAGCGGTACCGGCGCGATCAGCATATGAGGTTGCAAAATGTCTTTGACAGCCGCGGCCATCCAAAGCGCTGCGGGGCGCACAACTTCGTGGCGGTCCCCGTGTTTTAGACCCAACACCAGCTTGCGACCGTTGTCTTTGTACAGAACCGCAGCCCGACCGTGCGCCCATGGCCGCGTGGTTGTCATGCATTCATCGCAATGCGCCAAAACACCGGGATCATCGCCAAGCAACGGCACGCCACACGCGTCACAAATCGTCGACCCGATGAACTGCGTATCGCGCCAACACGGGCCGCACAAACCAAAGTCACTGTCGACCGTGGTCGAGCACGTCAGACAGCGCGGCGGATAGACCAGGCGCAGTGCGGTTTGTAATGTGCTTACGGCCATTCTATTTGTGCCCTCATGTCCACACCTCAGCCTCTTACTGATTCGTCTGCTTTGACCGCCAACCGTGCCCGCGCCAACAAGGACGACCTGTTTTTACACGTCGCCGCGATGGATGAGCTGCAAGATCGCCTACAAAGTGTTAACAGGACGTTTACAGCGCCTGCCGTCGTTAATGGTTACTCAAACTTTTGGGGCAATCAGATACCAAATGCGGTCAGCGTTGCCGACACCGATCTGCTTGAGCTTGACCAAAACGCCCACGATCTGGTGATCCACGCCATGTCACTGCATTGGGCAAACGATCCGGTCGGGCAGATCATCCAATGCAAACGCGCGTTGCAAAATGACGGGCTGTTTCTGGCGGTGTGTTTCGGTGGGCAAACCTTGCATGAACTACGCGCCTGTCTTGGGCAGGCCGAAATCGAAATCATGGGTGGCCTGTCACCGCGCATCGCCCCGATGGCGGAACTGCGCGACATGGGCGGGCTGCTGCAACGCGCCGGTCTTGCATTGCCCGTCGCTGATGTCGCCAACCTGAACGTGACCTACCGCGATATCTGGCATCTGATGCACGATCTGCGGGCTATGGGTGAGACAAATGCGCTCATGTCTCGGCAGCGCAAAGCGACCCCGCGCGCCGTGTTTGAACGCGCCAACACACTATATTGTGAAACATTTCCAGCCAAAGATGGCGGCATTACTGCGACCTTTGATCTATTGTTTCTTGCAGGTTGGGCCCCCGATGACAGTCAGCCAAAACCTCTGCGCCCGGGGTCCGCGGCGCAACGGCTTGCGGATGCGCTGGGCACTCAGGAAAACCCGTTGTCAGACTGAAATCAGACGGCCCTCAGATTGACCTGCGCCCAAAAGCGTTTATCTGCAACACAACGCCGCCGCTTTGGCACACTAAATTGGAACGATATTCATGTTGGACGCTTCTCAGAACGCCGCCTGCCCTGCCCACGCAGAGCCGGATCACCCAAAGGTCAAAGCACCCAAGGTCGGAATTTTGCTGAGCAACCTCGGGACGCCCGACAATTACGACTACTGGTCGATGCGCCGCTACCTGAACGAATTCCTGTCTGATCGCCGCGTCATCGATTACAGCCCGTGGCTGTGGCAGCCGCTTTTGCAGCTGATCATTTTGACGAAACGCCCGTTTTCATCCGGGGCCGCGTACCAGTCAATCTGGAACGAAAAAGACAACGAAAGCCCGTTGTTGACGATCACCAAAGCGCAAACCGCCAAGATCAAAACCGCGATGCAGGACCGCTACGGCGATGACGTGATCGTTGACTACTGCATGCGCTACGGCAACCCGTCAACCAAATCCAAGGTGCGGGCATTGACCGAAGCAGGCTGCCAGAAGATCTTGTTCTTTCCGCTGTACCCGCACTACGCAGGGGCCACGTCAGCCACCGCCAACGACGAATTCTTTCGCGCGTTGATCGAGGAAAAATGGCAACCGGTTGCGCGCACTGTGCAGCCCTATTTCGACGATCCGGCCTACATCGATTCCCTCGCGCAATCGATTGAGCGTGCCTACGCGGACTTGGAAAAGAAACCGGACATTCTGGTGTGTTCCTACCACGGCGTGCCGATCCGGTACCTGATGGAGGGCGACCCCTATCATTGCCAATGCCAGAAAACGACGCGCCTGCTAAAGGAACGTCTGGGCTGGGACGACACCGAGATTAAAACCACCTTCCAATCCAAATTCGGACCCGAAGAATGGCTGCAACCCTACACCGTCGAAGAAGTCGCGCGTTTGGCTGAAGCTGGCAAAAAGAACATCGCGGTCTGCGCACCTGCGTTTTCTGCGGATTGCATCGAAACACTGGAAGAGATCAATGAAGAGATCAAAGAAAGCTTTGAACACGCCGGCGGCGAAGCGTTCACGTACATCCCCTGCCTAAATGACGACGATTCACACATCGCAGCACTCAGCGGCGTGATCGAACGGAACCTGGCAGGCTGGCTGGAATAAACAGGCGACGCACTGTTGTGCCGCCCGTTTGGTCGTTAGTTTGATCGCGGTTTAGTCAGCAACGGCTGCGGCAACCAATGCCAGCAGCACCAATGGCAACAAGATACCAGAAGACGACGTGCCTGTCGTGTCTTCGACAATCAACGGTGGCTCGATAATTGGATCAGACGGGTTGCCTGCAAACGCGGTGGACGCCAGGGCGGACAGTGCAGCAGCTAGAACGACTTTTTTCATATTAACCTCCAAGAGCCGCGATCCGACAACAGCGCCGGTGCGTGCTTGATATTTTGTGTGAGGTCATTAGATGGCCAAGGCCTGACGAGCACAAATAACGAAAGCTTTCAAAACACTACAACGCGGTGCGAGCATTTTGGTGGTGTCCACAAACGAAAAAAGGCGGCGCATCTCTGCACCGCCTCTTTAAATTTTTGTCTAAGCCTAAGCTTAGTCAGCTACGGCTGCAGCAACCAGAGCCAAAAGCACCAATGGCAACAGGATACCGGAAGAGGACGAGCCCGCTTCTTCGATGATCACTGGCGCTTCGATGATTGGATCGGCTGGTGTGCCGGCGAATGCTGTTGTTGCGGCGGCTGTCAAAGCGGCAGCGAGTACTAGTTTTTTCATGTTTTTTCTCCAGAAAAGGCACATCCAGCAATTGCGCTGGTGCACACCCAAGACTTACCTCGTGTACTTGTTCTAACCAGCAATTCGCCAAGATTGCAAACCCAGTTTCGTCCAACAAACACGCAAAACGTCAAGTTGTCGTCAAATTAGCAACACTTGAGTGCCTACTTTGGCCATACCAAACAGCTCAGCGATGTGTTCGTTGTACAGACCGATGCAACCATTTGACGATTTGCGCCCGATTTTGCGTGTGTCATGCGTTCCGTGGATTCGGTAATACGTCCAGCTCAGGTAAAGAGCATGCGTTCCCAATGGGTTCTCTGGGCCCGGTCCGATGAATTTTGGCCATTCCGGGTTCCGCTTTAGCATGGAGGGCGTCGGACGCCAGCTGGGTCCGTCTACCTTTTGGGTCACACTGGTACGGCCACGGCGCGTCAAATCTTCGGTCAACGGAATGCTGGACGGGTACAATTTGTAGATTGTTTCGTCTTCGCTCCAGTAATGCACCGCGCGGCTGTCCAGATCGACCAGAACCGCGCCTTTCTTCAAGTCAGAGAAATACGGGCGCCAATCCAGCGTTCGAAAGCTGGAAATGTTGCGGCGTACAGACAATGATGGGTCGCGCTCAGCCTGTCCAGCTTGCGTTTGTGCTAGCGCCGGGGTGCCGAGAACCGCAGCAGATCCGGCCAAAAAGGCGCGGCGCGTCGGTGTTTCGAATAGTTTCTTGGACATTGTTACGTCTCCGTCTCTTAGAAATACTGCCATTGCGCGTACTTTATTGCGTGAAAGTCGCAGTCGCAAATCAAACAAGCGTCATTTCGCGGCCTCACGCCGATGTGCGTTTGAAATACAACGCAACTGACGTTAAGGCGATATGTAACAGTATTTTCGAGTGGAGCACAGAAAATGGTCAGAATGATTGCAGTATTGATGGCCGGATTGATCGCGCTTTCTGCTTGTACGCCAGCAGCGCCGCCCATCGGGGCAAATGGCAAAGCCGTTGGCAAGGTTTACAAAATTGGCCAGCGCGACACCGGCAAGCTTCAGTTTCGGATGCTTGATTCCGTGAATGCACTGCGCAGCGCCCAAGGCGTGGCACCAGTCGCATTGAACCCCGCCTTGAACGCAGCCGCAGCCACACATTCACGCGACATGTCGGCTCAAAACCGCCCATGGCACTTTGGTTCGGACGGCTCTTCCCCTATCGACCGCGTCCAGCGCGTTGGCTACACAGGGCAGCTGGTTGGTGAAAACATCTCTGAATCTTACGAGACAGAGTTGGAAACATTGGCGGCCTGGATCGAACAAACAGACACGCGCCGCACGATCATGTCGGCAGAGGCTCAAGACATGGGTTTCGCATGGTTTCAGGAATCCAACGGTAAAATCTGGTGGACAATGATTATGGGCAACCCGTCAAATTCACCGTTGATTCCATTGGCAAACCCATCCGCAAGCCGTTTGGTTCCCGCCAAGATTTCAGAAGAAGAACCAATCACTGCCATCGATGAAACAGGCACGCCTATCGTTGGAACCACTGGATAAAGGCGGTTCCGCTTAGGCGTTGATCTGGATTGGCGTACCGGTCTGGACCATCGCGTAAACGCGCTCCATCTCTTTGTTTGAAATCGAAATACAGCCCCACGTCCAATCGCCTTTGTTCTTTTTCAACGGGTTTTCTTGACCGTGAATAAAGATGTCGCCACCGGGTGGTTTGCCCAGCGCCTTGGCCTCGGCCCGATCCTGCGCGTTTGGATACGAGATACCCAGCGACAGGTGGAACCGGCTGTTCGGATTTCGACGATCGATGTAATACGTACCTTCTGGCGTCTTGCCGTCGCCCTCAAAGAACTTGTCGCCAATCGGCGCGAACCCAAGAACAAAGTCGTATTCCTTGATCACTTTGCTTTCGTTCAGCAGGTACATTTTACGCGCGCCTTTGTTGACGATAACATACGTCACCTCAGGTCCGTTGTAGGTTTGAAAACGGCTTTTGTTGCCGCCACAGGCCGCCAAAAGGGATGCCATTGCACTGGTTAAAACAAAGGTTCTGCGCTTCATAAAATCTGCTCTGATCAATTTTTACTGTCGTTGCGTCGTATCACCCTACGGCATCAATCGCATAGGGAAAATGCCGCAAAGTCACCCATCTGTGAGATTACGCCCGCCGGAACGCGGCTGCCAATTCGATGTGCGATGACCAGCGGAACTGATCCACAGGCTGCACCCAATCCAGAACGTAGCCTGCTTGGGTCAACTGAAACGCATCACGCGCGAACGTCACGGGGTTACAAGACACATACGCAATGCGCGGAACTGTCGCGGAGGCAAGTTCGGCGATTTGATCCGCAGCACCCGCGCGTGGCGGATCCAGAACAACAGCATCAAAGCGGTTTAGCTCGTCCGGCAGCAACGGGCGTCGGAATAAATCACGCGCCTCTGAGGTCACAGGTTTTAACCCCTTCGACATCCGCCAGCCGTGATCCAAACCCTCGACCATCGCCTTGTCGCCCTCAACCGCGTGGACTTCGGATTTCTTGGCCAGTGGGAACGAAAACGTCCCGCTGCCTGCAAACAAATCTGCGACGCGCTTGGCCTCGCCCACGGCCTCGATCACCAAAGTTTGCAGCGTGGCTGCCCCGTGTGCCGTCGCTTGCAAAAACGCACCGGGCGGCACAACAACCTGAGCATCGCCAAAGTCGTGGCGCGGCGGCGTGCGCATCGCAATGGTTTCGCCGTCCCACGCAAGACGCACCAAACCGGTGCGATCGCACAACGACGCCAGTTCAATCCGCAGCTGCCCGTCGATAGGTTTGCCGCCGTGAACGGACACATCCAGCCCGTCCGACGACAACGTCAACGTCACCGCCAACACGCCTTTGCGCGACGATCCGACAACGGCCAAATCATGGGCCGCTGCAAAACCCGCTTTGATCCGCGGATCAATCAGTTGGCAATCGGGCACTTCGATCACGGTGCCTGAAGCGCGCCCGTGAAAGCCGACCATCGCGCCTTTTTTCGTACGCCGCGCCGCAACTGTTGCGCGTTGGCGTGACTGCGCAGGCGACGTCAGCGTCGGGCGAATTTCAGGCGCAAGATCATGGGCGGCCAAGGCACGACGGATCACGTCGCCTTTCCACGTGCCCACAAAATCTTCGCTCGCGTGCTGCAACTGGCAGCCACCACAGGATTTGAAATGACGACACACGGCTGACACCCGATCATCGGACGGCGTGACGATTTTCACGTCGCTCAGCGTGTCGCCTGTCAGCGTTCCGGTCACCGTTTCACCGGGCAGCGTCATTGGCGCAAAGATCGGCCCGTGTGCAATGCCGTCGCCCTGATGGCCGACGCGTAAGATTGTGTATTCAGTCATTCTGCTGCCTGTGTGGTGATAAATCCGCCGGATTGGCGATCCCAATAGCGGGCGTATAACCCTTTCTGCGCCAGAAGTGCATCATGCGATCCAACTTCGGCAATGCGGCCTTGGTCCATGACGATAATCCGGTCCATTTCGGTCAGCGTCGACAGGCGGTGCGCGATGGCCAAAACGGTTTTGCCCTGCATCACGCGCGACAACGCATCCTGGATCGACGCCTCGACTTCGGAATCCAGCGCGCTGGTCGCCTCGTCCAACACAAGGATCGGCGCGTCTTTGATGATGGCACGCGCAAGGGCAATTCGCTGGCGTTGACCACCTGACAATTTCACACCGCGCTCGCCCAAATGTGCGTCGTAACCAGTGCGCCCTTTGTGGTCTTGTAGATCCTTGATAAAGGTATGCGCCTCGGCCTTTGTCGCCGCCGCAATCACCTCGTCCTCGGTCGCGTCGGGCTTGCCGTAGCGAATGTTGTCCATCGCAGAGCGGTTGAACATCGCGGTTTCCTGCGTGACCATTCCGATGCTGCGACGCAGGCTTTCTTGGGTCACCTGGCGCGTATCAACACCGTCGATTTCAATCGCGCCTTCTTCGGGGTCGTACAGCCGCAGCAACAGTGAAACGAGCGTCGATTTACCGGCACCAGAGGCCCCGACGATGCCCAGCTTTTCGCCAGCGCCAATCGTCAGGTCAATCCGCGAAATCCCGCCTTTGTCGCGACCGTAGGCAAAACCAAGTCCCTTTAGCGCGATCTCGCCCTGTGGCACTTGTAGATCAGTTGCATCGCTGGCGTTTTCCACTCGCGTGCGTGGGGTCAGGGTGCGCATGCCGTCTTCGATTTCGCCGATGTTGGAATAGATCGCCATCAGCGTAAAGCTGACCCAACCCGTCATCTGCGCGATCCGAATGGCGATGGCACCAGCGGCGACAATGTCACCTGACGTTGCTTGGTCCGCTTGCCACAAAATGATGGTCCCGCCCAACAGCAGCACCGGCAACAGGCCCGCCAAGGACATCAGCGCAAATCGGAAAGCCGCGGACAAGTAGCCGAATTTCAACGAGCTTTCGCGGAACGATTGCATCGCGCCCAGCGCTGCGCGGTCTTCGTGATCGGCGTGGGCGAACAGCTTGACCGTTTTTATGTTGGTGATCGTATCGACGACTTGGCCAGACACCATCGCGCGCTTGCCCGCCCGTTCTGCCGACCGGATCCGCACGCGCGGCAGGTACCAGTTGATCAGCGCAAAATACAGCACCAGCCAGACGAAAAACCCGATCGCCACACGCCAATCAATCGCCACCAGCAGCAGCACCGACCCCACCAACGAGGCCAGCGCAAAGGCAACCACGTTGATCACCTCGGACGCGACATCGGTCACTGCCCGCGCGCATTGCATTTGCTTTTGCGCGATGCGGCCCGCGAAATCATCGTCAAAGAACGTGACAGTTTGGCCAAGCGTCCAGCGGTGCAAGCGCGACAAAACCAACGGGTTCACGTTGGGCTGCACGATGATCGAATTGGTCGCCGCAGACAGCCCAAACAACACCGGACGCGCGATCAGGAAAAACCCTAGCGACGCGGCGATCAAACCGACATTGGTGACAGAGAAAAATCCCTCTGGCCCCAGCGTAACAGTTGCATCAATCACGCGGCCAAGGATCAGGGCTGTGCCCGCCTCCATCGCGCCGGCAAGAGCAGAAAATCCGGCCGCCAACCACATCGCGGGCCACGCACCGGACAAACACCAGCGCATGAACGCGCCCAATGTTTGCGGCGGCGGCCCGTTTGCTGGGCGAAAGCTGTTGATCCAATTGCCAATGTTCAGGTTCATGTCACGTCTTCCGTTTTCAAGAACCCGCCCGACTGGCGCGCCCAGAAGTCTGCATATAGCCCACCGCTGGCCAAAAGCGCGTCATGGGTGCCGTCTTCGACAATCTTGCCTTGATCCAGAACAAGGATGCGATCCATCTTGGCAATTGTCGACAAACGGTGGGCAATCGCGATCACGGTTTTGCCCTCCATCATACCGTACAGCGTGTCTTGGATCGCGGCCTCGACTTCGGAATCCAGCGCGCTTGTTGCCTCGTCCAGCAGCAAGATCGGCGCGTTTTTCAGGATCACACGGGCCAAAGTCACACGCTGACGTTGCCCACCAGACAGTTTCACACCGCGCTCGCCGACTTGGGCATCATAGCCTTTGCGCCCTTCGGGATCTTGCAGATCCAGAATGAAATCGTGCGCCTCGGCCTGTTTTGCAGCGGCGATCATCTGATCCTCGGTCGCATCCGGGCGGCCGTACAGCAAATTGTCACGCACGGAACGATGCAGCAGCGAACTGTCTTGTTGCACCATACCGATGTTCAAACGCAGACTGTCTTGGGTCACGTCCGTGATGCTTTGGCCGTCGATCAAAATCTTGCCGGCCTCAGGATCGTAAAACCGCAACAGCAGTTTGACCAAAGTCGATTTGCCCGCACCCGAACGCCCGATCAAACCAATCTTTTGGCCCGGTTCGATCATCAAATCGACAGCATCCAAGCCACCGGACTGACGGCCATAGTGGTGGGTCAGTGCCTTCAGCTCGATCCGGCCATCAGCCATTTCCAGCCTTTTGGCATTCTGAGTATCGATCAACGTGATGGGCTGCGCGATGGTTTCCATGCCTTCAGCGACCACACCTAGCTGGCGGAAAAAGCTGGTCAGCGCCCACATGATCCAACCCGTCATCGCGTTCAATCGCAGGGTCAGCGCCGTCGCCGCAGCAACAATACCAACCGACATTTCGCCCTGCATCCAAAGCGCGATAGCCCAGCCAACAACGCCAACAATCAACAGGCCATTCAACGTCACCAACATCACGTCCATGATCGTGAAAATGCGCATTTCACGCTGGAATGTTTGGCGGGTCTTTTCGATGGCGTCTTTTGCATAGTCCAGTTCGCGGGCGTGGTGGGCGAACATCTTAACCGAATGGATGTTGGAATAGGCATCAACGACACGGCCCGTCACTGTGGATCGCGCATCAGATGCGGCTTGGGAAGCTGGGCCAACGCGTTTAACCGTCCAGCGGATCAAAAAGCCGTACAACACAAACCAGCCAAGCAATGGCAGCAATAAACGCACATCCGACGTGGACAGCAAAATCGCGGCACCAATCAGATACGCCAGCGAAAACGAGATCGCGTCGAACACCTGAAAAATGACCTCACCAGCCGCAGGAGGCGTCTGCATAATCCGGTTCGCAATGCGACCGGCAAAATCGTTTTCAAACCAGCCAACCGATTGACGCAAAACATGTTTGTGCGCACGCCAGCGAATAAGCGTCCCAAAATTCGGCAAGATCGCATTGTTCAAAAGCGCCACATCCAGCACTTGCAACATTGGCCGCAAGATCAGGATAAACAGCGCAATCGCAATGAATTCATAGCCGTGATCCGCCCACACTTGCGCCGGTTCGCCGCCCAGCAAATCAACGACACGGCCCATGTAAAAAATCAGACCAATTTCAACGCCAGCCACGATGATAGACATCAATGCGGTAAGCCAAAACACCATTTTAAACGGCTTGGAATAGTCGCGCAGAAACGGCCAAAGTTTCGTCGGCGGAACATCATTTTCGGGATAGTCGACGTAAGGGTCGACAAGGTTTTCAAGGAATTTGAACATCACGGAAGGACCTGCAATTGTAAGGTAGACATGCGGATTGCGTCGAATAAATCGAGCCATCCAATTAGGTTGGACCGATTAGTGCCGGCTTAGCCAAATCCCACGATACATGTCGTACACCTCCAATGTGTTCGTGTTTGATAGCGCAAACTTTTGCCAGAGTCACCCCAAAAGCTGGGCCTTGGTTTTGGCGAAATTCGAGGCGATCCAGTCTTGCTTAAGTGCTTTTAAACGCTGACCTAACGCAGGCCCTGTAAATGCAGGCTGAAGATCAATTGCTTTGATCGGAAAGACGCTATGCGCGCCATGTTCGATTTTCAGGCGGGCATCCGCTCGCGGCATCTGACCGGCAAAGGCTGCGCGCAAGGCAACAATGCCCAGCGCTGTTTCGATACCGTGACGATACCCCAACTCGCCCTCGGATTGCAGGTTACCAAGCCCATCGCGCAGAACGTCCAATGCACGCGCTTGCGGTTTGGACAATCGCAGCGTGGTTGTCACATTAATTCCGCCCAGCGCCGCAAGACGGCGCAGCGGATCAGGCGTTAAACCCATCACGCTTTCGATGTGTACCAACGGCGCAACCCACGTGTCGTCGCTGCCCATCAACACGCTTTGCAGCACACCGGTTTGCCGCATGACGGCCAGCGAAGGCGCAGGATTTGGGGCCCCGAGCAGCTTGATCATCTCTGATCCAACGCGCTCTGCCGACAGCGATACAAGCCCGTCTAGGTTTGATGCGATGGCATTCAACGCCTCTGGATCAAAGCCCAAATCAGCATCACCATACCACGCCGAAAACCGGAAAAACCGAAGGCTGCGCAGGTAATCTTCGCGAATGCGCATCGACGCGTTTTCGATAAACCGAATACGGCGGGCGCGGGTATCGCCTAGCCCGTTTAACGGGTCAACAATACGGCCCGTGGCATCAGCGTACAGCGCGTTCATCGTGAAATCGCGGCGGCGCGCATCGTCAGCGATATTGTCCGAAAACGCCACAACAGCGCGGCGGCCATCTGTTTCGACATCACGCCGGAATGTGGTGATTTCAAACGGGGTCCCGTCCATCACGACGGTCACCGTGCCGTGATCGATGCCTGTTGGAATAGCCTTGAGCCCTGCCGCTTTGGCCAAATCCATAACCTGTTGCGGATGCGCGTTTGTGGACAGATCAATATCGCTGGCAGCCTCGTTCAGGACAGCGTTGCGCACACAGCCACCGACGAAAAAAATCTGATGACCGGCATCAGCAAAAACGGCGCACAATGCTTGGGCATTTGTGTCCTTCAGCCATGGCGTTTCAGCCGGCAGGATCAGGTCATTCGATCGGTCCATGCGCGCAACATACGCGCAGTTGCGCCCCAGATGTAATAGGGGCCGTACGGTACTGTGAAAAAGTGGCGACGTTGCCTGCGCCAACGGCGGGATTGGACGCTGAAATTATCGGCGTTCAAGACATGGGCCAACGGCACGCGAAACACTTCTTCGACTTCGCCCGGTTCAGGCCTTACGTCAAACTGTTCACGCACCAAAGCAATCACAGGCGTGACGCTAAATCCGGTAACCGTTTCGTGGATTGGCAGCGTGCCAAGAACCTCGACGATTTCGGTGGGCAAACCGATTTCTTCGCGGGCTTCGCGCAATGCGGCCGCGATGACATCAGCGTCGTTGTCATCCTGCTTGCCACCGGGAAAAGCGATCTGGCCAGGGTGGTGTTTCAGCGCAGATGACCGTTTTGTCAGGATTAATTCGGCCACACCATCGCGTATAAAGATCGGGGCAAGCACACCAGCAGGGCGCAATTTACGCCCCGCTGGCAATGCCACATCCGGGTTCAGATCAAAGTCTGACGACGGTTCACCGACCTCGCCCAAGGCACGGCGAATGTCGGCGATCAGGTCACTCACGCGCGGCGTCTTCTGATTCAAATCCAATACTGGCCGGATCAAGATCGTAGTGCGAGCTGCAGAATTGGCAGTCTGCGGTTACACGCCCTTCGGGTGTTGTCATCGTTGCAATGTCACGGGCCGAATAAATCGACAGGCTTTGACGCACACGTTCTTCGGAACACGAGCAGCCGAATTTGATTGCCTGAGTGTCATACACACGCGGTTTTTCTTCGTTGAACAAGCGCAGCAACAGATCATTTGGCGGGACTTGGGGGCCAATCAGTTCCATTTCTTCGACCGTATCCAAAAGGATATTCACGCGGTTCCAGTTCTCGCCTTCATCCTCGTTCAGAAGGTCAGTAGCTTGTAGCATCTCGCCTGTGCCTTCGGCTTGGGCTGCAAACGGCGACGCCTTGGGCATGTGCTGGATCATCATGCCACCTGCGCGCCAATGCTCGGCCACACCCGGTTCCATGGACTTGCCGTAAGACAAAGCAAAACGGGTTGGCAGCTGCTCGGATTGCGCAAAATATGCCTCGGCACATTTGGACAATGATCCACCCGCCAGTGGCGTGATGCCTTGGTACGGTTTCATGCCTTGGCCCTGATCGATCATGATCGCGAAATAGCCTTCGCCAACCTGCTCGAGCGGAGTGCCGTCGGTCAGTCGATCTTCGTCATAGGTCGCATAGGCGCGAATACGCGCCGGATCGCCGTCTTTTTCAGGGCCGTAGTAGTCCGTGGCGATCATGCGCACCGCACCTTTGGATTGCACCTGCAAGGACAGCTTCCAGCGCAGCTTGACCGTTTGACCGATAAGCGCGGTCAGCAACGCCATTTCTGCCACCAATGCCTCGACCACCGGAGGATATTCGTGCTGTTTCAAAATGCCGTCCAACACACCGTCAAGGCGCGCTACGCGCCCGCGAATGTCTGCTGCATCAAGCTGAAAAGGCAGGACTGTATCGTCCCACGCGATTTTGTTTACGAGTGTCATGGGGGTTTCCTTACGCGCCACACGTTGGCATATCGCGTCTATATAGGTGCCACAAGCCAAACAAAAAGAGGGCCGCAAATGATACGACGTGTTGGATCACCCCCCGAGGCCGGGCGGCGCTATACGGTGCGCGCCGGTGCTTATGCAATTTTGCCATTGCAGCAGCGGCTTTTGTTAACCGGGCAAGACGCTGAAATCTTTGACATCCAACTGCCTGGCGGTGGGATTGACCCAGGAGAGTCCCATATCCAAGCCCTGCACCGCGAAGTGCGCGAAGAGTTGGGATGGGTTATTGCATCGCCGCGTAGATTGGGTGCGTTTCGTAGGTTCGTTTTTATGCCGGATTATGATCTTTGGGCCGAAAAGCTATGCCATGTCTATATTGCGCGCCCCGTCTATCAAGTGTCAGAGCCTCTAGAAGCGGATCATGTTCCCTTGGTGCTAGACCCGTCAGAAGCTGTAGTTGCCCTAGGGTGCGAAGGCGCGCGGCATTTTGTGAGCAAGTTTGTTAGGTGACACTTAGCCGTTGAATTCAAACAACACACCCGACACATCATCGGGGAAATCATCAGTTCCAGCAAAGCTTGATAGATTCCACATCAGGGCCTCAAAAAACGCAGGGCCTTTGATGTCGCGTAGCTCTGTCATCATCTTGGCGAGCCCGTCTTCTTCTAGCATATCACCATCAAGGTTGGGGCACTCGGTTACCCCATCTGAAAGCAACGCAATCCGATCGCCAGGGTTTAGTTGAATTTCAAAACTCTCGAATGAAATGCCGTACATGAGGCCAACAGGAAAACCACCGGTTCCCGTTTGTTCAACGCTACCATCGCTGCGCTGTACGGCCGGATGCGGATGGCCTGCTTGACCCAAAACCATCTTACCGGTTTTCAGATCAACGTCTGCAAGCAGCAACGTAAAGTAATGCTCTGTTTCCATCTCATCCAGAACCAGATCATTTAACGTTTCGATCACTTGATCTGGTGGCAATGATCGATAAGTACCATCATCCAACCGCTCCAGAGCGACGTTTTGATCAGGGGCGGATGCGGACAAATATCCAGCCAATCGCGCCGTCATTAAGGCAGAGCTGATACCATGACCGGACACGTCGATTGCGTACAATCCAAGATGCCCGTCACCTGCTGGATAAAAGCCGACGAGATCACCACCGACATGCCCGCTAGAGCGTAAGAGCAAAGACAATTCCCCTGTATCGAACGATTTTTTCCGTTCGCGAATCAAGGACTGTTGCAGTTTTTTAGCTTCGATCAGATCGCTATCAAGGGAATCATAAACGCGCTGCAGCTCCTGCAGCGTTTCCGAAATCATCCGGTTCTTTTCAGTCAGCTCGCGCTGCATATCCAAGATACGCTCACCCGCAGAAATCCGGGCCCTCAGTTCATGCGCATTGACCGGTTTGCTCAGGAAATCGTCCGCACCAGCCTGAAGCCCTTGCGCAACTTCACCCTTTTCACTTTTGGAGGTCAAAAGGATAAAGTAACCGTAGTGATCGCCCGGCAAATTGCGAAACGCATCGCAAAATTCCAAGCCATTCATCTTGGGCATCATCCAGTCGCTTAGCACAATATCAGGCGGATCCGATTTGCATAATTCGAGCGCGACATCACCACTGTCAGCTTCTGAAACCTCGTACCCCCAACGCTTAACAGAACTGGACAAAATCTTGCGCTGCAACCGACTGTCATCAACAATCAACACACGTCGCTTCGGGACGATAGGCTCTGGCTGTGCGCCTTGGTCAGAGATTTTCAGCAGCGATGACATAGAAGACAAATTTCCAGCTTAAGTTGGATTTCCGCATCTTTATGTGTCCAAACTTAACGACCCATGAAAGCAAAAATCCGAGATACTAAAAGTTTAGCAAGTCAGGTTTTGTTAAGATGATTGCCCAACGATGATCCTACCAAAGAATCGGAGGTCGATATGATTGATTGGGGTCAAGTAAAGTCACTTCGGGATGAAGTCGGTCCCGAGGATTTCGAAGAGGTTGTCGAACTTTTTCTAGAAGAAGTCGAGGAAGTGGTTGAGCGCCTGAAAGTCAGTGCTGACACGTCAACGTTAGAAGATGACATGCACTTCCTTAAAGGCAGCGCGATGAATCTTGGGTTTGAATCGTTCTCAAGGCTTTGCCAAGACGGCGAAAACCTGTCAGCCCAAGGCGAGGCAGATACCCTGGATGTCGGATCGGTTTTGGCCTGCTATGCCAGTTCAAAAGCAGTGTTTTTAAACGACCTACCCAACGCAATTCAGTAGGTCCGTCAGATCACAAATTGCGTCAACGTTTCGTTGTTGGTGATGTCTGTGTAAGCAAAACCAACAGATTCAATCTGTGAAAACATCGTTTCGAAATTGGCTGGATCAGTGGTTTCAATTCCAATCAAAACAGACCCAAAATTGCGCGCTGATTTTTTCATGTACTCAAAGCGGGTGATGTTATCGTCGGGACCAAGGCTACCTAAGAAATCCTTCAACGCACCAGGGCGCTGCGGCAAGCGAAGGATAAAATACTTTTTCAAACCCGAGTAACGCTGAGCACGTTCCTTAACTTCCGGAAGGCGTTCGAAATCAAAATTTCCACCTGATGCGACACACACCACGGTCTTGCCTTTGATCACGTCCCGCATCTCTTTTAGGGCCTCAATGGCCAAGGCACCGGCGGGTTCCAAAACGATACCTTCGACATTCAACATCTCTAGGATTGTTGTGCAAATGCGATCTTCGGACAAGTTAATGACGCTGGCTGGATCAACACCGCTCAATCGCTCAAACGTGCGCATTCCGATTTTGGCAACCGCAGCACCATCCACAAAATTATCGATTGGTGAGACGTCGATTGGCGCGTTTGCGTCCAATGCCATAGCAAGGCTTTGTGCGCCCTTTGGCTCCACAAATGTGTAATCGCATTTGGATCCAAAATAACTATACGTGCCTGCCGACAAACCGCCGCCACCAACTGGCAAAATGATATGATCCGGAATGCTGCCAAGTTGCGCTTCGATTTCAACCGCAACACTTGCCTGTCCTTCGATTACATCGTCATCATCAAATGGCGACAAGAAATGTGCGCCCTTGTCCAAGCAATAGCTTTGCGCCGCCCGCAAAGTTTCATCAAAGTAGTCGCCAATCAATTTAATCTCGACATGATCACCGCCAAAAATCCGTGTTTTTTGGATTTTTTGATCGGGGGTCGTCACCGGCATGAACACGACCCCGTGCACTCCAAAATGCCGACACATAAACGCAACGCCTTGCGCGTGATTGCCAGCACTTGCGCACACAAACGTATCTTGATCCGCGATCACCTTGCGCATTGCATTGAACGCGCCGCGCAATTTGTAGGATCGCACCGGGCTTAGGTCTTCGCGCTTGAGCCAGATGTCCGCGTCAAACCGGTCCGACAACAGGTCATTCCGCAACAAAGGCGTCGCTGGAAAAACTGTCCGCATTTGTTGCTCGGCCGCGCGCGCCGCCGCTTGGAAAGTATCGGAACTCATGGTCAAATCCTAAACCGCTTAGATCAAACAGACCTATGCGCCCACACCATAGCGGTCAACATCTTGCCCCTCGCGCGAAAACGCAGTATCGCCCACGGCGAACCCGACAAAGGAAACTCACAACATGTCCGCGCCCAAAAAAGTCGTGCTTGCCTACTCAGGCGGCCTTGATACCTCGATCATCCTGAAATGGTTGCAAACAGAATACGGCTGCGAAGTTGTGACCTTTACCGCCGATTTGGGCCAAGGCGAAGAGCTGGAGCCAGCGCGCGCCAAAGCCGAAATGATGGGCGCTTCCTCGATTTACATCGAGGACCTGCGCGAAGAATTCGTGCGCGATTTTGTGTTTCCAATGTTCCGCGCCAACGCGCTGTACGAGGGTCTGTATTTGCTGGGCACGTCTATCGCGCGTCCGCTGATTTCCAAACGCCTCGTAGAAATTGCTGAGGCCGAAGGTGCCGACGCAGTCGCCCACGGCGCAACCGGCAAAGGCAACGATCAAGTCCGTTTCGAACTGGCCGCCTACGCGCTAAACCCGGACATCAAAGTCATCGCGCCATGGCGTGAATGGGATCTGTCCAGCCGTACCAAGCTGATCGACTTTGCCGAGAAAAACCAAATTCCGATCGCAACTGACAAACGCGGTGAAGCGCCATTTAGCGTTGACGCGAACCTTTTGCACACCTCCTCCGAAGGTAAAGTGCTGGAAGACCCAGCAATCGACGCACCAGAATACGTCTACCAGCGCACCGTCAGCCCCGAAAATGCGCCGAACGAGCCCGAATTTATCGAAATCGGATTCGAAAAGGGTGACGCCGTTTCGATCAACGGCGAGGCAATGTCCCCCGCGACCGTTCTGACAAAACTAAATGAATTGGGCGGCAAGCACGGCATTGGCCGTCTTGATCTGGTTGAGGGTCGTTTTGTCGGGATGAAATCGCGCGGCATCTACGAAACACCCGGCGGCACGATTCTGCTCGAGGCGCACCGTGGTATCGAATCCATCACGCTTGACCGTGGTGCCGCCCACCTAAAAGACGAATTGATGCCGAAATACGCAGAGCTGATTTACAACGGTTTCTGGTTCTCACCCGAACGCGAAATGCTGCAAGCAATGATCGACAAAAGCCAAGAACACGTGACAGGTACGGTTCGTTTGAAACTGTACAAAGGCCTTTCGCGCACGGTTGGACGTTGGTCAGATCACAGCCTTTATTCCGAAGCGCATGTGACGTTCGAAGACGATGCCGGTGCCTACGATCAGAAAGACGCAGCAGGATTTATCCAGTTGAACGCACTGCGCCTAAAGCTGTTGGCCGCACGTGAGCGTCGCCTGAAATAAACTACAATTTCAACGTGGCAAGCCTGTCGTAAAACGGCTGGGCTTGCGACGCGACCTCTGCATATTCCGGCTCTAACAAAGGC
Organism: Pseudosulfitobacter sp. SM2401; assembly: GCF_042932805.1. Classification (NCBI taxonomy): domain Bacteria; kingdom Pseudomonadati; phylum Pseudomonadota; class Alphaproteobacteria; order Rhodobacterales; family Roseobacteraceae; genus Pseudosulfitobacter; species Pseudosulfitobacter sp. SM2401. Next base: position 3,577,672 of record NZ_CP170633.1, on the reverse strand, counting down.
AAATCAGGCTCTGCATCAGCAAAACCTGTTGATGAATGCACGGCCCCGTACCAATGGTTGGCCCAAATTCCGTCAGCCGTATGACCACCCGCGGGCCATCGCAACATTGATGCATCCCACGGCAAATCGATCGCCGAACAGAGCGCCCGCATCATCTGTTCAGGGTTACGACGAATGTCAGCCGAATCAATTACAACTGGCGTTTGGCCCAGCGCGATCGCGTGATCAAACAGCTCTGCCTGTTGTGCAAATCCAAGATCCTCCAAAACCGGACCTTCGCGTTTTTTGGCGTAACTGGCCACCACGCGCGCCGGATGACGGATCAAAAACACGTTCGTGACATCAGCCATCCAGTCGCGCGGCACACCATCGATCATGTGCTGCGTCATGTGCTTTTGATACTGCACGGGTCGATCTATTTGCCCCATCATTTGGCCGGCAACTGCGTCAGGGTCGTTCAGTTGATCACCTAAAATCTCGTCGCGCATCGGATGATCAATTCCCGTCATCGCAAGATAGGCCGCGTAAAACGGTTCATCTAACACCGCGCAGTCTGATCGCGCACCGAAACTGTACATCATCGCCGTCGATAAATTGCGCGGACCCGACCACATCGCGATGCGTTTAACGTCTTTCATAATCTCTCCCGACTTTTCGGCAGGCTATTGCCGATCATCCGCAGTTCCAAGCTGTAACCTGTTTCACCCCTGCGTGACCTCGCGGGCCTGTGATTTGTAAGAAGGCCGATTGCGCATGAAGGATTGGGAAAGGAGACTTAAAATGACCCTATTTCGCACTGCAAAACCAGTGGCCTTAGCCATTATGATCGCTTTGGGTTTGTTCGCGCAAACCACGAAATCGCACGCCGCTGACACTGAAACACTGACCGTCGCTGGCGGCTGTTTTTGGTGTGTTGAATCCGATTTCGAAAGCGTTAAGGGCGTCAAAAGCGCTGTGTCCGGGTTTGCAGGCGGCAAGGTCGCCAACCCGACATACAAACAAGTCGTCGCTGGCGGCACGGGTCATTACGAAGCGGTTCAAATCACGTTTGATCCAAGTGTAGTCAGCCGTGACGAATTGCTCTCTAAATTCTTTCGCTCTGTAGATCCAACGGATGCAGGTGGTCAATTCTGCGACCGCGGAGACACCTACCGCACAGCAATATTCGCGAACGGAGCTGCACAAAAATCAGCCGCCGAAAAAGCCAAAGCAACGGCGCAATCTGCGCTTGGAACCAAAGTCGTGACACCGGTTTTGGGGGCAACTAAATTCTACGCGGCGGACGCCTATCATCAGGATTACTACAAGGGTTCGAAAATTGTTCTAACCCGCTTTGGTCCAAAATCTCAGGCCAAGGCATACAAAGCTTATCGAAGTGCGTGTGGGCGCGATCAACGCGTCAAGCAACTGTGGGGCAGTGCCGCCGCATTCCTGGGTTAAGAAAACCGTGCGTCCTGGATTTCTTTGAGATCCGGGATCACATCCGCTGTGCCGTGACGCGTCACCATCAACGCTGCCGCTTGTGTCGCCAAATTAATCGCTTGAGCCATTGGTAAACCGCGATCAAGACCTGCAACAACGTAACCTGTAAACGTGTCACCCGCGCCCGTTGTGTCCACAGGTTCGACTTTGATCGCATTAAAATCAGTCTCTAAATTGGCCGAATTTTGATACCAACGACATCCCTTTGCGCCCAAGGTGACGATGACATCATCGATATCCAACGCATTTGGTGCCTGTCCCGTTGCCTGTTCTAACTGTGCCGCCTCGACTTCGTTCAAGAACAACAAATCGACAAACGGCAGCACAGCCTGAACTGCATCAGCATCAAAGGGCGCGGCGGCGTAGATGACCTGCATACCCAAATCCTTGGCCATTTGCGCGGCGTCCGCTTGGCCCGACGTTTCATTTTGCATCACCAAAATGTCACCGGTGTTTGCATCTGACAACGCACGACCAATTTGCGCCGCATCGACCAAAGCGTTGGCGCCCGACCACAACACAATCGCATTCTCGGCCGCATCATCAACATTGATAATCGCATGGCCCGTCGTGGCATCAAGTTCGGTAATGTGCGTGGTATCTACGCCGTATTCCAACAAGCGTTGCACCGTCCAACGCCCATCGGAACCGACAGCCCCGATATGACGCACGCGCGCTGCACCTCGGGCTGCCGCCACTGACATATTCGCGCCTTTGCCGCCCAATCCTTGGGTGTAATCGCGCGCCGCCAAGGTTTCACCAGGCATCGGCAAATGCGGCAAGCGATACACCATATCGATGTTGATCGAACCAAGGTTGTAGATCGTCATTAGCCCACCTGACACGCCGCCAAAACGGCCATATTCAGAATATCGTTTGCAGTTGAACTGGTCGAACAAATCTGGATCGACCCGTCGACGCCCGACAGGATAGGGCCAATCACAGTTGCTCCGCCCATTTCCTGCATCAGTTTCACCGAAATGCTGGCTGAGTGGCGGGCCGGCACGACCAAGATGTTTGCAGGACCGGTCAAACGCGAAAACGGGTACTGCCCTTGCGCTTTTTCGTTCAACGCAACATCGACGGTCATCTCGCCTTCGTATTCGAAATCAACGCCGCGCTGGTCAAGAACCTTTGGCGCGAGGTGCATTTTCTCGGCCCGCTCGGACACAGGGTATCCGAATGTCGAAAAGCTGACGAACGCAACACGAGGCTCCAGACCCATGTCGCGCGCAACGACAGCAGCGCGTTCAGCGATATTCGCAAGGTCATGTTCGTCAGGCCATTCATGCACCAACGTATCAGCCATAAATACGATCCGGCCTTTGTGCAGCAGCGCAGTAATACCAGCCGCGCCATTAGCCGTGTCTGCATCAAACACATGGTTGATCCGTTCCAAAACGTGGGCGGACTTACGTGTTACACCCGTCACCAACCCATCGCCGTGACCATGTGCAAGCATCAAGGCCGAGAACACGTGACGGTCACGCGCGGCAAGGCGATGAATGTCGGAACTGTCGAACCCTTTGCGCTGTAAACGGTCGTACAGGAACGTCTTATAAGTCTCTAAATAGGGCGTATTGGCCGCATTCACGACTTCGAGTTCGCGCACAGCATCGCCAAGACCGGCTTCTTCGAGCTTGGCTTTTACGTCATTTTCACGCCCCACAACCAAAGCTTTGCCCAAACCCGATCGCTGATACATCACGGCGGCACGCAACACTTTTGGATCGTCACCTTCGGCAAAAATCATGCGCGCTTGGGCGGTACGGGCACGTGTGTTCAAGCCACGCAGAATGCTGGCTGTCGGATCCATCCGTGATTTCAATGACAGCTCGTAGGCGTCCATGTCGATGATCGGACGACGCGCAGCACCTGTGTCCATGCCGGCCTTTGCGACGGCTGGCGGAATGCGGTGAATGAGGCGCGGATCGAACGGTGTCGGGATAATATAGTCGCGTCCAAACGTCAGGTTTTTACCGTAGGCCAGCGCGACTTCGTCCGGCACGTCTTCGCGTGCAAGGTTAGCCAAAGCGTGGGCGCAGGCGATTTTCATTTCGTCGTTGATTGCACGTGCGTTGATGTCGAGCGCGCCGCGGAACAGGTACGGAAAACCCAAAACGTTGTTCACTTGGTTCGGATAATCGCTGCGGCCCGTGGCAACGATCGCGTCCATCCGCACTTCGTGCGCTTCTTCGGGGGTAATCTCGGGATCGGGGTTCGCCATTGCAAAAATAACCGGATTATCGGCCATGCTTGCGACCATCGCGGGCGTCACAGCGCCCTTGGCCGACACGCCCAAGAATACGTCGCAACCTTTCATCGCGTCATCCAATGTGCGCGCTTCGGTTTTCACCGCGTGCGCAGATTTCCATTGGTTCATGCCTTCGGTGCGACCTTGGTAGATCACGCCCTTGGTGTCGCACATGATGCAATTATCATACCGCGCGCCCATGGATTTCAATAGTTCGAGGCACGCAATACCCGCGGCACCAGCACCATTCAGCACGATTTTGACGTCTTCGATTTTTTTACCGGACAGATGCAGGGCGTTAATCAGACCCGCCGCACAGATCACCGCAGTGCCGTGCTGGTCGTCGTGAAAGACGGGAATGTCCATTTCCTCTTTCAGCCGCTGCTCGATGATAAAGCACTCCGGTGCTTTGATATCCTCAAGGTTAATGCCGCCAAACGTCGGACCCATCAGGCGCACAGCCTTGCAGAATTCATCCGGATCTTCGGTATCCAGTTCGATGTCGATGCTGTTGACGTCAGCAAAGCGTTTGAACAAAACCGCTTTGCCTTCCATGACTGGTTTCGACCCTAATGCGCCCAGATTGCCCAATCCAAGAACCGCCGTGCCGTTTGAAATCACCGCAACGAGGTTGCCCTTGTTCGTGTAATCATACGCCAGTTCTGGGTTGTCCGCGATCGCAAGACACGGCACCGCAACACCGGGGGAATACGCCAGCGAAAGATCGCGCTGGGTCATCATCGGGACAGTCGCCGAGATCTCGAATTTGCCAGGTGTTGGCTCTAGGTGAAAGGCAAGCGCCTCTTCATCGGTAACTTTGGTCTTGGACATTACGGCATACTTCCCTTTGTGCGTCCAAGCCTCTTATCGCTTTGTTTACCTTGCCTCAACCGTCATGCGGTTTGTGGGTTTAAGTGCACCCCACCGCTTTGTAAGGTTTCCACGAATTCGCCGAGGAGCATTCCATGACCGTCACGCCCATGATGGCGCAATATCTAGAAATCAAAGCCGCGCATCCTGATGCGTTGTTGTTCTATCGTATGGGCGATTTCTACGAGATGTTCTTTGACGACGCGGTGAATGCGTCTGATGCGCTGGATATTGCCCTGACCAAACGCGGCAAACACGACGGCGCTGACATTCCGATGTGTGGCGTCCCCGTTCACGCAGCCGAAGGATATTTGCTGACGTTGATCCGCAAGGGTTTCCGCGTTGGCGTGTGCGAGCAGCTAGAAACCCCCGCAGAGGCGAAAAAGCGCGGTGGCAAATCTATCGTGAAACGGGACGTTGTTCGACTGGTCACGCCAGGCACCTTGACCGAAGACAGCCTGCTAGAAGCCCGCCGCCACAACTATCTGGCCGCCTTTGCCGAAGTGCGCGATCAAGCGGCGCTGGCATGGGTCGATATCTCGACCGGCGCATTTCACGTCATGCAAGCGAACCGCACACGATTGGGGCCAGAACTGGCGCGCTTGGTACCCTCGGAATTGGTTGTGTCAGAGGCGCAAGAGATAGAATTGGGCGAATTAGTCTCTGATTTTGCCATTCCGATAACAGGACTATCGCGGGCGTCATTCGACAGCACCTCTGGCGAAAAACGGATTTGCGATCTGTTCGGCGTCAGTACGTTGGACGCGTACGGCAGCTTTGATCGCGGAGAAGTCGCGGCGATGGGTGCGATCATCGAATACTTGCACCTGACCCAAAAGGGCAAGCTGCCGCTGATGCAGCCCCCGCGTCAGGAAACGCACCTGCGATCCGTGCAAATCGACGCCGCGACACGCCGGAATCTGGAACTGACGCAGGCTCTGTCCGGCGGGCGTGCCGGATCGTTGCTATCCGTGATTGATCAAACCGTGACGTCGGGTGGCGCGCGCCTATTGGAGCGTCGTTTGGCAGGACCTTCGCGCGTGTTAGAGACGATTCACCACCGATTGGACGCTGTATCGCATGCGTCAGAAAACACCCGTATGACCGAAGAATTGCGCGGACAATTGCGCAAAGTTCCTGACCTGGATCGCGCTTTGTCCCGTTTGTCACTGGACCGTGGTGGCCCTCGTGATCTGACTGCAATCCGAAATGGGTTGGCCGAGGCTGCGTTGATTGCACAAACTGGACTGGGCGATGCCCCGCATTTGCTGAAAACTGCGCTTGTTGATCTGACAGGCCATGACGAACTGATCGATCTGCTTGATCAGTCCTTGGTCGCAGAACCACCGTTGCTGGCGCGCGATGGTGGGTTCATCGCGCCTGAGTACGACACCGAACTAGACGAGGCCCGAAAACTGCGTGACGAGGGGCGCAGTGTCATTGCAAAAATGCAACAAGACTTCGTCTCTGTTACAGGTATTTCGACCCTAAAGATCAAACACAACAACGTGCTTGGGTACTTTATCGAAACCACCGCAACCCACGCAGACAAGATGCTGTCGACGCCCCTGAATGAAACCTTCATCCATCGCCAGACAACCGCGAACCAAGTGCGATTCACCACGGTTGAGCTGTCCGAAATGGAAACGAAAATTCTGAACGCTGGTAACCACGCACTTGAGATCGAAAAGCGGCTCTATGAAAGCCTAAAGGGCGCGATTTTGGATCAAGCACCACTGATCAATCAGACCTCGCGTGCCTTGGCTGAGATCGATTTGGCGACCTCCCTTGCCCATCTCGCCCGCGCGCAGGATTGGTGCAAGCCAAAGGTCGACGACAGCCGTGCGTTTAACATCGTCGGTGGGCGCCATCCGGTCGTGGAAAAGGCGTTGCGCGATCAATCAGGTCAGCCATTCATTGCGAATGACTGTGACCTCAGCGCCGATACAGCCGCCAATATCTGGCTGCTAACCGGGCCGAACATGGCTGGTAAATCGACGTTTCTGCGCCAAAATGCGCTGATCGCGCTGCTTGCGCAAATGGGCAGTTACGTGCCTGCGACCTCGGCCCACATCGGTATGATCAGCCAGCTGTTCAGCCGCGTGGGTGCCTCTGACGATCTGGCCCGTGGACGGTCCACGTTCATGGTCGAAATGGTTGAAACCGCAGCAATCCTGAACCAAGCCGATGATCATGCGCTGGTGATTTTGGATGAAATCGGACGCGGCACGGCAACCTATGACGGATTGTCGATCGCGTGGGCCACGCTGGAACATCTGCACGACGTCAACAAATCGCGCGCGCTGTTCGCTACGCATTATCACGAAATGACTGCTCTTTCGGCCAAACTGGACGGCGTTGATAACGCGACTGTCGCTGTCAAAGAGTGGGAGAACGAAATCGTGTTCCTGCACGAGGTCCACAAAGGCGCGGCAGATCGATCTTATGGGGTACAGGTCGCGCAACTGGCAGGTTTGCCCGAAACTGTGATCGCCCGCGCGCGTGTGGTTTTGGATGCTTTGGAAAAAGGCGAACGCGAAGGCGGCGTTACACAAAAAGCGTTGATCGACGATTTGCCACTGTTTTCCGCGACACCTGCGCCGCTGCCTGTGAAAATTCAGGACTCGCCCGCGATGGACATGTTGGGCGGTATTTTACCGGATGAACTAACGCCTCGCCAAGCTCTGGATCTGATCTACAAACTAAAAGAGGCGGCCAAATCCTGACCGCCTCCCTGAAAATAATCTGCTTAGCTGCTTAGCTTTTTGGCATCGACGACACGCCGACTTGCGCAGGACGCAGCAGTCGATCGTGCAGCATGAAACCTTCAGCGGCGACTTGAATGATATCGCCTGCTTTTGTGCCCGGAACCGGCGCTTCGAACATCGCTTGGTGCATCTGCGGATCAAACGCATCACCAACGACAGGCGCAATCACGACGATACCGTGTTTGCTAAAGACGCTGACCAACTCGCGCATCGTCAGCTCGATCCCTTCGAGCAACGGGCCCGCAACGGCGCGTTGTTCATCGGTGATCGTTTCAAGCGCACGTTTCATGTTGTCATACACCGGCAGCATGTCGCGCGCGAATTTCGATCCACCGTAATTTTCGGCCTCACGACGATCTTTGTCTGACCGTTTGCGCGCATTTTCAGCATCCGCAAGCGCACGCATAAACCGATCACGCAATTCATCACGCTCAGCGCGCACTGCGTCCAGTTCCAGCGCCTCATCGTCGATTTCCATCATCTCATCGGCGAACTCTTCGGCCTCGGCATTCGCGAGGTTATCCAAAAAGTCGTTGTTCTCTTGGTCTGCCATTTTTCACCTCTAGCTCCGGTCGGACAGCATTTTGCCGACCAGTTGCGCCGTATAATCTACGATCGGCACAATCCGTCCATAATTCAGCCGCGTCGGACCAATGACACCGACAGCGCCAATGATCTTGCGATCAGCGTTCATATAAGGGGAAACGACCAAAGATGAACCCGAAAGTGAAAAAAGTTTGTTCTCAGAACCAATAAAAATGCGCACACCGTCGCCACCCTCGGTTAATTCAAGGAATTCCGAGATGTCGCGCTTGCGTTCAAGGTCGTCAAACAGGGTTCTGATGCGATCCAGATCGGCGGCCTCTGCGGCTGATTCCAATAGATTTGCACGGCCACGCACGATCAATCGTTCCGAATTTTCGCCCTCGTCCGCCCAAACCGCTAGCCCGTCTTCGACTAAGGCGCGCGCAAGCACATCGATTTCCTGACGCCGCCGCGAGATTTCAGATTGGATCACACTACGCACGTCAGACAACGTGCGCCCTTCGATCAGGGAATTCAGGAAATTCGCCGCCTCGCGCATCGAACTGGGCGTTTGTCCGGGCGGCGGCGTGAACAAGCGGTTCTCGACGTGACCATCCGCAAACACCAGCACGACCAAGGCACGATCGGCGGCCAGTGAAACAAATTCGATGTGTTTGATCGGCGCTTCATGTTTTGGTGTCAGCACCAAAGATGCGCCATGCGTCACACCAGACAAGGCAGATCCGACGCGATCCAGCAGCCCACCAACGTCGCTTTCGTTTCGGCCTAGCGTCGCGTCAATCTTTTCGCGATCTGTGTCATCGGGCAAGCCGACTTCCATCAAGCCATCCACGAACATGCGCAAACCAGCCTGCGTCGGAATACGCCCGGCGCTGACATGCGGGCTATCTAGTAACCCCATGTATTCCAGGTCCTGCATCACGTTGCGGATCGTTGCGGCACTTACCTTTTTGCTAAAATCACGGGTCAACGTGCGCGATCCGACGGGATCACCGTTTTCCAAATACCCTTCGACCACGCGGCGAAACACCTCGCGCGAGCGATCGTTCATGTCTTCTAAAGAGGTTCGCGTGTCGGACATCATCGGGTTCCTATGGCTATGCGCACTAAATGTCGTCGCCAATCAAAGGTCAATCAGGGTTGCATCAATGCGGCTATGGGCGGTATCCCACGTTTGAACCTAAAAAGGATATCCCATGCGACCTTCAGGACGTGCCCTAGACCAAATGCGCGAAGTTTCGATTGAAACTGGCTTTACCAAACACGCCGAAGGGTCCGCCCTGATCAAAATGGGCGACACGCACGTGTTGTGCACCGCGACAATCGAAGACCGCGTGCCACCGTTCATCAAAGGGTCCGGCCTTGGCTGGGTCACGGCAGAGTACGGCATGTTGCCACGCGCCACAAACACGCGGATGCGTCGCGAGGCAGCATCTGGCAAGCAAGGCGGTCGTACCGTCGAAATTCAGCGTCTCATCGGGCGGTCTTTGCGCGCTGGTGTTGATCGCGTTGCTTTGGGTGAACGTCAGATCACTGTTGATTGCGATGTGTTGCAAGCAGACGGCGGCACGCGTTGTGCGTCAATCACTGGCGGTTGGATCGCGCTACGTTTGGCCGTGAACAAATTGATGAAAGCCGGCGATGTTATTTCCGATCCTCTGGTTGATCCGGTCGCGGCCGTCAGCTGTGGCATCTACGCGGGCCAGCCCGTGCTTGATCTGGATTACCCAGAGGATTCCGAGGCCGGCGTTGACGGTAACTTTATCATGACCGGTTCTAAAAAGCTGATCGAGGTCCAGATGAGCGCTGAAGGTTCCGTATTTTCCCGCGGGCAAATGAACGAACTGATGGATTTGGCAGAAAAAGGCGTCAGCGAATTGGTTGAGGCCGCAAAAGCCGCCACAGCATGAGCCGCAAATTCACCGAAAACCGCATTCTGATTGCCACGCACAACGCTGGAAAACTGGAAGAAATGGGCGAACTTTTCGCCCCTTTCAACGTGTCGGTTGTCGGTGCAGCAGAAATGAAATTGGACGAGCCCGAGGAAACCGAAACCACGTTTGTCGGCAACGCGCGGATTAAAGCGCACGCGGCGGTCAAGGCAACTGGCCTGCCCGCTTTGTCCGACGATTCCGGGATCATGGTGGACGGACTTGATGGCGCCCCTGGCGTTTACACCGCTGATTGGGCCGAAACGCCGAACGGTCGTGATTTTGTCATGGCGATGACCAAGACGCACAATCTGCTGCAAGAACGAAACGCGCCGCAGCCTCGCACCGCGCGGTTTTGTTCGACTTTGGTCCTCGCATGGCCCGACGGACACGATGAGGTTTTCGAGGGCAAAGTCGAAGGCACGTTGGTCTGGCCAATGCGCGGTCAGCAAGGTCATGGTTATGATCCGATGTTCCAGCCGCTCGGCCATGATATTACCTTTGCCGAAATGACCCATGACGCCAAAAACGAGATCAGCCATCGCGCTGATGCCTTCAAAAAACTGATTGCAGGTTGTTTTGGCTGAAGACTGGCAAAACGGCGGCTTCGGTTTGTATGTTCACTGGCCGTTTTGCGCCGCCAAATGCCCCTACTGCGATTTTAACAGCCATGTTTCCCGCCAAATCGATCACAACGAATGGCGCATTGCGTATTTGCGCGAATTGGAACGCGTCGCGTCCCAGACCAAAGGGCGCGTTCTGCATTCCGTCTTTTTCGGCGGCGGCACGCCCAGCTTGATGGAACCCGACGTCGTCGGCGACATCATCGCCGCGATCAAATCCCACTGGCCCACTGCGAATGACATGGAAATCACGCTCGAGGCCAATCCCGGATCAGTCGAAGCAGGACGTTTTGTTGCCTTCCGTGACGCTGGCGTAAATCGAATTTCGATGGGTGTGCAGGCGTTGAATGATGATGACTTGCGTCGTTTGGGGCGTATTCACACCGCGTCAGAGGCACGCGCAGCATTCGATATTGCGCGAGGCACATTTGAACGCGTCAGTTTCGATTTGATTTACGGTCGCCAAAACCAGTCGCTGTCAGATTGGAAGAATGAGCTGAAACAGGCTCTAAACATTGCAATAGACCATCTTTCGCTGTATCAACTGACGATCGAACAAGGCACCGCATTTGGGGATCGATACAACGCAGGCGGGCTTGCCGGATTACCGAACGATGATCTGGGCGCCGATATGTACGAGATTACGCAGGATATTTGTGGGGCCGCAGGGATGCTCGCCTACGAAGTATCAAACCATGCGCGCGATGGTGCGCAATCGCGGCACAACCTGATTTATTGGCGGTACGGCGATTACGTCGGAATCGGTCCTGGCGCGCATGGGCGTCTAACATTGAACGGCCAGCGCACCGCGACAGAGGCGTACAGCAACCCGAAAAAGTGGTTGGATCAGGCTATGACAGGCGCGTCGGAAAAACCCCGCCAGTTGCTGAGCCCTGAAGATCAAGCAAGCGAACTACTTTTGATGGGTTTGCGCCTCAAGGAGGGCGTATCGATCAAGCGATACGAAACACTTGCCGGAAAACCATTGGATCAAAATGCGGTACAGGAACTGACCGAACTAAACCTCATTTCGATGAAGGCCGATCAATTAACCGTTTTAGATCAAGGCTTTATGGTTTTAAACGGCGTTTTGCGCAAGCTGCTGGAGGCTTAAAGGCCACCCAACTTCCGACACAGTTCATCCAAGTCATCCAACGTGTTGTAGGCAATAACCATTTGACCGGATTCAGCGCCATTCTTGTGGTTCAAAACCACTTTCATGCCCAATCCCGCCGATAGATCGCCCTCTAACGCCTTCGTGTCAGCGTCTTTGTCAGACCTTGTCGACGGTTTTTTCCCATCCCCAAAGATATTGTTGTCAGACCGACCGTCCTGTTCACGCTTAACCAAGGCTTCGGTCGCGCGTACGCTTAGCCCATCCTTGATCACAAGTTTTGCCAGTTCAGACGGGTTACTGGCCGTGATCAGCGCACGCGCATGACCCGCGCTGATGTCACCGTTGCGCACCATATCAACGACATCGGCAGGCAAATTCAGTAAACGCAAAAGATTTGCAATGTGACTGCGGCTTTTGCCCAATGCTTCGGCCATTTTCTCTTGAGTGTGCCCGAACTTGTCCATCAACTGCCGATAGCCAGCGGCCTCTTCGATCGGGTTCAGATCTGCACGCTGAATGTTCTCAATAATGGCAACTTCGAGAACTTCGGTATCCGTAAAGTCGCGCACAATCACGGGCAGCTCGTGCAAATTCGCTATCTGGGACGCCCGCCAGCGACGTTCGCCTGCAACAATTTCGTAGGCGTTATGCCCGGTTTCTCGAACGATCAGAGGCTGAATGACGCCCTTTTCCTTGATCGAAGATGCAAGATCATCCAAATGCGATTGGTTGAACAGCTTGCGAGGTTGGTCAGGATTGGGGGTGATTTGTTCAATCGGAACAAAGCGTTCCGCGCCTGCCACACCTGTTTGCGCGACTGTTTCAGTCTCAGCAACATCCGCCATCAAGGCAGATAGTCCACGACCCAAGCCACGTTTCTTGTCTTTTTTCGGTGCCATTGGATGCCTCGCTTTCTAAATCACTCAAGTGTTTCTGTTCAGAACTTCTTTGGCCAGCGCGCGATACGCCTTGGCCCCTTTGGATGCTGAATCATACGTCAGAACCGGCATAGCAAAGGATGGTGCTTCACTCACGCGGACATTCCGCGGAATCATTGTCTTAAACACCAATTCACCCAAATTATCACGGGCATCCTGCTCTACCTGCTGGGACAAATTGTTGCGCTGATCGTACATTGTCAAAACAACGCCTTCGATCCGCAAGTCTTTGTTTCCACCTTGACGCACCTCTCGGATTGTCATCATCAGCTGGGACAGGCCTTCTAGCGCGAAAAATTCGCTTTGCAGCGGAACCAAAACAGAGTGCGACGCAATCATTGCGTTAACAGTCAGCAGGTTCAGTGACGGCGGGCAGTCGATCAGCACATAGTCAAACCCAAACACGTCCATTTGTGTTTGCCTAAGCGCATCATGCAACAGAAAGCTGCGTTTTTCATTTGAAATCAAATCGATATCCGCTGAACTCAGATCGACAGTTGCAGGAACGATGGACAGGTTTTCAAGGTCAGTTGATTGAATTACGTCATCCAGATCAACATCCTCGAGCAGTAATTCGTATGTTGTGTATTCACGATCTTCAAGATTGATCCCGACACCAGTTGAGGCGTTGCCCTGAGGATCAAGATCGACAATCAGCACCTTGCGGCCAAGCTCTGCCAAAGCCGCCGCCAAATTTATCGTCGTAGTCGTTTTGCCAACGCCACCCTTTTGGTTGGCAACCGCGATAATTTTCGGACCTTTGGGACGGGAAGGGTCAGACACGGGCAATTTCCTTGATCTTTAAGATGACAGCACCGGGGTTTGTCTGACTTTTATGTTCTTCGTATTCAAATGACCAGTTTTCTTGTGCCGACAACACTTCTTTTTTCCAGGTTTCGCCTTTGAGGAATATTGCAACACCATCCGGCGCGCAGTGCATCTGAGCGTATTCCAGCAACCCGTTCAAATCAGTCAAGGCCCGCGCACTAACAACATCAGCGCCTAACGAGGGCATGCTTTCGATACGATCAGCGGAAACTTTTGCGTTCAACTCAAGCTCACGAACCGCTGTACGCAGAAATGCACATTTTCGTTGATCGCTTTCAACCATATGAACAAGGGTTTCCGGAGAATCTTGCTTGGCCAATATACTCAGCACAATTGCCGGTAGCCCCCCACCACTTCCCAAGTCTACCCAGGTGCCTTTGGGCTTTTCAACGTCGAAAACTTGCGCAGAGTCCCAAATATGGCGATCCCAAACGTTTTCGAGGCTGGTTTTTGAGACCAAATTGATCCGCGGGTTCCACTTTTCGATTAGAGAAACATAGATTTCTAAGCGCTCTAATGTTTCACGTGAAACATCAACCTTAATCCACGACGGAACCATCATGCCGATTTCTTAGCCATTTGGCGAATTTTTCCCAAAATTAGAGCCAACGCAGCAGGCGTCATCCCGTCAATGCGCCCGGCCTGGGCAAGCGTGTAAGGTTTCACCGTGTTTAGCTTTGTCGTTAACTCATTCGACAGCCCTTCCAGCCCAGAATAGTCGAATGATGGAGGAATTTTGTGGGCTTCATCTTTTGCAAGACGGTCAATTTCCTTCTGTTGGCGCGCTATGTAGTTGGCGTACAGCGCCTCACGGGACAGTTGTACCCTTGTTTCTATATCCAAATCAGCCAGATCCGATTGCAAAATCACTACATCATCAAAAACGACATTTGGAAACGCCAACAATTGATAAGGTGTGCGACGCGTTCCATCTTGGTTAATTTCAATTCCCGCGTTCTTAATGGTTTTTGGCGTATATGTTTCACGTGAAACAGCGGAATGACCCACTTTTAGACGTTCCATCTTGTCACCGAACGATCTTTTTCGATCCTCAGAAACTCCACCCAACTCAATCCCTAAGGGCGTAAGGCGTTGATCCGCATTGTCAGCACGAAGCGAAAGGCGGAATTCAGCACGGGATGTGAACATTCTATAAGGCTCTGACACACCACGCGTCGTTAAGTCGTCAATCATGACGCCAATGTAACTTTGACCACGACCAAATTCCACAGAACGACGACCAAGAGCCGCCAACCCAGCGTTCAGCCCTGCAACCATACCCTGTGCCGCCGCCTCTTCATATCCCGTCGTGCCATTGATCTGTCCCGCAAGATACAAACCTGGAACATTTGGCAACGCCAGTGTCATGTCCAAAACGCGCGGATCCACGTAGTCATACTCAATCGCGTAACCCGGTTGCAAAATTTTGACGTCTTCAAGTCCAAAAATCGATGTCACATAGTCGTGCTGCACTGATTCAGGCAAAGACGTTGAAATGCCGTTCGGATAAACCGTGTGATCATCCAAGCCTTCAGGCTCAAGAAACACCAGATGCGATGTCTTATCTTCAAAACGGACCACTTTATCCTCGATAGAAGGGCAGTACCGTGGCCCAACACCGTCAATGTGACCGCCGTACATAGCTGATTTTGCCAGATTTTCGCGGATGATGTCGTGGGTCTTCTCGTTGGTATATGTCATGCCACAAGAAACTTGTCGGGCTTTTATGCCCTTGGACATAAAGGAGAAAAGAGTCGGTTCGTCGTCACCCTTCTGGCTTTCAAGCAAGTCCCATTTAATCGTACGTCCATCCAAACGCGGCGGTGTACCGGTCTTGAGGCGCCCTAGCGGGAGACCAAAAGAATCTATCCGATCGGCGAGCTTTACAGACGCTTTGTCACCCATCCGCCCGCCGGAACGTGCGACGTCTCCGATGTGAATTACGCCACGCAGAAACGTACCTGTGGTCAGGATCACCGTTTTCGCTAGAACTTCGGACCCATCATCCAAAATGACCCCAACAACGCGGTCCCCTTTCATCATGAAATCCACCGCTTCACCAACGATGATTTCCAGATTTTCCCGAGATTCAGTTAATTGAAGCATAGTTTGGCGATAGATCTTGCGGTCTGCCTGGGCTCGAGGTCCCTGTACAGCGGGGCCTTTACGGCGATTTAGCAAACGAAATTGGATTCCCGCAGCATCGGCGACGCGCCCCATAACACCATCCAAAGCGTCAATTTCACGAACAAGATGCCCTTTGCCCAATCCACCAATCGCCGGATTGCACGACATCACGCCGATTCCATCGCGGGTCATCGTGATCAGGCCAGTCTGCGCACCAATGCGAGCCGCAGCATGCGCAGCTTCTGTGCCAGCGTGGCCGCCACCAATGACAAGTACATCAAAATGTTTCACGTGAAACACTCCATCATTTACCTAAACAAAAGCTGGCGAAGATTTCATCCAGCAGGTTTTCAACGTCAATTCGACCTACCAACGCTTCTAATGCATGAATGGCCGATCGTAATTCTTCAGCTGCTATGTCGTAATGCTCTGGACCGTATTCGACAAGGGGCAGCACAACATCAAGGGCGGCCAAAGTCGATTGCATGGCGGTTCTGTGCCGCTCATGCGTAGCAAGACCAGCCTGCGAGGACCGGTTTCCTAAGATATTTTGCACCTGATCCAGCAGTTCTGACACGCCCTGACCTGTCAAACCAGAAACACCAACACCGGTTTGATCAGCTTTCGGTGACACGATGATATCATCCCTCACGGGCGTCAACGGCAGGTTCGTAACGTCATCTGTTAGGAAAATGCGAAGATCCGCGTCCTCGGCGCGCGACACTGCACGCGAAATTCCTAGCGCCTCAACCTTGTCCAGCCCTTTGCGCAGACCGGCAGTATCCAAAATTGTGACCGGAAGGCCATTTAGGTCCATCCGAACTTCGATCACATCGCGCGTGGTTCCAGCGACATCAGACGTTATCGCCGCATCCCGGCCCGCAAACGCGTTTAACAAAGTTGATTTCCCAGCATTGGGTCGTCCGACAATGGCAACTTCAAAACCAAGACGAATGCGCTCTGCGACACGACTGCCCGCAATTTCCCCCTGCAACTCTGACTTGACTTGAACAAGCAACGCCATGACTTCTGGCGACACGTCGATTGGAACATCTTCGTCGGCAAAATCAATTGTGGCTTCCATCAGGGCGGCGGCGCGGATTAGCGAACTACGCCACCCTTCGACCAGTTTCCCAAGTTCGCCTGAAACCACGCGCACCGCTTGCTTGCGTTGTGCTTCGGTTTCGGATTCGATCAGGTCCGCCAAACCCTCAACCTGCGCGAGGTCCATTTTGCCATTTTCCAGCGCACGCCGCGTGAATTCGCCAGGCTCCGCAAGCCGCATTCGAGGGTTGTCGCCCAAAGTCCGCAGCACGGACTGGACCACGGCAATACTGCCATGCAAATGCAGTTCAACAACGTTTTCGCCAGTGAAGCTATGCGGCGCGTCGAACCGCAGCACCAATGCCTGATCCAGCAATTCACCTGTGGGATCGCGGATTTCGCGCAAACCAGCCACGCGATCCGCAGGCATATTATTGATCAGCCCACCCAACACGACATGCGCGTCTGGACCAGACAACCGAACAACGGATACACCAGCACGGCCTTGGGCACTGGCGAGGGCAAAAATCGTTTCCATAAGCTTAACCCATTGTTATTGAACAATAAGTTACGTGTTCATTGAATCAAAGAAGTCCGAGTTGGTCTTGGTCTGTTTCAGCTTGGAAATCAGGAATTCAATCGCATCTGTGGTGCCCATCGGGTTCAAAATACGACGCAGCACAAAGGTTTTCTGCAGATCGACTTTGTCGACCAGCAGTTCTTCTTTGCGGGTACCGGATTTCAAGATGTCCATCGCCGGGAACACGCGTTTGTCTGCAATCTTGCGATCAAGAACAATTTCAGAGTTACCGGTGCCTTTGAATTCTTCAAAGATGACTTCGTCCATACGCGAACCCGTATCGATCAGGGCCGTCGCGATGATCGTCAGCGATCCACCCTCTTCGATGTTACGCGCGGCCCCAAAGAAGCGTTTTGGGCGCTGTAAGGCGTTCGCATCGACACCACCGGTCAGAACCTTACCTGAGGATGGCACAACCGTGTTAAACGCGCGCCCAAGGCGTGTGATGGAATCCAACAGGATCACCACGTCGCGTTTGTGTTCAACAAGGCGTTTGGCCTTTTCGATGACCATTTCCGACACCGCCACGTGGCGCGTCGCAGGTTCATCAAATGTGGATGATACCACCTCGCCTTTAACAGAGCGTTGCATGTCGGTGACTTCTTCTGGCCGCTCGTCGATCAACAGCACGATCAGGTAACACTCAGGGTGGTTTTGTTCGATGCTATTGGCGATGTTTTGCAACAGAACCGTTTTACCGGTGCGCGGCGGCGCCACGATCAACGACCGTTGGCCTTTGCCGATGGGTGCCACCAGATCAATGATCCGGGCAGAGCGATCCTTGGTTGTTGGATCAGCCGTTTCCATGTTCAAACGTTCGTCCGGATACAGCGGGGTCAGGTTTTCAAAGGCAACTTTGTGCTTGGCTTTGATCGGATCCTCAAAGTTGATCTTGGTCGTCAGCGTCAGGGCAAAATAACGTTCGTTGTCATCCGGCGCTTTGATCACACCGTCGATGGTATCACCGGTGCGCAGCGAATGGTGGCGGATCAGGTCGGGCGACACGTAAATGTCATCCGGGCCCGGCAGGTAGTTTGCCTCAGGCGAGCGCAGAAAACCAAAGCCGTCTTGCAAGACTTCCAACACGCCATCACCAGAGATTTCCCAACCTTCGTCTGCCCGTTCACGCAAGATCTGGAACATCATCTCGCCTTTGCGCATGGTCGAGGCGTTCTCGATCTCGAGCTCTTCGGCCATGGACAACAGGGCCTTCGGGCTTTGCTTTTTCAGGTCCGCAAGGTTTAGCTTTTCAACCGGACCATCTGTGGCCACATCCTGCGTCGTTTCTGCGGATACGTCTGTGTTTACATCATCTGTCATGGGAATACCTATCGCCAGCCCGCATGGGTTTCATGCGCTGGTGCTACTTTATCAATGTTCGCTTTACACGATCCCCGAATGGGGCGTTGCCGCTCAGATAAGAGTAAACCTGCCGCGAGTCAACGTTTTCAGAACTTCACAACCACCGAGATCACGATGACGAACATCAACACTGTCGGCACTTCGTTCATGATCCGGTAACGCCGCCCTTCAAGGACACCCGCGCCGGCAACAAACCGTTTGCGTTGTCCGCCAAGCCACATGTGAAACACCGTCATGGCAATCACGCTGATCGCCTTGAGCCATGGCCACACGTCCGACCAATCTACGATCCCTGGTGTCGCCACCAACAGCAAGCCAAAGATCCATGTCGAGATCATGGCCGGGTTCATGATCACTTTCAGCAGCTTCATCTCCATCATGCAGAACAGATCGTGGGTTTCACCGCTCAGCTGTACTTTCTCAGAATGATGGACAAACAGACGTGGAAGGTAAAAAATACCAGCCATCCACGAGATCACGGAAATGATATGGATCGACTTGATCCAAGGATAGGCAATGGCCAGTAGGTCTGTCATCTCGCGCTCCCTGCTCTGACCTTCCTATATAATAAATATATATAGAGAAAAGGATGATGATTAAGTAGGGACGCCGATTCCTGTGGATTAATGGGTTGTTCAGGGGCTTATCCACACAGGGAAAAATCTACACCTGCTTGTGTGGATAACTGTCGATTTCAGAAATTATTATTTAATAACAAAAGGATATCTGAAAACAACAAATCTCATTCGCGATAAACCTGTGCAAAACTCTGGGACATGATGTTTGTCCTCAGCAGCAACGTTATCCTTACCCCAAGAGGGCGAAATTGACACAAGTGCAGTGAGGCATGTTCGTTTAACCCCCTTGCCATACGGCCCGCCATTATTCAGAACAGTTCCTTAACAAACGCTTAATTTTGTCACGGGTTTATCCACATAGTTATGCCACTCATTCTAGCATCAGGTTCTGAAATCCGCGCGCAACTGCTGCGCAATGCTGGTGTTCCGTTCAACATAGAAATCGCACGTGTTGATGAAAAAATGATTAAGGAATCGCTTTTGGCCGAGGGTGCCAGCCCCCGTGATATTGCAGATGCGCTGGCAGAATCCAAAGCCCGCAAGGTCGCGTCCAAACACCCGGATGCCATGGTTTTGGGCTGTGATCAGGTGCTTGATTTCCAAGGCGCGCTGCTGTCCAAACCAGACAGCCCGGATCAGGCAATCAGCCAAATCAAATCCATGCGCGGCGAACGACACTCACTATTGTCCGCCGCAGTCATCTATAACGAGGGCAAACCGATCTGGCGTCACGTCGGCCAAGTCCGCCTGCGCATGCGCCAAGCGTCAGACAGCTACATCCAAGACTACGTGACCCGAAACTGGGACAGCATCCGCCACAGCGTCGGTGGGTACAAACTAGAAGAAGAAGGCGTGCGCCTGTTTCACAGCATCGAAGGGGATTACTTTAACGTCCTCGGTATGCCACTTTTGGAACTGCTGGCGTTTCTAACTCTCAGAGGTGAGATTGACTCATGAATAAAATTCCACTGGCCGGTGTGATCGGATCGCCGATTGCCCATTCAAAGTCGCCTCAGCTGCACAAACATTGGCTTAAAACCTATGGACTGCAGGGGTTTTACATCCCGATGGATGTGTCAAACGCCGACCTGCGCCAAGTTCTGACAACGCTGCCGCAAATGGGGTTTGTTGGCGTCAACGTCACGATCCCGCACAAAGAAACGATCCTTGAAATTGCCGATCTGGTCACAGACCGCGCCACGCTGATCGGTGCTGCCAACACGCTAATCTTTCGCAAGGATGGCAAAATTCACGCGGACAACACCGATGGCTACGGTTTTCTTGAAAACCTCAAGGCCGGCGCGCCGATGTGGAACCCAAAGGCGGGGGCTGCCGCGGTTCTTGGGGCTGGCGGTGCATCGCGCGCCGTTGTTGCCTCGCTGTTAGATGCCGGTGTGCCTGAAATCTTGCTGACCAACCGGACCCGTGTGCGCGCTGAAAAACTGGCCGCCGACTTTGGTCACCGCGTTCAGGTGGTCGATTGGGTGCAAGCCGGCAACATCCTTGAAGAAGCCGTGCTGACCGTGAACACCACATCGCTTGGCATGATCGGAAAACAAGACCTGCGCGTGCCGCTGGATGGTCTGCGCAAAGGGTCGATTGTCACCGATCTGGTTTACACGCCGTTGCAAACGCAACTGATAAAAGTCGCCGAACAACGGGGCTGCATCACCGTCGACGGTTTGGGGATGTTGCTGCACCAAGCGGTCCCGGCGTTCGAGCGTTGGTTCGGCAAACGCCCCGTCGTTGACAGCGCTACCCGTGCTGCGGCCCTGCGCTGATGTTCAAGCTTGGCCTGACAGGTTCAATCGGGATGGGAAAATCCACGACGGCGCAGATGTTCGGCGATCTGGGGTGCGACGTGTACGACGCCGACGCCGCCGTGCACCGGATGTACGGCAAAGGCGGGCTGGCGATTGAACCTATGCGCGCCATGATCCCCGCGGCCGTAGTGAATGACGAAATTTCGCGCGACCACCTGCGCGAGGCAATCATGAATGACCCGACGTTGCTGAAAAAGATCGAAGGGGTTGTGCACCCTTTGCTAGGTCAGGACCGCGCTGATTTCATGGCCAAGGTCACATCGGACATCGTGGTTTTCGACATCCCGCTGCTGTTTGAAACCGGTGGTCAGGTAAACATGAACGCGGTTGCCTGCGTTTGGATTGACGCGCAGACCCAAGAAAAACGGGTGATGGAACGCGGCATCATGACCCAAGAACAGTTCGAGGCGATCCGTGCCAAACAATTGCCCGCCGACGAAAAACGCGACCGTGCAGACTATGTTATCGTCACAGATACCCCTGAACACGCCCGCGCGCAGGTCGCAGAAATCGTAAACTCTATCCGCCAAGGAATTGCAGATGCGTGAAATCGTTCTTGATACCGAAACCACTGGGTTTGACCCGTTTTCCGGCGACCGCATCGTTGAAATCGGCGCGATTGAATTGCAAGGCCACGTCGCCACTGGCAAAACGTTCCACAAATACATCAATCCCGAACGCGGCATGCCGGACGAAGCCTTTCAGGTGCACGGGCTGGGCGACGATTTCCTGCGCGACAAACCAAAATTTGCACAAGTCGGTCAGTCCTTCCTTGATTTCATTCAAGATTCCAAACTGATCATTCACAACGCGTCGTTCGACATGAAGTTCCTGAATGCCGAACTTAAATGGATGAACCTGCCGCAAATTCCGATGGAACAGGCGCTTGATACGCTGCTTATCGCGCGCAAGAAATTCCCCGGTTCTCCGGCTTCGCTAGACGCGCTTTGCCGTCGTTTCGGGATCACAACAGAACGCGATTTGCACGGTGCCTTGCTGGATAGTGAAATTCTGGCAGAGGTGTATCTGGAATTGATCGGCGGGCGGCAGCCTGACTTTGGGCTGAACACATCGGCGCAATCGGGATCGGGTGCATCGGGCGATGTGTGGACACCAAAACCGCGCTCCACACCTCTGAATTCCCGGATTAGCGCGGCAGAGACCGCCGCGCATGACGCTTATATCACCAAAGAATTGGGCGGTGCCCCGCTTTGGCGCAAAACCTAGACCTTAGGCCGTGCCTGCGGATTCGTTTTCGGCCTGACGGCGCGCGATCTCGTTGCGGTACAACGCGATGAAATCGATGTTTTCCAAGTTCAGCGGAGGAAAGCCACCGTCGCGTGTCACGTCAGACACAACGCGGCGCAGGAACGGGAAAATCATGCGCGGGCATTCGATCAACAAGAACGGGTGCATCTGGTCTTCTGGCACGCCTTCGATGTGGAAAATGCCGACATAATCGATTTCCATAACGAACAGCGTCGCGTCGCCTTCTTTGGCTTTGGACGTGATGTTCAATTTGATCGATGATTCAAACTGGTTGTTGTCGCCACCGCGCTTTTTGGCGTCCAAATTCACCTGAACTTGTACGTCCGGTTGTGAATCCGTTGGCGCGCCTTTTTGTGCCATGATGTTTTCAAACGACATGTCGCGGATGAATTGACCCAAGATGCGCATTTGCGGCTGGGCTTGTTGTGCTTCGTTCTCGGCCATTTTCTTACTCCTGCGGAAATATCGGCGTTTTTACCGCTCTAACACCTTGGCGGGTGGGCCTCAATGCTTTGTCCCATTAGACGGCAGAGACGGGCCATCGTGTGGTTCTTTGACCTCTTCGAATTCGCCGTCGATGACGTTTGGATCATTCTGGGGGCGACGCTGACCACCCATATTGGCACCCATGCCACCGCCCATGGAAAACGATTGCACGTTCACCCGTTTGCGCAAATAGTTGAACGCCGCCGTGCGAAACTGTGGCACCATCAGCGCAAAGCCAACGGCATCGGTGAAAAACCCCGGCGTCAGCAGCAACGCACCGGCGAACAAGATCATCGCCCCATGGGCCAACGGCTCTGTCGGGTCGTTCAAATCCGAAAACGAAGATTGCAGGTTCGCCATCGCGCTGCGCCCCTGCGAGCGAACCAGATAGGTGCCCAAAAACGCGGTCACAATCACCACCAATAACGTTGGCCACAGCCCAATGGCCCCGCCAACTTGGATGAACAGCGTAATTTCAATCAGCGGTACGCCGATAAAAGCAAACAAAAGCCACATGTGGATCGGTCCTTTCACGTTCCCTACAGTGGACTTGTAGGGGGTCACACCCTACATAAGGGCAACAACGATCCGTTTCCATGTTTTACCCATATCGAGGCTTTTTATGAATTCACCCCTGATCCAGCTTTTGGTTTTGGCCGGTATTGCCGTTTTCCTGATCCTGCGCCTCAAAAGCGTGCTGGGCACCCGTGAAGGGTTTGAACAGCCCGAGGTCCAGACCCAACCGTCTGAACGCCGTGGTCGCCCTGACCTAGAGGTCATCGAAGGTGGCCCCGATCTGGACATCACCGATCACGTGGACGAAGGCAGCGATTCCGCAGACGCGCTGGCTGGCATGAAACGTCTTGAGCCATCCTTTGGTGTTGGTGATTTCATCGGTGGGGCCCGCGGTGCCTACGAGATGATCGTGATGGGGTATGAAAACGGCGATCTGGCCGAAATCCAACCCTTCCTGTCCGAAGAAATCTACGAAAGCTTTGTGGACGGTGTTGCCGCGCGCGAAGACCAAGGGCTGACAATCGAAGCGAACTTTATCGGTGTGCGTGAAATGCGCCTGTCAAATGCGACGCTGGACAAAGACACAAACGAGGCCGAAATCACGATCCGCTTTGTCGCCGAACTGACATCAGCTGTGCGCGACAAAGGCGGCGATATCGTTGAAGGATCGCTGACAGACGTCAAGAAACAAAAAGACACGTGGTCGTTTGCGCGCATCATGGGTTCGGATGATCCAAATTGGCTGCTTGTTTCTACAGACGCGTAAAAGGCGCGCTCACTTGGGTCTTTGCTGCGGGGTTTTTAACAATGACACCAGCAAAAGCCGAAGTGAGCTATCAGGTGCTGTCCTTTGACCAGTTAGACGGCTGGGCGGACGACGATCACGATGCCGCATTAACGGTTTTCCAAAACACCTGCCGCGACATGAAAGACCCCGATTGGGGGTCTTTGTGCGCCTACGCGACCCAAGCCACAGACGGGCGCGCGTTTTTCGAACTTCTGTTTCGCCCGGTCATGATTGATGACGGCAATGATGCAATGTTCACAGGGTACTTCGAACCGGAACTTGACGGCTCGCGCGTAAAGACGGCGCGCTACCGCTATCCGGTTTACGCAATGCCACCCGAGGCCCGCAAAATCCGCCCGTGGTTGACCCGCCGCGACATCCTTAGCACCGACGTCATGACGGGGCGCGGGCTGGAAATCGCGTGGGTCGATGATCCGGTTGAACTGTTCTTTTTGCAGATCCAGGGATCGGGGCGCATCCGCCTGCCCGACGGTAGTTTCCTGCGCGTTGGTTATTCAGGCGCGAACGGTCACACCTACCGATCCCTTGGGGCCGAACTGGTCCGCCGCAAGGTCTACAAACCCCATCAAGTCAGCGCGCAAGTGATCAAAAACTGGGTGCGCCGCAATCCAATTCAGGGTCGCGAACTGCTGTTCCACAATCCGTCGTACGTTTTCTTTCGCAGCGTCGATCAGGTGCCAGCACACAAGGGTCCGCTTGGCGCGATGAACAGATCAATCACGACTATGCGCAGCGTTGCGGTTGATCCGTCTTACGTGCGTCTTGGTTCGCCCGTCTGGATCGAAAAAGATGGTAAAAAGCCCCTGCGCCGTTTGATGATTGCCCAAGACACCGGATCAGCGATCAAAGGTGCGCAACGTGCTGATGTGTTTTTTGGCACCGGCGACAAGGCAGGTCGCGCCGCAGGTCGTTTGCGTGATCCCGGCCGCATGCTGGTTTTGATGCCGATCCAACGTGCGTTTGCCCTGCTACCCGAAGGTGCGCTGTGAGCCGAAAATTACGACCTGACGAAATCGAGTTATGGAAACAGGTCGCGGCGCAAACCGAACGGCTTGAAATGGGCACGCGCCCTGCCGCGTTGGACATCGAACCACAGTTCGTGCCCGCCCCCAAGCGCCGCAAAATGATCGACACCCTGTCAGTGCCGCAGGGAAAACTGGGCGCCAAACCTGCGAAACCCACTGCCCGCGCACATCTGATTCCGGCCATCGCTGACCAAGTCCGCACGGCCACAGTCCAAATGGACCGCAAGTCGTTTGATCAGATGAAACGGGGCAAGCTGAAACCCGAAGGACGCATTGATCTGCACGGCATGACGCTGGATCGCGCGCACCCTGCCCTGATGCAATTTATTCTGTCGGCCCAAGCCAATGGCAAACGGCTGGTGCTGGTGATCACGGGCAAGGGCAAAGCGCGCGACGACGGTGGCCCGATTCCTGTGCGGTTCGGCGTTTTGCGCCACCAAGTCCCGCAATGGATGTCGATGCCGCCGCTGTCCTCTGCCATTTTGCAAGTGACCCAAGCGCATCTGAAGCACGGCGGTGGCGGAGCCTACTACGTCTACCTGCGCAAGCCGCGCTAAAGATCGCGGGCATAGCGGCGCACCCCGATCCAGATCAGGATCGAGGTGAAGATAAAGAACGCGGCGACCCCGATGAACTGCGTCTCGAGACCCAAACCTTGGTCGATTAACAATCCCGTCAGCCCCGGCCCGATTGCGGATCCTAGAACCATGAACGCGGCTGCCAGCGCCTTGATCGAACCGATGTAGCGCGTGCCGTAGAATTCTGCCCAAAACGCCGAAGGCAGCGTCGAATTCGCACCTGACGTCAACCCCAACATCACGAACCCGACGACGGTCAGCGCGATGGATTGCGCATAGGCAAAACACAGGAATGCGGCGACCATGGGCAGCTGGAAAAACGGGATCAATCGCGGCGTGCCAAATTTATCAAGCGCCCAGCCCGACGCGATCATCGCGGCGATTGAAACGGTCGTGTAGACAGGGAACATCGACACCAAAGTCAGGTGCTCCCATCCCTTGAGTTCGGCAAAATACACCTGATGGAAAAAGAACGCGGTGTTGAACGCGGATGGGCCCAAAATGGCGGGCACCATGAACCAGAACAACGGGTGGCGCAGTGCCTCTATCCGGCCCCAGTGGCGGGCGTTCATTCCGAGCGATGCGTTTTCGCTGGCCATGGATTGCGGGGTACGTTCGCGTTTCAGCAATGCGATCAGTATCGGGATTCCAGCGAATGCCACCGCAGCTGCGATTACCCACAACCAGCGCCAATCCATCATCGTTAACAGCGCGACAAAGATGAACGGCAACACCGCCTCGCCCACGGAAAAGCCCAACGTCGCAATCGACAGCGCCTTGCCCCGCGCCGCCACAAACCAGCGTGCCATGGCGACAACTGCGATGTGGCTGGTCATGCCTTGGCCGGTGATGCGCAAACAAAAGATAACGACTGGTAGTGCCCATACGTATGGGTTGAGGGCCATTGCCAAACAGGCCACCGCCAATAGTGCCAGTATCACTGACCCAATGTTTCGCACGCGAAACATATCCGTCAGGCCCCCTGCCCAGACCATAACTGCTGCAGATGCAGTTGTGCCGATTGCGTAAATTCCGCCCCATTCACCGTGGCTCAGCAAAAATTCGGATTGGATTTCAGCCGCGAAAATCGAGATGAAAAACGTCTGTCCAAACGATGACAGCAAGGTCAATGATCCACCTGCGGCAAGCCACGGCGCGTTTGACGTCAGAAAATGTGTGGTGCGCATTTAGCGATCGCTGCCCGGTGATACAATAATCTGGGTGGCATTTCGCAAGACACGTTTGCGCCCTGGCAAAAGCCCGGCTGACCCCGTTTCACCAGAAAGGAATTGGCGATCAAGTCGACCCGCTGATTTTAGCAAAGCGATCAATGCAGGCGAACTGCCGGCAGTGAAATGATTGCCGCCACCGGCATCGGTAAAGGCGGTCACATCGACAAATTCGATTGGCAAATGCGCGAATTCGGAAATGTCCTCGACCGAGCCAAGTCGTGCTTCTTCCCACCGCAATCGGGCCGAAAACTTTAGCGCCTTGTCTGCGCGGGATTTGAAAACGATGAACGGTTCTGGCAGTTTCTTGAACGCTCGGGCTTGTGATAAAAACACATCCACGTTGATGTCCGGCGAGATCAGAACGACGCTGGACAGGTTTTCCGCAGACCATCCCGGTTCCTTGATTTCCATCTGGCGCAGCGTTTCCATCGCGAGGTTTCCACCCATCGAGTGGGCCACCAAAACGATACTGCTTGCGCCGCTGGCTTTGACGGTTTGCAGCAATTCTTGCAGGCCGTCACGGGCGAACAAAGCGCTGTCTGAATCGTATTCATACCCCAAAACGTGCCCACGGCTGGGCCATGAATAGGACACCATCGTGCTGGGCAATTCCAGATCATGAGCGAGCTGAGCAAGCCTGAATGACGAATCCGAAAAGCTGTAATTGTAGCCATGCACAAAAACGGTGACTTCGCGCTGCGCATCATAAGACTGGCGCAAAGCTGTTTGAAAATCACGCGGTTTTGCAAAGCGGTTTTGCGCGGCGATGACAAAATCTTTGGTTGGATTAGGCTTGTCGAAGCCATCTGAAATCGAACCCAAAGTGCGTTTCGGCGGGATCGAAATTTCCAGCTCTAGCAGTTGCAAATCCCTTGATCTGCCAATCCCGTAAACACCGGTTTCATCTAGTTTGCGCGTGGTGCCAACAAAGACGGTTTGGTTGTCGCCGATGTTCAACGCCCTAGGCAAAACCGGTGCGTCAGTACGGTTCGAACACCCACCAGCAATAATCAACGCACCTATGATGAACCAACGCATCTTGAACCTACTGCTGCTACCCTGTCCCAGACTTACCGCAGCAAATCCGGTGTGACCAGTCAAAGAACGTAGCGGCTAAGATCGGTGGAGCGCGTCAATTCGCCGAGGTTCGCCTCAACAAAGCCGGCATTCACCACGACTTTTTCACCGGCGCGGTCCGGTGCACCAAAAGACAGTTCCTCGAACACGCGTTCCATCACGGTGTACAAACGCCGCGCGCCAATGTTTTCGATGCTTTGGTTCACGTCGGCGGCGATTTTGGCAAGTGCCTTGATCCCGTCGTCTTCGAACGAAACGGTGACTTGTTCGGTGCCCATCAACGCTGTGTATTGACGGGTCAGCGCGTTGTCGGTTTCGGTCAGGATGCGCACAAAATCCTCTTCGGTCAGGGCGCGCAATTCAACACGGATCGGCAGGCGACCTTGCAATTCTGGCAGCAAATCAGACGGTTTAGCGATGTGAAAAGCACCCGAAGCGATGAACAAAATATGGTCCGTTTTCACGGTGCCGTGTTTGGTGCTGACGGTGGTGCCTTCGATCAAGGGCAGCAAATCGCGCTGCACACCTTCGCGACTAACGTCACCACCACGGGCATCAGAACGCGCACAAACTTTGTCGATCTCGTCCAGAAAAACGATGCCGTTTTGCTCGACCGCCTCAACCGCGGCGCGTGTCACGGTTTCATCGTCCAGCAATTTGTCGGCCTCTTCGCCGATCAGAACTTCGTAGCTGTCTGAGACCTTGAGCTTGCGCCGCGTGGTGCGCCCGCCCATGGCTTTGCCAAAAATATCACCAAGGTTCATCATGCCCATGCCACCACCCGGCTGGCCCGGAATGTCCATGGTCGGGAACGGGCTGGATGTGTCGGCGACCTCCAGCTCGATCTCGGTGTCGTCCAGTGCGCCCGAGTTCAGTTTTTTGCGAAACATGTCGCGGGTGCCGGCGCGGGCTTCGGACCCGGCGATGGCATCGATCACACGTTCTTCGGCGGCGTGACGGGCCTTGGCTTTGACGTCGTCGCGCATGTTTTCACGGGTCATCGCAATGGCGCTGTCGACCAGATCGCGGATGATTTGCTCGACGTCACGACCGACGTAACCGACCTCGGTGAACTTGGTCGCCTCAACCTTTAGGAACGGCGCCTTAGCCAGCTTTGCCAAGCGACGGCTGATTTCGGTTTTACCAACACCGGTGGGCCCGATCATCAGGATGTTCTTTGGGTACACTTCGTCGCGCAGATCATCGCCCAGTTGTTGACGGCGCCAGCGGTTGCGCATGGCTACCGCAACAGCGCGTTTGGCGTCGTTCTGACCGATGATAAAACGGTCCAGTTCGGATACGATTTCGCGAGGCGTCAGATCGGTCATGCTTTGATGCTTTCCACTGTCAGTTTTCCGTTGGTGTAGACGCAAATGTCAGCGGCGATCGCCATGGCGTCGCGCGCAATTGCTTCGGCGTTGCGGTCGCTGTCCATCATGCCACGGGCCGCCGCGAGAGCAAAGTTACCGCCCGATCCAATCGCTGCCACGTTGTGTTCAGGTTCTAGAACATCCCCTGCCCCAGTGATCACCAGCAGTTCGGTGCCGTCGGTTACGATCAACATCGCCTCTAGTTTCTGGAGGTATTTGTCGGTGCGCCAGTCCTTGGCTAGCTCAACTGAGGCGCGGGCCAACTGACCTGGTGTCGCTTCTAGCTTGGCCTCAAGTCGTTCGAGCAAGGTAAACGCATCTGCGGTGGATCCGGCAAATCCACAAACCACGTCAAAGCCGCCGGGTGACAAACGCCGCACCTTGCGCGCGGTGCCTTTGATCACGGTTTGACCAAGCGACACTTGACCGTCGCCTGCAATCACGACCTCGCCGTCCTTTTTGACGCCGATGATTGTGGTGCCGTGCCAGCCGGGGAATTCGTCGCGTGCCATGTGGAGTCTCCTGATAGGGCTTGGCAATCTATATGGCGCTGGGCGTGATGCGACACAAGTGCAACGGGCTTGTTGCGGGCCCTTGAACGACATAGCGTCGCGTTATGAGCACGCCAAAGACAGTACGATTTTTTCTCGAAGACAGGCTGCGTGAAAGTGCGCAATCAGGTCAGCATAATTTCATTAACAAAGTCGCAGATGTTTTGCGTGTGCACGGCTTTGATGTCGCGTTTCACAAGATGTCAGATCGTGGGACTGGCGGGTACGCGTTGACCCACATGAAGGTGCCCGAAACAGGACATGGCCTGACCTTTCGCCGCGTTTATCATTACCCGTTTTGGCAGATCGACCAAACGGATAAACGATGGGATTGGCGGGTGGCTCAGGCACAGTTTGACCCTGTGCAAATCGATGAAAAAGAAGCGAACCGTTTTTACAATTTCTGGCGTAAAAGGTTGTATGATTTGCAGGGCGACTGCGACGATGACGGGTTCGTTTACGTGCCTTTGCAAGGCAAGCTTACACAGCATCGATCGTTTCAAAGTTGTTCCCCGATCGAGATGATCGAACGTGTGATGGCTGCCTTGCCTGACCGCAAAATTATCGCGACGTTCCACCCAAAAGAAGAGTATTTACAATCAGAACAAAACACGATGGCGCGGTTGGAACAACGACATAGCCAGTTGGAATTGCGAACGGGTCAGATGATTGACCTGCTGCCAAAATGTGCCTGTGTTGTGACCCAAAATTCCAGTGCGGCATTCAATGGTTATTTTTACGGAAAGCCTGCCGTTCTGTTTGGTAAGATCGATTTCCATCACATCGCATTGGATGGCATGCAGCTGTCTGATTTTGGGCAAATTGCCAACCATCGCCCGGACTATGCCCGTTACATTTGGTGGTTTTGGCAAAATCAAAGCATTAATGCCGGCCATCCGTCGGCTGAGGAAAAAATCACGGATCGTTTGCGGGCATTTGGCTGGATTGAATAAAAAAGACGCCACCGAAGCGACGCCTTTTTCGAATAGTTTTAAGTCAACTTAGACTGAATCTTCGATCCAGCTTTTGAGCGCAGCTTTGGGTTTTGCGCCGGCCATGTTGGCCACGACTTCTCCGCCTTTAAAGATGAACAAGGCTGGAATGCCGCGCACGCCCATTTGGGCAGGTGCATTCGGGTTTTCGTCAACGTTGATTTTGACGATTTTCACTTTGCCTTCCATCTCGGCGGACAGCTCTTCGAGGGCTGGGCCGATCTGTTTGCAAGGACCGCACCATTCGGCCCAGAAATCCACCACAACGGGGATGTCGGATTGTTTCACTTCGGCGTCGAACTGTGCGTCCGAGACAGCAACGGTTGCCATTTGGCTTCTCCTCGAGGGGTGTTTATTTCAGGTGTTGAACCTATGGACGACGCGGTTAAACGTCAAGATATGGCGATGATTTAAGGGCATCAAACACAAGATCGTGTGGCAGCATCATCAGCGACTGTTCTTTTGTCCAAACGATACCTGTTTCGATTTTGTGGTCCGGATAGACGGCCTGTAGTGCGATCAAATAGGCCCCCATTTGTCGCAGAATCCCGTTCGGACACAAGTTCGGATTGGTTGGAACGACGGCGTTGGATTTGAAATCGATGGCCGTGATTGTGGTTGGCGTGATGATCAACCGGTCAATTGTGCCGTGCAAACGATGCGTGCCCAAAGGTGCGGTTATTGAAACTTCTGCCAGCGTGTCCCTTGCGAAAACATGAGCGAGATTTGCGGCATCTAACGTCGCACGCGCCTCCGCTGTGGCTTGTGCTACCAGCGCATCTGGCAAGGCTGACGACGCAGGCGCTTGGGCGTTTGGATGTTCCAGATGCCAGTGCACCAAAGTTCCGTAGGCCTTGGCGGTGTCTTCGTCTAGCGCCGCAGGGCCAGGCAGCGCTTTGGTGCCCTCCATTTTCGATGGCGACAGTGTTTGCTGTTTGGCCATTGGCGGTGGTGCTGCGCGGGTGAACAATGGATTTAGATTAGCGGTTTGCTTTTGCACGGATTTGGCGGAAACCAAGGTGGGCGCATCCCAATCCGCATGGGTCAATCGTTTGACCTGACCAACAACAGGAAACGGAGTATCAGTGGCGTTGCTGTGCACCATCGCCGCCTGAATAGTGCTGTACCAAGAATCCTCTGACGTCTTGCCCATGTCACCGGCACCAGCAACGATTAACCACTTTTCTGCTCGTGTTAGAGCCACATAGAGCAATCGCATCCGTTCATTCAGCTGCGACTCTTTCTTGTCTTCAATCGCAGTTTTCATGCGCGCGGGTGTGTCTGCTTCTTTCGCTTTCCAGACGGGGACATCACCGATTTCGATCATGTCACCGCGCACTGGATTGTCGCGTTTTCCAGTGTCGGGCAGGATCACGATTGGGGCTTCTAGCCCCTTTGCGCCATGCACCGTCATCACCCGAATTTGGTCCGAGGCGCTGTCGATCTGGCGTTTGATATCCAGATCGTCGGTCTTCATCCAAACTAGAAAACCGGTCAAACTGGGCACCGCAGTGCGTTCGTACGCCAGAGCCTGAGACAGCAACGCGTCGATCCCGTCCTGTGCTTCGGTTCCTAAACGCCCTAGCAATTTCCGGCGCCCGTCGTGTCGGGTTAGAATGCGTTCAATCAAGTCAAAGGGTCGCAGAAAATCAACATTGTCGCGTAGATCGCGCAACGTCGGGAACGTGTCGGGGAAATCGTCAGGCCTGCTGCGGATATTTGGCCAAAGATGTTCTTGGGTGCGGCGATGGGCAGTGTCGAAAAGCTGTTGTTCGCTCCAACCAAATAGCGGCGATTTTAGCGCAGTGGCGAGCGACAAACTGTCGTCAGGTGTCGCCAGAAACGACAGCAATGCGCCAAGGTCACGAACAGCCAATTCCGCGCCGACCTTAAGGCGATCCGCGCCGGCAATTGGCAGATCATGCGCCTTACAGGCACGAATTATTTCAGAAAATAGCGCGGAACGCCGTTGCACCAAAATCAGGAAATCACCTGCACGAATGGGTCGTTTGTTGAACGTGCCGTTCGCGTCCCCATCAACCGGAATTGTGTGTTTATCTCTGATTAGGGTCTGAATTGACTTGGCGATTTGATCCGCAAGAACAACGGAATGGTGTTTCGAGCTGCGTCGATCAACAGGGTCATACCAAACACGGTCGTCCTCGTCTTCGACCTTTTCAACAACGGGCCACAGGTCAACGCGACCCGGCAAATCGGATTTGAATGCGACGTGCTGGCTGTCTTTGGCAAATCCGGCCTGAATGCGATTGTCGAATGTTTGATCCACCAATCGCAAAATTGCCGCAGACGATCGGAATGAATAATCAAGTGTGGTTTCTTGAAAGCCAGCGCCGGCATCATCAAACTTGGCTTTGAATTCAGCCTGCATTCGGTCAAATTCGCGTGGATCTGCGCCTTGGAACGAATAGATGGATTGTTTTTTGTCGCCAACCACGAACAAGGTCCGCAATGTATCGGCGCGCGCACCCTCGCCGCTTGAAAACTCTTCGGCCAACCGGCGCACGACGTCCCACTGATCTGGGCTGGTGTCTTGGGCTTCGTCGACCAGAATGTGATCGATGCCGCCATCGATGCGGAACAAGACCCAAGCCGCAACTTTATCGTCGTTCAGCAGCTGTCGTGCCTTGAGGATCAGGTCGTCGAAATCCAGCCATCCGCGCACCAGTTTTGCACGCTCGTAATGTCCGATAAAAGCAAATGCAAAAGCGTGCAGAACTTGCGTGCGGTGCGCCGACATCAAGGCCAGTCGGGATTCACGCACATCTTCGATCCGCAGCATGAATGCCTCAAGCTGGGGCATCAAATGTGCGACAACGTCTTGGGTCGCTTTGGTGGGAAACGACCCTAACTTGGCGGAAAACGGGTCTTTTGCCTTTGCACCGGTCAGGAACACAGCTTCCAAAAGCGGCAGTGCGCTAAGATCCAACGCGCGGATCAGCTTTAGTTTTTCACCTGCTTTGGCGTCATTTCCACCTTTCGCAATCAGGCGTGGGATCAGTTCGTTGATCAGCTGTAGTTCGCCGCCAGCGAAGGCATTGGACATGATTTTGTCACTGCTGGCATCGGCCGGTTGATCGAACAACGCGAGACATTCAGCCCAGCTAAGCGGGTGATTGAACGCGCCGCGCTGCCCGACAATTTCTTGGGTCAACCGCAGAAAATCTTCGCCTGTGTATTGTTTTGCCAAGTTGGCGACCAAATGCGCCTCTGCCCCGCCTGCCATCTCGTCCACAATTTCGGCGCGCAACATGTCTGCCGCGCGATCTTCGATTTCGCTGAACTGCGGGCTAACTTTTGCCTCAAGCGGGAAGCGTCGTAAAAGGGCCGCACAAAACGAGTGGATCGTTTGGATTTTCAGACCACCCGGGGTTTCAATCGCGCGGGCAAACAGCGTGCGCGCATCTGTCAATTGACGCGCATCTGCGGTGCGTTCGACACCCAAGTCTGTTAATTCCGAGCGCAATTTATCATCAGGCAGCATCGCCCAATCACCCAAACGCTTGAACAACCGGTTCTGCATCTCGGATGCGGCAGCTTTGGTGTAGGTCAGGCACAGGATGTGTTGCGGTTGCACGCCTTCCAGCAATAATCGCGCGACGCGGTCGGTCAAAACACGGGTTTTGCCAGAGCCAGCATTGGCGGCCAACCACGTGGATGTTCCGGGGTGAGCGGCGTCCATTTGTCGGCGTGTTGCTTCGTTGATGATGCTCATTTCAGATCCTCCGGCACGGGGGCATCTGTGCCATCCCACTCGCCAAAACGGGCCAGCTGATCGTAGTCGCCGGTTTCACGCTCTGACTTTGGAACGCGCTGGGCGGTGAACCCCTGATCTTCGGACAAGTAGGAGCGGATGAGTTGCGCCAATTCGTCCAGAACCTTGGCTGGCGGTTCTTTGTCCAGCGGCGCGCGCACTTCGACCGGATTACTGCCCAGCCCGATGAACACGGCCTCGTCCACAGATTTTGCGCCTACGTGTTTGAAATCGCCGCGCTCTAGCATCGCCGCTTCGATCAGCAGTTGTTTGTCAAAACGGGCCTGTTCTTTGGCGCTGGGCGGGGCACCGGTTTTGTAGTCATAAACCGAAACGCTGTGCGCGCTGGTTTGATCGATCCGATCCGCGTAACCGGTCAGGGTAAAGCCAAGATCAGGCATGTCCATCACGCCTTTGGCCTTTTTCTCGAGCGCGATTGGCGTGCCATTTTTGCGACGTGTCATTTCGCGTTCGACGAACCAATCGGTGACGCGGGACAGGCGTGATAACCATAATGTGCGCGCCGCGGGCCAGGGGACTTCGGCGGTCAAAATCTGCTCAGCGATAGCCATCAAGTGGGTCGCATTCAGCAACGATGGATCGTCGTGCACGTCCTTTACGAACTGCTCCATCACCGAGTGGATCAAGATGCCGCGCATGGGTGCGTCGGGCGAAGGCGAGATCGCGTTGAGCGGTCGCAGGCGCAGCGCATGTTTGGCGTAAACCGCGTAAGGATCGCGGATCAGACGTTTGATTTCTGTCACTGATAATGCGTGCGGGCGCGCAGACAAAGGCGGGCGCGGCGAGGGGCGATAGGCACGCGCAACAGGTGTTGGTTCTTCTAGCGCGTGGGCCATCGCCAGCCATTGATCACCACGTTTGACCATATCTTCTAGGGCGGTTTTGCCGCCTTGTTCAGGCAAGCCATTCAGCAAGTTTTGCAAACGGTTTAGCCAGCGTGACGGCACGGTTTCGGCATCATCCGAGCGCACAGATCGCGTGATCCAAACCTCTGGCGCTGCAATCGCTTGTTGGAAATCATGGGCGGACAGACCGATGCGGCGCTCGGGCAGCAGTAAACCGGCGGCGTTGCGCATTGAGCGGTTCAACCACGGATCTGGTTTTGGCGCTTCGGGCCACGTGCCTTCGTTCAAACCGCCAAGGATCACCAGATCGGCTCCTTGGACGCGCGCCTCTAGCGTTCCCCAAATCATGACGTTCGGGTGGGGGGCATCGCGGTCGCGGACTTCGCCTGCTGACAGCAACGCACCGACAAGGTCGCTGTAATCCGACGCGGACATGTCGCCACCGTATTCTGCGTTGTCAGACAGGTTTTGCATGACAAGCAGCGCCTCTTGTCCTGCGCCTTTTTTCCACAATTCCCCTGTATCAGAGCCTGTTTGACCGGTCGCGACGGCCTCGGCCAAGTGCATGTGTGCGGCGACCCAATCTGTCAAACTGCGGTCCTGAGTATCGTGGTGCGCACACAATGTTTGACCTACCCAAGCGGCCCAATCCGTAAACGCGTCGGGCTTTTCCAACTTGGTGGCGGCAAGTGACGCGATCCGGTCGATCCCGTCCGGAGTCGGGTATGGCAAACCTTCGCGGCGGGCGCGCAGTTCCAGTCGCTGCGTGTTCAACTGGTGCGTTCCGCGATCTTCGGCGCTGTGGGTGAGGGGGTGTTTCAGCAAGGTTAGCAGTGCTTCGGTATCGAGCTTGCGAGTGAACAGCCCCGCGATGTGACGCAAAAACCGACCCGGAGGCGACAGATGCAGCGGCGCACCGGCACTGTCGTCAGGCAAAATATCCCAGCGATCCAAAGCGGCGGAAACTTGGCGTGACAACATTCTGTCGGGTGTGATCAAGGCCGCGGATTGCCCGTCTTCGGCCGCCTTGCGCAAACGCATCGCAATGGCCAACGCCTCGTCTCGCGGTGTTTCGGCCTGAACCAGCGTTACGTCTTTTAGTCCGGCGGGGATGTCTTGCAAACTTGGCCCCTCGGTTAACCATGCATCGGTGACCGGCGCAGGACGCAAGGCCAGCGACACCAGTTTGTTCCGGGATGGGGCAGGTGCCGTGTGCGCGTCCCATTCCTTGACGTCAGGCCTTAGCAAATCCAACGCGCGCATAAGCTTGTAAAACCGGTATTGCGGGTGATCTTCGGACAACATTTCGTCACTCAGGCTGTGCCATGCCGTGTCTTTCATATCGAAATCGAAACCGGGCAAAACCACAGCGCCTTGTGGCAGTTTCGCGATCGCCTGCATCAGCAACATTGTGGTGCCGCGTGATCCTGTTGAGCCGGCCAAAATAATCGGATGCTGCGGTGGGTTTTGGTCCCACTGCGCGATCAGCCCATCGACGATCAGACGTTGGCGCGCCTCTGCATCTGGGTTGTCTTGGGACAAACCAACGTAGGTTTGGGCAATATTGATAAAGGTTTTGGCACGTTCCCAATGCCCCGATTGATCGGTCACATCCAGATTTTCGACAGCGCTTGCTGGCACGCCTTCGCCCTGCATTTCGTCGAGCAACGCGGCAAGGCTATCTGCCAGATCATAAAGCGAAGCGCGTGGCGCAAGGTCCGGTTGTTTGTCCAGCAGATCAGCGACCAGTTGGATCAGTTCAAGCCGACGCCGCAACGGCGGGGCAGGTTGGGCAACGGTCAGGGTGTCCGATAACCCTTCTAATTCGGACAAAACGCGGATGCGCGGCAGCAAAAGCGCGGGGCCTGCGTCGAACAAATCACGCATACGACGGGCCATGCGCCGCGTGTTCACGATGACCTCGATCCGCGCCATGTCTGCGGGTGGTTTGCCGTGCATTTTAGTGCCGAGACCCTCGGCCAAAGCCCGCGGAAAATCGATACCGGGGGCGATTCCAAACACGCGTGGGATCAGTGAGGGATCAAACATTTAGCAACTCTTCGGCTTGGGCGATGCCGCCGGGATGACCAACATCGCACCATCGGCCGGGGTAGGGCAGGCCAAACAGTCGATCGTCCGCCAACATTTGATCCCAAATCACGTTCAGCGAAAACGCCTGTTCAGGAACTGCGGCAAGGCGATCCGTTTTGATGATTTGCACGCCGCCATAAACCAAACCGTGGCCACGGTTGATCTGGCCATCAGGCGAAATAGAAAAATCGCCGTTGCCGTTGTATCCGACGGTTTGATCGACAGGGATGCAGACCAACAGCGCGTCCATCGTGTCAGGCTGCCATGCCTCCAGCGCCAGTTTGACCGGATTGGGTCCGGACCAAATCGCGTCGGTGTTCATCGTCACAACCGGGCCATTGCCCAAGATCGGCAGTGCATTTCGCAATCCGCCGCCGGTCTCGAGAATGTCGGGGCTTTCGGTAATCGTGCGCACGTTTGTGTCGGCCAAATGCGTCTGTAGCATGTGCGGCAAATAATGGAGGTTCGCGAGAATTGTTTTGGGTTCAATCGCATACGCATAATCCAAGGCATGATCGATCAATGGGCGCCCGGCGACGTGCACCAATGGCTTTGGTTGATGGGCGGTCAGGTGTTTCATCCGCGTGCCAAAGCCCGCAGCAAACAGCATCACGGATGTGGGAGTGTTGCGCATTGGGATTTCAAATGCTCCAGAAAAACAGGGGTGGGCGGCGGTAGATCAGCGTTGATGATCGTGGCGATACCGGTCAATGCGGGGTGCCGCAAATTGGTTTGGATGTGCCCCCAAACCCGAGGGATCAGATCGACGTAATGCGCCTTGCCGTCACGCATGCACAGGCGCGCAAACACCCCGAGAATGCGCAGGTTTCTCTGCAGCCCAAGGATGGCGTATGCGCGTTCAAAATCATCCGCATTCAAACCGTTCTGGGCGACGTAATGCGCCTTCATTTCGGTTTCGATATTTGCGCTTACATCGCGGCGCGCGTCCTGCAAAACCGACACCAGGTCATAGGCAGGATGACCGGACATTGCGTCTTGGAAATCCAGTAAACCAACACGTGCGACACCACTGCGCAAAGGCAGCCAAAGCAGGTTTTCCGCATGGTAATCACGTTGGATCAGAACGCGCGCGGCCTGATCCAACGGCGCAATCAGGTTGTGAAATGCAGCAGTGAATCGTGCTGTTGTTTCGGGGGTTTTTCCGCGCGCATACCAAACATACGCCAATGCCGCCATTTCGGTCATGACATCTGCATCATACGGTTTCAGGTCGAGACAAGGCGCGCCATGCAAATGCGTCAGCACGTCTACTGCGGCAGTGTACAACGGGCGCTCGAGGCTGGCATCTTGTTGTAAAACATGGGCAAATAGGTCGTCGCCTAAATCCTCAATCAACAAAAACCCGCGTTCAGCGTCGGTGGCCAGGATCTCTGGCGCGCTAAGACCAATCGCACGCAGATGGTTTGCGATTTGTACAAATGGGCGCACATCCTCGCCCCTTTCACGTGGCGCATCCATCAGGATAATCGTGTCGCCGTTCGGTTTTGTCAGTCGATCATAGCGGCGATTGCTGGCATCCCCCGCAACCGTTTGGCGCTGGGCGTCTTGCCAACCTGCACCGGCAATAAAGTCGTTCGAAGCGTTTTGTCGGTCAGTCATTTTGCCAGTCTTTCATCGCGTCGTTCCATCGTGGGTCTGTCCAACTGACAACCATACTGCGCGCATCATCGGATGTACCCGCGGACAGTGCAATATTCAGTGCGTTTTGTGGGGTGTATTCGCCCAATCTGTCGGGCCATTCAATCAGGCATATGGCATCGATCATGGCGTCCACCAACCCCAATTCCTCGATCTCGTAGTACGACGACAACCGGTACAAATCCGTATGCCACAGGGGGCCGGATCGGGTGTCGTAGGTTTGAACTAATGTAAAAGTTGGCGAAGGAATGTCTTCTGCCTCGATCAACAAAGACGTGATCAAAGCGCGTGCAAAAAAGGTTTTGCCAGCACCGACGTCACCAGCAAGCAATAGGGTATCGCCCATCGTCAGCTTGGCACCGATTTGAATGGCAAAATCTGCCGTTGCATCAACGGAAGGTAGATCAATTATCAAGGTGTTGGCTGCCATTCAGGCATGGTGGCGCGGGGTGGCGCTGCCCGCAAGTGGAATGCGGTTCAGCCTGCCATATTTGTCAGCTTTTTGGCCGAGGTTTGTGTCTGGCGCATCCGCGAAAACCGGATCAGCGTGGCACCTGAAACGATAGGGTCAACATGGCAGCGCAGTTCGCTGTGCTGATTGTGTTCGATGGTTGCGTCCCACGGTGCGCGCTCTTCAAAGTTCATAATAAAATCGCGAACCTCGCCCCACGCGGGGTTGGGGTGACACTGTTTTTGCCAATCTTTGATCGTGTCGATAATTGTCACTTCTGCAAAGCTGTTTTCGGGGTCCAGTTTCCACATCTCGCGGTAAGAAGTGTTGCAGAATTGCAAAAGCCCTGCAGACGAAAATACGACCAACGCGTCGTCAAACGTGTCCATCAACGATTGGCTTAGCTCTAGCTCGGCGCGGAAATTTCGGGTTAACAACATTTCGGCACTGATGTCTTCGATCAAAAACGCGATGGCCCCGTCGGGGTGCGGGCGACCAGACACACGGTAAGTTTGACCAGATTCCAACGACCATGTTTCTTGATATCGACCATCAGTGGCGGCGCTGATGACGTCAGAAATTTCTTGGCGCCAAGACCGGTAATTCTTGGGTTCAGGCATGACCCGATTGTCGCGCAAGCGATCGAAAAAGGACGACAAATCTGGTCGGGCGGATAAGAAATCCGCGGGCAAAGATGTCAGATCGACCAGTGCAGGATTGAACAAAGCCAACTGGCCGTTGCGATCAAAAATCGCCAATCCGGTCGAAAGCTGCGCAAAGGTTTTCGCCAACGTTTGCACGAAATTACGCTGGGCAATTTCGGCGCGGATCACGGCGTTAATATCGATGGCGTGAAACATCGTGCCGTCATCCACACGCATTGAACTGACATCAAACCACAGCAACGGACGTTCGTCATCGACCTTCAAAGAGGCGCGCGACTGGCCTTTGTCATCCAGCTTTTCTGTAAAGGACTTGAGCAACGGATTTTTTGAATCCGGTTCCGATCCGTGGACGTCTTTGTACAGGGCTTTGTAGGCGTCATTGCACCATTTGACGTTGCCGTCCTCGTCCGCTTGCCATGTGGGGTGGGGTGCGGTTGAACTGGCCAACCGTAGCGTTTGCAGTTCAGCCTCGAGCGACTTTACACGGTGGTGATCATCCAACCCCAAGGCGTCAGGATCGACGACTTGCACATGTGTGCATTCGTTAACGCGATCGATTTTGAGAACCGCAGTGTCTTGGATGTCTTGCGCGGCAAGGATCATGGACCCATCACTGTCCGTCACGGGATCGCGCGGCAGGGCGGGAAAGCGTGCGCCAAAACTGCGGTACAGGCTAATCCAGTCTGTTTCGCCAGAATTCTGAGCCAGAATAAACCGTGCTGTATTCGATGCATGTTCCAGATCAGGGCCCCGAAACAACAGCGAAATGTCGGCCGTTATGGGTTGTGGGGCAGATTGCGCGGATCGCACAGGCATCCAGGCCACAAACAAAAGCCCGGCGACCGCAGTCACACCAGATACACAAATCACCAGAATGATGTCTTGAAACGTCATATGCTGATCCTTCGTGACAGCGTTTTTTATACCTTCGGTTGCAAAAGTTAATGTGTCGTTAATACATGCGGCGTGGCGGCGAAAATATTAACAATCAGTTAGTTGGTGATATGTTGGTTCAGTCCGATCGGCACAGCATTGGATCCGTGGCGCGCATCGATGGCGTCTCTTGGCCAGACAACCTCGACGATGGCACCGACTTTTTTGGTTTGCGCGTCATTGGGGATCGTAATTTCAGGCCCGTTGGCGAATTTCAGCTCTGCGCCGGACCGTTCAAGCAAAGTTTTCGCGATGAACAATCCCAGCCCCATGCCCTCGTATTCCGGGCGTTGTTGATTGTCTGATGTGCTGCGCCGTTTTCGCATAAACGGGTCCCCGATGCGCCCGATCAAAGACGGTGGAAAACCAAGACCGTCGTCAATGATACGGATCGAGATGGTTTCGGCACTCCAATCGGTTTCTACCCAGACGTTGGCGTTTGAAAAATCGACGGCGTTTTGCACGAGGTTGCGCAGGCCGTGAATGATCTCGGGTTTGCGCAAAATCGCGGGTTGGTTCAATTCGCTGCCCGCGTCTGGATCGTGCGAATAATGCACGAATTTGCCGCGGTGCGCATGCGGTTCGGCGGCTTCGGTCACGACAGCCATCAAAGGCGCTTGGCGCAGGTGAAGATCGTCTTTGCCGGCCCGCCCCATGTCGCGCAAAATGTCCCGGCAACGGTCGGCTTGTTCGCGGATCAGGGCGGCGTCCTCGTACAAGTCCGGATTGTCTGACAGTTCGTCCATCAGCTCTGCGCTGACCAGTTTGATTGTCGCCAAAGGTGTGCCAAGTTCGTGTGCTGCGGCCGCAACCACGCCCCCCAAATCGGTCAATTTCTGTTCACGAGACAGCGCCATTTGCGTTGCTGACAGCGCGTCCGACATCGAATGCATTTCCGACGTGACCCGCCGTGAATAGGCCCCGATGAACATGATCGCGATCACCAACGCCAGCCAATTTCCAAACACAAACAGTTCAGGAATGCGCAGATGAAAGCCTTGAACGGTGCGCAACGGTTCATGGAATTGCGACAGAATCGTCACCAAAATAATTGCCGTTGCCCCAACCAAAACAGTGGACGCCGTGGTCAAAACCGCGGCGGACACAGTTACAGGCCCGAGCAGCAGCAACGCAAACGGATTGTGCAATCCGCCCGTCAGATACAGCAGCGCGCCCAATTGCAGCAGATCGAATAAAACCATCGCTAGGTTCTCGGTTTCCGACAGCCGTTTGTTTTCCGGAAACACAAAAATCGCCACCAGATTGCCGATCACCGACAACCCTACCACCAGATAGCAAAGCCCCAGTTCCAGCTGCAAATCATACATCCGCTGGGCCACAGTGATTGCGGTTAATTGTCCCACTATCGCGACCCAACGCAGCAGGATCATCGTGCGCAGCCTTATCCAGTTGGATCTTTGCTGTCCGGTGAACATGTTCAGATCTGAATTCGCCATTGCTTCACCAATTCGTTCATTGCGCTTGTTGGCGCTGCTGATACCAATGCGCCCAAGATGAACCTACAGCCATTCGAGAGGGAAACAAATGATCCGCATTATCGCACCTGTTGCCGCCGTTGCTGTCGCCGCCGTTGTTGGTGGAACCTGGTACATGTCTCAGAATTCTAACGGCGATCCGTTCGCGCAATGCCGCACCAGTTCGGTGGCCGGTGGGGGCGCAATTGGCGGACCGTTCGAGTTGCTCAACGCCAAAGGCGCAACAGTGACCCAAGCCGACGTGATCACCGAACCGTCGTTGATTTATTTTGGCTACACGTTTTGCCCTGACGTTTGCCCGTTCGATGTCTCGCGCAATGCCGAAGCCGTTGATTTGCTCGCCGAGGCAGGGCAGTCGGTCACGCCGGTCTTTATCTCGATTGATCCCAAACGCGACACACCCGAAGTCGTCGGTGATTTCGCATTCAACATGCATGAAAAAATGGTTGGGCTGACCGGATCGCCAGAGCAGGTCAAAGCAGCAAGCCAAGCCTATCGCACCTACTATCAGCCGCATGATGACGGGTCGGATTACTATCTCGTTGATCATTCCACGTTCAGTTATTTGGTGTTGCCCGAAGTAGGTTTTGTCGAATTTTTCCGCCGCGACGTGACGCCAGAACAAATGGCCAAGCAGATCGGCTGTTTTGTCGACAACGCCTAAGCCTTTGGTTGCTGTGACCATCTGCCTCTGATCGGATAAATTGACGCAGGCCGCCGCGCGCTACATAGTCGTCAGAACAAATTCTGGACCGGAGAAGACCTATGGCAGAGCCAACGCAACACGAGATTGGCGAAGATCGTTCGCTGCTTTTGGTCGATGATGACGAACCATTTTTACGCCGTTTGGCCAAAGCGATGGAAAAGCGCGGGTTCGAAGTTGAAACCGCCGGATCCGTTGCCGGTGGTCGTGCAATCGCCACGGCCCGCCCGCCCGCGTATGCCGTCGTTGATCTAAGGTTAGAGGATGGCAACGGTTTGGACGTGGTCGAAGTGCTGCGCGAAAAACGCCCTGAATCCCGGGTGGTTGTGCTGACAGGCTACGGCGCAATCGCAACAGCCGTGGCAGCGGTCAAAATCGGTGCGACGGATTATTTGTCAAAACCCGCCGACGCGACCGACATTACCAACGCGTTGCTGGCGACGGGTGACGATCTGCCGCCACCCCCGGAAAATCCGATGAGCGCGGACCGCGTGCGTTGGGAACACATTCAGCGGGTGTACGAATTGTGCGACCGCAACGTGTCGGAAACGGCGCG
This sequence comes from Pseudosulfitobacter sp. SM2401, assembly GCF_042932805.1. Taxonomy (NCBI): domain Bacteria; kingdom Pseudomonadati; phylum Pseudomonadota; class Alphaproteobacteria; order Rhodobacterales; family Roseobacteraceae; genus Pseudosulfitobacter; species Pseudosulfitobacter sp. SM2401. Next base: position 3,533,705 of record NZ_CP170633.1, on the reverse strand, counting down.
TCGCCTGAACATGCACCGTCGGACTTTGCAGCGGATTTTGGCGAAACGTTCACCGCGTTAGCGCAGTGAACACCGCTTCCAAACCCTGTCGACAACTTGGCCGTTGGACAGCTTTTCGTCCTTAAGCAGCTTGATCGTTTCGAACCCGCGGCTTTGGTAATAGGCGAGCCCACCTTCGTTATCGGCGCGAATGACCGCATCGATTGTCACATATCCCATTTCCAAGGCGGCCTTGCGCGTGGCGGCGAACAAGGCCGATCCAATCCCCAAACCGGTTTGCCCAACGCGCGTAAATGTCGCGATATCGGTGGAATCGTGGGGAATGTCTTTGTGCGGTTGGATGTATTGAAACCCCAATAATTTTCCGGTGTCGTCTTCGGCCAAATGCCAGACGGCGTGTTCGCGTTCCATCCACGTCGAAAGTTGATCACCAGTGACCAGTTCGACCTTTGCCGTTGTGCCACCAATGGCGATGATTTCGTTTAGCAACGCGGCCAAGGCACGACAGTCAAGCGCGCCGGCGCGGCGAATATGGAGCGGGGATTTGGTCACATTTTTTCCAATAACTGGGCATGGCGGTTGGTGAACGCGTTGCGGGTTTCAACTGGCGTGCGCAGGACGATTGCCAGACCGGCCATGATTGCAGTGTCTGGTTTGCCAAAGAATTTGGTCGCCTCGGTTTCGGTGAAGCCAGCGATTTGTGTCGCCTCCATCCACGCGCTGATTTTGTCGGCCTTTTTGATCTGCTTTTTGATCGCGACAGGAATTGCGGCAGGCAGTCCAAATCGAATGTGGATCGCGGCGGTCAGTCGATCATCCAAGGCACCGTAACCCGGACCCACAGCGGCTTTGACCGGCGAAATCATATCACCGATCACATATTCAGGGGCGTCATGCAGCAATGCAGCCATCAACCATTTTGTCGGAGCCTTGGGCGCGATCCGTCCATACAGGGTTTCGACCAGCAGTGAATGTTCAGCGACCGAATAGGCGAAATCACCGTGGGTTTGACCGTTCCAACGCGCCACAAAGGCAAGACCGTGGGCGATGTCTTCGATTTCGATATCAACTGGCGTCGGGTCCAGCAGATCAAGCCTGCGACCGGACAGCATCCGCTGCCATGCACGGGGAGGAGTAGCCATAGTGCGCACCTTTTGAAACAAGTCTTAGTTGTTCCACGAGACAGGCGGTGTGAAAACCCGAAAAGCTGCGCACCTTTAGAAATTTACCGAAGTTTAACATCCGTCGTTGCGAATACCCGATTGCCATGCAGCTGGCCAACCAAGCGGTATCCATGTTGCCCAAAGTGACGGCGAATCCAACGCGGGCGCTTGAATTCCTCTAGAATTAGGATGGGTTTTCATTTGTCGATGATACCCCGTGCCCCTAACAGGGCAGCGCGTTCGTGCCCTTCGACGTCCAGTTGCAAGATCGACACTTTGCGATCCATCGGCACGATGTCATCCAAGCGAATGGATGCGACTTTTTCGACGTAAAAAAATCACCAAAGAATGTTCTGGCATGGATAATATCGCCGTCACCAGCGTTTTCAGCCATGAAGCGGATGGTTTTAGGTTCGTAAACATCACCAGCCGTAACCAATCGGACAGCCGGTCGATGATCTAGAATTTCGGGAACAGAATATCTGCCGCATTTGTTTTCTGCCAGTAACGCGCCCATGCCATTTGCCCCCCATTAGTTCCCTTTTTAATCTAATCCTACTCAAATGAGGCTTATTGATGAGCAAGCGGGGCTGATTTGCAGCAACCTTTGCGTGTTGCGTGCCGCGGCACATCTGCATCAAGCCACAGGACACACACGCATTGAGATTTGTGACGAAACGGGCTAGTGACGCGCAACGCTATTTGAGGAGCATCCACATGGCCAACGACTACATTGTAAAAGACATCACCCTTGCCGAGTTCGGTCGCAAGGAACTGGACATCGCCGAAACTGAAATGCCGGGCCTGATGGCGTGCCGCGCCGAATTCGGCGAAAGCAAACCACTGACAGGCGCGCGCATCGTTGGATCGCTGCACATGACCATCCAAACTGCGGTTTTGATCGAAACGCTGGTTGAACTTGGTGCCGACGTGCGCTGGGCATCTTGCAACATTTTCTCGACCCAAGATCACGCGGCATCCGCAATCGCAGCTGGCGGCACACCAGTGTTCGCGATCAAAGGTCAGTCTTTGACAGAGCATTGGGATTACCTCGACAAATCCTTCATGTTCCCTGAGGGCGCAAACATGATCCTCGACGATGGTGGCGATGCGACGCTGTACATTTTGTTGGGTGCCCGCGCCGAAGCCGGTGAAGAGATTTTGGCCGTGCCACAGTCCGAAGAAGAAGAAGCGATCAAAGTACAAATCGCCAAGCGCATGAAAGAATCCCCAGGCTGGTTCACGAAAACACGCGAAGCGATTTTGGGTGTCTCCGAAGAAACCACAACAGGCGTTCACCGCTTGTACGATCTGCACAAAAAAGGCCAACTGCCTTTCCCTGCGATCAACGTCAATGACTCGGTCACGAAATCCAAGTTCGACAACAAATACGGCTGCAAAGAGTCACTCGTTGACGGTATCCGCCGCGCGACAGACACGATGATGGCCGGCAAAGTTGCGGTTGTCATGGGTTACGGCGATGTTGGCAAAGGATCTGCTGCATCCCTATCCGGCGCGGGCGCACGTGTGAAAGTCACCGAAGTTGACCCGATCTGCGCATTGCAAGCCGCGATGGACGGTTTCGAGGTTGTTCTGCTTGAGGACGCGCTGGAAACGGCCGATATCTTTATCACGACCACCGGCAACAAAGACGTGATCCGCATCGAGCACATGCGTCAAATGAAAGACATGGCGATCGTTGGCAACATTGGTCACTTTGATAACGAAATCCAAGTGGCGTCGCTGAAGAACCACAAATGGACCAACATCAAAGAACAGGTCGACATGATCGAGATGCCAAACGGCAACCGCTTGATCCTGCTGTCCGAGGGACGTTTGCTGAACCTTGGCAACGCGACAGGTCACCCGTCATTCGTGATGTCCGCATCCTTTACCAATCAGGTTCTGGCGCAGATCGAATTGTTCACAAAAGGCGACGAATACCAGCCTGGCGTTTACATCTTGCCCAAGCATCTGGACGAAAAAGTTGCACGCCTGCACTTGGATCGTATCGGCGTGAAGCTGTCGAAACTGGACGCAGAACAAGCGGCCTACATCGGCGTTTCACCAGATGGCCCGTTCAAGCCAGAGCACTACCGTTACTAATCGGCTAAAAGATAATTGACCAAGGCCGCCCCGAGAAATCCGGGCGGCCTTATTCGTTTTTGAACGGGAAAACCCTAGCCGCGGGTCATGAATTGCGGGTTCACAACGCCTTTGAAACAACGTGGAAAATACGGATAGCTGTCGGTCGCAAAGTAGCGGTATTCGCCGTCAACCAACCTGCCGTTGCATTCGTCGAGCGTGCCTGATCCGGCTTTGTATTCAAAGTCTTCTTCGAATGTTCCGTCATACGCGCCCAATGGATCTGTGGGTCGTGTGCCAGCCTTTAGGCGCCAAGACGAGGTGGCCGCGCTGGGGCTGTAGTGGATTTCAAATCCATCTGGCGCATACCCGATCAATGTTCCGCTCAGCGAGGCCACGTAGTCTGACGAAACGCCGTGATAGTGGTACAGGCCAGATTTATCGACATGCGCATTTTGGTCATCCATTCCCAACCTGCGTGGTTCGTGCATGGCTTGCTGGCGCCAACCGCTGGACGGATCATGGCTAAAACCGCGTCGTCCGTTCGGGTCGTAATACCCTGCTGTAAAAGGACGGAACGGCACGCCGGTCAACGATACGCCAACGGTCATCAAGCCTGTCGTGACAGTGTTTGATTGCTGAGGATCGTTTGGAAAACAAAACTTTAGCGCCTGTTCGCGAAAGGCATTTGGGTTCGCTCTGTTCGGGAACTTGCCCATGTCGTGGTTGGGTGCCCCGTTCGACGAGATGCAGGTCAGGTCAGAATTCTGAGTTACCTTTGAGACGTTTTCATGTGCTGTGGCTGCGACGGGCAAGGACACCAGTAACAAAGCTGTAAAAAAGTGGCGCGACATAGTTATTCTCCAAAAGTTTGTACCTTTGTTGAACGGGCTTACGCGCCATTTCCGTCGTTTGCGCCGTGGCAGGCGTCGAGTTGCCCTAGGCTGTCGCGTCTGTGGAATCGTCAACTTCGATGATTTCTGCATCCTCGACAACGACCATGTCTGTGCTGTCACCCTGCGCTGATCCAACGATTAATGGCAGCATTTGCAGACCACCGGGCATGGCGACTTCGGACTGAGGCGGGGTCTTCCAGGACAGCGTATCAAAGCTGTTGCAGTTAGTGCACATCGGGGCCCAGTCCGCATGAATGTGCTGACAGTTTTCGCAAATCCACTGCGGACCGCGCGGCAGAGACAGCGCACGTGCGAGCCAGCCTTTGACAACCGTGTCCTCGGCCCCTTCGCCGCGTTCAATCGCTGCCATCAAGGTTGCGGTGCGGGCTGTAGGGTCGGTTTCAAACAGATTGCCAAGGGCGCGGCGCGCTGCCGGGAAATCTTCGTTCGCGAGGTGCATTTCCGTCATCAGCATTTTGGATTCGGGGTGATCTGCTTGGCCTTTGGTCAGCGCAGTAAATCGCTTCAGGCGCGCCTTGGCGTCCTCATTCGGTTCAATCGCAACAAAGGCAGCGGCGAGATCGGGATGCGGTTGCGCGTCCCACGCCTTTTTGATCACACGGGTCGCGTATTTGTTCTGGCCCTGTTCGACGTATCCGTGCGCGGCCATGACGGCTGCGGGGATCAGATCAGGGGACAGACGGTTGGCTTCAATCGCTGCCTCGCGAGCCTCAATTGTTTGATCGGCATCAAAGATTTTGCGGGCTTCGGACAATGCCAAAACCGCATCGCGACGCTTGTGTACATCGCGCGGCAAAGAACCGTGTTTGAGTTTGGCATTCAGCGTTTCGCGTGCGCCCGACCAGTCTTCGGATTGGGCCTGCAGCTTTAGCAAAACGTCTTGGGTATCCTCGTGACGGGGCTTCAAAGCAAACGCTTTTTCCGCCAGCTTTAGCGCCATGTCTGTATCACCGTCTGCCAGCTTTTGTTTCATGATTCCACGAACGCCAACAAACCGAGTGGCGTCATTGGCGACCAGTTTGCGATAGGTTTCTTCGGCCTTGCGACGGTCGCCAGACATCTCGGCAGCTTGCGCCGTTAGCAAATCTGTCAGTTCTGGTTTGTTCAAATACTTCTCGGCTTTTGCCGCTTTTGCCATTGCCTGACGCCCTTCGCCTGACGCCAACGCCATCATCCCTTGGGACAATGCGTCGTAGCCTTTGGCCTGACGATTGCGTTCAAAATAGCGGGACAATGCCGTTTCATCGCCGTTCAAAAACTTCCAAACTGCGACCAACAAGGACAGCACTTTTAGCAAAACCCAGACTGCAACCAGCAAAACGACCAGCGCAATGACCGATTCAAGCGGGCCAAAGTTGTACTCGGTGCCTGCCACCTCTAGCCGCACACCGCCATTGGATTCGAGCAAATAGCTGGCCCCAAACGCAGCCGCCGCAACGACACAAACAAACAGACAGATTTTAACTAGAGACCAAAGCATAATATTTCCTTAGTTCGCGGCGAGGCGTTGCATCAGGGCTTCTGACGCGGACATAACAGACTGACGGGTGCGGGCGCGATCCACCCAGTCGGCCATCGCGGCCTGACCTTCGGGTGGCAAAGTTTCCGCTTCGGCGACGGCGTCGGTAAGCCGACCATTTCGCGCCGCATCCTCGATACGTGACAAAACTGCGTCAGGGTCTGAACCCGCACGTGGTTCGGTCGACCGCGCACCGAGGGACCGTTTCAAGAAGCCGCTAAATCCACCGGCTGTTTCATCGCCAGAGGCGCGGCTGGCAGCAAGAGCGGCACGGGCAACATCGGGAATATCGGCCTGCAACGCAGACAATGGGGCCACCCCGTCGGCAGCGGCATCAGTCAAAGCCTCAGGAATGTCGACAACGCCTGTTCCCTCAAGATCACCCAGCGCTGCATCAAACGGCGCACCGCTTTCGATGGCAGCAATAATGCGCGTGGCGGCGGCGCGTGCCAGTGTGCTGTTTGCCGCGTCCTCGGTTGATTTTTCCACAAGGCGCGCGTCGGATAATAGCTTGTCAATTTCGGCCTGTTGCGCTGCCGCAGTCGCCTGAAGTTCAGCAAATTCTGCGTCGTAGTTTGCACCAGACCCGGTTGTTGTTCCTGCGGGGCGTTTTTCCAGCGCAGCAATTCGGTCGCTTTGCGTTGCGATGACAGCCTGCAATTCGTTGATCAACGTCGTATCAGGCGCGGGCTGACTTTCGATCTTTGCATCAAGAGTCTGAAGATCACCCTTTAGACGCGCGATTTGCGAATTGGCTGTCTTAAGGCCGTCAGCCAAAGCGGTTTGTTCAGCGCCAGCGCGCATGCTTGGCGGTAAAAAATTGTCGATCAAATCGGCACGGGCAGCCAGAAAACCAAAGATCGCAGCAGCGATACCACCCAAGAGTAGCGGCCAAATACGAGTAGGTTGGGTTTCAGGCGCTTGCGTCACGGGGGCGGTCGTGTCTGCGACTTCATCCGCATCCGCATCCGCATCCGCATCCGCATCCGCATCCGCATCCGCATCCGCATCCGCATCCGCATCCGCATCCGCATCCGCATCCGCAGTCAGCGTGTCATCGGCGATCAATTCGGCCTCGATTACATCTGCCTCCGGGGTGACGCTGTCTTGCGCAATGTCCGCATCCAGATTTACCGTATCATCGCCAAGCACAAGGGTGTCGGACAGGTCCGTATCCGCCTTGCTGGCTTTTTTGACTGACTTCTTGGCCACTCTTCTACCTTCCCGATTCTAAATCGAACTTGGTGCTACAAATTTTACTCTACGCGGGCGCTTGATTGCTCTCAACCCAAGGGAATGCTTGCTGTGACGTTTTGAACCGCATCAAGCATCATCTTACGCGACGGATCTGCGCAAACATGCAACGAGGCCGCGTTCAATCCGGCGACTTCTGTAGATACCGCTTCACTTAGCGCGATGATGTGCAATGTCGCCGCCCCTTTGTATTGCTGTGCAAACTGACGTGCGGTGCGCGGCGAAAAAAGGGGAAGGATGATGGGGTTTTCCCTGCCAAGGACAGCGTTTGCCGGGTCCGAAAGCGGTTGCAGGGCTTGATCGTAGATCGTGATCTCTGTCGTTTTGATCCCGGCAGCGGTCAATCGGGCCGCGACATTGCCGCGTGTGTGCGTGCCACACAGATGGGTCAGGGGGCCAATTGGCGGTGACTGAACAAGGCGTTCGACCAGATCGTTCGCTGTATTTCCGATATGGCGGGCATCCCAACCGGCGTCCTGCGCCGATTGCGTTGTTTGCGCACCGACACAATAGGCGATCTGACCGGTCCCCTGTGGTCCACAAAGCGGGCCATTTGCAGAGGTGAAAATCACGTCACGAATGTTCGGCAGATCAACGGAAATCGGTTCGATCCGGATCAAGGGCGCGATCAAAAGCTGTAGCTTGGCTTGGGCATCCGCAGGCAACGCCTTCCAAAAGGCGTCCGACCCGCGCTGGGGCCGCGTCAAAAGCAGAGAAATCTGCAGGTGCTTTGCATTGTTTGCCACGGTCTAGGGTGTTACCTCGGAGTAAGGTTTCGCGCAATGGAGCAGGTCTTGCCAAAGCAGCAGAACATTTTGGGCATCGAAAGCAGTTGCGATGATACGGCAGCGGCCGTGGTGCGTGGTGTGCCCGGTGGCGTGGCGCAGGTTTTGTCGTCGATCGTGGTTGGTCAAACCGAATTGCACGCGGCCTTTGGCGGTGTTGTGCCCGAAATCGCCGCGCGCGCGCATGTTGAAAAACTGGACGTCAGCGTGATCCAGGCCTTGGCTGAGGCAAAATTGAACATGTCCGACATCGATGCGATTGCCGTGACGGCGGGCCCCGGATTGATCGGCGGCGTTGTGTCTGGTGTGATGCTGGCCAAGGGGCTGTCGGTGGCGACGGGCAAACCGATTTACGGCGTGAACCACTTGGCGGGTCACGCATTGACGCCGCGTCTGACGGACAACGTCGAATTCCCCTACCTGATGCTGCTGGTGTCTGGCGGGCATTGCCAGTTTTTGATCGCTACAGGCCCACAAGATTTTCGGCGTTTGGGCGGCACGATTGACGATGCCCCGGGCGAAGCGTTCGACAAAGTTGCGCGCCTGATTGGCCTGCCGCAGCCAGGTGGGCCGATGATTGAACGGGCCGCCAAACAGGGTGATCCCAAGCGGTTCAAACTGCCGCGTCCGTTGTTGGATCGGGCGGGGTGCGATATGTCGTTTTCCGGTTTGAAGACAGCCGTGCTGCGGACACGCGACACGGTCATTGCCGAAAAAGGCGGGCTTGGCGTTCAGGATCAATCTGATTTGGCTGCCAGTTTTCAAGCCGCTGTTTCGGATGTGCTCGCCGAGAAAAGCCGCCGCGCCATGACCGAATATTTAGCGCTTGATCCAATCGCGCCAACCCTTTGTGTTGCTGGTGGCGTCGCGGCAAATATGACGATCCGGAGCGGGCTGGAAACTGTGTGCCACGAGTTTGAAGCAGAATTTGTGGCACCTCCTTTGGCGCTGTGCACCGACAACGCCGCGATGATTGCCTACGCCGCGTTGGCCCAAATGACTGAACGCGCGCCCGATGACATGACGTTGTCTGCCCGCCCGCGCTGGCCGCTGGACAGTGTTAGCCCGTCAATGTTGGGCAGCGGCAAAAAGGGCGCAAAAGCATGAGCATTTCCGTCTTGGGTGCAGGCGCATTTGGCACAGCACTTGCTATCGCGATTTCACGCGAAACAGATGTCGTTTTGTGGGGGCGTGACGCTGCGCATGTCGCGGAAATGCAGGCATCGCGGCAAAACGCCAAACGGCTGCCGGATGCTTTGTTTCCGACGCAATTGACGGTTACGGATGACCTGAAGTTGGCGTGTCGTAACAACGTAATATTGCTTGCTGTGCCGATGCAAAAGCTGGCTGGTTTCGTACAATCGCATCGTCAAATTTTGTCGTCAAAGACACTGGTTGCGTGTTGCAAGGGTGTCGATCAATCCAGCGGTTTGGGACCTGTCGAAACGATTGCTAAACACGTGCCTGATGCCCAATCGGCGATCCTGACCGGCCCAAGTTTTGCAGCTGATATTGCCAAAGGGTTACCGACCGCTTTGACGCTGGCCTGCGCGGATGAGGATGTCGGCGAGGCACTGCAACAAGCGATATCGACGCCAGCGTTGCGTCTGTATCGAACAACAGACACGACCGGCGCGGCGCTTGGTGGGGCGTTCAAAAACGTGATTGCGATTGCGTGTGGCGTGGCGATGGGTGCGGGTCTGGGCGAAAGCGCCCGGGCTGCTTTGATGACCCGAGGATTTGCCGAAATGACACGGCTTGCCCAGGTGCGCGGTGGATTGCCAGCAACCCTTGTGGGCCTGTCTGGTTTTGGGGATTTGACGTTGACCTGCACGTCGAACCAGTCGCGCAATTATCAATTGGGGCTGGCGCTGGGCGCAGGTCAGGAATTCGATGACCGGATCACGGTCGAAGGCGCGGCGACGGCACGTGCATTGCGAGATGTCGCAATTGCGCAAAATATTGATCTGCCGATAACCGTGACGATCGCTGCAATTTTGGATAAAACAATGGATGTCAGGGCTGCGATGGTTGCCCTTTTGTCCCGACCCTTAAAGGAAGAATGATATGTTGATTGCCCTGATGGCCTACGACAAAGAAGGTGCGCTGGATGTGCGCAAAGCCAATCGCGATGCTCACGTTGCCTATCTGAAAAGCACAGACGCTGTCGTGCAAGCGGGTCCGTTTCTGAATGACGCAGGTGACATGTGCGGATCGCTGATCATTCTGGATTTACCGGATATGGCCGCAGCTGAGGCGTGGATGGCCGGTGATCCGTATGGCAAAGCAGGCCTGTTTCAGTCCGCTAAATTGATGGCATGGAACAAGGTTATCGGCTGATGGCGTATTGGCTTTTCAAATCTGAACCCGCGACGTGGGGCTGGAACGACCAAGTCGCCAAAGGCGATATTGGCGAGGAATGGGACGGCGTACGCAACTACCAAGCGCGCAATTTTATGCGCGAGATGGCCGTGGGCGACCTTGGGTTCTTTTATCATTCTCAAACTGAAAAAGCAGTCGTCGGCGTGATCGAAGTGATCGCTACCGCGCACCAAGACAGCACCACCGACGATGAACGTTGGGAATGCGTCGATATCAGAGCGATCCGCCCTGTGAAAACGCCAGTCACTTTGGATATGATCAAATCCGATGGGCGATTAGATGATATGATACTTGTGCGGAATTCTCGATTGTCTGTGCAACCCGTCACTGAACCTGAATGGGGCATTGTCTGCGGGCTTGCCGGGATCGAACCCTGAATTCAGAATTTGGAGAATGCCTGCTTTTGGGGCAATGTTGATCCACCGGTCTGAAAACAGACCAACAAGGAGGGACAATATGGGTTTTATTAGCGTGCTTGCTGCTGCAGTGGCGAATTTTATTTTCGGGGCGATTTGGTACATGTCGCTGGCCAAGCCTTGGATGGCCGCGTCGGGTGTCGCCGTTGGCGAAGATGGGCAGCCGGAAAACAGGTCTGATCCGATCCCCTACATCACAAGTTTCGTCGCTGCTGTGCTGGTGGCCGGAATGATGCGGCATGTTTTTTCGCTAAGCGGCATTGATACATTTGGCAAAGGCTTGGTGTCGGGTCTTGGGATTGGGCTGTTTTTGGTGACGCCGTGGATCGCGACCTTTAACGGATTTGAAGGAAAACCGCGCGCGTTGACGTTGATCAACGGCGGTTACGCGACCATCGGTTGCGCAGTGATGGGTGCGGTTTTGACGCTGTTCTAGCAGCGATGTCACTGGAACGAAAAAGGGCTCTGGCTTGCGCCAGAACCCCTCACTCACCCCGCGTGCTACACTACCCGACACGCGTTCTTGGAAATTGGTTCTGGCCATACTAGCCGTTGCTGAACAACTACACTTGGTTAGGCAAAAACGCAAAGTAATAGTCTGTAAAATGAAGTTCAAAAGAAAAAGGCCCGCCTAAAAAAGCGAGCCTTAATCATTCAATGTCAAAGGCTTAGCCGTAAACGGATTCTTTGCCAAAGTGCTTGGTCAGCATGTAATAAACCACGGCGCGGTATTTGTTGCGCTCTGAACGGCCATAGGTTTCCATTGCTTTGTCGATTGCTTCCTTCAGCGCAGGACCGTCGGCCAGACCCAGCTTTTTCTTGAGAAAGTTTTCTTTGACTGTTTCCAGCTCGGCAGGTTGTGATGCCGCGACCGTGGACGCGTCTGCATTGTAGATCGCAGGGCCGCAGCCAATTGTTACTTTTGTCAGCAGATCCATGTCTGGTGTCATGCCGCATTTGTTTTTCAGATCGTCTGCATATTGCGCGATTAAGTCGTCACGTTTGCCCATTGAAATTCTCCCACCTTGGACTTGACCGTTCTTTCAGGCCTTGCGTGAGAGGTTAGAGTCCAATTCAGCCAAAACAAAGGGAAATTTTCAGTCGCTTTCCCCGTGCGGAGGTATTTCGCCTACCGACACAACCCCCAACCGGTGTGTTGCAGATGAAAGTGATCAGCATGCAGCGCGTTGTAATTTGGCCCAAGGGTGACACGAAACCATTTACATGCTGATGTGTTAGCGTGCCGCAGAAACGCGGATTTAGATGTGGCGCCACTCCAATCTCTTTTTAGATCGACCGAGGTGCCGTCTTGTAGAACAAAACCAGCGACGTCGATTGCCTCGGCTGTGGCATGGGTGCTCATCCGTCCACCAGACCCGGCGGATGTGCGAATTTCGCGGCAATTGTAGCTAGAAAAATGTTTGATTTCGCGGATGTCTTGATCGAACAGCTCCCGCGCCTTGGGTTGCAGATCATGCGTCGTCCACATTGCCCAGCGCAACGCAGTTTGGCATCTGGTGTTCACAGGTTTGATTTGTGCATTTCCGATCCGCTGAAGCGAAATGTGATCTGTGATCCCGCATCTTGGGCCATCAATCTTTTCGGGTTGCGTGTTGTACGTGGCACCGGTTGCAAGCGTGGCTTTGCACAGCGCACCATTTGCCAAAACACGGGCTAGTTTCCAGTCTGTCAACATGTTGACGGGATCATTTATGACCAAAGGCTTGGCTGGATTCCAGTGATCTGGCAGCGGCGAATCCGGCATGTAAATCAGCACACCCAAACCTGCAAAAAGCAAAATTGCGACACTGATGATTGCCGTCAAAGCAGAGGCGATTGACCGCCCTAGCATGTCACGCCCCATTGCGGCATTGCATCCAAGCCCTTAGGAACGAGGCAAATGAGAAGGAGCAGCCATGAAACGCGCATTGATCACCGGAATTACAGGACAAGACGGATCTTATCTGGCTGAGTTTTTGTTGTCCAAGGGATACGAAGTTCATGGCATCAAGCGACGTTCGTCATCGTTTAATACGCAGCGGATTGATCACATTTTTGAGGACCCGCATGTGCCGGATGCGCGGCTAAAGCTGCATTATGGCGATCTGACGGATTCCTCGAACTTGACGCGCATTATCCAAGAAGTGCAGCCTGACGAAGTTTATAATCTTGGCGCGCAAAGCCATGTTGCCGTCAGTTTTGAATCGCCGGAATATACAGCCGACGTAAGCGGCATGGGCACATTGCGCTTGCTTGAGGCGATCCGTTTGTTGGGTCTTGAGGAAAAGACACGGTTTTATCAGGCATCTACGTCTGAATTGTATGGCTTGGTGCAAGAGACGCCGCAGCGGGAAACGACCCCGTTTTATCCGCGTTCGCCTTACGCTGTCGCAAAACTTTATAGCTACTGGATGACGGTTAACTATCGCGAAGCCTACGGAATGTACGCCTGCAACGGTATTTTGTTTAACCACGAAAGCCCGCGCCGCGGTGAAACCTTTGTGACTCGCAAGATCACGCGGTCTTTGTGCAACATCGCGTTGGGGTTAGAGCCGTGTTTGTACATGGGCAACATTGATGCGCTGCGCGACTGGGGCCACGCCAAAGACTATGTGCGTATGCAATGGATGATGCTGCAACAAGACACGGCGGATGATTTTGTAATCGCGACGGGCAAGCAATATTCTGTGCGCCAATTTATCGAATGGAGTGCCGCCGAGCTTGGCATGACGTTGCGGTTCGAAGGGACTGGCATAGATGAGGTTGGTATTGTCGATACGATCACTGGCGATGATGTAACTGCGGTGAAATCAGGTGATGTGATTTTGCGGATCGATCCGCGCTACTTCCGTCCCGCCGAGGTCGAAACGCTGCTAGGTGATCCGACCAAAGCCAAGGAGGTTTTGGGGTGGGTACCGAAAATCACAACTCAGGAAATGTGCACTGAAATGGTGAAAGAAGATTTGAAGATTGCAAAGCAAAGCGCGTTGTTGCGATCGCATGGATACAACGCAGCCCTAAGCACAGAGAAATAATCGTCAAAAGTAACTTCGTACCAGCGCGCCGGCGATCAAGCTCCACCCGTCAGCGACGACAAAGAACGCCAGTTTGAACGGGAGCGAGACGATCGCGGGCGGCACCATCATCATGCCCATGGACATCAGGACCGCGGCGACGACGAGATCAATGATCAAAAACGGCAAGAATATAAGAAACCCGATTTGGAACGCGCGGCTGATCTCGGACAACATAAAGCTCGGGATCATGACCGATAGTGGCGCTTCTGGTGCTAGTGTTTGACCACGTGTGTCCGGGCGCAGATCGGCCATGGCCGAGAAAGTGTCGGGGTCCATGCGGGCTGCCATAAACACTCGGAACGGCTCCAACGTGCGAATAAACGCGGTTTCTGCGTCAATTTCTTCGTTGGTGAGCGGCTCTAATCCGTTGATCCAAGCCTCTGTGAAAACAGGTTCCATCACAAAGTATGTTAGGAACATTGCGAGGCTCACCAACAGCATATTGGGTGGCGATGCCTGTAGTCCGATGGCTTGGCGCAAGATCGACAAGACGGTGACTATGAATGGAAAACAGGTCAGCATAATTGCAAGACCAGGTGCAATACTGAGCACCGTAATCAGGGCAAAAAGCTGAATTGTCCGCGCACTGATCGATCCATCATCGCCAAGCGAAACGGATAGATCCTGACCAAAAGCCGGGCTGGAAATGGTCAGTAAAGTGACCAGCAATATGAGCGCGCGAGACATCAAGAACCGCTTACAGGCCGGATTGCAAATTGATGATTTCGGTCAGCCGCACATTTAGCTGACCGCTTCCGCTTGCTTCGTCTTCCTCAAGCATTCCACGTGCGATTAACTTTTCGCCTACAAAAAGTTCAACCGGGTCATCGACGCGTTTGTCCAAAGTTAACACAGCATTCGCGCCCAACATCACAAGGTCACGAACCAGAGGTCGCGCCTTGCCGACGGATACCGTGATTTCGATGGGAACAGCGGTAAATGGGTTGCTGGTATCTGCGGCAAAGTTAGGTTTTGCGGTCGAATCATCCATGTGTCACATCCTCTTGGGCGTGTTGAAAGAACGTCTCCATCGCGGCTGCGATACTAGAGACAACCTGCTCCAGATCGATTTCACGTTCATTAGAACCGATCCTTAGAAATACCTGTCCCTCTCCGAGATTTTGATCACTGATCAAGACAAACGGTTCGGGAAGGGCGTTGTTTAGCAATTGTTCGATTGGCTCGACATTTTGGGGCGCAATCGTAACCTCGATCACTTGGTCCAACGCCTCGCGTGACATGTCTGTTAGTTGCTCGACGACGTGGGCACCCAAAGATTCGCGTGCGATTGCAGGCAGCAGAGTGTCAGTAATGTCTGAAAACAATGGACGAAGTGATTTGATAAGAGCAGAACGTGCTTCGTGGTAACTGAAAGACGTGTCCTGAAGGTTTTTCGCTAAATCGGACGAGATATGCGTGTTGGAATCGCATTGCGCTTTTACAGCGTCGTCCCAACCGGCCTGAAAGCCAGCTTCGAAACAGGCAAGCTTTTCGTCTTCGATTTCTGACATGTCGAGGTCAGGTTTCGCATCTACGCCAACAGTCTTGGAGCCAAACTCTTGATATCTATGAGAAAGAGACATCATACGTTTTCCTCTTTTTCTTCCAGCCAGCTGCGCAGAATTTCAACGGTTTCTTCCTGAC
This sequence comes from Pseudosulfitobacter sp. SM2401, assembly GCF_042932805.1. Classification (NCBI taxonomy): domain Bacteria; kingdom Pseudomonadati; phylum Pseudomonadota; class Alphaproteobacteria; order Rhodobacterales; family Roseobacteraceae; genus Pseudosulfitobacter; species Pseudosulfitobacter sp. SM2401. Next base: position 3,518,463 of record NZ_CP170633.1, on the reverse strand, counting down.
GATCACCGATCATAGACCGAAGACGATCCACTGGATCTTCGGACATGCTACCGCCAGCCGCGCCGCCACCCATCGGAAGATCAGGCAGTTCACTAAAGTCCGATCCAATATCAAAGCTGGGCAAATCAAAGTCACCAACCGGGTCGATTTCACCTGAAAGTGCTGGCAACGATTGCTGTTGTGAAGCATCTGGTGAAATCTGCTCTTGAGGCAGGCCCGGCGCTGGAGCGGGAAGAGCTTGTGGTGCGCGTGCAAGAACGGGGCGAACGACGAACAGTCCGAGGATTAGTGTAACGACGGCGAGGACAGCCATTTGCAAAGCTGACATCAAGTCTAGATTAATTGAGTCAAAAACAGACGTGCCGGCAGCAGTTCCAGCTGGTGAAACCGATTGTAGAGACATGGATTTGATTGTGATGATGTCCCCACGTGTTTCGTCAAAACCAACAGCAGAAGAAACGAGTTCACGTAGTGCCTCAAGTTCGGCATCATCGCGGGGTGCCACGTTGTTGGATTGGCCATCTTCGCCAACCACCGTCGCGTTGTTGACCAATACAGCAACCGTCAGTCGTTTGATCGCACCTGGTGCACGCACGATTTCTGTTTCTGTTTCGGAAACTTCGTAGTTTATCCGTTCGCGCGTTTCATTGTTCTGCGAGGACGAGTTGTCGCCTCCATTTCCTGCGTCACCTTCGGGCAGATTACTGGCAACAGTAACATCACCGCCGCCGGCGTCGTTTGATGAATTGGTGCGCTGTTCTGTATCGATGCTGATTGCGACGCGCCCCTCCGGATCAAAGCGGCGTTCGCGGATTGCTTCGCTTTCGGTGACCGTATCAACGCTGACTTCAACGACGGAATTGCCAAACCCAACGCGGGCCTCTAACAATCGTTGAACGCGCTCTTTTAGAACCTGAGCTTTGTCGTCACCGCCTACGGCAGGAACAGCGTCGTCCGTGGCTCCGATTAGCGAGCCATTGGCGTCAATGACTGCGACGTCCTCTGGTGCCAATCCGGACACGGCTGATGCCACAAGATAGCGAACAGCCTTTGCGTGCTGGGCAGAAACGCTGCCGCCATTTGGCGTAACGGATACAGACGCTTTGGGCGTGACACCGCGTTGGAACGGATTGGAACCAGTTGTTGCGATATGAACACGAGCCATGGAAATATGTGGGCTAGAGACAATCGTGCGGGCCAATTCGCCTTCTTTCGCGCGCCAATATGCTGCATCGAACATTTGTGATGTTGTGCCAAAGCCAGACAACGAATCGAGTAGTTCGTATCCACTGTTAGAGTTTGCAGGCAACCCTTCGCTGGCCAACGTAAGTCGCAACTGATCGCGCTCTTTTGCGTCAACAAAGATTGACCCACCACGTACATCGAACACCACACCGCGTTGTTCAAGTGACCGAACAACATCCCCTGCTGCACCGCTTTCTAAACCGGCATAAAGCAGTGTCATACTCGGCGCTGTCGCCATCCGTGACATTGCGAGCACGGCAAAAAACATCGCTACCGTGGCTCCTACTACGATGATTTGCCGACGCAGGTCTAACCCGGTCCACGCATTTAAGAGTTGCTGCACAATGGCCTCCGATATGTCCGGCTTTCTGCCCGACCTCAATCACAGCAATGAACGATCAGGCTTAACAATCGGTTAGTGCATCTAAGGTTATACAAATTTCGAAGCCATCGAATGGGATGCATATGTCTGAGTCAGAAGAAGAGCTTGAAGAAACACCAAAGAAACCGTCCAAAAAGCCTTTGGTATTTGGGCTTTTAGCCGCCTTGATAGGTGGAGGAGGAGGGTTTTATGCGACGTTTTCAGGAATGATTTTGGGAGACGAATCGCATGATTCAAACCATGCAGAAGAAATTTCCGTGTCCGAGTTGGCCGATGTAGCATTTGTAGAAGTAAATCCAATCGTGATTTCTTTACGCCCTGGTTCGGCAAACAGACATCTTAGCTTTCGCGCGCACCTTGAGGTGCCCAGCCAGTTTCAAGCTGATGTTGAGACGTTGTTGCCACGGGTCACTGATGTTTTGAATGGGTACTTGCGAGCGTTGGAAACGAGCGATCTGGAAGATCCGGCGGCTTTGATCCGGTTGCGCGCGCAAATGTTGCGCCGCGTTCAGATCGTACTGGGTGACGGGCGCATCAACGATCTTTTGATCACAGAATTTGTACTGAATTGAGGGTAAAAAGATGGAAATGATCGCTGACATATTGTTGGTCGCAGGTGCTGTAAGCGCCGCGTTTTATTGCTTGGTTCTTGGCAGACGTTTGAAGCGATTCAACAGTCTTGAACAAGGCGTAGGTGGTGCCGTTGCGGTCCTTTCCGCGCAAGTAGATGATTTGAACAAATCGCTAAATGCGGCCCAAGCGACCGCGGCTGGTTCTGCCAAGACGCTGACAGAATTAACTGCGCGCGCAGAAGGAATGTCAAAACAGTTAGAGCTGCAGATGGCATCATTACATGACATTCCAACAGGGCCAAAAGTTCCAGAGCAACGTATTGAAGCAGCGCCCGTTGAGCCAGTTTCCGCGCCTCCACCTTCTGAAACAGCTCAACCAATGTTTGTGCGGCACAGTTCAAACGGAGCGAACCAATGATTGTGAAAAAAAGCCGGACAAAAAACAGGACGGGCCCACTCTTTTTGATTGTAGGGTTGCTGATTGGATCAGCGGTGCTGCGGATAGGGCTAGGCACATCTGCGGCTATGGCAAAATCCGAAGAGGCTCCACAAAGTTCAGAGCCTGCGATGCTGGAAAAACCCATCCAGGTCGAAACTGAAACAGTCGAAATTTCCGCGTTAGTAAATGCAATCCAAAAACGTGAAGAACGTGTAGCTGAAATAGAACTGAAACAGCGAATGCGCGGCAAAGCGCTGGATGTTGTTCAGCATGAAATTGAGCGCCGTATCGAAGCGCTGAAGCTTGCTGAAGAAAGATTGAGCGCCACTTTGGCACGCGCAGATACTGCTGCTGAAGACGATGTCGCACGCCTTACAACGGTTTATGAAAATATGAAGCCAAAAGACTCGGCTGCATTGTTTGAAGAAATGGAGCCAAAGTTCGCCGCTGGATTTTTAGGTCGTATGCGTCCCGATTCGGCGGCGGCAATTTTGTCGGGCTTGAAGCCTGAAACAGCATATACAATCAGCGTAATTTTGGCCGGGCGGAATGCAAATGCTCCGAAAAGCTAGAGAGTAGGCAGGTTTATTAACTTCGATCTGAATAGATGGTTGAACCACAAACAGTCTGGGGAAAAACATGATTGGGATCATCGGAATTATAACCATTTTTGTAATGGTTTTCGGCGGCTACCTAGCCGCTGGCGGCAAGATGGGCATCATTCTTAAATCGTTACCCTTTGAAATGACGATGATCTTGGGCGCTGCAATTGGTGCATTTATGATTTCCAACAGTCTTGCTGAAGTCAAACATACAGTTAAGGATCTTGGTAAAGTATTTAAGGGTCCAAAATGGGCGCATCACGACTATAGTGATCTACTTTGTCTATTGTTTGAACTTATTCGATTGGCCCGTCAAAATCCTGTGGCGATCGAAGAACATATCGAGGCGCCAGCAGAATCAAGTATATTCTCCAAGTATCCTAAGATCGTTGCAGATGCAGAGGCAACGGCTTTGATTTGTGACACCATGCGCTCAGCATCAATGAATTATGATGATCCACATCAGGTTGAAGAGGTTTTGGAAAAGCGAATGGATGCCAGCATGCATCACGCATTGCATTCCAGTCACGCATTGCAAACAGTAGCTGATGGTTTGCCAGCGCTGGGGATTGTCGCAGCTGTTTTGGGAGTTATCAAAACAATGGCATCTATCGACCAACCACCAGAAGTTTTGGGAAAACTAATTGGCGGTGCCCTAGTTGGGACATTTCTGGGCGTCTTTCTTGCTTATGGATTAGTTGGTCCATTTGCAGCGAAAGTAAAGGTGGTCATCGAAGAAGATGGCCACTTCTATCAATTGATTCGCGAAGTTCTGGTCGCCAATTTACACAATCACTCAACCAATATTTGCATTGAAGTTGGTCGCCAAAATACGCCAACGCACTGCCGTCCTAGCTATTCCGAATTGGAAGAAGCTTTAAAGGCCGTAAAGCAGAGCGCAGCATGACACTTTTTCGAATCCTAATTGTTTTGTTTGCGTCGCTATGGTGCAGCTTGGCGTCAAGTGAATCAATTCCAGTCAGCTCTGGCGAACATGGTGATTTTTCCCGATTGGTGTTTGAAGGGAGAGGGGTTCAAGGATGGGTATATGATCAGGCGGAAAATGATTATACAATAAGGTTTCCCAATCACCGCGATGGTTTCAAAACTCAGACGGTTTACAAATACATAAACAACGACCGGGTAAAGTCGTTCACGACTCAAAATTCCAATTTTGGATTTCAAGTAGGCTGCGAATGTGTTGTCGACATTTTCGAGATTGGGAAAACAGTACTGGTTGTCGACATTAAGGAAATCAAAGACAACTCCACGAAAAGTAATACAGCATTTATGGAGATACCAAGGTTACCTCAGAGTTCCCAGCCTTTGCAATTTGGCGCGCAACTTTTGAATCCTAGGTTGGAAGAATTTACACCTGCATCCAATGTTTCTAGAATACTGCAGGAAGTCGACCCAATCCAACTGACTTCTCAGTCTAAACCGTCCGTAGTGCGTTTACCCATTTCTGGACAAGCATTGAGTGATCAACCGTCCGCAGCGCAACGGGAAAATCTGCAGGTGATACAAGAGCAACTGATTCAAGAAATCGGATCAGCTTCTTCGCGCGGGTTGCTTAGTCCTGATTTAGTTTTTCGTCAACCTTCCATCAACCGCAAAAACCCCCAAGTTGATGTCAGTATTTTCAATTCTTCCCATATTCAGCAAAACGAAACTGAAATCCAGAACAGACAAATTCGCATTACTTCCAGCGCCGACAATTTGTTTCTGGAAAACCCGATTGATGGTATTATGTCGTCTGGGCAAAAGTGCATAAATCTAGACCGTGTTGACATCAATGCTTGGAGTGACAATAGGCCTTTCGAACAACAGTTGGGAGATCGTCGCCGCGCCATTTTTGGAGAGTTTGATCAAATTGACGAGAGAAATTCTATCGCTCTTGTGCGCTTGTACATCCATTTTGGTTTCGGTGCCGAAGCCAAAAACACTTTGAATTTGATTGAAGGTGGGTTCAACAATTGGCCAGAATTGTTCGAGATTGCGCAAATTTTGGAATATGGTTCTGCTGAAGACGGGCGGGTTTTGCAGAAATATTCGGAGTGTGATTCCGTAGCAGCCCTTTGGGCAGTTATGTCAGCGAGAACACTAAGTGAAGGCAAAATTGTGAACACACAAGCTGTGCTAAGGGCGCTCGATTCCCTACCAGCTCACTTGAGAAAAGTCTTATCGCCAGATCTAAGTATGCGCCTTTTGAAATACGGAGATCGACCCAGCGCACAAACTGCAATGCGCAACCTTGATCGCCTGGGAACTCAACTTGATGGGCGTGCATTGTTGGCCAGCGCAGAGATAGAGATTTCAAAGGGTGAATCAGATGTAGCCGAAAAAATGCTTACTGATGTAGTGAATTCAAATTCAGAATTCTCGGCTCGGGCTTTGATTGGATTAATAAAATCCGAGATGGGCGCGGGGCGTACCATAGACATTGCCACAGCAAGTTTGGTTGAAGCCTATGCCACAGAACTCAATGGATCTCCTATTGGAGACGAGCTAAAAAAAATACATATCTTAGCTCTTGCGAAATCTGGTCAATTCGATAAGGCTTTTGACGCAGTGAAAAAATTGAGTGTATTTCAGAACGCGCAAGCCCTTAAATCAAATATATTTGAGATATTATCTACTGAAGCCAAAGATGAAATCTTTTTGAAAATTGTTTTTACGAAAATACCAAGCCTAGTGGAAATGGAAGACAAAGGTAACGTTTTTGAAGTCGCAAAGCGCTTGCAGAAACTTGGTTTTTCGGAAACATCAGAACGGATATTGATTGATGCTAACGTTGGCGTGAATACTCCTGAACAAAAGAAGTTGCGTGCTGAAATCGCGCTAAACTTAGGTAGGCCAGCTGCAGCAAGTGCATTCTTGATTGACCTTGAGGGTCACGACGTTATCAAATTGATGGCTCAGGCAGAAGAGAAAAAATCTGAATGGGCTTCAGCCTACAACCTCTATTCTCAAATGGATGACTTCGAAGCGGCACAAAACAACGCTTGGCTCGCCGAAGAATGGCAATCTCTTACAGATCCGAGTGTTTCTGGTTTTGGACAGTTACTCCCTGTTTCGAATCGGACCCTGGATCAGTCAGAAGGGACAGCTGGTATGATGGCGAGATCTCAAGGATTATTGGCAGAAAGTTTACAATCAAGGGAGTTGATTGATTCCATCTTACAAAATAATCTCGAATAATCCGGCACTCTTATGTGATGTTAGTTACTAAAAATAAACTGTATTTTCCGATACTCAACCGATCACAGAACGTGATTGGATTTTACATTGCTTCAAACTTCAAAATCAACTTTTGCCAAAAGCGCTGTATTTAGAGCGCTTTCCCTATTAATCAGCGCGGCATTTTCTGCGCCAGTGCTGGCATCCACCGAACAGATTTGTGATCAAGCGGCTCAATTTGCAGCATCGAAAACAGATGTACCGCTTGCCCTTTTACGAACAATCACACGGGCTGAAACTGGGAGGCAAAAGGGTATAGGTTTCGTTCCGTGGCCTTGGACGGTGAATATGGAAGGTACTGGAAAGTGGTTTGAATCGGAGGACAGCGCGCGCGCCTACGTTTTCCGCCACTTCAAACAAGGTGCCCGTAGTTTTGACGTCGGCTGCTTTCAAATAAACTACAAATGGCATGGCGATGCATTTGCTTCGATCGAAGAAATGTTCGATCCGGATAAAAATGCCTTGTATGCTGCGCAATTTTTGGAGTCGCTTCGCGCAGAATTGGGATCATGGTCCGCCGCCGTTGGTGCTTATCATTCAAGGACACCAAAATACGCAAATTTATACAAAGCCCGATATGAAAAAATTCTTGCTGGATTGGGTAAAGAAATACCTGATTTACCTATCGAAACAGCAACGGGACTTAATGACTATCCCTTACTCTCCAAGCAAAATCACGCGGCAATCTTGGGCTCTTTGGTACCGTTGAAACCGGCTAGCATCAATGTTGATAGCACCTCTTTGATTTCAGGAGGATAGAGTTCAATGCTGATGAATTCCAAAGCACTATTTAGTCCTACAGTTCTTCTTGCAGTCGCATTGATGGCGATCATCGTTATGATGATTTTGCCGGTTCCATCTGTAATTTTGGACATTGGTTTGGCGGCTTCGTTTGCTCTCGCGATCTTGATTTTTACGATTACCCTTTTCATCGAGCGGCCTTTAGATTTCTCTGCGTTTCCAACGATTCTATTGGCATCGCTGATGCTACGCTTGTCGCTTAATGTATCTTCAACAAAGTTGATTATCGGGCAGGGACATACTGGTACGCAAGCTGCAGGTGAAGTGATCGAAGGATTCGCCCAGTTCATTATGGGTGGCAGTGTTTTTCTTGGACTAGTCGTGTTCTGTGTTTTGTTGATTGTCAACTTTATGGTGATCACCAAAGGCGCTGCTCGCATGGCCGAAGTTGGTGCAAGGTTCGCTTTGGACGCAATGCCTGGCAAGCAGTTGGCAATCGATAGTGATATGTCAGCCGGCGCGATTGACCACCAAGAAGCCAAAGCACGTCGTGAGCGCGAGCAACAGGAAACAACGTTTTTTGGATCCCTCGATGGTGCGTCTAAATTCGTAAAGGGCGATGCAGTAGCAGGCCTGCTAATTACTCTCTTAAACCTCGTTGCGGGATTGATAATGGGCATTGCCGTCCATGGAATGCCAGTCGGTGCAGCGTTCGAAACCTATGCAATTTTGACAGTTGGCGATGGGCTTGTAACTCAGATTCCTGCGGTAATTATTTCCATCGCATCTGCACTGTTGTTGGCGCGAGGCGGCGCCCAAGGTGCGACAGACTTGGCTGTCTTTGCGCAACTCGGTCGTCATCCAACTGCGCTGGCCACTGTAGCTGTTTTAATGGGGGGGTTTGCCTTACTTCCGGGTCTGCCTTTCCTTCCGTTCATGATAGGTGCCATCGGTTTAGGTACAGCTGCTTATTTCATTCGGCGCAATAATGCGACTGAGGCTGCGGTTGAACCAGAGACATCAGAGGACTTACAATCTCCGACTGAACGCCCATTGGGAGACATTTTAGAGCTGGACGACATTCATATCGAGTTTGCGCCTGATTTGGTTAACATGGTGTTGGATCCGGGAACCGGATTGGATGCTCGAATCGTAAACATGCGCACCCATGTCGCCTCTGTATTTGGCCTAATTTTACCAGAGATTCGCCTTACTGATCATCCTGGTTTGGCAAGCGGAACATACATCGTCCGCATTCAAGGCGTGGAGCAAGCTCGTGCAAATGTTAGCCCGGATCAAATACTGGCGCTTGTGCCTGACGGCCCCGTAACCTTGCCCGAAGGCGAAGATACGATCGAACCTGTTTATGGCGCGCCAGCGCGGTGGATCAATGATCGCGACCAAGAAAGTGCTGCGATGAACGGTATTACTTTGGTGACACCCACGGAGATTTTAGCAACGCATCTGCTAGAAGTAGTTAAGCGAAACTTCAGCAGGTTGCTTACATTGAAATCACTGCGCCGATTGATGGCGGAAATGGTTAACATAACAGATCCGGCACGCGCTGAAGCGAATAGAAAACTGCTGGATGAATTGATCCCTGACAAAGTGCCAGTTGATGTTTTGCATGCGGTCTTGCGACTCTTGTTGGACGAGCAAGTTTCGATCCGAAATCTACCGCTAATCTTAGAAGCAACGGCCGAAGCGCGTGGTCAGAATGCGATGCCTGAGGCGATATGTGAACATGTTCGTCAAAGGTTGGGTTTCCAGTTAGTGGCTGAAGTGCGTCGCGACGATGGAACTGTTCCATTGGTGCAGTTGGCTCCGGAATGGGAGGACACGTTTGCGACCTACCAAGTCGACGCAGATCGGGGGTTGGACATTGCGCTGCCGCCAGACATTTTCAATTTGTTGGCAGACAATGTTGCGGCAAAATTGCAAGACGCGAACCAAAATGGTGTCTTTCCAGCGATAGTTACCAATACACGTCGCCGTAGGTTTCTGCGGACAGTTATGCGGGCAAAGGGTTTGACTGCGCCGGTGTTGTCATTCGAGGAAATTGGTGTCGATGCGCGTCCTGCGTTAGTTGGTGTCGTGCCAGCATAATGGAAAATTTGGCCCAACTGTCTGATCTAACAAATGTCTACTATTGGCATGGGTTTGCAGTTTTCCTGCGTGTTGGTGCCGTGGTTTCCCTTTTGCCAGCATTTGGCGAGGAATCAGTGCCAATGCGCGTAAAGCTGGCGGTCACTATTGCGTTTACCATGATCGTTGCAGCGGGCGTTCCAGTCTCTTCAATTCCTAGCGGCTTAGGGGCCGTTTTGACAACGGCTTTGTCAGAAACTATTTCAGGGCTATTGATTGGCGTAGGTATCCGGTTGTTCGTTTTGGCCTTACAAACGGCTGGTGCGATCGCCGCTCAGTCAACGTCGCTATCTCAATTGCTGGGTGGCGCTGCAATCGAACCATTGGCCGCTATTGGGTATGTTTTGACCATCGCAGGTTTGGCGCTCGCGGTAATGATGGGGTTGCATGTTAAGGCAGCTGAATTGATGATTTTATCTTACGACATTTTGCCATCCAACATGTTCATTGGTGGAAGTGATGTAGCGGAATGGGGAGTCGCGCAAGTCAAACGCGCTTTTGAATTGGCCTTTACATTGGGTGCACCGTTCATCCTTTTGTCGGTTCTCTACAATTTAACCTTAGGCGCTATAAACAAAGCCATGCCGCAACTTATGGTGGCGTTTGTGGGCGCACCTGTCATTACAGCAGGCGGATTGTTTCTCTTGTGTGTTGCGTCACCATTGATGCTCAAAGTCTGGCTGGACGCTTTAGATAGCTTTATGGCAAATCCCTTTGTGTTGCTCCCATGAGTGGTCAGGATGATGATACAGAAAAGTCGTTTGATCCGACGCCAAAGAAGCTTGAAGACGCGCGTAAAAAGGGCGAAATCGCTCGGTCAACGGACCTAAATACCGCAGCCAGTTATGCGGGGCTGACGTTGGCGTTTTTATTAGTAGGGGCAACAGTTGTGCAAAATCTGGGCACAACATTAACGACATTGCTCGATCAACCAGGAACGCTGTCCAAATTGGTTTTTGAAGGCGATGCGGCGACGCCAATAGGAGGCATCGCAAAAGGCGTCGGCTGGGCTGTTTTGCCGATCTTCTTGTTGCCTGCACTTGCTGTGCTAATGACGATTGCGGCACAAAACGGGTTCGTTTTCGCCCCTTCAAAGCTTGAGCCAAAGCTCTCAAAAATTTCCGTTATCTCAAACGCCAAAAACAAATTTGGTCGCAGCGGGCTGTTTGAATTTGCCAAAAGTTTTTCAAAACTGGTCATATTTTCCACGTGTTTGGCGTTTTTCCTTAAAGGCCGGTTGCCCGAGATTGTGACGTCTGTGCAGTTATCTCCTGGGATGATCGTTACGTATTTGGCCGAATTGTGCATCGCTTTTTTGTTCGTGGTTGTTGTTGTGGCTGGCGCAATTGGTGCGATCGATGCGTTTTGGCAGCACTCTGAACACATCAGGAAGAACCGTATGTCTCGCAAAGACATGACTGACGAGAGCAAAGAATCAGAAGGTGATCCACACCTTAAGCAAGAACGACGCCAGCGGGCTCAGGCCATAGCCATGAATCAGATGATGGCAGATGTTCCTGACGCTGATGTGGTGATTGTGAATCCTACTCACTACTCGGTTGCTCTAAAATGGAGCCGTTCATCCGGGTCAGCGCCAATCTGCGTCGCTAAAGGCCTAGATGAAGTGGCGGCACGCATTCGTGAAGTAGCACAAAGCAACGGTGTTCCGATTCGCAGTGATCCACCAACAGCGCGTGCCCTTTTCGCTGTCGTCGATATTGGAGTCGAAATTCCGACTGACTTGTATCAGTCAGTAGCGGCAGCCATTCGATTTGCCGAAGATATGCGTGAACGCGCCAAACAGCAGGTCTAAATATGTCGGATTTCAGCAGACTACATAGCATCACGGACGCGATGTATCTGAAAGCACAACAATCCTTGCGTGCCATCTTGCAACGTGAAGCGCATTTACGTGGTGAGCTCAGAAAGCTGGATAGCAATGCCCAAGCCGTTCGAGCAGATCATAAACCTACAATCGGAGACATGCGAGCAATTGGTGCCGATCTGTTGTGGGAAGGTTGGCTGGTCAAAACCCGCGCACAACTGAATCTTGAGCTGGCACGGGTCTTAGCTCAAAAAGAGCAGAATATTGGAAGAGTGCGGAAGGCGTTTGGCAAAAAAACGGTCAGTGAAAAGTTGTTTCAATTGGCCTCTAACGAAAAAGCCAAGGTTGCCCGGCACCGTGCACTTGATCAAGCAATCGGGCATTCTTTGCAGAATAAAGATTAGTAATCTTGCCGAGCAATTTCCATAATTAGAACGTCGGAAATGCCGTCTTCCATGTGCTTTTTAGCAACTTCACGAAGAGCATTTCGCAAGATATCCAAATTGTTTGCGTTGGTGAATTCGCCTTCAAAGCCACCTAGGTTTGCATGATCAAACATAACTTGCAAAAATGCGTCTCTTAGTTTGGGCTCTCGTGCAAACACGGCATCTTTTCTACCTGCTGGCACTTCGAGGCTCAGCGATAGCACGACAAGTGCGCTTACGTGATCTTTTGCGACGATCGGGACGACGAACTGGTTGTTCATTTTGAAGTATTCAAAGTTCGCAGCTTTTTCTTCGGCCGCCATTTCCATTTTTTCCTCCTTCTCCTGCACCAGTTCGGCTTCTGTTTTTTCGACAGGAGGAGGCCGCAAGAACACTCCTGCGCCAACTCCGGCACCCGAACCAACCAACAAGAGGATAAGTGGAAGTAATTTTTTCATGTGACTAAGGCCCTAAAAAGGTAAAATAACATCAAGCACTTGCTGTCCCAAGCGCGGTTGCTGAACATCAGTAATTTGCCCACGCCCACCATAAGACACACGTGCTGATGCGATCTTGTCATAAGTGATTTCATTTTGGCGCGATATGTCTTCGGGTCGCACATATCCAGTGACCAGCAGTTCGCGTAACTCAAAATTCACGCGCAGTTCCTGTGATCCTGAGATAGACAGGACGCCATTTGGTAAAACATCGACGATTGTGGCTGCGACTCGCAAGGTTAGCTTTTCCTTGCGTTTTACTGATCCGTTGCCTGATGAGGTGCTGCTTGAGTTTATTGACACCAACTCCGACGCTGATGCCCCTTCAGGCAATGCGTTATCAAGTCGCTGCGACAGCCCCCCCAATTGCGGAATACCTAAACTTTCCGCGCCGGATCGTGATCTGCCTGTAGCGTTTGAAATTTCCGCTTTTTCGTCAATTTCGATTACGACCGTCAGAATGTCGCCGCGCCGAATTGCGCGCCTGTCACCTAACAGCGATTGCCGCTCTCTGCTCCAAAGTGAGGCTTGATCTATTGGCCGTTCTGGTTCGATCCGGGCCGGTAACCCTTCAAAAACCATTGCGGAATGCTCTGCTGTTTCTGCAGCAGGCGAGAACGAAGGGGCTTTGCCAATGTGATCGCTTCGTCCGCATGCGGTCAGTGCCAAAATTCCGACAAGTCCTGAGACATAAAATACACGCATAATCTTACCTTTACTGTGTTACCGCGACGCTTCCGTCTGCTTGGACGATGCCAAACAAAGTGGTGCGTGAAGAAAGATTCATAATCCGGACCCGATCCCCAATTCCGCCGCGTTCTAGTGATCGTCCATCGGTGGTGATCATCAGGCTTTTTCCAGAATATCGTAGGGATACGATTTGATTTCGGTCAACCAACGCAGGCGGTCCGATTTGATCGAAATGGATTGGTCGATTTGGGTACAAGGCCACGCGCGCTTCTTGTCCGACAACGTCCCTCATTCGGTCGTAGCTATCGGTTCGTTCGCCTGCCTTTATTCCCAAATCGGATTCCGAAATTAGATCGCCGGGTCGCAATGTTCGCGTCGTGACGACAATGTCTGCGACGGCTGATTGTGCGCACAGCAACAAAGCGAATGAGATCAACCAATGTTTCATCGGATTTGCGTCGTCGCGCTCATCATTTGATCAGCAGCAGAGATGACCTTGGCGTTCATTTCGTAACCGCGTTGAGCCTCGATCAGTTCCGTGACTTCACGTACCGCATCGACCGAACTGTCTTCTAAATATCCTTGGCGAAGTGTGCCTAGGCCATTTTCTCCAGGATTTGAAATCAGCGCGGGTCCGGAAGCCTCTGTTTCGGAAAACAGGTTGCTGCCGAGCGCCTCGAGGCCTTTTGCATTGGTAAAGCCGGACAAAGTGAATTGTCCCAAAAGTTGCGCTTCGGATGTGTCTAGAAAATAGGCGTAAACTTCGCCATCCCCGTTGATGGAAATACTGCGTGCGTCAGACGGAATCACAATTTCGGGTGCAACAGGATAGCCGTCTGATGTGACGATCAATCCTTCGCCTGTCCGTTTCAATCCGCCGTCGCGAGTATACGCAGATGCGCCAGAAGGCAGTGTGATTTCCAGATAACCATTGCCGTCAATGGCGACGTCCAGATCGGCACCAGTTGCAGATAGGGAACCTTGGGCCAAATGCATCGAGACGGCCGCGGGTCGCACCCCAAGGCCAAGCTGCACACCCGTTGGCAAAACAGTTCCATCAGACGCGTTTACTGCGCCGGCCCGTGCGCGTTGTTCATAATGCAAATCGGCGAATTCCGCACGACGGGCATTGTAGCCAGTGGTGCTCATGTTCGCGAGGTTGTTCGAGATCGTCTCGACCCGTGTTTGCTGCGCTGCCATACCTGTGGCCGCAATTTGAAGTGCTCGCATGTCTGCCTCCTATCGGGAATTATTTGGTGAGTATTTCAAGCGCGGATCGCACACGTTTGTCTTCGCTTTCGAGAAAGCTTTGGCCCATTTCATAGGCGCGTTGAACCTCGATCATCCGCGCTAATTGTGAGACGGCGTTTACATTGGAATTTTCGACAAAGCCTTGTAGAACGCGCGCGTTTTCAGCCGGTTCATACCCATCGTCTGCGCGGAACATGACGCCGTCTTCGCGGATCATATTTAACGGTTCGGTGGGTTCCACCAATCCGAGCTGGCCAACCAGATTGCCATCCGCACTTAGCGTGCCATCGCTTGAAACAGCGATGCTACCGACACCGGGCGGAATAAAGACTGGGGCGCCGCCGGCATCCAAAACTCGGAACCCGTCCATGGTGACAAGATCGCCATCCGCATTGGGTGAAAATGCGCCGTTGCGGGTCAATCGTTCGCCTTGGGGCGTTTCGATTAAAAAGTATCCATCGCCTTCAACCGCAAAGTCAAACGTGCCACCTGTTTGTGCCAAAGTGCCTTGCAGGTAGTTCGTTTTTCCAACGTTCCCTTGACCCATTGATAGAGACGGCCCATCCCGAATTGCCATGACATATTCGGAAAAAATAACTCCTTCTTCGCGAAAACCTGTGGTGGCTGCGTTCGCAATATTGTTCGCGACAACCTGCATTTCGCGCATCAAACCTGATTGGCGTGTTATCGTTGTGTAACCTGTGTTGTCCATTTTATGCTCCGATAATCAGCGGGATGATGCGTTCGTGGAAAAACGACACGAGCGTTTGCGTCATGAACCCCATCGACATCCAGAAAACGACGATGATGGCGGCCAATTTTGGCACAAATGTCAGCGTCATTTCTTGGATTGAGGTTAATGCTTGAACGAGGCCAATTGTGACGCCGGCAACAAGAGCAACAACGAGAATTGGAATCGAAATAACGACCGCAACCCACAAGCCTTGGCGCAAAGTATCAAAAAAGATGACCTCGTTGAGCATCAGACAGGCATCCGCAAAATTTCTTGATAGGCTTCGACAACCTTGTTGCGGACGGTCACTGCTGTTTCCACCGCCAGCTCGGTTTGCGCCAATGCTTGGACCAATGCATGTGGGTCGGCGTCGCCGATCATGGCTGTCTTGGATGTGTTTTCACCGCGCGCCAATGTTTCCGCGAAATCCATGGCTACGTTGCCAAGAACGCCGCCTGGCCCACCCGCTGCGGGGTCTGTAGCAGGTTTAGATGCTGCGTACTTTTGTACGGCTGAAATTGCATTGATATCCATTCTGGATGTCCTTTCTGTTCCCAAATCTGGGTTGTGTTTATCGGCGGAGGAGTTCCATCAAACTGCCCGACATCTTGCGGGCTTGTTCGAACATTTTTAGATTTGCTTCATAGCTACGTTGCGCTTCTCGCGCGTCGGCAAGCTCAATCAAAAGATCAACATTCGATCCATCATAGTGACCTGTGTCATCTGACAATGGATGCGCAGGGTCATAGATTCGCTCTAGATCTGTGGTGTCCAAATTCACGCGGCCAGTTTCAACGCGAGATACTGAATCACCTGCACCGAAAGCTGTTTCAAATGAAATGGTCTTGCGGCGATAACCCGGCGTATCTGCGTTTGAGATATTCTCTGAAAGGTGCCGCAGTCGTGCAGCCTGCGCTTGCAATCCGCTTGACGACACACTGAGTGATTTTGAAAATTCGCTCATTTGATTTCCTATCTGCGGCCAAGCGCGGAACGAAGAATGCCCAGCGATGACTTGTAGATCGCAAGAGCACGATCATGTTGACGAACGGTGTCGGTGGCCTTGAGCATTTCCTGTTCAATGGACACGGTATTTCCGTCGGGCGACGCCATAGCGCGCTGATCTATCGGGGTTGAATTGCCGTTCGCGGAAACACCGTTCAAATGTTTGCTGCGGGTTGCCCGTTGCAAACTAGATCCGTCGTTTTCATAGGCGGCTTTGAACGCAGGAATATCACGTGCGATATATCCGGGCGTATCAGCATTCGCCACATTCTGCGCAATCAATGCTTGGCGTTGACCAGCATGTGTTGCCATGGCGTGCGATATCTTAAAGACATCTAAGTTTTCAAACATCGGGGCTTCTCCCTCGAGCAATCTCAATCAAGGCTTAACCCTGATTCCTTTAGAAAGAGTGTGAGATTTGTGGAGGATTGTAATGAATCGCGAAAACACCTTATTGACGATGCGATCACAGTTGACGCGGCTAAGCCCTGTGCGTTCGGTCGGGCGTGTATCTGGCGTCACTGGCGGTGTCGTCATTATCACCGGCTTGGCAGATCAAGCCTGCATCGGTGATCGCATTAAAGTCATGCGTGAAGATGCCGAAGTCTTGAAAGGCGAGGTGGTTCAGCTTGCAGGTAGCACCTTAACAATGCTTCCAGATGGCGAATTAGAGGGGATCGCATTGGGTGATCGTGCGACTGTGCACAGTGCTGCGATGGTTGCGCCATGTGATGCCTGGATTGGTCGTATTGTCGATCCGGATGGGCAACCATTGGATGGGCGAAACTTGAGAAACGGATTTGCTGCGCGCCCGTTACGTGCATCCCCTCCACCACCGGCGCAAAGACGAGCGATGGGCGAGCGGCTGTCGACCGGATTGGCCGCATTCAATACCGTTTTACCCATTGTGAAGGGGCAGAGAATTGGGCTGTTTGCCGGTTCAGGCGTTGGGAAATCCAGCCTGTTAGGTGCGCTTGCTCAGCACATGCAGGCCGATGTCGTTGTAATTGCAATGATTGGTGAGCGGGGGCGTGAGGTACGTCATTTTGTTGACAGTGTCCTTGGCGAAGAGGGTTTAAAAAGATCAGTTGTTGTTGCCGCGACATCTGACCAATCCGCTTTGGTGCGACGACGATGTGCTTGGACAGCCATGGCGGTCGCAGAACATTTCCGCGACGAAGGTAAATCCGTTCTGTTCCTTGCAGATTCTATCACCCGTTTTGCAGAAGCGCACCGCGAAGTGGCAGTGGCAGCAGGTGAAGCGCCAGTTTTGCGAGGGCACCCACCATCGACGTCTCACTTGATTATGTCACTTTGTGAACGCGCTGGGCCCGGCACCGAAGAGCAAGGAGATATAACAGGGGTCTTCAGCGTTTTGGTTGCGGGATCGGATATGGACGAGCCAATCGCAGATGTCCTGCGCGGCGTTCTGGATGGGCATGTTGTCCTGGATCGTACGATTGCAGAGCGCGGAAGATATCCTGCCGTGGATTTGTTGAAATCTGTTTCACGCAGCTTACCGGCTGCAGCAACGCCTGAGCAAAACGAAACCATCCAGAAAATGCGAAAAGTTGTAAGCGTTTATGAACGAAACGAAATGATGATTACGGCTGGTCTGTACGCCCAAGGGAGTGACCCAGAAATCGATTTAGCTATCCAGTTATGGCCTGAATTTGAGGGATTTCTCGCAAAATTAGATACGCAAGGAATCGATCATTGTTTCGATCAGATCAACTTGATTCTACGCAGGGCTCAATCGAAGAGTTCGCAGGTTTTGACGCGTTGAGATGGCTTTGTTGCACAAATCGGGTTGAGGTCGGACCTCCCCTGACCCCGGACCGATTTAGCCTACAGCCTGTGTCTTGGGGATACCTAGTGCAGTGAAGCCGTTTAGGATGGCAGCGCGGATTTGGATCTCAGCGACCTGGCGATCAAAGTCGCGGGCCATGAGCGATTGACCCAGCAGTTTCAGACAATGCATCTTTGTTTCGACGCGGCTTCGGCGGTGGTATCCAGTGACTTGCCGCCACATTGCGCGACCCAGGTACTTTGAGTATCGGACCGCTCCGTTGCGCGCTCTGGCTCCGGACGTGTCGGGCTTCCACAGCTTGGCGTTCTTACGCAGTGGAATGACAGCATGGGCGTTACGTTCTGCAATTGCATCGTGGCATTTGCGGGTGTCGTAAGCACCGTCCCCGGTGACACTGCCAATCTCTTCGTCCGGGGGGATCTGATCGAGCAGGTCAGGTAGCATGGGTGCGTCACCGATGCCGCTACTGGTGACCTCGACGGCACGTATCTCTAGTGTTTCTTCATCGATACCAATGTGAATTTTGCGCCAGAGGCGGCGTTTAGGGCCGCCATGCTTGTGGGCATTCCACTCACCTTCGCCTTCAGCTTTAATGCCGGTACTATCAATGAGCAGATGTAATGGCCCCGGTGAGCCCTGATAGGGAATGATGACCGACAACGTTCTCTGCCGCCGACGCAAGGTACTGAAGTCTGGCACCGTCCAGTCCAACCCGGCCAATTCCAGGAGGCTTTCGACAAACCCCGTCGTCTGCCTTAGGGGCAAACCGAACAGCATTTTAATCGTCAGACAGGCTTGGATCGCCGCATCACTATACGCCTGTTGACGGCCCCGTCGGCCAGATGGCATCGCATCCCAAGCCATAGCAGCGTCAAACCAGATCGACAGCGAACCCCGCTGCTTCAGGGCTCGATTGTAATCTGACCAGTTCATGGTCTTGTAAGTCGTCGGTGTCCAGCTACTCATGATGGTCTGCTAACACGCTCGATTCACAACATGAATCCTAGCAAACCGATTTGTGCAACAAAGCCCGTTGAGATTGTAGAAACGAAATCTAGCTTTGCAATAAGGTCAACGCAATCGCAGTTGAGGATGCCCCTGTACCGATTGAGTTGATTTGCGCCCTTGCCAGATATTGAGTAACCAAGTTTTCAACTTTTTCGGGGTCGGTGAATTGCGCTGCACTCGAGCTCCCAAAAATAGATTGCGCTCGATCTTGGAAAATTTCCAACTGTTTGTCGATGTCAACTTGGGCAACAGCGCTTGGCAAACCCAATGCGGTTTCAAACAACGATCGGAGCGGAGGTTGACCCATGATTGTAAACCACTTTTGCGCTTCAGATCCTTCTTCACTCACCACTTCCACCAACTCACGCTGTGCGTAAAGCGCGATGCGCATGCTCTCGTCTTGGACGCCAGTAGCAGCTTCAAATTGGTTGACCTGATATTTTTCGATGATTTCGTCAGTAAATAACGAGATCCCAGTACGTGTGACTTCTGAAGGACCAAATCCAAATGCAGCAACTAATTCACTATAGCGGGTATCAGTGAAGCGGTTGGCTAAAGCATCGTCAGCAATGCTACCTTCTTCGAGCATTTTTTTGATGAAGAATTTGTTGTCGATATCATCGCTCAATCCGAAAGCTCCGAGAGCGACGGTTAGCAACTGCCTATCAGCGACTAAGTCTTCGGCTGATGCGATTTGAGCGATCTTGTCTCTGAAATGATCAGTTTCTCGCTGAATTTGAGCGGATTGGCCAAAGGTCTCGAGCTGCGTATCGTAAGTGCGTTGCAAGAAACGCCAACCTGCAACACCACCTGTGGGAATAACTGGTTGAAACATAACTAGACTCTCGTAGCCAAAAGCCGATCTTCACGCGGTAGCAAAGAACGGAGGGCCTTGAGGCAGTGATAATGATCTTCTTTGACTAAAGCACTGGAAGCGGCATCAAGATGTCGACGACTGTCTAAATCAACAAAAATCTGACTGAGTTCTTCAATGTTTCTGAGCAATGGGAGACGTGCATCTTCAACTTTTGTGTCACCTGTAAGAACCAATTGAACGGCATAGCACACACGTCGCACTGGCGTTTTGGCATCTTCAGGATGAATGGCATCGCGTAGTCTTAGAATATTTGCTGCCGGTGTCATGATCGTCATACGGCTTCTTCGGTCACCATTTTCGATAACGGCACCGTTTATCAGAATCCGTTCTTTTGGACTAAGTTTGATGATGAGCCCGCTCATGCGACTGCTCCTTCATTTTTCAAGCCACGTAACACGGCCATATTGATTTCTAGCAATGGCATTACGGATGCTTTTTCACGTAAAATTTTTGAGGTGTGTTGTGTCGTAAATTCAGACAAATAAAACACCCTTGCTCGCAGTGCTTCCGGCAATTCATTGTCGGCATCAGCGACATCTATGGCTAGTGTGCTCCATAGTTTTCGGTTGTCATGCAATGCTTGTGCGTAGTCAGAATAATGCAGATCGGCAGTTTGAGCGGTTGCGCGTAAACGATGTGTGAGTTTTGCAATCAAAGCGTACTCCGCGCGCCGCCCTGTTTGGGTTGTTTCGGCATTGGCGGCATATCCGCGTTGAGCTGAAGAAAATGCGTTCACGATGCTACTTTCATAATGATGAAATCTGAATGTCGTGGGTGTAGCTGGGACGCGCTATGACGCCCCAGCCAAGCTAGTTTAACGGAACAAGGACAACAGAGTTTGTGGTGCTTGGTTCGCGATAGAAAGCGACTGAACGCCCAACTGTTGCTGAGTTTGCAACGCTTGCAAACGTGCAGAGACTTCTTCCATATCCGCATCAACCATTGAGCCGATACCAGATTTAAGAGAGTCGGTCAGGTTCGAGATGAACTCACCCTGAGTTTGGATCCGACCTTCAACAGAACCGAAGGCTGCTGATGCGTCAATTGCGGTATCAATCAGTCCTTCGATCGCACCCAAAGCTGCGATTGCACCAGCGCCTGTAGACACGTCGATTGTGTCCAAAGCACCAAGACCACCAGCGCCTGCGTTTGTAAATTGGCCGCTGATGCTCAGCGAGCCAGTTCCGGTGTTGGTGATGTCCAACTGGCCTGGTGATGCACTGTCGTAGTCCACGGTAACGTCTGCATCTGTCGCCTCGATGGCTGTTTTCAGACCGATTGCGACGATGTCCTCGGTGGTTGAGGACGCAACATCTTCGGCTGTGACCGTGTAAGATACACTAAAGTCTCCAACCGTCATGGAAACCTTGTCACCAGCCGCATACGTAGGATCAGCGATGACCACGACACCTGCGTCGTCGGTACCACCAGTCGCATCCAGGGAGAAGCCGAACGTGTCAGCAGCATCTGCTGATACGCCGTCAGAACCGGTAAAGGCTGCTTTAGCCGTGTACCCACCAGTAGACAGATCTTGCCCGTCGACCGTAATCGAAGAGGCCGTCACGGTGCCTGCCGCATCCCGATCCAAAGAGGACAGGACATTTGTCGAAGCGAGGTTGCCATTGACAAGATTCAGACCGTTGAACTGAGCTGCACCGACAACCGAAGCAATTTGATCTTTGAGTGCAGTTACGTCGTCGTTGATCTTTCCGCGGTCAACGTTGTCTTCTTGTGCGGCAACGATCTTGCCTTTCATCTCTGTCAACAGATCGGTGATAGATTCGGATGCGTTACGTGCAACCGATACCGATGCTTCACCCAAAGACAGGCTGTCAGAAATTGCCTTAAAGCCTTTGACGTCCGATTCCATGACTTTGGAAATCGCCCAGACAGCAGAGTTGTCTTTTGCGGAAGCGACAGATTTACCTGTCGAAATTTCGCTTTGTGTTGAAGACAAGCTGCTGTTGATGGACTTTAGAGTTTGCAGTGCAACCATTGCACTGTTGTTTGTAAGAATGCTCGACATTTGCATTTTCCTTTTTCGCGGCGCTTTGCGCCAAGTTGGTTTCTCGCCTCTGTAAGGCGAACAAGATGTCGTTCTGACCGATACAAATTCCGGGTTTCCGGTTTTGTGCCACTCCAATCAGAGTGCACCCCAACTTTAAGTGTGCAAATGCTAATGTTTTCCTAAACCTCTTTCCTGCTTTATCGCAGATTTGAATCAATCCGAGATGACCACGAGTTACGCACGACGTTCTACTGTTTGCTCTTGGTGTAGAACGATGCTGTTTTTGCGACCTTGTGCATCATAGGTCTCTAGTGTCTTGCGAATTCGGCGCATCGTGGCCAAGCGGCGTGCAACCGTACGAATACCATCTAGTGCTGAATGTAGCAGCTCTTGATTTCGCTCAACTTTCGAATTCAAATGCTCTAATTCCGAGCGATCCACTGCCTCTTGATCATTGAGCGTATCAATGAGCGATTCCTTTTGCGCCATAAGTCGGCCAATTTGGTCGATGTCTCCCGTCAATAAGGCCGCGCGCTCAGCATCTAGTAGGTCATCTAGCGAATCGATCGTATCTTGAATCATGTCATCCATTGTTCTGGTGCTCCTTTAGGGCGTTAAATAGCGATTCAGAAAGCCCGATTCCTCCGGCCTCCACCATCGCTTTGGCTTGTTCTAAAACGAGAAATGATGCGAACTGGTCCTCGCCTGATCCACCGCCGAAACTCTCGCGGGATTGACCGAAGCCTGCAGATTTCAACATCTCCGCCAGAAATGTTGCTTCCAATTCTTTGGCCGCCGCTTGCAATGCATCATTGCGATTGACAGATGCAGGTTTGACCGCCGTTTCGGCGGACAGCGCGTTGATCATGTCGACTTCCTTCAATTCGATGTATTTTGTCGACCATGCCCGCAAACCGGTAAAGAACTGGTAACCACCAATCAGCATAGTGCACCCAAACGAGGAAGAAATCCCGGAGTACACTATGCAAATTACAGACTCTATTATGGCTAGAACGCAGCCGAGTTCACCTGCGATTGAGCGTGCGGAAAGCATTGAAAAATCGCAGCATTCACAGGGGTTTTGTCAAGTTTTTGATGAATTTGACGATCGGGAAACTATGATTTCTGGTCGAGAAGAATCAGACTCTGATTTGACGATTTTTCCTGAAAATTCTGATCAGGACGATCAGGATCAAGTGGAAATCGACGATTCGGATAACGAAGTGATGGATTCAGACACCGTCTTAGGCGGAGAGTCCGACTCAGACATTCCGATCAATGCTTATGGGCGGGAGCTTCCCGCCGGAGATCATGATGATTCAACGCAAGACCCCTACGGGCTTGGTCCAAAAACAAACAATTTTGGCTCCAAAATTGATGAAACTGACCTTCCAAAGTTCGTGAATAACGTGGGTTCGAATGGGGAAGAACAGGTTTCCAAACAAAGAATCCCGTCCTCAATTGAAGCAGCGCTGTTAAATGAAATGCGTGCGGATAGTTCCGGCAAATTGGATTTGTCAGGTCGTGCGGAAACCGCTTTGTACCCAAGAACACCTGAAATCGCGGGAGTAGGTGAAATTACGTTACCTAATAGCTCAATGGCAGACAGCGAAAATATTTCAACAAAGTTGGGTAGGTCTGACAGTACTTTGATGCTTTCTGCGACACAGAATGACCAGGATGTATTAGCGGCACCCGCATCTAACTCAGCCGCTAAGAATTTGGAAATTGGATCTGGGTCGCCATTGTCTGGCCAACCACATGTAAAATTTCCACAAGAACTTGGCACAGGTTCAACTTCAGTAGAGCCATCTTTGCGACAAACTATGTCCCAGTTAAATCAAAGGGAGCCAGTGCAATCAGAGTTTACTCAAAATGAGGTTCGACCACCCTCAAACGCTGTGGCGGAAACGGTCTCTTTGATGCGAAGTGCTTTCCAGAGCAGAGAGGAAATTCCACGCCTATCAATGAAGGCTGAAGAAGGTTCGAAAGCTGGCTTTGAACAGTCTTTTGAAGCCCGTCACGAGGCCCGCTTCGCAAATGTAGCAACTGCTTCCGCACCTAGCATTCGCCAAGAGATGAGCCAGACTGTGATACGTCAAATGACGGACGCAGTTCGCGCGCAAGTAACTGCGGAAAAGACTGTTGAAATCGCATTACGGCCAGCTGAATTAGGGCGTGTGCGAATCGCTCTTTCTCCTGCGGAGACCGGTATGGTTGTGACCGTTTCAGCGGAACGGTCAGAGACATTGGAATTGATGCGGCGCAATATTGATGATTTGGCGCGCTCGTTTGCTGAAATGGGCCACGAGAACCTGTCATTTAATTTCGAACAAAACGGCGCCCATGATCAAAAAGATGACCGTCAGCTTGGGGCGGATCACGTGGTCGAAAAACCGCAGAATGACTCCATTTCAAATCTCGAAAATCCAGATCAAACCCCGATTTTGCGGACGCAAAGTACAGGCGTCGACATTCTAGTTTAAGGAACTAAACGATGGACATTTCATCCCTCACATCAGCGGTACAATCGGCGTCTACGCAGGGCGTAAATCAGGCAAGCTCGGTATTGTCATCTGACTTTGAAACTTTCCTGCATATGATGACGACGCAGGCAAAGTACCAAGACCCACTTGAGCCTATTGATTCGTCTGAATACGCGGCACAGCTGGCGCAATTTTCGATGGTGGAACAGCAAGTGAAATCAAACGAATTGCTCTCTGGTTTGGCCGCTCAGCTTGGCGCTGGCAACATGGCAAGTATGGCGGGTTGGATCGGCATGGAGGCACGCACAACCGCACCTGCATTCTTTGACGGGGCACCTGTTACTGTCGAACCACGCCCCTTGGCAGCAGCGGATCAAGCATACTTGGTAGTGTACGACAAAGCCGGAGAAGAAGTGCAGCGCACACTGATTGCCGTTTCTGCCGAGCCAATTGAATGGGCCGGTGTTCAAGATGACGGATCACCGTTTGAAGAGGGACAATATTCGTTCTCAGTTGAATCGAGGTCCAACGGCGAGCTGATGGACCTCTCTCCGGTAGAAACATATTCTCGGATCACTGAAGCAAGGATCGAAGCGGGTGCCGCTGTTCTTGTCCTTGAAGGCGGAACGCTAATCACCACCGCGCAAGTTAGCGGTCTGCGTGAAGGGGCCTAACGTTTAATTCCATAGTCTTCGCGACCGATAGAAGTGTAGGCCACAAATCCAGCGCGTTTGGCGTCTTTCTGCGTATAGATGTTGCGCAAGTCAGCCATGACAGGTGTCGCCATTCGATTGGCGACACGTTTTAGATTCAAGGCACGGAACTCGTTCCATTCTGTCAAAATCACGACAGCGTCGGCGTTTTGAACGGCTTTATAAGCGTCATCCATCCAGTTCACACCAGGCAGTAACTCTTCGCCTTCGCGCTGTCCTTGAGGGTCAACAACACGTACTTTAGCGCCGCCACCAACCAATGCAGGGACAATCGTTAGAGCCGGCGCGTCACGCATGTCGTCGGTGTTCGGTTTGAATGTCACACCTAACATTGCGATGATTTTTCCGTTCACCGACCCGCCGCAAAGATCGATAATCTTGTCGATCATCCTGCGTTTCATTTCTTCGTTCACTTTTATGACGGCTTCGGTAATCTGCATGGGCATGGAATGATCCTGCCCAATACGCGCCAAAGCTTGCGTATCTTTTGGAAAACAGCTGCCACCGTAACCAGGACCGGCATGCAAAAATTTGTTTCCAATACGCCCGTCCAGACCCATCCCCTTGGACACCATTTTTACGTCTGCACCGGTGCGTTCGCAAAGTGCAGCGATTTCGTTGATAAAGGTAATCTTGGTCGCCAAGAACGCGTTGGCCGCGTATTTTATCATCTCGGCGCTTTCCAAATCAGTGGTCATGATTGGGAAATCGCGTAGATACAAGGGACGGTACACGTCCGTCATGACTTCGGCGGCTCGATCATTTTGAACGCCAACCACCACACGGTCCGGGTGCATAAAATCGTCAATCGCGGCGCCTTCACGCAGAAATTCAGGGTTTGATGCGACGTCGAATTCAGCCTTGGGGTTCGCCTTGGATACGGTGTGCTTGACCTGACGATTTGTCCCGAGAGGTACCGTCGACTTGGTCACAATCACTGCGTATCCTGTCAAAGCATGCGCAATTTCTTCGGCCGCAGCCATAACATACGTCAGATCAGCATGGCCGTCGCCGCGCCTAGTTGGTGTTCCAACTGCAATAAAAACAGCATCCGCACCATCAACAGCAGCAGCCAAATCGCCTGAAAATGACAACCGTCCTGCAGCGACATTTTTGGCCATCAAGGCATCAAGTCCGGGCTCATAAATTGGCACTTTGCCAGCTTCGAGCATTTCGATCTTGGCAGGATCCTTGTCAACGCAGATCACATCGTGCCCGAAATCCGAGAAACATACTCCAGACACCAGTCCGACGTATCCAGTTCCGATCATTGCGATTTTCATCTGCTCACCTTTTTTATCGTTGGCTTTGATATCGAAATGGTGGATGGGGCTGGTTGTGTCAACAATCGCGATCAAATTGAACTATTGTTTACGCCGTGTCGCGGCGATTCGGGCACAAGACTACAAATCAGAAACTGCGTAACCGGCATAAACTGGCGGCATCAATAATCGGCGTGCTTTGCCGAACGGGAATGTCGCAAGCGGTTGCCGCATCGCCTTTGGTAAAACCCGTTCATTCTGATGCAGAATAAGATCGGCAATGCGCGCCCCGCTGAAACTGCCCATCGCGACACCGTTTCCGTGATAACACAGCGCCGTATACACGCCGGGCTGCTCTGGGACAGGGCCGACATATGGCAGAAGATTTCGCGCGACACAGACCATCCCAGACCAAGAATGTGTCACATCGATCTGCGCCCAAGCCGGAAACATTTGCTTTAAATCGTGATGCGTTTTCCGTCGAGATTGCGCTTCTGATCTGGGTGATGACCGTAGTCCGCCGCGCATCCCAAAGAGAAATCGGCCATCGGGCATAAGTCTGAAGTAATGGAGCAAATTGCGTGAATCGAATGCCATTTGCGCGCTGCTCCAACCTTGTTCGGACTGCTCTGCTTGGCTTAGGGGTCGCGTAACTAACACGCTGGATTGTGCCGGCATGTAGCGTCCGGCTAGCCAGTTTGGGACAGTTTCACTGGAATATCCGTTGGTTGCGACAATCACGTTTTTGGCAGTTGCACGGCCTCGTTTGGTCAGAATGGTTGTTCCTGAGATCGACAAAACCGGTGAGTTTGAAAAAATGCGTCCACCCGCGTTTACGACTGCCTGTGCCAAGCCGACAATGTATTTTCGAGGGTTAAGACCAAACCCAATCGGTGTTGTTCGTGCGCCGTGAAACGGTCCGTTCAATCCGGCATCGTGCAATTTGTCTTTGGAAGTGAAATCTGGCGTGACGCCATAGTTTTCTTCTATTGCCGCCGCTGTATCCACCAAATTACGAAAGACACGGGGATTGTGGGCCAATTCGGTTTCGCCGTTAGAATGTTTGTCGACGTCCAGTTGAAGGCGGTCAATCAAGTTTTGAACGTGAAAAACAGCTGCTTTTTCAGCCGCGCGATACGCCAGCCGTTCATCTTTGCCAAAGCGTCGATCCAATTTTGCGTCGCTGATTTTTCCGCCGCCTAAACAACAAAAGCCGCCGTTGCGGCCAGAGGCACCCCATCCAACGGTTTCGGCATCGACCACGATCACGTCGACGCCTGCTTCGGCTAGGCGAAGTGCGGCGTTTAATCCGGTGAATCCTGCGCCGACGATCGCAACATCACAGTCGATATCCGAATCCATCTCCGGGTAGTCGGGCAGGCCGCATGTGTCATCCCACCAACACCCTGCGCGCGGTCCGTCGCTATACGCAAAATCAGGAAAAATTCGCGTCATTGCGCCCGTTCGGCGGCTCGTTCTTCGCGCTGCATTCGAACCAAATTGCGCTTGGACACAAGGGACGCGGTGATGACGCCTGTCGCGACCAACCCGATCAAAATCGTGGAAAGTGCGTTGATTTCAGGTGTCACACCAAGGCGCACAGAGGACCAGATTTTCATCGGTAGCGTTGTGGCCGAAGGGCCCGTCACAAAGGTCGCGATCACCAAATCATCCAATGACAACGTGAACGCCAGCAACCAACCTGAGACCACGGCGGGCGCAATGATTGGCAGTGTCACCAGTCTGAATGCGGCGAAGGGGGAGGCCCCTAAATCGAGTGCTGCTTCTTCGAGTGAGCGGTCAAATGTGGATAGGCGTGACGAAACAACAACCGACACAAAGCACATCGAAAATGTGGTGTGTGCGAGGATGATTGTCAGGACGCCGCGGTCTAATCCGATGCCGATAAAGAGTAATAGCAGCGACAGGCCGGTGATGACTTCGGGCATGACAAGTGGGGCGAAAACCATCCCCGAGAAAAGAGTTCGTCCAAAGAACCGCCCGCCACGCACCAGCGCATAAGCCGCCATCGTGCCCAAAACCGTCGCGATGGTCGAGGATACAACTGCGACTTTCAAAGTGACCCAAGCCGCGTCCAAGAACGCTTCGTTTTGCATCAACTCGCCATACCATTGCGTTGAAAAACCAGCCCAAACCGTGACCAGTTTTGATTTGTTGAAACTGTAAATGATCAAGATCAGCATCGGCAAATACAGGAACGCAAAGCCCAAGGTCAGCGATACAGAATTGAACAGGCTCAGGCGTCTCATTGTTCTGCCTCTTGTGCACGCTGTTGGTTCATCTGGAACAAAACGATTGGCACGATCAAAATCAGCAACAAGACGACGGCGACGGCGCTGGCGACTGGCCAATCGCGATTAGAGGAGAATTCTTCGAACAATACTTTGCCGATCATCAAGGTGCTTGATCCACCCAGAAGCGACGGGATCACGAATTCACCTAAAGCCGGGATGAACACCAGAAAACAGCCCGCGAACACACCGTTTTTGGACAGTGGAAAAGTGATCAACCAAAAGGCCTTGAATCGGGAACAGCCCAAGTCTTCGGCAGCTTCGATCAGGGACGCATCCAATCGGTCCAAAGCGGCGTAGATCGGTAAGATCATGAACGGGACGTAGGTGTAAATGATGCCGATGTAGACGGCGGTGTTGGTGTTCAAAATGGTCAGTGGTTCGCTAATCACGCCAATGCCCATCAGAAATTGGTTGAGGAAACCGTTGGTGCTAAGGATGCCGATCCATGCGTAAACGCGGATCAAAAAGCTGGTCCAAAACGGCAAGATTACCAGCATCATCAGGGTTGGGCGCCATTCTTCGGGCGCGCGGGCCATGGCGTAGGCGACGGGATAGCCAACCATCAAGGTCAAAACTGTCGCGATGAATGCGATTTTCAGACTGCTCAGATACGCCTTCCAATAGAGATCGTCGGTGGTCAGAAACACAAAGTTCTCGAAGTCCAGCTGGCTGATCAGCTCGCGAAACCCGTCTTTCATCGTCGGGCCATAAGGAGGGATTGCGAGGATCGCGTCTGACATCGAAATCTTGAACACCATAAAGAACGGGATCAAGAAAAGCGCCAATAGCCAAAGGTACGGAACCGCTATGAGGATCGCGCGTCTCATTGATCTAGCAACACGCCGGCCGTGGCGGTCCAGCTGACCCAAACAGGGTCTTCCCACGTGAATGTGCGACGGGAAATTCGGCGGGTATTAGCGCTTTGGGCTTTGATAATTTGGCCGCCGGGCAGTTCAACGTGATAGGTGCTGAGATTGCCGAGATACGCGATATCGAGGACCTTTCCCTGCACTGCGTTGTCAGCACTTGGCCGTTCCGCGTGGATCGCCACCTTTTCTGGGCGGATCGCAAGATGGCAGGTTTGGCCGTCTGAAAATGGTCGGGCGCTAGAGGCAAAAATCGACCCTAACACAGGTACTTCGATCTCGTACGTGTCTTGCCCGGTTGCCTTTGCCTGCCCTGTCAGCAGGTTCACATCGCCAATAAAGTCCGCGACGTAGACAGAATTTGGTTCTTCGTAGATGTGTTCGGGCGTGGCGACTTGAATGATCCGACCCTCGTCCATGACGGCAACTCTAGAGGCAACAGTCATCGCTTCTTCTTGGTCATGGGTGACGATCACGAATGTCGTGCCGGTTTTTTCCTGAATGTCCATCAATTCAAACTGCGTGTCCTGTCGCAATTTCTTATCCAAGGCACCAAGCGGTTCATCCAGCAACAGCAGCTTGGGGGCCTTGGCCAGCGAGCGGGCAAGCGCCACACGTTGCCGTTGTCCGCCGGAAATCTGATGTGGTTTGCGACGGGCGAATTTCTCGAGCCGCGTCAGTTTTAGCATCTCGTCGACACGGGCGTTCAGCGCGTCTTTGACCATGCCGTCGCGCTTCAAGCCAAAGGCGATGTTTTCCCAAACCGACAGATGCGGGAACAACGCGTAGGACTGAAACATCATGTTCACGGCGCGTTGGTTTGGCGGCACGCCCGCGATGTTTTTGCCAGACAATGAAATCGCGCCGTTCGACGGGTTTTCAAAACCCGCCAGCATTCGCATCATCGTGGTTTTGCCGCAGCCCGAAGGGCCCAGCAGGGCAAAAAATTCTTGCTCAAAGATATCAAGCGTCAAATCGTCAATCGCCACGAACTCACCAAATTTTTTGGTGACGTTTTGAAAGGTGATCAGCGGGGTCGCATCCGCGTCATTCCAAGGGGCGAAAACAGGCTCTGACACTGGCGTTCTTTCTGAATTTGAGGTGGGGCGCAGATCGTGTCCGCGCCCCGAAAGTCGGCTTAGGTACCCGACTTGATTTTGGTCCACAGGCGCGTGACGACGCGTTGTACTTTTTGAGGGTACGGTGTGGTGGTGTACAGGTTTTCCAGCGTCGCCTCATCTGGGTAGATCGCTGTATCGCCGATCACGTCCTCGACCAAGAATTCTTGCGAAGCCTTGTTGCCGTTTGCGTAATAAACGTAGTTCGACGCGTCGGCCATGTTTTGGGCGTCCAAAATAAAATTCAGGAACTTATGGGCCGCGTCCGGGTTTGGTGCATCCGCGGGAATCGCCATTTGGTCAAACCACATCAGCGCACCTTCGGTCGGTGCAGTGTAGGCAACTTCGACGCCGTTTTCAGCCTCGGCCGCACGATCACGCGCTTGCAAAATGTCACCTGACCAGCCGAACGCGACGCAGATGTCGCCGTTCGCCAGCGCGTTGATGTATTCAGAGCTGTGGAATTTCGTGATGTAGGGGCGCACGGCCATCAGTACGGCTTCGGCTTTGGCGATGACGTCTGGGTCGTGGCTGTCTGGGTCTTCGCCGATGTAGTTCAGCGCGGCAGGGATCATTTCGGCAGGCGCGTCGAGGAAATGCACGCCGCAGTCAGCCAGCTTTTCCATGTTGGCCGGGTTAAACACCAATTCCAGCGACCCCATTGGCGCATCTGCACCCAAGGCTTCGGTCACTTTGCCGACGTTTACGCCAAGGCCGGTTGTGCCCCACATGTAGTTGATTGAATGCGCGTTTTCAGGGTCATACTGTGCGGTGCGTGCTTCGATCACGTCCCAAAGGTTGCCCTTGTTTGACAACTTGTCCATGTCCAGCGGCTGGAACGCACCCGCGGAGATTTGGCGCTGCAAGAACGTGCCCGATGGCACAACAACGTCATAACCAGAGGACCCGGTCAGCATTTTGGTTTCCAGAACTTCGTTGCTGTCAAAGACGTCGTAGATCAGCTTGATGCCGGTTTCTTCTTCGAATTTGGTCAGCAATTCTTCGTCGATATAATCGGACCAATTGTAGACGCGGACTTCTTCGGCGGTTGCAGCGGTCGCCAGCAGCGCCAAGCTGGCAACTGTGCCAAGCATTACGTTTCTCATAAATCTCTCCCGTGGGTGGTTGCCGAGTTTGTCCCGGTCATCAATGTATAGAACCAAGTTTTAAGGGCCACGGCAAGAAGATGGTGCGTTCGCGGCGATTGACAGCACTTGAAATGCACATAATGTCGGCGCGTTGACCCGTATCTTAAGGACCGATCATGCCAGCTATTACAAATCACCTGCCGACCGCCGAACTGCAAGCGCTGGATGCGGCCCACCACATGCATCCGTTTACCACGAATGATGAACTGGCGGCCAAAGGTGCACGCATTATCACGCGGGCGAATGGTGTCTATTTGCAAGATAGCGAAGGCAACGAAATTCTCGACGGAATGGCGGGTCTTTGGTGCGTTAACATTGGATATGGGCGCCATGAATTGGCCGAAGTCGCCGCGCGCCAGATGAAGGAGCTGCCTTACTACAACACATTTTTCATGACATCCCACGCGCCTGTGATCGCGTTGGCCGCCGAGATTGCGAAGCTGGCCCCGGCGCATTTGAACCACGTGTTCTTTGCAGGCTCAGGCTCTGAGGCGAACGACACAAACATCCGAATGGTGCGCCATTATTGGGCGATCAAAGGCAAGCCGACAAAGTCGATCATCATCTCGCGCAAGAATGCGTATCACGGGTCTTCTGTGGGGTCCGGCAGCCTTGGGGGTATGACACCGATGCACGCGCAAGGCGGGATGCCGATCCCTGATATTCACCACATTGACCAGCCGTATTGGTGGGCCGAAGGCGGCGATCAAACTCCCGCTGACTTTGGTCTGGCCCGCGCACAGGAATTGGAAAAAGCGATTCTTGCGATGGGTGAAGACCGCGTTGCGGCGTTTATCGCGGAACCAATCCAAGGCGCCGGCGGCGTGATTGTACCGCCCAGCACCTATTGGCCGGAAATCCAGCGTATCTGTGACAAGTACGAAATCCTGCTGATCGCAGACGAAGTCATTTGTGGATTCGGGCGCACAGGAAACTGGTTCGGATCCGAGACAGTCGGCATCAAACCGGACATCATGACCATCGCCAAAGGATTGTCGTCCGGCTATCAGCCAATCGGCGGGTCCATCGTGTCGGATGAAGTTGCCGAAGCGATCAACAGCGACGAATTTAACCACGGTTACACGTATTCGGGTCACCCAGTTGCATCCGCCGTCGCACTTGAAAACTTGCGTATTCTACAAGAGGAAAACATCCTCGATCATGTGCGCGATGTGGCAATGCCGGCCCTGCACGAGATGTGGCACGGGCTGGCGGATCACCCGTTGGTCGGCGAAGCAACGATCGTCGGCATGATGGGGTCTATTGCCCTGACGCCTCACAAGGAAACCCGTGCCAAGTTTGCCGCTGATGCTGGCACTGCCGGTTTCATGACGCGCGAACGTTGCTTTGCCAACAATCTGATCATGCGCCACGTCTATGACCGGATGGTGATTTCACCGCCGCTGATTATCTCGCCAGAAGAAATCAAAATCATGGGCGCGCGGGCGCGAACTGCGCTGGACGAAGCCTACGCACAAATGAAAGAACTTGACCTGCTAAAGGCGGCGTCTTGATCAAATCAAACACGATCAGCGAGCGTTTCAAGCATCGAGATGCAAGCCGCTAGCTGATCGATTGCGATGAATTCATCCGGTTTGTGGGCCTGCGCAATGCTGCCGGGCCCGCATACGACGACGTCCATCCCCATTTGCTGAAAAAGACCGGCTTCGGTTCCGAACGAAACGACGTCCGCCCCGTTTGATCCCACCAATCCCGCGACCAAATCCCGCGCTGCATTTTCGGACATTGGCTCCAGTCCCGCGACCTCTCCGATCACTTCGGTTCGGATGTCCGCCATTGGATGAACGCTGCGCATGGCTGGTAGTAATTCAGTCTCTAAATATGCCAAAATCGTATCTTTGACTAAGGCGTGGTCGCTAGGCTGAACAGGGCGCATTTCCCAATCCACTTCGGTTTTTCCCGCGATCACGTTGTGCGCCACGCCCCCTGATACGCGTCCGATGTTGATCGTTGTCCAGGGGGGCTCAAACCGGCTGTTGGCAGGTGCGCGTGCGATCAAAGTTGATCGTAGTTCAAGCAATTTGGAGACGTATTTGACGGCATATTCGGCGGCATTCACGCCTTGATCGGGGTCTGATCCGTGCCCTTCTAACCCCGTGAAATGTGTTGTGTATTCACTGCAGCCTTTGTGCCCCTCGATAACGCGCATTTCTGTTGGTTCGCCGATTACGGCCATGGCTGGTTGGATACCGCGTTTTTGCAATTCAGGCACCAATGCGCGTGCGCCAAGACAACCGATCTCTTCGTCGTAGGTAAATGCGAAATGCACCGGTTTTTTGGCTTGCGCAAATAGTGGTGCCATCACAATTGTAGCTGCAATGAACCCCTTCATATCGCAGGTGCCACGACCATAAAGCAGCCCGTTTTCCTTGCGCATCACAAAGGGATCACTGCTCCAATCTTGGTCTGTTACTGGAACCACATCCGTGTGGCCCGACAGCACCAAACCGCCCGGACCGTCGGGCCCGATGGTGGCGAACAGATTGGCTTTGGATCCGTCTTGCAGGACCTCGACCCGTGCGCCTGCGGTCTCTAGTCGATCGCCCAATTCGGCGATCATGCTAAGGTTACTGTCCGCGGATATGGTAGGGTAGGCGACCAGTCGGCCCAGCAGATCAACCGTCGCCTCTAGGCTCATGGTTTGACAAACATCTGACGTGGACGATTGCAGAAAGTTTCGGCGGAACCTTCATGACGAATGCGAATGCTTTCGGTGATTTCAAGCCCCCAATCGGCCATCCAAAGGCCTGGCATAAAGTGGAACGTCATGTTGGGTTCCAGTACGGTTTCGTCTTCTGGACGCAGTGAAATTGTGCGTTCGCCCCAATCTGGCGGGTAACTAAGGCCGATGGGATAGCCGCAGCGCGCGCCGCGTTCGATGCCTGCTTTTTCCAAGGGTGCAGCAAGTGCGTTGGCGATGTCGCACGCGCGGTTGCCGGGGCGGGCGGCCGCTAGCCCTGCCTCTAGTCCTTCGATCAATGCGGCTTCGGCGCGCTTCAGATCATCGGGCGGTTTGCCCAAAAACAACGTGCGGCAGAACGGGGCGTGGTAGCGGCGATAGCAGCCCGAGATTTCGAAAAATGTCGCCTCGCCCGTTGCGAATGGCCGTCCGTCCCATGTCAGATGTGGTGCGGCGGCGTCGGTGCCAGAGGGCAACAGCGGCACGATTGCGGGATAATCGCCCCACGCGCCGTCAACGCCGCGGATCGCGTCGCGGTAGATTTCTGCGACAACTTCGTTTTTAGGAACGCCCGGTTCGACGCGTTCCAGCAACCCGTCCACCACCTTTTCCGAGATCAACGCCGCTTTGCGCATGAATGCGATTTCGGGTTCGGATTTGATCGCGCGTTGCCAGTTTACCATGGCAGTTGCATCCGCGAACCCGACGTTGGGCAAGGCTTGCAACAAAACGGAAAACGCTTTGGCCGAGAAATAGTAGTTGTCCATTTCAACGCCGAGGTTTTCGACCCCAATGCCGTCCAAGTGGCGCGCCAAGTCCTCCATCGGGTGCATTTCGGTGGATTGCACGTAGTTGTCGTCATAACCCAGCACACAATCATCCGCCATCCAAACGGTGCGTAGCGCGCCGTTGGTGTCCTGCCTGCGCCCCCACCAGATCGGGTCGGCGTCTTGCAGAACGATCACAGCTTGATGCACGTAAAACGACCAGCCGTCGTATCCGGTGATCCATGCTTGGTTTGACGGATCAGTGACCAGCAGCGCGTCCAACCCCGCGATCGCCATCGCTGTGCGCACCATCGACAGACGCCGATCGTATTCAGATTGCTCAAAGGGTAGATGCTTGGCTGTCATGGTGTGTCCTCCTGCCAGACCACCCTGCGAAAGCGCGGGCGAACACGCAAGCCTTCAATCACAAGCCCTATCGCCTTGAATTCGGTCGAATTACCGTAAATTCGCCTGCATTGGTCGGAATCTGGACTTCGACTGTTGTAATGCTGGTGTTGATTGGTTTTAATTCCGTCAACAAAGCGGGAAAAACCGCCAAAGACAACCGGGGAGCCTGAATTGGCCAATTCTACTAGTGATGCGGCGTTCGTCGAATTCGAACGTGTGCAAAAGAGTTACGATGGCGTGAACCTCGTCGTCAAAGACCTGAACCTGTCGATGCCCAAGGGCGAGTTTCTGACAATGCTTGGACCATCGGGGTCTGGCAAGACGACCTGCCTGATGATGCTGGCGGGTTTTGAAACGGCGACCCACGGCGATATCCGTCTGGATGGTGTGTCGATCAACAACATTCCACCGCACAAACGCGGCATTGGCATGGTGTTTCAAAATTACGCGTTGTTCCCGCATATGACGGTTGCTGAAAACCTCGCCTTTCCTTTGGAAGTGCGCAAAATCGGCAAATCCGAGCGCGAGGAAAAAGTCATGCGCGCGCTGGGTATGGTGCAGATGCAAGATTTCGCAGGCCGCCGTCCGACGCAATTGTCTGGTGGGCAGCAACAGCGGATCGCTTTGTCGCGTGCCTTGGTGTTCGAACCGGAGCTGGTTTTGATGGATGAACCGCTTGGTGCTTTGGATAAGCAACTGCGCGAAACTTTGCAGTTCGAGATCACAAACCTCGCGCACGAGTTGGGTATCACCACGGTCTATGTTACGCACGACCAAACCGAAGCATTGACGATGTCAGACCGCGTTGCCGTGTTTGACGATGGTCGCATTCAGCAGTTGGCCCCGCCGGATCAACTGTATGAAGAGCCGGAAAACAGTTTCGTTGCGCAGTTCATCGGTGAAAACAACACGCTCGAAGGTGTGGTCAAAGAGATCAAAGGCGGCGTGGCGCTGGTGCAGCTCGACAATGGCGATCTGATTGATGCCAAGCCCGTCAACGTAACCGAGGCTGGTCAGCGCACACGCGTTTCCATCCGTCCGGAACGGGTCGAAATGGACCCGACGCGCCTGCAAGAAGGGGCGCATACGTTGAAAGCCGAAGTGCTGGAATTCATCTACATGGGTGACATTTTCCGCACGCGTCTGCG
This sequence comes from Pseudosulfitobacter sp. SM2401, assembly GCF_042932805.1. Lineage (NCBI taxonomy): Bacteria > Pseudomonadati > Pseudomonadota > Alphaproteobacteria > Rhodobacterales > Roseobacteraceae > Pseudosulfitobacter > Pseudosulfitobacter sp. SM2401. The sequence continues at coordinate 3,482,036 of NZ_CP170633.1, read as the reverse complement.
CGTCGCTGGCAAGGACGATTTTGTGATCAAAACCCGCAACGCACCAGATCAGGTGCGCCTGAAACCGGGCCAGCAAATCGAAATTGGCTGGCTTGCAGAGGATTGCCGCGCGCTTGATGCATAGCGGTACGAGATGTCGCGTTCCAATCACCTAGCGCGATGAAAAAGGGAAGGGGATCATGCCCGTTATAACCTTCCTAATCATTCACACGGGCAACACTTGGGAGACTACCTAATGAAACTCACCAAAACACTGATGGCCACGACGGCCCTTACTGTTGCGGCATCCATGGTATCGGCTGACGGCCACATGGCATCCGAAATGACAATCGTATCTTGGGGCGGCGCTTACTCTGCGTCTCAAAAAGGCGCGTATCACGACCCCTATGCCGAAGCGAACGGCGTCAACATCATCAACGACGATTCATCTGCCGAAGCGGTTGCAAAACTGCGCGCGATGAACGAAGCGGGCAACGTAACGTGGGATGTGGTTGACGTTGTTGCAGCAGACGCGATCCGCCTGTGCGACGAAGGTCTTGCGCTGGAAATCGACCCGGACACGCAATTGGCTGACGCACCAGACGGCACAAAAGCATCCGAAGACTTTGGTGACCTGTTGGTGTCCGACTGCTTCATCCCACAAATCGTGTATTCCACAACATTCGGCTACCGCACGGATTTGGTTGGCGACACAGCCCCAACATCCGTTTGCGCTGTCTTTGACACGGACGCCTACCCAGGCAAGCGTTCTTTGGAAAAGCGTCCAATCAACAACATGGAATGGGCTTTGCTGTGTGACGGCGTTGCAAAAGACGCAGTTTATGACGTTCTGGGAACCGAAGAAGGCCAAAACCAAGCGTTGGCCAAACTGGACACCATCAAAGACGACGTAATCTGGTGGTCTGCTGGTGCGGATACGCCACAACTGTTGGCCGACGGCGAAGTCATCATGGGCTCCACGTACAACGGTCGTCTGTTCGCAGCGATCGAAGAGCAAAAGCAGCCAATCGGCATGCTGTGGGACGCACAAGTATTTGACCTTGACGGTTGGATCATCCCAGCGGGCCTAAGCCCAGAGCGTCAAGCACGCGCACTGGACTACATCATGTTCGCCACAGACACACAGCGTCTGGCAGACCAAGCGCAGTACATCTCTTATGGTCCTGCACGTAAGTCTTCCGCACCTTTGGTCGGCAAGCACAAAACATTGGGCATCGACATGGCACCACACATGCCAACAGACCCAAACAACGCAAAGAACACGTTCTTGTATAACTACGAGTTCTGGGCAGATTACCGCGACGATATCGACGCGAAATTCCAAGCATGGTTGGCGAAGTAATTCGTAGACCTCGGGTGGGCAGCAATGCCCACCCAACCCCTCTGATTTAAAGAGACCAAAGATGAGCGATATCACAGCAGACGGGCCAGTTTTGGCCGCAGATGGCACGCCGCTAAAGCGCAGTTTAGCCCGTGCGATGCGACGCCAGAAACTACGGGCTTTGATGCTGGTTGCCCCATTGCTGATCTTTGTTCTTTTGACGTTCATTTTCCCCATCGTGAACATGCTGTCACGGTCGGTGCAGAACGACATTGTGGTTAACACGCTGCCTGAAACGGTGCGCGCGCTGGGCAGTTGGGATGCAAGCAGCGGCCAATTGCCAGACGAGGCCGTCTATGCCGCATTCACACGTGACATGGCCGTCGCAATCGAGGCCAAGAAGCACACGCGCCTTGGTGGCCGTTTGAACTATGAAAAGACGGGTTTTTCATCGATGTTCCGCCAATCGGGTCGCAAGATGAAAAAGCTTGATCCGGTGGCAGATGCGCCGTTCAAGGACAAGCTGATCGACATCCACAAAGGGTGGGGTGACGTCGAGACGTGGAAAGTGCTGCAAACCCATTCCGGTATCTTTACATCCGGGTATTTCCTGAACGCGGTTGATGCACAAAAGACACCTGACGGGATTGCCTGGCAGCCCGAAGAAAAGCAAATTTTGCTCAAGCTGTTCGGGCGAACATTGATCATGTCGCTGATCATCACGGGGTCTTGCATCATGCTGGGCTATCCGGTTGCTTGGTTGCTGGCGAACTCGACTGCGCGCACTGCCAACTTGCTGCTGATCCTTGTGTTGCTGCCATTCTGGACCTCGCTGTTGGTGCGGACATCAGCGTGGAAGGTGATGTTGCAGCAAAACGGGGTCATCAACGAGGTGCTCGTTTGGATTGGTTTGGTGCCCGACGCGGATCGCCTGATCCTGATCAACAACCAATTTGGTACGATTGTGGCGATGACGCACATCCTGCTGCCGTTCATGATTTTGCCGATGTATTCGGTGATGCAGACCATTCCGCTTAGCTATCTGCGTGCGGCGAAATCACTGGGCGCGACCAACTGGACAGCCTTCTGGCGCGTCTATTTCCCGCAGTCCGTTCCGGGCATTGGCGCGGGATCGATCCTCGTGTTCATCCTGTCGATTGGCTACTACATCACGCCGGAAATCGTGGGCGGAACCAAGGGCGTCTTTATCTCGAACCGGATCGCCTATCACATCTCGTCCTCTCTAAACTGGGGTTTGGCGGCCGCATTGGGAACAATTCTGCTGGTGGTGGTTCTGCTGCTCTACTGGGCCTATGACAAAATCGTCGGCATCGACAACGTGAAATTGGGATAAGAAACATGGCTGCTTTGACACCGATATCACGAACACCTTTGTCCTTTGTATTGCCTTGCGTTGCCTTGGCCGGGGCCTTTGTTGGCCTGCTGGTTGGCACCGCAAACGGGGCTGGTCCGATGGGTCTGGTCGCTGGCGCAATCATCATGGCCGCGATTGCGTTTGTCCTGATTGTCTCTGCGAAATACGAAAGCTTCACCCGAGGTCTCACCATTTTTGGCTTTGGGGCTGCAGGGTTTTTGTTTGGCGGTTTACCGATCTTGATCCTCGGTGCGCTGGCGGGGTGGTTTTTCCACTGGTTCACATTCTGGCTGTTTGAAGGGCGTTATCGCGCCCGTCTGTTGCCTTATCTGACGGGTGGCCAAGTGCTGTGGCACTACGCCTTCCGCATTATTGCCGGCGCTGTTTTTGTGTTCCTGATCACACCGATTTTGGTGATCATCCCACTTAGCTTTAACGCGCAGGACTTTTTCACCTACACGCCAGAAATGCTGCGGTTCGATCCTGCGGGTTACTCGCTCAAGCATTACCAGGATTTCTTTAACAACAACGAATGGCAACGCAGCTTGAAAAACTCGCTGACGATTGCGCCGATTGCCACGATCATTTCGGTGTCTCTGGGCACACTGGCCGCGATCGGTCTGAGCCAATCACACATGCCGCTAAAGGGTACGATCATGGCGATCCTGATTTCACCGATGATCGTTCCGCTGATCATTTCGGCGACGGGCATGTTCTTTTTCTACTCGGACCTTGGGAATTTCATGGAAAACAGCCTTGGGCTGGGCAAGAATTTCGTCGGCTACGTCAAAGTCATTTTGGCCCACGCCGTGCTTGGTATTCCGTTCGTGATCATCACCGTGACAGCGACGCTTGTCGGATTTGATAACTCGTTGACGCGGGCAGCCGCGAACATGGGTGCGAACCCTGTGACGACGTTCTTTCGGGTTCAAATGCCACTGATTTTGCCGGGCGTAATTTCCGGCGGATTGTTCGCCTTCATCACCTCATTCGACGAAGTCGTCGTGGTTTTGTTTGTCGGTTCAGCTGGTCAGAAAACGTTGCCATGGCAGATGTTTACAGGCCTGCGCGAGCAAATCAGCCCGACAATTCTGGCCGTTGCGACACTGCTTGTGATTATCTCGATTTGCTTGCTGACCGTGGTTGAAATGCTGCGTCGTCGCTCTGAACGCCTGCGCGGTATGTCACCAGCTTAGCGCTGCAATCGATTGATCAAAGCAGGGGATGCATAGCCGTCGGGGCGCAATCCTTCGCTGACCTGATAGGCGCGCACGGCGTTGACAGTCTTGGGCCCGATTTTGCCGTCGATCCCTTCTGTGTCGAATCCTTTGGCAGTCAAAAGGCGCTGCATGTCTTCGCGTTGTGTCAACGTCAAAGCACTGTCGTCAAACGGCCAACCCGATTTGATCGCCGCACCGCCTTTGATCCGGTCGCTTAGATGCCCAACTCCAATCACGTAAGCGTCCGCGGTGTTGTAGCTTTCGAGCACCTCGAAATTCCCAAAGATCATAAAGGCAGCCCCGTCGCCGCCCGCAGGCAGCAAGATCGATGCGAGCCCATAGTTTTTGATGGATCCATGCGTCCCGGTAATGCCCAAATTCGCCCACTCTTGCGGGGATTTCGCGATGTCCCGGTTGGCCAATAGGTAGTCGAAAGTGTCAGGGATCGTTACTTCGACACCCCAAGGCGTGCCTTTTTCCCAGCCAAAATGTGCCAGATAGGCAGCGGTCGATGCGATGGCATCTTGGGGGTCATCGGACCAGATATCGCGCCGCCCATCGCCGTCAAAATCCACGGCATGGGCCAAGAATGACGTCGGGATGAACTGCGTATGCCCCATGGCCCCAGCCCAGCTGCCGGTCATGTTTTGCGCGCTTGTGTCACCGTTTTGCAGGATTTTTAGGGCGGCAATTAGCTCTCCTTCAAAGAACTCTCCGCGGCGGCCGTCGTACGCCAATGTTGTCAGCGAACGGATCACACTGTCGCTGCCGCGAAATGTGCCGTAGGCGCTTTCCAAACCCCAAATTGCTGCCACGACTTCTTTTTCGACGCCGTATTTCGCCTCAACTTGTTCAAAGATTTCAGCATGCTTTTGCAGTGCCGCTTTGCCATTTTTGATCCGTAAATCCGAGACTGCCGTGCTTAGATAATCCCAAATTGTCTTTGTGAATTCAGACTGGTTGCGATCACGCTTGATGATTTTTGCATCATAGTTCACGTCGCGCAGCGCCCGATCTAAAACAGATAAATCAATACCTTGCGCGACTGCTCGTGGTTTGAATTCAGTGATCCATAACTGCAATCCCGCATCTGATGACACCGTTTTTGCTAGCGAGGGAGCCTGCGTCCGAACTGGTGGGCGCGCATCAAAGGAAACCGGTTGCGCCGAATTTTGCGCCGCAATCTTCAACGGCGGACGCGTTGATGCGGACATTGTGTTCGCTTGTGCCGATTGACTGACCAAAGACAGCCCCGCCGTGATGGCGCATACTCGTAAAACCCACATGATGTGCCTCATTGAAACCTATGTTGTTTCCAATTTAACGACAATCACCGATTTTAGAAAGGCGCGCGATCTACGTCTTGCGAAGCTTTGCCGATGATTCCACATTTGCGCGGATTGCAGCCAGATGATCACGTAAAAGAGCAACGCGGTGCGGCCTAAAGCTGTCGCTGGTCACATTCAGGCTGCGCATTCTATCCAGCCGGAAAACGCGAAAATCTTGCCGCAATAAACACCACGCCAACAGCGAAGTATTGTAGTCCATGTAGGCAATTCCAAGTGGTTTAACAGTGCGTTGCGTTGCAGCCCCGACCGCATCGACATAGTCAAATTGCACGCACACTTCATCCCATGTGGCCTGGCGTAGCGCGGCAATATCGATGACTGGTGGCTCGGGGCGATGAAACCGATGAGCATCCAAAATAGCGTGTTTCAGACGGTCAGCCTGACGGGGAGGCACGCGCGCTTGGATTTTTGCCAGTGCTGATGTCGCTGCTTTGGCCAATGCCGGATCACCAATGATTTCTACGTTTCGCAGTCCCAAAACCAAGGCTTCAAGTTCGTCATTATCGAACCCAAGCGGTGGCAAAGCCGCGTCTTCGATCAAGGTAAACCCAAAACCTGCCTCGCCATCAATGACCGCACCCAATCCGCGCAACGCGTCAACGTCGCGGTAAATCGTGCGCAGCGATACGTTCATATCATTCGCCAATTGCGTGGCGGTGACGGGCGGAGGCATGCGACGCAGCGACTGCATCATTTGGAAAAGGCGGTGTGTTCTGCTCATAATTCACCATTTCATCACATGCTGACAGAAATTGACAGGATGGGTGCATATGAAGCTTTCGAATGCATAATTTTGGAGCTGAAAATGATCACACTTATCACCTTTCCCCCGACCTTTGGCGAACCTAGCGCGAGTTCGTTTTGCACCAAAGCGATGTACCTTCTGAACATGGCAGGGGTTGAGTGGCAGCGCCAAGATACCAATGATCCGCGCAAATGGCCCAAGGCGAAATTGCCCGCGATCACTGTTGACGGACGCACGATCGGTGACAGCAATCGCATTCGGGTTTACCTGGAAACGCTAGGGGTTGATCTGGAACCGGGGCTGTCGGATTTAGATAAATCTACCGCTGTATCAATCATTCGAATGGCCGAGGAACACATGTACTTTCATGTGGTTATGGACCGTTGGGGCAACGATGACGTGTGGCCGATAGTGCGGGACGTGTATTTCAAGGACATCCCGAAACTGCCGCGCCTGATCATCACCAAAGGTCTGCGCAAACAACTGATGAAAGGGATGCACGCGCAGGGATTGGGTCGCTGGACACCCCAAGAACGGATGGAACGGCTTGAGCCTGATTTGCAGGCGATCACTCAGCGATTGTGGCACGGACCTTATCTGTTTGGTGCGGTACCCAGCGCCGCAGATGCCAGCGTCGCGCCGGTGTTGGCCTCTATGCGTTCAACGCCGAAACCGACAGCGCTTCGTCGTCGCATCGAAGACGACAAGGTGCTGTCCGGTTACATTGATCGCGTGGCAGCAGCCTTGGGCTAGGGGCGAGAACGGTGAACTTTCCGCTTGGTCTTGTCGGTCTTGCGCTTGTGCGAGGCCGCCTTGCGACGTGGCGCGCGACCTGCAGGCGATCGACTGCCCCGCACGACTTCGACGCCTTCAACGGTCAGTAATTCCAGCGCGACGCCGCCGGTCAGTGCCTCAGCTTGCGCGAGCTTGGCGGTGACGCGTTGCCCGATCCGGTAAACGACCCCGGTATCGGCCCCTTCAAGGGTGCCCGCGTCGCCGTCGAAATGGAAATATTCATTCCCCAAAGTGCGGATAGGCACCAGCCCGTCGGCACCGGAATCGTCCAGTTTCACGAACATGCCAAACTTGGCGATGCCGTTGATTTTGCCGGTAAATTCTTCACCAACACGCTCGGACAAATAGGCCGCCAAATAACGATCAGTCGTGTCGCGCTCGGCCATCATGGACCGGCGTTCCGTGTCGGAAATATGCGTGCCGGTTTTTTCTAAATCGTCGACGTCTGCAGGTGTTAAACCGTCGTCACCCCAACCGTGTGACGTGACCAATGCGCGGTGCACAATCAGATCGGCGTAGCGGCGAATCGGCGACGTGAAGTGCGCGTAGGATTTTAGCGCGAGCCCAAAATGCCCAAAGTTATTCGGGCTGTAATAGGCCTGCGTCATGCAGCGCAGCGTCGTCAGATTGATCAATTCAGAATCATCTGTGTCGGCGGCCTGCGCCAACAGACGGTTCAAATGCGAGGTCTGCAAGACTTGCCCTCTGGCCAGCGTTAGACCCGCCGCACCCGCCGTTTCGCGCAGCGCATTCAACTTTTCAGGCGACGGTTCTTCGTGCACGCGGAACAGTAAGCCGGTCTTCTTTTCGATCAGCGTTTCAGCGGCGGCGACGTTGGCCAGCACCATGAATTCTTCGATCAGTTTGTGCGCGTCGAGACGGTCTTTGAAATTGACCGAATGGACCTTGCCGTCGTCCCCCAAAACGATTTGGCGTTCTGGCAGGTTCAGCTCAAGCGGCTGACGGCGCCCCCGTGCCTCCACCAAGGTGGCGTAGGCTGCGTAAAGCGGGGCGATAACGGGCTCTAACAAGGCTTCGCAGCGCTCGTTCGGGTTGCCATCCATGGCGGCCTGCACCTCTTCGTAGTGCAAGGACGCGGGCGAACGCATCAGCCCACGCACGAATTCGTGGCGCAGCTTTTCGCCAGTCGCACCCAGCGTCATTTTCACAGCGATACAGGCGCGCGGCACTCCTTCGTGCAGGGAACACAGATCGCCAGACAAACGGTCGGGCAACATCGGCACAACGCGGTCAGGGAAATAGGTGGAGTTCCCACGCTTGCGCGCCTCGCGATCCAACGCGGACCCCGGCGTGACGTAGGCGGCAACGTCGGCAATCGCGACCCAGATAATATGACCACCTGGGTTCGCAGGATCATCGTCAGCTTTGGCAAAACACGCGTCATCGTGATCACGCGCATCGGACGGATCAATCGTGACCAACGGCATGTCGCGCAGATCAACGCGACCTTCGAGCTCTTTGGGTTTTTGCGCGTCGGCCTCGGCCACAACGTCGTCAGGAAACGCGTCAGGAATTGCGTGTTGGTGGATTGCGATCAACGACACGGCTTTGGGTGCAGAGGGATCGCCCAACCGTTCAACAATACGCGCCAGCGGGCGGCCCATGCGACCCTTTGGTCCGGATTGTTCAGCCTCGACCAGTTCGCCGTCTTTTGCGCCGCCGGCGGTGCCTGCACCAACGATCCATTCGCTGTCGCTGCCTTTGTCGATGGGCTTGATGCGCCCGCCTTCGGCGCCGATGCGAAAGATGCCAACGATGCGTTCCGGATTGGCCCCGATGCGGCGGATCAAACGACCTTCGTATTGGTGGCTGTCTTCTTTGACTTGGGTCACGCGGGCTAGAATGCGGTCGCCTTTGCCCAGCGCTGGATCGCCAGATTTAGCGATAAACAGCACAATCGGCTCAGGCCCCGTGCCATGCCATTCGGCAGGTCGTGCAAACAGATCACCCGCATCGTCGGGGCCTGTCACAACCAGCACGCTGACGGGCGGCAAACGATCGGGATCAGAATAGCTGCGCTTGCGCTTTTCCAAATGCCCCTCTTCCTCAAGCTCCTTCAGGAGTTTCTTGAGATCAATGCGGGCAGCCCCCTTGATGCCAAACGCCTTGGCGATGTCACGTTTAGAGGTCAGGGTCGGATTGGAGGTGATCCAATCAAGAACTTCGGGCTTTGTGGGAATACGGCTCATGCCGCCTCAGGTATCATGGCCTGTCGGAAAGGTCATGTTCAAATCTGCAACCGTGTCGACATCGCGCAGAGTGTCGCAAAACGCGGTTTTGTCGGTGGGCAAAGTCGCAATCGTATCGCTGAGCGCATCGGCGCTGGACCAACGCACATTTTGGAACATTCGCGGTGGCATCGGGGTCGTGCGTTTCAGTCCGATCAACCAAAATCCACCGTCTGGTGCAGGTCCGAACACCGCATCGTTCTGACCAAGCAGATCAAAGGCCCGCGCGATGCGTTGCCGGTTGATGCCCGGAATGTCAGCGCCGATCAGACAGACCGGGCCAGCGTTTACGGCCCCCATCATCCGCGCCATACGGTCGCCTAAATTCCCGCAACCTTGCGGAACGCGCTGCAAATGCGCGGGCCACACACGGCTGGCCATCGCGGCATTGTCCGGGGCGACAGCCAGCACAATTTGCCAACGCGGGTCTTCGATATTTCGCAGCAAACGGCGGACCTGATGACGAAACCACCACGCGGCTGCGGTCATGCCAATGTCGCGCCCAAGGCGGGTTTTGACGCGACCAGCGCGGGGCTCTTTCAACATGATGATTAGGGTTTGACGCTTCACAGTTCGATTTCCATCGCTTGGTGGTCGATACCGGCGTCGTCAAAAACGGGGCCGTAAGCTGAGAAGCCCAATTTTTCGTAGAACCCCAAAGCGTGGGTTTGTGCGCCCAACGATGCACGCGTTACACCCGACTGGTTGTTTGCAGTGCGCAAACACGCGCGTATCAAATCGGCCCCAAGCCCCGTTCCACGATAGGATTTCAACACGCAAACCCGCCCGATCTTGGCCGAGGATCCGTCGATCAAAACGCGCGCGCAACCGACAGGTACGCCATTATCAGTGGCCAGTAAATGCAACGCTACATCGTCGAATTCATCGATTTCGTCCGCCTCTGACACGCCCTGTTCATCGATGAACACAGTGCGGCGTAGCGCGCGGCACGTCACGATGTCGCGGGTTTCGATGATCTGCACCGTCATGCGAAATAGTCACGCAAGATGCGGCTGTAGATCGATTTCAGCTGGTGGATGTGGGCGACGGTAACGTGTTCATCAACTTGATGCATCGACTGCCCGACAAGGCCAAATTCCACCACGGGACAATGATGTTTCACGAACCGCGCGTCCGACGTACCACCACTTGTGCTAAGTTCCGGCACGATGTTGGTTTCGGCCTGAACGGCAGCGCTGACAAGATCAGACAACCCACCGGGTGGTGTGATAAAGCTTTCGCCAGAAATCTTGACGCGCATGTCGATTTGTACGTTGAATTCGGTCGCGACGGCGTCGACTTCGCCTTGCATCCATTCGGTTAAGGCGGCGCCGCTGTGCAGGTCGTTGAACCGGATGTTCGCGGTGGCTTTGCACTGTGCAGGGATCACGTTGGTCGCAGGATTACCGGTGTCGATTGTAACCACAGCCAAGGTTGATGCGTCAAAATGATCGGTGCCTTGGTCCAGTTCATGACTGGCGAGCCGATCCATCAGGCGGGCGATGGCAGGCAGTGGATTATTGGCGCGATGCGGGTAGGCGGAATGGCCTTGGGTGCCGGTCACGGTAAAGAACGCGGTCATCGATCCGCGCCGCCCGATTTTAATCATCTCGCCCATCTGATTTGGGCAGGTGGGTTCGCCGACAAGACACACATCCATCGCCTCATTTTCCTGATCCATGTAAGCGAGCAAGGCGGTTGTGCCGTCAATCGCGTCGGCCTCTTCGTCGCCGGTGATCGCCAGAATGATGGCACCGTCGGGTGGTGTGTCTTTGACAAAATCAATGGCCGCGGCAGCAAAGGCAGCGACGCCTGATTTCATGTCTGTGGTGCCGCGACCGTACATGATGCCCTCTTTGATTTCGGCCCCGAACGGGTCCATCGTCCAGTCGTCGGGGTTGCCGATTGGAACCACATCCGTGTGACCGTTAAACCCAAAGGTTTGCGCGTGTCCTTTGGCCCCCCAACGGGCAAACAAATTGCGAATACCACCGCGGTCTGCCCAGGCTAAATCAAAACCGGCATCGCCGAGCAGCTGTGCAAGGATATCCAAGGCCCCCGCGTCAGCTGGCGTAACCGACGGGCAACGCACCAAATCTGCGGTGAGAGTGACAGGATCGATACCAGACATTGTGTGCTCCTAAGCGGTTTGGGATGTCGTCTACAGGAATGTGGCGAAAATGGCGCGATGCCAAGGGCTAAGACGTGCAAAACCATTAACAAATGCGCGTAAACCGTGTTAACGTCGTGTTAATAATATGACCCGAGGCAGGGCATTCGAGCAATACGCCGTCAATGAACGGCAATTCGTACCAACGATGTACGTTTGAAAACGCGGGGTAAACCCGTGTGGCTGCGCGTGTGATCTGTCCTCAAAAGACAAGGGCAGAGGCACATGGTAGCAGCATCAGAACTTCCCATCGATACGACCGCTACGGCAACGCAAATGGCGGAAAATATCTTTGGCAACGGTGTCGAAGTGACCGGCGCGACGTTCTACGGTGATAATGATTCATCGGGAATTTACACCAACGGCGACACCGTTTCACCGGGCGTCACGCCGGGCGATACAGGCGTCATTTTGTCGACAGGCGATGCCGAGGATTTCACAAATAGCGGTGGCAGCGGCAACGGCAATGGGAATGGCAATAACGGTAACGGCAACGGCAATGGCGGCCAACAGGCAAACCAAAGCACCAACACATCGACCAACACAAGCGGCATAAACAATTTCGGCCAATTCAACTCAGCGGCGGGTACAAACACCTATGACGCTGCAGTTTTGGATGTGGATTTCATCCCCGATGGCGACTTCATCACAATGCAGTTTGTTTTCTCGTCCGAAGAATATCCAGAATTTCAAAACTCAGTCTATCAAGATTTCGTCGGTGTTTGGATCAACGGTAGCTACGTCGAAATGCAAGTGGGCGATGGCGAAACTGACCCTGGCAACATCAACTCGACGAACAACGAAAACCTATACATCAGCAACTCCAACAGCGACTACAATACGGAAATGGATGGTTTTACCGTCACCATGACCTTGACGATTCCTGTCAATGAAAGTGAGACCAATTCGATCCGCATCGCAATCGCGGACGTGTCGGACAGTAACTATGATTCCAGCCTGCTGATCGCAGGGAATTCTGTGCAATCGCAAGTCATCGCGTTTGCTGATGACACGCACCTTGATCCCAATGGGTCCAAGGATCATGATGTACTTTCCAATGATCTCAATTTGGGCGGCGGTACACTGACCATCACGCACCTGAACGGCGTGCCAGTAACGGTTGGTGTGCCAGTCACGCTGAACACCGGTCAAACCATCATGTTGAACGCTGATGGTTCGATTAATCTGGTGGGTGACGGCGATACCGAAGATTTCAATTTCACTTACACCATCGACAACGGCACTGACACTGACATTGGCGTGGTTAACGTCAGTTCGATCCCTTGCTTTGTTGCGGGCACGCTGATTGCGACCCCTGACGGGCAACGACCGGTGGAAACCTTGTGCTTGGGTGACATGGTCGTGACCAAAGACGACGGGCCACAACCCTTGCGCTGGATGGGGTCGCGTACGGTTCCGGCCCAAGACAACTTTGCCCCGATCCGAATTCGCGCCAACACTTTTGGCCAGCACGACGAATTGTTGGTGTCACCAGAACACCGCGTGTTGATCCGTGACAGCGTGGCCGAGCTGTTGTTTGGCGAACAAGAGGTGCTTGTCGCTGCCAAAGACTTGGTAAATGACCGGTCCGTCACCCGACGTGTGGGTGGGCAGGTGACCTATGTGCACCTGATGTTTGATCGCCACCAAGTTGTCTATTCCGAAGGGCTTGCCACCGAAAGCTTTCTGCCCGGCCCGCAAACCACCAAAAGTTTCGAGCGCGCGATTGTCGACGAAATTTGCACGCTTTTCCCCGAAATAGATCCTGATACTGGGTTGGGATACAGCCCCGCAGCGCGACGTGTGCTTAAACATTTCGAGGCCAAGCTGCTTCGCAAAACCCAAGACGCGGCGTAACGCGACATGACGTGGATCGCTTCTGCTGATCATCTTGAGGGACGGTTTTCGCCCCATGGATTGGGCGTGGATCGTCAGGCTGAACCACAGCTGACGGTCGACCCGTCCAGCTTGATGGTGCGCGGGACAATCATGCTTGAAACGCGAATGAGCCCGAACGGAAAACCGCAGGTTCTGTTCGGCTACCAACGTGATTTTCCTTGGGCGCGCAGCTTGTCGATCCAGGCTATACCCGGCGGTGGTATCGCGCTGGTCCATGAACATGGTGATGACGTCAAACATGCGGCCCTGCGCTGGAAAGGCACGGGGCGTGCTGACATCGTGCGTATCACATACGCATGGGATGCGCCGCGCGGATGGGGTCGATTGTCGCTTGAACGGCCCGAAGATTCCACCGTTACGTCGGTCAATATCGTTAATCCAAAGCCACTTTTTACCCAAGATTTGCATGACGTGATGCTTGCTAAAGGCGGACGCACCTTGGCAAAAGACGCCGTATTTGTCGCCCTGTCTACAAAGATCGAACCGGTTGGTCCGATGCCAACGCTGTGCCCCTCAACGCCGATTTTGACCCCCTGGGGCACGCGGGCTGCCGGCGGTTTGCAGCGCGGCGATACCGTTTCTACGCCCGATGACGGGGCGGTTCCAATTCTGCACAGTATCCAACGCACCGTGCCAGCGCTGGGCAGCTTTGCCCCCATTCGCCTACGTGCGCCCTATTTCGGCTTGCGCCGCGATATCATCGCCGCGCCCGATCAACGGTTGGTCATTCACGGATCGGATGTGGAATATATGTTCGGTCAGGAATCCGTGCTGGTCCCTGCGCGCCACTTGGTTAACGGGTACGCCGCCCGGTACGAGCCAACAGGCGGAACGGTCACATACACCCATCTTTTGCTGCCTGCACATCAAAGCCTAATGGTGGCAGGTGCCGCGCTCGAAAGCCTTTATATCGGACGCATTCGCCGCAAAGAGGCTGATTTGCAGGCTAGTATTTTGGCACCGCTTGATCGCAATAGCTTGCCAGAGCATGGTAAACCGTTCTTTCCTATGCTCAAAGCGTTCGAAGCGATTGCGCTAGCTGCACATCGCGCGGCCTAAGCACTGCCACCGACTGATCAAACGAGACTGACACCATGTTCAAATTCATCGCATCTGCCATGTTCGCAATGGCCCTTGCCATTCCCGCGTTTGCCCAAGATTTAACGGTATCCACCGTAACCAGAGCCCCGTTTTCGATGGAAGAAAACAGTTCTGATACCGGATTTTCAATCGAACTGTGGCGCGCTGTTGCCAAAGATTTAGGCCGTGATTTTCAGCTGATCCGCCATGAAACCTTTAGTGAAATGCTAGAAGCGGTCAAATCTGGATCGTCCGATGTCGCCATCGCCAACATTTCAATCACGTCGCAACGTGAATTGGAAATGGACTTTACCCATCCGATTTTTGCCTCGGGTTTGCGCACGATGATCCCGCGCCAATCTGCGTCCAATTTTTCGATCATTTGGGCATTGGCATCGTGGGATCTGTTCTTTGCGATCATGCTGGCGTTTGGTTTGTTGCTGTTGGGCGGAATGCTGATGTGGCTGTTTGAGCGCGACAAACAAGAATATTTTGATCAACCCGCGTCCAAGGCTGTGTTTCCCGCGTTTTGGTGGGCTCTGAATTTAGTCGTAAACGGTGGGTTCGAAGAACGCATGCCGCGCTCGTTCATGGGTCGTATCTTTGGCGTGTTGCTGGTCATCTCGTCGCTTTTCATCGTGTCCATTTTTGTGGCGCGGATCACAGCGGCAATGACCGTCAGCGCGATCGAAAGCTCGGTTGGTTCTGTGAATGATTTGTACGGGAAACGCGTTGGCACAGTCACCAACAGCACAGCGCAATTGTTTCTGGATTCCCGCGATATTCGATCCCAAGAGTTCACTGGTTTTCAGGCGCT
The DNA here is from genome assembly GCF_042932805.1 of Pseudosulfitobacter sp. SM2401. Taxonomy (NCBI): domain Bacteria; kingdom Pseudomonadati; phylum Pseudomonadota; class Alphaproteobacteria; order Rhodobacterales; family Roseobacteraceae; genus Pseudosulfitobacter; species Pseudosulfitobacter sp. SM2401. The sequence goes on along the minus strand of NZ_CP170633.1, from coordinate 3,467,016 downwards.
TGTGAAGGCATTTGAAGAAGAAGAAGTTGACGCAGTCGTCTTTGATTCACCAATTCTGGCGTATTATGTGAACACGGATGGGGCCAAAATCGCAGAGCTGGCAGGTCCGATTTTCCAGCAGGAAAATTATGGAATTGCCTTGCCCACGGACAGCCCGTTGAACGAGCCGATCAACCAGTCATTGCTAAAGTTGCGTGAAAACGGAACCTACGCGACGCTCTACCGTAAATGGTTTGGTGAATCGCCTTAGGCGTCAGTCAAAAAACGGGGTCATCTGCGCGATGATCACCGAATTCTCGTCCAATGCGCGCTGCATCAGATCGCGTTCTTCGTCGTCGATCTCGTGACCTTCTGCTTCGCGTTCAGCCAAAGTGCCGTAACCTGTCACGTCCAGCGGCGCAGTGTCCGCCTGTTTCAGGATCGCAACTGTTTCGCGCACGGCCTCAGCCTCGTCGATGCCGCTGGCAAAACACATTAACGCAGCACCCGTCGCCTTGGGTGGCAAGCCATCACCGTCCTTGCGGCCAATTTCGACCAGCAGGGTATAGACCTGCTGGCGGGACGGTTTTTTGGGCTTAGGCGTATTTTGGGGCGTATCAGTCACGCAACAGCTCGTTGATCGAAGTTTTTGAGCGCGTTTTTGCATCAACCCGTTTTACGATGACGGCGCAATACAGGTTCACACCGTTCTTGGATGGCATCGTGCCTGAGACAACAACCGACCCTGCTGGAACTTCGCCGTAAGACACTTCGCCGGTTTCGCGGTCGACGATTTTGGTCGACTGGCCGATGTACACGCCCATGCCCAACACGGCACCTTCGCGCACGATCACGCCTTCAACGACTTCGGAACGCGCGCCGATGAAACACCCGTCTTCGATGATTGTCGGCCCTGCTTGCATGGGTTCCAAAACGCCGCCAATGCCGACGCCGCCAGACAGATGCACGTTTTTACCGATCTGCGCGCAAGATCCAACAGAGGCCCACGTATCAACCATGGTGCCTGTGTCGACGTATGCACCCAAGTTCACAAACGATGGCATCAACACAACACCGGGCGCGATGTAGGCGGATTTGCGAGCGATGGCACCTGGGACTGCGCGGAAACCCGCAGCGGTCCATTCGTTTTCGCCCCAACCGTGGAATTTGCTGTCGACTTTGTCGAACCAGCTGACGCCTTGCGGGCCACCGGATTGCATTTCCATATCCTTGAGGCGGAAACCCAACAACACGGCCTTTTTGGCCCACTGGTTTACGTGCCAATCGCCATTTTCCTGACGTTCGGCAACGCGCAAACCGCCGCCGTCCAGCGCGTTCAACGTGTCCATGATCGCGTCACGTGTTTCGCCGGTTGTTGCAGGCGTGATCGTGTCACGTGCGTCCCATGCGGCTTCGATTGCGGTTTCAAGCTGTGCGTTTGACATCGTATTTCCCCTCAAAAACTGTTGGCGCGCTTAGACAACAAACTGTGCGTTTGTGCAATCATATCTGGGCAAGGCAGTCAGCGCAGGTTACGCCTGTGTCCAAACATAATGAGGACGACAGTAATGAGCAAAAAACAAGCACATCCGTTTCGCGATGCACATACCGATCGCACAGCAGCCAAAGGGGTTCCCGATACGCCGCAAACGCGCGCACCGGCTTATGCCTTGGCCTTTGCGGATGATGATTTCATGTGTCGCGACGAACTGCGTCCGGTGCGCTTGCAGTTGGAATTGCTCAAGCCCGAAATGCTGCTGGACGAAGCAGGAATTCAAAGCACGATTGTGATGTTTGGCGGTGCCCGTATTCCTGAACCTGCCAAAAAGGAAACTGCCCGCACCAAAACACTGGCTGACCTGTCAGTTTTCTACGACGAGGCGCGTGAATTTGCGCGTCTTATGACGCTGAAATCTATGGAAAGTGGCGGCACTGAAGACGTCATCGTGACGGGTGGTGGCCCCGGCGTGATGGAGGCGGGAAACCGCGGCGCTGTCGAAGCGGGTGGTGCGTCAATTGGGCTGAACATCGTGCTGCCGTTCGAACAGGCACCGAATGCTTACGTGACGCCGGATTTGTGTTTCAACTTTCACTACTTTGCGATCCGCAAAATGCATTTCCTGATGCGTGCCAAGGCGATTACCGTATTTCCCGGCGGCTTTGGGACGCTGGATGAATTGTTTGAGGCCTTAACGCTCATTCAAACCGGTCGCATGCAGCGCGTGCCGTTTTTGCTGTTTGGCAAAAAGTTTTGGGACGGCATCATCAACTGGGATGTGCTGGCTGATGCAGGCACGATTTCTGCCGAAGATCTGGATCTGTTCCGCTTTGTTGACACCGCCCAAGAGGCGATGGACCTTATCGACAACTGGGAAGTCGGCGAGATGCGCAAGGAAATTCCGGGCCGCTAAAAATCGCGTTTTGCCTGTGAGGCTGAGTGAAGTGCAGAACCGTGCTGCTCAGACGCTCAGTTCAGCAGGCAATGCGCAAACTTCCAAGTGATGCGGCAAAGTTTCGATAACCTGACCGGCGTCTGTTTCGCGGATGCCATAGCCAAACCCGGCCAGACGGTGTTTCCATTCGCGGGTTGACAGCGCTTTGTTACGTTCAGTTGCGACCAGCTCGACCACTTGTGCTGTGATGAAAGCGTCTTGGTTCACGGTAATAGACATTGTTTTGCTCCAATTCGTTTGTTGTTCGAGATGAGCTTGCCCGCGCAGCACGGCAGGAAACGTACTAAACTGGGGCCATTAGGCGGCAAATTACGTATAATGTGGCAAGGTTGACTGTATTGAGTCAAAATCTGCAACAGTCAGGCATCCAATATTGTTGCGAAATCTTAACCAAACTGTTTACGAAACGTGCTTAATTGAACCTAACGTAGCCACATTTAGTAAATAGGTTACTTACAACCATGTGTTTTTTGAGGAAAATGAAATGACCGTTGTAACAGATTATACTGCACTACTTTACTACCCATCCTATGCGCCGGGCCGCTGGAATGCACAGGCTGATGTCGGAACGCAGACAATTGTTACCTACAGTTTTACAGATTTAGCTGATCTGCAGTCATTAGAGGACTACGACCCATACGGGGCGACGTCCTACTGGTCCTATTCGGAAACGCAGCGCACGTTGTTCCGCGAAGTCATTGCCAAATACGAAGAAGTCGCAGGCGTCAAATTCGTCGAGGTCCAAGGATCGTCCATGATCAACGTCTTTGGTGCCGAAGTATCAGGCGTTGGTGGCTGGGCGAATATTCCGTTCTCGACAACATACGGTGACAATCCGACCGGCAACGGTAACTTTGTGAACGCTTATCAAAACATGGGCGAAGGCGACTACGGATACCAAGTGAACCTGCACGAACTGGGCCACGCCATGGGCTTGCAACACCCGCACGAAGGCGACTTAACGCTGGACCCGACGCTTGATACCCAAGCCAACACTGTCATGACTTACAACATCGAAAATCCTTACGTGACCGAACTGGGGATCTTTGACATCCAAGCCATGCAGCACATTTATGGCACGGCCGATCAAATCGACAACTGGCGCGTTTCCGTTGATGCCAACGACCTCATCACGATCAAATCCTCCAACCAAGCCGAAGTCGTTTTGGCCACGGATCAAGACAACCTGATCTTTACCTATGCCGGCGACGACGAAGTGATCGGGCGTGAAGGCAACGACAAAGTGTTCTCTGGCGGTGGTAGCGATACCATAACGGGTGCCAAAGGCGACGACAGCCTGTATGGCGGCGCAGGCGAAGATACCCTGTATGGCGGCGATGATGACGACAGCCTGTTTGGCGGCGCAGACGACGATTATCTTGATGGCGGCAACGGCACGGATCGACTGTTCGGCAGCGGCGGCAACGACACAATTCTCGGCGGCAACGACGACGATTTCGTCGTGGGCGGCGATGGTGCCGATCTGCTGTACGGCGATATCGACGCGAACCCGTATTCTGGCAATGCGACCAGCCATGACCGCGTGTCTGGCAACAATGGCAATGACACAATCTACGGCGGCGAAGGCAACGACTATCTGATTGGCGGCAATGACGATGACTTGGTCGAAGGCGGCTATGGCAACGACACATTGATCGGCAATTCTGGCAATGACACCCTGCGCGGCGGTGACGGATCCGACCGTATGTTTGGTGGCGGCGGGTCAGACACCTTTGTGTTCGACGGGGCAGATGCCAACGAAAAAGACTACATCTTTGGCTTTGAATTCAATTCAGACCTTATCGATATTTCGGCCATCGGCTTTACCTCGATCAACCAGCTGACGATCACGCAGCGTGGCGCGCACACTGACATTTCGTACAGCGACTGGTTTGAAATCACGCTGGCCAGTCGTGACGCGTCACTGCTGGATGCGAATGACTTTGTGTTCGCCTAAATTCACGAGATCCTAGGCGGATGCGCGGGTTATAGCCCTGCGTCCGCCTCGATTTGCTTGCGCGACTTACGTTCGCGTTCTGTCGCGGATTTCAACTGACCACAGGCGGCAAAAATATCTTCGCCGCGCGGTGTCCGGATCGGGCTGGAATACCCCGCGTCATGGATGATGTCCGCAAAACGGTGAATACGGTTGCCGGATGACCGTGTGTACGGCGCCCCTGGCCATTCGTTGAACGGGATCAAGTTGACCTTGGCGGGAATGCCCTCAAGCAATTTCACCAAGCGATGCGCGTCCTCAACAGAATCGTTGATGCCCTCCAGCATCACGTATTCAAACGTGATCCGTTCCGAATTTGACACCTTCGGGTAGGCGCGCAAAGCCTCTAGCAGCGCCTCGATGTTCCAGCGCTTGTTGATCGGGACCAGCTTGTCGCGGACCTCGTCCGTGGTGGCATGGAAGGACACGGCCAGCAAGCAGCCGATTTCCTGCGCAGTGCGGTGAATTTCTGGCACCACGCCCGAGGTCGACAGCGTGATACGACGGCGCGACAGCTGGATGCCTTCTTGGTCCATTGCGATCTTCATCGCATCACGCACATTTTCAAAGTTGTACAACGGCTCGCCCATGCCCATCAAAACGATGTTCGACAGCATGCGAGCCTCGTAGGTGCGGGTGCCGTGTTCGGGCCATTCGCCCAGATCATCACGTGCTAGCATCACCTGTCCGATGATTTCACCGGCCGTCAAATTGCGCACCAGTTTTTGGGTGCCAGTGTGGCAAAACGAACAGGTCAGCGTGCAGCCAACTTGGGATGAGATGCACAACGTGCCGCGATCAGCCTCGGGGATGTAGACAACTTCAACCTCGTGACCACCAGCGATGCGGACCAGATATTTGCGCGTGCCATCTTTGCTGACTTGCTTGTTCACGACCTCAGGAACCGCGATCACAAAATTCTCTGCCAGCTCGGCGCGGAAGGTTTTGGACAGGTTGGTCATTTCGTCAAAATCACGCACACCCCAATTGTAGATCCATTGCCAAATCTGACCGACCCGCATCTTGGCCTGTTTTTCAGGCGTGCCGTGTTCGATCAGCACATCGCGCATCGCCTCGCGGGTCAAACCCACCAGATTGATCGGCCCCTCCGGCAATTTGCGCGGAATGGTGACTAGGTCTTGGGTGATCGGAGCGTTCGGCGTCGACATGAAACATATCCCTCAGGGGCAAAGATGCGCCTCTATATATGCAAGAGGGGCCATAATAAAAGGATTCGAAAACGCAAAACAGCGCCGCAATGGGCGCTGCATCTGTTTCACACTGTCTTTGGCAGCTTAACCGCCGCAGCGTTTTTCCGCATCTTCAACCGCAGCCGTAAAGCCAAGCAGTGAAAACGTGTCTTTGGTTTTGGTGCCACGACCGGACACAGCGGTCACGACAGCCGACGCGCCACGCTTCATCGCCGTCACCATTTTGGTGTCATCCGCGGCACTTGCAGGCCAGGCCCATTCGCCGTCGGTAAACATCTCAAACTCGTTGCCCGAAATGTTCACGTTAACTGTGCTGCCGGACGCAAAGGTGTAGCCACCGGTAAACGCGACTTGGCCTTTGGCACCCTCGGAGGGGCGATAAAACACCATCAGCAAGATTTGGCTGCGTGTTACGGCAACAACTTGCCCATTTTTCGAATTCACAGTCTCTTCGGGTGCGGAAACGCTCCAGCACTCGGTCGGATTGCTTTCTACAAACACGCTCCATTTGGTTTTTTGCGCGACGCGGTTCGTGCTTTGATCCTGCGCCAATGCACCGGATGCAAACAGGGCTGCAGCCCCCAGCGTTCCGGTAAAAATCGTTTTAAATCCCATGTGTCCAGCCTCCAGACTGTCCTTAACCTCAACTCGTTCATGCGCTTTGGCGGGTTCTTTTTTCGACCTCGCACTTGCCAGCGCACACATTCTTCTCGACAAGTGGCACATTAGCGCGAAATGGGCGAGTTGCGAAAGCCTGATTGGCGCTTTTTTGCCAACAAAAGAGTGTGAATATGACGAATCCAGCCCCGATGGCCGAAATTTGGCGTGGTCCTTTCCTTGAAAGTGTCCATTCAGGCCATGCAGTGATCTGCGATGACAGCGGCCAAATCGTGCAGGCGTGGGGCGATCCCGATGCAGTTGTGCTGCCCAGATCGTCGTCAAAGATGATCCAAGGGGTGCCTTTGATTGCCTCGGGCGCGGCGGATGCATTCGGGTTGACGACAGAGCATCTGGCGCTGGCCTGTGCGTCCCATCAGGGCGCTGCGATCCACACCGACCGCGTGGGCAAATGGCTTGATCATCTCGGGTTAGACGACAGCGCATTTCGCTGTGGGCCGCAAACACCGAACGATGTGCCGGCGCGTGACGCTTTGATCAAATCCGACCAATCACCGTGCCAAATTCACAACAATTGCTCTGGCAAACACACCGGTTTCCTGACGCTGGCCAAACATCTTGGCGCTGGTCCTGAATACATCGAACCTGATCATCCGGTTCAGACCGCAGCACTCGAGGTTTACGAGCGTCTAACCGGCGTCACATCGCCGGGTTTTGGTATCGACGGATGCAGTGCGCCGAACTACGCCACGACCCTGTCTGGCATGGCGCGCGCAATGGCACATTTCGCGTCGGCCCCCGATGGCAGCGCCGAAGAACGCCTGCGATCCGCTATGATGTTGCACCCCGAACTGGTCGCGGGCGAAGGGCGGGCTTGCACCAATCTGATGCGCGCGATGGGCGGCAAGGTGGCGATTAAAACCGGAGCCGAGGCGTTCTTCGTCGCCATCATTCCGGAAAAGAAAATGGGCGTTGCGCTCAAGATTTCGGACGGCAGCACCCGCGCCAGCGAATGCGCGATCGCCGCGATTTTGGTCAAGCTGGGGGTGCTGGATGCAGAACATCCAGAGACGATGAAATACCTGAACGCGCCGATCCGAAATTGGGTCGGAACAAAGACAGGGACACTGCGGGCAGCACCCACGCTGATCTAGCCAATCGGCATGATTTCCGCGACTTCAACGCTGCCGCCGTGTGCGGTAACAATCGGGCAGGCTTGGGAAATTTCAATCACGCCAGCCATGTCGTCAGCGCTGATGATGGAATAGCCAGAGACCGGATTTGCCCCGCCATTGTCAGTGACGCCATCGCCGCTGACGGTCGAGGACGCGCCAACCGGATTGCCGCCATCGACGACATTGACACCGATTGATCCAAACCAAGCGTTCCACGCGGCCATCGCCTTGGCACCTTCTTCGGGGGACTGCGGGGCAGTGCCGCCGTGGTAGGCTAACAAATAATTCGGCATGTTTCTCTCCTTGGGAAATTTGAGTCGCACACCAGTTTAGCACAGATCAAGCGCATCCGTTCACTTGGGCAAAATGTCAGGCAACGACAAAGTCGTCTCGGCCGTAGCCCTGCAAATACAAAAGCGCCGTTAGATCACCAAAGTTGATCCGCGTGCTGACTTCTGCTGCGACGACCGGTTTTGCGTGCAACGCGACACCGACGCCGGCCTTGTGCAGCATGCCCAAATCGTTCGCGCCGTCGCCCACGGCCATCACGTCGTCAGGCGTCCAGCCAATGCGTTTGGTGATTTCGTTCAGCGCATCGACCTTGGCTTGTTTCCCAAGGATCGGGACGCCCACTTCGCCCGTTAAAACGCCGTCTTTCGCGATCAGTGTATTGGCGCGGTTTTCGTCAAACCCCAATTGGTTGGCGACAGCCCCGGTAAAGGCCGTGAAACCACCTGATACCAAGGCCGCGTAGCCCCCGTTTGCCTTCATCGTGCCAAGCAATTCTGGACCGCCGGGCATCAACGTGATCCGTTCAGACAGCACCTTGTCGATGATCGAAACGGGTAGTCCTTTTAGCAAACCAACACGCTCGCGCAGGGCTGCGTCGAAATCCAATTCGCCGTTCATCGCACGCGCGGTAATGTCTTTGACACGTGCACCAACGCCTGCCTCGTCCGCCAATTCATCAATGCATTCCTGTTGGATCATCGTGCTATCCATATCCGCCAACAGCATCTTTTTGCGGCGCCCGATTGTGGGCTGTAACATCAGATCAACGCCCATGCTTTGCGCGGTCTCCCAGACCTCCCAAAAGTTCGCGGGTTCGGCAGTCAGCGAAAATTCAGCAGCCTCATCTGGGGCCAACCAGATCACGTCGCCACCACCCCAAGCATTGCGCAATGAATGCACCAAAGCTGGTTCAAGATTACGGCGATCCGGAGAGGCGAGAAACGTGGCAGTGAACATCAGAAATCCTCAGATTGGGTGCGCGGGATTTAGCGTACCATCCGCTGATTTACCAGTCTTTGCCCAGGGCCAACAGGTCGGGTTCGATGCCTGCAAGTTTCCGATTGGCGTCAAAATGCGTCGCACAAATTTCACGATCCGTCGCATTTGACCTGATTTTAGGTTGCATGCCATGCCGCATCCCCCTACCTCTGCCCGTGGGACACCTCTCCCCAACGAGAGGCAATTATCTGTAAGGGTAGCAGCAATGGCTATACAACAACCGGCAACGCGGCCGGCTAATCCGCGTTTTTCCTCTGGCCCATGTGCCAAACCCCCCACCCATGATTTGGCAAAACTTGCGGATGCACCGCTTGGTCGCTCGCATCGTGCTGCCGTTGGCAAAGCCAAACTGTTGGCCGCCATCGAAGAAACACGCGAGATCCTCGGCATCCCCGCAGATTACAAAATCGGCATCGTCCCCGCGTCTGACACCGGTGCGTTCGAGATGGCGATGTGGTCGATGTTGGGTGAGCGCCCGGCGCAAATGGTCGCGTGGGAATCCTTTGGTGCAGGCTGGGTCACGGATGTGGCCAAGCAGCTGAAAATCGAACATTCCGTCCACACCGCTGAGTACGGCGAGATCGTGGATATGACGGCCCTGAATTACGACAATGACGTGTGTTTCACATGGAACGGCACGACGTCCGGCGTGCGCATGGCAAACGGTGACGCAATTCCTGGCGACCGCGCCGGGCTGACGTTGTGCGATGCCACATCCGCAGCATTCGCGATGGATCTGCCTTGGGACAAACTGGACGTGACCACGTTCAGCTGGCAAAAAGTGCTGGGCGGCGAAGCGGCGCACGGCATGCTCATTCTGTCCCCTCGCGCTGTTGAGCGGCTGGAAAATTACACGCCGCCATGGCCGTTGCCAAAGATTTTCCGCCTGACCAAAGGCGGCAAGCTGATCGACGGCGTGTTCAAAGGCGAGACGATCAATACACCTTCAATGCTTGCGGTCGAAGACTATCTTTTCGCGCTTGATTGGGCCCGTTCTATAGGTGGTCTCAAGGGTCTTATCGGACGTGCAGACGCAAACACGGCAGCCATCACGCAGTTTGTTAATGACAACGACTGGATCGATTTCCTAGCGATTGATCCCGCGACACGCTCCAACACATCTGTGTGTCTGAAGTTCACCGATGACCGGATCAAAGACGGGGCCGCGTTCGCCAAAGCGATCGCCAAACGACTGGCTGATGAAGACGTGGCGCTCGATGTTGGTGCCTATCGTGACGCGCCAGCGGGGCTGCGCATTTGGTGCGGTGGAACGGTCGAAACCTCTGACATCCAAGCCATGTTGCCCTGGCTGTCATGGGCGTTCGAATCCGAGATCAACGCGTAATTTACATACCTGTGAGGTGTGCCTGCGGCACACCACCCCTATTCAAAGGACCATCCTCATGGCACCTAAAGTTCTCATCTCCGACAAACTCTCAGAAGCAGCGGTTCAAATTTTCAAAGACCGTGGCATCGACGTGGATTTCCAGCCTGACATTGGCAAGGACAAAGACAAACTGGCCGCGATTATCGGCGATTACGACGGCCTTGCGATCCGTTCTGCCACCAAAGTAACCGAGAAAATCATCGCAGCCGCGGATAACCTCAAGGTTATCGGGCGCGCTGGCATTGGCACCGACAACATCGACAAAGAGGCCGCGAGCAAAAAGGGTATCATCGTGATGAACACGCCCTTCGGCAACATGATCACGACGGCTGAACACGCCATCGCGATGATGTTTTCGGTTGCGCGCCAAATCCCAGAAGCCTCCGAATCCACGCATGCCGGCAAATGGGAAAAATCCAAATTCATGGGGGTCGAACTGACTGGTAAAACCCTTGGCGTTATTGGTGCCGGCAACATCGGTGGCATCGTGTGTGACCGTGCGCGCGGATTAAAAATGAAAGTCGTCGCCTATGATCCGTTTCTCGGTGATGAAAAAGCCGACAAAATGGGCGTTGAAAAAGTTGAACTTGATGACCTGCTGAAACGCGCTGATTTCATCACGCTGCACGTTCCTTTCACGGATCAAACAGCAAACATCCTAAGCCGTGAAAACATCGCAAAAACCAAAAAAGGCGTGCGTATCATCAACTGTGCCCGTGGTGGTTTGGTCGATGAAGAGGCATTGGCAGACGCGCTTAAATCCGGTCATGTCGCGGGCGCTGCGTTTGATGTTTTTGCCAAAGAGCCAGCGAACGAAAACCCGTTGTTCAATTTGCCAAACGTAGTGTGCACGCCGCACTTGGGCGCTGCCACCACCGAAGCACAAGAAAACGTGGCCCTGCAAGTTGCGGACCAGATGGCCAATTATTTGCTGACAGGTGCGGTTGAAAACGCGCTGAACATGCCGTCGGTCACTGCCGAAGAAGCCAAGGTTATGGGTCCCTGGGTTTCACTGGCCGGTCACCTCGGGTCTTTCATCGGTCAAATGACGGACGAGCCGATCAAAGCGATCAACATTTTGTACGACGGTGTCGTGTCAGAAATGAACCTGGCCGCGTTGAACTGTGGCGTGGTTGCAGGAATCATGAAGCGCGCAAACCCTGATGTGAACATGGTTTCTGCGCCGGTGATCGCCAAAGAACGCGGCATTCAGGTGTCCACCACGAACCAAGATAAATCCGGCGTTTTCGACGGGTATATCAAGGTCACAGTGGTCACAGACAAACGCGAACGTTCAGTCGCGGGCACTGTGTTTAGCGACGGTAAGCCACGCTTTATCCAGATCAAAGGCATCAACATTGACGCCGAAATTGGTGCAAACATGCTGTACACCACGAACGAAGATGTGCCGGGCATCATTGGCTTGCTTGGCAACACGATGGGCAAAAACGGCGTCAACATCGCCAACTTTACCTTGGGCCGCAATTCGGTCGGCGGCGAGGCGATCGCGCTGTTGTATATCGACCACCCCATCGCACCCGAAGTTACGGTTGCGCTCGAAACCACGGGTATGTTCACGCAAGTTAAACCGCTTGCCTTTGACGTGGTATAGCCATTTTTGGGCACGTCACTTAGTGTTGACGTGCCCATGACATTTTTCGACAGTTACATTTTGTGTACGACACCACGCAGCGGCAGTACGCTTTTGTGCGGACTTTTGCGTAAAACCGGATGTGCCGGTGACCCTCAAAGTTACTTTCACCGCCCCTCTCTGGCCGATTGGCGGGACGGTCTTCACCTTGCTGCGAACTGCAATCTCAAGCGCATTTTTGATCAAGCGCGCCACGTCGGTTCCGGAAACTCGGACATCTTCGGTTTGCGTTTGCAGCGTCACAGTTTTGATTTCTGGATGACGCAACTGACGGCGCTGCATCCAGAGCCATCCTCGGGCGTGGGCCGTATTGAAAAAGCATTCGGAACCACCGCTTTCATCCATTTGACGAGACAGGACAAGATCGCACAAGCGGTGTCGTTAGTGCGCGCTGCGCAAAGCGGTTTGTGGCATCGAAACGCCGATGGATCAGAATTGGAACGCTTAAAGCCATCACAGGAATTGCACTACGATCGTGCCGCGATTTCACGGGAAATGGCTGAATTGACGGCATTCGATCATGCGTGGCGCGATTGGTTTGAAACTGAAAACATCACCCCATTTAACATTGACTATGAAACCCTGGCCGCTGCCCCGGCAGACATGATACATCAGATTTTTGACCATCTCGGATTGGATGTAAATCAAGTCCAAAATCTTGATCCTCCGACAGCGCAACTGGCGGATGCCATAAATTTGGAATGGGTGCGAAAATTCACGCATGAAACCGCCTGAGGCTACTCGTCTTTTGGATGAAAAACGCGTATGCGCAGTCTGGATCAGTAGGCAACAGAACGGAACCGGATATGACACAACCCATTTACGCCATCGGCGATGTGCACGGTCAATTGCGCCGGATGAATTGGGTTCTGGACCTGATTGAAAAAGACGGTGGCAAAGACGCCAAGATCGTCTTTGTCGGTGATTACACTGACCGTGGCCCCGACAGCAAAGGTGTTCTGGATCAACTGGTTGAGGCCAAAGAGGCGGGGCGCAACTGGACCTTTCTGCTGGGCAATCATGACGAAATGTTCAGCATGTTCATGCAGTCTCCGCCCCAGCATGACGCCCATTTACCGACTGAGCTGTACTGGCTGCATCAACGTCTTGGCGGCGACACGACCATGGCGTCGTATGGCGTCGTGTCAGAGCCGAAAAAGCGGCTGTCTGTGACCCACGGCGAAGCGCTTGAGACGATCCCGCAAACGCACGTCGATTTCCTGAAGTCGCTGGAATTGTCGCACACGCATGATGATTTATTTTTCTGTCACGCAGGTATCCGTCCAGAGGTGCCCTTGGCCGATCAAATCAAGCATGACCTGATCTGGATTCGCCAAGAATTCCACGACTACACCGACCTGCATCCGAAATTGATCGTGCATGGTCACACACCTGTCGAACAAGCAACGCACTACGGCAACCGCGTGAACATTGATTCTGGTGCCGGCTATGGCAAAGAACTGACCGCGACCGTGTTCGAGGACGGGCGCATCTGGAAGCTTACGGATCAGGGTCGTGTTGAACTGACAGCCAACTAACCCCAATCCAAGACCACCTTGCCTGACGTGCCCGATTTCATCGCGGCGAAGCCTGCTTCAAAATCATCGACGGGCAAACGGTGCGTGATCACGCCAGACACGTCTAATCCATTCTGCAACATTGCGATCATCTTGTACCACGTCTCGAAAATCTCGCGGCCGTAGACGCCTTTGATGGTGATCGCTTTGAACACGATGCGCGACCAATCGACAGGTGATTTGCCCGGTGGAATGCCCAGCATCGCGATGCGTCCCCCCATCACCATGGCCTCGATCATTTGATCTAGGGCTGCTTGGTTTCCGGACATTTCCAGGCCGACGTCAAAGCCCTCGGTCATGTTCAATCGCGCCCGCACGTCGTCCAAATCTTCACGCGTGACGTTCACGGGAACGACGTCAGCGACCTGCGCGGCCAAGGTCAACCGCGCGTCATTCACATCGGTGATCACCACATTGCGTGCACCTGCGTGACGGGCGACAGCGGCGGCCATAATGCCAATCGGGCCAGCACCGGTGATCAATACGTCTTCGCCGATCAAATCGAAACTGAGCGCGGTGTGCACGGCATTTCCCAACGGGTCGAGGATCGCGCCGATGTCGTCGCTGATCTCATCCGGCAGGGGGACGACGTTGAACGCGGGCAAGCGCAGATATTCGGCAAATGCCCCCTGTTCATTAACGCCAATGCCACGGGTTTCCGGGTCCAGGTGGAACCGCCCTGCGCGCGATTGGCGCGATTGCTTGCCAATCAAGTGGCCTTCGCCGGAACACCGCTGACCAAAGCGCAGCCCGTCAACATTACGCCCGATCTCAACGATCTCGCCAGCAAATTCATGGCCGGTGATCAACGGAACAGGCACCGTGCGCGCGGCCCATTCATCCCAGTTCCAGATGTGCACATCGGTGCCGCAAATTCCAGTTTTGCGAACTCGGATCAGCACGTCGTCTGGGCCAATTTCAGGCACTGGTGCTGTCTCGGCCCACAGACCTTCGCGGGGATGGCGTTTTACCAACGCTTTCATTTCATTGCGCATCAGATCACCCCGCAAGCTTTGCCTGCCACCTCAAATGCCGACAAGGCGCGGTCCAGCTGATCACGGGTCAATGCGGCGTTCATCTGCGTGCGAATACGAGCCTGTCCGCGGGGGACCACGGGAAAGAAGAAACCCGAAACATAAACGCCTTCGTCGAACAGGCGGGCGGCCATGTCTTGGGCCAATTGCGCCTCGCCCAACATAACTGGCACAATGGGGTGTTCGCCCGGCAACAGATCGAATCCCAGCCGTTCCAAACCTGTACGCCAGTACCGTGTATTTTCGAACAATTGGGTGCGCAAATTGTCACTTTTCTCAACCAAATCAATGGCTTTTATCCCAGCGGCCACGATGGACGGGGGCAGTGAGTTAGAGAACAAATAGGGCCGAGCGCGCTGGCGCAGCAGATCGATGACAGGCTGTGGGCCGGCGATGTAGCCACCGATTGCACCACCTAACGCCTTGCCCAAGGTGCCTGTCAAAATATCGACATCGACGCCGAAATGGGCGGGTGTGCCAGCGCCTTTTGGCCCCATGAAACCGGTTGCATGGCAGTCATCGACCATCACGAGCGCTTCGTATTTTTTGGCAAGCGCGGTGAGCTCGGGCAGGTTTGCCAGCGTCCCATCCATGCTGAAAACACCGTCGGTTGCGATCATGATAAACCGTGCACCTTCGTCTCGTGCCAGCTGCAATTGCCCTTCAAGATCGGTCATGTCGTTGTTGGCATAACGATAGCGACGCGCCTTGCACAAACGAATGCCGTCGATGATCGACGCATGGTTCAGGCTGTCGGAAACAACGGCATCCTCGGGACCCAATAGTGGTTCGAACAGCCCACCATTGGCATCAAAACAAGCGGCAAACAGTATGGAGTCATCCTTGCCCAGAAACGTCGCCAACCGCTGTTCCAATTCACGGTGAATGTCTTGGGTCCCGCAGATAAACCGGACCGACGCCATGCCGTACCCTTTGGGATCCATTGCCAGTTTTGCCGCATCAATCAGATCTGGATGATCGGCCAGCCCAAGGTAATTGTTGGCGCAAAGGTTAATGACGTCGTGATCGCCCACCGCGATCTGCGCACCCTGAGGCGAGGTGATCATGCGTTCTGTTTTCATCATGCCATCGGCCCTAATTTGGTCAAGCGTGGCGGCGATGTGGTTTAGATATTTCTGGGTCATGATGAATCTCCTTTGAGCGAAGTTCTACCATAGCGGACGCGATTCCGGAATAGAGGATTTCCGTAATGAGGGAAATTTTCCGTGATCGCGGAATTTTTATGCGTCCTGAACGACCAAATACGCGCGTGCTGCGCCCAAAGCTGTGATTTTGTGTGGCACGTCAGCGGCGTAGCGCGCGGTGTCGCCAGCATCGATTCGCATCACACTGTCACCGCTTGTGACTTCTAATGCGCCTTCGATCACACTCAGGTGTTCGCGGGCGCCGTGCGTGTGCGGCTGACTGTTCAGCACCCCGTTTTTGGCAAAGCGTAACTCGTACACTTCGTGCCGGCCTGCTTCTTCGGGGGGCGACAAAATCAGGATGGAACAACCTGTGCCGCGCGCCTCGATTGTGGGTACGTCGGCGGCGCGCAAAACCTCGATCTGGGTCTGGGTTGCACCTGCATCCAGCAGCCCCGCGAAATCGACTTGTAAGGCGCGAGTTAAATTCCAAAGCGTTGCAATTGTCGGGCTGCTTTCGCCGCGCTCAATCTGGCTGACCATGGACCGACTGACGCCAGATAGCTTTGCAACTGCGTCCAGTGATAGCCCTTGGGTGCGCCGCGCCTCTTTCAGGCGAGCAGGCAAAAGCGTTAGGATAGCGTCAGGATTTTCCGTCATACCGGATATGTGCCGCCGCACAGGGCTGGTGTCAATGACGGCACGTTCAGGCTGACAACGCAGGGCAGGGCGGTTAGAGCCTGCGTAAACAAAGGGACACATCATGACTGACATCGTAATTCTGGACGGCGCACGTACGGCAATCGGCACTTTTGGGGGGGCGCTTGCGAACACAACTCCCATCGATTTGGGGACGGTCGCGGCCAAGGCGGCGCTGGAGCGGTCAGGCGTCGAGGGCGGTCAAATCGGGCACGTCGCATTCGGGCACGTGATCAACACAGAGCCACGCGATATGTATTTGTCACGCGTCGCGGCGATTCAGGCAGGTGTGCCGGACGTCGTGCCAGCAATGAACGTGAACCGTTTGTGCGGATCTGGCGTACAAGCGATCGTGTCTGTTGTGCAGTCTTTGATGCTGGGTGACGCCGAATTCGGCTTGGCCGGTGGGGCGGAAAACATGTCGCGCAGCCCGTTCATCAATTCGTCCCAACGCTGGGGTGCCAAAATGGGCGATATTCGCACCCAAGACATGATGTTGGGCGCGTTGAATTGCCCGTTCGGGACTGGGCACATGGGCGTGACGGCGGAAAATGTCGCAAGCGAATTTGACGTCAGCCGTGCCGAGCAGGACGCGTTTGCGATGCAAAGCCAGCAACGCGCAGCAGCGGCAATTGCTGCCGGGCACTTCCAAAGTCAGATCACGCCAGTCGAGGTTAAAGTTAAACGCGATATGGTGCCGTTCGAGGTCGATGAACACCCAAAAGCAACGAGCCTTGAGATCTTGGGTGGGTTGCGTCCGGTGTTCCAAAAAGACGGTTCGGTGACCGCAGGTAACGCGAGCGGGATCAACGACGGTGGTGCCGCGATTGTGCTGGCAACAGCAGAGGCAGCCGAAAAGGCAGGTTTGAAACCCAAAGCGCGCATTTTGGGCTATGCCCACGCCGGCGTTCGTCCGGAAGTCATGGGGATCGGACCAATCCCTGCAGTACAAAACTTGCTGGTCAAGACGGGTCTGTCCGCGTCTGATTTTGATGTGATCGAAAGCAACGAGGCCTTTGCATCACAAGCGCTGGCCGTGTCCAAAGAGCTAGGGCTTGATCCGGCACGCGTGAACCCGAATGGCGGCGCGATCGCGCTGGGTCATCCGGTTGGTGCGACCGGTGCGATCATCACGGTTAAGGCGCTGTACGAGCTGGAACGCATCGGTGGGTCCAAAGCGTTGATCACCATGTGCATTGGTGGCGGGCAAGGGATTGCGTTGGCGATTGAACGTCTTTGAAGGGCGATTTGGCCCCCAAAGGTTTTTGAGTATTTGTGATCAGAACAAGCTTTGGGCTGCGGTCCAAAGTCCGATCCCTGCCCCGGATGAAACGATCGCTGTTAAGACAATCCAACGCCAGAACGTTTGGCGCTTGGGTGGTTCTGGATTGCCTTGTTTGATCAGTGCAGCCTCGACCAATCCGGGCAAGCGAGGGCCGAAACGACCCAAGACCCGAGCCGTCTTTGCAAGGTCGGACAGCATTGCTTTTGGCCCAATGGATTTGCCGATGTAGCTGGTGACAATCGGGTTGGCGACTTGCCAGATGTTGATGTCCGGGTTCAGGCTGCGTGCCACCCCTTCGACGACGACCATTGTGCGTTGCAGCAAGATCAGTTCGGTGCGGGTTTCCATGCCAAAGCGTTCGGTGACCTCGAACAAATAGCTCAGCAAACGACCCATCGAAATGTTGGTGGCGTTCATGCCAAAGATCGGTTCGCCTACGGCCCTGAGAGCACGCGCAAATTCATCTACGTCTTTGTCCGCGGGAACATAGCCTGCCTCAAAATGAACCTCGGCGACGCGTTTGTAATCTTTGCGGATAAAGCCGAACAGGATTTCGGCGTAGACGCGGCGGGTGTATTCGTCGATGTGCCCCATGATCCCGAAATCATAGGCGATGATGTTGCCATTTGGTGCGACCTTGAGGTTGCCTTGATGCATGTCCGCGTGAAAGAATCCGTCGCGCAATGCGTGGCTTAGGAACAGTTGTAGCACCCGTTCGCCAAGCACTTGGCGGTCGTGGCCGGCGCCGTCAATCGCGTCGTTGTCGCCCATCGGAACACCGTCAGCCCAGCCCAATGTCATCACGCGCCGTGCCGAATAATCCCATTTGATGGGGGGCAATTCGAAACCTTCGTCTTTTTCTGTGTTGGCCGCGAATTCCGAAGCTGAAGAGCTTTCTAACCGCAGATCAAGTTCGCCTTGAACGACACCGTCAAAATGCTCGATGACCTCCATCGGGCGCAAGCGGCGTGCACCAGGGGCGAAAATATCGACGATGCGGGCGGCGAAATAAAACGCATCCACGTCTTTGGAAAACGCCCGCTCGATGCCGGGGCGCAGGATCTTGACGGCGACATCTTCGCCAGTCGTTTTCAGTTTGGCTTTGTGTACCTGCGCGATTGAGGCGGCCGCGATAGGCCCGCTGAATTCCGAAAACATGTCGGACACGGGCTGGCCCAATTCACGCTCTACCTCTGCCTTGGCTTCCTCAACGGAAAACGGGGGCAGTTTGTCTTGGAGCACGCGCAACTGCACGGCTAATTCGTCGCCAACCACGTCCGGGCGGGTCGACAACACTTGACCGAATTTGATGTAGGCCGGACCTAGTGCCGTCAAAGCGCGCGGGGCAGGCGGGACCGATGGATCCCCTTTGTACCCCAGCCACATGAATGGTTTTCCCAGCGCATGTGCGATAAATCGCAGGGTTGGTGGCGCGTCGAACGCGTCCAGAATGACGTTCATCGCGCCGGTGCGTTCCAGCGTGGCCCCTGTGCGGATCAGGCGCCAAATGTTGTGCGGGCCGCGCACGCTAGATTTTCCAACCCGAATGCAGTGCCGCAACACCCATCGTCATGTTCCGGTATTTTGCATTCTCAAAACCAGCGGTGCGCAGCATTCCAAGGAACGTGTCTTGGTCGGGGAAGTTGCGGATCGATTCGACCAGATATTGATAGCTGTCGCGATCATTGGCGATCATCTTGCCCATCTGCGGAATCACGTTGAACGAATACAGATCGTAGGCTTTTTGCATGGCTGCATTGGGCAGCTGCGAGAATTCCAACACCATCAAGCGACCGCCGGGTTTCAGCACGCGGAACGCTTCGTTCAGGGCCTCTTGGGGGCGGGTGACGTTGCGAATGCCAAAGCTGATTGTGTAGACATCGAACGTGTTGTCGGCAAAGGGCAATGCCATCGCGTCGCCCACAACCCAATTTAGGCTGTCTTCCATCGACGCGGCCTCGGCCCGTTTGCGCCCCTCGATCAGCATGGGTTCGGTGATGTCCAAGACGGTCGCGTGTCCATGCCCTGCGCGTTTCAGAAACTTGAACGAAATGTCGCCTGTGCCACCCGCCACGTCCAGCAGCTTTTGACCGGGACGCGGGGCGAGCCAATCCATCATCGCGTCTTTCCAGATACGGTGAATTCCCATGCTCATGACGTCGTTCATGATGTCGTACTTTGAGGCAACAGAGTTGAACACGCCTTGCACGCGCCCCGCTTTTTCGCCCTCGGGCACGGTTTCAAATCCGAAATGTGTTGTTTTTGCCGGAGTATTTGCAGTGTCTTGGGTCATGAGGGCTTGCTGTCCTTGAATTCAACACTTGTTATAGAGCAGACGTGGCCGCGCACAATGCGGCGCTTTCGTCACATGATAAAGGTGAGCATCCCATGCCCGAGTTGCCAGAGGTTGAGACAGTCCGTCGCGGGTTAACCCCGGCCATGGAAGGGCAGGTGATCGCGCGCGCAGATGTGAACCGTCCAGATTTACGCTGGCCGTTTCCTGAACGCATGGCAGAGCGACTGACGGGGCAAACGGTTTTGCGTCTGCGGCGGCGGTCAAAATACGTGCTGGCCGATCTCAGCAGCGGCGAGACGTTGTTGATCCACCTTGGCATGTCTGGGCGGATGACCGTGTCGGGTGACCCGCTTGGGCAATTCATCCACGACCACCCAGCGCAACAAAAACACGATCATGTTGTGCTTCACATGGGCAACGGGGCGCGGATCACGTTTAACGATCCGCGACGTTTCGGGGCGATGGATTTGCTGGACACGGCCACAGCAGAACAGCACAAATTGCTCGCTGTTTTGGGGCCCGAACCGCTGGGCAATGATTTTCACGATTCGGTTCTGATCGAGGCGTTCTCAGGCAAGAACTCCCCCGTTAAATCAGCGCTGTTGGACCAAAGAATTGTCTGCGGGTTGGGCAATATCTATGTGTGCGAGGCGCTTTTTCGCGCAGGAATTTCCCCCACACGCAAAGCTGGACAGATCAGCAAGGCCCGCATTGCCGCCCTTGTTCCCATCATCCGCGACGTGTTGTCAGAGGCAATCGAGGCAGGTGGATCCTCGCTCAAGGATTTCCGCCAAGCTGATGGAGAGCTTGGATATTTTCAGAAATCCTTTGATGTCTATGGCCGCGAAGGCGACCCATGCCACACCACTGGTTGCGGTAACATGATTGAGCGCATCGTACAGTCGGGCCGATCCTCGTTTTACTGCAAGTCATGCCAAAGCTAGGGCAAACTTTGCTTGAAACCTGCGCTGCTCGTGATAACTAATTCCTCTAACGGGGATAATGAAAGCACACCACATGGCCTATGAAACGATCACCGTTGCAGTAGACAATCACGTCAGTCTGATCACGCTAAGTCGGCCTGACGCGATGAATGCGTTGAACGATCAATTGCTGACGGAACTCGCCCAGGCAATGACCGACGCGCAAGCCAACGACAAAGTGCGGTGCATCGTTCTGACCGGCTCGGAAAAGGCATTTGCCGCCGGTGCAGACATTTCCATGATGCGCGACAAGACGTTTGTCGACGTGTTCACCACGGATTTGTTCACCTCGGAAACCGACCAGATCAGTCGCGTGCGCAAACCAATTATCGCTGCCGTTGCAGGCTATGCGCTGGGCGGTGGCTGCGAATTGGCGATGATGTGCGATTTTATCATTTGCGCGGACAATGCGAAATTTGGACAACCCGAAATCAACCTCGGCGTCGTTGCTGGCATCGGCGGCACACAGCGCCTGACCCGCGCAATCGGCAAAGCCAAGGCGATGGACATGAACCTGACCGGCCGCTTTATGGATGCCGAAGAGGCTGAGCGCTCCGGACTGGTCAGCCGCATCGTGCCTGCGAAAAAGCTGATGGACGAAGCCATGGGTGCCGCGCAAAAGATCGCTGAAAAATCCATGATCACCACCATGGTTGTCAAAGAAGCAGTGAACCGTTCATTCGAGGTGCCATTGCGTGAAGGTTTGCTGTTTGAACGGCGCGTGTTCCATTCGCTGTTCGCAACCGAAGATCAAAAAGAAGGCATGTCCGCCTTCCTCGAAAAACGCCAGGCACAATTCCGCGACAAGTAACCAGTTCAAGGCCGCTTTAGTCAGTCAAAATACTGATTTGATAAGATAGAAACGCCCGGGCGCGGATTTCTTTTAGCAGGCCATATTCCGCGCTATCAAACACGCTTTCCAGGTCTTCGATGGTGGGATATTCCACGATCGTGACTGTGGACGGGACGGTGTCACCGACGATTGTGCGGGCGACAGCGTAGGTGACTACAATCTTGGCCTTGGCTTTCTCTAACAGTGGCGTTGTGGTCGCCATGTAAGCGCTAAGTGCTTCTGTTTCGTTTGGGTTGACGGTTGTTAAAGCGCAAACACGGACGGTCATTCATATTCCAGTACATTTAGATCATGCATCATAACTAGCCTTAATTTTGCGACATCGGAAATGACAAAGCGAACTATGCTGCGTGTAACAGGCCGTGTTGGGCACCGTAATTGGTTGACTCGTAACCCAACCGGGCCTAAGTGAGCGACTTCACCGCAGCTAGTGCTGCATAAAACTACCGCACCGAACATGAAACGGGACGAGATAAAATGGCAAATACGCCTCAAGCCAAAAAACGCGCGCGTCAAAACGCAGCACGTTTCGAAGTCAACAAAGCGCGTCGTTCGCGCATTCGCACATTCCTGCGCAAAGTCGAAGAAGCTATCGA
Source organism: Pseudosulfitobacter sp. SM2401 (assembly GCF_042932805.1). Lineage (NCBI taxonomy): Bacteria > Pseudomonadati > Pseudomonadota > Alphaproteobacteria > Rhodobacterales > Roseobacteraceae > Pseudosulfitobacter > Pseudosulfitobacter sp. SM2401. Next base: position 3,444,788 of record NZ_CP170633.1, on the reverse strand, counting down.
ATCTGGCGACAAAGACGCAGCAAACGCAGCCCTTCGTGCCGCTCAGCCAGAGCTGATGCGCGGCGTGACCAAGGGTGTGTACCACAAAAACACAGTCGCGCGCAAAATGTCGCGCTTGTCTGCACGGGTCAAAGCGGTCGGTTAACCCTCGCTATTTATGGCTAAGCAGTTGATAGAAAAGGCATCGCATAACGCGGTGCCTTTTTTCCGTTTCAGACCAGTTTTTTGACCAAGAGATTCTTTTTCTAGATTCAATGAGTCAACACAGAAGATCAGTTGCCGGGCTACTCACGAACTTGCTACCACTGTCCTAGCGATTCACTTCGCGGGGGGACAGGTCACTGAAAGAGCGCGGTAAAACGTAGCTGTGAAGGTGGGTAACTGAGCAAGAGCAAACGATCGCTTTTGTAGGTGTCTGCATTGAGTTGCCTAGCAACCAAGCACTGTCAAAAACATATTTGGATGCATTAAGCATTTAGTCACAGTGTCGGTAATGCTCCGGCCACGACTGGGTGCGCAGCTGTTAATATCCAAGTCGGACACTTGTTTCTGTTGGGGGAACTGGTCCGAGAAGTGTTGCCGGATGAAGTGATGTGTGAGGCAAACAGAGTGCGCCAGGAAGCAACTCTGACAGGCAACGAGTGTACGGGACGGTAAGCGACGCATGACACAGGACGAGTGGGAAAAACTGAGCCATAAGCTGGTTAAGACAGCGGGCCAGAACAACTTCAAAACATGGATTGAACCGCTGCGATTGCGTGACGTCACCGAAGGTATCGCATCCTTTAACGCGCCGACGAACTTTTTGGGCAACTACGTAAGCCAGAATTTCTCGGATATGATTTTGCACGAACTCAAGGCGGCCGATCCGTCTATCCGTCGCCTTAGCTTTGCCGTGTCCGCTGCACCCGCGCCGCGTATGAACATCGCAGCCAAGCCTCAGATGACTGCCCAGCCCGTCCGCACGCCTGCTGCAAACGGGCTGAACACAGCATCGCTCGACAAGCGGTTTACGTTTGATAAATTTGTCGTCGGCAAACCGAACGAACTGGCCCATGCCGCGGCCAAGCGCGTCGCCGAAGGTGGCCCTGTCACGTTCAATCCGTTGTTCCTGTACGGCGGTGTTGGCCTTGGCAAAACCCACCTGATGCACGCCATCGCATGGGAGCTGCAAACTTCGCGCCCTGATCTGAACGTGCTGTACCTGTCTGCTGAGCAATTCATGTACCGTTTTGTCCAAGCGTTGCGGGATCGCAAAATGATGGATTTCAAGGAGATCTTTCGGTCCGTCGACGTGCTGATGGTCGATGATGTGCAATTCATCGCTGGCAAAGATTCTACGCAAGAGGAATTCTTTCACACCTTCAACGCGCTGGTTGACCAGCAAAAACAGATCATCATTTCCGCTGACCGCGCGCCGGGCGAAATCAAGGACCTTGAGGATCGCGTGAAATCGCGCCTGCAATGTGGCTTGGTTGTCGATCTGCACCCGACAGACTACGAACTGCGCCTCGGCATTTTGCAAAGCAAGATCGAAACCCAGCGCGTGAACTATCCGGGTCTTGAAATCGAAGACGGCGTTCTGGAATTCCTCGCCCACCGCATTTCCACAAACGTGCGCGTGCTCGAAGGCGCGCTGACCCGTCTGTTCGCCTTTGCCTCGCTTGTTGGTCGCGAAATCGACATGGCGCTAACCCAAGATTGTCTGGCCGACGTGCTGCGTGCATCCGAACGCAAAATCACTGTCGAAGAAATCCAGCGCAAAGTGTCTGACCACTACAACATCCGCCTGTCCGACATGATTGGCCCAAAACGCCTGCGCAGTTTTGCCCGCCCGCGTCAGGTGGCGATGTATTTGTCGAAACACATGACCAGCCGGTCCTTGCCTGAAATCGGGCGTCGTTTTGGCGGTCGTGATCACACCACGGTCATGCACGGCGTCAAACGCATCGAAGAGCTGAAACAGGCCGACGTCCAGATCGCCGAAGACCTCGAATTGCTGCGCCGCGCGCTAGAGGCGTAAGACTACGCAAATTGGATGTGTATCTGGCGAATTTCTTTAGATGGGTCTTTGGGCTAGCAGTCTTAGCGATTGTTTCGTTTGTTGGGCTGATTTGTATCATTCTGGTGCGTGGCTACATCCACGCACCAGACCCCAAAGTCTGCACGCACGTTACATCTGCTGATATCGTTATGAATGGGAAACAGCTTTCGATTCCCGTTCAAAAAACCCACTATCTTATGTTCCCGCCACCCAAAGACGGATCGCCTTTGCCTCGGATGGTTTTACCGGATGACTCGGCCTTTCCAGAACCCACCAATGGCTTCTGCGCCGAGGACATCGCGGGTAGATCAAAAATTGATTCTGTCCTGCTGGATAAGACTGCAAATAACAAAATTGCGCAGCAGTTGACGCTTCCGTCCGCCGAGTCTCTTTTTCGGTTTCAATTCGGAAACGCGATTGGAGATTTGGTGCGGCCCAATCCAATCAGTTTGGATTCTACTGACCCAAATCATTTTCGACGAACCAAACCCTTCAACGAAGTCCTAAACAGACAATACATGGAAACAGCCGGTTGGCTGAAAGATGAATACCGGATTGCCTCATCCTGCGCAGTGTACCCGCACGAGACTGACAAGACTTGCATTGTCAGGGTGAAATTGAAGTCCAGCGGACTAGTCTTCGAGGCTTGGGGTGTGAAAATCCCGGATTGGCCGCAAGAAAACCAGCCACCACCAGCAGTGTTCATTGAGTTTGCTGAAAAAATCCCTGCAATCCTGGATCTGTTCGAAAAACCATAGGCGATTATGTGGCGTTTTTAGTGGCGGACACGGATCGAGACGCGCCGCTTGGGTGCTGTCACCCTTGACGCCCCAATCAAACCCCCGCACAAGCAAGATAATGCTTGAGAATATGCTGTGAGAGAGTAGTTTAACCCTCCGGCAGTCCGGATGGGAGAAGACACATGAAAGTCAGTATTGAACGCGCAAATCTGCTCAAAGCAGTGTCCCAAGCGCAGTCCGTGGTTGAACGGCGCAATACCATTCCGATCCTCGCAAACGTGCTGATCGAAGCCGAAGGGTCCGATGTGACGTTTCGCGCCACCGATCTGGACATCGAAGTTGTCGACAAAGCGCCGGGCCAAGTTGAACGCGCAGGTGCCACGACCGTCGCCGCAACAACGTTGCACGAAATTGTTCGTAAATTGCCGGACGGCGCGTTGGTTACCTTGACGGCAGACAGCGCCGCGGGCCGATTGACAGTCGAAGCTGGGCGCTCGAACTTTTCGCTCGCGACCTTGCCAAAAGAAGATTTCCCTGTGATGGCGTCGTCTGAATACGCCTCCAATTTCTCGATCGAAGCACCAAAATTGCGTCGCTTGTTCGACAAATCGAAATTCGCAATCTCGACCGAAGAAACGCGGTATTACTTGAACGGCGTGTACATGCACGTGTCCGATTTTGACGGCGGCAAAGTATTGCGCTGCGTGGCCACCGACGGCCACCGTTTGGCGCGGATCGATACCGACCTGCCCGAAAACGCATCTGACATGCCCGGCGTAATTGTGCCGCGCAAAACTGTTGGCGAATTGCGCAAGCTGCTCGACGACGACGACATGAAAATTGCCGTGTCCGTGTCCGAGACAAAAGTTCGCTTTGCCACGCCGGACATCACGCTGACATCCAAAGTCATCGATGGCACGTTTCCCGATTACACGCGCGTTATCCCGCAAGGCAACACGCGTAAAATGGAAGTCGACGCCGCAGACTTTGCCAAGGCCGTTGACCGTGTTGCAACCGTGTCATCTGAACGCTCGCGTGCCGTGAAATTGCAGTTGGACGAAGACCGCCTGATCCTGTCGGTCAACGCGCCTGACAGCGGTGCTGCCGAAGAAGAGCTGGCAGTTGCCTACGGTGACGAACGTCTGGAAATCGGGTTTAACGCCAAATACTTGCTGGAAATTGCCAGTCAGGTTGACCGCGAAAATGCAGTGTTCATGTTCAATTCTTCCGGCGATCCGACCCTGATGCGCGAAGGCAATGACCACTCAGCGGTCTACGTCGTCATGCCGATGCGTGTTTGACGCACATCTGATGAACGGGTGCGTTTTCGACAACGCAAATCGGCCCCTTTGACATGACCTTGCACCTGTCCTCTTTGACGGTTTCCCACTTTCGCTCGCATAAACTGGCGCGCGTGTCTGTTGATCCGCGCCCTGTCGCGATCTTTGGGCCAAACGGTGCCGGTAAAACCAACATCATCGAAGCCGTCTCGCTGTTTTCACCCGGCCGTGGATTGCGCCGCGCCAGTGCAGAAGACATGACGCGCAGGCCCGAGGCGCTGGGTTGGAAAGTCTCGGGCGTTTTGCATTCCTTGTCGCAGGTGCACGAAGTCGAAATCTGGTCCGAAAGCGGCAAGGCCCGCCAAACCAAGATCGATGAAAAATCTGCCGCTCAGACTGCATTGGGGCGTATTGCGCGCGTGCTGTGGCTGATCCCGTCGATGGACCGTTTGTGGATCGAGGGGGCCGAAGGGCGTCGCCGTTTTCTAGATCGCATGACGCTGAGCTTTACGCCATCGCATGCGGATCTGTCGCTGACCTACGAAAAGGCGATGCGCGAACGCAATCGTCTTCTCAAGGACATGGTGCGTGATCCGCATTGGTACAGCGCGCTTGAGACCAAGATGGCCGAGACCGGTCGCGCGATTCATGACAACCGGATGGCGGCACTGGCACAGTTGAAGGACGCCCAAAGCGGTGCGCAGACAGCGTTTCCCGCAGCGGATTTGACCCTCACCCACAGTGACGGTGATTTGCCCGAAACCGTTGATGATTTGCGCACTGCCCTGTCTGAGGGTCGCGCGCGTGACTTGACCGCAGGGCGCACGTTGATCGGGCCGCACCGTGCCGACATTTATGGCGTCTACGCGGCCAAAGATGTGCCTGCCAAGGACTGCTCTACAGGCGAGCAAAAGGCACTCTTGGTGTCCTTGATTTTGGCCAATGCCCGCGCCTTGGCCCAAGATTTTGGCGCTCCACCGTTGTTGTTGCTCGACGAGGTTGCGGCGCATTTAGACGCGAATCGCCGCGCCGCTCTGTACGACGAAATTTGCGGGCTCAAGGCGCAAGCTTGGATGACGGGAACGGGAATGGAGCTGTTTGCTGATTTGGGCACGCGCGCGCAATATCTTGAGGTGACAGAAGAGGCCGGCGTTTCGCACGTGCATCAATTGTCATGACAATCGCTGGATCCGATCTGCTGCTGTACTGCGGGGCCTTGCTGATCTTGTTCGCAACGCCGGGTCCTGTGTGGCTGGCAATCTCGGCCCGCAGTTTGTCTGGTGGATTCCAAGCGGCATGGCCATTGGCGATAGGCGTGGCTGTTGGCGACATCATTTGGCCGCTGGTCGCTGTGCTGGGCATCAGCTGGATTTTGTCGGTGTTCGACACGTTCATGACAGTTTTGCGGTGGGTGGCATGCGGCGTTTTCATCCTGATGGGCCTTGCGTTGATCCGACATGCAGGCCACGCGATTTCAGCCAACAAAACCCTGACACGGCCGGGCATGTGGGCCGGTTTTATCGCCGGCGTCGCCGCAATTTTAGGCAACCCAAAAGCCGTCCTATTTTACATGGGCGTCTTGCCGGGGTTCTTTGATTTGCGCGCGATCACCTGGATTGACGTCGGAATAATCATTGCGGTGTCCATCGCAGTTCCGTTGGCGGGAAACCTCGCAATGGCCGCATGTGTCGGCCAAATGCGTGGCTTGATCGGGTCCCCAAATTCGCTTCGTCGCATCAATATCGGCTCTGGCGCCCTGCTGATTTTGGTCGGGGTTGTTATTGCCGTCCTCTGACACAAAATCTTGTGTCTGAGCCGTGACATTCCCCCTGAAAAATCGTATAAAATGACAAAATTACGAAGGTAAAATCGCATGTCCGAGCCTGAGCAGAAAAAAGAAGAATATGGCGCTGATTCTATTAAAGTTCTCAAGGGCTTAGAAGCAGTTCGCAAGCGACCAGGCATGTACATCGGGGATACCGATGACGGCTCTGGTTTGCACCACATGGTCTACGAGGTCGTCGATAACGGAATTGACGAAGCATTGGCCGGTCACGCGGACGCGGTCACGGTCACAATCCACGAGGATTCCTCGGTTTCAGTCAGCGATAACGGGCGCGGTATTCCTGTGGGCATCCACGAGGAAGAAGGCGTTTCAGCGGCCGAAGTTATCATGACCCAACTGCACGCGGGCGGCAAATTCGATAGCAACTCGTACAAGGTTTCGGGCGGTTTGCACGGCGTTGGCGTGTCTGTTGTGAACGCGCTGTCGGTCGAGTTGGACCTGCGCATTTGGCGCGACGGCAAAGAACACGTTGCAAAATTCTCGCACGGGGACACGGTCGAACACCTGAAAATCGTGGGCGATTGCGGTGATCGCACCGGGACCGAAGTGCGGTTCCTTGCCTCGACCGATACCTTTTCGAACCTTGAATATTCATTTGAAACGCTTGAGAAACGATTGCGGGAATTGGCGTTCCTGAACTCTGGTGTGCGCATAATTTTGACAGACGAACGCCCTGCCGAACATCTGAAATCAGAGCTGTATTACGACGGTGGCGTTAAGGAATTTGTAAAATACCTGGACCGTTCCAAAACCTCGATCATGGCAGAACCGATTTTTATCACAGGCGAACGCGATGACATTGGCGTCGAAGTCGCGATGTGGTGGAATGACAGTTACCATGAAAACGTGCTGCCCTTTACCAACAACATCCCCCAGCGGGATGGCGGCGCGCACATGGCCGGTTTCCGTGGCGCGTTGACGCGTACGATCAACAACTATGCACAGACATCTGGCATCGCGAAAAAAGAAAAGATCAGCTTTACGGGTGATGACGCGCGCGAAGGTTTGACCTGTGTGTTGTCCGTCAAAGTGCCTGATCCGAAATTCTCGTCTCAAACCAAAGACAAGCTGGTGTCGTCCGAAGTGCGCCCCGCAGTCGAAGGTTTGGTGAACGAAAAGCTGTCAGAATGGTTCGAGGAAAACCCGAACCTTGCCAAGGTTATCGTTGGCAAAATTGTCGAAGCAGCGCTCGCGCGTGAAGCGGCCCGCAAAGCCCGTGATTTGACCCGTCGAAAGACGGCGATGGATGTGAATTTCCTTGCAGGCAAGCTCAAGGATTGCTCTGAAAAAGATCCGTCTAAAACCGAAGTTTTCCTCGTCGAGGGTGACTCGGCTGGCGGTTCTGCGCAGACGGGTCGTGACCGTCAAACCCAAGCGATTCTGCCACTAAAAGGTAAAATCCTTAACGTTGAACGCGCGCGCTTTGACCGGATGCTGGGCAGTCAGGAAATCGGTAACCTTGTGATGGCGCTGGGCACTGGCATTGGTCGCGACGAATTCAACATCGACAAATTGCGCTACCACAAGATCGTCATCATGACGGATGCGGACGTCGATGGCGCGCACATCCGCACACTTTTGCTGACATTCTTCTATCGCCAAATGCCGCAATTGATCGAGCGCGGTCACCTGTATATCGCGCAGCCACCGTTGTACAAAGTGTCACGCGGCAAGTCCGAAGTGTACCTCAAAGACCAAGCCGCCATGGAAGATTATCTGGTAAATCAAGGTATTGACGGCGCGATGCTGCGCCAAGGCAACGGTGAAGAAATTAGCGGTGCAGACCTGATGCGTGTCGTCGATTTGGCCCGTCAAATGCGCCGTGTGCTTGAGGCCTTTCCGACGCATTATCCGCGCCATATTCTGGAGCAGGCTGCGATTGCAGGTGCTTTTTCGCCCGGCGTTGTCGAGTCTGATTTGCAAGGCACAGCGGACAAAGTTGCGGCGCGTTTGAACCTGATCGCCTTGGAATATGAACAGGGCTGGCAGGGCCGCATTACCCAAGATCACGGCATTCGTTTGGCTCGTATTCTGCGCGGTGTCGAAGAAGTTCGCACGCTGGATGGTCGTATTTTGCGCGGTGGTGAAGCCCGGCGGACCGGGTCGTTTACGCAAAGCTTGCAAGAGGTCTATTCGCTGCCAGCGCAACTGATCCGCAAAGACCGAACGCAGATGATTTTTGGCCCGATGGATTTACTGAATGCGATTTTGGCAGAAGGTGAAAAAGGCTTGTCCCTGCAACGCTACAAAGGCTTGGGTGAAATGAACCCTGATCAGTTGTGGGAAACGACGCTGGACCCGGATGCACGAACTTTGTTGCAAGTACAGGTCGCCGATATGGCCGAGGCCGATGATTTGTTCACCAAACTGATGGGTGACGTTGTCGAACCACGTCGTGAATTCATCCAGCAGAACGCGCTGAACGTGGAAAATCTGGACTTCTAAGATACCGATAGGCCAGATTTAAATTACAATCGCCGCTCTTTTATGGGGCGGCGATCTGCGTTGTTAATGCCCTCTTTTTATCCTTCTGCGAATTTGCAAATTGGGAAAAGGGTAGAGTGAAAATGAAGCTTACGGTTTGGTATCTGCATTTAGTGCATGGGCAAGATAATGTCTGACCCGGTCCATCACACTGGGCGTTCGGGCATTTTTGAATGGCCGATAACAGTTCTGTGCGGCATCGTATTGTGCGCTGTAACGCTGTCTGGCGTTCAGGCCCACCGATCACATGGCATCTTAGTGCTAGTCGTAACGTTAATCGCTGTTACTGGAATCGCTCAATCCTCCGCGTCTCAGGGATTACGAGGACCTGCAAAAGTGTTGGGGATGGTCATCGTTTCTTTGGCCACCTCAAGCATCTTGTGGTTAACAGGCTTTTTGCCGTCGCTTTTCATTGCTAGCGCGTTTTGTCTGACGCAGGTTTGCGCGATCACAGCGCGGACCACTTTGGGAAATGCGGTTAACGGAACGGCGTTAGTTCTGGGATTGTCGACGCTGATACTATCCGTACTGAGCATGTTTGCAGCCTGGAATTTAGAAATGGTGGTTTTGCTGATGTGTCTAACGTCGCTTATGATTGCGCTGTGTGACCTTTCTTTCAAGCCACAACGCGTTTTTGAAAATGCGAGGCTGCAGATAAACTGCCTTTCGATGACAAATACTGCCGACCTATGGATCGCAGCAATGTTGTTGTCTCCCGCACAAGCAATTTTGTATTTTGCCGCGCGGTTAACGACTTTTTTACTACCTGCTGTTTTGCATAGTTTCGAGACTTTGATCGCGCCGGCAATTGTTCAAACACATCGGCAGTCCAAACATTCTGATTTTGTGAGTGCGATGGCACGAGTCAATCTTAGCTTCTTTTTGATCGCGGCAGCCGTGGCGACGATGCTAGTAACTTTTCAGCCTTCTGTATCAACAACGTATCTGAATGTGGGCTCCTTTGGCACGACCGCGACATATCTATTGATCTCGATTTTTGTTCCCGCAGCTCTAGGTCAATCCGCCGTTGTGGCGCAAATTCTGCTACCGCGTTCTACCCAAGATCTTGCGTCGATTTTCGGATCAATTGGCGCGGCTGGCATGTTGGTATTCCGTCCAGAAATACATGCAAACGACATCGCTCAATCATATGCAGTATACAGAATATTGGCGGCCTCAATCTTGAGTTTTCACGTTATAAAACATCATCGAATTTGGCCGGGGCCAACAGCACTTTTTGTGAAAAAGATCCGGGTTTTCACGTAACAGCTAGTTCACAACGAATTCTGCATGCAATGCACCTGCGGCTTTGATACTTTTGAGAATATCGATCATGTCTCTTGGCGACACGCCCAGCGCATTCAAACCTGCAACAACCTCGGATAGCGAGGCACCGTCAGGAACTTCGGCCAGGCCGATTCCAGGCTCTTCCTCGATTGCGGCGTTGGTGCGTGGGACCACCACAGTTTCACCCTCCGCAAAGGGATTGGGTTGAACAACAATCGGCGCTTCTTGAATGCGAAGCGTTAAATTCCCCTGAGACACAGCCACTCGTGAAATGCGAACGTCTTCGCCCATGACGATAGTCCCGGACCTTTGGTCTACAACCACACGTGCTTTGCGTTCTGGTTCCACAGATATATTTTCGACACGCCCCAAAGCATGGGCAACGGAAATCATTCTCGTCTGGGCGATATCCAAAGATACAGTTCCCGAATCCAACATCAATGCGACACGCCGGCCAAAATTCGAATTGATAGCTTGTTCAATACGGGCCGCCGTCGTGAAATCTGCATCACGCAGAGCTAAACGTACGATGCTTAGGCTTCCAAGATCAAAGTCAATTTCTCGTTCCACACGTGCACCAGATGGGATGACGCCCGCCGTCGGGACGCCACGCGTGACTTTTGCGCCATCACCTTCAGCAACCGCACCGCCGGCAATAATACTGCCTTGGGCCACTGCGTAGATATCGCCATCTGCCGCGTTCAATGGTGTCATCACCAAAGTACCGCCAAGTAGGCTTTTTGCATCCCCGATTGCAGAGACGGTCACATCAATTTTGCCACCAGCACGAGAAAACGGCGGCAAGCTTGCCGTGACCAAGACTGCTGCTACATTTTTCGGTCTGAACTGCTCGCCTGCAACATTTACACCGAGACGCTCCAAAATATTTGACATAATTTCTTCAGTGAAAGGTGCATTTCGCAGCCCGTCACCGCTGCCATTTAAGCCAACAACCAGCCCATACCCGACCAAATCATTGCCGCGAACGCCATCAAATTCGACCAAGTCTTTGATCCGCACAGGCCCGGCTAGACTTACGCTCGCCAGATAAAGCCAGGCTATAATGACCCTAAGCATACTCATCGTAGAAAGTTCAAAAGTGTAAGCTCGGAAGATCTTGACGTGACGGTGTACAGGCTTTGCAATTGAAATTGGACTTCCTCCAGACGGGTGACGGTTTCAAACGGATCGACTGACAGCAACGTTCCTTTAGCGTATTCCATCGACGTCATTTCTGATGCATTACGTGTTGAAATTTGGTCTATTCGTGCTTCGGTGAAACCAACATTTGCACGCAAAGCAGTCAAGTTATCTTGGGCTTTTATCAGCCCTTCACCCGACGCCAACAACATATCGCTGCGTTCAGCGGCATCTATCGATAGGCTAGCATCGTTTGCCAATCCAGCCAGCGCCAAATGACGGATAACCTCCTTCAACTCCTCAGAATTCGCCCGAATGTCTAGAGAGATATCCTCTGTATCAGACAACCGAAAAGGAGCCAAAGCATCGTTGGATCCTTGATAAATGACGGTGTCAAAACCAGCTGGATCATCGAACCACGCCTTGGCTGCTGCAGCTTTTGATGCGGAGCCGGTAACGCCAGCTAACTCTGTGCGTAGTGCGTCAATAATTGTATCTGATGTCGGCATGGGCACTGTGTTTGTCGCGGTACCGGAAAACAGGTTTCGCCCCGCAAAATTGGTATTAAGCGCGGACACCACACTGCCCAGTTGTTGGCGGGCCTCGGTCGCACTTTGCTGGGCGATAGAATCCAAACCCCCAGATGACACAGCCAGAAGATCAGCGGCAAAATCGCTACTGATATTTTGTACGTTTTCCAGGACCGCTTGCATCGTGCTTGAAAGTTGCGTTGCTTCTGCGCCAGCTACCTTATAGCCGGCCAGAGTTTTCATGCTGTTTTCAATGTCACTGAGATAGCTGAAATTTCCAGCCAGCACCGTCTTGATGTCGGTTACTTGCCCCGTCGCCAATTCTTGTGTGAGACGGGACATCTCGGTTTTCAATGCAGTACCACGTCGTTGCAGCAGAAAAGAGTTGGCCAGATCGCCAATAGATAAACCATTCATAGCGTTATAACCTCAGCAAAGTTTGCATCATTTCGTCAACGGTTTGGATCATCCGCGCGTTGGCAGCGTAAGCTTGTTCGATCAAGATCAATTGTTGCAACTCAGTGTCGCTGTCGACGCCTTGCGCCGATTCTTGGCTCGTTAGCTCACTCAGCATTGAAGAAGCAAAGCTAAGGTGTTGCTCTGAATTGGTTCGATCCGCAGCGATCTGTGACATCATTGAAGTGGTCAAACCGGAGGCGTCAAAAGCCCCTGATCCAAATGCCCCGGAACCCGGGACACGGGTTTGCGTCAGTGCATCCCCTAGCGCTTGCAGCAAGTGCGCATCACCCACATTTCCCGGGGCTGCCGCGCCTAAACCATCCCGGATGCGCCAAGTTTCGCCGCCCTGATCTGGATCAACTAACGCGTTGACTGTCAGACGGCTGGACACACCGGCCTCATTTATTGCGTCAAACGCCGATCCGCTGTCAGTGAAAAGCCCAGCCGCACCTGCGGCCAAAGTCGAATCTACACCACTGTCTTGAAAACGTTCGATGAGATCGCGCGTGACTGCGTCAAGATTTGTTTCGGCTTCCGGCGCAAGTTCGTCGCGAATTTCAAATTGCGCTGACAGTGTTCCGCCCTTTAGTGCGCCATTGTGAGACGCCGTTCGAACGCTGTTTCCGTTGAGCGTTAGACCAGAAAGAGAACCCGCCTCGATAGACATACCAGACGCGACTAGATTGACTGGCTCAAATCCGATCTCAGCAGCTTTGCCATCTAGCAAGGTTGCGCCGCCGTTGGTGTAGAGCGCGATGCCGCCATTGGCACGTGCGACCGTGCGTACAGGCACCATTTCACTCACTTCGTCGACCAATCGTTGGCGATGGTCTTGCAATGCTGCGTCATCACCGCCCTGAACGCGGGTGGCAGTGATGGCACCATTCAAGGTTTGAAGTTCCCCTAGAGCATCATTTAGACGGGTAACTTGTGCATCAATGGAACGATCAGCACGTGTCCGTTGATCTTGGATACCGGCAGCCGCTGTTCCAACTGTATCTACCAAATCCCGCGCTGCATTCACAGCGGAGGCGAGTCGATCTGGAGCGTCCGGTCGACTTGCGGCAGTGATCAAGCTGCTTTCGAAGTTGGCGAACTGGCCTGCCAATGATCCAGCTTGATCTGGTGTCCCCAGCAATCGTTCCAGTTCGGATAAGAAAGCAGACGTGTCACGCTTGTTACCAAAACTGGCGCTGGCCATTTGCCTATCAGCTAACAAGCCTGGATCTATATGCCGCACCTGTCCGTCAACACGTACGCCCCCGTTGCCGCCCAAAGCAGACGACGACAGTTCCAAGCTGCGCCGCGCATAGCCCGGAGTTAACGCGTTTGATAGGTTGGATGACACCACCTGCGAAGCGTAGCCCGCAGCCCTTAATCCTGACATTGCGTTGTTCAATGCGCCTGTGATCGTCATGTAGACCTCAATTCTTGAAGCTGTAGAAGCGTGGAACTGCCGACCCGGTTGGGTCAGCCGCTATCGTTTATCGTTTGATATTTGTGGTTTCTTGCAACATTTCATCCACTGTCTGGATGACCTTTGCGTTCGAAGAATACGCGCGTTGTGTTTGGATCATCGCTGTAAGTTCACCAGCAACGTCCGTGGCAGATTCTTCGCGGGCGTAGGCAACAACATCACCAGTTGGTCCGTCACCGGCATCCCATAGAAAATACGAACCGCTTTCTGGTGACGGCAAATAGGTCTGTTGATCTAGCGCAACCATGCCATTTGGATTGGGCAAGTCGACCAACGGAACTTGGTAAATTGTGCGCGTGATTCCGGTATCAAAGAATGCGTGAACGTAGCCGTTTGCGTCAACTTCAACGCTTGTCATGTTTCCAACGGGTGACCCGTCTTTCGAAATCGAAACTGGTGCAAAGTTGTCAGACAACTGGGTCAAACCATCGCTTTCGCCAATTTTGCCGATGTTGATTTCCATCGGCCCGCCGTCGACGTTCACAATGATCGAACCTGTCGCCGGATCGTATGCACCGCCAGTCGATGTCACGATCGATTGCAGTGTACCGCCCGATGTACGGCCGTCATCAAAAGTCAGAACATATTCGCCAATCACTGCGCCCGATTGGGCGGAATCAGTCAATGTGACGGTCCATTCGTTGGATGATCCCGTACCCGGAACAGAAGGTGTAAAGGTAATCCCGATACTTTCCGATGTGCCTAGGTTGTCGAAGTATTCAACTGATAGTTCCTGCGTGTCACCATCCGCGCCGGCATCAGTTTCTGTCGCAGGCAGGTTAACACCAAGTGTCATCTGAGTGGTCGGCTCACCCGAAAATTGGTTCACATTGATCTGCACAGGTTCCAACCCGTCAGATGTGTCACGCGGATAGGTGGGGATTGTGCCGTCAGCCAAAGCAGGCCAACCCATCAAAACCAACCCAGATTGAGATACCATATAGCCGTCTGCATCTGTGCGGAATGAACCTGTTGTTGTCAGGTACATTTGGTTGTCGCCATTGCCAACTTGCACTTCAGACACTTGTGCGACGGGTAGCATACCGCGACCACGAACCGCCAAGTCTGTTGCATTTGACGTCGATACCAAAGACCCACGTTGGTCAATCAACCGTTCCGTCGTGGCACGCACACCGCCTGCGGAATATGTCCCACCTTTGGACGAGATCACCATGGACTGAAAATCGGTCGTCACACGCTTGTACCCGTAGGTCGACGAGTTAGCGATGTTATCGGAAATGGACGCCAGTCGCGTTGCGTTGGATTGCAACCCTGCTACACCTGCATTGAGGGAGGATGATATTGTCATGGATACGCCTTTCTGCTGCACCTAAGATTTGAGAGATACTTAGACGGCTCCGCTTAACGTGCGCCTAACAGATAAAATGCGTTCTATTTGTCTTGAAAATTTGCCGGGCTTATTTGCGCAACAGAATGATTTCCAACCGGTTATTCCGCGTGGCCATAGGGTTGCGCGATGCAGGTTGGCGATCAGCATGACCCGTTACACGTTGTACGCGTCGCGGCGAAATACCGACGTCTAACAATAGCTTACGCATCGCATCGGCTTGTGCCGCCGATGTGTTCCAAACCCTGTTGTTTGCCAAAACAATCGGTTGGGCGGCGACATGGCCGCCGATTGCCATTTGGTTGGTCACAGTCTGCACGGTATCGGTAATCATAGCTGCCAAACTGCGCAAAAGCGGCGTCGGGGTCAGTCTGTCAGATTCGAATAACGGCTGACCTTCGACGGCGAAAAGCTCAATCACCAGACCTTCGTCCGTAATGCGTGTCACAATGTGCTGAAGCTCGTTTTCCATGACCTGGCTTTCGCCGCCTTTGCCCAACAACTTGACCTCAAGTGACTCGAATGATTCTTCTTCTAAGGCCGCCGCCGCATCACCCTGATCAGACATGCCGGATTCGCCACGCGCCTGATTCTGCGAGGTCGGACGTTCAGCCGAGGCACCCGTTCCGTTCTGCGGCAGCGTATTCTCTGAAAACACTGAATCACCACCAAAGGCACCATCTCCACCGCCTGAAATCCGGTTGATCGGAATCGTGGGTGAAAAGTAATCCGCAATCCCTTTGCGTTGCTTTTCCGTTGTCGCATTCAGCAGCCACATCAGCATAAAAAACGCCATCATCGCGGTCACGAAATCCGCATAGGCAACTTTCCATGCGCCACCATGGTGGCCACCGCCTTTGATGACCTTTTTCTTTTTGATAATGATTGGACGTACGTTCACTTGCGCAGTCATATCCGCCACCTCTATTTCACCCAAAGGCAGACTTAGCAGCGCTGAATTACGCTTGGCTTAACGTCTCAAATTGTCACGATTTTCTGACATGGGTTGCGCAGGCGCACCAATTGCCCGCACAAAGAAACCAGAGGTATTTTCATGTCAGCATTAACCGTTCTCGACAGCCGATATTCGTGGATTCGAATGGGCCTGACCCTGGCCGTTGCGATGGTCATCAATGCGGGCATGTGGCTGATCATTTCGATCATGCCAGCGATGCAATTCGAATTGGGCGTGGATCGCGCCGACGCCTCACTACCTTATACGCTTACGATGATTGGCTTTGCGCTGGGCAACTTTTTCATCGGGCGGGCGGTGGATAGATTCGGCGTCAGCCTGTGCTTGATCGGGGCGGCAGTTGGCGTGTCTTTGGGCATGATGTTGGCGGTGATCAGTACGTCTATCGCCATGATTTCATTGGCGCAACTGCTGGTCGGGTTCGCCTCTGCCGTGGGGTTTGGACCGCTAATCGCAGACATTTCGCACTGGTTTATGCGCAGACGCGGCATCGCAATGGCGATCGTGGCTAGCGGCAATTATCTAAGCGGCGTGATTTGGCCCGTCGCCCTTTCGGGGATGCTGGCGGACCTTGGGTGGCGCAGCGTTTATTCGACAATGGCGATTGTAACGGTGGTGGTTGTGATCCCCCTTGCTCTCATTTTGCGCCGCAAAGTTCCAGAAGAAGCCCACGCCCGCGCCGAGGCCGTATCATCGGCCAATGCCAAAAGCTCGGGCCTGTCACCAACGGCACTGGCCTGCCTGTTGGGACTGGCCGGCATCGGGTGCTGCGTGGCGATGTCGATGCCACAGGTGCATATCGTGTCCTACTGCGTCGATCTAGGTTACGGACCTGCGGTGGGCGCAGAGATGTTGGCGCTGATGTTGGCGGGCGGCGTGGTGTCGCGCCTGATCTCTGGCGCATTGGCGGATTGGTTGGGCGGCGTGCGCACCATCCTGATCGGTTCGGCGCTACAGTGTATCGCGCTGTTCTTGTACCTGCCGTCTGATGCGCTGATTTCGCTGTATGTGGTCAGCCTGATCTTTGGCCTTAGCCAAGGGGGCATCGTGCCCAGCTACGCTGTTGTCGTACGCGAATACATGCCCGCGCGCGAAGCCGGGGCGCGGGTCGGTTTCGTCCTGATGGCGACGATTTTTGGAATGGCGATTGGCGGCTGGATGTCTGGCTGGATCTACGATCTGACGGGATCGTATCAGTTGGCATTCATCAACGGAATCGCGTGGAATTTCCTGAACATCGGCATTCTGGTGTGGTTGCTGTCGCGCAGTCGAACGCAAGGGGCATTGCAAGCGGCGTAGGGGCTGGTGGGTCAAGACCTACCTTACCTCACCGCGCGCGTTTAGCTGCCGAAGTGCTCGCCGCCACGGCTACGCGCCAGTTCGATCTGTTTTTGGCGTTCGCGAAACCGGTTTTTGTCAGCCTCGGACGTCTCATCAATGCACTGGTGGCAGCTGACCCCAACGACAAATTCCACCTTCTTCACATCCTCAGGAAACAACGGACGACGACAAGCATGACACAACTGGTGCGGTCCAACCTTTAGGCCATGTCCAACGCTGACACGGTTGTCGAAAACAAAGCAATCGCCCTGCCACGTGCTGTCGGCCTCAGGCACTTCTTCGAGGTACTTCAGAATGCCACCCTTTAGGTGAAACACGTCCTCGACGCCTTGGCCCAGCAGATAGTTCGTGGACTTCTCACAGCGAATTCCGCCTGTGCAAAACATCGCGACTTTCTTGTTATGAAAGCGATCTTTGTTGGCCGCCCACCATGCGGGGAATTCGCCAAAAGTCGACGTTTCAGGGTCTATCGCGCCGTCAAACGTGCCAATCGCTACCTCGTAATCATTGCGCGTGTCGATCACGGCAACATCATCGCGTGCGATCAGATCGTTCCAATCGGCGGCCTCGACATAGTTGCCAACCCGTGCTTTTGGATCGACGTCGGGTTGGCCCATTGTCACGATTTCACGCTTGAGTCGAACCTTCATTTTGCCAAACGGCGGGGTGTCGGAAAAGCTTTCCTTCCACTCTAAACCGTCACATCCGGGCAGGGCGCGAATGTGGGCCAGAACGGCGTCAATTCCGGCACGCGGACCGGCAATCGTGCCGTTGATGCCTTCGCCTGCAATCAGCAGCGTGCCTTTGACGGCACTGCCTTCGCACACCGCACGCAAAGCAGGGCGTAGACCATCAGGATCAGCAAAACGGGTAAAGTGGTAAAGGGCGGCAATGGTGTACATGCGCGCTCAGATACGCCGATCTTTTTGCACAGGCAAGGGGAGGCGGACGCGACGGAACCTTTGACGCATGCAGGTCCTGTGCCCGACGATGTGGAAATGACAACAGACGGTTTGATCAAAGTACAAGATTGGCAGGGGCCGGGCCAGTTGTGGCGCGTGATTGGCGATCAGTCCGAGGGTGCGCCTGTGTTGATTACGCACGGCACATTTTCAAACGCAGAAACATGCCTACCGATTGCGCAGCATTTTGGGCGGATTGCCCCGACCTATGTGATTGAGTGGCGTGGGCGTGATTTGCGGCGCGGCAACATCACGCGCTTTGACTACCACGATTTGGCCGAGGACGAGATGACCGATGCAGTGGCGCACGTTCACCAACAACACCCTAAAAACGGCGTGCATGTTGTGGGGCATTCGGGTGGCGGATTGGCGATGGTTCTGGCGCTGGCGCAAACGCCAAATCTGGTGCGGGTGATGCGCACGCTGACCTTGATGGGGGCGCAGGCGACCCATTCGCATTTGTCCCCGAAACGCGTGCAACTGTTCATGCGTCTGATGGGGTTTGCCGGGCGGCGGTTGGGGTATTGGCCTGCGCGCATTGTGCGTCTGGGACCGTGCAGTGAGGCGACGGGCATCATGCAAAACTGGGCGCTGTGGAACCGCAAACGACAATTCACCGACCGCGCAGGGCGCGATGTGATTGCGCAATTGTCCGATGTTGCCCTGCCTGTGCTGGTTCTGGCGGGCGCGGCCGACAAGGTCATCGCGCCCCAAGCAGGATGTCGTGCAATCGCCGATGGATTCGCAGGACACGCGACGTTCGAAATCTGTGGCCGCGCCCAAGGCTACCCCGAAGATTTCAACCACGCGCGCCTCATCCGGTCACGCGCTGCGGCAAACAGTTTGTGGCCACGTGTCGCCGAATGGATGCAGCAACATTGACGGACCGCCCGGCGCCACCTAGGGATGTGTGACACCAAATTGGAGCGCTCCGATGACCAAAGCCTTGATTGTGATAGATGTGCAGAATGATTTTTGCCCCCATGGCGCGCTTGCCGTTCCGGGTGGCGATGAAATCATCGAAGGCATCAATGCTTTGATGAACGACGCCGAAGCGGTTGTGCTGACCCAGGACTGGCATCCGGCGGGGCATTCATCCTTCGCATCCTCGCACACCGACAAAGCGCCCTACGACCTGATCGACATGCCCTACGGCGATCAAATGCTGTGGCCTGATCACTGCATTATCGGATCCACAGGCGCGCGGTTTCACACAGATCTGCACCGCGACCGCGCCGATTTGGTCATTCGCAAAGGCTACAACCCGCAGATCGACAGCTATTCGGCGTTTTTTGAAAACGACCAGACGACCCCAACAGGGCTGGAAGGGTATCTGAAATCTCGCGGTATCTCTGAACTGGTCATGGTCGGACTGGCCTTGGATTTCTGCGTGAATTTCTCAGCCGTGGATGCGGCAAAACTGGGTTTCGATGTCACGGTCAAAACAGATCTGTGCCGTGCAATTGATCTGAACGGATCCCTCGAATCAGCGATGAGCGGGATGCAATCGGCCAAGGTGAAACTCGCCTAAGGCACCGATCATTATCCTCATCTGCAACAACCGCTTGCCCCCAATCGCGCTGGCTGATCTAAATCGCTGCGAATGAGGGAGAAGCCTAGAATGGTCGACATCGCCACCCGCGTCTGGAATCACAAGTGGAAGATCGACCCGATTGTGCGGTCCCTGATCGACACGGATTTCTACAAATTGCTGATGTGCCAAAGCATCTATCGCAACAAACCCGACACCCAAGTCACGTTCAGCCTGATCAACCGGTCAAAACATGTGCCGCTGGCCCATTTGATCGACGAAGGCGAGCTGCGCGAACAGTTGGATCACGTCCGGTCCCTGTCGCTTAGCCGCGGCGAAAGCACGTGGCTGCGTGGCAATACGTTCTACGGCAAACGCCAGATGTTCACCTCTGATTTCATGGAATGGTTCGAGGGATTGCGCCTGCCAGCCTACCATCTGGAACGTAAAGGTGACCAATACGAGCTGACGTTCGAGGGCAAATGGCACGAAGTTATGCTGTGGGAAATTCCCGCCTTGGCGATTTTGATGGAGCTGCGCGGCCGCGCTGTTCTGGACCAGATGGGCAAGTTCGAACTGCAAGTTCTATACGCCCGTGGCATGACTCGCGTTTGGGAAAAGATCGAGAAACTGCGCGAATTGCCCGACCTTTCGATTGCCGATTTTGGCACGCGCCGTCGCCATTCGTACCTCTGGCAAGACTGGTGCGTTCAAGCCATGCGCGAGGGGCTGGGCGACAAATTCACCGGCACGTCGAACTGCAAAATCGCCATGAACCGCGAGGTCGAAGCGATCGGCACCAACGCCCACGAATTGCCGATGGTCTACGCCGCCTTGGCACCCGATGACGCGGCTTTGGCGCAGGCACCCTACGATGTTTTGCAAGACTGGCAGGACGAGCACGAAGGCAACTTGCGCATCATTTTGCCAGACACCTACGGCACCCAAGGGTTCCTCGACAAAGCCCCCGATTGGCTGGCGGGCTGGACGGGCATCCGCATCGATAGCGGCGATCCTGCAACGGCGGCAAACGTCGCGATTGATTGGTGGAAATCACGCGGCGAAGACCCTCGCGACAAGCGTGTGATCTTTAGTGACGGCTTGGATGTCACGAAAATTCAGGAATTGCAGGCGCAGTTTGCAGGCAAAACCAACATCTCATTCGGGTGGGGCACATTGCTGACCAATGATTTTCGCGGGCTGGTGCCGGATGACGCATTGGCCCCGTTTTCATTGGTGTGCAAAGCGGTCAAGGCGAATGGCCAGCCGACGGTTAAACTGTCGGACAACCCGAAAAAAGCGATGGGGCCCGCGTCCGAAATCGCGCGCTACAAACGGGTGTTTGGTGTTGGTGAACAGGACGAACAGGACGTGGTGGTTTAGCCCCGCGTCCGTTCGCGCCACACGATCAGCAAACCGCCTGCTGCGATCAAAATTGCGCCGGGGAAAAGCGTGCTCCAAGGGGCCTCGTCGAAGAACAGCCAGCCCATGACGAACGCCAGCGGAATGCCAAAATAGCTGAACGGCGCGAGGTTGCTTTGCTCGGTCATGCGGTAGCTGACCACGAGGAATAGCACTGCCGTGCCGCCAAATCCTCCCATGGCGATGATCCAACCCATGTCAGCGGCGGACGCAATTGGTGTAAAACCACCCCAGAAAAATGCGATGGTGAATGCGCCGACGACAGCCGTTAACGACGAATACAGATTGACCAAAGGGCTCGATACGTCGTCGTCAAACAGGCGCGCTGTGACCCCGACCAACGCGTAAAACGCGGCTGCTGCCAGCGGCAACAACGCATAGACAGAAAACCCGTCGCTGCCCGGTTGCATGATCATGATGACGCCGACAAAGCCGACTAAAACTGCCCCCCACCTGACCCAGCCGACGCGTTCGCCCAGGATCGGGATTGCCAGCGCTGTCATGAACAACGCATTGGCGTAAGTGATGGTCGATGCGGTCGCAAAAGCCATTAATCCCAACGACATATAAAAACACAGCTGCGCAAAGGTCACGATGGCACCGCGCATCAACGCGAGCTTCCATTGGCGGATTTTCAAGCGTCTGCCGCCTGCATGCCACGCGCGCGACGACCACAGGGCAATGATCGACGGAACCAGGCCGAACAGATTGCGCCACGCCGATAATTCAGCGGCGGAATACCCGTTCGACAGGTGCTTGATGATCAGGCCCATCGCGTCAAACAACGTCAGCGCGATAAGGCTGAGAATGATGGCGAGGCCGGTTTTGTCAGGGGTGCTCATATGCGCCCACCTTAGTGTCCCGCCGATCAATGTCATGGCGAAAAGCGACGTGCCTCTGGGTGGCATCTGGTTTAATCGTCGGGGTCCACGCGGCCGCGCATGTTTTTGACCTCGCCGCGCACTTTCTTGGCCTTCAGGCGGCGTTTTTTCGACCCTAATGTTGGTCGCGTCGCGATCCGGCGTTTAGGGGCAACCAAGGATTTGCGGATCAGTTCGGCCAACCGCTGGCGTACGATGTCGCGATTGCGCGCTTGGGACCGCGTCTCGTCACACTGCAAAATCAAGGCACCATCCAGCGTCCAACGTCGTCCGGCCAGCCGTTTCAGGCGCACTTTGACGGGGGCGGTCAATGACGGGCTGCGCTCTGCCTCAAACCGCAATTCCACGGCCGACGACACCTTGTTCACGTTCTGCCCACCGGGACCAGACGCGCGTACAAAGCTTTCGGAAAGCTCCCAGTCGTGCAGGGTTATGTCATCGTTGATGCGCACCATGCAGCCCCTATACACCTTTGATGAGACACGAAAAAGGGCCGCCCGATTACAGGCGGCCCTTTCGAAAGTTTCAGGAGGGATCTCGGTTAGACCGGATGGATCCACTTGGACGGTTTACACCGTCATGGGCTGCCTTAACGGGCGACCTCCCAAGCTGTTCCGACACCTCGCTCCAATATCTTCCTCGACACTAGATCACCTCCTTTGCATTTGTTGAACTCATTCGAATCGTCGCACAAGTTCTCCGAATCGCAAAGCCTTTTTTGTGAATTATCCAGCCGCTGCGGTAAAACGCGCAGTAATCAGGCGGAACGGGATCAGTGCCAACAGCGCCAAAGTGAGTTTTACAGTCCAGTCAGCGACCGCCAGCGACACCCACAACGGGGCCATCACGCCGACGCCCAACAAGGGGAGAACTTCGTTGGCCCAAGACACATCATTGGACGGTTCCAAAAAGGTCAGCGGCGCGGCAAAGGCGATTGTGAAGAACAACGCCGTGTCGACGGTGGACCCGATCAAGGTCGAGGCCAGCGGTGCCTTCCACCATGTGCCATTGCGCAAAGCCGAGAAAATACCGACGTCCAGCATTTGCGCGACCAAGAACGCGAGGCCAGAACCGATTGCGATGCGCAGTGTGACCAGTGGTCCGAATTCGCCCATGATCTGGGTGCCAACCAGAGAGCAGAACACGCCAACCACGAAACCGGTCAGCACGACGGTGCGCGCAGGTCCGGCCCCGTAAACGCGGTTCATCACGTCGGTGACAAGAAATGCGAGCGGGTAGGTGAACGCGCCCCACGTCAGCCATTGGCCAAACAAATGTTGCACAAGAATATTTGAGGCCACAACGATGGCGGCCATGGCAAGAATGCCGGGAAGGTGAATGCGTGTCATGATTTTGATCCGTTTTACAAGGTAGCGGAGAACTCGGCCTGCACCATGCAGACGGGTGGTCTTTAGGCGGGGTTGTCGGACGGCGCAAGAGTTATCGCAGGATATATTCTACGATTTCATTGCGCAAAACCGGCAGGAAATTGTCGTCAGACACCATGGTCAGGCGGATGTCATCGTTTGCATCGCGCCACACGCTAAGCCCCTCAAGGTTGTCGTGACGCGCTGGATAGGTGCGCAAAAGTTCGACAGGTTTTTGAGTATTTTTGATCAGGTCAAAGCGGCGGATGCGCGTGCGAAACCCTAGTGGGGTGAATGCTCGTTCAAGAAGATAGAACAATCCGTCGGGGCCAAAATCGGCACCAACTGGCAGGAACGGTCCGTTGCGCGGGATCTGATACGCGGTGCTCCAGGCACCATTTTTGAAGGCGTAAAGCGGGAACGGTTTGTCGATTTCACCGGAGCGTTCGGGCAATGTGTAAAGCGTGCCGGCCTGGTCGATGGCCAACGCCTCAAGCGCGCTGTTGGGGGCCATGGTTTTGAAATCCGGATGGCTGGGCAGGGCTTTTCCACCCAATTCGCGAACCTGCCCCGGTCCCTCAAACGACACAAAGGTGCCGCCTTTGCCAATCGCCAAACCTTCGGTGTCGTGTTTGAATTTGGGGTGTTTTGAACGCGTGACTTGTACGTCCGAAATGTTGTTATCGGCGTCCCGCGTGATTGCCAGATCAAAGATGTGGCCGCGATCAGACAGGGTCAGCGCGGACAGACCATCGGGCGATACCTCGAGGGCGGACAGCCCACCAAACGTGCCGAGCGGGTCCGGCATGTTTGTAGCAGACATGAATTCTAGCGATTGGGCATCAGCGGTAGACCCACCAAAGGCCAGCGCTATTGCGAACGTAAAACGTTTGAACATTGCTGCGGCAGATCGGCAACCGTGAATTCGCGGCGCTTTTTACGAGGGGTCGGGTTGGGGTTTGGCGGAGGTGGGTTAAGGATGTTGTTCACCCATTGTTGGGCATCTGCGCAGCCGTCGCCAGCCGGTGGTGGGGTCTGGTCCTTGCACCCTTTGGCCCCGCGCGGGCAGGCCAAACGCACGTGGAAATGATAGTGGTGCCCGTACCATGGGCGCACTTTGCGCAGCCAGTCGCGGTTGCCTTTTTCGTCTTTGCACATCTGCACCTTGGCCCCTGGAAACACAAAAATGCGGGCGGTGCGTTTGTCTTTGGCAGCAGCTTTGATGATGTTGTGATGCGCGCGTGACCAGCTAGAGTTGGTGAACGCTCCGCTGGATCGGCGTGTAGAGATGGACGAGATATTTTCGCGCTCTGTCACTGACAGGTTCAAATTCGTGGCAGGTAGCATCCAGATGTCCGCGTCCAAACCGACTTGGTGACTGCGGTGACCTGTCAACATCGGACCGCCGCGTGGTTGGCTCATGTCGCCGACATACAGACCGTTCCACCCGGGTTGCGCTGCCGCAACTTTGGACAGGTTCTGAACCATATCGACCAGTTCGGGGTGACCCCAATTGCGGTTGCGTGACAGGCGCATAGCTTGCCATGTCGGGCCAGTTTCAGCCAGCTGTTCGGACCCTGCCAAACAGCCCCGTGCGTATCCGCCAAGCGGCGCGGATTTCTGCGAAGACCCTACACGGGCTGCACCAAAAGCGGCCTTGGCCAGCCCACGGATTTCGGCAGGTGCGGGTTCTTTAACCTGCGTGCCGTCAATGTTGGTGTCTGATTTTCCCGAACAAGCGACCAAAGAAAGCGCCAGCATCAGGCTAAATGTGCGTCGAAACTTGACCATATCGTACTACCCTCACGTCGTTCGCCCCGATGGTAGCAGGACCACGGGGCAAACGAAAAGATGAAAGTTGTAACCAGTCAGGCGGCAGCGGTGTCTTCGCCTTGTGCATTGACCCAAATGAGTAAGAACAAGCCGATTGCGAACAAAAACAACACGGGCGAAATCCCCAATCGGGCGCTGCCGGTGACATGCGTGGTGATGCCGATCAGCAGTGGGGCTAGAAACGCAGTCGCGCGCCCTGACATGCCGTACAGGCCGAAATACTCGGTCGAGGTTTTGGGGTCGCAGTGGCGTACCATCAAGGACCGGCTTGCCGACTGCACGATGCCGCCCATCCCGCCGATGAACACGCCGCAGACCAAAAACACCATGTCGGGTAGGCCGGTGCCTGCCGCCAATGCGACGCCGAAAAAGGTTGTGGGTGACAGGTTGATGATGACAAAACTGACGGCCATCAGCATCAAAATCGCGCAAACGACCACGGGTTTGGGTCCAAATTTGCGATCCATAAAGCCACCAAAGTAGCTAAAGACCATGGCCCCGATGGCCGCAATTACGCCGAACATGCCGATCTGGCTGACTTCCCAATTCAGCACCAGTGCCGCATAGACGCCGCCAAAGGTATAAAGCCCGTTTAGCCCGTCGCGGTACAGCATCGATGACACCAGATACACGCCAAGGCTGGGGCGTGATTTCAGGCGTTTGATGGTGTCGATAACCGTGCTCAACGCTTGGGGGATGCTGGCGCGTTTGCGGGTTGTGCGGACTTCGCGCACCCACAAAAAATAGGGGATCATAAAGATCGCAAACCACAGGGCGGCAAAGGGGCCGGTCGCGCGGGTGCCTTCGCGCATCGACGCATCAAGCCCGAATATCGGGTCCAGCCCGGCAATGGTTTTGCCTGTGTTCTGCTCGACCACAAACACCAGCACGATGGCCAGCGAAATGACGCCGCCCATGTACCCAAACGCAAATCCCGAGCCCGAGATTTTGCCGATCTCTTCCTTGGTGCCCAACGCGGGTAATTGCGCATTGATAAAGATCAGCGCGTATTCCGCCCCGATGAATCCCATGCCAAAGGCCGCCAGCATCCAATACAGGTTACCCGCCGCAGGATCGGTGAACCACAACAGCCCCGCGCCCACGACGTACATAATGCTAAAGCCGACAATCCAAGGCATCCGCCGCCCCGTGCTGTCTGCCATCGCCCCGAAAATCGGCGCAGTGAATGCGATGATCAGACCGAACAATGCTGTGCTCCATGCCCAAAGCGATTGGGCTTTGGCGTCGGCAACGTCTTCGGTTAGTCCCAGGTTTAGGAAATATGTCGCCGCGATCACCGCAAAGAACGGGCCGAAAATAAAGGTGTTTAGTACAGTGTGATAAGGCTGGCTTGCCCAATCGAAAAAATACCATCCCCAGATGCGCTTGCGCAGTGATACGTCGGCCATTGTCTGTCCCATTCTTTTTGTTGAAAGAGTAAGAACAGGCGCGCTTGGGTTAATCAAGTCATGGTTTCATGACCTTACCTGTGGTTGCGATGTCAGGTTTCAGCCATCGGTGGCCATGGTCGTTTGCTTTCTGCCTCGACCCACGCGGCAATATATTCGGGCATCGGCGGCGAAATCGGGCTTTGACCTAGGGCCTCGGCCATGCGGGTGGGCGCGATGCCTTTGCCCTTTTCGGTCAAGGCCGCCCGGTAAATCACGTGACTGGCGCAGTCGCCGTTTTGCTTCCACATCGATTGTTCCAAATACATGAAACGGTCGTCCCAACACACCATTTTGCTGCGCATCTCAAAGCGTTCGAATGCGGTCAACCGACGTCGATACCGCACGGATGCGCCGGCCATTGTCAGCCCCCATTTGTGCTTGAACAAGGCCGCAACCAACCCGCCGCGCTGGGCCAGTGCAAAGCGACCCAAATCGTAAATCGTCAACACCCGCCCGTTGTTCATCTCGGCGAACATATCCAAATCCCACGGCCAGCAAATGTGGTGTGACACGTGGATTTCATCGAACCCCGAAATCGGTGGCATTCTGCGGGCCAGTGCTATGTCTTTGAAAAACCGGACGAAGGGAAACATGCGGGAACGCTCCTTTAACACATGTTGGGCAAGATGAGCGGATTGCGGTTTTGGTCAAGGCCATACCTCGGGGCAGGCTTGCGCTTTTTCGTCGCGCCGCTTACTTGCGATATATCGAATTTAAAGGACGCCACCATGCTGATCATCATTTACGACGCGCTGCAATTGATATTGGGAGTCGTCTATGGGGTGATGATCGTCCATATCATCATGAGTTGGTTGATTAATTTCCAGGTTCTGAACTTGCACCA
This sequence comes from Pseudosulfitobacter sp. SM2401, assembly GCF_042932805.1. Classification (NCBI taxonomy): domain Bacteria; kingdom Pseudomonadati; phylum Pseudomonadota; class Alphaproteobacteria; order Rhodobacterales; family Roseobacteraceae; genus Pseudosulfitobacter; species Pseudosulfitobacter sp. SM2401. The sequence continues at coordinate 3,417,548 of NZ_CP170633.1, read as the reverse complement.
ACCGCTGGTTTCGCAAATTTGGTACGGCCTGAACCGTCTGCTAGAGCCGCTTTACAACCGTATCCGCCGCTTTTTGCCAGATACAGGCACGCTTGATCTGGCCCCGCTGGTGGCCTTGCTGATCGTGATTTTGCTGACAAATTCAGTCTTGCCCACGGTTTTTGGGCTGCGCTGATCTTAATCCCTTGTCCACGGAATCTTAGTGTGTGACTCTGCATCAAAATAGCAGATAATTTTACTTACAGGGTTCCATAAATGGCCAGCGCTGCCACGCTGTTAAGCGACGTATTTGGCTTTGACGCCTTCCGCCCCGGCCAGCAAGAAATTGTTGAAGCCGTAACAGCGGGCGAAAACGTGCTTGCCATCATGCCGACAGGTGGCGGTAAATCCCTGTGTTTCCAATTGCCTGCTCTGATGCGCGAGGGGGTCACGGTAGTGATTTCACCGCTGATTGCATTGATGCGCGATCAAGTTCGCGCCTTGCAAGAAGTGGGCGTTTGCGCCGGTGCGCTGACCTCTGGCAACACCCCTGAGGAAACCGATGCGGTGTGGGAAGGGTTGGAACGCGGCGATCTGAAACTGCTCTACATGGCCCCCGAACGGCTCGCATCAGGTGGGGCGATGAACATGCTGCGCCGCGTCGGTGTGAACATGATCGCGGTCGACGAAGCCCACTGCGTCAGCCAATGGGGTCATGATTTCCGCCCCGACTATCTGCGCATCGGTGAATTGCGCCGCATGCTCGACGTGCCATTGGCCGCGTTTACAGCAACCGCAGACGCCGAAACCCAAACCGAAATTGTGCAAAAGCTGTTTGACGGCAGCCCGCCACGCGCATTCCTGCGCGGCTTTGACCGGCCCAACATCCACCTCGCGTTTGCTGCCAAAGACGGCCCGCGCGGCCAAATTCTGGATTTCGCAAACGCCCGCAAAGGCCAATCCGGCATTGTCTATTGCGGCACCCGCGCCAAAACCGAAGGGTTAGCTGGCGCGTTGCGCGACGCGGGCCACGTGTCACTGCACTATCACGGCGGGATGGATGCCGAGGATCGCCGCATCGCGGAACGCCGTTTCCAACAAGAAGACGGGTTAATCGTTGTCGCCACCGTGGCCTTTGGCATGGGCGTCGACAAACCGGATATTCGCTGGGTCGCACACGCCGATTTGCCCAAATCGATCGAGGCATACTATCAAGAAATCGGACGCGCGGGTCGCGACGGGGCCCCCGCCGAAACCCTGACGCTGTTCGGGCCCGAAGACATCCGCTTGCGCCGCTCGCAAATCGACGAAGGGCTCGCGCCGCCCGAACGCCGCGCCGCAGATCACGCACGACTGAACGCGTTACTTGGGCTGGCAGAAGCGCTGCAATGCCGCCGCAAAAACCTGCTCGGCTATTTTGACGAACACGACATCACCTGTGGGCGCTGCGATTTGTGTGATGCGCCGGTGGATGTGTTCGACGGAACAACGGCAGTGCGCAAGGCGCTTTCGGCGATTTTGCGCACCGACGAACGCTTTGGCGCTGGGCATCTGATCGATATTCTTTTGGGCAACATGACCGATCGTGTCCGCGAACGCGGGCATGACGCCCTGCCGACATTTGCAGTGGGCAAGGAATACGACAAACGCCAATGGCAAGCCGTGTTTCGCCAAATGATGGGGCATGATTTGGTGCGTCCGGACCCCGAACGCCATGGCGCGTTGCGCATGACGGATGACGCGCTACCGATCCTGCGCGACGAGGCAACAATCGAGCTGCGCCGCGATACGATCAAGGCTGCAGGTCGCAATCGGCGTCCGGCGGTCAAAGAAATGGTATCCGAAGAAGACGCGCCGTTGCTCAGCGCGCTCAAGGCCAAGCGGCGCGGGTTTGCAGAGGCAAACAAAGTGCCCGCTTACATCATTTTCAACGATAAAACGCTGATTGAAATGGCTGAAACCCGACCTGCAAATCTGGATGACATGGCCCGCATCGGCGGCGTCGGCGCAAAGAAACTGGAAAGTTACGGCTCTGCGTTTCTTGAGGTCATCAACGGTGAAGCCGAAGTTATGCATCCCAAACGGCGCAAGCTGGCAGGGCGCGAGGCAGCATCGGTCTATGATCGTTTGCTCGAAGTGCAGGCGGAACTTGCCCGTGGAATCGAAGGCATCGACAAGCCGCTGAGCTGTTCAGCCGCGATGCTGGCCAAGGTCGCGCAAATGCGCCCCAGCGACGACGCAGGTCTAAATCGATTGCTGGGTGAGCGACGCGCAGAAAGATTCGGTCCCGCATTTCTGGACGTGCTACGCGAGGCGGGCTAGATCAAAGAGCAACAACAAGAGGTGATGCGATGCTAGTGGTGATTTCGCCGGCCAAACGGCTGGATTGGGCAGAACGGGATGTGGCTGCGACTGCGCCTGATTTTCAGGATGACGCAATCAGTTTGGCGCGGACGGCCCGGAATCTGACGCTTGGTAACCTTAAGGGTTTGATGCACCTGAGCGATGATTTGGCCCGTTTGAACCGCGACCGGTTCAAAGCATTTCAGGATGCCCCGACGGATGACGTGACGCGCCCCGCCGCGTTGGCCTTTGCCGGTGACACCTATCAAGGGTTAGAAGCGGGCACTTTGGACGCTGATGAAATGGCCTACGCCCAAGATCATTTGCGGATTTTATCCGGCCTTTACGGGGTGTTGCGCCCGCTCGATTCAATTCAAGCGTATCGTTTGGAAATGGGCAGCCGCCTAAAGACACGCCGTGGCGGGAATTTGTATGACTATTGGCGTGATGATTTGTCAAAGGCGTTGAACACTCAGGGCGCAGCGACGGGGTCTGATGTCTTGGTTAACTGTGCGAGCCAGGAATACTTTGGGGCAGTCGCTCTCAAGGCGCTAAAGCTGCGAGTGGTCACGCCAGCCTTCATGGAAGACAAAGGCCAAGGCCCCAAAATCGTCAGCTTTTTTGCCAAAAAAGCCCGTGGCGCGATGGCGCGTTACATGGTGCAAAACCGTTTGAAAGACGTGGCCGCTTTGCAGGATTTTGACATCGGCGGATACTCGTATCAACCAGATCTTTCGACGCCAGACAAGCCGGTTTTTGTACGCCCGTACCCCAAAGCTTAACGCCGTTTTCGCAGCGCATCACCAACCCGCATTGCCATTGTATGGCCGATGCGGGTGCGGGTTTTGGAGACAGGCGTGTTCGACGACACGTTGCCTGTTGCTTCGCGGCGCAGAATGTAAAAACCGGACAAGGCAATCACCGCAGTGCCCAAATAAGTTTGCCATTCAGGGTATTCGTTAAAAATTAGAATTCCGAAAATCGTGGCCCAAATGATCTGGGAATATTGCATGGGTGCGACCAAAATTGCGTCGGCGTTTGTGTAGGCTTTGACCAGTAAAGTCATTGCGATCAGCACCAAAACGGAATCGACAGCGAACATGCCAAGGTGCGCGAGCGGAACCTCGACATAGACAAATGGCAGGGCAATTGCGGTCACGATCAGATTGGTCATCATCGGGTACAAAATCATGACGACGCCGCGCTCTTCGCGCCCGATTTTACGTGTGATGACCGACACCAACGCCCCTGCAAAAGCCGCGATGAGGGCTGCGATGTGTCCGCCTGTCAAAGGTTCGGCACCTGGGCGCAAGACGATCAAAACGCCAAACAATCCAACCAAAACGGCCAAGCCGCGACGCAGCCTTACGGTTTCGCCCAGCACCGGAATCGCCAGCAAAGTGATCAACAAAGGTGAGGCAAAAATAAATGCGTAAACCTGTGACAAAGGCAGTGTGCTGATGGCGTAAAACGCGGACAAACCAGAGACAACGCCAGCAAGACTGCGAATAGCGATCCAATACGGATGAACCGGGCGCAATGTCGTAGGTTTATGATCCCCGATCATCACCAGCGTCAACAAAGGAAAGCTGAACAAGGCCGTATAGAACACGATTTGAAACGTCGAATAGGTCGCGCCAAGTTGCTTGATAATCAGGTCATGCGTCGAAAAAACCGCAAACCCGACCAGCGCAAAAACTGCACCAGCGCTGTTTGGGGAAAGTTTGAGTGTCCGCATTTGAGGTGTCCCGTTTCGACGATAGATAACCTTGATCTATCCCTCGTTTTGCTCAGGCGGCAAGGGCGGCATCGCATCTTTTGGGCAAGTTTGCGCTATCTGCGCGTGGATTTGCGGTTTGCGCAAAGGTTTGGTCAAATAGTGATCTAGGCCCGCCTCAAGGATGCCTTGGTCGTCGCCGTCCATCGCGTGGGCGGTCAGGGCGACAATCACAACTTGGTCTTTGCCGTCTTTTTGCAAGGCGCGAATCTGGCGGGTCGCCTCTTTGCCATCCAATTTCGGCATCGAAATATCCATGAAAATCAGATCAGGGGCAAAGGTCTTGAAGGCCTCAACCGCTTCGATTCCATTGTTGGCGAACTCCAGATCGATGTCCAAATCTTTGACCATTTTACGGAACACCAATTGGTTGGTTTTGTTGTCCTCAGCGGCGAGCACGCGCATTTTTCTGGTGGCTGTAGACACTGCCAATGGGGCTGGTTTTTCCACAACGACATCCTCATGAATGCCACCCAACGATTCCAACTTGGCGAACAGTTCTTTGCGGCGCACCGGTTTTTGCATCAAGGCGTGTAGATGCCTGCGCGAGGGGTCTTTTTCGGCAAATCCGGGGTTCGAGCTGAGCAAGATAATTGGCGTTTCATTGCCGCGTTGGCGCAATGCCTCGGCCAGTTCCAAGCCGTCCATTTCTGGCATGTTGTGATCTGTCAAAACCAGATCAATCTGACTATTTTGTCCGGACACCAGATGCACCAACGCCTCTTTTCCGTTGGTGCAAGACGTGACTTTCAGCCCCAATTGTTCCAACTGCCGTTCCAGAATCGTGCGATTGGCGGCGATATCATCGACAACCAAAACGTGGCGCAGCCCATCTGGAATGACCGGATGGGCATCAACATCAATCTCCGTGGTGTCCATCGGCACGCGAAAGCCAAAACACGACCCGACGCCTTCCTCGCTTGTCACCCAGATTTCGCCTTCCATCAAATCAACAAGCCGCTTGGAAATTGCCAATCCCAATCCGGTGCCGTCAAACTGTCGGTTACGCTCGTTTTCGACTTGATTGAACTCACCGAAAATATGTCCGACCATATCTTTGGAAATGCCGATACCGGTGTCTTCGATCGTGATCGTGACATCTGCGCACCCCAATTCTTCGTTGGGAACACCAAGGACACGGACCAAAACATGCCCTGACGCGGTGAATTTGACCGCGTTGCCCATCAGGTTGGTCAGCACTTGCCGGATGCGTCCCGGATCGCAAATAAACCGCGTCGGCAGGAACAGATCATAGTCCAGAACGATGCTTAGACCTTTGTCGCGCGCCGAGGGTTGCAACAGCATGATCACCTCGTGAATACTGCGTTCCAGATCAAAGGGTTCGGGATAAAGCTCCATCTTTTTGGCCTCGATCTTTGAGTAATCCAGCACGTCGTTGATGATCACCAACAGCGCCTCGCCAGAGTTTTTGATCGTATCCACATACAGCTGCTGTTCTTCGGACAGACCAGTTTCGCCCAGCAAATCCGACATGCCCACGACACCGTTCATGGGCGTGCGAATTTCATGGCTCATGTTGGCCAAAAAGGCGGACTTGGCGCGGTTCGCGGATTCAGCAATCTGGCGGGCCTCGTCCAGCTGTTTGGTGTTTTCAACAATCGTTGTGATGTTCAGCCCCAGCGACACGATATCGCCATCCTGACCACGACGATCGACCAGCTTGACGTATTGATCGTTCCACAGGTGCAAAGTCACGGGGGGCGGCTGCGGTTCGTACCACCGCTGCACCATCATTTCACGCCACTCAATCGCGCTCATGTTTTCGGTGTTAACAATGCCTTCGTCGGTCAGCATTTGCAAAATAGTGACGTAGTTCACGCCCGGTTTGATTTCTTCTAACCCGTCAAAGATGGACAGGTAGGCCTGATTGGCGGCGATCATCCGGTTTTCAGCGTTGAAAAAGGCAAACCCGTCAGTGATCGTTTCGACGGAATGCCAAAGACGACGTTCAGCAATCAGGATCTTTTGATTGGCAACACCCAGATCGGATTTCACCCGCTCGTTTTCACCACGCACCTCTTCGACTTCGGCGCGGGTTTCGACGATTTCTTCGCTAAGGGCCTGCGCATGCCGCCCCAGTTTGCGATTCGCGGCAAACAGTTCGGCCTGCTTTAGCTCAAGCATACGCTCGGCAGCCAAGCGCCCGCGCCGTTCCTCAGCCAGTTTGGTGGCAAGAATCATCCTGAGTGTCGCCCCTTGCGTTCGATACCCCTGCAAAATCGGACAGTTCAGTGAACATCGCCTTAATCTGCGGGGGAATCGTTGCAAATTGTACAAACCCCATGCGATCCTAAAGCACATTAATGGTGGAGCATTTTGATGAAACGTTTGACTTATGTCCTGACGGCCCTTGCGGTATTTTGCGCACAGGCGGCCTACGCTCAGTCCAGTTTGCCCAAGGATCGCTACGTTTATTCATCGGGTGTCGATTACTACGGCTCGGATTTAACCCCGCTTTTTGACACCACCCAAGACGCGTGCCGGCGCAGTTGCTCGGCGTCCTCTGCCTGCGTTGCATTCACCTACAACAGCCGTTCCAGCGCGTGCTTTCCCAAATCGGCCGTCAGCGATCAAACACCCTACGCAGGCGCGATTTCAGCGCAGAAAGTCACCACATCAGATAGGGTAATCGCAGTGGCCGCCGAACGCCTGAACGCGGCACCTTTCATCACCGAACGTGACATCGCTGACGCCCGTCGCTTGGCCCGTGGCATTGGCGCACGTTTCCCGCTGAACGAACGCGATTACGACCGCGTGCTGGCGGATGCGTTGTCGGCATGGACACCGGCCAACGCCAAATCCGCGCGCACCCAAGTCGGGACTGCCTTGGCCGTCATTGACCGGGCTGATCTATGGACCCGTTTTGGCCGTCAAACGCTCGCTCTGAAAAACACATCCAAGGCTGATGCGATCCCCGCCATCGTCAACGGCTATTTGCGCGCGCAAACACCCCAAGATCAATCATGGGCGCTGCGCCAATTGGCCCGCGCCTACGAGGACCGCCGCCGCGGCAAAGACATGGTGCGCGCCTTGCGCCTTGCGTCCGAAATCCAACCCTCGCAACGGGTGAGCGAAGCACTAGACAAAGCCATCGCAAAATACGGGTTCCGCGTGGTCGGTACACGCGTTGACAACAACAGCGCCGTGCCGCGCATCTGCGCTGAATTCTCGGAAAATCTGGCCTCGGGCCAAGACTACGAAGACTTCGTACGCGTCAATGCCCCAGGCACAATCGTCAGCGCCGAGGGCCAAACCCTGTGCGTCGAAGGTGTCGAATTTGGCGCACGCTACGCTGTCACGTTCCGCAGCGGTTTGCCCAGCGAAACCAACGAAACATTGATCCGCGATGTCGGCGTCAATCTGTACGTTCGTGACCGCCCCGCTGCTGTCCGCTTTCCGGGTCGGGCCTTTGTTTTGCCCCGCTCGGCTGACGCTGCATTGCCTGTGCAAACCGTCAACCTGAACGCGTTGGAACTGCGCCTGCGCCGCGTCAGTGAACGCAATGTTTTACGCGCAATCCAAGACAGCTATTTCGGCAAACCGCTTAGCGGTTGGGAGGACAAGAACTTCGTCAACGATATTGCGCAAGAAATCTGGACCGGCACTGGCGATGTGCAAAACACGCTGAACACAGAGATGACCACGCGCCTGCCGATGGGCGACGTGATCGGTGATCTTGCCCCCGGAATTTACGCGCTGAGTGCCCGTATCCCGGGCGCTGACCCGTATGAAAACGCCGGTGCGACCCAGTGGTTTGTGCTGTCCGATCTGGGGATTTCGACGTGGAAAGGCAACGACGGGCTGACCGTCGGCTTGCGCGGTCTTAGCGACGCTGGTGCGCGCGCCGGGGCCGAGGTCACGCTGATCTCGCGCGCCAACGCTGTGCTGGGCACGGCGACCACAGACACCGATGGCTTTGTGCAATTCGCGGCCGGTTTGACCCGTGGCACAGGGGCGTCTGCGCCCGCCTTGGTCGTTGCGCGTTTGGGCGACGATGACATCGCGTTCTTGCCCCTGACCGACCCCGCGTTTGACCTGTCGGATCGTGGCGTCGAAGGGCGCCCACCGGCCCCCCCAATCGACACGTTCCTGACCACAGACCGAGGAGCCTACCGCCCCGGTGACGTCATTCACGCCACCGTTTTGACCCGCGATGCGCAGGCCCAAGCGATCCTTGATCTGCCGTTGACCGCGATCCTCAGCCGCCCCGATGGCGTCGAATACAGTCGCCACACCAGCACAGGCGGTGTGGCCGGTGGGCACGTCTTTGCGCTGCCGGTCGCGAACACTGTTGCGCGCGGCACGTGGCGCTTGCAACTGATGTCCGATCTGGACGCCGCACCGCTGGCCACCCAAACCATTCTGGTCGAAGATTTCTTGCCAGAACGGATCGACGTGGACCTGTCGCTGCCCGAGGCACCCCTGCGCTTGGGCGACCGCCCGCCGCTGACCGTCAACGCGCAATACCTGTTTGGTGCACCGGGCGCTGATCTGGTTGTCGAAGGGTCGGTCCGGTTGCGCAGTCGTGACACGCTGGACGGCTGGAACGGTTACGTCTTTGGCCGCCACGACGCGAAACTGACGACCCGCACCGCCTACCTGAACGGCGGGCGCACGGACGCGAATGGCATCGCGCAAATGGAACTGACGTTGCCATCGGTTGACGGCGATCATCCGATCCTCGAGGCGACGGCAATCATCGCCGTCACCGAAGGGTCAGGGCGCCCCGTCGAACGGCGCATCAGCAAAGCGATCACGCCCGACCAGCCGGTCATCGGGATCAAAGCCGGGTTCGAGGATATCCTCTCGGAAAACAGCGACGCCTTGTTCGAATTAATCGCGGTCGGGGCCGATGGACAAGCCACAAACATGGACGTGACCTGGACGGTAAACCGCGTGCAAACCCGCTATCAATGGTACCGCCTGTTTGGCAATTGGAACTGGGAACCGATCACACGACGCACGCGGATCGCAACCGGCGACGCCGCACTTGGAGCCACCCCAACAGCCATCAGCGCGCCGACGCAATGGGGTGAATACGAACTGGTGGTCGAGAGCGCCTCTGGCCAATTCACGGCGTCGTCTTTCGGGTTTTCCGCAGGCTGGTACGGGGGCGGCGATGCGTCGGCCACACCGGACCGTTTGGACGTTTCGCTGGACGCCACCAGCTATTCGGCGGGCGACACAGCACGGTTGCGGATCGTCCCACGCTACGCGGGCACGGCGCTGATCAGCGTCTTGTCAGGCCACGTGATTGAGCGGCAAGTGGTCGAGGTTTCGGAGGGTGAAAACGTCATCCCGCTGAGCGTCTCGGATGCGTGGGGCACAGGCGCGTATGTCAGCGCCACGGTGATCCGCCCGATGGACGTCAGCGCCGGGCAAAACCCTGCACGCAGCCTAGGTTTGGCACACGCCAGCATCGATCCTGCGGACAAGGCGCTGAGCGTTTCGATTGAGGCCCCAGACACGGTTTCTGGCCAATCGGGCCGCACAAACATCTCGGTCAAAGTCGAGGGGGTCAAGGCAGGCGAAACGGCCTACGTCACGCTGGCGGCGGTTGATTTGGGCATTCTGAACCTGACCGGATTTGACGCGCCAGACCCCCAAGACCACTACTTTGGCCAACGTCGTTTGGGTGTCGAAATGCGCGACGTCTACGGGCGTTTGATCGACGGGCTCAACGGTGCTGTCGGGCAGGTGCGATCCGGTGGCGACGCGGCGTCTAGCATGCGCTTGCAATCGCCGCCGCCGACCGAAAAATTGATGGCGTTTTTCTCGGGGCCCGTGACCGTGGGGCCAGATGGCGCTGCAAGCATCGCAATCGATCGCCCGGATTTCAACGGCGCAATTCGACTGATGGCGGTCGCGTGGTCGAAGGGTGGCGTGGGGCAAGCGTCACGCGATATCCTTGCGCGTGATCCCGTGGTTCTGACGGCATCACTGCCGCGGTTCCTTGCGCCGGGTGACAACTCGCGTCTGTTGCTGGAACTGGTCCATGCAGACGGTCCGGCAGGCGACGTCGGCCTGCAAGTGCAAGCCTCAGGTGTCATGCTGGAAACCGCGCCCGTGTCTGTCACGCTTACTGAAAAAGGCAGTGCCAAAATCGACCTTGGCCTGACTGCTGATGCCATCGGGGATCATCCGATCACTGTCACGCTGACCTTGCCGAACGGGGCGACATTGACCAAAAACCTGACCCTTGGCGTGCGCAGCAATGATCCTGTTACCGCGACCACGCGGCGCTTTAGCCTTGGTGCGGGCGAGACGTTTACCTACGACGCAAACGTGTTCGCAGGGCTGCTGTCTGGCACGGGCAACGCAACGCTGACCGCAGGCCCGCTCGCGCGTTTTGACGTGCCGGGATTGCTGCGCCAGCTTGACCGTTATCCTTATGGCTGCACCGAACAAGTCACCTCGGCGGCGATGCCGTTGCTAAGCGTTGGGGCGTTTGCAAATCAGGCAGGCATCGACGATGTGCAGGCGCGGATCAACGATGCAATCGCCCGCGTTTTGACCCGCCAAGCCAGCAACGGCGCCTTTGGTTTGTGGCGCGCACAATCCGGTGAATTCTGGTTAGACGCCTACGTCACCGATTTTTTAAGCCGTGCAAAAACCGGCGGATATGACGTGCCGAAGCTGGGCTTTAGCATCGCGCTCGACAACTTGCGCAACCGCGTAAACTACGCCCCTGATTTCGACAAAGGCGGCGAAGACGTCGCCTATGCGCTGTTGGTTTTGGCGCGCGAAGGGGCCGCATCCATGGGCGATTTGCGCTACTATGCAGACACCAAAGCGGGCGCGTTTTCGACGCCTCTGGGGGCTGCACAACTGGGGGCGGCACTGGCGCAATACGGTGATCAAACCCGCGCAGACCGGATGTTCAACCGCGCCGCTGGCCTGTTGCTGAAAAAGCCTGCGAAAAACGTCTGGCGCTCTGATTTCGGATCGCAATTGCGCGACACCGCAGGGGTTTTACGACTGGTGGCCGAGGCAGGCAGCACAGCGATTGATCAAAACGCATTGTCCGCATTTGTCACCCGCGCAGGCCGGCAATTGTCGACACAAGAAGCCGCGCAAGTCGTCATGGCAGCCCAAGCGTTGCGCCAATCTGTCGGGGCCAGCGGTGTCGAAATCAACGGGCAGACGCAGCAAGGACCATTCACCCAAACGCTGGCCGACACAGACCGAGCCAGCCACACAATCCGCAATACATCCACCAGCGCGATGGACGTCACGCTGACGACCTACGGCGTGCCCGATGCGCCCCAAGAACCCACCGGGTATGGCTATAGCATCAAACGCGATTACTTCACGTTAGACGGGGACTACGCAGAGGGCGATTTCAAGGCTGGCGAACGCCGCGTTGTGGTGCTGTCAATCGAGCCATTCGAAAACGTCGGGGCGCGGTTGATCGTGGATGACGCACTGCCAGCGGGGCTCGAAATCGACAACCCGAACTTGCTGCGGTCTGGCGACATCAAAGGGCTGGACTGGTTGAAACCCAAATTCGCGCTGCACGCCGAATTCCGCGCGGACCGGTTCCTTGCGGCGGTCGATCATCGCGGCAACGACGCGTTCCAACTGGCCTACATCGTGCGCGCCGTCAGCCCGGGCGATTACCATCATCCGGCGGCCTTGGTCGAAGACATGTACCGCCCCGAATACCGTGCATTGACGGCCAGCGGCACGCTGTCGGTTCGACCCTAAATCATGGCGCGCTGGTTGTTCATTCTGGCGTTCGCGGGCTTCAGCGCAGCCCTGTTGCGCGACAGTTGGCAGGACTGGGTTGTGCGTACGGAATTGCCGCTTTTACTGGCGGAAACCTCGGTCGAGGTGCGTGGGCAAAACGATGCGCTCTTGCGGGTGTTTCCGGTCGAAGACGGGCGTCAGCGGCTTGCGGTTCATCTTGACGATGTTGATCCTCAATTCATTGAAATGCTTGTTGAATTCGAGGACAAACGGTTCTGGACTCATGGCGGTGTAGACGGGCGCGCCGTGCTGCGTGCGGGGGTGCAAGCGGCATGGAACAGGCGGGTGATTTCGGGTGGCTCGACTTTGTCGATGCAAGTGGCGCGCCTGCTCGAAAATACCGGCACCGGGCGCTGGTCTGGCAAGCTGCGTCAGATGCGCGTGGCATGGGCGCTAGAGGCGCGGTTAACCAAGTCGGAAATCCTGACGCTGTACCTGCAACACGCGCCCTACGGCGGTCCGGTTGAGGGCATCCGCGCAGGGTCGCTCGCGTGGTTTGGCAAAGAACCCAAACGCCTGACACCGGCGCAATCCGCCCTGCTGATTGCCCTGCCACAAGCACCAGAAACGCGCCGTCCAGATCGCCATCCGTTGGCTGCGGAAGCGGCGCGAAATCGGGTCTTGGCGCGTACAAATCTAGGCAATCCACGTGGCATTATCCCGTCCAAAATGACGCCATTTCCCCGCCTTGCTCCGCATCTGGGTGACCACTTGCGCGCCCTAAACCCTGTCGCACCAATCCACCGCGTGACCCTGAATGCCACGTTGCAAAGTCAGCTCGAAACTCTCGCGCGCTGGTCCGTGCGTGACCAAGCAAAAGGCGTGTCCGCTGCGATCTTTGTGGCCGACCACCAGTCGGGGCAGATCCTCGCCTCGGTTGGGTCCTCGGCCTATTCCAGCGCGAACGGAGCGCTTGGATTTGTCGATATGACCCGCGCGGTCCGCAGCCCCGGATCGACCCTGAAACCGCTCATTTACGGACTGGCGTTTGACCAAGGGTTGGCCCATCCCGAAACCGTTTTCAACGACGCACCCACCGCGTTCGGGCGCTACGTGCCGCGCAATTTCGACGGGCAATTCCGGGGCGAAATCACCGCCCGCGAAGCCTTGCAATTGTCCCTGAATATTCCCCCTGTTCAGCTGGTCGACGCGCTGGGTCCACACCGCTTGATGGCGGCGATGAAACGGGCAAGTGCCACGCCGAAATTGCCGGGCAATGGCGCGCCGGGTTTGGCGGTTGCCTTGGGTGGTGTCGGCCTGACATTGCAAGATTTGGTACAGATTTTCGCGGGAATTGCGCATGGCGGACAAGGCCCAATTCTGACGTGGAACCCGCAGGCGGAGACGCGTAAAACCAAGCGGTTCATGTCGCCGCGTTCCGCGTGGTACGTGGGGAATATCCTTGGCGGTCTTGCCCCGCCTGCGGGTGCGCGTCAGGGGCGGCTTGCCTACAAAACCGGCACCTCGTATGGGCACCGCGACGCGTGGGCGATCGGGTTTGACGGGCAGCACGTCGTTGGTGTTTGGATGGGTCATCCCGACGGAACCCCCGTCCCCGGTGCCTTTGGTGGTGACCTCGCAGCCCCGATCATGTCCGAAACATTCGGGCGGATTAAACCGATCTTTGAACCCCTCGCAGCACCCCCTTCAGATGCCTTGATTTTGTCAACAGCGCGATTGCCTAAGCCTTTGCAAAGTTTTGGAAATCGGCGAACTCAAGACGAGGTGAATGACCTGCGTGTCGCCTTTCCACCGGACGGTGCGGTGCTGGCAGCAGGCGACGTGGTGCCGCTGAAATTACGAGGCGGGACAGCGCCATTTACCGTGCTTGTGAACGACGCAGCGATGATCACCGGCCTGCGCGGACGCGAGACATTGCTGTCTAGCCCAGGCATCGGATTTAGCCGGATTTCCGTGGTCGATGCGACGGGGCAAAGTCAAGCGGTGCAGATCCAATTGGCGAACTGACTAGCGCTGCCCTTCGCGTAACCACGCAGCGATAATCAGCAGTGACGAGAGCAGCAAAACCAGCCATCCGGGCAACAGTTGAGTGAGGCGGACGTCACGTACTTCGTACGCGTTTCGCGGCGTGATCCCGACCCAAGTGCGACCAGATGCAACACGACCCGCGCGCACGGTGCGCACCGATGGCGTGCCATCCTCGAGCCGCAAAATACCGCCGCGCGTCGTGCTGACCAGCGGCTCCAAAATTTTCGGCGTCGCGATGGTGTTCACGAATTCGCGCGGGGCGGCGGGGCCAAGGCCGATCACCGTGGTTTGGTCGCCATTTTCCAAACGGTACAGGCCTATTTCGAGACCGGAAAAATCAGCTGTAAACTGACCGGGTCCCGTTTGGGTCAGGGGCAAAACGGTGACCGTTCCGTCGGGGGCTGTGATCGTCACGTCAGGCACGGTTTCTTGTAGCGTGCGCCGCTCGATGCGCATGTCTTGGCCCGTGGCAATCGCCGTTAACGCCTCTTCCTCAAGCTCGGGTTCTTTCATCATCCAATGGGACAAACGGCGCAGCAATTCCAACTGCGGGCCACCGCCCTCGTAGCCGCGATTCCACAGCCACGCATGATCAGATGCGAGCAAAGCAACACGGCCTTCGCCGACACGGTCCAACACCAACAAGGGGCGCCCGTCGATGCCCTCCATCACGACGTTGCCAGAGGTCGCGCGCACGTCGATTTGGCGCAACCAACGACCCCAATCGCCGTTCGATGGCAGGTCGTTTGTCACGGGGTGACGCGTGCCCAAATCAGTGACGCTTGGGCGGTAGGCTTGCTCTAGCACGCGGGCCGTTGGTTCGGCCGGAACAACGCGACCCAGAGGCGAGCGAAAGATGCTGTCCGCTGTCGCATAATCAGGGCCGGCAGCAATCAAAACCGCGCCGCCCTGTTCGACGTAATTGGACACATTATCAAGGTAAAGAGCCGGCAAAATTCCACGCCGTTTGTAGCGATCAAAGATGATCAAATCAAAGTCGTTGATCTTTTCCAAAAACAGCTCGCGCGTTGGGAATGCGATCAGGCTAAGTTCGGTGACAGGCACTCCGTCCTGTTTTTCTGGTGGCCGCAAAATCGTGAAATGCACCAGATCAACCGAGCTGTCGGATTTCAGCAAATTGCGCCACGTTCGCCCGCCCGCATGCGGTTCGCCCGAGACCAGCAAGACCCGCAATCGATCGCGCACGCCGTTCATTTGAACAAGCGCTGTGTTGTTGCGATCCGTCAGTTCCGTGTCGATCGCAGGCGAGGTAAATTGGATCACGTTGCGCCCGCCGTGTGGCAGGGTCACGGGCAATTCCAAGTCCTGCCCGATGGGGATGTTGAACCGCTGCGCAGGCTCGCCGTCGATGGAAATATCCAGCGGCGCGGTGCGGCCAACGTCGGGCACGTCCCCCATGTCTTCGACCCGCAAAGTCAGCGTGACAGGTTCGCCGATCACAGCGAATGCGGGCGCGTTTCGAATGGTCAGGCGGCGATCCCAATCCGACGATTTGCCGCTCAGCAACAGGTGCAAAGGCGCGGGCAGATCGATGGGCAAATCACCGTCGTGAACTTGGCCGTCGCTCAGTGAAATGACCCCTGCGATGCGGCCACGCGGTTCCTGCGCCAAGGCATCGGTCAGGGTGCTGAGCAACCGTGTTCCTGCGTCGCCTTCGCCGTCTGGCACGGTGACCCGGCGCACTTCTGTGTTGGCGCGTGCCGCGATTTCATCCGCCAAGGCATCAGCCGCTTGACGCGTCTGTGCCCCACGATCCGAAAGGTTCTGCGAGGCCGTCGTATCCTCGGCCAAAATCACGATATCGCTAAGCGGCGCGCGGTCTTCTTGTTGAAATGACGGGCCAAAAAGTGCTGCAAAAACAACGATTGCGGCCAAGCTGCGCAAGGCCCAACCGCGCAACCCACGCAGCAGCGCCAGCAAAATACCAAGTGCGACAACAACCGCCAAAGCCACCAGAACCGGCACCGGCAAAAGCGGATCAAATAGTATGCTTCCAGCGTTGAAATCGCCCATCATTGGCTCAGCCTTTCCAGTAGTTCCGGGACGTGAACCTGATCGCTTTTGTAGTTACCAGTCAGCACGTGCATCACCAAATTGACGCCGAACCGGTTGGCCAATTCGCGCTGACGTTCGCCGCTGAATCCACGACCGACAGGCAACATTGGTCCACCCGAAGATGTGATCGCCCACGCGCCCGCCCAGTCATTGCCGCCGATGATCACCGGTGTGACGCCATCGTTCAGATTTCGAAATGGCATGCCTTCGATTTGCTCGGCATTTGGCGATGCTTCGACCCAAACGTCGCGGCTGTTGTGGCGTCCGGGAAAATCCTGAAGCAGGTAGAAGGTGCGCGTCAAAACATGATCACGCGGCAGTGGTTCCAGGGCCGGAATATCCAGCGGACCTGCCAGCGCTTGCAGCTTGCGCCCATTCGGACTGGCCGCGCCAAAGCCCGCGATGTTGGCGTCACGCGTATCAAACAGGATCAACCCACCAGAGCGTAGATAGGCGTTCAACTTGGCGTATGCCTCAACCGAAGGGGTTGGTTGTTCGGGCGTGATTGGCCAGTACAGCAGAGGGTAAAACGCCAGCTCGTCTGTCTCAAGATTGATGCTGGTGGGCGGTGCAGGCTCGATCGAGGTGCGGAAATACAACGTGTCGGTCAGGCCCAAAAGACCCGCATAGGCGACGTCGTCCACCTTTGTGTTTCCGGTGATGACATTGGCCAGAACGACCTCGGCCGCAGCACCGGTATCGATGGCGTCTTGCGCCTTCGTGGCGTCAGGGTGCGCTAGCATCACCCCCAGCGCCAACATGGTTAACGTCCCGCGTGCAGATTGCCCCAGCAGGCGACCGGACAAGGCCAGCGATGCGACGATATCCAGCAGCAACAAAACCAAAGCCAGCGCCAACAACATACCGCCCAAAGGCTGCGGCGGACGCACCGTCAGGCCCGACACGGGGATGCGCGCAGGCCACATCGCAGGGGTCAAAACAGCGCCCGTTTGCAACACATTGCGCGCAAGGCTGCGTTCGCCCGATTGGTACAATCCCGGCAGCAGATCAGGGCGCGTGGCACCGTCGATCAACTCGGGTCCGGCAACCCCCGGCATAGCACCCGCGTCGCGCAAAATGCCAAAGCCGTTCATCACCTGCAACGGCGTCCACGTGGTGCCGTTCAAATCCTCGGCGTCGGGCAGGCGGGCGGATGAAGAGATGGACAGCCGTTCCAGCATTTCGACGAACAAACCCGACAGCGGCAGCGTCGACCATTCGGCATTGGCGGTGACGTGAAACAGCACGATCTGCCCTTGGTCGATGACCTTGCGGGTGACCAGCGGCGTGCCGTCGCTTAGCTCTGCGATGACGCGGTTGGCCAGTGTCGGATCGGGTTGTGCGACGACCTGCGATCGCACGACAACATCGTCCGGAATCGACAGCCCAAAGAATGGCGACGTGTCGGCAAAGGCGGCAACTGATTTGGGTTCTCCCCAGCTCATTGCGCCGCCGACGGACCGGCCGCCAGAGCGCAATCGCACCGGCATCAACGGGTGTTCTTCGACGCGGCTGACGTCGCTGGCGGCAACGCGCGGTCCGGCAAATCGCAGCAGCATGCCGCCGGTTTCGATCCACGCCAGCAACGCGTCGGTTTCGCGCTCGGACAACGTCGCGACATCGGCCAAAACAATCACGTCAGGGTTGGCCGGCAACACGTCGCTGAGCGCGCCTTCGATCAGGTCCGCTGTCGGTTCCAGCGCCTGTTTCAAAAAGTGGAGGGGGGACAATAATTCCAGCCCCTCGCGGCCTTCGCGGGCTGAAACCAAAGCGACTTCGCGGCGGCGCAAACCGTCGTCGACAAGCGTGGTCGCCCCGGCTGATCGGGTCCCTTGAATTTCGAAACGGGTGATGCGTGCGCGCAATTCTGATGGCAAGACAAGCGCCACATCCGTGCTGGTTTGCCCCGCGTCAAAACTGGCCGTCGCGGTCGCCAAAGTGGCCCCGTTGCCCGCAGGATCACGGCCCTGCGCCAACACGATCACGTCGCGCGCTTGGGCCGCAGCAGAGCGTTCAACCGTCAGATCAATCGCCCCGTCGATGTAGCTGGCAGGGGTCAAAGCCAAGGTTTCCCGACCCGACTGAAACACCTGCAACGGGCCAACCGTTTCGAGCGCGGCCAACACAGCGTCACGCCCGTCGTATTCTAGCCCATCGCTAAACCAAAGGCTGGATGACGCATCGGCATCCGCAATGATTTGCGTGGCTTTCGAAATATTCCCGGCGCTTGGTTGCCACGGGCGTGGGGGCAGTCCGGCAAGCCGCGTGGCCCAAGTTGCGGCAGGCAGAAACAGCAAATCCGCAGGGTTGCTCAGCTGCAAAACAGCGACGGTTTGACCGGCAGCACTGGCACGCGACAATTCGGATTGAACCGAATTCATTCGCTGCGTGTGCCCGGCGGCACCGGCCCAAGACCCATCCAGAACGATCAGTAACGGGCCATTTGTTGTTGCGCTTGGATCTTCTGGATTAAGCACCGGTTGCGCGAGCCCGACAATGATTGCGGCAACCGCCAACATGCGCAACAACAACAACCACCACGGCGTGCGATCGGACACGGTTTCGTCGTCCTTGAGACCCAGCAGCAGCGCGACGCCCGGAAACTGCCGCTTGATCGGAGCGGGGGGAACGGCACGCAGCAAAAGCCACAAAACCGGCAAAGCGGCCAACGCCACCAGCAACCACGGCGCTGCAAATCCGACACCAAAAATGGTCATACCCGCACCCCGCCATTCAGCGCTTGGTAAAGCCACAAAAGCCCGGCCTGCGCGCTGCTATCGGTGTGGTGCAAACCGTATTGCCAACCGGTCAGGGCGCACAGCGATTGCAACTCGGCCTTGCGTTCGGCGAGCCGCTGAAGATAGCGATCCTTGAGGTCGTTCGCCTTGAGCGTTTCGTGCCGCACGGTGCCGCCGACGCTCTCGAAAATGGTGCGCCCGCGAAAGGGAAACGCTTCTTCTGAGGGGTCCAGAACATGCAACAACGTGCCGCGCACACCGCGATCTGCGGCCTTGGTCAGGGCAGTCTGCACCCCCGAAATATCGCCCATGAAATCGGACACAAACAGCGCGGCTGCGTTGGGCAGCATCGCGCGATGCTCGGGCGGTTCGTATTCGATGTCTTGGTCTTGGCTTAGCATGTCTGCGAGCCGCAAAATCTGGTCGTTGCCACGGCGCGGCGGCAGGCGGGTTCCGGTCAAACCGACACGTTCGCCCGCGCGGATCAGCAAGATCGCAGCGGCCAACGTCAGGGTTCGTGCACGGTCCGCCTTTGTCGGCAATGCATCGGTCGAGGCAAAGCGCATCGACGCTCCTTGATCGCACCACACCATCACCGATTGCGCGATTTGCCATTCGCGTTCGCGCACGAATTGCTGGTCACCCATTGCGCTGCGACGGTGGTCGATCATGCGCCGGCTGTCGCCCACTTGCGCGGGGCGGTATTGCCAGAAATCATCGCCCATACCGGCACGCCTGCGCCCGTGATCGCCCAGCAGAACGGCACCCGCCAAATGCTCTGCCCGTGCTAACAGCGGCGGCAGAGTGGCGGCTTGGGATTCCGCTCTGGCCCGTAAACCAGCTGCGTTTTGGGCGACGTTTTGGATCACGCTGCGGCCTGCCCTTTGGTCATCTGCGCTGCCGTTTGATCGATCAGATCAGTCAGGCTGTCACCGCGTGCACGGGCCGCGAAATTCAACGCCATCCGATGGCTTAGAACGGGGCGGGCCATGTCGATGACGTCCTCGATGGACGGGGCCAAACGACCCTCTAGCAAACAGCGCGCGCGCACGGCCAACATCAAGGCTTGGGCCGCACGTGGGCCAGGGCCCCACGCCACCGTTTCGCGAACCTGTTCAGACGCATCGGCACTGTCAGGACGAAAGGCGCGCACCAGATCCAAGATCGCCTCAACCACGCTTTCGCCCACCGGCATCCGGCGCAACAACGCTTGGGCGGCCAGCAATTCGCCGTCGCCAAACACGGCCACGGCTTGCGCGTCTTCGTCACCGGTGGTTGCCATCAAAATATCGCGCTCTGTGTCGCGGTCGGGATAGTTCACGTCGATCTGCACAAGGAACCGGTCCAGCTGCGCTTCGGGCAGGGGGTAGGTGCCTTCTTGTTCAATCGGGTTCTGCGTTGCCAGCACGTGAAACGGAGTGCCAAGCGGACGATCCATCCCCGCAACCGTCACGGTCTTTTCCTGCATCGCCTGCAACAACGCAGACTGCGTGCGCGGACTGGCGCGGTTGATTTCATCCGCCATCAGCAACTGGCAAAACACCGGACCGGGGACAAACCGGAACGCACGGCTGCCATCGGTTTCAGTATCCAACACCTCTGATCCCAAAATATCCGCAGGCATCAAATCCGGCGTGAATTGAATGCGGCTGCCATCCAGCCCCATCACGGTAGACAGCGTTTCGACCAGCCGCGTTTTGCCCAAACCGGGCAGACCAATCAACAACCCGTGACCACCACACAGCAGCGCCGTCAGGGTCAGGTCGACAACGCGCGCCTGTCCGATGAAACGCGCCGAAATGGACGCCTTGGCGCGCCCTAGTTTTTCGCCCAAGGCTTCGATATCAGCGACCATATCGGTTGCACTTGTTTGGGTTTCGCTCATGACATTTGTCTCCGACGGGTTATATGCTTGTCCCTAACCTATCGCGTTGCGTGGGAATGGCAAAACATATGAATGACTTAAATCAGGGGATTCAGCGGTCATGAGCGGACAAAATATTGTGACACCGAACGCCGAAGGGCTGGTTGCCTCAATAAACGCCACAAAAACGCGCGGATTGCCGCCGGTGCATTTGTGGAATCCGCCGTTTTGCGGCGATTTGGACATGCGCATCGCCCGCGATGGCACGTGGTTTTACGAAGGTACGCCGATTGGCCGCCCCGGATTGGTGAAAATGTTCTCATCGATTCTTAAACGTGAGGACGGCAAATACTTTCTGGTGACGCCTGTTGAAAAGGTCGGGATCATCGTTGATGACGCACCGTTTGTGGCGATTGATTTCGACGTAACTGGGACTGGCGAAAATCAGGTTTTGACCTTTACCACCCAAGTTGACGACATGGCCAAAGCCGGCCCTGATTTGCCCATTCGGGTAGAGCGTGATCCCGAGACGGGCGAACCCTCGCCCTACGTGCTGATCCGTTCCGATCTAGAGGCGCTGATTGATCGCAAAAGCTTTTACCGCCTTGTCGATCTCGGGGTGCATCACGACGGCTGGTTCGGCGTGTGGTCGGGCGGGCAGTTTTTCGGAATTATCCCGTCAGCAGAACTGGATTAAAGCCGGTTCACCGGAATTTTCAACTGCATATTGCCGCTTTCATCCGTGGGCACCTCGCCGGCGCGCATGTTCACTTGTAGCGACGGGATGATCAGTTTTGGCACGGCCAACTGCTTGTCCCGTTCTTCGCGCATTTTGATGAAATCCTCGCGACTGGCGCCGTGACCGACGTGGATGTTCGCGGCCTTTTGATCGCCAATCGTGGTTTCCCAAGCGATCGCGCGCCCGTTCGGACCATAGTCGTGACACACGAACAACCTGACCGTATCCGGCAGGCTTAGAACGCGTGAAATACTGTCGAACAATTGCCCCGCATCACCCCCTGGAAAATCGGCGCGCGCCGACCCGCCATCGGGCATAAACAACGTGTCGCCAGCAAAGGCCGCGTCACCCATCACATGCACCATACAGGCAGGCGTATGGCCGGGGGTGTGCATCGCAAAGCATTGCAAAGACCCGACATTATAGCGATCACCATCCTTGAACAGGGCATCAAATTGCGACCCGTCGCGCTGGAATTCAGTGCCTTCGTTCAAGATCTTGCCAAAGGTGTCCTGCACCTCTTGGATGTGTTCCCCGATCCCGATTTTGCCCCCCAGTTTTTGCTGGATGTAGGGCGCACCCGACAGGTGATCGGCATGCACGTGCGTCTCGATAATCCATTCCAGATCCAGCCCACGCGCCGTGATGTCGGCGATGATTTCATCCGCACTTTCGTAACTGAGCCGACCCGCCGCCACGTCAAACTGCATCGTCGCATCAATGACCGCGCAGGCGTTGCTGTCGGGGTCTTTGACCACGTAACTGATGGTGTTTGATTGCGGGTCAAAGAACGCTTTTACGTTCGGTTTCTTGTCCAGATCGACGATAGGATTGGTCATAACGAAGCCTCCTGTTGCGCACAATGTGGCACGCGGCAGATCAGTTTCCAAGGGTCACAATGTCACGTGATGACAATGAGCAAAAAAACCGCCACGATGCTTGGGAACAGTCTGAAACGGATCGGATTCTTGGATGAGCGACAGCTTCACACGCCTCACATCCAGCCATTGGGGGCCGGGCATTGTCCGCGTCAAAGGCGACAAATTGGTCGGCGTCACAGCGCATGGCGATGACCCCGCGCCGTCCGATATCAACGACAATATCGCCAGCAGCCTGAATGGACGGGCGCGCGTTTTGCGCCCTGCAATCCGCAAAAGTTGGCTTGAAAACGGCACTACGCCGCGTGGGCGTGACAGCTTTATCGAAGTCAGTTGGGACACGGCCCTCGATCATATCGCCGCCGAATTAACCCGTGTGCGCGACACGTACGGCAACAATTCGATCTTCGCAGGGTCCTACGGTTGGGCCAGTGCTGGCCGTTTTCACCACGCCCAAAGCCAGTTGAAACGCTTCCTGAACACGCAAGGCGGTTTCGTGCGCTCCGAGGGCAACTACAGCTTTAACGCGGCCCTTGGTTTGATGCCGTTTATCGTTGGTCCCTACCGCACCCACGTGGCCGCAGCGACCCGCTGGTCTGTGATCGCGAAACACACCGATCTGATGGTGATGTTCGGCGGCATGGCTGAACGAAACACCCAAGTCAGCGACGGCGGATTTGCGCGCCACAGGATGCAAGGGAACCTCGATGTGTGCCAGAAAAACGGTGTCGAATTCGTGAACGTCAGCCCCCTGCGATCCGATTTTCGAACGGGTGCGCAATGGATGCCTGCGCGTCCCGGTTCTGACGTGGCATTGATGATGGGCTTAGCGCATACATTGTTAGATGGCGGGCTGCATGACCAGCCGTTTTTAGATCGTTACACCGTCGGGTTTGACCGGTTCAAATCCTATCTTTTGGGCGAAACCGACGGGCAGATCAAAGACGCTGAATGGGCTGCTGTTCAAACAGATATTCCCGCCCAAGACATCCGTGATCTGGCCCGGAAAATGGCAGTGAAACGGACGATGATGAGCCTTGCCGCCGGTGTGCAACGTACTGATTTCGGTGAACAACCTTTGTGGATGATCGTGACCTTGGCCGCGATGCTGGGGCAGATGGGCCTACCCGGTGGCGGCTACGTTATTGGCTACGGTGTCAACGGAAACATCGGCAATATGGAGCGGCCATTTCCGTGGGGTTCGCTGCCCCAAGGTGACAATCCGGTGCCCGATTTTATCCCCGTTGCGATGATTTCCGAGATGCTGTTGAACGCAGGAAAACCCTTCGATTACCTCGGGAAAAAACGCATGTTTCCAGACGCGCGTTTGGTCTGGTGGGCGGGTGGAAATCCGTTCCATCACCACCAAGATTTGAACCGTCTGCATGCCGCATTCCAAACCCCTGAAACCGTGATCGTGAACGAAATCAACTGGACCGCAACCGCGCGCCACGCCGACATCGTTTTGCCTGTGGCGGCCCCTCAGGAACGGCTGGATTTCGGGGCGGGAAAATCCGACAACGCACTGATCCCGATGCCCCAAGCGGTTCCGCCCATAGGCGAGGCGCGCGCCGAATTCGACATCTATGCAGCGCTGGAAAAACGGCTGGGCGGCACAGATTTCACCAAAGGCAAATCCCAAGACACATGGCTGCGCGACATTTGGAAAGTGACGCAGGATCACGCAAAAAGCGCGCAAATTACGCTGCCCGATTGGGACGATTTTATCGCGGGCGACGTCGTGTCCTTGCCTGATCCGGCTCCGAACCAGATCTTTCTTGCCGATTTTCGCGCTGATCCCGTGGCCAACCCGTTGCCGACGCCAAGCGGTAAGATCGAGCTGTTCAGTGACACCATCGCCAAGTTCGATTTGCCCGATTGCAAGGGGCACGCCACATGGTTTACGCCGCGCGATTTGACTGCGAAAACGCATCCGTTATTTCTGATTTCCGGGCAACCGAAAACGCGCCTGCACAGTCAACTCGACAATGGTGACTACAGCCGTTCGCACAAAATTCAAGGGCGCGAACCGATCCTTGTTCATCCCGATGATGCCGCTGCACGGGGCATTGAAAATGGTCAGATCGTTGAGGTCTTTAACAACCGCGGACGTTGCCTTGCCGGGGCAAAAGTCAGTGATGAGGTTCGCAAAGGCTGCGTCTTTTTGTGGACCGGTGCGTGGTATGACCCCGACTTCGACGCCCCCCAAGCCCGCGACCGACACGGCAACCCGAACGTGTTGACGCATGACGTGCGCACCTCGTCGTTGACCCAAAGTCCCGCGTCACATTCCGCGATGGTAGACGTTGCGAAATTCACCGAAACACCACCGGACGTGCAAGCGTTTGAGCCACCAGATTTCACCAAAGGACCATCAAAATGACCAAACCAATCGCACTTGTTACCGGCGGTGCACAGGGCATCGGATACGCCTGCGCCGAGGCGCTCGCCGCTGATGGCGCACGCATAATTTTGGCGGATATCAACGCAGATGGCGTGCAAGCAGCGGCAGAAAAACTGGGCAATGGAACGGTCGGGCTGGTCTGCGACATGGCTGATCCGGCGCAAATCACCGCGATGTTCGACGAGATCGAAACCAATCACGGTTTTGTCGAAGTCCTTGTGAACAATGCAGGAATTGCGCTGCCCGGCGATTTTCTAACCATTGAGGCCGAACAATTCACCAAGGTTATCGACGTCAATTTGACGGGCACTTTCCTTGCCACTCAACGCGCTGCGCGCGCCATGGTTGCGAACAAGATTGAAGGCGCAATTGTAAACATGTCGTCGGTCAATGCGGTCATTTCGATCCCGTCAATCGCCGCGTATTGCGCGTCAAAAGGTGGCGTCATGCAGCTGACCAAGGCGTCGTCGCTCGCGCTTGCGCCGCACAACATCCGGGTCAATGCGGTTGGCCCCGGATCCATCGACACGGCGATGCTGGCAGGCGTCAATGCGGACCCCGCAGCGATGGCCACGGTCATGTCGCGCACACCGCTAAAATCCATCGGCGAGGCGCGTGACGTCGCTGATGCCGTCGCATTTCTGGCCAGCAAAAAGGCGAAATACATCACGGGTGAAACGATCTATGTCGACGGTGGGCGTCTCGGGTTGAATTACACCTGTTAGGCTAGTGCGCCTCGGCCCAATTCGCGCCCTGGCCTGCGTCGACGGTTAGTTTCACGTCCAGTTTCACGACCGGATCGTTCGCGTTTTCCATGACCTCGCGAGCGGCACCGATCAAGTCATCTACGGCAGCGTTGTCGACCTCGAACAGCAGTTCATCGTGGACCTGCAACAGCATCGCGGCGGGGATATTTTTGATCGCGTCGGGCATGCGGATCATGGCGCGGCGAATGACGTCTGCGGCGGTGCCTTGGATCGGCGCGTTGATCGCGGCGCGGGCGGCAAATCCGGCGTGTGGTCCTTTGGCCCCGATGTTTGGCGTGTGGATTTTGCGCCCGAACAATGTCTGCACAAACCCATGCTCTTTGGCGAACGCCTTGGTGTCGTCCATGTAGGTGCGGATGCCCGGGAATCGTTCGAAATAGCGGTCGATGAACCCTTGGGCCTCGGCGCGCGGGATGCGCAAATTGCGCGCCAAACCAAAGGCGGAAATGCCGTAGATGACACCAAAGTTGATGCCCTTTGCCTGGCGTCTGATGTCAGGGGTCATCTGATCCAATGGCACGTCGAACATCTCGGATGCGGTCATGGCGTGAATGTCGTGACCGTCTGCAAACGCTTGTTTTAGCGCAGGAATATCGGCGATGTGGGCAAGGATGCGCAGTTCGATTTGTGAATAATCCAGCGCAACTAACGTCTTGCCCGGCTCTGCGATAAAGGCCTCGCGAATGCGGCGCCCTTCTTCGGAACGGATCGGGATATTTTGCAGGTTTGGATCGGTCGAGGCCAGCCGTCCTGTCGATGCACCGGCGATAGAATAGGACGTGTGAACGCGGCCTGTGTCGGGGTTAATGTGGTCCTGCAACGCGTCTGTGTAGGTCGATTTCAGCTTGGCCAATTGGCGCCAATCGAGCACGCGACCGGGCAAAACATGTTCGGTCGCGAGGTCCTCTAGAACGTCTGCGCCGGTGGCGTATTTTCCGGTTTTGCCCTTTTTGCCGCCCTCAAGGCTCATTTCGTCAAACAGGATTTCTCCGACTTGCGCGGGGGATCCGACGTTGAACTTGCGGCCAACCAATTCATAGATTTCATCCTCTAGCCCCGCCATCTTTTGGGCAAACGCATTGGACATCCGCGACAGCGTATCACGATCAACTTTGATGCCGGATCGTTCCATTCCCGCCAGCACTGGGACCAAGGGGCGTTCGAGTGTTTCGTAGACACGCGTGACCTTTGATACGTGCAATTGCGGTTTGAACATCTGCCACAGGCGCAGGGTGATATCGGCGTCCTCAGCCGCGTAGGGCACCGCCTGTTCCAGCGGGACCGCGTCAAACGTGCGCGCCGATTTACCAGAGCCTAACAAGGGTTTTATCGGGATCGGCACGTGGCCCAAATAGCGTTCCGACAAAGAATCCATGCCATGATTGTGCAGGCCGCCGTGCATCACATACGACATCAGCATCGTGTCATCGATGGGGGCGACATTGATGCCGATTTGGGCAAAAATCTTGGTGTCGTATTTCATGTTTTGCCCGATTTTCAGAATACTTTCATCCTCAAGCATCGGGGTCAAAAGGCGCAAGGCATCCTCAATCGCGATCTGCCCGGGCGCAAGCGTATCGTCAGAAAACAGATCATCGCCGCCCGCGATTTTGTGGATCAGCGGGATGTAGCAGGCGTGGCCGGCGTCAACACACAGCGAAATTCCGACCAGATCGGCGGTCATTTCATTCAGGCCAGTTGTCTCGGTATCGACGGCGACATGGCCGCGTGAATAGATCAGGTCGATCCATTTTTGCAGGCCTTCAAGGTCGCCGACTTGCTCGTATTTTGCCTGATCAAACGGGATGGCTTCGACGTCTGGCACGTCCGGTGATTTGTCCTCGATCACGGGGGCTTTGACGCCCAATTGATCGGCAATGCGTTTGGTCAGCGTGCGAAACTCCATCTCTGCCAGAAACGGCATCAGGACGTCCGGATCGGGTTCGCGAACCTCCATATCGTCGATGGTGAATGGCAAAACCATGCCTTCGTCCAGCTGCACAAGCGTGCGCGACAGGCGGATTTGATCGGCGTGATTGATCAAGGTTTCACGGCGCTTGGGTTGCTTGATTTCGCCTGCGCGTTCCAGCAATGCGTCCAGATCCCCGTATTCGTTGATCAGCAACGCGGCGGTTTTCACGCCAATTCCGGGGGCACCGGGCACGTTATCGACACTATCGCCAGCCAGCGCCTGCACGTCGACAACCCGTTCGGGATAGACGCCAAATTTCTCGTGCACACCGTCGCGGTCAATGCGTTTGTTTTTCATCGCGTCGAACATTTCAACACCGTCACCGACCAGTTGCATCAGATCCTTGTCCGAGCTGATGATGGTACAGCGGCCACCCAGATTGCGCGCTTGAACGGCCAAAGTGGCGATAATGTCGTCGGCCTCAAAGCCTTCGATTTCCTCGCAGGCGATGTTGAACGCGCGGGTTGCATCACGGGTCAGCGGCATTTGCGGGCGCAAATCTTCGGGCATCGCCTCGCGGTTGGCTTTGTACTGGTCGTATAAATCGTTGCGGAACGTGTGGCTGCCTTTGTCGAAAATCACCGCGACGTGGGTGGGCGCGTCGGTGCCGGTGTTGCCCTCGACGTAGCGCTGTAACATGTTGCAAAAACCGGCGACCGCCCCGATGGGTGCGCCGTCAGATTTGCGCGTCAAAGGCGGCAGCGCGTGGTAGGCGCGAAAGATGAACGCAGAGCCGTCGATCAGGTGCAAATGGCACCCTTTGCCGAATGTCGAAGTGGTCATGTCGTCTGCCCCGCGCTGATCATATGCGCGCTAACTATCTCGCATCCGAACGCCCGCCGCAATCACGGCTTTGGGGTTTTGCAACATGATTCAGTGTTTGTTAGGCAAAGTCCAAATCCAGACTGTTAAAGATGATCGAAATCAGGATCAAACCGACCACCATCATCACCAGCCAGATGGCAAATTGAAACGCCAGCGCTGTCAGACCCAATGCCGCCGCCGCAGTTGCCACGCGCCGTTTTTCCTTTAGCACATAGGCCACAGCCGCCAGAACAATCGCGAATACTGACGCAACAGCCGCAGCAACTCGCAAAACCGCGTCAATATCCCAAACTTTTGGAACAGGTGCGGGTTGCGGTTGGTTCAGGAATTCGCGGGTGGCCGATTTGGCAATCTTTGCAGCGATTTCGCCCAGACTGACGTCAATGTGCTGCTGTGGGGCAAACGGCCCGGCAAAGAAATGCACAACCGCAATGCCCAGACCAACTGCGCCCAAGCCCATGCCGAGGTGTCCATATTTTTGCATTGATCCAGTCATCGCACGGCCCCTTGGTCTCACAAAAGTGACCTCACAAAGGTGGTGTCACATACGGGGCATAACAAAAAAATCGGGCAACAGTTGGGCGGCTTTTGGGCGCCCTAAAGGCCGGGGTGGCTCAAGCCATTTTATCGACGCTGTCGGCAAAATCCGTGTGCACGTATTTGCAGTCGCAGTACGGGCATTCGACCCAGCCGGTGTCTGTGTCGATTTGCAGCCAAACGCGGGGGTGTCCACCGACGCCGCCATCACAAGCGATGCGATACTTGTCCACGATTTTTGTCTCTGGTGCTGGCAGGGTCATGGGCGCGTCCTTAGAAATGGCGAAAGTCGTGCGCCTGTAGTGCCACCCCTAGGCGTCGCGATCAATACGCAATTGATAGCAATTGTTCCGGGCAGAGCGGGCGTGCACATAGGCGATCTGCGGATTTTCAAAGGTGGTTTGCAGATAGACGGACATGTCGGACGGACGGACAATCGCGCCGGTGCCATAAACGATCCTGTCATCCGCGCTGTAGCCTTTCAGCAGGTAATCGGGCGAGGTGGTCAGGATGTCCGGCAACGCCTGTCCGCCACCTTGCGCGCAGGCATCCGCGCATAAAAACAGCGGCCCGACTTCGGCATAGGGATGCGTGCCCTCGAATGGTTTGTGCGCCAGAACAAGCATCTCTGCCCCCTCGGGAATATTTTTCAGACAGTGTCGACACGGATTGCCTGAACCGTTCGAAATGTGCCGCTCGGGCGGGTTCCCGTGGGCGTCTTTTGCGCCGTTGCGGTAGGCGGTGACGATGTCGGTGGGCATGGCGGTGAATGTTGGCATGTGCGGTCTCCTTGTTGGGTGCATCGTTCCAGAATTGTTGACGTTCCGGCAACCCGAATGCTGCGCATTGACGCGTATTTAGAATCAGAACAAAATAGGAACATTGCGAATCCCCTAATCGATTGTGCCCATGTTCACCGAACTGTCGATCATGTCGAATTTCACCTTTCTCACCGGGGCGTCGCACCCCGAGGAATTCATGACGCGCGCCGCCTTGCTGGGGATGGAGGGTATTGCGATCGCCGATGACAATTCGGTGGCGGGGATTGTGCGGGCGCACACGCAGGCGCGCAAGATCAAGCGGCAGGTACAAGAGCGGCGGGATTGGGATGCGAGTTATGGGTTGATCGGGCCGCCTTGTCCTGAGGCGTTTGCGGCCCCCATCGAGGGGATCGGCCTAAAGGCGACGCCGCGTTTGATCCCTGCTGCGCGACTGGTGTTTCAGGACGCGCCGCCCGTGACGGTGTTGCCGATGGATCGGACGGGATGGGGAAACCTGTGCCGGATCCTGTCCAAGGGCCGATTGGCGGCGGACAAAGGCAGCTGTGATTTGGCGCTCAGCGATCTCGAGGAATTTAGCGATGGGTTGCAATTGGTCCTGTGGCCACACGCGCAAACACAGGCGGGCGACGCAGGGGCATGGCAGCGTGCCGCGAAACGGTTGATGCGTCGTTTTTCGGGGCGGATGCATGTGCTTATGGCACCGCAGTATGACGGGCGCGACGGTCAGCGATTTGCGCGATTGCAGGCTCAGGCTGACGCGTTGGGGTTGCCCACATTGGCCAGCGCTGCCCCGCGCATGCATCACGGTGCGCGGCGTAAACTGGCGGACGTGATGACGGCTATTCGGACCAGCACGCGGGTGGATGATCTGGGGCGTGGGGCCATGGTCAACGGTGAACGTCGCATGCGCAGCGCGCCCGAAATGCAACGTATCTTTGCAGGGTTTGAACCTGCCATCGCACGCAGCCACACCCTTGCCCAATCGCTGTCGTTCTCCTTGGATCAGTTGCGCTACGAATACCCGTCCGAAGCGGCTGCGGGCGAAACCCCCACCGCGCGCCTTCGTCGTTTGGCGTATGAGGGGCTCGATTGGCGCTATCCTGCGGGCGCATCTGCGCACGTCCGCCAGCTGCTTGAGCACGAGCTGACCCTGATCGGCAAGCTGGCGTACGAACCCTATTTCCTCACTGTGCGCGACATCGTGGCCTTTGCCCGTTCGCGCAATATCCTGTGCCAGGGGCGCGGATCAGCCGCCAATTCCGTCGTGTGCTACTGTCTTGGCGTCACGTCTGTTTCCCCCGAAATCGGCACCATGGTGTTCGAACGTTTCGTCTCCGAGGCCCGCGACGAACCCCCTGACATCGACGTTGATTTCGAACACGAGCGGCGCGAAGAAGTCATCCAGCACATCTACGAAACCTACGGGCGTCACCGCGCCGGCCTGTGCGCCACCGTCGTCCACTATCGGGGCAAACGCGCCATCCGCGAAGTCGGCCGTGCCATGGGTCTGTCCGAAGACACGATTTCCGCCATGTCATCACAGTTGTGGGGGTTCTTTTCCACCAAAGGGATCGAGGCCGCGCGCCTTGCGGAAATCGGCCTTGATGCCAATGACAAACGCCTGCGCCAGACGCTGGAACTGGTGCATGAAATCGAAGGTTTCCCCCGCCACCTGTCCCAACATGTCGGCGGATTTATCATCACCGAAGGGCGGCTCGACGAACTTGTTCCCATCGAAAATGCCACGATGGAAGGGCGCACCGTGATCTGCTGGGACAAGGATGACATCGACACGCTGGGCATTCTCAAGGTCGATGTTTTGTCGCTCGGCATGCTGACGTGCATCCGCAAAGCGTTCGATTTGATGCAGATGCACCACCGGCTGGATTACACGCTGGCGACGCTGCCCGCCGAAGATCCGGTGGTCTACGACATGCTGTGTCGCGCCGATAGCGTGGGTGTGTTTCAGGTCGAATCCCGGGCGCAAATGAACTTTTTGCCACGCATGCGCCCGCGCACGTTTTACGATCTGGTGATCGAGGTGGCGATCATTCGGCCCGGCCCTATTCAGGGCGACATGGTGCACCCCTACATCCGGCGCAGGAACGGCGAAGAAGAGGTCAGCTTTCCCTCCGATGCGCTGGGCAAAGTGCTTGGCAAAACGCTGGGTGTGCCGCTGTTTCAGGAACAAGCGATGCAGATTGCGATCGTCGGGGCCGGGTTCACGCCGGAACAGGCCGACCGGCTTAGGCGTTCGCTTGCGACGTTCAAAAAGCACGGCAACGTCAGTGAATTTCGCGCGCTGTTCCTGCGGGGGATGCAGCGCAACGGCTACGATTCCGACTTTGCGGAACGCTGCTTTTCCCAGATCGAAGGGTTCGGCAGCTACGGTTTTCCCGAAAGCCACGCGGCCTCGTTTGCGCTGCTGGTTTACGCAAGCTCGTGGATCAAATGCCACCACCCCGGCATCTTTGCCTGCGCCCTGCTGAACAGCCAGCCGATGGGGTTTTACGCGCCCGCGCAAATCGTGCGCGACGCCCGCGAACACCACGTCGACGTGCGCCCGATCTGCATCAACAACAGCTTTTGGGACAACGCGATGGAACCCGACGGGCTTGGCGGCTTGGCGCTGCGCCTTGGGTTTCGCCAGATCAAAGGCCTGTCAGAGGAAGATTCGTCGTGGATCACAGCGTCGCGCGGCAACGGCTATCAACATTTGCGCGATGTGTGGCGGCGCGCAGGTGTCGCCCCCAACGTCGTTGAACGATTGGCCGAAGCGGACGTGTTCGCAGCCCTCAACCTCAACCGGCGCGAGGCCCTCTGGGAGGCAAAAGCCCTATCCCCGGGGCCAATTTTACCGCTATTTGCCAATGACATCGACGGCGAGGTCGTGGACGAACCCACAGCCCTACTGCCCGAAATGACCATGGGCGAACACGTGGTCGAGGATTACGTGGCCATGCGGTTAACCCTAAAATCCCACCCCGTCGCGCTGCTGCGCCACCTGCTGACACCGCCGCCCAAACGGCAAGAAAAAGCCACCAAATTCTAAGCCCTTCACCCCAACCACCAGACCAGATAAAAGACCCGCAAAACAAATCCAAAGGCGCACGCAGTTATGCCCACCCCGAAACCTGTCGTTCTTTGCATCCTTGATGGCTGGGGTCTGTCTGATGTGCGCACCGGCAACGCGCCGGCGCTGGCAAACACACCCAACATGGACCGCATTTTGGGCAGCTGTCCGAACGCGACGTTGATCACCCACGGTCCCGACGTCGGCCTGCCGTCGGGGCAAATGGGCAACTCTGAAGTCGGGCACACGAACATTGGCGCGGGCCGTGTGGTGGCGATGGATCTGGGTCAAATCGATCTGGCAATCGAAGACGGTAGCTTTTTCGACAACGCCGCGATTCTGGATTTCGCGCGCAAGGTGAAAGCAGAAAACGGCACGGCGCATCTGATTGGTCTGACCTCCAAAGGCGGGGTCCACGCGCACCAAGATCACATGTTTGCCGCCGCCAAATTGCTGACAGAACAGGGCGTCCCTGTCGCGATCCACGTGATCACCGACGGGCGCGATGTGGCCCCGACCCAAGCGTCCAGCGACATTCAGATCGTAGAGCGGTCCAAACCCTCAGGGGCGCTTGTCGCTACAGTCAGCGGGCGCTATTTCGCAATGGATCGCGACAACCGTTGGGACCGTGTCGAAAAGGCGTGGCGCACCATGGTTTTGGCGGACGGCGACGTGTTGCTAGACGCCCAAGACGGCATCGCGACCTGCTACGATCTGGACCAAACGGATGAATTCATCGACCCCTTTGTGGTCGAAGGTTACGGCGGCATGAAAGACGGCGACGGCGTCTTTTGCCTGAACTTCAGGGCCGACCGCGCGCGCGAATTGATGTCGGCCATTGGCGACCCTGATTTCGACGCTTTTGATGTCACTGGCCGCCCCCGTTTCGCAGCTGTTCTTGGCATGGTGGACTATTCGAAAACCCACGACGGTTTCATGACCGCTGCCTACCCCAAGGCCGACATTCCCAACACGCTTGGGGCCTGGGTTGCAGCACACGGAAAGACCCAATTCCGCCTTGCAGAGACTGAAAAATACCCTCACGTGACATTTTTCCTGAATGGCGGCGTCGAGGCACCAGCCCCCGCCGAAGACCGTTTTATGCCGCTGTCCCCACGGGTTGCGACCTACGATTTGCAGCCCGAAATGTCGTGCCCCGAAGTCACAGATCAATTCGTTGCGGCCATCGAAAAGGGCTACGATTTGATCGTCACCAATTACGCCAATCCTGACATGGTCGGGCACACCGGCGATCTGGATGCGGGCATTGCGGCCTGCGAGGCAGTTGACGCCGGATTGGGCCGCGTGCTGCAAGCCCTTGATGCGGCAGGTGGCGCGATGATCGTCACCGCAGATCACGGCAATTGCGAGATGATGATCGACCCCGAAACCGGCGGGCCACACACGGCGCACACGCTGAACCCGGTGCCTGTCGCGCTGATCGGCGGACCGGATGGGGCCACGTTAAACGCCGGGCGATTGGCCGATCTTGCCCCGACGTTGTTGCATTTGATGGGGCTTGAAACGCCGCCGGAAATGACCGGAAAGAACCTGATCGCATGAAGATTTTTGCGGCCATAACACTTGCCATGACGCTGGCAGTTCCTGCGGCGGCCCAAGACGTCGCGACCCAAGCACGCGCTGCTGCAACTCAGCTTGCTGATGCCTCGGCCAAACTGGAAAAAGCCGAAGGCGCGCGCAACCGCGTCAAGGCGCTGTCGGAAACTGTGCGCGCCTACGAGGCGGGGCTGACGGCGATGCGCGACGGTCTGCGCCGCGTGGTCCTGCGCGAAGAACAACTAAGCCGCAAGTTGCAAGCCTCGGACGGTGAAATCGCGCAATTCCTCGGCGTGCTGCAATCGGTTGGTGCGAACCCGTCGCCCACCGCATTTTTCCACCCCCAAGGGCCAACCGGCACCGCGCGCGCCGGCATGTTACTGGCCGAATTGACGCCAGCCCTGAATGCAAAAGCCGGGCTGTTGCGCAAAGACCTGCAAGAGGTGCAAATCTTGCGCTCTCTGCAACAGGACGCCGCTGACCAACTGCAAATCGGGCTGTCCGATGTGCAACGCGCCCGTGTGTCGCTGAACCGCGCAATGGCCGAACGCACCGATTTACCCAAACGGTTCACCGAAGATCCGGTGCGCACCGCCATCCTGATTTCCTCGACCGAAACACTGACGGGCTTTGCCAGTGGGCTGTCCGAAATCACGCTTGATGATCAAGGCGTTGACCTGCCGCCCCTTGATGACCGTATCGGCGGGCTGGTTTTGCCGGTCCAAGGCATCGTTCTGCGCGCCGCAAACGAGGCAGACGCCGCAGGCATCAAACGCCCCGGCATGATTATAGCCACCCGCGCAGGCGCGCTGGTCACAACGCCCACAGCCGCCACAATCCGCTATCTTGGCCCCCTGCTGGATTACGGCAACGTCGTGATTCTAGAACCGCAATCGGACACGTTATTTGTCTTTGCCGGCCTCGACGTTACCTATGGGGCGGCAGGGCAGGTCATCGCCGAAGGCACGCCTTTGGGTTTGATGGGCGGGCTAAGTGCCGAAAACAACGCGACTTCCGCATCAACAGATGGTGATGGGGCTGGCAATGGGCGAACGGAAACGCTCTATATAGAAGTAAGACAACAAAATGTTCCTCAGGACCCCGCATCGTGGTTCCGGACTGACAAGGATGGATAGACAGTGAAGAAGTTCGTGATGGCCGCAGTAGGTGGCACTTTGGCAGGTGTATTGGCGACGACGCAAATCGCAGGTCCGCTGCTTGCTCAGGAAACCAAAAAAGACGCCGGCGTTTATGAACAGCTTGACCTGTTCGGCGATATTTTTGAACGCATCCGCAGTCAGTACGTCGAAGAAGTCGACACCAGCGATCTGATCGAAGCCGCGATTGACGGCATGCTGACCTCGCTTGATCCGCACTCTAGCTACCTGTCGCCCGACGATGCCGCATCGATGCGTGTGCAAACGCGTGGTGAATTCGGCGGTCTTGGCATCGAAGTGACCCAAGAAGAAGGGTTCGTCAAAGTTGTCTCGCCCATGGATGGCACCCCTGCCGACGAGGCGGGCATGCAAGCGGGCGATTTTATCACGCACGTTGACGGCGAAAGCCTGCTGGGCCTGACGCTGGACGAAGCGGTTGGCAAAATGCGCGGCCCTGTTGGCGCCGAAATCATCATCACCGTTGTGCGCGAAGGCGAAAGCGAACCGTTTGACGTGTCGCTCATTCGTGCGACCATCGAATTGCAAGCGGTCCGTTCGCGCACCGAAGGCGAAACCGTGGTTTTGCGCGTCACCACGTTCAACGACAAAACCACACCGAACCTGACCGAACAGCTGGCCGAAAAAGTCGAAGAGCTGGGCGGCATGGACGCGGTCAACGGCTTTGTCATCGATCTGCGCAACAACCCGGGCGGCTTGTTGACCCAAGCGATCCGCGTGTCGGATGCGTTCCTGGAAGAAGGCGAAATCGTCTCGACCCGTGGGCGCAACCCAGAGGAAGGCGATCGTTTCAACGCAACACCGGGTGATCTGGCCATGGGCAAACCGGTTGTGGTTTTGATCAACGGCGGCTCTGCGTCGGCGTCTGAAATCGTTGCGGGCGCGTTGCAAGACCACCGTCGCGCCATCGTCATCGGCACCAAAAGCTTTGGCAAAGGATCGGTTCAAACCATCATGCCACTGCGCGGCGAAGGCGCGATGCGCTTGACCACGGCGCGCTACTACACGCCGTCGGGTCGTTCGATCCAGTCGCTGGGTGTGTCGCCAGACATCATCGTCGAACAACCGCGCCGCACGGCCGAAGCCGATGATGACGAGGCGCGTCCAGCACGCACCGAAGCATCGTTGCGCGGCAGCCTGAACAACGACAGCCTGACCGACGACGAGATCGAACAGATCGAAGCGGATCGCGAAAAGGCCGAGACCGCCGCGTCGCTGCGCGAGGACGATTATCAACTGGCCTACGCCATCGATATCCTCAAAGGTCTGAGCGCGCTTGGTCCAAAAAACTAAGTCCGAAAAACTGATCTGACTTACAGTCAAAACAAACCCTCGCATGCAAACATGCGGGGGTTTTCTGTGTCAAAACCACGCGGATTAACCCTTTTGCCAAGGGTTTGTTAAGTGTTCGGCAAAACTGCTCAGTTTTCGGCGAAATCTGTACAATTTTACAAATTCACATGGTTTTAGGGGCAAATCATGCAGGTCAAACTGCACAGATTTCGGGGATAACTGCGCAGTTTTTTGATCCAAACACCGCTAACAGCCCGCCAGAATCACGGTTAACGCAGCGCCCGTTGGGTGTTTGACCCGCTCAGGATGTCTCGACGCAATGGCGACGGAAGGCGCGTTTCAGCATGTCCAATTCGGCGCGCAGCAGCTCCACTTCGACGCGCATATCGTCGCCCAATGCCTCGCCTGCGATCAGGGTAAAATAGCCCAAACGCTCGCTGTTAATCTGGTCGGTAATGACAAAAGTTTGCACCCCGTCAGCAATCGCCTCAGCCGGAATTGGCACCTTGAGAACCCAGGCACCATCGTTTTCAGTCAGGTCAAAATCGGGCACTGGTTTGTCCAGATGCGTGACCTTGATTTGCGGCACACCAGCTTCGGAATTTGTTATCACGCCTTCCCAAACGCCGCGGCGCATACGGGTGGCTGTCAGAGTCAATGTGGTCATGTTTTTCTCCTACAGCGGGGGGTCAAAGGGCGGCACGGGGGCGACGCGAGAACGTCAGATCCCGCAGGATCACCTGGTTCATTTCCGGCCCCTCAAAGATCAAATCGATCCACGCCCGTTCCACCCGTTTTTCGTTCAGGTTGGAATAGGCGAGGTCGAATTCGACCATAATATCTTCTTCGTGCAAGGGCAGTTCGCGCACGATTTGTTCGGTGTTCGGCCCGTGACGAATGTTCAGACGGGCAAAAATTTCGAGCGGTTTTTCCATCTCGACGATGCAGTTCATCCGCAGCAAATGCGTACGTTTTAACGCGTTTGTCGCATCTGTCGGCAGGTCGATAACCAGCGACAAAAACGAGCCGTCAAATTTGAAAACATCCATGCGCAAACCGTAGGGCGCAAGGTCTGCTTCACGCAGGTTTCGCAACTGGCGCAGGGTCAGTTCAGATAGGTTACAGTCATGAAATAGCGTGACTTCTTCGCCCAGCATCGACTTGGTTTGCACTGACGACATGCCCGGCGTAGGCAGGGGACCGCGCCACAGTTCCGGGCGCCATGCCCAGTCCGCATTGTGGGGGCGTGGAAAACTGGTCGACCCGATTACAGGCAACGCCAACCGTTCATCCGCACGGTGGATCAGGCGATCCAGATGGGTGCGCAACAGCCGTGCCGCTGACCGGTTTTGACGCAAGCTTGCTAGGTTTGCCTTGGCTGCATTACGCGCCGCGCGCGCCCAACGGCGCATTGCCCGGCGATGCGATAGCTTGTCCAATATGTTGAGTGATTTTTCCGCCATAACCCCTGAGTGTACTGTTTCCGGTTTGGATACAATCTACTGAAAAGGTTTCACTCAAATAAACCCGTAAGTGTGGCAGCCAATCCTTTTTTTGGATTTGTGGCTTTGGGCGGTATTCCCGTGGCGACAGATGTGGCCACAGATGCGCTTTGGGTGGCGTTGATCATGCTGCGGATCATGCTGCGTCCCTCGTTGCTCAAGGCGGGGCTTTGGGCCGGTGCAAACAGTGCGATACTTAGGTCAGTGCGGTTGATTTGGGTCACCGCGCGCCAGTGGTTTTTTGACAGGTCGCCTTTGGGGCTGGTTGCCGTTGCGCGCGCCAGTTCCACGCCCTTGACGTCGAACCGTTCTCCGAGGCTTGTGGCATCTGCGGCCTGCGCCACGGATGACAATGACAACGCGGGGCCGATCGATGCGGCCAAACTGACCGTCATCACGCCCAAAGGTGCATCAAGGGCTCCGTTTTTGCCGCCCAACGTGTCACAGCGCGCCAGCAGCGCAAAGTTCTGCTTGAGGCTTCGCGGATCAATGCAATAGCCCGACGGCGGGACCAAAGTCACGGCCCCGCGCATCATCTGTGCTTGGGTCAAAGGTGCCGGTCCGGAGGCGCTAGCGCCTTGCTTTGTTTGCAAAAAACCTAGCTCGGTGCCTTCGGTACAGGCCGACAGCGTTGCCACCATCAGCCCAAGACAGGCAGCCTTACAGATCCCAGTATTCATGACGCTCGTCGCGGGCACCGGGGTGGGTTACCGCCCCTTTGTAAGCGCCGCCAACCAGCTGCGCGTATTTCCAGAGCGCGCCTGCGCCATAGATCGTCTCGCGCATGCCGGGCCACGCCGCTTTGCGTTCCGCCAATTCGTCATCCGTCAGGGCGACGTTGATCGTCCCTTCGATGGCGTTGATTGTGATGACGTCGCCGGTGTTCAGCAGTGCAATCGGGCCGCCGTGTGCCGCCTCTGGGCCCACGTGACCCACGCAGAAACCGCGTGTCGCGCCGCTAAAACGACCATCGGTGATCAGCGCAACTTTCTTGCCCATGCCTTGACCGGACAGGGCGGCTGTGGTCGCCAACATTTCGCGCATACCGGGGCCGCCTGCGGGGCCTTCGTTGCGGATGACAAACACGTCGCCTTCTTCGTAGGTGCGGTCTTGGACGGCTTGAAAGGCGTCTTGTTCGCATTCAAAAACCCGTGCCGGGCCGGTGAAAATCTGGTGCTGTGGCTCGATGCCTGCAACTTTTACAATTGCGCCCTCGGGGGCGACGTTGCCCTTTAGACCAACAACGCCGCCGGTTTTTGTCAGGGGTTCCGCAACCGAGTGGATGACTTTGCCATCTGCTTGACGGGTAATTTTGTCCAACTCTTCGCCCATGGAATAGCCGGTGACTGTCATGCAATCTTCGTGGATCAGACCGGCTTTGCGCAGCTCGTTCATCACGACGGGAACGCCG
This sequence comes from Pseudosulfitobacter sp. SM2401, assembly GCF_042932805.1. NCBI lineage: Bacteria > Pseudomonadati > Pseudomonadota > Alphaproteobacteria > Rhodobacterales > Roseobacteraceae > Pseudosulfitobacter > Pseudosulfitobacter sp. SM2401. The sequence goes on along the minus strand of NZ_CP170633.1, from coordinate 3,378,097 downwards.
CCAGCTTCGTACAAATCCTTGGCGACGTATTGGCCGCCGGGTTTCATGTCTACGAAATACGGCGTGTCGCGGAAAATCTCGCAGACGTCATCGAGGAAGAAATCGATGCCAGCCTCGTGCGCCATTGCGGGCAGATGCAAACCACCGTTTGTAGAGCCGCCTGTGCAGGCCACGATGCGGGCTGCGTTTTCCAGCGATTGGCGTGTGACGATGTCACGGGCGCGGATGTTTTTCTCGATCAGGTTCATGACCGCAGCACCGGATGCTTGGGCGTATTCGTCACGGGATTCGTAGGGTGCAGGGGCACCGGATGAATTCGGCAACGCAAGGCCGATCGCCTCGGACACACAGGCCATCGTGTTGGCGGTGAACTGACCACCACAGGCACCAGCGGTCGGGCAGGCCACACGTTCCAGAACTTCTAGCGCGGCCTCGGACATCGTGCCGTTTTGATAGTTGCCAACAGCCTCGAACATGTCCTGAACCGTCAGATCGCGATCTGCGAAATCGGCAGGCACGTCAGCACCTTTTGGCGCACGACCGGGCAGGATCGACCCGCCGTACAGAAACACGGACGGCACGTTCAGACGGATCATCGCCATCATCATGCCGGGTAGGGATTTGTCGCAACCCGCGAGGCCCACCAGCGCGTCATAGCAGTGGCCGCGCATGGTCAGCTCGACCGTGTCGGCAATCGCCTCGCGTGAGGCCAAGGATGACCGCATGCCCTCGTGGCCCATCGCGATGCCGTCGGTAACGGTGATCGTGGTGAATTCACGCGGCGTGCCTTGGGCACCGGCAACGCCAACTTTGACCGATTGCGCCTGACGGTTCAGGGCAATGTTACAGGGGGCAGCTTCGTTCCAGCAGGTGGCAACGCCGACCAATGGCTGGTGAATTTGCTCTTCTGTCATGTTCATCGCGTAGTAATACGACCGGTGCGGCGCGCGTGCGGGCCCTTCGGTTACATGACGGCTTGGCAATTTGGATTTGTCGAACTTACCCTGAGACATCGGTTCTCTCCCCTTCGAAACTCTGGCGAAACATTTGGTTTGGCATACCCAAGCGCGCGCGCGCCTGCAAGAACGGATCAAAGGCCAGCGGTTTTTGCAGGCGTATAGAACTTGTATTGTAACGGCGGTGTGACTAATTTCGACACTCACGGCAGGTCTATTTCGGCGTGTCCCTGCACTGGATTGCACCCATGGAACCGACCCTCTTTTCATTCATCTGGAAATATTCGAAACGCGAGCAATTGATGTTGCTGGCAGTGACGCTGATTTCCTTCCCGCTTTTGTACGTCACGCTTGAGTTGCCAAAGCGGATCATCAACGACGCCATTGGTGCAACCAGCGATACGATTGTGGTCTGGGGCAATAGCTTTAGCCAAACCCAGTTTTTGCTGGCGCTGTGCTTTGGCTATCTCGGATCAGTGCTGGTGCACGGGCTGATCAAGATGCGCCTGAACACAATGAAGGGTGTGGTGGCCGAACGCTTGCTGCGCCGCTTTCGTTTTGGGCTGATCGAACGGATGATGCGGTTTCCGCGCAGCTATTTCCAAGCCACATCGCAAGGCGAACTGGTCGCGATGGTCACATCCGAGGCCGAACCGATGGGTGGCCTGATGGGCGATGCGGTCGCGCAGCCCGTGTTTCAGCTGGGTCAAATGTTGATCATTGTGATCTTTTTGTTTCTGCAATCGGTGTGGTTCGGCCTGGCGGGGATCGCGCTGATCCCGCTGCAGGCCTACATCATTCCGCTGCTGCAACGCCAAATCAATTTGCTGAACAAGGATCGCATCAAAGAGGTGCGTGGCCTTGCCGCAGAGATCGGCGAAACCGCCGCGGGCATCACCGATCTGCGCACCAATGGCGGGCTGCGGTATCGCTTGGCTGTGTTCACCGATCGCTTGGGGCGGCTGTTTGAAATTCGCTACAAAATCTACAACAAAAAGTTTTTTATGAAGTTTCTCAACAACTTCATCACCCAGCTGACCCCGTTCTTTTTCTACCTCGTTGGTGGCTATCTGGCCATTCGTGGCGACATTACCGTTGGTGCGCTGGTGGCTGCGCTGGCGGCATACAAAGACCTGTCTAGCCCGTGGAAAGAACTGCTGACCTACTACAATCAAGTGCAAGACATGTCCCTGCGTTGGGACATCGTGACAGAGCGGTTCCAACCTAAAGGCATGGTGGCAGAAGAACTATTCGTGGGCGCGCCTGCCGACATGCCACACCTGCGCGGCGCGGTTGAACTGGATCACGTGACCCTGCGCACAGCGTCCGGAAACACGCTGCTTGAGGACATCAATCTGACGATCCCGCACGGCTCTCGCGTGGCGATCAAAGTGACCAACCAAACCGAACGGACCGCTCTGGCAGAGCTGCTGACGCGTGAAGTGAACCCGACGCGCGGCACCGTGCGGATTGCAGACCACGACCTGTCCGGCCTGCATCAAGCGGTGATTGCTGCGCGCATCGGATACGCCCATTCGCGACCTTATTTGTTTGACGGCACGCTGGGCAGCAACCTGATGATGCCGCTGATGACCTCGCCCAAAACGATCCTGTGGGACCCTGACAAACGCGACCGGTTCGCCAATGAATCTGAACGCTCAGGCAACAGCCCCGACAGTCTGCGCGCAGATTGGCTTGATCCGGCGTTGGCTGATTTGTCAGACGCCGTGGCCATCCGAAAATGGTGGTTTGAACTGGTCACCGCGATGGGCATCGATGAATTCATGTTCCAACGTATGTTGGGCGCGCGCATCGATGCAAAGCTGCATCCACAGCTTGCCCGTGCCGTGGTCGGGCTGCGTGATGAGGTGCACAAACGCATTGTCGCGGCCGGGTTAAATGACGTGGTGTTCCGGTTTGATCCTGAAACATTCAATCCAGCGGTGCCGTTGGGTGGCAACCTGCTGTTCGCGTCGCCTTTGGCTGAAATCAGTCAGGAACGACTGGCCGCGGAAAAGAATTTTCTGGCGATGATCCTTGATCAGGGATTGGCCGAACAAGGCATTGCGATCTCGCAAACGGTCATCGAAACGCTGCACCAAACCTTTGGAATGGACGGTACCAATCACCCGCTTTTCACCGCGCTCGGGATCGAAGAAGACCTGTACGAACGGTTGGTCGACATCGCGACGCGCAGGCGCGAACACGGCGATGGTGCGCTCAGCGAAGACGAATTTTCGCTGCTGCTGACGGTGCCATTTGCCTTTACCGCCGAACAGATCGGGCCCGCCTTTCCAGATAGTTTTAAACAAGATATTCTCAACATTCGCCGCACCAACGCCGAGGGGTTGCGCGCGCGCACCAGAGATATGTTCGTGCCGGTCGCGCCCGAAAATTACCTGCCGCGTCTCACCTTGATGGAAAACGCGCTGTACGGTCGGATTTCTGCATTTGCGGGCAGCAAAACCGAAGACGTGCGCGCCATCGTCACGGATGTTTTGGCGCAGCACGATCTACGCCGCCTTGTTGCAGAAACCATTTTTGATCTGCCCACAGGATTGGGTGGTGCCAATTTGCCGGCAGTTTTTCAGGAACGTGCAGCCTTCAGTCGTGCCGGGATCAAGCGGCCTGATATTCTGGTTCTGGACAAAGCGATTGCCAGCCACGACGCCGAAAGCCGCCGCAAAATGCGCAGCGCGTTGCGCGATATTTTGCCGGATTCAACGTTGATCTTTATGGAAGACAATTTTGAAAACCCCAGCGAATACGACCTGTATGTTGAAATCAAAAACGGTCGGATCGATGGTGTCCAAATGCAAGACAACGATCTGGTTCCTGACGGCGGATCGGATGATCTGCGCAGCAAATTACGCGCGATTTCCCAGACCGACACCTTTGCCAAGCTTGATAGCCGCAACCAACGGCTGCTGGCGTTTGCAGCACAGTGGTACACAGCAAAACCGGGGCAGATGATCTTTGCCAAAGGCGACAAGGCGGACGCTGCTTACTTGTGTGTTGCAGGTGGTGCCCAGTTATTTTTTGCGGATGATGACGGCGAAAAATACGCGGTGTCGTCGGTTGAACCGGGGCGTCTGATCGGCGATCTCGCGATCATCATGAAAGAAGAGCGCAAGGTCGATTTGGTCGCAACAACCGAAACCACATTCCTGCGGATCGGCGCCGAGGAATTCCGCTCTGTCATTGAAAACGACAACTCAGCGCTGTTGACCTTGCTGCAAACCGTCGGCGGGCATTTGCAAAACGCGGCTGAATTGCTGGCCAATGCCGATGTCGATTTGCCTGTCGATCAGGGTCCACCCGCCCCACCTTTGAAAGACATCTGATGTGGAATTTTGAGTACAAAGCGCACACGCATCTGACACGGCCGGCCAAGAAATACTCCGAGCTGTGGCGCCTGATCGTTGGCCTGTTCCTGGGCACCGGAATAGCACTGTTCCTATTCGCGTTCTACAACACGGTGATCGTCAGCACGTTAACCATGCTTGGCCTGTCAGTGGTCCCGCTGGACGGTGATTTTGGCAGCACAGCGACGTCGGTAGTGGTGCTGCTGTCAGGCTTTGCGATGTTCACAACCGCTGTGTTTTTGGTGGTTCTGACGCTGCATCGCCGCCCCATTGGCACGATATTCGGGCCAGTCCGCTTGGTCATTCCGCAGTTTTTGCGGGTCTGCGCGATGATGGGATTGCTGCTGCTCGTGGTCTTTATTTTGCCGCCTTGGGGTTACGGAGAACCGCTGGTTCCGAACCTGCCGCTGGGCAAATGGGTGGCGATTTTGCCGCTGACGCTGCTGGCGGTTCTGATCCAGACCAGCGCCGAGGAAATTCTGTTTCGCGGCTACATGCAGCAGCAACTGGCCGCGCGTTTTAAATCGCCTTTGGTGTGGATGGTTGTACCCTCGGCGATTTTTGCGATCGGGCACTACGACCCCACAAATGCTGGCCAAAACGCGTATGTTCTGGTGATCTGGGCGTTTGTGTTCGGGCTGGCGATGGCGGATTTGACCGCACGTGCCGGCAGCTTGGGGCCAGCGATGGCGGTGCATTTCGTCAACAACGTCTCGGCGCTATTGATTGTGTCCATTCCAGAATCGCTGGACGGAGCCGCGTTGTTTCTGCTGCCCTTTGGCCTACAAGACGTCGAACTGATGCGCGCGTGGCTGCCTGTCGACTTTGCGCTGATCTGTATCAGTTGGCTTGCCGCGCGTCTGGCGATCATGGCTTGATTGCATTTGCCCATCGCCCAGACTATTTGAAAGACAACACAGCCCATAGGGAACGACACCATGAACTGGATTTCCAACTACGTCCGGCCCCGGATCAACTCGATTTTCTCGCGTCGCGAAACGCCGGATAATCTGTGGACGAAATGTAGTGAATGCGGAACCATGCTGTTTCACCGCGAAGTGTCGGACAACCTGAATGTCTGCACCAGCTGTGGGCATCACATGGCGATCACCCCGCGTGACCGGTTTACCGCCCTGTTTGACGGCGGTATTTTTGCCGAGATCGATGTGCCTGAACCCATCGCTGATCCGCTGACGTTTCGGGATCAGAAAAAATATCCCGACCGGATGAAGCTTGCGCAGAAAACCACGGGCGAAAAAGACGCCATGTTGGTTGCGGTTGGCGATATCGGGCGCACACCGATTGTTGCGGCAGCGCAGGATTTCTCGTTTATGGGCGGGTCCATGGGCATGTACGTGGGCAACGCGATCATCGCGGCTGCCACCGAGGCCGTGAAACAAAAACGCCCACTGGTGCTGTTTTCCGCCGCCGGTGGCGCGCGCATGCAAGAGGGGATTTTGTCCTTGATGCAGATGCCGCGCACGACCGTGGCTGTGCAAATGCTGAAAGAAGCCGGGCTGCCCTACATCGTGGTTCTGACGCATCCGACCACAGGCGGCGTGACCGCGTCCTACGCGATGCTGGGCGACGTGCACATCGCCGAACCCAACGCGCTGATCTGTTTTGCCGGCCCACGCGTGATCGAACAAACCATTCGCGAACAACTGCCCGAAGGGTTCCAGCGCGCGGAATATTTGCTGGATCACGGCATGCTGGACCGCGTCATCAAACGCACCGACATGCGCGAAGAACTGATTACAATAGTGCGCATGCTGATGGGCATGACCCCGGCGATCAAAGGTGATCTGCCCGCACCAGACCCCGAGGCCACAGACGCTGTGTCTGAACAGGTGACTGACGCCAAATGAGCACGAAAAATTCGGACGCCATCCTGGATCGGATGATGGCCTTGCACCCCAAGATCATCGATTTGACCTTGGATCGGATGTTTCGCTTGCTGAACGCGCTGGGCAATCCGCAAAACGATCTGCCGCCCGTGATCCACATCGCTGGCACCAACGGCAAGGGTTCGACCCAAGCGATGATCCGCGCCGGTCTAGAGGGTGCTGGCAAGACGGTGCACGCCTACACCTCGCCGCATCTGGCGCGTTTTCACGAACGAATTCGCCTCGCGGGCACACTGATTGACGAGGCGTATCTGACCGAAGTGCTAGATGAATGTTACGCGGCCAACGGCGGCGAGACGATCACCTATTTTGAAATCACGACCTGTGCGGCGATGCTCGCCTTTGCGCGCACCCCTGCGGATTACACCCTGCTAGAGGTCGGCCTTGGTGGGCGTCTGGATGCGACCAACGTAATCGACAAACCCGCGCTGACAATCATCACGCCGGTGTCCTTTGATCACCCGCAATTTCTTGGTGATACCGTTGGCGAAATCGCGTTCGAAAAGGCGGGAATTCTGAAACGTGGCGTGACCGGAATTATCGCGGGCCAATCTGACGAAGCGCTGGATGTGATCGAGGCGCGCGCCGCCAAAATCGGCGCGCCGTTGCTTGCCCAAGGCCAACACTGGCACGCATGGGAAGAACGCGGCCGCCTGATTTACCAAGACGAAAATGGGCTGCTAGACCTGCCACCCCCCACCTTGATGGGCGCACACCAGTTTCAGAATGCAGGCACAGCCCTGACGGCCCTGCGCCACCTCGGCTTTGGCGAGGACGCATGCGAGGCGGTACCAAGGGATGTCAGTTGGCCTGCGCGCATGCAGCGGCTGGATTCCGGTCCGTTGATCGATCTGGGGCCGGACGCTGAATTCTGGCTGGACGGCGGGCATAATGCGGCCTGTGCCGCGACGTTGGCGGAAACGCTGACCCGTTTGCCAAAACGACCCACGCATCTGATCTGTGGCCTGATGAACACCAAGGACGTGCATGGATACATGGCCCCGTTGGTGGAACACGTACAGTCGCTCAGCGCCGTTTCGATCCCCGGCGAAGTGAACACGTTGCCCGGTGCGGACACGGCGATTGCCGCCAACGCCGCTGGAATTCCCGCACATGAAGCGGTGGATGTGCGTACGGCGATCACCGAAATCTTGGCCATAGACAGCCAAGCCCGCATTCTGATTTGCGGGTCTTTGTACCTTGCTGGCGCGGTTTTGCGCGAAAACGGCTAACTTACAGAAGTATTTGAGTTGCGCGAATCAACCGCATGTTGACGTATTAGCAGATTTCCGCCTATATCTTGAGTAGAACACAAGGGCTGGGATGCACGTTGCATCATCAGTCTCTACTCTTTGAGGGAAGAGCAATATGGGCTGGCGCAAGTTAAATGCGCCTTGGTTAAGCGAGTCTAGGGACCCGCACGCCGAGGGCGCGTCTTCTAATATGAAATTGATGTTGATTGCAGCGGCCTTTTTGCTGGTGACGATCGGTTTGATCCTGATGCAACCCAGCCGCGCACCGCAGCAAATGGCAGCGTCGGAGCAACCAACCGCAGTTGTAACGTCTGACACGCAATTGGCGCGCGCCGCATCCACGCAACAAACCCAAGACGTAACCCGGTCTAACACCTCGCTGTTGACGTTGACCCAATCTGAATTGACCGGTGATGTCAGCAAAATGCTGCGTAGCCCGATCCGTTTGAACGGACAGCGCAATGACCTGCGCCAGCTGGCAAAAACGGCATTAGAAAGCTTTGGCCACACCGCAGTTCCAGGCGACGCGCTGTATGATCTTTTGGTGCAGGCCCTAGCCGAAGGACAGTCGAATGCCTACATTGATGCCTTGCTGAACACCGCCGCAGGACGCGGTGAAATGTCGGTTCCTGTTGCGCTTCAGACCGCGTCGGGGCGTTTGGATACGGACACGTTGTTGCTTGGGCTTGCCTCGCTGATCACGCAGTAGCCGCGTCGCCCCAGCCGTCGCTTTGCATCTCGCGCAGACGCGACGCCGTGCGTTCAAATTCGAATGTGCCTTCGCCTTCGACATACAACATTTCGGGCGTTGCGGCGGCGGAACAAATCAGCCGTACCTTGGCCTCGTAGAGCGCGTCGATCAGCGTGACAAAGCGTTTGGCTTCGTTGAAATTTGACCGCGACAGTTGCGGAATATCGTCGATCAGCAATACTTTGACCGCCTCAGCCACGGCTAGAAAATCTGCGGGCCCAAGGAATTTCCCGCAAAGATCGAAAAAGCTAGCCCGTGCAATTCCGTTTCTAAAACCGGGCAACACGACGTCGCGGCCTTTGACTTTCAACACCAATGGCTCTGCCGGTCCGCCCGTTAAATCCTGCCAAACGGCGTTCATAGCGGCGCGGGATTCGGCGTTAGACGGGGTGAAATAAACTTGCGAACCTGACAGGCGATCTTGGCGGTAATCGGTTGGGCTGACCAACTCGCACACCTCCATTTTGTCTTTGATCAGGTCGATGAAGGGCAAGAACGCCTCGCGGTTCAAACCGTGTTTGTACAGATCATCGGGAATGCGATTTGACGTGGTCACAACGACAACGCCGGCGGCAAACAGCGCCTCAAACAAGCGACCCACGATCATCGCATCGGTGATGTCAGTGATCTGCATTTCATCAAAGGCCAGCACGCGAACTTGGGCCACTACAGCGGCCGCAACTGGTGCAATCGGGTCTTTAACACCGGTGGCGCGTGCGGCGTGCATCGCTGTCTGGATCTCTTGCATGAAGGCGTGAAAATGGACGCGGCGCACTGGCACGTCACCCATGTTTTCGGCAAACATGTCCATCAGCATGGATTTACCGCGCCCGACGCCACCCCACAGGTACAGCCCCTTTGGCGGCTCGGGGGCTTTGCGAAACCAACTGGATTTTACAGGTTCCTCGACACCTGCGCGGATGCGTTCGAACTGCGGCAGCACAGCTTGTTGGGCGGGGTCCGCTGTCAGCGAACCTGCCGCGACGAGGTCAGCGTAAAGGCGTGTCAAATCAGTCATATGTCGGGCATAGCGTGCCGTCTTCTTGGTGAAAAGATCAAGCTTTGTGATGGTTTGACAAAAATTGCTGATTTGACGCGGGCGCGTGTCTGCATAAGGTGGCCACAACCGCCGGTCAGGAGACATCGACATGGACCACCGCACCCCCATCATGACCCCCGTTTTGATCGTGGGCTGCGTGATTATCATGGTCAGCTTTGCGGTGCGCGCATCCTTTGGCGTGTTTCAAATTCCGATTGCCGAGGAATTTGGGTGGCTGCGGGCGGAATTTTCCTTGGCGATTGCAATCCAGAACCTCGCGTGGGGGATCGGGCAGCCGTTTTTTGGTGCGATTGCGGAAAAGATCGGTGATCGAAAGGCTATCATCATCGGCGCGATTTTCTATGCTTTGGGCATGGTTCTGTCTGCGAATGGCACAACCCCGTTTGAACATCAGACCTACGCATGGCTGGTTGGATTTGGTATCGCAGGAACTGGATTTGGCGTGATCTTGGCCGTTGTGGGGCGTGCGTCCAGCGACGAAAACCGATCCATGTCGCTGGCAATTGTGACGGCTGCCGGCAGCGTCGGTCAAGTCTTTGGCGCGCCGTTGGCCGAAGGTTTGATGACTATCATGACGTGGCAATCTGTGTTTCTGGTCTTTGCGGGCATGGTTGTGGCGATCACGTTTACCCTGCCATTGATGCGCGCACCCGCCATGGCAACCAAGGCGGAATTGCAAGAAAGCATGGGCGAAATTCTGTTAAGAGCGGCCAAAGATCCGTCCTTTATGCTGATCTTTCTGGGTTTCTTTTCTTGCGGGTACCAGTTGGGGTTCATCACCGCGCATTTCCCTGCGTTTGTGACTGAAATGTGTGGTCCGATCCTGCCCGGTGGCGCGCTGCACAGCATGGGGATCACGACGACATCCGCGCTGGGGGCGATTGCGATTTCGTTGATCGGGTTGGCCAACATTGCTGGCACGCTGTTGGCTGGTTGGGCGGGCAAGCATTTCTCCAAGAAATACCTGCTGGCGGGCATTTACACCGGGCGCACGATTATTGCCGGGCTGTTCATCATGCTGCCGATTACGCCGTTGTCGGTCATCCTGTTTTCGGTCGCGATGGGGTCGCTTTGGTTGGCGACGGTGCCGCTGACATCTGGCTTGGTCGCGCATCTTTATGGGTTGCGCTACATGGGAACGCTGTACGGGATCGTGTTTTTCAGCCACCAGTTGGGCAGCTTTTTGGGCGTTTGGTTGGGCGGGCGGATGTACGATTTATACGGTGATTACACTGCTGTCTGGTGGTTCGGCGTCGCAATCGGCGCATTCAGTGCGATCGTACATTTGCCCATTCGCGAACAAAAACTGGTCGCCGTCTAGCGTTCGAGATTTTCTGCAAGAATAGCCAAAATTTCATCCGTGTGCGTGTAGGTCACACCGTGGCCTGCGCCCTCGATCACTTCTTGCACCGCACCGCGTGACCACTGTGCAAGCGTGCCAGCCGCAGCAATCGGGATCACGTCGTCAACGCCGCCCCAAACCGCCAAAACCGGCGTGCGTGCCGCATGGATTGCGCGATGTTCGGCCTCAAGTGCTGTGCCAAGAACGCCGCGCAAACTGGCGAGAACGGCAGGAACATAGCCGCGATACGTCAGCTCGTTTTCTTGTAATTCGGTGATGCCCTCGACGGACGATGGCAGACCGCGTTCCGCCGCAATGCCCTTGCGCATTTTGCTAGGGTACAAGGCCAACATTAACCAATCCCCGATCAGGGGCGTCTTTGCGATAAAGTTCACAATGGGTGACGCAACCGTGCCCATGCCTGCGGGTGCGATCAAAACCAGTTGACGCAAGCGGCTGGGGTTTTGGGCTGCAAACAGCGTCGCAATTGCACCACCCATTGAATAGCCTATGACTGTGAAATCGCGCACAACACCTTGGTGTTCCAGCAGGTCGTTTAACTGCTGCAAAAAGAAATCACTGCTCTGTGCGCCTTTGGCTTTGTCCGAATACCCACGGCCAAACAGGTCATAGGTCAGCACGCGATAGCCCATAATCGCGAGCCCCCTGGTCAGCCCCCGCCACACAAACGATGGCGTCGTCAGCCCGTGCACACAGACGATAATCGCGCCGCGTTGAGGGCCGAACCATTCAAAATGCGTGACGCCTTGGGACAGCGTCGCGAACTGCCCTGTCGCGGTTTTACGCGCACTGTCGTTCATCCTTTTGCGCGTAATCTCGATCACGACCGGAACGGCAATGACGCCGAGCAGAATGACGATAAACCACGTCATGATTTGTCCATCCAACGATCCAGAATATAGCGGCTGGTCATCAGGTCCAGATGCGCGCCACCGCCGTTTTTGAACAGTGTGATTTCATCGTCGGAGTGGCGTTTGAACGCGGCCATGTCGTAGTAGTCCGCCACGATGTGGTCGCGACTGATCGCGCCTGTTTCCAGCGGAATTTTGATCTCGCCGATATGGCCCAGCGTGGTGTCATGGCTGTCCACGAACACACGCGCGCGCTGCAAGGCTTCGTTGTCGACTTCGCGCATGTCAGGGCGATAAGCACCAATCAAATCAACGTGTTGGCCGGGTCGCAACCACGCCCCTTTGATCAACGGTTCGGTTGACATCGTCGCTGAGGTGATGATGTCGGCGTTGTTCACAGCGGTCTCAAGATCATCTGCGATCAACAGGCCGGGCAGCTCTGCCGCCATCTGTTCTGCGTTCGGGGCAGAGCGATTCCAGACGGTGAAAACAGCAGCGGGAAACGCCGCACGATACGCACTGTGCAGCGCGCGCCCTTGAGTCCCAGCGCCCACGATCAGGATGTTGCGACTGCCGGCACGCGCAAGGCGACGCGCGGCCGTCAGACTGTCACCGGCGGTCTTCCATTTGGTCACCAGATGAAAGTCGATGATCGCCTCAAGTATCCCGTTTTCATTAGAATATAGGTTCACGCCGCCATTGATCATCGGTGCGCCAGAGGCGGGATTGTTCGGGAAAACGGTGGCTGATTTTACTGCGATACCCAGCCCGTCGATCCACGCGGACCGCGACAGCAAAGTGTCTGGATCGCGGTACAAAAACGTATCGCCAATTTCGGCTTTGGGCAGGGTGTGCCCGGCGGCCAACGCGTCCGTCAGGCCGATCCAATCCAGCACGGCCTCGCCTTCGTCAAATGGGATAAACGGGATCGAAGTCATTGCGCCTCATCTCTGCCTAGCAAGCCTGCTGTGACCAGTTTATTCGCCCACCCCTGCGGATGCTCGAACAAATGTGTCTGCCAGCCGCGCGCATTGGCGGCATCGATGTTGTCTTGGCGATCATCGGCAAACAGCAAGGCGTCACCGGACAGGCCTGAGGCGTCCTCGAGCATCTGATAAATCACCGGATCGGGTTTGATCACCCCCATGTGACCCGAGATGAAATCGCGATCAAATTTGCGCATGAACGGGTAGGATTCAGCCGCCAAATCATAGGTCTGGATACCAAAGTTGGTGAGCGAGAAAACCTGTATCCCCTTGGCCTGCAACGCATACATCAACCGCTCTGAGTGGGTGATCAGCGGGGCCGCCATGTCGATCCAGCGGTCATGCCAAAGATGGATTTCGTCCGCCCAGTCAGAGTGATCCTTGGCCGTTTGCATCAATGTGTCGTGAAAATTCGCACCTGCATCGATGCGGTCATTCATGCCATGCAGATCAACGGCCGCAAAGAACGCAGCGCGACGTTCTTCGCCGATCACGCTGTCAAAAAACTGCTCCGGCTGCCAGCCGATCAGTACGTTTCCGATGTCGAAGATTACGGCTTTGATGGTCATAAGTGGTATCCTTTTAGCGTCGCAGGCAGACTCACGCGGAATTGGCAAAAGGTCAATCTATGATGTAAAAGCTCGGGCCTTCAAGTTAGGAAAAAGTGAACGGCGGCTATGAGCCCACTTTGCCAGTTTTATACTTTGCAGCGAATGTCTGCTCCAGCCGCTAGAGTTACATGGGTTTGGTGAACTAAATGCGAATTCCTGCGCCGATTTTCGGATCGCTGACGACGTAACAGATGGAACGCGTGTTAATCCTATTTGTTATTAAACCGACGGAAATTTATCTGTCAGCCGTATAAAATGGAACGGACATCAGGAGAGAATTATGAAAAACCTTTTCGCGACAACCGCCTTGACACTTCTGGCTGCCAGTGCGGCGCAAGCGCATGAACTGAATATCACGATCCAAGGGGATCAACGCTGTATCGTCTCAAACGGTATACCTGACCACGAGGTTGGCACATGGCGTGAAGGGGCTGTTGTCGAACCTCAGGATCATTTGTTCTGCGTCGATGCGATGCCTGAAAATACGGGCACCATAACGGAACGGGTCATGATCTCTGGCATGACCGTCACAGGAGTTCCCCTGCGTCCTGGCACGGCGGAATACTATGATCCAACGACCGAGAAAGGCTGGTCCCGCGACCGCTCATCCGGCTGGAACGTCGAAGGTGTGGGCGGTTTGATCATGGATGCTCAGAATGCACATGTGGATGGGGCCGGAATGTACCACTATCATGGCATTCCCGAAGCTGTGATGAACAATCTTGACGGTACACTGTTCGCCTATGCCACTGATGGATTCGAAATTCATTACGTTGGGAGCGATGTGCAATCGTCCTACCAACTTAAAGACGGTGAACGCGAAGGCGAAGGTGCGCCAGAAGGCGTCCATGACGGTACCTATGTGCAGGATTGGGAATACGTCGACGGGTCCGGCACGCTGGATGAATGCAATGGGACGATGGTTGACGGTGAATATGTCTACTACGCCACCGATACGTTCCCGTTCTTTCCCCGCTGTCTGCGCGGAAACGTGACCGAAGCCGCAATGGGCGGCGGCGGTGGTGATCGTCCTGAGCGCCCCGAGCCACCTGTTGAAAACGACGGCTGAGCCAAAGTGCTAACCAGTCTCTTGCATTCGGCGACGACAGCATGAATTGCCATAAGGGCACTATGTGTCTTCCTAAGATGGGGCAGGTCGCGAACATAGCGTGTATCTGCCCCAATTCCCAAAGCGGACGCTGGGCTGAACACAGCGAAAGCTAACTTCGTCCCGCTTACCAGCCCTTCACCCCCGCGCCGCCGCCCGCATTTCCCGCTCCAGCGCTTCTAGAAACCGCGAACGGTCCGCCTTGGTAAACCCCTTGCCGCCACCCTGACGGAACGGATCAGCGGCCCGTAAATCTGTCATCAAATCCCGCGTTGCCAGCACGTTGCCGATGTTGGCTGCGGTCAATGCTTCGCCGTTGTGTTTTAGCACGCGGGCCCCTGCCTCGACACATTTTGCAGCCAACGGAATGTCACCCGTCACAACCACGTCGCCCGGCCCGCAGCGGTCTGCGATCCACATGTCGGCCACATCAGGCCCTGCGTCGACGATTATGTTTTCGACCAACGGGTTTTGCGAAGGGCGCAAGCCGCCGTTGGACACCACGAACATCTGGCACTTGTGGCGGGTTGCAACGCGCTCCGCCTCCTCCTTTACGGGGCAGGCGTCGGCGTCGATGTACAGGCTCACGACTTGGCCTTTTTCTTCTTGTCCGGCGCTTTGAATTCTTCGGGGATCGGCATGCGGTTGAACGCGTCTAGCCCTGCGATTTTATAAGCCTCTGCCAGCGTCGGATAGTTAAATGTGTTCTGAACAAAGTAATCGACGGTGCCCTTGAGGTTCAAAACCGCTTGGGCAATGTGGATCAGTTCCGTGGCCCCTTCACCGACAATCTGAACCCCCAAAACACGCCGTGTTTTCAAAGACACCAGCATTTTCAGCATCCCGTGTTCCAGCCCCATGATGTGTCCGCGCGACGTTTCGCGAAAGCGTGCCTCGCCCACTTCATACGGGATTTCGCGTTCCTGCATTTCTTCCTCGGACATGCCGCAAGTTGAAATTTCTGGGACCGAATAAATGCCGTACGGAAACCACGCGCTTTCGCCCAGTGTCGGCGTATCAAGCGCGTGACAGGCCGCCACACGCCCTTGTTGTCCAGAGGTCGAGGCAAGCGAAGGATGCCCGATCACGTCGCCTGCAGCATAGATGTGCGGCACGGTCGTTTGATAGGTTTTGCGGCTGACCTCAAGACGGCCACGATGGTCGGTTTCCAGCCCGGCGGCTTCGGGTTTCAGCTTGTCTGTGGCACCCATACGTCCTGCGGCAAACAGCAGCATTTCGGCGCGCACGTGTCGCCCGTTTTCCAGCGTCACTTCGACGTGGGTTCCCGCGTCTTCGACCTTTTCGATGGCAGACCCAAGGCGCAGGTCCAAACCGTTCTCTTTGACCTGATGGGTAAAGTCGCTGATGATCCCTTTGTCGATGAAATCAAGGAACGTCTCGCGCGGTTCGATCAGCGTGACCGAGATGTCGAGGGCGGCAAACATCGTCGCATATTCGACCCCGATCACACCCGCGCCAACCACGATCAAAGACCGTGGAATTTGCGCCATATCCAGAAATTCATCGCTGTCCAAAATCGTCGTGCCATTGAACGGCATGTAGTCGGGGCGATAGGTTTTGGTCCCTGTCGAGATCAGGAATTTATCCGCCGTCATCTTGGTGGTTTCACCAGCTTCGGTTTCGATTTCGACCGTGTTGGCGTCAAGGAAATGCGCAGTGCCGTTCAGCGTTTCAACGTGGTTGCGATTGAACTGGTGTTCCAGCACGTCGACCTCGTGATCCAACGTTTGGTGCAAACGGCCCTTTAAATCTTCGGCGTTGATTTCCTGTTTCACACGGTAGCTGCGCCCGTAAAAACTGCGCTCGCGCCAGCCGGACAGGTTCAGCACGGTTTCGCGCAATGTCTTGGACGGGATCGTGCCGGTGTGCACCGAAACACCGCCCAAACGGTCCTTGCGATCGATGACCAGAACTTTGCGTTTCAGCTTGCCTGCCTGGATCGCGGCAGAGCGGCCAGAAGGGCCTGAGCCGATGATGATAAGGTCGTAATGGGCCATGATTTAATCCGCGTATAGGGCGTCTGCATGAAAGGCGACGTGGTCTTCCATGAACGTTGAAACAAAGAAATAGCTGTGATCGTAGCCGGGTTGCAGGCGCACGGTGGCCTGTTGGCGTTTTGCTGCGATGGCGGCTGACAGCGCCTCTGGCTTGAGCAAATCGATGAACTGGTCAGTGGTGCCTGTGTCGATCAGGATCGGCCCGTCAAAGCCCGCCTTTTCCATCATCAATGTGGCGTCATGGGGCCCCCACGTGGCCTCGTCATCGCCCAAATAGGCGGACAGCTGTTTGCGCCCCCAATCGGCTGAGGTCGGGTTACAGATTGGCGCAAAGGCCGACACGGAACAGAACCGGTCCGGCAGACCCATCGCCAATGTCAGCGCACCATGCCCACCCATGGAATGGCCGGTGATCGCCTGACGGTCCATGTCGATGCTGAAATTCTCGGCAATCAAAGCGGGCAATTCATCAGCCACGTAGGTCCACATTTTGAAATGATCGGCCCACGGTTTTTGCGTTGCATCCACGTAAAATCCAGCGCCTTGGCCCAGATCGTATGCTTCGTCATCTGCAACGCCTTCACCGCGCGGTGAGGTGTCAGGAAAGATTAACGCGATGCCGTGCTCTGCCGCCCAAACTTGCGCGCCGGCCTTGACCATCGCGTTTTCGTGGGTGCAGGTCAGGCCCGACAAATACCACAACACGGGCACGGGGCCGTCCTTGGCCTCGCGCGGTAGGAACACGGCGAATGTCATGTCACAGGCGCAGGCCGCCGATGCATGGCTGTAGACGCCTTGGGTGCCGCCAAAGCAGGCGTTTTCAGAGATGGTTTTCATAAGTGCGTTCCTTCGAATGTCGTGTTGGCCGATGTGTACGCCAGATTGGTTAACGGATGTATCCCATTATGCGCCAGTGACCCACGCAATAACGACACTGACTGTGACGATGCTGATGGCTGTGGACACGAGGATCGCGGCAGAGACGCGTTGCGGGGCGACGCCGTAGTGTTGCGCCAGCATGTAGACGTTGCCCGCGACAGGTAGGGCGGCCGCAGAAATCATCACGCCGGCGCTGTAGCTGTCGACCGAGAATAAGTAGATCGCGGCAAAGGCGACAAACGCCGGATGCAGCGCCAGTTTGCAGAATGTCAGCCAGCCTGCGACCTCGATCCGTTCTGCGGATTTCGAGGCAAGCGAGGCCCCGATGGCAAACAGCGCACCGGGGGTCGCAGCACCGCCCAAAATCGCGAGGAAATCGTTCATGGGTGTCGGGATCGGGATGGAAAAGCCGGACCAGAACAGGCCTAAAGACATGGCCACAATCATCGGGTTTTTGACCAACCCAAGGCCCACAATCTTGAGGATGGAAAATGACATTTTGCCATCACGCGACCCCGTAATCAGGATCACAATCAGGGATGAAAACACGATCAGATCAACCGCCAGCATCATCATGATCGGGCCAATCGCGGCCTCGCCCAGCAGCAATGTCAGCATGGGTATTCCAAGGAAACCGATGTTGCCGATCACCGCGCATTGCGCCTCGATCGCGGCGGTTGCGATGTCCAGCTTGCGCACAAATGCAACGGCGGTCGCGATCACGTAAACAAACGCGGTGCCCCAAAGATAGGCGGCGATTAGACGACCATCCCAAACCTCGGCCAAGGGCAGGTTTGCGGCAAAGCGAAAGATCATCGCAGACAACGCAAAAAAGAACACGAATTTGGTCAGATACGCGGTCGCTTCAGCCGAGAAAAAGCGGGTGCGTCCGGCGATGTACCCCAACCCGATAATGGCAAAGAACGGCAATGTCTTAAGGAAAATCGCAATCATTCTGTAGGGATAGCGCGGCTAAGGTATACGCTGCAAGGGCTCTAACCCGAACCGATCAAAACGCCTGCGCCAAACACCAGCGCGCCACCGACGACAACTTGGAATGCAGCGCGGAAAAACGGGGTTTGCATGAATTTGTTCTGGATCCACGCGATGGCCCAAAGTTCGACAAACACGACGATGATCGCGATGACGGTGGCGGTCCAGAAATCGGTGATCAGATAGGGCAGGGCGTGGCCCAGACCGCCCAGCGTGGTCATGATGCCGGATGCAAATCCGCGTTTCACGGGTGATCCGCGCCCTGACAATTCACCGTCATCCGATGCCGCTTCGGTAAAGCCCATGGAAATGCCCGCGCCGACAGAGGCCGCCAGTCCGACCAAAAACGTCGTCCACGTGTCTTGGGTCGCAAAGGCGGTGGCAAAAATCGGAGCAAGGGTAGACACCGAACCGTCCATCAAACCGGCCAATCCGGGCTGTACCCAAGTCAGCAAAAACCGGCGCCTGGCTTGTTCCTCTTCGCTCGATTTTGCGTCGTCATTCAGGTGCTGGTTTTCCAACTGTTCCGCTGTCGCCTGATGGCCTGCTTCGGCGGCGGCCAGATCCCCCAACAGCTTGCGCGTGGCGGCATCTGACGTGCGGGCAGCGGCGGCGTGATAGAATCGCGCGGCGTCTTGTTCCATCGCTTCGGCTTCGGTGCGGATGCGTTCCAGCGACAGGTTTTCGATCAACCACACGGGGCGACGTGCGTAAAAACCAGACACATGTTCGCGCCGGATCAGCGGAATGACGTCACCAAAACGCACACGATGCAAATCGATCAAACGCTGGCGGTGCCCGTCTTCTTCAACCGCCATGCCGTCGAACACCGCAGCACTGGCGGGATAATCGGCACGCAGGTTTTCCGCGTACCCCCGATAAATCTGCGCATCGTCTTCCTCCGACGAAATCGCGAGCGCCAGAACCTCTTGTTCGGACAAATCCTTGAACCATTTGCGGGAAAGAGAAAATCGCATGCGTCACCTACATTAGAATGATTCTAAGATAACAAGCCAATCAACTTTTGCAAGCTTACACTACGCCAGTTCATTTTTATCTGTGGAAACTGAACTATTCGGTTTATGTTAGTGCTCTGAATTCCGGAGAACGTATGACGCAAGCCGCCCAAATTGTCCGCAAGGGCCGCAAATTCGATCAAGTGCTAGAAGGCGCGCGCAAAGTGTTTATGGCGGACGGGTTCGAGGGGGCCAGCGTCGACGATATCGCCCGCGTGGCCGAGGTCAGCAAAGCGACGCTGTACAGCTATTTCCCTGACAAACGGCTGCTTTTTGTCGAAGTCGCAACGACCGAATGCACGCGGCAGGCCGACGACGCCCTACACAATATTGACCGCGCCGCCCCCCCACGCGAGGTTTTGACGCGCACAGGGCAGCATTTTTTGCGCTTCATCACGTCCAAACTTGGTCAGCAAATCTTTCGGATTTGTGTGGCGGAATCGGATCGCTTTCCAGACATCGGGCGCGCGTTCTATGCCTCTGGTCCTGCGGTGATGCGCCGCGAAATGGCGCTGTATTTCAAGGATGCGACCGAACGGGGCGAGCTGCAAATAGACGACCTTGTGCTGGCGGCTGATCAATTTGGCGAACTGTGCAAGGCCGATGTCTGGCCACGGCTGATGTTCGGTGTGTCGAAATCTGTCACTGACGAAGAAATCAAACGCGTCGTTGATGGTGCCGTCGAAACGTTCATGGCGCGTTACGGAACCTGAAGCCCGACCTATTCTAGACTCGACTCCTAGGGCGAATTTTGTGTATCCAGATTAAGAACAAAATAAGAACATTTGGAATCACCGAACCATGTCCACCCGTGGGCCCAACCGCCGTATCTTATCGCTGTGGTTCCCTCGAATGGGGGCCGACCGTCTGATCCGACGGGACCCGTTGCTTACGGATCACCCGCTTGGGGTGGTTGCGGAGCACGCGAATATGCAGGTTCTGACCTCGATCAACAGCATCGCCGAAAGGCACGGAATTCGCGTTGGCCAACCGGTGCGTGATGCCCACGCCATGTGCGAAGGGCTGATCACACGCCAGCGTAATACCCTTGCAGAACAATCGTTTATGGCGGTGGTGCGGCGCTGGGCAGGTAAATTTTCACCTTGGGTCGCACCCGAAGGGGACGACGGATTGGTCATCGACCTTAGCGGTTGCGCACATCTGTTCGGCGGCGAAGAGGCGCTGGTGCAAGTGGTCCAAGACGACTGCAACGATTTGGGGTTATCGGTTTGTCTGGGCGTGGCTGACACGCGCGGGGCGGCATGGGCGCTTGCGCGTTTTGCGGGGCAATCAGGGCAATCAGATCGCAACGGTGACGCGATTGACCAAGAGGCCCGCGCGACGCGATCACGGGCCGGAAAACGGCGACACTGGACCAAAGGCGGGGCCGCCCCGACCGTGCAAATGGGGCGCAACGACAGCCGTCACAGGATCGCACCGCCGGGGCAAACCTATGTGGCGCTAAGCCCGCTGCCGATCGCGGCCCTGCGCCTTGATGCAGATACGATTGCGCAGCTGAACCGTCTTGGATTGCGCCGCGTCGGGGATGTTTTGGGGCAGCCTCGTGCAGGGCTCGCACGGCGGTTTGGGCGGGGTCTGGTGATGCGGCTGGACCAAGCAATGGGCAGCGCGCCCGAACCCGTGTCGCCCGCAGGGGCCGCGCATCATTTTGCAGTGCGCATGACCTTGCCTGAACCGATCGGATTGGCCGATGACGTGATGGCGGGTGTTGATCGTTTGCTGGACCGGTTGTGCGCGGCGCTCAAGACCCAAGGGCGCGGTGCCCGCCGTGTGCGCCTGCAAGCATTTCGTGTGGATCAGGGGGTCGAAATGATCGAGATCGGGCTGGCGCGCCCATCCCATGACCCCGCCCGTATCCGCCCGCTGCTAGAGCTAAAGATCGACGACATCGACGCGGGTTTTGGCATCGACATGCTGCGGCTTGAGGCCGTGCAAAACGAACCGTTGCAGGAACGCACCGCCGTCGGTCACCTAGAGGCTGGCGACAGCGTTAATCGCCGTCTGGCCACACAAACGGGTGTCGATGATCTGCTGGGACGGTTGGGCGCGCGCATCGGGCTGGACGCGATCACACGGGTGCATCCCGCCTCTAGCCACATCCCCGAAAAGAGCGCGCAGGTGCTGGCGGCCACATGGTCCGAGGCGCACAAAGGGCCGTGGCCCGCGCCCCCCAACCCGCGCCCCTTGCTGCTGTGGCATCCCGAACCCGTCACCGCATCCGAAGCCGGACCCAAAGTGCCAAGCAGCTTTCGATGGCGCGGACGTGACCACACCCGCATCCGCGCGTTAGGCCCTGAACGGATTTCACCGGAATGGTGGCTGGATGACCCCAACTGGCGCAGCGGCGTGCGCGATTATTGGGTGATGGACACCGACCACGCAGAACGGTTGTGGCTGTTTTACGGGCACGGCGGCGCGATGTCGGCAGGCTGGTTCTGCCAAGGCAGCTTTGCCTGACCGACGTTCTTTTCAGGGTGAAACAACATCGATGACACGACAGGTCGTGTAGCCATTCTTTTTTGCCCACGCACGTCCTTCGATGTTTAGCGTGGTCATCAATGTCGCCACATCTTCGTTGCAATAAGCGATGGCGGTTGCGCGGGCCTCAGCGGGATTTTGCCAGTATCCAAGATACGCCATAGCTGGTTTTCGAAATCGCAAAGGCACCGTGGCGTCCGTCTTTTTGTTTGGTGACATATTCGCCAGTAAACGATTGCGAGGCGCGTGTTCCAAGACCTGACGCCTGCGTTGCATCCAGAGGGACGTCTTTGGGAACCATGATTGCGTGTAAAACGCAGTTTCCTTTGTTTTCTGACAAAATCATGCAGCCTTTGTGCGCTGCGGCCTTGGCTGATTTCAGGTCGTTAAAATTGCGCACCCAGAACGCACATCGGTTTGTTTCACTTCGGTAGAACGCTCCGAAATGTTCCTTTTGACGGCGAAAATCGTTGTAGGATTGTGCCTGACAGGTTGTCAGGGTTGACCCCGAGACCACGCCGATTTTGACGGGGCTAGCATAGGTTTTGATCTCGGCAAATGCAGCCTGACCCATCAGGGAAAAAGCTGTGGCTGCGGCAAAAGTGAACGCGTAAAAAGCATGACATAAACCTTATCGTGCCGACCTTGATGTTCCTGGTGTATTACCCGTATCGGGCCATCAGCTGGCGCTATGATTTTGTATTTTCTACGCCGGATGAATGGGTGACCCAAAGCTGGGTGGAGCAAGGTGCGCAAATCCAGTTTGGCCAGCGTTTGATCTACTTTGCTGCTTGGATGATACCGGTGCTATTCGGCATATTCGCGCGGCTCATTGCGCTGCGAATTTTATGGAGCCTTGCGCGGGGCGAGGTATTTTCCAACGGGATGGCACGGATGATTTTCTGGATGGGCATGTGCGGTGCATTGTCATCCGTCACGCATTTGGCGGCGGCGGCATATAGCCCGATGATGCTGTCGTGGGCCAACCCAAGCGGGCCTCTGCCTGTGCGATTTTGGTACAGCTCAACACATTTCACCAACATCTTTTACGGATTGGCATTTGTACTTATGGGCTGGGTCATGAAAGAAGCGTCGCGGATATCCGAAGAAAACGATGGGTTCTTGTGATGGAAATTGTAGTGCGATTGGACGTTGTCTTGGCGCAGCGGAAAATGAAGTCCAAGGACTTGGACGAAGCTATTGGGATCAGTGTGCAAAACCTGAGTTTGCTAAAATCAGGCAAGGTCAAAGGGCTGCGGTTTTCGACGCTGGCGCGGATTTGCGAGGTGTTGGAATGTCAGCCCGGTGATCTGCTGGAGGCTGTTGTGGTGCCATGAATGTGGCGCGGTGGTGCATCAAGATGCACCTTACCCGCACTGCATTTAGGATTTTGGGCGATTGTCCACGATCCGCACGGCCTTGCCTTCGGACCGTGCGACGCTGCCGACAGGGCCAACATCCACGGCCGAGCTGATGCCGATGCTTTGCTTGATGCCGGCACTCAATGCTTTACCTGCGGCGGCGCGTGCGTCGTCAGAAACGCTATCATCTGCCGCTTCGGTCAGAATGCGCATCTGGTCCATCCGGTCGGGTTTGCTCAGCTCGATCTGGAAATGCGGGGCAAGACCGGGGGTCGCCATCAGCACCTCTTCGATCTGGGTGGGGAACACGTTGACGCCGCGCAAAATGATCATGTCATCAGAGCGTCCCGTCACCTTTTCCATCCGCCGCATGCTGCGCGCAGTGCCCGGCAACAAACGGGTCAAATCACGGGTGCGGTAGCGAATAATCGGGAACGCTTCTTTGGTGAGCGAGGTGAAAACCAGCTCGCCTTGTTCGCCGTCCGCCACGGGTTCACCGGTTTCCGGATTGATGATTTCCGGGAAAAAGTGATCTTCCCAAATGTGCAGCCCGTCTTTGGTTTCGACGCATTCCATCGACACGCCCGGGCCCATGACTTCGGACAATCCATAAATATCAACGGCGTGCATATCAAAGGCTTGCTCGATTTCGACGCGCATGGCGTTGGTCCAAGGTTCGGCCCCAAAGATACCGACGTCCAGCGAACAGGCCCGCGGATCGAGACCCTGGTTCGCGAATTCGTCCAGAATCGACAAGGCGTAGGATGGCGTGACTGTGATGCCGTTGGGTTTGAAATCTTCGATCAGACGGACTTGGCGCGGGGTCATTCCACCCGAAATCGGCACAGTGGCAACGCCCAGAGTGTCAGCACCCAGATGAATGCCCAAGCCGCCTGTAAACAACCCATAGCCATAGGCATTGTGCAACATGTCGCCGCGTTTCAGACCCGCAGCACGCAGGCTACGCGCCACAACAGTCCCCCAATTATCAAGGTCGTTTTGCGTATAGCCAACCACCGTGGGCTGCCCAGTGGTGCCAGATGAGGCGTGAATACGCGCAACCTGATCACGCGGGACGGCGAACATCGCAAACGGGTAATTGTCGCGCAAATCGGTTTTGACGGTGAACGGAAACTTGGAAAGATCGGACAGGCTGTGCAGATCATCCGGATGCACGCCCGCGTCATCAAACGCCTTTTTGTAGAACGGCACATTGTCGTAGGCGTGATTCAGCGACCACTTTAGACGGCTCAATTGCAGTGCCTCGATTTCGTCTCGACTGGCGATTTCAATGGGGTCGAGGGTGGGTTTGGCCGGGGTAAGATCTTTCATGGGGCAAGCTCAGTCTATCAGGTTGTGGCTTCTGGAAAATGTTGGCCTTTGATCGTGCGGGACAGGCCGTGGAACAAAGCAATTTTGCGGCCTTCTTGGCCAGCGATGGTGACGCTATAGGTGCCGGAACGCCCCGTGCGCGAGGTTTCTGTTGCCGTTGCAACCAACACTTCCCCCAATTGCGCGGATTGCACGTAGGTGATCTGGTTCTGTTGCGCGACGGTCAGCTGATTGTAGGTGTTGCAGGCAAAAGCAAAAGCGCTGTCCGCCAACGTAAAGATGTAGCCACCGTGACAAATGGAATGCCCGTTCAGCATATCGGGGCGCACTGCCATTTGCAGCGTCGCACACCCCGGCGCGATCTGCGTGATGCGCATGCCAAGCCCACTGCTCGTCGCATCTTTGGCAATCATCAAAGACGCACATTTTTCGGCACGGGTTTGTGGGGTCACGGGGTGAGGTCTCGCTAATATGTTTCCGATTTCAAGCACAGTGCGTCAGATGTGTAACGTATTCAAGCCTGCACATTGCTGGACCATGACACGACTTGATTTGCGCTGCAAAGGGCGCAAGTGTTGAGCTATGCATATGCAAACACCTTCGCCGTCTAACTCTCGTGAAATGCCGCCACCGCAGGTTGCGTTTCACCGCACCGAACTTGGACCGATTATGTCGCTGTACGGGCGGATGGTAGCGGCAGGCGAATGGCGGGACTACGGGATTTCATCCCTGCGCGAAGTTGCGATCTTTTCAATATTTCGCAGGACGGCGGAATACCCGCTGTACCGCATCGAAAAGCGCCCAAAGCTGCGTGACAAACAGGGCATGTACGCGCTGGTAGGGATGGACGGTCAGGTATTGCGGCGCGGGCAAGATTTGAAAACCGTGCTGCGCGTGCTGGAACGCAAGCTGATCCGCGTCGTCGACTGATCTAACGGAGGCCCTGCGGGCCACACGATGTTTTCAATTCCCATCCGGAAATTGGTTTTGGTCTGCTTTGCGGCTGTTGTCAGCCCAATGGCACCAATCGTTTGTGGGCTGTGACAGGGCCATCCCCCTGGGCTTGAATTCTAGCAATAGCTGTGTCGATAGGTTCGAATACGACGCGCATGTGGTGCGCATTTGCATGGATCAAAGTTTCGGAATCTGCGGCGAAGGCCACATGCCCTTTCCAGAAAAACAGATCACCCTTTTGTGCGAAAGATTCGGGTGGCAAGTGTGTTCCAAGTTGGTCTTTTTGCTGATCACTGTCGCCGGGGCAAGGCAGGGCGCAGGCGACCAACGCAGCTTGGATCAAGCCAGAGCAATCGATGCCCAACCGGCTATTTCCCCCCCACAAATAAGGTGTGCCAAGGTACAGTTTTGCGACTGCGATGATGTCCGTTTCGGGGTGCGTTGCCGGCGCGATGTGCTGTTTCGGGACAAATCCTTGATCTGTTTGTGCGAAGGTTCCGACCATTTCAGTGACATGAATCAAACTGCCATGATGCAGGGTGGTTAAATCTGCGGACTTCATATTCGCCTCTGTGTAGGCGTGCGTCGCGGGTGCGCAGATGCGGTGCGTGACCGGAGTGTCAGGGCCCAAAGCAGCCGTGTTGACGTAACCGACATAGCCGTCTTTGTCGGCAATCACGTAACTGTCCGCCCCGTCTTGGCCCAGAACAGTCAGCCGTTCCCCAAACAGAACCTGCCGATCACGGGATTGTCCGGGGTGCCGGTTCAGATCAGCAACGGGCCAAACCACCCGTGCCTTGCTGTCTTGGGTGACCCGATCCGGATCAGGAGTAGATCGAGGATCGCTCATTTCAGAACGTCTGATTTGAGCATTGTGAACAGGGCACGGGTTGCTTGGCCGACACCGCCTTTCGGGCGGGCGGGTGCCGCTGTTGGTTGCCAGCCGTAGATGTCGAAGTGCATGTACGCGGGCGTTTTGGTCACGAAACGACGCAGGAAAAGCGCGGCTGTGATGCAGCCTGCAAACCCACCTTTGGGTGCGTTGTCGAGATCTGCAATTCCGGGTTCAATCATCGCCTCGTAGGGGTCATGAAACGGCATCCGCCAGACCGGATCAGCGCAGGCTGACGCGGCAGCCTCAAGCGCCGTCGCCAGTTTTGGATCATCCGTGAAATAAGGGGCCAGATCAGGACCAACTGCGACACGCGCCGCGCCCGTCAGTGTTGCCATGGAAATGATCAGATCAGGATTTTCTTCGTCGGCGAGCGCCAAGGCATCGGCCAAAACAAGGCGCCCTTCCGCGTCGGTGTTGTTGATCTCAACCGATAGTCCCTTGCGCGATGTCAGGATATCCTGCGGGCGAAACGCGTTGCTAGACACTGAATTTTCGACCGCAGGGATCAGCACGCGCAATTGAATGTCTTGCCCCGTGGCCATCAACATATGCGCAAGACCCAAGACCGCTGCAGAACCGCCCATGTCCTTTTTCATCAATCCCATCGACGCACCTGGCTTTAGATTTAGGCCGCCTGTGTCGAAACAAACGCCCTTGCCGACCAGCGTAATTTTGGGCCCTGACGCACCCCAGCGCAAGTCGATCAGACGCGGTGCGCGATCAGCCGCACGACCAACGGTGTGGATCATAGGAAAGTTCTGGGCCAGCAAATCCTCGCCGGTGATAACTGTGATGTCAGCCTCAAACGCGGCGGCTAAATTGCGTGCAGCGTGTTCTAAATCTGGCGGGCCCATGTCTGATGCGGGGGTGTTAATCAGGTCGCGGGTCAATGCTTCTCCGCTGGCGAGTATCTGGATTTCTGCGGCATCAATATCGGCGTGTGCGGCCAGTTGTGCACCCATAGGAGCAGCCGTAGCGTAGCGATCAAACCGGTAGCTTTGCAACAACCAGCCAAGGGACTCTTCGGCCAATTGATCAGGTGTCAGGCCGGACTCAATGGCATAAACACCTGCGGGTAACGTCGCGGCGGCTGCGGCCAGCGGGAAACGACCCCGCGCCCGTGCAGCGTCTGATCCGAATCCTGCCAAAGCCATCGCAATTTGCCCATCGGGTCCAGGTACAACCACCGCTTGGCGCATCCCGCCGGTAAATCCGTTGGCAGTTGCCCAGCCCTGAACAGATGCCGGTTGGGCCGAGAGCCAATCAGCGCAGTTTGCTTCGTCAATCACATGAAGGGGGATGGTTGGCGCAGAGGGGTCGGCAAATTGAACGGACATAAGGTATCTTTCTGTGACCTGAATTTGGCCACAGCCTAGCCGCTTGTGCGCGACCTGCAAGACCGATCATACGCCGCGCTGATCAGATCGTGATGTCCTGTAGTTCCCAAATTGCGGTCAACGATCCCTCGCCGATGCGCATCAGACGGTGCATGGTGGCGGCCAGCGCAATATCGCTTTTGTTGTCGACGCAAACGGTCACGTCGTTGGCAACAATTGACACGCCTTTCATGCCGATCTGATCAGCAATCGCGACCAAAGATCGGGCACTTTTGCGTAGTTCAGCCCAGTTCGCCGCCTTAAACAGCCGCTCACAATGGGACAGGCGCAGCGCCAATTCCTCCATTGCGCGACACACCACATCTTCGGCCCCGGCGGGGCCAAGCTGCGCATAAAGCGTGCTGAGCTGGCTGTGATCCAGATCGACCTGCTCCGTCAGTCGGAGTTGTGTTACCACTTGCATTTCTTTCTCACCCTAAACTCATGACCCCCACGGCCAACGTCAATTTGGCAAAAGACCTTTTCGATTTGGTTAGTGCATCGAACATCCACACGTCTTTTTCTCTCGAATTCGATAAGAATTCAGGCTAATGAGCAGGACGTTTGAATAGGGTTTGGATCCAAATATGCAGCACGCGAAACCTTTGCCGGCCTATCTTTTGCAACGATATCAAGGGTGGAAAGCCACCGGTTACGCGGAAAACCAAGCCTGGTATCGCCGTCTTGCGTCCGAAGGGCAGCGCCCGCGCGCAATGGTGATTTCTTGTTGTGACAGTCGCGTTCATGTCACGTCGATTTTCGGCGCTGATCAGGGCGAGTTTTTTATCCACCGCAACATCGCAAATCTTGTCCCGCCGTTTGCGCCAGACGGTGATCATCACGGTACCAGTGCAGCGGTGGAATATGCCGTAACTGCCTTGAATGTAGCGCATTTAATCGTGTTGGGTCATTCTAGCTGCGGTGGCGTTCAAGGCTGCATCGACATGTGCAAAGGCAACGCGCCGCAGCTCGAGGAAAAGGCCAGTTTCGTTGGCCGTTGGATGGATATTTTACGCCCGAAATACGCGCTGGTTGCAGACGAACCTGATCCTGAAATCCAAGCCCGCCAACTGGAAAAACATGCGGTTATGGCCTCTATGGAAAACCTGATGACCTTTCCGTTTATCAAAGACCGGGTCGAGGATGGTGCGCTGACATTACACGGCTTGTGGACGGATATCGGCGAAGGCGGGCTGGAGTATTTCAACCCCGAAACCAAAGTATTTCAGGGCGTTTGACTTTACTTCGTTAAAATTTCATCTATATCTCCGATTAATTGAACAAGCGTTCATAAAATCAGCAAGGAATGACTGGTATGGGTGATATTCTAAGTCTTGCGGCGAACAATTTGGTGTCGCCGATAATCTTGTCTTTTGCGCTTGGCGTGTTGGCGGCCTTGGCCCGATCCGACCTTAGTATCCCCGAAGCGGTTGCCAAAGGCATGTCGATCTACCTGCTGTTTGCCATCGGATTTAAGGGCGGTGTCAGCGTCGCAGACCACGGGATCGACGGCACGCTGGGCCTGTCACTTTTGGCCGGCATAATCCTGTCTTTCGCACTGCCGCTGATTGCGTTTGGTCTGCTGCAATTCATGTCAAAACTGTCAAGGCTTGATGCCGCAGCGGTCGCAGCACACTACGGATCAATCTCGATCGTGACCTTTGTGGCGGCTATATCTGTTCTGGAAAGTTCCGGCATCGCATCCGAGGGATACATGGTCGCCGTCGCAGCCGCGATGGAAGCACCAGCGATCCTATCGGCCCTTTGGCTGGTGTCGCGCGGATCATCCGGTCAACGGATGGACAACGACCTGATGCGTGAAATCTTGTTGAACGGATCAATCGTTCTGCTGATCGGCGCGTTCTTTATCGGTTGGGCAACAGGCCCCGCAGGCCTCGCGGAAATCGAAAGCTTTATCGTCGCCCCATTCAAAGGTGTGCTGTGCCTGTTCTTGCTGGACATGGGTCTGGTTGCCGGACGTGGCCTGCGCGAAGGCGGCGGTGTCATGCGCCCCGGCTTGTTGGCGTTTGGTGTCTTGATGCCGGTGATCGGCAGCGTCTTTGGCCTTGGGGCCGGCCTGTTGTTGGGCCTGTCCACCGGGGGCGTGGTCCTGATGATGGTGCTCAGCGCCTCGGCCAGCTACATCGCCGTGCCCGCCGCCATGCGCGTGGCCCTGCCCGAAGCAAAACCATCCATCTATCTGACGCTATCCTTGGGCGTAACGTTCCCATTCAACCTAACGATTGGCATCCCGCTGTACCTTGCGGTGGCCCAATTCGCGACAGGAGGCTAACCCATGCAAACCCATGACGCCAAACGCGTAGAAATCACCATCGAAGCGGTGATGCAAAAGCGACTGACCGACGCAATTGAGGCCGCAGATGTCACCGGATACACCGTCTTGCCCGTTTTGGGCGGGTCAGGTCGCTCTGGTGGGTGGAGCCGCGAAGGCCAAATCAGCCGCGCCTCTGGCATGGTGCAGGTCATCTGCATCATCCGCCCCGAAATGGTCGACGCTTTGCTCGACGCGGCCTTTGCGGTTGTCGATCGTCATATCGGTGTCGTCAGCGTGTGCGATTGCCAAGTGTTGCGCGCCGAACGGTTTTAATCGCCCAGGCGCCCCTGTTCAGGATTCAATCTTGGAATAGCGCTGCAATTCCTGCGCAAACAGGGTCACCATTTCTTCTTTGGTGACCCGATCAGGTTCCCATTGCTGTGCCTTGTAGTTCCTTGGTCGAAATCTGAAAATCCGGCTGCCTAGCCTGTGTAATAGGTCCATTCTACCCACCTCAATTAACTCACCCAGACTCAGGATGACCGATGGGAATTAAAATGCGGTTGAACTTTTCATCCGCGTTTTACTAGAATTTTAACGTAATACCATGCCATCCGGCCACGAGATCTTGGTCTTGAGCGAAATCGACTGCTGTTCGCCCGCATCCATTTCCAGCGCCCAGTGCAAGATGCCGCGTCGGTCCTCGTAGTTTTCATCCGTGGGGCGCGGGGCGGCGGACCACGTGATCTCCAAATCCTCTTGTTCGGTGTGCGGCACGCTGTCCAGCAAGGTCACAGCCCAGGTTTCACCCGTCAGGTTTTCGACATCAATCCGCACGTCTTCGGTCTTTTCGTTCGAGCGCGAGATGATGCCGCGGTCACCCTCATTGCGGTTCAGGACGGTGCGGGTCAGGCGGATACCGTGGATCGGACCAAAGCCGATTTCGGTTTCCGCACCTGCCACGATTTCCCCGACAGTCGTTTCGCTGATCACGGTCCCATCGACATACAAACGCGCTTGGTTTGCGGGCAAAATACGTTCGCCGCTGGTGTTGGTGAATTTCACCATGCGGAACGCGGTGTCGTGACCTTGGGCCACGGCGCGTGCGGTCATTTCAGCGTCAAATTCCAGCGTGCCAAGCGACAAACGCACGTCTTCGTAACGCCCGTTCACGTCGACCTTGTGGGCAAACGAATAGCTGGCCGCGATGCCCGGAATGAACACAGCGTCTGATCCGGCGTCTTCGATAATCACCGGAGCTTCCAAAATCATGTCCGCCGCGCTGCCACGCTCAAGACTGGTGGTTTGGTTGGAAAATTTACGCGCTTTGTCCGGGTCCTGTATCCGCAACAGCTGCGAACGCGGCCCCCAAGGATCGGTGCGACTGCTAAGCGAAAGCGACGACAGGGTCATGTCGACGTTTGTCCAATCCAACCCAGAACTCTGACGCACAAGCGCCCCGCGTTCCATCGTCAGATGCGGAGTTTCCTTTGTCGTGTCCAGCCGCAGATCATACGTCGGTTCCCAGCGCGCATCAGTGTAATGCGACATCTTTAGAACACTATCTTGCGCGTCGGTCACGTTGATCGTCAGGCTTAGCTGGGCGATCCGTTCGTCGTAAGGCAGCAGCGCGTTTCGGGCCAGTTGCGCACGCGAAACATCATCCTGCAGCGGTTTCAGATCCTTGGACAGCGTGCGCACGTCAATATTGCTAAGTTGAATGGCAGAGGTGGCAGACAGCGTTTCCTCGGAAATCATCCGGGACAAATCGCGCAACGTATCGATGCCGTCGGGCAGGGTCTGGCTGTTGGCTAGCTCTTTTAAAAATGCGATCTGGGATTGGGCGGCAGAGCCCGACAATCCGGCGGCAGTGATCTTGTCCTGCTGATCTTGCAAGGCCTGTTTGGCCATTTCAAGGACAGCATCCGCCGCCACCAGTTCAGGCGTCTGAGGGGGCTCGGCAGGTCCAAGATTGGTCAGCTTCCATTCGCTTGCCAAAATCGTGGCACCGGGCAGCTCAATGTCCAGCGGCACGTCGGCCATGTACGAAAACAAGTCCGGCAACAGCACCGTGTGACGCCCCGCAGGCAGCGCAATGCCAGTGGTGCGGGTCAAAATCGCACCGTCCGTATAAACGGTCACGTCACTCGGCACACTGCGCGCGACGATGGTATCGGCAAAGACAAAAGACGGTGAAACAGCAAACAACAAAGCAACAAAGCGCATGGGTAAGAAACCTTTTTTGGACATCATTGGCGCAAGGGTGCGCGCGCTGTGCCCAAAAGAAAAGGGGCGCCGCAAAGCACCCCTTAAAATGTTTCAGCCTTCGGCGGATATCAGCCCTTTTTCAAGACCCGCGTGCCCAGCGTTTCTGCGATCTGCACCGCGTTCAACGCCGCACCTTTGCGCAGGTTGTCCGACACGCACCACATGTTCAAACCGTTGTCGATCGTGCTGTCCTGACGGATGCGGCTGATGAAAGTGGCATAGTCGCCAACACATTCGATCGGCGTGACGTAACCGCCGTCTTCGCGCTTATCGATGACCATGATGCCGGGTGCTTCGCGCAGGATGTCGCGGGCTTCGTCCTCGTCGAGGAACTCTTCGAACTCGATGTTGATCGATTCACAGTGACCGACAAAAACCGGAACACGCACACAGGTCGCGGTGACCTTGATGCTTTTGTCGACGATCTTTTTGGTCTCGGCCACCATCTTCCATTCTTCTTTGGTCTCACCTGAGTCCATGAAGACATCGATGTGCGGAATCACGTTAAACGCGATCTGCTTGGAAAAGACTTTTGGCGGTTTGTCATCGGTCGGATTGTAGATCGACTTTGTCTGATCCCACAGCTCGTCCGCGCCACCAGCCCCGGCACCGGACACGGCTTGGTACGTGGACACAACAACACGTTTGATCGTTGCGCGATCGTGCAACGGCTTCAGCGCCACTACCATTTGTGCGGTCGAACAGTTCGGGTTCGCGATGATATTTTTCTTGTGATAATCCAGAACGGCTTCTGGGTTTACCTCTGGCACGACCAGCGGCACGTCAGAATCATAGCGGTACAAAGACGAGTTATCGATGACGATACAGCCTGCTTTGGCAGCAACCGGCGCGTATTTTTTCGTCGCATCAGAACCGATGGCGAACAGGGCAATATCCCAGCCCGTAAAATCAAATGTATCAAGGTCCTTCGTCTTCAACGTCTTGTCGCCAAACGTAACTTCTGTACCCAAAGACCGACGTGACGCAAGCGCGACAATCTCGTCTACAGGGAACTGGCGCTCGGCCAGGATGTTCAGCATTTCGCGGCCCACATTGCCTGTGGCACCCGCAATAACGACGCGGTAACCCATCTGATTTTCTCCAATATAACAGGGATGGTGGGTGGCCTTTACACCGGTTGACCGCAAGGGGGAAGGGGGCGGCGCACAAGGGCGCGTGATGTGGTGCATTTGACCCAAAGCAATCGTTGGCTATGCTGTTTGCATGGCTGATGATTTCCAGGACATTTTTAACGCGTTGCACCCGCTTTACCGCGTGCATGCAGATGCTTGTGTCGTTTTGCGCAACGAAGCAATGGCCTATTACCTTGGCACCCACGAGGTTCGGGCCAAAGATGGCTACCGTACAGATTTTGGTGGGGTCGAGATCAAGAAAGCCCATGTTTCAGCCCACTTGATGCCCGTCTACGTGCATCCCGATATGCTGGACCAGATCAGCCCCGCGTTGCGAAAACGCATGCAGGGCAAGTCGTGTTTTAATTTCAGGACAATGGATCGTGCGCTGTTTGAGGAATTGAATACTCTGATCACGGCAGGCGTTGCCCGCTTCAAACAAGACGGACGCCTTTGATCGCTTAGTCCTTGTTGTCACGCGAAAACAGATAGAGGGCGAGGCCGATGACCATCAGAGCGATGAAAAAGGCGAACACGGCCGTGTAAGGCGTCAGTTGATCGGTGCCTTGGTAGGACGCGTGCAAAGGCCGGGCGACGAATTGCGCCAGTCCAACACCGCCAATGCTGAACATGTTTAACAAGGTCACGCCACGCCCGGTCAGGTGCGCGGGAAACAACCCTTTACCGTGGGCCATGATCACCGGATACGTGGCCCCAAAGAACCCAATTCCGCACATCAAAACAACTGCCAGAACAATCGAAGACGCGCCGTAAGCGTACAGTCCGAACAGGCATCCAAGCCCCAAAACGTTCCCGCCAAAAACCACCCATTTGCGTGTGCCCAGCCAGCGATCTAGCGGGCCGTACAGGAACACGCCGCCGATCATCGACAGGCTCATGACGACGGCGGCGGTGCCGATTTGTGCGCTGGATAATCCATGCACATCGTTCAGGTATGGCCCCATCCATGACCCGCGAATGGCCGCCGCTGGCACGTAGCCGACGATCGCGATTGGGGCGATAAACCAGACGGCTGGGATGCGCAGGATATCGATCAGGCTGCCTTTTGTTTCCGTCACGACTTTGGCCGGATCGCGCACTGTAATTTGCACGCCAATCGCGATCAACGTGCACAGAACCGCAAGCCCGATCATGGTCGCGCGCCACCCGATTGTCGCCTCGGCAAAGGTCATGGGATAGGACGCGAGCAAGTTGCCAACGGTACCCACCCCGACCATCGTAGCCGCAAGTGTCGCAAACTGCATTGGCGCAAATTCACGGGCAAAAATATAAAACGAGGCCATCAAAACTGGCGAGCACCCGATCCCGATCAGGATCATCGCAATGTTGATGTGCATGGCGGTGCCGGCAAGGGCAAACAGCAGTGAGCCACCCGCGCCGCCAATCAGCAACAACACCGACGCCGTGCGTTTTGGCCCCAAAGTATCAAGCGACCAACCGACGGGAATTTGCATCGCGGCAAAGCTGATGAACCACCACCCGCTTGCGGCGGCCAAGGCCTCTGGTCCGATACCAAGATCACGTTCCAACGGCACGCTGATCACCGCCAGAAATGCGCGGAAGAATTGACTGAGCACATAGGCCAGCGCCAAGAGGATCAAACCGGTGCGCATTTCATGTCTCCTTTACCCATTCGTGATTGGGTGACACGCAAGCCGGACATACGCAAGAGTGCGTGCTAGGTTCACCGACAGATTGCTGCTAGGGTTCTGGAATGAATACAGGTTTTGATTTTTACGACGGCCTGGCGCGGGTCGATTCATTTGAGGCAATGGCGCTGGGCGAAAGCTACACAAACCTGCCCGATGATTGGGTCGTGGGGACGTCCGATATCGTCGGGTCCACCAAGGCGATTGCAGCGGGCAAATACAAGACCGTCAACATGATCGGGGCGGCGGTGATTTCGGCGCAGATCAACGCGTCGGATGGTCATGCCTTGCCTTATGTTTTTGGCGGCGATGGTGCGGCGTTTGCCTGCCCGCCTGAACACGCGCAAACGGCAAGCGATGCGCTGGCGGCCGTGCAGTGCTGGGCGCGCGAAGAATTCGGGATGGAGCTGCGGGTCGCCATGACAAAGATGGCTGACATTCGGGCGGCAGGCTTGGACGTGGGCGTGGCCCGTCACCGCGTGTCCGACGGTGTGGATTACGCAATGTTTTCGGGCGGTGGAATTTCCTGGGCCGAGGCACAGATGAAAGCAGGCGCGCACAGTTTGCCGCCAGCCCCCGCAGGCACCCAACCGGATTTGACCGGCCTTTCGTGCCGTTGGAGCCATATGAAAGCGCAAAGCGGCACGATCCTGTCCGTGGTCATCCAAAAAGAAAACGACGCCTCCGACGACGCGTTTTCACAATTGTGCGCGACTGTACTGGAGCGGATCGGAACCTTGGATCGTGGCGGTCATCCATCCCCCGCCGACGGGCCCGGTACAGGCTGGCCGCCCCCCGGCGCTGTGCTTGAGGCGCATGCCTCGCGCGGGGACAAGTCGGTTGCCAAGCAACGCCGCCAGGTTCTGCTCGAGACATTGATCGCCTGGGTGCTGATCAAGACGGGCCTAAAAATCGGTGGGTTCGACGCCAAAAGTTACAAGCGTGAGGTTGGCGAGAACGCAGATTTCCGCAAGTTCGACGACGGGCTGAAAATGACGATTGATTGCGACGCAGACACGGTCCGCGACCTGACGGCGCTGCTGGAAACTGCGCAATCCGCAGGCACGATCAAGTTCGGGTTGCACCAACAAGACGAGGCGATGATGACCTGCATCGTGCCGTCGATCATGGAAAACAATCACGTGCATTTCATCGACGGGGCGGCGGGGGGATACACCCAAGCCGCCACGCAGATCAAAGAAGGCTAACCCAAGTCTGCACATTTGTTTCGCGTGCGAAACATTTGCAATAACAACGGGTTAGCGGGCGGTTACTTAACGACATCTTTCCATTTCGCTGACAAGGCGCGCGCGGCACCGGTCAATGTGACCATGTCGATGCCCACGGCGACAAAGCGCGCGCCAGCTGCCAGCGCCTTGGTGGTCATCTCGTCGTTGAGGCTCAGGATGCCCGCCGCTTTGCCGGATGCGGCGATCTTTTTGATGCTGCCAAAGATGACCTCTTGCATTTCGGGGTGCATCATATCGGCCATGTGATCCAAGTCAGCAGACAGATCTGCAGGGCCAATGAACACGCCGTCGATGCCGTCGATGGTCAGGATTTCATCCAGTGCCGCCAAGCCTTTGCGGTTCTCGACCTGCACCAAAAGGCAAACCTGTTCGTCCGCGGTTTGGCCGTAATCCGGGATCGTGCCAAAGCCGCCGCCGCGTGTCGTCGCATAGCCGACGCCGCGAATGCCGTGCGGTGGATAGCGGCAGGCGCGGACCAATTCGCGGGCTTCTTCCGCGCTTTCGACCATGGGCACGAGGATCGTTTGCGCCCCGATGTCGAGCACTTGTTTGATGATCCATGTTTCACCGATCGGCACGCGCACGACCGTATCTGACGGGCTGCTATCCAGCGCGATCAGCTGTTCGCGCAACGACCGGATGTCGTTGGGGGCGTGCTCTGAATCGACCAGCAACCAGTCAAATCCGGTGGATCCCATCGCCTCGGTCGAGAACGAATTGGCAAGGCTGAGCCAGCAGCCAATGACGGTTTCACCCGCGAGCAGGGCTTTCTTGAAGGTGTTGGTCGGGGCTGGCATGTGTGCTCTCCTGCAGATGATCGATTTGTTCGTCTGCATCTAAAAGCACGCGGTCGTCTTTGACCAGCTTTTCAGTGGCGTTTTGTATCTGCCGGAAAATATCATTGGCGTGGGGCGCGGTTGGCGTCGGCATCGGTTTAAGCGCGGTCGCAGAGCCGAGGGCCGAAGGTGCGCCAAGCACGCCATCGCGGATCAGCGTGCCGAACAACTGGTTCGCGACAGAGGCATCGACGCGCAGATAGCGCGCCAGTTTTGCCGCCGACATTGTGGGCTGCGCGCGGGCGTATAAATGCGCCCACGCATAGGCCGCAGGTGGCAATTCAGCGGTGACTGTTGCCGCAGCGGCGGCGGGCAGGGGCAGCATCGGCAACGTGGCGACGGCCCCGAGGGAGGCGGTAAATTGGCGTCTGTTCATAGATGTCATGTAGTCACTTGCGAGTGGTTCGCAAGTGCTGGGGCGCTTAGAGCACCTTGATCACGTCCTTGCCCACAGCCAGCATATAGCCGCGACGGGCGATGTTTTTGACCAAAAGTTCGGACACCATTTGGTTGCCAAGGGTGTCGCGCAGACGTTTGATGCGGGTGGCCCCTGCGGCCTCTTCGCAGTCAGCGGGGCTGCGGCCTGAAATCATGCCTTCGATTTCTGAACCGGTCAGCACGTCGTCATCCATGCGCGCCTCAGCCAGGATCGACATGGTTTCCATCGCGGCGTCGGTCAATTTGAATCCCATGTCGTTCAGGTAGACGGTGTTTTCTTCGCGTGAAATCAGCAGCGAATTCACCTCGATCCCGGCGCGTTCGATCCGGGCCATGCGACGGTTCATCGCGACCAGCATCACCAGAAACACCAGCGAGGCGATCAGCAGGGCCGTGGCAAAGACCAGCAGCACAAAAATGATCGTGCGGTACGACATCAACACGTCCGAAAACGCGGTGCCCGATTGCGCGAGGATTTCCAGCAGCTTGATTTCGGCCTGTGCCGTCAGCCCGTCATTTTCGATAAAGATCTGTTCGACCCGCGCGTTAAACGCATTGGCGTCGGGCAGGTTGAAAAACAGCAAAACGGCAGCGCCGAGCAGGATCAGGACAATTGCCGCCAGCCCAAAGCCGACCAGACGGGTGCCTGAACGACGCGCCTCAGAAGCGGAGGTAGTAGGGTCCTGCACTGTTTTTCCTTTCTGCCAATCCGGATGCGTCGAATGTGGAGACTATAGACAGCAACGTCCAGCCTTGGGAGGCGAGACGGGATTTCAGTTCAGCGCGTGCAGGGCCTGCTTGGCACGCGCCGTTGATTTGGGCGACGCCGTAATGCAGGCGCAGAGGGTTGTCTTGCTTGGCTTTGTAATCGGCAAAACAGTCTGCGGCATGAACGGGTGCGGCAAGGGCCAAAGCGCCTGCGCACAAAAGGGAAAGAAGAATGTGTTTCATGTCACAGAGAATGTCCGCAGCCGCCGCGATATTCAATAACAAAGCCCCCTGACGTGTCCTGATATTCGATAACAGGGCGCTGTTATTGCCTGTCTGACAGGGTTGCCCCCAATTTGGTTGCATCACCGCCGCAACACCAAACGTGGCACACCGCACAAAGCAACCTGAGGACATACCCCATGCACAAGAAATTCATCGCCACCATCGCTGCCGCGTCCATCCTGATCACAGGTTTTGCTGCGGCTCCGGCTTATGCCGGCAATGATGATGCCAAACGCGCACTTGCCGCCCTGTTGGGTGTCGCGATCATCGGGGCTGTTATTCATGACGCCAGAAAAGACGAAAAGTCCCGGGTGCATCGTCCGCAAGTGCAGCCACACAAACGTCCAAAAGCAAACAAGCGTCCGCACGTACAGCCGCGCCCATTGCCGAAACGTGTGAACAAAAAGCTGTTGCCCGGTCAGTGCATGCGCACAATCGAAAACCGTCGTGGCAACCGCGTCCGTGCGTTTGGGCTGCGGTGTCTTGAGAAAAACTACCGTTTTGTGAATCGTTTGCCGAACCATTGCTTCCGCTCTGATCGTACGCGCAAAGGTGTTCGCCACGGGTTTGGTGCGCGTTGCTTGCGCGCTGAAGGGTACCGTTTGGCCCACAACTAAGGTTGGGCTCATAGCAGCGCGTGTGTGTGCGTTGCCAACTTGGGGAGGGCGTTCGGGCGTCTTCCCCTTTTTCTTGCGCTCTGGCAAAAGGAAACGGCTGCGCCGTTGTTCGATCGATTTAAATCCCGTTCGGGATTTGCGCAGGAGTATTTTTGATCAAGACAAGCTGGAGGCACGATGCCTGATTTTGCGTTTGAGACTGAGTTGGGTTGTCGTGTTGCGGGTGTGGATGAGGTTGGCCGTGGTCCGTTGGCGGGGCCGGTTACTGCGGCGGCGGTTGTTTTGGATCCTGCGCGGATACCTGACGGTCTGAACGATTCCAAAAAGCTGACGGCGCGGGCGCGCGAGCGGTTGTACGCAGAGTTGATGGCCTGCGCCGAGGTGTCGGTTGCCCATGCCTCTGTGGCCGAGATTGATGAGCTGAATATTTTGCGGGCATCCCATTTGGCGATGGAGCGTGCCTTGGCCGGATTGGCGTTGGCCCCTGAGCATGCGTTGATTGACGGAAACATGATTCCGCGCGGGCTGGAATTGCCTGCCACTGCGTTGGTCAAGGGAGATGCCCGTTCTGTGTCCATTTCGGCGGCCTCAATTGTGGCCAAAATATGTCGAGATCGTGTCCTAGTGGACTTGGCGCAACACCATCCTGGTTATGGCTGGGAAACGAACATGGGTTATGGTTCTAAAAAACACATGTCGGCGTTATCCCACCTTGGCGTGACCCCACACCATAGACGTTCGTTCAAACCGGTACACAATATCTTGTATCAAGAAAAAATCGTAACTGATTGATTCAAAAAGAGTTTGACGGCGAATCACCTTTGACTCAGATTGGGTGCAACCAATGAGACCAACAATGGTCCGGGACAGAGGCAGATAGATATGACAACGACAAAGCGTGCGGTGGCGCCATCCAATACGGCTATGCCACTTCCATTGAACCAAATTCTCGAGGGCGATTGCATCGAAATGATGAACTCGCTGCCGGCGGATTCTATTGACCTGATTTTCGCAGATCCGCCCTATAATTTGCAGCTGAAAGGCGAGCTTCATCGCCCCGATAATTCCAAGGTCGACGCCGTTGATGACCACTGGGATCAGTTCAGCAGCTTTAAAGCGTATGATGAATTCACGTCTGCTTGGCTGAAAGCAGCACGTCGTTTATTGAAACCCAATGGCGCGATCTGGGTCATTGGCAGCTATCACAACATTTTCCGTGTTGGCGCATCTTTGCAGGATCAGGGCTTCTGGATTTTGAACGATGTGGTTTGGCGAAAGTCGAACCCGATGCCGAATTTTCGTGGCAAGCGGTTCACCAATGCCCACGAGACGATGATTTGGGCCGGTAAATCCGAGACTAGCAAGTACACCTTTAACTACGAAGCGCTGAAGGCGTTGAACGAAGGGATCCAGATGCGCAGCGATTGGGTCTTGCCGATCTGCACTGGCCACGAGCGTCTGAAAGACGACAATGGCGACAAAGCGCACCCGACGCAAAAACCGGAAAGCTTGCTGCACCGTGTGTTGGTTGGTTCGACCAATCCAGGCGATGTGATCCTTGATCCATTCTTTGGCACAGGCACAACTGGTGCGGTTGCCAAAATGTTGGGCCGTGACTTTATCGGGATCGAACGCGAAGAAGCCTACCGCAAGGTTGCCAAAAAACGCATCGCAAATGCCCGCAAATTTGATCGTGAGGCGCTGATGGTGTCCACGTCGAAACGCGCCGAGCCACGTGTGCCATTTGGTCAATTGGTTGAACGCGGCATGCTGCGTCCGGGCGAAGAACTGTATTCTCTGAACAAGCGACACAAAGCCAAAGTGCGTGCTGATGGCACCCTGATTGGCGATGATGTCAAAGGTTCAATCCATCAAGTCGGTGCCCATCTTGAAGGCGCGCCAAGCTGCAATGGCTGGACATACTGGTGCTACAAGAAAGACGGGAAAAAGGTTCCTATCGATCTGTTGCGTCAGCAAATCCGGGCCGAAATGCTCAACTGAGCGACTTGATCTAACTCTGAAATTCACGAACACCGCCGGTGCCTGCGGCCTTTTACCCAAGGCTAATACCAATGGCACTCACCTATGCCCCGCCCTAGTTGGCGGGGCTTTTTTTGTGCCCTATGGTGGGCGCAAAGAGCGAGGCCAAAATGGCGAACATACCCCTTTTCGATTTTAGCAGCCCCGAACGTGACAGCGACGCGGAAAATGCCAATCAATTTACGCAAGCTGCGTTGGCACGGCACAAACAAGAAGGTTTGGAGCTGGCGGTGCGTGCGCGCTGGGCGGCTTTGGCCGTTGTGGCGGTGTTGTTGCCGATTTTGAACCCACAGTTCGAGATGATTTATCCGATGTGTTTGCTGGGTTTGATTGCCTTGAACGGTTGGGTTTTGCGCCGCGTCGGCCGAGTGGGGCGATCCACGTCAGAGTTCTTTTTCATCATTGTCGACATCGCGCTGGTCACGTTTGTTTTGCTGTTCCCCAACCCGTTGGTGCTAGAGGAATGGCCGACTGCGCTGATCTTTGAATTCAATGCATTCTTATATTTCTTCGTGATTCTGATGTTGGGTGGCCTGTCATATTCATGGCGCACAGTTATGGCGGTCGGGCATTGGACGGTTGGTATGTGGGTGATCGGGTCATGCCTGATCTGGTGGTTTGGCGATGTTTACCCCGAAATGAGCGAGGCTGTGTCATCGGCGTTTCCTGATGAGCCGTTCTTGGCATCCTTGGTGGATCCCAATGTCATGCAATGGGAACGTCGGTTGCAAGAGGTCGTGGTGTTTCTGATTTGTACCTACATCCTTGCCCTATCGATGCGCCGGTTTGAACGGTTGGTGCTGGGCAACGCGGGGTTGGAGCGGGCGCGGACCAACCTGTCGCGCTATTTTTCGACGACAATGGTCAATGAACTGTCCACCAATGACGAGCCGCTGAAGCAGATAAGAACCCAAGATGTGGCGGTCATGTTTGTGGATATCGTTGGTTTTACCGCGTGGTCCGCCAATCGTGAACCACGCGAAGTCATTGATTTATTGCGCCAGTTCCACGGGTTGATGGAGGGCGAAGTATTTGCCCACGGCGGCACGCTAGACAAGTATCTTGGCGATGGGTTGATGGCGACGTTTGGTACGCCTGTGACCTCGGACACGGATGCCACGCGGGCGCTGCAATGCGCGCGTGCGATGGGTGATGCGGTAAAGCGCTGGAATACGCAGCGCGCAGCAAACGGCGATGGCGCGATCGAGGCCAGTTTTGGCGTGCATTACGGACCCGTCGTGATGGGTGACATTGGCGCAAACAGGCTGGAATTTGCAGTCATCGGCAACACGGTGAATGTTGCAAGCAGGCTAGAGGCGCTGACACGACAGCTGGCGACTACATTGGTCATCTCTGATGATTTCCGAACTCGTGTGATTGTCGAATCAAGTGCGGACAACCCCGACTTAGCGGGTTTTGTGCAGCGTGAAGGGCAGGCTATTCGGGGCTTGGACCAGGCGCAGACAGTTTGGATGCAAGCGCGCTAAATCCGGGGGCCATGGCACCTGCTGCGCGTGATTTGTTCATCAGCCCGAATTGCACATACCCGGCATGGAATTCGTTCTTTTTGAGAACGAATTTTACGCCTGCGGTTTGTGCCTTGTGCCACATGAATGGCGAGGGCCAGTCGCTGATCATAATGACAGGAATCTCTGATAATTCAGGGTCTTCTGCCAATTCTAGCGCGAAATTCGCGCCTGTCCCGTCAGGCAGGTTGTTGTCCAGCAGGATCATCGAAAAGCGTTGTGTTTGCAAAATTTCACGGGCGTCTTCGAGCGTGCTGGCATACTGTAAATCAGCACTTTGAAAATTGCGCGCCAAAATACGCGTGATGCGTTCTTGATCGAACAGACTGTCCTCAACAATCAGGAAACTTTCACTGGATTTAGCGTGTGCGGCGGCGGAATGGTGCAAAAGAGAACCCCTTAGATCGAGCTGAATGCTCTATCCTTGTCACCTCAGGGTTAAGAACTGATTATTCGGTCGCATTTAACGCCGCCCACTTAACGCGGCAGGGGGTTGGTCATTTTGGTGTAGCCCGTCCATTCCGTAATCTCGGGGTAATACATGTCGCGCCATTTGCGCACGCGTGGGTTCATCACGCGTCGCCAAAGTGGGGGCACCATCGCCGCCATCGTCATGATCGGATAGCCAAAGGGCAATTGCGGGGCCTCGGACGCGGAATAGGTTTGCAGCACAGGAAAACGGCGATCGGGTTTGTAGTGATGATCCGAATGGCGTTGCAAATTGATCAGCAGCCAGTTCG
Organism: Pseudosulfitobacter sp. SM2401; assembly: GCF_042932805.1. Lineage (NCBI taxonomy): Bacteria > Pseudomonadati > Pseudomonadota > Alphaproteobacteria > Rhodobacterales > Roseobacteraceae > Pseudosulfitobacter > Pseudosulfitobacter sp. SM2401. Next base: position 3,334,777 of record NZ_CP170633.1, on the reverse strand, counting down.
ACGCCTTATGCGCGGCGTTCCACGAATGATGCGGCTGCACGTGTTCGTATTTTCCGTCGCCCAGATGTTTGCGCGTCAGGCCGTAGTGTTCGATGTAATTGACCAGCTCTAGCTGCCAAATCGCGACGCCTGCCTGGATCAAAAACAGCCCGACGCCGGCCCATCCACCAAGGATCAGGGCAAGGGCCAGAAACCCAAGTTGCAGACCGCCGTACATCCAAAACGGGTTCTTGAAATCGGTGGCAGGCAGATCGCGCCGTTCCAGCATTGCTTTTTCAGCGCCCCACGCAGACCAAAACGATTGGTGCAAAACACGCGGATAAAAGTGGTAAAAACTCTCGTTCATGCGGGCCGACACCGGATCACGGGGCGTCGCAACATAGCGGTGATGGACCAGCAAATGTTCGGACCGGAAATGCGAATACAGCACCATCGCCAGCAAAATATCGGCCATGCGCCGCTCTGTTTTGTTCTTTTGATGCATCAGTTCGTGCGAATAATTAATGCCCACCGTGCCCGTGATCACGCCAATGCCAAAGAACAGCATGACCTTTTCCCACGTGACCAAATGATCCGCGCCAGCCGTCAGATAAATCAGCCCAAAGACCGTCAAAAACTGCAAAGGGGCCCAGGCAATCGTGATCGCCTTGTACCAAAACAAGTCGTCTTCGGGGGCTTGGGGATCGGCGTTTTCGGTGTTCAAACCAACGGCAAAATCAAGCAGCGAAAACAGGTACCACGTGACCAGCGGCAACAGGAATACTGTCCAACCGCCATAGCCCGCCCCGATGAACGCCAGCGGAATCAGCCCAAGCGACATCCAGAACGGCAGCGCGGATTGCAGCTTGGCGAGGGTATGATTCGAGATGGTCATAGCGGTCATCCTTGCAGAACTTTGCAGTAGTATTACGTCGATTTTGGCGCTGTAGAAAGAGTGACGCAGCGCCGCGCCTATTTTGTCGCCAGATCAAAGGCTTTGCGCATGACCGTCGGCAGGTCCGAGGGGCGGAAGTCGGATGGTGCCACAAAACTGCCCTCGGATTCGACGGGCACGGCGGCCTGCATGACCGTCAGGATCAGATGGAAATGGGTGAACGTGTGGCGCACGTCGCCTGCAACCACGGCCCAGGCCGCATCCGTTGGCGGCGTGCCCGTTGGCCGCGGTTCCGAGGTGTCGATCCAGTCGGACCCGGGCCAGCCCAACATGCCGCCCAACAAGCCCTTGTCGGGGCGCCGTTCCAGCAGCCACGCACCGTCCGCGCGCTGGGCGATGTAGGCGGTGCCGTGGCGGATGGGCTTGGCCTTTTTGGGGGTCTTCTTTGGTAATTCGGGCGCTGTTCCTTTGGTCCGAGCCTGACAAGGCTCGCGCCATGGGCAAATCCCACAGGCGGGTGATTTCGGCGTGCAAATCGTTGCGCCCAAATCCATCACCGCTTGGGCATAGTCGCCGGGGCGTTTTTGCGGAGTCAGCGCCTCGGCCAGATCCGTCAATTCGGGTTTGGCAGCAGGCAAGGGCGTGTGGACATCGTACATCCGTGCCATGACCCGTTCGACGTTTCCGTCCACAACCACGTGGCGCAGATCGAACGCGATCGACGAAATCGCCGCAGCCGTGTACGGCCCGATGCCCGGCAGCTTTAGCAGTGCTGCGTGATCGGCAGGAAACACCCCGTCGTGATCAGCCGCCACAGCCCGCGCGCATTTCAGCAAATTGCGCGCACGGGCGTAATACCCCAGCCCCGCCCATTCGCCCATCACGTCGCCATCATCCGCCGCCGCCAGATCAGCGACGGTGGGCCAGCGCGCGGTAAAGCGGTTGAAATAGGCGGTGACGGCGGCCACGGTGGTTTGTTGCAGCATGACTTCGGACAGCCAAACGCGGTAGGGATCAGGCGTGACGCCTGCGACTTTGTCAGCCGGCGGCGTGCGCCACGGCATGGGGCGCGCGTGAATATCGTACCATTCGAGCAAATCTTTGCTTAAATCACGCAATCTTTATCCCTGACTTTGTCCTGTTTCACTGGTTTGGCGCAGCGGTTACGGTATGGTGCGTCTAACAGATAGGAACATAGCAATGGCCACGCGCCGCGCCACTACAAAAGGGTTCAAACGCACAGCAACTTTGCTGAGCGACCGGATTCGTAGTGCGTCTGAAAGCAAAGGCTTTGCGCAATCCAAACTGCTGACCCACTGGGCCGAGATCGCGGGCGCCGATGTGGCGTCTATCGCGCGCCCCGTCGAGGTGTCGTATGGCCGTGGCGGCATGGGTGCGACGCTGACGTTGTTGACCACAGGGGCGCAGGCCCCGATGTTGGAAATGCAAAAGGAACAGCTGCGGGCCAAGGTCAACGCGATCTACGGCTACAACGCGATTTCACGGGTGCGGATCACGCAAACAGCGGCCACCGGTTTTGCCGAGGGCCAAGTCGATTTCGCCCACAAGCCGAAAGACACCGGCCCCAAACAATTCGCCCCCGCAATCAAAGCCCGCGCAGAGGAACAAGCCAGCGATGTTGCAGACGAAGGTCTGCGCGCTGCCTTGGAACGTCTGGGCGCAAACATTATGACACAGAAAACCACGTAGCCCCAAACAGGCGCGCGCATTGAGGAAAACGAAATGAAACAAATCATCCCTATGGTAGTGGCCGCATTGGTCGGCGTTGGCGGCTATTTTGCCTTTGTGCACGAGCCAAGCACGCCAGCCCCACAAATCGCGGCGGCGACGCTGGAAACCCCTGCCGGTGAACCTGCAGCAAACGCAGACGGCGAAATCGATATTTCTACCATTCCGGACATGATGATCGGCAACCCTGATGCGCCGGTGACTGTGATCGAATACGCGTCCTACACCTGCCCGCACTGCGCGTCGTTCCACTCTGGCACCTACAAGTCGCTGAAAACGGATTACATCGACACGGGCAAGATCAATTTCATCTTCCGCGAAGTGTATTTTGACCGCTACGGCCTGTGGGCCTCGATGATCGCGCGCTGCGCTGGTCCAGAGAAATTCTTTGGCGTGACAGACTTGTTGTTTGCTGGTCAAAGCACCTGGGCGCGCGCGGGCGAACCTGCGGCAATCATCGGCGAATTGCGCAAAGTTGGCCGTTTGGCAGGCATGAATGACGAACTGCTCGACAGCTGCTTGAACGATGAAACCAAGGCGAAAACTTTGGTTGAATGGTACCAAGCGAGCGCGGGCGCAGACGAGATTGAAAGCACCCCGAGCTTTGTGATCAACGGCACCAAATATTCCAACATGAGCTACGCTGACATGTCCGTCATTCTGGACGAAGCAGCGAACTAATGGCGGGACCGCTTGCAGGTCTAAAGGTCATTGAGTTGGCCCGTGTTCTGGCTGGCCCTTGGGCTGGCCAAACGCTGTCTGATCTGGGGGCCGAGGTCATCAAAGTCGAAAGCCCCGCAGGCGATGATACGCGCCAGTGGGGCCCTCCTTTTATCACGCGGGACGACGATGTTTCCGCCGCGTATTTCCATTCGACCAATCGAGGCAAAGCCTCGGTCGTGGTGGATTTCAAAACAGCTGAGGGGCAGGCGCATCTTAAGGAATTGTTGGCCGACGCCGACATCCTGATCGAGAATTTCAAGGTTGGTGGTCTTGCCAAATACGGGCTGGATTATGACAGCCTCAAGGATGCGTTTCCGTCGCTGATCTACTGCTCGATCACGGGGTTCGGGCAGACAGGGCCCTACGCGCACCGGCCCGGTTACGATTTCATCATCCAAGGCATGTCGGGCTTGATGTCGATCACTGGCGAACCCGACGGTCAGCCGCAGAAATCCGGCGTGGCGATTACCGACATCTTTACCGGCGTCTACGCGACGACCGCGATCATGGCGGCGGTGCACCAACGGCACACAACAGGACGTGGGCAGCACATCGACATGGCGCTGCTGGACGTGGCGGTGGCCGTCACAGGCAATCAGGCGATGAACTATCTGAGCACCGGCAAGGCCCCTGCACGGATGGGCAACGCGCATGTGAATTTGACGCCTTATCAAGTGTTTGATTGCGCCGACGGGTACATCATCATCGCGACGGGCAACGACGGGCAATACCAGCGGCTTTGCGCGATGCTGGGGCTGGATTGGATGACGTCTGATCCGAAATTCTTGCGCAATTCCGACCGCATCGCCAATCGCGATGAAATGACCGCTTTGCTGACGGGCGCGACGTCCAAACGCGACCGCGCAGATCTGCTGGCCGCCTGCGAAGCATCCAACGTGCCCGCAGGCCCGATCAACGACATGGCCGACGTGATGGTCGACCCACAAGTGGTCGCGCGCGGCATGCAAATCGAACTGGACGGCGTGCCGGGTGTCCGCGCACCAATGCTGTTTTCAGACGCTGAATTGGCGCTACATCGTCCCGCGCCAAAGCTGGGCGAGGATGACGGGTAGTGGATTTCTGAGACGGCCAATCGCGACTTTGAGCCCAAACCTACTCTGTGAGCATGTTGTTAAGCACGCCATTGATAATTTCACAGCCTTCGCTCCCGCGCTTTGGTTTGCATGTTAGCTCTTTGGCCGCAATTGCTGTTATTTTTTGTCCATTAAGAAGCATACTAAACTCATCGTCTTCAACACCATCTCCATGAAACCTGATACGAAACAGCCATTGCTCTGTATTTGTTTCATAGTCCGATGAAGAGTAATCTATGTTGCTGCACAGCCTAGACAATTTGGCCGTCCTACAACGCCCTAATCTGCAAATTTTACCGTTTTTTGAGCAGCGAAGGCTTTCTTGATGTAATCGCCATCCATACATCCTGCAAACGCAGCGTTGCCCTGTAGAGATGCCGCCAACATTGCTCCAATGAACAAGAAACTTCGCCGCCATCTACTACTAAATTCCATTGAAGTTCCTACTTTTAGAAAAACTTGCTCTTCAATAGCATGGTCCCAGAAGGGCAGCAAAGTCCGCATTGCGGTCAGTCATTTTCGACTTTGCCTCAACGCCGTTTACCCTGAATTCGGCAATGCCCTTAGCGCGTTGTCCAACGCCCCGTCGTCCTCAAACTTCAACCGTACGGGCAGCGTGATCACTTTGGTCCGGTAGGCTATCGGCAACCGAACGGCATCCTTCTCTGTCGTCACTAGTTGCGCGCCTTTTGCGCGGGCGTCGGCTTCTAGTCGTGCGAGCAAACTTGACGATAGTTTTTGGTGATCGTCCAGCGGTTCGGCGTGGACGACGCGCGCGCCAAGACTGCGCAGGGTGGCAAAGAATTTCTCGGGGTGACCGATGCCGGCAAAGGCAAAAACGGGCGTGTCTGTCCACTCCATACCGGTTTGTAGGGGTTCAAGCGCGGCTTTGACATGCGGTGGTGTTGGGGCAGAAAGCGTTTCGCTGAACTGGGTTTGCGCTGCAGCGTCGCCGATAGACAACAGCAGATCGGCGCGTTTCAAACCGACCTTAACCGGTTCCCGCAAGGGGCCAGCGGGCAGGCAGCGACCGTTGCCAAAACCTTTGGCGGCGTCGACGACGATGATCGACAGGTCTTTTTGCAGGCCGGGGTTTTGGTGGCCGTCGTCCAGCACGACTACGCTGGCCCCGGCGGCTTGGGCGGCTTTGCCCCCTGCGGCGCGATCGCGGGCGACCCAGACGTCGGCAAAGGCGGCGAGCAGCAGCGGCTCATCCCCGACTTGGGCGGCGGTGTGTTTTGCAGGGTCGACCAGAACGGGGCCCATCAGCGATCCGCCATAGCCGCGGCTGACCACGTGCGGTGTGTGGTAGATGTCGCGCAACCGTTCGACGACGGCGATGACGGTGGGCGTTTTGCCTGTGCCGCCTGCGTTCAGATTGCCGACGCAGATCACGGGGATATCTAGCGGAAGGGGGTCGCCCTTGGCCAAACGCCGCGCCGTTGCGGCACCGTATAGCGCACCCAGCGGGGCAAGCAGTGCGGATTGCCAACCGGGTTTGTGATCCCAAAATTTTGGTGCGCGCATCAGGCCGTCCCTTCTTGTCGGGCGTCCAGTGCAGCCTGGATCAATTCCATGACGCGGTCGCTGACGGCGGCCCCTTGCGAAATTACGTCCCATCCGGCCATGGCCATGCTGGCGGCGTGATCGGGTGAAATCAACTGCGACACGGCGGCCCCTAGCGCGTTTGCGTCATTCACAATCCGTCCGGCCCCGGCGGCGGCCAATCGTGAATAACTTGCTAAATGCCGCCCCACATTCGGGCCATACAGAATGGCCGAGCCCAGGGCTGCGGCTTCGTACGGGTCCAGTCCGCCATGGCCGGAGCTAAGCGAACTGCCCAGAAATGACAGCGGTGCAATCCGGTACCACAGGCCCAGTTCATCCTGCGCGCTGGCTAAGAGCACTTGGCAATTGTCGTCGGGCATATCGCCGTCTTCCCAGCGTGCGGTGCGCAATCCTTTGGCGGACAATTGGCGTAGGCACTCTTCGGTTTGCGCCTCGGAGCCGGGGTTCAAAACCAGCAGCAACCGGTGTGACAGGCGCAGCGCGCGGCGGTGGGCGGCCAAAACCACGGACACTTCGGTTGGCTGAACAGAGGCGGCAAACCACAGCGGTCGTCCGGCCAAAACCTGACCTAGATCGACAAAATCGCTGTGCACGTAAGGCAGGGCCTGACCGCCGGGCATCAGCGGCGCGGTTTGTTCAAGCGTATCCAGATTGCGCCCCAGTTTCGACAGCCGCGCCATGGCCGCATCAGAGCGTACAAGGATGCGTTCAAAATGGGTCAACACATCGCGCGCCACCTCTGGCAACCAGCGTTCACGGCGGTTGTCGAACCCCTCTTGGCCGGCGTTGGCCAGATACAGCGGGATGCGTTTTTCAGCGGTTTTGAGGATTAGGTTCGGTTGCAGATCGCCCCACAGCCAAAGGCCGGCATCGGGGGCCCAATGATTAAGGAACGCATCGACATCGCTGGGGTGCTCGCCCGGCGGGGCGGACACGGTGATGCCGTTGCAGGTCATGTCGGTTTTGGCGGCGCAGGTGATCAAAACATGCAAGCCGTAGCGATGTGCGATCAGGCGCCGTGCAAAGTCTAGAACGGTTGGCAGGCTGCCTTGCTCGGCTGCATGAATCCACAACAGTTCGCCTTTGGGGCGCTGGGTCGTGGCCACATACGGCTCTGGCTGAGAGCGGCGCACGTAAGCGCGGTAGGCCGCGAGACCAAGCGACTGCCCCATTGCAATTCAGCCCAATTCTTTGATCGCGCAGGGCACGCATCTGGTGGGTGCAATAAAGTCGCCGCCAAGGACGAGGTGCAGGCGCTGGGTCATGATCGTGGTCCTTTGGTTGGCGTCAGTTTGCGCTATGGTTCAGGGCGGCGATTGTGTCCGCATGCATTTGCGTGCCCCCCGCAACAATGCCATTCAGCAATGGTTCGGGGTTGTTAAAGCGCAAGGGCGCGCCGGTTTTGTCACTGATCGTACCGCCTGCTTCGGTCACGATCAACGCACCTGCGGCAATGTCCCATTCCCAGCTGGGGCGCAGGGTCAACATGCCGTCGAATTTTGCTTCTCCTACCAGCCCAAGGCGATAGGCCAGTGACGGGCGGTGATGACGTTCAAACTCGGGCACGCCATTCGGCCAAAGACTATCGGCCATATTGGCCTTGGTCGACAAGATCTGCGCACCAATCAACGGGATGTCGTTCTTGATCTCAAGCGGTTGCCCATTCAGATGCGCACCACGCCCAACGGCGGCCGTGTACAGCATGTCGCGCAACGGCAGATAGACCACAGCGGCGGTGATCTTACCGTGATGCGCGATGGCCAGCGAATGCGCCCACGTGCGCGAGCCTTCGATAAAACTGCGGGTGCCATCAATTGGATCAAGGATGAAAACGGCGTCAGACGACAGGCGTGCCGCGCTGTCTTCGGTTTCCTCGGACAGCCAGCCGTAATCAGGACGGGCAAGGCGCAAGGTCGCGGACAGCATGTCGTTCACGGCCAAATCGGCGGCAGTCACGGGGCCCGCATTGTCGGCCTTATCCCAGCGTTGCGCGGTGTCGCCGGCAAAGCTGGTGGCGACACGACCGGCCATGCGGGCGGCGTCAATCAGAAGGGCAAGATCATGCGCCGGCAAGGGTCATTCCCGGAACAAGCAGTGACGGAACCACGCGGCTAAGATGCGCGCGCGCGTCGTTGGCAGGTACGATTTCGCGCAGCATGTCGCGCAAGTTTCCGGCGATTGTGCATTCGTTCACCGCATGGGTGATTTCGCCGTTTTCGACCCAAAGGCCCGCGGCCCCACGTGAATAATCGCCAGTGTTCGGGTTGATCGTCGACCCGATCATCGAGGTCACCAACAGGCCCGTGCCCATGTCGCGGACCAGATCGGCGTGGCTGGCGGTGCCGCTGGTCAGGCCGATATTCCAAACGCTGGGCATGGGGCCAGACGACGTGCCGCGCGCGGCATTGCCGGTGGATTGCATGCCCAATTTACGCGCGTTCGCCAGATCCAGCGTCCAACCTGTCAGCGTGCCGTTGTCGATCACGGTGCGTTTGGCCGTTGGCAATCCTTCGGCGTCAAAGGGGCGCGAGGCACCAGTGCGCGGGCGGTGCGGGTCTTCGATCAAGGACAAGTGGTCTGGCAAGATTTGTTCGCCCATCGCATCGCGCAACCACGAGGCCCCGCGCGCCACGGCCGCACCGCTGATCGCCGCCAATAGGTGGCCGATCAGGGTCGAAGACACGCGTTCGTCGAACAACACAGGGTAGCTGCCGGTAGGCGGTTTGCGCGCGTCCATGCGGGCCAGCGTACGGGTCGCGGCCTCTGTTCCGATCTCGGCGGCGCCGCGCAAATCGGACTGGAAAATGCGACTGTCGCCTGAATAATCCCGCTCCATCCCCGACCCTGTGCCAGCGATTGCCACGCAGCTAAGCGCGCGGTCGGTGCGGGCGTATCCGCCAGAAAATCCGTTGGAGGCGGCAATGTGGACCTGCCGTGCGCCGTAGGCACCGGTCGACGATTGCACTTGGGTGATGCCAGCCACGTCCATCGCTGCGGCTTCGGCCTCGGCGGCGTCACGTTGCAAATCCTGGGGGCTGGGTTCTGGTGTTGCGTCGTGCAGTTCTAGTGCGTCGATGTCCCAATCGGTTATCAATTGTGACGGATCAGCAAGGCCGGCGTAGGGGTCTTCGGGGGCCTCTTTTGCCATGGCGATGGCGCGTTGGGCCATTTCCTCGATCGTGCGTTTGGAAGTGTCGGACGACGACACATTCGCGACCCGCTGGCCGACAAATACGCGCAGGCCCACGTCGATCCCTTCGGATCGTTCCGCATGTTCCAGCCCACCGCTGCGCACGTCAATCGACACCGAGGTGCCTTGGACGGCCATGGCGTCAGCGCTGTCTGCACCGGCCCGTTTGGCGGCATTCAGTAGCGCGTCTGTCAGCGCATCAAGGGACTGCGTCATGGAGGCCTCGCAAAGTTGGGTTTGGGCATGAGGTAACGTGGCAGCTGAGGCCACGCAAGGGGAGCGGGGAAATGGAGAGTTAGCAAACGCAGGCGCAGCCCGTTCTTTGGGTGCATTGTGCGGTTCGGTTTACGCCGTGGATTGACTGCCTTGGATCCGTGCTGCGTTACTTTTGGCCCCTTGCCCGCCAAATTGCGTATCCCGTCAGGATCAAAAATCCGGCTAAAACGGGCAGCAAGACCGCGTCGTTATAGAGCGCACCGATCAACCCGCCGAGCCCTAAGGCCGTCAAAACAAAAGGCAGGAGAGGGGTGAAGCAACAGAGGATCGCCAACAGCGTGCCACCGATTCCAAACTTAACAAGTTTGTGTTTCATGGAACCGGGTTCCTTTTTTCAGGTGCAGCCACGCGGGAACGCAATCTACGGATCACTTCAAACGCAGCGCTACTGAATACGCTGACCGTTCGCCAGAATGTGGCCTTGGTCGTTGAATTCGATCTTTGAATTCAGCGTGTCTGGTGCTTCGCCCGGGACGGCGAACAGGCCCATCATCATGCGCGCGCCCATGGCTTGTTGTTCGGGCAGCAGGCCCATTCCGACCAGTTTGTCGATCAGGCCGTTGCCGCCGACCAGTTGCAGATCGACCGCACCCGTTGGCCGTGGCATGCCGCCAAAGGTCGCCGTGTCGGTGTTGTCGAATGTGAAATCACCCGAGCCTGACAGCCGCGCACCTACGGCGTCCACGATCAGGTTTTTCAACGTCAGCGCGTTCAGCTCGCCCGGGTTCGCACCGGAACTGGCCAATGCGGCGGCTTGGTCGGGGTCGAGGAAATCAAACAGCACCTTTGCTTTGCCCGTCAGGTCCAGAACCAGCGTGGCCGGATCACGAGGCAATTGCGCGCCGGGATCAAGCATGCCCCACAGCATGTCGGACACGGTGAAATCACCCATGGTAAAGCCCAAGGCAAAGTCTTGTTCTGCGTCGGATTTTTGGATCGGCATTGCGAAATTCAGGTTCGAGCGCGCCATGTTCATCACAATGGGCAAAGGCACATCAGGGATCAGCGCGTTCAATGACAGATCGGTTTGGCCCACATCATAGCTTAGCCCGTCTGAGGACATGGAAAACCCGATTGTGCCGCTACCGGACGAGGTTTGCGCGGTGCCAGCGCCGTCTGGTCCGTTAAACGACATGTCCAGATTGCCGCCCTGATGGGTTACGGTGCCTGTGGCGCTAAAGCCAGCGGCAAGCATTGCGTTCATGTCTTGCATGCTGACGCCAGCGGTCGGGATCACAGAAGTCGCGGTGGTCGTCATGTTCTGCATGGAACCGTTGAATTTGGCGGCTGCATCGGTGTCGGGATCGCTGAAATTCATCGCATACGTCACGGCACCGGCCGTCAGGTTTTGCTGCGCGGTGCGCGGATTGTTTGTCGTGATGGTCGAGGTGCCGGACACGTCGGATACGTTAATGTTGCCGCGCGCCATGTCGTTGCCAAGGGTGGTGCCGTCGACAATCAAATTGGTCAGCGTTGCGGTGACTGATTTGGCGAAGTAGGCGTAATCCAGTTTCGCAGTATCGCCCGAAACGATCATGTTGAAACCGTCCTGGACGTAGTCGATGTTCAACTGCACCGCTTCGCTGTCGGCGGGGTTTACGTTGAACACCAGTTGGCTTAGCGGGGGCAATGTGACGCGCACTGTGCCGTCGCCCTGTTCGGTCATCGTCATGCTGGGCATGCTGGCAGAAATTTCGTCCATACCGTCGGCAGGGGGCACGGTCATCGTGATATCGGTGACTGTCAGCGTATTGCCGGATGCGCTTTCGGATGCGGAAATGGTGTAGCCCAACCCTTCCATGTATCCACGCCAGTTGCCCCAAACATCTGCATTGGTGACATCTGCGAACGCGGCAGGTGCGCTAAACGCGGCACTCAGAGAGGCGGCCAAAATGGCGGAACATGTGGATTTAGAAAACTGTAGCATGAGGCATCCTGATATGATTCAGACGCCAACTTAGTCACTTATGGGCGACGCACAAGGCATTGGCCCCAAGAGCAGTAAGGCTGGACGCGCCCGCTTGGGCCATTTACCACGGGTCCAAATGAGCCAATAGTTAAGGAGCACACCCCGTGGATATGACTGCAAAGACTGTACTGATTACAGGTGCCAGCCGTGGAATCGGGGCTGAAACGGCGCGTGTTTTTGCAGCCCAAGGCGCGCGTGTTGGCCTAATGGCCCGCAGCGATGGTGCGATCAAAACGCTTGCTGCTGAAATTGGCGAACAGGCCGTGGCCTTGCCCTGTGACGTGACAGATTACGCAAGTGTCGCGGCAGCCGTAGCAGCCTTTGGCCCCGTCGACGTGCTGATCAACAACGCAGGTGTGATCGAACCGATCTCGCATCTTGCGACCGCTGATCCTGCGGGTTGGGGCCACGCGATCGATATCAACGTCAAAGGCGTGTTCAACGGCATGCGCGCCGTGTTGCCCGCGATGATCGCGGCGGGGGGCGGCAGCATTTTGACCATCAGTTCCGGCGCTGCACACAACCCGATCGAAGCATGGAGCCACTATTGCGCCTCAAAGGCCGCCGCCAACATGATGACCCGGTGCCTGCATCTGGAAAACGCGGGTGACGGCATTCGCGCCATCGGCCTGTCACCCGGCACCGTCGCGACGCAAATGCAACGCGAGATCAAGGCGTCGGGCATCAATCCCGTCAGCGAACTGGCGTGGGAGGACCACATTCCCGCCGATTGGCCGGCGCGTGCCCTGTTGTGGATGTGCAGCGCCGATGCGGATGAATTCTGCGGTCACGAAATTTCACTGCGCGAGGATGCGATCCGCGCACGGGCGGGTTTGGTATGATCCAGCTTGATGACACAGGCGACATCTGGACCGTCACGATTGATCGCCCCGACAAGGCGAATTCGCTGACCCACGCGATGCTGTCAGAACTGGCGGATATTGCTGAGCGGGCAGGGTCCGCGCGGGCCTTGATCTTGACGGGGAACGGCACAGTATTCAGTGCGGGCGCTGACCTTGAGGCGGCAAAAGCGGGCCTTGCCGTGTCGGACGTTTGGGAGCGTTTGTCGGGTGCAATCGCGCGTTTGCCGGGGCTGACGATTGCAGCGTTGAACGGCACGCTTGCCGGTGGCGCGATGGGTATGGCGCTGGCCTGTGACATGCGGATTGCGGTTCCAACGGCCAAGTTTTTCTATCCGGTGATGAAGCTGGGGTTTTTGCCGCAGCCTTCTGACCCTGCGCGGATGTCGGCGCTGATCGGGCCTGCGCGCACGAAACTGATCCTGATGGGTGGGCAAAAGATTACTGCGCAGGATGCTCTGGTGTTTGGACTGGTGGACCGGATCGTGGAACCCGAGGATTTGCTGGCCGAGGCCTGCAGTCTATGTGCCGACACAGTTGCCGCGAAACCCGAGATTGCAGCCGGTATCAAGGCACTTTGCCAAGGCTAGACACGTGGTGTGCGACACGCACACCTTACCGGCGTTCGACGCGTGTAGGGTTGCGCCCAAGGGCGCTATAGGCAAGAGACATGCATCGCAGATCCGTTGGGGCAAGGGGTTAACATGTTTGGTATCGATCTATCGCAGCAGCCACAGATGGTGCAGACCGCTGCGGGTTACCTTCAGCAAGGCTGGGATTTGGCCGCTGGCTGGTTGCTAAGTCCTGCTGCGTGGTCGCAATTTGGCTTGCTGGTTGTTGCCTATCTGGCTGCCGTTCTGATCACCCGACGTTTACGCCCGTTTGCGGAGCAACTGCTTGACCCGGGCGAGAGCCTCAACATTTTTGCGGCACCGCGCCGTTTTGTGATGTTGTTCTTGCCGCTTTTGCTGCCGCTGCTGGCCTATGCGCTGACAGGTATCGGCGAAGGCATTGTGCGGTCGATCTTTGACAGCGGTGCCGTCATCGCCTTTGGCAAACGCGTGTTTCTGTTCTTGGCCGTGCGCGCGTTGGTGCGCGACATTATCAATGACCCGTTCCTGAACCTGATCGGCAAGTTCATTTTTGTCCCGATGGCCGCGCTCTACGCCCTTGGTCTGCTCGATGTTGCCCAAGTGCAGCTGAGCGCGATGCAGGTCAACATCGGCAACATCAGCTTTTCCGTGATGGCACTGGTGCGTGGGATCATCGCAGGATCACTGCTGTTTTGGTTGGGTGGTTGGTCGAACCAGCAGTCCTCGCAGTTCATCCACAAACAAGAAGAGATGCGCCCGTCGCTGCGCCAGTTGGCGGCGAAATGTATTGAATTCACCATCTTTGGCATCGCGTTTTTGCTGCTGATGAACATCATGGGCATCAACCTGAGCGCGCTGGCGGTTTTGGGCGGTGCGATTGGTGTTGGTCTTGGGTTTGGCCTGCAAAAGATTGCCTCCAACTTTATCTCGGGCGTGATCCTGTTGGTCGAAGGCCAAGCCACGGTTGGCGACTACGTTGAGCTGGACGGTGGCGAGGCCGGCACGATCGTGAAAATGACCGCGCGCGCCGCGATTTTGGAAACCTACGACGGCCGCTGGATCGTGGTCCCGAACGAAGATTTCATCACCACGCGGGTCGTGAATTATTCTGACTCGGGCTCTGCCAATCGTTACGAGGCGGCGTTTTCCGTCAGCTACGACACCGACATCAACCGCGTGCCCGCGATCATCAACGCGGCTGTGTCCAAGCACCCCGAAGTGCTGGATGACCCATTCCCGCCTGACTGCGAACTGACCGGATTTGGCGATAGCGGCATCGATTTTGTCGTCGAATTCTGGGTCAATGGCATTGACGACGGGCGCAACAAATTCCGATCGGACGTGCTGTTTTTGGTGTGGAACGCGCTAAAAGACAACGACATCGAAATTCCCTATCCGCACCGTGTGGTGGAAATCAAAGGCGACCTGAAAGGTCTAACAAAATGAGCAATACTGCAGCTGTAATCGGTGGTGGCCCGGCAGGTCTGATGGCCGCCGAAATGCTGGCGCGTGCCGGTGTGTCGGTCACGATTTATGACGCGAAACCGTCGATGGGCCGCAAGTTTTTGATGGCTGGAAAATCCGGTTTGAACCTGACCAAGGACGAAGGGCTTGAGACCGTTTTAGACGCCTACGGTCAGGCATCAGAAGAGTTGCGCCCGATGGTTTCGATGTTTGACGCGCAAAAGGTTCAGGCCTTTGCAAAGGGTCTGGACCAGCCGGTTTTCATCGGATCATCGGGCCGTGTTTTTCCCAAAGCGATGAAGGCGTCACCCATGTTGCGTGCGTGGTTCAAGCGCCTTGATGAGTTGGGTGTGCAGCGCCAAACTCGCTGGTCGTGGACCGGGTGGAACGATGACGCGCTGACCTTTGCGACCCCGGATGGACCACAATCTGTGCAGGCCGATGTCACCGTTCTCGCGTTGGGCGGTGCCAGCTGGGCGCGCTTGGGATCGGACGGAAAATGGGTCGACACGCTGGGTGTTGAAACGGTGCCGTTCGGCCCGTCCAACGTCGGTATTTCGGTTACTTGGTCCGACCACATGCGCCGTCATTTCGGCGCGCCGATCAAAGGCGTCGCTTGGACTGCTGGCAAAGAGGTGTCGCGCGGCGAAGGCGTCGTGTCGTCCAAGGGCCTCGAGGGTGGCGGTGTCTATTCGCTGACGCCTGCGTTGCGAAATGGCGCGGCCTTGCACGTCGATCTGCTGCCGGATCAAAGTGTTACCGACATTCGTGCCCGCCTGCTTAAATCGCGCGGCAAGGCGAGCCTGTCCAACCACCTGCGCAAATCTCTGCGACTGTCGGCTGTGAAAATCGCCTTGCTGCAAGAATGGGCGCGGCCGTTGCCGGAGGATTCAAGCGATCTGGCCGCCTTGATCAAAGCACTGCCCGTTCCAGTTGATGGTCTGAATTCCATGGATCAGGCGATTTCAACCAGCGGCGGCGTTGCGTGGTCTGCTGTCGATCCTAGCCTGATGCTGACCGGCAAACCCGGTGTATTCGTCGCAGGTGAGATGCTGGATTGGGAGGCCCCGACAGGCGGTTATCTTTTGACCGCATGTTTCGCCACTGGTCGCTGGGCCGGTATTTCTGCTGCCCGCCATCTTGGGATCGATGCAGATTTCCATGCTGACAGAAACTGACAGGATGCAGGTGTAGAGTGTTCCTATCACGATAAAGGAACACCTACATGTCACATTCCGGAAGTTGCCTGTGCGGCGCTGTCACCTACTCCATCAAATCCACGGTCACACAAACCCGGGCCTGCCATTGTGGCATGTGCCGCAAGTGGAGCGGCGGTGTCTATCTGGGCGTAGAAATCGCGCCGGACCAAATGGACATCAAGGGCGCGGAAAACCTGACGGTCTTTGCGTCGTCCCCTTGGGCAGAGCGCGCATTTTGCACGAAGTGTGGCAGCAATATTTACAGCGGAATAACCATGCCCGGCCCGCATTTTGGGACACGGTACGTCGGTTTGGGTGGGCTGGACGACACCAGTGGCATCGAATTGGTCGGAGAGATTTACATCGACAAAAAGCCTGACAGCTACAGTTTTGCCAATGACACTGACAAAATGACCGAGGCTGAAATCATGGCGATTTACGCGCCTAATGCGCCAATTTAGCGCGATCCAAGCATCGCAATTCGGATAAATGCGCGTTCGATCAAGGCCATGGCGGGCGCGTTTTGCCCAGCAGATCGCAGCGTCAAATCGGTGTCTGTCAGAACCGTCAGCGCAGTTTCCAAACGGGCAGGCCCCCAACGATTGGCTTGGGCCATGATGCGGTCTTTGTTCGGGCCCCAAACCTGCGGCCGCCCCGTCTTGTCACTGGCGACACGGTGCAAGGATCGAAAATGTCGCATGGCCCCGATGCACAGCGCCACAGCGTTAACGCCTTGGGCTTGCAGCTTGCGCAATACCGGCCCGATCTGATCGGCGCGCGCATCGCCGACGACCAGCAAAATATCGTCGATATCCGCCTCGGTCGAGGTCGGCGCGCAGGCGGCGATGTCGTCTGCGTTCAGCGGCGTTGTATCGTTCAGCTTGTACAGCGACACCTTTTCCAAAGTCTGGCGGAAATCGCCTGGATCAATGGCTTGCGCGAGATCAGTCAACACGTTCATGACATCACCGGATGGCGCGGTGATGCCGGCTGCGCGCAGGGCTGTTTCGATCTCTTCGCGGGTTGGCGGATTGTCGTAGATGCCAACGGCGTAGGCGTTGCGGTGCCCTTCAAATGCCTTGCGCGTTTTGGAGGTTGGTTTCAGCGCACCAGCGGTCACGACGATCTGCGCGTCACCCGGTTGCCACTGTTCCAGCGCGTCGATGATCGTGGCATCGACGTAAGAATTCGCGTCCTCAACAAAGGCGACACGGGGGCCAGGAAAGAACCCGATGGCCTTGATCGCATCCAGCAACATCGCCGAATCTTTGCGCAATTCATTGGCGGGAATACGGGTCAGACGCATTTCTTCTTCGCCGGCGGGGTCGATCAGGGCTGCGATGACTTCTTGGCGTTTGATGGCCACGCGCATGGCGTCACTGCCGTAAATCAGCAGGCCGGTTTTGTCGGTTTCTGGTTTGCGGAAATAGCCGTTTGCTTGCGCGCCTGCCAGCTTCATTTGAGATTGGTGCTGGCATAAAGATGCGTGACGATATGATCCGCAAGTTGCGTCATCAACCGCTCTGTTGCATCGCGTTGCGCGGACAACGAGGCGACGGTTGTGCCAGTTGCCGAATAGCCGGTAAATCCGTTGACGGTGCCGGTTTCAAGGATCGCGCCGGTCGCCAATTCCCGCAGGGCAAAGTCGGCGGTGCCCAAAATGTTGTAGCGCGCAATTTCGCCGTCCGCGTCAATGGCCAGTGCGTTTTCGGTTGTTTCCAGTTCGATCGCGAGGGCGTAGTCAGGGTTTGCCGCACGCCCCAACCGGTCTTCGATTTGACGGGTCAAAAAGAAGCCTTGGCGCGTGGTGGGTTCGTCTACCAGCAGGTTGTTTTGCAAAAGGTTGCCCACGCCGCCGGGGCCGTAAACGGGGGTGAACCCGCACGCGGCAACCAGTGGCAGCACAAAAAGCAGTTTAAACCACGACATTTACAATCCGACCCGGCACAACAATGACCTTTTTAGGCGTCTGACCATCCAGCGCCTTTTGCACAGCTTGGCTGGCAAGCGCGCGTTTTTCAACCTCGTCCTTTGGCATATCGGCGGGAACCTGAATTTCGCCGCGCCGTTTGCCGTTGATCTGGATCGGCAGGGTGACGGTGTCGTCGATCAACATCGCCTCGTCCGCTGTGGGCCAAGGGGCGTTGATCACCAGCCCGGTGCCACCCTGATGCGCCCAGATATCTTCGGCCAAATGTGGTGTCATCGGGGCCATCAGTTGCGCTAGCGTCATGATCGCGGTGCGTTGCGCGGCGTGCCCTGCTTTGGATTTTTGCAAGGTGGCGGTAAAGCCGTAAAGCTTGGCAATCGCGGCGTTAAAGCCAAAGGATTCGACGCCCATTGTCACGTCATGGATCGTCTTGTGCATGGCGCGCAGCAGGTCGTCGTCGCCTTCGCCCGTGGCTGACGCGTCCATCGCGCCAATGCGGTCACAGATGTTCCAGACGCGGTTCAGGTGTTTGAATGATGCCTCGGCGCCAGAGGCCGTCCATTCCACGTCCCGCTCGGGGGGGCTGTCAGACAGCACAAACCAGCGCGCCGTGTCAGCACCATAGTTGGAAATGATGTGCAGCGGGTCGACCACGTTGTTCTTGGACTTCGACATTTTAGCGGAGGGGATGATTTCGACTTCTTCGCCGCCCTCTTTGAGGAACGCCTTGCCGTCGTGCAAATCAACCGCTTCGGGGTAGTGATAAACTGGGCGCGCACCGTTTTTGGCGGGCGTCTGGTAGATCGCGTGCGTGACCATGCCTTGGGTGAACAGCGCATCGAAGGGCTCGATCGCTGATTCTGGCAGGTGGCCGGTGATGTGCATCGCACGCGCGAAAAAGCGGGAATACAGCAGGTGCAAAATCGCGTGCTCGATGCCGCCGATGTACTGATCGACGTTCATCCAGTAGGCGGCGTCTTCGGCCACGGTTGGCGTGTCGGCGCGCGGGCTGGTGAAGCGGGCAAAATACCACGACGAATCGACGAACGTGTCCATCGTGTCGGTTTCGCGGGTCGCATCCTTGCCACAGGCCGGGCAGGGCACGTTGCGCCAGGTCGGGTGGCGATCCAGCGGGTTGCCGGGCGTGTCGAATTCGACATCAAAGGGCAGTTCGACAGGCAGGTTTTCTTTTTTCTCAGGCACGACGCCGCAGTCATCGCAGTGCACAACCGGAATTGGCGCGCCCCAGTAGCGTTGGCGTGACAGCCCCCAATCACGCAGGCGGTATTTGGTGACGCCTTGGCCGATGCCGCGTTCTTCGCAGAAATCGATGGCTGCTTTGATCGCCTCTTCGCCGGTCTGCCACGCTTCACCCGCGAATCCGCCGTTGTAGAACACCTTTTCGGACTTCATCGGCACGTAGGCCTCGGTCACTTTGGGGTCTGCGTCTTCGGACGGCAGGAACGTCGAAATGATCGGCAGTTCGTATTTTGTGGCGAATTCGAAATCGCGTTGATCGTGCGCAGGACAGCCAAAGATCGCACCGGTGCCGTAGTCCATCAGAATAAAGTTCGCGATGTAGACCGGCAGTTCGTGATCGGTATCAAACGGATGACGCACGGTGATGCCAGTGTCGAACCCCATCTTTTCAGCGGTTTCGATTTCGGCAGCGGTGGTGCCGCCTTTTCGGCAGGTCGCGCAGAACGCGGCAAGATCGGGGTTGTCCGCCTCGAGCGATTTGGCCAACGGGTGATCCGCAGAAATGCCAACAAACGACGCGCCGTTCAGCGTGTCGGGGCGGGTTGTGTAGACTTCGATCCGGTCATGGCCTTTGGGCGCGCCGCTGGTCGTCGAGAACGCAAATTGCAGGCCGCGCGATTCGCCGATCCAGTTTTCCTGCATCAAGCGTACCTTGGCGGGCCAGTTTTCGAGACCGTCGAGGGCTGAATTCAATTCGTCTGCGTAATCCGAGATCTTAAAGAACCACTGCGTCAGGTCGCGTTTCACGACCTCAGCGCCAGAACGCCAGCCTTTGCCGTCGATGACCTGCTCGTTGGCCAGAACCGTCATGTCGACGGGGTCCCAATTTACAGAGGCGTTCTTGCGGTGGATCAAACCTGCTTCAAGGAAATCAAGGAACAAGGCCTGCTGTTGGCCGTAGTATTCAGGGTCACACGTCGCGAATTCACGGGACCAGTCGATGGACAGGCCCAGCGGTTTCATCTGGCGCTTCATTTCCGCGATGTTGTCGTAGGTCCAGGTTTGCGGGTGCCCGCCGATGGCCATGGCGGCGTTTTCCGCAGGCATCCCAAAAGCATCCCAGCCCATCGGGTGCAGCACGTTGTGCCCTGTCGACACCTTATACCGCGCAATCACGTCGCCCATCGTATAGTTGCGCACGTGGCCCATGTGGATGCGTCCCGACGGGTAGGGGAACATTTCCAGCACGTAGTACTTGGGTTTTGATTCGTCGCGTTGGGCCGTGAAAATGCCAGCCTTGTCCCAGGCAGCTTGCCAGCGGGCTTCGATTTCGGAGGGGGTGTATGCGGGCATGAAATAGATGTCCTGTTAAGAGGCAGGTGTTTTACATAAGAACGCCGGACCTTTGGTCAGATGACTGGAGGCCCGGCGCAAAACTTAAAGCGATGTCACTAAGAACTCAGAGTTTGTTGTCCGAGATGCGCAACTGACGGGCGCGCGATAGGATTGCATCCTCGATCGCGCGGGTTGTTGCGGCGGACGCAGGGCCACCACGTGTTTGCAAAGCGACGTTAAGTGACCGCGCATCAAGTGCGGGATCATTGATCAGAACGGTTGCGCGATAGCCGCGCCCGCCACCGGGTGGGGTGCCGTAGCCTGTCACGATGACGCCAGTGAACGGGTCAATCGTCTGGATCGGCAGGAAATCGAGAACTTCGATGGTTGCAGACCAGATATACTTGTTCACCAGAACGTTGGTTTCGTTCGACTTGTTTCGAAACGCATTCCAAATGGTGTTCTGGGTATCAAGGTTATTTGGGTTGTTCGGGTCAGTATACTGCTGTGGGCGTTCGGTCGCGGCAGTACCACGAAATCCGCCACACGCGCTCAGCGATGAAACCGCCGCGATTGCGACTGCCATTTTGATAAAGGTGCCTACCTGCATACCAGCTGTCCTTTTCCCTGTTTTCACATGATCTACATAACGTCCGTGCAAGGGGCAAGATGATTGTCTGTCTTATACTATATAGTGTTGCGGCCAGATGTGACGGTTGCAGCCACCCAAACGACCACTTGGGCCGCAAAAGGCGGGTGTGGCAAAGCTGCATCATCTCTCGGGACATTGCATTTGAAGGCGGCGCAATCCTTGCCAAGTCGGGGGCTAACGAGCGAAACACTGCTCATACCCTCTCCGGATTCCCCGGCTTGGGGCATGTGAATTTTAAAACCCGAGGGACAACTCATGAAAAAAGTTCTCTTCGCTACAACAGCTTTGGTTGCCACAGCTGGCGTTGCAGCAGCAGACGTTACATTTGGCGGTTACGGCCGTTTTGGTATCTTGTACAACGATGCCAACGTAGGCAACGAAACAAACGTAACTTCTCGTTTCCGTTTGCAAATCGACGCGACAGCAGAATCTGACGCAGGCGTCACATTCGGTGCACGCGCTCGTATTCAGCAAAACAACACTGACAACAGCACAACCATCGGCATTTCTGATGGTGCTGATGGCATTGCAGGCACAGCTGACGATATCGTGACCGCAACTCCAGCTGGCCCAGCCGGCACAGGCATCAACGGCGTTCGTTTCTTCGCACGTACCGGTGGCTTTGAAGTTGGTGTTGGTAACATCTTTGGCGCTCTGGAATTCATGCCAGGCATGTACCCAATCGATCTGGGCCTGACCGGTCTGGGTTATGAGTACACAGCATACGCCTTTAACGGCGACGCGTACTCTTCCGGTGGTAACGGCGCAGCTGGTTCCAACGGCGTTGAAGTAATGTACTCCGCAGGCGACCTGTCTGTTCACGTATCTGCTTCCGACACGAGCAACCGTATTGCTGCACACGCTGCATACACGTTCTCCGGTTGGACAGTTGCTGTTGGTGTACAAGACTCTGACGACGCTGGTGACACAGAAGCCGCGTTCTCTGTAGGCGGTTCTATCGGTATCGCAGACGTGACATTGGCATATGCTGACAACGGTACAGATGGCGACCACGTCGTTTTGGCCGGTCGTTTTGACGTAGGCGCAGCAACAAACGTAGAAGTATACGTTGCTGATGCAGACAAATTTGCCGACACTTCTTACGGTGTTGACTTCAACCACTCCCTCGGCGGCGGTACATCCATCCGCGGTGGTGTTGCTTCCCTCGGTGGCGGTTCCACACGTGCTGACTTGGGTGTTCGTTTCAACTTCTAAGTTGACCGAAACCTAAACGATTTGAGGCGGTTCTTCGGAGCCGCCTCTTTTCTTTTGTACCGCAGTTCTATTTTGTACCGCCAAACATCAGCATGAGGTTTCCGCAAAGTGGCACTGACCGATATTTCCGAACGCATGGCAAAAGCACTGATCGCGGCGGGTCGCGCACCTGACGCCGCACAGCTGATTGCCGTCAGCAAGGTCCAGCCAAACGAACGGGTCGCCGCAGTTCTGGCCGAAGGTCATCGCTGTTTTGGTGAAAACCGCGTGCAAGAAGCGGCCGGCAAATGGCCCGATTTTCGCGAGCGGTTCGACAACATTGATCTGCATTTGATCGGCCCACTGCAATCAAACAAAGCCCGTCAGGCGTTTGAGCTGTTTCAAACCATCCACACGTTGGATCGTCCAAAATTGGCCACTGCATTTGCCCGCCTCGCGCAGGAAATGGGGCATTGCCCCGATCTGTTCATTCAGGTGAACACTGGCGAAGAGCCGCAAAAAGCAGGCGTGATGCCGGTGGATGTGGACGGTTTTGTCGCCGATTGCATTGCTCTGGATCTGCCGGTCAAAGGCTTGATGTGCATCCCGCCAGTCGAGGAAGAGCCAGCGTTGCACTTTGCTTTGCTCGCCAAAATGGCCGCGCGTAATGGGCTAAACGGATTGTCGATGGGGATGAGCAGTGATTTCGAGCGCGCGGTTGCGCTGGGGGCCACGCATGTGCGCGTCGGTTCGGCAATCTTTGGGGATCGGATGCCAGTCTAATCAAGTGCCAGTCTGATCGGGTGCCAGTCTAGGCGACGATCAATCGCGTTTTGGTCGTGATTTTGCGGGCAATCTGCGCGAGGTGGTCGCGCCGAAACGCAATACAGCCTTCGGTCGGAAAACCGGGCCGGCGGTATTGATGGATAAAAATCGCTGACCCGCGCCCTTTGATCGCGTAGGGCCAGTTCCAATCCGTCAGGATAACCAGATCATAGAGCGGATCAGCACGTCGCAGTTTTTCGTGACTGGGTGCATACGGCGCGCGAACCATCATGTTGTAATCTTGGTCAGTCTCATCATCCGACCACAGATCGTTTGGTCCAATCGGCAGCGCCCAAGACGTTGGTTTTGCAATGCGATCAGGACGGTAAAGCATTCCAACAATGCGGTGAATGCCGCGCGGTGTCGCGCCGTCGCCTTCGCGTTTGTCGGTTGTCATGCCACCTTTGCCAATCGTGCAGGGGTAGGTCTGACCAAAGAATCGCACCCCGCGTTTTGTCAGGACCAGATCAGCAGGCTTCATTGCGGCGACAGCGCCTTGTAACCCTTGTAGATCAGCAGGGATCCGACCCCGAACAATCCGACACCGCTGAGCGTTGCGACACTGACGCGCCGGCCCAAAGGCGAATGAAACGCGCGCAGGGCCATCAGCGCATAACCGATGATAGAGGCCGCATCGAGAACCACAAAGATCAACCCGTAGATCAACGATTGCATCCAAACGCTGTGTTCACCCGAGATAAACCCAGGGAACAAAGCCGCGAAAAACACGATGGATTTCGGGTTGGTCACGCAGGCGAAAAACCCCGATAGGAACGATGCGCGACGGGCAGATTGCGGGCTGGCGTGATCGTCGCTGTCCGTCAGCGCATGCCACGCGAGGTACAAAATATACGCACCACCTGCCATTTGTAGCCACGGCAGAATGTGCCCAGACAGCGCCACTAGATAGTGCAAACTGGCGGTGGCGATGATGATCTGGACGATTGACCCCAAGGCATCACCGGCCACGCAAATCATTGCGGCACGGGGGCCGTATCGCACGGCTTGGCTGCTGGCCAACGCGACCGAAGGACCGGGCGTACACACGATAATTGCGGTCGCAGCCATGAAGCTGAGGAAAAGCGTAACGTCCATTACAGCAGGTGCCCGGATTTGGCGGCCTTGGTCGCAAGATAGGCGGTGTTGTGACGGTTTTCGCCAACCTTCAGGGGCACACGTTCGGTCACTTTGACTCCACTGGCCTCCATCATCTCGACTTTTTTCGGGTTGTTGGTCAGCAATCGAACTTGCGAAAATCCCATTGATTTCAAGATGTTTGCGCCCAGACGAAAATCGCGTTCGTCGTCTTCAAATCCGAGACGATGATTGGCCTCTACCGTGTCAAACCCTTGATCCTGCAGGGAATAGGCGCGCATTTTGTTGGCAAGGCCGATGCCGCGCCCCTCTTGGTTCAAGTACAGCAACACGCCTGAGCCAAGCGCACCCATCTGCGCCAGTGCACCACGCAATTGCGGGCCGCAGTCGCATTTTAAACTGCCCATCAAATCGCCGGTAAAACAGGCGGAATGCAGGCGGGTCAGCACGGGTTTACTGCGATCGGGCCGTCCAATTTCAATGGCGTAGTGTTCTTCGCCGCCGTCTTCGGGGCGGTAAACATGCAGGCGACCGGCCTCTGATACGTCCATTGGCAGGCGCGCGTGAACCACCGGATGCAACGGGCTGCTGGCAACAAGATGTGGGGCGGCAAGGTCGAGCGGCACCGCCGTCAACCCGTGTTCATTTGCAAAGGCTGCACCGTTGGCCACATCCAAAACGAGGGCGGCGGGCAACAAGCGAGACGTCTTGGTCAGCGCAATTGCTGCGCGGTGGGCCGTCGCGTCGCCGTCACGAACCGAGGCCAGCGGCCCCTTCATCGGGGCGCGCAAATCATCCGCCGGATCAGCAATCGATTGAACCCAGGTCAGACCGGCATCATCGGGCAACTTCACCCGCGACACATCCCCGTCATACGCACGCGCCTTGAGGGTTTCCGCCCGTCGTGCCGTGATCGCCAAAACCGGTGCGCCGCCCATCGCCAACACATCGCCCAATCGCGCGGCGTCTAGCGTTTCGGCGGCCAAAACCACGACAGAATTCTGCCCGGTCAGCACAATTGGAACACCCATGCGCAAGTCAGCGCGGGCGCGGGCCAGTCGTTCGATAATTGTCGGTGCAAAAGTCATGTTACACTTTCTGCCTGTTCTGATCCAAATATCTAGGGCAAACCGTAAGGAATTGAAACAATTGCCCCTCATGCGACACGAGGCTGTGAGAGTGGTGCCACAAATCTTGTTTGATCACACGTGCACGCTCATTTGTTATGCAACACGAAAGGGAACGGTTCGATGGCACAATTGAAAAAAATTCTACTGGTTGATGATGATGATGATCTGCGCGAGGCTCTGAGCGAACAGTTGATTATGACCGAAGACTTTGACGTATTCGAGGCTGCCAACGGCCACGACGCGATGGATCGGGCAAAAGAGGCGTTGTACGATCTGGTGATTCTGGACGTGGGCCTGCCTGACACTGATGGTCGCGAATTGTGCCGTTTGATGCGCAAACAGGGTGTAAAAAGCCCGATTATGATGCTGACGGGCCATGATGGCGACGCCGACACCATTCTAGGCCTTGATGCGGGTGCGAATGATTATGTCGCCAAACCCTTCAAATTTCCAGTGCTCTTGGCGCGTATTCGCGCACAGTTGCGCCAGCACGAACAATCCGAAGACGCCGTCTTTACGCTGGGGCCATACACCTTCAAACCGGCGATGAAGATGTTGATCACCGATGACGAAAAGAAGATTCGTTTGACCGAAAAGGAGACGAATATCCTTAAGTTTCTGTACCGTTCCAACGATGGTGTGGTCGCTCGGGATGTGCTGTTGCACGAAGTTTGGGGATACAATGCAGGCGTGACGACCCACACGCTAGAGACGCATATTTACCGTCTTCGCCAGAAAATCGAACCGGATCCGTCCAATGTTCGCCTTCTTGTGACCGAATCCGGCGGATATCGGTTGATGGCGTAAGCGGCTTAACCTCGCTTATTGCAATACGTTGAGACCCTGTTAACCTACTTAGGGTAGAAGCGTGATAACAGTTTCCGCCGTACGTCCGGGTTATGACGTGCACCTCCCTGTTGGACTTGGCCGAGCCTCTGTGCTCGGTCTTTTTTTGCCCAATACCTGCGTGACGTGAGGTTTGGCGTGTCAAAGTGTTGGGCCTTTGACATGTTGCCCCAAACAATTTGGGAGCGATGCGATGAAAAAAGTCATGTACGAAGAATTTGGCAATCCTGTGGATGTGCTGAAAGTGGTCGAAGTCGACGCGGCCGCGTTGGCTGACGGCCAAGCCCGCGTTGACGTGCTGCGCGCGCCGATCAACCCCAGCGATCTGATCCAGGTTTCCGGCAACTACGGTGTGCGCCCGCCACTGCCCGCAACCGCTGGCAACGAAGGCATTGGCCGCGTGACCGAGGTTAACGGCAGCGGCATGGCGGTTGGCCAATTGGTTCTGTTGCCCGCAGGCGTGGGCACGTGGGTCACTGAAGTTATCGCCGACATTCGCCACCTGATCCCGATGCCAGAAGGCGATGTGGACCAGCTGTGCATGATGATGGTGAACCCCGCGACAGCGCAATTGCTGATGACCGAATTTGTCGACCTGAAAGAGGGCGACTGGATGATCCAATCGGCGGCCAATTCTGCCGTTGGCACCTACATCGTTCAGCTGGCCAAAGCGCGCGGCATCAACGTGGTGAACGTGGTGCGCCGCGACACAGCTGTGGCTGACATGAAAGCGATTGGCGCAGACGTAGTGATCGTCGACAGCCCGGATTTGGCAAAAGACGTGCACAAAGCCACGGGCGCCAAAATGAAGCTGGCGGTTGATGCGGTCGCAGGCGACACGGCAGGCCGTTTGGCTGACACGCTGGAACGTGGCGCGACGTTAGTGAACTACGGCGGCATGTCCAATCAGCCATCAGCATTGGGCGCTGCAGCGTTGATCTTTAACGATATTGTCGTGCGTGGGTTCTGGCTGGTTCTGTGGTTCGAAAAGGCCAGCAAAGAGGAACGCATGGGCGTTTACGCGTCCCTGACAGCGTCGGTCGCTAAAGGCGAATTGCACGCGCCGATCGACAAAGTATTCACGCTGGATCAAATCGGTGAAGCGGCTAAATATTCCTGGGCGGGCGAACGCAAAGGCAAGGTCCTGTTGGCCCCCAACGGCATTTAGCGCAAGAAACGGCATGGCGTCTGTAGCGCGCGCGGCCTAAGCTGCGCGCGAACCCAAATTTCGGAGCCAGCGCCATGTCATTCACTCTTGCCACTTGGAACATCAACTCGGTCCGTCTGCGCGAGCCGATTGTGCTAAAGCTGCTCGAGGAACAGGCCCCCGACGTGCTGTGCTTGCAAGAGTGCAAAAGCCCCGTCGACAAGATCCCGCTCGAAGGGTTCGCAGCGCTTGGCTACACCCACATGGTCGCGCGCGGTCAAAAGGGGTACAATGGCGTCATGATCCTGTCAAAACTGCCGATGGTTGAGGCCGGTGCCGAGGATCACGCCGATCTGGGCCACGCGCGTCACATCGCAGGGCGTTTGGAAAACGGCGTGACCATCCACAACTTTTATGTGCCCGCAGGCGGCGATGTGCCGGACCGCGAAGTGAACGAGAAATTTGGCCAAAAGCTGGATTACCTCACTGACATGCGCGATGCCTTCCGCAAAGATCCGCCGAAAAAGTCGATCCTTGTAGGTGATTTGAACATCGCACCGCGGGAAGATGACGTTTGGGATCACAAGAAATTGCTGAAAATCGTCAGCCACACGCCAATCGAGGTTGAGCATTTCAACGACGTGATGGAATCGGGTGATTGGCACGACGTAACCCGCGCCGACATCCCCGAAGGATTGCTGTATTCATGGTGGTCTTACCGCGCCAAAGATTGGGATTTGGCCGACAAAGGACGGCGTTTAGACCACGTTTGGGCTACAGGCGACATCAAACAATCGGCCCATTCCAGCCGCGTCTACCGCGATGCACGCGGGTGGGAAAAGCCATCAGATCACGCGCCGGTTTTTGCGACGTTTGACGTTTAACGCTGCCAATCAGAATAGCGTGGATCGGCGTCTTTCATGTCTTGATAAAGCCATGCCATCCGGTCCACGAACCACAGTTTTCCGCCTACGATGATGACGATCCCTAGCAATACAGCCCACAGGTTTATGACCCATAACCCATAGACCCAAGGCAGAATTCCAACCGTAGAAACCCACGCCAACGCATAGGCCCAAGCCGTGTGATGCGCCGGAATTGCGATGGTCTTGCGGTTCAGAAACACCCGCTCACCAAAGGTGCCATGGGCTGCCCAGTGATCGGTGTGTGCGGGTGCCACAAAGGCGCGGGGGTTCCACCAAATCCAAACGATAACGACTGCCAACGGTATCAACGCCCACCAGCCAAGCCAGACACGGGACACGATCGCGCCGCTCAGCAATGGCATCGCACTCATGCGCGAATAGACTGACCATGGATTGGCGTGGCGCGCCCATGTGGCGTCATCCATGCCCATCATTTTTTCGGACGCTGCGAATATATCAAAGGTTTTTGCCATCTCAGGCCTTTCTGATATCGTTTGGGGCCTTGGTTTTCGCCCTCATAGGTTTCATATAGGGATCAACGCTGCAGGAGAGAATGACATGATGGACTTGTTGGGCCAAACCGCCCCAGTTGACGCCGATTTGATCAAAGACGCAACCGAAGCCACGTTTATGACGGATGTGGTTGAGGCCAGCCAAACCATTCCCGTCATCGTTGATTTCTGGGCCCCTTGGTGTGGGCCATGCAAAACGCTGGGGCCACAATTAGAAGAGGCCGTGCGCGCTGCGGGTGGCGCTGTGAAAATGGTCAAGATCAACGTTGACGAGGCCCAAGGCATCGCCGGTCAGCTGCAAATCCAGTCGATCCCAACGGTCTATGCCTTTCACAAAGGCCAGCCGGTCGATGGCTTTCAAGGTGCTGTTCCGCAGTCTGAATTGAACGCATTTGTTGATCGCGTGGTTCAGGCCGGTGGGGGCACGACGCCTGCGGATGATCTGAACGCAGCTGTTGAAGCGGCTGAGGAAATGCTGACTGCCGGTGATGCGGCTGACGCGGTGCAAACCTTTGCGGCGATTGTCGAAGAAGACGAAAACCACGCCGGTGCTTATGGCGGTTTGGTGCGCGCGTACATTGCACTGGATGATCTGGATCAGGCCGAGGCAATTCTGAACGGTGCACCTGTCGAAATTTCGACATCTCCGGAACTAGAAGCCGCCGCAGCCCAGTTGGAATTGGCGCGCCAAGCAGCAGGCGCAGGCCCGGTTGACGATCTGCAAAAAGCGGTTGCCGCAGATGAAAACAACCACCAAGCACGTTTCGATTTGGCGCAAGCCTTGCACGCAAATGGCGATGCAGAAGGGGCTGTGGATCAACTGCTAGAGTTGTTCCGCCGCGACAAAGAATGGAACGACGGTGCAGCGAAAACCCAGCTGTTCACAGTGTTTGATGCGCTAAAGCCGAACGATCCGGTTGCGATGAACGGGCGGCGCAAGCTTAGCTCGATGATCTTTGCCTAATCCGATGCGCGCGCTAGATCGAACAATATGATAAAATCCGCTGACCTGCCCGATACCCTTCCTGTGTTTCCGCTGCCCGGCGCGCTGTTGCTGCCGCGTGCGCGCCTGCCGCTGCATTTGTTTGAACCCCGGTATTTGCAAATGTTCGACGACGCGCTGAAAACCGAAACGCGCTTGATCGGGATGGTGCAACCAAACGAAGTGCCGGGGCGCGATGGCACGGGTTTGCACACCATTGGCTGTGCGGGGCGGATCACGCAGTTTTCCGAAACCGAAGACAACCGCTACATGATTACGTTGGGCGGCGTGTCGCGTTTCCGTGTCGTGAACGAGGTCGATGGCTTTCATCCGTATCGTCGTTGCGAAGTGAATTGGGACGGTTTTGAACGGGACTTGGGCAAGATGGAAATGGACGTCGTGTTCAACCGCGAGCCGTTCCTGAACAAGCTTAGCCAATTCTTTGAGGCGCGTGGTTTGAACGCGGATTGGGAAACACTGACCGACGCCGACGATGAATTGCTAATCAATTCCCTGTCGATGATGTTGGATTTCGAACCGGAAGACAAACAAGCGTTGCTAGAGGCCCCGTCGTTGTCGACGCGCCGCGAAACGCTGGTCACGCTGATCGAATACACCCTGCGCGGTGGCCTTGAAGGGGACATGATGCAATGAGCACTGAAACAGATCGCCGGATGCTGGAAGCACTGATTTGCCCACGCACGCAAACAGTTTTGCGTTACGATGCCGAGGCCCAAGAACTGGTGTCAAAGGCCGCAAATCTAGCCTACCCGATCCGCAACGGAATCCCCGTAATGCTGGTCGACGAAGCGCGGATTATCGACTAACTCAACGCATCAATTCCGGTAGATCACCGGTCAGTCCAGCGGCTTCGCGAATGAAACTGCGGCGCAGGCGTGGCATCGCATTCACGATCCCCATCCCTAAATCACGGCCAACCCGCAGCAGTGGGTTGTCGTTTGAAAACAAACGGTTAATCGTGTCTGTCGCCATCCCAAGCGCGGCGTTGTCAAAGCGGCGCCATTCCTCGTAGCGGTGCAATACGTTTTCAGACCCGACGTCTTCGCCGCGATGCAACGCCTCTGACATCACCTGAATGAGGGCGGCAATGTCGCGCATGCCAGCGTTCAATCCTTGGCCCGCAATCGGGTGAACGCCGTGGGCTGCATCGCCGACCAAGGCGACGCGATCCGCGATCAATGACTGCGCCATCGACAGGCTAAGAGGGTAGGAATAGCGCGCGCCGGCCAATTTGAAATCGCCTAGAAAATCGCCAAAGCGAGGGCGCAAAACGCTGAGGTAGTCCGCTTCTGAAAGGGCGTTGATTGCCCCGGCTGTGTCTTGTGTTTCGCTCCAGACAATTGAACTGCGGTTGCCTGTAAGGGGTAAAATCGCCAGCGGCCCGGAGGGCATAAAGAACTGATGCGCGATGCCGTTGTGTGGTTTTTCGTGCTCGATCGCGCAGACCAGCGCCGTTTGCCCGTATCCCCAGCCGTTGCGTTTGATGCCTGCGCGCGTGGCGGTGCCGCTGCCACGCCCGTCGCATCCGATCAAAGCCCGCGCGCGCAAAGTATCGCCGTTTGCCAAAGTCACCGTGACGCCACCGGCATCTGGCGTTTGTCCGATAACGGTTTGCCCGGCCAGATGCGTGATGCCCTCGTCAGCATCCATCGCGTCCAGCAAGGCGCGCCGCAAATGCCGGTCTTGGACCATGTAACCCATTGGTCCTTCTTCGATTTCGGCGTGATCAAAGTGCATGAAAAACGGCGAGGCACCTTCGCCCGCGCGCCCGTCACTGACCTTGATTTCCAGCATCGGCTGGGCGTCGTCTTGCACCGCGGTCCACAAGCCAAGGTTTTTCAACAACCGTTGCGAGGTCAGCGCAACGGCATAAGACCGCCCGTCAAAGCCTGCATTCTTGCGAATTTTGGTGCTCAGCGCGTCGATTACAGTCACGGTTAAACCTGCCTGCGCCAACCCAAGGGCAAGGATCGGGCCATTCAGCCCACCGCCCACAATCACGATATCTGTATCAAAGCTCATGCCATAGATATGGGCAGGGCAGGGGGGATTGTCCATGCGCGCTTGCGTCGCTACCGTCCACATTTAAGTGAAATCAAAATGGGGCAAAGTCGATGCAAAAATGGTTGAAAATGACGGCCAGTGATCTGGGGCGTGGCATTGGCGCGGGCGAAATTGATCCGGTGGCCCTGACGCAGACCTATTTGGATGCGATTGACGCACATGAATTGAAAAACCGGATTTACGCGCGAACAACCCACGCGCGGGCCTTGGCCGAAGCGGGTGCCGCCGCAGAGCGCGCAAAATCGGGCGCGCGGTTGTCGTTGCTGGATGGTGTGCCAATCAGTTGGAAAGATCTTTTTGACACGGCGGGTACAGGCACCGAGGCAGGGTCAAAACTGCTCGATGGGCGGGTGCCAGATGTGGACGCCGTTGTGCTCGCTAACGCCACGTCCATGGGGCTGGTGTGCTTGGGCAAAACCCACATGAGCGAACTGGCATTTTCGGGCCTTGGCTATAATCCAGTCACAGGAACGCCGCCGTGCGTGAACGACGCGGATGCGGTTCCGGGCGGGTCATCGTCGGGTGCTGCTGCGTCCGTTGCGTTTGATTTGGCCGCAGCTGGCATCGGGTCCGACACCGGTGGTTCGGTGCGCATTCCGGCGGCGTGGAACGATTTGGTCGGATTAAAAACCACCGCTGGGCGACTGACCTTAGAAGGTGTTGTGCCACTGGCGTTAAAGTTTGACACGATTGGCCCGCTGACGCGTTCAGTTGAGGATGCAGCGCATTTGCTTGCCGTGATGGAAGGTGGAAAAGTTGCAGATCTGCGTGGTGCTTCGTTAAAAGGGCGTCGCTTTGCCGTGCTGCGCACCAAGATGTTGGATGACACACGCGAACAGCCTCGTGCAGCATTCGAGAGCGCGGTTGAGCGCCTGAAAGCAGCAGGCGCATCGGTTGACTACATCAACGTGCCAGAGGTCGAGGATGCGCTGAACCTGTCGTCGACGCTAATTACATCAGAGGCTTACGGCCTTTGGAAAGACGTGATCGAAGCCAACCCTGACGTGATGTATGACAAAATCCTAGAGCGTTTCCGTATCGGTGCTGAACACAGCGCCGCAGACTATGTTGCCGGATGGGGTGCGCTGGAATCCGCTCGTGCGGGGTATGACGCGGCGACCTGTGGGTACGATGCTGTGTTGGGACCGTCTTCTGCGGTGATGCCACCAAACTTGGACCGGTTGAACACGGACGAGGGGTACTACGTCACCGAAAACCTGCTGGCGCTGCGCAACACCCGTGTTGGTAACATGCTGGGCTTGTGTAGTTTGACCTTGCCGACGGGCGTTCCCAGTTGTGGGATCATGTTTTTGTGCGCACCAGACATGGAAGAGCATTTGTTGCGCATCGGGGCGGCGGCCGAGGCTGCATTGACCTAGTCAATTTGAGTATTTTTGATCAGAACAAGCATGATTTGACTCAAAAGCCACAATTGTTCGGTGAGCGAGTTGTTTTAGTGGACGAAACTAAGCGATTTGCGTAGTTTGAGGTGAACGGGGCGTTAACGATCCCGACACCGAGGCAGTTTTGATGAAGTTTCCCGAGCGGTTTTCGAACCTTCCGGCTTATGCGTTCCCGCGTTTGCGCGCCCTATTGGATGTTCATCCAGCAGGCGGCGATGTCGTGCATATGACGATTGGGGAACCCAAGCATGCCTTTCCCGCGTGGGTCACTGATGTGATCACTGAAAATGCCGCTGGTTTTAATCGCTACCCACCGAATGAAGGTGCGCCTGAATTGCGCGCTGCATTTTGTGATTGGGCTGCGCGCCGGTACGGTGTGACGTTGGATCCCGACGTGAATGTCATGCCGCTGAACGGCACCCGCGAAGGGCTGTACAACGCGCCGATGGCCCTGTGTCCTGAGACAAAGAACGGTCAACGTCCTGTCGTGATGATGCCGAACCCGTTTTATCAGGTCTACATGTTGGCTTCGATTTCGTCCGGGGCGGACCCTGTGTTTGTGTCGGCCACCGAAGAAACCGGGCACTTGCCAGATTACGCCGCGCAACCTGCGGAATTGCTCGAACGCACCGTTGCTGTCTACATTTGTTCGCCTGCCAATCCGCAGGGTGCCGTGGCGGATCGCGCGTATTGGACCGACCTGATTGCCTTGGCTGAACGCTATGATTTCCGCATTTTCGCGGACGAGTGTTATTCCGAGATTTACCGCGACGAACCACCCGTTGGTGCCCTGCAAGTTGCCCACGAGATCGGCGCGAACCCCGAACGGGTGGTGGCGTTTCACTCGTTGTCAAAGCGATCGAACTTGCCAGGGTTACGATCCGGGTTTGTTACCAGTGGGCCGGAAACGATGGCTGAAATCCGCCAATTGCGAACCTATGCAGGCGCGCCTTTGCCGTTGCCTTTGCAGATGGCGGCGGCGGCTGTTTGGGCGGACGAAGCGCATGTAATCGAAAACCGTGCGCTCTACGTTGAAAAGTTTGAGATTGCGGATCGTATCTTTGGCAACGTGGCCGGATACAACAGCCCAAAGGCAGGATTTTTCCTGTGGCTGCCTGTCGAAGACGGCGAAGCAGCTGCACTGAAATTGTGGAAAGAAACAGGGGTTCGTGTGCTGCCCGGTGCCTATTTGGCGCAGGATGCAGGCGCGCAAAATCCCGGACAGAAATACATCAGGGTCGCCATGGTGGCCCCAAAAGCAGAAATGACGCGCGGGTTAGAAGCCATCCGCGACTGTCTTTTTGCGCATAAAAATTAAAGGCGAGGTGAGCTAGATGGCATATCAAACACGCGGGCGCGATCCCCTGTTGGACACCAACATGGCCGAGGCGATTGAAAAGCGCGGCAAGGAATTGATCGGCATCGCGTTGATCCTTGTTGGGTTGTTGGCCGCTGCGATGATCGTTAGCTATACGCCGCATGATCCAAATTGGATGGTGTCTACGAACGCGCCTGTGCAAAATTGGCTGGGCCGTTCTGGGGCTTCGATTGCCGCGCCGCTGATGATGGTTTTGGGCTGGGGCGCGTGGGGCATTGCCGCTGTGTTGTTGGCGTGGGGCGTGCGTTTTGCAGGTCACTGGGGGCAAGATCGCGCTTTGGGCCGCCTGATTTTTGCGCCAATCGCGATTGTCCTTGGTTCAATTTACGGTGCCACGCTAGAGCCGAACGCAGCTTGGATGCAGACGCACAGCTTTGGTTTGGGTGGATTGCTGGGTGATACGGTTGTCGGCTTTGTGCTGACGCTGTTGCCCATCGGATCTGCGTTTACGATCAAGATGATGTCGCTGATTATGGGTGTTTGCATTCTTGGAATGGGGGCCTTTGTGTTGGGCTTTACGAAACCAGAATTGCTGCGCATGGGGCGTTTTCTGTTGGTCGGTCTGATCATGGTTTACGCAGGTATTATGATGCTGTTCGGCAAAGGCGCGCAGGGCGCACTGTTTGCAGCACGAGGTATGCAAGCCCGCAACGCGGATCGCCGTGAGCGCAAGCGCGTCGACGCCGAAGAGGCTGCGATATTCGCGGCCAGTCAGCCAGACATGCAAACCTACGTTGAGCCGATTGTCGAAGCACCAGAGCCGATGTTTGAACAAGCAGAGCCAAAAACGGGTCTGTTGGCACGGATGCCATCGTTGATCAAACGCGCTGATCCGTTGCCCGAAGAAATGCCGGAACCCGAGTTGATCGAGGCGTTCAGCACCGCTGAAGTAGACGAGGGACCAAACGAGGACCGGATCAAATCCAAAATTTCTGACGTGATCAAATCACGCGTGCGCCAGTCCACAGGTGTGCAAATCAACACGGTTGCGCCTTTGATCAAAGGGCGTGGACGTGGTCCTCAGCCGTTGGTTTTGGACACCCAGCCACATGTCGAGATGGCGCAATCTTCGGACGTGCACTTGCCGCCAGAGCCGCCGCTGACCGCGTCGCAGATACGCGCTGAACCGCCACTAAGCGCGCCTGCGCCCGCAGCCCCGGTGATCACGCAGGTGGCCCCGATGCCAGTGGCCGCGCCAACGGCATTTGCGCCTGAACCTGTTTTGACCCCCGAACCGATTATCGCGCCAGAGCCCGCGCCTGCCGCCGCCATTGCCCCCATGCCGATCCCGGTTCCAGAGCAGCGCAAAGTTGTTCAACAACCGATCCGCAAAGCCGTGCAACCAAGTGTACGTGCTAAAGCCGAAGCGCAGCCAAGCCTGTCGTTTGACGACACGCACCCTGGGTTTGAATTGCCGCCGCTCAACCTGCTTGAGGCCGCAACTGACGACAATCACCAGCACCTCAGCGATGAAGCGTTAGAGGAAAATGCGCGCATGTTGGAAAACGTGCTGGACGACTACGGCGTCAAAGGCGAGATCGTCTCGGTTCGTCCCGGTCCGGTCGTAACGATGTACGAATTGGAGCCCGCGCCCGGTTTGAAAGCATCCCGTGTGATCGGTTTGTCAGACGACATCGCGCGTTCGATGGCGGCCTTGTCCGCGCGTGTTTCCACGGTGCCCGGTCGGTCCGTGATCGGTATCGAATTGCCGAATGAATTCCGCGAAAAAGTTGTGCTGCGCGAG
The DNA here is from genome assembly GCF_042932805.1 of Pseudosulfitobacter sp. SM2401. Taxonomy (NCBI): domain Bacteria; kingdom Pseudomonadati; phylum Pseudomonadota; class Alphaproteobacteria; order Rhodobacterales; family Roseobacteraceae; genus Pseudosulfitobacter; species Pseudosulfitobacter sp. SM2401. The sequence goes on along the minus strand of NZ_CP170633.1, from coordinate 3,298,833 downwards.
ATCCTGTCCAGCCGTGATTTTGGTGACAGCAACATGCGCCTGCCGCTTGCGCTGGGCAAAGACATTGGTGGCGACAGCGTTGTTGCGAACCTTGCCAAGATGCCTCACTTGTTGATCGCGGGGACTACAGGTTCCGGTAAATCGGTGGCCATCAACACGATGATCCTAAGCTTGCTGTACAAGCTGACACCCGAAGAATGTCGCCTGATCATGATCGACCCAAAGATGTTGGAGCTGTCTGTTTATGACGGCATTCCACACTTGTTGTCGCCGGTTGTGACCGACCCGAAAAAGGCGGTTGTGGCCCTGAAATGGACCGTCGGCGAGATGGAAGAACGCTATCGCAAGATGTCGAAAATGGGCGTGCGCAACATTGAGGGCTACAATGGCCGTGTGCGCGAAGCACTGGCCAAAGGCGAGCTGTTCAGCCGTACGGTTCAAACCGGATTTGACGAAGACACTGGCGAGCCGATCTTTGAGACAGAAGAAAACACACCTGTTGCGCTGCCCTACATCGTCGTTGTTGTCGACGAAATGGCCGACCTGATGATGGTTGCGGGCAAGGAAATCGAAGCCTGCATTCAGCGTCTTGCGCAGATGGCGCGTGCCTCGGGCATCCACTTGATCATGGCGACACAGCGCCCGTCGGTGGACGTGATCACCGGTACGATCAAGGCAAACTTTCCGACGCGGATTTCGTTCCAGGTGACCTCGAAAATCGACAGCCGCACCATCCTTGGTGAAATGGGTGCCGAGCAATTGTTGGGCATGGGCGACATGTTGTACATGGCAGGTGGCGCGAAAATTACCCGCTGTCACGGCCCGTTTGTGTCGGACGAAGAGGTCGAGGAAATCGTCAACCACCTCAAAGCGTTTGGTGCCCCTGATTACGTCAGCGGCGTGGTCGAAGGACCTGCCGAGGACAAAGAAAACAGCATCGACGCGGTGCTTGGCCTTGGCGGCAATACAGACGGCGAAGATGCGTTGTATGACACCGCGGTTGCCATCGTGATCAAGGATCGCAAGTGTTCGACCAGTTACATCCAGCGCAAGTTGGCGATTGGCTACAACAAAGCAGCCCGCCTTGTGGAACAGATGGAGGATCAGGGTCTGGTCTCACCTGCGAACCACGTCGGCAAACGTGAAATTCTGGTACCTGAACAAGGTTAACCAACCAAAGTTACCTCGTGAAAGACGCGTCAAGCCGCTGGTTTGGCGCGTTTTTTACGTTTGATATCGCATAACACCGCGTCGCCCCCTATATCTGATGGCAACAGGCAATAACGAACAGGACAGTAACCATGTCAGTCATATTTCGATCGCTCTTTGCAGCGGCATTTATCGGTAATGCGTCTATCGCCAGCGCGGACATTCTGCCGTTGAACACGATTTCGCAGTACCTGAATGCAATGAAAACGGCGGAAGGTGATTTTACCCAAATCAACGATGACGGATCGATCAGCACCGGCAAAATCTACATCAAACGGCCCGGAAAAATGCGGTTTGAATACAACGCGCCTGACAGTGCGATTGTGATTGCGGGCAGTGGTTCGGTTGTTGTCGATGACAAAAAATCGAACCAACCACCCGAGACTTATCCGTTAAAACGCACGCCTTTGTCGATCATTCTGGCGCGCAATGTGAACCTTGGAAAAGCACGGATGGTCACGGGGCATAGCTATGATGGCACTGCGACCACTGTGACCGCGCAAGACCCCGACAACCCCGAATACGGCAGCATCGCGATGAAGTTCACGGATAGCCCGGTCGAACTGCGCCAATGGGTCATCAACGATTCAAATGGCGGTCAAACGACTGTGATTTTGGGTGCGTTGAACAAGGGTGGAAATATTTCCAACGCCAAGTTCAACACAGGTTCGCCCGGATCAAAGCTGAAGTAAATCGGCTAGCGGCGTTTGCACGTCGCCAGCTGGTTTTGATACAGGTTCGCGCGTTGGTCGACTTCGCCAGCGACGCGGACCAACCACGCCTTGTTTTTGTAGGTGCCGCGCGCAAATCCGGTGTGCCCATCGTGATAGGCAAGGTATTGGTTGCGCGCATCTGACAACGCGACGCCGTTGCGTTCGCGCGTTGTGTTCATGTACCAGCCCATAAAGTCCGAGGCGTCGCGAATGCGGTCGCGTTTCGCGGTGCGACGGTTGGTGTCGCGTTGGTATTCTTTCCACGTGGCGTCCAGTGCTTGGGAATACCCAAATGCGCTGGATTGACGGCCAATCGGGATCACGCCAGCTGCATATTTGAACGGCGTGCGCGCGTTCGATTTGAATTTCGATTCCTGATAAATCGTCGCCATTTGCACGTGCACGGGCACGCCCCAACGACGTTCAGTGGCGCGGAACGCCTTTAGATATTCGGGGCGCTCTTTGACGATCGCACAGGCATTATCCAATTGCCGCGGGGCATTGGACGATCCACCACTGCTGCAAGATGCAACAGCCAATACGATAATCATTGCGCGAAAGAGTCTGCTCATCTGCCGCTCGCTTTTTGTTTTTTATTTTACCTAAACATAGCGGGTTTTGTTGAATTTGGAAATCACGTTTTCTACAAAACCAACGCTAATATCAGCGGCAATGCGCCAACTGACATCACGGTTGAGACAACAACCAGCCCCGCGACCGATTGTGCGTCGGCCCCGTATTTCTCGGCCAACATATACGACGTTACGGCAACCGGTGTGGCGACTTGAACAACCAGCACCGCAAAGCTGATCCGGTCGAGTTGGAACAAGGTCGCAACACCCCACGCAATTGCGACGCAAACGATGACTTTGATGAAAGACAACGCCGTCGCACACCACATGCCTTGGGGGTTCAATCGGGCCACCGCGACACCCAACGTGATCAGCATGATCGGGATCGCCATTTGCCCGATCAAGGACAGCGTGTTGGTCAGGAACGTCGGCGTTTCCCAACCCTGCCAGAGGAAAATTGCACCAAGGATCGTGGCCCCAACCATAGGCTCGCCGAGGACCTTTTTGGGCGAACCACTGCCGGACACGAGCCAGATACCAAAGGTGAAAGACAGCACTGCCATAATTGCGAATACAACAATCGCGTTGCTTAATCCTATGTCTCCAAAGGCAAAAATTGCCAGAGGCAAGCCGAGATTTCCAGTGTTCCCGAATATCAAAGGGGCCAGATATGTGCGTCTGTTCAGGCCCGCGATCCAGACAAAAGTCCAGGACACGATTGTGACCCCTGCATAGGCGGCCAAGGTCGCCAATGACAGATTGGCAATCGCGCTCGGGTCCATGTCAGCCTGCATCAGGGCCACGAAAATCAGGCATGGCACAGCCAGTGTCATGGCCAGTCGGGTGACAAATTCGATACGATATTCAAAGCCCAGCTTGACCCAGATAAAGCCAACGGCAGCCAGCAAAAATACAGGGGCCACGATCTCGAGCACTGTTACAATAAGGTTCACAGACTGTTTCCTAAAATTCGGGTGCAATAATTGGACAAACGCCCCTTGCAACGTTTACTAACGACCGATAGGGGCTTCAACGCAATGCTGCGAACACGTGCAAAATATCATCTCGGGCAAGTCGTCCGGCACAAGAAGCATCCCTTTCGGGGTGTGATCTTTGACGTGGATCCACAATTTTCCAATACGGACGAATGGTACGAAGCCATTCCCGAGGAAAGTCGCCCCCGAAAAGAGCAGCCGTACTACCATCTTTTGGCGGAAAACGATCAAAGCTATTACGTGGCGTATGTGTCCGAGCAGAATTTGGTCGCGGATTATTCCGGTGAGCCGGTGGATCATCCAGACATTCCGGATTTGTTTGGCCCGTTTCAGGACGGAACATACCCACTGCATTTCCAGCTGAACTAGTCTGTTTGATCAGGCCGCGCGCCTTAATACCCCAAAGCACATCCGTCTTTGCGCGGATCACTTGCGCCGATCAGCACGCCATCAGGGCGGATATCGATCGCTTGAGCACCGCCGATTGCTGTGTCTGGCGTGACCACAGTGTGCCCTAAATCGGTCAATTCCTGCTTTACCGAATCTGAATATCCGTTCTCCATTCTCAATGTGCCTGCATCGAAAAAGGCGCGCGGCGCGTCGATAGCGGTTTGTGGATCCATGTCAAAGTCGACAAGATTGGATGCAAAACGTGCATGGCCTGTGGATTGGTACTGGCCGCCCATCACGCCAAAGGGCATTCTGACTTTGCCATTCTCGCGGATCATACCGGGAATGATCGTGTGCATCGGACGTTTGCCACCCTTCATTTCGTTTGGGTGATCTTTTTCGAGGGTAAAACCTGCGCCACGGTTCTGCAAAAGGATGCCGAATTTATCAGTGGCAATGCCAGAGCCGAATCCATGAAAAATCGAATAGATCAGCGATACAGCCATCCCATCGCGGTCCACAACAGTGATGTAAATCGTATCCTTGTGCACCGATTCTGACAGTTCTGTAGGGGCTTGCATCGCCTTGTTAGGGTTGATCAGATTGGCCAGCTTTTTGGCGGTTTCCGGCGACAAAATGTGATCTAGGCACGTCATGTGGTCTGGATCAGCCAAAAATCGATTGCGCGCGTCATAGGCTAATTTCGTTGCCTCGGCCTCAATGTGTACGCGCTTCGCTCCAAATGGATCCATGTCCGAAACGTTAAAATAGGACAGAATATTCATCAACAATAGCGCGGTCGCACCTTGGCCATTTGGCGGATGTTCGACGACCTCCAAGGATTTGTAAGGTCCAGATACGGGCGTCGTTACGTTGCTTGATGCGTTCGCGAAATCTGCACTGGAGTGCACGCCACCAAGGGAGTTCAACGCTTGCAGCATATCTTCGGCGACTTCACCTGTATAAAATGCATCACGTCCAATTTTGGCGATGCGACGAAGAACTTCTGCTTGGCCGGGTGCGCGAAATATTTGTCCGATTTTTGGGGCTTTGCCGTCAAAAAGATACGCCTTTTGCGCCGCACCCTTTAGTTTGCCGCAATCATTGGCCCAATCAGAAGCAACCCGTGGTGCCACTGGCACACCCTGATCGGCGTAATGAATGGCGGGGGCAAGGATGCGATCCAAGCCCAGCTTTCCAACTTTCTCGGAAAGATTGCAAAACGCATCGATTGCGCAAGGCACGGTCACAGCATGGGCGCTTAGGATTGGGACAGTGCTTTCGCCCTGATTGCGCAATAGTTCCGCATCCAAAGCTGCTGGCGCGCGACCTGATCCGTTGAGTGCTTGTACATCGTCGCTGCCTGCAGGGGAGTAGAGCACAAAACAATCCCCCCCAATTCCGGTCATTTGTGGTTCGCAGATTCCCAGCAAAACCGCGCCTGCAATGGCCGCATCCATCGCGTTCCCACCACTTTGCAAGATATTGATAGCTGTCTGCGCGGCAAGCGGATGCGATGTGGCACACATTCCGTTGCTGGCACAAACGGGCGAACGCCCAGGTAGATGAAAATCACGCATGTGTCTGACCTTTGCATAACGATTGCAAAGGAACCTAACCGGAGGTGCTGGGAAGTCCACTCAGTTCATCAACGAAAAACGTCGAGAAAATTAGGTCCTCGGCACCGTGCACTGGGTGGGGGCTATAAACACGGTACCGAGGGAAGCTATATGCAGCTACAGGATCGTTTATGCCCCTTGATCTGGGCAAGAATGTGATGCTTGGGTGACCGTTTTAAGAAACGTCTGAGGTGCTTCTGGGTCTAGCATACCCTTGGGTTGAAAAGTTGGTTTCCCCAAATTAATGGGCAGTTGCATTCATCGCGATTGCAACGCGCAAACGCAGGCAATTTTTGTCGCCCTGTCGTTCATATTGGACATCTTTTGCCAGATCCTTGATCAAGAACCAGCCGAAACCGCCTTCTGGCATATCCATGAAATCAACGTCGACTTCTGCGGCAAGGCCTAGTGGCGTTTTGCCGTCTGGCATTGGCAACCCTTGGTCAACAATATGAATGTGAAGGCCATTTGACTCATGCGTGCAATCAATCTTGATTGGACCGCAATTGGCGGGATCAGGATATCCATGTTCCACAACATTATTCAGCGCCTCGGCGACAACCAATTCAAAGGTGCCCGATTCTTCGATATCCAATTGTAATGGCGACAGTTTTTCCATCAGCATTCCGATCGCCTCTCGCGCAGCAAAAGTGCCACTGGTCACGGCGACGTTAAAGCTAGGGAGGCGTGCATTTTGGGAAGCATCAGATTGTGAAGACAATCCGTTTTGTTCAGACGCGCAATTCATCAAGTGCTCCTTCCAGAGTTGAGAATAGACTAAAGACCGAATCCATCCGTGTCAGGCGAAACACCTTATCCACGGTTGGGGTTAGTCCAGCCAAGGCCAATGTACGATCTGGCCCGATATGTTTCATGGCAGCGACGATAGCCCCAAGCCCGCTGGAATCGATAAATTCCACCTCGCTGAGGTCCAAAATCACGGTATTCGGCCCACCATCTGACTGCGCACGCATCGCATCTTTGAATTCGATTGCAACGGCGGCATCGATTCGAGACCCTTGGACTGACACAATCTTGAAAGAGTTTTCTGTTCTGCTCGATAATTCCATATTAAACACCTATGGTCCTGCGGTTCCTTGCCATCATTAGGTCGCAAGTCTTACCAATCTGTGACCAAGCCATCAGAATCGGAGCCTAAAATGAAAGACGTTGTAATTGCAGGGGCCGCACGGACCCCAATGGCAGGGTTCCAGGGCGCATTTAGCGCAGTGACGGCTGCCGATTTGGGCGGCGCTGCGATCAAAGCCGCCGTTGCAGGGGCAGGTGCGCCTGCGGTTGACGAGGTTCTGATGGGCTGTGTCTTGCCTGCAGGCCAAGGTCAGGCACCCGCCCGCCAAGCTGGATTCGCCGCTGGTTTGGGCGAAGATGTCCCCGCCACGACCCTGAACAAAATGTGCGGGTCCGGCATGAAGGCTGCGATGATCGCGTTTGATCAGATCGCCTTGGGCCAATCAGATGTCGTTGTCGCAGGCGGTATGGAAAGCATGACAAACGCGCCCTATCTGCTCGACAAAATGCGGGGCGGTGCGCGGATCGGGCATAGTTCCGTGATCGACCACATGTTTCTGGACGGGCTTGAGGACGCGTATGACAAAGGTCGCCTGATGGGCAGTTTTGCCGAGGATTGTGCCGAGACGTTCCAGTTCACCCGGACGATTCAAGACGACTATGCGTTGGCATCTCTGTCGCGCGCGCTTGAGGCGCAACAGACGCAAGCCTTTGATCAAGAGATCGCGCCAGTCGACGTGAAAACCCGCAAAGGTATGACGACAGTTGCAGCGGATGAACAACCCGGCACGGCGCGCCCTGATAAAATCCCGCAACTGAAACCTGCGTTTCGCGAAGGTGGCACAGTCACGGCGGCAAACTCTTCGTCGATCTCGGACGGCGCCGCAGCATTGGTCCTGGCATCAGCCGACGCTGCTACCGCTCAAAACCTGACCGTGCGGGCGCGCATCTTAGGGCATGCCAGCCACGCCCAAGCGCCGGGATTGTTCACAACCGCCCCAGTGCCCGCCGCACAAAAGCTGTTGGCCAAGTTGGGCTGGGACAAAACCGATGTTGATCTTTGGGAAGTGAACGAAGCGTTTGCCGTCGTCCCGCTCGCTTTCATGCACGAAATGGGGCTCAGTCATGACATCGTCAACGTAAACGGCGGTGCCTGTGCGCTGGGCCATCCTATCGGAGCATCGGGGGCACGCATCATGGTGACTCTGCTGAATGCCCTCGAAAAACGCGGGCTGAAACGTGGCATCGCGGCCATCTGCATCGGTGGTGGCGAAGGCACAGCAATCGCAATCGAACGCCCCTGACCATTTGTTTTGATCAAAAATACTCCGGGGGTTTGGGGGCTGGCCCCCATCCTTAACCAACAGAAAGCAGCCTATGCGCGTTGACTACAACACTTTGACGAAAACTCTACGTGCGCTCACCGAGGGTGAAACCGACGCTGTGGCTCTCATGGCGACGGTCGCGTGCGAAGTGCACCACAGCGATGACCGGTTTGACTGGACCGGATTTTACCGTGTCACCGAACCAGAACTGCTGAAAATCGGGCCCTACCAAGGGGGGCACGGCTGTTTGGTGATTCCTTTTGCCCGCGGCGTCTGCGGGGCTGCGGCACGGACGGGTGAAATTCAACTGGTCGCGGATGTTGAGGCGTTTGAGGGCCACATCGCCTGCGCAAGCTCGACCAGATCAGAACTGGTGTTGCCGGTTTTTGGCTTAAATCAAAGGCTGTTAGGGGTTTTTGACCTCGATAGTGATCAGCCAGACGCGTTTACCCAAGCGGATGCAGACGCTCTAAAATCCATTTTGGCTGAGGTGTTTGCACAGGCGGCGTGAAATTTTAACTTGATTTTTCACGCGCGAATGGGCCATCGTGAAATTGTGGCCTGTAATTTCACGGATCACATTCCGCGAAAGCCACTATGCTACAATCAAACCTGTCCAAGCCCGACACGTTGGGCGCTGACCTGCGGGCCCTGCGCAAATCGCGCGGGCTGACGTTGATGGACATGGCCGACGGGCTGGGGCGCTCTGTGGGTTGGCTTAGTCAGGTCGAGCGTGACTTGTCCGAACCCTCCATTACCGACTTGCGCCACATCGCTGGCTTCCTCGAAGTGCCCGTGTCGATCCTGTTTCGAAACGAAGCCGCCCCTGTCGCCGAGGCAGGCTATGTTGTGCGTCAAGGCACGCGGCGCCAAATGGGGTCGACTGTCGCGGGCTTGGTCGAAGAACTGCTGTCGCCCGACCTGACCGACGACTTTGAAATGGTGCATTCCACATTCGAGCCCCACAGCGAGATCACAGACCCCGTGATACGGCCCACTCAAGAGGTCGGATACTTGATCTCGGGTCAGCTGGATCTCGATATCGCGGGTCGGTTGTTTCACATTCACCCCGGTGACAGTTTCCGCATCAAAGGCGAACCGTTTCGCTGGATGAACCCTTATGACGCCCCTGCCGTTGCGGTCTGGGTCATCGCGCCGCCAGTGTATTGAAGGGTTTGTATTGATGACGTTCGAGGGCTGGATCATATTCGCGCTGTTCTGGGGGGTCTTTGTGATCACGCCGGGGCCAAACGCGGTGAACTGCATCACCAACGGCATGACCATCGGGTTTCGCCGCGGGCTGATTGCGGTTTTGGCGATTTTGACCCAAGCGACGTTGTTCCTGATCCTGTCCGCCTTTGGGATCACTGCCTTGATCGCGGCCTCGCCCACAGCGTTCCTGATCGCCAAAACCATCGGCGCATGTTTTCTGATTTTCCTTGGCATACGCGGCTGGATACTGGCCCGCCGCCCACCGCCAAAGGTGCAAGCCAAAGCCGGATCAATCTACGCCAATGCCTTGGCTATTGCTGTGATCAATCCAAAATCCGTCGCCGGATATTTTGCCGCATTTTCACAGTTCGTGTCGCCCGAGGCCCCGATCTGGGGGCAAATGTGGGTGATCATGCCAACAACGCTGACGCTAACAGCATTGGCCTACACAGGGTTCACGGCCATCGGTGCGGGCCTTGGTCGCGCGGCCATGGGCGCTGTGTTCAACGTCTGGGTGCGCCGCGTGATGGGCGCATGTTTTGTCATCTACGGCGTGCTGCTTGGCACCGCCACTACACCAGGGAGAGTGTGATGCTAAAAGGAAGCTGCAACTGCAAAGGCGTGACGTTCACCGTCACCCAACCCGAGACAGCAACAGCTTGCCACTGCGGGCAATGCCGCAAACAATCCGGTCATCATTGGGCATCAGGGCACATGCCCGAAACCGATTTTGAAATCACAGGCGAGGTCCGCTGGTACGAATCCAGCGACATCGCCAAACGAGGTTTCTGTCCCACCTGCGGGTCCTTCCTGTTTTGGAAGCGCAAGGACGAGGACAGTATGAGCTTTTCGCTGGGTTTGATCGACAGCCCCACGAATTTGACCCTGAACCGCCATATCTTCACGGCGGACAAAGGGGATTACTATGAAATAGCGGACGATGCGCCGCAAAGGGAGCACTACAAATGAGCGATTTTCCAACAACAGCCCGCGTCGTCATCATCGGTGGCGGTGTGGTCGGTACATCAACGCTGTACCATCTGGCAAAAGAAGGCTGGACCGATTGCGTTCTACTGGAAAAGAACGAACTGACGGCGGGTTCTACCTGGCACGCGGCAGGTAACGTTCCGAACTTTGCCGGGTCGTGGGCCGTGATGAACATGCAGCGCTACTCAGCCGCGATGTACCGCACGCTGGCCGAAGACGTTGATTACCCGATGAACTATCACGTCACTGGCGCGATCCGTTTGGCCCACACCAAAGAGCGTATGCAGGAATTTGAGCGCGTCGCAGGCATGGGCCGCTACCAAGGTCTGCAAATGGATATTTGCACGCCGGACGAGTTGAAAGAACACAATCCGTTCATGGAAACACATGGCCTTGCGGGTGGTCTTTGGGATCCACTGGATGGCGACATCGATCCCGCCCAGTTGACCCAAGCGTTGGCCAAAGGGGCGCGTGACGCAGGTGGTCGGATCGAACGGTTCTGTTCGGTCACAGGCATCGAACGGGACGGCGACGAGTGGATCGTGAAGACCGAAAAGGGCGACATTCGTTGTGAACACGTCGCCAACTGTGCCGGTTATTATGCGCAACGCGTCGGCGAGATGTTCAAACCATTTGGCGGGCGCACGGTTCCGATGGTTGTCATGTCACACCAGTATTTCTTGACCGATGAAATCCCGGAACTGGCCGCATGGACCAAAGAAAATGGTCGCAAAATGCCGATGATCCGCGACGTGGATACATCTTATTACCTGCGCCAAGACAAGAACGGCCTGAACCTTGGACCATACGAGCGTAATTGTAAGGCCCATTGGGTCACACCTGACGATCCGATGCCCGAAGATTTCTCGTTCCAGCTGTACCCGGATGATCTGGAGCGTTTGGAGTATTACATCGAAGACGCGATGGAGCGTTTACCAGCATTGGGTACCGCAGGTGTTGGTCGCAACATCAACGGCCCGATCCCGTATGCGCCGGATGGCTTGCCAATGATTGGACCAATGCCGGGTGTTCCGAATGCATACGAGGCGCATTCGTTCACATTCGGCATTGCCCAAGGCGGCGGTGCAGGCAAGACATTGGCCGAGTGGATCATGCACGGCGAAACCGAACTGGACATGTGGGCCGTCGATCCACGTCGCTACACTGATTACGCCGATCACGATTACTGCTTGTCCAAAGCGCTGGAAACCTATGGGCACGAATACGCCATGCACTTTCCGCGTCATGAATGGCCCGCAGGCCGTGACAAGAAATTGTCGCCGAACCACGCACGTTTGCAAACGTCCGGTGCCCAATTCGGAGCATACAACGGTTGGGAGCGGGTCAATTGGTTCGCCAAAGACGGTGACGACACATCCGAGGCGGCAACCGAAACCTGGAACCGTGAAGGGCCATGGAGCGCACGCATCAAGGATGAAGTCGAAGCCGTACGTGACGGCACAGGTGTTCTCGATATGCCGGGCTTTTCGCGCTACAAGCTGTCGGGGACGGGCGCTGCGGAATGGTTGCGTGGTCAGATCGCAGGCGCATTGCCAAAAGCTGGCCGCATGAACCTTGGCTATTTCGCAGACAGCCGTGGGCGCATCGTCACCGAGGTCACGATCATCCGTTGGGATGAGGACGATTTCTGGATCATGACCGCCGCCGTGGCCCAATGGCATGACTTTGATTTCCTGGCCAACGCGTTGCCAGCAGATGGTTCTCTGACCCTCACGGACATCACGACAGACTGGTCAACGATGATTGTCACAGGGCCGACATCGCGCGATTTAATCGCGGGTCTTGCACCTGACGCGGACCTGTCCACAGGCTGGTTGACGATCCAGGACGCGACGTTTGCGGGCAAGCCTGCCAAATTGTTCCGCATCTCGTTTGCGGGCGAATTGGGCTGGGAAGTTCACACGTCGTTCGACGATGCGAAGCACGCCTACGACGCGGTGTGCGACGCAGGGGCCACGCCGTTCGGAATGTACGCGCTGAATTCAATGCGGATCGAAAAAGGGTACCGCACGTGGAAGGGCGATTTGTCGTCTGACTACACGTTGCTTGAGGGTGGGATCGAACGGTTTATCCGCTTTGACAAGCCACAGGATTTCCCGGGCAAAGCTGCGTTGCTGGCCGAAAAACAGCAGGGGTCCAAAAAGGGCTTTGTCACGCTGATCGTGGACGCACCATTCACCGATGCGCCTTACATGTCGACGATCTGGCATGGCGACGACGTTGTCGGCGAAACCACTTCGGGTGACTGGGGCTACCGGATCAACAAATCCGTGGCTTTGGGTATGGTGCGCGCCGATTTGGCAGGAGAAGGCACCGAGCTTGAGGTGGAAATCTTTGGCACGCGCTGCAAAGCCGTTGTGCAAAAGGACGAACCGCTTTGGGATCCATCCAACGAACGTATCCGTGCGTGATCAGCACACGATAAAAACATCCAAGGCGCGCAGGGGTGCGCCTTGGTTTTTCACGTGCATGCCTATCCCGACCTACGGTGTGCCGTTTTCCAACAAGACATTTGGCCCACATTGCCTGATGTGGTTTGAACACTGCGAAACTGATGATCGGGTAACACAATGACAATCACTCTTTTGGACGGCGGCATGGGCCAGGAGTTGGTCGCACGGGCGGCCAAGGCGACGTCGCTTTGGTCTGTGCAGGCGTTGCTGGACACGCCTGAAATCGTACGCATGGTGCATGACGAATATTTCGCCGCTGGTGCGGATGTTGCCACGACAAACAGTTATTCGGTTCTGCCCGATCGTTTGATTGCCCATGGCATCGAAGACCAGTTGGACACGTTGGCGCATTTGGCCTGCACTTTGGCCGTTCAATCGCGTGACGCGCATGGCGCGGGGCTGGTGGCCGGCAGTCTTGGGCCACAAGGTTTTTCGTACCGCGCAGATAAATCTCCTCCGGCCGCAGAGGCTGCTGAAACCTACGCCCATCTCGCGCGCATTCACGCCAATTACGTCGATGTGCATGTGCTGGAAACCATGTCTGGCATCGATCAGGCCTTGGGTGGGTTGATGGGCGCGGGCGTGACAGGCAAACCGGTTTGGCTTGCTTTGTCTGTCGATGATCAGGACGGCACAAAACTGCGCTCTGGCGAACCTTTGGTCGACATTTTGCCACTGCTTCGCGAATACAAACCCGCAGCCGTTTTTGTGAATTGTTCACTGCCCGAAGCCGTGGACGCCGCCGTGCCAGTTCTTTCGGTTCAGAGCATCCCTGTAGGTGCCTATGCCAACGGGTTCACTGGAATTGCCGCTGACTTTGACAAGATCGGCGCAACTGTGGACATCTTGAAATCGCGCACGGATTTAGGCCCTGACAGATATGCAGATTTCGCCCAAGGCTGGATTGAGTCTGGTGCGACCCTGATCGGCGGGTGCTGTGAAGTCGGACCTGCACACATCAGCGAACTCGCACGTCGATTTAAGGTGACATAAAGCATGACAGGCGTGACCCCGAAACTGCTCAATCAACGCGCGTCAGGGGATCCTTGGCGCGTGGACATTGTCGTGGCAGAAGGGTTCGTTCTGGTCGAATTGTCCGGCGTGGTCGAAGTGTTGCGAATGGCGAACCGCATCAGCCCCGCACCGTTGTTTGACTGGACGTACCGGTCGCGCACCGGCGGTTACGTGACCAGCTTGGCGGGTCTAGGGATGGACACCGAAACGTTGGCAGAACGCCCCGACGCAGACTATGTCTTTGTCATTGGCAATTCGGATTCTGACCACCCTGAATTGTCGCTGGGCGGCGTGATCAAAACCTACACGTACCGTCGTGCCAAGGTGTTGTTATTGTCCGAAGCCGCGAGTCGATATATTTCGGAGAACCCAGAGGACAGCGACGCGCACACCACCCACTGGGAAAACCGCGCTGTGCTACAAGAACGTGGTGAGCCGGGCGGTGACGGGACCTATGCTTTGGCCGTGGATGACGGTCGCATCGTGACCTGCGCGGGGATGGAATCCGCCGTGGATTTGACCCTTGGGCTGGTCGGAAACCACATGTCGGCGGCGGGGGTCATGACGGCAGCGGATATTTTGCTGCACGAAAAGATACGTGATTTCAAAACCTTGCAACCCTTTGGTGGCAAGCGCCTGACGATGACAGGCGACAAGGAACTGGATCAATGCATCGAGTTGATGCAATCCCACATGGAAGACCCGCGCCCAATCTCTGATCTGGTTGAGCAGGTCGGCATTTCGTCACGTTCGCTGGAACGCCGGTTCCACCGTCACCTGAATACGACGCCTAATACCTACTACCGCGAGCTGCGTTTGAACTGGGCAAATAACCTGCTGTTGAACACGACGTTGACTGTGCGCGAAATCGGGATGGCCTGTGGGTTTCCCAATGGATTTTCCAGCCTCTACCGCAGCTTTTTCGGCGTCACACCAACAGCAATCCGTCAGAAAAAACGGACAACTGGTCGACGCAGCCAACAGGCGTAAAAACTACTCAAAAACGTCAACTATGACGCTTTTGGCGGGCTGCGGTCGACGTATCTGTGCCACACGCGAAAATAACTCATTTCATAAGGTTTCCGCCCATGTCCGATCTTCCTGAAAAAGCCCGCGTTGTCATCATTGGTGGTGGTGTGATCGGCTGCTCTGTGGCTTATCACCTCGCCAAATTGGGGTGGAAAGACGTTGTGTTGCTGGAACGCAAACAGCTGACATCTGGCACCACTTGGCATGCCGCTGGCCTGATTGCACAGCTGCGTGCGACAGCGAACATGACGAAGCTGGCGAAGTATTCGCAGGAATTATACGGCACGCTTGAGGCCGAAACAGGCGTTGCGACAGGGTTCAAGCGCTGCGGTTCGATCACTGTGGCCCTAACCGAAGAGCGCCGCGAAGAGATCTATCGCCAAGCCGGCATGGCCCGCGCATTTGGCGTCGAGGTCGAGGAAATCAGCAACGAGCGCGTCAAAGAATTGTACCCGCACATTAATCTTGAGGGCATCAAGGGTGCGGTTTATCTGCCGCTGGATGGCCAAGGCGATCCAGCCAACATCGCGCTGGCGTTGGCCAAAGGAGCCCGTCAAAACGGTGCTTTGGTCAAAGAGCGCGTCAAGGTCACCGACATCACCAAACAGGGGTGCAGCGTAACGGGCGTTAACTGGACCGACGCTGACGGCAACACTGGTCACATAGCGGCGGACATGGTCGTGAACTGCGGCGGTATGTGGGGTCACGAGGTCGGCCGCATGGCTGGCGTCAACGTGCCTTTGCAGGCCTGCGAACACTTTTACATCGTGACCGAAAGCATCGAAGGGCTAAAGCAATTGCCCGTCCTGCGCGTCCCTGATGAATACGCTTATTACAAAGAGGACGCCGGCAAAATGTTGCTGGGCGCGTTCGAGCCGGAATCCAAACCGTGGGCTGTCGATGGCATCCCCGAAGGGTTCGAATTCGATCAACTGCAAGAAGATTTCGACCACTTTGAACCGATCCTAGAGATGGCTGTTGACCGGATGCCAATGCTGGCCGAGGCGGGGATTCACACGTTCTTTAACGGGCCAGAATCCTTTACGCCAGACGATGCATACCACCTTGGCCTTGCACCAGAGATGGACAACTTTTGGGTGGCCGCTGGTTTCAATTCGATCGGTATTCAGTCTGCGGGTGGCGCTGGCATGGCGCTGGCTGCGTGGATGGACACAGGCGAAAAACCGTTCGATCTGGGCGATGTTGACATCAGTCGGATGCAGCCGTTCCAAGGCAACAAACGCTACCTTGAGGAACGCTCAAAAGAGACGCTGGGCTTGCTTTACGCGGACCATTTCCCGTTCCGCCAAAAGGACACTGCGCGCGGTGTTCGGCGCACACCGTTCCACAACCAATTGCTGGATCGTGGTGCGGTGATGGGCGAATTGGCCGGTTGGGAACGCGCCAACTGGTTCGCCCGCGAAGCCCAAGAGCCCAAATACGAATACAGCTGGTCGCGCCAGAACTTCTTTGACAACGTCCGCGAAGAACACATGGCCGTGCGCCAAAACGTTGGCATGTACGACATGTCGTCATTCGGCAAAATCCGCGTCGAAGGGCGC
Organism: Pseudosulfitobacter sp. SM2401; assembly: GCF_042932805.1. Taxonomy (NCBI): domain Bacteria; kingdom Pseudomonadati; phylum Pseudomonadota; class Alphaproteobacteria; order Rhodobacterales; family Roseobacteraceae; genus Pseudosulfitobacter; species Pseudosulfitobacter sp. SM2401. Next base: position 3,282,703 of record NZ_CP170633.1, on the reverse strand, counting down.
GACGCGATGGCGTTCATGAACCACGTCGGCGGCGGCGATTACGACGTGCCTGTGGGCAAAATCGTCTACACGCAATTCCTGAATCGCAAGGGCGGGATTGAGGCGGACGTGACAGTTACCCGCATCGAGGAAAACTGCTATTTGGTTGTTACTCCGGCGGCCACACGCCTTGCCGACCAGACATGGATGCGTCGCAATCAGGGCGATTTCAACGTGGTCATCACCGACGTGACTGCGGGTGAAGGCGTGCTGGCTGTCATGGGCCCACGGTCGCGCGAATTGCTGCAAGCGGTGTCGCCAAACGACTTTAGTAACGACGTGAACCCGTTCGGAACAGCACAAGAGATCGAGATCGGCATGGGCCTCGCACGGGTGCACCGTGTGACCTACGTGGGCGAATTGGGCTGGGAAATTTACGTCAGTTCCGACATGTGCGGCCACGTGTTCGAAACGCTGGCCGAGGCCGGTTTTGATTTCGGAATGCGCCTGTGTGGAATGCACATGATGGACACGTGCCGCATGGAAAAAGGCTTCCGCCACTTTGGGCACGACATCACGTCCGAGGACCACGTTTTAGAAGCGGGCCTTGGCTTTGCCGTCAAAACCGACAAGCCTGATTTCATCGGTCGTGATGCGGTTTTACGCAAGCGTGAAACGGGTCTGGAACAACGCCTTGTGCAGTTCAAGCTGACCGATCCAGAGCCGCTTTTGTACCACAACGAGCCGATTTTGCGAAACGGTGAATACGTCGGCTACCTGTCATCCGGCGGGTACGGACATCACGTCGGCGCGTCGCTTGGCATGGGCTATGTTCCGTGCAAAGGCGAAACCGTAGCAGATCTGTTGGACAGCACATTCGAGATCGACGTGATGGGCGTAAAAGTCAAAGCCGAAGCGCAACTGAAGCCGTTCTACGACCCGAAATCCGAACGCGTTAAGGTCTAACATATCCCCTGCCATTCGGGTTTTCCGTTTGGCAGGGATGCCCGCCAAAGACGACACCGATGGACATCGCGCCCAGTCCTGTTAGGCAGGGTCTAACGTCGCATCTGGTGGGTTCCATGTCCAAATCTCCCTCTCCTAAATCTGGTGATACTCTGTCTGGCTTCGGCTTTGCGATGGGGGCGTATTTGCTGTGGGGGTTCCTGCCGCTGTACATGAAAATGTTGCAACACATGCCCCCTGCCGAGGTCGTCGCGCATCGCGTGATTTGGTCCGTACCACTTGCCGGATTGTTGCTGATTGCGTTGCGTCGCACCAGTGATCTGGGGGCTGCATTGCGCAATCCGCGCACCTTGGCGATGGGGTGGTTGACGGCCGCGTTGATCACCATCAACTGGGGTATTTACGTGTGGGCCATTGCCGCTGATCGCGCGTTGGATGCGGCCCTTGGATACTACATAAATCCGCTGTTTAGCGTCGCCTTGGGCGCGTTACTGTTGGGCGAGAAACTGACCCGCGCGCAGATGGTTGCGATTGGATTGGCCGCCGCCGCTGTCGCCATTTTGACCATCTCGAACGGGTCAATTCCTTGGGTCTCCATTGGGCTGACGGTGTCGTGGGGGTTCTACGCGCTTTGCAAGAAACAGCTGCCGATTGGCCCGAACCAAGGGTTCCTCCTTGAGGTGCTGATCCTGCTGGTCCCGGCGCTCGCGTACGTCGGATATCTTGCAAGCACAGGCAGTTCGCACTTCACGTTCACAGCAACGCGCGACACGTGGCTTTTGATGGGCTGCGGCGTGGTCACGGCAGTGCCGCTGATCCTGTACGCCAACGGAGCGAAAGGGCTACGTCTGACAACAATCGCAGTCCTTCAATACATCGCACCTACGATGATTTTCCTCGTTGCGGTGTTTGTGTTTGGCGAAACCTTTGGCCAAGCGCGGATGATCGCATTCCCAATGATTTGGGCGGCGTTGGTGATCTATTCCGTGTCGATGTTCCGCCAAATGCGGCGCTAAAACCTAGGACAGCGCGTCGCGAAATTTCAGGAACCGTGGGTCGGTTTTGACCCGTGCATTCATCGCCTCGCGCAGGGCACCGATGGTCTTGTGTGGGCGCATGACGACTTCGAAATCTTGCATTAGCCCGTCGTCGTTTAGCGTGATCAGATCAACCCCAACGCAATCCAACCCTTCGACGGTGCACTGAAATTCCAGCGCCCAATCATTGCCGGACCCCATGACACGACGGTATTTGAAATCCTGAAACACCTCGTTCACGTGCCCCAAAACGGCCGCCACGGCCTCGCGTCCATTCCATGTGGCCCAGTAGGTCGGAGGACTAAATCGCACGTCCTCTGCCATCAGCGCAGGGACGGCTGCGTGGTCATTTGCCAGAACATGATCGTGGAATTTTTGGATCGTCGGGTGCATGAAGGTTCTCCTGAATTGCACACAGCTTGGCATGCGAAGGGTTGAAAACCAAACCCACATTTGAGATGTGCGCAGGTATGGACGTAACGTATTCCCCCCCGAACGACCCGCTGGTGATCTTGCACGAGGACGCAGAAGTCGTTGTGGTCGACAAGCCTGCAGGCCTGCTGTCTGTCCCTGGTCGGGGCGAACATTTGACCGATTGCCTGATCACGCGACTGCAGGTCGGCTTTCCCCAAGCGTTGCTGGTTCACAGGCTAGATCGGGATACATCTGGCGTCATGGTCTTTGGGCTGACACCCTATGCGCAGCGCCATCTGGCCAAGCAGTTCCAAGACCGGCTCACGAAAAAGACCTACATCGCGCAAGTGCATGGCGTGCCGTCCGACAAGACGGGAACGGTTGATCTGCCGTTGATCGTGGACTGGCCCAATCGACCGCTGCAAATGGTGTGTCACGAGACGGGCAAACCGTCCGTCACCGACTGGCGGGTCACCAAAGTTCAGGGTGAATTTGCCCGTATGCGGCTAACGCCCCAAACCGGTCGCACGCATCAGCTGCGCGTCCACATGCAAGCCATTGGGCATCCGATTGTGGGTGACCCGTTTTATAGTGGGCCTGATTGGGATGATCATCCGCGCATGATGCTGCACGCCGAAGAATTACGGTTCAGGCATCCGCAAAACGGGCAATCAACGCGGATGCGCGCAAAGACCCCGTTTTAAACCGTTAGCCAGCCGTCTGGCAGGATGTCAGGGTTGTTCAGCTTTGGATCGCTGAACCAATTTGCGGGGCCAGCCACACGCTTGTTCGGGTTCGTGTTTAACCATGCCCCCCACCAACTAAAGGATGAATTGGCCAGAACATTGTGCTGGCACAGGCTCATTAATCGCAGGTCTTCGTAATCTGTGTCCGGTCCGTTGAAATCAACAACAACCTTTTCAAAAGGCAGCGGCAGGTTGTCTTTGGCCCAGTCTGGATCGTCCGAAAATACAAAGACGGTCGGGTCGGTATCGAGCCCCTCAACAACCTTGGCCAAAGCCGCATCGTAGTAGATCTGATCACAAAGCCCGTGCGCCCCGACGGTCAAATAATCACCGCGTCGCACGTGCAAAGACACGGATGTTCCAGACGCGATGCGCGTCGCCATTTCAGCGTTCTGGTCTGACATCGGATTGCGCGGAACAAATGCTGCGCGAATGTCCGCCTCAATGTGTTTGAAATAACGCTCCACCTGCCAATACCCGTGCAGATACGTGCCGTCTGGCAGGCTCTCGAATGCTGGATTAAACCCCAAGCCTTTTTCGCGGTACATCTTTGGGGACAGGCCCAAAGCCCGCCACGCTGCATAAGCCAACAGGCGCTCGTGCTGGGTAGGCGGCAAACTGTCAGGCGTCGCTAAATCCAGATCAAAAACGCGGGTTAAGACCCCTTCGCCTTTGTGGATCGCGCGCCGTTCATCCAACGCAAACTCAACGCCCAAGCGCGCAGCCAAACCACGCGCGGCAGCGTATTGAAACATCTGGTTGCCAAGGCGGCCATGCAAGCGTGCGTAAATCATCTAAACCGTAAAAAGGTGCGCCTGTGGCACACCTTCCCCTTTGTTTTGCACCGTAAGGTGGGCGTGTCGCCCACCCTGCGTTTCATTTATTCAGCGGCCCAGCCGGACACGGCTTTGACCTCTAGGAAATCTTCCAGCCCCCAAACGCCACCTTCGCGCCCGTTGCCCGATTGCTTCATCCCGCCAAACGGGGCACCGGCTGCGCGCGATGTGCCGTTCATCTCAACCATGCCAGAACGCAGTTGTGTGGCTAAGCGATTGGCGCGTGCGCTGTCTTGGGTTTGGACGTAGTTGGTCAGGCCGTACGGCGTGTCGTTGGCGATCTCGACGGCCTCCTCTTCGGTGTCGAACGGGATGATTGACAGTACTGGGCCAAAGATTTCCTCGCGCGCGATGGTCATCTGGTTGTTCACGTCGGCGAACACTGTCGGACGTACGTAGAACCCGCGGTTCAGACCCTCAGGGCGGCCTGGGCCACCGGCAACCAGCTTGGCACCTTCGTCGATACCCTTTTCGATCAGCGCTTGGATTTTGTTCCACTGCACTTCGTTCACGACGGGACCTATGTGGCGCCCTTCCTCAGATGCCGGACCAACTGCGACGCTGGCCGCAACTGCGCCTGCTTCTTCCACGGCTTTGTCGTAGACGCCGCGCTGGACCAACATGCGGGACGGCGCGTTGCACGACTGGCCTGTGTTGTTCATCATGTGCAAAACACCGCGTTTGACGGCCTTGTCGTCTGCGTCATCAAAGATCACGTTCGCGCCTTTGCCACCCAATTCCAGATGCACACGTTTCAGCGTTTCAGCGGCGTTCTTGGAAATGGCCGTACCTGCGCGGGTCGAGCCGGTAAAGCTGACCATGTCCACGTCTTTGTGGCCTGTCAGCGTTGTACCGACGCCGACGCCGTCGCCGTTTACCATGTTGAACACACCGGCAGGGAAACCCGCCTCGTGCATCATTTCGGCAAAGATCACCGCGTTCAGCGGGCTTTCTTCGGACGGTTTCAGAACCATCGTGCAGCCAGCAATCGCAGCGGCACCGACCTTGAGCGTGACTTGGTTCATCGGCCAGTTCCACGGGGTGATCAGCGCGGCGACACCGATGGGTTCATAGATGATCCGGTCGTTCGGCGCATGGGCACCCAAGGGGCGGTTGAATTCGAAATTCTTGGCGGCACGGATGAAGTTTTTCAGGTGGTACGATCCTGCGCCAACTTGGCTGGAACGTGACATCGAAATCGGAGCGCCCATTTCGGTGCTCATGGCTGTGGCCATGTCATCGGCGCGGGCCTCATATATTTCGATCAGCTTGGACACAAAGGCGATGCGCTCTTCTACGGGCGTTGCCATCCATGCCGGAAACGCAGCCTTGGCAGCCGCAACTGCGGCGTTCGCGTCAGCCTCTGTGCCCATTGAAATCACAGCGCAGGGTTCCTCGGTCGAGGGATCAATCACGTGATGATCCGCGCCACCTTGGCTTTTGACCCATTGGCCATTGATGTAAAAATCGCGTTTTTCCAGCATAGTGATTCTCCTGATGCGAGGCGGCCCATGGCCTGTGTTTGTCGGCACCTTGGCACCACAATTGGGGCAGGGCAAGGCGTCGCATGTATCCATACAATACTTGCGTTTGATCTCGCAAAGCCCACATAATCGATAATCAATCAAAGGAGAGACCCATGGGTTTGCGCATCAACGACACTATCCCTAACCTGACCGTCGACACGGACCACGGCACAATCACACTGCACGACTGGATTGGGGATGACTGGGCGATTCTGTTTTCACACCCCAAGGATTTCACGCCAGTCTGCACGACAGAATTTGGCGCAGTGGCACAGTTGGCCGACGAATGGGCGGCGCGCGGTACCAAGGTGATCGGCGTGTCAGTGGACGGCGTTGAGGACCACAAAAAGTGGAAAGGCGACATCGAGAAGGTTGCAGGCACCACGGCTGGTTTTCCGATTATCGCAGACACGGGGCTGGAAGTGTCCAAGGCCTTCGACATGCTGCCAGCCGAGGCGTATTTGCCAGACGGGCGCACCCCTGCCGACAGCGCCACCGTTCGATCCGTGTTCATCATCGGACCAGATAAACAGCTGAAATTGTCGATGACTTACCCGATGACGGTTGGCCGTAACTTTGCCGAAGTTTTGCGGGCACTGGACGGCTTGCAAATGGCGACAGGCAACGGCGTGGCGACCCCCGCCAACTGGGTGCCGGGTGACGATGTGATCATCCCGCCAACGGTTTCGAACGAAGACGCTAAAGCCAAGTTTGGTGAATTCGAAACGATCCTGCCCTACCTGCGCAAGACCAAAGCCCCGGGCTAAACTTGCGGGCGTGCGTTGACCGCGCGCCTGTAATTGAACCGACGAATTTCCCGCACTAGCTTGCCGCTGGTGCGGGTTTTCTTTTGGATGGTCGAACCGCCAAGATCAGCCGTTAATTCAGCCACACCGTTCGGCAGGATCGTGTGGATTTTTTGGCCGTGCACCCAGTGCATTTGCAAAAATGTATCAACGGGACGATCCAGTTTTTGCGTCGCATCCAACAATCGCTGTGCTGCATTTCGGCCCACCACTTGGCACACGGTTTGCAAGCCGACGACCTTTGGTAAAAAGAAGCGGGCCAAGCCATCGCGCGCGATGTCCTGAGCCGCAATTTCCCGCGCTTTTGCGGGCAGTCTGATGAAATGATTGGGCGTCATATGTGCGGCGATCAAGGCCATCACGCTGGGCCAAACTATTGTATCAATGTGCAAGTCATCTTCGGCAATCAGCGCGTAGTCGGCGCCACTGTCCACAATGTGCTGCCAGCATTTGCGGTGCGACAGCGTGCAGCCGATTTCACCATTTCCCATCGCGAAAGGATAGTTTGGCACGTGCAGGTTGCCGGGCGCGGTTTGAACGCCTTGACCGGTCGCAGCCTCGATCACCTGCGCATCAGGAAGGTCCGTCAGCAGGCGATCGACGTTTGAACGTCGCGCGGTGGCCGAGGACATGTGAATGATAAACGATTGCATGGACAACGCCTTAACCCCAAACGCTGTCCGCTTCAAATCGGCAATTCAGTGGTCGATTTCAATTCCTTCAGAACAAAGCTGGACTGGACGCTGCGCACATAATCGGACCGCAACAAGGTGTGGGTCATGAATTGCTCGTAGGCTTCTACATCTGCAACCTTGATTTTCAGGCTGTAATCGAACCCGCCTGAGGTCGCCAGGCATTCGATGATTTCCGGATGACCTTGGATCAAGCGGGCAAAGCCGGCGACAGTGTCTTCGGCATGATCCGCAAGGGTGATTGACGCCAGCACTGTCAGTTTGCACCCCAAATGCGCAGCGTTCAGCAAGGCGACTCGGGATGTGATGACACCGCTGGCTTCCATTTCTTGGACCTTTCGCCAAACCGTGCTTTGCGCCATGCCGCAGACCTGAGCAATTTGTGCCAAGGATTGGCTGCAATCACGTTGCAGTTCTTGCAAAAGCGCGCGTTCTGGATTGGAAAAGTTCATATTTTCGACTCTGAATGGATAATTTTCCAAATCCCATCATAATTGCGAGTGAATTGAAAGCACTTTGTGCAGAATTAGGGGGATCGTAGTCAAAAGCCATAAGGGACAAAACCATGCCAATAACTGCTGATTACGAGTCTAAAATTGCCGGCGCGAACGGCTTGTTTCACTACACCGCATCAGAAACCGCCGTTTGGCGTGATCTGTTCGACCAGCAAATGGCAAATCTGCGGACACATGCCTGTGCGGCCTATCTGGATGGGCAAGCCGCGCTCGGCATGATCGGCGACACGGTACCGCAAGTTGTCGACATCAATGCGCGGCTGAATGCGATCAACGGATCAGGGGTCAAAGCAGTGGATGCGCTGATCCCGCAGGATGAATTTTCGACGTTGCTCAGCGAGCGCCGCTTTCCCGTCGCGACCTTTATCCGGCGGCGCGAGCATTTCGACTACATCGAAGAGCCGGACATTTTCCACGAGTGTTTTGGCCACTGCCCGATGCTGACGAACGAAGCGTTTTGCCAGTTTATGGAACGGTTCGGGCGGTTGGCGTTGGATTTGGGGAATGACTATTCCGAGCGGCTGTTTCGCCTGTTCTGGTTCACAGTTGAGTTCGGTTTGATCCGTGAAAACGGTGCGCGCAAGGCGTTCGGCGCCGGCATTATCAGCAGCCCAGAAGAGCTGGCCTATGCGATGACAGACGCCCCCAAAGTGATGCCGTTTGATCTGATGACAGTCCTGCGCACACCTTACCGGATCGATATTCTGCAACCGGTGTATTTTGAAATTGACAGTTTTGAGCAACTGGCCAACAGTTTGGAGTGTGACATGCAAGCGATGTTGGATGAAGCTGCACGACTGGGGGATTTGCCGAGCCTTTTTGACGATGCTGCTTAGCTCATTCATTCAAGAATAACAGCCAGGCTTGATCCCAAACCCTACTTTCCTCAGTATGACGTGGTGACTGATATCCCGCGCCATGTTTTTCCATCGCCTTATGACACGCCGTTGGCTGAATGGTAGGAGGGTTGCTACGATCATTTCTATGTCGTGCTGAACTCATTTTTCAGGGTGGACGGCTATCATCCACTCTTGCACGCATATGGGCCGCAACATGTTGGATCAAAGTCTGTTGCAGAGGTATTATCAATGATCCAATACCCACCCGAATACCCTCGCTCAGCCCCAGTTGGCTTTGAAAATGTGGTCAAGGAACAGAGTGTTTCGGTCACGTGGCGTGAGGTTTTCGATCAAATCGAAGGTTCCGATTTTAATAGGTTCGTGCGCACCGTGTGGCTTTGGGCTGTGGGTCATGCAGATGAAATTGAAGCGGATACCAGCCTTATAAACTCATTGGATAATTTGCGACAAGAAACCGGTCTCTACCCTCCCGAAGAAGATTGGCTTCCGGCCATTACTGAACCAACATTGTTCGATTACTTTACCGCATTGGAAATCGAAATTGTCCAACTTTGGGGCGAGTGGCGAGATGAATCATGCTCTTGTCCGGTCACCAATTTCGCATCGAATCTGCCAACCTTAGAAGTCGAAGGCAATACACCCAGTGCTGTAACCGCAGACGGGATCATGATCCATTGGCAAAATAATGAGGTGCATGGACTGATTTGCCTGACCGAAGCACAGCGTCAAAAAGCTGATCCGGCAAAATACTTTGAAGGCTATTGGCTGCCGACATTTGTAAGGGACGCGGGTTATGATCCACTTGGCTTGGCACAGTTTTTGTCGCTTAAGACACCAAACTAAAAGGGCCCCGACGTTTCCGACAGGGCCCAAGTTTTAGAAAGCTAACAGAGGGGTTTATTCCTCGGCAGCTGCTTCTGGTTTGGCTTCTTCGCCGGTAACCTGATCGACAACTTTCATCGACAGACGGACTTTGCCGCGGTCGTCAAAGCCCAGCAATTTGACCTTCACTTCTTGGCCCTCTTTGAGGACGTCGGAAGGGTGGTTCAAACGGCGGTTTTCGATTTGGGACACGTGGACCAGACCGTCGCGTTTGCCAAAGAAGTTCACGAATGCACCGAAATCGACGATTTTGACGACTGTACCGGTGTAAACCATGCCTTCTTCTGGCTCTGCCACGATCGAGTGGATCATGTCGTAGGCTTTCTTGATCGAGTCACCGTTTGGCGATGCGATCTTGATGATGCCTTCGTCGTTGATGTCGACTTTGGCGCCGGACACTTCAACGATTTCACGGATCACTTTACCGCCCGAACCGATCACTTCGCGGATTTTGTCCGTTGGGATCTGCATGGTTTCGATGCGTGGGGCGTGGACCGAGAAGTCAGCCGCACCTGTCAGTGCTTTGCTCATTTCACCAAGGATGTGCAAACGGCCGGCACGTGCCTGCTCGAGCGCTTTTTCCATGATCTCTGGCGTGATGCCTGCGATCTTGATGTCCATTTGCAAAGACGTGATGCCGTTTTCGGTACCCGCCACTTTAAAGTCCATGTCGCCAAGGTGATCTTCGTCGCCCAAAATGTCGGACAGGATGGCGTAGTCGCCGCTGTCTTCCATGATCAGGCCCATGGCCACACCAGCAACCGCAGATTTCAACGGCACACCCGCGTCCATCATGGACAAGGAACCACCGCAAACGGACGCCATTGAGGACGAGCCGTTGGATTCTGTGATCTCGGACACAACGCGCACCGTGTATGGGAAATCAGTTGCGGCTGGCAGAACGGCTTGCAACGCGCGCCATGCCAATTTGCCGTGACCGATTTCGCGACGACCCGGAGGGCCCACGCGACCAGCTTCACCAACCGAATAGGGTGGGAAGTTATAGTGCAGCAAGAAGTTGGATTTGAAGTTGCCGTGCAGCGAGTCGATGAACTGTTCGTCGTCTCCGGTGCCCAGCGTGGTCACAACCAAACCTTGGGTTTCGCCGCGCGTAAACAGGGCAGAACCGTGGGTACGTGGCAGCAAACCGGTTTGGCAAACGATGTCGCGGATTTCATCCGTCGCCCGACCGTCCAAACGCTTACCTGTTTTGACGATGTCGCCGCGCAGGATTGACGCCTCAAGGCCCTTCATTGCGGAACCAAGGTTTGCGTCGCCTTGTTGCTCTTCGCTCAGCGCGTCCATGATTGTGGCGCGGGCTGCTGCAACTGCGGTTGTACGCTCTTGCTTGTCACCGATTGCGAATGCAGCGCGCATGCCAGCTTCGCCAGCGGCTGCAACAGCAGCAGACAGTTCGGAATAATCAGCAGGCTGGTAATCGAACGGCTCTTTTGCAGCATCTTCGGCCAGATCAACGATCAGATCGATCACAGGCTGGAACGCATCGTGGGCGAATTTCACCGCGCCGAGCATTTCTGCCTCGGACAGTTCGTAGGCTTCTGATTCAACCATCATCACGGCGTCTTTGGTACCGGCAACAACCAGATCAAGACGCTGTTCAGGGTTCAGGCGCAGGTCCTGCATGTCGTCGATTTCAGGGTTCAGGATGTATTCACCATCCGAGAAACCAACACGGCACGCAGCGATTGGGCCCATGAATGGCGCACCAGAGATCGTCAGCGCGGCAGAGGCTGCGATCATCGCAACCATGTCAGGGTCATTGACCAGGTCGTGGCTTAGAACTGTACACATCACCAGAACTTCGTTTTTGAAGCCAGGGACGAACAGTGGGCGCAACGGACGGTCGATCAGGCGCGATGTCAGTGTTTCTTTTTCTGACGGGCGCGCTTCGCGTTTGAAAAAGCCACCTGGTACTTTACCGGCGGCGTAATAGCGTTCGAGGTAGTGCACGGTCAGCGGAAAGAAATCCTGACCCGGCTTTTGCTTTTTGGCAAAAGTGACGTTGGCCATAACGGATGTCTCGCCCAGTGTGGCGATGACAGAACCGTCGGCTTGACGCGCGACTTTGCCTGTTTCCAGTGTCAGCGTCTCTTCGCCCCACTGCATAGATTTCGTTGTAACGTTAAACATCTAAGTTTCCTTGTTGGCCCATTGGCCATTGCATAGGGGCCGAATTGCCCCTGACTCGCTTTATTGTCTGTTCGGGCGCTAGAGTCCGAGCGCCCAATAGCGCGCGCATACCCTAGATTGAGCAGGATGGGAAGGGATGTGTGGTTTGGGGTGTGATCGCGAAAGCCCAAGACGTCGCTGCTGCCAGCTAGACGATGTGCTTTGTCGCTTGATCAATGCAGCAGGGAATTTCTATGTCCCCTGCTGCATCTGTTTTGGACCTAATCGATAAAGATCACATCACCGTCCGCTGGATCATTCAGCACGGCGCGATCGGTTCGACCGTCATGTTTGATGTAACAGCCATTCATGCGAAACGACGCTTTGTAGTGCGGCTTGCCATCCGTGTAGGTCACTTTTTCCAAGCGTAGCCACTTGGGCTCTTCTCCGCCTGTGACGTGTTCGATCACCGCGGTTGCCCCGCTGACGATGATGATCGCATTATCGCCAAGCGTTTCATCGACGGATTTGGTGAACCCGTAAGACCAAACATTTTTCGATTTGTTGTAGATGTGGCGCGTGCAATCAGCAAACGCTGGCTGCGACAGCATTGCCATGCCCATGATCGCGGCACCTATCGCCACAGAAGTGTTTCGAATTTTCATTTGAATTAGTCCTCTTTGATAAAAGTCTTGGGTGTTGGATGTGAAAGAAAAGATACCTGAAAACAGCCGCCGCCAATTTGCGATTGGAACAATGTCATATTGGGAACGTTAGCAGATTGGGCTGGCTTCACAACGCCCACCACGTCATGCCCGCCAATGACCACGACAGCAGCGGCCAATAGCTGACCCGTGCCAAAAAGTTATCGTTCCTGTGCAGCAGCGCCACACGCCGATCCCCCGTCAACGAAAACAGATACCCGTTCAACGCCACCAGCAGGATCATGACGTACAGCACGAGATAGAAGTATTCGATGTAGACCAGCCCCGAATCTACGAACAATCCGCGCACCTGAATGTGGCTAAGCAACACCACGAAAAACAGCGCAGAACAGGTGCCCAAAATGCCCGATGCGCTGTAACCGAACAATCGCGCCTGCTCCTTGTCATTCGAGATGGTCATGAGCGCCGAGAACAGCAGCAGGCTGACCACCAGTAGTGGCACCAGATTTATGATGAAGGCATTGATGAATTTCCGCTCGGCTGCGAGGTTGTAATAAAACTCGTTGTACGTGGTGTTTTTGGCCCGCGAAGACAGCCCGAAATTCGTGTCGTATCGTATGTTCTGATAGCTAAAAAACGTGCGCACGATGTCCCATTCGCCTTGCACTAAATCGCCGTCCAACCCAAAATCCGCACGGCGTTCAGCCTCGTAGCTTTGGAAATCGGGGACCAAAATGATGCTGGCATGATCGGTCCAATCCTTGGGCCAGATGCGCAGCCAGATATTCAGGAAATCCAACGGATAGCTGGAATAATCGAACGACTGGCGCACGGTGACATCAAAACGCGACCCGATCAACTGGTGTGGTGCGCCGTTATAAATGATGGTTTTGTCATACGCTGTCTCGACAAACCCGAACGAGCTGTCGATTTCTTCGGGAAAAGAAAAACCGCGCTCGAACGGGAAATCCAAGGGATAGTATTGCCAAATGAAACCGATCAAATTGACGTCGGTGCTGGATTTGAAGGATGCGGATTGGATGAACACCCCCGTAGGTATTCGAATGATATCCGCGCTTTTGGAGTTCTCGACTGTGCCTTTTGCATCGGCGGCGCTTAGGAAAGTTTCTAATTCGGCGGCTGAGTTGATGACTTTTGTGCGCGCGCCAAGGTTGTGTCCAACCAACAACCATCCAGTGACGATCAATGCGACAGCGACCATGGAAACAGCAGTAGACAGCCAGACAATCAGGCGTGCGGTTTTGTGCGTCATTTAAAGACCTTTGATCGAAACAAATACAAATCGCCACAAACAGGCGGGCATAAAACGGAAGCTAAAATATAGTCGAACTATGTCGCACGAAGGCGACCCACGCAAGAAATAGGTGTGGCGACCGCGCGTCCTATGCGTTTTTTGTATAACCCACCGCACACTTCGTGCCGTTTCCCCCCTTGCGCGTTTTCAAAGCTGGGGTAACCCTGTGCCAACCGCTCAGGAGAGATTTATGGACCGCGCAGACATCGTTCACGACAATTTTCTGACCCGGGTGGCGGCTAATGATTTTCCGGTTGGCGCACCTGCGAATGAAACACTGCCGGCCGATCAAGCCGTGTCGCTGTTCCGCTCTCAATGCCTTAGCCGTGCGCTTGATCGCACCAGTCGCAAGATGCAAAAACAGGGGCAGGGGTTTTACACAATCGGCTCCTCTGGCCACGAAGGTATGGCGGCTGTTGCGCATGCCTTGCGCCCCACGGACCCTGCATTTTTGCACTACCGCGACGGTGCGTTTCAGATTGCCCGTGCCGCCCAAGTGCCGGGGCAAAACATGGCTTGGGATATGTTGCTGTCCTTTGCCTGTTCCTCGGATGATCCGATTTCCGGCGGTCGCCACAAAGTGCTGGGGTCACGCGATCTGATGATCCCGCCGCAAACCTCAACCATCGCCAGCCATTTGCCCAAGGCCGTTGGGTCCGCCTATGCTATTGGTGCCGCGCGCCGTATCGCGATCGAGCACAAGTTGTTCGATGATGATGCCATCGTGATGTGCAGCTTTGGGGATGCATCTGCGAACCATTCAACGGCGCAGGGCGCGATCAATACTGCCGGCTGGACATCCATCCAAAACACGCCGCTTCCGCTGCTGTTTGTGTGCGAAGATAACGGGATCGGGATATCCACCAAAACACCGGCGGGTTGGATCGAAATGTCGATGCGGTACCGGCCGGGGATCAAGTATTTTCAGACTGACGGGCTCGACATTTACGCGGCACATGCGGTTGCAAAACAGGCGGCTGACTATGTGCGCCGCCATCGTAAACCTGCGTTTTTGCACCTGCGTACCGTGCGGCTGTACGGCCATGCAGGCGCTGATGTTGCGACCAGCTATCTGCCCAAAGCCGAGGTCGAGGCGGATGAGGCCAACGATCCGTTGCTGCATTCGGTTCGCCTGTTACGGCAGGCTGGTGCGCTTGCCCCGAACGCGGCGTTGGATATTTACACTGAAACCTGCGCGCGCACAGAACGGGTGGCCGCGCAGGTTATCAAACGTCCGCGTTTGCAAACCGCGCAAGAGGTCAAAGCCAGCTTGATCCCGCCCGCGCGTGATTGCCAGCCAACAAATGGACCTACGCCAGAGGCACGCGCTGCGGCTTTCGGATCAGATCTTCGCGCCATGGACCAGCCTCAGCCCATGTCCAAATTGATCAATTGGGCACTAACCGATCTGATGCTGGAACATGGTGAAATTTGCGTGATGGGCGAAGACGTCGGGCGCAAAGGCGGCGTTTATGGCGTTACGCAAAAGCTGCAATCGCGTTTTGGGCCGGACCGGGTCATCGACACGCTGCTGGACGAACAATCCATTCTTGGCCTTGCGATTGGCATGGGCCAGAACGGGTTTGTGCCGATGCCCGAAATTCAATTTCTGGCCTATCTGCACAACGCCGAAGACCAACTGCGTGGCGAAGCCGCGACTTTGCCGTTCTTTTCAAACGGTCAATTCACCAATCCGATGGTGCTGCGCATTGCGGGGCTTGGCTACCAAAAAGGGTTTGGTGGGCATTTTCACAATGACAACTCAATCGCCGTGCTGCGCGACATTCCGGGTGTGATCATCGCGTGCCCGTCTAACGGGCCGGATGCTGCCATGATGATGCGAGAAGCCGTGCGTTTGGCGCGTGTTGAACAGCGCGTTGTCGTGTTTTTGGAACCCATTGCGTTGTATCCGATGCGTGACTTGTTCGATGAAAAAGACGGAGCGTTCATGGGGATATACCCGTCAGCGGATCAAAGTATCCCGCTGGGCAAGGTGGGTGTCTATGGCGATGGAGCGGACATTGCGATCGTGACATATGGCAACGGGTGCTACTTGTCGCGAAAAGCGCAATCAGCGCTGAACGATCAAGATATTCAGTCTCGTGTGATCGATTTGCGTTGGCTGGCACCGTTACCAAAAGACGCCTTGATGCAAGCGCTGGACGGGTGCGCACATGTTCTGATCGTTGATGAATGTCGGGACACGGGCAGCCAGTCCGAAGGGTTGATGGCGATGTTTGCTGAAGCCGGGATAGCTTCGTTTGCGCGGGTGACAGCCGAAGATTCGTTTATCGCAACGGGGCCTGCATATGCAGCACCACTGCCGTCTGTTCACGGCATTGTCAAAGCGGCAAACGCTTTGATTGGGGGCACATCATGAGCCGTACTGCTGTCATCATTTGCCCGGGGCGCGGCACCTATAATAAACCCGAGCACGGGTATTTGCAGCGACATCATTCTGATAAGGCGCATTTGTTTGCTGAATTTGATGACCTGCGAAGGGACGCAGGCCAGCCAGAAATCACAAGACTTGACGGCGAAGGACAGTTCTCCGCAGGCTTGCATACGCGCGGTGATGTGGCCTCGCCACTGATTTATGCTGCGTCTTATGCGGACGCGCTAAGCATTCCTGATGACATTGAAATTGTCGGAGTGACCGGCAATTCGATGGGTTGGTACATCGCGTTGGCGGTCGCCAGAGCCCTGTCAGCGACAGACGGGTTTCGTGTTGTGAACACCATGGGCACCTTGATGCAAAAGCAACTGATCGGTGGGCAATTGATCTATCCGTTTGTGGGCGAAGACTGGCAGAATGACCTGTTGGCAAAATCCGCGATTTTGGATGCGGTTCGCGAAATTGATAAACGTTCAGATCACGTGTTGGCCTTGTCAATTGATCTGGGTGGAATGCTGGTTTTGGCTGGCAATGAGGCTGGATTGACGACTTTTGAATCGCAGGTTCCACAAGCCCAAGGACGCTATCCAATGCGCCTGCCAAATCACGCGGCTTTTCACACGCATTTGCAGTCGCCAATAGCCGCCTTGGGACGACAAAACATTGATGCCGCAATGTTTGGGCAGCCGAGTATCCCAATGGTTGATGGTCGTGGCGAGATTTGGTGGCCGCATAGCACCGACTGTTCGGCACTTTACGAATACACTTTCGGGCATCAGGTAACGCAGCCTTACGATTTTACCAAAGCGATACAAACAGCAGCTCGTGAACTGGCACCGGATGTGTTCATTGTGACGGGACCAGGCAACACGTTGGGCGGCGCAGTAGCGCAATCGCTCATTTTGGAAGAATGGCGGGGTATGCGTAGCAAATCGGAATTTATGACGCGTCAGATTGCGAACCCGATTTTGGTTTCAATGGGATTGGCGGCGCAGCGGTCTACGGTTTTGCTTTAAACGTCTTTTCACACTTGCGCGGTGAGATCGAAGGAAACCCTGGTTTCAAAAATTTGATGAGATGACAAAAAACCGCGCCGGTTGGGGCGCGGTTTCAAGAAATCTTTGGGCAACTGCCCAAAAAATCCGGTTTAGCGACGCAGACCCAAACGTTTGATCAGGTCTTGGTAACGTGCTTCGTCTTTGGCGCGTGCATAGTCCAGAAGCTTGCGGCGTGTTGCCACCATCTTCAGCAGGCCGCGACGACCGTGGTTGTCTTTTTTGTGTGTCTTGAAGTGCTCTGTCAAAGTCGCGATGCGCGAGGACAGGATCGCAACCTGAACTTCGGGCGAACCAGTGTCGCCTTCTTTGATTGCGAATTCTTTCATCAAGCGTGATTTTTCTTCAGCTGTAATCGACATCGGGGTCTCCTTTAAAAGGTTAGTGTGATGGCGCAGGCCGGGATGTCGTCCAGCTCAGGCCCGTGGAGGTATCGTGCGAATGATTCCGCAAGCGATGGGCGCGTATAGGAAGTTTTGTGGGAAATGGCAAAGAGTTATTGCGCGTTGCGCTTACAGACCTGCGATGCCGCTTGTTGCAGCTACGCTTTGCGGGATCAATGCGATGTCGGCAACGTCCAAGCCGGCTTCGGCCCCTAATGTTGCCACAGCGACGCCATTCATCATGACTTGGATCAGGCTGTCGTCTTCGGGGTCAGACTGAAGGGTTACATCAGGTTCATCTTCGGTCAAGTCATCCCAGACCAAAACGATACTGTCGCCTTCGGAATCGAAATCCCAAATGGTGGCTGAATTGCCTTCGGTAATCCAATCACCAAGCACGATTTCATCGGTGCCTTCGCCAGACGAGATGATATCGTTGTTGCCAGCAATAATCAGGTCGTTGCCACCGCCGCCATTTAGAAAATCCTGACCATCAAGGTCCTGTATGCCATCAACGTCAGCGTCGTCGATAATCCCGATGAGCGCGTCGCTGCCCCATCCGCCGAACAAGGTATCCTCGCCCAAGCCACCTGACAGAGTGTCATTGTCCAAACCGCCTTGCAATGCGTCATCACCGGCATCGCCAAACAACAGGTCGTCCCCGGCGGAGCCTTGCAGGGCATCGTCGCCTTCGCCGCCATTCAGCGTGTCAGCGTTGTTGTTTCCATAAAGCGTGTCGTCGTCATCGCCGCCAAAAATCGCATCATCGCCATCTTCGCCGTGCAGCGTATCATTCCCAACATCGCCTAAAACGTCATCGTCGCCGTCTTGGCCATGCACGTCATCGTCGCCTGCACCGCCATTCAGCGTATCGGACCCGTCATAACCACCGATTTGGTCGTCACCTTCGCCGCCATCGATGCTGTCATCTAAATCGCCACCCACGAAAACATCGTTCAGGCTAGGAACATCCTCGCCAACGTCGATTTCTGCCGGGGGCTGTTCAGGCTCATCTTCATCAGCGCTTGCTTCTACAAACGTTACGGCCCCGACGGCCATCAAACCCATTAAACCAGCTAACCAGAGCATTACATTTCCAACCTAAAAGCGCGCACTATTCCAAGTGTCCTTAAGTCATACATCGCGTAAGGTTACAAAAGTATTTAGATAAAGTCGTTAACGGGCTGTCGATTAATGCTATTCGATGTCCCAAATGATCGGTTGCTGGGTGTAGGGCAGGTACAAGGGATGCTTGGGATGGCCGGCTTTTGACAGACCCAAATGCGCCAGTGGAACCTCGCAACCCTTTAGTAATGCTGCAACTTCTGCGCCGCGATCCCGATGCGCGCCGTGTGTACCCCAAGCCGCAATGATCTGATCTGCCCACGCGGCCCCTTGCAAAAGCGTTGCGTCATTTTCCGGACCAACCGGGTCACTGGCCGCGCGCATATTCTTGGGATCGGTGTCGCGCCACGCGAAAATATTGGTCACACGAAACGCCCCGAATCCCAAGGTGCGTGCACGTCTTTCGCAACGCTCAACCGTCGGATCGTTCTGCACTTCGGTGGCAGTGGACGGGTTCAACATCACGAATAAAACCTTGCGGCCTGCGTCATCCCAGACCCGCGTCAGGCTATAACGGTAGCGTTCGCAATCTGAATAAACGGCGGTCGAAGGCGCATCGCCTTTGGTGTGGGTTCTGGTGATCATGGAGCGGTTATGGAGCGACGGGCATCGCCGCGTCAATCGGATGTGTGGGCCCGCCGACCCCAAATGTCAGATCGGCGGGCAGCGTGATTAGGCCAGTACTGTGCGGCGCGGGATTTCAAGCACGACGCCCTTTGCCTCCAGCACCCAAGCGGCGACCAACGCGTAGACGATGTGCCCCCACAGCGCGACCCACGTGATGCCGGTCCAGCCCAAGAACGGCTTGTTGCCCGCAATCAAATGCGCGACGCCGTACAGCGCAAAGATCCAGAGCGCGACGCCGTAAACGGTGGCTGTGATGCTCCAATGCAGGTTGGGCAAAATGGCGCGCTGAACGGGGCGTGCGATGGCGAAATAGCCCACGACGTAAAAGATCAGACCGGTCAGCGTATGCAATAAATGCGCAGCGCCTGAGGGGTTCGCCCCGAACACCGATTTTAGCGTGGCACCGGCAAGGCCGACTGGGGCCAGCTTGGCATACCCGAACAACGGGCTGATGGCTTGGCCGAACAGATCAAACGCGATCGTGCCAAATGCGCCTGCGGTTAATACGGTGAAAACTGTGGATTTCGTGAGTGTCATTGTGCTGTCCAATCATTGCATTTCTGTTGCTGGACAATTGGCGCTAAACGCCGTGCTGCAAAAGGTGCGATCACGCGTCTCTGATGTCATGCGATGATTTTGAAACAAAGCCTGATACAATCCCCGCGATCCGCTGACAGGCGCGTGAGGCGCGTTACAATTGTTACAGACTTAGGTGTTGAACACGCGGCTTGGGTGCAATTCACCGGCTTTGTAACGGCCCACTGCGACGGCTTTGCCCTCGAGAGATGCCCACGCTTCGTCGCCGTATTCGACGTCGGATGCGATCACCATGCCCGGATTACCGTTGCGCAAACGGGTGGCCCCCTCTGGTGTGGCGCGGACTTCGGGCAGGTCTTGCAGGCCTTCCTCAAGAGGGCGCAAATGCGTATCTAATTCGGGTGTACGGGCAAGTTCTTGGATCTGGTCCAGGGTCAGGCCGTCTTTGGCGTCAAACGGGCCAGACCAAACGCGACGCAATTCGCGCACGTGACCAAAGCAGCCCAATACCTCGCCCAAATCACGCGCGATGGAGCGGACATAACCGCCCTTGCCGCAAGTCATTTCCAAGGTCACGTGATCGGCGTCAGGGCGACCGACCAGCAACAATTCTTCGACCCACAAAGGGCGCGCCGCCAGTTCGACATCTTCGCCGTCACGGGCCAGTTTGTAGGCGCGCTGACCGTCGATTTTCACGGCAGAAAACTTGGGCGGGACTTGCATGATGTCGCCGACAAATTGGCCAAGCACGGCTTTGATCGCCGCATCGTCTGGGCGCAAATCTGAGGTGTCGACCACTTCGCCTTCCGCATCATCGGTGTTGGTCGACTGGCCCAGACGCACGGTGAAAGTGTAGGCCTTGAGCGCATCGGTGATGTAGGGAACCGTCTTGGTTGCCTCGCCCAATGCCACAGCCAAAACGCCGGTTGCATCTGGATCAAGCGTGCCCGCGTGGCCCGCTTTTTTCGCTTGAAACGCCCACTTTACCTTGTTGACCACAGCGGTCGAGGTCAGGCCCGCAGGTTTATCAACCACCAGCCATCCAGAAATGTCGCGCCCTTTGCGTGTGCGGCCCATGCGTCGCCCTCGTTCTTTGGAATTGGAAATTGCCGCCTAGCCTGCGCTGGGCAGGCTGTCAATTCGCGCGATTATTTATCGGGGACAACTGTGCCGATGATCGGGCCCAAGCGGCGGCCAAAATCACTGCGTTTTAGATCAGGCGCGTGCAGTCGGCTGACGTTGCCGTCAAAAAACAGCGCTTGGGGCAGTTTCAGGTAATCGCGAAAGAAACTGGCGAATTTGTAGAAATTGATCGCGCCGTTGGAAATGACAAACATCGCCGTTTTCCCGTCCGCGCTGGTGCCAACGCCGTTACGAATGTAGCGCGATGTCCCGTCTGCCAGAAACCGTGGATGCAGCGCGCCATCAATCACCAGCATCGGGCCGGATTGAGTCGCGTGTTGGCACGCGGGGGCCTCGCGTTGAAAGCGCAGGGTTTCGAACACGTCTGCGCGCCCCTCACGCAAGCACAGGATGCCGTTGGGCAACAACCCGAAATTGCCCGGCCCCGCGTTTGGGATAACGCGCATTTTCTCGACGCCGTCTTCGACGTAATGGCCGACGGGTGCGCGGTCTTCGTGATACATCCCTGCGTTCATCGCAAAGCCCAGCTTGTCACCGCTTTGATTGAGGTGGGCGTCGATCCTGGAAAATTGGGAAAACGGGTCGCCTGCATCGTCATACAGAAACAAACGCAGGTTTTCGCGGGTCATGTCGACAGTGCAAACGCTGAAGTTGTCGCCGTCAAAGGCCACGTTCTGACAGTCGGCAGCCTGAGCAACTGCGACACTAGCAAGCCACAAAAATGCGGCGCGCCAGATCATTCAGGTGCTTCCTCGTGATCCGGTGCGGCGATATCGCGGGCAACGTCCTCTTGGGCCAACATGGCGCGGGTGGCCTCCATCTGATCGTAGGTGTGATCCAACTGGAACCGCAGCTCTGGTGAATGTTTCAGCTTCAACTTTTGTGTCAGAACCATGCGCAGCTCGTGCTTGTTCTTGGACAGCATCTTAAGCAGATCGTCTTTGCCATCGCCGCCCAAAGGCAGGACGTAGCAGGTTGCGATCCGCAGATCGGCTGACACGCGCACCTCGCCTACGGTGATCATCATGCGGTTCAACTCTGCGTCATGGATTTCCCCACGCGATAACACTTCGGAGAGCCCACGTCGGATAACTTCGCCGACACGTAGCATGCGCTGGGATGGGCCGCGGCCCTCGGGTGATTTGTTCTTTGCCATATTTGTGCATGTAAGGCGCGCGCGCCCCTTTGCCAAGGACGGCTTTGCGCGCTAGGAGTTTGAGCAGACTTACGCATATCTAAGGATTGATCAGATGAGCACACTTCCCGGGATCGTGGTGACAGGGGCTTCTGGCCGCATGGGACAGATGTTGATCAAGCTGATTACTGAGTCCGACCGGATGCATTTGGTTAGCGCGATCGAGCGTACAGGCCACGATTGGGTCGGGCGTGACGTGGGCGCTGCGATGGGCGGCAATGATCTGGGCGTCGTGGTTACGGACGACGCACTAGAGGCGATTGCAAAAGCGCAGGTTGTGATAGATTTCACGGCGCCCGCAGCGACGATAGCCTTTGCTGAGTTGTGCGCCCAAGCGCGTGCAGTTCACGTGATCGGCACCACAGGCATGACTGAGGATGACATTGCAAAGCTTGCCCCCGCCGCAAGACACGCAGTGATCGTGCGGGCCGGCAACATGAGCCTTGGGGTCAATTTGCTGACGCAGCTTACCAAAAAGGTGGCCGCCGCTCTGGACGAAGATTTCGACATCGAAGTGATCGAAGCGCACCATCACCACAAAGTCGACGCTCCGTCGGGGACAGCACTGATGCTGGGCGAGGCCGCCGCCGAGGGGCGCGGTGTGTCTTTGAAAGGCACCATGGACAGCGGGCGCGACGGCATCACGGGTGCGCGTAAACGCGGCGACATCGGGTTTTCGGCCATTCGCGGTGGGGATATCGTGGGTGAACACGACGTGATGTTTGCGGCCGCAGGCGAGCGGATCGTCTTGCGCCACATGGCGACGGACCGTGCGGTGTTCGGACGTGGCGCGTTAAAGGCAGCCCTTTGGGGGCTGAGCCAGCAACCGGGTGAATACGACATGCTGGACGTGCTGGGAATGAACGACTGATCTGCCCATTTTAGGTGAATTGCGCCCAATCGGCATAAAATCGCCGCATCTCTGCCTGTGATTGTGAACCAAACGGCTGCTAGGGTCGTACCTGTAGTAACAGTTTTTACGAGGGTTCACCTTATGCGCCGCTATCTGACGATCGTTTCTGCCAGTATTGCATTGCTGGCATCCCCTGCTTTTGCCGAACTTAAAAAGGTCGAAAACCAAGCTGAGTTTGTGCAGTTGGTGGCGGGTAAAACGCTGTCACGACCACTGATCCGTATCGAGGTGCGGCCGGATGGTCAGATTGCTGGCAAAGGGGCGAAGTGGGATGTGACCGGTGACTGGACGTGGCGCGACGGATACTTTTGCCGCAGCTTGTTCTGGGGCGGTGACGCCATGGGATACAACTGTCAAGAAGTACGCATCCAAGACGGTCGCATCCGGTTTACGTCAGACAAAGGCCAAGGCGATTCGGCTGAGTTCCGGTTGAAGTAGCGACCTGATCCAAAGGCACTCGCTACGCTCGTATTCCATTATTTATACGCAAGCCGACGGGGTGCCGTTTAAAAATCGACGGCAATGCCTTTGCGTTCCCAATCGCCAAACCGCACAGGTTCTGGCCCATTTCGGCCACCCAGCTCTTTTGGCAAATCAAGTTCAGCGTTGGCTTGCCGCCGTGCGTCTGCTTCGGCCAAGGCGCGTTTTGCGGCGTCTGGTAGGTCCTTTGACGGATCAGTCATTGTTTGGGTTCCTTTGATCGCTTGGCGTTGATATAGCCACGCGTTACGCGCAGGCAAGTGCGCAGCGGTTTCAAATTCAAGTTCTAATCTGGCGCAGCGAAAGGTCCGATAGCATGGCAGACACAGGTGTTAACGCACGGCGCAGCGCAGCATACATTCTGGATCAGGTTCTGGGTGAGGGCCGCTTGATGGCCGAAATTCTGGGCGAAGGCGCACTGGACCGACTAGAATACGCGGACCGCGCACGGGCACAACGATTGGCAACAGAAACCCTGCGCAGCTTGGAACGGGCAGACCGGGTTTTGAAGCCTTTCATGCAGAAAACCCCGCCTTTGACTGTGCACAACGTGTTGCGCGTTGGCGCGTATGAGCTGTGCAACGGCGCGCCCGCCCACGGTGTCGTCAACGCGATGGTTCAGGTGGTTTCCAGCCACAAACGCTATGCCAAGCTAAAGGGACTGACCAACGCCGTCTTGCGCAAAGTGGCTGACAAAGGGCCGGATGCGTGGGCCGCATTGCGCCCGCCGCGGGTGCCAAAATGGTTGCGCAGCCCGCTGGCGGATGCGTGGGGGGGCGAGGCCGTTGGCGCAATGGAAATCGCCCATTTTGCCGGTGCGCCGTTGGATTTGACGCCTCGTGCTGGCGACAGCGATGCACTGGCCGCTTTGGTCGGCGGTACCGTTCTGCCTACGGGGTCTGTGCGGGTGACAGACGCGGGTCAAGTTTCAACCATGCCCGGGTTTTCTGAAGGATCGTGGTGGGTTCAAGACGGTGCGGCAGCGATCCCTGCGCGCATTCTTGCGCCATCAAAAGGCACGCGGGTTCTAGACCTTTGCGCAGCGCCGGGTGGCAAAACACTGCAATTGGCGGCGATGGGCGCAAAAGTAACGGCGGTTGATGTTTCGCGAACGCGCATGGCGCGGGTGCAGGAAAATCTGGACCGCACCAAATTGAACGCTGAAATTGTCGTGGCGGATGCACTCACTTTAGAAGGGCAATACGACGCGATCCTGCTGGATGCGCCCTGTTCCGCAACCGGTACGATGCGCCGCCACCCTGATTTGCCACACGCCAAAGACGGGTCCGATTTCGGCGGTTTGATCGACCTGCAAGCAAAAATTCTGGATCACGCGTGGACCTTGCTAAAGCCCGGCGGGCGCCTGGTGTTTTGCACGTGTTCATTGCTGCCGGACGAGGGCGAAGTCCAGATCGAAGAGGCGCTGGGCCGCCACCCTGACATGACCGTTTCCAAGGACGCGCTGGCGGTTACCGGCGTCGATCCTGCCTGGATCACATCCGAGGGCGGGCTGCGTCTGCGTCCTGACTATTGGCCTGATCTGGGCGGCATGGACGGCTTTTACATCGCAGCTTTGGTAAAAGCGGGCTGAGCCGCGATTCAGTCGCGCGAAAAGCGGTGACTTAAACGCAAGCATTGGCTATGATCTGCCCAAACGCCCAAAGAGCGTGCAAAGGCAGAGCAGTATGTCCGACCAAAATGGCTACGTCGCCCGCAAGGCGCGCTTGCTCAATCGCATTCACGCGCGGTTGGCCACACGTGCGCGCGCGGCGACGGGATTCGTGTCGTCGCCTGAACCACGCACCATCGGCAGCTTTGCGCGCGGGCGACAGTTGGTGGCGGGCAATTATCTTTTTGCCGGATATTTGATCGAAGCACCGGGCACGTCGATTTGGGCGCTGAACGCCCCTGATGCAGCGTTTGACTGCGACCTTCAGGGGTTTGCATGGCTCGATGATTTGGCGTCTGTCGGCGACATCAGCACGCGCGAAACGGCACAAGCATGGCTGTGGGAATGGATCAAACGCTACGGGCGCGGCAAAGGGGCAGGCTGGACGCCAGACCTGACCGGACGCCGCCTGATCCGCTGGATCAACCACGCGCTTTTTGTCTTGCGCGGTCAGGATGGCGACGCGTCCGAAGCATTCTATCGCTCGCTCGCGCAACAAACCACATTTCTGTCCAAACGCTGGCATAGTGCTAGCCCCGGTTTGCCGCGTTTTGAGGCCCTAACCGGATTGATCTACGCGGGTTTGTCGCTAGAGGGGATGGAGCAGTTGGCCCAACCCGCGATCAAGGCGTTGGCGCGCGAATGCAAATCGCAAATTGACGCCGAAGGTGGCCTGCCAACCCGCAATCCCGAGGAATTGCTGCACGTGTTCACGTTGTTGACGTGGGCGGCAGCCGCGATGAACGAAGCCAGCCTGTCGACCCCGCCAGAACATCTGGCCGCAATCGAGCGGATCGCCCCGACGCTGCGCACCCTGCGCCATGCCGACGGCAGCCTTGCACGATTCCACGGTGGTGGGCGCGGGCAAGAAGGGTGGCTGGATCACGCGTTGGCCTCGGCCGGCGTCAAGCACGCGCAGCCGGATGGGCTGTCGATGGGATTTGCGCGCCTGTCTGCAGGCCGCACCAGTGTTATCATTGACGCGAATGTGCCGCCAAGCGGGACATCTTCGCGCTCTGCCCATGCCTCGACCCTCGCGTTTGAACTGACCTCGGGTCGACGCCCGTTGATTGTGAACTGCGGGTCGGGCGAAACTTTTGGCGCTGAATGGCGCCGCGCCGGGCGGGCAACCCCCTCGCATTCCACCCTGGTGCTGGATGGCTATTCTAGCGCGCGGCTGGGGGATGCGGACCGCGCCAGCACGCTTGAGACGCTGATTGACGCCCCCAACCACGTCCCGATCGAAGTCAGCCACGCCCCCGATGGCCTGCGGTTTCAGGGCGGGCACAACGGGTTCGAAAAAATCCATGGGCTGACGCACGCCCGCACGCTTGAGCTGACTTTTGATGGGCGCGGGTTGGCCGGCGAAGACATGCTGCTGTCGCTCGAAGACATCCCGAAACGTCAATTTGACCGGTCTATGGATGCGATTAAACTGGCTGGCGTGCCGTTCGATATCCGCTTTCATCTGCATCCAGAGGTCGATGCGACGCTGGATTTGGGCGGTGCTGCGGTGTCGATGGCGCTCAAAAGCGGTGAAATCTGGGTTTTTCGACACGACGGTCAACATAAATTATCTTTGGAACCAAGCGTTTATCTGGAAAAAGGTCGCCTAAAGCCACGTGCGACACAACAGATTGTTCTATCTGGTCGCGCATTGGAGTATGCCACGCGCATCCGCTGGTCATTGTCCAAAGCGCAGGAAACTGCGATTGGCGTGCGGGATTTACGCCGCGATGACCTAGACCTGTTTGACTAATTCCAAAGGACCTGCCCCCTATGACCAATCTGTACCCTGTTCGCCGCGCTTTGCTTTCTGTTTCCGACAAAACCGGTTTGGTGGAATTTGGGACTGCTTTGGCCGCACGAGGGGTCGAATTGCTGTCCACAGGCGGCACGGCCAAAACGCTGCGTGACGCGGGTCTGACGGTCAAAGATGTGTCCGAGGTCACCGGCTTTCCCGAGATGATGGACGGTCGTGTAAAAACGCTGCACCCTGTGGTGCATGGCGGGTTGTTGGCGCTGCGTGACAATGCCACCCACGTCGCCGCGATGGACGAGCACAACATCGGCGCAATCGATCTGGTTGTGGTGAATTTGTACCCGTTCGAAGAAACGCTGAAACGTGGTGCTGAATACGCCGAGATGATCGAGAACATCGACATTGGTGGTCCTGCGATGATCCGCTCTGCTGCGAAAAACCATGGTTTTGTGAACGTCGTTGTCGATGTCGAAGACTACGACGTGGTGCTGGCGGATTTGGCGGCAAACGACGGCCAGACGACCTACGTATTGCGCCAGCGTTTGGCCCAAACCGCCTACGCGCGCACGGCGGCCTACGACACGGCGGTCAGCACGTGGATGGCGACCCAGATTGAGGGCACGCCGCGCCGCCGCACGGTTGGCGGCACGCTGGCCCAGACCCTGCGCTATGGCGAAAACCCGCACCAGACCGCGGCGTTCTACACCGACGGGACTGCGCGCACAGGCATTGCCACAGCTGAGCAACACCAAGGCAAAGAACTGTCGTACAACAACATCAACGACACGGATGCGGCGTTTGAATTGGTCAGCGAATTTGATCCAGCCAATGGCCCCGCTGTCGCGATTATCAAGCACGCCAACCCCTGCGGTGTGGCCCGTGGCGCGACCTTGGCCGAGGCGTATTCCCGTGCGTTCGATTGCGACCGCACCAGCGCGTTTGGCGGCATCATCGCGCTGAACCAACGGCTTGACGGACCAACTGCCGAGGAAATCTCGGCTATCTTCACTGAGGTGGTGATTGCGCCTGGTGCCGATGAGGCAGCGCGCGCTGTTTTCGCCAAAAAGAAGAACCTGCGCTTGCTAACCACTGACGGGCTGTCTGACGCGCGCAGTGCTGGCCAAACGATCCGCCAAGTGTCTGGTGGCTACCTTGTGCAGGACAAAGACAACGGATTTATCACACTGGACGACCTGAAAGTCGTGACCAAGCGCCAGCCAACGGACCAGGAATTGTCCGACATGATGTTCGCATGGACTGTCGCCAAACACGTCAAATCCAACGCGATTATCTACGTCAAAGACGGCGCGACAGTTGGCGTTGGTGCCGGCCAAATGAGCCGCGTTGACAGTACCCGCATCGCCGCTCGCAAAGCCATCGACATGGCCGAAGCGATGGGCTTGCCCGCCCCCCTGACCCAAGGGTCTGTTGTGGCGTCCGATGCGTTTTTCCCCTTCGCTGATGGTTTGATCACCGCAGCCGAAGCCGGGGCCACCGCTCTTATTCAACCGGGCGGTTCGATGCGCGATGACGATGTGATTGCCGCCGCTGACGATGCAGGCCTTGCCATGGTGTTCACCGGCATGCGCCACTTTCGCCACTAAAAGGATTCGTAACGATGCGTTTGATAATTTGGTTTGGACTGCTGGCCCTGATCGCCGATCAGATCAGCAAGTATGTCGTGATCCATGTGATGGGCGTATCGCCGTTCAAGGAAATTGATTTCCTGCCGCCGGTTCTAAATTTTCGCTACGGGGAAAACCGTGGTGTGAACTTTGGACTGTTCAGCAGTGATTCAGAGATCACGCGCTGGACACTGATTGTTGTGGCACTGATTATCTGCATCGCGGTGACACGTTGGGTGTTGCGTAACAATCAATCAAAATTGGTTCAAATCTGCACGGGTTTGTTGGTGGGGGGCGCGTTAGGAAACGTCTTTGACCGTGTGTATTATGGCTATGTTCTGGATTTCCTGAACTCGTCGTGCTGTAGCTGGACCAACCCGACGGTCTACAATGTGGCCGATGTGTTTATCGTGATTGGCGCGCTGGGGCTGGTGTTCTTTGCAAAAGACAGCAAGCAGCGCAAAAAGGATGCGTGACACCCCTAAGTGCCTGCGATATTGCTAACCCCAACCGATTTGGGAGAAATCCGATGCGCCTGATGCGCCCGATTGCCTTTTTGATGTTGCTGCTGTCCGTCACAGCATGCGCGAACACTGGCCTGCGTGAATTGCGCAATGGTGGTGATGGGCCTGATGATTTTCTCATCAATCCAGCCAAGCCATTGTCTTCACCTGAAAATTATTCCGTTTTGCCGGTACCAACACCGGGACAAGTGAACATTGCCGACGCGACACCATTGCAAGATGGGGCCGCAGCGGTCGGTGGACGTCTGAGTGATCCGAATGCGCCGGTGCCCGGACGTGACGGGTCTGTTGTGAATTATGCCAGCCGCTTTGGCGTCAGCGCAGGTATCCGCGCAACTTTGGCAACTGAAGATGCGGCATTTCGCAAGCGCCGCGGCCGTTTCACACAATACAAAATTGTTCCGGTGGATCGCTACAACGAGGCGTACAAACGCCAAGCGCTTGATCCGCTTGTGGTAGAGCGTCAGTACCGCCGTGCCGGTGTTGCGACCCCTAGCGCGCCTTTGCAAGATTGAACGTCTGGCGAGTTTGCGCTCAACATTCCTTCTCACTTTTTTGCCATCATGCTTGAAGCGTGATTTGCCTGACGTATCTCTAAGGGCAAGACCTAGATCCCCGTCGGGATTCCAGTAAAGGATATTTTATGATCAATCTGCGCGCCGCTTTGGCTTCGCTTGTGATGCTCACCCCCGTCATTGCTGTTGCAGCTGATGAACCCGTGACCACATTTGTTTTGGACAACGGAATGCAAGTTGTGGTGGTCGAAGATCACCGCGCGCCTGTTGTGCAGCACATGGTTTGGTACCGGGCGGGATCTGCGGATGAACCAAAGGGTTCCTCAGGCGTGGCGCATTTTCTGGAACACTTGCTGTTCAAGGCGACCGATACCCTTGAGGCCGGCGAATTGTCAGCCACGGTTGCAGCCAACGGCGGGCGCGACAATGCATTCACCAGCTACGACTACACCGCCTACTACCAGCGTATCGCGGCAGACCGTCTGGAACTGATGATGCGGATGGAAAGCGACCGGATGCGCAACATCCGCCTCACGCCAGAAAACATCGAAACCGAACGCGACGTGATCATCGAGGAGCGCAACTCGCGCACCGAAAACAACCCGCGCGCGCTGTTTTCCGAGCAGATGAACGCGGTCCAGTATCACAACCACCGGTACGGCGTGCCGATCATCGGCTGGATGCACGAGATGGAAACGCTGGATATGGAGGACGCGCTGTCGTTTTACGACATCTACTATTCGCCAAACAACGCGATCCTCGTGGTGTCTGGCGACGTGACGCCCGAAAACGTGCGCACGCTGGCTGACAAATATTACGGCGTGATCCCGGCCAATCCTGATTTGCCCGAACGCACGCGCACAAAGGAACCACCCCAAACCGCCGAACGCCGCCTGATTTTCAAAGATGCGCGTGTGTCCCAAGCCTACGTAAGCCGGTCCTACCTTGCCCCGGAACGCGATAGCGGCGCGCAGGACACCGCAGCGGCACTGACAATGCTGGCCGAAGTTTTGGGCGGTGGCACCACGTCATACTTGACCGAAAAGCTGCAGTTCGACACGCAAGACGCCGTGTACTCTGGTGCGTTTTACCGTGGCACATCGCTGGACGACACGACCTTTGATTTGATCGTTGTTCCGGCCCCAGGCGTGTCGCTGCAAGAAATCGAAGACGCGATGGACGCCGCCTTGGCGCAGTTCATGACGGATGGCGTCGACCCAGAGCAGTTGGAACGCCTGAAGGCACAACTGCGCGCCCAGCAAATCTATGCGCGCGATAATGTCGACGGCATCGCCCAGCGCTATGGATCGGGCCTGACATCGGGTCTGACCGTGGAAGATATCCAAGCGTGGCCTGATGCATTAGCGGCCGTAACCGAGGCGGATATTATGGCCGCCGCAAAGATGGTCTTTAACCGCGAGGCATCCGTGACCGGATGGTTAATGCAAGAAGAGGAGGCGACACAATGAAGACTTTGAGCGCACTGTTTGTCGCCCTGATCATGGCCCCAATGGTTTGGGTCGTTGATGCTAAAGCAGAAACAAACATCCAAGAAGTGACATCGCCCGGCGGCATCAAAGCATGGCTGGTCGAGGAACCCTCAATTCCGTTTATGGCGCTGGAGCTGCGGTTTCGTGGTGGTGCATCCTTGGACCGCGCCGGCAAACGCGGCGCAATGAACCTGATGACAGGTTTGTTAGAAGAAGGCGCAGGCGAACTGGATTCCCGTGGCTTCGCGCGTGAACTTGAAACACTGGCAACGTCGCTTGGTTACGATGTCGGCGTGGACGAGCTGTCGATTTCAGCGCAGTTCCTGACTGAAAACCGCGATGCGTCGATTGAATTGTTGCGTTCGTCCTTGGTTGAGCCGCGCTTTGATGCAGCAGACATTGAACGGGTACGTGGGCAGGTTCTGACGGGTCTGCGATCTGACACTACGAACCCCGATGAAATCGCGTCAAAAACGTTTAACGCGATGGCCTTTGGCGATCACCCTTATGGCAGTGACCAAAGCGGCACGATTGAGAGCGTTACGGCGCTGACACGTGAAGACTTGGTGAACGCGCACGGCGATATTTTTGCCAAAGACCGCCTGTATGTGGGGGCCGTCGGGGATATCACACCCGAGGAACTCGGCGTGTTGCTGGACCGTCTTTTGGGTGATCTTCCGACCACTGGCGCTGCGATGCCCGCAGCGGCAGATATCACAATCGAAGGCGGTGTGACGGTTGTCGATTTCGACACGCCACAGTCCGTTGCGATATTTGGACACAAAGGGATCGGACTGGAACATCCGGACTATTTCCCGGCCGTGGTGCTGAACCAGGTTCTGGGTGGCGGATCGTTCGAAAGCCGCTTGATGACCGAAGTGCGTGAAAAACGTGGCCTGACCTATGGCGTCTATTCCTACATCTCTCCGCGCGATCACGCGGCGACGTATTTGGGGCAAGTCGCCTCTTCGAACGATCGCATCGCTGAGGCGATTTCCGTTATTCGGACCGAATGGGCCAAAGCCGCAGCCGAAGGCGTTTCGGAACAGGAATTGAATGACGCTAAAACCTACATGACGGGCGCTTATCCGCTGCGGTTTGACGGCAATGGCCCGATTGCGCGGATCATGGTTGGTATGCAGATGATCGGCTTGCCCAGCGACTACATCGCCACGCGCAATGACCGTGTCGAAGCTGTCAGCATGGAAGACGTCAAGCGTGTCGCAAACGAATTGCTGGACCCTGACGGGCTGCACTTTGTGGTTGTGGGTAAGCCCGTTGGCTTGGAAACCGGCGCTTTACCTGAATGAAGCGCTGACGCGCTACACGATGTTTGCACCCACCCTCCGGTGGGTGCGCTTTGGCGTTACTCGCCGTATGGGATCCAGATGTTTTTGACTTCTGTGGAGGACACGAGGAAGTCTTTGCCTTGTCCCTCAGCTTCGAACCAATCGCGCGCTTGACCGTTGTTGACCCAGCTGCGTTTGACGTTGGTTTGGCTGCCTGCCTCGATCACGTGGCTCAGATCAGACCCTGAAAATGACCAGACCGCATCGATGTTCATGTGCTCCGCCATGGTTTTGGCGACGTCGGCATGTGGGCCTGTTAAAATGTTTACGACGCCGGCTGGCACATCAGATGTGTCGAGCACTTGGAAGAAGTCAGTGGCAATCAGCGGGAAGGGTTCGGACGCCGACAGGATCACGCGGTTGCCCATCGCGATGGCCGGTGCCATGACCGAGATCAGCCCAAGCAATGGCGCTGTGTCAGGGCAAAGGGCGGCGATCGTGCCGACTGGTTCCTTCATCGCGAGCGCTGTGCCACGAATCGGGACGCCGTGTGCCTGTCCGTCATATTTGTCAGCCCAAGCGGCGTAGGTGAAAAGGCGATCAATGCTGGCTGCGACTTCTTTTGCGCCGGATTTGCCGCCTTGCAGGGCGTTTAATCGATTGGCGAATTCATCGGCACGGGCGGATAGGTTTTCAGCGACAAAATAGATGATTTGCGCGCGCAGATGACCCGTGGTTTTGGACCAGCCTTTGGCGGCTTGCGCAGCCTCGGCTGCGTTGCGCACGTCCTTGCGGTTGGCCAGTGATGCGTGGCCCAATAGCGATCCGTTTTTGGCAAACACCGGCGCGGAATAGCCGCCGTCAGGGCGTGCTTGTTTGCCGCCGATGTACAGTTTGGCGGTTCGGTCGATGCTGTCTGTTGACCCGCTCGTGCTGGTCATTGGCGCAATCGGTTTAAGGGGTTTAGGGGTCGATTTGGGCTTGGTGTAGGCACCTAACCCTTCCCAGCCACCTTCGCGTCCAAACCCGCTTTCGCGTACGCCGCCAAATCCTGCGGCGGCGTCAAACATGTTGGTTCCATTGATCCAGACAACGCCAGCAGCCAGTTTGGGGGCAATATCAAGCGCGAGGTTGATGTTCTCGCTCCACACCGTGGCGGCAAGGCCGTAGCGCGTATTGTTGGCGACCTCGACGGCCTCAGCCGGCGTGCGGAAAGTGGTGGCGACCAGAACGGGACCAAAGATTTCCTCCTGCATCAGCGTGTCGGCAGGGTGCAAATCGGTGATCAAGGTTGGCGGATAAAACAGTCCTTGGTCGGGCAATGCCGCCGTCGATTGATGCATCGTGCCAGCGGTGTTGGCGTCAACCAAACGCGTGATCGTATCAAGCTGCGACTGATCCACGATTGCGCCAACGTCGATGGATTTGTCCATCGGATCACCAATGCGCAGCTTGTCCATGCGGGCGCGCAGTTTGGCGTAGAATACATCAGCGACGGCTTCCTGGACCAACAGGCGCGACCCTGCGCAGCAGACTTGGCCTTGGTTGAACCAGATCGCGTCGACCAGCCCTTCGACGGCTGAATCCAGATCGGCGTCGTCGAACACGATGTAGGGGGATTTTCCTCCCAGCTCGAGCGTCAAAGATTTACCCGATCCTGCGGTTGCTGTGCGGATGCGTTTACCCACGGATGTTGAACCGGTGAACGCAATCTTGTCGACGTCGGACGCGACGATCATTTCGCCAACGGCCCCGTCGCCTGTGACGATGTTCACGACACCTTTGGGCAGGCCCGCCTCGGTGCAAATTTGCGCAAATAGCAGGGCTGTAAGCGGCGTGTATTCCGCAGGTTTCAGCACCACAGTGTTGCCCATCGCCAGCGCAGGCGCGATTTTCCACGCCAGCATCAGCAGCGGGAAATTCCAAGGCACGATCTGACCACACACGCCAAGCGCCGTGCGGTCTGGCAATTCGCTGTCCATCAACTGCGCCATGCCTGCGTGATAGTAAAAATGGCGTTGGGCCAGCGGGATGTCGATATCGCGGCTTTCGCGGATCGGTTTACCGTTGTCGAGTGTTTCAAGAACCGCAAACAGACGGCTGTGTTTTTGCAAAAGGCGCGCAATGGCATAGAGCGCTTTGGCGCGGCCGTGACCCCCCAACGCCTGCCATTTTGCTTGTGCTTTACGCGCGGCGGCCACGGCTGCATCGACGTCAGATTGTGTCGCTTGTGTCACCGTGGCCAGCGTGCCACCCGTTGCGGGGTTGCGTGTTTCGAACGGTGATCCAGCTGCCGTAAAAGCACCGTCAATGAAATGCCCGAATGTGCCGCCTTGCGCGGCAATCCACGCCAAAGCGTCAGCCGCATTTTCGGGAGCATTGCCATAATCCATGGTGTCGAAGATCTCTTTGACGGTCATATCAGCGGTCTTTCTATCGTTTGCTTAGCAGCGGGCTTAGCCCATCGGATTGCGGTAAGTGGCAGAATACGCGCCGGTCAGGTGGTGTTCCAACTGCCGCTCGATGTCGCCCAACAAGGATGATGCGCCAAAGCGGAACAGGTCGGGTTGCAGCCAGCGATCGCCCAATTCTTCTTTGATCAACGCCAGATAAGTGATCGCGTCTTTGGCCTTGGAAATCCCGCCCGCAGGTTTGTAGCCAACGCGGTAGCCGGTGCGTTCAAAATAGTCGCGGATAGCGCGGATCATCACCAGCGTTACAGGCAGCGTGGCATTCACGCTTTCCTTGCCGGTCGAGGTCTTGATGAAATCAGCGCCCGCCATCATGCACACCAAAGATGCACGCGCGACGTTGCGCAGGCTGCCAAGTTCGCCCGTCGCAAGGATCGCTTTGATGTGCGCCTCGCCGCAGGCCTCGCGCATCGCTTTCATCTCGTCGTACAGCTTGTTCCAATCGCCGCTCAGAACGTGGCGACGTGAAATGACGATGTCGATTTCTTTGGCACCGGCGGCGACGCTTTCCTTGATTTCCTGAATGCGCAAATGCAGGGGCGACAGGCCCGCGGGGAAACCGGTAGACACGGCGGCCACAGGGATGTTGGTCCCGTCCAGCGCGCGTACGGCGGCGGGGATCATTTCGTGATAGACGCAGACTGCCCCTGTTGTCAGGCCGGTCATGCCCAGCTGTTCCAGAATCTCGGCCCGTGCTGGTTGGCGCGCTTTGGCACACAAGCGCCCGACGCGGCGTTCGGTGTCGTCCCCGGACAACGTCGTCAAATCAATGCACGCGATGGCCTTTAGCAGCCACGCAGCTTGGTGCGTTTTCTTGACGGAACGGCGGGCAGGCAGGCTCGCGCAGCGTCGCTCGATCGCGGAGGTGTTGGCCTGCACGCGCGCCACCCAATCCATGTCCAGCGGCATGCCCGGATTGCGCGGTTCGGTCACTTGCGGCAGTTGCGCCGCGGTTTGGCCAGTTGTTTGATCGGTCGTTGTGGCCGTCAAAGGAGAGCTTTGCATGATGCACCTCGTTGCACAGATTTGATCCAGAGGTGGCACGCGCGACGCCGGATGGCAAGCTTGGCCATCCCCCCAACCACGCGTCAATTTGCACAAAAACTGCACAACTTGCGGGCAAGAGTTACGCAATTGAAACGTCATTGCTGTCCCAAGCAAAACATAAAAAAGGACAGGGACATGAAATCATACGTAGTCCGAGGGGTGCCGATGGCGATGCAGCGCGATGGCTGGTGGTTGTCGAGCGCAGCGCCTGCAACCAAGGCGATCAAGCACGCAGGTGAAACCGTTTGGATGCGCCCGCTGTTGCTGGTCGCGTTGATCGCAATGGCGGATGTTTTGCTGTGGAATGTCGCGGCGGGTCTGTCGATTGCGGTCTTTGTGATCGCGCTGGCAGGGGCGGCCGCGTTGGTCATTGATCCGGCGTTGAACATGCGAAAACTGCGGATTGCGGGAATGGGCACATTGCTGTGCGTGTTGCCGGTGGTTGAGCTGGTTCAGCCGCTGTCGGTTTTGATTCTGTGTGCGGGTCTGTCCGTGGTTTTGGCCTTTGTCGCGGGGCTTAGGCCAGATCGATTGTTGATGGGGGCCGTGCGCCTGTGGTGGATCGCTCCGGTTCAAAATATCCGGGACGTCTGGCACTGCACGACAAACGCGGGCTCGGCCAAGATCGAAGCCAGCGCGGTGCGCAACATGTTCATCGGCTGGGGTGTGCCCGTCGCGCTTGGGGTCGTCTTTTTCGCTCTGTTCGCGGGGGCCAATCCGGTGCTTGGCACGTGGGCCGAAACGTTGATCCCCAAGTCGTTGCCAGAACCAGACGTCGCCCGCATGTTTTTCTGGGGCTTTATCGCCTTCATCAGCTGGCCTTGCCTGATCCTGTTCCGATTGCGTGAACGGATGCGCAGCACCCGTCAAATCGTAAGAAACCAACGCAGTTATGCGGTGCTGAATGCGCAATCAATCCTCAGATCGTTAGTGATTTTTAACCTGATGTTTGCGGCGCAGACCTTGATGGACATGTATTTCCTGTACGGCGTCGGCGATTTGCCCGAGGGCATGACCTATGCCAGCTACGCGCATCGCGGTGCCTATCCTTTGCTGGCCACGGCATTGTTAGCTGGGCTGTTCGCGCTGATCTCGCGCCCCTTTGCCAAAGATGCGCCGATGGTACGTTTGTTGCTGCTGTTGTGGGTGGCGCAAACGCTGGCGCTGGTGGTGGCATCGTTGATCCGGATGGATCTGTACATCACCAGCTACGGGCTGACCCACTGGCGCATCGCGGCGGTGATCTGGATGGGTCTGGTTGGCACCGGTTTGGGCGTGGTGTGGCTGCAAATCTGGAAGGACAAGGCGAACGGTTGGATGCTGTTGCGCGTCGGCCTGCTGGGATCAGCGGTTTTGTACGCCTGCGCCTTTACCAGCTTTGATCGCATGATCGCGCGTTACAATCTAACCCACGACGTCACGCAGGACCGCACCTACCTGTGCCAGTTGGACGAGGCCGCGTTTCCCGAAATCCAACGTCTTACCGGCAAGTCAGCGCTTGACTACTGCTACTACCATTACCGCAACCCGACCTACAGCGCGTTTGAACCACAAGACTGGCGTGAATGGGGCTTCCGTAATTGGCGGGTGCGCCGTAGTCTGGCCTCTATGACGTCTGAAACGAGCCAGCCATGAGCCAGTCGATCCTGATCATCGACGATGACCCGCAAATCCGTCAGGTGCTGCGGATCGCAATTGCCCAAGCAGGATTTGACATCGAAGAAGCCGGCGATGGGGCCGAAGGTTTGACCAAGGCGCGCACGGGTCGGTTTGACCTGATTCTGCTGGACATCGGCATGCCGCAAATGGACGGGCTAGAGGTCTGCCGGACCCTGCGCACCACCGATCAAACGCCAGTGTTGTTCCTGACCGCGAGGGACGATGAAATCGATCGGGTCTTGGGGTTCGAACTGGGCGGCGATGATTACGT
Organism: Pseudosulfitobacter sp. SM2401; assembly: GCF_042932805.1. Lineage (NCBI taxonomy): Bacteria > Pseudomonadati > Pseudomonadota > Alphaproteobacteria > Rhodobacterales > Roseobacteraceae > Pseudosulfitobacter > Pseudosulfitobacter sp. SM2401. The sequence continues at coordinate 3,245,159 of NZ_CP170633.1, read as the reverse complement.
GACCAAGCCGTTTTCGCCGCGCGAACTGGTCGCCCGCATCCGCGCGATCCTGAAACGCAGCGCCGCACCTGTTGCCAAATCGACAGGCCTGATGCGGGGTTGCTTGCATGTCGATGCCAGCCGGCATTTGTGCGAAATTTCGGGCCGCCCTGTCGCCCTAACCGCGCGGGAAATGGCACTGCTGGCGCACCTGATGGCACAACCCGATCACATCTCGGCCCGTCCTGCGCTGACGGATGCTATGTACGGCGTCAACATTCACGTCAGCGATCGCACCGTCGACAGCCACCTGCGCAACTTGCGGGCCAAACTGACTGCAGGCGGCTGCGGTGATGCCATCGAAACTGTGCACGGCGTTGGCGTTCGGATGGGCCCATGCACAGAATAAGCCGCAAATGGCGCCCACCTTTGGCGCTGGTGATCGGTGGCGGTCTGGCAGGGGTGCTTTTGACGCCGCTGATCGGGATCGTGTATTTTCGCCTCTGGGGAAATGTGCTGGGCTGGGGAGAGGCCGCGTGGCTGGTGTTCTGGATCGCGCTGGTCGCCACAGCGATCCTTGGCTTGCTGCTTTGGCGCTTGGTTCTACGTCCGGTTTACGCGCTGACGGCCCATGCAAAGGCGATCAAGGCGGGCCAAATGGACGCGCCAGCCCCCACACATTTCGGCACGCCGGAGTTTCGCGATTTGGGCCAAAGCGTGATCGATATGGGCGCGACCCTGAACAGTCGTGCCGCGTCTTTGCGGGCCTACGCGGATCACGTCACGCATGAATTGAAATCGCCTCTGACCAGTATTCAGGGCGCGGCAGAGCTGTTGCAATCCGAAGATTTGCCCTCGGATGATCGCACCGCCCTTTGCCAAACTGTTGCCGCGGCGAGCCAACGCATGGATGCCCTGCTAAACGACCTGCGTCGCCACGCGTTGGCCAGCCAAAGCGCAGGTGTTGGAACCTGCCTGCTGCTTGATAGCCTGCCGGATGATCCGCCACTCAAGATCACTTGTCACGGCACAACGCCTGTTCCGTTGGAGCCTCAGGATCTGCGCGCGATCCTTGTTCAGCTGGCGCAGAATGCAGCGGCGCATGGCGCAACGACGTTGGGTATCGACTGGGACGGCACGCGCATGCTGGCCCAAGATAACGGTCAAGGAATTGCCCAAGGTGACGCATCCCGCATCTTTGACCCGTTCTTTACCACGCGCCGTGACGCGGGTGGCACAGGCATGGGCCTTAGCATCGTGCGGTCGTTGCTGGCCACGCGAGGCGGGCAGATCGAACTGCAAGCCAGCGCCCAAGGTGCCTGCTTTTTAATCACATTTGACTAAGATCACACACTCGCAATTGAGAATCATTTGCAAAAGCTTGACTTTTTGCGAATGACTCGCATATTCATTCTAACAAGTGATGAAAAAGGGTGTGCCATGATCGATCGCCGTCAATTGCTTTCTACTTTTAGCGCCAGTGCTTTGGTTGGCATGGCGACCCCTGTGTGGGCCGCTGGTGCGTTGAACATCGTGGCAACCACGGGCATGATTGCCGATGCCGCGCGCCGTATTGGCGGTGACGCTGTTGTCGTGCGCGCACTGATGGGTCCGGGCGTTGATCCGCATGCCTATCGTCAAACCCGTAGCGATATTGTCGCCATGACGCGTGCCGATCTGGTGCTGTGGCATGGTCTGTATCTCGAGGCGCAAATGGAGCGTTTCTTTGAAGAACTTAGCCGCAAACGCCGCGTCGTTGCTGTCGCCCAAGGTTTGCCCAAAGATCAGTTGCTGAGCCACGAAGATTACGCAAACCGCTTTGATCCGCACGTCTGGATGGATCCGAACATGTGGGTCATGGTTGTGGACGCGGTTGCGGCTGCCCTCAGCGAGCAACGACCGGAGATGAGCCCGACTTTTGCCGCCAACGCGGATACATACAAGGCCGAGCTGGTCGCACTTGCAGACTACGCCGACGTGACCTTGAACAAAGTTCCTAGCGAGCAACGTATTCTGCTGACCGCCCACGATGCCTTTAGCTATTTCGGGCGGGCATACGGGTTCGAAGTGATTGGCATCCAAGGAATTTCGACGCAATCAGAAGCAGGCTTGAACCGCGTCAGTGCGTTGGTCGACATGCTGGTGGACCGCAAGCTTGAGGCGGTCTTTGTCGAAAGTTCGGTGTCAGATCGCAACGTGCGCGCCCTGATCGAAGGGGCCGCAGCCCAAGGACACACCGTCAAAATTGGCGGCGAGTTGTTCAGCGATGCGATGGGCGTCGATGGCACCTATGAGGGCACGTATCTGGGCATGATCGACCACAACGTGACGACAATTGCATCCGCTTTGGGGGCCGATGTGCCCGCCGGCGGCATGCAAGGCAAACTAGGTTTGGAAAGCTAAGCATGAGCATTGAACTGGCGACCCTAAACGGACAAAGCGCTGATCGCGCAGCACGGGATCAAAGCCCGCTCGCGATCCGTGGCATGACAGTGTCATACGGCCAAAAACCAGCAGTGTTCTCGGTTGATATGACCGTGCGCCCCGGTGCCATGACTGCGATCATCGGGCCAAACGGCGCGGGTAAATCGACGCTGCTCAAGGCCACGCTTGGCATCATTACGCCGCTTGCGGGCACGTCCACTGTGTTTGGCAAAACCGTTGCGCGCCAACGGGACCGGATCGCCTATGTGCCGCAACGCGCCAGTGTCGATTGGGATTTCCCGACACGGGTGATCGATGTGGTGATGATGGGACTGTATGCGCAACTGGGTCTGCTTGGCCGCGTGCGCGCGCATCACCGCGCCCAAGCGTTGGATTGTCTGGCCCGTGTCGGCATGCAAGACTTTGCGACCCGTCAAATCGGGCAACTGTCCGGCGGGCAACAACAACGTGTGTTTCTGGCCCGTGCCTTGGCGCAACAGGCTGATTTGTATCTGCTGGACGAACCCTTTGCAGGTGTCGATGCCGCGACGGAAAAAGCCATCATCGATGTGCTGAAATCTTTGCGTGACGCGGGCAAAACCGTTGTTGCAGTGCACCACGATTTGTCGACGGTCGCTGAGTATTTTGACGACGTGTTCCTGATCAACACCCAAGCGGTTGCTGCTGGGCCCGTCGCTGACGTTTTCACGCAAGAAAACTTGCAAGCGACCTATGGCGGCCGCTTGGCCGGCGCGCAGATGGATTCGCTCTCCGCTGCGACGGCCTAAACCGGTGTTGTTCGACGCGCTGACTTTGCAGCTAGGCTACAACGCCACGCTGGTCACAATTGGCGCAACCCTTTTGGGCATGGCCGCGGGTGTTGGCGGCACATTTCTATTCTTGCGCAAACGGGCACTGGTCAGCGATGCGATCAGCCACGCAACACTGCCGGGCATCGGACTGGCGTTCATCATCATGGTGGCGCTTGGCGGTGATGGGCGATCCTTGATCGGACTACTTGGCGGCGCGGCGGTGTCTGCAGGCCTTGGGTTGCTCTGCGTCAGCTGGCTAAGCACGCGAACTCGGTTGGCGGAAGACGCGGCCATCGGCGCGGTTCTGTCGGTCTTTTTCGGCTTTGGGGTGGTTATCTTGACGATCATCCAAACGATGAACGCAGGGCGGCAAGCGGGGTTAGAGGGGTTTTTGTTAGGCTCTACCGCAGGCATGTTGCGCAGTGACGCAGCCATCCTCGCCGGCGCGGCAGCGTTGACATTGGCGCTGGTGTTGCTTTTGCGCCGGCCATTGACCTTGGCGGCTTTCGACCCGGAATATGCGACAGCCAGCGGGCAAAACGTGACGCGCATCGATTTGGCGATGATGGGCATTGTGCTGGCTGTGACGGTTGTGGGGCTCAAGATTGTTGGTCTGATCCTGATTGTTGCTTTGCTGATAATTCCACCAGTCACGGCCCGCTTTTGGACAGAGCGTACGGACCACGTGGTGCTGATTTCTGGCATCGTCGGCGGTGTTTCAGGGTATGTTGGCGCTGCGATATCTGCGGCGATCCCTGATGTGCCCACTGGTCCGATCATTGTGTTGGTTGGCTTTGCGTTGTTCGCGCTGTCACTGTTGCTGGCACCAAGACGTGGCGTGATGTCATCCTTTCTTCGCCACAGATCGTTCCAGCGGCGGGTGCACCTGCGCCAAGGGTTGCTAGCCATGGCCCAATCTCAACCGATCTACGAGGGGTTAACTTTGCGCCTGCTGCGGCGTGCGGATCTCGTGCGCCCTGACGGTGTGCCGACAAATTCGGGCCAAGCACGCGCGGCCAAAGCCATGCTGGACGAAGCCCGCTGGAGCATCGTACGCGGCGATCAAAGCTATGAAGCGGCGGCCGCCCTTTATGACGGATTAACCGACATCGAAACACTGCTAACCCCAGACCAGATTACCGAAATCGACGGACGACTTGCCGCCCCATCCGAGGTGCCAGCATGACCGGTTCCGAATTCGTGCCACTGTCTTTGCCCCCTTTGTTGATCGGTATTTGCGTTGCAATCGCCTGCGCTTTGCCCGGTAATTTTCTGGTGCTGCGCCGCCAAGCTTTGATCGGTGATGCGATCAGTCACGTGGTCTTGCCCGGCATTGTCGTGGCGTTCCTGATTAGCGGTGTTGTCGCAACACTGCCGATGCTTTTGGGGGCTGCGGGGGCCGCCGTTGTTGCGGTTGCTGCCATCGAATTGATCCGTCGTTTGGGCAAGATTGAACCAGGTGCTGCGATGGGCGTGGTGTTCACGACAATGTTCGCAGGCGGCGTTTTGTTGCTCGAAAAATCCGATACCAGCAGCGTGCATTTGGATGTGGAACACGCCCTGTTTGGCAACTTGGAAAGCCTGATTTGGTTGGATGCGACCGGATGGTCATCGGTGTCCGACATCGACGCGCTGGCTGGGTTGCCGGTTGAGTTGCCGCGCATGGCCATCACGCTCATCGGGGTCGCGCTGTTCATCGCGATCTTCTGGCGACCGCTTAAGATTTCGACCTTCGACGAAGGGTTCGCGCGGACAATGGGGATGCGTACAGGGCCGCTGGGTCTGGCGCTGGTGATCGTGTCGGCGATCGCGGCCGTGGCAGCCTTTGACGCGGTTGGGTCAATCATCGTGATCGCGATGTTTATCTGCCCGCCAGCCGCCGCACGATTGATGACAAACCGTTTGGAAACCCAAATCGCGTGGTCCGTTGCCTTTGCGATCCTTGCTGCGATCTCAGGCTACATGATCGCAGGCTACGGTCCACTTTGGATTGGCTTTCACGGCTCTGTCAGCGCCGCAGGAATGATCGCAACAATGTCCGGCGTCATACTGGGTATCGCCGCACTAAAAGGCCCACATCGGCAACGCGCGACCTAAGATCCGCGATAGGTCGAATAGCCAAACGGCGACAGCAAGAGAGGCACGTGATAGTGCGCTTCTTCGTCATCAATGCCAAACCGGATCGGGATTTCGTCCAGAAATTTAATCTCGCCCGTCGCCAGATTGTTCTGATCCAAATACTCACCTGTTTGAAAAACCAGCTCGTACTGCCCGACGGTCATTTTGCCAGACGGCAAGATCGGCGTATCGGTGCGCCCGTCTGCATTCGTCACAGCCTGCGCAATCTTTTCGCGCAAATTGCCCGACAAAAGATACAGTGAAATTGTGATGCCATCCGCCGGTAAACCGCGCGCGGTGTCCAAAACATGCGTCGTTAAATATCCGTTTGCCATGGCCGTCATCCCTTTGATCTGTGCGCCACAGCTTGACCACAGGGGCAAAGCAAACGCAAAAGGAAATCATGAATACAAAAATCAATCCTCCCCGTTACCCACGTGATTTTGCAGGCCATGGGGCAACACCGCCAAATGCCGATTGGCCAAATGGCGCGCGCATTGCCGTGCAATTTGTGCTGAACTACGAAGAGGGCGGCGAAAACTGCTTGCTCCACGGCGACACAGCATCCGAGGCATTCTTGTCCGAAATCGTTGGGGCGGCCCCTTGGGTCGGGCAGCGGCATTGGAACATGGAAAGCATCTACGACTACGGCGCACGCGCTGGTTTCTGGCGTCTGCACCGTCTGTTCACTGGCGCGAATGTTCCAGTTACGGTTTACGGCGTTGCGAGCGCGTTGGCGCGCAGCCCCGATCAGGTCGAAGCGATGCAATCCGCCAACTGGGAAATAGCCAGTCACGGCTTGAAATGGATCGATTACAAAGACCACACGCCCGAGGCCGAAGCCGCAGACATCGCCGAAGCAATCCGTCTGCACACCGAAGTCACTGGCGAACGCCCGCGTGGTTGGTACACGGGGCGCTGTTCGGTCAACACTGTGGCTTTGGCGGCGGCGCAAAGGCTCGATTACATCAGCGACACCTACGACGACGACCTGCCGTATTGGGTGCAGATCGACGGGCGTGATCAGCTGATCATTCCCTACACACTTGATTGCAACGACATGCGATTTGCGACGCCGCAGGGGTTCAATTCGGGTGACCAGTTTTACGCGTATCTGAAAGACACGTTTGATGCGCTTTATGCCGAAGGGCAGGCCGGTCAGGCCAAGATGATGTCGATTGGTCTGCATTGTCGTTTGATCGGGCGACCGGGGCGGGTGCGGGCGCTGAAACGGTTCGTTGAGTATATCCAAGGATTTGAAGGCGTTTGGACCCCGCGCCGGATCGAAATCGCGGAACATTGGGTCGCAAATCATCCACCGGCGCCAAAATCAATTGTCGCTTCGCAGTTGCCACGCGCCGAATTTCTGGCACATTTCGGCGGCATCTTTGAGCATTCAGAATGGATCGCAGATCGCGCGTTTGATCTGGAACTTGGGCCCGCCCATGACAGCGTCGCGGGCGTTCATTCGGTTCTGTGCCGGATGTTCCGCAGCGCATCGGATGCAGAACGTCTTGGCGTTCTGAACGCGCATCCAGACCTTGCGGGCAAACTGGCTGCGGCCAAGCGTTTGACAGCAGAAAGCACCGCTGAACAAGCCAGCGCGGGCCTTGATGCGCTGACAGATGACGAGCGCGCAGCCTTTAGCGACATGAACACGACCTACGTTGCCAAACACGGTTTTCCGTTCATCATCGCGGTCAAAGATCACGACAAAGCCGGTATTTTACGCGCCTTTGAACGGCGCATTGGCAGCGACACTGCAACCGAATTCACCGAGGCCTGCAAGCAGGTCGAACGCATCGCGCGCTTGCGCTTGGAGGCCCTTTTATGACCTACGCATTCCCCCCCGGCGGCCTGCCTGACCAAACAGTTAACCCCGAAGGCACCGCTGTTTTCACCGAAGCCTACGCGGTCATTCCCGCCGTCACCCAGCGTGATATCGTGACCAGCTTTTTGCCCGGCTGGGACAAAACCCGCATCTGGATTTTGGCGCGCCCGCTGTCCGGATTTGCCGAAACTTTCGCGCAATACGCCGTTGAAATCGCCCCCGAAGGCGGCAGCGATGACCCCGAACCAAACCCCGAAGCGCAGTGCGTGATTCTGATTGCCTCGGGCACTTTGACCTTGACGATCAACGAGGAAACGCATGTTTTGAATGAGGGCGGCTACGCCTACATCCCACCCATGGCCGACTGGACTTTGCACAACAAAGGCACCGATCTGTGCAAATTCCACATGATCCGCAAGCAGTATGAACCGGCAGAAGGCATTGATTTGCCAACCGCTTTTGTGACCTCGGACAAGGACGTCGCGCCCATCGCGATGCCCGATTGTGACGAGGTCTGGTCGACGACCCGCTTTGTCGAACCGACAGATTTGCGCCACGACATGCACGTCAACATCGTCACCTTCAAACCAGGTGGACGGATCCCGTTTGCGGAAACCCATGTGATGGAACACGGGCTTTACGTGCTGCAAGGCACCGCCGAATATCTGCTGAACAAAGACTGGGTTAACGTCGGCCCGTCCGATTTCATGTGGTTGCGCGCCTTCTGCCCACAAGCCTGCATTGCGACGGGTGACGAACCGTTCCGCTATCTGCTGTACAAAGACGTGAACCGGCACCCGATGCTATGAGCGAAACGATCAAATGCGAGGCTCTGACCGCCGCCGCCTTTGCCCCGTTTGGCGATGTGATCGACTGCGCGGGTGATCCGGACAAGATCATCAATGCGGGTCTGTGCGGGCGCTACCACGACCGCGCGGCGATGGATTTCGGATCAGACGGGCGCGCTGGTATCAGCCTGTTTAACGCGACGCCGCGCAGCTTGCCCTACACTTTGGATTTGATGGAGCGGCACCCCGAAGGGTCCCAAGCGTTCATTCCGATGACTGAACATGGATTTCTTGTGACCGTCGCCACAGACCTGAACGGAAGGCCCGACACGCCGCGTGCGTTCCTGACTTTAGCAGGGCAAGTGATTAATATTTATGCAAATACTTGGCACGGCGTCCTCACACCCTTGCAAAGCCCTGGACTGTTTGCTGTCGTGGATCGTATTGGTGAAACGCCAAATCTCGAAGAAGTTTTCCTTGATCCGCCATATGTTGTGGTCTCATAGTTCGGCACTGCCGCAAAAAGACGGCATGAAATAGCAATAGGGACAGATTTAATGACAGACTCCAGCTTGGGGACGCCAGAACAACTGCGCGATCCAAACTACACACCCGCCTTGGGCAAAGCGATCCCGCTTGGCATCCAGCATGTCTTGGCGATGTTCGTATCGAACGTAACCCCTGCGATTATCATTGCGGGTGTTGCTGGGTTCGGGTTCGGCGCACCGGGCGCTGATATTCCAACACTCATCTATTTGATCCAGATGGCGATGCTGTTTGCCGGTGTTGCGACACTGATCCAAACCATCGGCATAGGGCCGGTCGGGGCCAAGCTGCCCATCGTCCAAGGCACGTCATTCGCGTTTTTGCCGGTGATGATCCCCGCGATGATTGGTGCTGGAACCGCTGGCTTGGCGGGCTTGATGACAGGCGTTGTCATCGGCGGTATTTTCCACGCGGTCCTTGGCCTGTTTGTCGGCAAAATCCGCTTTGCTTTACCGCCATTGGTGACAGGCCTGATCGTTTTGATGATCGGTTTGGCGCTGATCAAGGTCGGCATTCAATACGCCGCTGGTGGCGCTGGCGATTTCAACATGTCCAAACCAACTTGGGGCAGTGCGTCGAACTGGTTCCAAGCTGGCGTCGTGATCTTTGTGACCTTGGGGCTCAAATTCTTTACCCGTGGATTGTTGTCTGTAGCAGCCGTTCTGATTGGCCTGATCGCGGGCTACGTCGTCGCCTACGCAATGGGTGATGTTAGCATGGCTGGTGTCGGTCGCGCAGGCTGGTTCCAACTGCCAAGTCCGTTCAAATTCGGATTCGAGTTGAACTGGGCGATCATCATCGGCATGTGCCTGATGGCGTTCATCTCGGCGATTGAAACGGTTGGCGACGTATCGGGTATCACCAAAGGTGGCGCAGGTCGCGAAGCAACAGATGCCGAAGTCACAGGTGCCACATTCGCTGACGGTATCGGGTCTGCAATCGCGGGCGTGTTCGGCAGCTTGCCCAACACATCGTTCAGCCAAAACGTTGGTCTGATCGCAATGACAGGCGTGATGTCGCGCCACGTTGTGACCATCGGCGCGGTGTTTTTGATCATCTGCGGTCTGATCCCAAAGGTCGGCGCGGTTATCAACACAGTCCCAATCCAAGTGCTGGGTGGCGGTGTCATCGTGATGTTTGGCATGGTCGCCGCTGCGGGTGCATCGATGCTGTCTGACGTGAATTGGAACAGCCGCAACATGGTGATTTTTGCGGTGTCTTTGTCTGTCGGCCTAGGTCTGCAACAGGTGCCAAACGCCATGGCGTTCTTGGGTGACACAGCACGCATCTTGCTGACGTCTGGCCTGTTGCCAGCCGCGTTCATCGCGATCGTGCTGAACTTGGTCCTGCCCGAAGATTTGGGCTAAACCATCTAAAAACCATTGGCCTGCGCCCTTGCGGCGCGGGCTTTTTCATGCGTGATTGTGTGCAGCACACAGACGAGGTTCGCCATGAAAGACGACAATTTCCTACGCGCTAACAATGCCCGCCACATGTGGCATCCGATGGGGCATCCGGGCGATGCAATCGAACATGCGCCCACGATCATTTCGGGCGCAAACGGGTCAACAATCACCGACATTGACGGGCACGACACCATCGATGCTGTTGGTGGTTTGTGGTGCGTGAACCTCGGCTATTCCAACGATGTGGTCAAAGACGCGATTGCCAAGCAATTGTACGATTTGCCGTATTATTCCGCCTTTGCGGGCACGTCCAATCCGACAGCAATCGAGGCATCATATGCTGTTCGCGAGTTCTTTGAGGCCGACGGCATGGCGCGCGTGTTTTTCACGTCCGGCGGATCGGATTCCGTAGAAACCTGCCTGCGCCTTGCGCGTCAGTATCACCGGATCAAAGGCGAACCGAACCGTACAAAATTCCTGTCGTTGAAAAAGGGCTACCACGGCACGCATTTCGGCGGCGCGTCAGTCAACGGCAACAACCGTTTTCGGATCAATTACGAACCGCTGATGGCCGGTTGTTTCCACCTGCCGTCGCCCTATCCGTACCGCAACCCGTTTAACGAAACGGACCCTGACGTGCTGGCGCAAAACATTGCCGCGGCGATGGAAGACGAAATTGCGTTCCAAGGGGCCGGATCAATCGCAGCCTTCATCATGGAACCGATCCAAGGGGCCGGCGGCGTCATTGTGCCCGGCGGAAACTTTATGAAGTTGATGCGCGAGATTTGTGACCGCCACGGCATTCTGATGATCGCGGACGAAGTGATCACCGGTTTTGGTCGCTCAGGCGATTGGACGGGCAGTCGTCATTTTGGCGTCAAACCTGACATGATGTGTTGCGCCAAAGGCATCACCTCGGGGTACTTCCCGGTGGGGGCCGCATTGATGAACGAAGAGGTCGCTGAGACCTTTGAAAAAGCTGATGAAACCGGCGCGATCTACCACGGCTACACCTATTCCGCGCATCCCGTCGGGGCCGCCGCGGTCACGGCATGTATTTCTGAAACGCTGCGTTTGGACACAAAAACCAATGCCGCAGTACGGGGCGCACAATTGTACGACGGATGCATCAAGCTGATGGAAAAACACGGTATCATCGGTGACGTGCGTGGCGGTCATGGATTGATGACAGGGCTGGAATTGGTGTCAGATAAAGCCAACAAAACACCGATGGACATGACCACCATGAAGCGTATCCACAAAGCGACGTATGACGCAGGCACGATGGTGCGTTTGGGGGCCAACAACATCCTGATGTCGCCGCCATTGATCATCACCGAGGCCGAAATCGACCACGTGTTGGCTTGTCTGGACACAGGGCTAGGGGCGGCGTAGGCGCGTTAAGCATAAGCGGAATTGATGGGCTAAACATCGCCTTAGATGGCTGGCAGAATCGCGCGTAGTTATGCTACATTTCGCGGTATGGCAGCCATGAACCCCAATATCGGCGAAAACCGCCCTGTTATCCGTCAGTTGGACGATGCCGCGATCAATCGGATTGCAGCAGGCGAGGTTGTGGAACGTCCCGCGTCTGCCGTCAAAGAGCTGGTCGAGAACGCAATTGACGCAGGCGCGCGCCGGATCACGATAGACGTCGCGGATGGCGGCAAACGATTGATCCGTGTCACCGACGATGGCTGCGGGATTGCGGGCGCGGATTTGCCGCTGGCGTTGTCACGTCACGCCACGTCAAAAATCGACGGGTCCGACCTTTTGAACATCCACACCTTTGGCTTTCGCGGCGAGGCATTGCCGTCCTTGGGCGCGGTGGGTCGCTTGAATATCACCTCGCGTGTGCCGGGTGCTGCTGCGTTCGAAATCAGCGTTGAAGGCGGCGACGTCGGCACTGTGCGCCCCGCCGCATTGAACGCTGGCACCGTGATCACATTGCGCGATTTGTTTTACGCAACACCTGCGCGCCTGAAGTTTTTACGCACCGATCGGGCAGAGACCCAAGCGATCAATGACATCGTCAAACGACTGGCGATGGCTGAGCCTTTTGTGCGGTTCGAATTGCGTGACGTCAGCGGCGACGCACCCCGCACGACGTTCAAAGCCGAGGCCGAAAACGGCGATATGTTCGATGCGCTGCACGGGCGCTTGTCCACGGTTTTGGGGCGCGAATTCGCGGACAATTCGCTGCGCATTGATGCTCTGCGCGAAGGGCTGCACCTGACGGGATACGCCGCTTTGCCGACCTATTCACGTGGGTCTGCCGTCGCGCAATTCCTATTCGTGAACGGGCGTCCTGTGCGCGACAAACTGTTGGTGGGTGCCCTGCGCGGTGCTTATTTCGATTTTCTCAGCCGTGACCGCCACCCTGCCGCAGCGCTGTTTTTGGATTGCGACCCGACGCTGGTTGACGTGAACGTGCATCCCGCCAAATCAGAGGTGCGGTTTCGCGATCCTGGTCTTGCGCGCGGGCTGATCGTTTCCGCGCTGCGTCATGCTTTGGCGGAGGCCGGACATCGCGCGTCGTCAACCGTCGCGGGGGCAACTTTGGGGGCGATGACGCCTGAACCTGTCGGCTCTGCGCGGGTCTATCAGATGGACCGCCCGTCGGTAGGTGCGCGCGGCGCTTCCTATCAGGCGCAGGCTCCGGGCTTTGCGGAAATGGCGCAGGATTACAGCGGACAAGTGGTTGATGATGTTCCGACCCCCGAGGTCGCGCAAGACGACTTGCCACTGGGAACAGCGCGCGGGCAAGTGCATGAAAACTACATCATTGCGCAAACCGCCACAGGCATGGTGATCGTCGATCAACACGCCGCACACGAACGTTTGGTTTACGAAAAACTCAAAACCCAAATGGCTGAAAATGGCGTGGCAACCCAAGGTTTGCTGATCCCTGAAATCGTCGAACTGTCCGAAGGCGACTGCGCGCGATTGTTGGAAGTGGCCGATGAATTGGCGCGTTTTGGTTTGGGCATCGAACCATTCGGCGGGGCTGCAATTGCCGTGCGCGAAACGCCAGCAATCTTGGGCGAAGTCAACGCGCGAGCGATGATTTTGGATATTTTGGACGAACTCGCCGACCAAGGATCATCAAACATGGTCCAAGCGCGGGTCGAAGCGATCCTAAGCCGGGTGGCCTGCCATGGCTCAATCCGGTCAGGTCGGTGGATGCGCGCCGAAGAAATGAACGCGCTGCTGCGCGAAATGGAAGCGACGCCGCACTCGGGTCAATGCAACCACGGTCGACCAACGTATGTGGAGCTAAAGCTGGCCGATATCGAGCGGCTGTTCGGGCGCACATGATCGAAGTTGGCGGTGCCTTGATCCCTGTGAATGTTGCGGTTTTGGCTGCGATGGGCGTGCTTGTTCTGATCGTGATTTTGCTGCTGATCGCGTCTGGCCGTGCGGCGCGGCGGGCGGCGGCAGCCAGTACATTGTTGTCACAAAACATGGTTGTGCTGGGCCAAAACGTGCAGCACCTCAGCACGGGTCAGGCGCAATTACAGGGCGGTTTGCAGACCGTGTCCGACACCCAAGCCAACGCACAAACGCAGGTTATTCAAACAGTTGAGGCACGCTTGGCCGCTGTTCAGCAACAAATGCAGGACCGTTTGGCCGACAACGCCATGCGCTCGCAGCGCGCCATGGCAGAGCTGCAAGAACGGATGAAGGAAACCCTGCACGGGTCTTCAAAACAGACGACAACCAGCCTGACGCAATTGCAAGAACGACTGGCTGCAATCGACAAGGCGCAGGACAATATCACCAAGCTTTCGGGCGATGTTTTATCGCTGCAAGACATCCTGTCGAACAAGCAAACGCGCGGTGCATTTGGTGAAATTCAGCTGACGGACATCGTTGGCAAAGCTTTGCCGCGCGACAGCTACAAGCTGCAAGAAACGCTGAGCAATGGCAAACGTGCCGACTGCCTGATTTCGCTGCCCAATCCGCCCGGCCCCATTGTTATTGATAGCAAATTTCCGCTGGATGCCTACGAGGCGCTGCGGAATGCCAAGACGGATTACGACCTGAAGGCCGCAGTTGTGCGGTTCAAAGTGGACGTCAAAAAGCACATCCGTGACATCAGTGAAAAATACATCATCGAAGGCGAAACCGCAGACGGTGCTTTGATGTTTTTGCCCTCCGAAGCGGTCTACGCAGAGCTGCACGCAAACTTTCCTGAATTGGTGCGCACCGGCTTTGATGCCCGCGTTTGGATCGTGTCGCCGACCACTTGTATGGCGACGCTGAACACGATGCGTGCGATCCTCAAAGACGCCCGCATGCGCGAACAAGCAGGCGCGATCCGCACGACGCTAAAGCAGTTGCACCGAGACGTAGAACTGGTGGTGGAACGTGTCGATAAATTGAACACGCATTTCAGTCTTGCCCGCAAGGATCTGGACGGGATTGGCACCGCCGCCGAACGCGCAGGCAAACGGGCGGAACGCTTGGACAACTTCGATTTCGAAGAGCTGACAGCGGATGAAATTGCCGCCAACGTGGTGCCGCTGAAACAGCCGGACAGCTGACAATCGTGCGACGCTACCTTTCGTAGTATGTCTTCGCTTGGGTCCCGAGGGCGCTCATCATCTTTAGGTAGGGCACCGGTCCGTGACTGATGCGCGCGACCCCCAAATCAGCAAGGTCGGCAATGCTCTGGGTCTCATCTGTGCGCATAATGTTAACGGGCAATGGGCTGTGTTTGACCAATCGTTCGATCAAAACCGGATTGGTTAATCCAGGTGCAAACAATCCGTCAGCGCCCGCGTTTGCATAGGATTTGGCGCGCTCGATCAATGGGACGATCAGGTCGCTGTGTTCTTCGGGTTTCGCGCCCATGAACAGTAAATCGCATCGTGCGTTTATGAACATTTCAACGCTGCTGGCTCGCAAAACCTTGATCCGTTCGCATTGATCGCCCGTGTCGTGCAGCCCTTGGCCGCCGATCACGCGATCCTCAAGATTCAAACCACACGCACCCGTTTCAAGCAGCGTTTCGATGTTGGTTTTTAAGCCAGAAAGATCATCCGCAAAGCCGCCCTCAAAGTCCACAGTGACGGGTTGTGAAACAGCGTCGATGATCTGCGCGGTTGTGTCGATGAAACGGGTAAAGGGCATGACTTGCCCATCGTCAAATCCTTGCGAACGCGCCACGGCCCAGCTGCCTGTAGCGATCACAGGCGCGCCGGATTTCGCAACCGCACTGGCGCTGCCAGCGTCCCAGATGTTGAACAAGATCAACGGATTGCCGGGTATGTGAAACGGTCTGAGGTCAGTCATTGAAATTGCCTTTCGAGGTCAATTAATTTGCGTTTGCGCCATAGCCCGCCGCCATATCCGGTCAGGCTGCCATCTGCGCCCAACACGCGGTGACACGGGATCAGAATGGCGATTTGGTTTGCCCCGTTCGCACGGGCAACGGCGCGTGTTGAATCTGGTTTTCCCAAATCACGAGCCAGGTCGGAGTAGCTGCGGGTCTGCCCTGCCGGGATCAATTGCAGTGCGTCCCAAACGGATTTGGTGAACGGTGTACCTGCGGGTGCCATTGGGGTTTTGAAGTCAGCAGAGCGCCCTTCGAAAAAGGCCTCTAATTCTGATTTTGCTTGGGCGAGCGGGGCGGTGCGGCCCAGTCCGATCCCGGTTGGCGTTGCCTTGACGAGGCGTTTCAATTCGGCAGGAAGGGCCTTGCGATCAGCGAATTCCAACAGGTGCAAATGGGTTTGATCTGCGACACCGATCATCGGACCCAATGCCGTTTGAAACCAATCTGCGCGCAACAATGCATCCGGTGAAAACGCACCGGGATTTAGCCCCAGCATTCTGCCAAATGCGGCGCGAAAGGCGGACGCGCTCTCAAAGCCCGCTTCGAGCTGGGCATCAATCACCTGCCCGCCAGCGGCCAATGTTGTGAATCCCATTTGCAAGCGTCGTGCGCGCGCCATGTCCAAAAACGTGGTGCCAAAGGTCCGTTTGAACGCGCGCCGTATTGTGGATGGATCGTGGCCCAGCGCGACAACTTCTGTCTCGGACCAGCGTTTCGCCGGATCGGCGTCTAGGCGGGTCAGCAGATCTTGGACGGCGGGATCATCCGGGATCAAACTGTGCAGCGGATAGCAGCGTTTGCAGGGTCGAAAACCAGCGTCAAAGCACGCGGCTGGGCTGGCGTAAAACGTACAATTCTCGGGTTTGGGTTTTCGGGCAGGGCAGGTAAGCCTGCAAAACACGCCGGTTGAACTGACGCCAACAAAGGCGCGTCCATCCCATGCAGGATCGCGGGCCAGCAAGGCGGCATACAGGGTGGCGTCATCGGGCAGATCAAAAAGCATAAATAGAGCTTAGCAAACCCGCGCTGCAAAGGGTGCCGATTTTCGGGCGTTTACAGATAAAAAAGGGCGAGGTTTCCCCCGCCCGATTTCACATATTCTCAGGAGAGAATTCAGATGCCGATAAAGCGCTGCGCAATGCGGGGAATGATCCCCTTGAATTTCAGCGGCGCGTCGGTGACAGCCAGGCAAATACAATCGGTGTGGATGTCGGCAATCGGCGTGTGATGCAGATCGCTGTCCGCAAATTCGACATCACCACAGGCGAAATAATCGTCTTCGTCCTGAAACGCACCCTGCAAAACCATCGTCATTTCGATGCCTTCATGGCCGTGATCAGGCATCGCAGCCCCGGCGGGAATGAACAGCAGACGCGCGCTGGCATCTGATGACGTTGGCAACACCGCTTGTTTCACGCCCAGCCCGATGGCGCGCCATTTCACTGATTCCAAATCGCCGCCGACGTAGTCTTGCAATGGTGAGGGCAGCACGCCTTTGGGCCGGGCCTTCATCGTGATGGTTTCGGACGGGTGCGCATCAATCAGGGCAAAGGTCGCGGCAAGGCTGTCCGCCGTCATCGACGTGTGCGCAGATTTGGAGGTGTCCAACAATTCACCGCCAACCGCGTCAAAGCTTTCTGCTTGCGCACGGCACACGTCACACAGCGAAATGTGGCTTGCGACCATCAAGTTAAACGCTTCTGGCAATGTGCCTGCGGAATAGGCCATCAGAATGTCGTCCGTCAGGTGGTGTTTGATTGTGTCTGTCATAACATGTTCACTTCATAACGTGGCGCAAGCGTTCCAGCGCCAATCTAATTCTTGATTTGATCGTGCCAAGGGGCAGACCGGTTTGGGCGGCAATTTCGCTGTGGGACAGATCCCCGAAATATGCCTTTTCTAGCAATTCCCGCTGAGCGGACGGCAAGTCCTGTATGGCTTTGCCGAGTATTTCCGTTTCCTGCTGCAGCGCGATTGTATCGGCCTGATCAGGTTCGTGTTCGGGGCCCCAAGTCAGTTCTTCTGGCTCGGGACGGCGCTGCTTGCGCAGCAAATCAATTCTTCTGTTCCGTGCGATCGTAAAGATCCACGTCGCAACCGATGCCCGTGTTGCATCAAACATGTGGGCCTTGCGCCACAACGTCGCCATGACGTCTTGGGCACATTCTTCGGCCAGTGATGCATCGGACCCAGATTTCATCAAGAAACCCTTCACGCGCGGCGCAAAGTGCTCGTACAGCTCTGCAAAGGCTGCCCTATCCTGATGTTGGCGGATGCGGATCATATGATCGACCCACAGGTTCCGTTTGTTGTCTTCTTGTTTCACGCGTCTCAGTTCTTTTGCGGCCCGTTTAGGTACTGCCCCGGCAATGCGTCCGGGAAACAGGCTTGGGTGGCCATGATCGGCAGTTGATAGACCCGTTAACATGATAGTGATACGGAGCACCTCAGCGGTTGGATCACTTGGTTGGTAAAATTAATTTATCCGCATTTGCATCCGGTTGCGGACATGGATCGTACCTATTGTACATCTGACAGTAATACAGGACGCACCAACTTATGCCATCTCATCAACTTGCTTCGGCGAATTCGCGTATTGCGGTCATCGGAGCTGGAATTTCCGGTATGGGCGCTGCGTACCACCTCAGCACAGATGCAAGCGTTACACTGTTTGAATCGGAGCCGCGGTTGGGTGGTCATGCCCGCACCAAGATGGCTGGCAAGCGCGGTGACCAGCCTGTCGATACCGGTTTCATCGTGTTCAACTATGCAAACTATCCACACATGGCAGCGTTGTTCGCTGAACTGGACGTGCCCGTGATCAAATCCAACATGAGCTTTGGCGCTTCGATTGGCGGCGGCAAGCTGGAATACGGATTGGCAGGGCTTGGTGCGATATTCGCCCAACGATCCAATGCCTTGAACCCAAAGTTTCTGGGCATGATCCGCGACATCATCCGGTTCAACAAAAACGCACTGCGCATTGCACAGGATCGCACCCTGACGGTTGGTGGCTTTCTGAAGGTGCTCGGAACCGGCGATTGGTTTCGCGACTACTACCTGCTGCCTCTGTCCGGTGCGATCTGGTCGACGCCGACGCAAAAGATTATGGACTATCCGGCGCATTCGATGATCCAATTCTTTGAGAACCACGCGCTGCTGGGCGTGACCGGCCAGCACCAATGGTACACGGTCGATGGTGGGTCCATCGAATATGTGCGCCGTTTGGGCGATGCGATGACAGCGCGCGGCGTCCAGATGCGGTTGGGCACAGCGGTGCAATCTGTGCGACGCACGGCCCTGGGGGTCCAGATCAAGGCATGGGGCGGCGACTGGGAAACCTTTGATGATGTGATCTTTGCCACCCATTCCGATGACACGCTGGCTTTGCTCGCTGATCCAAGTGGTGCAGAAAATGCAGCGCTCGGCGCGATAAAATATCAACCCAACGATATTATTCTGCACGCCGATGAAACGATCATGCCAAAACGACGCGCGACGTGGTCGTCTTGGGTTTACACCGAAGATGAAACCACCAGCCGCGATCAGATTGACCTGACCTATTGGATGAACTCGCTGCAACCGATCCCGATGGATGATCCGCATTTTGTGACGCTGAATACAAAACGCCCAATCCGCGATGAATTGATCTATGATCAAGTCACCCTGCGCCATCCCGTTTACGACAAGGCTGCTTTGGCCGCCCAAGACGTGGTGCGCGCAATGAACGGCACGAACAACACGTGGTTCACAGGTGCATGGATGCAGCACGGTTTTCACGAGGACGGTCTGGCCAGTGCTGTGAACGTCGCTAATGCCATCAAAGCCCGCAACATGATCAAAGTCGCCGCTGAATGAACACAACCGTCGATCATATCCAGGGCCAGACGTTTCACGGACGCAAAGGCGACGTGAACAACGGTTTTCGCTATTCCATCGACTACGTGTTGTTGGATGCGGACGCGGATGTGCAAACGCCGTCGCTGTTCGGTCGAAATGCGCGTGGCGCGATGTCTGTTCAGGATGTGGACCACGGTGGCGAAATCAAAGGCGGGCGCGGTGCTACGTGGGTGCGCGAGGTGCTGCAAACGCACCAAATCACTGGCGTTGTGCGGATCGAATTGCTGGCGCAGCCTCGGGTGCTTGGGCATGTGTTTAACCCTGTCAGTTTTTGGCTGTGTCGGCGCGCAGATGACGCAATGATAGCTGTCATCGCTGAGGTCTCCAACACATTCGGCCTGCGCCACAGCTATTTGGTGCATCACCCTGACCTGCGGCCCATCGCGCCCACCGACCGTCTAAGCGCGCAAAAATTCATGCATGTTTCACCCTTCCAGCCGGTGAAAGGCGGGTACGTCTTTCGATTTGATATTTCACCTGAACGGATCGGGGTCTGGATCGACTACACCCGCGGCGACGGTGGTGTGATCGCAACGCTGACCGGCGCGCGTCGTCCGATCAGCAACGCCAGTATCTTGCGCGCGATGATCAGACGCCCGTTTGGATCGCGCCGCGTGCTGGGTCTAATCCATTGGCAAGCGGTCAAGCTGTGGTTCAAGGGGGCGAAATTCCGGCCCAGCCCGACCCCACCTGAACACGACGTGACGCGCGGATGAGCACGACAATCATGGACATAAAGGCACCCACACGGCTGCCTGCCTATGGTGTGTTCGCAGCGCTTTTGTCTGCAGCTGGGCTGCCGATCTACATCCACGCGCCCAAATTTTACGTGGATGAATACGGCGTGTCGCTCGTTGCGCTGGGCACGGTTTTGTTTGTGCTGCGCTTGCTGGATGTGGTTCAGGATCCGCTGTTCGGGCGCTGGTCTGAACGCTATCGGCACAACCGCAAAGCGATGGTCTTTGGCGGTTGTGTGGTGATCGCCGCAGGAATGATTGGGCTGTTTGCGATCCCGCCTTTGCTGCCGCCGCTGATCTGGTTTGGGGTGATGCTGACGTTGGTGTTTTCAGCCTTCTCGTTTCTGACGATCAACTTTTACGCTCAGGGGGTGTTGAAGGCCGATGATCTCGGCGCACAAGGCCACTTGCGGCTCGCGCGGTGGCGCGAAACCGGTGCGTTGTTGGGCGTGTGTGTTGCCGCGATTGCGCCAGTTGTGTTGGGCAACTTTATGGGTGCGCCATTTGCCGGTTTCGCCATTGGTTTTGCGGTTCTGGCCGTTTTGTCCGTGCTGCTGATGCAACGCGAATGGGGGGCTGGGCATGTACAGGCATCAACCGGATTCGCGACCGTGTTACAGGACAAAATCGCGCGTCGTTTGTTGCTGATCGCTTTGATCAATGCCGCCCCCGTTGCCGTCAGTTCGACCCTGTTTTTATTCTTTGTGGAATCGCGCCTTGCCGCACCGGGTTTTGAAGGGCCGCTGCTGCTGGTCTTTTTTCTGTCTGCGGCCTGCGCGGCCCCGGTCTGGAGCCACCTTGCCGAACGTTACAGCATCAAACCCATTTTGCTGACGGCCATGGCGATGTCGATCCTGTCGCTGGGATTTGCGCTGACGTTGGGCGCTGGTGACTGGATGGCCTTTGCGTTGATTTGCCTTGCATCGGGGGCGGCGCTGGGCGCGGATCTGACCCTGCTGCCTGCGTTGTTTTCGGCGCGTATGGCCCGCATTTCGCCCTCTGCCGCCGAAGGGTTCGGGCTGTGGTCATTTGTGTCGAAATTCACCTTGGCATTTGCCGCTGTGGCCCTGTTGCCGACGCTGCAATTCGCTGGGTTTCAAAGCGGATCGCAGGACAATCCAGAGACTGCGTTGACCACCCTCACGATATTATACGCCGGCGTGCCTTGCGCGCTCAAAGCCATCGCCATGTTGCTGTTCGCAGCGACCAACCTAGAGGAGACCTAAGGGATGACCGGGTTTTTCTACATGCTTGCAGGGGTCGCTATCGTGCTGCTCTTGAACTGGGCGCGTTCGCGTTACGCCAGCTTTTCGGCGCAAAACCCCACGGATTATTCGGCGGACGCTGAACAGTTTGACGTGCGCAAACACCTGAACGGACCGATCGTATGCGAGGGCGTGATTTACGGGCCATTGGGGCGTGTCACCAGCCGGTTTGTTGGTGAATTCGACTGCGAATGGACCAATGACTCCGGTGTGATGCGCGAAGTGTTTCGCTACGATGACGGTTCAATCCAAAACCGTGAATGGCAATTGGCAATCGGCGCTGACGGGCGGATCAAGGCCACCGCGTCTGATGTTGTTGGTATCGGCACTGGCGTTCAAAAAGGCGGATCGGTGCAGCTTAAGTACCGTTTCCAATTGCCCGAAAGTGCGGGTGGCCACGTATTGGACACCGTTGACTGGATGTACTTAGCCCCTAATGGATCCATCGTGAACCGGTCACAATTCCGCAAATTCGGGTTCAAAGTGGCCGAATTGGTGGCAACGATGCGCCCGGTCGAACAACACTTTAAAGAGGCCGCATAATCATGGAATGGCAGGGCAAACGGTATTGGTTGGTTGGCGCAAGTGACGGGTTGGGCAAAGCGCTGGCGCACATCCTAAGCCGCGCGGGGGCCGAGGTGGTCGTATCTGCACGCGGTGAGGACAAGCTAAAAGCAGTCGTCGCCGAATTGCCCGGCAAAGCGAGCTATCAAACCATCGATATTTCGGACAACGAAAGCGTGGCAGTGGCGGCCGCAGCAGTGGGTGATATCGACGGCGTTGTTCTGCTCGCGGGGGTCTACTGGCCCTTTGGTGCAAAAGACTGGAACGCAGATCAAGCCACGGCAATGGCCGACATCAATTTTACAGGATTCGTGCGGGTCTTGGGCCAAGTCGTGCCGCAGTTTGTCGCCAAAAACGCCGGCCACATCGTGATCACATCTAGTCTGACGGGCTTTCGCGGCTTGCCGGGCAGCATCGGATACACGGCGTCCAAAGCGGCGACAATGTCGCTGGCTGAATGCATCTACGCGGACCTGCGCAAGACCGGGATCAAGGTGCAAATTGCCAACCCGGGGTTCATCAAAACCCAGCTCACTGAAAAGAACGATTTCAAAATGCCGTTCATCATGGAAACGGACGTCGCGGCGCGCGAGATGTTTGAACACATGAACGACAGCGCCTTTAAAAAGAGCTTTCCACGCTTGTTTTCAATGGTGTTTCGCGGTGCACAATTCCTACCAGACTGGCTGTATTATCGTGTGTTCAGCTGACTGACATATCTTTCGTGGCTGTCGCGAACGTTTCAAACGCGCGGCCCCAGACACCGCTCAAAAGGTCGTCTAAGGTCAGCAATGAGGGCAGCAACTGGCCTGCGTAATCTTCGGAACTTTCCACAGGCAACAACGACGGAAGGTTGTCGATTGCGGTCACATCCAAAATCGGTTCATCGTGCACACGCAAGGCAGGTGCGGCCCAGCTGGTCGTGCGGTCGTAGACTTTGATGGGTGAAAAATCGCTGTCCGGATCACAGGCGATATCGCCAATAACGCTAAGCATGCGGGGCGCTGTTTTTGCGGATGCGGGCACAAAAACCGGTGTGCCTGGGCGGGCCAAAATGCAGTTCAAAAACACGTCGTGATCTAGGATTTGCGGGAATGGACCGCCGCTTGCGGTTTGCGCGATGTCCCATTTCGTGACGTCGATACCTAACGATGCGCACAAGTCTGCGGCCCCTGAACCAACGCGCCCCAATGCGCCAATGACGATGGCCGTTGGGGGATCCATCCCGTCTAATTCAGTGCGCAGATCGTCTAGGAGCGCGGCTGAGCTGGGGTAGGTTTTGACGGCCCCTGCGATGTCACCACGTCTTTGTGCTGCCCAGCATTTTAGGGCCACGGCCGCCCCTGCGTAGCCTGCCCAATAGCCAAATGCAGCCACACGACGCCCGGTTTCATCGACCAAATATTCCAGATCATACAACGTCCCGCCACCCGCCTTGAACCGCTTTAGCAGGATTTGACCAGCAGGTTGCCCTTTGAAGGCGTGCCCGAACAGGATGTGTTTGTGATGCAAGGGCGTCCCGTTTTCGGGCAGTTCTTTCAGGCCGAAAATGATCGCGTCTGCAGGGGCGTTTGGCCAACTGTTTTCATCCGCGATGGCGCAACCTGCGTCGATGTAAGATTGGATCGGGATGGCGCGGACGGAACTGTGTTCCACCGTGACTTTGATCCCGGCAGCGATCATTTCAGCTGCGCCTGCAGGGGTGATCCCGACGCGCTCTTCGTTGTTGCGCTGTTCGGCGCGCACCCACAGATGGGTCATGCGAGAATGCCAGCTGCGCGCACGGATTTGACTGATGCACGGTCTTCCATCGCGGCCATGAAGGCGTTGATTCTCGGGAAAACAGACAGATCGACACCGTCGCCTGTCAGCCAAGTGCAAACAACAAAAAGGTAGCAATCGGCGATGGAAATAGCGTCACCAACAAACAAATCCGTCAGGCACTCGTTTTCAACAAACGTGGCCGAAGCAGTCATCGTTTCAGGGACCTTGGCGGCCATGTCATCAAAGCTGGATTGCTGGTCAGCCCAACGTGTTCCACGCATCCGGTGGGCGTGGTTTACGTGCATGGTTGAGGCGACATAAAACATGACGCTGCGCATTTTGGCGGCCTCAATCGGGTTGCTCGGAACTAGGTTTTTGTCAGGTGCACTGGCCGCGATGTATTCAAGCAACGCGCCGGTTTCCGTCAACACCTCGCTATCCACAACCAATGCCGGCACGCGTCCTTTGGAGTTGATTCCAAGGTAATCCGCCCCCAGCTGTTCGCCCTTGGAAAAATCGACCTTAGTTAACGTGTGATCAAGCCCGGCTTCTTGCAAGGCGATGGCGACGGCGACTGAAATCGTGTTGGTGGCGTAAAACAATTGCATGTGCATTTTCCTTAAACGTGGGTTTGGGCGTGATGGCGTGCGGGGGCTTCAAGATGGGCGATATTGTTGAACATCACCGGCGACCAACGCGTGCCCCCGATCGGAAACAAACGGTGCATTGAGGTGTTCATGATCCCTAGGGCCAGATGTGCCATGCCGTCTATGTCCAATTTTAAATGCTGCCGCATCACCATCGAAATCAGCCCGCCCGAGGTGACAACCAACGCCGGACCTTCGCCCGCTGCGATATCGGCCATGGCCCCACTGACACGGGTTTCAAAATCAGCGAAACTTTCTGGCGCGCCCTTGATTTCATCCGCTTGCCACGCGGCAAAAACACGGGGCAGGTGTTTGGTAAACTCAATCTGTTCGGTGGGGATCGGGATACCTTGCTCGGCCTCGAGTGCGGCGGCAAGCGTGAAATATTCCAGCTCATTCAAACGCGCATCTCGGGTGGGTTCCAGCCCGGTGTCCATTCCGTTCGCCGTTTCGATGTGACGCTGCAAGGTGCCGGTGTACAGCCGGTGATGGTGCTGCAACGTGTCCTTGAGATGCAGCCCTAGCCACTGTGCCTGCTGGTGCCCCAATTCGCTCAGCCGGTCATAGCTGGCCTCGTCTTGCGCGCCGGAATTTGCCTGACCGTGGCGGATAAGGGTGATGTGGGACATGGGCGCTCCTGATTGGGTGTGCTGCTTTGATAGGCCAAGGCGTTGCGTGTCGCAATGGAGCGGATCGGAAACCGAGAGTGGCGTAAATTCGGCAATGGGTGTCGGGATTGAGAGTCCTGAATTGGCGCTGATTCTGCTAAGTGTCGCGCAATATTAGGGAGACGCAGGATGTCGGACATGGTGAAATTCACGCTGGATGGAAAAGAAGTCGAGGCCGAAGCCGGTCTGACCATCTGGGAAGTGGCCAATGGCCGCGGTCTGGTTATCCCGCATTTGTGCCACAAACCGGCACCCGGTTACCGCCCTGACGGCAACTGCCGCGCCTGCATGGTCGAGATCGAAGGCGAACGTACTTTGGCGGCCTCCTGCATCCGTGAACCGGGCGAGGGCATGGTTGTCACGACCAATTCAGCGCGCGCTGAAAATGCCCGCAAAATGGTTGTTGAAATGCTGGTCGCTGATTTGCCAGAACGTGAAACCGCCCACGATAAATCCGCGCACATGTGGGACATGGCCGACTTGAACGGCGTCTCCGAAAGTCGTTTTCCGAAGCTGGAAGAGGGCCGCATTCCGCTGCTCGATGACAGCCACGTGGCGATGTCGGTGAACTTGGACGCCTGCATTTCGTGTGGCCTGTGCGTGCGCGCCTGCCGCGAAGTTCAGGTGAACGACGTGATCGGCATGTCCGGCCGCGGCGCGGACAGCTATCCGACTTTCGACATGGCCGACCCGATGGGCGATTCCACCTGCGTGGCCTGCGGCGAATGCGTGCAAGCCTGCCCAACAGGCGCGTTGATGCCGGCCGCTGTCACGCCGGGCGCAGGCACAGGCGATAGCAAAGATTTCGACAGCGAAGTCGATAGCGTTTGTGCGTTCTGCGGTGTTGGCTGCCAGATTTCGATCAAGGTCAAAGACGGCAAAGTCAAATATGTCGAGGGCATCAATGGCCCTGCGAACGAGGGCCGCTTGTGCGTCAAAGGCCGCTTTGGCTACGACTACATCCACCACAATCACCGCCTGACCAAACCGTTGATCCGTCGCGACGACGCGCCTGCAAAGGGTCTGAACGTTGACCCGGGCAACTGGCAAAACGTCTTTCGCGAAGCAACGTGGGACGAGGCGCTGGATTTTGCAGCGAACGGCCTAAAAGGGCGCGGACGCGAAGTTGCGGGCTTTGGATCTGCCAAATGCACCAACGAAGAAGCTTACCTGTTTCAAAAGTTCATCCGCGAAGGGTTCAAGCACAACAACGTCGATCACTGCACACGTTTGTGCCACGCATCGTCGGTGTCTGCGCTGATCGAAAATGTCGGATCGGGCGCTGTTACGGCAACGTTCAACGAAATCGAAAACGCAGACGTGGCGATTGTGATTGGGGCAAACCCGATCGAAAACCACCCCGTCGCGGCCACCTATTTCAAACAGTTCACCAAACGTGGCGGCAAGCTGATTGTGATGGACCCACGCGGCCAAGCCCTGAAACGGTTTGCCACGCACATGCTGCAATTCCGCCCCGGCGCGGACGTCTCAATGCTGAACGCGATTATGCACGTGATCGTCGAAGAAGGGCTGTACGACCAGCAATACATCGAGGCCTACACCGAAAACTGGGAAGCAGAAAAAGCGCACCTCAAGGATTTCACGCCCGAAAAAATGTCAGAGATTTGTGGTATCGACGCAGAAACTCTGCGGGCCGTCGCACGCACATTTGCAGGCGCGAAAGCCGGCATGATTTTCTGGGGCATGGGCATCAGTCAGCACATTCACGGCACTGACAATTCGCGTTGCTTGATTTCACTGGCCTTGATGACTGGCCAGGTCGGTCGTCCGGGGTCTGGCCTGCACCCGCTGCGCGGTCAAAACAACGTGCAAGGCGCGTCTGATGCGGGCCTCGTCCCGATGTTCTTGCCCGACTACCAATCGGTCATGGACGACGGTGTGCGCTCTGCCTTTACCGAGGTTTGGGGGTCGGGTGATTTTTCAAACGAAAAGGGCCTGACTGTCACCGAAATCATGGATGCGGTCCACGACGGTGACATCAAAGCAATGTATGTTCTGGGCGAAAACCCCGCGATGTCGGACCCCGATGTGGAACACGCGCGCGACGCTTTGGCAAAGCTGGACCACCTTGTTGTGCAGGACATTTTCATCACCGAAACGGCCAACTACGCCGACGTGATTTTGCCAGCTTCGGCGCTGTACGAAAAATCGGGCACCGTGTCGAATACCAACCGTCAGGTGCAAATGGTGCGCCCAGCCGTGACGCCTCCGGGTCAGGCAAAAGAAGATTGGTGGATCGAGGTTGAATTGGCCAAGCGCTGCGGTCTGAACTGGACTTACACGCACCCAAGCCAAGTGTTCGCGGAAATGACTGTGAACATGCGCAGCCTCGACAACATCACGTGGGATCGACTGACGACCGAAGCAGTGACGTACCCGTCGCTTAGCCCGACCGATCCGGGCCAAGCTGTTGTGTTCGGTGACGGTTTCCCGCGTCCGGACGGGCGGGCGCGCTTTACACCTGCCAGCGTGATTGCACCTGATGATACGCCGGATGCAGATTATCCGATGATCCTGACCACAGGGCGCCAGCTGGAACATTGGCACACAGGGTCCATGACCCGCCGCGCCACGGTTTTGGACGGGCTGGAGCCTGAAGCGAACTGTTCGCTGCACCCCTCAACGCTACGCAAGTTAGGGGTCGAGCCAGGTGGCCACGTCCGTTTGACAACCAAACGCGGGTCCATCGTGATCATGGCGCGGATGGACCGTGCGGTTGCCCCTGACATGGTGTTCTTGCCTTTCGCATATGTCGAAGCGGCGGCGAATATCCTCACAAACCCTGCGATTGATCCCTATGGCAAAATTCCCGAGTTTAAATTCTCGGCCGTTAAGGTTGAGGCTGCCAGCGAAACGATTGCCGCAGAATAAGCGATGGGTGTGGGACACCCACACCTTACTTTGACATGAAAACGACGTAAGGTGGGCCTTGGCCCACCTTTTTCATTGGAGAGACCTCATGCGCGTCAATGCTGAACGGTTCTTGCACGACTTGGAAACCCTGCGAAGTTTTGGTGCTTCCGGTGTTGGCAAGGGCGTCGTGCGCCCAGCCTATTCGGCCCCCGATGTTGCAGCGCGAGCGTGGTTGGCAGATCAAATGCGCCATGCTGGTTTGAACGTGCGATACGACGCTATGGGCAATCTGTTCGGCTTGGCAAAGGGCCAATCGCTCCTGCTGGGATCACATTCAGACAGCCAACCCGAAGGCGGTTGGCTCGACGGCGCGTTGGGCGTCATTGCCGCATTAGAGATCGCCCGATCATCACAAGAACAGGGCGGCCCCGCGGTTTCCGTGGTTTCATTTCAAGACGAAGAAGGGCGATTTGGCGTCACGACAGGCAGTGCGGTTTGGTCAGGCCAACTGACCCTGCTGCAAGCGGATCAGCTAAAGGACCACGATGGCATACCTTTGGAGCAAGCACGGCAATCAATGGGTGATATTGCGGGTCCTGACATCGATCCAGCTCAATTTACCGGCTTCATCGAAATGCACATCGAACAAGGTCCCGCGCTTGACAACTTGGGCCTTCAGATTGGCGTCGTCAGTGACATCGTTGGCATACGCGACATGCGCATCACGTTTGAGGGCCAACAAAACCACGCAGGCACGACACCGATGGTGATGCGACGTGATGCGTTTCAAGCGGTGTCGCAGTTCAATATCCGCCTCAACGAACGGTTGCGCAATGTCGTCACGCCGCAAACGGTTTGGACCATCGGGCACTTGGATTTGCACCCCAATGCATCATCTATCGTGCCGGGGCGTGCCCGGTTTTCGATGCAATGGCGTGATGGTGATGTGGATCGCTTGGGCCGTATGGAACAGATCATTCGCGATACGGCAATCGGGGTCGCGGCTGACGGCGGGTTCGAGGTAAACTTTAGCGAGATGCTTGGGTTGGAGCCCGTGGTCATGGACACGCAATTGCGCGCAGCATTGGAGCGTGGTGCAGAACAAATTGCGCCCCGTAAGTGGCAAGTGATGCCGTCAGGTGCTTTGCATGATGCCACGAACGTGTCGCGTCTGATGCCGGTTGCAATGCTGTTTGTCCCATCGATCAACGGGATCAGTCATGCGTTTGAAGAAGACACCAAGCGCAGTGATTTGGTCGCCGGTTTGCAAGTCTTGGCCGCAGCTATCAGCGTGCTTTAACCGCGCTGATATCCACGATTTAGCGCGCGTTTGCGGTAAGTGTCTGCCGCGTGTGACGCTTCGCGCAGGTTGCCAAAACAGGTGATGACTTCGCGTGGCGCCCCGCCTTGCACCCCCCATTCGCGCAGCACCGAGACCTCGCAAAACAGGTTCATCGCGATCTCTACACGGTAGAAATGCGGGCGCGTTGCACGGCCAAGGCGATATAGAACGACGTCAAGCATGGGTGCGATTCTAACAGCGTTTCTGGCGAGGTGAAGCGCTATTTCGCGGATCAGCGTGTAAGGTGTGCGTGTCGCACACCAAGGCTGTTTAGTTCCAACGCACATCGCCCAAAAAGATGTAGCCAGCCCCGTAAATCGTCTTGATCAACTGGGGGTTTTTAGGATCTTCGCGCAGCTTGGTTCGCAGGCGCGAAATGCGCACATCCATTGCCCGATCAAAGCTTTCGCCTGCGGCGCCGCCCAAGCTTTCTTGCATTTGTGCGCGGCTGATCAGGCGTTTGGGGCTGTCCAAAAACAGGCGCAATACTTCGCCTTCTGCGTGGGAAAAAGGCGTGTGTTCGCCTGCGTCATCTACCAGCATGTAACTGTCAAATTCTGCGCGCCAGCCGTCAAAATGTGCGGTGTTGGCGGTTTGGGCTGCGGGTTTGTTGCTGCGCAAACGGGCACGCACGCGGGCGACAACTTCGGCGGGATCAAAAGGTTTGATGATGTAGTCGTCGGCCCCAAGCTCTAATCCCGTGACCCGATCTTGCACCTGTGCACGTCCGGAAATAATGATCACGATCGCACCTTGTTCCAGCGCCAGCCTGTGCACAATTGTCAGCCCGTCGGTGTCGGGCAGTGACAAATCGACTAGGCAAACGTCCGGCGTGTGCGACTGCAATGCCGCCTCGAATTCACGCGCGCGCCCAAAGCTGAGCGTGCGAAACCCGGCTTCTTCGAGCGCGTCGGCCAGCATCGTGCGGATGGCAGGCTCGTCGTCCAAAATTGTGACAAGCGGGGCGATCATTGCGCAACCTTCGGGGTTAGTGCCGCCGCAAGGTCGGCGGGTGAAAACGGCTTGTGCAAAACGAGTGTTGTCGCACAGGCCATCCGGTGTAGCGGATCAGTTTCTGGCAATGATGTCATTAAGATAACCGGCGTGCCAGTTTTTCGTAAACCGTTCATCAAATCTAACCCGGTGCCTTCACCACTCAGATGGATGTCGGATAGAACCAGTTGGATATCGGGGATGGTTTCTATCAGCGCCGTTGCTTCTTGCACCGAAATCGCTTCGACAACAGAATGGCCGAGGCCGATCAGCAGATCACGGTAGTGCGCGCGCAGATCATCTTCGTCCTCGACCAACAGCACAAGGCCTTTGGTCCCGGTTGGGCTAAAACGCAGGGGCAAACGCAAGCGAACCACGGCCCCGCCGCCGCTTTGATTGCCAAGCTGTAGATCGCCGCCCGCCAGTTTTGTCATGTCGTAAACCATCGGCAGGCCAAGGCCCGATCCGTCCTTGCCTTTGGTCGTGAAAAACGGATCGCATGCGTGTTCCAGAGCGTGCGCTGAAAAACCTGCGCCAGTGTCGCTTAGCGTAAATTGCACCCACGTGTCGTGCACGGTTTCGGCACACAGGGTGATCGCTCCGTCCGGCTGGCACGCGTCACGCGCGTTCAAAATCAAGTTCAAAAGTGAATCCTGAACGGTGCCGGAATCTAGTAAAATGGATGCGTCTGGCAAAAGGTCTGTGACCGTTAGGGTCATGCCACTTGGCAGCGACGGGCGGGCCAGTGTTTGCAAATCTTGCAGCAACACATGCGGGTCAGTCGCACGCGGGTTGGGCAGAGGTTGCCCGGTCATTTCGGCAATGCTGGACAGCAGTTGGCCGCCTCTTTGGGCCGCCGACAATGTGGCGTCGATCAGCGCGTTTGCCTCCTTGGGTAGCCCGTCAATTCGCGCAAGACTGCTTTGCATACCCAGAATGATCGTCAACAAGTTAGAAAAATCATGGGCCATGCCGGATGTGACTTGGGCAGCCAAAGTGCGCCTGCGGGTTTGCTGCAAGGCGACACGAGCCTGCGTTTCTTGGGTCACGTCCATCGACAAAACATAGGCCCCACCGTTGCTGTCGGGGGTAAAGGCAACACGGATACGGCGCGCGCTGTCGATGTCGCTGAATTCGTGCACGGCCTCAAGCCCTGAGAACGCAGTTTGCAGGTGGTCGCGAACCTTGGAATACACCGTTGGTCCAAGTGCATCCGAGATGTGCAGCCCGACGATATCGGAGGGCCGGTTAGGGATCACACTAGACAAGCGCCGGTTGGAATAGGTGTAGTGCCCTGCCTCGTCCACATGCGCGATATGGGCAGGCATCATTTCGGTGGTCAGGCGGGTGCGGGCCTCAATTTTGGTGAGGTGGCGTTTGGTCTCTTCGAGGGTTGAAACGGTGGACGCGAGGGCGCGGTTGGTGCTGGCGAGTTCTTCGGTGTGGGCAAGAACCTGATCGCTGAGTTCTTCTGAGCGGGCGCGCAGCAACACCTCTTGTTGTTTGGTGCGGGTGATGTCGGTGTAAACGGTGACCCAACCGCCTTGGGGCAGGGGGGAACCTTCGACGGAAATGATCGTGCCGGTGGCGCGGGTCCGTTCCATGTAGTGCGCCTGAAACGCACGGGCTTGTTCGACACGTTCGCGCACGAAAGCCTCGACATCATCCACCTCGCCGTATTCGCCGCGCTGTGCAAGATGGCGAATGGTTTCCTCGAAGGGGGCGCCAATCATGACGAGGTTGTCAGGCAAATCAAACATGCTTTGAAACCGGGCGTTGCACACGGCCAGCCGCAGATCGTTATCATAGATCGTCAACGCTTGGCCGATCAAATTAAGACCGGCGGCAGTGAGCGTCTGGATAGCGGCAGGGGTTTGGGGCACGAATTCAGGCCTTTGTCTGATCCAAAGGAGCGTGCTTGCGCACGCACGATATGTCCTCGGCTTGGCCTGCGGCCCATCCGAG
Source organism: Pseudosulfitobacter sp. SM2401 (assembly GCF_042932805.1). Taxonomy (NCBI): domain Bacteria; kingdom Pseudomonadati; phylum Pseudomonadota; class Alphaproteobacteria; order Rhodobacterales; family Roseobacteraceae; genus Pseudosulfitobacter; species Pseudosulfitobacter sp. SM2401. Next base: position 3,213,195 of record NZ_CP170633.1, on the reverse strand, counting down.
TGCACGCACTGTGCGAGCGTTCGTCTAACAAGATCAAGCGTTGATGAGTGCCTGTTACAATTCGTTAGATTTGAGAAAACTTCAGGAAAAAGTTGACCATCAGGTTCAGATGAACATCCTTGTGGGACGAAGATTCGCGAAAGCGAGCGCGACCGGCCTGAGGAGAGGCTGGTTTGGGAGGGAAGAACTTTGGCTGACACGCTTAATGGGGCTGCCGGATTAGTATCCGTGCCAGCACTTTTGCACCGCAATGCGACGCAATTCGGATCTGCGCCTGCATACCGCGAAAAGGAATTCGGGATCTGGCAAAGCTGGACCTGGGCGCAGACCTGTGAAGAGGTCGAAGCCTTGGCGCTGGGTCTGCTGGATATGGGCGTGAACGAGGGTGATTTCATCGCCGTTATCGGCCGCAACCGTCCCTATTTGTACTGGTCGATGATGGCCGCGCAAATGGTCGGGGCGATCCCTGTGCCGTTGTACCAAGACGCGGCAGCCGAAGAGATGGCCTATACGATGGGCCATTGTGGCGCACGTTTTGTGATCGCTGGTGACCAAGAGCAAGTCGACAAAGTTCTGGATATTCAGGACGGTTTGGACACGTTCGAGGCAATGATTTACCTCGATCCGCGCGGTTTGCGTAAATATGACCACACACATTTGACGCAGTATAGTGCAGTTCAGGATGCGGGGCGGGCCAAGCGCGCGACGCTGGAACCTGAAATGAAAGCGCGCATTGCCAAGCAGAATTACGACAGCATCTGCGTGATGTTGTACACCTCCGGAACCACTGGAAAGCCCAAGGGCGTCGTGCTGTCTAACCGCAATGTGATCGAGACATCTAAATCATCGTCGGAATTTGATGATCTGCGCCAGAGCGATGATATTCTTGCGTATTTGCCGATGGCGTGGGTCGGGGATTTCATTTTCTCGGTCGGCCAAGCGTTGTGGACAGGGTTCTGCACGAACTGTCCCGAAAGCGCGGATACGATGCAATTGGACCTGCGTGAAATCGGGCCGACGTATTATTTTGCCCCGCCGCGTGTGTTTGAAACGCAGCTGACGAATGTGATGATCCGGATGGAGGACGCGTCCAAATCCAAGCGCCGCTTGTTCGACTATTTCATGGGGGTAGCGCGCAAAGTTGGGCCTTCGATTCTGGATGGAAAACCGGTCAACCTGTTGGACCGGATCAAGTACAATCTGGGCGAATTGATGATCTACGGCCCGCTGAAAAACACGCTGGGTTTCAGCCGTGTGCGCGTTGGCTACACCGCGGGCGAAGCGATCGGACCAGAGATTTTCGACTTTTATCGCTCGCTCGGCATCAACCTAAAGCAACTGTACGGTCAGACCGAAGCAACCGTGTTTATCACCGCGCAACCTGATGGCGAGGTCCGCTCCGATACTGTCGGTGTGACGTGCCCGGGCGTCGAACTAAAGATCGAAGACAACGGCGAAGTCTACTACCGCAGCCCGGGTGTTTTTGTGGAATACTACAAGAACGCGGAAAGCACGGCGGACACCAAAGACCCCGAAGGCTGGGTTGCAACAGGCGATGCGGGCTTCATCGAAGAAGGCACGGGCCATCTGCGTATTATCGACCGCGCCAAGGATGTTGGTAAAACCGCATCTGGCGCGTTGTTCGCACCTAAGTATGTTGAAAACAAACTGAAATTTTTTCCTAACATTCTCGAAACAGTCGTCTTTGGCAATGATCGCGCGCAGTGCACTGCGTTCATCAACATCGATCTGACAGCCGTTGGGAACTGGGCAGAACGTAACAATATCGCCTATGCATCCTACCAAGAACTGGCCGGCCATCCCGACGTTTTGTCAACGATCCAGTCTCACGTTGAAGAGGTCAACGCCTCTGTCGCTCAGGATGAAATGTTGTCGGATTGCCAAATTCACCGCTTTGTCGTGCTGCACAAACAGCTGGATGCGGATGACGGTGAATTGACCCGTACACTAAAGGTACGCCGCCGAATTATCGAAGACAAATTCTCGGATATTATCGACGCGCTGTACGATGGATCGACTGAAATTTCGACCACCACCGAAGTGACCTACGAAGACGGCCGCAAAGGCGCGATTTCGGCGACGTTGGAAATCCGTGAAGCGGCCGTTGTGGCCGTTGCCGCAAAGTTGGCGGCTGAGTGATGAAGGATACGCACAATGCTTGATCAAGCTGACGGATACCTAACCGCAGATGGCCGCCAGATCGGCCCTGTGGTCATGGAAATGCAAAACATCACCCTGCGTTTTGGCGGCGTTGAGGCGATCAAAGACATCTCGTTTGATATTCGCGAGGGCGAAGTGCGCGCGATTATCGGGCCAAACGGTGCTGGTAAATCATCGATGCTGAACGTGATCTCGGGGTTTTACGTCCCGCAAGAAGGTCAGGTTTTGTACAAAGGTGTGCCGCGCCCGCAAATGCGCCCCTATCAGGTGGCGCGTCAAGGTATTGCCCGCACGTTCCAGAACATCGCGTTGTTCGAAGGCATGTCAGTACTCGACAACGTCATGACGGGTCGCTTGACCCACATGAAAACCGGTATGTTCGCCCAAGCGTTCTGGAAAGGACGTGCGGAAAAGGAAGAAACCGAGAACCGTGAAGTCGCCGAAAAGATTATTGATTTCTTGGAAATTCAGGCGATCCGCAAGACTCCGGTTTCCCGTCTGCCCTATGGCCTCAAGAAGCGGGTCGAGCTGGCGCGCGCGCTGGCTGCCGAACCAGAACTGCTGCTGTTGGACGAACCAATGGCGGGCATGAACGTCGAGGAAAAAGAGGACATGAGCCGCTTTATCCTGTCGATGAATGATGAATTCGGCACCACAATTGCGCTGATCGAACACGATATGGGCGTGGTTATGGACCTGTCCGACCGGGTTGTGGTCATGGACTACGGCAAGAAAATTGGCGATGGCACGCCGGATGAAGTGCGCAACAACCAAGCCGTGATTGATGCTTATCTGGGTGTGTCGCATGACTAAAGCCATTTTGGCATATGTTTTAGCGATGCTTCCGGCTGCGGTCATGGCCGGCGCGTGGGATGAGTTCGAGGCAAGGTGTTTACTGCCCTTCGAGAACTTGTTCCCGGTCATCGTGGACGGGCTGGACCGCCAGATTTCGATTTCTGAACTTGCCGTGTTTGATCTGACGGTCGGAGAAAAATTGGTGATCGAGCTGGTGCCACAAGATGGCGAATTGGCCTGCGGTGTGCACGGAGCGGATCAATCGGATGCGCAAGCGCTGCGTAACCGAATGACGGCTGGCAACAGAAATTACGTTCCCCAAGGCGCTGATGTCTGGGCGAGCGATGAATGGATCGAACCACAGTTGCGGGTGTCCGTCGAGCGTGACGCCGACGACTTTATCCTGCGTGTGATCGAAACGGACCTTGAGAGTTAATGGGAGAGCGGCGCGATGCCTGAACAGTTAGTCTTTGCGATGGAGGTGTTCCTCAACGGTCTGATGGCCGGCGTGTTGTACGCTTTGGTCGCGCTGGGGTTTGTTTTGATTTTTAAAGCCTCGGGGATTTTCAACTATGCCCAAGGGGTGATGGCGTTGTTTGCGGCCTTGACCTTGGTCGGAATCATGGAGGGGCAGGTGCCCTTTGCGCATCTGATCAACGCGACGTTTGGGACCAACATTCACCACTTTGGATGGCACATACCCGCGTTCTTCGCGATCCTTTTGACTATGGCTGTGATGGTTGGTTTTGCCATCCTCGTGCAGCGATTTATCTTTCGCCATTTGGTGGGCCAAGAGCCGATCATCCTGTTCATGGCAACCATTGGATTGGCCTATTTCCTTGAGGGTGTGGGTGATCTTATGTGGGGGTCTGACATCAAAAAGATGGACGTTGGCCTGCCCCAAGGCATTAACGAATACATCGATGAAGTGACGTATAAGATTTTCGATTACGGGTTCTTTATTGACAACCTTGATATCGTGGCGACCGTGATCGCAATCTTGCTGGTTTCGGCGCTGGTGCTGTTTTCACAATACACCAAACAGGGGCGCGCGATGCGGGCTGTGGCGGATGACCATCAGGCGGCGCTGTCGGTTGGTGTGTCGCTGAACTACATCTGGATATTGGTCTGGTCGGTTGCTGGTTTTGTCGCGCTGGTTGCGGGCATCATGTGGGGCGCGAAATCTGGCGTGCAGTTTTCGCTGTCTCTGATCGCGCTTAAGGCTTTGCCGGTGCTGATGCTGGGTGGTTTTACGTCGATCCCCGGGGCCATCGTCGGCGGTTTGATCATTGGTGTGGGCGAAAAGTTGTTTGAATTTGCGCTGGGCCCGGCATTGGGTGGTGCGACCGAAAACTGGTTCGCTTACGTGCTGGCGCTGATCTTTTTGGTGTTCCGTCCGCAAGGTTTGTTCGGGGAGAAAATCATTGAACGCGTTTGAATTCCAAGGATCGTGTGACCGCGTGTCGCTTTGCGCCACGACACCCACCCGCCCTTTGACCTCTGAAATTGGGAGCAGCTAAATGTTCTATCGTGAAGCTGGTGATTTCAGCACAACTTATCCGCAGGACAGCCAGACGTTTCCGATCAGGTTTGATCGCATTCGCTACTATCTTGTTCTCGCCATCGCGATTTTTGTCATTCCGTTCATGATCAATGACTACTGGGTGAATTCGATTTTCCTACCGTTCCTGATCTATGCCATTGCGGCGATCGGGTTGAATATTCTGACTGGCTATTGCGGACAGGTTTCGCTTGGGACCGGCGGATTTATGGCTGTGGGGGCCTATGCCTGTTACAAGCTGATGACCGCATTTCCAGAGGTCAGCATGCTGGTGCATGTCTTGCTTTCGGGCGTCGTGACGGCTGGTGTTGGTGTACTTTTCGGGCTGCCTAGCCTGCGCATCAAAGGGTTTTATCTGGCGGTAGCGACACTGGCCGCGCAGTTTTTCCTTGTGTGGTTATTCAACCGTGTGCCGTGGTTCTACAACTACTCTGCGACCGGTCAAATCAATGCGCCGGACCGCGAAGTCTTTGGCGTTTTGGTAACCGGACCAAACACCGAAGCATGGGCGACCTATTTGTTCTGCCTTGTGTTTGTGATCTTTAGTGCCGTGGTCGCCCGCAATCTGACGCGCGGATCATTTGGTCGCAAATGGATGGCTATCCGTGACATGGACATCGCCGCCGAGATCATCGGTGTGAACCCGTTGGCTGCAAAACTCAGCGCGTTTGCGATCAGCTCGTTTTTCATCGGCATCTCGGGCGCGTTGTTCTTTTCGGTCTATTTGGGTGCTGTCGAAGTTGGCGAGGTCTTTGGCATTACAAAGTCGTTCATCGTCTTGTTCATGATCATCATCGGTGGGTTGGGCAGTATCTTTGGTGCATTCGCGGGGGCGGCGTTCCTTGTGGTTTTGCCGGTGCTGTTGAAAATCATGCTGGCTGATGCCGACACTGATATTTCGATGTCTCAACTCTGGGGTTCGCGCGTGTTTTTGGCGGCGCTGACCGTTAGTTTTGTGATGCTGTTGATCAGCTTTGTCCGCACCCGATCCATCATCGAGGGATCTGGCCTGATGTGGTTAAGCGCGATCGTCGTCAGCTTTTTCGCCTACGCGCTGACAATCGGCGGCATGGGTTGGCCGACGGATATTGTGGCGCACCTGAACCTTGTGATTGTCGGGGCATTGATCATTATCTTTTTGGTCGCTGAACCGCATGGCATTGCCCAACTGTGGCGCGTCGCAAAAGAGAAACTAAGATTGTGGCCGTTCCCGCATTAGGGGCGCCACCAAGACGGGCAGGGAAAACTCTGACCTTATAAACGATCAAAAATCCATGGGAGGATAACTGATGAAAATGAAACTAGGTACAATGGCTGTTGCAGCCGTTATGGCGGCAAGCCCTGTGATGGCGGACCTCGTGTTCCCATCCCTAAGCTACCGCACAGGCCCATACGCGGCGGGCGGTATTCCGTTTGCGGATGGCTACGCCGATTACATGAACCTGCTGAACGCACGCGATGGCGGCATCGGTGGCGTGATGACGAACGTGATCGAATGCGAAACCGGCTATAACACCGAAAAAGGCGTTGAGTGCTACGAGTCTACAAAAGGCGAAGGCGCGTTGGTCTATCAACCGCTGTCCACTGGCATCACCTACCAGTTGATCCCGAAAGCGACGGCTGACGGTATCCCGATCCACTCGATGGGCTATGGTCGTACGTCTGCCGCAAACGGCGACGTATTTAGCAACGTGTTCAACTACCCTGCAAACTACTGGAACGGTGCGTCCGGTGCGATCAACTATCTGATGTCCCAAGGCGACATCGCGGGTAAGAAAATCGCGCTCGTGTACCACAACTCTGCCTACGGCAAAGAGCCGATCCGCACGTTGGAAGAGCTGTCCAAAAAGCACGGTTTTGAATTGGTGCTGTTGCCAGTTGATCACCCGGGCCAAGAGCAAAAATCACAGTGGCTGCAAATTCGCCGCGAAAAGCCTGACAATGTCATCATGTACGGTTGGGGCGTTATGAACCAAGTTGCGGTTCAAGAAGCTGCAAACATTCGCTACGACATGGAAAACTTCATCGGCATCTGGTGGTCCGGTTCTGAAAACGACGTGCTGCCGGCGGGCGAAAAAGCCAACGGTTACAAAGCACTGACGTTCCACGGTGTTGGCAATGATTTCCCGGTATTTGGTGACATCCAAAAGTATGTTGTTGATGCAGGAAACGCAGCAGGCAACGGCGATCAAATCGGTACGGTTCTGTATAACCGCGGTTTGTATGCGGCGATGTTGGCAGCAGAAGCCGCCAAAACAGCCCAAGAAATCCACGGCACAGCAGACATCACACCTGCGATGATGCGTGACGGGATGGAAGCGTTGGAAATCACCGAAGCCAAGATGACCGCACTTGGTCTGCCGGGCTTTGGACCTGAGTTCAGCGTGTCTTGCGAAAACCACGGCGGCCCTGGCCTTGTTGGTATGACGCAATGGGATGCATCCGCAAAAACATGGTCTTTGATCAATGAATTTGCAGCGTCTGACATGGAAGTTGTCCAGCCGTTGATCGATGAAGATTCCGCAGCCTACGCTGCAGAAAACAACATCGCTTCTAACTGCAACTAAGCGAAATCTCCGGCGGCGGCATTTGGTTGCCGCCGGAATTATTTGAGTATTTGGGATCAGAACAAGATGCTGGACGGCACTGAAACAGACGAAACCTTGCTTGAGGTCAACAACATCGAAGTGATCTACAACCACGTGATCCTTGTGCTGAAGGGTGTCAGCCTGAAGGTGCCCAAAGGCGGGATTATTGCGTTGTTGGGCGGCAATGGCGCGGGTAAGACCACGACGCTTAAGGCTGTTTCCGGTCTGTTGGCGTCTGAGCGCGGCGAGGTCACCAAAGGGTCGATCAAGTATCGTGGCGACGTGATCCAGCACCAAGATCCGGCCGAAACCGTAAAAAGCGGTGTCGTGCAGGTCATGGAAGGCCGCCACTGTTTTGAGCATCTGACGATTGAAGAAAACCTTCTGACCGGAGCCTACACACGGCGCGACGGCAAGGCGGCAATAGCCGCTGACCTTGAGATGGTTTACAACTATTTTCCACGTCTGCGCGAACGACGCAAAAGCCAAGCGGGCTATACGTCGGGTGGTGAGCAGCAGATGTGCGCTATCGGACGTGCGCTGATGTCGCGCCCTGAAACGATCCTGCTGGACGAGCCGTCGATGGGATTGGCCCCGCAGTTGGTTGAGCAGATTTTCGGCATCGTCAAATCGATCAACGAAAGCGAAGGCGTCACGTTTTTGCTGGCTGAACAGAACACCAATGTGGCGCTGCGATTTGCCCACTATGGTTATATTCTGGAGTCGGGTCGCGTTGTGATGGATGGCCCTGCGGCCGAGTTGCGAGAGAACCCGGACGTCAAGGAATTCTATCTGGGTATGTCTGATGAGGGTCGTAAATCGTTCCGTGACGTGCGCAGTTATCGCCGTCGCAAACGTTGGCTCAGCTAAGCGTAACTGGTGGGTTGAAACCCACCTTACCATGACTTTTTCGATAGGGGCCCGCGCGCGATGGCACAGTATTTTGATGATCTGGAAACCCGCAGTGTAGACCAGCGGATGGCCGAACAGTCGGCGTTGCTGCGCACCCGTTTGGCTTCGATCACCGTCGCACCACAGGACTGGCAGGATGCGGCGGCGCAGGTTCAATCGCCGGAAGATTTGGTTAACTTACCTGTGTTGCGCAAGTCCGATTTGTCGGAATGGCAAAAGGCGCGTCCGCCGTTTGGTGGCATTCAGGTTGGCAAAGTTACCCACGTGTTTCAATCGCCGGGTCCGATCTATGAGCCCGGTGCATTGGACGATGATTGGTTCCGAATGGGGCGTTTCTTGCATGCCGCTGGCATTGGTGCGGATGACGTCGTGCAAAACTGTTTTGGCTATCATCTGACCCCTGCAGGTCACATGTTTGAATCGGGCGCGCGCGCTGTTGGGGCCATGGTCTTGCCAGCCGGCACCGGCCAGACAGAATTGCAAGTCACCGCGGCACGGGACGTTGGCAGCACGGCCTACGCAGGGACGCCTGATTATCTGAAAATTATCCTCGAAAAAGCCGATGAGATGGGCGTTGCTTTGGGCATCACCAAAGCGGCTGTTGGCGGCGGCGCGTTGTTCCCGTCTTTGCGTCAGTTCTACATTGATCGCGGGATCGCATGTTTGCAATGTTACGCGACAGCGGACCTTGGCAACATCGCCTACGAAAGCGACGCGATGGAAGGCATGATGATCGACGAAGGCGTGATCGTAGAAATCGTAACGCCGGGCACGGGGAACCCTGTTGCGTTTGGCGAGGTGGGCGAAGTTGTCGTGACCTCATTGAACCCTGATTATCCGCTGATCCGGTTTGCGACTGGCGACATGAGTGCGATGATGGCGGGCACCAGCCCTTGCGGACGTACAAATACCCGCATCAAAGGCTGGATGGGACGCGCCGATCAAACCACCAAGATCAAAGGCATGTTCGTGCGCCCCGAACAGGTCGCAGCCTTTGTTGCGCGCCACGATGAGGTGCCAAAGGCGCGGGTTATTGCCAGCCGCGAGGCTGAAACCGACGTGCTAACAGTGCAGGTGGAAAGCGACGGAGGCGATGCAGATGCCTATGCCGAGAGCATTGTCGAGACGATGAAGATGAAGGGCAAAGTGGTTGTGTGTGACCTTGGGAGCCTGCCCAAAGACGGGCTTGTCATCGAAGATCAGCGCACCTACGACTGACGCGCGATTGTGTGGGGCACCCACACCTTACCCGCTTAAAGGCAGCGCTGGATATTCTGACTAAAATAGTCGAAATAGAGTGCATGTCGGATCAAACCATCCAAACGCCTATGCGCAAAACCACAGCACGCCACGCCCCGCGCGGTCTATCTGTGATGGCTGTCACGGTTGCGCTGATTTGCCTTCTGCCGATGCTTGCTGTTGCGATTGCGGCGTTCAGTGGCGGTACGGGTACGGTTGCGCATCTGCTTAGCACCGTATTGCCGCGTTACGCGGGCAACACGCTTTTGTTGGTGCTCTTGGTCTCGACAGGCACGTTTCTGGTTGGTGTTGGCGCTGCGTGGCTGGTCACCATGACCCGTTTCCCCGGCGTACGGTTCTTCGAGATCGCGCTGGTGTTGCCGCTCGCGTTTCCGGCCTACGTGCTCGCCTATGCTTACACCTATATTCTGGACCATCCCGGCATTGTGCAAAGCAGTTTGCGCAGCCTGATGGGTTGGGGCCCGCGCGATTATTGGTTCCCCGAAGTCCGCTCGATCGGCGGTGCTGCGATGATGTTGATTCTGGTGCTTTACCCCTACGTTTATCTGCTCGCGCGCGCGTCGTTCTTACAGCAAAGCGGGACGACGTTTTTAGCGGCCCGCGCGCTTGGCAGCAGTGCGTGGTCTGCGTTCTTTCGGGTTAGCCTGCCGCTCGCGCGTCCTGCCATTGCGGGCGGTGTTTTGCTAGCAGTGATGGAGACGATCGCGGACTTTGGCACAGTTGCCTATTTCGGTGTTCAGACCTTTGCGACGGGGATTTATTCCAGCTGGTTCACCTTTGTGGATCGGGCTGGGGCTGCGCAATTGGCGTTGTGCTTGCTCAGTTTTGCGTTGCTGTTGGCGATGCTTGAGCGGATCCAAAGGGGGCGCGCCAAATACTACGATCCGTCCCGCCGGTCACAGGACAAAACGCAGATCGACCTTTCGGGTTGGCAAGCGGTCTTGGCGGTTTTCTTATGCGGCGCGCCTGTTCTTTTGGGATGTGTACTGCCGATTGTCGTGCTGTTTTCGATGGGGTTAGGGTCAGAACAAGACCTGCTGAGCGCACGCTACCTCGGGTTCATCCGCAATTCACTGACGCTTGCGGGCCTTGCGGCGGTGATCACAGTGGTTGCCGCCGTCGCCGTTGGTTTCTTTCAGCGCATGCAGCCGGGACGCCTGTCCAGTGCGTCGGCCTATGCGGCGCGGTTGGGCTACGCAGTGCCGGGCGGCGTGATCGCGGTGGGTCTGATGGTGCCGTTTGCTGCCTTCGACAATGCGTTGGATGCGTGGATGCGCGCGACGTTTGATTATTCCACGGGGCTGTTGGTGACAGGATCGATCTGGCTGCTGATCGGGGCCTATCTGGTGCGGTTTTTGGCGGCTGCACTGGGGGCGTACGAAGGTGGGCAATCGTTGGTTCACGCGAATATGGACGCGGCCAGCCGCTCGCTTGGGCAAGGTCCGTTTGGCACCTTGCGGCGGGTGCACCTGCCGATCCTGACGCCAAGTTTGCTGACCGCATTGCTGATCGTATTTGTCGATGTGATGAAAGAATTGCCGGCAACGCTGATTATGCGCCCGTTCAACTACGATACGCTGGCGGTGCAGGCGTACCGGCTGGCTTCTGACGAGCGGCTGGATGGGGCGGCGGTGCCTAGCGTCGTGATCGTCGCGATGGGGTTGTTACCGGTGATTTTGATCTGTCGCCAAGTCGGGCGCGGTCGCTTGTAGGGCGTGGGTAAGGCGGGCGTGTCGCCCACCTTGGTCGCTTATTCTTCGGCGGGGGTGCCGATTTTATCTTGGGTTTGCGTGTCAAAATCAGAGGCATCGTGACGTTCGTGCAGCTGCTCTGACGGGTCGCCAAACGGGCGGTTCACCATGCGTCCGCGCTTGACCGCAGGGCGTGCGTCGATCTTTTCAGCCCACGCCATCACGTGCTTGTACGACGCCACATCCAGAAATTCAGCGGCAGAATACAAACGACCCAAAACCAGTTGCCCGTACCACGACCAGATCGCGATATCGGCGATGGTGTATTCTTCGCCCGCGATCCAGGTTGTCTCGGCCAATTGGCGATCCAACACGTCCAGCTGGCGTTTGGTTTCCATCGCAAAACGGTTGATCGGGTATTCATATTTTTCCGGCGCGTAGGCGTAGAAGTGGCCAAAACCACCGCCCAGATACGGCGCGCTGCCCATTTGCCAGAACACCCAGTTCATCGCCTCGGCGCGCGCGGCAGGTTCGGTCGGCAACAACGCTCCGAATTTATCTGCCAGATACAGCATGATCGACGCGCTTTCGAACAGGCGCACAGGTGTGTCGCCTGATCGGTCCATCATCGCGGGAATTTTCGAGTTCGGGTTTATGTCGACAAAGCCGGATCCGAACTGGTCGCCTTCCCCGATGTTCACCAAATACGCGTCGTATTCCGCGCCGGTGTGGCCAAGCGCCAGCAACTCTTCGAGCATCACAGTGACCTTGACCCCGTTTGGTGTTGCAAGCGAATGCAACTGTAAGGGGTGCTTGCCGACGGGCAGTTCTTTCTCAGAAGTCGCCCCTGCGATGGGGCGATTGATGTTGGCGAATTTTCCGCCCGATGACGTGTCCCAGGTCCAGACGGCTGGTGGGGTGTAGGTGTCGTCGCTCATGTGCTGTGCCTTTTCTTTAATGCTTGGGCACAACCTATGGGCTTGGTCGTTATGCGCAAGGGGGTGGGCTGTGCATCTGTGTCATGTTCACGGTGACGTTACGCACCTTTGGGCGCGCGGGTTTGCGACCACAGCACAGCGATCAGGATGATCGCGCCGCCGATGATGCCTTGCACGCTTGGGATTTCGCTTAGGATCAGCAGGGCCAACAACGGTGCCAGTGGAACCTCGAGCGTGGACAACAGGGCGGTTTCGGCCGAGGGCAATCGCCGCGCCCCTTCGGACAGAGTGACGGACGCGACTGCAAACACCAGCCCGAACAGCACCAGAATTGGCATCTCGCCGCCCGAAACCAGCATCGGTGCCCCGAATATCAGCGCGACAGGCAGCAACACGACTGACGAAAGCGCCGCGGGCAAGGCCGCTGTCGTGTCCGGGTGCTTGCGGTAGACAACCATCGTGGCCGACATCATCAACGTCATGAACAGGGCCAACGCGTCACCCAAAATTGCGCCGCTGCCAAGCGACCCGGACACGATGATCAGCACGCCGGCAAAGGCCGCGATGCTGGCAATCAAGACCGTGCGGCTGGGGGCTTCGCGGATGAAAATCCAACTGAGCGCTGCGGTAACAAAAGGCGCAGCAGCATAGATCAGCGCGACATTGGCAACGCTGGACAGTTTGAATGCCGGGATGAAAGCGGCCGTGCCTGCCGCCATCAGGATCGTGACCAACAGTGCCGGTTTGCCAAACGCGGCCAGTTCGGATCGCAACTGCCCGCGCAGCATCAAGTAGGCAAGGGTGAATGCGGCAGCCGCCACTCCACGCCAGAAAATCACCCCCCACGCATCCGTGCTGACGCCATTGGTGAATATGCCTGCGGTGCTAAAGACAAAGGCCGAAATGACGACCAAAACGACGCCTGAGGTGCGGGTGGATTTTGCTTGCATGGTGCTCTCGATTGTTATGTTCAGCGGTGACATAACAAACAGCTACTGACAACAGTATGTCAGTGGTGTTATGAGGGAACGCGAAAAACTTTGGGCTGTCACATGTCGAAATCCGCACGGTTCTTTGAGATCATCCAGATGTTACGCGCCGCCAAAGCGCCGATGCTCGCGCGAGACATTGCCAGCGCGCTAGAGGTGTCGGTGCGCACGATCTACCGCGATATTGCCAGCCTGCAAGCCATGCAAACACCGATTCTGGGCGAGCCGGGGATCGGTTATGTGATGCGCAAAGGTTACGATTTGCCCCCGATCAATCTGGATGTGGATGAGGCCGAGGCGATCGCCCTAGGCCTTAGCATGATTGCACGGACCGGAGATGCGGGGCTGTGGCGCGCTGCGGGACGGGCCGCGCGCAAGCTGAATGCGGTGGCGCCCAGCACGCGACAATTGATCGCTTCGTCGTGGGGGCTGCAGCATGACGTGCGCGTCGATCCTGCCCAAATCAGAGAAGCTATTCGCAGCGAAAATTGTCTCGAAATTGCCTACGGCGATGAGGCAGGCAACCAGACGCAGCGGGTGATTTGGCCATTGGCGGTGATCTATTTCAGTGACAGTGCCATCATCGTGGCGTGGTGCGTATTGCGCCAAGGGTTGCGCCATTTCAGGCTGGATCGAATCAAATCATGCGTGACGCAGGACGCGCAGTTTTCGGGTCAAAGTGCAGCGTTGTTGCGGTTGTGGGAAGAGACCCAAAAAGACCAGACGGTGTCGACCAAGCCATTGTAAACAAGCCTGAAACGGAAAAAGCCGCCCCCCGAAGGAGCGGCCTTTTTGTAACATATGCGTCGTCTAACGCCCAAAGATTAACCTTGGCGGGCCTTAAAGCGAGGCTGTGTTTTGTTGATCACGTAAACACGGCCTTTGCGACGGACAATGCGGCAGTCACGGTGCCGGCTCTTGAGCGAGCGGAGCGAGTTGCGTACCTTCATGGTGCGAATTCCTTCCTGTTTGTCATGGCGCAAAGCAGCGCCTGGTTAATCGGGGCCTGACAGGGTGCCAGACGGGTGTCGGTGGTGGGAGATACAAGGATCGAACTTGTGACCCCTTCGATGTCAACGAAGTGCTCTACCGCTGAGCTAATCCCCCACGCTATGCCAGTTTGAACCAATGCACCCCAACAAAAAGGGGCGCGAAAGTCCGCGCCGGTAACGGGGCGTATAAAAGGAGTCGGAACAGGGATCAAGGGCTTTTGAACATCGTAACAACTACTATATGTTATAAGCAACAAAGGACGGAATATGCCCAAGTTCGCTTACGAAGTTTTGCACCCTGAAAAGCAGACCTCTTGCGTGGTTTTCGCATCACCTCATTCGGGGCGCGATTATCCTTGGTCGTTCTTGCGGCGCACAGTTTTGGATGAGCATACGATCCGATCAAGCGAGGATGCGTTTGTCGATCAGCTGTTTGATTGCGCGCCAAAGTTCGGGGCGTCATTCCTGAAAGCCGGTGCACCACGCGCGTTTGTTGATTTGAACCGAAGCGCGGACGAACTGGATCCTGCCTTGATCGAAGGGCTGCGCAAATCGGGCCATAATCCACGGGTTGCGGCGGGTTTGGGTGTTGTTCCCCGTGTGGTTGCCAACGGGCGCGCAATTTACCGGGGCAAGATTTCGCAGACCGAAGCACAGCGGCGCATCGACCAATATTGGACGCCGTACCACGAAATGCTGCAAAAACTGCTGGACGCAGCACACCAACGGCATGGTCAAGCGGTGCTTGTTGACTGCCACTCGATGCCACACGAAGCGATGGACGGTGTTGCACGCTCAGGCATACGCCGCCCCGACGTTGTGCTGGGCGATAGGTTCGGAGCTGCGGCGACCGCAGAAGTTGTCGATCGGCTTGAGGCCGCATTTGTCGCGGCCGGTTTTGTTGTCACACGCAATGTGCCGTTCGCGGGTGCGTACATCACGCAAGCCTACGGGCGCCCATCGCGTGGTCAACATGCGGTTCAGGTCGAAATCGACAGGTCTATCTACATGAACGAAAAGCTGATTCGCCCGAATGGTGATTTTGAAGCCGTGCGCGCTGCGTTGCGTGATGTTGTCGCTGATGTTGCCAAAGTCGGGCAGGGTCGGATGCCACTGGCTGCGGAATAGGCTCGCCCCGCGCAGCATTCCCCGCTAGGGAGCCACATGGATACCGAATTCGAGATATTTTTCGCAACGGCCCCCGGGCTGGAACAGGTGCTGGCGGATGAAGCCATCGCCTTAGGATTCGCCGCGCCCGAAGTGTTGAAGGGTGGCGTTGCGACCCGCGGCGGGTGGGCCGAGGTGTGGCGCGCCAACCTGCAATTGCGGGGGGCCAATCGGGTACTGGCCCGCATCGGCAGCTTTCGCACGATGCACTTGGCGCAGCTGGACAAACGGATGCGGAAATTCCCGTGGGGTGAAATTTTGCGCGTCGATGTGCCTGTGAAGGTCGAGGTGATGTGCAAAAAATCGCGAATTTATCATGCAGGTGCCGCAGCACAGCGGGTAGAGCGCGCGATCACCGAGGAACACGGGGCTGAAATCAGCAAAGACGCCGCGCTAAAAATCATGGTCCGGATCGAGGACGATCTGTGCACCATCAGCATCGATACGAGCGGCGAACTGCTGCACAAACGCGGGCACAAAGTTGCGGTAGGCAAGGCACCGATGCGTGAAACCTTGGCCTCTTTGTTTTTGCGCCAATGCGGGTACGACGGGCATGAGCCGGTCTATGATCCGATGTGCGGATCAGGCACGTTTTTGATAGAAGCGGCGGAAATTGCGAGCGGGCTGAACCCCGGTCGTGCGCGGGCTTTTGGGTTTGAGCAGTTGGCGACGTTTGACGCAGACGCGTGGGCAGACATTAAGGCTGTCGACACGACAAATTCCAGCGATCAGCGGTTCTATGGATCGGACCGTGATGCGGGTGCTGTGCGGATGAGCGGCGAAAACGCCGAGCGCGCAGGTGTGGCCCAGATGTGTTCGTTTCAGGAACGGCCTTTTGCCGAGGCTGAAGCCCCCGATGGGCCAAAAGGTTTGGTCATGGTGAACCCGCCGTACGGCGCGCGGATCGGGTCGAAAAAGACGCTGTATCCGGTTTATGCGCAATTGGGCACGATGCTAAAAACCCAGTTCAAAGGCTGGCGCGTGGGGGTTGTGACCTCGGATGCGAGCCTTGCCAACACAATGGGTTTGAAGTTTCTGGAACAAACACGGCCGGTTTCAAACGGTGGCCTAAAGGTATCGCTGTATCGCACGGGGCCGCTGTAATCAGCGCAGCGCGCGCCCTTTCAGGATCGCATCCGAACCGAATTTTTCACGGATTTTGTCTGTCGCACGCTCGGCCGCACTACGTTTATTGGCGTCGGGGTCCAGCAGATCGTTCGACCAATCCGCCCCTTCGGCACTGATCAGATGCGACAACCCGCACCCCAACAATCGGTAGGGGCCTTGGTTGCCAACCTGATCGAACAACGCGCGCGCTGTGCGATAAACCACGTCAGCCATTTGCGTGCCGTCGTGCAGCGTGACCCGTCGCGTGATCGTCGAATGATCGGTGCGTTTCAATTTCAGCGTCACAACGCGACCCGCGAGATCCTTGGCCTTGGCGCGATCAGATACTTGTTCCGCCAACCGCCAAAGATGCCCATCGAGGATCTCGAGATCCGACGTGTCGTCATTGAACGTCGTTTCTTTTGAGATCGATTTGACCGGTTCATGCGCGCTGACACGGCGATGGTCCTGCCCACGCGCAAGGTGCCACAAACGTTCGCCCATGGACCCGAACCGCACCGTCAAATCAGCCCGATCCCAACGTAGCAAATCGGTAAAAGTGCGGATGCCCGCCTTTTCCAGTGCAACTTTGGTCACGGCGCCCACACCCCAGATCATGCCCACGGGTTTGTCGCGCAGGAAATCGTCGGTTTCTGCGGCACCGATCACCGAAAATCCGTGCGGTTTGTTCAGATCAGAGGCGACCTTGGCGAGGAATTTATTGTGACTTAGCCCGATAGATCCGGTCAGCCCTAACTCGTCCCGCATCCGTTTTATCAACCGCGCCAGCATGACCGCAGGCGGAGCGCCGTGCAAGCGGGCGGTGCCGCGCAGGTCCATGAATGCCTCGTCCAGCGACAGCGGTTCGATGGCGGGGGTCAGGTCTTCCATCATCTTGCGGATCGCGCGGGATGCCTCGACGTAGGCCTCCATTCGCGGTTTGATGATCACCGCATTGGGGCACAATTTCAGGGCCTGAAACATCGGCATGGCAGATCGCACACCGCGAATGCGCGCCACGTAACAGGCGGTCGACACCACACCACGCCGCCCGCCACCGATGATCACGGGTTTGTCCGACAGGCTGGGGTCGTCACGCTTTTCGACCGACGCATAAAACGCATCGCAATCCATGTGGGCAATCGACAGGTCATACAGCTCTGCATGGTTAACGACACGCGGACTGGCGCAGGCGGGGCAGCGCCGACCGCTCGGGAATTGGGTCATGCAATCGCGACAAAGGGCAGGCATTTTGGTACGGCTCTGATAGGGTTCACAGGCAGTTTAACGCGAGGACGTTAGGATGAACATGACCTTTCCCACGCCATTCCACGGGGCCAAGCTGGCGCTGTTTGTGGGCGATAATCTGGCCGTGATTTTGCGCGATGACCGTGACGATATTCCGTGGCCGGATTGCTGGGATATGCCCGGCGGTGGGCGCGAAGGGAGTGAGACCCCGATGGCGTGCGCCCTGCGCGAAACACGCGAGGAACTGGGGTTGCTGATTGACCCGAATGCAGTGGTCTGGGGCAAGCGTTTTGACAGTGATTTAGGGGATAAGTGGTTCTTTGTCGCGCACTTACCTGCACAGGTCGCCCGCGACATTCAGCTTGGCGACGAGGGCCAGCGCTGGGTGTTGATGAGCACGTCTGAGTACATCAATCACCCCAAAACGATCGGTCCGTTAGGCGACCGTCTGCGGGTTTATTTGAACGGAGAATCCGGTGACTAAAAAAGAAAACCCCTCGCTGTCTGAGCGAGGGGAGTTGACGAACCTCAGGAAGAACGGGTCCGTCGGGGAGTATCACCTAATAACGTATGCATACAGTAGTTTGGCGGATTCACCTAGTATGGAATACCTGGCCACAACTATATCGTGTATGTTGTGGCGATTTTCACACAAGAAGACGGGTTAAGGTAGACTGGCGATAATCTGTTGTGCGGCGTCGGTCGGGCTTGGGGCTTGCCAAATCGGACGCCCGACAACGATGTGATCGGCCCCGTCTGTGATCGCTCGATGCGGTGTTGCCACCCGCTTTTGATCACCTAACGCAGCCCCGACTGGGCGCACGCCGGGGGTCACAATCAGGCGGTCTTTTGCTTCGGGCAATGCACGGATCATCGCGGCCTCTTGGGGCGAGGCGATGACGCCATCGGCACCTGCCTCAAACGCGCGGGCGGCGCGGGTGATAACCAAATCCTGAACGTCGCCATCTTTGATCAGGCACGCATCCAGATCAGCGCGGTCCAAAGACGTCAGAATAGTCACGCCAAGGATTTTCAGATTGCTGCCCGCAGCGCCCTGTTTGGCAGCGTCGATTACATGCGGATCACCATGCACCGTCAGGAAATCCAGATCGAATTGCGCCAATCCACGCACCGCAGCCTCGATCGTGGCCCCGATGTCGAACAGTTTCATATCAAGGAAAATGCGTTTGTTGTGTTCTTGGATCAGCTCGTTGGCCAATGCCAGGCCACCGGTGGTCAGCATCCCCAAGCCGATTTTATAAAAGTTAACGGCATCGCCGATTTGCATGGTTAATTCGTGTGCGGCGTGCGCATTCGGCACGTCCAGCGCTACAATCAATCTGTCATCTGTCATGGTGTGATCCCTGTTTTCTGCAAACAAACAATCGGGTCACTAAAGGATCGGGCGCACCAAGTCTATGCTTAGCCTGCAAAGCCGCCAAAATTGGGCCTTTAGACTGAGGCCGCGCGACGCTGTAAGGCGGAGGACGCGCTTAGAGCGATCTCGCCAAATTCGGTTTCGGCAGCGGCGGCACGGTATTCTGGCATGCGACGCAATTGGCGCAGGGCGTCTTGTAACCATGCGATCCGGTGCTGCGTCGCGTCGGCCTCTGCTGGCAAAAGACTAACGCATTTTAACGACACAACCACGTCTTCACAGGTCAACAAACACTGCGCTTCGGATGCGTTTACTTCGACAAAATCAACACTGGTTATCTGCACGCCACGACCCCCGTTTTACCAGTCGGATCGTATAGCGGCAGGTGGCTGTGTTCTAAGGGAAAGTCGTTAAATTATTCCCCACATTTGTCTGAGGTCAGTAAAAAGCCCGGCACGCACACTGTACGGCCGGGTGAGTATCAGAGACTTTAGCAGGCAGGCAGCTGTCTCTGCTGTGCAGGCCGCAAAACATAGGGGAATGACGCGGGCCTGCGCATTGGAATGAAATGTAGCTTTGGGTCAGGCGGCGAGACGGCGCAGCATGTCGAACGGATCAAAGTTGCGCTTGGTCGGGGCGGCGGCACGGATGGTGCGCTGGGCCAAGGTCGGGTTGAACACCTGTGAAGATGACAGGCCGCCACGACCGGAATGACGACGCAGCGCTTGTGTGGTCAGACCAACGGATGCGTCCTCAAAGGACATGTCGATTGGCGCGTCGATGGCGCATGCGAATTTGCGCGTCTCGGTTCCGCCGTGGACCGTCGCCAATGCCTCAAAGCGTTGGCTGGTCGCGTTGTAAATGACGTTGTTCAGTTCGACTGTATGACGTTGCATATCTGGACACCTGTTTTTGTTATTGCTCGTTTCGTGATAAATACATTGGGTTTTGTTTTCTTCATTTCGAGGGGAATTTTGTAAAACTTTTGTGAATCTTGCGATTTTATCGTCAAAACAAGCGGTTTTAGGGATGTTTTTTGACAATAGCACCCCTCTTGAATTGCCCGAATATTATGCCCAAGTGGGGTATGAGGCCCGATAAATGTCGTATGCTGCTTGTCAGGTGCGACACGAGACAGGGCGCTTTTTAAAAGGAGACGACCATGGACTTAACCAAGTTCACAGAGCGGTCGCGCGGCTTTGTACAAGCTGCCCAGACGATCGCCACACGCGACAGTCACCAACGGCTGACGCCTGAACATATTCTAAAAGCACTGATGGACGATGACCAAGGTTTGGCCAGCAATTTGATCACGGCAGCGGGTGGTGATGCACGCGCGGTGGCAGTGGCCACTGACGTATCGTTGGGCAAATTGGCCAAAGTGTCAGGCGATGCCGCACAGGTTTATTTGGACAACACAACGAGCAAAGTTTTGGCCGAAGCCGAAGCGCTGGCTAAGAAAGCGGGCGACAGCTTTGTGCCGGTCGAACGCATCTTGATGGCACTGTGCATGGTTAAGTCCGGTGCCAAAACGGCATTGGACGCCGGTAAGGTTAACGCCCAGGCTTTGAACACCGCGATCAACGACATTCGCAAAGGCCGCACAGCCGACAGTGCCAGCGCCGAAGATGGCTATGACGCGTTGAAAAAATACGCCCAAGACCTGACAACCCGCGCCGAAGAAGGCAAGATTGACCCGATCATTGGCCGTGACGAGGAAATCCGCCGCGCAATGCAGGTCTTGTCGCGCCGCACCAAAAACAACCCGGTTTTGATCGGTGAACCGGGCGTGGGTAAGACCGCGATCGCCGAAGGTTTGGCTCTGCGCATCATCAACGGCGACGTGCCTGAATCCTTGCGCAACAAACGCCTGTTGTCGTTGGACATGGGCGCGTTGATCGCCGGCGCAAAATATCGCGGTGAATTCGAGGAACGCCTGAAGGCCGTGTTGACCGAGGTCACCGAAGCTGCCGGCGAAATCATCCTGTTCATCGACGAAATGCACACGCTTGTCGGCGCGGGCAAAGGCGAGGGCGCGATGGATGCGGCCAACCTGATCAAGCCTGCCTTGGCGCGCGGCGAATTGCACTGCGTCGGTGCCACAACCTTGGATGAATACCGCAAATACGTTGAAAAAGACGCGGCTTTGGCCCGTCGTTTCCAGCCGGTGATTATCGCAGAACCCACTGTCGAGGACACGATATCGATCCTGCGCGGCATCAAGGAAAAGTACGAATTGCACCACGGTGTTCGCATTTCCGACAGCGCGCTGGTTGCGGCGGCAACCTTGTCGCACCGCTACATCACCGACCGGTTTCTGCCCGACAAAGCCATCGATCTGATGGACGAGGCCGCCAGCCGTTTGCGCATGGAAGTCGACAGCAAACCCGAGGAACTCGACGCGCTGGACCGCGACATCATGCAAAAACAGATCGAGGCAGAGGCGCTTCGACTGGAGGACGATGCCGCGTCCAAGGATCGTCTGGAAACGCTGGAAAAGGATCTGGCTGATCTGCAAGAACGCAGCGCTGAAATGACCGCGCAGTGGCAGGCAGAGCGCGACAAACTGGCGGGGGCGCGTGACATCAAAGAGCATTTGGATCATGCGCGCAGCGAGCTGGAGATCGCGAAACGCGAGGGCAATCTGGCCAAAGCCGGAGAGCTGTCGTACGGCGTGATCCCCGATCTGGAACGCAAATTGGGCGAGGCTGAAGGCGCTGAATCCGAAGCGATGGTTGCTGAGGCCGTGCGCCCCGAACAGATCGCGTCGGTGGTTGAACGCTGGACAGGAATCCCGACCGCAAAAATGCTGGAAGGCGACCGTGAAAAACTGCTGCGGATGGAAGACCAACTGCACAGTCGCGTCATCGGTCAATCCACAGCGGTCACCGCGTTGTCCAATGCCGTGCGCCGGTCGCGCGCTGGTTTGAACGACGAAGATCGCCCGCTGGGATCTTTCCTGTTCCTCGGCCCAACCGGCGTCGGGAAAACCGAACTGACCAAGGCGGTCGCAGAATTCCTATTCGACGATGACAGCGCGATGGTGCGCATCGACATGTCCGAATTTATGGAAAAACATGCGGTTTCGCGGCTGATCGGGGCACCTCCTGGCTATGTCGGCTACGACGAGGGTGGCGTTCTGACCGAAGCGGTGCGGCGTCGCCCGTACCAGGTTGTCCTATTTGACGAGGTCGAAAAGGCGCACCCCGACGTGTTCAATGTCCTGTTGCAGGTTTTGGACGACGGCGTGCTGACGGACGGTCAAGGGCGCACGGTGGATTTCAAGCAAACGCTGATTATCCTGACGTCGAACTTGGGCGCGCAAGCGCTGAGCCAACTGCCGGATGGTGCTGATGCATCGGACGCCAAACGCGATGTGATGGAGGCCGTGCGCGGACATTTCCGCCCCGAATTCCTGAACCGTCTGGATGAAACGATCATCTTTGATCGCCTGAACCGCGGCGACATGGATGGCATCGTGAAGATCCAGATGGCGCGCCTGTTGCGTCGGTTGGCGGCGCGCAAGATCACGCTTGATCTGGACGACGGCGCGCGCACGTGGCTCGCGGACGAAGGCTATGATCCGGTGTTTGGCGCACGCCCGTTGAAACGTGTCATCCAGAACGCGCTGCAGAATCCGCTGGCTGAAATGCTGCTGGCGGGTGACGTGCTGGACGGCGACACGATCGAAGTCTCAGCGGGTGCAGATGGCCTGATCATCGGTGACCGGATCGCCGCATCGAACCGGCCAAAACCGGACGAGGCCACTGTTCACTAACCCATGATCCATGAAACACTGAAAAGGCCGGACATACTGTCTGGCCTTTTAACGTGAGGTACAGAATGCAGCCAAAACTGGTAATTTTTGATTGCGACGGGGTCTTGGTCGACAGCGAGCGGACGACAAATGAAGTAATACAACGATCACTTGCCAGCCATGGGTTTGACCTGCCCGTGGATCAGATCATGGCGTTGTTTGTCGGTGGCACGATGGCCAGTGTGCGCGAAGAAGTTGGGCGGCGTGGCGTGCAATTGCCGCATGATTGGGTCGCTACGATCAATGCCAACGTCGCGCAGGTGCTGGGGGCTTCGGTTGAATTGATCCCATCTATTCTTGGCGTCTTGGATGCATTGGATGCAGCAGACATTCCCTATGCTGTCGGATCAAACGGGCCGATGGACAAAATGCAGGCGACTTTGGGACGTACGGGATTGTGGGACCGAATGCAGGGGCGCATTTACACAGCACATGATTGCGATCACCCCAAACCAGCGCCGGATGTTTACCTAAAAGCGGCGACCAAAGCAGGCTGCGATCCCGCCGCCTGTGTGGTGATCGAAGACAGTGCATCAGGGGCAAAGGCCGCCGTCGCCGCCAAGATGCCATGCTATGGCTATTGCGCAGATACGCCAGTGGCCAAACTGGATCCGTTTTGCGTCGCAACCTTTGACGATATGGCAAATTTGCCCAATTTGTTGGAGTTGTAACAAATGCGCCTGCCAGAGTTTTCCGGCAGGCGCTTTTTAATTGTTTGAGAAGTAAGGCCCGGATTTAGGCCCAGATAAAGTCGGAGTTATCCAGCTCAGAAATATCTACGTTTTGCAGCAAGACAGTGTCACCTGCATCCGCTGTGATCAAAACATTTGCCCCTTCTGTTTCCAGCGACAGATCAGAGATATCGGTAAATCCGTAGGCCGAGAAATCGAGCGTATCAACACCGTCTTCAAAGTCCGGGATCACGTCTTTGCCCATGCCATTCGCGAAAACAAAGGTGTCAGCGCCAGTGCCGCCTGTCATGTTGTAACGACCCGCGCCGCCGTCGATTGTGTCGTTGCCGCCTTTGCCGCTCAAGTGGTCAGCGCCGTCACCAAGATCGGCCACATCGGCTGTGTCCGTACCGGTCAAGCGGTCGTCGCCTGAGGCCCCTGTGATGACATTTGCAAGATCTGCAAAGCAAAGTCGCTGGGCTGAATAGGGGCATAACTGAAGGTCAGTGTGTTGCCTTCGATTGTGAAATCCGAAGGATCAATCAAAAAATATGCCTCCGGGTTCAAGATCGCTTCAGAAGCGGTCAAAACGCCATCCTCGATTTGAAAACCAAATCTGGTCGCTTGAACAGCGGAAACCAGGTCGAACACGATCAGGCCGTCAAGATTGTCGAATGTGACCGAGACAGTATACTTTTCGCCAACCAGCGAGTTGCCCAAATTGACTGCATCGACAACGTCGGACCCTTCGGTCAGCGTTCCGTCAAAAGTGTCACCAGGACATATACTGGGGTTAGCTGCGTCTCCGCTTTTGTTTAAGAATGTGTCGACGGTTTCGGTGTAAGCTGTTATTTTTTCTAATTTTCCTGCTACAAAATACCTCTGCCGCATTGTGCGACATGGTTAATGACAGCGTTTTGATTAAAATTTTGGGCAGCGATATGTTTTGAAACGGACAGTTTCGCGGTTTGACGAAGGCGACCATGACACGGCGTGATCAGATTGCACACCTATAGGGGGAAAATTACCTAGATTTCCCCCTGTAGGTGCGAATTTTACATGCGCTGTTTGGTTTAGGTCAGCTCAAAAATATCCGAAAAGATAAAATCGTCGTTTGTCAGATCTGCTAAATCCACCTTGCGAACAGTCAAGAAATCGCTGGGCCTGGCGTTGATGCGCACATGGATGCCCACCTGCGTCAGGGTCAGCTGCGACATGTCGAACAGACCCATCGCGGAAAAGTCGAGCAGGTCAATGCCGTCTTCGAAATCATGAAGAGTGTCACGGTTCATGCCGCTTGCGAACACAAAGACATCTGCCCCGTTGTCGCCCCGCAGCTGGTCGTCACCTGCGCCGCCGATCAACGTGTCGTTACCGTTGCCACCGTTCATGGTGTCCTTGCCCGTGCCGCCGTCTAGCACGTCGTTGCCTTGACCGGCGTTCAAAACGTCTTCGCCACTGCCGCCGACAAAGCGGTCATCGCCGCCCAACAACGCAACGTTGTCAGCACCAGACGTGCCGTAAACGGTGTCGTTGCTTTCGGTCGGGATGTTTGGATCGACAACAACCGGCGCGTCGGCTGCGGTCACGTCAATTATGTAATCGACGTAATCTGCGGATTCGAGGAACAGCGTATAAACGCCACTGGCGGCAGCCGTGAATGTCAGTTGATTGCTCGGGCCATCAATCACAGGCGTCGCATAGATCGGTGCGGCGTCCGGGCCGGAAATGTAGTACAGTTCGGTCGCTGGCGGTGCCAACATGCTGAAAGTATAGGTGTAGCCCGCGATCAATTGCAGATTAATGCCGTCGATTGAATCCGGGCCGAATTCTTCTGAATTTAATGTTCCGTCTAGCAGGTCACCAGCGACTGGTGAAATGGGGTTGGGGGTAAAACTGTCGCTAAATGTGTCTTCGATTTAAGTCGTCATGTCATAATCCTTAACCAATTTACTCATCCACCCCAGGACCCGCAGAAGATATCACAAGGCGGGCTTTGAGCCGTGCTACTTTTCATCACATTTTGGCCACATCCCGCGAGTCGACGTGCAAAATGTGTTTTTTTATCAACAAAACGGCAGGTTTGGGGGTGCTGTGGCGCAGATGCTCGGATGCTAACCGGCAAAATGCTCCGAATCGGGAAAGACGGCACCGAATCGCAAAGGGCGGTCGTTTGACGGGCCGCCCTGTGTGAATTTTCGCTAGAACCGCGCCCGATTAACCCAGAATTGGGATCTCGGCAAAGATGAAGTCGCCGTTGTCTAGATCGCCCAGATCAAAGTTCTTGAGCGTCACTGCATCGCGTGCGCTGGTGCGGATTTCCAGATCATTTCCGATCTGCGTGATGGTCATGTCGTCCATGCCAAAACCGAACCCAAAGCTGGTAAAGTCCAGCAGATCAATGCCGTCTTCGAACCCGAAAATCTTGTCGGCGCGACTGCGGTCATCAAAGATGAATACGTCAGCACCACTGCCGCCGCGCATTTCGTCATCGCCCATGCCGCCGTCAATCGTGTCGTCGCCTTTGCCGCCATAGATCAGGTCTTTGCCTGCGCCACCTTCGACTTGGTCATGACCGTCGCCAGCATAGATTTTGTCGTTGCCGTGATCGCCGATCACAGTGTCATCGCCGCGCCGTCCATACAGTCGGTCGTTCGCGTTGCCGCCGTTGATGTAGTCGTTGCCATTGCCGCCATCGATAAAATCGTTGTCCGCGTCGCCGTAGATCACGTCGTTGTTGTTGCCGCCCATCAGTTTGTCTTTGCCAGACCCACCGTTGATCACATCCTGCCCGCCGCCGCCTTGGATCGTGTCCTGACCAGACCCACCGTCCAGCGTGTCGTTGCCGCGGCCGCCTGACAGTTGGTCACTGCCACCACCACCGATGAACGTGTCAGCACCGTTGGTGCCCACGATCGTGTCGCTGCCTTCGGTTGTGACGACTTCGGGTGCGTCTGCCAGAACAAAGTCCGACAGATCGACGTCTTCGAGTGCGGTGTTTTCCAGCACGACATAGTTGCCGTCACGAAATGAGACGCGCACGCCGGAGCCTTCGGTTTGCAAACCCATTTGGGACAGTTGCCAGATGTTCATGATTGAAACGTCCAGCTTGTCCTGGCCTTGGGTAAAATCAGTGATCGTGTCCTGACCCGAACCAGACGCAAAGATGAAGGTGTCCGCGCCATCGCCGCCCGACATCAAATCGTTTTCCTTGCCGCCATTCAGGGTGTCGTTGCCGATGCCGCCGTACAGGGTGTCGTCGCCCTTTTCGCCGATCAGCATGTCCGCGCCTTCGCCGCCAAACAGCAGGTCCTCTTGGTTGCCGCCGTTCAGATAGTCATTGTCGATGCCGCCCCACAGCGTGTCACGGCCATTGCCGCCCAGCAGAGTGTCATTGCCTTCGTCGCCGGTGATTGAATCATTGCCGCACACGCCGTCGATCATATCGTCGCCTGCACCGCCCGTGACTTTGTCGGACCCGCCCAGTGCGGAATACACATCATTGCCATCCAGCAAATCGATGGTGTCGGATGTCATGTTGCCGGTCAGCGTATCGTTACCTGTGGTTGGCATAAATCTAGTCCCCGTCTAAATATCAAAGCGTGATCACGGACGGTCACGCAAATAGCGCGCCACGGCATGGTCAGACTTTTGGTGGTGACGGGTGGCAGCCCGTCGAAATGCAGATCCGAAGGTATCTTCGGTTGAGTAAAGGTTAACACGAGATTTTTGATTTTGTCCGCAAATTGGCACCTTTAGGGCAGAATTGTGGCCCTCTTCTCGCATGGCGTGAAAGATTGTCGTGCGGTGCGCAACAGAGGCGCGGTATCGTGCGGATTGATCGGCGTGCCTTATTTCAAACGCCTGAACCGCCCGAATCGACGGCAGATGTTTCAAGCGGCTGTAGCCATCGTGATGGTCTGTGCCCTTGCGCCACGGGTCGCTTGCTCACACAACAGGCACAACACGAGAATAGGGAGTGACGTCATGGGTTTTGCAATGAATGTGCTAGAGGCGTTGGCCTTTGTCTTTGTCGGGGTGATTGGCGTGGTGCTGCTGCTGGCAATTGTCCTGTTCATCGCGGACCGTATCCAGACCGAAGACGCGATCCGCCGCAACTATCCGGTTATTGGCCGATTTCGGCATCTGTTTTCCGCGCTGGGCGAATTCTTTCGTCAGTATTTCTTTGCAATGGATCGCGAGGAATTGCCGTTCAACCGCGCCCAACGTGAATGGGTCAAACGCGCTGCCGAAGGGCACAGCAACACGGTCGCTTTTGGCTCGACCCGCAATTTGACCGTAATTGGCACGCCAACATTCGCAAACGATCCGTTCCCGCCTTTGGACAACCAATTTGCCTGCACTGAACCGATGGTGATTGGCGCAACTGCACGCACGCCGTTCACCGCCAAGTCGTTCTTTAACATCTCGGGCATGAGTTACGGCGCGATTTCAAAACCTGCCGTTCAGGCGCTCAGCCGTGGTGCCGCCAAAGCCGGCGTGTGGCTGAACACAGGCGAGGGCGGTCTAAGCCCGTTTCACCTGGAGGGTGGCTGCGATGTCGTGTTCCAGATCGGCACCGCCAAGTTTGGCGTGCGCGATACGGATGGCAAGCTAAGCGACGACAAGCTGCGCACCATGGCAGAGCATGAAAACGTCCGCATGTTCGAACTAAAGCTGGCCCAAGGTGCCAAGCCCGGCAAAGGCGGCATTCTGCCCGGTGAAAAGGTGACCGCTGAAATCGCGGCAATCCGTGGTTTGAACGTGGGCCAAGACGGCATTTCACCCAACCGCCACGCCGAGGTTGATGATTGGGACGATCTGTTGACGCTGATCGTGCACATTCGCGAGGTCACCGGCAAACCTGTGGGCATCAAAATGGTGGTGGGTACTGAACCTGCAGTCCAAGATTTGTTCGACACCATCGTGCGGCGGGGCGCGGACACCGCCCCTGATTTCATCACCATCGACGGCGGTGAGGGTGGCACCGGTGCGGCCCCGATGCCTTTGATCGATCTGGTCGGCATGTCGGTGCGCGAGGCATTGCCTCTTGTCACGAACGTGCGTGACGCTGCGGGCCTAAAAGATCGCGTGCGTCTGGTCGCCAGCGGCAAGCTGGTCAATCCCGGTGACATCGCGTGGGCGCTGGCGGCGGGGGCCGATTTTGTCACCTCGGCGCGCGGATTCATGTTCAGTCTTGGCTGCATTCAGGCCCTAAAGTGTAACAAGAACACCTGCCCAACCGGGATCACGACCCACGACAAGCGCTTTCAAAAGGGTTTGGTGGTTGAGGACAAATACGTGCGCGTCGCCCGCTACGCCAAGGACATCATCAAAGAGGTTGAAACGATTGCCCATTCGGTTGGTGTTGCCGAACCCCGCCTGATGCGTCGCCGTCACGTACGGATCATGCAAGACAGCGGCCGCACTGTTCCCATGAACGAGATTTACCCAAGCGTTCAAACGGCGGCCGAATAAATGCGCCAAAGCTTGCGGGACAAGGCCGTTGCTGTTTGTGACGCCAAGATCGCCCAAAAAGGGATTGGCGTTGGCCTGTCGTTCTATGCCTTCTTTAAGAATAGAAACGACGACCCCGAGGCCTTGATGGAAGCAGCGACTTGGTGGATCGAAACCCACCGGTTGGACCACTTTGAGAAAGCTGCAAAAATCCGCCAGATGATCGTTGAGGGGCGCTAAAGGCCTAGGTGCGAATGTTACAGCCTCCAAACTTCGTGTGATCTGGGTAGGAATTACATGAAACGCGCCCAACTATGTTGCATAACGTTCAAAACGTATCAGGAGATTTCCCATGGCCAATCGCTGGACCAACACACTGACCCACGCTGACGTCACGCCCGAGGCGGGATTTGTAAACCGTCGTCAATTGATTGCGGGGGCTGCTGCAGGCTTTGGTTTGGCGGGTGTTGCAGGGGCTGCGGCGGCGAACGAAGAATTGGTCCCGAATTCGTGGGAAGACATCACGCAGTACAACAACTTTTACGAATTCGGCACGGGCAAGACCGATCCGGCGATTTATGCGCGCGAAATGACCACGACCCCGTGGACGGTTGAGATCGGCGGTATGGTCGACAACCCCGGCCCCTACGAAATGTCCGACATCATGGACGCCATGACCATCGAGGAACGCATCTACCGGTTCCGCTGTGTCGAGGCATGGTCGATGGTTGTGCCTTGGAACGGATTTGAGCTGGCTGACTTGCTGAATTTGGCAGGTGTCCAAGACGGTGCGAAATATGTGGCGTTCGAGACGTTGTATCGCCCCGAAGAAATGCAAGGCCAACGGTTCCGTTCGCTCGATTGGCCCTACGTCGAAGGGCTGCGTCTGGACGAGGCAATGCACCCGCTGACCATGATGGCCACAGGCATCTACGGCAAACCGATCCCCAACCAGAACGGCGCGCCGATGCGTTTGGTTGTGCCGTGGAAATATGGGTTCAAATCGATCAAATCCATCGTCAAGATTACCCTGACCGACAAAGAGCCACCCACCAGCTGGAACAAAGCCAACGCGCGCGAATACGGGTTCTACAGTAACGTGAACCCCGAGGTGTCGCACCCGCGCTGGACGCAATCCTCTGAACGGGTGATCGGCGGCGGTTTGTTTGCCAAACGTGTGCCGACTTTGATGTTCAACGGCTACGAAGAAGAAGTCGCGAGCCTGTATGACGGCATGGACTTGAAGAAGAACTTCTAAACCATGCGTTCAATCGTCGATTTTACCAACACGGCGGTCCGCCGGATTCCCACGTGGGCTGTCTACATTCTATACCTGATCCCGGTGCCTGTACTTTTGTACATGGCGCAAACCGGTGCGCTGGGCCGAGAGCCGATCAAGGAACTGGAACACGAGTTGGGCGAGATTGCCCTACAGTTGCTGATCATCGGTCTGGCGATCACACCGCTGCGCCGCTACCTCGGGTTCAATTTTCTCAAGTTCCGCCGCACCTTTGGTGTTCTGGCCTTTACCTATGTCGCGTTGCATCTGCTGGTGTGGCTGGTGCTGGACATCGGCATCCTTAGCCAGATCTGGACGGACATCCTGAAACGTCCCTACATTACTATAGGCATGGGGGCGTTCGTGTTGATGATCCCGTTGGCCATAACATCGAACAACTGGTCCGTGCGCAAGTTAGGCCCGACGTGGCGCAAGCTGCACAAGCTGACCTATGTTATCGCGGCCTTGGGCGGGATCCATTTCATCATGGTCGTCAAGGGGATCCAGCTGGAACCGCTGATCTACATGGCGGTCATTCTGGGCCTGCTGGCCTTGAGGTATAAGAGAACGCGCGCATAGCCTGAACCGCGCAATATACTATGCGACTATATTCCCAGTTTGCGGATTGGCCATGTGATGCCAAAGTCGCCCTCAGCGCAGGGGG
>NZ_CP170633.1:2000000-3177500 GCF_042932805.1 Pseudosulfitobacter sp. SM2401 | reverse complement strand
TCGGGGGTGATTGAACACATGGAGCTTTCTGTGAAGCCGGCGCGTGAGCGATCCGGTGGAGAGATCACTAGTGAGAATGATGACATGAGTAGCGACAAAGAGTGTGAGAGACACTCTCGCCGAAAGTCCAAGGGTTCCTGCTTAAAGCTAATCTGAGCAGGGTAAGCCGACCCCTAAGGCGAGGCCGAAAGGCGTAGTCGATGGGAACCAGGTTAATATTCCTGGGCCAGATGGAAGTGACGGATCTCGAGGGTAGTTCATCCTTATCGGATTGAATGGGCTGCTTAGAGGTTCCTGGAAATAGCTCCATCGCTAGATCGTACCCTAAACCGACACAGGTGGACTGGTAGAGAATACCAAGGCGCTTGAGAGAACTATGTTGAAGGAACTCGGCAAAATACCTCCGTAAGTTCGCGAGAAGGAGGCCCGGTTCTTAGGCAACTAGGAGCTGGGGGCACAAACCAGGGGGTGGCGACTGTTTATTAAAAACACAGGGCTCTGCGAAGTCGTAAGACGACGTATAGGGTCTGACGCCTGCCCGGTGCCTGAAGGTTAAAAGGAGGGGTGAGAGCTCTGAATTGAAGCCCAGGTAAACGGCGGCCGTAACTATAACGGTCCTAAGGTAGCGAAATTCCTTGTCGGGTAAGTTCCGACCTGCACGAATGGCGTAACGACTTCCCCGCTGTCTCCAACATAGACTCAGCGAAATTGAATTACCTGTCAAGATGCAGGTTTCCCGCGGTTAGACGGAAAGACCCCGTGCACCTTTACTACAGCTTCACACTGGCAATAGGCTAGCGATGTGCAGGATAGGTGGTGGGCTTTGAAGCTGGAACGCTAGTTCCAGTGGAGCCTCCCTTGAGATACCACCCTTCGCTCGCTTGTTGTCTAACCGCGGTCCGTTATCCGGATCCGGGACCCTGTGTGGCGGGTAGTTTGACTGGGGCGGTCGCCTCCTAAAGCGTAACGGAGGCGCGCGAAGGTTGGCTCAGAGCGGTCGGAAATCGCTCGTTGAGTGCAATGGCAGAAGCCAGCCTGACTGCGAGACTGACAAGTCGAGCAGAGACGAAAGTCGGCCATAGTGATCCGGTGGTCCCAAGTGGGAGGGCCATCGCTCAACGGATAAAAGGTACGCCGGGGATAACAGGCTGATACTGCCCAAGAGTCCATATCGACGGCAGTGTTTGGCACCTCGATGTCGGCTCATCTCATCCTGGGGCTGGAGCAGGTCCCAAGGGTACGGCTGTTCGCCGTTTAAAGAGGTACGTGAGCTGGGTTTAGAACGTCGTGAGACAGTTCGGTCCCTATCTTCCGTGGGTGTAGGATACTTGAGAGGAGTTGCCCCTAGTACGAGAGGACCGGGGTGAACGATCCACTGGTGGACCTGTTGTTGCGCCAGCAGCAGTGCAGGGTAGCTATGATCGGACAGGATAACCGCTGAAGGCATCTAAGCGGGAAGCCCCCCTCAAAACAAGGTATCCCTGAGAGCCGAGGTAGACCACCTCGTCGATAGGCCAGAGATGTAAGTGCAGTAATGCATTCAGTTGACTGGTACTAATGGCTCGATAGGCTTGATTTGATCCAGTAAAAGCAAGATTTAGCTCTACAGCAGCGCTCAAGTAGCAAAGCCGTAGCGCATAAAACAAGCGATGAACAATAAATCAAAAGCATACACAGCACAGTTATTGTGCCATCTTGGACAACACGATATTTTAGCTAAGCCTTTTCTTGGTTTGGTGATCATAGCGCAAGTGAAACACCCGGTCCCATCCCGAACCCGGCAGTTAAGCACTGTAGCGCCGATGGTACTGCGTCTTAAGGCGTGGGAGAGTAGGTCATCGCCAGACCTAGTAAAGACTTAGCTAAATCGTATCTCTCAAACGATACCCAATACCAATAACCGCCCAGCAGTAATGCTCGGGCGGATTTTGCGTTCAGCGATACCGCTCGTCTTCCCCCAACTTTTGATGATACAAATCATAAAATCAAACCCGTCACGGAGCTAAGCAAAATTATGTCCAAGAAACTGTTCATCACAGGTGGTCGGGGCATGGTTGGTCGCAATATATTGGCGCATACCGCAGCACAAAACTGGGAAATCGTTGCGCCATCGTCGGGTGAACTTGATCTCACTGACCAACATGCTGTGGCTGCCTACTACGATTCCGAAAAGCCTGATGTCGTCATTCATGCGGCGGGCAAAGTCGGTGGAATTCAAGCCAATATGGCGGATCCTGTTGGTTTTCTGGACATCAACACGACCATCGGTCGCAACGTTATCATTGAGGCGCAAAAATCCGGAGCAAAAACGCTCATCAACCTCGCGTCGACGTGCATGTACCCAGCCACAGCGCCCAATCCGCTGTCCGAAGACATGATCTTAACCGCCCCGCTCGAGCCAACGAACGAAGGTTACGCGCTCGCAAAAATTCTAGCGACGCGCCTTTGCCAATACATCAGTTCGCAAGATCAATCGGCTCAATACAAAACACTGATCCCCTGTAACTTATTTGGTTTGCACGATAAATTCGATCCAGCGCATTCGCATCTCGTTCCCGCGATCATTCACAAAATGCACATCGCAAAGACGACCAACGCGACCGAAGTCGAAATTTGGGGCGATGGTACAGCCCGACGCGAATTCATGTTCGCCGCTGATCTTGCCGACGCTGTGCACGTCGCGATCGCAGACCCGACTTTGATGCCCGAACTGATGAACATTGGCCTTGGCCAAGACCACACAATCAACGAATATTATGAAACGGTGGCAGATGTGATCGGTTGGAGCGGCAATTTCGTCCACGACCTGTCAAAGCCAGTCGGCATGAAGCAAAAGCTGACATCAACCGCGCGCCAACAGGCTTGGGGCTGGTCACCAAAAACGTCGTTGCGTGACGGGCTCGCAAAGACCTACGAATTCTACTTAAAGGAAGTGGCAAAATGAACGTGAAATTCCCTCTCGCTACGTCTTCGTGGGACCAAAAAGAATACGATGCGCTCCAGCGGGTCATCGACTCCAATATGTTTTCGATGGGCCCCGAAGTCCGCATGTTCGAAGAGCAGTTTGCCAACCAGTTCGGCAGTAAGTACGCCGTGATGGTCAATTCCGGATCGTCAGCCAATCTGTTGATGACCGCCGCCCTTTTCTACACCAAAACGCCAAAGCTAAAGCGTGGTGACGAAATCATCGTGCCGGCAGTTTCGTGGAGCACGACGTACTTTCCGCTCGCGCAATACGGTCTGCACCTCAAGTTTGTCGACATCGACCAGAGCACTTTGAATTACGATCTAGACCAGTTGGCTGACGCTGTGACGGATAAAACCCGCGCAATTATGGTTGTGAACTTGCTTGGCAACCCGAATGATTTCACACGTATCGATCACATCATCGCAGGGCGCGACATCACAGTGATCGAGGACAATTGCGAAAGCATGGGCGCGACGTTCAATGGCAAACAGGCCGGCACGTTTGGCGTAATGGGAACGTTTTCCGCCTTCTTTTCGCACCACATTTCGACGATGGAAGGCGGGATCGTGGTCACCGACGACGAAGAATTGTATCATGTGATGCTGTCTTTGCGCGCGCATGGCTGGACACGAAACTTGCCAAAGTTCAACAAAGTCACCGGCGAAAAAAGCGACGACCCGTTCGAAGAGAGCTTTCGTTTTGTGCTGCCTGGCTACAATTTACGACCCCTGGAAATGTCCGGTGCTTTGGGCCAGGAACAGCTCCAAAAACTGCCCGCGCTGATCGAAGGTCGACGTACAAACGGAGCGTTGGTGCAGCAACATTTGGGACAGCATCCGTTGTTCCGTATTCAAGAAGAAATCGGGCACAGCAGCTGGTTCGGCTTTAGTCTTGTGTTGCGAGACCCAAGTGACATTTCGCGTGCTGAACTGGTTCAAAAACTGATCGCAACGGGGTTCGAATGTCGCCCGATTGTCGCAGGTAATTTCGCCAAAAACGAAGTGATGACGCACATTGATCATTCAATCCACGGCGACCTGACGAACGCAGATTTCATAGATCAGCACGGCTTGTTCATTGGCAATCACCACTACCCGATTGCCGAAGCAATCGAGGCGTTGAAAGCGATTTAGCTCGCACCAGCCAAGAAATCTCACGTTTTTCCAGCTATGCTCTTGCAGTCGCCAGAGACTCGGAATAGACGACACTTATTGGCGCGGGATGGAGCAGCCCGGTAGCTCGTCAGGCTCATAACCTGAAGGTCGTAGGTTCAAATCCTACTCCCGCAACCAATGAAACCGACAGCCCGCCCGTAAAACGGCGGGCTTCGTTCGTTCTAGGTCTGGACAATTCCAAAATTGCAGCCAATTCCCCAAATAATTCAATATGATGACCACCAGGCGCGTTCTCGTCAGGATGCAGACGCACCTCCGAAACCAGCCCGCGCAACAGCTCGATTGCTTCGTGTTTGGACGCCTCGTCATTAAGGCTGTCAGCCAATGCCGCGATCTTGGTACCGTAAACCTGTGCGAGGGCAGGGTGCAGTAGAATCGGATCTTCCTTTCGGGCTGAGGTCGATAAGCCGATCGGAACCTCGCTCGCGGAATTCATCCACTGCCCGGCAGTCGCTGCTTGCAGCGATGAGAGGGAGGGCCAGTGGAGGCAATGCCAAAACATAAACAGGCCGGACAGACGACAGTACTGACAAAAATGACCGCAAATATCGACAGAAAACGCTTGCAATGCAGGAGCCACCCACAGATGCCATTCATCGACAGGTCCAGATGCTGCGGGCGCAGCCCGCTTTGCGGTCATTCGCTGCATCTGCAAATTCGAGCCATCGGCGAACTGATAAAGTGCGGACTTAGTTAACTTTCGCTGCGGCTGCGCCGAGGTCCGCTTTGATGAAACTGTGAGCGTCACAAATGGTCCTTATTTCCAGTTACATAAGCGTATGAGTTTTGGGAGAAGCCGTCCGACGAGCACACTATGAAAGCTGGGGGAATGTTCGTTCCAGATTAGTCCTGGAGAAGGTAAGCCCTGTAACCTGTGCATCTATACAAGTTGCCCTGAACCAGCTCCCTCCAACAACTGTAGTGTTCGTGAAATTGGCATTGTCGAGGTTTGCTTTCGTGAAGTCCACATTCTTTAGGACTGCCCCAGAGAAATTTGCGCCGCCTAGGTTCGCACCATAAAAATCAACGTCCTGCAAAGTCATGCCGGAAAAATTGGAACCGGGTATGACAGCTCCATTTAGGATCAATCCGTCGAGCTCAGTTCCTCTGAAGTCGAGGCCTAGCTCTTCCAAGTAAGTTCCTAGTTCTCGGTTCCTGCCTTGTCCGGTGCTGAAATCTTCCAGCCGTTTTTGCAAATTGATATTTCTCATGGCCGGTATACCACCCTATCCGAAAAGCCTCTCCGCTCGATTTCTGCTCTCAGAGCACTTAGGTCATCGACGCTCAGTCTGCCTGTATCAATGATTACATTGTGGCCTGCGTTGAGTTCCTTCTCCACATTATCCATAGCTTTTCCGATCTCAAAACCACCACTTGAAGCCGGGAAATCGCTTCTGAAACCTTTTACATCCCATGCTTCGCCGTTCGCATCAATGAACTCTGCCGCGCCTGTGGGATCGCGTACAATCGGGCCGGGAACCAGCCCAAATTCTTCTGCACCGAGGCCGATCTCTCGTTCTCGTTTGCCTTGCTCCCTTATGCTCCTAAGTCGCGCATCCCAAGCATTGAGGGCTTCCTCTTTGGCGTCTGAAACATCTCGCAAATCGGATACCGAAACAGTTGGCACTGTGTCAGGCGGTGTCAGCGTGTTCAGGAGCATCCGAGTGTTTTCGGAAGTCACCTTGTCGAGGCGTTCGCTGAAATCGGCTCGTAAAGCGGAATAGTTTGGGAAAGTGGATTTGAGCGACAATCCCAAGCGGTAGCCAACCAGACGACCATGTCGCTGCTCTATTATGTACTGGCTGTCACCGCCATGCCGGAGAAAATCGCTGAAACCGTGTTGTATGGAACCTCCGAGTGCTTGCGAGACAGGTTCTACTTACAATTTGTAAAGAAAGGATAAGACCACCGTTCGCAACTTGCATCGCTCGCGTCAGAAGCAGACATTCGAGCGCTACGCAGCATCCGGCAGATTGGGCTCACAACTGACCTCGGATGCGGCGCAGCATCAGCCAGATCAGCATCGATTTGCCGGACACGGACGGCCCAAAGCTGCCGTTCACGCAAGCTCTCGACGCTGCGGCGCAACTCCCCCGAAGCGGACATTCGAGCAGGTGCGCAGCATTTTGCAACGCTCGATGACTGCAATGCGCGGCCTTATGTATCAAACGCACCAAGCGGGGTGTGTGAGTGATTAAGGTTTTAATACTTACTTGCCTCTATTACGCTTTCTGGTGGCCGATCAATTTCGATGGATTTCCAGCTCAATTTGATAGCGTCCTCCCAGAAGTAGAAGCAGGCTATCAAAAGACACCATTCGTCGCCCTTGCCGAAGACCCTATGGCCACTTGGCATTGGCTCGATACTGACCTTCGCGTTCTCGCCTTGGAATATGGTGCTTTTATTAAAAAAGAAGCGGTCGAAGTCTTCAAGGAGCACGCCCTCGATGACCGCACTAACATCATCCCCCGAAATTGTATCACGACTATAAAAGGCGAAAGTGCAAATGGCATCTTTGGCTGGAAGCCTTCCTTTGTTTGTCGCATTCACAGCCATAGTTTTTTTAGGGGAACTTCGATACATTCGCCTCAAGATTTTGTGGCGCATATCGCCGTCAAGTACCAGCCAAGGCCTTTGCTCTTCGCGCATAATTTGGTTGGTCCGTCCCATCTCACTAAGGGTCGCGAAAATTACGAAGATGGAGACAGCACCAAGGGCCAAGCCAACAACAGCCGTGGCACCCATGATCTTCGTGAAAAAGGCCATTTGCTGTTGAGCATTAAGGTCTTGGTTGGCGCGATCATGGTCGCGGGCGGCCTCTATCTCCTCATGAATACAGTCCCGCATGGGTATAGGCTCAAGACTAAGACATTTCTCATCAATACGGTCCTCGGCATACTCTATGTGGTATTGGGTGCTTTGTTCGCCTCTTATTCTTTGTTCAGCTTGATCGGCGGATAGGTCCCAAATGAAAATGCCGCAAATTACGGCAAGTACCGATAGAAGCGAGGCCCATGCAAGCGGGCCTTTTAAGAGGGATTCGAGGTTCACAACCTAATCTCAGTCACCTCAATTGCAGTCATACATTGTAAAAAGAATGCCATGGTGAAAACGCCTCTGCTGATCTTATTGGCAATGTTTTTTTCATTTTCATCAACATCTATTTTTGAAAGTAAATCAGATAGTTGAGCGTAGGTTACGCCTTTTCGTTTTAACTCAGAACGAAGCAAGTTCTTTGATTTATCGGACCATTCCGCGTCTGTGTGGTGCTTGGGCATCGCTATCTCCGTGGTAAATACCTCATTAATAGGGTTATACCCCTTGACGTGATGATGTGTAACCCCTATTAATAGGGTATAGACAT
Organism: Pseudosulfitobacter sp. SM2401; assembly: GCF_042932805.1. Taxonomy (NCBI): domain Bacteria; kingdom Pseudomonadati; phylum Pseudomonadota; class Alphaproteobacteria; order Rhodobacterales; family Roseobacteraceae; genus Pseudosulfitobacter; species Pseudosulfitobacter sp. SM2401. The sequence goes on along the minus strand of NZ_CP170633.1, from coordinate 3,169,993 downwards.
CATAGGTAATGACGATAAAACAATGGCACAACACTTTCTTCTCTCAGCGGCATCACGCACACTCAGCCTTCGCAGCATCTACAAAGCTGGCGAACAGGCTGCGTATGAGAAGTTCTGTGAAATGCGCTGGCCTGAGACTGACGGCGAGGCGATCTGCCCACGTTGCTCACATGACGAAGTTTATAACATCACCACGCGCCGCAAGTTTAAGTGCAAGGCATGTGCACACCAGTTTAGCGTTACATCTGGCACAATCTTTGCATCGCGCAAGATGGATTTCGTGGACCTGCTGGCCGCTATTTGCATTATCGTTAATGCGTCCAAGGGCGTGTCTATGGTCCAGTTGTCGCGTGATCTGGATTGCCAGTATAAAACAGCCTTCGTGCTGGCTCACAAGCTGCGTGAGGCTATGGCTGCCGAAATCCACACTGGCGAAGTTCTGGAAGGCCACATCGAAATTGACGGCGCATATTTTGGTGGTCACATTCGCCCACATAATGAGAAAGCCAAGCGCGTTGACCGTCGCCTTAAGCAGCACCAGACAGGCAAACGCCGCGTCGTTATCGCCATGCGTGAGCGTGAGGGCCGTACACTGCCATTCGTCGGCTTTTCCGAGGCAGAGGGCGTTGCATTAGCTAATGAGAACGTAAGCCGTCTGTCCACAATGTCAGCGGACGAAGCAAGTCATTGGGATGAACTGCACATGGGCTACCACGTTGACCGCGTGAATCACTCAGAAATCTACAGCGACCACGGCAAGCACACAAACATGGTGGAAAGCTTCTTTTCTCGCCTGCGCAACATGGTTGAAGGCCAGCACCACCATGTCAGCCCACAATACCTTCACCAGTACGCAAACCACTCTGCATGGTTGGAAGACAATCGCCGCACTGACAACGGTACGCAGGCAGAGATTATCGTTTCAAACGCGATGGGTGCGCCAGTATCGCGGCAGTGGAAAGGGTATTGGCAGCGTGTGTCTTGATCTTAGATCAATAATAAGCTTGATCTAAGATCATGTTAAGTCTACTTTCACAATTGAGCATATAATAATACAGGACAAGCGCATGGCTGCCACCGAAGCTTTTGAAACTGAATTCCTCCGTGAATTCGCAAATACATACGTAAGCGAAATCACTTATTCTGGAGGTACTTGGAGTGATATCGATCTAATTCAGGATCAGGGTTATTTGGTTGGATTGGCTGATGTGCTGTACGTACTGAAAACAGGTTCTGTCACGAATTCCGATAAAAGGGATAGTGACGGTGCATTTTGGGAAGTTGAAGGAACGACTTGCCATGATGCTAATTTGGTCATTCGCACTCAGGTGTGGTGTGACTGTTACAAAATCCGCGTACTTAACGTGGCAATCTTGGGAGAGAACAATGCTTGATATATCCGCAGTTAAGTGCGGGGCTTCCACAACGCGCGTTGTGGATGTGTTTGATGCGACAGGCATCCTTTGCGCACCATTTGAAGTTGCGCTCTATGACTCAGTCCAACAGGTTATCGATGTAAACGGAGAAGTCATTGAGACAATAATCCCTGATCCAGCGGGTCTTGTTAGAGCGGTCGCATTTCTTCGGGCTTTACACCCACAGAAGTTAGACTGTGATGATCTGAAGTTCTTACGGTCTGCCTTAGACCTTAAGGCCACAGCGCTTGCTAAGAAAATGGGTGTCACACCGGAACACTTGTCGCGGCTTGAAAGTGGGGCGAAGGTTCTGCAGCCTCAAAGTGAGCAGCAACTTCGCACCTTAACTGTTGCTCTGTCGTGCACAGCGACAAAGGCCAAGGACGCCACTCTTGCGGAGTTTTCAAAGCATCTGATGGGCATATTTGATGACATTAAGCCCTGTCGCCTTGTAGACGATGCTCCGCTGCTAATATCCCTTCGTCGTGATCGCGTCGATGGATGCGACGTGGATACTGAAGGTCTTTGGGATGAAAACGCCCAAGTAGCCTAACCTATAAGCTGGCCCTACGGGGCCAGCCTCCACAAGCACCCATCCGGCCCAAAGTCCTGCACAACATACCCCGCCTTCTGCGCCCTCTGAATGGCGTCACGCGTTCGCTTTAGCACGTCAGCCCATAGGTCGTCGTCAGCATCCCAGCCCTTACGCTCAATAATCAGCTTTGCGATTGTCTCATCATCCGCAGGTCCTTGCCGTAGCGTGTCTAGGATTGCGAGCTTTAACTCATTGCGTCCAAACATCTGCTTGTACTTTGTACGCGCTGGTATGTCCTTGGGGTCGTCCTGATAGCCGCACAGCACCAGTGCGCGGTCTATGGCGTCTACATCGGCCTTAAGCGCGTCAGCCGCCTTCACAGCGACCTTGTGCTGACCTGCCAATTCACCGCGCTTCTTGATAAGTCCGAATATCGTGTGTTCCATGCGGGTATTATGGATTCACAGCCCTGTTTTTATAAGGTATGTTGTTGGTGCGTTTGATACATAAGGCCGTGAATGTCTGCTTTGAGGTTTGAGCACTCAACCAAAAACTGCGGAATGACGCCCTTATGCCCGACCAGTCGCAGATATTCTCTTCAACGAAGTCACGACAATCGCTATCCAGAACATACCCCACACTGAAGAACTCATTAGCGTTTCCGTTTGGTGTTTCATGCACAGACTTGTCACTTTGAGCATGGCTGCTCCGCTTAAAGCGCGCCTCGGAGACACAGGCTTGCACGAGTTTTCCAAGCAGGTTGTAGGCCGCCTTGTCGAAGCCAGCGCCGAGTAGGGGGACCCAGCCACGCCAGAATAGCACTGCGCAAATCTCTACGTCATTCGGTATCCCACATTGCGCAACGTCACGATGCGTTGTCCCTCCTGACCGAGCTTTCGGCGCAGCCGACCGACATATACATCGACAACATTGGTCAAAGGGTCCGCATTCAGACCCCAGACCGTATTCAGGATGCGCTCTCTGGACAAAACGCGCCCATTGCTTGTTAGGAAAAGTTGCAAAAGATCGCGCTCTTTCTTCGAGAGATCAATCGGTTTGTCTTTCACATTGACTTCAAGGGAGGCACGGTCGAACGTAATTGCGCCGTTGGCGATGATCGTGTCGCTCACGTCCGTGGCATAGCCGGTGGCGCGGCGGTGCAACGCCTCCACGCGCGCGACAAGCTCGTCAAAATCAAACGGTTTGGGCAAGTAGTCATCGGCGCCGATTTTCAGGCCCTCGACCTTTTCCTCGGGCCCGTCGAGCGCAGTGAGCATCATAATCGGTATCTTGGATTTGCGCGCACGGAGTTTGCGGCAGACATCCTGCCCCTGGATGCCCGGCAACATCAGGTCCAGCAGCACGACATCGTAGCTGTTTTGCGCGGCAAGCTCTAGCCCGTCTTCTCCGTTGGCGGCATGATCGACCGACCAGCCTTCCGCCGCAAGACCACGGCGGACAAAGTCGGCAACGCGCGCCTCGTCTTCAATCAATAGAATGTTCATCGACTGTTCCTTCATAACTTCGCGCGGTCGCCCATGCGACCATAACCAATTCCGCTTCCAAGCGAATCTATGTTCATCCGGGCCCAGCTTCGGTCGGCACTGGACGTTGACGCGGCTCTTTCGGGATCTTCATGACAACGCGCAGGCCACCTTCGTCCGGATCTTCCAATTCAACTGTGCCGCCGTGGGCAAGCACAATGGATTTTACCACCGGCAGACCAAGGCCGCTGCCCTCGATCCCCTGTCCGGACGCGTTTGATCCACGAAAGAACCGGTCAAAAGCCTTGGATTTCTCTTCCGGGGTCAGGCCTGGCCCATCGTCTTCCACCGCGATGATATTCTCGGTCGCACTCTGGCGCAGTGACACGCATATGGATGGGCCTCCATACCGCTTGGCGTTGTGCAACAGCGCCAGCACAGATTGCCGCAGCCTGACTTCATCAACGCTCCCGACAATCTTGGCATCAGAACTATCCACCAGGACTGTCTCGGGGAACATTGATACCGCGTCGCGCACTATCTTGAGCAACTCGACTTCCTTGCGATCAAGTCTGAGTTGTCCAGCCTCGAGGCGGGCAACGGTCAGCATATCGTCGACAATCTGGTTTGTGTGTTTGGCAGATTCGCGAATGCGTGCCAGCGCGTCAGACACTTCCACACCCAATGTACGCTGGGTGCGCAGGGTCACGTCGGCCTCACCCAGAATGATCGCCAGTGGCGTACGCAGTTCATGACTGATATCGGCCATCAATTGTTTGCGGTTTTCCTCACCTGTTTCAAGTTTCTTGATCAGCTGCTGCAGTTCTGCCGTGCGGGCATCGACCGTTTCCTCCAGCTGTTTCTTCTGTTCCGCCCGTGTCGCCTCTCGCACGGCAAGTCCTTCACCCATGTCCTGCAGGACCGTCCCGAGTTCGCGGAACTCAAGGCTGCCACCGAGGGCCACAGGTTTGGAGTAATCCGCCCTGCGCAACCGCTCGATTTCATTGCGCAGGCGGACGATAGGTTGCCGGATTTGTCCGTTGAACGACAACAAAGCAACGATCAATGTTCCTACCGCCAGTGCCACCAATACATAGACCAGCTTTTCATTTCGCGCCCGAAACGCTACAGCATCAGCCAGCACTTCCTCGGTTTCTTCAATTTCCTCTTCAAGTGCGGCGGCAATCTTGCGGTCCAGTTCAACGTCGATGCCACCGTCCAGCAGCGCGGCAAGGCGCTCTGCCTGAACGAAGGTTTCAAGCGGATCATCGGTGGTCTTCAGCGCCGCGACGCTGGCATTCAGGGAGCGAATGTCGGCCTCTATCTCGGCGAGCAGTTCCAGCTCTTCCAGTTCCTCTTCGCCAACCATCTCGATCTCGCGTTCAATTGTTCGGCGAATGTCCAGCAGGGTCTGATCAATTCTGGCGCGCAGATCACGTTCCGCCGCGCCACTCTCACTGCCCCCAAGCAGCAGCGATCCGCTATGTTGTTTGAACAGACGATAAAGTTTCGTTTCCAGCTTCAGGTGCAGCCCATAGGATTCCTGCGCCAGTTGCGTGCGCGCGTCCCACCACCGCGATTTTTCAAGGTTGTACAGGGTCAGCCCGGCCAGCCCACCAATCAGGCCAATGACAACAACGGCATAAATACCAAAAAGGGTCGTGGAACGCATATCAGATTACCTTTGGGATCGACGTTGTAGAGCACGTTTCGAGTGGTTCTGCCAACACCAGCGTTGCAGAACTATATTCCTGCAAAGCCTCTTGCAACGCATGCGCTTCCGGCTCAGCGGACCAGCGCAGCGATGCGATGACAATCACGTCCGCTTTGCCCAGAACCGCACGCGCCAGATCAAGCCGGAGCGTTTGTGCCGCACTCAGGCCTTTGCCGTTTTCCGACAGGCGCTGATCCAGCCCGCCCGAAGCCAGCAGATCCTCAAGGCCGAAGCCTGTAAGGACCGCGGTGATACGTGCGTCCGTGGGGCGTTTGCGGTTCATCAATGTGGCTGAGCGGCGCAGGCTGCCCTGCAATCCGACGTGTTCGTCACCGATGTACGCGACACAAGGACGTTGCGCTTTGCCGTCAAAGCGCACATCGAGGGTATCGTACGTATCCAGCCCCGCAATGGCACGTGCAATGTGACGGCAGGCGGGGCCATTGAGGTGAGCCGTCTTTGCGCCCGCAACCTCGAAGGCGACCGGCGTGTTGCCCAGGCGTCCAACGGTCGTTACGGAAACCGCGGCCTTTGAGGTCTTCAACGACCGGCGCACCGCAGGTTCGCGCAGCAGGTTTTGCGCTTTTTCCCGCGCGACGCGCCAGGCGCAATATTGGTCCCAGGCCGCACCCAGTTGTTGCAGTGGCAGGGCAACCAGTGCCAGAACCGAAAGGCTGGCGGCAACAGTCGCGGGTGCAATCCCCGTCACGCTGGCCGACCACAGCATCGCCAGACCGGAGGCCGCTGTTCCGGCTTGCAAAAGCGATTGCAAACCGACCGTGCGCCCACGTCGGGCAACAGCGTCATCGCGCAGCCGTGCACCCTGCACGTCCAGACGTCGCAATTCGGCGCTGGTGCGGCCCATGACGTCCAGTTCCGGCGCAATGGCGATGCGTTCGATCATGGAAATGGCGATACCGGCACGGCGCTTGCGCAACCGGCGGTGACGCCGTTCAAGATGCCATGCCGCAACAGCCATCACTACCAGCGCGAGTGCAAGCGGGGCCAGACCGCGTGTGGCAAGAACCGGGCTCAGCGCATAAAGGATAGCGACGGCACCGGGCAGCACGACGCAGGCCGACAGCACTTCGGGCAACCCCCGCCCGAACCACAGACGCGCTGCAGACAGATCACCCACAAAGCGCAGCGAAAGTGCACCGACACGGCGTTCCTCGTGCCGCGCTTTGGGCAGCCGCGCGATCTTGGCGTAAAGCGTGCGGCGCAAATCGATGGCATAGCTTTGGCCAAGCCGTTCGGCGCGGCAGCCGGAGATGAACAGGCACAGCGCCGTCAGCGCACCGGCCAGCGCCAGTTCCAGAACCGTTGCAGCGGCAAGCGGGACACCGCCGTGCAGCGCGGCAAAGGCATCGCGAGTGGCAAAGGCCGCAACCGCAAGCGCTGCGGCCTGCACGATCCCGCATGATACGATGAGGGCCGCATCAAAGACGCGGTCCCTTGTGGCCATTGGCGGGAGAGGCGTCATGCGGCCACAGTCTGCGGAGCACGGCGCATCAGGGGGGCGACGTGCGACGCAATGGTGTCAGGGGACCAGAGGTCTTCGCGGGTCAGGATCGGCAGGCCGGTGACCTCTGCCGCTTCAGAGGCGGCAAGCGGGGAACAGCTGACCATGCCGCTGATGGCGAAGGCCCCAAGGTCCATCTTGTTCAGGACCGTTTCGCCCCCCAGCGCGCTCAGCGCATCGGGTGCCGCAAAGAGGATCCCGTCCAGTCGGTCCCGGATCTTGCCCGATTGCAAAATGGCGCGGGTTTCCTGCTGGAATACCCCATCCGCGATCTCGACCACCACAACCTCTGCGCCGCGTGCCGCAGCGGTGGCGACCAGCGTCTCGAACCCCTCTTCGATCCGATCCATCGGCATCCGGTAGGTTGTGGGCATGCCCACATCCGTGAAATCAAGTGCCGGTGCGCCGCCGTCCTCAAAGCTGTTGAAGTCGCCAAAAGCACCCGTTCCGGTCGCTTTGACACCCGCCACGCTGTAGCCCGATTTCATGAGGCCATGCGCAAGGCTGGATGCAGCCGTGGTCTTGCCTGAGTTCATCGAGGCGCCAAAGACACCAATGACGGTCACGTCATTGTTCGAGGCCGTGGCGGGCAATGCATATGAGGCGATGTTCATCACCTGACCCTGCGCGCCGGTCAAAAGGCCCAGCGGTCTCAGGCGGGTCGGTTCATCCATCCGGATATGCGCGACATCGACACGGCCTGCAACACCGCCACCGGCGACAAGGTCAATGAGATCGTCGTCGATGACGGCAGACGCCAGGAATTGATCCGGCGCATAACGGTCGCCCAGACACAGAACCACAAGGTCGCCCGGATAGCTAACTGACACGCGGCGCTCAGCGAGCTGGATCTTCTTGTGCTGCCCGATCTCGGCGATTTCGCAAAGGATCAGGTCACCGGCCTTGGCGGCGGCAAAGTTCGTGGACAGGCCGCGTACATCGGTGCGGGTGACGCGGCGGGTTGTAAAGGCCCATTTTGCGTTTGTGCAGAGGGCGGCGGAAAGTGGTTTCATTTGGGTCATTGGTCGTCTCCGTTGTAAAGCATGTGTTGTGCATCCTTTCTGACGCCTCTCGCTGACAGCTTTCCGGCAGTCTGATGAACCATTGCTCTGAAATCGGGTGAACGGGAGATGAACGGCGCGATTGGTGGGCGATGGACGCATATCAGTCATCGCCACCATCCCCGTCTCCGTCGCCATCCCCTTCACTGCCGCTGTCATCACGGTCCCCATCATCGCCATCTTCATTATCGTTCGTGCTGGCGTCGCCCGTGCCTCCTCCACTTCTGCTCCCCTGTCGCAACTCGGAGATTGTCAACTTGCCGTCTCCGTTGTGATCGGACTGTGACAGCAGCCGCGCGGCACCACGGGAACCAAAGGCACTGACAAGTTCATCACGGCTCAGCACCCGGTCCGAATTGGTGTCTACATTGCGAAAGCTGGCAGATTGCGCGAAGGCGGGTGTCAAAAAAGCGTAGATCACGAGAACCGCACAGGCACCGACAACCCATACCCCCAGCCGCGGCATGAAATTTCTCCCTGTGCATCTTGCTGCCAATAAACTGTTCAGCACCTAATCCGATTCCCAAACTTATGCCGCACCACTGATTTGCGCCCGTGGCCTCAAGCGGATGAAGTTCGCACAGACACATGAAGCGCGATCTAATTCTAAATGAACGCCAGATGAACGCGGAAGCGGGTCCAAAGACTACGCTACTTATCCTCTTGCTGATCAGAGAAGCACTCCCACCACCCACCAATCCACCACTGTCATAAATAGTTCATAAAACTGTAACACGACTTTCACCTCGTATGCAGAACCGCTCCTTCCAGTACCTCCAGTTTGTCCAAAGAATGCCGACCATTCCGGTGGCATAAACAGAATGGTTGGAACTATGCTGGAACATCCTGTTCGACGACCTGCAGACTCTGAATGAAGAGAAACTAATTGACGACTATCTGGAAAGCGTCACGTACGGCTTGCCGGTGAAACGGTAGCTCTTACACGTAGTATGCGTCTCGTTGCAAAGCCGACCTTTAGCCTTGTCGTTCGATGCTGTATACGCGGCCCCCATTGTAGACAGTCGCTGCAAACGCAAAAATTCAGCGACAAGAGAATTCACACATTGCGGAACGAGATGGACGTTGGTCAAAGCAAGCCAAACGTCCGCTCTCGATGACCAAGGGACGTGATAGACAACCAGACAAGATTAAGAAGTGTGATGGCTCTGCAGTGACGCGAGACCTTGTTCTTACATACCCGTCACCATCGTGCACTGAGGTGCCCCTAGTATTGTAGACGCTTTGCTTGGTAATTTTGGAACCAAGGAGAGACGGTTATGAACAAGGGAATACGGTTTACGGACGAGTTCAAACAGGACGCCGTGGCGCAGGTTGTTGAGCGTGGATATGCGGTCAGCGAAGTGGTCGAGCGGTTGGGTATCAGCACCAAATCCCTGTACACATGGAAGGCTCAGTTTGTGAAGTCACCACGCGCCCGATCTGAGGTTGCGGAACAGGCTGCTGAGATAAGACGGTTGAAGCGCGAACTGGCCCGGGTGACCGAGGAACGCACCATCTTAAAAAAGGCGACCGTCGCGCTGCCCGGCAGGGTATTGCGCAGCAATGCACGAGAGGGAACTTCGCGCGAGAGTCTCAGTGAAGTACGCATTTATTGAGGCTCATCGGGCGGAGTTTTCGGTGCGGTCAATGTGTCGTGTGCTGATGGTGCATTTCAGTGGCTTTTACGCATGGGTTAAAGAACCGTTGAGCCAGCGTGCGCTTGAAGACGCTCGGCAAACTGATCTGCTGCAACAGGCATGGACGGACAGCGGCAAGGTCTACGGCTACCGCAAACTGCACGATGATCTTTTGGATCAAGGCGAGACCTGCTCAGAGAACCGTGTTGCACGTTTGACCAGCTTAGCAGGCATCTCGGCACAGATTGACTACAGACGCCGTCCAGGGCGCTATGGCGGCAAGCCTGCTGTTGTTGCCGACAACACCTTGGACCGTCATTTCGAAGTTGATGCGCCCGATACGGTATGGGTGACAGACATTACCTACATCAGAACGCATGAGGGCTGGTCGTATCTCGCTGTGGTCATTGATCTGTTCTCGCGGCGTGTCGTTGGCTGGTCAATGCAGTCGCGCATGACAACTGATCTTGCTTTGCAAGCACTGTTAGCTGCTGTTTGGCGGCGCAAACCAAAGACCAAGGTGATGATCCATTCTGATCAAGGATCGCAGTTCACGGGCAAAGAGTGGCAATCGTTCCTGGACAAACACAATCTGGATGCCAGCATGAGCAGACGTGGGAACTGCCATGACAATGCGGTGGCTGAAAGCTTCTTCCAGCTTTTGAAACGGGAACGCGTCAGGCGGCGGACATATGTCACACGCGACGCAGCAAGACAGGACGTGTTCGACTACATCGAGATGTTCTACAACCCGACCCGCAAGCACACCAACAACGGCATGCTGTCGCCAGTTGACTATGAAACAGAACAAAGAAAAATGAACAAGGCAGGCGTCTAGGAAACTAGGGGCACCTCAATTCACGCCAAAAACGCAGCGAGGCCTCATAGACCAACGAGCAAGACCCAGGCGAAGCCAACCTTCGGGTGAAACTCACAATTGACCGCTCGTAGGTCTGTTGCGCTTTCTCATTGTTCGGAGAACGAAACCTCTCGAATTGCGAAACCGCCGAGACCTGAATGATTGCGTTGGGTCAATGTTCTGCCCCTTGCGCTTGGTATTCAAAGGCGTGTTTTTCAGAGGAAGCTGGAAATGAGCAACCCATCAGCCGCAACGGTGAATGGACATGTGAGTCCAAGATTCGCTGGCGTAAGAACAGCATTTGAAGAAAACTTCACCAAGCACAATGAACTGGGCGGCGCTTGCTGCGTGTACTTGCGCGGCGAAAAGGTGGTTGATCTTTGGGGCGGTGTTCGCGATCCGGCGACCGGTGCGCCTTGGGAAGAAGACACAATGGTACTGGTCTTCTCGCTGACCAAAGGGATGTCAGCAATGACGCTCGCGCTGGCACATTCGCGCGGCTGGCTCGACTATGAGGCGCGTGTTGCCGATAACTGGCCAGAGTTTGCGCAGAACGGCAAAGAGGCAATCACCGTGCGACACTTGCTGGCGCATCAAGCTGGCCTGCATGCGTTCCATGAAAACATTGACCGCGCCATCATTGCCGACCCAGACCGGCTGGCGGCGATCTTGGCGCGTGAGGCCCCCGCATGGCCGCCCGGCACCCGCAACGCTTACCACTTTCTTTCGCTTGGTTTTTATGAAGGTGAATTGCTGCGTCGGATTGATCCGGCGCACCGCACGCTTGGGCAGTTCTTTCAGGACGAAATCGCGACACCGCTTGATCTCGATTTCTACATCGGTCTTCCAGATGTGATCCCGAACGAACGGCTTGCGCCGCTCACCCAAGCCGGCCTGATCAAGTCGGTTTTCGGATATCCGTTTCCGATGATACGGGCGTTGATGAACCCATGGTCCGATGCCTTCAGGGCCTGTATCGTAAACCCGGGCGCAGGCGTTGTCACGGACAAGGACCGCATATATGCGCGTGATCTTGAGGTCCCCTCTGGCGGCGGTGTCGGCACCGCACGGGCTATTGCAAAGGCATATGGTGTCTTCGCGACAGGTGGATCGGAACTCGGTCTCCAGCCGGAAACGCTGGCAGCACTCAGAGCGCCAGCCATGCCGCCATCACGCGGTTTCTTTGATGAAGTGCTTCGGGACGACGCGCAATACGCACTGGGTTTCATGAAGCCATTTGATGGTTTTGCATTCGGTCACGCAGACGCCTTTGGTGCGCCAGGTGCGGGCGGTTCGCTTGGCTATGCCGATCCGTCGATCGGGTTAGGCTACGGATATGTGACAAACCGGATTGGACCGGGCGTTGAGCCCGATCCAAGGGACGTGGCATTGCGCGAGGCCCTATCGGCCGGACTCGCCTAACGCCGCTAAAGCCCTGCGGGCAACATCAATCAGATGCGCCCACCGCTCAAAGTGGCGGTCAGTTTTATCACCCGTCAATGGCGTTCAATTTCGCTACAAATGTTTCGATAGTGTCCGAGTCCCGGCCTTCGATGACCTGATCATGAGGCAACTCCAGCGAGGCCTCCAATGGGACAGGGAGAAGACCTTCCACCATCTTCACTGCCTTTTCAGCAGGAGAGTGTCCGCCAAGGGTAAAGAACACTGCAACCCGGCTCGGTAACTTTGGCTTTCGCGCTAAGAAAGATCGCAGAGGCAAGGCAGGGTAGCTCGTCCAGATGGGCGCGCCGATGATGACCAGATCGTATTCATCGAACGACAGGTCCGGAACGTCGATCGGCGGCAATCGGCCTTTGACACTGTCATAACCAGCCCGCAGATAGGCAAACCAACCGCCTTGGTAACGTGGACATTTAATTTCTTTGATATCAGCGGAGAGTGCCGTTCCAAGCGCGTTCGCGACTTTGGTGGTGGTGCCAGTTCGCGAATAAAACAAAACCAATGATTTCATCTACGTGCCCTCCATCCTAGGCTTTCAACAAGCATGAGAGTGCGCTGTCAGGATTGAACATAAAGGAGCCGAGCTGTTGCGCTGGCTGCGCAGTCGACACGTTGAACCCTCTCCGCCCAATGCCGCTGCATCGTTGAGCGACTTGATTGGGTCAGCTACCTTTATGGAAGGCACCCAAACCGCTTGTGCTTCCAATGGCGCCTTTCCAGAGACTACCAACGCAACATCCTCGCCCGAAGGTCCGGTGACCTTCAGACCAGCCAGTTCTGCCGCAGGCTGGGAACTGACCGTCCAGTCGAATAACTCAGAATAGAACTCCTGTGGGAATGCAGCCGCATTTGTCAGGTAAACCTCCAATCCAAACTGCCGCTGCGGCACGGGATAACTGTGACGAGATATGGAGACACCGATGCGTGCCCCGAGAGGATCGCGCAGGAGCGCATTGCGTCCCACGCCGGGGACTTCGAATGGTTGCCGTACAATGGTCCCACCCAGCTTTTCGGTAAGTGCCACCGTTCCGTCCACATCTAGAACTTCCACATAGGCAACCCACCCATTCGTCATTTCCGGTGGTGTTTCCGCAAAACCCGCGCCTGCTTCATCTCCTTCAAGCGCAAGAATGAAGTCTTTCTCACCCCCGCCCCAGGCAAAATCAGTCGCGTGCTCTGTTTGGTAGGTCCAGCCAGCCACACGTTTGTAAAACGACATCGCCTGTTGTCTGTCGCTTGTGAGAAGGTCGTGCCAGATGACTCGACCTATCTTTTCAACGGTCATTGTTGACCCCTTTCCATACCTCTTCCATTTGTCGCGGGAAGCATTTCATACTCCGGCGACCTGACCCTTGATATGGGTCAACTGCTGGCACGCATTTGTGCTTGTTGAATGGGATTATTGAGACGCCCGAGGTTGAATGCTTGGCCGCCCCAAATTTTACCTTATCCCCTTTTCGCCTTTTGCTTTGTGACCCGGCGGACCATTTTGCCGAACGCTTTGTCTTTTGATCTGCGCTCAGCCAAGCTTGACGAGTTGAAAGCCTCTTCAGCCATCAACTTGCGCCATCGGCCTAACCGGGCTTCGTCGATCTCACCGTTCTCAATCGCCTTTAAAACGGCACATCCCGGTTCCGTCAAATGCTGGCAATCGCTGAACCGGCATTGGGTTGAGAGGCTATGAAGGTCCGCGAAAACATCATCAATGCCAGATGCTGCATCTGTCAGTTGCAACTCGCGCATCCCTGGTGTGTCCAACACGATGCAGCCACCTGCCACAAAGTGTAATTGCCGACTTGTCGTCGTGTGACGACCCTTGGCGTCATCTTCACGGATAGCTTGCGTTTCAATCGTCTGTGTACCCGATAGCGCGTTGACCAAGGTCGATTTGCCCACGCCAGAGGACCCAAGGAACGCTACGGTTTTGCTGGGCTTGCACCAGTTCGCCAACTTCATCTTTGGTTCATCACCACGTGCATCAAGGGTCACGACAGAGACCAGTTCGGAAATCGCTTGAGCATCATCAACATAGTTTTGAGTGGAAGAGGCCAGATCACTCTTCGTCAAAACGATAACCGGCGTGATGTCCGCTTCAAACGCCAAAGCGATGTAACGTTCCAAACGTGCTACTTTGAAGTCTTGGTTACAGGACGACACGATAAACGCTATGTCAATATTGGCCGCGATCAGTTGCACCTGACGGTCCGTTCCAGGAGCGCGGCGTTTCACAAGACTCTTTCGGTCTAAAACGCGGCTTGATTTGGAATGATTGCGATCAAGCAATAGCCAATCGCCAACTGTCGCATCCTGCTGCGGAGGAATTGTCTCATCGATGCCATCTCCGATGACATGCAGCCCATTGCGATGCACTTCTACAACGCGGACAGGTGGCGTCTCAGTCAGTTCATCCACGCTGATCTGTTGTGCAAAATACGGCTGCCAACCGAGTGTTTCGAGTGGAGATAATTGTCGTGTCGCTGCTCCGCCCTTCATATTGGGCGGAAGAAATTTGGAATAGTCCCTTGTCATTGGGGTCAACTTTCATGTCTTAGCCTCGAGCAGCGCTCAGGCTTGAAGTGTCAGTGTTTTCTGATGTTGCAATTCAACAGGCCGGCCAAATGGATTTGGCAGCGCGTCTCAATTGTTGAACTTGCATCGGGAGGACTGTTGCCTCCCCACTTTACCGGGACATGAAATCTCCATTGTTGTGTATCCTGAGATAGCTTCGGTTTGCTAGTTTTTCAAGCTTGGCCAGCCACGATGGGCTTAACTCCGGAAATCGATCACCACCGATGGCGCACTGCGTCGTGCCTTACCGTGATATACGGCCTCGATGTTGTTTCCGTCAGGGTCGAGCACGAAAGCCGCGTAGTAGCCTGGGTGATATGGACGCTCGCCGGGCACCCCGTTATCGCGCCCGCCATGGATCAGCGCCGAACGGTAGAAAGCATCCACCGCCGCGCGGTCCTTTGCCTGGAAAGCCAGATGGTGACGGCCCGTCAGCACACGCAGTGCCGCAGAGCTATCTTTCGAGGATACGACGAGTTCGTCAGCCCAGAAAAAACCCTCCGCCGTGCCGATAACGGGGATTTCCAAAACGGCTAGAACGGCTGTGTAAAAATTCTGACTGGCCTTGACGTCGTTCACCACGAGCTGGACATGGTCAATAAGTCGACCACGATGCAACTGGTTGTTTTTCATGGCCATTCTCCACATGAATATGTGTCAATTGATCTTTCGCGCCGAAGGCACGATCTCCCGCTTGTGGGGACCATGTGCGACTTGTTGCTCACCAGTATTGCGTTAGATCAATCGGCCGTGACGCGGCATTTCGGAAGCTGAGATGGCTGTATCTCATTGCATCTATACGGTGCGGTTTCGGTTCTTAGTAGCCGCTAAACTGCTCAAACTGGATGTTGTCTTTGTCGACACCTGTCGAAGTTAGCATTTCAATCATCGCTGAAACGAACCCGCTTGGGCCAACGCAATAATAGATCGGTTTGGCCAAATCGGACAAATGTCTGGACAGCATTTCCGCATTGATGCGCCCCGTTTCTCCGTTCCAACCGGTGCTGTCTTTGATATCTGACATGGTGGCAACCATTTGGATTTCTGGATTGGCCGCGCTGATCTCTTGCAGCTCCTTCAGCATGGCTGCGTCGGCTGGGCTGCGATTGGAATAGAACAGAGAGATGTTGTTCTGACCACCAGAGCGATGGGCGTCGCGGATCATCGACAGAAACGGGGTGATGCCGATCCCCCCTGCCAGAAACACTGAAGGACGATCTTGGCCCTCAGCTCTCGTGAAGCTGCCCAAAGGCCCAGCGACCTGTAGGTCAGTTCCCTCCGGCAATGCCTGCAAGGCTTGCTTGAAAGCACTGTCTCGCAGGCGCGTGATCACGGTCAGGTCCGCTTCATGTGGCGCACTGGCGATGGAAAGAACGCGTCCCTCGCCTGCACCTTGGGGTGCATCAGCCGGAATGGTCAGTCGGATCGCTTGGCCCGGTTCAAAGGTGAAGCCAGCGGGTTTCGCGAGGCGCACCGCAAGCGTGTTTTCTGCGACCATCTCGCGCCCGAGAAGCTGCACTAACGACGCCCGGCTGTTCCGACCCGTGAGCCTGACACCATCGCGCATGTTCAAGCCCATCAGCGTCAGATTGGTTGCCCCTGCGACCAGCTCAACACCCTGCAGCGCGTAGAACAACGTATCGAACGTCCCCGCTGAGGCCTTGGCTTCAAGAATGAAGGCCATCGGAAGCAGGATCAGTATCCCGTTGGCGGCGATGATCGGCATCCGCTTTTTCTTTGTGGACACAAACCTCTCTGATCGGCCGGCCCCAAGCGACATGCCAGAGCCGCCAACAATCGCCATCGCAGGGATCAAAATGAACATCCCATTGAGTATCCATCCCTTCACCGCCGCGATGGTTTCATACGATCCGAACAGTTCCGAGATGACGGTCGAGGTCCAGAACGTGAAGATCATAAGCAGACCGACAGTTCCGGCAATGGCGTGAATGCGGGTTTTCATGGGTTCGTCCTCTTTTGCGTGGCAACTCTGTGAGTGGTGGATGGCTGGTGTTTCAGGCTTTGATCGCGATGCAGCCGAAGACCGCAGCCGCCATGCCAAACCCGATGCGGAAATAGTGGATCGTGAGCCACTGGTTCAGTTTCGATGCACCTGTCGTTTCGTCCATTGCACCACTCGCAAGTGCGGCATTGGTTGGCACAAAGAACGCAAATGTCAGGACCGCCACCACGAAGATGCAGGCGGCACTGAGCAGCCAGAACTTCAGCTCCGGGCCGCCCCAAGACAACCAGACTGATCCAATGAGGCCGAACAGGGTTGACATGAAGATCAGCGGGATGGATCGGGAGACGAACTGATTGTTAGCCGCAAACCAGTCCAGGAATGCTTGGGTCGGGAGGCTGCGCCAGTATCCACCCAAGGTCACGCCGATACTGAGCATGACGCCAGCAAATCCTGCCGCCCCACAGATGGCGAGTATGTTGAACGCTGTTTTGATCATGAACCGGTTCCTTTGCCTTTTGAGCCTAACCACATGCGCCAGATCAGCCCGTCCCGTTTGATGAAATGGTGGTAGAGTGCGGCCCCCGCGTGGAGCGCGAAGAGCGCCAACATGAGCCTCGCGCCCAGTCCATGTGGCATGCGCGGCAGGAACTCAGTGAAGTCCGGCAAAGGCTCTGTACCTGCGCCGAACAGCACGCCGCCCGCACCCGATAGTGCCAGCATGCCGATGCCGCTTGCCGCCATTCCCAAAATGACAACGTAGAACAGTACATGGATCGCTTTTGCAGTAAACGTTTGCCAAACGGGGTCGCCATCCACAGGGCGTGGCTTCTGGTCAACACCCCACCACCAGAACAGGCGCAGCAGCGTCAGCAACAGGATCGCAACTCCCAAAGGCACATGAAACATCAGGATTGCTTCTTTGGCGGCGCTTTGCGTCATGGATGACGCCCTAAAGCCTGAGCCAAGCATCGCGAGAATGAACAGGGCGCTCAGCCAATGAATAGTGACTGCAACCGATCCATATTGAGTTGGGGTGCTTTTCATAAGACGTGCCTCCTAGTTCCGAAAGATCAGGCTTACAGACCGGTGAGCGCGGCGCGGTAGGCGAGGTTGACCACATAGCCGCTGAGAAACTCGTCGCGGGTCAGGAAGGCATTGTCGTCGGTGTCGGCACGGCGGAAATCCCAAACCATCGACTTGTGATACTCTCGCCGCGCGATCTCGCCGTCACCGTCGTGATCCCAAATCGCAAAAAGTACCTTTTGCGCTGTTTGATAGGCCCGTTCTTGGCCCTCATCCTCGGCGATGAAGTTGAAGCCAAAGTCCCATTCTGTGAATTCGATGGGATCGACTGATCCGCTTTCGTCAGAGTCCATGGACACGAAGATGTCCTGACCGAAATTGACAAACTCGCCCATATCGGCTGCACCAGTTGGGTTGTCCTCTATCGATCCGTAAATCAGTTCCGCCAGTTCACGGCCGGGTGTCGGCGCGTCTGATTGAGCCAATCCAGCGCTCGGGAGAGCCAGAAGCAGTGCGCAAGTTGCTGTCAAAATTCTCATCTCTCTATCCATTCTGATTCGTATTGTATAGCAAGCTATATACTATTACATAGTTAGCTATGCAATGCTATTAGGTGCCATGGAATTTGATCGTATGAACTCCGCGGGATATCTTGTGAACAACATGGCCCGCCTGCTTGTCGAGGTGCTTCGCAAGCGCATTGCACCTCTTGGCATAGTCCCCGGGCAGTTTCCGGCACTATTGGCTCTTTGGGAAAAGGACGGACTGACCCAAAAGGAGCTATTGGCCATGCTCGATATCGAGCAAGCTACACTTGCAAACACGCTGACAAGGATGGAACGGGATGGGCTAATCACCCGTAGAGAACATCCAGCGGATGCGCGGGCCCGCACGATCCACCTTACCGACCAAGGGCGTTCAATCCGTGACTCTGCGTATCAGACAGCAATGCAAATCAACGAAGCAGTGCTCGCCGACCTTTCCGAAGATGAAACTCAAGCGTTTCTGGACTACATGCGCAGGGTTATTGGCAAGATCAAAGAAGTTGAGAATTCCTGAACCGGACATTGGCGCAACCGCAGCGAAGTGGCGCTATGTCCGCGTCTCGATTGTTGCTCAGCCAGGCAGCGAATGAAGGGTTGGATTTGACAGCTTGGAACAGTCTTCAATGACCGCAGAGCCGACATAGGTTTCGACAAATCCAGCGGCGGCTTTGAGTTAGCAGGGGAGTGGTCTTTTATGAGGTTGATGGTAATTTTACCAATTAGTCAAATTCGCACAAAGGTGAACTATGATCTAAAGTAGCCGTTGATCAGCCCAAATTCTGGACTGAATGGGATCATCAAGCTGCCGTTTGAAACTCTTTCGTTCTTGGTCTGATTGCTCACGTTGTTAAGCAAGTTGATCCTTTTGAGGCTCAAGACGACCTAGATCAGCAGATGACTGAGTGCATGAGTACTGCGTTGCGTCTTGGTTATGACACAACTGAAAAGCTCTTTTTCGCGAGAGATGAACAAGACGCTCTTGGCCGCGTGCAGGCGCATATGATGTGGAATTCCGCCAACCGTATTCCACATACCTCTTAAGCACAAATGAGCGATCAAGAAGTCGCCTCTTGTGTCGGGGCGGCAAGTTTTTGCGGTCGCAGCGAACTACCGCTTTCCGCCCTTCTAATCGGCCAAACGATAGCGGGCTTGCACCTTGGCCAGCCTCTCCTCCAACAGTGCAGAATGATCTTCGACGAAGCGCATCCGTGGATACAAGATTTGCTGGAGGCCTAGACAGCAATGTTCTTGTTAAACCGGATAACCAGCATCTATCAAGTGCATCGCAGTAGGTGTGCTATGCAGCCGCGTGAAATAGCAAGTTGAGATTTGAGCGCCCTCCCGCAACCAATATTTCTGATTTAATGTCAGCACGTTACAAACCACCTTCGGGAGGCTTTTTTCGTTTCCGTCTATTGTGCGGAATTACTGCGGTGGAAATCGCGCGTCTTTGGTGCCGGTGATGGTTTGAGATGGCCTGATTGCAGCGACACGACAGCAATTGCCAAAACGACGTTTGCGGTCGATTTGCCATCGCTTCGGTTCCAGCCTGCGCGATGGCCTCGGATACAAAACGCCGCCTCAAGTTCAATTTTCGAGCGCCCAGTTTTATTTGTCTAGGTTCCCTTCCCAAACACCCCTAAATACGTGATATTTCGGTCAACGGGTACGATCCCGTGATCGGGCGATTTGAAACAATTGATACAGGTAAGCGGCGAATGAAATTGGTAATTCTTGCAGGCGGGTTCGGAACACGCATCAGCGAAGAGTCGCATCTGAAACCTAAACCCATGATCGAAATCGGTGGACGCCCGATCATTTGGCACATCATGAAGCATTACAGCGAACACGGGATCAACGAATTTGTGATCTGCTGCGGCTACAAGGGCTACATGATCAAGGAGTACTTTGCGAATTACTTTCTGCACATGTCCGACGTTACGATCAATCTGGCAAACAACAGCATCGAGACCCATTCTCAAAGGGCCGAGAACTGGAAAATCACCTTGGTCGACACGGGCGAGGCCACCCAGACAGGCGGGCGCATCAAACGGATTGCCGAACACTTGGACGGGCCTTTTTGCCTGACGTATGGCGACGGGGTCAGCGACGTCGATGTCACGGCTTTGATCGCGCACCACCGTGCGCAAAACGTCGAAGCGACGGTAACAGCCATCCAGCCTGCCGGGCGTTTTGGTGGCATTGTGATCAACGACGGGCTCGTCACCAAGTTTCAGGAAAAGCCCGAAGGCGACGGACGCTGGATCAACGGTGGCTTTTTCGTTTGCGAACCTGCGGTCATGGACCGGATCGCAGATGATTACACGGTGTTCGAAAAAGGCCCACTGGAAACGCTCGCTGCGGATAGGCAGTTGTCAGTCTGGAAGCACAGCGGCTACTGGCAGGCGATGGACACATTGCGCGATCGCAACACGTTAGAAGACCTGTGGTCCAGTGGCAAAGCGCCTTGGAAAACGTGGGAATGAGCAGCTTTTGGGCAGGTAGGCGGGTTCTTGTCACCGGACACACCGGGTTCAAGGGCAGTTGGCTGTCCTATTGGCTGCACCGGATGGGCGCTGATGTTTCGGGTCTGGCGTTGGCACCTGACACGACGCCCGCCCTGTTTGACCAGCTACAGCTGGACGGGCTGATTGATCACATGGTTGGTGACATTCGGGACCCCGATCTGGTCGCCCAGCGGATCAACACGGTACAGCCCGATGTTGTGTTCCATCTGGCGGCGCAACCGCTTGTGCTGCAATCGTATGAAACACCGCTGGAAACCTGGCAGACCAACGTCATGGGGTCGCTGCATGTCATGCAAGCGTTGCGCGCATTAACCAAGCGCTGCGCTGTTGTGATGGTCACAACCGACAAGGTGTATGACAATCTTGAGGACGGGCGCGCATACGGCGAAGACCATCCGTTGGGCGGTCACGACCCCTACAGCGCCAGCAAAGCCGCGATGGAGATTGCGATTTCCAGCTGGCGAAAATCCTTTCTGGCAGGCACGGATTTACGGATGGCGTCCGCGCGTGCTGGCAACGTTATCGGGGGTGGCGATTGGGCCGACAACCGCATCGTGCCCGACATCATCAGAGCGCTGCAAAGCGAACAAGACATCGTGGTGCGCAACCCGTCCGCCGTGCGTCCATGGCAGCATGTTCTGGAACCGCTGGCGGGATACCTTGTGCTGGCTGAACGGATTTGGTCCTCGGATGAACCGGCCTATCAATCGGCGTTTAATTTCGGACCGGACCAGACAGCCGCCCGACCGGTGGCTGATCTGCTCAGCGAGGCGTTGCGCCATTGGCCGGGTCATTGGCAGGATGCGTCGTCTAACGCGGCCCCACACGAAGCCAACCTTCTTAGCCTCGATTCATCAAAAAGCGCGACCCTTCTGGGCGTCAAACCCCGTTGGGCATTTGAACAAACAATCGAGCAGACAATCGGCTGGTATCGTGCGGTCAATGACGGACGTTCTGCAGTTGAAATTACGACTGCGCAACTCGATCAATTCGGTGCCGTATGATTTTTGAACCACTGCCCCTTGAGGGCGCTTTCGAAGTGTTGTTGGAACCTCGTGAGGACGCGCGCGGGTTCTTTTCGCGCTTTTACTGCGATGATGAATTTTCCAAACATGGGCTGAACACCACGTGGACGCAGATGAACATTTCGGTCACGCGACACACCGGCAGCTTGCGCGGTCTGCACTTTCAAAAGGGCGACGCGGCAGAGGTTAAATTGGTGCGCTGCCTGCGCGGGCGGGCCTATGATGTCATCGTCGATCTTCGGGCAGGATCACCCAGTTACGGCCAACATGTCAGCGTCGAACTGGATGCGGATCGCCGGAATTCGATCTACATCCCCAAGGGGTTTGCGCACGGGTTTCAAACGCTTGAATCAGAGGTTGAACTGCAGTATCTCCATTCGGAACCGTATACAGCCGGACATGAGGGAGGGGTGAATGTGATGGATCCTGATCTCGCAATTAACTGGCCGCTGCCGCCTGCTCAACTGTCCGAGCGCGACAAAACCCTTCCTGCATTTTCGGAGATTTCGGCCCTATGACGCAGCTTTGCCGCCACTGTGCCACGCCGCTTAGCATCAGGTTTCTCAATCTGGGTTTTGCGCCGCCGTCAAACGCATATCTGAACCCCGAAGACCTGCAAAAGCCCGAAGTAACATACCCATTGCGCCTGCTTGCGTGTGGTCAGTGCCGTCTGGTGCAAACCGAAGATTACGCCGCCTCCGACGAATTGTTCACGGACACGTATGCCTATTTTTCATCAACCTCAAAGGGTTGGCTGGATCATGCAGAGCGGTACGCGAACATGGTCACAGACCGGTTCGCGCTAGGCCCGGACAGCCAGGTGATGGAAGTCGCATCGAATGATGGCTATTTGCTCAAGAATTTTGTGGCCAAGGGCATTCCTTGCGTTGGCATCGAACCAACCAAAAGCACAGCCGACGCCGCGCGCGCATTGGGCATTCCGGTGGTTCAGGAATTCTTTGGTACGGATCTTGCGCCGTCGCTTGCCGAGGCGGATTTGATCATCGGCAACAACGTCTACGCCCACGTGCCTGACATCAACGATTTCACAGCGGGCCTCAAGACCGCGCTTAAACCCGGTGGTGTCATCACGCTCGAATTTCCGCACCTGATGGAACTGGTCGAACATCGCCAATTCGACACCGTCTATCACGAGCATTTTTCCTATCTTTCCCTGCTGACAGTCGAGCGGATTTTCAAAGCCGCCGGCTTGCGGATTTTCGATGTCGAACAGCTGCCAACCCACGGCGGCAGCCTGCGCATTTTCGGATGCCAAGAAGCGGCAGATCATGTGCAATCCGCAGCTGTCGCAACCGTGTTGGCCCAAGAACAAGCACGCGGCATGGACGAGGACGGGTTTTACCAATCGTTCCAGTCCCAAGCCGATGCGGTCAAAGACGACTTTCTAAAGTTTCTGCTGAGTGCCAAGGCCGAAGGCAAATCCGTTGCGGCCTATGGCGCGGCGGCAAAGGGCAACACGATCATGAACTACGCAGGCGTGCGTCCTGATCTTATCCCGTACGTTTGTGATGCCGCGGCCGCCAAGATTGGCAAGCTGATGCCCGGAAGCCATATCCCGATCTTTGCCCCAGCAGAATTGCGCGCACGTCGCCCCGATTATCTGGTCATCCTGCCGTGGAACATCGCGGCAGAAGTGAAAACCCAATGCGCCGATCTTGCCGCGCTGGGCACGCGGTTCGTCACCGCCGTGCCCAAGCTTACCGTAAACCAATGAGCCGGATTTTAATCACCGGTGCCACAGGTTTTGTGGGCCTGCCTGTTGCGCGACAACTGGTTGCGGCTGGGCACTCCGTGACGTGCGTTATTCGCCCCGGTAGCGATGAAAAACTAGAGGGATTGGACGCCAAGATTGTCCATTGCGACGACGTGTTTGCGCAAACCGCCGATTGGTGGAAATCGACGCTGACGGGGGTTGATACGCTGGTCCATCTGGCGTGGTACGCCGAGCCCGGAAAGTACCTGACGTCTGAGCGAAACCTTGAGTGTCTGACCGGAACGTTGTCGATGGCCAAGGGTGCTGCGGCAGCTGATCTGCGCCGGTTTGTCGGCGTCGGAACCTGCTTTGAATACGATCTGTCTGCCGGACATCTGTCCGTCGACACACCGCTTGCGCCGGACACACCCTACGCCGCCGCAAAAGTCGCGACCTTTACAATGCTCAAAGCGTGGTTCGCCACAACACAGGTCGAATTTTTGTGGGCGCGTCTGTTTTATCTGTTCGGCGCACGCGAGGATGCACGCCGTTTGGTCCCGTATTTGCACGCGCAGATGCAAAACGAAGAACCGGCCAAATTGACCAGCGGAACCGCAATGCGCGACTATCTCGATGTTGATGTTGCAGCCGAATTGCTGGTCCAAGACACCCTGAGCGCGCGCGTCGGTGCGACGAACATTTGCAGCGGCCAAGGCGTTACAATTCGCGCACTCGCAGAAACGATCGCCGATCAATATGGCCGCCGTGATTTGTTGCAGTTTGGCGCACGACCAGACAATCTGACAGACCCGCCAGTTGTGATCGGGCAAAGAACAGAGGTTTCATCATGACGCAGTACCCCGCACCCCGCTTGCTGTATGAGCAAGACAATTTTCCGGTGTTCCAGAACCGCATGTACGACAGCGCGGACGAGGCCCAAAATTGCCCGCGCGGCAATATCCGCATTGTCGAGGATCAGACGTCGGGCCTTGTGCGCAATGACGCCTTTGACCCCGCGCTGGTGGACTACGATGCGAACTATCAAAACGAGCAGGCCAACAGTACGCCCTTTCGCGAACATCTGGAATGGGCCGCGGATCTGATCCTTGATCACATGGGCACCGAAAACCTGGTTGAGGTCGGATGTGGCAAGGGCACTTTCCTGGAAATGCTCGATGCGCGCGGCGCTGCGATTACGGGCTTTGATCCGACCTATGAGGGCACCAACCCCCTGATTCAAAAGCACTACTTTGGGCCGGAATTGGGTCTTGCGGCGGATGGCATGGTGCTGCGCCACGTGCTGGAACACATCCCCGACCCCTATGCGTTTTTGTGCCAGTTGCGCGATGCAAATGGCGGCGGCGGATTGATCTACATCGAAGTGCCTTGCTTTGACTGGATCTGTGAGGGCCGCTGCTGGTTCGACATTTTCTATGAACACGTCAACTATTTCCGCCTGTCCGATTTCGACAAGATGTTTGGCAATGTCGTCGCCAGCGGGCGCTGTTTCGGCGGTCAGTATTTGTATGTGATCGGCGATCTAGCGAGCTTGCGAGCACCCCGGTTTGACCCCGAAAATGCGATTGATTTCCCTGACGATTTCACAGCCAGCCTGCAGGGTGGCACCGCAGGCAGCATCCTTTGGGGTGGCGCGTCAAAAGGCGTGATCTACGCATTGTTGCAAGGACGGGCAGGTGCGCCGGTTGAGGCCGTGATTGACATCAACCCCGGCAAACAGGGCCGCTATCTGGCCGGAACCGGGTTGCGTGTATCTGCACCACAAGAGGTGCTTGCGAACTTGCCTGCGACCGCGCAGATCATGATTATGAATCCAAATTACAGCGATGAAATTCGCAAAATGTCGAACAATGCATTCACATATGTTGAGGTGGGAAATGACTGAATTTAAAAAAGAAAGTGCCGCGCGCATTTCAGAGATGATGGGCAATACGCCGCTGAACGATATGGCTTTGACGTTTCTTCAGGCCACGACCCAGCCGCAATATTCCTATAATTTCCATTGGCAGGATCGCCCAATCATCCAGTACCCACAAGACATTGTGGCGATGCAGGAACTGATCTGGAGTGTGAAACCCGACTTGATCATCGAAACCGGCATTGCCCATGGCGGGTCGTTGATTTTCAGCGCCTCAATGCTTGCCCTGCTCGACATGTGCGACGCGATCGAAGCGGGAACGACGATGGATCCGTCAAAGTCCGACCGGAAAGTTCTGGGCATCGATATCGACATTCGCGCCCATAACCTTGAGGCGATCAAACAGCATCCAATGGCTTCGCGCATCGAGATGATTGAGGGTTCAAGCATCGATCAAGATATCTTTGCGCAGGTTCAAAAAGCCGCCGAAGGATACAAACGCGTTTTGGTGTGTCTCGATTCAAACCACACCCATGACCACGTCCGCAGCGAGCTGGAATTATACGCGCCACTGACCTCGGTGGGCAGCTACTGCGTCGTCTTTGACACGCTTATCGAAGACATGCCTGCCGATGAATATCCCAACAGATCGTGGGGGCCTGGCAACAACCCGAAAACGGCGGTTTGGGACTATCTGAAATCTCACGATGAATTCGAGATCGACAAATCCATCCCGGCAAAACTGCTGATCACAGTGGCGCATGACGGCTTTCTCAAGCGCATCCGCTGATCACAGCAGCTGTTGAACGGCACTTGGCGTTGGTCCATGCCTTGCGGGATGAACTCTCGCGGGGCAAGACCGCGCCAGAATTGTCGCCAAGCATGGCGTCCATTGCGTGCGCCGTGGTCGGATTGGTGTTTGGCCCCTGTTTGGTCGACACTTGATAGCTTTGTATTCGGGGCGTGGCGCACACGCCCTTTTATGCAGCGATCTTGCCAAGAATGTTGGTTCTGACATCAATGATGCAGCGTTGCCGTGACGTTTGAGATACTTCATGGGGGGCAAAATCAGATTCGACCTCGTCCAACGCTGCGACTGCTCTCTCAAGGCGTTGAAGTTGCACCTGTGACGAATGCATTGGCCCATTGGCCACGGAATGATCAATGAACATGACGAGGGCCTGCTTTTTGAAAACAGACTCGGGCTGACCATCACGGGTGCAGACGCCATAAACCCCGTTCAAAAAATGGTCCCATGTTGCTTTTGCATGATCAGTGTCAAATTGCTGTCGAATGTCCGGAGCGACCTTTGACAATTCCTGCCCGAGGCCGTTCGCAAAGAACATCCGTTTTGCGTCATCGTAACGGCTGGCGAAATGCTGTCGGGCGTGATCTTCGGTTGCGAGTTCAAGCTGTACGACGCTTTCGAACCACGCAGAATGGCCTTTTAAATGAAAGCGGTAGGTGGCATCGTCATGAACGCTGCTGACAAAGGACACTGATGATCCTTTGCAGGCATAGACATACGACGGGGCTGGGAAAACACGCGCTTGGGTCAATGCCGTCAGTGCATCACGGGTTGTCTCCTTGATCGCCACAAATGCCTCTTCTTCGAGGAAGTTAGCGTAGAGATAATTCATCAGCATGTTGCGTCCTTTTTCGGTAAATTAGGGGAAACCATCAATTCCGACTGATCAGCAAACGCAGACCTGCGTAGGCAAAGAAGGCACCCAGAACGCCCTGGATTCCGCGGCGTGCCTTGCCGTAAAGGCGCACCATTATCGGTGTGGAAAAGGCCACGGCATAAAGCACATGGATGATGATCGAGAGCATGAATGTGCCAAGCACGATCACCATGCCAACCCAATGCGGCGCACCGTCCGTTAGCCCAAGCGAGATGATCGCGATCCATGCAAGGGCAGCCTTTGGGTTGGTCATCTGAATGATGTATCCGCGCTTGGCGTATCCCAACGGCGTTCTCGTGCCTCCTGCCAATTCGTTGGCTTCGATATCGTGATTCGAGGCCGCGGATTTGAAGGATTTATAGGCCAGCCATAACAGATACAGCCCACCGAATATCTTGATGACAACCAGTGCGACGGCGTACTGAGACAACAGTGCCGACAACCCGATGACCGTCATGACAGCCCAGGTAAATGACCCTGTTGCAATGCCGAGGGCCAGTGCGATCCCTGACGTGCGCCCGACACTCATCGACGTGCCGATGACGGCCAGGATATTGGGGCCGGGACTGGCGATGGCCAGCAAGAACGCGGCGTAGGCCAAAAGGATACCGGGAAGGTAGAGGGTAAAGTCGGTCATGCGTCATCTCCTGAAGGTGCTTACAGGACACTAACAGGTTGACCGCGAGATATACTTCGTCTCTGATCTAACTATGAAAGAAGGCCCTGATATATCGTTACCCGCGGCCCTGATGGGCGACCCCGCGCGTGCAAATATGCTGATGGCTTTGATGTCGGGCATGCATTTGACTGCAACCGAATTAGCTAACGAAGCAGGCGTGACTCCAGCAACAGCGAGCGTTCACTTGGCCAAATTGTCCGCAAGCGGTTTGATCACCGCAACAAAACAAGGTCGCCACAAGTATTTCTGCATCGCGGACGCGGATGTCGCGCATGCAATCGAAGCTTTGGTCATCGTGGCGTCGCGTGCGGGTCATATGCGCACCAAGCCGGGCCCAAAGAACGAAGCAATGCGGACGGCGCGGTCTTGTTACGATCATCTTGCCGGAAAGTCTGCGGTGACGTTGTTTGAAACCTGGTTGAAGAATGGTGTGCTCGCGTGGGAAAACGACGTGATCACGCTCAGTGGGCGTGGGCGGGTGTTTTTGAAGGCGCGCGGCATTGATTTGGACAATCTGGAAAAGAACAAACGCCCTCTTTGTCGCTCATGCATTGACTGGTCGGAACGGCGACATCATCTAGGGGGTGCTGTCGGCGCAGCCGTTTTGAGCCACGCCTTGAATTCGGGATGGGTCAGTCGCGACGGAACCAGTCGAACCCTTTCGTTTGAAGCCGATGGTGAACGCGCTTTGATGAATTGGTGCCGGTTCTAGGGCGGTATTGCGGGGCCAGATGTAGCTGGGCCCAAAAGACAAAACTCTGGCCAGCCTCGCCGACAAGGCGACGATTTTCAATGTTTGCCGCACATGACCTCGTCGTTTTGCATTCCCTCACGAAGACCGCCCAAAACGCAAAAGCACTGCGCCGATCAGGGTTAGCAGCGTGGATAAAACCTTTGCCAGGTCCAGCTTTTCGCGCAGGACAAACACGCCAATCAGCAGGGCAAAGACGATCGATGTTTCGCGCAACGCGGTGACCAGCGCGATGGGGGCTTGGGTGAATGACCAGACAACCAAGGCGTATGCGGCGTAGGATGCACCCCCGCCAATCAACAGCACCCGCATGCCTTTGCGCCGCACATTTCGCAGGGTTTCTGGCCGGGTCAGCGCAGTGATAGCGATGAATACAATGGCATTGCCAATCGCCAGCCACCCGTAAAACCCAAGGGCCGTCCCCGCCTGTCGCGCACCCAATCCGTCCACCAGCGAATAGGATGCGATGAAACACCCCGTCGCCAGAGCAAAGCCAGCGGCGTTGCGATTGGCACCGCCATCGACACGACGCACCAGCGCCAACGAAATGATCCCCAACCCGATCAGCACGATGGCTCCGATCTGGACCGGTTCCAAAACGACGCCAAGAAACAGGACGGAAACGCCCGCAACAATCAGCGGCGCGCTGCCACGGGCCAGCGGATAAACTTGGGTAAGATCACCGACGCGGTAGGCCGCGAGCAGAAAGAATTGATAGCCCAGATGCAGTACAATGCCAGCGACGAGCATCGGATAGCTGGACGCATCTGGCACCGGCACGAACGCTAGAACAGGTGCTGCAAAAACGCCTTGGCCGATCACCACGGCTGCCATGGCAAGGTGCTTGTCACCGTCGCCCTTTACCATCGCATTCCAAGTGGCATGAAGCATGGCGGCCAGTATCACGGCGACAAAGACAGTCAGTTCCACAGCGTGCACCCCACATTTGACGCCGCAAGCCTGCACCGGACATCTTGAAATTACCATCTGTTTGTGGTGATCGCGAAAATGCTGCGAGACCGGCCAATGTTCGTGGGCGAATCCCCACTGGGAAACAGGTTTCCTGCGCGGGTTTTGGATGTCTTCGGCCAATCAGGATGTACGCTAAAGTAGAAATTCTCGACATGGTGGAAAAGTGCCGTGCAGTTGTTTACCAAACACCGATTTGACCGCTTTACTTGCCGAATATTTCCAGCCACCCTGCCTGCACACGGTAAAATTTAAGAGCATTTTAGACATACAAAATAGCGGCCATTTGACGAACCCAGACGCTGACATTTTTGCGCAGCCGTCATCAAACAGTTCACATTGTCCGCCATTCTACGCTTTTGAATAATAAATTTACGTAAACGATTTCGGTGTTCAGTGCGTTTGGGGAAATGCGCTGAGGGTAACACCACTACCTGAGGGGGAACGAAAATGCTGGTACTTTTATCCATGCTGGGCGCTTTGGCGGTTGGCACACTTTACGTCGGCTCGACCGAGGACGACGACATTCAAGGAACGGATCAAGATGATCGCGTTTCTGCAAATGACGGTGACGATCTTTTGCAAGGGTTCGCGGGCAATGACATCCTAGATGGCGACGCAGGCGACGACACAATCCGTGGCGGCACGGGCGACGATACTGTTGATGGCTACGAAGGCGCCGACTTGTTGTTCGGCAACGATGGCAACGACGAGGTGCGCGGCTTTACCGATGATGACGTCGTCCAAGGCAACAAAGGCGACGATGACGTCCGCGGAAACGCTGGCAACGATCGCGTCATGGGCGGACCGGGCAACGACCTTGTCCAAGGCGACATCGGTGATGACATTTTGCACGGCAACATCGGCGATGACACGATCATCGGCTCTGACGGATCCGACCTTGCGGTTGGTGGACGCGGTGATGACATGATCGACACCTCATCCGACAACGGTGGCTTGCCAGATCAAGGATATCCGTTCTTGTTTGAGGGCGACGATGACGTGAGCAACGATGCTGACACGGTTGTCGGCGGCGCTGGGTCCGATACAATTATCACTGGCGACGACGACGACGTTATTCGCGCAGGCGGACAGGCAGATTTTATCGATGCCGGTTTCGATGACGACTTTGTTGATGCAGGCCCGGGCGATGACACGATCATCGGCGGCGAAGGCAATGACCTGCTGCGCGGCAAAGACGGCGATGACCTGATTTACGCAGGCCTTGATCCCAGCTTTCCGGACAATCTGAACATCGAAGATGACGGAACAGGCGTCGGTGGCGCAGACCTGTTGCCTGACAATGGCGACGACACTGTCTACGCCGGTGCTGGCAACGACACAGTCTTTGGCGCCGACGACAACGACGAAATCTATGGCCAAGCCGGCGACGATGATTTGTTCGGTGGCATCGATGACGACTACATTTCCGGCGGGTCTGGCAATGACGTGTTGGAAGGCGAGCAGGGCAACGACACTCTGGACGGTCAGGATGGCGAAGTTGACGTCATGGACGGCGGCATCGGCGACGACGTGTTGCTGGGTGACGGCGGCGACTTCATGTATGGGGGCCTCGGAAGCGACAGCTTTACGTTCTCTGATCTGGTCACCGACGCTGTTGTGATCCGCGATTTCGAAGTTTCTGACATGCTTGTCATTCAAAGCGGATCTGCATCTTTGCCAGAGTTCGAGGATCTGACAATCGTCGCCAACAGCGATGGCGGAACAGACGTTTGGCTGGGGGCTGCCGATACGGGCACGCATCTGGCTGTCGTCGACAACACCGCGCCAGAAACGATTACGCAAGCAGACATCGCGTTCGTTGCGGCCTAAATTACGACAGACTTGACCGCCCCTGAACTTCGAAATTGAAATTCAGGGGCGGTCATCGCACCTCTTTGGTGGCACAAACTTAGCACACTTTATAATTGTATTATCGCCAACCCTTTAACCTAGGGGCTGTGCGTACGACACTGAAAGCCATTGGTTTTTGTATAGGTTAAAATTGTGCTTCTCAAACGCTACGCCCGCATTGCATTCAATTCACCACGGGCCGCCTTCGAGAGGCTTTTTGATTTTTTTACGGCGCTGGGGCCACGCAAACCCGAGCCGGTCTCGTCTGTAGACAGTGCCCTTCGCGTGCTCGAAGAAAACAGAAGTTTAGAGCTGAAGACCGAATTGCAAAGCGCTTTGGCCAAGCTGAAAACGGCGGATACGGACGGTGCGCAAAGCGTTCTGGTTGGGCTCTTGGATGCTGTTGATCGACGATCCGATGAATGGATACACCGACGCTGGAACAAAGAAATCGAAGACCAAGCCGGCGCGCTGGATTTGCTTCAGCTGTCGGCGGATGATTTTTACGCGCATCTCCTTAAGTTCATGCTTGATGCCTTGAACCGCGCGCACGTTGAACATACGCCCTACGCACATTTTGTGATTGATCCGGTATTTGATGCACAAACGTACATTTGTCTGCTGCTGTCATCCCCGCACATCACCCATTTGAAACCGATACCCAGCCCCGAATATTTTCAGAACGGCAGGTATCAAAGATACCAGACAACCATTTCGCCAAACGCGTTTGACACAGCGCACCGTCGCGTCGGTTTTGTGTGGCTGACTATGGACCGCGTCATGCAATCGCCGCAGATCATTGCGCTGCTGTTCAGCAAATTGGGGATGACACCGCCTGACAAATGCAAGGCCCACACCCGCATTCAACTGGACCGCGCGGGCACACGCATTCGCCCCCACCTTGATGGTGAAAACGGCGGGCTTGTGACATTCCAGATGTACTTTCCCTTGGACAAAAGCAACTTCGACACTGGCACCGAGTTGTTTGAAAAACACGGCGACCAGTTCGAGACCGTCAAAAAGATGAACTACAAACCGAACTTGGCCTACGCGTTTCAAATCGGCAATGACAGTTGGCACGGGGCCAACGAACCGATGCCACAACTATCCGAGGGTCGGCTTAGCTTTCTGACGCGGTATCGGGTCGACACGTAGACACCCGCGATTGGCCATCCACTTTGCACCCGCGGCTACGGCAAAAAAACATTCACACTTGAAGTTTTGCAGGTTTCCCAATCAAAGTGAAAACAACGAGCTTTAGGAGCCAGCCCGATGTTTTTACGTACCCTTATGGCGTTTTGTTTGATTGTTCTGACGTGGGGCGCTGCGGCCGAGGCCCAGATCATGCTTGGCACTGGCGGGGCGGTGGACACCACGCCAACGCTGCCGGATCCACTAACGACCGAGACTGCAAATGCGCTGATGTCGCGCCTGTCTGACAGCGAGGTGCGCACGCTTTTGCTGGACCAACTGAACGCTCAGGCCGTCGCATCCAGTTCCCAAGAAAGCGCCGGTTTTTCCGAGTTCCTTTATCACGCGACAACGGGTGCAGCGAAATCCGTCATGCTGCCGGTCGATCGCCTGCCAGTGCTTTACAACAGTCAATTCACCGCGTTTTCCACGTTCTTTGAACGCATCGGTGGCGGCATCGGTCTTTTGACGGCGCTGGGCTATATGGTCATCGTTTTTGGGGCCGGCGCGCTTGCCGAAATCGCCTTTCGCCGCTTTACCAGAGACTGGCGCGTCCTGCCTCCAGCCGACCCTGAAAATTTGCAACTGCGCGAAGTCATTCAGTTGTTGGTGCAGCGGCTAACCACTCAAGTGGCGTCGGTGATCGTCTTTGTGATCGTCGCCCAGACTGTCGGGCGGATCATCCTGCCTGACAATGTTTTCGCACTTGTCGCGTTGATCGGCCCCTATCTGATCGGCTTCCCAAGGCTTGCACTGGCCATTGCATTCTTCTTTTTCGCGCCGCTGAACCCGGAATTCCGCTTATTGAACGTCGATTCACCAACCGCCCGCGCGTTTTGCAAACACCAGTTCTGGATCGCGATGTTGCTGGGGTTTTCAGGCGCGTTCATCCAGTTCCACAACATCTACGGGGTGCCATCAATTGAAACGCGACTGGCGTTTTGGCTGAACGTGGCGATGCATGTCTATCTGGTGTGGCTGATGTGGACGTACCGTGCGGGCGCGGTCAGCATGATGCGCGGCAGCCACCCTGACGTCAGCGTGATGGAGGACCGCATCGCGCGCGTTTACCCCTATTTTGCGATCTTCGTGATCATCGCCGTGTGGTGGGTGGTCAACATCGTCGTCAGCTATGGCAACTTTGAATTGCTGGGCACGTACCCGCATTACAAAACCATGACGCTGATGTTGTTCGCACCGGCACTAGACACATTGATCCGCGGTTTGGTGCGCCATTTGTCACCCCCGATGACCGGCGAAGGCCCGGTCGCAGAGCGCGCCTATCTGTCGGCAAAACGGTCCTACATCCGCATCGGCCGCGTCGTTGTTTTCGGAATGGTCATTATCGGCATCGCAGGTTTTTGGGGCATGAGCCCGTCTAACATCGCATCCGCTGGCGTTGGCCCACGGCTTGCCGCATCGATGATCGAATTTCTCGTGATCATGTCGATCGGCTATCTGCTGTACGAATTGGTGTCGCTGTACATCAACCGCAAACTGGCGGCCGAACAAACCGCTGCAGGTTACGACCCTGATGCCCAAGAGGTCGGTGGCGACGGCGGTGGTGCAGGTGGGTCACGCCTGTCGACAGTCCTGCCGCTCATTCTGGGGGTCAGCCGCGCGGCGATTGTGGTGGTGTTTATCCTGCTGGGTCTGGGCAATGTCGGCGTTGATACGACCCCGCTGTTGGCCGGTGCCGGTATCGTCGGTTTGGCCATCGGCTTTGGCGCGCAAAAGCTGGTGACAGACGTCGTGTCCGGCATCTTTTTCCTGATCGATGATGCCTTTCGCACCGGTGAATATGTCACAGTAGACGGGACCATGGGCACGGTCGAAAACATCTCGATCCGCTCGATGCAATTGCGCCACCACAAGGGGCCGGTGCACACGATCCCCTACGGTGAAATCCCGAAAATCACCAACTTTTCGCGCGACTGGGTGATCATGAAACTGCGCTTTACCGTGCCGTTCGGAACCGACCCGAACAAGGTGAAAAAGATCTTTAAAAAGATCGGGCAGGACATGCTGGCAGTCCCTGAATTCGCGGATGATTTTCTGCAACCGTTCAAATCCCAAGGCATGCTGGAAATCGATGATGTGGGCATGGTGTTTCGCGGAAAATTCATGGCCAAACCGGGCACGCAATTCACGCTGCGCAAGGAAATTTTTAACCGCGTGAACGCAGAATTCGCAACCAACGGTCTGGAATTTGCCCGCCGCGAAGTCCGCGTTGCACTGCCGTCCATGGACACGTCCAACCTGACGGAGGATGACAAATCAGCGATCTCTGCCGCCGCAACGCAAGCGGTTCAAGATGTCATGCCAGAGGACGCCGCCGCCAAAGACAAGCAGTAGGCAATTAGCTGAGAATGCTAAATTGTTGCCTGATCGCGGCATCTTGATCGTCCGTCAAATAGGTCGGATGATGCTCTGCCAGTATCGATTTGGCTGTGATTTTTGCACGCGCCCACGCATCCAATCCGCCCGCGTCTTCCCAGGTTTTCGGGTTTTCGCGGTCGGCAATTGGCGGGTAAAAATAGTCGCGCTCCATTGCGGCCATCGTGTGCGCACCGCCCAAGAAATGACCGTCGCCCAGCACCGCTTCGCAGATCGCATCAAAGCCCAAGTTGGCCTCGTTTACCTCGATGCCGCGCAGGATGCGGTAGGTGTGGCCGTGCATTTCATTGTCCAACACAAAGCCTTCGAAACTTGCGCCCAACAGGGCCGCCGTCATGCCTGAACTTTCGTAAATCAGATTGCCGCCGCCCAGTGCTGCCGCCAGTGATGTCATTGCTTTTTCCGCGCCGTACTGGGCATCCAACGCCTTGGCATCGGTCATCGACGCCGCCACCCCCGAGGGCAGGCCAAGCCAGTTTGACACCTGCGCCGACGCTGCATTCAAAACGGCAATTTCACCGCCACCACCGGCAAAAGCGCCGGTGCGCAAATCGATCACCAAAGGCCAGTTCGAAAACACCATCGGATGCCCCGGTTTGATCACGTGCACCATCACCAGACTGGCCAGCGTTTCAGCCAGCGATTGGGCAAGGAAACCGGCCAAAGTCGCAGGGGCCGTGGCCCCCGATTGCGCCGCCGTGATGCACGACACGGGTATGTTGTGGGCCAGACATTCGAACACGGTGTCCACCGCGTCTTCGCCGTAGCGCAGGGGTGAAATCACCGGGCTGATGTGCGCCTTAACGAAGGGGCGCTTGGCAAATTCACCGTCACCACCTGCCGCGATGTCGAACATTTTTACGATGGGTGCCACGTTTTCAGGCACGGTAAACGCCGTCGCGACGGGTTTCGTGGTGTTGCGCATCAAGGCGTAGGAGGTGTTCACATCCAGATCCAAAACGTCCGGCAAATCTGTGGCGATGCAGCAGCGTGTGAACCAGCTGACGTTGTCCAACCGGTCCTGCAATCGGGTGAAATCATGCAGGTCTTGCAAGGTAGAGGATCGGTACAAACCGCTGTCGATGTCCAGCGTCTGGACCGCAGCACCGCCGGTTCCGAAATAGACTTTGTCGCCGCCCACTTCGATCGAACGATCCTCATCCCGCCCGTGCAAAACAAAGGTCTTGGGGGCGCGCGCAATGGCGTCTTCGACCAATGCGTTCGGAAATGTGATACGCCCGTCGTCACGCAAACCCGCGCCGTTTTGCAGGAAAATCTTTGTCAGCCTTTCGGGCACTTCGCCCATGCCCAATTCGGCCAGTAGCCGCAATGCGGTGTCGTAGATCGCCTGAATTTCGCCCTCGCGCAGCGGCTTGTACTGACCACCCGCAGCCCCCGGCGGACAGGGGTTCACATCAGGCCCGGCCGCACGTGATGCGTGGCGCGCACGCCGTCCTGCACGTTTCGGAGTATCGGTCATTCGCGGCCCTTTTCGACGTTCGCTTGACCATAGGCCCATCGTGAATTTTCGCGCCAGCCCCCGTGTTTGATCCAAGCAAAGCCAAATCGTCTATTTGCAAATGCGAAATCTATAGTTTCCGAATTGACGATGTGACCGACCTTTGCGCCTTTAAGGCAAGCAACGAAATTTAGGGTATCGAAATGAAGACGCGGACAAAAGCAGTGGTGATTGGTGGCGGGATTGCAGGGTGTTCGACGCTGTATCACCTGACACAAGAAGGTTGGAGCGACGTGGTTCTGGTCGAACGTGACGAGCTGACCAGCGGCACCACGTGGCACTCGGCGGCCCAGGTCACAAACTTTGGCATGAACCAAACGATGGTGGGCCTGAAAACCCATTCGATCAACCTGTACCAAGAGCTCGCGAACGATCCGGATTATCCGATCAACTACCACCACGGCGACGGCGGTATCCGGTTGGCCAACACTGAGGCGCAGATGGATGGCTATCGTCATTTCACATCGATGGCACGGGGCATGGATGTCGAATTCGAAGTGCTGGACGCCGCCGAATGTGCCCGCCGTCACCCGCTGATTTCCACCGACAACATGATCGGTGGTTTGTGGGATCCGATGGACGGCGACATTGACCCTGCGCAGCTGTGTCAGGCCTTGGCCCGTCGTGCCCGCAAGGCTGGCGCCGAAGTCTACCGCAACACGCCCGTCACCGGTCTTACCCAACACAAGGATGACACGTGGACGGTGCACACGACCAAGGGCGACATTGACTGCGATGTGGTCGTGAACGCCTGCGGTTACCGCGTGAACGAAGTCGGCGCGATGATGGGCGTGCACCACCCCGTCATGTCGATGGAACACCAATATTTCCTGACCGAAGACATCCCCGCAATCGCGCAATCCGACCACCGCATGCCACTGCTGCGCTGCCCGATTTCGGATTACTATTGCCGTCAGGAAAAGAACGGTTTGCTGGTCGGTTTCTACGAACAGGATTGCAAAACTTGGGGCATGGACGGGATCGACCCGAAATTCGTGAACGCGCTCTGCCCCGATGATCTGGACCGCGTGACAGACGTGTTAGAAGGCGCGATTGCCCGCATGCCTGCGTTGGCCGAAACCGGCATCCACACTATCGTGAACGGCCCGATCACCTACACGATTGATGGCGCGCCCTTGGTCGGCCCGATCCCGAACAAACGCAACGCGTTTTGCATCATCGGACTGCGTGCAGGCTTGGGCGAGGGCGGTGGCCACGGCTGGCTGCTGGCCCAACAAATCGTGCACGGCGAGGCCTGCTACGACACGTGGGTGATCGACCCGCGCCGGTTCACCGGACACGCAAATGTCGAACTGACGGCGCTGAAAGCCATCGAGGATTACCAGAACGAATTCCGCTTCCATTTCCCCCACGAACACCGCCCCGCCGGACGACCTGCAAAGACGACTCCGATCACGCCGGTCATGGCGGCAGAAGGCGCAGAATTCACCGTGGTGAACGGCTGGGAACGGGTCGACTACATTCGCCCGTCCTCGGAATTCCACGAAACTCACGGATACTATTTCAACGAGGCATTTGACGTCGTCGCATCCGAAGTTTCAGCCGTGCAAAACGCCGTTGGCTTGGCCGAAGTCAACGGGTTCAACCGGTTCGAAATCACCGGCGCGGACCGTCATTCATTCCTGAACCGGATGATCTGCGGGCGGGTGAATTCCAAAACCGGCAAGGTCGGCTTGGGCTACCTTTTGAACCACCACGGTATGATCAAGGGCGAGGCAACGCTGGCAAATATCGACGACGCGCGCACGTGGTACGGATCAGCCGCCGCATCCGAATTTCACGACATGGACTGGCTGCAATCGAACCTAAAAGCCGACGAAGACGTGCAGATCAAATCGCTGACAAACGACCAAACGATCCTTGTTTTGGCAGGCCCAAAAGCGCGCGATGTGCTAGGCGCAGTCAGCCGCGGTGATTGGTCCGCGGCGGCATTCCCTTGGTTGTCAGTGCGCGAATGCTTTGTCGGCATTGCGCCGGCGACCGTCATGTCGGTCAGCTTTTCCGGCGAATTGGCCTATGAAATCCACGTGCCAAACGCGCAGCTTTATGCCGCCTATCTGGCACTGCGATCAGCGGGCCAGGAACACGGGCTCCAGCTGTTTGGCGCGCGCGCCGTCGAATCCATGCGGATGGAAAAAGGGTATTTGCACTGGAAGGCCGATTTGATCACCGAATTTGACCCGTTCGAGACAGGCCTGAACCGGTTCATCAAAATGGACAAAGGCGATTTTATCGGGCGCGATGCCTTGGTCAAACGGGTCGACGCGGGCCCCACGCGCCAGCTGATTTCGCTGCGTTTGGACACAGACAAATTGCCCGCGCATCCAGGTGCATCCGTGATGGTCGACGGCCGCGTGGTGGGCACTGTGACGTCCGGCGATTGGGGGCACCGCGTCGGCATGAACATCGCCTACGCCTTTGTGGAACCCGCCTTTGCGACCATCGGCACGACGTTCAACTTGGATTGCATCGGGCAAATCATCGCGGCGCAGGTCATCGCCTCGGGGCCGTATGACCCCGAAAACACGAAGGTGCGCAGCTAGCGATCCTTGAACCGGGGGTCGTCCACACACGCCGCGTAATCGGCATCGACCAGTGATGCGCGTTTCTGGATCCAGCGGCGCATGCTGGGGTGGGTGAAAATGTAGAACCGACTGGCTTGCATCGATTCAAACGTCCACTCGGCGACGTGGCGCGGTGGCAACCCTTGTTCGACCGCGTCAGAGATCATTTGCATGCCGGGATTGTCGGCAAACGTCCCGTCTTGGTCATGCCCCGATGGGCGCCCTTCGTGGGTTTTGTTGATGTCGGTTTTGACCCAACCGGGGCACAACACGGACACGCCAATGTTGTGCGGTGCGAGATCTTGGGCCAGCGATTCAGAATAGCCGACAACCGCGAATTTGGTTGCCGTATACGCCCCCAACTGCGGCGTCGCGAGATGGCCGGACATCGACGCGGTGTTGATGAAATAGCCACCTTCGCCGTGTGACTGGATCAACGGCGTGAACACCTCGACCCCGTAAACGACGCCCATCAGATTGATGTCGACGATCCATTGCCAGTCTTTCAGCGGCGTGCGACCGGGCGATCCTGCCAGTGAAACGCCGGCGTTGTTGACGACGATGTGCACCTTGCCAAAGGCTGCGATTGTCGCGTCAGCGGCCGCCTGAACCGACGCGGGATCGGACACATCGCACACCACGGTTTGCACATTCCCCAGATCCGCCTTGGCCGCCGCCAGCCCGTCTGCATCACGATCCGCAAGCATCACCTGCGCGCCCTGTTCCATCAGAACGCGCCCGATCTCAAGCCCGATGCCCGACGCACCTCCGGTCACAAATGCAGTCTTGCC
The DNA here is from genome assembly GCF_042932805.1 of Pseudosulfitobacter sp. SM2401. Taxonomy (NCBI): domain Bacteria; kingdom Pseudomonadati; phylum Pseudomonadota; class Alphaproteobacteria; order Rhodobacterales; family Roseobacteraceae; genus Pseudosulfitobacter; species Pseudosulfitobacter sp. SM2401. The sequence goes on along the minus strand of NZ_CP170633.1, from coordinate 3,130,639 downwards.
TGAAACGTCCATATCGCCTCCTAATCCTAAGTTGACGCCATGCTAACCGGCATTCCGCGAAAGGGAACCGTGACGCCCAGTCATCAACGGGCGTAAACGGGCACGAATGCAGCCGATTTGCGTGAACATTGCCTGCGTTCCCTTGACTTTCCACCCCCCGAGCGGTGTATCTGCCCAAAGTTTTACGCCCAACAAAGGGACCAGCCCCATGCACGCATACCGAAGCCATTCTTGCGCCGATCTAACGGCCGCCAACGTGGGCGATCCCGTCCGTCTTTCTGGCTGGGTCCATCGGGTCCGCGATCACGGCGGCATCCTGTTCATCGACTTGCGCGACCACTACGGCATGACGCAATTGCTGTGCGATCCTGACAGCCCCGTGTTCAAAGACATGGAAAAGATCCGGTCGGAATGGTGCATCCGCATCGACGGCACGGTCAAAGCACGCGACGCAGAACTGGTGAACGCCAAAATCCCGACCGGCGAAATCGAAGTGTTCGTGCGCGACATCGAAGTTTTGGGGTCTTCTGCTGAACTGCCGTTGCTGGTGTTTGGCGATCAGGAATACCCCGAAGAAACGCGCCTGAAATATCGCTACCTCGATCTGCGTCGCGAGAAAATGCAGCGCAATATGATGATGCGCTCTGACGTTGTGTCGTCGATCCGCAAGCGCATGTGGGATCAGAAATTCCGCGAATATCAAACGCCGATTATCACCGCATCCTCCCCCGAAGGTGCGCGCGATTTCCTGGTGCCCTCCCGTTTGCACCCCGGCAAATTCTACGCGCTGCCGCAAGCACCGCAGCAATTCAAACAGCTGTTGATGGTGTCCGGTTTTGACAAATATTTCCAGATCGCCCCGTGTTTCCGCGACGAAGACCCGCGCGCTGATCGCTCGCCCACCGATTTCTACCAGCTCGACCTCGAGATGAGCTTTGTTGAGCAGCAAGACATTTTCGACACGATTGAACCCGTGCTGATCGGTGTGTTCGAAGAGTTCGGCGGCGGTCGCAAAGTCGACCAAACGTGGGAACAGATTTCGTACAAAGACGCGGCCCTTTGGTACGGCTCTGACAAGCCAGACCTGCGCAACCCGATCAAAATGCAAATTGTCTCGGATCATTTCCGCGATTCCGGCTTCGCGATTTTCGCCAAGTTGCTGGAACAAGACGGCACCCAAATTCGCGCCATTCCAGCACCCACAGGCGGGTCGCGCAAATTCTGTGACCGCATGAACGCGTTTGCGCAAAAAGAAGGTCTGCCCGGTATGGGCTACATTTTCTGGCGCGAAAAAACGGCAGATGCCGTGGCCCAAGAACTGGGCATCACCGTAAAAGAAGCCCAAGCCAAACTGAAATCCGGCGAAGTGGAAGGCGGCATGGAAGCGGCAGGCCCACTGGCCAAAAACATCGGACCAGAGCGCACCGAAGCCATCCGTCTGCAACTGGGCCTTGGCCTTGGCGACGCGGCATTCTTCCTTGGCGGCAAGCCAAAAGCGTTCGAAGGCGTCGCAGGACGGGCCCGCAACGTCATCGGCGAAGAACTGAAATTGACCGACCTCAACCGCTTTGCATTTGCTTGGATCGTCGATTTCCCGATCTACGAAAAAGACGAAACAACCGGCAAAATCGACTTTGAACACAACCCCTTTTCAATGCCCCAAGGCGGGATGGACGCGTTGCAAGGCGACCCTTTGGACGTGCTTGGCTACCAGTATGATCTGGCGTGCAACGGCTACGAATTGGTGTCCGGCGCGATCCGGAACCACAAGCCAGAGATCATGTTCAAAGCCTTTGAAATTGCAGGCTACGGCAAAGACGAAGTCGAAAAACGTTTCGGCGGCATGGTTAACGCGTTCCAATACGGTGCCCCGCCCCACGGTGGTTGTGCGGCCGGGATCGACCGCATCGTGATGCTGCTGGCAGACGAGGCGAACATTCGCGAAGTCATCCTGTTCCCGATGAACCAACGGGCCGAAGACTTGATGATGTCCGCGCCGTCCGAGCCGCTGAGCGATCAGTTGATGGAATTGGGCCTGCGGGTCATCCCACAAGACTAATTGCAAATAAAACGGCGGAACGACGCCAATGTGACGTAAATTAAGAAGCGGCGTAGGTGAAAACCTAGCCGCTTCTTGCTATATAAAGCGCAAGATCCAGCGAAAGGAACCCGCCTGCGTGCCCACGTTTGACTCAGAATTTGCCGAAATCCGCTTTGGGTGCGGCTTGTCACCTGTCGTCGGGGGCGTGGACTCGATTGATGCGATGCTGGACGGGCTGACGTCCCAAGACGCTATCGCGCAGCAATTCCCGATCGAACATTTTGACATCTTTCGCGCGCGGATGGTCAAGATCGAAGAGTGGCGCAAAGTTCGGCGGAACAATCGTGGTACCGAACTGGCGGCAGAAGCGCGCAAACAACGCAAAGTGCTGAACCGGATTGCCCGCGAAGACAAAGCGAAATGGCTGGGCCAATCGATGTTGCGGCGCACCTACACGACCAGCGGTTTCTTTGAGCGGCTCGCATTTTTCTGGGGCGACCATTTTACCGCCCACGGCAAACGCGGCCTGATCCGGCGCGCAACGGGTCCCTACATCGAGGAAACGATGCGCCCGAACCTGACCCTGCGATTTGCGGATTTGGTCAAGGCGGCGGTGCTGCACCCGCTGATGTTGCACTACCTCGATCAATCCCAGGCGATTGGGCCGAACTCGATCCGGGCAATCAAGAAAAATGGCAAAAACGCTGGCCTGAATGAAAACCTCGCGCGTGAGGTTCTCGAACTGCACACGCTGGGCGTGGGCGGCCCCTACACCCAAGAAGACGTGCGCCAGTTGGCGGAATTGTTCACCGGCCTGTCGTTCCAGTCAAAGGTCGGTTTCAAGTTTCGCAAAGACTATGCCGAACCGGGGACGGAAACGGTTTTGGGCGTTGAATACGATGATGTCGCGAACGTAAAACCGGTGCTCGCAGCGCTTGAGGATTTGTCGGTTCACCCCGCAACCGCCAGCCATATTGCGACGAAATTGGCCGTTCACTTTGTGTCCGACACGCCGGATGCGGGCCTGATTGCGCACATGAGCGACGCGTTTACCAAAACCGACGGGCAGCTGATGGCCGTCTACACAGCGATGCTGGAACACCCCGCAGCATGGCAGCGCGATGCGATGAATTTCAAATTTCCCGTCGATTTTGTGGGCTCTGCCTGCCGGGCTTTGGCGATCCCGCGTGGTCCGATCGAGGCGTTGGATGAAAAGGCGATGAAAAACGCGATCATGGTGCCGATGGCGATGATGGGTCAAAACTGGCAACAGCCAAATGGTCCAGACGGCTGGCCCGAAGACGACGCGCAATGGATCACGCCGCAGGGCTTGTCCGGTCGGGTGCGCTGGGCGATGGGCGCGCCGGAAATCCTGCAACCTGATCTGCCCGATCCGCGCGGTTTTGTAGACACAGCGCTTGGCAGTTTTGCCAGCGAACCCGTGCGATTTGCCGCTGGTGCCGCAGAAAGCAAAACCGAAGCAATTGGCTTGATCTTGGCCTCTCCCGCATTTCAGCGCCGCTAGTTAGGAATACGTTATGGATCTTTTGTCACGCCGCAATTTTCTAGCCCGCTCTGGCCTGATCGGCTGTTCGCTGGCTGCTAGCCCGTTGTTTGCGCCCGTTAGTTTTGCCGCTGCACCGTGGGATACGCGGTTGGTTGTGATCATTTTGCGCGGAGGGTTTGATGGTTTGGACGTGGTCCAGCCCTACGGCGATCCGGCCTACGCAAAGCTGCGCCAAAAGCTGAAGGGCGGTCCTGAAAACGGCGGTCTTGATCTGGACGGGTATTTTTCACTGCATCCGGCGTTGGCCGGTTTGATGCCGATGTGGACGGCGGGCGAACTGGGGTTTGTGCATGCGGTATCGACGCCTTATCGCGACAAGCGCAGCCATTTTGACGGCCAGGATATTCTCGAGGCCGGCACCGAATCCTTGTCGACCGGTGGCGTGCGTGATGGCTGGTTGAACCGCATGTTGCAGGCGGTTCCGGGCGTTCAGGCCGACACAGCCTATGCGATTGGACGCGGCGACATGGCCTTGTTGAAAGGGGCCGCACCCGTGGCCAATTGGTCGCCCGAGGCTGACCTTACCATGAGCCCGCAAGCCGAACGCCTGATGGATTTGATCACCCAAGACGACCCTGCCATGCATGCGGCCTTGGCCGAGGCGCGTTTGCTGTCGTCACCTGACGGTGGGCAAATGGGTGAAATGGCGGACAACGGCGAAGATATGATGGCCCAAATGCAGCGCGCGGGGCGGGGCAAAGCCCACCTGAAGGTCGCAAAATTCGCCGCCAAACGTTTGCGCGCTGACGCCCGCGTTGCGGCATTTTCGCTGAACGGTTGGGACACGCACCAAGCCCAAGAACGCAACCTAAGTCTGGCTTTGGGGCGTTTGGCCGAAACGCTGAACCATCTGCGCGACACCCTGCGCGGCAATATCTGGAAAAAAACCGCCGTTGTGGTGATGACAGAATTCGGGCGGACTGCGCGTGAAAACGGCACCGGCGGCACGGATCATGGCACTGGCGGCCTGATGATCACCGCAGGTGGTGCGATCAAAGGCGGCAAAGTGCATGGCAACTGGCCCGGCCTTGGCACCTCTGATTTGTATCAAGGGCGCGATCTGATGCCGACCGGCGACGTGCGCGCCCAAGCGGCTTGGGTGATGCGCGGATTGGTGGGGCTAGACACCTCTGTTCTTGAGCAATCCATTTTCCCGGGAATGGAAATGGGCACCGATCCGGGACTGCTTCTTTAGACCCAATTGCGTCCATCAGGGCTTGGCCCTTGGCGATTCCCCGCCTAGTGTTCGCGTATGAACAACACACCTTCCTCCGAGCGCCGCGTGGGCCCTGTCGTCACTGGCTGGTCCCAACCGGATGCGCCTTTTCCTGGCATTTTAACCGGCACAAGCGTGCAGCTAGAACGTCTTGAGGCTGAAAAACACGCAGCCTTACTGTTTCGCGCGTTCGAGGGGCACGATCATGTGTGGGATTATTTGCCATACGGCCCGTTTTCATCGGCGTCGCAATATTACCGGTGGGCGCGTGAAGCCCAAGAAATGACTGACACCGTGTTCTATGCGATCAAAAACCTGGACACAGGCGCATTTGAGGGGGTGGCGAGCTATTTGCGGATCGCCCCGCAGTCGGGGTCTATCGAGGTCGGGCACATCAACATGAGCCCTGCGTTACAAAACACCCGCGCTGCAACAGAGGCGATGTATCTGATGATGGCTTGGGCGTTTGAGGCAGGCTATCGGCGCTATGAATGGAAATGTGATGCGCTGAATAAGCCGTCACGCCGCGCCGCCCAGCGTCTTGGGTTCAGCTACGAAGGTGTCTTTCGCCAAGCCACAATCGTGAAAAACCGCAACCGCGATACGGCGTGGTTTGCTGCCATTGATCTGGAATGGCCAGCGTTAAAAGAAGCATTTGCCGCGTGGCTTAATCCGTCCAACTTTGACAGTGACGGACGTCAGATCGAACGGCTTAGCGATCTGACGCGGTTGGTGCGCCCCCATGACGACCCAACCCAAACGTAGCTTTTAAATCGCGATGCTGTCGGCAAGCCGCTGTTGGATCAGCCCTGCCAGCTTTGCCGTTTCTGATGCGGCGGCTTTGCCTTGGGCGCGACGATCGGCCAAGGCCTGTGCTGCTTGGGCAAGCGGGCGATCCTTAGCACTGCGCGCCACACCGTTGGTGAATTGCGCGACGTAATCCAGCACACGTTCGTCTTTGTTTTCTTCCAAAACGTCCGCCACATGGGCGATATCATCCTGATAGGCCAACGGATCGGGCTCAACGTTTTCGTCAGACAACGCGCGCAATCCATTTGGGCGACGATCTGAGGGCAGGCAAGACAGGATACATTCCTGAAACAGCGACAACGATGTCAGCGGCTTGGCCAGATAGCCATCAGCACCCGCGGCCATAACGTCCGCTTCGAAATCATCACCGGATGTCCCGATCACCACCTCTGGGCGCGGGGATGTCGATGTAAGATCCGCGATCAGATCGATGCCACTGCCATCGGGCAGGCCGATATCGATGATTGCAATCGTCGGGCGGTATACTTTCAGGTGGCGGCGCGCAGAGCGCACGCTGTCAGCACGTCTGATCCGTGCACCGCTGCGCAAACACAACAGTCGCATCGCTTCGCACGCGAAACGGCTGTCCTCAATAACCAACACGGTCAGGCCTAAAAGGGGCCGGTTTGCCGTTGGTGTAGGCAAGGTCGGTGCGAAAGGGTCAATACTGTCCATCGGTAGCCTCGCTAAGTTAAAATCTATCCTGACGTTATGAAGTTACGGCTAACAGACAGTTAACATCGCGCGGATCATGGAAAAGAAAAGGTAAACAGGGTGCGGCGGTGCGTCCCTTGCACGCGGCTCATGTCCGCCGCATAACCGATGAAAACACAACAACCGGAGAGCCCATCATGATTGGACGTCTGAACCACATCGCCATCGCCGTTCCCGATCTTAAGGCGGCGGCAGATCAGTATCGCAATGCGCTGGGCGCAAAAGTCGGCGCACCTCAGGACGAACCGGATCACGGCGTCACGGTTATCTTTATCGAGCTGCCAAATACCAAGATCGAACTGCTGTACCCGCTGGGCGACGACAGCCCGATCAACGGATTTCTGGAAAAGAACCCGTCGGGCGGCATGCACCACGTCTGCTACGAGGTCGACGATATCATCGCTGCACGCGACCACCTGAAATCAACGGGTGCGCGGGTTCTGGGCAACGGAGAGCCAAAGATCGGCGCGCATGGCAAACCGGTTATTTTCCTGCATCCCAAAGACTTTAACGGATGTCTGGTCGAACTGGAGCAGGTCTAGATCATGGGGATCACATCCGCACTTGTTCTGCTCGCGGTCATCTGGTGGATGACGTTTCTGGTGGTTTTGCCGATCAAGGTAAAGACCCAAGGCGATCTGGGAAACATCGAACCGGGCACCCATTCCGGTGCGCCCGAAGTTCATAATCTGCCGAAAAAGGCCATCATCACAACGGTTGTGTCACTGGTGATCTGGGGGGTGGTGTCGTCGATTATTCTGTTCGAAATCATCACCTTGGATGACATGGATTTCTTTAGGTTCGACTCGATAATAGACGATGGAACAGGTGGGTAAACGTCGCGGCACCCAAGATCGGGATGAACAGGTTTACGAACGGAATTGATAGGGGCATCGCCATCAGCGTGCCCGCCAGCCAAATGGTGCCAATGTGCTGTTTGCGCAGGATTTTCGCCTGATCCCGCCCGACACGGCGCATGGCGGCTAGCATGAAATATTCACGCCCCAACAAGAACCCGTTCAGCCCCCAAAAGATGAACATGGCGGCGAACGGCAGCAACACGTAGGCAAACAGCGCCAGAATGTTTGCGCCGATCAGAACGCCCAGAAAATTCACCGTATCGCGCAACGCGTCGCCAAACGGCACGGGCGTTGTGCGGGGCAGGTGTGGATAGTGTTTATCCTCGACCGCTTGGGCGACTTCGTCCAGAAACATCGACGTGATGGCCGACGCCACGGGCACCATCAAAAAGATGGACAGGAAGAACATCAAAAAGATCGAGCCCCAGCTGACCAGATCGTTCAGCCAGCGGACTTCTCCGATGATTGGCAGAAACGCCGATTCGCCCGCCAGCGTGTTCAAGAGCCAGACAAATCCGGCGCTGGCCCCGATCAGCAGTGCAATCGTCAGAACGATGCCAAGGCCAAGGACGCGGCGAAAACGGGGATCGCCGATTTGCCCGAGGGCGGCAAAGAAGGATGAGAAAATCACGTGTCGAGCCATGTGGTTATTGCTGTCAAATCAGGGCGCGGGCGGTCCGGCGGGGCCGAGGATTCGGTCGCGATGTGGATGAAACCTGCAACGCGCTCGTGTGCGTCCAGCCCAAGGGCTTGGGTCATAAAATCACGGTCATGGCTGGGCCAACCGCTAAGCCAATTGGCCCCCCAACCCGCAGCGAGGGCGGCGTTCAGTAACGCCAGACAGACGGCACCGGCAGAATAGGTTTGTTCCAGCGGAGGGATCTTTGGCGAAGGTTTTTGCACTTCGATAACGGCGACGGCCAGATGCCCTTGGTCGAACTGGGTGCGGCCTTTGATGATCTGTTCGGCGTCCAGCCCCAAAGCCGTCCCACGGTCCTGCGCCACATCTGCCAGACGGGCCATCGCGCCCTTTTCGATGACGATAAAACGCCAGGGTTCCAGCTTGCCGTGATCGGGCGTGCGTGCGGCGGCGGTCAGCAATTTTTCCAACGTGGCGCGATCCGGGGCAGGGGCGAGCAAAGTTTTGGCGGGCCGGGACCGGCGGGCCAGCAGGAAATTCAAAGCGTCAAGATTGGGGGCAGGCATGAATGTCTCTCGTTAAATCGTACCGTTCACATGTTTGGCGGGTGGCGTTCGTTTTCAAGGTGTGGTGGGCGACACGCCCACCTTACGAGGTCAAACCGCGGGGCGCACCATACCGACAATGTCATAGGTTTTCTGCAAAATCGGCACGGTGATTTCGCGGGCCTGCTGGGCACCTTTGGCAAGGATGCGGTCGATTTCCGCAGGATCGGACATCAGGCGCGCCATTTCACCGGAAATCGGCGACAGCTTGGCCACGGCCAGATCGGACAGCATCGGTTTGAACGCGCCAAAGTTCTTGCCGCCCACGTCCGCGAGCACCTGATCGACGCTGATGTCTGCCAGCGCGGCATAGATGTTGACCAGATTGCGTGCCTCTGGACGCCCCTCAAGCCCCTTCGCTTCGGAGGGCAGCGCGTCAGCGTCGGTTTTCGCCTTGCGAATTTTCTTGGCAATCGTGTCGGCGTCATCCGTCATGTTGATGCGCGAGGCATCGGAGGGATCAGACTTCGACATCTTTTTGTCGCCATCCCGCAAGGACATCACACGGGTCGCAGCGCCCTCGATCACGGGTTCGGTGATCGGGAAAAAATCAACACCGTAGTCGTGGTTAAATTTGGTCGCGATGTCGCGGGTCAATTCCAGATGCTGCTTTTGATCATCGCCCACGGGGACGTGCGTGGCGTGATAGACCAGAATGTCGGCGGCCATCAGCGCCGGATACCCAAACAACCCCAGCGATACATTTTGCGCGTTCTTGCCGGCTTTGTCCTTGAATTGTGTCATCCGCTGCATCCAGCCCATGCGGGCAACGCAGTTGAAAATCCAACCCAGTTGCGCATGCTCTGGGACCTGAGATTGATTGATCAGGATCGACTTTTCCGGGCTGATGCCGGATGCGATAAACCCTGCCGCCAATTCGCGCGTGTTGTGCTGCAAATCCTTGGGGTCCTGCCAGACGGTGATCGCGTGCAGATCAACCATGCAATAGATCGATTGCGCGACCTCGTCTTGCATCGTGACGAACCGTTTGATTGCGCCCAGATAGTTGCCTAGCGTCAGGCCGCCGGATGGCTGGATGCCCGAGAAAACGCGCGGGGTGAACGTGGATTGGGTCATCTGTAGTGTCCTCAAGCTCTGGGCAAATCTGCTAAGCTGGCTTACCCATGGGCGCAAAGCCCGTCAACAGCCCCTGATAAAGAGTAACCCGATGCACCAAGATCCAAACGCCCCGCCCCTGAACCCGTTGCCGCCGGTTGTCTGGATTTTGTTCGTGATCATCATGGGGATCGAGGGCGCGTTTACGCTGGGTTCCCAAGGGCTGCTGGGCGGCTCGGACGCTGTCGGTTGGCGACTGGCCGCCGTGCGCGACTACGGGTTTCACGGCAACGCGTTTGACTGGATGCTGAGCAACGGGCAGATGCGCGGCGAATTCATGGTCCGGTTCCTGACCTACCCGTTTGTGCACGGGTCCTTCACCTCGGCGATTTTTGCGGGGGTGATCCTGCTGGCGCTGGGCAAAATGGTCGGCGAAGTCATGGGGCAACTGGCCGTCGTCCTCGTCTTTGTGTTCAGTGGCATCTTTGGCGCGATCATGTTCGGGTTGATCACAGACCAAGCATGGCTGATCGGCGCGATGCCCTGTGTTTACGGGCTGATCGGGGCGTATTCATTCTTGCTGTGGCAAAAGGCGCTGAACAGCGGCACCCAGCAATTGCAGGCGTTCCGGTTGATCGGTTTTTTGATGGGCATCCAACTGGTGTTCGGCATTTTCTTTGCGGTTGGCCTGGATTGGATCGCGGATTTGTCCGGCTTTATCTGCGGATTTATGCTGTCGGTGATTGTGGTGCCGGGGGGCGTTGGCCGCCTGCGCGCGATGATTCAGCGGCGCTGACCACGGCGCACAGCACCTTTGAATTCAGACAGCTTGAAGGCACCGAACAACTGCCCGATTGCGAAATAACTGACAACGCCGATGCCAATCAGTGCAGTCAGCGCGATGTATTTGATCCAATCAAGGCCAAGTGCGGGGCTGAGGGACACATTGCCGAACCACAGGCAAACCCCCATCAACAACGAGGCGGCAACGATGCGCCAGATGCGCTTGTGAAACTGCGTATCAAAGCGTGCGACATCCCCCAAACGACGTGCGCCAATGGCCAGCAGCGCGACCATCACCCAACCAGACACCGTGGCGGCAATTGCGGGCGCAAACCAGCCGACGATCGGGATCAAACCGATGGCCAGCACCGCGTTGATGACCATCGCAACCAGCGCGTAACGAAACGGGCTGCGGGTGTCTTCGCGGGCGAAATACAGGGGTTGCAGGAATTTCTGGATCACAAAGGCGGGCAGGCCCAACCCGTAGATCGACACGGCCACGGCGATGTTGGCGGCGTCATCGGAATTGGTAGCCCCGCGTTCAAACAACACAGACACCAGCGGCAGCGGCACGATCATCAACGCAACGGCGGCAGGAATGGTCAGGGCCAGCGAAATCTCGGCGGCACGGGAAAACGCTGTGCGCGCGCCCGCCGCGTCGCCAGCCTGCAAGCGGCGGGACAAATCAGGCAGCAACACGATGCCAACCGCAATGCCAACAACCCCCAGCGGCAACTGATACAGACGGTCGGCGGCGAACAGCCAGCTGACCGCGCTTTCATAGCTGCTGGCCGCGTATTGCCCGACCACCAGATTGATCTGCATCACGCCCGACGCGAGTGCGGCAGGAATAGCGACCACCACCATTTTGCGCATGTCCGGCGTCCAGCGTGGCCGCCCAAACCGCAGCTTGAACCCCGCATGTGACGCGGCAATCCACGTCAGCGCAAGTTGGGCAACACCGGCCACAGGGATCGTCCAGATCAGCCAGTTGATCACCGTGCCACCGGAATAATAGGCCGCCACCATCGCGATGATGACAAAGATGTTCAGCAACACAGGGGCTGCGGCAGCGGCGGCAAAGCGCCCCGTGGAATTCAGGATGCCGGAAAACAACGCCGACAAGGACATGAAGAAAATGTAGGGAAACACGATGCGCCCGTAGCCGACTGTCACGTCAAAACGGGCGTCTTGGGCATAGCCCCCCGCCGTGGCCAGCACCAGAAACGGCATCGCGATCATCGACACTGCAACAAGGATCAGCACAACCACGCTCAGCCCGTTCAGCGCGTCATTGGCGAATTTCTGCGCGTCCTCGTCGCCCTCGAGCTTTTTGGAAAACATCGGCACGAAGGCGGCGTTAAATGCCCCTTCGGCAAAGAACCGGCGGAACATGTTTGGCAAACGGAATGCGGCAACAAATGCGTCCATCAACGGACCCGGACCAATCAGCGACAGGATCAAAATCTCGCGCACAAAGCCAAGGATGCGCGACATCAAGGTCCAGAACCCCACGGTAAGAAAGCCTGACATCATGCGGATGGGTTTCAAGGGGCGCGCCTTTGTGTTGCGTGAACTTGTGGTAACTGACCCAAAGCGGCCATGCGTGTCAATCTAGCTGTACGCTGTGCAGGTTTCGATGGCAGTGCGTGCAGGAAATGCGATAAGCAGAGGCAACCCACCAAGGACACGACCCCAGATGAAACATCAGCAATGAGCAGGGATTATTCCCAACTGTTCGGTGACACCCCCAAGGCGGCCCCGTTGTCGACGCTTGGCGCGTTGGGCTGGCAGACGTTCTTTTCCGCACAAACCGACACCGATGAAATGGCCGCAACACCGCCCGTGCGTGTCTGCGAGGTGCACCGCAATGGCGCGCATGTTGTCGGTGACGGTATCGACGCGATGATCCCCGCAGGCGGACACGAGGCGACAGTGGGCGACTGGCTGCTGTTCAATGCCGAAATCCCGCGCGAAAGCCGCCTGCTGGAACGCAAAAGCCTGATCAAACGCAAGGCCGCCGGGTCTGATCGCCAAGTGCAAATGATCGCCGCCAACATCGACACAGCGTTCGTGGTGACCTCGTGCAATCAGGATTTCAACATCGCGCGGCTGGAACGGTTCATCGCGCTGGCCTTTGATGCAGGTGTCGCGCCGGTTGTCGTGCTGACCAAGCTCGACCTGTGCGATGATCCTGCCGACTACATCGATCAGGCCCGCAGCATTTCCGAACTGGTCGACGTGGTTGCGCTGGACGCCCGTGGCAGTGAACCGCGCGAAAAACTGGCACCGTGGTGCAAGCCCGGCCAGACCGTCGCGTTCATGGGCACGTCCGGTGTCGGCAAATCGACGCTGACAAATGCGCTGGCCGGAACCAATGAAATCGAAACCGCTGCCATCCGCGAAATCGACGCGCGCGGGCGCCACACCACCACGCGCCGCCAACTGTATTTCCTGCCCGAAGGCTGCGTTGTGATGGACACACCGGGCATGCGCGAATTGCAACTGGCCGATGCCGCCGCTGGCGTGGGCGAAGTGTTCGAGGACATCGAAGAACTCGCGACCAACTGCAAATTCAACGACTGCTCGCACACGGTTGAACCATCCTGCGCGATCCGCGCGGCAGTCGAGGCCGAACAGTTAGACGCCACCCGCCTCGCACGCTGGCAAAAACTGGTGACCGAAGACGCGACAAATTCCGCCAACATGGCGCAGCGCAAGGTCAAAGACAAAGTCCTCGGCAAGACCATCAAAGCCATCCAAAAGCGTAACAAAAAGTAGCGCCATGGCACCGGTGATCAAAACAGACCCGCGTTCAAACGTGATCGGCGCGCTGTGGATGGTGGCCGCGATGATCGGCTTCGCAATCGAGGACATGTTCCTCAAAGTTGCGTCACAAACGGTGCCCATCGGTCAGGTTCTGGTGATCTTTGGCGCAGGCGGCGTGATCCTGTTTGCGATCACAGCACGCGTGCGCGGTGAACCCCTGCGCAACCCCCAAATCCTGTCGCGGCCAATGATCGTGCGCGCCTGTTTCGAAGTTTTCGGACGCCTGTTTTACGTGCTCGCCATCGCGCTCTCTACCCTGTCGTCGGCCACCGCAATTCTACAGGCAACGCCGATTGTCGTGGTCGCAGGCGCGGCCGTGTTCTTTGGCGAAAAGGTCGGCATGCGGCGGTGGTCAGCGATCTTTGTCGGGCTGATCGGCGTGATGATCGTGCTGCGCCCCACCGCCAGCAGTTTCGACGTGTTTTCGATCTTTGCAGTGCTGGGCATGCTCGGGTTTGCGGGGCGTGATTTGGCAACGCGTGCGGCGCCTGTATCACTGACCACTTCGGTGCTGGGCGTCTACGGGTTCTTGGCGATCGTGGTCGCGGGCCTGCTCTATTCGTTGTGGGAGGGCACACCGTTCATCGTGCCAACCTACATCGCATCAGGCGCGCTGGGCGGCGCAATCATTTGGGGTGTTTTGGCCTATTCCGGGCTGATGCGGGCGATGCGCGTGGGCGAAGTTTCGGTGGTCACGCCGTTCCGCTATTCGCGCCTGTTGGTGGGGCTGGGTTTTGGCGTGCTGGTGTTCAACGAAACGCTGGATGCCGCGACACTGATTGGCTGCGGGCTGATCGTGGCGTCGGGCCTGTACATTCTGGCGCGCGGGCGGCGGGTCTGACTGGGCCTGACCCCTCACCACATCTCTTTGTACAGCGCGACAATTTCGTCCTCGCTTGGTACGCGCGGATTGTTCTGCGGCGACCCAGACGCGAGCGCCTGACCGGCCATCAAATGCAGCATCTGATCGTCCGCTGTGTGCCCCAAGGCGCTGGGCGACGGCACGCCCAGATCGTCGTTCAACACGCGCAAGCCTTCGATCAACTTCCCACAGGCGACAACGTCCGTGTCGCCATTCTGCGCCCATCCCATCACGCGGGCCACGGTGGCGTAGCGGGCCGGGGCGGCGTCAACCGAAAACGCCGTGACCGCAGGCAAAAGCATCGCGTTGGACAGCCCGTGCGCGACGTGGAAATGCGCGCCGATTGGCCGGCTCATCCCGTGGACCAACGCGACAGAGGCATTTGAAAACGCCATCCCCGCTTGGGACGCGGCCAGCATCAATGCCTCGCGCGCGGGACCGTTTTCAGGATCTGAACAGGCGGTGCGCACGTGGGTCGCGATCAGCGGCATCGCGGACAGGGCAAAAGCGTCGGTGTAGGGATGCGCGCGCTTGCTGACGTAGGCCTCGATCGCGTGGGTCAGGCTGTCAACGGCGGTGTCCGCGGTGATGCGCGCAGGCTTGGTCGTGGTAAACGTCCAGTCGATCAGCGCGGCAGTGGCGACACAAGCAAGGCCCGACAGGTTGTATTTTTCCGGCTGGTCCGTGTCCGTGATCACACACCAACGGGTCAGCTCGGACCCTGTGCCGCCCGTGGTCGGGATCGCGATGACGGGCAGGCCGCAGCGATCGATTTGCGCTGGCGCTTTGTAGTCGCGCACGTGGCCGGGATTGACCGCCATGAACGACACCGCCTTGGCCGTATCGATCGGACTGCCGCCGCCAAACCCGATGATGCAGTCGTAGTCATGCGCGCCTAACGCGGCCAGCCCTGCGTCAACACAAGCATCCGTCGGGTCCTCGACAACCTCGTCAAACAGCCCCCACGCGGTGTCACCAAGGATGTCTGTCAGGCGTTTCACATGCCCGATCTTGATCAGATTGGCATCCGTCACGATCAACGGGCGCGACAGGCCAAGTTGCGCTAAAACCTCGGGCAGTTCCGATGCGATGCCACCGCCGATGCGGATAACACGGGGGGATTGAACACGGGCAAGGTTTTGCATGGCTGGCTTTCTGCTTTGGTCGCTGTAAATGTTGTCATTTCGTGACAGGGCCGCGCGTTGCACAGCGTTTTTCTAAGGGTCTAAAAGGCAAGAGAGAAATAGTTAATCAACTGTTATTTAATGGAAAATTGTTTCGCACGCGAAACATTTGGCGCTAGTTGCTTGCGCGTTCTACCCCTTCTAGAATCGCGGCGCGCAGTCGTTTTTCCAGCGTCTTTTGCTTGCCTTCGGAATAGTATTTTAGCCCGAACATGTCTTTCACATAAAACGTGTCGACGACCTGTTCGCCGTAGGTCGCGATCACCGCGTTTGCGACGTAGACATTCGAGGCCGCAAGCGTGCGCGCCAGATCATGCAACAGCCCTGCGCGATCACGGGTGTCGACCTCGATGATCGTGTAGATTTCGGACCCGTCGTTATCAAAGCTGATGTGCGTCGGCACGCGGAAGGCCCGCTCGCGTTTCTTGACTTTGTCACGATCCACGATGGCCTCGCGCGTTACGATTTCACCAGCCAATGTGCGTTCAATCATCTTGCGCAGACGGGGCAGGCGGGACGCTTCATAGGGTTGCCCTTCGGCGTCTTGAATCCAGAACGCATCCGTCACGTAGCCGTCCTTGGTGGTGTAGCTGCGCGCGTCCACTACGTTCGCACCGACCAGGGCCAAGGCCCCGGCAAGCCGCGCAAAGATGCCTGGATGATCGGCCATAACAAAGCACGCGCGGGTGGCATCGCGGTCCTCGTCAGGGTGCAAATCCATGCGGATTTCGTCCTCGGTGATGCCGCGCAAAAGGCCCGCAAAAACCACATGGGCGGTGATGTGCAGCCCTTGCCAGTAGGGGTCGTAGTGGCGTCCGGTTTCGATCTGCAAATCCTTGCGCGGCCAGTCCTTTAGGGCGGTGCGCAACCCCTTCTTTGCCTCGGTCCCACGGTTCTCGCGGTTCAGGGCTTCCATGCCTTGTTCCAGCGCAACTTCGGTTTGACGGTACAGGGCGCGGATCAGGACGGCCTTCCAGTTGTTCCACGTGTCCGGACCAACGCCGCGAATGTCACAAACGGTCAGCACACACAGTAGCCCCAACCGTTCGGTTGTCTTTACCGCCTTGGCAAAATCACGCACGGTGCGCGGGTCTGCGATGTCACGTTTCTGCGCCATGTCCGACATCAATAAATGATAGCGAACGAGCCACTCAACAGTGTCGACCTCGGCAGGTTTCAGCCCCAAACGCGGCGCGATCTGACGGACCATTTGCGCGCCCAAAATCGAGTGATCTTCTTGCCGCCCTTTGCCGATGTCATGTAGCAGCATCGCCACGTACAGCACTCGCCGATTGACCCCGTCCTTGAGGATCGAGGACGCGACCGGCAATTCCTCGACCAGTTCCTCGCGCTCGATCATCGCAAGGTTGGCGACGCATTGGATCGTGTGTTCGTCCACCGTGTAGGAGTGGTACATGTTGAACTGCATCATCGCCACGATGTGTTTGAATTCAGGGATGAACGCCCCCAAAATCCCCAGCTCGTTCATGCGGCGCAGGGCACGTTCGGGGTTGCCATGTTTCAACATCAGATCAAGGAAAATCGTGCGCGCCTCGGGCGTGTTGCGCATGTCGTCGTCGATCATTTGCAGGTTGGATTTGACCAAACGCATAGCGTCCGGATGGATCAACATGCCGGTGCGCAACGCCTCTTGGAACAGGCGCAACAGGTTCAATTTGTCCGACAAAAACTCCGTATCATCGACAATCGCCAAACGGTTGTGAATGACGTGGTAGCCCTTTTTCACCTTGGGTTTCCGCTTGAACCAGCGTTCCAGTAACGGCTCCGCTTTGACGTGCATCGCCTCAAGCTTGGTCAGGAAAATGCGGGTTAGATCGCCGACTTCGGTGGCGTGAATAAAGTAGGCCTGCATGAACACTTCGACCGCGCGCCGGCCTTTGACATCGGTGTAGCCCATGGCCTCAGCGACCATGACCTGCATGTCGAATGTCAGCTGTTCGGTGGCGCGATTGGTGATCAAATGCAGATGGCTGCGCACGGCCCACAGGAAATCCTCGGCGGCGACAAAATTGTTGAATTCCTCGGCGGTGAAAACCTCTTTGGTCACCAGATCAGCCGCGTCCTGAACCTGATGAATGTACTTGGCGATCCAGAACAATGACTGCAAATCGCGCAAGCCACCTTTGCCCTCTTTCACGTTCGGCTCAACCACATAACGCTGGCCTTGACGCTCGTGGCGTTTGTCGCGCTCGGTCAGTTTCGCCTCGATGAATGCGGGGCCGGTTGCGGGCTTGAACAGGTCGGCCCACAGGCGTTCCTCAAGCTCGTGCGCAAGGGCGACATCCCCCGTCACGTAGCGGTGTTCCAGCATTGCGGTGCAGATGGTCGCGTCTTCGTTGCCCAAACGGATGCAGTCGGCAATGGTGCGGGTCGAATGGCCGACCTTTAGTTTTAAATCCCACAGCATGTACAGCATGGATTCCACCACGCTTTCGGCCCAAGCTGTGGTTTTGTAGGGTGATAAAAACAACAGATCGACGTCAGAAAACGGGGCCATTTCGCCGCGCCCGTACCCGCCAACAGCAATCACAGACAGGCGTTCACCGGCGGTCGGATTGGGATTGGGATGCAGGCAGGTCGCCGCAATGGTCATCGCCGCACAGACCAGATGATCCGTCAGATACGTGTAGGCGCGGGTCATGGCGCGGGATGCAAATGGCTGCGCCTTGAACCCGTCGGCAATCGCCGTGCGCCCCTGTTTTTGCGCATCCTTTAGCCAAGCGACCATCGTGGCGCGCAGATCGGCAGGCTTGTTCTGACGGGCTAACGCCAGCGCTTGGTCAAAAGCGCTGGCGTCAAAAATCAGGTCGGGATCGCAGACCAGCGGCCTGTCGTCAGACGGAACTGGCCGCACGCTTAAAAGCCTGCGCCACCAAAGCCGGCAGGCGCGTTGTCGATCACAACCACTTGGCTGTTGCGGATGGTCGCAATCGCAAGACCACGTTCATTTGTGCCATCCGCGCGCAACCGGAAGATGCCCGTGGCCCCCTGAAATCCAGCGCTTTGCGTGATGGCTCCTGTCGACAACGGGCTAGACTTTTTGCCATTCATCAACGCGCCAACGGCGGCGATCCCGTCAAAGGACAAGGCCGCAATCGGATGTGGTGCTTTGCCATAGGCGGCTTCGTATTTGGATCGAAACGCGGCGCTGCGGGCAGGGTCAGGCAGGGCGAACCAGCCACCTTGAACGCCGGGCAAATCGAGCGTTTGCACGGGAATATCCCAGCGCGTCAGGCCGATGAATTGTGATTTCACACCAGCCTCAGGCAACAGTTGCGTCAACAATGGCAGCGCAGATGCAGAGGGCGAGGTCATGAACACAGCGTTCGCGGCACCAGTGTCGACGGCAGCTTTGATCTTGGGGATCGCGGCAACCACGCCTTGTTGTGACAGCGGATATTCAACGGATCCCACAAGGGTCGAGCCGGCCGAGGCAATCGCGTTGGACACAGCGTTGCGCCCCAACTGTCCGGCGACATCCTGCGCATGGGTCACAACGATGCGATCTTTGCCCTGTGATTTTGCGTAAGACACCATGCGGTTGGCCGTGTTTTGAAAGGTTGGCCCAAGCACAAAGACGTTGCCGCCCGCAATCGTTGTGTTGTTCGAGAACGCCAGCACATTCACGTTTTGACCGGCAACCGCCACGCCGACCGCGTTGGCCGCTTCGGCATACAGCGGGCCGATGATGATTTTGGCACCGTCGTTCACGGCTTGGGCCGCTTGACTGGCCGCAGTGGCCGCCTTGCCGCCGGTTCCGTAAACACGCAGATCAATCTGCACGCCTTGCACATCACGGATCGCCAATCGCGCGGCGTTTTCAAGGCTTTGCGCCAACAAGTCATCGCTTGCTGATCCACCGCCGCGCGGCACCAACAGGGCCACCGCAACCGGTGCGTTTTTATCGACCTTGGGGCCATTGTTTGACAGCGACGTCAGCGCTGCGGGGTCACAAGCTGCAAGTGTCATCGTCATCACGGACCCGAAAATGGGCAGTTTCAAACGTCGCAACGTCTTGCGGGCGGATTGGAAAAGCGCGAACATCTAGACTGGTACTCCCTTGGGTGCGCAGACCTTGCTGGTCGCGCGATTGTTTGGGCGATAATAAACGTCATGAAAGGCGGGTCCAGCGTTGAATTTTCAAAAGGTTCCCCTTGCCGCGGGATTGTATTTCGTGGGTGTCCCGATCGGGACGGCGCGCGACATCACGTTGCGCAGTCTCGATGTGCTGGCCAGCGCCGATATGTTGGCCGCCGAAGACACCAGATCCATGCGCAAACTGATGGATATTCACGGGGTGCCGCTGGACGGGCGACGCATCATTGCGCTGCATGATCATTCGGGTCCAAACGTGGTGGATGGCCTGATTTCTGCGGTAAAGAGCGGTAAATCACTGGCTTACGCGTCCGAAGCGGGGATGCCGTTGATCGCCGATCCGGGGTTTGAATTGTCGCGCGCAGCGGCGGCCGCGGATGTGATGCAAACTTGCGCGCCGGGGCCGTCTGCGATTCTAACCGCGCTGGTTGTGGCGGGCCTGCCTACGGATGCATTTCACTTTGCAGGTTTTTTACCAAATGCGACAGCGGCGCGCCGCTCAGCGCTGCACGGCTTGGCTGGCATCCGCGCAACCCTCGCATTTTACGAATCGCCCAAGCGGATCGCGGCGACGCTCAAGGACGCGGCGCTGGTGCTGGGTGACGACCGGCAGGCCGTTGTGTGCCGTGAGTTAACCAAGAAATTCGAAGAGGTGCGCCGCGGTACGTTGGCCGAGTTGCGCGACAGCTATGCGGGCAGCAGCGTCAAAGGCGAAATCGTTCTGCTAATTGATCGCGGCGATTTACCAACCGTTAGCGAAGCCGACATAGAAACGGATCTAAAGGTCGCGCTGGGCACGATGTCGATGCGCGATGCTGTCGATGCAGTATCGACCGCCCATGGCACGCCGCGCCGCCAAGTTTACCAGATGGCGCTGGGGTTGGAAAAGGATCACGAATGACGGCAACAGCGGGAAAATCGGCAAACGGTCAAATGGCGTATCACGCTGGTCTGTCCGCCGAAGATTGCGTTTCGTCAGATTATGAACGTCGCGGGTTTTCCGTCGGGTGGCGACGATGGCGCGGCACTGCGGGTGAAATCGATCTGATCGCACGCGACGGCGACGGATTCATCTTTATCGAGGTCAAGAAAAGCCGGTCTTTTGATCGCGCCGTCCAGCGCGTCAGCCCCCGCCAGATGCAACGGATTTACACGGCGGGCGAAGAATTTCTGGGTCAAACGCCACGCGGGACACTGACGAATGTCCGCTTTGATGTCGCACTTGTGAACGATTTTGGCGAGGTGAAGATCATCGAAAACGCATTTGGCCACGGCTGACCCCATTGCAAGCCCCGCTATGCTGCGCCATCTAAGAGACAGCAATAAATTAGGGGTGCCCCATGAAAATCGCGTTTCAAATGGATCCGATCGGTGATGTGAACATCGACGCCGACAGCAGCTTTCGTCTTGCCGAAGAGGCGCAGGCGCGCGGGCACACGTTGTTTTTCTACGGCCCTGATCAACTGGCCTACCAAGAGGGGCGCATCACGGCGCGCGGCCATGATTTCACAGTGAAACGGGTCCAAGGCGATCACGCTGAACTTGGCCCCCTGAAAGAAGTCGATCTGGCAGATTTCGACGTGGTTTGGCTGCGTCAGGACCCGCCGTTCGACATGCACTACATTACGTCCACGCATCTACTGGATCGCTTGGCCCCGGGCACTTTGGTCGTGAATGATCCGTTCTGGGTGCGCAATTACCCCGAAAAACTGCTGGTTCTGGATTTCCCTGATCTGACGCCGCCGACGACCATCGCGCGCGATCTGGACACAATCCGTGCGTTCAAAGCCAAGCACAAAGACATGATCCTCAAGCCGCTGTACGGCAATGGCGGGGCTGGCGTTTTCCGCCTGACACCAGAGGACCGCAATCTGAGTTCGCTGTACGAATTGTTCACTGGCTTTAGCCGCGAGCCGTTGATTTGTCAGAAATTTTTGCCTGACGTTTCGAACGGCGACAAGCGCGTGATTTTGGTCGACGGTGAACCTGTTGGCGCGATCAACCGTGTCCCTGCTGCGGGCGAAACGCGGTCCAACATGCACGTCGGTGGTCGTCCCGAAAAGATCGGGCTGACGGAACGTGATTTGGAAATCTGCGCGCGGATCGGCCCGTTGCTTAAGGAAAAAGGCCAGGTTTTTGTTGGTATCGACGTCATCGGTGACTACCTGACCGAAATCAACGTGACCTCGCCCACAGGCATCCAAGAGCTTGAGCGATTTGACGGTGTGAACATCGCCGCCAAAATCTGGGAAGCGATCGAAGCGAAACGCGCGTGAGCTGGCAAAAAGCGATTTTGAATCCAATCCTGAAACGGGTTGAAAAACCGCAATTGGCGCGGGCGACGGACCCTGTCGCGTTTCGCCGTGCGTTTGAACGCAAAGCCAAAATCATGTTCCATGGCCCCCGGGATGTGGAGCGTGAAGAGATTGTTTTGGGCGATGCGCAGGCTTTGCATCTGACGGGGTCGTGGGCTGACGCCGAACGTGTGATCCTGTATTTCCATGGCGGCGCGAATGTTTTTGGCAGTCCGAAAACCCACGCAGCGATGATCGGGCAATTGGCAAAGCGGGCGGGCGTTGATGCGATTCTGCCGTGCTATCCACTGGCCCCTGAACACAGCTTTCCTGCTGCAATCGACAGTGCGCGCGCGTCCTATGACGCGGTTCTGGCGCGCGGCTATGCACCGCATCAGATCGTGATGGGTGGCGACAGTGCCGGTGGCGGTTTGGTTCTGGCATTGTTGGGGCAACTCTTGGCCGAAAGCGCGCCGGTGCCAGCAGGTGTGTTCGCCTTTTCGCCGCTGTGTGACCTGACGTTTGATGGCGCGAGCATCACAGTGAACGCAGCACATGACGTCATTTTACCGGCCAGCCGAGTGAGCGATATGGCCGAAATGTATCTGGGTACACATGATCCGACGGACCCACGTGCAAGCGCGCTGTTCGCAGATTTTACCGACGCCCCGCCTGTGTGGTTGACTGTCGGTGACACCGAAATCTTGATGGATGACACCCGCCGGATCACTGCCAAATTGCAGCGCCAAGGTGTGGATGTGCAGATGCATTTGGAAAAAGACGTGCCGCATGTTTGGCCGTTTTTCCACAATTACTTGCCCGAAGCACGTGCGACGTTGGACAGGCTGGCGGGTTGGATTAACCGTCGCCCAGGTTGGTCAGACGGAAGCTGACGGCTTCGGCGATGTGTCGTTTGCCCACCTCATCTGAATGATCCAGATCGGCGATTGTGCGGGCGACCCGCAGGACGCGATGATATCCGCGCGCGGACAGTTTGAAGCGATCTGCAACCCGGTTCAACAAGTCCCGGCCCTCTGTGTCAGGCGTTGCGAAGTGTGACAAAGCCTCGCCTGCGGCATCGGCATTCGAGCGCATGTCAGGCGTTTCAGCATACCTGTCTTGTTGTACCGCACGGGCTGCTGTGACCCGTTCACGGACCTGCGCAGAGGTGTCGCCAGTGCTGGGCAAATCAAGGTCTGTGTAGGCGACGGGAGGGACATCGACGCGCATGTCAAAGCGGTCCATCAGGGGCCCGCTGATGCGCCCGAGGTAGTCTTGGCCGCAGTTTGGTACGCGCGCGCAGGCCCGCTCGGGATCAGTGAGATAGCCGCATTTGCAGGGGTTTGCAGCGGCGACCAGCATGAATTTGCACGGGTATTTCACGTGGGCATTGGCGCGTGCGACCATGACTTCGCCGGTTTCGATCGGTTGGCGTAGGGTTTCCAGCACAGTGCGCGGAAATTCCGGAAATTCGTCCATGAATAAGACACCGTTGTGCGCCAGTGAGACTTCACCCGGTTTAGCGCCGCGTCCGCCGCCGATGATCGCAGCCATCGAGGCCGTGTGATGCGGTTCACGAAACGGGCGTGATTTCGAAATGCCGCCTGCGTCAAGCAACCCTGACAGTGAATGGATCATCGACGTTTCGAGGGCTTCTATTGCGCTGAGTGGTGGCAGGATGCCGGGTAAGCGTGCGGCCAGCATGGATTTTCCGGACCCCGGTGTGCCGACGAACATCAGATGGTGACGGCCTGCGGCGGCAATTTCTAACGCTCGTTTGGCGCGTTCTTGTCCTTTGACGTCGCGCAAATCGCGGGTTGATGGATCGCTGGTAACCTCGCCCGGTTTTGCTGGCGTAATTGGCGATTGTCCGGTGAAGTGGCGCACGATGTCGCCCAATGTTGCCGCCGCGATGACGTTGGTGTTTCCGACCCACGCGGCCTCGGCCCCGCATGCGGCAGGGCACAGCAATGCGCGGTCGTGTTCTGCGGCGGCCATGGCTGCGGGCAGCGCGCCAACGACGGGCATCAGGACGCCATCAAGGGACAGTTCGCCCAGTGCCACGACCCCTTCGCTGGCGTCCTTGGGGATGATTTCGAGTGCTGCGAGCAGGGCCACTGCGATCGGCAGGTCAAAGTGCGAGCCCATCTTGGGCAAATCTGCGGGCG
Source organism: Pseudosulfitobacter sp. SM2401 (assembly GCF_042932805.1). NCBI lineage: Bacteria > Pseudomonadati > Pseudomonadota > Alphaproteobacteria > Rhodobacterales > Roseobacteraceae > Pseudosulfitobacter > Pseudosulfitobacter sp. SM2401. Next base: position 3,106,894 of record NZ_CP170633.1, on the reverse strand, counting down.
ACAGGTTAATCGTGATCCGCTTGGACGGTAGCGCGATTGCCATTGCCGCGAGGGCTGTGCGCACGCGGTCGCGGGCTTCGGACACTGCTTTGTCGGGCAAGCCGACGATTGAAAAGGCTGGCATGCCGGGCGAGACGGCGCATTGGACCTCGACTGTGCGGGCCTCAATCCCTTGGAATGCGACTGTATAGGCGCGTGCGAGCATGGAGCCCCCCGATAGCATAACGTTAATTCATCTTGGTTAATGGCTAACGGAGGGGCGTTTATGTTTGGTTAATGTGTGTTTGAGTATTTTTAATCAGAACAAATTGGAGGCTTAGGGCCAAGGGACTGTCGGAACACCCATGTCATAGGGGAAAGGGTCGTAGGTGGTTTTGAGCCCTTCGGCGCGCCATGCTTTGAACGTGGGGTCACTGATTACGGTGTCGCAGTAGGCGCGTGCCGCGGCTGAGACAGGAAGATCATAGCCGACGATACGTGCGGCGACGGGCGCGAACATGCAGTCGGCTAAAGAGTAGCGGCCAAACAACCATGGTCCGTCGGTTTTGAATGTGGCGGCGTGTGCCCAAAGCGTTTCGATGCGATCAAGGTCGGCTTGTAGGGCCGCATCGACGCAGAATCCTTTGTTCACGTGCTGCAATTGCATCGGGCATTGGCCGCGAATTGCGCCAAAGCTGCTGGCCATTTCGGCGCTGACCCAGCGGGCAGTGGCGCGGGCGGCGGGGTCCGTTGGCCACATGTGCAGGTCGGCGTGTCGTTCTGCCAGCGTTTCGGCCATGGCCAGGCTTTCGCCCACAACCGTGCCGTCTGGCAGCTTTAGCGTCGGGACCAGTTTTGCGGGGGCAAGGTGGGCCATATCCGCCGCCATCGTACCGGCGTAAAGCCCGATGAAATGTGTGTTAAACTCCAGCCCGAATTTTTCGAGCATCAGCCAGCCGCGCAGCGACCAGGACGAGAAGGTGCGATCACCAATGTATAAATCATATGTCATGCGAGCAGGCTAAATCGGACGCACCAAAGAGCGCAAACAGAGAATTGTGCGTGGTGCCATCACACAAGGTGATTGATGCCGTGGACCTGAGCGCCGTTTGGGCCCCATGCGATTTTGGTCACCGACAGGTTGTCGATTTTATGCGCCAGAACTTTTGCGGCCGTCACGCCAAGCGCCATCTGCACCTGTGTCAGGATCACCCCGAAATGCGCAACCGCGATGATGTCACGCCCTGCGTTTTGGCGGCTGATGTGCTGCATTGTGGTGTGGACGCGGTGGGCTGCTTCGTCCCAGCTTTCGCCGCCGGGTGGGGTCGCGTCGCCGGGGGTTTCCCAGTAGGCGCGGCTTAGGACCGGGTGTTTTTCGGACACTTCGCTAAAGTGAACGCCGTCCCATGATCCGAAATGCAATTCGCGCAGATGCGGGTTTGCGGCCAGCCTTGTCCGCGTGTTTGTGATTGCATCGGCGGTTTGGACGCAGCGGATCAGATCGGAACTGATGACCAGCGCGTCTTGGGGCAAATGCGCGTCGAGCCGTGCCAGATGATCGGTGTCTGACACGTCCGCAGGCACATCGCGCCAGCCCACAAATGTCTTTTGATGCGTGGGGCCGTGGCGCACCCAGTGCCAAGTTGTCGTCGTCATGGAAGGTTTCCTTTTAGAACGTTCGGCAGGCCTGCGACGACCTGTACCACCAGTTCCGCGCGGGCGGCCAAGGCGATGTTCAGCCGCCCTTGGGCCTCGCGAAATTGACGGGCCAAAGCGTTGTCAGGCACGATGCCTTGACCGACTTCATTTGACACGATCACAATGGGGGATGTGCAGTTGGTGAGGGCCGCGAACAGCTGGGTTTGCGCGGCATCCAGTGGGGTTTCATCAAGCAGATGATTGGTCAGCCACATGGTCGCGCAGTCGATCAAAATCGCGGATTTCGGGGGTGTCTGAGCCAGTGCCGGACCAAGGTCAAACGGGGCTTCATGCGTTGTCCAAGTCGCATCGCGGCGCGATTTGTGCACCTCGACGCGGGTTTTTGTTTCGTCGTCCCAAATCCGTGACGTGGCCACGTAGACCGGCATTAACTGACTGTTAATGATAAGGTTTTCCGCAAACACGGATTTCCCGGATGCAGCGCCCCCTAGTACAAAAGTCAATGCTGGCAACATTTTTTCCACCCTTAAGTGAACCAATCCCTAACCTGCTTCGTAAACTTATCAGACGCGCAACTCAAGCGCACAACACCTCGGGGGACGTATCAATGGCTTTGGACATAGCGCGCGATCAATCTCTTTCACGTACTGCCATGAAGGCAGAAATGTTGGATGCAGAGACAGAACTGAGGTTGGCATATGCGTGGCGGGATGACCGTTGCGAGGCGTCGTTGCACCGCTTGATCACCGCCTACATGCGGCTGGCGGTTTCGATGGCTTACAAATTCAAACGCTACGGCGCGCCGATCAATGACTTGATCCAAGAGGCCGGTTTGGGGCTGATGAAAGCCGCTGACAAATTTGACCCCGATCGCGGCGTGCGGTTTTCGACCTACGCTGTGTGGTGGATCAAAGCCAGCATCCAAGATCACGTGATGCGCAATTGGTCGATGGTGCGCACCGGGTCCACTTCTTCGCAAAAGTCGCTGTTTTTCAACATGCGCCGGGTTCAGGCCCGTCTGGAACGCGAAAGCGCTGCGGCGGGCGAAACGCTGGATAAATTCCAATTGCGCCAGATGATTTCGACCGAGATTGGCGTGCCTTTGCACGACGTGGAAATGATGGAGGGGCGGTTGTCCGGCTCTGATTATTCTCTGAATGCCACGCAGTCTGTCGACGACGAGGGCCGTGAGTGGATCGACGCGCTAGAGGATGATAGCGCGCAGGCGGCTGAAAAAGTTGAACTGGCCCATGACACAGCGCAACTGCGCGAATGGCTGCTAGAGGCCATGACAGCCCTGAATGAACGCGAGCGTTTCATCGTGCGTGAACGCAAACTGCTCGACACACCACGCACATTGGAATGCCTCGGCAAAGAGCTGAACCTGAGCAAAGAGCGTGTGCGTCAACTCGAGGCAGCGGCATTCGCAAAAATGCGGAAAACGCTTGAGGCCCAAAGCAAGGAAGTGCATCACTTTCTCGCATGAGATATGTGATTGCATTTTTCCTGATTTGGCACGGCTGTGGTGTTGCGGCGCAAACGGGTGCGCTCGACGCGCAGATCGTTTTGATCGGCGAAACGCATGACAATCCGGTGCATCACGACACCCAATCGCGGATCGTAGAACAGATTGCGCCACGTGCGTTGGTGTTCGAAATGCTGTCACAGGATCAGGCGGCGCGGGTTGGCCCTAGCTTGGTGTCTGACCTCGAAAACATGCAATCGGTTTTGGAATGGGATGCGTCGGGCTGGCCCGATTTTGCGATGTATCACCCGATTTTTGCAGCCGCACCTGATGCGCGCATCTACGGCGGTGCGGTGCCGCGTTCGGTTCTGCGCGGCGTCGTCGAGGGGGACGTCACGCAGGCGTTTGATCAGCCGACGCTTTATGGTTTGGACCAAGATTTACCAATCGCAGAACAGGCTGCGCGCCAAGCGTTGCAATTCGCAGCCCATTGCGATGCGCTGCCCGAAGAAACACTGCCCGGAATGGTCGATGTCCAGCGCCTGCGCGATGCGCGTTTGGCGCAGGCGGCGATCCAAGCGTTGAATGAAACCGGCGGCCCCGTTGTCGTGATTTTGGGCAACGGTCATGCGCGCAAAGACTGGGGCGTGCCCCGTTTCCTGAACCGCGCAGCCCCCACAGCAACTCTGTGGTCGATCGGTCAATCCGAAGACGGCCAAGCGCCTGAGGGCGGGTTTGATCAAATCATCGACGCCCCAAGCCTGTCGCGCCCCGACCCCTGCGCGGCCTTCAAATAGCATCGGGTCCGAAGGGCTGGCAGATTGCGTCTCGCGCGATTAAGGTCGCGTTCAAAGGCCAGTCATAAAAGGGGCACATCATGCTTGGTGCCAAACGGATTTTACTGATCATCGGTGGCGGAATCGCGGCGTACAAAAGCCTCGATTTGATCCGTCGGTTGCGCGAACGTGGCGCGGATGTCACGCCGGTTTTGACCCGCGCGGCTGAACAATTTGTGACGCCGCTGTCCGTTGCTGCGCTGTCTGGCAGCAAAGTGTACCGCGATCTGTTCGACCTCACAGATGAGGCCGAAATGGGCCACATCCAATTGTCACGCAGCGCGGATCTGATCCTTGTGGCCCCTGCGACGGCTGACTTGATGGCCAAGATGGCGCAAGGGATTGCCAACGATCTGGCCTCGACGCTTTTGTTGGCGACCGACACGCCGGTGATGATCGCGCCCGCGATGAATGTGCGCATGTGGCAGCACCCCGCAACGCAGCGCAACATCGCGACATTGCAAGGTGACAGCGTCACGCTGATCGGCCCGAATGATGGCGACATGGCGTGCGGAGAATTCGGGCCCGGACGGATGTCCGAACCGCTGGAAATTGTCGCAGCGATTGAAACGCAATTGGCCGCAGGCCCGTTGGAGGGCAAGCGCGTGCTGGTCACATCCGGCCCCACGCACGAACCGATTGATCCGGTGCGCTACATCGCCAATCGGTCGTCTGGTGCGCAGGGCACGGCGATTGCGACGGCGCTGGCAGCGCTCGGGGCCGAGGTGATTTTTGTCACCGGTCCTGCGGATGTGCCGCCACCCGCCGGCGCGACGGTTGTGCCCGTGCAGACGGCAGCGCAGATGCTGCAAGCGGTGCAAGACGCGTTGCCCGCAGACGTCGCGATCTTTGCGGCGGCCGTTGCTGATTGGCGGGTGTCCAGCGCCAGCGACAAGAAGCTGAAGAAAACCAAAGACGGTTTGCCCGAACTGACGTTTGCCGAAAACCCCGATATTCTGGCCCACGTCGCGCAGCTGAAAAAGGGCCGTCCGCAATTGGTTGTGGGCTTTGCTGCCGAAACCAACGACGTCCGCGACAACGCCATCGCCAAGCGTAAACGCAAAGGCTGTGATTGGATCATCGCCAACGATGTGTCGCCGGAAACGGGCATCATGGGGGGCAGTGAAAACGCGATTTTGCTGATTTCGGATGATGGCGTCGAAACGTGGCTGCGCATGTCGAAAACCCAAGTCGCCCAACGCTTGGTCGCGCGCATCGCAAAGACGCTAGCGTGAGCGTTTCGATCAAGATCACGCGCGACGCAGGCAGCGACATGTCAATCGCGTTGCCATCGTATGAAACCGCAGGTGCGGCGGGTGCAGATGTGCGCGCCAATCTGGAAAACGGCGCGTCGGTGATGCTTGCCCCCCGTGCCCGCGCGCTGGTGCCAACAGGTTTGCGTCTGGAAATCCCGTTGGGGTTCGAAGTGCAGGTGCGCCCACGATCCGGTCTGGCCCTGAAAAACGGCGTCACGTTGGCCAACAGCCCCGGCACAATCGACAGCGATTATCGCGGACCTTTGGGGGTGATTTTGCTGAACACCAGCGACGTCCCGTTCGAGGTGACGCATGGCATGCGCATCGCGCAATTGGTCGTGGCCCCCGTGGTGCAAGGGATGTTCACGCAGGTCGACGTGCTGGATGAAACGGCGCGCGGCTCGGGCGGCTTTGGATCGACCGGGCGCGACTGATGGCATTGGTTCTGGTTTTATGCGCTGGTTTTTGGGGGCTTGGCATGGCGCTGAACACACCCAAGCCCATGCGCTGGGCGATGATTGGCATGATGCTGGTCGCTGTCATTTTGCTGCATTTTGTACTGCCCCAAGGCAATCCATTGCGCATGGCGACGGGGGAAACCGCGATGCCGTGGCTGTTGTTGCTTGGGGCGGCTGCGTTGGTTTGGGCGTATCGCAAGGGGCTGTCGCAGTTGCGTGATCGCGCGCAACCTGCAGATCAGCCCGAAACAGATGCACCGTTGTTTTCTGATACCGAACTGAACCGCTATGCCCGTCACATCGTGATGCGCGAAGTCGGCGGGCCCGGGCAAAAGGCGCTGAAACAGGCCAAGGTTCTGGTGATCGGGGCCGGTGGTTTGGGCGCGCCTGCCTTGCAATATCTTGCGGCGGCTGGTGTCGGGACAATTGGCGTCGTCGACGATGATGTGGTCGAAAACGCCAATCTTCAGCGTCAGGTTATTCACCGTGATCAAGACATCGGCATGCCCAAAGTGTTCTCGGCCCAAGCCGCAATGACGGCTCAAAATCCGCATGTCACCGTGCGCCCCTATCATCGCCGGTTGGGCGCGGATGATGCGCGTGAATTGATTGCGGATTATGATCTGGTTCTGGACGGATGCGACAATTTCGAAACCCGTTATCTGGTCAACAGCGCTTGTGTCGATCTGGGCAAGCCTTTGATCTCGGGCGCATTAACCCAGTGGGAAGGGCAGCTCAGCGTCTTTGATCCGAAAAAGGCAAGCCCCTGTTACCAGTGCATTTTTCCGCAAGCCCCCGCACCTAAATTAGCCCCCAGCTGCGCTGAGGCTGGCGTCATTGGTCCGTTGCCCGGCGTGATCGGATCCATGATGGCGATTGAGGCAATCAAGGTGCTGACAGGGGCCGGCGCGCCGTTGCGTGGTGAGTTGCTGATCTACGATGCGCTGTATGGCGAAAGCCGCAAAATCATGATCGCGCCGCGGGCAGATTGCCCAGTGTGCGGCGGATAAATTCAGCCATGCCAACTCCCCAAGCCGCGTAAACTGCGGGACCGGGGTGAAAGCCGTCGGGTGCCATGGCGCTTGTGTCCAAATCCAGTTCCATCGGAACGTAATGCAGTGCCGGAGCGCCAGCGCACCGCGATTTTTGGGCGTTGTCCAGCCGCGTGGCATGACGCCCAAGAACCCACGCCAGCGGATGGGGCAGCAACGGAAATTGACCCAAAGGCGGCAAGGCGCTGACAAACACGTGCTGCGCGCCGAATTCCGAACGCAGCCGTCTGGTGAGGGTCTGTTGCAAGCCCAACCACTTGCTCAGTCCGACAAAACGCGTCGCGTCATTCACGCCCAGAACAACAATCGCGACGTCAAAATCCGCAAGCGGCAGTTGGCGCAATCGGTCCAATGTGCTGGCTGTGGTGGCACCGGTTTTGGCAAACAACGTCCAATCCACACGATGTGTCGCGGCTAGATTGCGGGTCACATGCCCGATCAGCGCGTTGTCTTGGGTATCGGCACCGACGCCCGCAGCAGAACTGTCACCGACCATCAACACGCGCAATTTTGGACCGTGCCCAAGGCTGCCGCGTCGCGGCCCTGCCGCCTCTGGCAGTGCCAACGCACGGGCGCGCACGATCAATCCTTGCACCAAAAGCAAAGGCAGCAAGACGATACGCGCAAATATGTCAAAACCCTGTGGCATGGCGTTGTTAATTAACCTGTTGCGCCCTAGTTTCAATTACAAAGGAGACCTCCATGACCAATCCGTTGCTTGCCGACTGGGACACGCCGTTTCAGATCGCTCCGTTTGACAAAATTTCTGACGATGATTTCGCGCCTGCGTTGGATGCTGCATTGGCAAGCCACGCCGCTGAAATCGCGGTGATTGCTGATGCCACCGACGCGCCGAGTTTTGCCAATACAGTTGAGGCACTAGAGGCTGTGGGCAAGGATTTGGACAAGGTTTTGGGCACGTTTTACACGGTCGCAGGGGCAGACAGTAACCCCACCCGCGAGGCATTGCAGCGTGACTTTTCGCCAAAGCTCGCCGCGCATTTCTCTGAGATTTCAGCGAACAAGGCCCTGTTTCAGCGTGTGGCATCAGTTTGGAACGGACGTGACGCGCTGGATCTGACGGATGAGCAAGCGCGTGTTTTGATGCTAAGTTATCGTGGCTTTGTGCGCGCGGGTGCGGCCCTTGAGGGCGACGAAGAAGACCGGATCAAAGCAATCAAGGCACGGCTGGCCGTGTTGGGCACACAATTCACGCAAAACCTGCTGGGCGATGAACGCGAATGGTTCATGGAATTGGCCGAAACCGATCTAGGTGGTTTGCCTGAATTTGTCGTCGCGACCGCGCGTGCCGCTGGCACAGAAAAGGGCGTTGATGGCCCAATTGTGACGCTGTCCCGTTCGTTGATCGTGCCGTTTTTGCAATTTTCGACCCGTCGTGACCTGCGTGAAATTGCGTACAAAGCGTGGGGTGCACGTGGTGCCAATGGCGGCGAAACGGACAACCGCGAAATTGCCGCTGAAACGTTGCAGCTACGTTCAGAACGGGCGCAATTGTTGGGGCACGAGAATTTCGCGCAGTACAAGCTTGAAACCGAAATGGCGAAAACACCGCAGGCTGTGCGTGACTTGCTGATGTCGGTTTGGAAGCCGGCCAAGGCCCAAGCCAATGCAGACGCTTGGATCTTGCAACAAATGATGAATAGCGATGGCGTCAACGGCGAGTTGGAACCGTGGGATTGGCGGTTTTACTCAGAACGCCGCCGCCGCGAATTGCACGATTTGGATGAGGCCGAATTGAAACCGTATTTTCAGTTGGACCGCATGATTGAAGCGTCATTTTCCTGTGCCACACGTCTGTTTGGTCTGAAATTTCAGCCGCTTGATGTGCCGCTGTACCATGAAGATTGCCGCGCATGGGAAGTGACCCGTGACGGTGAACATGTTGCGGTTTTTGTCGGTGACTATTTTGCACGCGGATCAAAGCGGTCTGGCGCGTGGTGTTCGGCGATGCGTGCGCAGGCCAAATTCCCAACTGTGCAGGCCCCAATTGTCATGAACGTGTGCAACTTTGCCAAAAGCGATCCGGCGTTGTTGTCCTATGATGACGCGCGCACGCTGTTTCACGAATTTGGCCACGCGCTGCACCAAATGCTGTCGAATGTGACGTATGAATCCGTGTCTGGCACGTCTGTTGCCCGCGATTTTGTGGAACTGCCAAGCCAGCTGTATGAACATTGGCTGGACGTGCCCGAGGTGCTGTCCGAATTTGCAACGCACGCCGAAACGGGTGCGGCGATGCCGTCCGAATTGCTTGAAAAAGTGCTTGCAGCGGCGACCTACGATATGGGGTTTTCGACTGTGGAATATGTGGCGTCAGCGCTGGTTGACCTTGAATTCCACGACAGTGACGCCCCAGCTGATCCGATGGCCAAACAGGCCGAAATATTGGCAAACTTGGGCATGCCACACGCAATTTCGATGCGCCACGCAACGCCGCATTTTGCACATGTGTTTTCCGGCGACGGCTATTCGTCGGGCTATTACAGCTACATGTGGTCCGAAGTGATGGACGCCGATGCCTTTGCCGCATTCAAAGAGGCTGGCGGCGCGTTCGACCCTGAACGAGCCCGCGCGTTAGAGGACAACATCCTGTCGACAGGCGGCAGTCGCGATGCGGCTGAGTTGTACGTGGCATTCCGCGGACGACTGCCCGGCGTTGATGCATTGCTGAAAGGGCGCGGGCTGGTCGCGTAGCGCCGTGATCAGTACCCCAGCGATGGATCGACGAGATGCAAAAACGGCTCGCCTGCTTCACCGCGACGAATGTTTTCTGCAATCGTGAGCGATGAATATTTTGGCCGCGTTTCAGCGGCGATGTGCGGGGTGACTGTGACACTTGGATGCGCCCAGTACGGATGATCCTTTGGCAGCGGTTCAACGCGGAACGTATCAAGCGTCGCATGCGAAATGTGCCCTGTGTCCAGCGCCGCCAGCAAGGCATCATCGTCGATCAACGGCCCGCGCCCCGGGTTGATAATGACGGCACCCGCTGGCATCTGCGCCAAGGTTTTGGCGTTCAGCGTGTTGGTCGTCGCAGGGGTGTCGGGCAGCAACAGCACCGCGATTTCTGCGCGCGCCAGTGCGTCGTTCAAACCATCCGGCCCGTGCAGGCAATCTACGCCTTGGACTGATTTGGCAGACCGGCTCCAGCCGCTGACGTTAAACCCGAATTGCGCCAAGGCCTGCGCGCATGCTGTCCCGAGTTCGCCCAACCCGAAGACAACAACATTCCTGTCCCACGACAGTGGCGGTGCGCTGGGGGCCCAGACGCCTGCGTCGCCTTTGATGTGGCTGTCCATACCCAAATGGTGGCGCATCACATGGCCGCAAACCCATTCGATCATGCCTTGGGTCAGGCCGGAATCAACCATGCGCGCGAGCGGCAAGGTTAGGGTTTTATTGCCCACGATTCCTTCGACGCCAGCCCACAGGTTTAGGACGGCTTTGGCCCGCGTGAACGGCGCAAAATCCTGAACGTCCGAATTGGGCGCATAAACGATGTAGTCGACCTGATCAGGGGCGAAATCTGTGCTGACATCGGCGTCAATCCCTGCGCTTTTTATCGCGTCTTTCAGAGGCATTTCATAGTGCGGCCAGCGTTCGGCTTTGGCTGCAAAAAATACGTTAACTGTCATCTCGGAACCTTATTTATCTGGGGCGGTGGACATGCGCGCTTTGCACCAGTCCGAAGGCAATCATCAGAACCAGCATCGCTGATCCGCCGTAACTGACCAGTGGCAACGGCACGCCGACAACAGGTGCCAGCCCCATGACCATCGACATGTTCACCGAAAAGAACAGGAAGAAATTGAGCGTAATGCCCATGATCAGCAAGTTCGAAAACCGGTCCCGATTTGAGACCGCGGATTGAACGCAAAACACGATGATCAACAGGTACAGCGCCAAGAGGGAAATACCGCCCACGAAGCCGAATTCTTCGGCCAAGGTGGTGAAAATAAAGTCGGTGTGCTTTTCGGGCAGAAAGTTCAGGCGGCTTTGGGTGCCTTGCATAAAACCGCGCCCCGTCCATCCACCTGATCCAAGCGCGATTTTGGATTGTGTGATGTGATAACCAGCGCCCAACGGATCGGAACTGGGGTCCAAAAACGTGTCGATCCGGCGAAATTGATAGTCTTGCAGCAACTGCCAAGACGTGCCGCGCCCGACAAAAACGGCAGATATCAGGCCAATGCCAGCTGCAATTACAGCGGCGAAATAAGCCCAGTGCACGCCGGCCACAAACATCAAACCGCCGCCCGCCGTGACCAGCAAAATCGAGGTCCCCAAATCCGGCTGTTTCAACACCAACGCTGTGGGCAGCAAGATGACCAAGATCGGCAGAAGCACCCATAGCGGTTTGGATTTATTCTTGGCCGGAAGCCAGTCGTAGTAGGCGGCCAGAAACATGACGAGTGTGATTTTCATCAGCTCTGAGGGTTGTAGGCGGATGAAGCCGAGGTCAATCCAGCGCTGCGCACCCATGCCCACAGCGCCAAAGAATTCGACGCCAATCAACAGCAACACTGTCACGCCATAGGCAAAGCCTGCGACGTTTCGCCAGAACCAGATCGGTGTGACGCCGACAAGAACCATTAGCACCAGTCCGACGGCAAATCGCTTCATCTGCGGTTCGGCCCAAGGGCTGAAACTGCCGCCCGCCACTGAATAAAGCATCAGGAATCCAACGCCCGCGACGGTCGTCAGCAAGATCGCCAGTGGCCAGTTCAGGAACAGGATTTTACGCGGTCCGGCGGGGACCGATTTTACGGAGTATTCAAGATAGCTCATGCTTGGTCTTTGCCCCCGATGTCGGCGACAGGGCGTACTTTGCGCAAGCGTTTTTGTTGTGCAGAAATGCGGCTGCGGGCGTCAGACGGATACGCGGACAACGGTGGTTCGCCGTCGTACAACGCCTGCAATGTGATGTCGCGCGCGATTGGTGCCGCGGTTTTCGACCCACCGCCGCCGTGTTCGACAACCACCGCAACCGCGTATTTCGGATTGTCGTAGGGGGCAAAGTTCACGAACAACGCGTGGTCACGTTTTTCCCACGGCACTTCGGAGTTTTTGACGATGACAGAGCGGACTTGCGCGGTGCCGGTTTTGCCCGCCATGCGCATGTCGTCTGCCACGATTCTGCTGCTGCCTGCGGTGCCGCCGCGATCGTTCACAACCGAATACATCGCTTGGCGAATGCGGCGCAAATTCTCGGGATCCACCTTGAGAGGTGCGCCCGCGCCGTTGGGCTGCAAAACGCCGTCGATGGATTTGATCAGGCGCGGTTGCACGTCGCGCCCCGTTGCGATCCGCGCGGCCATAACGGCCAGTTGTAGCGGCGAGGCCAGCACAAAGCCTTGGCCGATGGACGCGTTGACCGTATCGCCGATCACCCAATCTTTGCCGTAGGTGTTCGATTTCCAGTCTTTGGTTGGGGCCAAACCACGCGCGACGGCTGACATTGGCACGTCGTGGCGCACACCAAGGCCAAAGATTTTAGCCATTGCTGAAATTTTCTCGATCCCGACTTTGAGCGCAAGATCGTAGTAGTAGACGTCGCAGCTGCGTTTCAGCGAATTCTTGAGATCCATGGTCCCGTGCCCGGACCGTTTCCAGCAGTGAAATTTGCGATCCGCGATTTCCAGATGGCCGTTGCAGCGCACGGTGTCGTTGGGGTCAACGATGCCGTCTTCTAGTGCTGCCAATGCCGTAATCATTTTGAACGTCGAGGCGGGCGCGTAGGTGTCTTGGACGGCCTTACTGGCGAGCGGGCGGAATTTATTGTCCGTTAGGTTTTTGTAATCGGCGACTGAAATGCCGTTCACAAACAGGTTTGGATCGTAGGTGGGTGACGACGCAATCGCGACCAAATCGCCATTTTCCACATCGATGACCACGGCGCTGGCGCTTTCTTCGCCAAGGCGCGCTTGGACGTAGTTTTGCAGTTTTGCATCAACGCTGAGCTGCAAATCTGCACCGGCGCGGCCCTCGCGGCGATCCAGTTCGCGCATCTCGCGCCCCGCGGCGTTGACCTCGACCTGTTTGGTGCCGGCTTTTCCACGCAGGCGCAGTTCTTGTTTTGCCTCAACACCAACCTTGCCGATCTGATAGCGCGGGATGCGCAGCAGGGGATCGGGGTCTTCGATACGGTCAAGATCGTAGTCACTGACGGGCCCAACGCGGCCCAGAATATGCGCAAAATCCGAACCCAACGGGTACACGCGCGACAGGCCGACCTCGGGGGTGACACCGGGCAGGGCGGGCGCGTTAACGGACACGCGGCTTAGGTCACCCCACGCCACGTTGTCCGCGACGGTGACGGGGTAAAACGGAGCACTGCGTTTGATCTGTTTGCGCGCGTCATCCAGCGTGTCGGGATCCAGCGTGACGATCTTGCCGAGACGGGCAAGCACGTCCTCGACGTCCCCGGCATCTTCGCGCACGATCTTGATCTGGTAGGTCGGGATATTCTGGGCCAATCGCACGCCGTTGCGGTCGAACACTTCGCCGCGTGCTGGCGGTAACAGTTTGAATTTAATCCGGTTTTCTTCGGCAAGCAGGCGGAATTGATCTGCTTGATCGACTTGCAAATGGCGCATCCGCACACCCAGCGCGCCCATAAATGCCAGCTGCGTACCGCCCAGCAAAAACGCGCGACGGGACAACTGGCGATGGGTCGCTTCGCTATCGCCTCGTTTGCGCCTCATGCCCGTCCTCCGAGTGTGTCCAGATCGCCGGGCGCGGATTTTCGCACGCCCATGATTGCGTGGGTCACAAAGACAAATGCAGGATAAAACAGCACGGTCATGCCCATCTGGTTAAGCGTAAGCCACAAGCCCGGAACATCAACCAACAAGACCGCGAGGACGACGCGATTGACCACTGTCGCGCCGATGATCAGACCGGTCACGGTGGCCCATTCCGTTAGAAACGTCGCTGCCCGCAATGTGGGGGCTTGCGACTTGAGCTTTTCGCTGGCCAACAAGACGATCGCGGCCCACAGCCCAGGAGGGCGTTGCAGCAGTAAATCTGCCAGCAGCAGCACCATTCCCAGCAAAATTGCGGGGACATATTCAGGCCGACGCGCGGACCAGGCAAATGCAAACCCCATCAGCAGATTTGGCAAAGCCCAGGTGCTTGGCGCAGAGTTTAGCGGTAACAGGTGCACAAATAAAATGAACAACGTCAGTAGGATAAAGGCCGCGCGCATGACCCAAACCCGATAAGAGGAGTGATCATTCATCGACCACCTCAGTCGTTTGTGGCGATCCTTGGAGCGTTGCACGCGCGGGGGTCAGCACCGAACTGACATCTGAGACGGGTTCGTTGGAATAGCTGCGCATCACACGCAGGAATTCCAGCCTTTCGTAGTCGGCGGCCAAGCGTACGCGCAGGCGTCCGCCCGGGTCTTTGGCGATCTGACCGATCAGTAAACCGGCCGGAAACACGCCGCCATCACCGGAACTGACGACGCGGTCACCGGCGCGCACAAGGCCGGGGTTTTCGAGAAAATCAATTGGCGGCACGGCAGAATTGTCACCTGCCACAATCACCCGCTGCCCAGATGGTTGCACCAGCGCTGGAATACGGCTGGACGCATCGGTTAGCAAAATCACGCGACTGGTGTTTTTGGCGACGCCGGAAATGCGACCCACCAGCCCGATCCCGTCCATCGTGGCCCAGCCGTCAATCAGCCCGTCACGCGCGCCGACATTCAGCAGCACGGATTGGCGAAACGGTGACCCTGAATCCGCCATCACAACTCCAGTGATAAAGGTCAGACGTGGATCAAGCCGCACTTTGTTCAAATCCAGCAGGCGCGCGTTTTCTTCTTCGAGCTGAAGTGCGGCCTCTTTCCATTCTTTCATCCGGCGCAGTTCGCGTTTCAATTCCTGATTTTGTTCAGCGATGCGCTGATAGCTTTGGAAATCGCGCAGCAGATTGACCATGCCTGTCACAGGGGCCATTGCCCAGTCGAAATTTGGCACAATCCGGTCGGTGACTTGGGCGCGGAACCGTTCGACCCGTGGGCTATCGATGCGCCAAAGCAGGAACACTGCGATCAACAACAGAACCATCACGCTCAGCAAAAGCTTGCGCAGCGGGGCCCCGTAGTCCTGACTGTTTGATCTGTCCTTGGCCAACGCGAGGGTTTCCTGCCGTGTTTGAAATCAGGGCATTTAGATTGCTGTTGGCCAGAGTGTCCGCAATTTCGAACATTCTGGCAAGCACATCAGCTATCGTAGTCGATGGCGTGCCGCAGTTGTTTTTCGTATTCCAGCGCTTTGCCGGTGCCCAAGGCCACACAGTTCAGCGATTCATCGGCGATAGAAACGGCGAGACCGGTCTGTTCGCGCAGGGCCAGATCCAGATCACCCAACAACGCGCCACCACCTGTCAGCATGACGCCGCGATCAACGATGTCGGCGGCCAAATCGGGCGGTGTGGTTTCAAGGGCGGTCATCACGGCTTCGCAAATTTGCTGGACGGGTTCGGCCAACGCTTCGGCGATTTGGGCCTGCGTGATTTCGATTTCTTTCGGGACACCGTTCAGCAAATCGCGACCGCGGATTTGCATTGACGTGCCGCGGCCATCGTCGGGCATGCGGGCGGTCCCGATGGATGTTTTGATCCGCTCGGCGGTGGTTTCACCCACCAAAAGGTTTTGCTGACGGCGCAGATAGCTGATGATCGCCTCGTCCATGCGGTCACCACCGACGCGCACCGAACGGGCATAAACGATGTCACCAAGCGACAGAACCGCAACTTCGGTTGTGCCGCCGCCGATGTCCACGACCATGTTGCCGGTCGGATCGGTGATCGGCATGCCAGCCCCAATGGCGGCTGCAATCGGTTCGGCAATCAGGCCCGCGCGACGGGCACCAGCGGACAAAACCGACTGGCGAATGGCGCGTTTTTCTACGGGCGTGGCACCGTGCGGGACGCAAACGATGATCTTTGGCTTTGAGAACGTCGAGCGTTTGTGCACCTTGCGAATGAAATGTTTGATCATTTCCTCGGCGGTGTCGAAATCTGCAATCACGCCTTCGCGCATCGGGCGGATTGCCTCGATGGACCCGGGCGTGCGCCCCAACATCAGCTTGGCGTCTTCGCCCACGGCCAGTACTTTTTTGACGCCATCCTTGATGTGGTAGGCGACCACGGACGGTTCGGACAGCACGACGCCTTTGCCTTTGACGTAGACCAGCGTGTTCGCGGTGCCCAAATCAATCGCCATATCGGACGTGAACAAACCACGAATAGAACTTAAGATCGACATACGTGTGCGCCTTGCCAAAGAATACTAATTCATCCGTGAATCGGAACACGCGGACGTTGCGTCTTATAGGCATGCTGAGGCTTGGGCGAAAGGGGGTTTGGGCGCGGATTTGTGGCAGTTATCCGCGCATTTTGACTGGAATGCGCAAGGTGCCATGCTAAGATTTGGGGAACCAGCGCTCAGAAAGGTAAATCATGCGGAAAATTCAAGTACTTGGAGTGCATCACATCACGATCATGGGGGCGGATCGGCAGACCTCGATTGATTTCTGGGAAGGGCTGTTGGGCATGCCATTTATCTTTGATCAGCCCAACTTGGATGACGCAAACGAAGGGCACTTGTATTTTGATCCCGGTGATGGGCGGCTGATCACGATTTTCACAAACGAAGACCGCACGGCTGATCGTGGCCGCACGCCGACAGATGCGGGATGTGTACATCACTTGGCATTCGAAGTGGACCGCGCGATGTTTTCTCAAGTGCCGGACCGGTTGGCCGCGCGCGGGATTGGCAATTCTGGCGTCAAAGATCGCGGCTTTATGGATTCGATTTATTTTAAGGATCCGCTGGGGTTGCTGATCGAACTGGCGTGTTACAAATTCATTCCGCCGCGTGGGTCAAACCACGCAGAAGTGCTGCTGGAGGCGCATAAATTGCGCGTCGCTGCGGGGGATGCTGCCATTGGCGAAAACCATCTGGCAGATGCGGTTGAACAGATCGTCGAGCGCAGCCAAAGTTCACTGTCAACGGATCGAAGTGCGCGCGATCCTTACCGAAATAAATAATGCCCCCAGCAGGTTAGCAGGGGGCATCGTAATTTAAGTCACGTCTTTGTAGCTGATTTCAGCCTTGTCCGTGCCGGTTTTTTCGCGGCGCACGATCAGGCGGTTTAGCGCGTTCACGTAGGCCTTGGCGGATGCGACAACCGTGTCTGTGTCTGCGGATTGGCCTGTGGCGATGCGGTCGTCTTCTTCCATGCGGACGGACACTGTGGCTTGGGCGTCGGTGCCTTCGGTCACGGCCTGAACCTGATAGACTTGCAGTTTTGCGCCATGCGGAAACAAGGCTTTTACCGCGTTAAATGTTGCATCCACCGGGCCGTCGCCGGTTTGGCTGGTGGTGTGTTCGATCCCGTCGACCGACATGACCAAATCAGCCTTTTGCGGGCCTTCGGTGCCGCATTGAACGCGCAGCGACACGATCTTGAGGTGATCGTTTGCCGGGTCCGAAGACGTGCGCATCAAGGCGATCAAATCGTCGTCAAACACCTCTTTTTTGCGGTCTGCCAATTCTTTGAACCGCACAAAGACGTCTTTCAACTGGTTGTCGCCCAGCTCGAACCCGAGGTCCTCCAGCTTGGCGCGCAAGGCGGCGCGACCCGAGTGTTTGCCAAGCGGCAAAGACGTTCCGGCCAGGCCGACGTCCTCGGGGCGCATGATCTCGAATGTTTCGGCGTTTTTCAGCATGCCGTCTTGGTGAATACCGGATTCGTGGGCAAAGGCGTTCTTGCCAACAATCGCTTTGTTGAACTGCACCGCAAAGCCGGACACTGATGCCACGCGGCGTGAAATGTTCATCAGTTTGGTCGTATCGATGCCGGTTTGGAACGGCATAATGTCGTTGCGCACTTTCATGGCCATCACGACTTCTTCTAATGCCGTGTTCCCGGCGCGTTCGCCCAAGCCGTTGATTGTGCACTCAATTTGGCGCGCGCCAGCTTCGACTGCGGCAAGGCTGTTGGCGGTCGCCATGCCCAAATCGTTGTGACAATGCGTGGCAAAGATGACCTCGTCGGCACCCGGTACCATTTCGATCAAACGGCGGATCAGCTCGGCGCTTTCGCGTGGCGCGGTGTAGCCAACCGTGTCGGGAATGTTGATCGTGGAGGCACCGGCCTTGATCGCGATTTCGACGGTACGGCACAGGTAGTCGAATTCGGTGCGGGTCGCATCCATCGGTGACCACTGCACGTTGTCGCACAGATTGCGCGCGTGGCTGACGGTCTGTTCGATCCGCTCTGCCATTTCGTCTTTGGTCAGGTTCGGGATGGCGCGGTGCAAAGGCGATGTGCCGATGAACGTGTGGATGCGCGGTTTGGCTGCGTGTTTTACGGCCTCCCAACAGCGATCAATGTCGCCGATTTGGGCGCGCGCCAATCCGCAAATCACGGAATTCACGCTGTTTTTGGAAATCTCGGAAACGGCGTTAAAATCACCCTCGGAGGCGATAGGAAATCCGGCCTCGATGATGTCCACGCCCATTTCGTCGAGCAAACCGGCGATTTCCAGTTTCTCATCGTGGGTCATTGTTGCGCCGGGGGATTGTTCGCCGTCACGCAATGTGGTGTCGAAAATTACGACTTTGTCTTGTGAAGATGTCATGTGATGTCTCTTTTTTGTGTCTGATCCTTGGCACGTTCCAAAACCCTCTGAGCGGACGTGCCGGAAGACACGCTCAGAGGCGGAATAGGATCAGTAGGTCGCACAGCGATGCAGCGCCAAGTTGGCGAAGCGGAGTGATATGTGCGGATCTGTTCATGACGCTCTTTATAAACGCGCAATGGTAAATGAAAAGATAGAAAATTCAGTGACTCAGCTTTGGCCGGTTCGTTTTGTTCAAACAAAGGTTGAAGGCACCGCGTCGCCTGCTAGGTCTAGGCCATGGCAAGAGTTTTGATCATCGGCGCGTCAGGCGGCATCGGGCAGGCATTGGTGTCTGTGCACCAAAACCGCGGTGACCATGTTGTCGGGGTGTCGCGATCAGCCGATGGTTTCGAGATCACGAACGAGGCAAGCGTGTCGTCGCATTTGTCCGCGTTGGGCGGCGATTTTGACCGCATTATTGTGGCAACCGGCGCGCTTGAGATTAACGGTGCCGGACCCGAGAAATCCATCAAGGCAATCCAGGCGGACGCTATGGCGCAGCAATTTGCGGTGAATGCGATTGGGCCTGCATTGGTGTTGTCCCACGCGGGGCGTTTGCTGGCCAAGGGGCGGCCAAGTTGCGTGGCCGTTTTGTCCGCGCGGGTGGGATCGATTTCTGACAACCGTTTGGGCGGTTGGATCAGTTACCGCGCTGCAAAATCTGCGCTGAACCAGATCGTGCGCACCAGCGCGATTGAACTGACGCGCAGCCATCCTCAGTCTTGCGTCGTATCGTTGCACCCCGGCACCGTCGCCAGTGCGTTTACGGCAAAATATCTGGGCCGCCATCCGTCTGTTGCGCCGGTCGAGGCGGCAGGTAACTTGATGACAGTCATGGATCAGTTGTCGCCGCACCGCAGTGGTGGGTTCTTTGATTACACAGGCGCAATCGTTGAATGGTGATCATTCCCAACGAGCGGCTTAACCGCTTTGTCGGTGGATTTCAGAACAGGAATTTCCAGGTATTCGATCAATTGCACACGTAATTTGCGTTCTTTTAGACGTGCGCAAAAATAGCGTGACGTGCTGGTCGTAATCAGCCCATCGCTTTTGTCAAAATGACGAAATTCGACCCAAGCTGACAAATGGTTCTTGGCTGAAATGGATTCGGCGATAATCCGATACGCGGTGCGTGTGTAATTGGCCTCCAATAGCGCCGTGCGCTTGATGGATAACACGGCCTGGATCGCCTTCACGTTTTTAAAGACCATGATCCGTTCGCCAAAATAGATTGCCGTGGGCAAAGAAAATTGATTGGAAATTTCCACAAGTTCATTTCGAGCGAAACAATCGCACTGCTTTTGGAAAAATTCTTCTACTGATTGCAATCCAACACACTTTCAACGTGATATTTCGAAAGCCTTGCAACTTAGGCATATCTTTGACCGGTCAACTAAATGGCAGGTACAGCACTATTGCAAGAAAACTAATCGAAAATTCCCGCCATGGTGGGTTTTTTCAGGATATTTCGTGAAATGCGGGAAGATACGGCGACTTTACTTAAGCGCGCCGTTTTCCCAGTTGCCGCGAGCCTCTTCGCCGGTGGCATAGCGCATGGTTCCGTCGCCTTGGCGTTTGCCGTTGCGAAAGTTGCCCTCGTAGACGTCGCCGTTGTCATACGTCGCGGTGCCCGTGCCATTAATTTCGCCAGTTTGCCACTGGCCTGTGTATTTGAAACCGTTGGCCATTGCGATGCTGCCGATGCCGCTGCGCTGCCCGTTTTCAAATGTGCCCTCGTAGATTGTACCGTCAGGATAGGTGGCCTTGCCGTTGCCGTGACGCTGGCCGCTTAGCCATTCGCCCTCGTAGCGGTAGCCGTCCGCATAGGTCATCACGCCCCTGCCGTGATTGCGCGCGCCTTTGAACCCGCCCTCGTAGATCACGCCGTTTGAATAGGTCGCTTTGCCGTCGCCCTCGATCACGCCGGCGACCCACGCGCCCTCATAGGTAGAGCCATCGACATAGGTGATTTTGCCGGTTCCATCCGCCAGATCATCGCGAAAGCTGCCCTCGTAGACCGACCCGTCAGGATAGGTGACGCGGCCTTGGCCTTCGATTTGGCCGGCAACCCACGCGCCGACGTAGGTATAGCCATCTTCGCCGGTGAACGTGCCGGTGCCGTGGCGGCGATCATCCGCGAACTGGCCATCATAGACATCGCCGTTTGCATACGTGACGCGGCCGTTGCCCATGCGCCGGCCTGACACGAGGTCGCCCTCGTAAATGTCACCGTTGGGTTGGGTCAACGTGCCAGCCCCGTCGATTTGCCCGTCTTTCCAGAGACCGACATAGACCAATCCATCCGGCATCGTCAGCGTGCCGGTGCCCGCGCGTTGCCCGTTTACGATGTCGCCGTCATAGACCGCGCTGTCAGGATAGGTGATCGTGCCGACGCCATTTTTGACTCCGTCAATCCAGTCGCCTTTGTATTCGTAGCCGCCGGGGCTTTGCATCACCCCTTTGCCGTGGTGCTTGGCATTGCGGAATTCGCCCTCATAGCGCACGCCGTTGGCATAAAGCGCGACGCCGCTGCCGATAATCGTGCCGCCCAGCCAGTCGCCCTCGTAGGTGCCGCCATCCGCAAAGGTGATTTTACCGAAACCGTCGGGTTTGCCCTTGGAAAAGTTACCCTCGTAGACCGAGCCGTTGGGGAAATTCGCAACGCCTTCGCCTTTGATCTCGCCGTCGACCCATTCGCCGGAATATTCGTAGCCGTTGGGCAGTTTGTAGGTGCCTGATCCGTGCTGCAGGCCGCCGCGAAACGTGCCCTCATAGATGCCGCCGTCATCATATTGCTTGCTCAGCACCTGATCATCCTGCGCGACTACCGCTACAGGAAAAGCCCACAGGCTCAGGATCAATAGAAGACGTTTCATATAGGACCTGCCCAAATTTTGTCTAAGATTCTTGGCCCGCACACCCCCTGCGCAGGCTGGGGTAGCCTAGAAGAAGCAAAGCCACCTCGCAATGGGTTTTGCAGGGTTGATTTGCGGCAGGCGGACGTCAGCGGGCCATTTGCAACTTGGACTTGTCGGCTTGGGCCTCTCAAAGGGCTTTTCTGCCCAACGCCTTAGGCATATAGGTGCCTCAAGACCCAGATATCTGATAGGATCGGAGCGCCTGATGGCCGATAGATTTCGCATAACCCTGTGCCAATTGAACCCAACCGTGGGGGACATTGCGGGCAACGCAGCGCTTGCGCGTGATGCTTGGGAACAAGGGCGCGCGGCAAACGCCGACATGGTTGCGCTGCCAGAGATGTTTATCACGGGCTACAACGCACAAGATTTGGTGATGAAGCCGGTGTTTCACAACGCAGCCATCGCTGCGGTTGAGCAATTGGCCATCGATTGCGCGGACGGCCCCGCCTTGGCGATCGGCTGCCCGTGGGTCGAGGATGACAAGCTGTACAATGCCTACATGATTTGTCGGGGCGGCAAGATCGCCTCAAAAGTTTTGAAGCATCACTTGCCCAACGAAACGGTTTTTGACGAGGTCCGTATCTTTGACGCGGGGCCTTTGGGTGGACCCTACAGCGTCGGTAACACCCGCATCGGCAGCCCGATTTGTGAGGATTCGTGGCACGAGGATGTGGCTGAAACGCTGGCTGAAACCGGCGCGGAATTCCTGTTGGTGCCGAACGGGTCGCCGTATTATCGGGGCAAACAAGACACCCGCATGAACCTGATGGTCGCGCGTGTTGTCGAAACGGGTTTGCCGCTGATCTACCTGAACATGGTCGGTGGTCAGGATGACCAAGTGTTTGACGGCGCGTCTTTTGCCCTGAACCCCGGTGGTGCGTTAGCGCTGCAAATGCCTGCGATGGAAACAGCAATCAGGCACATCGATCTGGAACGCGGGGCTGACGGCTGGCGGATCAAGGACGGTGACAAGGTCAAGCAACCGGACGAGTGGGAACAAGACTATCACGTGATGGTGTTGTCGTTGCGTGATTACATGCGAAAAACTGGTTTCAAAAAGGTGCTGTTGGGCATGTCCGGCGGGATCGATTCCGCCATTGTGGCGACTATTGCCGCCGACGCGCTTGGCCCTGAAAACGTGCGCTGCGTTATGCTGCCGTCGGAATACACCAGCTCCGATAGCTTGGAAGACGCCAAGGCCTGTGCGACCGCGCTGGGCTGCACGTATGATTTTGTCCCGATCAAAGAGGGGCGTGATGCGATCACCAACACGCTGGCGCCATTGTTCGAGGGCTATGACGAGGACCTGACTGAGGAAAACATCCAGTCCCGTCTGCGTGGATTGCTGTTGATGGCGATGAGCAACAAGTTCGGCTCCATGCTGCTGACCACCGGCAATAAATCCGAGGTCGCAGTGGGCTACGCTACGATCTACGGCGACATGGCGGGCGGCTATAACCCGATCAAAGACTTGTACAAAACCCGCGTGTTCGAAACCTGCCGCTGGCGCAATGAAAATCACCGTGACTGGATGATGGCCCCTGAGGGCGCGGTCATTCCCGAACGGATCATCACCAAACCGCCGTCAGCCGAACTACGTGACGATCAGAAAGACAACGACAGCTTGCCCGACTATCCGGTGCTGGATGCGTTGCTGGAAATGCTGGTCGACAACAACGCGTCAGTTGCAGATTGCGTGGCTGCCGGGTTTGATCGTGATGTGGTCAAAAAGGTCGAACACCTGATCTACATTTCTGAATACAAACGGTTCCAGTCTGCCCCCGGTGCCCGCCTGACCAAAGGCGCATTCTGGCTGGATCGTCGCTATCCCATTGCCAACCGTTGGCGTGATAACGAGTGAGACGCGTGGTGTGCGACACGCACACCTTACCAGCACGATCACTGGACTTATGATATCTATCATGACACCTAGCCCGCTACAGGAGAACCGCTCATGACCACCACTCGTTTTGCCCCATCGCCCACAGGTTTCATTCACATTGGCAACCTGCGCACGGCGCTGATGAACTTTCTGATAGCGCGCAAGGCGGGGGGGGAGTTCATCTTGCGGATCGACGACACCGATCCCGAGCGTTCCAAAGAAGAATACGTCGACGGGATCAAGCAAGACCTTGAGTGGCTGGGCCTGCACTGGAACCGGGTTGAACGCCAATCAGAACGGCTGGATCAATACGCCGCCGCTGCGGACAAACTGCGCGACATCGGCCGGTTCTACGAGGCGTTCGAAACGCCGACCGAACTGGATCTGAAACGCAAAAAACAGCTGAACATGAGCAAACCACCGGTCTATGATCGCGCCGCTTTGGCATTGTCAGAAGCCGAGCGTGAAGCGATGCGCGCAGAGCGGGGCAATGGCGTGTGGCGGTTCAAGTTGGATCACGAGCGGATCGAATGGAACGACGGCATTTTGGGCGACATCTCGATTGATGCGGCGTCCGTCAGTGACCCGGTTTTGATCCGTGGTGACGGGCAGGTTTTGTACACAATCGCGTCCGTTGTGGATGACACCGAAATGGGTGTGACGAACGTTGTGCGCGGGTCCGATCACGTGACCAACACGGCGACCCAAATCCAGATCATGAAGGCGCTGGGCGCGACGCCGCCCGCCTTTGCGCACCATTCGTTGCTAACCGGCCCACAGGGCGAAGCATTGTCAAAACGCCTCGGCACTTTGGCCCTGCGCGATCTGCGCGAACAGGGCATTCAGCCGATGGCGCTGCTCAGCATGATGGCGCGTTTGGGATCGTCCGATCCGATTGAATTGCGCATGGAAATGGCTGAGCTGATCGACGGTTTCGAGCTGTCCCATTTCGGCGCGGCCCCCACCAAATTCGACGTGGCAGACGTGTTCCCGATGACGGGTCACTACCTACAAGCCTTGCCTCTGGCGAAAGTTGCAGACCAGATCACAGCCCTTGGTGTGCCCGACGATCTGGCCGAAGCTTTCTGGACAGTGACGCGCGACAACATCACCACGCTCAAGGATCTGGACGGTTGGTGGACGTTGTTCCGTGACGGCGCAGAACCTGACATCGACGACGAGGACAAAGAGTTTGTCGCACAAGCCATGGCGCTGCTGCCCGAAGGCCCGCTAGACACCACCACTTGGAAATCATGGACCGGTGCCGTCAAAGACGCGACCGGGCGCAAGGGGCGTGGCCTGTTCATGCCACTGCGCAAGGCGTTGACGGGCCAAAGCCATGGTCCCGATATGTCCGGCGTGATGCCGCTGTTGCAAGTGATCAAAGCGCGCTAACCTCACCTGAACGCGGCGTCGCTGCGTTCAGAAAAAGGACACGCCATGCGCGACGCACAAGCCAAATTCGTAACCGGCAATTTGTTTCGCCATGTCAGCGTGATGTCACTGACGTCGTCTGTCGGGTTGATGGCGGTGTTTCTGGTCGACTTTGTCGATATGATTTTCATCTCGATGCTGGGGAAATCAGAACTGGCTGCCGCAGTTGGTTACGCCGGTGCCGTGCTGTTTTTCACCACCTGCTTTGGGATCGGTATGGCGATTGCTGTGGGGGCGTTGGTCGCGCGCAGCCTTGGGGCAGGGGACGACGCACTGGCCCGCGCCCGCACCGCAACTGGCCTGACGTTCGGGGTCTTTTTCAGCGCGATCTTTGCGGGCCTTGTCTGGCTGAATGTGCGCCCCGCGGTCGAGTTGTTGGGGGCCACCGGACACACCGCTGATCTGGCCGAAAGCTATCTGCGCATCGTTGTACCGTCCTTGCCGTTTCTTGTGATCGGTATGATGGGCGGGGCGGTTTTGCGCGCGTACGGCGATGCGCGCCGCGCCATGATGGCCACGATCTACGGCGCACTCGTGAATGCGGTTCTTGACCCGATCCTGATCTTTGCACTGGATCTGGAATTGACGGGTGCGGCCCTTGCTTCAGTTGCCGCGCGGCTGGTTATTGCAAGCACGTCGTTGCTGCCGATCATCCGCCATCACGGGGGCATCGAACGTCCTGATCTGGGCAGTATGCGGCGCGATTTCCCGCCTATTTTGGCCATCGCTTTGCCTGCAATTCTGACGCAGTTGGCAACGCCAATCGGCCAAGCCTTTGTGACGCGGTCCATGGCGCAATATGGCGAAGACGCGATTGCAGGAATGGCGATTGTCGGGCGGCTGACGCCTGTGGCATTCGGCATCATCTTTGCGTCTTCGGGCGCGGTTGGACCAATCATCGGGCAGAATTTCGGAGCCAAAGATTTCACCCGCGTTCGCGCTGGATTTAACGCCGCATTGTTGTTCACGGCGATGGTTATCGTTGTGGTGACGCTGACGTTGTTCGTTTTGCGTGGGCAAATCGCGGCCCTGTTTAGCGCCGAAGGATTGACGCTAGAGCTGATATTCCTGTTCTGCGGCCCGCTTGCGCTGGCGTTCTTTTTCAACGGGGTTCTGTTCGTCAGCAATGCGGCATTCAACAACCTCGGCCATCCGTTCTATTCCACGTGGATGAACTGGGGGCGCAACACGATTGCGATGGTGCCTGCGGTGCTGATCGGCGCGTATTTCTTTGGCGCGGCAGGGGTGCTGATCGGGCAGGCGGCGGCTGGCGTGATCTTTGGGTGCATCGCGTGGTGGTTGGCGATTGATGTCATCAACTCGGGCGGCGATGACGAAGATCAGGGACCATTCGCGCGTCAGGGCCGCCTAATGACCTTGCTGCACGCGCGCCGATAACCGCGATAAATGTTGATCAACCAGTTGCGTTTCAGATGCGGTTAAAACCTGCGCGCGCGGGTATTTCGGCGTTGCGCGGTCGTCCAGAATGGGCGTGTCCCATCCGTCCGTCGTGTCAAAAAACGCCTGTACACCATCGGTGCCAAATTCGCGCAAATACCCTTGCACAACCACGTCCAGATAGCTGAGCAAAATAACGTGCGCGCCACTTTTGCGCATGTCAGTGGGATCAACGGCGTAATGTGCAATCTCGGCTATAGGATCGCCAACATGCGCGACGTTCCCATCTGATGAAATGCGTTGATAGCCGCCTTCGCGCAGATCAAGCGCTGCCCAATCCGCGTCCGGCACTGCTGCAATCAGCCCATCGATACGGTGCCCAATCGCAGGTACCGCCGTTAAAAATACGACGTCACGTGCATCGGTACGCACCCATGCCCGCCGCCAATCTTGCAAGGTTGCGTGACGCGCATTCGGGTAAATATGGGTGTCTTGATTGACCAGACTGCCATAGCCGAAAAAGTAGGGATCATTCATTCTTTTGCTCTCAACACTTGGGCAGGGCGCGCAGCGAGCGGGGCCCACGCAAAGGCGAGACCCGCAAGTAAAGTTGCGATAACACCCCCTGCAATAATGGCAAGTGCCGAGGGCCAGATGACGGAATAAGTGATGTCCATGACAAACCTGCTGACCGCCCATCCCCCCATAATTCCCGCCGCCAAAGCAACGAGCCCAGCGGCCAATCCGAGCAACGCAGCCCGCATTGCAAAACTGTACAAAATGCGTAGGCGCGTGGCACCAAGGGTCTTGAGGACAGCGGCCTCGTAGGTGCGCGCATTGGTGCCAGCCGCCGCTGCGCCGATCAAAACGAGGAAACCCGTTAGCAATGTTGCCGCCGCCCCGTAGGATGTTGCGGCCGCCAAACCGGACAGCACATCGGCCACTCGGTCAATCGCGTCGCGCACGCGGATCGCGGTGATGTTGGGGTATTTCTGCGCCAGATCGCGCAAAATTGCGGCCTCGGCTTGGGGTTCTGCGTAGACGGTCGAAATGAAACTGTGGGGGGCACCGGCCAGCGCTGATGGGTTCATGCTGAGGATGAAACCAATGCCGGCAGTCGAAAAATCCACCTCGCGAAAGGACGATATTGTGCCGGTGATATCGCGCCCCAGGATGTTGATTGTCATCGTGTCGCCAAGGTTCAGGTTCATTTCTGCGGCTTCTTCTGCGGCAAAACTGATCAGAGGCGGGCCGACGTAATCTGCGTCCCACCACGCGCCGTCTGTGATGCGAGTATTTTCGCCCGGCGCCTCGGAATAGGTGACGCCACGGTCGCCTTGCAGCACCCAGTGATCGCCGCCGGTTTCCTTGGCCGGTTTGCCGTTGATTTGTGTGATGACGCCGCGCAACATCGGGGCGCTGTCGATGCGGCGCACGGCCGTGTCGTTTTCCAAACGCTCGGTGTAGCCCGCCATTTGGTCGCGCTGGATGTCGACGAAAAAATACGACGGTGCGACGTCAGGCAAATTGCCTGAGATTGCTTTTCTGAGGTTGCCGTCGATCTGCCCGACGGCCGCCAAAACCGACAGGCCCAATCCTAGCGAAAGCACGACCGACGCCGCCCCTTCGCGTGGACCCGAGATCGAGGCGAGCGCCCATCGCAACGCCGGACGCCCCTTTGACAATCGCCCGCCACGGCGCGATGTCCAGCGAATGACCACCGATGCCAACGCAAGAATGACGAGGGCAAAAGCGATGCCACCCGCAGTCCAAATCGTCAGCCGCCACGTGCCCGAAAACCACGCGGCCAACCCGATCAAAACAGCCAAAGCCAAGGCGATAACGATCAAGTAGCGAAAGGGTGGCAGCAGCTTTGATGCGCCAAGAGCGTCGCGAAACAAGGTGGCGGCGCGCACGTCTTCGGCGCGGGCAAGGGGCCACAAGGTAAAGACAAAAGCGGTCAAAATGCCGTAAATCGCAGCCTCTGCCAAGGGGGCGGGATAGATCGCGAAACTTGCAGGGATTGGCAGGCGAGCTTCGATCAGCGGTGCCAGCACAACCGGTGCGAGCCCACCCAAAACCAGCCCGATCAGGATGCCGACAACGGACAGAACCCCGATCTGGATGAAATAGGTTTGAAAGATGGTCCGCCGCTCGGCCCCGAGGGTGCGCAGGGTCGCGATCACGTTGGTTTTCTCGGCTAGGTAGGCGCGCACGGCGGCCGACACACCGACGCCACCAACGGCCAAACCGGACAGTCCGACAAGCACCAGAAACGCGCCCAAACGGTTCACAAACTCAGCGATGCCCGGTGCACCATTGCGCGCGTCCGTCCAACGCAACCCGCTGTTTTCAAATCGCTTTCGTGCGTCCGTTTCCAAGACTGCAAGATCGGCGTTGTCGGCCAGATCCAATCGATACTTTGTGCTGAACAGCGTCCCCGCAGCAAGCAGCGATGAGTTTTCAAGGGATGTTGTGCGCACGATGGTACGTGGCCCCAAGTTGAACCCGCCTGCAGCCCCATCCGGTTCGCGCATCAAGGCGGCTGACAAGCGGAAATCTTGGGTGCCAAGTCGGAACGTGTCGTCGATTTCCAGCCCCAAACGGTCGATTAACACCCGTTCCATCACCGCACCGGGCAGCCCGTCGCGCAGCATCAATGCGTCTGCCAATGACATCTCTGGTGACAGGGTGACGGAGCCGATTAGCGGGTAGAGGTTATCGATAGCTTTGATCTGCGTCAGGCCACGTTCGGTTTGATCGCCCGCGCCGACCACAGCCATGGACCGAAAATCGACGATTTCTGACACGGCAATTGCGTTGTCCGTCATCCATTGGCGTTCGTCGTCGCTGGCAAATCGATAAGTCAGTTCAAGTTCGGCATCGCCGCCCAAGATCGCAGCCCCTTCGCGTGCCAATCCGGTTTCGATCGCCACACGAACCGACCCTACGGCGGCGATGGCAGCAACGCCGAGCGCCAAACACGCGAGGAAAATGCGGAAACCGCGCAGGCCGCCGCGCAATTCACGTCGGGCAAATCGGGCGGCGATGGCGATGCTCATTCTGCGGCGGCTTGCTGTGGCAGTGCGATGCGTCCGTCCGCCAATCGAATGACGCGATCACAACGCGCGGCCAGCGCGTTTGAGTGTGTGACCAGCACCAAAGTCGCCCCGTGTTTGTCGCGCAATCCAAACAGCAAATCCATGATCGCAGCACCATTGGCACCGTCCAGATTGCCGGTCGGTTCATCCGCCAACAAGATTTTTGGACGGGTGACAGATGCACGGGCAAGGGCGACGCGTTGTTGCTCTCCCCCTGACATTTGCGACGGATAATGATCGGCGCGGTGCCCGAGGCCCACGGCATCCAGTTCTGCCCTCGCCCGATCAAAGGCGTCGCGCGCGCCGGCCAATTCCAGCGGAGTGGCGACATTTTCCAGCGCGGTCATCGTCGGGATCAGATGGAACGACTGAAACACCACCCCCATGTGATCGCGGCGAAACCGGGCCAGCGCGTCTTCGTTCATCAATGTTAGATCGTGCCCAAGCGCGTCAATCGTGCCAGCCGTCGATTGTTCAAGACCGCCCATCAGCATCAGCAACGACGACTTGCCGGAACCGGACGGCCCGATCAGCCCAACCGTTTCACCGCGCGCAATTTCCAGCGAAATATCATGCAAAATATCGACCCTGCCAGCGTTGCCATCGAGGGACAATGCCACATCTTTTAGGGCAAGGACTGGATCGGACATACAAGAGCGCCTTTATTAGGGGTTACGGTTGGATATGGAGGTTGGATCAGGATGCGCAAGGCGATCATCGCGATTGTAATTAGTTTTTGGGGGACTGTGGCTGCGGCCCAGACCGTGACGATTGCTGCCCTCGGGGACAGCTTGACCCAAGGCTACGGGTTGCAGGTCGAAGACGGGTTTGTGCCGCAATTGCAAAACTGGCTGACCGCACAGGGTGCCGACGTGGCGATGATCAACGCGGGTGTGTCTGGTGACACAACTGCGGGTGGGCTGTCGCGTGCGGCGTGGACGCTGACGCCTGACGTGGATGCAATGATCGTGACGTTGGGTGGCAATGATCTGCTGCGTGGTCTTGATCCGGCGAACAGTCGCGCGAACATGGACGGAATTTTGGCTGCGGCGCAAGCGGCGGGCGTTCAGGTGCTGGTCATCGGAATGCAAGCGCCCGGGAATTACGGACCAGAATACAAAGCCAGTTTTGACGCGATTTACCCCGAATTGGCAAAGGCCTACGGGGCCCTGTACCTTGAAAGCTTTTTTGAAGGTCTTGGTGGTGCGGGTACTGATCCGGCGGCTCTTGGGGCATTCATGCAAGGCGACGGCATCCACCCGAACCCGCAGGGCGTTAAGCGGATTGTCGAAGGTATTGGCCCCAAAGTGCTGCAGCTGATCGCGACCGTGCAAAAGTGATTAATGTCTAGGCAGTCGCCCCGCGGAATTTCGTTTTTCGAATTTTACCAGTTGATAAAAAAATAAGTTCGTGAGAGCGTTGCCCTAACACGCAAGCAATTTGGCTTTGCCACAGGAGCAACATGACCCAGGATTCCTTTACCCCAGGTGTTGTAGCAGGTCGTCTAGATGACGCAGCCTACGAAACCCAATTCGCAGATTTGCACCCGCCATTGGCCAATCACGAGGCATTGGTGGCCGCAGATCGTTGCTATTTCTGCCACGATGCGCCCTGCATTACGGCGTGTCCGACGGACATCGACATTCCGTTGTTCATCCGTCAAATCGCGACAGGGACGCCAGACGCGGCTGCAAAAACGATCCTGTCACAGAATATTATGGGCGGGATGTGCGCACGGGTTTGCCCGACTGAAACGCTGTGCGAACAGGCTTGTGTTCGCGAAGCCGCTGAAGGCAAACCGGTTTTGATCGGGCAATTGCAACGCTTTGCGACGGACCACTTGCAAGCAAAAGGCGTGCATCCGTTTGAGCGTGCAGCATCGACAGGCAAGACTGTTGCTGTTGTTGGCGCTGGCCCAGCTGGTTTGTCTTGTGCGCACCGATTGGCAATGTTGGGGCATGATGTTGTGGTGCATGACGGGCACCCGAAATCAGGTGGCCTGAACGAATACGGAATTGCGACCTACAAGACCACAGGTGGCTACGCGCAGGCCGAAGTTGACTGGCTTTGCCAAATTGGCGGGATCACGATCAAACATGGTCAAAGCCTCGGGGCTGATCTGCCGTTAACCGGGTTGCAGGCTGACTTTGATGCGGTGTTCCTGGGGATTGGGCTGGGGGGCGTCAATGCGCTGGGCCTTGAAAACGCTGATAAAACTGGTGTGCTGGATGCGGTAGATTTCATCTCTGACCTTCGCCAAGCGCCAAATGCCATGGACGTTCCTATTGGACGGGATGTGGTTGTGATTGGCGGCGGCATGACGGCGGTTGATGCCGCGGTTCAGGCGAAACTGTTGGGGGCGTTGAACGTCACGCTGGCCTATCGCCGCGGGCGGGATCGCATGAACGCGTCGGTGTTTGAACAGGATTTGGCGACCTCAAAGGGCGTGCGGATCATGACGCATGCGGTGCCAATTACGGTGCATGGAAACGGAGCCGTGCGCGAGATCGAATTCGAATACGTCGGCGATGACATGCAAGGCACCGGTCAAACGGTACGACTGGCCGCAGATCAGGTTTTGGTCGCAATTGGCCAAACGCTACAGGCCGATGCGGGCCCCGATTTGGATGGTAAAAAGATCGCCGTGACAGAAACTGGCCAAACGTCATTGACCGGCGTTTGGGCTGGTGGCGACTGTGCATCTGGCGGCGATGATTTAACTGTCACAGCCGTGGCAGAGGGGCGTGACGCTGCGATGGATATTCACGCGACGCTGATGGGAGACGTGTAAAATGGCTGACCTAACAACCGACTTCATCGGCATCAAAAGCCCCAATCCCTTTTGGCTGGCATCAGCGCCGCCGACGGACAAAGAATACAATGTGCGCCGCGCCTTCGAGGCAGGTTGGGGCGGCGTCGTCTGGAAAACGCTGGGCGAAGAAGGCCCGCCTGTCGTTAACGTCAACGGCCCGCGCTACGGTGCAATTTACGGCGCGGATCGTCGTTTGTTAGGCTTGAACAACATCGAGTTGATCACCGATCGCTCGCTCGAAACCAACCTCGAAGAAATCACGCGCGTCAAAGCCGACTACCCCAATCACGCGGTCATCGTGTCGATCATGGTGCCCTGCGAAGAAGAAGCGTGGAAAGCTATCCTGCCAAGGGTCGAGGCGACTGGCGCTGACGGGATCGAGCTGAACTTTGGATGCCCGCACGGCATGTCGGAACGCGGCATGGGCGCGGCGGTGGGGCAAGTGCCCGAGTACATCGAAATGGTGACGCGCTGGTGCAAGCAGTATTATTCAAAACCGGTGATCGTAAAGCTGACGCCAAACATCACCGACGTTCGTAAACCTGCGGCGGCGGCCCGTCGTGGTGGGGCGGATGCGGTGTCGTTGATCAACACGATCAACTCGATCACTTCGGTGAATCTGGACACGATGTCGCCCGAACCCAGCATCGACGGCAAAGGCACGCACGGCGGCTATTGCGGCCCTGCGGTCAAACCCATCGCGATGTCGATGGTGTCGGAAATCGCGCGTTTTCCTGAAACTGCTGGCCTGCCGATTTCGGGCATTGGCGGGATCACCACATGGCGCGATGCGGCTGAATTTATGACGCTGGGCTGCGGCAACGTTCAGGTCTGCACAGCGGCCATGACCTACGGGTTCAAGGTGGTGCAGGAAATGATCAGCGGCCTGTCCGATTGGATGGACGAAAAGGGCCACACCAGCGTCAATGATTTCATGGGTCAAGCGGTGCCAAACACGACCGATTGGCAATACCTGAACCTGAATTACATCGCCAAGGCCAAAATCAACCAAGACGATTGCATCAAATGCGGGCGCTGTTTTGCGGCCTGCGAAGACACCTCGCACCAAGCGATTTCGATGTCTGCGGACCGCGTGTTCGAAGTGATCGATGCGGAATGTGTGGCGTGCAATTTATGTGTCAATGTCTGCCCGGTTGAGGATTGCATCACAATGGAACAGGTGGCTGCTGGCCAAACCGATCCACGCACAGAGCGCACAGTTGATCCAGATTACGCCAACTGGACAACGCACCCAAACAACCCGTCTGCCACGGCGGCCGAGTAACGAAATCTCCCGCCCATCCGAGGTGCATATTTTGGATGGGAGCCTTGCCAGTTTTTAGTCTGTTGGCAGGGCATCCAACTTGATGTCTGCGATGGCTTCGGCTGACGTTGCTGCGGCCAGCGCAGACATCAATTTTGTTACTTCAGTCGGGCTGGTGGGCAACATCTCCATTATTGATTTTCTGCGCGCGGCGGCTTGTGCCTGTTGCTCTAATGCGTGCTCGCCCGCGACGTTTTGTTCAATCGAGGGCTGGGTTTTTATGTCTTGAATTTGCGCTTGAACAACGCTTTGCGGGGTTGCCCTGGTTGGTGTGTCGAAGTTTTGAAAAATGACCTTTGATGTTTGATCGGCCACGGGTGGTGCATGGGTTAACGCCACGTCTTGTTGCGAAACCTGAGGTGTTTTTGGCACCGCCTGCGCTGGGCTGATCATACTTGAAACGACTTGCATTTGATCCTCCTGATGATGGGTTGGGCGCGATCTGCGCTGTTTCCACGGTGGCGCGCAATTGTTAATCAAATCTAAACGCGCCTTTGCGACTTGCCTAAATATTTAAGGTTTTGCTAACGTTTGTCGCCGTTCCGATGTGGAAATGGAATGGTAACAAACGCACAGGATCATGATCAGACCGGCGATCCATTTGCCTCGGCTGAACTGTCAGGTTGAAGCGGTTCTTGCGGCTGGAGCGTGGTCAAATTGGCCACTTTTGTTGAGGCACTTGTCAGTGTGTCCAAGATCGATTGCTGCTTGTAGGCTTGCTGGGCGGCTTCGGCGATCTGGCGTGCTGCGGCCTCGCTTTGCGCGCTTGACGAGGGCTCTATCTGGGCCAGAACGATGTTTTGCGTGGACGGAGCAATCGCCGTTTCTGTCGGTGATGTTTGGGCCGAAACCGCGGGCGTATCAGACGAAGCTGTTCCGCCAGAATTCTGGTCAGATGATCCGGTGTCGGATCCTGTCGTATTGCCTGACGGCACAAAAACTGGTGCGCCCAAGCCTGAAATAGTCGACATGCGATCCTCCTGATACCGATCAGTTAAAACGCCCCTTCACCCGAGAATTACCAATCGTTCACAAACGTAAACAAAGTCTAAATGCAGTTTCAAAAACCCGTGCAAAGGTTAATTTCTGGCCCGATTTCGTCAAGGAGAAAGCAGCTTCGTAAACATCGCATTCAGGTAGTCAGTGGCACCGTCTTCTTTGGCGCGCTTAGGCATCAGCACATCGATTTGCGCCTCAAAATCAGCGTAATGTTGCGTTGTGGACCAGATCGAAAAGATCAGGTGGCGCGGGTCGACTTTTGCCAGCTTTCCTTCGTGTATCCAGGTTTCGATCAAGGCACATTTTTCATCAAAAAGCGGTTTCAGATCGGACGCCAAATGCGGGCCCATCCGCGGGGCACCTTGCAAAATTTCATTGGCAAACAGGCGGCTTTCCCGCGGCAGGTCGCGCGCCATATCCAGCTTGCGTTGCACATAGGCCAGCAGTTCGGTCATCGGATCGCCGCTGGCATCCATCTCGATCAACGGATCAAGCCAGGTTTCCATCAGCTGGTTCAAAAGCGTGACGTGGATTTCTTCTTTGCCACTGAAATAATACAGGATGTTTGGCTTGCTGATCCCTGCCTCTTTGGCGATCAAATCAAGGGTCGCACCGCGGTAACCATGTTGCGAAAACACGTTCAGGGCGGCATCCAAAATGCGGTGACGGTTGCGCAATTGAATGCGACTGGGTTTCTTTTCGGTGCCAGTGGTCATTTGCCGTGGGCCTTTGCTGCAAAAACAGGCTCATGTTGCGGCCTGAGCGCCCATTTAGCAAACCAGTTCTTGACAGACTAGGGCGCAGTCGCAATCGTGTATTTACCAAGTGGTAAAAAAACCTAAGCCACAAACGACGTCAGGGGGATATTATGGCAGCTCCGGGTGAAAACCTACGGATCAACGCAGATCGGCTGTGGGACAGCTTGATGGATATGGCCAAGATCGGGCCGGGCGTTGCGGGCGGGAACAACCGCCAGACCCTTACGGACGAAGACGGCGAAGGACGCGCCTTGTTCCAAAGCTGGTGCGAGGCTGCGGGATGTTCGATGGGCTTGGACCAGATGGGCAACATGTTTGCGCGTCGCGAGGGATCAGACCCCGATGCACTGCCGGTCTATGTCGGATCGCATCTGGACACACAGCCCACGGGCGGCAAATACGATGGCGTTTTGGGGGTCTTGGCGGGGTTGGAAATCATCCGCACGCTCAACGATTTAGACGTACAAACCAAACACCCCATCGTGGTCACGAATTTCACCAACGAAGAGGGCACGCGCTACGCCCCAGCGATGCTATCATCCGGCGTTTTCGCGGGCATCCACACCCAAGACTGGGCGTATGGCCGCGTTGACGCAGAAGGCAAAACATTCGGGGATGAGCTGAGCCGGATTGGCTGGCGTGGAGACGAGGAAGTGGGCGCACGGAAAATGCACGCCTTCTTTGAATTGCACATCGAGCAAGGCCCGATTTTGGAGGCTGAAGCCAAAAACATTGGCGTCGTCACCCACGGGCAGGGCCTAAGCTGGACGCAGGTGACCTTGACCGGCAAGGATTCTCATACCGGATCAACACCCATGCCAATGCGGAAAAACGCAGGCTTGGGCATGGCGCGGATTTTGGAAAAAGTAGACGAGATCGCGTGGTCACATGCCCCTCACGCGGTAGGTGCGGCAGGACATATCGACGTGTTTCCAAATTCGCGAAATGTCATTCCGGGCAAGGTCGTGTTTACCGTTGATTTCCGCTCGCCTGACTTGTCGGTGATCGAGGACATGGAGGCGCGCTTGCGTGGTGACGCCCAAAAAATAGCCGACGACATGGGGCTGGGCATCGAATTTGAAAAGGTCGGCGGTTTTGATCCCGTGACCTTTGATGACGATTGCGTTGGTGCCGTGCGTGCCGCTGCCGAACGGTTGGGATACGCGCACATGAACCTGATTTCGGGCGCGGGTCACGATGCGTGCTGGATCAATCGTGTGGCCCCGACTGCGATGGTGATGTGCCCCTGTATAGATGGGCTTAGCCACAACGAGGCCGAGGAAATCTCGCGTGAATGGGCGATGGCGGGCACGGATGTTTTGATGCATGCTGTGGTTCAAACAGCTGAAATTGTCGGGTGAGGCACACCAATGTTGCTTGACCCTGACCTTAGCATCGAACAGCGGATTACTGCGCTGATCCAGGTTGAAATCGATGATACGCGCATCGAGACGGATCGCGATTTGCGCCATATGGATGCGTTCAAACATGCCTTGGTGCATCCGTTTGAAACGACAGTGAACTTTAGCGGCGGTATTACGCAAACATGTTGGACCGTGACGCGCACGGACGGTGCATACCGCGTGGTGTTTATGCCGATTGCCGGATACTTTTCACTCTGTGTGGAAAGCGATTTTGGTCCCTTGGATGTAGGCGTGCACGGGGCGGCCATGGGCTGCTACGGGTCTGTTTAATCACGAGGGTGCATAGGGGATTTATCCCAATCCTCAAGATATTTGAGGTCCGAATGACAGGGCCCGACTAGGAGAGACAAGATGAGCAAAGTGATCAAAGGTGGTTTGGTTTGCACGGCAGATCGCACGTACAAAGCGGACGTGTTGATTGAAGGCGAAGTGATCAAACAGATCGGTCAGGATTTGATCGGCGATGAATACATCGACGCCGAGGGCGCGTATGTCATTCCGGGCGGTATCGATCCGCACACGCATCTGGAAATGCCATTCATGGGTACGACGGCGGCGGAAACTTTTGAAAGCGGCACGTGGGCTGCGGCCGTTGGTGGCACCACGATGGTCGTCGATTTCTGTCTGCCCGGCGCGGACGGTGATCTAAAGAACGCGATCAACGAATGGCACCGCAAATCCGCCCCGCAAATCTGTTCTGACGTTGGCTATCACATGGCTATCACCGGCTGGAACGAAGACGTGTTCAATGGCATGAAAGACGCGGTTGAAATGGGTGTGAATTCGTTCAAACACTTCATGGCCTACAAAGGCGCATTGATGATCGAGGACGACGAGATGTTCGCCTCGTTCAAGCGCTGTGCCGAGCTGGGCGCGTTGCCGATGGTCCACGCCGAGAACGGCGATTTGGTGGCCGAACTGCAAGAGAAGTATTTCAACGAAGGTATCACCGGTCCCGAAGGTCATGCCTATTCCCGCCCGCCTGAATTGGAAGGCGAGGCCGCCAACCGTGCCATCACCATCGCCGATACCGCCGGCGTGCCGCTCTACATCGTGCACGTGTCATGCGAGCAAACCCACGAGGCAATCCGGCGTGCCCGTCAAAAGGGCATGCGGGTTTACGGCGAACCTTTGATCCAATTTTTGACGCTGGACGAAAGCGAATATTTCAACAAAGATTGGGACCACGCTGCGCGTCGTGTCATGTCGCCGCCGTTCCGGTCCAAGGATCACCAAGATAGCTTGTGGGCTGGTTTGCAGGCCGGGTCATTGCAAGTGGTTGCGACCGATCACGCCGCGTTCAACACCGAACAAAAACGCGCGGGCCGCAACGATTTCCGGATCATTCCAAATGGGTCAAACGGGCTAGAAGAACGTCTGGCCGTGTTGTGGACCGAAGGGGTCGAAACCGGCCGTCTGACGCCAAACGAATTTGTGGCTGCGACCTCGACCAACGCGGCAAAAATCCTGAACATCTATCCCAAAAAGGGCGCGATTGTCGAAGGGGCCGATGCAGACATCGTGGTTTGGGATCCGAAAATTACCAAAACTATTTCCCCTGCCAACCACCATTCTGTGTTAGATTACAATGTCTTCGAGGGCTTTGAAGTCACTGCACAGTCGCGCTACACGCTGTCACGCGGCGAGGTCATCTGGGCGTGGGGCCAGAATTCGCAACCGCAACCCGGTCGCGGTAAATTCGTGCCGCGCCCTGCGTTCCCATCGGCAAACCTAGCTTTGTCAAAATGGAAAGAGCTGACCAAACCCAAAATGATCCAGCGCGATCCTTTGAACATTCCAGCGGGGATCTAAATGCAAAACGGCACCACAGAGGCGGCGCAGTCCGCCTCTCAGGCACCTGTGATTTCAGCCAGTAATCTGGAACTGACATTTCAAACCAACGACGGACCTGTGCATGCGCTGAAAGGCGTGTCGCTCGACATCGAAGCGGGTGATTTCGTCAGCTTTATCGGCCCGTCCGGCTGTGGAAAAACCACGTTCCTGCGGGTTATGGCGGACCTAGAGCAGCCCACCGACGGATCGATTTCGGTGAACGGCGTCAGTCCGGCTGCAGCGCGCCAAGCGCGTGCGTACGGCTATGTTTTTCAGGCCGCAGGTCTCTATCCGTGGCGCAGTATTGGTCGCAATATCAGCCTGCCGCTCGAAATCATGGGCTATTCCAAAGCCGAACAGCAAGAGCGGGTCGAGCGTGTGCTTGACCTTGTTGAGCTGGCTGGATTTGAACGTAAATTTCCGTGGCAACTGTCTGGTGGGATGCAGCAGCGGGCCTCTATTGCGCGGGCCTTGGCCTTTGACGCTGACATTCTGCTGATGGATGAACCGTTTGGCGCGCTGGATGAAATCGTGCGTGATCACCTGAACGAACAGCTGTTGAAACTGTGGGCACGGACGGAAAAAACCATCGCCTTTGTCACCCACTCGATTCCCGAAGCGGTGTATCTGAGCACCAAGATTGTCGTCATGTCACCGCGCCCCGGCCGGATCACGGACGTGATCGAAAGCACACTGCCCAAGGAGCGCCCGCTGGATATTCGCGACAGTCCGGAATTTCTGGAAATCGCGCACCGGGTGCGTGACGGGCTGCGCGCGGGCCATACAGATGAGTGAACGCGCATGAGGCAAGCTTTTGTTCCCGTCCTGACCGTTGTGGTCGCGATTTTCGCGATCTGGTACGTGGCCGCGATTTTTCTGAACTCTGCCTGGGCCTATGACAAGGCCAAGCGCGCGGACGTGACGCTGAGCACGTCGCAGCTGATTTCGGACACGTGGTCGCAAGACAAACCCAAACTGCCTGCACCGCACCAAGTGGGCCGTGAGATCTGGAAAACGACGGTCGAAAAGAAAATCACGTCGAAACGTTCGCTGATCTATCATTCGTGGATCACGCTTAGCGCGACCTTGTTAGGCTTCGCAATGGGCACCGTGTTTGGGACCCTTCTGGCCGTTGGAATCGTGTACAACCGCACGATGGACATGAGCGTGATGCCGTGGGTGATCACCAGCCAAACGATCCCGATTTTGGCAGTCGCGCCGATGATCATTGTGGTTCTGAATGCAGTTGGCATTTCAGGATTGCTGCCCAAGGCGATGATCTCGATGTACTTGTCGTTCTTTCCGGTGGTGGTTGGCATGGTCAAAGGGCTGCGCTCGCCTGATTTGATGCAACTGGATCAGATGCGCACATGGAATGCATCAAGCGCACAGACGTTTTGGCGGCTGCGTCTGCCGTCGTCGATGCCGTATTTCTTTACCTCGCTTAAGATCGCGATGGCCGCATCCCTTGTGGGTGCCATTGTTGGCGAATTGCCGACAGGCGCGGTTGCGGGCCTTGGTGCGCGTTTGTTGGCCGGCAGCTATTACGGGCAAACCATTCAAATCTGGTCCGCGTTAATCATGGCAGCAGCACTGGCTGCGAGCCTGGTTGCGATCATCGGAGTTGTGCAACGTGTGATGCTGCGCCGGATGGGGATGTCCTGATGGGGTGGTTGATTTTCGCTGTGGTGATCTGGATCGCAGGCTGGATGTTGAACGTCCGCTTGTCACAACTGCCCAAATCGCGGTTATTGTCGCTGATCGTGCCGGTCATTTTCGGGCTTACCTTGATCGGCATCTGGGAAGGCATCGTGCGCGGATTTGAAATCAGCCCGATTTTGCTGCCGACCCCGTCCGCCATTGCGATCAGATTTGCACACTCGACTTCGATCCTTTGGGTCGACTTTGTGCAGACCGTCATCAAGGGCGCGCTGAGCGGTTACATCATCGGTTGCGGGTCGGCATTTTTGCTAGCCATCGCAATGGACCGGTTTGATTTTCTGAAACGCGGCCTTCTGCCTGTCGGTAACTTTGTTGCGGCGTTGCCGATTGTTGGCATGGCCCCGATCCTTGTGATGTGGTTCGGATTCGATTGGCAATCCAAGGCAGCAGTTGTCGTGGTCATGGTGTTCTTTCCCGTGCTGGTGAACACGGTGCAAGGCCTGCAAGCCAGCGATGCGATGCAACGTGATTTGATGCATACCTACGGTGCCAGCAAGTGGACGACGCTGATCAAGCTTCGCCTGCCTGCGGCCATGCCGTTCATCTTTAACGGGCTCAAGATTGCCTCTACGCTTGCGCTGATTGGCGCGATTGTTGCGGAATTCTTTGGCTCGCCGATCAGGGGTATGGGGTTTCGCATCTCGACCTCAGTGGGCCAACTTGCGCTGGATCTGGTGTGGGCAGAAATCGTGGTTGCAGCCATCGCAGGCTCGACGTTTTATGGTGTTATTGCATTGATCGAAAAGGCCGTCACGTTTTGGCATCCGTCCCAACGCGGGCGGGCCAATTGAATAATAAAAAACTGAACCCAACTAGGAGAGAAGAAAAATGAAGATTTTTGGACAAGTCGCCGCTGCTACGGCGCTGAGTGTCATGGGCACGTTCGCGCAAGCGGCTGACGACGTGACACTGCAACTGAAATGGGTCACGCAAGCGCAGTTTGCCGGCTATTATGTTGCGCTAGACAAAGGGTTTTATGACGAAGAAGACCTGAACGTCACGATCAAACCCGGCGGCCCGGACATTGCCCCGACCCAGGTTTTGGCCGGTGGTGGCGCTGACGTGACTGTCGACTGGATGCCATCCGCTTTGGCCGCGCGCGAAAAAGGATTGCCGATGGTGAACATCGCGCAGCCGTTCAAATCGTCGGGCATGATGCTGACCTGCCGCAAGGACGCAGGCGTTGAGACAACGGCAGATTTCCCGGGCAAAACACTGGGCGTTTGGTTCTTTGGCAACGAATTCCCGTTCCTCAGCTGGATGAGCAAACTGGGCATCCCGACCGAAGGCGGTGCAGACGGCGTCACAGTTCTAAAGCAGGGCTTTAACGTTGATCCGATCCTGCAAGGCCAAGCAGCTTGTGTGTCGACGATGACGTACAACGAATATTGGCAGATCATCGATGCGGGTCTGACAGCTGACGATTTGAACGTCTTTAAATACGAAGAACAAGGTGTCGCGACGCTAGAGGATGGCTTGTACGTTCTTGAGGACAAGCTGGCTGATGCGGCATTCGAGGACAAAATGGTCCGCTTTGTGCGGGCGTCCATGAAGGGTTGGAAATACGCCGAGGCAAACCCGGATGAGGCCGCTGATATCGTTCTTGAAAACGATGCATCCGGTGCCCAAACCGAAAAGCACCAGCGTCGCATGATGGGCGAAGTTGCCAAGCTGACAGCAGGCAGCAACGGCGCGTTGGACCCCGCCGACTACGAGCGCACAGTTGCCGCGTTGTTGTCTGGTGGATCTGATCCCGTGATCACCGCAGCCCCTGAGGGCGCGTGGACGCATGTGATCAGCGACAAAGCGTTGAAGTAACTTCAACCGTTCTGAACACAATACCAAAGGGCTGGCGCAGTGCGCTGGCCCTTTTTGTTTGCACCCATCCATGGGGACGTGTGCGGTCTCTTTCCCCTGAGACTACCTACGCGGTGTGGCATAATGGGTCGACGTTCAAAACTGAGGGGATGACGATGTTTAAGCAGCTATTTGAAAAATTCGCAGCAACCAAGCCAAATGAAACCCAGCGGGAAACAATCACGCGGGCCTTGGCCGAGGTCAATGAGGTGGTGTCGGGTTTGTCCGTCAAACCCATGATCACGATTGATCCTGAAACCGGCGCAATCGAATTGGCATTGCCCGATCAGATGCCGGACGAGGCGTTGGCCTTGCCAGCCCCCACAGACGTTATCGAAGAAAAAGCCGACGCGGCCTAAGGCCGTTTAGAGAACTGTGACGACCGTACCCAAAGGCACCCGTTCATACAGGTCTTTGACATGCTCGTTCAGCATGCGAATGCAGCCGTTGGACACTGATTTACCTATGGAGTCCGGCTGCGTCGTGCCGTGAATGCGGAAATACGTGTCCTTGCCGTTTTGGAACAAATACAGCGCGCGGGCACCCAACGGGTTGGACGGGCCACCCGGTTGCGCGTCGGTGTTGCCGATAAAGCGGGCGTAGGCCTTTGGGTCCCTTTCGATCATTTCGTTCGTGGGGCGCCACGTTGGCCATTCTTTTTTCACGTCAATTGATGCCGTGCCGGTGAATTCCAGCCCTGCGCGCCCAACGCCAACGCCGTAGCGGATCGCTTTGCGTTCCTCGGTGACGAAATACAGGTAGTAGCTGCGGGGCAGGATCAGCATTTGACCGGGGGCAAAGCTCTTTTTGATGCGCACCTCTTGTGGTGTCGGATCAAACACCGTCGTTTGGGCAGACAGAACGTGTGGCAAAGCGGCTGTTGCAAGCGCGCTTGCGATAAAGGTACGGCGGCGCATGGGGTGCTCCTTAACTGGAAAAATGACTGTTGAAATTACAGCTATTTTCCGTTGATTAGGCAACCCTAAGCAACAAAAAAACCGGCCCTCCTAACAGAAGAGCCGGTCAATTTGTCGTGTAACAGACCTGTGATCAGGTCAGATACAAAGCTTATGCAAGTGCGATGTTTGTCGCAGATTCGCGACCGTCACGGCCAGCTTCGATGTCGAATGTTACTTTTTGGTTGTCAGCCAAGCCTGTCAGGCCTGCGCGCTCAACAGCAGAAATGTGTACAAACACATCTTTAGAGCCGCCATCAGGTGCGATAAAGCCGAAGCCTTTAGTTGTGTTGAACCATTTTACGGTGCCAGTAGCCATATCCGTAGTCTCCAAGTTTATATGCCATCCGCGAGAGTGCGATGGCCCGGCGTGGTCGGTCTGTGATCGATAGACTGAAGCCGAATAAACGAGACAGTGGGTCGAAAAAGAATAACGTTTGCATGAAGTCATATGGCACCTGTAAGCGATTCTTGCAAGGGGTACGTCCTGAAGGGGCGGTTTTGAGCAGGGTTTCGCTGAGGTAAATTTATTTGAGCGGTATCGCCTGACGTGTTGAATTCTTTAGATAATTTATCAAAATATTAAACTACCTTAGCGACCGGTTAACGCAGCGCGCGTTGCGTGTGGGTCTGCGGCAAACCGTCCTAGGCGTCGGTCTGCGGGGGCTCGGGATCGCTGGTTTCCGGCTCTGGCGCATCGTCTGCTAGTTCTTTTTCAATAGCTTCCAGCCGCCGTTTGGCCATGTCACGCACGCGCTTTGCGATGTCAGATGTCATTTTCGCCAAGTCCCTTGCCCGTACGGCCTCGTTCGGGACGCAGTGGGTGTTCAGCGGATTGATCGCGCGGGTGATCCCGTCGATGCCATTGCCGATCACACCTTTGTCTTGCAGCAGGTTGAACACGCCACGGGCGGTGTCCCCGTCGAGCTTCATCAGGCGCATGAACATCTCAGGCGATGCACGGTCATGGCAACGGGCGAGCAACTTGGCCTTGGCGAAATGTTGGGTGAGGGCGGCAGGCACCGCTGAAGAGGCCGCAGCCAAAGGCACAGCAGGTGCCGCAAACAAAGCGGAGACGGAGGCGATAAAGGTTCTACGTTTCATGGGTAAGAATATGGTAGCGGGTGCGGGTGGTTTTGAGGGGGAAAGTTTTGGCGTTTTTCCTATTTGCGGAAACGCCCCGCGTTTTCGCCGCCACCGACCGCCCCCATGGGCGGGGGCGATTTCATCACCCCCGAGGCTATCGCCTTCTACGGCCTGATTTGATCCACTGGATCAAATGCAAGACGGCCTTCGACCCGTGGTCTTGGGCCTATGTTAGGCGTTGATAGTCTGAATGTGGGTTTTGAAAACTTGAGATTTCGGTTGAAACAACTGACGGCAACCCAAGATCAGAGATTGAGTGAATGGGTTTCAAGCCTAATGGCACAATGCGTCCACGTGAGTCTGCAACAAAGGCGGGAGCCAGTTCTTTCAGATACCGTGTTTCGGAAAAGCCGAAGCTTTTAGCATCGCGTTTTACGGCTGAAAAAATTGCGTTTGCTCCGATGTCAGACAATGCCATTACCGCGCTGTCTTTTTTGTCGACCGCAGAAATCGAAAAACGGTCGATGTTTCGAATATACGCAGCTCTAGTGTCTAAAGGATTTTCTTGAATAGCTCGAACGAATGATAGTAGCGAACCATATTGCTGCGCGCGCGCCTCAATGTGAATCCGTACTTCGGAAGCTGCAATTCCAAATGCGCCCATCGCGGCACCAACTCTTTCAAGCTGGTATTGCATCACCTTATTGTAGAAGTGGGTTGGTGTTTTTTTCGCTTCAGATAGGTATTTTAACAAGCTTAACTTGTTTGATATCACCCCAACCATTCCGATCGGAAGCTGAGAGATTTTGTTGCAAGCGTTGATTTTCTCGAAATGTGACATCCGGTTCGCACGAATGAGGCCTTTGTGATTGATTAGCCGCTTAAGAGTCTTTTCGATCAGAGCCGTGTTTTCGTCGCGGAAAAAAGTAGCAC
The DNA here is from genome assembly GCF_042932805.1 of Pseudosulfitobacter sp. SM2401. NCBI lineage: Bacteria > Pseudomonadati > Pseudomonadota > Alphaproteobacteria > Rhodobacterales > Roseobacteraceae > Pseudosulfitobacter > Pseudosulfitobacter sp. SM2401. Next base: position 3,062,028 of record NZ_CP170633.1, on the reverse strand, counting down.
AGCTACAAAAGTATTGTGATGGTCCATTGCTAGGGTCCGGCTGAACGTTGCTTAAGCCAGTGTCCCCTGATTCATCAATTACTACTGTGAACATGTACCACTCAATAATAACTACCGAGTGCGAACGGGCATGCTTGCGCATACCCTGCCTCGCACCGCTTGAACCCATCCGCTAAACACAAATAACCCGTCCTACCGGACGAATTTTTTGTGTTTCAGTCGTTTGGGTTCAAGTGCATCCGCACCCAAACGACGCTTTTTGTCTTCTTCATAGGCCTCAAAGTTGCCTTCGAACCATTCGACGTGGGCTTCGCCTTCGAATGCCAGGATGTGGGTGCAAATCCGGTCGAGGAAGAAGCGGTCGTGCGAGATGACAACTGCGCAGCCGGCGAAATCCATCAAGGCGTCTTCCAAAGCGCGCAGGGTTTCGACGTCCAGATCGTTCGTCGGTTCATCGAGCAGCAGCACGTTGCCGCCTTCTTTTAACAAACGCGCCATGTGCACGCGGTTGCGTTCACCACCTGACAAAAGCCCGACTTTTTTCTGCTGGTCGCCGCCTTTGAAATTGAACGACGAGCAGTAGGCGCGCGAGTTCACTTCGGCATCGCCAAGCGAGATCAATTCGGCCCCGCCAGAGATCGCCATCCAGACATTGTCGTCCGCGTTCAGGTCGTCGCGGGACTGATCCACGTAGGACAGTTGCACTGTATCGCCGACTTCTACCGTGCCCTCATCCGGGGTTTCGTGGCCCGTCAGCATCTTGAACAACGTCGATTTGCCCGCGCCGTTTGGCCCGATCACACCGACGATGCCGCCGGGTGGGATGGACAGGTCGAGGTTCTCGATCAACAGCTTGTCGCCCATGGCTTTTTTCAAACCGGTGACTTCGATCACCTTGTTCCCGAGGCGTTGGCCGTTGGGAATGACGATCTGGGCGGTTGCCAGCTTTTCGCGCTCTGACGTGTCCAGCATGTCGTTGTACGAATTGATCCGCGCCTTGGATTTCGCCTGACGGGCCTTGGCCCCCTGACGCATCCACTGCAATTCGCGTTCCAGCGTTTTCTGGCGCGATTTGTCTTCGCGGGCTTCTTGCATCAGGCGCTTGGCCTTTTGTTCCAACCAAGAGGAATAGTTGCCTTCCCATGGCACGCCTTTGCCGCGGTCGATCTCTAGAATCCAGCTGGTGATGGAATCGAGGAAATAGCGGTCGTGGGTGACGATCAGGATCGTGCCTTTGTAGTCCATCAGGTGCTGTTGCAGCCATGAAATGGTTTCGGCGTCGAGGTGGTTGGTCGGTTCATCGAGCAACAGCATATCTGGCGCTTCGAGCAGCAGTTTGCACAGCGCAACGCGGCGGGCTTCACCACCGGACAGGTCGGTGATGTTGGCATCGTCCGGAGGGCAGCGCAGCGCTTCCATCGACACGTCGATTTGCGAATCCAGATCCCAGAGGTTTTCTGCGTCGATCTGGTCTTGCAGCTTGCCCATTTCGTCGGCGGTTTCATCCGAGTAGTTCATCGCCAATTCGTTGTAGCGGTCCAGTACGGCTTTTTGCTTGGCCACACCAAGCATCACATTTTCACGCACGCTCAGTTCCGGGTCCAGTTTCGGCTCCTGCGGCAGGTAGCCAACTTTGGCCCCCTCAGCGACCCACGCTTCGCCGGTGAAATCCTTGTCCATGCCGGCCATGATTTTCATCAGCGTGGATTTACCCGAGCCGTTCACGCCAACAACACCGATTTTCACGCCGGGAAGGAAGTTGAGGTGGATGTTCTCGAAGCATTTCTTGCCACCTGGGTAGGTCTTGGAAACACCGGACATGTGGTAGACGTATTGATAGGCGGCCATGAGGGCGACTCCTGCAAAGATGGGAAAACGTTTGGGACGTGATAACTGAGCGGTGCGCAGGGGGCAATGCGATCTATGTTCATGCGACGTTTGATTGACAATACGGGCCTGAACGCGGCACCAAGCAGCATGAGAGCGTCCATGCCATATGCCGTTGCGGGTCAAACCATTGGTTTGCTTGGCGGATCCTTTGATCCTGCCCACGCGGGCCACGCTCACATCACCCGCGAAGCGATCAAGCGGTTTGGTTTGGATCATGTCTGGTGGATGGTCAGCCCGGGAAATCCGTTGAAATCGCGCGGACCAGCCCCTCTGGATCAACGGATTGAACGCGCGCGCGAGGTCATGGATCACCCGCGTGTTCGGATCACAGACATCGAACGCCAGCTGGGTACGCGCTATACCGCGAGCACGTTGCGGGCGTTGCAGGCCCGTTATCGCGGTGTTCGGTTTGTTTGGTTGATGGGCGCGGACAATCTGGCGCAATTTCATCGCTGGCAGGATTGGCGCTGGATCATGGACAATGTGCATGTGGGCGTTTTGGCGCGCCCCGGCGATCGCATTTCCGCAAGGATGAGCCCTGCTGCGCGTCTGTATGTGCGCAACCGGATACCCGGGCGGATGTCACATTTGCTGACGCTGTCCGAACGGCCCGCGTGGTGTTTTGTGAATGTCCCGATGGTTGCGCAGTCTTCTACTGCGATTCGTGCGGCAGGGGGCTGGCAGGCCTAGGCCTTGAGGCGAGCAGACAAAACACCGGCACCCATGACAATCAACAGGCCAACCCAAGTGATCAGCGCTGGCCAAGTGTCAAACACCAACCACCCCAGCAACACTGCTGCGAGCAATTGAAAATACACAAACGGTGCCAATTTCGTTGCGGGCGCAGTGCTGTAGGCATAGAGCAGCAACAGGTTGCCCAGCATCGAGAAAAGCGCGGAGCCCAAAGTGAGGATCGACACATTAAACGTCATGACCGGCACATTGACGAGGCCCACAGGCGCCAACACCAGCGCTGCGATAAACAGCTGGGTAAACGTGAATGCGATTGGCGTGCCCAGATGCGCGAGCCAGCGCGATGCTGTCAGGAACATGCCGTAACACGTGCCCGCAACAGCCGCCCAAATCAAGCCGGGGTTCATGTCTGCACCGGGTTGCACAACGATCAAGACGCCTAAAAAACCGATACCGATCAAGGCGGTGCGCTGCCACGTGATCGGTTCTTTCAGGAAAATCGCAGCCAGCGCGTAACTGATCAGGGGTCCGATAAAGAAGGCGGCGAACACGTCTGCAATCGGGGCCATGGACAGCGCAACTTGGATCGAGCTGATCCCGCAGCATAAAATCAACGCACGTCCCCAAATACGCCAATCCCGCAGCAACGCCCATGCGTCGCGCTTGATGAACGGAAGGATCAATAATGCGCCAACCGCAAACCGCGACCACGCGATGAAGAGTGGTTCGACACTCAAGTTAGAGCTTAGCAATTTCCCTGCCGTATCCCCGGCAGGAATAAAGGACATTGCGATGAACATGATCAAAATGGCGCGTTGCATCTGCCGGACGTAACACAGCTACTGATGGATCAAAAGTGAACGTTTCTTGCCTTGTTCACGCCCCATTGGATTGGTTAACCTGCCCGCATGATACGTGGTATTTCGAGACGAGTTTTTTTGGGTTCAGCGCTGTCCAGTGCGGCCGTGGGTTTGGCGTGGGCGGATGCGCCGAATACGTCACTGCGCCCTAGGCTGCGTGGTGCAGGGTTTCGCAAGAAAACGGTGCGCGGTGTTGACGCGATTGTGGCCGAGGCCAAGCTGGGTGGACGTGTCAGTTTTGTTATGGCGGATGCAAAAACCGGGGCGCGGCTCGAATCGCGCAACCACAATGTGGCGACCGCCCCTGCCAGCGTTACCAAAGCAATTACAGCGCTTTACGCACTGGATGTTTTGGGGCCATCGCATCGGTTTAACACCCAATTGATCGCAACAGGCAGTGTGTCTGGCGGCGTGATCCAAGGCGATCTGATCCTTGCAGGTGGTGGCGATCCGACGCTGGATACAAACATTTTGGCTGATATGGCACGGCGGCTGAAAGCGGCGGGCGTCACGGGTGTGAAGGGCGAATTCAAGGTCTATGACGGTGCTTTGCCCCGAATCGAAACCATCGACACGGATCAGCCAGCGCATGTTGGTTACAGTCCGGCAGTGTCCGGGATCGCGCTAAATTTTAACCGTGTTCACTTTGAATGGCGTCGCAGTTCCGGCACGTACGGTGTGACGATGGAGGCCCGCACAACCAAGCATCGCCCAAGTGTCAGTATGGCCAAAATGCGCATCGCCGAACGTGATATTCCGGTCTACAAATACTCTGGCACAAACGGGATCGACAACTGGTCAGTGTCGCGCCGCGCCCTTGGCAATGGCGGATCACGTTGGTTGCCGGTGCGTGATCCTGCGGCCTATGCGGGCGACGTGTTTCGCACCATGGCGGCGTCCCACGGGATCAAGTTGAAGGCGGCCAAAGTCGTGGCAAAACTGTCCGCAGGCACGGCTATTGTAACGCATCAAAGCGCGCCTGTTCGAGATTTGCTAAAAGACACGTTGAAGTTTTCCAACAACCTGATGGCTGAAATGATCGGCATGGCAGCCACTGCCAAACGGCGTGGAAAGCCGGCCAGTTTGCGTGCCTCTGCAAATGAAATGAACGCTTGGGCACGCGCCCGTTTCGGGACGCAGGGTCTAAAGCTGGTTGACCATTCGGGCCTAGGAGCGGCGAACCGAATGACCGCAGACAGCATGGTCGAGGCATTGGTCAAAGTCTACGCTAGCAAGACGCTGCGCCCGATCCTAAAACCTGTCGCGATGCGCGACGCAAAAGGCAAAGTGCTAAAAAACCACCCGATCAAAGTGGACGCCAAAACGGGGACCCTTAATTTCGTGTCTGGTTTGGGCGGCTACATGGAGGTCTCCGACGGCACGGTTCTGGTCTTTGCTATTTTTAGTGCGGATGAAGCCGTGCGCAAACGCATCACCAAGGCCAACCGCGAAGCCCCGCAAGGCGCGCGCGGATACAACAAACGCGCCAAGCAAATGCAGCAACGGTTGATCGAAAGGTGGGGGACGCTTTACAGCTCCTAAGCATCCCCGCACGAAATCATGCTGCGTTTTTCACGCGGTCTACTTCGACAAAATCGGCGACGGCTTCGGCTGTTGCGGCCGATAGGGTCCACCCCAAATGCCCGTGGCCAGTGTTGTAGAACACGCCCGGTTTCGAACCCGGTCCGATTTTTGGCATCATCGAGGGCAGCATCGGGCGCAAGCCTGCCCAAGGCACGCAGTGTTCGGTCGATACCTCTGGAAAGAATGTCTCGCACCACTTGCGCAGCGGTTTGATCCGGTCATCGCGAATGTCCAGGTTGTAGCCGTTGAATTCTGCGGTACCGGCAATGCGGAACCGGTTTTTGCCAAGGCGGGATGTGACCACTTTGGCCTCGTCGTCCAGCAGGCTGACCCAAGGGGCTGCGGCTTGGCTGTTTGCGTCATCCAGATTGACGGTGATCGAATAGCCTTTGACGGGGTAGATGTTCACGCGATCCCCAAGGGACGCTGCAATTGCACGACTGCCTACGCCAGCGCATACAACGATGCCATCAAAATGTTGTTGCTGATCGCCTGCACCGGACTGCCAGCTGATTTTCACGCCTTGGCCTGTGTGGCGAAATTCGGACACATCTGCGTTGTAGTTGAATGTGACGCCCAACTGTTCGCATCCTTTGGACAGCGCGCGTGCATAGAGATGAATATCGCCGGTGAAATCGCTTTCGGTGTAATAACCACCCAGAGTTTTGGTGCGCAAAGCGGGCTCGATGTCTTGAACTTCGGCCGCTGTTACTTCGCGCCGTTCAAGTCCGCCTTTGGACAGCAATTCGTTCACACGGCGGGCGTGGGCAAATTCACCTTCTGATTTATAGACATGCAAAATACCGCGTTTTTCCAAATCGAAGGAAAACCCAACCTCGTCTGCGAACCGCAACAAGTGCTTGCGGGCCTCAATTGCCATACGGGCGGTCGCGATTGTGTGGCTTTCGTAGTTCGGGATGTTGCCCATGAATTCGGCCATCCACGACAATTTGTGCCAGCTGGGGCGCGGGTTCACAAGCAGCGGGGCATCCGGATTCATCATCCACTTGAGCCCTTTGAAAATCGTGCCCCAGCGTGTCCACACTTCGGCGTTCGAGGCGCTGAGCTGACCGCCATTTGCAAAGGACGTTTCCATCGCGGCATACCGATTGCGGTCAAAAACAGACACTTTGTAGCCGCGAGAGGCCAGCGAATAGGCGGTCGTGATACCGGTGATACCGGCACCGATAACGGCGATATGGGTCATGGTCGTAGCTCTTTTAACTGGCGCGATGGGACGGACACAGGTCTGGCGTCAATGCCAGTGCCGTGTCCCCATCTGTCGCGTGACCTGAGAGCTTGACCGCCAATCAAATGGCGGCTTTCTCCTTCGGTGGGCCAGCTGCGCTTGCGCTGACCTCTCTCCAGATAGTTGATGTCTTTGGCGGCCCACACGGTTCATGTGCCTGAGAGTTTCCGGGGCGTTGCTCCTTCGGCGGCAGACTTCTCTGCGCTCTCCCATGTGAGTCTCATCAACTACGCGTCCTATAGGACCCCGTTTCGATTAAATCAAAGGTTTTTCGCTTAGGTCACGTGGCGTGCGCGTGCACCGCGTTCGATGGCTGCGGCGTGCAGGCGGTCGATGTTCAGTTCATACCGGATTTCTTCGAGAAGGCGCAGCTCTGCCTCGTCCAAGGACCCATCCGCCGCAGCGACATCGCAGGCCAGCGCATAGGCGGTTTCGTTCAGGCGTTCTGGCAACGCTTCGCGTACCAATCCGAATAAGGCATCAAGCCCGTCTTCTTGTTCGAATAAATCGAACACAACCTGACTAACGGTGTTCAAGCGATCGAGATCGAAATCAGCAAAAACCGGCAGCATGTTGACGGCTGATTGGATTTTGACCAGCTCCGCAGTGCGGATATCTTCGTCAGACGCGGAAACGGCGATCATCAGGGCAACCAGCGCGTCCTGAGCGGTCATGGCATGGGGGAGATCTTGCAATGTGTGCGTCCTTGAGAGGGTTCATGTTCGTGTTCAATTTATTGACGCGCATGCCATTGGGCAATAGGTAGCGGCACAACTGCGCGCATGGGGCGCGGGGGATTATCAATTGGATAGCGATATGACCGAGACACGAGAGGCCGCAATGGCCTGCAAAGCATGGCCGTTTGAAGAAGCGCGCCGGCTGCTCAAACGCTATGCAAAAAATCCACCCGAAAAGGGATTTGTCCTGTTTGAAACGGGATATGGCCCCTCGGGTTTGCCCCACATCGGCACATTCGGCGAAGTGTCACGCACAACGATGGTGCGCCGCGCGTTCGAAGAGATCAGCGATATCCCGACCAAACTGGTGTGCTTTTCCGACGATCTGGACGGCATGCGCAAAGTGCCGGGCAACGTGCCGAACCCCGAGGCATTGAGCGAACATTTGCAGCGCCCGTTGACGTCTGTGCCGGACCCGTTTGGCACCCACGAAAGCTTTGGCCACCACAACAACGCAATGCTGCGTCGATTCCTCGATACGTTCGGGTTCGATTACGAGTTCATCTCGGCAACTGAATTCTACGGCTCGGGCAAATTCGATACAGTGCTGATGCGCGCCGCGGAAAAGTACGACGAGATCATGGCGGTGATGCTGAAAAGTTTGCGTGAAGAACGTCGCCAGACCTATTCGATTTTCCTGCCGATCCATCCCGAAACGGGGCGCGTCATGTACGTGCCGATGAAAAGCGTAAACGCCAACGAGGGCACGATCACCTTTGACACCGAAGAGGGCGAGGAAATGACGCTGCCGATCACCGGTGGCAACGTGAAATTGCAATGGAAACCGGACTTTGGTGCGCGCTGGGCGGCCCTTGAGGTCGACTTTGAAATGTACGGCAAAGATCATTCGACCAACACGCCGATCTACGACAGCATTTGCCGGATTTTGGGGCACAAAGCGCCCGAGCATTTCAGTTATGAACTGTTCTTGGATGCGGACGGGCACAAGATTTCCAAGACCAGCGGCAATGGAATCAGCATCGATGAATGGTTGACCTATGCGTCGTCTGAATCGCTGTCGTATTTCATGTATCAAAAGCCAAAGACGGCCAAGCGCATGCATTTTGACGTGATCCCAAAGGCGATGGATGAATATCACCAGCAGCTGCGGGCCTATGAGGGGCAGGACGTAAAAGCACGCCTGAACAACCCCGTTTGGCATATCCACGGCGGTGATGTTCCAACCTCGAACATGGTTGTACCGTTTTCGATGCTGCTGAATTTAGCCGCTGTGTCTGGAGCTGAAGAAAAAGATCAACTTTGGGGTTTCATTCAGCGGTATGCGCCAGAGGCTTCTGCCGCAACGCATCCTGATCTGGATCAGGCGGCGGGCTTTGCCGTGCGCTATTACAATGATTTTGTAAAACCAACCAAAGTGTTCCGTGCTGCGACGGACCTAGAGCGCGAAGCGCTGGAAGACCTGCGTGCGCGTTTGGTTGCATGGGACGGCGGGCTTGATGCAGAGGCGTTGCAGTCCGAGGTGTTTGCCTGCGGGCGCGAGCGGTTTGACCCGTTGCGTGCTTGGTTCACGGCACTTTACGAAGTGTTGCTAGGTGCATCGCAAGGCCCACGTTTCGGCGGTTTCATTGCGCTTTATGGTGTGGATGAAACCGTTGCATTGATCGATTCAGCGCTGGCTGGCGATCTGGTTTGACGGCAGGGGTGCGGGACACCCGCACCTTACCCGCAGGCTGGTAAAAATTGTTTTTTGCCGGGGATGAGCTACCCTGTTTGATATCAAACAGGAGGTTGTCACATGTTCCGAACTCTCAGGGTCACAATTTTTGCTGCGGCTTTTGCCGTGAGCGGAATGGTCGCTCTCGATGCTCGCGCCCAAGGTGCGGACATTCAAACAACAATCAGCCGTCAAATCGAAGCCTTGCAGATGGATGATTTTGCCGGTGCGTTTGAGTTCGCCAGCCCCAACATCCAACGTATTTTTGGCAGTTCGGACAACTTTGGACAGATGGTGACGCGGGGCTATCCGATGGTCTGGCGACCTGCTGATGTCACGTATCTGGACCTCGCTGAGATTGATGGCGACTTATGGCAAAAAGTTTTGATCAAAGACCAACAGGACCGCCTGCATGTTTTGGGCTACCGGATGTTGGAAACGGACACCGGTTGGAAAATCAACGGTGTTCAACTCTTGCCCCAACCGGATGTTGCCGCCTAGCTGGCCAGCACGACCACACCACCGTCACGGTGGTGTGAGACGGCATTAAGCCTTCATTGATATTTCCTTGTCTCGCAAGAGCTGGCCACTTCTGAGTGTCAGCCCGTGGATCATTTCGGTGCGCGTGATGTCCCTCAGGTGAGGGGCGTTGCGCCCCGGCGGGAAAGGGATATTGAATGAACAAGGCAATTACCGACGGTGTGCAGCTGATGCCACCAGCCTTTGCGAATGGCTTGGATGTTTGGTCAAGCGGTGACGGAACGCCCGGCACAGACACGTACCAAAACGCGTCCAACGCGGCCTATGTGCCCGCGGATCAGGACTTTGGCGGCTGTCTGGAAATTCAAAAGACAAGCAACACAACGCGCGTACGTTACATGGGCGAAACGCCTTTGTTGCCAGGATGTTACCTGCAGGTCAAAGTGAGGATCAAAGTGCTAAGCGGCAGTTTGCCAACGGTTCGGATCGCAGGATTTGCGGGGCAAGCTGGCGGCGGTGCTGTGTCAGGCGTGGTTACAACCGGCCCAACGACAACATTGACAAGCTATGGCGACGTCCACGAGATTTCGGCGATTATCGGTGCGGGCAGTCGCACTGGTGTTGATTTGATTTGGGGCGGCGATGCGATCTATGGCCACTTTGGTTTGGATCTGACAGGCCCGAATGGCGGAATTGTCCGGATCGATGACATCGAAATCAGCGACATCACGTCGGTCTTCTTGCGAGACATTCTTTCGACTGTTGACGTGCGGGACTACGGTGCCGTGGGAAATGGGACAACAGACGACGCTGATGCGTTTGATGCGGCCAACGCTGCCGCAAATGGTCGTATGCTTTTGGTGCCTGAAGGCAGCTATTACATCAACAGCGACATGACGATCGATACGACGGTTCGTTTCGAGGGCACGATTGTTATGCCCACTGACAAGACGCTGCTTTTGACGCGTCAGTTCGATCTGGCGACCTACATAGACGCGATGGGCAATGAAGAGTTGGCCTTTCGCAAGGCGTTCCAAGCGTTGTTGAACAACGCAGATCATGAATCGTTGGATATGGGCGGGCGCAAAGTTGCGATTACTGGTCCAATCGACATGCAGGCCGCAGTTCCTGATCGCACCAGCTTTGCCACCCGTCGCGTCATTCGCAATGGTCAACTTGAGGCCACGACAAATGGTGATTGGGATACGTATGTTGCCGCGTCGCAAGCAACCTACAGCACATCAGATTCCAAGAAGCTGACAGAAGTGACCAACATCGCGAACATCGAAGTCGGGTCTGTCGTCGAAGGTATCGGTGTGGGCCGCGCTATCTATGTTAAGTCTGTAGATGTGACAGCCAAGGAAATCACGCTGAGCCAACCGCTGTATGACGCAGTCGGTCGTCAGAGTTTCACCTTTCACCGTCACAAATACGTTCTGGATTTCAGCGGCTTTTCCGCACTGAGCAAGTTCGCTTTGGATGACTTGGAAATCCAGTGTAACGGCGTTGCCAGTGCCGTTTTGCTGGCCCCATCTGGCTTGACGTTTCACGTCCGTGATTGCCATATTTCGCGTCCGAAAAATCATGGGATTTCATCGCATGGGACGGGGTGCCAAGGCATCTTGATCGACAGGTGTCAGTTTTTATCGTCCGAAGACGATCTGGACGTGAGCGAGCGGGTTTCCATTGGTATTAACACCAACGCAAACGATATCAAAATCCGACACAACCGCGCCACGCGCCATCGGCATTTCGGTATTTTTGGCGGCACCAACACGCAGTTCATTGGCAACCACTTTTTCCAAGGCGATGGTCAACCAAATGGCATTCGCACAGCAGGCATCGTGGTGGCGAACGGGTATTGCAGTGCAATCATCACCAACAACTATGTCGACAACTGCTTTGTTGAATGGACCAACGAATATGATCCATCACCAGATTTCACGAGCGGGTTTTCGTTCAGTGCAATGAGCATTTCGGACAACATCTTTTTGTCCGGCGCGGTGGCACCTTGGTTCAGCTACATTGTGGTTAAACCACACGGGTCCGGGCATTTCCTGAACGGTGTGTCGATCACTGGAAACAAGTTCCGTTCGTTCAACGGATCCATTGACCGGGCAGAACGGGTCGACACTAGTTTTGCTGACCTGAACCGCGCGCGGATGAAGGACGTGAGCTTTATGGGGAACTCGTTTCACAACATAAGTGAGCAAGTGTCCAACCCGCTGCGGATTGCGCATACCGTGTCGACCAGTGCGGCGACATGGGTGGTTGATACGGAAGGTTTGCTGCCATTCGAGGGGCATACGTTAGGTGTCGACAGCGTCACGGCGATTGGTCGCATTCGCAACAGCTCTGGCACGGACCAGTTCATCACGCCGTACGCAGAACTGAGCCAAGGAAGCCAGAACGATCAGGTGAACCTGCAATGGGGCACAGCTGTGCGTGGCGAAGTGCAGATTAGCGTCCGCATGGACGACTAGATAAAACCCCTGGAGGCCCGTCATTCCTGGCGGGCCTTTTTCGTTTCGACCATTCTAAAAAGACTGCCAGACACCAATTTTGATGGCGACAATGTCAGGGGTCAGGCTGCTGTTTTCGAGCCCGAAAACGTAGTTAATTTTCTTCTTTTTGGATTTATAAACGTAGGATGGTGACACAGTGACGTTGGTCCAGTCCTCGCCAAAAGTGTTAAAAACTTGCAACATGCCTTTGCTGCGTTCTCCGAATTCTAACCCCAGCGTAGAGTCAATTTTGACCACATGTTTGGAATAGCCCAAATCCCATTCGACGCCCGCATCTACAGCAAACCAGCCATCACGTTTGCCCCAAGAAACACCGCGCCCGTATGACAGCGAGGTTTTGGCAATCGGTACAAATTCGATGCCTGTATGGCGTGCGCCGACGCCCAGTTCGTACGCCCAATGCGCGTTCGATTTGCTCCAGTTCAACGAGCGACGTATGAACACCAATCCTTGACCAGAGAGTTGTCGATTGAGCGGTGATAGAACCTCGAGCGTTGCGCCTATGGTCATTTTGCTGTTCAGCCCATAGTCGAAATATGCGGAATACGAGGTGTCCAACGTGCTCGCCGTCAGATTGGAATACGCAAGAAATCCTTTGCCTTTTTCACGCAGCCAAGCGCCCGCATAAACAGGTTGAGCCAGCAAACATGCAAACCAGAAAACCAAGACCACTCGAAACATTCGTACCCCTTTCGGAGTGATCATTGCTTAACCTTGGTTAATGTTCGGTTACCGCTGGGTGGTTTTTGGTAAACAGAAAAACGTGTCTTAGGCGCGCGCAATGTGATGCGGGCCTTAATTCGTCCTGATTAATAGGTTCAATCCGCAGGCCGCTTGCACACAAATCCAGCAGTAATTTGGCCTGCAAAGAAACTATATTTCTGCGACGTTGATGCTGGCACCAGCGCGTTCTATGTCTGCCCCCGCCGCGATCAAAATGTCTTCGCGATAGCGCCCCCCAACCAGTTGCACGCCGACAGGGGTTTGTCCGAACATGCCCGTCGCGACAGCCAGCCCGGGCAATCCCAAAACCGGCAAAGCGCGCTGCGTCAACTGCGCTTCCATTATCGCTTCAAAAGTAATTTCTGATTGGACATCTTGCTGCTGGGCAAACGGTAATTCCCCTGACGTGGGGCAAATGAGAACAGGATATCTTTGCATGAACTCTTGCCACTCACGCACCAGGCCGGCACGCGTTTGCAGCGCGCCCAGTAGACCCTCGACGTCAACGGGGGCAATTCTGTTTTTCATTTGCTGGTAGACAAATTGGGCATCTGGGTCAGCTTCCAAAGCCACCATTTTTTCGGCACCGGCCCGCATTTCAGTCATCCACAATTGCTCATTTATTTCGGCGGCTTTGCGCATCGATGGACAGGCAACCTCGTCTACGATCCAACCGGCGTCCTTTAGTCGTTGCGCGGCGTCACGCAGGGCGTTTTCAACCTCTCGCGCGACAGGCATTCCATCCGGGGTGATGGTTAATGCTGCGCGCTTTGGAAATTTACCTTGTTCATAAGGTGCAGGCACCCACCACGGATCGCGGATATCTTCTGCCGCCATTGCCTTGAACGCGATTTCGATGTCTGAAATCGTTCTTGCGATGGGGCCAGACACTGCCATCATTTGTGCGCCGATATGCCTGTCAGGCCCAGATGCGTTGAAGGCCGGGATGCGGCCTAATGTCGGACGCAGCCCGTGCAGGCCACACGCATATGCGGGGTATCGGATCGATCCGGCGATATCTGTACCATGTCCGATTGCGCACATGCCACTGGCCACCGCAGCAGACGCGCCGCCGGATGATCCGCCGGGGGTGAATGCCTTGTTCCTCGGATTTAACGTCTGACCATGCAGGTCGTTCTTGGTGAACCAACGCAGGGAAAATGCAGGCGTGTTGGTGCGTCCGACAATGACACCGCCGGCTGCGCGAATGTTGGACACAACCGGACTGTCGGTGTAAGCGATCAGGTCTTTCTGCAGCTTCAGCCCATTGGTTGTGGCATGCCCCTTTTGGTCGACGTTCACTTTGATGGTGACGGGAACGCCGCATAAAATCCCGGGATTTTTGCCCGCGGCGATCGCGGCATCTACCGCGCGCGCGGACGCCAGTGCCTCGTCGGGGAAATGCTGCACGACGGCGTTAATGTCCGAATTGGTGGCATCAATCCGCGCCAAATGCGCCTTGGTCACGTCAACGGCAGACAATCGTTTGGATCGAACTGCATCAGCAATTTCTGTCGCGGACATGCGCCATACATCGGACATATCTGTCATCTCCCTCACATATTTGGTCGAGTGTGACAGCATCGCGCCAAGCAGTCCAATCGCATCGGGTTTTTGCGACTCTGATCGATCACTTGGTGATGTTCGTAACGTCGCCAGTTCAGAACCCGGCTTGCCGATTGAAATCTGCTGGGCAAGAGTGGTCATATAGAAACCGCGCATTTCAGGAGCAATCGATGGCCAATTTAGGGAATGAACCGATCCGCACCAAGGCTGATCTGGAACGCTTTGAAACTGAAATGACGCTTGCACAACGCCTGCCGGAGCGCTCTGTTTTGGATGTGTTTGTCGCCAGCGCAGAGCAAAACCCCGACGGAACTGCGATCACGATGCTGATGACCGGTGCCGCAGACGAACAACCGCGCCGTGTGAAATACACACAAATGCTGGGCATGGTGCGGCGTGCTGCCAACATGTTTTCCGATCTTGGTGGGCCTGCGCCGGGTGTTGCGTTTATGCTGCCGTCGCTTGTCGAAACGCATGTCACGTTGTGGGGCGCTGAAACTGCGGGCTTTGCTGTGCCAATCAACTTTCTGCTGCAACCCGACAGCATTGCCGAATTGCTTAAGGCCTCGGGGGCTAAAGTTCTCGTCGCGTTGGGGCCGCATCCGCAGCTGGATATTTGGGAAAAAGCAATTCAGTTGCGCGATCAGATCCCTGATTTGGTATTGATGCGTGTGGCGCCCCCCGGCACACCTGCCGAGGACGGCGTCGTTGATTTTGCATCTGCCTTGATGGCGCAACCCGACGATCACTTGATCTTTGGCGAGGCGCGCGGCGGTGATGATCTGGCGGCGTATTTCCACACTGGCGGCACAACGGGCGTGCCGAAGCTGGTCGCGCACACGCATCGCAGCCAGCTGGTTGCAGCCTTTGGTGGGGCGGCGATGTGCGGATACACGTCGGATGACGTTTTGACAGCGACATTCCCGTTGTTCCACGTCGCCGGCACGATTGTTGCGGGGCTCAGCGGGTTCATGGCTGGGGCCGAACTGGTCATCATGTCGCCGGCTGGCCTGCGCAGTCCGGCCATCGCCGAAGGGTTCTGGCGCTTGGTTGCCGCACACAAGGCGACGCTGGTCGCAGGGGTTCCGACGGCTTTGGGTGCCGTGTTGCAAACGCCGGTGGGCGATCACGACATCAGCAGCGTGCGGGCTGGATTGACGGGGGCTGCATTGCTTCCGCCAGCGGTCGGGCAACAGTTCAAAGAGGTGACCGGAGGCACGTTGTTCGAAATTCTAGGAATGACCGAAGCGTCGGGGCTGATCAGCATCGACCCACCGTGTGGCGCGGGCGCTGAGGGTTCTGTCGGTTGGGCATTGCCCTACACCCAAGTCGATGTTTTGCGCCAGCACGAGGACGGCAGTCTTGGTGAACTCTGTGACGCCGGCGAAATCGGTGTCATTGCGATCAGCGGCGATCATCTTTCGCCCGGCTACAGTGACCCGAAACACGACGCGGGCGTCTTTAATGCAGGTCAGTTGAATTCTGGCGATCTGGGATACAAAGACGCGCAAGGGCGGCTTTACATTGCCGGTCGGTCCAAAGATTTGATCATCCGAAGTGGGCATAACATCGACCCGGCCATGATCGAAAACGCGATGAGCACGCATCCAGCAGTCGCGCTTGCCGCAGCCGTGGGGATGCCTGATGCCTACGCTGGCGAGTTACCGATTTGTTTTGTGCAACTGCACGAGGGGGCAAATGCAAGCGTTGAAGAATTGCAAGCACACGCCCAAAACACAATCGATGAGCGACCCGCGTGGCCCAAGAGAATTGCGCTGATCGACGCGATCCCATTGACCACTGTCGGCAAGATTTACAAACCAGGTTTGCGGTGTGAAGCGGCCAGATTAAAGATCAGCGAACTGCTGCAAGCCGAATTGGATCTGCCAGATGCGCGTGTCGATGCCGTTGACGGTGGCGCACGTGGCATGCGTGTCACCGTGACGTTAAAAGATGGCGATCAGGCCGCTGTTTCGAGCGTAGAGCAAGCGCTTTCCGCGTATCTTTTCGAGGCGAAGGTGCAATCGGACTAGGCTGTTTGCGCCGCACCCCTAAATTCCTTGCCCTCTTTTACGATCTCCATGACGGCGAATGAATTCGTCTGCATGACGCCCGGCAGTTTGTTGATTTTGTCACCCAAAACATTGCGAAATTCTGCGATGTCCCGGGTGCGCACCGTCATCAGATAGTCAAATGATCCGGCAATCATCAGGCAGCTTTCGACTTCGGGGATCTTGCGAACAGCCTCGTTAAAGTCATCCAGCGAATTGTTGCCTGCGGTTGCGGCCAGCGAAACCTGCATGACCGTTAAATGGCTCAGCCCCAGTTTATCCATGTCCAGAACGGCGCGGTAACCCGTGATATGCCCTGCACGCTCTAGGCGTTTTACACGTTCTGAGCAGGGCGTGTTCGTCAAATTTACCCGTCCGGCAAGCTCAACAATTGACAGTCTACCATCAACCTCAAGTTCTTTGAGAATCCTAAGATCAATTCTATCTAAATCTCTACTCAATAGGGATTTCTCCTGAAACTACGCTGGTTTTCCAGACATTAATCTATAAATAAGCGGATAAAATGCCCAATGTCTAGTGATTATAACTGATACTAAAGCTGGGTAGTGGCGTGGGGATAGCCTTTACACACTGTCTCAAATGGGGAAGCATGTTCCCCAATAGATAGAAAACACACGATACGGAGGACAGAATGACGGTAAAAATAATTATTGGATTGGACGGCACCGAAACCGGTGAGCGTGCACTGGCATTTGCGAAGGATTTAGCCTCGCGAACGGATGGCTGCGAGTTGTTGGTGGTCTACATCATCGAATGGTCACCCTTTACGTTCCAAACCGCAGAAGAGAACGCGCAGCGTCACAAGCGGCGCGAAGAAGAGATTGCGCTGGCCACGTCACGCATCGTTGAGCCGGCTTTGCAAAGCCTCAAGGACGCGGGCTTTGCGGCAACTGGCGTTGTGCGCCACGGGGATGTTGCCGAAACGCTGAACAAGATCACAGTCGAAAACGGCGGGTCGCAAATCATCGTCGGTCGCATGTCTGCGAACGGATTTAGCAAACGGCTGTTTGGCAGCTCGACCCAGAACCTTGTGATGCACGCAGACGTGCCTGTCACAGTCGTCGGATAGGGGGTATTATGAATATCGCATCAAAACTTTGGCTCGCAGCAGCCACGACCGCGATGGCTGCAAGCCCTCTCGCGGCGCAAGAAGCCGCATCGCTAGATCAAAAAGTGAACGACATTTTTGCCGCCTCTACAGGTTGGTTCGTGAACTTTATTTTCATGTCACTGCCGGGCACCAACTTCCCTTGGATTGTGATGTGGTTGGTCGTCGCCGCAACGATTTTCACATTTTACTTTGGGTTTGTTCAGTTCCGGTTTTTCAAACATGCAATCCAGCTGGTCAAAGGTGACTATTCTGACCCGAATGACGCGGGTGAGGTCAGCCACTTTCAGGCCCTTGCGACTGCTTTGTCGGGCACTGTCGGTCTTGGGAACATCGCGGGTGTTGCGGTTGCTGTCGGGATCGGTGGGCCGGGCGCCACGTTCTGGATGATCCTTGCGGGTCTTTTGGGCATGGCCTCAAAGTTCACGGAATGTACGTTGGGTGTGAAATACCGCAACGAATATCCGGACGGCACTGTGTCTGGTGGTCCGATGTACTACATCTCTAAGGGCTTCAAGGAACTGGGTCTGCCGGGCGGTAAATTCCTTGCCGTTCTGTTCTCTGTGTTCTGTATCCTTGGCGCACTTGGCGGCGGTAACATGTTCCAAGCCAACCAGGCGCACGCGCAAATTCAAACCGTTGTCGGCTTTGAGTTCTCTGGCCTGATCACTGGGTTCATCTTTGCTGGTATCGTGTTCGCAGTCATCGTGGGCGGCATCAAATCCATCGCCAACGTGACCGAGAAAATCGTGCCGATCATGGGCATTCTTTATGTTGGTGCAGCGTTGATCATCCTGATCGTAAACTACAACATGATCGGCTGGGCCTTTGGTCAGATCTTCCAAGGTGCCTTTACCGGTCTTGGCGTTGCAGGCGGTTTTGTTGGGGCCTTGATCCAAGGGTTCAAACGGGCTGCGTTCTCGAACGAAGCTGGCGTTGGCTCTGCGGCGATTGCGCACTCTGCGGTGAAAACCAAAGAACCAATCACCGAGGGTTTCGTGTCTTTGCTAGAGCCACTGATCGATACGGTTGTGATCTGTACAATGACGGCTTTGGTCATCGTGATCTCGCAGCAACTGATCGTCGATCCGGCAACCGGCAACTACATGCTGAACGAAGCTGGTACAGCGATTGCGACAGTGGACGGCAACACAGGTGTGTCTCTGACATCTGCGGCATTTGGTGCTGGCATCAGCTGGTTCCCGTATGTTTTGGCGGTAGCGGTTGTGTTGTTCGCCTTCTCAACGATGATCTCTTGGTCCTACTACGGGCTCAAAGCCTGGACGTATTTGTTCGGTGAAGGCAAAGGCTCCGAGCTGACCTTCAAGATCATCTTCTGCGTGTTCATCGTGATCGGTGCGGCCGCGAGCCTTGGTCCTGTCATCGACTTCTCTGATGCGGCGATCTTTGCGATGGCTGTCGTGAACATCTTCTGCCTGTACTTCCTGATGAAGCTGGTACGCACTGAACTTGCATCCTACGCCGCCCGTCTGCAAAGCGGTGAGATCAAGAAGTTCACTCACTAAATGAAAAACTCCGGCGCAGCATCGTTGCGCCGGAGACATTTTCGGGGATCACCCCCAGATGGTCTAGCGCGACGATAAAACGCCGTAGACCTGCTCTGCAATCAACCTATGTCCAGTCAAATTCGGGTGCATCGCGCCCGTTATCCGCTTGTCCCCCGGCTGTATCAGAACCGAGTCATTGCCCGTTCGAATGGCGCGCGTGTCCTTTTCGAAAATGTAGGGATCCAGTTGCGACGGATGCCAATTGCCGAATTCAGGGGGCAGTTTGGTGTTGGGCATATTCAGATGTTCGCCTTTCCACCAGCCGTAGCCGATAAACGCATCGCGGGTGCTGCAAACGTATGTGATGCCCCGATCCTGCGCTGTTTTAGACAGCTCTACCCGAAACGCATCAAATTCTTTAAGCGCCAGTTTGGCCTCGCCGGGGGTCAGATTGAAATGCCATTTTTTCATGTTCCAACCAATGGCTGCGATCGCAGCGTCAGGTGCCGCCGCCTTTAGCCCACCCCACGCACTGGCGGGGTTAAAGACCAAGGGTACGTCGCCCGGCAGAACGTAGTCGCGACTGGATAGTGCTGCACAGCTTGGCGCGTGCGATGCACTATTGCGCAAAGGATCGGGGTACTGCGGCATCACAATCTGCGATGATTTCACGTCAAACCGGTGTTCGAGGATATTGAACAACAAGGTATAGCGCTGTTCCATCCCCCAAGGTTGGCCTTTTCCCGTCAGTCTGCCGGCATCGTAGCCGTTGGTTCGGTCCAGCTTATCGCAGTGTTTGCGCAGGTTCGGGAACGCCTCGCCGTCCACTCGATTATCGCTAGAGGGGCAAACCTGTGGGAAAACGGCCTTGCCGACCAAGCCGACCCGCCACTGTGCAGGCACGACAAAATAGGTAACGATGTCGCCAAATCCGATGTCATTGCCACCAACGCTTACGAACACATGATCGGGCTTGCGCATCTTTGCATTCGGGCATGTCAGGATGCCGGAGTTCGGAAAGTGGCCGCCATTTGCCTTGCGCAATTTCGCGGTCTGTTTGCTGAACTTATCCAGCTTCGGATCAGGGTTTAGGTTGCTTTGAATGTCCCGCTTGTTGTCTTTGCCACCGCGCCGGTCGAATTGATCGATTTGCACGTCGCCCAGTTCTTTTGCAGTCACCGCGCCGTAGTCCTTAGCGTTGCCAAAGCACAGATCGCGAATGGCAAAGTTCAACTGGGAATAGGGCACATACACGCCTTGCCCCCATGCTTGGTATTGCGGCACCAAAACGCCGTCGAAAATTTCAGCGCCCGTGCAAGCGTAGTGTAGGAACGACACGAAGGTGTGTGGGTTTTCCGATGCGATCTTGAGCGCAGTCAAACTTTGGTGGCTGAAAAAACTGCGATGACAGGTGTCATCGACCCAATGCTTGATGCTGGCCCCGATCTTTTCCGGCGGGGTTTGCAGGCGTCCCGTCGCCTTGAGCCAACCAAAGTTGTTGTTCGCCGCAAGGGGCCGGTTCGCCTTCCACGTCGCAGGGTAGTCAGGATTGCCTTCACCCGACCCGTAGCTGTCGCCCAACGCGACAATAACGCTGTGCTTGGGTTTCAGGAAGTTCTCTTTGTGATGCCCGTCTATTTTCACCGCAACGGACGCCCCGGCCAGCGGCAGCGCAATCCAAAATGGCTCGCGGCAGGTTGTTGTTTGTGTCTTGCCCCCAAAGGACCAACTGCATTGCTTGGCGCTATTCACCCAAACCTTAACGTCGATCGTGGTGGCCGGATCATCCTCGGCTTTGACGAAGTTTAGAATGCGTGGCGCATGCTGGTTTTTGTCCTGATCCCAATGCATCCGTTTTGCGTGATCGCCCGCCGCAAGCGCCTCTTGATACGGCGACGCCAAGCCGCCTTGATAAAGCCGTTCATGCCATTTCTCGAAACTCTCTTTGGGCAAAAGCTTGTAGCGATCAAACAAGGATGAGCGATCACTGGCGGATTCGAACTGGGTTTCGAAAGGGGCAAACCGGTTGGTGATTTCCCACTGGATTTGACTGCCAGTTGATTGCGCAAAAGATCCCGTTGCGCCAAAAATCAGGAAAATGAGTACGGTAAATGAATGTTGCCAAATTCGCATTGGCTGCCTCCTATTTAGTAAATCTGGTATCGTGCGGACACCGAAATATTTGTCGAAAAATCAAAACGTTTCGCATTGGCACACGCGATGCCTGAATGGCTTTTGCGCCCCAATTCGGTTGCTAATATGAAAACGCTAGCCCGAACCCGCCAGTTTTATCAAGAACTATGCAAAATCTGAGGGGGTGGAATTCACGCGTTGCAGCAGAAAAATTTACGACAATGACGTGCGCGCCGCGTTTTTAAATCCAGCCGGCGTCATCCCGGTTTCTTTTTTGAACACTCGGGAAAATGCTGAATCCGAGGCATATCCAGCCCCTTCTGCGGCGTCGGTCAGCGTGTTTTTCGGATTGCACAGCAGTTGCTTGGCAATTTCGATACGCCAACTGGTGACATACTGCATTGGCGTCAAATCCATCTTCTTTTGAAACAATACAGCAAAGCTGGTGCGCGACATGCCGGCGGATTGGGCCAATCGTTCAACCGTCCAAACCGTGTTGGGGGTTTTGTGAAATGCGTCAAGCGCTTGGCACAAATTTGGATCCGAAAAAGCGCCTAACCCCCACTCGGGCGCGTCATTGCCTTCGATAAAACTGCGGATGGCTTGTGCAAAAATAACCTCGGACATTTTTAGCGCGATCAGATCGCCGCCCATGCGTTGGCCGCCCGCTTCGTCCCCAATCACGCGCAGGGTGGCTTCCATCCATTTGCCAGCGTTCTCGCCGTAATTCGTGAGGTGGATAAAAGGCGGTAGACGGTCCATCAAGACGTGGCGCGCGTGTTTCTCAAACGAGAAATGACCACAGATCAACTGGGTTTCGCTTTGTGGTTCACCGCCGCCATAAACCAGCACGCCAGACCCGTCGTACCCCGATTTGTCCAACACGGTGTCCAGCGGCAAAATTGTGCGTTCGGGTTCATGCCCGCAATACATTTCATGTGATGCGCCATGCGGAATGATAATCAAATCGCCCTGCGCCAACTGCACTGGTTCCGCGACGCCTGACACAGCGATGATGCAACTGCCGCGGTGGGCAAAATGAAATCGTGCAACGTCTTCATAGGCCGGAACGGCGACGCCCCACGGTTTGGTAAATGACGTGCGGAAATACAACGCGCCGCGCATCGACAGGCTGGTAAGGATGTCACTGACAAGATCAAGCATGGACCAAAGCATACATGGATATCTTCCTAAGTACACAGACTTGAACGATCTGCACAAAAACATGGATCCCTGAGCATGTTTCATACCAACCGTCCACGGTTATGAACGTTTCATCATAAACCGCATTTGGAGCTAAAAATGAAATCTCTCGTATCTGCTATCGCCGTCGTCTCGGCGTTGTTTGTTTCTCAGGCGTCTGCTCAGGACGTGGCAAGCTTGAACGATCTGGAATTTGCGCACATCGCGTACACGGCCGATAACATCGATATCCGCTATGCGCATTTGGCCTTGGCGATTTCCACCAATCCCGAAATCCACGCATTTGCCAACACGATGATCAGCGACCACACGGCTGTGAACGCGGCCGCATTGGGGCTTTTGGACAAGCTGGGCGCGACCGCGCAAGACAACTTTTTCAGTCAGGCGTTAAACGAAGGCGCAGAGGAAATCATCGATGATTTTTCAAAACTGCGCGGCGCTGAATTTGACGTAGCCTACGCGGCGAACGAATTGGCGTACCACCGGACAGTCAATGGTTTGGTCGAAAACACGATGATCCCAAACATCGAAAACGACGAAGTCCGCGCGCTGTTTCAGCAGGGGCTCGAAATTTTCAAAGCGCACGAAGGCCATGCAGAAATGATGGTCAAAGCGGTCAACAAATGATGGCCAAAGTCACCAGACGTGACGCAGTTTTGGGGGCGGTCGCATTCGCGGTTGTCCCCATGGGCGCAGCTGCACTCGGGTCGTCCAAAGTTCATAATATCCAAATCCAAGGCTTCGCGTTTGTGCCGGATATTGTTCGGGTTCAGGTCGGCGATATCATCAGATGGACGAACGAAGACCTCGCACCTCACACTGCGACAGCCGATGAATTTGGCTGGGACACCGCAGCCCTAAGTCAGGGTGCCAGCAGTGAAATCACGGTCACACAAGATATGGAAACCAGCTATTTCTGCGTCTTTCACCCGCACATGAAAGCGACCATCGAAATCGGATAACTGCGAGGCGGCTTTGATCGCAGAAAGGCTGTGATCTGACGTCAAACTTGCCCCATGTCACAAACCGCTTACACTGATCGTATCCAAGGAAATCGATATTCACCCAAAGAAGGATTCGCTCATGTCCATCACGCTTAACCGTCGTGCATTTCTGGCAAGCACCGCTGGTTTCATCGCGCTGCATCCGTTTTCGGCAAACGCTGCGACCAATCAGGCGCACCTGCGGATTATGGAAACCACTGACCTGCACGTGCATGTTTTTCCTTATGATTATTACGCTGACAAGCCACGTGATACGGTAGGTTTGGCGCGCACCGCATCGCTGATCAAAGGCATCCGCGACGAGGCCACGAATTCGCTGCTGATCGACAATGGCGACTTTTTGCAGGGCAATCCGATGGGGGACTACATCGCCTACGAACGCGGCATGAAAGACGGCGATATTCATCCGGTGATCGCGGCGATGAACACGCTGGGCTTTGATGCCTCGACCTTGGGCAATCACGAATTCAACTACGGTTTGGACTTTCTGATGAAGTCGCTGGCCGGCGCGAATTTCCCTGTTGTGAATGCAAATATCGCGCTGGAATTGGGCAGCGATCCGACCAAAGACAAAACGCTGATCCCGCCCTATGTCATTCTGGATCATCAAGTCACGGACGGGTCTGGCGCGACCCATGACATCAAAGTTGGGCTGATCGGTTTCGTGCCGCCGCAAGTCATGGGGTGGGATCGTCGCCACCTCGAAGGTAACGTGCAGGCGCGCGACATTCTGGAAACTGCCAAGGCGTATTTGCCGCAAATGAAAGAGCAAGGTGCTGACGTAATCATCGCCTTGTCCCATTCCGGCATTGGCGATGCTGATGCATCCGATGGCATGGAAAACGCGTCAGTCCCACTGGCGGGGATGGACGGCATCGACGCCATTCTGACCGGTCACAGCCACCTGGTTTTCCCGTCCCCGGGGTACGCTGATTTTGCCGGCGTCGATGTGGACGCGGGCACGCTGATGGGCACCCCTGCTTGCATGGGTGGGTTCTGGGGCAGCCACATGGGCCTTATCGATTTGCTGATCGAAAAAGACGGCAATGAATGGCGCGTTGTGTCGGCGCAATCCGAGGCGCGCCCGATTTCCAAACGCAACGAGGATCGCTCGACCACGGCACTGGTGGACAGTGACGAAACCGTGCTGTCATCGGTTCAGCAAGAACATGATGAAACGCTGGAATACATCCGCCGCGCCGTGGGGAAAACCGACGCGCCGTTGCACAGCTATTTTGCGCTGGTGGCCGATGATCCGTCGGTTCAAATCGTATCGATCGCGCAGCTTTGGTATATCGAACAGATGATGAAAGGCACCGAGCACGAAGGCTTGCCGATCTTGTCAGCCGCCGCACCGTTCAAGGCGGGTGGCCGTGGTGGACCAGAGTATTTCACCGACGTGCCAAAAGGCGACGTGGCGATCAAAAACGTCTCGGATTTGTACCTTTATCCAAATACCGCGCGCGCCGTGAGGGTGACGGGCCAACAGGTCAAAGACTGGCTGGAACGTTCTGCCGGCATGTTCAACCAGGTCGAACCGGGCGCGCAGGATGTTGTGCTGCTGAACCCCAGTTTTCCCAGCTACAACTTTGATGTGATCGACGGGGTGACCTATCAAATCGACCTGTCCCAACCATCGAAATACGACCCCAAAGGCGTGCTGCTGGACGCGGATGCATCCCGGATCGTAGACCTGCAATTCGACGGTGCACCGCTGGACATGACCGCAGAATTCATCATCGCGACGAACAACTATCGCGCAGGTGGCGGCGGCAGTTTTCCCGGTGCGACGCCCGAAACAACAGTCTTTGAGGGCCCGGATACCAACCGCGACGTGATCGTACGCTACATCGTTGAACAAGGGACAATCAGCCCGCGCGCCGACGGAAACTGGTCGTTTAAACCGATGGCCGGAACCAGCGTTTTGTTCGACACAGGCCCCGCTGCATCTGCCTATTTGGATCAAGTGAACGCAAATATCGAAGCTGCTGGTGACGGGCCAGATGGCTTTGCGCGGTTCCGTATCACGCTGTAAACGAACGCAGAATTTCAGGATGAGTGTGAACAGGGGCAGGGTGATCCGCCCCTGTTCATTTTCCAAAATTCGGATGCATGGGGATCAGAGCGCTATTTACCCAAGTACAGTTTTGACGGCTTTTGCTGTCGCTGCAACCACGGTATCAACCTGTTCTCGCGTCAAGCAAAACGGCGGGGCAAAGCCAAGAATGTCGCCTTGTGGCATCGCGCGTGCGATGACTTTGTCCTGGGCCAAAAGGGTTGCGGAAATCTGTGGGCCGATTTTGTCAGCCGCGTCAAAGAACGTGCGACTGTCTTTGTCTTTTACGAACTCGACAGCACACAGCATGCCCTCGCCACGGATGTCGCCCACATGCGGATGATCGCCAAGCGCGTCTTGCATGGACGTGTTCAGATATGCGCCGACGTCGCCTGCATTGCGCACCAGATCGAGCTGGTCAATCAGCTTGAGGTTTGCAACGCCCGCAGCCGCCCCAATCGGGTGCGCCGAATAGGTCCAGCCATGCCCGATGGGCCCGTTTTCGTCGGTGCCTTGTTCCAGAACTTTCCAGACTTTGTCGCTGATGATTGACCCTGACAGCGGCGCGTAGGCCGATGTCAGGCCCTTGGCGATTGTGATAATATCCGCTTCGATCCCGTAGTGATCAGAGCCGAACATGGTGCCGAGGCGGCCAAAACCCGTGACTACTTCGTCTGCGACCAACAGGATGTCATGCTTTTTCAACACGGCCTGAATCGCGACCCAATAGCCAGCAGGCGGCGGTACGATGCCGCCGGTGCCCAAAATCGGCTCGCCAATAAAGGCGGCAATCGTGTCGGCCCCTTCGCGCGCAATCTGTTCTTCAAGGGCGCTCACACAATGGGCCACGAACTGCTCTTCGGTCTGATCAAGATTGTCACGACGAAAGAAATACGGGGCCTCGGTGTGGATAACGTTGTTTAACGGCAGATCGAACTTTTTGTGAAACAGCTCTAGCCCCGTCAGCGATCCTGTCACCAAACCGGACCCGTGATAGCCACGCCAGCGGCTGATGATCTTTTTCTTTTCCGGGCGGCCAAGGATGTTGTTGTAATACCAGATTAATTTGACGTTGGTTTCGTTGGCATCCGATCCGCCAAGGCCAAAATAGACCTTGGACATGTTCGATGGCGCGCGATCAAGGATCATCTTGGACAGTGTGATCGAAGCCTCAGTGCCGTGCCCGACGTAAGAATGATAATACGCCAACTCGCGGGCTTGATCGGCAATCGCTTCGGCGATTTCTTGGCGACCATACCCGACATTCACGCAGTAAAGTCCCGCGAACGCATCAAGCAGTCGAACGCCATTTCGGTCTTCGATGTGAACGCCGCTTGCGGTCTTGATGACGCGACTTGGGCTTTCGCCACGCGCATGCTGAGCGAGATGGGTCGAGGGGTGGAAAAAGTTGTCACGATCCCATTGATCAAGTTGGTCGTTCTTCAGCATGTCATGACTCCTTTTGGTATTTCAGGCGACGCTATTTGAATTTTGGAAACACTACCATGGGCAGACGCGCGTCTCTTTGAAGCGCGTGCATTTATGAGCGGCGACAAATACATCATCCATGCCCATCCTTTTGGCGCATCGATGAAACTAACCAAACGATCCGCTGAAGATGCTGATGTAGGACGCGTCAAGGCGCTGGTGTGGGATGACGAGATCAAAGGCTTTGGCCTGCGCGTTTATCCATCCGGCAAGAAAACCAATGCCTTGTCCAATCCGGCAACGTGGTGGGGTGAATGTAAGACCAGCTTTTTCAACGCCTTCTTTGACAGTAACCTCAGTGCAAATATTGCTTACGATATAAGGCGCATTGCGATGCCCAAGGTTTCAGGTTGCCCAAAAATTTTAAGTCTGCGTTGTGTTACTTACTCAACCACTTCCACCTGAATCGGGATTTTCATTGTAGTAGAAGTTCTTGATATTGCGTTGCGCGGCATGGCGACTGGGTTGTTCTTGATCTGCATTTTGGTAATGAGCGCTGATCGCATCGCGGTGTCAGCGAAACTTGGGTCTTTCTTAACGGCCATTACCTTTTTGGCACGGATATGGAGCATCTGACCGCCCGGATTTGAAATGTGTCCGTCGTCATATAAAGTTGGACGTCAGCGCGATTTGAGTGCCGGAGGCTCTGGTTCGTTTGTGTGATTGATTATGCTGCTTGTTTTTGATGTTGCAAGCGACGTTGTCCACTGGCCGGCAGGGTTATGCGTAGCATGATCCCGAGAGGGGGGATCGTCTGTTTCTTGATCTTTTCCCTTTCTCTGAGAATGGCTTTATCGCGGCCAAAGTAGACGTCGGCGGGTGTGAAGTTGTTCAGGCTCTCGTGGTAGCGTTGATTGTTGTCGTAATCGACGAAGGTCTCGATCTGTCGTTCGAGATCGCCTGGCAGATAGTCGTTTTCTAGCAGAACACGGTTTTTCATGGTCTGCTGCCCGCGTTCCACTGCCCGGCAGGGTATTGCGCAGCAATGCACGAGAGGGGATTTTACCTTGGGTCTGTGGGTGGAACGGTGCGCCACGAACGTGCGTTATGTTTTGCTTTTCCAGCCACTCGGCCAAGTCGCCAGAGATGTAACAGGAGCCGTTGTCACTGAGTAGACGTGGCTTGTGGCGCACAACTGCCTGGTCGCAACCGGACGCGGTCAACGCCAGCTCGATAGTGTCCGTCACATCACCAGCACGCATGTTGGTGCAGAGCTTCCATCCCTCTCGGGACATTGCTGCGCAATACCCTGCCGGGCAGAGGAGATGATGTAGCGGCTGTAATCATCCAAGATCGTGCTGAGATAGTACCAACCCCAGCCAATAATCTTGAAGTAGGTGAAGTCGGTCTGCCCCTTGCCCGACAGGAGCATCTCGTTGATTGCTGTAGTTTTGTCTGTGAACTCATCTGCCGCTTTGATGACGACATAATCGGGTGCAGTGATCAGATCAGCAGCTTTCAATATGCGGTAAGCCGATGGTTCAGAGATAAAATACCGCTTCTCATCCGTGTATTTGATGGCAAGTTCGCGTGTCGACAACGCCTCGTGCTCCAACGCAAAGCAATCGATGAGAGGCGGCGATAAAAAGTATTGCGCGGAATGCGCGGCATATCGAGGGTCTGCTTAACCCCCTCACGACAGATTGCTTTGCAATCGTCTGCCGGGCAATGGGCAGATGCGAACCCTCGACGGTGCGGATGATCTCCAGTTTCTCCGAGGCCGCCCTCTCGGCAGATTTGGCTGAGCCAAATCGCCTGCCGGGTAATAGATATCTCATTCCTCGTATCCCCCACTGCCTGTCATGCTTTTTTGAGCAGGCGGTTCTCAAGCGTCAGATCAACTACGCATTCTTTCAGCGCCAACGACTCCGAACGCAGGTCTTTCACCTCTGGTGAGGTGGCTTGACCCGCTCTTACAAAGACAAAGAAGGACAATGGCAAAGCACGACCAGCTACGGCCATGCTGATCTGCTCAATATAGCCAAGTCGGCAGAACGCGCGGAAAATTGGATCGCGAGGCAGTCAAATGCGGACAAATGATGCGCCCGACCAAAACCCAGTTCGGCCCCAAAACCTAAGCTGTCCCGCCGGAGGCACCAATCAGGCCAAACAATCCACCAAACGCACCCCAAGGGGGGTGGTAGTAGCACCCCCCTCTGGAAATACACGCACCATTCCAGACATGACCATTTTACATAAAGGCTTTGATACCATTGCTTTGTCGATCAAGGCGGCGTTGACGCCAGAGTTCCTAGATTACCTTGAAACCGAACAGACCCGCGCCAAAGCTGACAATGCATCCGTGTTGTGCCGATATGGCGACGTTCAGTTCCACCTCAAGCACCACGGCGGGACCGGATACCAATTCCTGCTTGACGGTGGCCCCGACGGCGCGTCATGGGCCTTTAAGCGCCCTCACCCCAAAGACCCATGGGGCGTCCGCATCAATATCGGCTCAAGGCACCTCGCGTTGTATGGACTAGGCCGTGCCAAGGCGCATGTTGAGGACACGCTGGCCGCTTGGGGTATCCGCTTCCAAGCCGATGACGTCAGTATCGCCCGCGTCGATTTCTGCGTTGATGTGTTTGCACCGTCGTTCACGTTACAACCGGAACATTTTGTCATGCACAGTGGCACCGGTCGGCGTGATTACATCACCGACACGGACAAAGCCGTGAACGGCAAGTCAGGGCGCACCACATCCGTCACCTTGGGCAAAATGCCAAACCGCCAAGTCATTGTGTACGACAAACGCGCCGAAGTGATTGCGCGCTCCAAAACCTATTGGTGGGCGATCTGGAACGATACGTTACGTAAGCAAAACCTGCCGCCCCTACGTTATGTAACAGTACGTAGGGAGAGTGGGCCTGACGCCTCCCCCGTTACGTTACCTTATGTAGAGAACGCGGATCATTTCATCGACGCCACACAGCCGGACATAAGCCGTGTATGGCGGGTCGAATTTCGGGCGGGCAAAGCCTATCTAAAAGACACATGGGGCATCCGCACTTGGGGGCAATTGTTCGATCTGTTCGGTGACCTGATACAGCAAACGGGCGAAACCGTGCGCTACACCGCACCCAATAATGATCCCAACCGCAGCCGTTGGCCGAACCATCTGATTTGGGCAAAGGTGATTGCTGAAATGAACGATGACTTACTGGAAATGCACAGTGGAGCAGACCCGAACCCGATCAAAGAAGTTCATAGAGAAGCCCATATCAGCATGATTACGCAGCAGGTTTTGGGGCTAAACATAACGTTAGCTGCGTTGAACGATGTTGGTTTCGAAGGGCTGAATCAATTGATCGAGAAGACAGGGAATGATCTGAAAAGCATGGTTTTGAACAATCCGGAAAAAGCCGGAAAACAACTAGATGATGCTAAGAACCGATATGTTTTTATGACTTGATGAAGTGATCCTAAAAAGCACGCAAAAGCACGTAATAGTACAACATTTATGGTGCATTTACGTACTTTCGTGAACATGATTTTGCACGCTTTTGCACGGAAATGTCCGGACTATTACTGACAAAGCCTGCCGATATATATGACGTTTCGGGCGGAAAGCAGACTTTCGCTGCAGGCGCAAAATCCGCAATAAGTTTGGTAATTCTCAGCCCTAGCTGAATACTATTAAACCCATTTGGCAACCATCGCTTTCAGTTTGTCCGGACTGAAAGGTTTGGTTAGTACATCATTCATTCCGCTTCGAATGCACTTTTCGCGATCGCCAACCATGGCATTTGCCGTCAAAGCTACGATTGGTGTCTGGATACTCTGATCTATTGCCTCCAGATTGCGAATAGACTGCGTCGCCTGGTAGCCATCCAAAACAGGCATGTGGCAGTCCATGAAAACGATGTCAAAATTCTGACCTCTGGCACACTCAATAGCTTTCTGCCCGTTTTCTGCCAACGTAAACTTTCGCACACCAATCTTTTCAAAAACTTTTTGTGCAAATAGTAAATTGATAGGGTCATCCTCAACCAGAAGAACGTTCGTTTCAGAAAGTTCTTGTTCGGTCATGATTTTTTTTGAACGACGTAAAGGTCTTCTCTGTTCAATCGGATCCTTGAAACTAATCGGGATCTTGACCCAAAAAACCGAGCCCTTTCCTTGAGTACTCTCAACACCAATCTCGCCGCCAAGAAAGGTTGTCAGCTCGTGACAGATAGCCAGCCCCAACCCTGTACCACCGTATTTTCGTGTAACGGTCATGTCCGCCTGCGAGAATTTTTCAAACACTCTCGCTTGTTTGTTCGGTGAAATGCCAACTCCACTATCACCAACTTGAACGCTCAAAATTCCGACTTCGTTTTCGCACTGGATGCCGATCTTTACTCTCACGCCACCTTCTGACGTGAACTTTACTGCATTGCTGATTAGGTTGGTAATGATTTGGCAGATTTTGATGGAATCTCCATTGAACAAAGGGATGTCATCATTGTTCTCAAAGTCCAGCGTTATGCCTTTTTTCTCAGCAATTGGTCGAAATAAGTCCACCATATCTGAAATATTTCGGGTAATATCAACCTGAACTACATCCAACTCCAGGCCACCGGCTTCGATTTTGGAAATGTCTAACACATCATTCAAAGTCGACAGCAAACGGCGACCTGATTGATGAATAGCATGTAGTAGTTTCCGCTCGCTTTTGGATGTGGCGTCCTCAAGTAGAAGGTCGGTGATGCCTAATACACCCGTCATCGGGGTGCGCAGTTCATGGCTCATATTTGCTAGAAAACTCGACTTTGCAGCGTTGGCTGCATCTGCGTCGTCTCGCGCTGCTACCAGTTCGTTACGTGTGTTCAACAGCGCATTGCGGCTGTCCCCAAAACACGCGACCAACAAACCAATTTCATCTAAACCCTCGGCGGGTAAGGGTGCATTGTAATTCCCTTTTTTGAGTTCCTGTGCAGCCCCCGTAAGTGCCTTGACAGGCCAAACTATGACATACTTCAGCGCCAAGATCATAAGCAGTAGCATCACAGAAAGAGCCGCGATGAAGACGGTCAAAAGATATCTAATCTGATTCTGGAACCTATGTATTTGCTCACTCAGATCATAGACTAGGATGATTTCGCCAATGCTCTCGTTGCCGGCTGTGATTTCTTTCCGCAATACACGGACAAGAGAACTTGGTTTTGGAATCTCTTTGACAACAAGTGGGTAAAGCGATTTGCCATGAATATTCAAGACCTGAAGGTCAATCCAATTGGAGTTTCCCTGTTTTACCAGATCAAGCGTATCGTAAATATTTGACAACTGATTTTGCAAAAGAAGCGGTACAATACCTTCGGCCACTGAACTCAATGTTTGTTCGACTTGAACTGTCGCATTCTCGATTGAAATTTTGGTCGTTGACGGAAGCCAAGCGAAATATACAAACGCCGAAAACATCACGTTCACTGAAAGGACTGGAAAGAACAGCTTGGTAGAGATTGAATCCCATCTAAGGAGTTTCATGTTAGTCAGCCGCAAACTGTTCCAGACCCAAGTCTGACAATGTCATGTAATCTTCGAAGGACGCGGCAACCGCTTCTCGCATTGGTATATCGTCTGTTAGAGTGGGCATTGTTTGTGAAATGTCGATGATTGATTTCTTGATTTTGTCACGTAGTAACGGATCAATGCGCGGATGAACGGCAATTGGATGAGCGTTCACTTTTTGGGTGCGGTACAAAATCTTTAACTGATCTCCAATTTGAGGTTTTTCACCGTTCAATGACCGCTCGATACCGCCGCCAGCTAGGGTAATCTCTTTGAAAACATGCAGGTACACCGAGTTGTGAGTGGTTACATATTTGGGAACGACCTGGACGCCGTGCAGCATTGCAAGTTCAGTGCGCATCAACAGGGACGCCCCAAGTGCGTTGGGTGACGGAAACGCAACTTCACGGCCATCCAATTCGACGATGGATTCAATGCCTGAATCTTTGCGCACTACAAGAACACCTTGCAGCATTTTGCTACCCGAACGCACAATCGGAACGTATCCTTCGACGTCCGCAGCAACAACAAAATGATACGGGTTGAGATATACAAAATCGAACAGCCCAGATTTGAATTGAGTTTCAAATTCGGGAATATTCGCCGATCCAACAAGCGTGTAAGAGCATTGCGTTCGATCACCCAGCTCAGCCAGAAACGGCGTCCAAGCCGTCAAGATGTGCCGTTGTTGGAATTGGGGGACAACCCCAACAAATATCTCGCATTCATCCGCATAGGCAGCTGAACCTGCCGCAATTCCAAGGCTCATGAACGCTAAGGTAGATTTTATGAATTTGATCATTGTACGACCCTTGTGTGCAAAAAAAGTAAATTAGATGTGAACCAGGGTGACAGCTTGCAAGCGGGTTCGAACACCGATCTTGCGATATATGTCCGTGACGCTTTTCGCGATGTGGTTTGTGCGAATTTTTAATTCTCCAGAGATCTCCGCATTGCTCAAGCCAAGCTTCATCAGACCCAATATTTCTTTTTCAAGATTCGACAATGAATCCATCAGAATATCCGTTTCTCGCATTGCGAATGTATTTTCATCGGTTTTCGGGAGATAGCTCTCTCCATCCAAAAGCGTTTGCACAGCTTCCAGCAATTCATTTGCGGGCATTCTTTTGGAGAGATACCCTTTCATACCCATTTTCAGTGCAATACTCACATCTTCCCGGCGTGCATTTGCGGATAATAATGCAACTGGGTTCCCGTCACTTGCAGACACAATTTCCGCGTGATCTTGTACGGTGCTGGCGTCAGGAAGTTTTAGATCCACTAGTGTCAAATCATATGCTCCATTTTCCGCGATCAACGCGAGGGCTTCAGATTTTGTCTTGCAACCAGTGGGGTGGAAATCTTCGCGTTGACGAAGGAAAGAGCATAGAACGTCTTGAACCATCGCTTGGTCCTCAACGATGAGGATTTGGGATTGCATGGTGAAGACCTTTAATTGGTTGATGGGAGCGTTTCGAGACGACCACTCACCTATCAAGCTAAAAATTTCAATTTAAAAACAATATCCTATGCTAAGTTCCCCACAATCAATACTTTAGTATAGTCCTGCTATCCCTAAAATAACTTTCCTGATAGTTTCGCTGAACGTATGCTTGTGTGTGAATGCGAAGGTGTGAATCTACACAATATTCGGATCACCAGAGGCTACAAAAGCCCGTAAACTTGAGGCAGAAACATTGCAAAAATTTATCGATAAGGCTGTACTAGAGACGGCCGAGCAAATGCTTGGGAAACACAAACTACGAGCGGTTATCAAGTCTACGTTTCAGGTTTTGAATCGGGATTTGCTGCAAATTTTCGAATTGAAAATCGGCGACGATACGGAGCAGATTGCGAATAAAATTCATCAAGCTAACGGGCCATGTGCAATCTTTGGAGCTACTGTTCTTTCTGATTGGTTGTCTGATTTGGAAAATAATTTGCGGGGCAACATTCCGTATTTGGCAGCAGAAAAAATCGACTATATTCGAACCTTAGCTCAATTAACCGAGAGAGAGCTCTTTTTTCAAACTGGAAACCTCTTTCAGAGAAACTGGCACTTTCTGTTTGGAAGATAGGTTGGAGGAGAGTTTTTGTTGTTCCGCTTGCAATTAGACGTGCTTCTTATACCGCTTATCAAGCACCGCGATAACCTAGTTAGAATCTGGCTGCGAAGAACTGAAAAGCTCCGCTAGTCTTGGGTCCACTCAATATTCGGTTGCGGCTGTCCAACGAACATCGGCGATTACGGCCCGCGCGGCGACATCAAAGCGAGCTGCGAATGGCGGCTTTGGGCCGGAAATACCCTCACCGATTGCGGGAATGTCTCCGCGCTGTTTGGAATCACATAACAACCATCGTACGTCAGTTTAGCTTTGTGGCACTAAAAGCACTCGCTAATTTATCAATCCCGTTGCTTCCGTATTGCTTCCGGAAAGAAAGCGTGCGTTCATCCACTATCGTTCTTGGTGACTAAGTAATTGTAAATAAAAAATAAAATGGCGATCCCTCGAGGACTCGAACCCCGAACCTGCTGATTAGAAGTCAGCTGCTCTATCCAGTTGAGCTAAGGGACCGCTGAGCCTGTTTGTCCGTTATCGATATGTGTTTGGCAAGGGCAGAAGCTGTGTGAACGTTCTAAATGAGGCGGGTCATGAATGTGCTGTGTGGATCGAGGGCGTAGTCACCGAACGGCGCGCAATTCTCAAATCCATAGGTCGCGTAAAGAGCGCGCGCGGCGGTGAATTCGGGTGCGGTTCCGGTTTCCAGGCTCATGCGAGATAACCCGTCTTGTTTTGCGCGGGCCAGCAAGGCGTCTAGTATTTTGCGGGCAGCGCCTTGGCCTCTGGCTTCGGCCGCGGTGTGCATGGACTTCAATTCGCCATGCCTGGGCGCGATGGTTTTGAACGCACCAATTGCCAAAAGAACACCTGCTTTGCGTAGGCCTAACATGACGACGCCGGCATCTGCGACAGTGTCGGGGGCCATGACACGGCAGCTTTCTTCGGGGGAAGTCGCGCGCATGAGATCGAAATGGCGTTGCAAAAGCGCACGCACATCACCTGCATCAGCAGATACTTCTGTGAGGGCTAGTGGGTCCACGCGCCGCGACGCCCAGTGGCAAAATTTTCGCCATAGCCGCCCATTCGAATGTTTGGCTTGCGCTTGTTGGGCTCTTGAATCTGCGCATCGATCCCGTTGTCACGGGCGTAATCCATCGCGGCTTCTTTGGTGTCAAAGGACATGCGTACTTGGCTTTGTGTATCGCTGGAAGATGTCCAGCCCATCAACGGATCAACCGCGCGGGCGGAGTCTGGGGCAAATTCCAGCACCCAACCTTTGGTCTTGGCTGTGCCAGAGGACATTGCGGTTTTAGCAGGTTGAAAGATGCGTGCGCGCATAAGATCGGCTCCGGTAAAAAGACTAGCATTTCTATGCCATGGTGTAGGCCACAAGATCAAGGCCACAGCAGCGTGATTGAATATGACACGAGCACAAAGGGATAGGTTAAATGGGCGTTTGCCCTGCCAACCTGTTAAGTGTCATAAAACGGCACAATCACTAAAGTAGCGTGAAGATGACCAAATCAGACCCAAAAGCGAAAAAGAATTTGCCATTTCGACGCCCACAACGCGCGGGTGAAGAAACGTGGGCAACCCACATTATTCGAGAAACCGAGAATTACGTTCTCGAGGGGTACATCTATGCGACGCGCCGTCTGATCATCACGTTTGAATATGCATCGCAAAACCCTAAACGCGGGGATGTTTTTCGCCATGGTTGGGGCGCAAAACGGTTTCGCGCGCAACGAATGTCCCATATTTGCGTCAAGCCAAAAGCGTCGGATTGGTACCGCAATCCTGACCTCGCTGCCGCGTTAACTGACCTGCGTGAACAAGGCGTGTTCGATCAGTTCGAGACGATCATTACCTACGGTGGCTCAATGGGTGGTTTTGCGGCCCTTGCTTATGCGGATCTTGTGCAAGCAACGACTGTTTTGGCGTTGAACCCCCAAACCACGCTGGATTTGACAAAAGTACCTTGGGAAACGCGGTTTGAAGAGGCGCAATTGCAGGATTGGACTGGCCCTTATTCGGATGCTGTTGGTCTTTGTGGCAATGCCAAACAAGTGCTCTGCGTGTATGACCCGTTCACAACCAGGGACGCAGCACATGTTGCCCGACTTGAGCAACCAAATTTGATCCACGTCAGGGCACCATTTCTCGGGCATGGGATCGCAGAGCCGCTGAGCGAATTGGGCTTGCTGTGGCGCTTGATGACGTGGGCAAAAAACGACGAAATGGATTTGTTGTGTTTTCATCAAGTGCTACGTGCGCGCAAAAAACTGCCGCGTTACCTTGGGCTCTTGGCGCGTCAAAAGCGCGTGCAGAATAGCCCGAAACTAGGCACCATTGTGTTGAATGCCTTAGAAGAACTAGATCAGGATTGATCTGGTCATGCTGACAGTTTTTGTCAGTAACAGTCTGCGTTGGTCACTCAGCCCTTGAACCCGCGCGAAAACACGCCAATTGTCGGTGATGAAAGCGAGTCCTCTATGCACAACGCCCAATCTGACACCACAGACGTTGCCTTGGTGAACGCGGCTCCTGACGTGCGTTCGCGCCCCAAACTAGAGGGCGGCAAGCCGTTCGTGTTGGAGACCGAATTTTCGCCAGCCGGGGATCAACCCACCGCGATCAAAGAGCTGGTCGCAGGTGTGACAGATGGCGATCGCAATCAGGTATTGTTGGGTGCGACGGGCACGGGTAAAACGTTCACCATCGCGAAAGTGATTGAGGAAACGCAGCGCCCTGCGATCATTCTGGCCCCGAACAAAACGCTGGCCGCCCAGCTTTATGGCGAATTCAAAGGGTTCTTTCCCGACAACGCGGTCGAGTATTTCGTCAGCTTTTATGACTACTATCAGCCCGAAGCCTACGTCGCCCGCTCAGACACCTACATCGAAAAAGAATCGCAAATTAACGAACAAATCGACCGCATGCGCCACTCGGCCACACGGGCGTTGCTGGAACGTGACGATGTGATCATTGTCGCGTCGGTGTCGTGCATTTACGGCATCGGTTCGGTCGAAACCTACGGGGCGATGACCCAGGATTTGAAAGTCGGCGAATCCTACGATCAGCGTCAGGTCATCACCGATCTGGTTGCCCAAGCCTACAAGCGCAACGACCAAGCGTTTTTCCGTGGCGCGTTCCGCGTGCGCGGCGATTCACTAGAAATCTTTCCGGCACACTTGGATGACCGTGCGTGGCGCCTGTCGTTCTTTGGCGAAGAACTGGAAAGCATCACAGAATTTGACCCGTTGACTGGCGAGAAAACCGCCAACCTCGAACACATCCGCGTCTACGCCAACAGTCACTATGTGACGCCAAAACCGGCCATGTCCCAAGCGATCATAAGCATCAAAAAGGAACTGCGCATCCGGTTGGACCAGCTGGTGGGCGAGGGCAAATTGCTTGAGGCACAGCGGCTCGAGCAGCGTACCAATTTTGATCTCGAGATGCTGGAGGCCACTGGTATTTGCAACGGCATCGAAAACTATTCACGCTATCTGACGGGGCGCGCGCCGGGTGAACCGCCCCCCACATTGTTCGAATTTATCCCGGATCACGCCATTGTTTTTGCTGATGAATCCCACGTTTCAGTTCCGCAAATCGGCGGCATGTACAAAGGTGACTTTAGGCGCAAGATGACGCTGTCTGAACACGGCTTCCGACTGCCGTCTTGCATGGACAACCGTCCGCTGAAGTTCGAGGAATGGGACGCAATGCGCCCGCAATCAGTGTTCGTATCCGCGACCCCGTCGTCTTGGGAAATCGACCAAGCCGGCGGTGTGTTTGTCGAACAAGTGATCCGCCCGACGGGTTTGCTTGACCCACCCGTAGAAATCCGACCCGTCGACACGCAGGTCGATGATTTGCTTGATGAGGTGCGCAAAGTGACGGCCGCAGGCATGCGCACGCTTTGCACCACTTTGACCAAACGCATGGCCGAAGATTTGACCGAATACATGCACGAACAGGGCATCAAAGTGCGCTACATGCACAGTGATATCGACACGTTGGAACGCATCGAAATCCTGCGCGATTTGCGCCTTGGGGCCTTCGATGTGCTGATCGGGATCAACCTGTTGCGCGAAGGTTTGGACATTCCGGAATGTGGATTGGTGGCTATTCTGGACGCTGACAAAGAGGGCTTTTTGCGCTCTGAAACTTCGCTGGTGCAGACCATTGGCCGTGCGGCCCGTAACGCTGACGGGCGCGTGATCATGTACGCAGACCGGATCACCGGATCGATGGAGCGTGCCTTGGGCGAAACCAACCGTCGCCGTGAAAAACAGAACGCCTACAACATCGAACACGGTATCACGCCGTTGACCGTTAAAAAGAACGTCGACGACGTTTTGGCGGGGCTTTACAAAGGCGACACAGATCAATCGCGCATCACCGCGAAGATCGACAACCCTCTTGCGGGGGGCAATCTGGCGACGGTCCTGGATGGGTTGCGCACGGATATGCGCAAAGCGGCAGAGAACCTTGAATTCGAAGAAGCCGCCCGATTGCGCGACGAAGTCAAACGTCTGGAAGCGGTCGATCTGGCCATCGCCGATGATCCGATGGCGCGCCAATATGCCGTGGATAAGGCGGTCGAGGATGCCAAGAAATCTTCGGGTCGTTCAACCTTGGGGCGCGGCGGAATGCGTGGCGGGGTCAAACGGCGGGGGCGCTAGGGAAACTGCACGGGCGTGTCGCCTTCAACCCACTGCGGATATTTGTGCATAATGCCCGCAAAGGCGTCAGAGTCCAGAAAACGCCGCAACCACGCCTGTAAATCTGGCCAAGGCTGCGCGTCAAACCACGCTTTGTCAATGAACGCGAATTGGCGCACAAACGGCAAAATCGCGTAGTCTGCAAGTGTAGGGTGCTCGAATATCCAACCGGTTATCTGATCGTCCAGATCACCCAAGAATTGCGCCGCAATTACGCGGTGTTCACCTGCATCGCTACCGGGATAGCGGCTGGCATATTTGGTCCGATCCAATGCGTTTTTGAACGGTCCGTCCGCACGCGCTATCCAATCCCATCCGGTGCGTGGCATCGCCATCCAACGATCAGGATCGTTTTGCGTCAGCGCCCAAACCATCACGTCCAGACTTTCGTCGATGACCGTGTCATTTAACTGCAAACACGGCACCGTAGCCGATGGGCTGATATTCAAAAACGCTTGCGGTTTGTCCTTTAGAACGATTTCGCGCAGCTCAACTTTTTGCCCCGCATGTGCCAAGGCAAGCCGCGCACGCATCGCATAAGGGCATCGACGGAATGAATACAGAACCGGGATCATGCGGACATCCTAAATGCTGCGCAGTTGTTGCACAACGCGAACGAACGGGGCAGGGTTCTAGCGATTGTTCAGCCCGTCAGGATCAAACGCCGTGCCAAAAATCGCGACCCTCTCGATGTACGATGTGCCTGTCGTCCAGCACCACACCGATGCCCTTTGGCGCGCGATTGCGGCAGAGCTACAAAACGCTGGCGTAGACGCGCCGCGTGGGCTGACGCGCGGGGCCGACGACTGGGATGTCTGGCAGGGCCCTGATTTACTGTTCAGTCAAACCTGTGGGTTCCCCTTTGTCAGCAAGCTTGAGGGGCATGTGACCCTGATCGGCACGCCGGATTATGGCGTAATTCCAGACAAACCCGGATGGTACAACAGCAAGGTCATTTGCCGCGCTGATGACCTGCGTGGTGACCTTGGTGCATTCAAAGGTGCCCGTTTTGCCTACAACGATCTGGCCAGCCAGTCGGGTGTCATGAGCATCATGTATTTGCTGCATCACACGCTGGGCGACGCCCGTCATTTCGGGTCCTGCATCCCGTCAGGCGGGCACGCACTGTCGGCGCAAATGGTTTCGCAGGGCGAGGCGGATATTGCGGCTGTCGACAGCGTCACGTGGTTGAACATTTTACGTGACCAGCCTGATCTGAACTTGCGTGTTTTGGCCGAAACAGACCCCACCCCCGGACTGCCCTACATCACGCATGTTGATCATGACGCTGACGTGTTTGCGCGCGCTGTCGAAACGGCGATTGAGGGGCTGGAACAAACGACAAAAGACGCGCTGTATCTAAGTGGTTTCTGGCGCTCGGATCCCGCTGATTACGCACTGGTTCGCCAGAGGGCCAAGGCCGCGACGCCTGTTTTTCAAACCCATTTTCCGGGCCATCAGCCGCTGAGCAACTGACCGCGCTACGTTTCTTGCAGACGGGCCAGCACGTCCAAACCTTGTTGGTTTAGGAAGTGCAGGATGTCGATGAAGATCCAGTTTTCCGCCAGCTTGTCGCCGTCGCGCCGGTAGATGTCGACAACGCGCATGTCGGCCCGCACACTGCCATTTCCGGGCATGCCCAGGTATCCACCCAAAGGGGTCAGCGTCAGATTGGGCCACCCGAAAAAGCCACCATACGTGCCCTCGGCAAAGCGGGCCAAATGACCGTTAAATTCACGGTTGCCCAACTGACGGCGAAACGGTTGCTGGTGTTGCTCGACGTAGCGATCAATTGTGAACGTAGCGCCAATCCCTTCGGGTCCCCACCACAGCATGTCGTCGCGCCAACAGCGTTCCAGCTCTTGTTGCGGGGTGGCATCGCGCGGCAAGTCGACATCATCGGCGTTGGAATTGGCGGCGATATCGCCGATCATTCTGTTGATCAGATCAAGAGTATCTTTGCCGGCCTGCGTGTCTTGTTCATCAAACAACAAACCGTCGTGTGTGGCGGGCCCCGGTTGCACCAAATGCATGCCTGTTTGGGGCGGCATCGGGTTGACGCCAGCCTGTGACATCAGGTGCAGCAGATCAAAGAAGCAGGCGGTTTCAACAATTTTGTCGCCAACCACGCGGTTGAATTCGGCGTAGCGGTACATGACGATTTTGCGGGTCGCGCGGATGCCCAGAAATGGCGCGTCAAACAGCGCCAGCATGTGCCCCATCGAGGCGACCCAGACATCGTCCCCGCCGGTGTTACGACCGGCAAAGAACACATCCTGACGGCGCTGGACGGATTTCATCGAGGTCAAAAACGGTGTCCAATAGGTCTGCGCAACGGCGTGCGCGCCCGTTTGTTCGTGAAACGGATGCAGCCCACGCCAGTGCCAATCGGCACTTGTGTGCGCGCCCAATGCGTCAGCGACAGTTTCGGGCGTCGCCTGCGCAATGCGATCATAATGCGCCAAAACGATTGCTTTGGCGTCTTGCAACGTTGTTTTCATAGAGTTGTCTTAACCTTTGACCGCGCCGGCTGTTAGGCCCGAAACGATTTGACGTTGGAAGAACATGATCATCACAAACAGCGGGGCGGTGACGGACACAACCGCTGCAACCGCGAACATCACGTTGCCTTTGGTTTGGGTGGTGCCAAGGAACGAGGCCAGTTTCGGCACCATCGTCTGGTTTTCCTTGCTGAGCAGGATCGAGGTCACGGCGAAATCGTTGTACGCCAGCAGGAACGAAAACAGCCCCGTGGTGATCACACCTGGCCACATCACCGGGATGATCACGTGGCGAAAGGCTTGGAAACGCGTGCATCCGTCAACCATGGCGCTTTCGTCCAGATCCTTGGGAATGTTACGAAAGAACGACGTCAGCATCCACAGCGTGAACGGTTGGTTGATCGCGACCAGAACGATGATTGTGGTGCTTAGGTGCCCCCAAAGGTTCCACTGAAAGAACGGCAGTAAGTAACCCGACACCAGCGTGATCGGCGGCATCGCGCGAAAGATCAGTGCGAACAGCAGAAACCAGAACGCGTAGCGGTGGTTTGATCGCGACAAAGCGTAGCCGCCCAATGTGCCAAAGGTCAGCGAGATGGTCACGACAGCGACGCACACAACAAAGGTGTTCAGCGCAGAGCGTCCGAACCCTTCTTGAACCCACGCGCCGAAATAGCCGCCGCCGGTGAAGGTGGCGCCGGTTTCGACTTGGGTCAGAGTGCCTCTGAGGGATTGCGCCCAATCGGCTTTGGAAAAGAAATCGCCCTCGACCTTAAAGCTGCCCCAGAGGGTCCAAAGAAAGGGGAAGGCGGCCAAAACCAGCCAGAACATCAAAAAGGCGGTGGCGATGAATTGAACGCTGAATGGGCGTTTGTTTGCTACGGACATGTGCGTTTTCCCTTACCGGCCAGTGCCAAAATCGCGCCATGTGCGCACAAGAACCGGCGACAGCAGCAGCGCCACCCCGATTATAGTCAAAACCGATGTTGCGGCAGCAGAGGACAGCAACTGCGTTTCACCGTTCAGGTCACTAAAGATTGCATACGACAGCGAGAATGCATGCGCTTCGGCCGAGAAACTGACGATGGGTTCGAACACCCTGAAATTGTCCATCAGCTGGATCAGCGCCACAAATGTCACCAACGGAAACAGATGCGGGATCACGACGTAACGGATGCGCTGCCAGCGGGTGGCCCCATCGATCATCGCCGCCTCAAGTGTGTCCTGGTTCACAGTTTGCAGGCCTGCGTAAAACACGACGAATGCAAACGGAGCAGAGTGCCAGACGCCGTAAAACAT
Organism: Pseudosulfitobacter sp. SM2401; assembly: GCF_042932805.1. Lineage (NCBI taxonomy): Bacteria > Pseudomonadati > Pseudomonadota > Alphaproteobacteria > Rhodobacterales > Roseobacteraceae > Pseudosulfitobacter > Pseudosulfitobacter sp. SM2401. Next base: position 3,019,391 of record NZ_CP170633.1, on the reverse strand, counting down.
CAGCATGATCCACATCAGCGGGGTCGATGCCTTGACCGATAAGGTTGGATCGTTCGCCAGCCATTGCAGCCCGGTTCCGAGGATACCGCGCGCATCCACCATCCAGAAAATCACCAACGCGCCAACCAGCGGCGTGACGATAAATGGCAAAAGCGAAAAGAAGATCGTGGGACCTTTGAGCGCCTTGGCGACCGAGTTAATGGCCACGGCAATCATGAATCCCAAAATGATTGTCAGCGGGGTGACGACGCCTGTGTAGGTCAGCGTGAACGCCATCGCTTTGTAAAACGGCAGGTTCATCAGTGCTGCGCCAAAATTCGGCAAACCGTCCGCATCAACCCAAGCAGAGGACACTTCGCTGAACGCCAAATGGTTGCGATCGGTGTAGATCTGCATGCCGACGAATTTGCCCAAAGGCTGTGCATCGCGCAGGGCGGCGGTCGCTTCTTGGTCGATAGAGGATACGGTTTTGCAGCCAAACGGACCACAGTTTTTGACCTCGACGATCACCTGTTCGTGGCTGGCGTACATGGATTGGGTCACCACCGATACAATCGGCATCGCGATGAACAAAAGCATCAAAAAGGCGGACGGCAAGACAAACCAAAGGAAGGTACGGTGTTTCATATCGCTCTCGCTTGATGCTGGAAATCTTGGGTAGGTTGAGGAGGGGCGAACCCCTCCTCAGAATGGCGACCTTATTTCAGGAAGCCTTTTTCTTTTGCAGCAGCGGTATAGGCCGCTTCAGCGTCTGCCAGCGCTTGCTCGGCAGATTCGGTGCCTTTCAAGAAGTCCGCGATGTTGTCACCCAACGCTGTGTGCAACAGGCCTTGGAACGGGATCATCGGGTAGGGCGTGGATCCCGCTTGAACCGAGGCCAAAACGCCTTCGTTCACGGCTTCTGGCGTGTATCCTTCCATCAACCAAACGGCTTCGGACATGGTTTTGTCGTTCAGCAGGCTTGGGGAGGTGGCGTGCGCCAGTGCTTGGAACGTCGCTGCTGCGTCTGCATCAGAGATGTTTTTCGCAACGGTCCAGCCGTCCCACCACAATGTTGTGGCTGGTGTGCCGCTGTCGCCAACAGTCAAAGGACCGCCCGGTTTGGTGTTGGAATACACCATTTCTTCGGAACCTTCGGCGTCCATCAGGTTGCCCGCGCGCGAGCCCCACATGTTCATCAAGGCGACGTTGCCTGCTTCCCATTCCGCGTTTGTCGCGTTGGAATCATGCGTCAGATAGTCGGGGTTCATGTAGGCCGTCAGCGCCTTCATTGTTTCCAGCGCCAACACGCCTTGGGCGTTGTTGATCGATACTTCGGCAGTGCCTGCTTTAAAGAATTCGCCGCCAGTACCGATGTACATGTTGGTGAATTCCTGGGCCAGATTCCAACCCGCTTTGTATGCGCCACCCACCGGGTTTTCCATGATGCCCGCAGCACGGATTTTTTCCGCGGCTGCAAGAACTTCTTCGTAAGATGTTGGCACGGCAACGCCAGCTTTTTCCAGAACGTCGGCGCGGTACACAAGATGCTGCGCGTTTGCCATAAACGCGACGGCCATGACCTTGCCGTCAACTGTGATTAACTGGCGCGCAGGGATGTCTTGACCGTATTTTGCGACCAGATCGTCCAACGGGCGCACAACGTCTTCATTGATCAGGGCCACGATAGAAGAGTTGGCAACAATCGCGGATGTGTATTCGGCTGGGTTGCCTGACATGCCCGCGAGGTTGATTTTTTGGTGATCCGCGGTGAGGTTCGATTTCGCCTCGGATGCGCCGGCGGCACACTCAAGGGCTGACGTTGCAACCGATTGGATCGCGGCAAATTCGTTGCCGACGATGGACACGCGACCATCTGTGATTGCACAGGCGTGGCCATCTGCCAAAACCGTCGTGCCGGCCAAAACCGCAAATGCAGTTCCAAGCGTGGCTGTTTTGATAATCTTCATAGGTTAAGAACCTCCCGATGTTCTTTGATTGGTCGGATTTTCCGACGCGTTCTAAAGGCACGGTGTCACCACCGCTGGATCAACTTTAGCGCAGGCACCCGAATCGAGGTTCCTTTGCATACGTTTGCAAGTTAACCCTGTGATTTGACCCTCTGGCAAGCATTTTTGTGAAAAATCGAAAAAAACATGCCTCTTTAAAATAAGGGGTTGTTCCGCAAAACGATTCAAGTCAGTGTTTTGCAAACGTATGCAAGAACGGGAGTCCGTTATGGCCGAAATTCAACTGCGCAATCTCCACAAGCGGTGGGGATCCTTTGTTGGGGTTGCCGATTTTAACCTGACCATCGCGGATCAGGAGTTCCTGGTTTTGCTTGGCCCGTCGGGCTGCGGCAAGACCACAACGATGCGTATGATCGCAGGTCTAGAGGATGCGACCAGCGGCGATATTCTGGTCGATGGTAAGCGGATCAACGATCTGGATCCCAAGGATCGCGACGTGGCGATGGTGTTCCAATCCTACGCCCTGTACCCGAATATGAACGTTTGGGAGAACATCCGCTTTCCACTAAAAGTGCGCGGCGTGCCCGTTTCTGAACATGCCGAGCGTGTCGCGCGGGCCTCTGCCATGGTCGAACTGGATGATTTCCTTGATCGTAAACCGGCTGAATTGTCAGGCGGTCAGCGTCAGCGCGTCGCCTTGGCCCGTGCGGTTGTACGCGAACCCAATGTGTTCTTGATGGATGAACCGTTGTCGAACTTGGATGCCAAACTGCGGGTGTCCACGCGCGCACAGATCAAGAACCTCAGCCACGAATTGAAAACCACAACCGTCTACGTGACGCACGATCAGATCGAGGCGATGACCCTCGCAGACCGCGTCGTGGTCATGAACGCGGGTGTGGTGCAACAGGTCGGCACACCTACCGACATTTACGACAATCCGGCCAACACATTTGTTGCGGGTTTCATCGGCAGTCCAGCAATGAACTTGGTCGATGGCGTGCTGGAAAATGGCACGTTCACGGCGGAAAATTTGTCGATCCCAGGATTGCGCGACGATCATAGCGGCCCTGTCACTTTGGGGTTCCGCGCCGAAGATGCGACTGTTGCCGACAGCGAGGCGCAGGCCAATTCCACCGTCTATTCTCTAGAGCTATTGGGCGAGGCCACGATGGTCACGATGCGGGCCGGCAAAACCATTCTGTCGGTGAAATCCGGCAAGGAATACCGCGTCGACATCGGCGACGCCGTCAGCGCCAACATTCCCGCTGAAATCTGCCACCTCTTTGACGCCAAAACCGGAGACCGTTTGTGACCAAATACGACGCAGCACACGCAGAAAAAACAGCGCAATCCCTTGCAGCGGTCAAGCGGATGGAAGACGCGCTTGGTGCCAACGAAATGGACATGACGCCGTATTTCACCGATGGGTTCACGTGGCGTGGCAACCAAGGCTCAGGCACCAAAAAAGGCATCGCTGAATTTCAACGCAACTGGCAATTCCCGTTGCGTGCGGCGTTCACGGATCGTGATTATGTCACCGAACATTTCATGGCGGACGGTGAATGGGCCTCGTGTTTCGGCCACATCGAGGGCACGCATTCCGGCACCTTCATGGGCATCCCTGCGACCGGAAAACGCGTGAAAATCCCGTACATGGATTTCTGGCGGATTGAGGATGGGCGCATCGCGGACAACCCCGTTTCTGTCGATCTTGCGTCGGTAATGATGCAGCTGGGTGTGGATGTGTTCGGCGGTCACGGCTGGGAAAACTTTGACAATGGCACCCTTACGCCCCCCAAACCCTAAGCGTTTTTCTCGCGGAGCTTCACATGACGATTACCTACCTCAAGACCGGCAAACCCGAAGCAGAGCGCGCAGATGACGACGCCAAAGTCCGCGCCGTTGTCGAAGACACGCTGGCAGATATTGCAACACGCGGCGATGCGGCCGTGCGCGAATTGTCAGCCAAGTTCGACAAATACGAGCCCGCCAATTTCCGTCTGAGCGCCTCCGAGATCGAGGCCGCTATGTCCAAGGTTTCGACCCGCGACATGGCAGACATCAAATACGCGCAAACCCAAATCCGAACCTTCGCCGAGGCCCAACGCGCATCGATGACGGACATTGAAATCGAAACGCAACCGGGGGTGATTTTGGGTCACAAAAACATCCCCGTGCAGTCCGTCGGCTGCTACGTGCCGGGCGGAAAATTCCCGATGGTCGCGTCCGCACACATGTCCGTTTTGACGGCGCAAGTGGCAGGCGTGCCGCGCATCGTCGCCTCGGCCCCACCGCAAAACGGTGAACCGCATCCTGCGATCGTTGCGGCCATGCACATGGGGGGTGCCCACGAAATTTACGTTCTCGGCGGTATGCAAGCCGTCGGCGCAATGGCGCTGGGCACTGAAACGGTTGATCCTGTGCACATGATCGTCGGCCCCGGCAATGCGTTTGTGGCCGAAGCCAAACGTCAGTTGTTTGGCCGTGTCGGGATCGATTTGTTTGCAGGTCCTACCGAAACCATGGTGATTGCAGATGAAACTGTTGATGCGGAATTGTGCGCGACGGATCTGCTGGGCCAAGCGGAACACGGGTACAATTCGCCCGCGGTTTTGTTGACCAACTCCGAAAAACTGGCGCGTGAAACGCTTGCTGAAATTGACCGAATCCTCGAAATTTTGCCCACAGCTGAAACAGCCCGCACCTCGTGGGAGGAATACGGCGAAGTCATCGTTTGCGACACCTACGACGAAATGCTGGCGGTGGCCGAAGATATCGCCTCCGAGCACGTGCAGGTGATGACGGACCGCGATGATTGGTTCTTAGAAAACATGACGTGTTATGGCGCGCTGTTCTTGGGGCCACGTACAAACGTTGCAAATGGCGACAAGGTGATTGGTACGAACCACACCTTACCCACGAAAAAAGCAGGACGTTACACAGGTGGTCTTTGGGTTGGTAAGTTTCTGAAAACACACAGCTATCAACGTATCACCAGTGACGAAGCTGCCGCGCGGGTCGGTGCTTATGGATCGCGCTTGTGTATGCTCGAAGGGTTCGTAGGTCACGCTGAACAATGCAATATTCGCGTACGTCGCTATGGCGGCCAAAACGTGCCATATGGTGCAGCGGCTGACTAAAAAGGACACAGCATGACACTGCCCAAAACCCCATCATTTGACCTCACTGGCAAACGCGCATTGGTCGCGGGTGCGTCCTCGGGTATCGGGCTAGGCTGCGCTGTGGCATTGGCCGAGGGTGGCGCGCATGTGACGCTGGCGGCGCGGTCTGTGGACAAGCTTGAGACCGCAGTTGCTGACATGAAAGCCGCTGGCTTTAGCGCAGATGCATTGGCGATGGATGTGTCTGACGTTGTTGCAACTCAAGCTGCTGTTGCGGCGAACGGCCCTTACGATATCCTCGTGAATTCTGCCGGCTTGGCGATCCATTCGCCGGCTTTGGAAACGACCGAAGCGGATTTTGATGCGGTATCGAACCTGAACATCAAAGGGGCCTATTTCCTGACACGTGCCGTGGCCAAAGGGTTGGTCGAGGCGGGTAAAACAGGGTCGCTGATCAACATCTCGTCCCAGATGGCGCATGTCGGCGGGCCGGATCGGGCGGTCTATTGCGCAACCAAACACGCGGTCGAAGGGTTCACCAAAGCGATGGCAATCGAGTGGGGCCCCGTAGGCATCCGCATCAACACGATCTGCCCGACATTCATCCGCACACCATTGACCGAACCGACATTCAGCGATCCTGAAAAGGTCAAATGGCTGCGCGAGAAAATCAAGCTTGGCCGCACCGGCGAAGTCGCGGACATGATGGGCGCTGTTTTGTATCTGGCATCAGATGCGTCATCCTTGATGACCGGCACGCACATGCTGATCGATGGCGGTTGGACGGCGGACTGATGGCATTGGACAAAGTCACATCCCAACACGTGGCCGATCGCGCGGGCGTCAGCCAATCCGCTGTCAGTCGCGTGTTCACGCCGGGGGCGTCAGCCAGCGCAAAGACGATCGCAAAGGTCAAAGAAGCAGCCGCTGAATTGGGGTACCGCCCGAACATGATGGCACGCGCGATGATCACCGGCAAAAGCCGGATTATCGGCCTGGTCGTCGCCTATCTGGACAACCAGTTTTACCCCGCAGCGCTTGAGCATTTGTCAAATGCACTGCAGGCAAAAGGTTACCACATTCTTGTTTTCACTGCGGGAAATGACCAAAGCCAGATCACCCAAGTGATCGAGGAATTACTGGATTATCAGGTCGACGGGATCATCACGGCATCCGTTGGCATGTCGTCGAATTTGACCAAGCGCTGCTTTGATGCAGGCATTCCTGTGGTCATGTTTAACCGTGCCCAAGATGGCGCGGATGTTGGGTCTGTTACCTCGGCAAATGTCGCAGGCGGGCGCAGCATCGCTGAATTTCTGGTATCCTGCGGGCACACCCGAATTGCCCATATTTCCGGGTGGGAAGGGTCATCAACGGGCCGCGACCGCCTGCAAGGGTTCACCGAAGGATTGGCGGGCGCAGGGCAAACCCCTTTCGCAATCGTTGACGGCATGTATGACCGCGAGGTGGCTGCCAAAGCTGCGCGTGATTTCATGATGCAAGAGGTCGCACCGGACGCGATCTTTGTTGGCAACGACCACATGGCCTTTGCCGTGATGGACACGTTGCGCTACGATTTGGGCCTGCGCATTCCCGATGACATCGCGATTGTCGGCTACGATGATGTGCCGCTCGCCGCTTGGGCCGCCTATAACTTAACGACAGTACGGCAGCCGCTGAACCGCATGGTCGAGGCGACAGTAGACATGTTGCTTGCCCAGATCGACGAGGGCGAAATGGCCCCACGTCGCGTCGAATTCTCTGGCCCGCTGATCCAGCGCGGCACAACTCTGACCCCCAAAGGAACCACCACATGAAGGGTTTTTCAAACCGCTGGAAAGACTTTCCTGACTACATCATCGGCATCACGCAAGAGATTTGGGAACACCGTGGGGTCGGCACGCTGAATCATTATTATTCCGACGACATCCCGGTGCGCTCGCCGATGGGTGTGTCCGTGGGCAACGTCGACGTGATGGCCGCGACCATGGCAACGATCAACGAATTTCCAGATCGCGAATTGCTCGGCGAAGACGTGATCTGGTCCGGCGACGAGGTCGGTGGTTACCTATCCTCGCACCGTTTATTGACCAAGGCGACGCACACACGTGACGGCCAGTTTGGCAAGGCAATGGGCAAGAAATGGGTGGTTCGTGTCATCGCCGATTGCGCGGCCAAAGCGGACACGATTTATGACGAATGGCTGATCCGCGACTACGGCGGATTGGTCCGTCAGTTGGGCATGGACCCCGAAGCGTACACCGCGAATTTGATCGCAGCCGAGGGTGGGGCCGACAATGCCAAGCCAGCGTTCACGCCAGCGATGGACATCGAGGGCGACTACAAAGGCACCGGAAATGATAACGAATGGGGCGCTCGCTACGCCGACATTTTGACCCGTATCATGGCCAATGATTTCACCGTCATCACGAACCAATACGACCGCGCTGTGATCGGCGAATATGCGGGGTCGGTGACATCTATCGGGCGCGAAGGCGTCGATGCATTCTGGGTCGGGCTAAAGTCGTCCTTCCCGAATGCGACGTTCAAAATCCACCATCAGATCGGCATGGACGGCGGGATGCTTTCCCCGCGTGCCGCGATCCGTTGGTCGCTGGACGGCGTGCACGAAGGCTGGGGCAGTTTTGGCAAACCGACCGGCGCGCCTGTGCATGTCATGGGCATGTGCCACGCTGAATTCGGCCCTTTCGGGCCGGACGGCGTTGGCTTGCGTCGCGAATTCGCGCTGTACGACGAAATCGCGATCTGGAAGCAAATTCTGATGCACACCGCCTGAAAATGTTAGGCAAAGGAGAGACAATGACACCTGCCGAGATGGAAGCCCGCATCGTGCGTTACGGCGATCTGCGCCCTTGCAAAACTGCGTTCATTGACGCGCACACGCCGGGCTCGGATCAGAAAGAAAACTTTACTATCATCGGTGGCGGCGTTTCTGAATCTGCGGACCAGCATGTGCATATCAACGACACGCCGGGGTTCAATATCGGCGCTGCGGGCCAACCGCCAAAGTGCCGCAATTCGCTGCACTCTCACACCACAGCCGAAGTGTTTTTTGTGCTGTCAGGTCGCTGGCGATTTTTCTGGGGCCGTTGGGGTGATGCAGGCGAGGTCACGCTAGAAGAAGGCGACATTATCAACATCCCGACCGGCATTTTTCGGGGCTTTGAAAACATCGGCACCGACTACGGGATGATCATGGCTGTCCTTGGTGGTGATGATGCGGGTGGCGGCGTCACATGGGCCCCGCAAGTCATTGAAGATGCACGCGATCACGGATTGGTCTTAGGTGAAAACGGCAAGCTTTACGATACCAAAGCAGGGGCAGTTTTGCCCGACGGCGTAAAGCCAATGCAGGTCTTGGACAGCGAGGCGCTAAAGGCATTTCCGGAACCGACAACCTTGCAAGTCGTGCCCCGTCATGTTGCCCGTTATCACGATTTGATGGCCTATTCAGACAAGCAACCTGCCAAGGTTGTTGGAGCTGACGGTGTGCTGCCGGACAAGCCGGGCTTTGACATTGAACTGCTCTCGCGCACCTCGATTTCACCTGACATGCAGACACATGATCACCATACGGTTTTGATGCCGATGCGTGGCCACTGGCGCCTTGATCATGACGGCGGCACCACGTCTTTGAACCCCGGTGACACAGCGGCAATTCCGCCTAATACCGCCCATGCGCTGTATCCGGCAATGACTGGTGAAGCATCGATTTACCGTGTGTTTTCAAATGACGATCCGGCAGGGGCCACGTGGCAAGGCTAAGGCGTTAGAAAAAGGAACGATTGATATGACCAAAATCCTGACCACCAGCGTGGGCTCTATGCCGCGCACGCAAAAGGTTGTTGATTTCATCTTTGCGCGGGAAAACGAAACGCCATTTGAGCAGGCCGATTTTGACGCCGCCATGACCGAAGCCGTTGATGCAACCGTGGCCCGTCAGGTCGCGTCAGGCATCGATATTGTGAGCGACGGCGAGACCTCCAAGATCAGCTACGCCACGTACGTCAAAGACCGCTACACCGGTTTTGGCGGCGACAGCCCACGCAACGCGCCGGGGGATTTGAAACAGTTCCCGGGCTTTCTGAAACGTCTGGCCGAAGGCGGCGGCACCCCGCAATACGCGCGTCCTATGTGCGTCGGCGATGTGAAATCAAAAGGTCAGGACGAGCTGAACAAAGACATCGCCAACCTCAAGGCTGGCATGGCCAACAACGGGGTTGAGCGCGGTTTTATGAACGCCGCCAGTCCGGGCGTGATTTCGCTATTCCTGCAAAATGATCACTACAAAACGCGCGAAGCCTACCTTGCGGCCCTCGCGGATGTGATGAAAGAAGAATACGAAACCATCGTTGCATCGGGCCTGGATCTGCAACTGGATTGTCCCGATTTGGCCTTGTCCCGCCACATGCTGTTTAACGATCTGTCGGATGCGGAATTCATCAAAATTGCGAACAGTCATGTCGAGGCTTTGAACCACGCGCTGCAAGATATTCCTGCTGAAAAGGTCCGTATTCACATCTGCTGGGGCAATTACGAAGGCCCGCATGTCTGTGACATTCCGATGGCGACGATGTTCGACACGCTGATGTCCGCCAAGGCGCGTTATGTGCTGTTCGAAACCTCGAACCCGCGCCATGGGCACGAATGGACGACGTTTCGTGATCGCAAGGCGGACATTCCTGACGATAAAATCCTCGTTCCGGGTGTTGTCGACACCACGACCAATTTTGTGGAGCATCCCGCATTGGTCCAGCAACGCATTGAACGGTTTGTCGATATCGTCGGGGCAGAGCGGGTTATTGCCGGATCAGACTGCGGGTTCGGAACATTCGCAGGTTTTGGATCGGTCGACCCTGACATCGCCTATGCAAAACTGAAATCACTGTCCGAGGGCGCGGCCCTCGCGTCGACCTGATGGACGCGGCCCTGCTAAAGCTGTTGCGCTCGGTTGATACACCAACTGTGTGCAACGGCATCGAGGTGGCCCAAGGCAAACGTGGCTTCAACGATTTCACCCGCGGCACGATGCTGTGTTCTGCACCTGATGAACCGGCCGTTGTTGGATACGCGTGCACCGCAAAAATCGCGGCGGTGAACCCGCCATCCGAACCCGCAGATGTGATCCGCGCGCGTCGCATGCAATATTACAAAAATATGGCTGAGGCCCCGAAACCCTCTGTCGCGGTGGTCGAGGACACAGATTACCCCCGCGCCATCGGTGCCTATTGGGGCGAGGTCAACACGACCATCCACAAAGGGTTTGGAATGTGCGGCACGCTGACCAACGGCGTCATGCGTGATTTGGGCGACATGGCCGATGGCTATCCGGTGATTGCGGGGTCCATTGGGCCGAGCCACGGGTTTGTGCACGTCCAGGAATTGGACTGTGATGTCGAAATCTTTGGGCTGAAAGTGCGCCCCGGCGATTTGGTCCACGCGGATCGCCACGGTGCCGTCGTTATTCCGGCCGACGTCATTCCCAAGATTGCAGCAGCGATCAAAAAGATGCAGGACACAGAACACCTGATCCTTGGACCTGCTCGCCAAGGCGATTTTGATTTCGAGAAATTCCAAGCCGCGTGGGCCGCGTTCGAGGCCGCCCGCACCTGACACCAAAACGCACCACCAACTTGGTGTGCGTTTACAAATATACCGAAATTACTCGTTACTTTACGTCTCTAATCCGACCTGCCCTGCGCCGTAACACAGGGTCCAGTAATTGGAATGTGTGATGTTCCATTGCTGGGCCACCGCACATCAGGATCGGTTTTTGCACGGCTAAATACAGCACCGCACGGGACAAGAGAACTGCAGCGGCTAGACCTGTTGGTCAGTCCTCGAAATAGAAGCTTTCGCCACTGCAGTCGTTCGTTCGCAAAGGTATTGGTGACCTGGCCTAGAGCTAAAATTGCTCCGTATTTGACGCTGTCGATCACCTTTTCAAAAGGTCTTAAGTTATGTTGAGCTCTGATCGAGAAGATCAAGAAAGCCGGGTGTTGGGAGACAACCTTGGGACGGGTATCGGGATCGTTTCGTTGCCTTCCTGACCAGAGCCAGTGAAATTAAGGTACGTCGAAAACGTCTGCCAAATCCCGAAGGTCTTCCGAAACTTTTACGAAAGTTGACGAAAGGTTAACTTGGCGGAAAAACGAAAACAGCCGGCGCTAAAAAGGCCGGCTGTCGGTAGAAAGTTTTAATTTACAGTCAGTTAGGCTTCGGCCACCCCTGGCGCAAAGGGATATGGCACCTGAAGCCGCCCGCCACCTGTGCGCGTATCGCTTGGTTTTGGTTGTGGAAAATGGGCCAAATCACTGGCGGCAGCGCATGCTGACAGCCACGCGCGGTCCGCAGGTTGGTTGTCTGCCAACCCGTTCGCCACGTAGCGCGCCACCAAGGGGGTCGAGACGCTTGTGCCATTCATCCGCACCATCGACCCGCTGCGTGTTCCTGCGGCAAGCACGCCAAGAAACACCGGACTGTCATCGGCGCGCGCCGAGGCGTCAGGGCCAACCCGATTGGGAACCGTCCGATTGCGCATCGCAGAAATTGGACCTGCGGATGAGTAGTCAGACAGCAAACCGTTGCTTTCGGTCAATGCGCCGACCACCATCGGAACCTTGCCGCTGGCAAACCCGCTAAGCGTTCCGGATCTGCGGATCGGGCAGTCAGAGTCGGGTGGATCAACCGACAAAGGCGCGCCAAATTCGTCAAAACGCACGTAGCAGGCGTTGTCAAAGTAGGCTTGGCGCCCGAAAGGGGGATAGCCGGGCAGGGTTTCATCGCGTTCAATGCGGACTTCGACGTATTGATCGTCTGCAATGTCGCCCTTTTCGAATTCCATCACCCACAGCCCCGAGGGTGCCAGTTTGATACTGGCATTTTGGCTGCTTGTGGGATTGACGGACAAGGTGATTAGACCGCGTTTTGTTGGCGCTGGTTCCATCTCGTAGGCGAGCACCGCAATGACTTCGCCGAATTCGTTGTGCAGTTCTTGTTTGGCCCCCAGCGTTGCGGACACCGCCATGCTTTGCGTGCTGTTGGGGGGGGTGACGCGGACGTTCACGTAGTCCGGCGGCGTTGGGTCCGCGCTGTAGGGCAACCACATCTGCACGTAGTTGCAGGTGTAGTCATCGGGATAAATCCGCAAATCCAAGGCCACACGATCATCGTTGGCCACGTTTTCAAACGACACTGCAGCGTGACAGCGTGACAGATTTGAATTGCCCGCAGGCAAGATAACGCGGATTTCTTGATCCGGCGTCGATTTTAGCTCGCGGTCAATGATGCGCGCAATCAGGCCTGTGCCATCATGCGGGCCGGCAAAGTTCCCGTAGCTAAAGTTCACGACCAACGGCGCAATCGGACCACTTGGCCCGCCAATGCGGATCTTGCGCGATTGACGCAGAATGTAGCGGATGGCGCTGCGCAGGCTGGGCGCAAGGTTGGATCCGCTGGTGTCTTCGGTCACGCGGGTGGGCAATTGCACACCGATGATTGGCCGGTTTTTCGGTGCGTCCATCATGTCGTAACCCGCCGCAAGCGACAGCACATGGGTACCGTGTGATCGCCGGAACGTGGTGGTCGAAAAGAACTTTTGTGCGCGGTTGATGCTGCCGGCTTCGCGGTAGAAACTTTCCTCGTCCAGAAGACCGGAATGCGTGTTCTCGCGCAGCAGCTTGTCGATCTTACGCTTGCTCAGTTTGACGCCAATATCGCCAGCGCCGGGAACATAAGCATCCATGATAAAGATGCCTTCGATCCGCGTTTCCGTCAGCCCGCTTCGGAACTGATTGTGTCCAAAGGCGATGCCGTCATCGATCACCGCCATCGTGATTGTGTCTGCTGGAAACGTATCGTCTTCGGGGGCACCGCCACCGTCCGCACCGACCATCATCGGCATATCCAGCATGGGTGGCTGGACAATCGACCCAAGACTGATCGACGCGACACCAAAACCGTTGCCCACGGTGTTCAGTTGGCGCATGACCGCGGCCTGGGCGTACACCGTGAGAATATGTTCCTCGCCGGGGTACAAGGCATCGTCTTCTGCGTGTTCCTCGGGGATCAAGAATTGCTGGGCAAAACTCGAATCCAAACTATCGTGAAAAGTTGACACAGATGTGCCGTCCAACACGACCAACGCCGACCACCAAATCTCGGCCGGAGTAGCAGAGGCCGTATCGGTGTGGTTCAGTCGAAATTCGGTAACGTTGTCCAGCACATTTGCCGGACCCTGCGCGTTCCATTGAAGCTCCATTGTCGCTTCCTTTCTGTTGTCAGTGAATAAGGGTGATGCGTGTGCTGCGCCTTATTCTTCGACGTCGTTCCACTCCTTCGCGGCTTTGGTCCACAACCACTGCAAGGCAGGGCTGTCGGTTTGCGCGGTGGATGCATCGCGGGTGGTGGTTTCCATCCATTCAGGGCCAGTTATTGGCAGTTTGGCTGTGGTTTCGTCATCCGCAGGGTCGTACATCAGGTGCCAGTTGAAATCGTCACCAGCGTTGAAATTCTTGCCGACAAAGCTGGTGTTGGTAAGCGTGTTTGCACAGCTTTGGCCGGTTTCAAACGTACAGCGGTTGGCGACGTAATCCGCCAAGGTCAGACCCAGAACGGCACCAGCAGCGCTGTCGACCGGGAAATGCACACCGGCAACCGTGCGGTTGATCGCAATGCGCGCAGCTTGGCGCATCAGCATGTCACCAAAGGCAGCAGGTTCGGCGCCACCTGTGTATTGCGGCGCATTGGACAGGCGCAGCAGTTTCCACAACGTGCGGGCCACGATAAACGCTTCGGTTGAGTGACCGCTTGGCAGGGTGCCATGTGTCGGCGTCGGGATCATCGGTTGGATTTGCGGCGAGAACAAAATCGGACGTTTGCAGGCCAACGAGTATTTCACACGCATTTCGACAAAACGGGCAAGACGCAGGACTGTGTTTAGCAGTTCAAGTGTGTGGGGGGTGCGGGCTGGATCAAGAAAGTTGATTGTGGACAAAAAGGAAAACCCACCGCCAATTTGCGTCATGATTTCCGCACCGCGATCAGCTCGTAAATCCGAATATGAAAACAAGAAGCTCAGCTGCTCTTGGAATTGATCAATGGTCGGGGCCGACATATTTACGAGCGGCTGGTAAACGCTGGTAGGAGGAGTCGTGGCACCGGTTGCTTGCGTTTCCAATTGCCAGACTTGGGCACAGGCGGGATCAGTCGCCGTACCAGCAACCGCTGTGAAACCCATCCTCGATGACAATTCATAATCAAAGATATTGGCGCGCACGTCGGTTGACAGTTGGCTCAGGTTTTTGACGTTTTCAGATGCAGGTGGATTGACCGGAAACGGATTTGGCAGTGGAACTCCTGCGATCCCGTCACGATTTGTAATCAGCGCTTCGGTCAGCATCGGAGCATTTTCGCCCCCGCCATATCCGCTATACCCTGAATACCCGCTATAACCCGAGTATCCGCTGTAGCCTGAATATCCGCTATACCCTGAATATCCGCTGTAGCCGCTTTCTGGTGATCCGTTTGACATGAAAATACCTTCCTGTTTATCGATAAATTAATTGTTGAAGTGTTACGTGGGAATTCCGATTTCCCGAAGAGTGTCGGCAAAGCGCTGCCCGTTTTCATAGTCACTGCTGGGTGCGTTTTTCAGCCATTCGCTGACGCGAAGGCCAGGTTGAAGAGACAGCAGTTTGCGCCCTGTTTCACGCGCTGCATCGCCTTGACCCAAGCGCATTTGCGCAACGGCCTTGACCCTAAGTGTTGACGTGTGTGTGCTGTTGGCGCGTAGTGACAAATTTGAAAACTCTAATGCTCGATCGTAATCTTCGGCAGAAATACAAGCCGATGCGGCCAATGATAGGAAGAAAAAGCGCAAAGGATCAAGAGGGGTCAAGTGCAAAGAGCGTTCCGTGTCGCGTACGGCTTCGTCACCTTGGCCACGAAACGCGTACATTGTGCCACGCAACAAACGCCCCACGGCGTCATTCGGGCTAAGATCCAAAGCACGGTCATAGCGTTCTTCTGCATCATCCAATCGGCGCAGCAAGTTGGTCAAAACCTGCCCTTCGGTGACAAGGGCCAGCACGCAATCAGGATCCAGGTCCAACGCGCGCTTGGTGCATTCCATTGCCACTTGGGCTTCGGCCAATGGATCATCGGACCAGCCTTGTTGAACACTCAGAACATGCCACCGCGCCATCCACGCCAGCGGCACCGCTTGATCCGGTGCGCGTTCTATCAACGCCTCGAGCAAGACCCTCGCCTTGTTAAAATCTATCGGTGAAAAGCGGTGCATAAGCACCACCGCGCTCATCATCAGGGTATACGTGTGCAACGTCGGCAGGTGATCCAGATGCGCTTGAGACACCACACCCGCATAAATCGCGCGCTGTACGTTGAACACGATCCACTCGATGGTTTCCGGGGCGTCCAGCATATGGCCGACTTCGTGTGACGCTTGATCGACCCACAAGACGCGACCGGTGGCAACTTCGGACAATTCGACGTCGATCCTGAGACGGTTGTTCAGGTACAGATAACGCCCCGTCAGCACATAGTTGGCGTCCAATGCGCTGCCGATTTCGCTTAGGGATGCGTCGCGATGACGAAACGATGTTGTGGACATGCGCGAAATAACGTTGATCTGTAACGATCGGGACAAAAGCGAGATGACGTCGTCCGCCAGCACTTCGCCCACAACTTTGGTTTCGGGGTCATTGGTTTTGGACATGAACGGGATCACGGCAATCGTTGGCAACAAATCCTGGGGGCTGAGGATCGGTTTCATGATTGCACGTGCGTTGCGTTGCAGTGCCTTAAAGCAGCGGACAGGTTCGTCCAGTTCGGGCAGAATACAATCGCCCATGTCGATGAATTCGCAATCAAGACCTGCCGTGACCGAATTCATCATGTCTGCGGATACGACGATTTCACACGGTCCTGCCAAAATCGCCAAATTTCGAGTGCGATCTGCTTTTGGGTCCGAACTCAGCCCGACATCGACACCAATCCCTAGCGTGATGGCGCGATCATTCGCTGTGTCCATATTGCGCTGGACACACCATCTGTTCAGCTCAAGCGCCGTTTTGATCGCGGTCTTGTGCTGTGCAAATTCCAGCAGCGTACCGCCGACAAAAGATGTGGTGACTTGGCCATCGTCCTTGCCCGACAACAGGCTTTCCAAAAAGCGTGACACTTCCATGCCATACTCGACCAGCTTCATTTGGCGGTCGTGCGGCGCGCCATCGGTTTCGATCAACCGGACAAACAGACGAGCGCCCTGATGATTGAGCAGCCCAAATTCCTGTTCCAGCGAACTCAAAGGCAATGCCTTGAAACCGTTAAAAGTCTGCGCGATCTGATGGGCACGGGTTTCAGAGGCAGGGGCCACCAGCATGTAGCCGCGTTTGGGCACCGTCCGAAGGATCGTACGATCCTTGTCACCAATGGCGCGGCGGATATCCGAAATACACTGCACAAGGCTATCTTCGGTCACGCTGACGTTGGGCCAAACCGCATCCAGCAACGCATCCTTGGTGATCACACCACCCACGTCGCGGGCCAAAATGTTCAGAATCTGTGCGGATTGCGGCCGCAGATTGACCAGCTCGCCCGCTGCATTTTCCAGCAGCTCTTTTTCCACGTCATACAGGTGCGCGCCCAGTGACAAAGGATTTTCTGGCGGAAGGTCATCGATCATGTTGTGTGACGTGTCCCTGTTTCAAGCACATTATTCCGCGCGTTGATACGCCTGGCCGATCAAAAAGCGCTGCATTTGCAATGGGATATGATCGCACCCCACTTATTGGTTGAATTTACGCGGTCAGTATAGGCACGGGCAAGGCATTTTTGCGGACAGATGCGTCTACGCTGCGTTTCACACAAGAATTGTGCGAAATTGGTAACGGCTCTGACCATAGGTGCTGCGGATCGTGCCTGTGCAGTGGGCGCGTGGGCCTGTGACTTACTGAATGACCGCGTTCACCCATTCCTTGAGAAAGGTCTGTTTTTTGAGCGCATCGAGGTAGGTCATCAACGCTGGCTCCAATGCAATCGTGACTTGGCCTTCTGTTGCGTTTGCGTGATCAAGATGCGGCAAAGCAATGTCATCGTTGGCGGTTGTGCTGGCTTGTAGCGCGATCAAGTGCTGGACAAAGGATGTCGCCGCCACGGGCTGTTTTGTGTCACGAGAAACAAAGGCGGTACGCATCATCGTTGTTTGAAAATCCGCGGGCAAAATCACTTTGATTTTGTCTGTAATATCGCGGCGGGCCGACGCATAGCTGCCCAGAACATTGTAGGCGACAGCGATTTCTCCGCTTGCCACGTCGTCAATCATACCGCCTGAGCAACAGAACAATTTGGTGCCCATCGCGCCCATGACCTCCATCAAGCGCCAGTAGGTTTCCGACGTCCGCGCGTCCTGTGTCGCAAACAAAAATCCAAGACCGGATTGACGCACGTCATAGGTGCCCAGACGTCCAGCGAACCGCTCCGGATCAGCCCGCAATGCTTCGATCAAATCTTGTCGGGTTTCGGGCAAGCGCCGGTTGGCGAAGGCCTCGCGATTGATGACGATGGTCGCGGGCTCTGTGGTGAAGGCGAACAGGCTTTGACGCCACTGCGCCCAATCCGGGTGTGTCACACCGTCCAAGGTGCGGGCAAATCCGTCGTTGGCCAGCTTGAATTGAAGATCCATCGCGCTGGAAATAACCAGATCGAACGCGCCGGGATCCGCGCGAAAGATACGATCCAGTTGCGCGGTGCTGGTGACAAGATATTCAACCGATTGACCGGTGCGCTGGGCCAGATAACTCTCGATAACGGGCGCGAAAAACGATGTGTCCGTGCTCGAAATTATGCGCAAAGCCGGGGCCGCGCCGTTCCCAAAGACTTGGCGATCTTCCCAATCTTGGGCCCATCCGGTCAGGGGCAAAACGCAGAATACTAAAGCGAAAAAGTAACGCATGCGCCCCCCTTTGGGTGATTGGCTAAGGTGATTTCGCCGCCATGGGCGTTCGCGACATCTTGGGCGATTGTCAGGCCCAATCCGGATCCGATGATGCCCGTCGCATTTGTGCCGCGCGTGAATCGCCCCGATAAAGTGTTGATTTCGCTGTGCGGAAACCCGGGCCCTTGATCTCGAATTTCGAGCTGCGGCGTGGGCATATCGGTGATTTCGATCCAGATCACACTTTCGCTCGGTGAATATTTCAACGCGTTGTCGATCAGATTACGCACAGCGTTCTGCAGCAGGATCGGATCGCCCGAAATCTGGATGCTGTCTGGTCCCGATACGCGCAACTCGACGTCCTTCATTTCAGCGATGGGCGTCAGGCGCAGGACAAGGTCTTGGACCAGCTCCACCAAATCGATGTCCTGGCGGTCCAGATGATCCGCACGAAAGGTGATCATCGCGTGATCCAGCAATTGCCCAGCCGCGCGTGAACTTTCGTCGATGGCGCGGATCATCGCGCGCAGCGATTTGCGATTTTCTTCTTTGCCGACCCGTTGCAGCGTCGTTTCGGCATGTGATCGCACAGTCGCCAACGGGGTGCGGACGCGGTGCGCGGCTTCGGCGATGAAATCCTCGGATTGGCTCAGACTATGATCCAACCTTAGCATCAGATTGTTAAGCGACGAGACCAGAGGCACCATTTCAGTTGGCACGGGTTTGACGACGGGTGACAAATCTTGGGGGCCGCGCCGCGTAACCGACGTCGTCAACCTTTTCAGTTGCCCGATGGTTGTCGATGTCGCCCAGAACGACAGCAAAGTTGTGAGCGCGAAAAAACCGGCACCAAAGCCTGCGACCTGTTTTGAAATTGTGCGTAACGTCAGCGACAACGCGTCCTGGGTTTGGGCGACCGACACCGAGATTCGGATGCGCTGGTTTGCCCCGATCAACACCCGGGTGGCCGACGCGATGCGGACTTTTGTACCATCGATTTGGCCGGTTTCCGAACCTTGTGAACGGGGCAAATTCGCATAACCCGACAGGATAACGTCATCTTGGTAAATGGCATAGAAAACGCGGTCATCAGACCCTGTGTTCAGCATCGAAAACGACGAATATGGAAAGTCAATTTCCAGATGGCCGTCACGAATGACGGCCGCGTCCAAAATCGAGGTCACCGAGGCATTCAGGATGTTGTCCTGACCCTGTTGCGCGATTTGCGCGGCGTAGTTGCGCACAACTACATAAAGTAAAATCGCTAGAACGGCCGCGCCACCGATCAAGATCGCGGTCAATCGATTGCGCAAAGACCCAGAGACGCGCGGCGCTTCAACCATGATCCAACCGATACCCCAGCCCACGCAACGTGGTGATTTTCAAGGACGACGGCGCGAGGTGTTTTCGCAGTCGCCCGATGTACACTTCGACCGCGTTTTCGGAAACATCATCGTCATAGGAAAACAACCGGTCCACCAGCTTTTGTTTGGGGAAAATCTGACCGGGGGCGTTGATTAACAGCTCCAGCAATCGCAGCTCTTTGTTGCGCAGGCTTATGGTCTGATCGCTGACTTTCAAATGGCCCGCGACGGGGTCAAAAGCTACATCGCCAAGGCGCATGACCGTCTGCGCAGACCCAGCTTTGCGGCGTAAAACCGCGCGACAACGGGCCTGCAATTCAGCATGATCAAACGGTTTGGTCACGTAGTCATCAGCCCCCAAATCCAGCATACTGATTCTGTCCGAAACCTGACTGCGCGCGGTTAACACAATCACTGGCGTGTCCTTTTTTCCGTCACGATGGGCTTTCAAAAAGTGACGTCCGTCGCCGTCAGGTAGCATGATGTCCAGCAGGATCAGATCGTATTCGCCCGTTTCTGAATATGCGAGGGCATCCTGAATAGTTCCTGCGTGATCAATGACATGGCCATCCAGCTGCATGCGCGCGCAAACCGCATCAGCAAGGGCCTGATTGTCTTCGATCAACAAGAATTTCATCGCGCCTCGCTTAGAGTTTGGTTTTCATGACAGGTCTATGTCAGGTTGTTGTGGTTAACACTGTCAACTGAGCCGCCAAGCGGTCGGTTGTCAAATGGGAGGAAATCATGATGACATTTAAACTGGGCCGCCGTGCCCTTTTGGCGAGTGCTATTGCAGCACTTGGTTTCGCAGCACCTGCACATGCCGATGGGCATCAGGTTGTAGACAGCATTCACTTTCTGATCCCCGGCGGTGCTGGCGGCGGTTGGGATGGTACTGCGCGCGGCACCGGCGAAGCGCTGACAGGTGCGGGCCTTGTGGGCAACGCATCGTATGAAAACATGTCGGGCGGCGGTGGCGGCAAGGCCATTGGTTTCCTGATCGAAAACGCAGACAGCAACCACGGCACGCTGATGGTGAATTCAACGCCAATCGTGATCCGTTCGTTGACCGGTGTATTCCCGCATAACTTCCGCGACTTGACGTTGGTTGCAGGTACAATCGGCGACTATGCCGCGATCGTGGTCGGCAAAGACAGCGCCGTCAATTCGATGGCGGATCTGATCGCAGCCTATGACGCGGACCCAAGTGCTACTGCTATCGGCGGCGGTTCGGTTCCGGGCGGCATGGATCACCTCGTTGCGGCCATGGTGATGGAAGCCGCAGGCAAGGACGCGCTGGGTGTAAAGTACATTCCATACGACGCTGGCGGCAAAGCGATGGCCGCCTTGCTGTCAGGTGAAATCGCGGCACTGTCCACGGGTTTCTCCGAAGCTGTTGATCTGGCCAACGCAGGTGAAGTCAAAATCATCGGCATTACCGCGGGTGATCGCGTGGCCGCAGCCCCGGATGCAATGACCATGCAAGAGCAAGGCATCGACACCACATTCGTAAACTGGCGCGGCTTTTTCGGCGCACCGGGTCTGCCTGCGGACAAGGTCGCGATGTACCAAGACGCGATTGCCCAGATGTATGACACACCTGAATGGGAAACCGTGCGGTCGCGCAACGGATGGGTCAACATCCACAACCCTGGCGACGATTTCAAAGCGTTCCTTGAAGACCAGGAACAGACAATCGGTGATCTGATGAAGAAGCTTGGCTTCCTCTAGGAACCATCCTTCGGGGCGCAAATACGCTGCGCCCCGAACCCTAAGTTACCCATTTTCTGCCGGAGGCCGCCATGGCGCTAGATCGTTGGATAGCATTGATATTGCTCGGAATTTGCCTTGCGTATGGCTATACTGCTTGGTTCACGATGGACGGCGCACTGGCCCCGTTTATGAAGCGGAACCCGATTTGGCCGTCGACCTTTCCAAAGGTTCTTTCGATCCTTGGTATCGTTGCCTCCACCATCATTTTGCTTGGCCTTGAAAAGAGCGAGCAAAAAATCGGCGACATCGATTACCGCCGTCTAGGTGACTACAAAATCGGCCAAGCTTTGATGCTGCTGGCCCTCATGGTTGCCTATGCGTTGCTGCTGCGGCCCGCTGGTTTTTTGTTCTCGACTGGTGGCTTTTTGATCGCAGGTTCCGCCATTCTGGGCGAACGCCGCTGGGTGCTAACGATCGTCATCGCAGCACTCGCGACCGGTATCATTTGGTATCTGGTCCAAGTTGTCCTTGGTATTTATCTGCGCCCGGTTCCGGGTTTCATCGCGAATTTGGTAGGAGGCTGACATGCTCGAAGGACTTCTGATTGGCCTGCAAACGGCGTTCACCCTACAAAGCCTGATCATGGTCATTGCGGGCTGTTTGATCGGCACATTTATCGGCATGCTACCGGGTTTGGGTCCGATGTCGATCATCTCGATCATGATCCCTGTGGCGATTTCGATGGGGGATCCGTCTGCCGCCTTAATCCTGCTCGCCGGTGTCTATTACGGCGCGATCTTTGGCGGTTCGACCTCGTCGATCTTGCTGAACGCACCGGGTGTCGCGGGCACAGTGGCCTCTGCGTTTGACGGCTATCCGATGGCGCAAAAAGGCAAGGCCGGCAAAGCCTTGACCATCGCCGCAATCGCCAGCTTTTGTGGCGGCACCATAGGCGCGCTTTTGTTGATGATTTTTGCGCCAGCGCTGTCATCTGTCGCACTGTTGTTCCACTCGTCCGAATACTTTGCTTTGATGGTCGTTGGCCTGTCAGCAATCGCGGCATTCGCTGGCACAGGGCAGGTGACCAAGGCGTTGATGATGACCGTTTTGGGCCTGATCATGGCAACCGTGGGCGAGGGCGCATTGTTCAACGCACCGCGCTTTACGATGGGTCTGATGGACCTGCAGTCAGGGTTCGGATTTATCACTTTGGCCATGGCAATGTTCGCGCTGCCCGAGGCGATTTTCCTCGTGCTCAAGCCCAAAGCTGCGGTTGAGGGCGGTGACGAAATCAAGGATCTTCGCATCACCCGCGCCGAGGCCCGTGCCATTGCACCAGTCATCGGGCGCCAATCGATCCAAGGGTTCTTTATCGGTGTCCTCCCCGGTGCCGGCGCGACAATCGCGTCGTTTTTGGGCTACGCAGTTGAACGCAACATCGCGACCAAAGCGGAACAAGACGAGTTCGGCAAAGGGTCGATCAAAGGCCTAGCCGCCCCGGAAACCGCCAACAACGCTGCCTGCACCGGATCGTTCGTACCGCTGCTGACACTGGGCATCCCTGGGTCAGGAACAACGGCCATTTTGCTGGGCGCATTGATTGCGCTGAACGTCACACCTGGTCCGCGCCTTATGATTGATGAACCGCAAGTGTTCTGGGCCGTCATCATGTCGATGTTCATCGGCAATCTGGTGTTGCTGGTCCTCAACCTGCCGCTGATCCCCTACATCGCCAAAGTGCTGTCGATCCCGCGTACCTTCCTCATTCCGTTCATTTTATTCTTTACTTTGATGGGGGCCTACATCGGTCAAAACAACGCAACTGAACTGCTGTTGTTGGTTGGTTTTGGCGTCTGCGCGACGGTTTTGCGCTTTGCTGACTACCCACTCGCACCCTTGCTGATCGGGTTCATTTTGGGTGGGATGCTAGAAAACAACTTCTCGCGTTCCATGCAACTCTACGACGGCATTTCGTTCATCTGGGAACGGCCAATGACGCTTGGCTTGCTCGCGATTGCACTGTTCTTGGTGGTACTACCCAGCTACCGCGCCCGTCGTGCAAGGCTGCGCGCGCAAGGTGTGGCGGACGGCGATTAATCACGTCGCGACAGGAATTTCACAACAGGATCTGTAAAGGCATCCGGGTCTTCCATCAGCCCCAAATGTTGCAGCCGCGGCACGATGATAACCTGTGCCCCGTCAATCTCTGAACCGATGTCGTGGCTCATTTTGGGCGTCGATCCGCTGTCATGCTCACAGGTCATCACCAACGTGGAGGCCACAACCGCAGGCTCCGGCGCGATCAATTCACGCACTCCGTTGGCCAAAACCCAAGCCGTCTGCGCATAGCTTTCGTCATCAACCAACGCCCGCCAATCACGCACCAACTTAGGCCCCTGTCCTGATCTTAAATACTCAGGCGTGAACCACCGCTCTAGTGCTGCATCAAATGTTGCAAAGGCCCCTTGGTCACGTGCAGCCCGTGCACGGTCTTCGACTTGGCGCTGCGCGTTTTCGCCCCGGTCATGCGGAGAATTCAAGATCGCCAGCGACAAAACCTTGTCCGCGTGATCCAACGCAAAGCGCCGGTTGATCATGCCACCAATCGAAAAGCCAACGATGTGCGCAGCCTTGATGCCAAGGTGATCCATCAGCTCGGCAATCTGGTCACTGTACAGAGTCAAACTGCCGACGCTTGTTGTCGGCGCGGTTTGTCCATGACCGAACAGGTCATAGCGCAAAACCCGCCAGTCTTTGAAGGCTGGCATATGCGCATCCCACAAGGACATCGACAGGCCCAGCCCGTGGATCAGCACCACGCAAGGTGCGTCGTTCGGGCCCGTCAGCTCATAGGCTGTGCCGTCTGGTGCGATGTCAAACACCGGCAGGATTGTCCACGTCATGCCCCATCTCTTTTAGGTCTTCGTAGCGGTTGCCAATCCGGTGGTTCGGATGTCCGCCAATAGATGCGCCAAGCGCCACGATCAGCTCATCGTCAGCGGGGGCATCGGGCACCGAGGTGTGGATCGTTTGGTAGTGTGAGCGCATCCCGCCATCGTCCTTGTGCATCAACGGGATCATCAGCGATGTGCCCGCAGCACCGCGCGTGTTGGCGAAGACCAGATAGGATTTTGCCTCGACCGCGTCGCGGTACTGATTGCCGAACCACAACGTGTGCGTCAGCCCTTGGGCGTGTTCCAATTCACCACCCATGCCAACGACAGACGCCTTGCCATAACCTTCAACCGTGCCGCCGGTTTCCTTCAGGATCATGTCAGTCAGCAGTTTACCCAAAACGGGCCCATGGCTGCGGATCGCAGGGCGCAGATTTTCTACGTAGCCCTGTCCGAACCATGGGTTCTTGATGATGGCCATCGCAGCCACCAGCAAGGTGGGCGTGTCCACAGATTTGCCCCCCTCGATAAACGTGGTCTGAACGGTCGTCAGGGTGCGTCGAATCTCGACAGTATTGGGCGTAGACATCAGGCAAACTCCGGCATGACTTCGTTGATAAACAGGTTCATTGATCGTTTTTGCACATCCATATCCAACCCCATCGAAGCATAATAGATGAACGCATCAACGCCGAGCGCTTCGTATTGCTTCAGCTTGGCGATGACTTGATCGGGCGTGCCAAGCATCAGGTTTTCCTCAAGCATGGCCGGGTCAACGCGGGCATTGCCATCAAGCTGCTCTAGCGGGACGTTTTCGGGGAACCCATTCACGACCTCGCCCTTTTTCATCATAACGTTGCCGAATTTACCAAGCACGTTTCGCACGGCATCAACGCTGGTGGTTCTGTCAGCGTCGTTGTCATAGACGGCGGTGTGGCGCATCAGTGCAAAGGTACCGTTCCAGCCGCCAGCTTTGGCAATGCTTTCATCCAGTTGCGCGCGGTATTTTTCCGCCTCCGACATCGGCAGGGTCAGCGGCCAGCACATGATGTTGCAGTCGTTTTCGACGGCATAGTCGAACGTGATAGGTGATCGGGCAGCAACCCACACCGGCACCTTTTCTTGCAACGGTTTCGGGCAGGACGTTGCGGCAGGAAACTGCCAGTATTCGCCGTCGTGTTGCACATCGCCTTTCCACAGATCCTGCACCAAAGGCAGCATCTCTTGCAGGTATTTATAGCTGTCCGGCTGGGCCAAACCCGGTTTCATCCGGTCGAATTCACGTTGATACGCACCGGACCCAAGGCCCAGTTCCAACCGCCCACCAGACAGCACATCGACCATCGCAGCCTCGCCTGCCAGATTGATCGGATGCCAGTATGCGGCGTTCGCGACACCGCAGCCCATACGAATGTTGTCCGTGTGATCCGCCCACCACGTCATCAGCTGGAAAGGGTTCGGCGCGATGGTCATTTCCAGCCCGTGGTGTTCGGCCGCCCACGCGATTTCGAAACCGGCCTTGTCGGCCATTTTCACCATGTCCAGCGTGTGGTCACGCACCTGCGTGATCGAGGTCGCATCGTCCATGCGTTCCAGATTGATTGCGAGATGGAATTTCATGGGGGCTACCTCATCTTAAAGGGGTTGGCGATTGGGTCGTCGGACATGTTCATCCAGACGGTTTTGGGGCGGGTGTAGGCGTAGACAGCTTGCAAGCCGGCCTCGCGTCCGTAGCCAGAGGATTTCACGCCTCCGAATGCGGCGATCGGGCTGATGGCGCGGTAGGTGTTGACCCACACGATGCCTGCTTTGATCCGTTTGGACATGCGCAATGATCGCGCAGAGTCCTTGGTGAAAATACCCGCTGCCAACCCGTGCGTGGTGTCATTGGCAAGTATCAGCGCCTCGTCTTCGGTCTTGAAGCGCTGGACGGCCAAAACCGGCCCGAACAGTTCGGTGTCGATGATGCTCATGTCTTGACGGGGGCAGTCGATGATCGTCGGTTGATAGTACAAACCGTCCAGCGCCGCACGCTTACCGCCGTGCAGAATTGTGCCACCTTCGGTCACCGCTAAAGCCACTTGGGCCTCGATATGATCGAGCTGCGCTTGGGTGCACAGTGGCCCCATTTCGGTGTCATCTGCTTGCGGATCGCCGATGCGAATGTTGGCGGCAATGCTGATCATCCGTGCTAGGAATTCGTCTGCGATGTCTTCGTGCAGATACAGGCGCGATCCGGCGACACAGCTTTGGCCGGTGGCCCCGAAAATACCAGCGACGGACCCGTTCACTGCACTTTCGATGTCGGCGTCGTCAAACACGATGAACGGAGATTTCCCACCAAGTTCCAGCGACACTTCGGCAAAGTTTTCAGCTGAATTGCGGATGATGTGGCGCGCAGCGTTTGGCCCGCCCGTAAACGCAATTTTGGCGACCAGATGATGCGAGGTCAGCACGCGGCCACATTCAGCGCCACCCGTGACAATGTTGATGACGCCGTCAGGGATACCGGCCTGCGCGACCAGCTTGCCGAATTCCAACAACGGGGCCGAGGCCTGTTCAGACGCCTTGAGAACGATGGTGTTGCCAGCGGCCAAGGCAGGGCCGATTTTGACGGCGCTCAGGAACATTTGGCTGTTCCACGGGATCACGGCCGCAACGACGCCAATCGGTTCACGGTTGGTAAAGACAAACATGTCGGGCTTGTCGATGGGCAGCGTGTCGCCTTGGATTTTGTCGGCAGCCCCTGCGTAGAAATGCAGGTATTCCGCGATGTACGTCGCCTGCCATGCGGTTTCCTTGAACATCTTGCCAGTGTCGGTGGTTTCGATGCGCCCGATGGCTTCGGAATTGGCGGCCAGCAAGTCGCCCAAACGTGCGATGCACTTGCCCCGTGCTGTCGGCGTCATCTGCCCCCACGCGCCGTTCAGTGCTGCGTCTGCTGCGCGCACGGCTTGGTTAACGTCTGCGGCTGTGGCCTCTGGAATGGTGGCCCAGACATCGCCCGTCGCAGGGTTCACGCTGTCAAAACGTGCACCGTCTGCGGCGTCGACCCATGCGCCGTCGATCAACATTTGATAGGCTTGGAGTGTCATTGCGCTATTCCTTCGCGTGACAGCGGATGGTAACGCCCCGCCAGATACGTCAGTGGCAAGTTTGCCCCCAAAGTCACGTCTTGAACGCGGCCCATACAGACCAGATGTGACCCTTCTTCGACGGCTTGGGACAGCGTGCACGACAAGATCGTAGCCCCGGTGATACCGTGCAGCGCGCCCGATGTTTCGATGCCTTCAAACCGGTCCGCCACTGTGGAATCGTGCATGCCTGCGAACCGTTCCGCGATGTGTTTGGCACCGTCGGGCAAGATCGATACCTTGAAGACACCATTTTCGCGCACCAACTGGGCGATCTTTGAGGTCATGTTCAAACAGACCAGAACGGTCGGTGGATCAGCGGACACCGAACAAAAAGCGGACACAGTCGCGCCGTGTCGACCGGCAGGACCATCGGTTGTCACGACGCAAACGCTGCTGGCGACACAGCGCATTGCAGCGATGAAAACATCTCGGTCAACAGAAATCATGAGGCGGCCCCTTTGTAACTTGAGGCAAACGTAAACGAGAATTTTCACTAAAGAAAATGAATATTGTTGGACATTAAATTCGAAAAAGCCGAAGTGTAATTGTATGAACTTGCAAGAACTCAGAACTCTCATCGCTATTGTCGAAACCGGCAGCCTTGTGCGCGCGTCTCAGGTGTTGAACGTCACGCAATCGACGGTGACTGCGCGCCTGAAAACGCTAGAAGACGAGGTTGGGCAGACCTTGATCAACCGCAACAAATCGGGCGCGACGCTGACGGCAGCCGGTGTCAGGCTGCATCGGTACGCCGATACGATTTCCGATTTGTGGCGACAAGCGCGCCAAGAAACGTCGTTGCCGGATGGCATGTCTGGTGTGTGCAATCTGGCGTGTGAATCCGATCTGTGGCCCAATCTGGGACAGCGGTTTTTCCACCAGTTGAAACGTGAACATCCTGAAATTGCGATTTCGGTGTGGCTGGGCAGTCAGACCGACGTGTCAGCGTGGTTGAATGACGGCAAATCCGACATCGCCTTTACCTATCGATCCGCCGTGCGACAGGGTCAGGGCCAAGTCGAAATGGAACCTGATAATTTGATTTTGGTGTCGACCGATCCCAACAGCCCGCTGCGATCTGACCCGACCTATGTTTACGTTGAGGCTGGCGAAGCGTTCGGCCGTGATCATGCGATCGCTTACGCCAACACCAACGCGACACGGATCAGTTTTGGCAACGCGACCACCGGGATGGAGTACATTCTGAACTCTGGCGGCAGCGCATATCTGCCGTCACGTTTGGTTCAAAATGCGTTGGCTGACACGCGTTTGCACAAGCTGCCAAATGCGCCGGAATTCAAGCGGTCAGTGTTCTTGACGTTCAACAAAGATGCCCGTGCTGCGTGGGCTTGGTTGGATGGTATTTTGGGGCTGCTTTAGGGGCAATTCGCTTAGATCAATGGCCGTACAGCGCGGAATAAATTCCAAACGCGCCGACTAATACCAAGCTTAGCGCCCAGACCAGATCAAGGTTGAACCACGTGCGTGACAGAAATTTCAGGCCGAACCAGACGTAGATTGCGACCGCAAAAACCGCACCCGCAAACGTCATGGCCAGGGTGTGCAGTGCGGCAACGGCAAAGGCTGTCATGACGGTGTTGCCCATCAACGCGCGCGCCGCCAAATGGCCGGTTTCATCCGCGTCGATCCCGCAAATGCCAAGGAATATCGGGACCAGCATCAGGCCAGCACCATGGGCCATCGCGGCCAGAAATGACCAAAGCGCCAAACGGGCAGGATGCACGCGCGCCAGAAACTTTGGATGTTTGCGATTGATCAGCAGGTAGATGCCCATGCCGATCACGAGGATGCCAGCGGCGACACGGATTTCGACGCTCCATTGCACCAAAAAGATCATCAGCGAAAACGGCAGCAGAATGACGATCATCGCCAGAAAATGACCCGCGGCCAGCATCGCGAGCGCACGGGGCAGGGCGGCGTGTTTGCGCTCCATCAAGGCGGCGGACACGGCCAAAGGCCAGCCCATGCCGGGGTTGATCCCGTGGTAGAACCCAGAAAAAATGACGGCCCACCACAGGGCCGTCACGGATGCCATTTCAGACATGAATTAGACCGACGGGTAGCAGAAACTATCGGTCGAACAGTCCCCGCCTTCTAGCCGGATTTGGTGCGAACGCAGCCCTTTGGGGAAATCGATGTAGAAATCCTTGTTCAAGGTCAGCCCACCGTTTTCGCCAACGTCGGCCATGACCATTTGGCCACCTTCGTCATCGGGGTAAAACTGGTCGTCCCACGTGGAATACAGCGAATTTGTCCAGTAGACGCGTTTGCCGTCGCGACTGATCTCGACCATCTGCGGACCAAAGGCAAAATCCTTGCCGTTTGGATGCTTGGTATCGGTGACAATGCCGCCCAGTTCGACTTTGCCCGCCAGTACCGGGTTCATCGGGTCGGTGACATCGTATTGGTGCATTTCACCCAAACCCCAGCACGCGACGTACAGGTATTTATCGTCCAAACTTAGATCGATATCGGTGACCAAGGGCGGCACCGCACCGAACCCTTTCAGCAGCTCAGGCAAGTCATCTGCATCTGCCGGCACAGGGTCAATCGTGATCGTTTTTTTGCTTTGCCAAACCCCGTCATCATCGCGCCACCACGTAAAAATCGCGCCTTGCAAGTTGGTCGTATCAACCACGACACCACAAAAGCCATAAGATTTGGTTGGGTCATGGGCCGGGCGAATCTCTAGTGCCATCTGGTACTGTTCACCAAAGTCCATCGTCTGGATGTTTTTGCGCGCGCGCAGATCCCAGAAATGGATCGAATGGCCGTATTTGTTCGACAGTAAATCCTCGGGCACGATGCCGTTTTCGAACTGTGGCGGCAGACCCCATTCGGAACTGACCATGTAATCCTGTGGCAGGTTCCACCAGAAATCATAATGCTTGTCTTGTTTGCCGCGATCCATCTCGTATCGGCCGATGATTTCAAAGGTTTCGCAGTCCATAATAAAGATGCCGGGCGGGCCATCTGTGCCATCGACACCGCCACCACCAAGACAGGACACATAGATGCCTTCGGGCCCACAATGGATCGTGTGCGGGCGGGAATAACCGGTTTTCGCAAACAGCTCTTCTGGCTCGATTGTCTTGTGGATATGGGCCTTTAGCGGGTCTTTGACGTCGATCACATAGATGCGCGACGACCGGATTCCGGGCACGATCAAATAACGACGCTCAAGGAAAGCATGGCCAGACATAGGCGACAAGGACGACGAGCAGGCGTTCCAGCCAAAGTGGTGAAATTCGTCGCCTTTGTTGGGCACAATCACTTGATGCACGATTTCGCCGTAGGTGTCTGAACCGGGCTTTAAATCGATCACGGCAATACCGTCCGATTGCGAGCCATCCGGGCTCAGCATCACGGTGAAAGCATAGTTTTCAGCGGGGGCTTGCATGGCCAGTTTAGGTGATGCGTGGAATGTGGGGTCAGGTCTAAGCGTCATAACGGTCCTCCAAATTAAAATGTCCGCTTTGGCGGGTCTTATTTGTGGGCCTGCGGGGCCAGATTTATTGATGCTCTGATTTTTATGATGGGAACAAATGTTCTAAAAAAGCAAGGTAAAGTAGAATTACTTTCGCACGAATTTTTGTACGCGGGCTTTGCAAATTGAAAAGGGGCCACCACAAAGGTGCCCTCGTTCCTGGTCATATCTAGTCGTTGCTTAGGCAACAGCGTGGGCAATCGCGCATTGTTTCCAAAGCGACGCCAGGGCGGCCACCAGATGGGCAACGTCCGCATCGCTGTGCAGCGGCGACGGGGTAAAGCGCAAACGCTCGGTTCCTTTGGGTACAGTCGGATAGTTGATCGGCTGCACGTAGATGCCCCACTCGTCCATCAGGTAGTCCGCCAGCATTTTGGTTTTGACCGGATCTTTGATCATGACCGGCACGATGTGGCTTTCGTTGTACAGGTGCGGGATGCCGGCGCGATCCAAACCAGCGCGCAGTTTGGCGACTTGTTCGCGCTGCTTTAGGCGTTCGGTGTCGGACTGTTTGAGGTGCGCGATGGATGTGCGGGCCGCGGCGGCAACGGCTGGGGGCAACGCGGTGGTGAAAATGAAACCGGACGCAAAACTGCGGATGAAATCGCACAGGGCGGCGGAGCCTGTGATGTAGCCGCCAACGACGCCGTAGGCCTTGCCAAGTGTGCCTTCGATCAGAGTGATGCGATCCATCAATCCTTCTTGTTCAGCAACGCCGCCGCCGCGCGGGCCGTACAGGCCAACCGCGTGAACCTCGTCCAGATAGGTCATCGCGCCGTATTTTTCGCAGACCTCAACGATTTCGCGGATCGGGGCGATGTCGCCGTCCATGGAATAGACCGATTCAAACGCTACGATTTTCGGGGCGTTGGCAGGCAGGGCGCGCAATTTCGCCTCAAGGTCGGCCACGTCGTTGTGGTTCCAGATCACCTTTTGCGCCCGCGAATGGCGGATGCCTTCGATCATCGAGGCGTGGTTGCCGGAATCCGACAGAATGATGCAGTCCTTGATCCGTGATCCCAACGTCGACAGCGCCGCCCAATTCGACACGTACCCGGAGGTGAACAGCAGCGCGGCTTCCTTGTGGTGCAGATCCGCGAGCTCAGCCTCGAGCAGCAGGTGATCGTGGTTGGTACCGGAAATGTTACGCGTGCCGCCAGCGCCCGTGCCGGTGCGCTGCACTGCCTCGCACATCGCGTCGATCACCAACGGGTTTTGCCCCATCCCAAGGTAGTCGTTTGAACACCAAACCGTCACATCGCGCACTTCGCCGTCGACATGGTTGGCCGCGCGTGGAAATTTGCCGCATGTGCGTTCCAGTTCGGCGAAATAGCGATAGTTGCCTTCGGCCTTTAGTGCGTCGAGCTGTTCGTTGAAAAGCGTGTCAAAGTTCATGGGATTTTCCTTTGGTCGTGGTGGCTAGGTGTCGCGGCGACCGGTAGCATCCAGCGCCATAATTTTGCATCTGGCAGTGGGATAACCATCAGCCAGTGTTCGAGCGCGGCCAAGGCGGCAAGGGCAGTGAGCAGGGCGAACCCCACCGTTGTTGCGGGTGCGTCTGACGCGAACAAGCGATCAGCAAAGCAGGCGGTCGTGAGGCTTAGAAAGGTCACGCCGATCGGAAATACGACCGTCACGCCCGCTTGGCGAAAGTATGATTTCAAATGCTTAAGCGGCACTGGAACGAATTCGGAGTTGATGCGCGGGACGCCGAAAAACAGGTTTAGCTTGGCCGAAATACGGGCACTGAACAGCACCAGATAGACCCAAAACCCAAAGGCGTTTTCCGCCCCGGCACTGATCACCAAAACGATCAGCAATACGGCCAGCAAGAGCAACTCGTGATAGGCCAGCGTGTTGAACGCGCGCTTGAAACGGGCCCAGCCCGATAAACCTGTCGGGCAGGGGCGCGTTTCGGGACCGGTGATAATGCCGGCCAAAAACGCCAGTTCGATCCAGCCCCAAATCATCAAAACCGACAGGAATGCCACGTAGACGTTCATCACGCTCAGTGTGGCCGAAGACACGACCAAACCAGCAAATCCCAAGGCTAAAACCGGCACGCCCAGCAAAACTGAACGCGCATGGGCAACGCTGTCACCCGCATCAGATTTGCGCACGACCAGCAGGATCAGCCCGGTGAAAAACCACCAGGCAAACACTGCGATAATCGCGGCTATCCAAGGTGAGGTTGGCATCAGTACGCAGGCTCCATCACCGGGCTGTCGGGGACCTCATTTGGGATCGCGGGGATCGTCAGGACCGACACAAACGACAGACCCGCCGTGGCCATACCGGCAAGACGCGACACCATTCCGAACAGGCCGCCGCGTTGTTTGGCTTGCGCGATCTTGACCGAGGCACGCTCCATCCGGTCCAGATTTGGACGCCAGCGCGGATGGTCAATGTCGACCGTGAACGGGAATACTTGCTTGGTGATCTCTGATGTCTTGCGGAACACCTCGTGGCCGTACCACGTGACGTCGACGCCAAGTGCTTCGTGAAACAAGGGACGCTGATGGTCGCGCACCCACATGGTGGAATAGACGGCCGTCAGGAAAAACTTGATCCACATTTTGTTCATGCGGGTTTGCGTCAGCTTTGGGTCGGTTTTCATCAGCAGGGCAAAGGCCTCGCCGTGTGAAAATTCGTCATTGCACCATTCGCGGAACCATTTGAAAATCGGATGGAACCGTTTGTCTGGGTGTTCCTCGAGGTGGCGAAAGATCGTGATGTAGCGTGCATAACCGATCTTTTCGGACAGGTAGGTCGCGTAATAGATGAATTTCGGGCGGAAATACGTGTATTTTTTCTGCTGGGTCAAAAAGCCCAAGTTCACCCGAATACCAGCCTCACGTAGTGCGTCGTTGATGAACCCCGCATGACGCGCCTCGTCGCGTGCCATCAGCTGGAACAACGTGGTGATGTCGGTGTTTGACCCGCGACGCTTCATCTCTTTGTACAGCACGCAGCCTGAAAATTCGGCGGTACACGACGAGATCAGGAAATCGATGAACTCGGCCTTCAGCTTTGGTTCCATCCCCTCCCAATTGGCGTCCCAATCGTCGTTTTTCTTGAAGTGGCCCTTGTTGGGGTCCGACTTCATGCGTGCGATCAACTTGTCCCAATCCTTGCGCACAGGGGTCACGTCAATCGCGTCCATTTCGTCAAAGTCGGTGGTGTAAAACCGGGGCGTCAGCAGCGTGTTTTGCATGGCAACTTCGGTCGCCATTTCTGACGTCATTTCGGGGCCGTCATCAAGGGCGTCTTGCGCGGCAATCGCCTCTTCTGCGGTGTTGGCGTAAGCAGAGTGGACGGGTTCATCAACATGCTTGTTCATGACATCACCTCTTCGCTGAATGAAAATTCACACAGTTCCATGAATTCGAAATCGCCGGTCCAGCGGGTCCAGATCTGTTCGATCTTGGAGGCGCGGATGATCGTGGCGGTCCGGTGTTCCTCGACGATTTCACCATAGGGGGCCATGATTTCGCTGCCGTGTACCAAGACGCTGTCGCCGGGATTGACGACGGCACCGTTGTTGAATTTGACGTGTGCGGATAGCTCCTCAAAGCGGTGCGATACCGTCACCGTGCAGGGGGCGGTTTCTTTTGATCTTGTCAGAAGTCCCATGTTTTAAGTCCCTTTAGATAAAGTGGTTCAGTCGATCAGCCTGGCGAAAGCTGCGACATTGTCTTGGCCGTATCCGATCAATTCGATCTTCCAGCCGGTTGTGTCGTCCAGAACGGCAACGTGGCCGTTGGCGCGGCGCACCAGGCGCAGCGGCGCGTCGGATGGCACGTCTTGCACCGTGCGTTCGCGATTGACCGACACCCAGATCACGTCGATGAACCCGGATTTGTTGGTGCCGGAATAGGCGATTTCGCGGCCCATTTCGTCACGCACATAGACGCCTTCGTTGCGGGTGCCATCAAGGACAATGGCGCGTTCTGCAACGATGGGGCTGTCTGGTGCGACGCCCATCAGCGGCTGGTGTGTGACTTGATCAAAGGTGACCAAAGCGAGGGTCGCCAACATCAATGCGAACATCGCGATGACCAGATATTTTGGCACAAATTCGCGGTCTTGGTGCTTCATCTCGTTGGACAGTGTGGATAAACGGTTCATCGATTTACTCCGCTGCAACGATGCCGATTTGACCATGATCTGGATCAATACGGCTGACTTTGGGTTCAGACACACGGGTTTGTGCAGCGTCGGCAAAGATTGCAGCGACACGGGCGGCATCAGGGATCGCGCGGAACGCAGGTTGTGTGCGGCTGAAATACCAAGGGCGTACGTGCGGCCAGGTCATCAGATACGACAGGCGCGTCTCGCCACTGAGCTGAAATGTAACAGTGCCAAACCCAGATTTGCGCACAGCCGCTTGGGCCGATCCGATGCAAACATAAGGCAGGTTCAGTGTCATGGTCAGGGCCGCGCCAATGCGCATGCAAACGCGTTTGTTGGTAAGCGTGTAAACGGTGGATCGTGCTTGGATGGTCGCAATGCCGACCAGCAAAAG
Organism: Pseudosulfitobacter sp. SM2401; assembly: GCF_042932805.1. Lineage (NCBI taxonomy): Bacteria > Pseudomonadati > Pseudomonadota > Alphaproteobacteria > Rhodobacterales > Roseobacteraceae > Pseudosulfitobacter > Pseudosulfitobacter sp. SM2401. The sequence goes on along the minus strand of NZ_CP170633.1, from coordinate 2,984,200 downwards.
ACCGACGATTAACCCCGCGATCAAAAACGGAATGCCGTGACCCATCGCAGCATTCAGCGGCAGTTCAACGGCAGAAACACCAACGCGCCAGATGGCCAGCACCACGAAATATCCGATGACCCAATTCAGGCCCAAAGCATCCTTGGCCAAACGCAGTGGATTGGGGCTGCCTTGCCAAAGAATTACTTCGCCCGCAGGTAATTCTTCGGGCAGGCCGCGGATCGGTTCGAATTTGAAATCATCGTGGTTCATTGGTTTGGTGTCCCTGTTGTTCGGACCGGACCCTGTGGTGGCTAAGCCTGCGGATCCGGTTGGTTTTGTGTTAGATCAAAGCAGCGGCTCGGCGCGTTTCGCATCCGCATAAAGCGTGCCGCCGCCAAAGTAGGCCATGATCTTTTCTTCTTCCAAAAGCGTGATCTCGTCCGCGTTTCTGATTGTCGGAATGTCCGCAAAATGTGTGCTGTAGATCGAACGCACGGTGACACGGTCGCCTTTGATGCGGGCAAAGTTCATCGGAATCAGACGCGTTTGACCAGACCCTTCGGGGTTCACGTCAATGGTCAGGTAGCGGACCATTTGCTCTGGCACGTCGATCCACATATCGATGATGCGTCCGATCACTTCGCCGTCGCCTGCAACCACAGCTTTGCCGCGTGGGTCCATCCCCGCCGAGACGTGGAAATCAGGCAGTGCCGTCATTGGTTTGATCTTGGCGTGACCATGCGCGTCGAGTTCGGCGTGGTCGCTGCGTGGGGCCCATGCGCCGGGACCAACGCCGTCTTTCATCGGATCACCGGTCGGCACATAAGGCGACCCGGCAGCGGGTGATGATTGGTCTAGTGCCAGATCATCGCGATCACCACGTTGCCCTGATGGAACCGTCAATTCACCGCGCCCGTGTGGCAGCAGGAATGTCTTGTCCGTTGGAACCGGAAATGGGCCTTGGTTTGCGGCCTCGCCCCCGTCATCTGATTGCAAAGGATAGCCTTCGCGCATGTTTTCGGTTTGCAGATAGTAGATCAGCAACCCAAAGAAGATCCAGAAAAGCCAGATCGCAGCGCTGGCCAGATCGAAGTTTCCAAAGAATTCAGTTCCAAGCAATGTGGTGTCCTCCGTCGTGGTCGGTATTGAATGTTGCGTGTGTCATGTCGGGAAATCCGCAAGGCCGATGGGGCCTTTGGTTTTGGATGTGATGGGGCGGGTTTTGACCAAAGGGCCAAGGGCGATCAGCGTGATAAACAGGGCTGCGATTTCAACGTGGTAGACCACGGAATATCCGGTTGCCGGTGAATTCAACACGTCGCCCAACTGACCGCTGATTGCAGCGGCATTGATCACGTCGCGCAAGGCCCCGCCGATAAAGATCGACAGGCCTGCCGCTGTTGCTTGCGCCGCGCCCCAGGCCCCAAGCGCTAGGCCTTTGCCTGCCACGCCTTTGGTGTCCAGCGTCATGGTTGCCGTCAGGGTAGCCACGGAAAACAATCCGCCGCCCAAACCAATGCCAAAGGCCCCGGCAAAGAACATGACCGGGCTGTTCATCGGGGCGGCAAAGATCACGGCGCAAAACGCCACCAATCCGAACAGAATACCGCGGGCCGCCATGCGGTGCGGGTCGATGTTTGATTTCAACCACTTCGCCGCCAACCCAAAGCCCAGCAACGCGCCACCGGCCCACATGGCCGTCAGCAAGGTCGTTGCCGACACGGAAAGCCCGAGGATTTCGCCGCCGTAGGGTTCTAGCAGTACGTCCTGCATGTTGAACGCCAGCGTGCCAAGGAACACGACGACCAGCAGGCGTGCAGCGTCGCTGCCTGCGGTCAGATCAGCCCACGCATCGCTGAACAACGGGCGCGGTGCCTCACGTTCTTCGCGGCTCATCGGGGTGATTTTCTCTTGTTTCCAAAGCGCGATCACGTTCAGAACGATGGTCACAACCGCGGTGCCTTGAACCACTTGCACCAAACGCAGAGCGCTAAAGTTGTGCAGCAGTGCGCCGACGATGATTGCGGACACGGCCATGCCGATCAAAAACATCACATACAGCAGCGCAACAACTTGGGGGCGGGTTTCTTCGGTTGCGCGATCAGCGGCCAACGCCAGACCCGCCGTTTGGGTCATGTGCATGCCAAGACCGGTCAAAAGGAACGCCAAAGCGGCCCCAACTTCGCCTGCCCATTCGGGGCCAGCAACCTGATCGCCGGATAGAACCAACAGGCCCATCGGCATGATGGCAAGGCCACCGAACTGCCAAAGTGACCCAAACCAAAGGTAGGGAATACGCTTCCACCCGATCGCGCTGCGGTAGGTGTCGGAGCGAAACCCGAGCAGCGCGCGAAACGGCGCGACCAGCACAGGAATCGCGATCATGATGGCGACGATCCAAGCGGCGACGCTAAGCTCGACGATCATCACGCGGTTCAGCGTGCCCAGCAACATGACCGCAGCCATGCCGACGGACACCTGGAACAACGACAGCCGCAATAATTGACCCAAAGGCAGCTGTTCGCTGACCGCATCCGAGAACGGCAATGCGCGCAGCGTCAGGTTCTGGATCGTTTTGCGGCCAAGCATCATGGGCGGTACTCCAACGCATTCGAGATGTAAAAGCCCGAAGTCACACGTTCGATGTTGCGCAATGTCCCGCGCGAGATGGCCTCGGACAGACGCTCGGGGCTGTGCGGCACCATCGTGGGTGAACGATCTGCGCGCGGAAACAGTTTGCCGACGCGCCACATCGCCATCAGCAATGGCGTGCGCGGCGCGACCGTGAACACCATGTTGCCGCGAATGCGCGGGGCGATGTTGTGCAAAATGCGGGTGATGTCGTCTTGGGAATAATAGATCATCGAATCCATCGCCACGACGTGATCGAAATGCCCTAGCGATACATCCAGCATGTCACCGGCGCTGAATTCCATCGAACCTGTGACATGTGTGGGGCGACGTTTTTCGGCGATGTCGATCAGTTGCGGCGAGATATCAACGCCGACAACATCCGCACCGCGTGCGGCCAGTTCAAACGCCAAAGCGCCGGTGCCACAACCCGCATCCAAAATACGCGCGCCGGTCAAATCATGGGGCAATTGCGCGATCAGCAGATCACGCATCCGGTCACGTCCAGCCCGCACGGTGGCACGAATGCCAGACACGGGCGCGTCTGATGTCAGACGCTCCCAGGTCTTGGTGGCGGTGCGGTCGAAATAGGTTTCAACGTGCTGGCGTGTGACCTCGTACGACATCAATCAAACCCTAGCAATTCAAAGATTTCGCGATCAGGCAGTGACGCAGGTGCCAATGGTTCGGTTCCGTTCCACAGGGTTTCGGCCAACTTGATGTATTCTTTTTGAACCATCACGATGTCCTCATCTGCGTCCATTTCGAACAGCGTCTTTTTCTTGAGGCGCGAGCGGCGGATGGCATCCAGATCGGGCATGTGCGCGATGCGGTTAAAGCCAACGGTGCGGCAATAGCGATCAACTTCGTCCGTGTCTTTGGAGCGATTGGCGACGCAACCGGCAAGGCGTACTTTGTAGTTGGCAGACTTGGCTTGGACGGCGGCAATGATCCGGTTCATCGCGTAGATGCTGTCGAAATCATTGGCCGTGACGATCAAAGCACGATCCGAATGTTGTAATGGCGCGGCAAATCCACCGCACACGACATCGCCTAGAACGTCAAAAATGACCACGTCGGTTTCTTCTAACAGATGGTGTTGCTTCAGCAGTTTGACCGTTTGACCAACCACGTATCCACCGCAACCTGTGCCCGCTGGCGGGCCGCCTGCTTCGACGCATTTGACGCCGTTGTAACCCTCGAAAACGAAATCTTCGGGGCGCAATTCTTCGGCGTGGAAATCGACCTCTTTCAGGATGTCGATGACCGTCGGCACCAAGGTTCCAGTCAGCGTGAACGTGCTGTCGTGCTTGGGGTCGCACCCGATTTGCAAAACGCGCCTGCCCAGTTTGGAAAATGCCGCGGACAAGTTGGACGAGGTCGTCGATTTGCCGATCCCGCCTTTGCCGTAAACGGAAAAGACCTTGGCCCCGGTGATTTTCGAGGTGTCATGGACCTGGACAGATCCTTCGCCGTCGCCCCCCAAGTTGGGGATGCTTTTGTCGAGTGGGCTCATGATAATTCCCTTTTCATTTTTGTCGGTTGGGTCATTCGGCTGCAATGCCCTCTAGTTGATCTTCAATGGAGTCGGCTGCATTTTGCAGGGCCGCCAACGTGTCTTCGTCTGGTGTCCAGTAGTCGCGATCCGAGGCTTCGAGCAGGCGGTTTGCCATTCGCATCGAGGCTTGCGGGTTCAGATCGGCGAGGCGCTGGCGCATGGTTTCGTCCAGCACAAATGTTTCGCTAAGGCGCTGGTACACCCACGGTTCAACCGTGCCGGTCGTCGCTGACCAGCCAACGGTGTTGGTGATACAGGCCTCGATTTGGCGCACGCCTTCGTGGCCGTGTTTCAGCAGTGGCTCGTAGAATTTCGGGTTCAGGCTGCGGGCGCGAGTTTCCAAGGCGACTTGGTCCTGCAAGGTGCGAACCTTGACGCCGCCGCGGGTTTGATCGCCGATGTAGACCGGTGTGTCATCCGTGCCTTTGGCGCGTTTGACTGCGGCCGCAATGCCACCCAACGTGTCAAAATAGTGGTCGACTGTGGTCACGCCCAGCTCGACCGATTCAAGGTTTTGATAGGCCAGATCGACGTTCTTCAGCGTGTTTTGCAACAAATCTGCCTGTTGCGATGCTTCGCCGTCAGTGCCGTAAGCAAAGGATTTGCGCGCCTGATAGGCATCCGCCAATTCGCCTTCATCCTCGAACGCCGAACTGTCGACCAGCTGGTTCACGTTAGATCCGTAGGCCCCCTCGGCATTCGAAAACACCCGCAACGCGGCGGTGCGCATGTCGCAATCTTGGGCTTTGGCAAAGTCCAACGCGTGGGCGCGGATCGGGTTCATCTCAAGCGGCTCTTTCGCCATCGCACATTGGTAGGCGGCATCAGCCAGCAGCTTGGTTTGCAACGGCAACAGATCACGGAAAATACCTGACAGGGTCATCACCACGTCAACGCGCGCACGCCCCAAGATTTCCAGCGGTACCAGATCCGCGCCGCACAACCGTCCGTGTGCATCAAAACGCGGGGTCGCACCCATCAGGGCCAACGCTTGGGCAATCGGGCCGCCATTGGATTTGATGTTGTCCGAACCCCACAAAACCAGCGCCACAGTTTTTGGCAAGCTGGTGTGCGTTTCAATCAATTCGTTTGCTTGTTTGCGCCCGTCTTCCATCGCGAAGGCGGTCGGCATGCGGAACGGATCAAAGGCGTGAATGTTGCGTCCTGTCGGCAGAATTTCCGGTGCGCGGATCACGTCGCCACCGGGAACGGGCGCAATGAACTGGCCGTTCAGCGCGCGCATCAAAGCCGGCAATTCGCTGTCGGTCGACAGGTGTCCTCGCGCCGTTTCACGGGCAGCAGGTGTGTCAAATTCCATCTGCGCCAGTGTGTCGTCAATCTTGTCTGCGGTTTGTGGTTTGCCAACGATGTGCAGACCATCAGGGATCAGCGCGTCTTCGGTTTCCAACAGGCGCAACCACAGCGCGCTTAGGTCATCCGCGTTCAAATCCACCGCTTCGGCTTGGGCGCGCACAAGGTCAGCCAGATCATGGCGGCTGGTTTCGCTTTCGGACAGGCTGCGCCATTTTGTCAGGCTGTCTTTCAGATCGGCCAACCCGCGGTACAGGCCCGAGCTTTGCAAAGGCGGCGTCAGATGCGTGATCGTGACCGCATTGGCGCGGCGCTTGGCCAAGGTTGCCTCGGACGGGTTGTTGGCGGCGTAAAGATAGACGTTTGGCACGTTGCCCATCAGGCGTTCTGGCCAGTCGTTTCCGCCCAATCCGTTCTGTTTTCCGGGCATGAATTCCAACGCGCCGTGCATGCCAAAATGCAGCACCACGTCGGCTTTGAAATCGTGTTTCAGGTATTGATAGAACGTGCTGAACGCGTGGGTCGGGGCAAAGCCTTTTTCGAACAACAGGCGCATCGGGTCGCCCTCGTAGCCGAACGTTGGTTGCACGCCGACAAAGACGCGTCCGAAATGTGCGCCCAAGACAAACACTTCACGCCCGTTGGATTGGATGCGCCCCGGTGCCGCGCCCCAAACGGTTTCGATTTCATCAAGCCATGGAGTTGTCGCAACGATCTGATCCGCACTGATGCGAGCGGCCACGTTTGCCTCTTGGCCAAAGGTTTGTGCATTGCCGCGCAAGACCGCCTCGCGCAAATCGTCGACGGTGGCGGGCGGGGTCACATCGTAGCCGTCGGCCTGCATGCGGTGTAGCGTGTTAAACAGCGATTCAAAGACCGAAAGATACGCGGCCGTACCAACAGCGCCAGCATTTGGCGGGAAGCCGAACAAGACGATGCCAACCGATTTTTCAGCGTTGGTTTTGCGGCGCAGATTGGCAAGGTGCTCTGCCTTTTCGGCCAGTGCCTCGACCCGTTCTACACAGGGTGCCATCGCTTTGACGTCGCCGTAAGCGTTGCATTTGTAAGCACAACCAGCGCAGCCTTCGGGGCTGTGGCGACCTGCAAAAACCGTGGGGTTCGTGGCCCCGTCGATTTCGGGCAAAGCCAGCAACATGGTCGCCTCGATCGGGCTAAGACCTTGGCCACCCATCGCCCATTGATTGAGGGTCTGAAATTCCAGCGGTTGCGCAGTGATGTAGGGAATGTCCAGATCGCTGAGGGTCACCACGGCGGCGTCACTGTCGTTGTAGGCAGGGCCGCCAACCAGGCTGAAACCGGTCAGAGACACCAGTGCATCAACACGACCTTTCATGAATTTTTCGATCGCAGGACGCCCGTCAAGACCACCTGCAAACGCGGGAATAACGCGCAACCCGCGTGCCTCAAGCGTGCGAATGACGTGGTCGTAATGCGCTGTGTCGGCGGCCAGAATGTAGCTGCGCAACATCAAAACACCGACAGTTGTCGTCGCACCATTGTGCGGCAATTCGGCCATATCGGTGGTGATGTGCTGGCCTGCCAGATCAGGGTGATACAGGCCGACCTCAGGGTATTCCACGGGCGCTTGGGCCACGACCTTGTTCCACATCGGATCGGTTGCGTAGCGCGAAATCAGAAAACGGATCATGTTTTCAATGTTGTCGTCGCTGCCACCCAACCAGTACTGCATGGACAAAAACCAAGCGCGCAAATCTTGGGACTTTCCGGGGATCAAGCGCAGGATTTTTGGCAATCGGCGCAGCATTTTCATCTGACCGGCACCGGATTTGCCGCTGGATTTAGACGGCTTGAGCTTTTTCAGCAAACCCATCGCACCGGTGGCGGGTTTGGACATGTCCAGATCACCCATCCTGGTCAGCTGGGTGATCTCTTGGTCCGAAACGACGCCGATCATCGCATCACAGCCGTCGCGGCGCGCAATCAAATCAGGCAGGATGGCTTTGATGTGATCCTCAAGGAAAATGACGCAGGTGACGACAATGTTTGCGGTCGCGATGTCGTCCTTGGCCTGCTGCAAGGCGTTTGGGTCTTTTTCCCATTCGGCAGCGGCGTGGATTTTGACGTTCAGACCCGGGAAATCCATCGCCAAACGGGGTGACACACGGGCGGCAGGGCCAGCGGCGTGCCGGTCCAACGTCACGATGACGAAGTTATAGTTTTGTTCAACTACCTCATCGCGCATAATGTGCTTTCGCCTCGTACAGAGTGTCGATTGAAATCTCGCCCAAGCCCTTTTCGGCGGCGTATGTTTCGGTGTTGCGGCGGGCTTTGCCGCGCACAAAGAATGGAATTTTCCTAAGTTCTTTTTCCGCATCCAACAGCCAGATCACGTTGTCTTGCGCCTCGGCGATGACAACTGGCGGTGTGTCCGCAACAGGCTTGGGCGCGTGCCCGCCGTGGTGGCTCGCCCCTGCTTCGTCGTTGAATTCAAAGTCGTCGCGGAACATGTGCAGCAGGTGTTCTTCGAGCCCCATGACCAGTGGGTGAATCCACGTGTCAAAGATAACATTCGCACCCTCGAAACCCATCTGCGGGGAATAGCGGGCGGGGAAATCCTGCACGTGAACGGGGGCAGAAATCACGGCGCAGGGGATGCCCAGACGTTTGCCGATGTGCCGCTCCATCTGGGTGCCAAGGATCATCTCTGGTTGCAGCGCTTCGATCGTGCGCTCGACTTCTAGGTAGTCGTCGGTGATCAGGGCCTCTAGGCCGTATTCCTTGGCGGTGGCCCGCACATCGCGCGCCATTTCGCGGTTGTAACACCCGATGCCTGCAACCTCGAAACCCATCTCGTCGCGCGCGATCCGTGCGGCGGCTTTGACGTGGGTGCCGTCGCCAAAGATGAACACGCGTTTGCCCGTCAAATAGGTGGAATCCACGGATCGCGACCACCACGTCTGGCGCAAACGGTCGGTGTCCAATTCTGTTGTGGAACCAGTCAATGCGCGGATTTCAGCGATGAAATCGTGGGTCGCGCCCGCACCGATTGGCACGGTTTTGGTGTAGGGCTGGTCGAAGTGCTTCTCGCAATACCGCGCGGCCTGTTCGCCCGTTTCAGGGTAGAGTAGCACGTTGAAATGCGCCTGACCCATCTTGGCAATGTCGGATGGTGTTGCGGTCATCGGGGCCGTGACGTTGACCTCGACACCCAGTTCGTACAGCAGGTTTGTGATCTCTTGAATGTCGTCGCGGTGACGGAAGCCCAAGGCCGTCGGCCCCAGCAAATTGCAGGTGATCCGCGTGGTTTTTTCCATCGGTTTTGCAAGATGACGCACGATCTGAAAGAACGTTTCGTCCGCGCCAAAGTTTTCTTTGCGTTGATACGATGGCAGTTCCAGCGCGATGACCGGGATGCCCAGACCCATCGTTTCGGCCAAACCGCCGGGATCGTCCTGGATCAGCTCGGCGGTGCACGAGGCCCCGACAATGATTGCCTCTGGCTTGAAACGGTCCACGGCGTCTTGGCACGCGGCCTTGAACAAACCAGCGGTGTCCGACCCCAAATCGCGGGCTTGGAACGTCGTGTAGGTGACGGGCGGGCGGTGATCACGGCGTTCGATCATGGTGAACAAAAGGTCGGCGTAAGTGTCGCCTTGGGGGGCGTGCAAAACGTAGTGCAGACCTTTCATGCCTGTGGCAACGCGCATCGCACCAACGTGCGGTGGGCCTTCGTATGTCCAAACCGTCAGCTTCATTCGGCGGCAACTCCCAGAATGGATTTGCGACGCAACGGGCGCGCAAACAGTGACGCCAGATCGCCCGCCTGTTCGTAGAAATGCACCGGCGTGAACACCAATTCGATCGCCCATTTGGTCGACAGACCTTCGGCCTCAAGCGGGTTGGCAAGGCCAAGGCCACAGACCGTCAGATCAGGGCGCGCGGCGCGGCACCGATCCAGCTGCAGATCAACATCTTGGCCCTCGGCGATTTGTGGTCCGGCGGGCAGCAGATCCAGATCGGGACCGTGCAGCGCGTCGTGAATGTAGGGTGACCCGACCTCAAGTGCGGTCATGCCACATTCGCGGGTCAAAAACCGGGCTAGCGGAATTTCCAACTGGCTGTCGGGGAAAAAGAACACGGATTTTTCATTCAGCGGCACGCTGGCTTGCGCGATGGCTTTGCGGGCACGGGCGCGCGGGGCTTCGGTGACGCGTTCGAACAGGTCTGTGGACACGCCGAATTCTGTCGCGATGGCCGCAAGCCAGGCTGTCGTGCCTTCTTCGCCGAAGGGGAACGGGGCCGCGATGTGGCGCGCGCCGCGGCGTTCAAGGGCTGCGTGCGTGTCGCCTAAAAACGGCTGCGTTAGGGCAAAGACCGTGTTGGGGCCAACGCCCATTTCAGATGCAATGTTGCGCGCAGGTAGGACCGTGACGGGGCCAATCCCCAAATCGCTAAGCAAGCCCAGCATCTGATCCTCGACCACGTCGGGCAGCGCGCCGACAACCATCAGCTCGCGCGCGTCCGTGTTTGGCAACACAGGCACCATCGAGGCGAGACAAGCGTCTTCGCCTTGGGTGAACGTGGTCTCAATTCCGGAACCGGAGTATTCAAGGACACGCACTTTGGGCGCAAATTCTTGGGTCAAACGTTCGGCGGCGCGGTTCAGGTCCAGCTTGATCACTTCGGACGGGCAGGACCCAACGAGGAACAACTGGCGAATGTCAGGACGGCGGGCCAACAGTTCAGCAACCGTGCGGTCCAGTTCGGCATGCGCGTCATTCAGGCCGGCAAGATCTGATTCTTCGAGAATCGCGGTGCCGAATCGCGGTTCCGCAAAAATCATCACGCCTGCCGCGCTTTGCAGCAAGTGTGCGCAGGTGCGCGATCCGACAACCAAAAAGAACGCGTCCTGAATTTTGCGGTGCAGCCAGATGATGCCGGTCAGGCCGCAGAATACTTCGCGTTGGCCGCGTTGCTTTAGAACGGGTGACGTGCGGCACCCGAGCGATGGCGGCGGGGTCATCAGGTCGCTCATGCGGGCACCTCGGATTGCAGGCGCGCGATGCGCAGTTTCCACAAGAATTGACCGGCGTTGACCACGTAGGCGGCGTAGGCGGCGAGGGCGATCAACATCAGCGATTGAGGCGCGATTGCACCGCTCAAAAGCCCATAAATATATAGGGTGTGCAGGGCGATCACCCCAAAGCTGAATACGTCTTCCCAGAAGAACGCAGGTGCAAACAGGTACTGCCCAAAGACGACCTTTTCCCAGATCGCACCAGTAATCATAATCAGGTATAGCGCGCCGGTTTTCAGAACCACAGACGCGGTCGCGATGGCATATCCGTCACCCGTCGCGAGGTAGCGAATGACCAGCACCAAAGAGACCAGAAATACAACGAACTGCACCGGGGCAAGCACCCCCTGAACCCGCGTCCAAACAGAGGCATCACGGCGCGCGCGCTGCTCTGTTGTGTACAGGCTGTTTGGTGCTGATGGACGCGTGTTTGCGTCTGTCATGGTGTCCCCCAACGCGATCAGTGTTGGTTAAAATCTGGCAGCATCTTATCAATGTGTCAACTTTGATTTACACAGGTTTAAAATATGATGTGGGTCGGAAAATTCAATTTTTGTCATTAAAACATACTATTTCGACGGAAATTTCTCAAAAGTGTCAATTAGATTTGACATATTGAAGATCGTATTAGACGATAGGGGGCAATTACGAATTCACCAGTCACACCTGTCATAGGCTCAAAATCCAAGGGGGATTGCGAATGACAGATAGTTCCGATTGCGACCCAAGAGATCGCACGCTTGAAATGGGCGGTGTTGTATTGCAGGCACTGAACGTTTTGGCGTCTAGCGTGACCACCAAAATGAACGCGGTACCAAGCGGGCTTTGGCCTGATTTTCTGGACCGTATGTCGGTGGCTGTACAAAGTGCGGATCGCACTCTGGTTCAAGATATTGTCGACACGATGCTGCGCGAAGGCGTTAGTGGCCAAGAGATCGCAGGCCGCTACATTCCGTCGGTTGCACGCTATTTAGGTGAGGAATGGCTGGCTGATCGGGCAAGCTTTGCCCAAGTCTCGATTGGATCTGCGCGCTTGCAAGGATTGCTGCGGCATTTGGGCCCGGATTGGTGCGGCGAGGATGTTGTGCCAGCGGCTGATGCGCCACGCTGTTTGGTGATGGTTCCAGCCGCAGAGCAACACACATTGGGCGCGACTATTCTGGCAGGGCAATTGCGCAGCAGCGGGTTGTCAATTCAACTAGAGCTAGATTTATGCCCGAACGCGGCGCGATCCTTGATTGCGGACGGCGATTTCACGGCGCTGATGATTTCGGCAACTTCACGGATATCACTTGATTCCCTGCGGTTCCTCGTTGATACGATCAAGCCAGTTACGTCAAACATGCCTATTTTGATAGGCGGCAGTGTGCTCGATCATGGCATCGACATGAAGGCGGCCATAGGGGTCGATGTTGCGACAAGTGACTGGAATACGGCGCTTCGGGTCTCTACGTCGAAGGCCATGGAAATAAGGACCGCATCTTGCGGTAGTAGGCACTGATAAATGTTGTTGCTGTTCGAAATTCGGGGCGCCGCAGAGTGATGTCCCACAGTGAGATGACATGGTCTAGCGGCCTGATCCCGATGATAGAACCAGAGATCGTCACTCAAATAATCTCAAGCATTTCCGACTTGGCCGTGGTGTTGAACACTGGCGGCCAAATCTTGGGTGTGATGACAAACCCGCGGTTTTCCAGCGCGGATGATTTCAAATTTTGGGAAGGTGACGCGTTTCGGGATCATTTGACCATTGAAAGCATCGCCAAGTTCGAGCTGCGTTTTAAGGCTTTTGTTGAAACCAACGATCCGGTGTTGCCGGTCGAGTTGAACCATCCAGGCGCGCAGCCCGACACCAGTTTTCCGATGCGCTATACGTTTCATCAGATTGGCACGGACGGTGCGATTTTGCTGTTGGGTCAAGATTTGCGTCCGGTTTGGGATATCCAGCAGCAGTTGGTTGCAGCCCAAATTGCGCTTGAAAAAGACTATGAGGCGCAGCGCCATAACGACACGTTGTTCCGCGTGCTGATGGCATCGACAGACGAGGCCGCGGTTTTTGTGGCGTTGTCATCGGGCGAAGTCTCCGATTGCAACCCAACCGCGTCAACGTTGTTTGGCAAGCATCGCAATGATCTCAGAGGGTCCTCTTTTGCATCTGCGTTTGATGCGAAAGACGGGCGTGATCTGATTGACCGGCTTGCGGCGATTGGTGCGGATGCAGACGCCAAATCGATGACTGTGTCGACACGATCACCCAAGCGTGACGTTGTGATCCGACCGACTTTGTTCCGCGTCGCAGGCGAGCAAATGTTGCTGTGTCGCGTGTCACTGGCGGACGGAAACCACGTGCAGGCGGACACACTGAACAGCAACCTGATTGGGCTGTTTGAAAACGGCATTGACGGGATCGTTTTTGCAGCCAAAGACGGCCGCATCCTAAGCGCCAATGAAGCGTTTTTGAACCAAACCGACGTTACCAACACCCAAGAGCTGAAGGGGCGCGCAGTCTCTGATTTCCTAGGGCGTGGCAGCGTCGATATGAACGTTATTTTCGAGAACGCCAGCCGCAACGGTGCCATGCGATTGTACCTGACCAAGCTGGTGAGCGAACATGGCTCTGAACGGTCGGTCGAGATTTCGACCAGTTCGTTGCAAGCAGGCAATGACGCGGCGTTTGTTTTGGTGATCCGTGATGCAAATCGCGTCGAGTCGTCAAAAGACGCGCGTTCGCAAGCGACGGACGTGGACATGGTTTCGCTGATCGAATTGATCGGCAGCCAGTCGCTCAAAGATATCGTCGCGCAAACCACGGATGTGGTTGAAAAGATGTGCATCGAAACGGCTGTCGAGATGACCTCGAACAACCGGGTTGCTGCGGCCGAAATGCTGGGGCTGTCCCGTCAGTCGCTGTATGTGAAGCTTCGTAAATACGATCTGCTGAAAAAAGACTCGTAGCGCGGTCTAGCTGAGAACTTTCAAATGATCCGTAATGAGTGCCGCAACGCTATCTGCGTCCTCTTCATGCGCCAAATGCCCCAATCCAGGCAGGCTGACCGTTGTGCAATTGGGGATACGCTTGGCCGCCTGTTCAGAGGTCGTTGGCGGCACGGCCCGATCTTTGTCACCGGTGATCAACAAGGTTCGCGAGGGGTGCGTCGACAGGCGTTTCAGCAACGGATCAAGCTGCCACTGCGCCATCATCGCCAGCGTCGAATCCACATGCGTGCGATCACGAACCAAACGCCGATAGTATTCGATCTCGTGCTCGGGCAGGATCGATCCGGTGCCGTCAATCAACCGCTTTGCCGAGGCCGGGCGCGCGGCCGAAACGGTGAATAAATCAGCGACCAATGGCATCGCGGCCAAAGCTTTTGCCATCAGCGGAAACATTACGCCCGCCAGTCCTGTGAAATTTCCTAGTGCCGCATTGATGCCGATGACGGGCGGCGGATTGGTCATCATCTCTGCCATGCGCAGCGCGATTGCTCCGCCAGCGGAATGCCCAATCAGAGCAACGGGATCCCAGTCTTCGTGCGTCGCAAGCGATCGCAAATCCTCGCTCATGTGATCCAGACCACAGCGGCGTTTGGACCCGATTTTGGTGAACCCCTGACCCGGTAAATCCACCATGATCACGCGGTGGGTCTGCGCCAACAAAGGGGCCAGATGCCGCCAGCTTTGCGTGGCCCCACCCGCGCCGTGGATCAGCAACACTTGCGGTCCGTCACCCAGTTCTTGAACGTGCCATTGGTGCGGCAGATGCCGGACAAACCGCGAATGTTCTGCCAAAGGCCAGTCGTGGGACTGTTTTGCCCAGTCCATGTTATTGGCCCAAATGGGTCGCGACCGCTGCGGACAATCGCTGTGCATTCGCGCGCGGTAAGGCAACGTAGGCTCCACCCAGTCGTTTGGACAAATCAGCGAGGCTCCGTTCTGGCCGGTTGCCAGTATCGATCACAACGGCGTCGGTGCCTTGCAGGTTCAGGGCATCCGCCATTGCTGTGGCATCGCTGGCCGCCTGTGCGCGATTTGGGGTGCCGTCCAGCGCGATGTTACTGCGCCCGTCGGTCAACAAAACTACGGTTGGCGTTAGGCCTTTGCGCTTGGCGTGATCCGCCATGTCGATGGCCGCGGACAACCCTGTGGCCAAGGGTGTGCCGCCACCGCCGGGCAGAGACGCCAGTTGCCGTTTGGTTTGAACTAGCGAACGTGTGGGGTGCAACAACACCTCGGCGTTTGTGCCGCGAAAGGCGATCAAGGCCACGTGATCGCGCCGCGCATAGGCTTGGGCCAGCAGCAATTCCACCGCACCTTTCGCTTCGCCAAGGCGGGCTAACGCGGCGGAGCCCGACGCATCAACTGTAAAAATCAGCAACCGATCAGAGTGCTCCTGATAGCGTTTGGCGCGTAAATCTGACGGGCGGATGATCGCACCTGCATGATCCGGCAGGGCGCGTTTGCGCAATGTCTGCCAAGGAATTCCCGCGCGCAATGTCGCCATCAAATCGATCCGCGAGCCGGATTTTGCAGGCGTGTCGCGCGCAGGCATTGGACGCCCGCGCCGGTTGCCAATACGCCGTTTGCCACTACCAGCACCCTTGCCACGTTTCGCGGTACCATTGGCCAAATTCGCGAGAACATTAGGAGGTAGCGCAGCCTTGATCGCCTCTAGCAAAATCTCCTGCGGAAGCTCGGTGATGTTTTCCTGTTGCTCCTCGGATTGCGCCTCGGGTTCGGGCGCAGGCGGGGTGTCGTCGGCAGCCTCTTGCGGCAAGCGCGTGGCACGATGCGCAAAAACCAACGCAACGGCGATTTCAATATCCTCTGATCGCACTGTGGAATCGCCGCGAAACAAGGCATGCGCCTTGGATGCATGCAGAGCAAAGATCGGGGCGCGTAAGCTGTCGATGCCAAGCCGTGCTGCAAGGGTCACGAGGTCATGATACAACGTTTTTGGAAACTGTACGTTACCGTATGTTTGAGTTTCTGACGCATTTGGTCCAACCCCTATATCGCTGATCGCTAGCCCGTCAAAATTCACATGGAACGCCAGCCGGTCAGCAAGCGATGCAGGCAAGGTTTCGTCCTCGCTCGCGCCTTCGTCCAGTGCGATCAAACAGGGGCTATCGTCCATGTCCATCCTTTGCGCGAGCAGCGTGGTGAATTGCGGATCAGCCCGCTCGGCCATGCCGAGAACAAGCAACTTTGTATCACGATAAAGCAACCCGTGCTTGCGCTTCAACGCTCCGCTCTCAAGCGTGCTGGCCAGATCAATTCCGCCGATCAGATCATCGGTGGCCATTGCTGGATGCAGCCGTGTGTGGGACTTGGGGATATGGTTAACAAACGCAGTCCGCGCGGGGCCAGAACGGGCGCGCAATGTCATGCCACCCAAACCTGCGGGATCAATCGCGAGCAGGGCGCGCGCTGTTATTGCACGGTCCCAGGGTTCCATCATGCGCCCAAAACGTCCTCGACAATGCGGTTCACGCGCGTGCCTGACCCCGCTTCATCCAGCGGGTCGCGGCGCAACCGGTGGCGCAACGCAAGGGCAGCAACATCGCGAATATGCGAGCGGGTCAAAGCAGTGTCGTCGCGGTAGGCGGCATAGGCGCGCGCGGCCTTAAGCAGGGTCAATTCGCCGCGCAATCCGTCAGAGCCCAGCTTGACGCATAACTCGGCTACATCACGCAGGGTTTTATCAGAGGTTTTTAGCTTGGCCAGCGTTTTGCGCGCCGAAATGATCCGGTCACGCAGGGTCGCGTCCTCGGCCTGCCAGCGTAGCATGAATGCCGTGTAATCGGTATCATAGGCATCGCGCCGTTTTATGACCTCGACCCGTTCATCGATGTCTGTAGGCGATGCCACATCAACAGAAAGACCAAAGCGATCAAGGAGTTGCGGTCGCAACTCGCCTTCCTCCGGGTTGCCTGATCCGACGAGAACAAACCTTGCTGCATGGCGGATCGACAGACCTTCGCGCTCAATCACGTTTTCACCGGATTGGGCGACGTCCAGTAGCAAATCGACGATGTGATCCTCAAGCAAGTTGACCTCGTCAATGTACAGATAGCCCCGATTGGCCTGTGCCAGTAAGCCAGGTTGAAACGCTTTTTCGCCCTTGGTCAGCGCCTTTTCGATGTCCAAAGCGCCGGTCACCCGATCCTCGGATGCGCCCAAAGGCAGGTCGATCAGCGGCGTCGGAACCTCATGGGTTTCCTTGGTCGTGACATTCGCCCACTCAGGACAATCCGCAGGCACGGTACTGTTCACAGGGCAGGTTTTTACAGCGGTAATCGGGGGCAACAGCGCCGCAAGCGCGCGCACCGCCGTCGATTTGCCGGTGCCGCGATCCCCAAAGACCAAGACGCCGCCGATGGACGGATCGATGGCCGTTAAGATCATCGCCAGTTTCATGTCGGATTGCCCGACAATTGCGGAGAATGGAAAGGGCTGTTTCATGCGTGATCCAGTTCGGCCAAGGGTGACGTCCCGCCCCAAGTGCCTTCGTCAGACAAGAGCGAGAAACGGGCGTAGAGTTCTTCGGTAAACCAACCTTCATCGCGTACGGCGCGGATCGCATCGGCGTGTGGGCCAGTGCGGGCAAAGTTGGCCATTGTGGCCGCATCCGGCCAGATCGAAAAGGTGACTTGATGCAGCCAAGGCACTTCGCCGATGCCGATTTTGAACACGACATTGGGGTCTTTGCCGATGGTGTGCGAAATATTCGGAACCCGTGACCAAAAGCGCGCAAGGATGCTGGGCTTGATCGTTGCACGGGTCAGCGCCGCAAGCGGTCCACCGGTTTTGCCGTCCGATACGGCGAACGGGGTTTGACCTGACCAAGCCCCGCGTGCGACGTCCGTGGACATAAAGACTGTCCAATTTTCGCAGGCCTTGGCGCGGTAGCGGTCGTAGATCGCGCTGCTTTTCACTCGCAAACGGGCTGTTTCGGCGTCAGGCCACGTCGCAAGAATCGCATAAACGCCCATGTTGGGCAGCGGAGTGAACCCTTCGCCGGTGCCAGAGCCGCATAATTTCCAAAATTCGATGTCCGGAATTTGCCCCATCGGCCTACGTGCAAGGCCCATCATGCCCAACGCCCATAGGCGAGAGCCAAATGACCCAAAGCGGAAAAAGCTGAGGCTGACAACCTGCGACACGGTTCATGTTCTCCCAAAGTGTAAATGTAAACTTACATATCCATGCGCATTTGGGAAGATGTGAACAAGAGGATTGTAAACTAAACTAGACACCTTTAGCCTTAAGCCATGAAGACAGATTCCTCGCATACACCCACCGACAACCATGCCATTGTGATTGGCGCGGGCCTTGGTGGTTTGTCTGCCGCCATGCGTTTGGGTGCAAAAGGGTACCGTGTCACGGTGCTGGATCGACTGGATCGCACAGGCGGGCGTGGGTCTTCGATCACGCAAGATGGTCACCGTTTTGATCTGGGCCCAACCATCGTCACTGTGCCGCAGGTTTTCGAAAAACTGTGGGCGGATTGCGGTCGTGATTTCGGCGCCGATGTGGATCTGCGCCCGCTTGATCCTTTTTATGAAATTCGCTGGCCGGATGGCACTAAATTCGAAGCCTGTTCAGATGATGAACGCATGTTTGCCGAGGTCGAAAAGATCAGCCCGCGGGATCTGAAAGGGTACAAACGGTTTCTCAAAGACAGTCACGCCCGCTACATCGTGGGTTTTGAGGGGATGGTTGCCAAGCCGATGCATAGGCTTTGGGAGACCATCAAAGTGCTGCCGAAGTTTGCACAGCTGCGCGCCGATCGTTCGATCTATGGCCACGCAAAGGCCCGCGTGAAGGACGAAAAACTGCGCATGGCGTTGTCGTTTCATCCGCTGTTTATCGGCGGTGATCCTGCGCATGTGACGTCGATGTATGCCTTGGTTGCGCATCTCGAAAAAGAATACGGCGTGCATTACGCAATGGGTGGTGTGCAGGCGATCGCTGATGCGATGGCAAAGGTTGTGCGTGCCCAAGGCGGCATGATCCGGCACACCGCTGTCGTTGACGAAATCCTGATCGAAAATGGCGCTGCCACAGGGGTGCGCATGGACGACGGATCGATGATCAAGGCATCGTTGGTTGTCAGCAACGCAGACGCCGGTCACACCTATAACCACCTTTTGCGCAATCACAAAAAGCGACGCTGGACGACGCAGAAACTGAAAAAGAGCCGTTGGTCGATGGGTCTGTATGTCTGGTATTTCGGCACCAAAGGCACAGCGAAAAATTGGCCGGATCTGGGGCACCATACAATCGTCAACGGCCCGCGTTTCACAGGGTTGCTGCACGACATATTTATGAAGGGCAAACTGTCAGACGACATGAGCCTGTACATTCATCGCCCCTCGGTCACGGACCCGACGGCGGCACCGCAAGGTGATGACACGTTTTACGTGCTGTCGCCGGTCCCGCATCTGGGCTGGAACAATAGCGTGGATTGGGGCGTCGAAGAACCGATTTACCGCGAAAAAGTTGCCAAGGTGCTTGAACAACACATGCCCGGTTTCCGCGACAGTGTCTCGACAGAGCTGGTGTTCACGCCAGAAACATTCCGCGATCGCTACCTTAGCCCGCACGGCAGTGGATTTTCCCTAGAGCCGCGTATTTTACAAAGCGCGTGGTTCCGCCCGCACAATGTCAGCGAAGAGGCCAAAGGCCTGTTTCTGGTAGGTGCAGGCACGCATCCGGGCGCCGGTTTGCCCGGCGTTGTGTCCAGCGCCGAAGTCTTGGCCAAGCTGGTTCCCGACATGCACGTTAACGCGAAAGAGCCAAGGATGGCAGCCGAATGATTGACCCCAAAGACCTCGAACATTGCCGCAACGTGATCCGCACCGGGTCACTTTCGTTTCACGCCGCATCCAAGCTGTTGCCCGCCTCGGTGCGCGACCCCGCACTGGCGTTATACGCGTTTTGCCGACTTGCAGATGACGAAGTTGATGAAGGTGACAACAAAGGCCGCGCGGTGCTGGAATTGCGTGACCGTTTGGATTTGGCCTATGCAGGACGCCCGCGAAACGCACCCGAAGACCGGGCGTTTTGCGCGATCATCGAAAAGTTCGACATGCCGCGCGCCTTGCCCGAAGCTTTGCTTGAGGGGTTGGCGTGGGACGCGGTTGAACGCCGCTACGACACGCTGTCCGGCGTGCGCGATTATTCTGCACGCGTGGCCAGTGCCGTGGGTGCAATGATGTGCGTTTTGATGCGGGTGCGTGACGGCGATGCTTTGGCCCGCGCCTGTGATTTGGGTGTGGCGATGCAACTGACGAACATCGCACGCGACGTGGGCGAGGACGCGCGCGCAGGGCGCATTTACCTGCCGATGGACTGGATGGACGAAGCTGGCATTGACGTTCAAGCGTTCCTTGCCGATCCGAAGGCCACCCCTGAAATCCGCCGTATGGTGCGCAAATTACTGGCCGAAGCACACAGATTGTACATCCGATCCGAAGCGGGGATCGCGGCACTGCCCGTGTCTGCCCGCTCTGGAATTTTTGCAGCGCGCCACATTTACGCAGGCATTGGCAGCGCGGTAAAACGCAACGGCAACGACAGCATCACGATGCGCGCCCGCACGACAAAACCTCAGAAACTCGGCTTGATTGGCCTGTCTGCACTGCGCGCGGCCAGCACGATGGTCTTGCCGAAATCCCCCGTGATTTACGCGAAACCGCTGGCCGAGGTCCGGTTTCTGGTGGAGGCCGCAGCACGCGCAGCCCCACGTCAAAAGGGGCGTGCTGAAACATTGATTGCGGTGCTTGCGCAACTCAAAGCCCAAGAAGACGCGGCCTCCACCGCCGCCGAGTGACACGCCCCCAAGCCGCATGTTAGGCAGCCTCATGGATATTTATCTTTTCTTTGTTTTCTTGGCGGCATGCGTTGGCGCAGGTGCGACTGGCGCGGTTTTCCCACCGGGTGCGTGGTACAAAACCCTGAACAAACCCGACTGGACCCCACCTGACTGGGTGTTTCCGGTGGCGTGGACCACAATTTACCTGTTGATTTCATTCGCGGGCGCACGTGTCGGCATGCTCGAAGGCAGCGCTTACGCCTTGGCGTTCTGGGCCATGCAAGGGGCGTTCGCCACCCTGTGGTCGCCGGTGTTTTTCGGATTGCGTCGTCTCAAGGGTGCGCTGCTGATTATGGCACCGCTGTGGATTGCAGTCTTGGGCGCAACCATCTCGATGTTCAAATTGGACATCTTGGCGGGTTTGGCGTTCATGCCCTATTTGGTCTGGGTCACAGTTGCTGCCGCGTTAAATGCAAGTGTTGCGCGCCTAAATCCCGACGTTGTGCCTGTGGACTTATCCAAAGCCTAAAACGTCCAGTTTGCCCGTCGTGGCACCCGCACAACCAGCATTGGTTTCAACACGGGCGAACGGTATCGGTTCAGGTCCAACGCCTCGTGCACGCCCTGTACGACCTCACCATTGATCTGCGTTTGAACAACCGAGCGCGAATAGAACGGCGCGTCCAACATCGGCTTGATCTGGTGCGGCGTTGTTCCCGCATCTGCCCGCGTTTCACGACGCAAAGCCCACAGAGTTCGCTTGAACGGGGTCGCGGGTGGCGCGTCAATCTGCGTGGCATTGCCTGCAGGATCAAAGGCAATAGCCGCATCCAACACGGTCCCATCACGCCGTGCTGCATCGTAAAAACACGTGGCCCCTGCAGCCGTCGGATACCGCCCCCACGTCCAATAGCTAAAGTCGTGTTCTAACGGTCGTGTTCCGAAATTCGCGTCAAAATAGCCGTGCCCGTCAAACTGCCAGCCCTTGGCCTCTAGCTGAACCGAGATGCGCGAAGACGGGGCAAAAGGACGCCAAACGTGTGCGCCATCTTTGGTCAGTGGCAGTTCAACATTTGTGATTGCGTCAGGCGTCACGATGATTTGGCCGCGCACGCGTGACACCATCGGCAGTGATGAAATTTCGTTGATGCTGATGGTCAATGACGCGCCGTTCCATTGCATGTCTGACGGCCCAACACGCAACGTGTCGTTGGCGCGTCGTAGTGCGGATGCCCCGCGATCCGTCATCGTGAACCGCCCGCCGGGGCCATAGGTCGCCACGTTGATGCAGCAGTTGTTCGCCGGATTGCCGCGCCCTGACCAGTGATACCACGGCGAAAACACCGATCCGATAAAGCCGATCACAGATACGGCGCGCGTGCCATCGTCACTTACACCGTCGACATACCACCACGCATATCCGCCTGCCGGGACGTCGAGGTCAAAGTTAGGTCCTGCATGATCGCCCCTGCCGCGTGCCGTGCGCAAAGTGTCGCCATCGGAACGCCCGCCCCCGGATGCACCCCGCCCCCAACCAGATACAGACCCTTTAGCGCCGTGCGTGCTGTCGGCCGTTTGAATGCCGCCATCATCCCATGTGGGGATCGCCCGTAAAGTGATCCGTTCGAGGCCGGAAACATCTGTGCGAAGTCGGCTGGCATCGTCAGCGTTTGATCGGTTGGTTGGGGCGTGAACGTTAGGCCGAAGCTGCGCAACCTGTCCAAAATCTGGGTCTGGCATTGTTGTCTCTCTTTCGTGCTGTGGGTGGTGCCATCGGGCACGGCAGGGGCATTCATGATAATTTCGAACCGTTCAAGATCGCTAGGATTTGATCCGCCAAAACGGTCCTCGGCGCAGATGTACAAGGTCGGGTCCGTTTGTGTCTGCCCTTTGATCAAAGGCGCATATTCTGCGCGTGGATCATCCGCGAACAACACGTTGTGGGCCGACAACGGCAGGCCGTGGGCCCGCGCGGCAAAGCTGAGAACATTGGCCGACAGGCTGCGCGGTTCAGTCGCGTCATTCGGGACTGCCGTGATAGGCGTTTGCCCAAGATGCCCCTGCGCCAATGCGCGCGGATCGCCGTTGAACAACACCGCATCGGTGGGAATTCGCCCGTCGCGCGTCTGCACCGCGCAGACACAATCGTTCTGGGTCTCGATACGCTCAGCGTGGGTGTTGTAGCGAAACTCGGCTCCGAATTTCACGGCTAGTTTTTCGATGGCTACTGCCAGTTTGTGCATGCCACCTTTGACCCGCCAAACGCCTTGCGCCTCTGAATGGGCGATTAAACCTAGGATCGACGGGGCCTTGTTCGGAACGCTGCCCACGTAGGTCGCGTAACGGGCAAAAAGCTGTGCAAGACGTGGATCGCTGAAGTGACGATGCACCGACTGCGCCATGTTCAAATGTGGTTGCATGGCCAAAATCAGCGATGGATTTTTCATCACATGCCCAATCAGCGCGGCCTGTGTCGGAACCGCAGTTTGCATCATTGGTTTGTCAAATGCATCGAACAGTTTTTGCATTTTGATGGCAAAGGTCTCAAATTCCAATGCGGATTTTGCGCCAAAGACTGCCGCGATATTTTCGCCGCTTTCCTGCCTGTCAGCGGTCAAATCCAACTGCGCACCATCGGGCCAAAAATGGCGGGCTAGGACGTGTTCAGGTTCTAACGTGACGTGGTCCTGGAGGCGGACACCAACTGCGGCAAACAGATCATCAAACACCGGTTTCATGGTTAAAACCGTGGGCCCCGCATCAACCGGGCCTGCGGGTGTTGGCAGCGTGCGCATCTTGCCGCCCGGCGTTGCAGCGCGTTCCAGCACCGTCACGCGCAGACCGGCATGTGACAGGCGCAGGGCCGCAGCAAGGCCGCCGATACCGGCCCCGATGATCGTCACATTTGGCGGTGGCTGCACCATTGATCGCGCCTCCTTTGCGCTGAGAATCCGGTTTTGTTGACAGCGATAGTGTCTAACTTAGTTGACACATTCGATGTCATCAATACATTACACTCCTATCGGCCACATAGATTCACGGAGAACAGCATGGGTTTCAGTTCGCGAATAGATAGCGCTATCTCCAGTGCTATACGTGCGGGGCAGGCGGCTCCGTCGCCGGGCAAGCTGGCCTCTGCTTTGCACTACACCGTGACGCCGGGTGGCGCGCGCATCCGTCCGACAATTTTGCTAAGCGTCGCAGCTGCCTGCGGTGATGATCGCCCTGAGTTGGCAGATGCGGCTGCTGCAGCGCTTGAGCTGATGCACTGTGCGTCGCTCGTGCACGACGATCTGCCATGCTTTGATGACGCCGATACCCGCCGGGGGAAACCATCGGTGCACCGTGCGTTTGGCGAACCTTTGGCCGTGTTGACGGGTGACAGCCTGATCATCATGGCGTTCGAAATTTTGGCGCGCGTTGCCCACCTTGATCCTGCCCGAGCAGCGCAAATTATGCTTGTGCTCACCCAACGCTCTGGCATGCCAAATGGTATCTGCGCTGGGCAAGGCTGGGAAAGCGAACAGATCATTGATCTGTCGGCCTATCACCGTGCTAAAACCGGTGCGTTGTTCATCGCGGCGACGCAAATGGGTGCCGTCGCAGCAGGCCAAGACGCAGAGCCGTGGGAAGAACTGGGTGCCCGCATCGGCGAGGCCTTTCAGGTCGCTGATGATTTGCGCGACGCGCTCTATGACGAGGAAACGCTGGGCAAGCCTGTGGGTCAAGACGACCTGCATGGACGCCCCAATGCGGTGACTGAATTGGGCATCGATGGCGCGATCGGGCGGATGCGTGACATCCTAAGTGGCGCGATTTCTTCGATCCCGAAATGCCCAGGCGAGGCGATGTTGGCCAAGATGGTGACCGCCCAAGCCGAAGTGTTGACGCCGATCAAATGGCGCCAAGCGCAGGCGGCAAAAATCGCGGGTGAATAAATGACTGACGCCCCTGCAGATGTTGCCTTTGCTACGCCCAAACGGCGCCGTTTTGGCAATTGGCAGGCACGTCTAATGGCGTCGCGAAAATTCCAGAAATGGGCCGCCGGCTTTCCACTGACCCGCAGTCTTGTGCGGCGCGAAGGCGAGGCAATGTTCGATCTGTTGGCTGGGTTTTGCCACTCGCAGGTTCTGATGGCCTTGGTCAAATTTAAGATACCTCAGGCCTTGATGGACGGGCCTGCGACGGTGCAGGAACTGGCTTTGGCCAGCTCAGTCCCGCCTGAGCGGATGGAGATTTTGCTGCGTGCGGGTGTTGCCCTCAAGTTGTTAAAACACAAACGCGCCGGGCGGTTTGGAGTGAGCCGAACGGGGGCCGCGCTGGTCGGCGTGCCGGGCCTTGTGCAGATGATTGACCACCACGATGTGTTGTACCGCGACCTGTCTGATCCCGTTGCGTTTTTCCGCGGAGAGGTCGAAACCGAACTGGCAGATTTCTGGCCTTACGTTTTTGGCGGCGACATGGATCCGGCCATCGCTACGACCTATTCTGACCTCATGGCTGACAGTCAGGTGCTCGTCGCCGAAGACACGCTGCGCGCGATTTCACTCAAGGGCGTTCACAAGCTGATGGACGTCGGCGGCGGGTCTGGTGCGTTCCTAAAGGCGGTTGGGCAAGCGTACAAAAACATCGACCTGACGTTGTTTGATCTACCCGAAGTTGCCCCTGCCGCCACGCACCGGTTCGCCAATGCAGGTCTGGAATCGCGGCTGACTGTTCAGTCCGGATCGTTCAAAACACAGGCTGTTCCCCTTGGTGCCGATGCGATCAGCTTGATTCGGGTTTTGTACGATCACAGCGACGAAACTGTTGCTGATCTATTGTCTAAATGTTTCAACTCGTTGCCTTCGGGCGGTCGTTTGATCATTTCCGAACCGATGCTGGGGGACACAAAACCCGAGCGGGCAGGGGACGTTTATTTCGCGCTGTACACACTGGCGATGCGCACAGGCAAGGCGCGATCCGCAGCCAACATTGGCGAAATGTGCCGTACCGCAGGTTTTTCACAGGTGACATTTCCCAAAGCGTCGCGCCCATTCGTGACCCGCTGCATCGATGTCCGAAAAGTCTGACAGTTAGCACACGAGAAAGTGTCTAAGTTTATTGACAGATAAAAGTGTCAGGTTTACCTTACAGGTAGTACAAAGTGTCGCAACCGAGTCTTCTTTGGGTGTGACCGCGAAAATCCAAAGCGGGGGAACGCCTTTTTGCAAGCCACAGCCGTCATATTAAAAGGCCCGCGCGATTTAGGGCTAGAGACGCTGAACGTGAACGCGCCCACTGACGGTGATCTTGTGATCGAGGTGAGCCATTCGGGCATTTCAACGGGCACGGAAAACTTGTTCTGGTCGGGCAAAATGCCACCATTCCCTGGCAAGGGGTACCCTCTGGTTCCCGGTTACGAGGCGGCAGGCGAAGTGGTCGAAGCCACATCCGGTTCTGGTTTCAAGGCTGGCGACCGTGTTTTTGTGCCCGGCGCGAATTGCTACGATGGCGCGTTTGGCTTGTTCGGGGGCGCGTCTAGTTTGCTCGTCAGCGACGCAGCACGGGTCATCAAAATTGACGCCGCGATGAGGGCCGAGGGCGCATTGCTCGCGCTGGCAGCGACCGCGCGTCACGCAATTGCAGGTCCGGGCAAAGCGGTTCCTGACCTGATCGTTGGTCACGGCGTCTTAGGTCGATTGCTTGCACGTCTGACGATTGCAGCGGGCGCACCTGCCCCAACAGTTTGGGAAATCGACCCCATCCGCACGACGGGTGATTTCGAATACAACGTGGTGCATCCCGATGCCGATCCGCGCCGCGACTACAAATCTATCTACGACGTGTCCGGCAACGCATCGATCTTGGGCGACTTGATTGGTCGTTTGGTCAAAGGCGGCGAGATCGTCCTTGCTGGGTTTTACACGGACCCGATCAATTTCGCCTTTCCGCCTGCGTTCATGAAAGAGGCGCGCCTGCGCGTCTCTGCGGAATGGACGCCCGACGATTTGATCGCCACGCGCGCATTGATCGATTCAAGCGCGCTGTCTCTGGACGGTCTGATCACACACATCGCAAAACCGACGGACGCAGCGGTGGCCTATGAAACGGCATTCACCGACAAAAGCTGCTTGAAAATGATCCTCGATTGGAAAGGTCACGCATGACACTGGATATCCCAAATCTGCACGGCGAAGGATCGATCAAGGATTTTGATCAGCGTTTGCGCGACGAAGCGCACGAAGATCTCGCTGACATCATCAACGAAGAACCGACGTCCAAAACCCAGATCATCGCGATCTACGGCAAGGGCGGTATCGGCAAATCCTTCACCTTGGCGAACCTCAGCCACATGATGGCCGAACAGGGCAAACGCGTTCTGCTGATCGGCTGTGACCCGAAATCCGATACGACGTCCTTGCTGTTTGGCGGCAAAGCCTGCCCGACGATCATCGAAACATCCTCCAAGAAAAAACTGGCGGGTGAAGAGGTCAAGATCGGCGATGTTTGTTTCAAACGCGGCGGCGTGTTCGCGATGGAACTTGGCGGCCCAGAAGTCGGGCGCGGCTGTGGCGGACGTGGCATCATCCATGGTTTTGAATTGCTGGAAAAACTCGGGTTCCACGACTGGGATTTCGATTACGTCTTGCTCGACTTTCTCGGCGACGTGGTGTGCGGCGGCTTTGGCCTGCCCATCGCCCGTGACATGGCGCAAAAGGTTATCCTTGTTGCATCGAATGATTTGCAGTCACTGTATGTGGCCAACAACGTGTGCTCAGCAGTCGAATATTTTCGCAAGCTGGGTGGTAACGTTGGTGTAGCGGGCCTTGTGATCAACAAAGACGACGGCACAGGCGAGGCTGCGGCCTTTGCCAAAGCCGTCGATATTCCGGTCCTCGCAGCGATCCCGCAAGACGATGACTTGCGCAAGAAATCGGCGAACTACCAGATCGTTGGCACCTCTGAATCCCAATGGGGCGCGTTGTTTGCCGAACTCGGTGACGCAGTTTCGATTGCTCCACCTGTGCGTCCGGCCCCGCTGGATCAGGACGGTCTTTTGGGTCTGTTTGACGCCAAAGACACGGGCGGTGATTACACGTTGGTTCCAGCCACAGCCGAAGACATGCGTGGCAAATACGGCATGCCGGTCGAAAGCCTGGAGGTCGTGTACGATGAAGTGTGAAGTCGAAATGATTATCCAGCAAGTATTTGATTCAATTGAGAGAAATTCGACATTTAGCCAGCCGAATAGCGACAAATGCAACCGCGAATTTGATCCTCGCTGCAAATCTGAGCCCATCGCCAAAGGCAATACGAAACGCATGTTCACGACGGGGCAGCAGTTTTGAATGGTCCAGTCACATATGACGACGCGGACGCGGTAGCGGTCGAAACCGGCACGGAAGTCGAAGGCCGCGATGCGCCACTGCCTGAAGGCGGTTTGGGCTGTCACGCCGGGTCCGAAATGGCCTACGCCGCGCGTATGGCTGGCAAGTCCGAAATTCTGGATCAATACGCCAAAGACTACCCCACAGGCCCGCACGACCAGCCACAATCCATGTGCCCTGCATTTGGATCATTGCGCGTTGGCTTGCGAATGAAACGCACAGCCACGATCCTGTCAGGGTCGGCCTGTTGCGTCTATGGGCTGACGTTCGTGTCGCATTTTTACGGCGCGCGCCGCTCTGTTGGTTACGTTCCGTTCAACTCTGAAACGCTGGTTACAGGCAAACTGTTCGAGGACATCCGCGAAGCTGTTCACGACATTGCCGACCCTGAAAAACTAGACGCCGTTGTGGTCACGAACCTCTGTGTGCCGACCGCGTCAGGCGTGCCTTTGCGCCTGCTGCCAGAGCAGATCAACGGCGTGCGGATTGTCGGCATCGACGTGCCGGGTTTTGGCATTCCGACCCACGCCGAAGCCAAAGACGTGTTGGCCGGTGCGATGTTAAACTACGCGCGAAAAGAGATCGAGGCAGGTCCCGTGCCAATGCCCGCCTCCGGCAAATCAGATCGCCCGACAGTCAGCCTGCTCGGCGAAATGTTCCCGGCTGATCCGATGATGATCGGGCAAATGTTGGCCCCGCTTGGGCTGGCTGCGGGGCCGGTTGTGCCTTGCCGCGAATGGCGCGAACTTTACGGTGCGCTGGATTGCGGGGCCGTGGCTGCGATCCATCCGTTTTACACCGCATCGGTGCGTGAATTCCAAGCCGCGGGGCGTCTTGTCATCGGCTCTGCGCCCGTTGGCCATGATGGCACGGCTGGGTGGTTGGCCAGCATCGGGGACGCGTTTAACATCCCCACCAGCCAGATTGCAGAGGCGCAAAACCAATTTCTGCCAGCGATCAAAGCGGCCCTTGCGGCCAAGCCTGTCAAAGGTACGATCACCCTGTCAGGCTACGAGGGCAGCGAATTGCTGGTCGCGCGTTTGTTGATCGAAAGCGGCGCTGACATTCCTTATGTTGGCACAGCCTGTCCGAAAACACCTTGGTCGGCAGATGATGCTGCATGGCTTGAGGCGCGCGGCGTTAAGGTTAAATTCCGCGCCTCGCTTGAGGATGATTGCGCCGCGATGGAGGCGATCAAACCGGACCTTGCCATCGGCACAACGCCGGTTGTCCAAAAGGGCAAGGAAATGGGCATTCCGTCGCTGTATTTCACCAACCTGATTTCCGCGCGTCCTCTTATGGGCGTCGCGGGGGCTGGTTCCCTCGCCGAAGTTGTCAACGGTGCCATGGCCAACAAAGAACGCATGGATCACATGCGCGAATTTTTTGAGGGCGTCGGGCACAAAGACACCGCCGGTGTTTGGGAAGGTTCCCCGAACCTGCAACCGCAATTCCGCGCGCAAAACGCCAAAAAGCTGGAACGTGCTGCTAAGGCTGCCAAAGCGGCGGAGATGATTTAGTGACTGCGAGAGTTCATAATTCTCGCAGCTCGCGAGGCAGCGTATCAAAAGGATGCGCGTTCGCACCCCGTCGTAATCTGGGCGCGGGGACCGCATCATGCTAGTCCAAGATCACGACAGAGCAGGCGGATACTGGGGCGCAGTCTACGCGTTCTGTGCGGTCAAAGGCTTGCAAGTTGTGATCGACGGCCCAGTGGGCTGCGAAAATCTGCCCGTGACTTCTGTGCTGCATTACACCGACGCATTGCCCCCACACGAGTTGCCGATAGTGGTAACGGGCCTTGGCGAAGACCAGATGGGATCGGGCACCGAAGAGGCGATGAAACGCGCGTGGGGTACCCTTGATCCCGCGCTGCCAGCCGTGGTCGTAACCGGATCGATTGCCGAGATGATCGGCGGCGGCGTGACCCCCCAAGGCACCAACATTCAGCGCTTTCTGCCGCGCACCATTGATGAGGATCAGTGGGAATCTGCAGACCGCGCCATGACGTGGATCTTTACCGAATTTGGCATGACCAAAGGGCGTATGCCGCCCGAGAAAAAACGCGAAGAGGACGCCGCCCCACGCGTCAATATTTTGGGCCCGATGTACGGCACGTTCAACATGCCGTCTGATCTGGCTGAAATTCGGCGCCTGGTCGAAGGCATCGGCGCTGACGTCAATATGGTGATGCCGCTGGGCGCGCATGTGTCTGAAATGCGTGGGCTGGTGAACGCGGACGTGAACATCTGCATGTACCGTGAATTTGGGCGCGGCCTGTGCGAGGTGCTGCAAAAACCGTACCTGCAAGCGCCGGTTGGCATCGTTTCAACCACAAAATTCCTGCGCAAGTTAGGCGAGATGTTGGGGCTAGATCCAGAGCCATTTATCGAGCGCGAAAAGCATTCGACGATCAAGCCG
The DNA here is from genome assembly GCF_042932805.1 of Pseudosulfitobacter sp. SM2401. NCBI lineage: Bacteria > Pseudomonadati > Pseudomonadota > Alphaproteobacteria > Rhodobacterales > Roseobacteraceae > Pseudosulfitobacter > Pseudosulfitobacter sp. SM2401. Next base: position 2,954,051 of record NZ_CP170633.1, on the reverse strand, counting down.
GTTTGGGACTTGTGGCGCTCTGTCACGCAAGACTTTTTCGCCACCGCGTCATTCGCGATTGTGGCCAATGAAACCTACGCGCGTGGCATTCGGAACTTCCTTGAAAACGATCTGGGTTTGCCCTGCGCCTTTGCGGTCGCCCGCACGCGGGGCAAGAAAACCGACAACGACGAAGTGCGCGCTTGGATGCACCAAAAGCGGCCCTTGATCGTGTTCGGGTCGATCAACGAAAAGATGTATCTGGCCGAGATGAAAGCGGGCTTTGGCCCCGCACCTGCCTTTATCTCTGCAAGCTTTCCGGGGGCCGCCATTCGGCGCGCGACGGGAACGCCCTTTATGGGCTACGCGGGGGCGACTTATTTGGTCCAAGAGGTCTGCAATGGCCTGTTTGACGCGCTGTTCCACATCCTGCCACTGGGCACGGACATGGATGCTGCCGAGGCCACACCAACGACTTTGCGCCGCGACTTCCCTTGGGATGGCGATGCGCAGGCGATGCTCGATGAACTCGTAGCAAGCCACCCGATCCTGACACGGATTTCCGCCGCCAAGACCCTTCGGGATGCCGCTGAAAAGCGCGCGCTTGACCAAGGGGACGAGCGGGTCGTTCTGGAAACCGTTCAGGGACTTCAACCAGCTTTGGGAGGAACCAAATGACTGATTTCACACACGAAGCACCAACGCGTGAGCGTCGTAGCCATGCCGCGCCGATGCGGGAATACTACGCGTATTTTGCCGTCATCTTTGTAGCCACTTTGCCGCTCGCGTTTTTGACGTGGGGCCTGTCGGCTGCACGTCGCATGGAGCTGCCGGAACGCGGCCCCATCAAAGCTGCGTGGAGCCAAGCGCAGATTATCACGCCGAGAATATTCTCGGCGTAAATCGAATTCAATCCGTCGGGTCGAGACGATGGGTTACATCAAATTCGCCACTCCCCCCCGGAGTGGTGGATTAGGGCAAGGGATGAACCTTTGTCGTAGCCCAGCCGCGGGGGGAGCGCGGCGTCAGTACATATTTTCAGGAGAAAAAAATGGCTGATAAATCCGACTTGTCTTTCACAGGTCTTTCAGACGAACAAGCGCAGGAATTGCACTCCGTCTACATGAGCGGTCTTTGGATCTTCACGACCATCGCGGTTGTGGCTCACGTACTGACGTATTTCAAACTGCCTTGGTTCGCTTGGTAACGGAGAGGAATTAACATGGCACAGTTCTACAAGATCTGGCTGGTTTTCGACCCACGTCGCGTATTCGTGGCACAGGGTGTGTTTCTCTTTTTGCTTGCAGCGATGATTCACCTCGTCCTGCTAAGCAATCCTGAAACCAACTGGTTTACCCGCGCCTTTGGCGTGGCAGAAGCTGGCGAATAATTCGGCATAGAAATCATGCTTGGGGCGGTTCCGGCCGCCCCTAGCAAACCCCACAGATTGATTAAAACGACGCGCGCCCGTGTTTCTGTTTTCGACAGGAACCGCGCACTAAGGAGGATGAAGATGGCTCAGCTCAGCTTCGAGAAAAAATACCGGGTCCGGGGCGGGACTTTGGTTGGCGGTGATCTGTTCGACTTCTGGGTGGGACCCTTCTATGTCGGCTTTTTCGGCGTCACGACGTTCTTTTTTGCCGCCCTCGGCACTCTCTTGATTTTCTACGGTGCAGCCCTTGGCGACACCTGGAACCCGTGGTTGATTTCGATCAACCCACCCGCTCTTGAGGTCGGTTTGGGCGCTGCCCCACTGGCCGAAGGCGGGCTTTGGCAAATCATCACATTCTGCGCGACCATGGCCTTTATCAGCTGGATGATGCGCGAGGTCGAAATCTGCCGCAAACTGGGCATGGGATACCACGTACCGTTTGCCTTTAGCATCGCGATTTTGGCCTATGTGACGCTGGTGATCATCCGCCCTGTTTTGCTGGGCGCATGGGGGCACGGATTTCCATACGGCATCTTTAGCCACCTCGATTGGGTGAACAATGTGGGCTACGCCTACGGTAACTTTCACTACAATCCGGCCCATATGATCGCGATCACGTTCTTCTTTACGACGTGTTTTGCACTGGCCTTGCACGGGTCGCTGGTTCTGTCCGCGGTCAATCCGGGCAAAGGCAAACAGATCGCCACACCGGACCACGAAGACACGTATTTCCGCGATCTGGTCGGCTATTCGATCGGGCCACTCGGCATCCACCGCTTGGGTCTGTTTCTTGCCCTCAGCGCGGTTGTCTGGAGCGCTATCTGCATCGTGATCTCGGGCACCATCTGGTTCGACCAATGGAGCGCGTGGTGGGATTGGTACGCTGAATTGCCCTGGTGGGCTGACCTGTAGGAGGGGATGAAAAGTGGCTGAATATCAGAATATCTTCACACAGGTTCAAGTTCAGGGACCGCCGGAAATGGGTCTTGACCCGAACGGCACGCTTGATCGGGAACGCACGAAATCTGCGACCTTTTCATCCCTGGCGGGCCTGTTTGGCAACGCACAATTGGGGCCAATCTATCTGGGACCATTCGGGCTGGTGTCGCTGGCCACAGGCCTTGTGTGGTTCTTTATCATCGGCATGAATTTCTGGGCTCAGGTGGACTATTCACCAGCTCTGTTCATGCGGGATCTGTTCTGGCTGTCGCTGGAACCACCTGCCGAAGAATACGGGCTTGGCATGGCACCGCTAGACGAAGGCGGCTGGTGGGTCATCGCGTCGTTCTTCTTTCTTGTGTCGATCATGGCATGGTGGGTCAGAACCTACCGGCGCGCCGAAGAACTCGGCCTTGGCAAACACGTCAGCTGGGCATTTGCGTCCGCGATCTGGCTGGTGCTGGTGCTGGGCTTGTTCCGTCCGATCCTGATGGGGTCGTGGTCCGAAGCTGTGCCTTACGGCGTCTTCTCGCACCTTGACTGGACCAACCTGTTTTCGCTGACCTACGGCAACCTGTTCTACAACCCGTTCCACGCGCTGAGCATTGCGTTCCTCTACGGATCTGCCCTGCTGTTTGCGATGCACGGTGCGACCATTCTGGCCGTGTCGCGCTATGGCGGTGAACGCGAAATTGAGCAGATCGTTGATCGGGGCACTGCATCCGAACGCGCCGCATTATTCTGGCGCTGGACGATGGGTTTCAACGCCACGATGGAAGGTATCCACCGTTGGGCGTGGTGGTTCGCCGTGCTGACGCCGTTGACTGGCGGCATCGGTATCTTGCTGACCGGCACGGTTGTCGACAACTGGTTCGTCTGGGCGCAGGTCCACGGCTACGCACCGCTTGATTAACAAAGGAGAGCAATCATGAGTGATAACAACGACTACCTGAGAACCTCTTCGGACCCCAGTTTTCGCCTGCGCGCCGATGTCTTGGCGTTGATGCTAAAAGGGGCGGGGTACGCTGCTGCATTCTGCCTCGTGCTGGTCTTTGGAATTTGGGCTTTGTACGGCATCGGCAATCTTTTGCCTGATGAATCCCGCGAGACCGAAGATCCAACGCCGTTCTCGTTCAACCTGACGGTCAAAGACACCGAACTGGTCTGAACTTTCGGGCGCTCGGGCGATCTGTTTCGCCCCGCCCACCCCAGATTAGGAAACCCGGTCCCTTGGGTGCCCTGATACGTCGGAGGCTCGACACCCCGACACTCCTGTTGGCTACGGGAGACAGATGTCGCCAGCTTTAGGGCGACGCGTCATCTGTTCCCCGGCCATCAGGCCTAGCCACAACCCATCTTATGCAGATGAAAGGACATCCCATGTCCCGTCCCAACACCCCGGTCCTGGACCGCGTGAGCGAACCGTCAGACATGAAATCGCTCAGCGATGCCCAGCTGGGCCAGCTCGCGGATGAACTGCGCTGCGAAGTCATCAATGCGGTTGCCCAAACGGGCGGTCATCTGGGGTCATCCCTTGGGGTGGTTGAACTGACGGTTGCGCTGCACGCTGTTTTTGACACCCCGCGCGACAAAATCATCTGGGATGTGGGCCACCAATGTTATCCGCACAAAGTGTTGACAGGTCGCCGCGCGCGCATGCCAACCCTGCGCCAAGAGGGCGGGCTGTCTGGCTTCACCAAACGCAGCGAGTCTGAATTCGACCCGTTTGGGGCAGCGCACAGTTCGACCTCGATTTCAGCCGCGTTGGGTTTTACTGTCGCACGCGACATGGGGCAGCCCACCGGCGACGCGGTTGCCGTGATCGGCGACGGGTCGATCAGCGCGGGCATGGCCTACGAGGCACTGAACAACGCAGGGGCCGAAGGTCGGCGTATGTTCGTGATCCTGAACGACAACGAAATGAGCATCGCGCCGCCCGTCGGTGCCATGTCGAAATATCTGTCCGGTTTGTACGCCTCACCCTTTGGCGAATTGCACACGATGGCCAAAGGGTTTGAGACAGCCTTGCCCGGCCCCTTGCGCGACCACGCCCGCCGCGCGCGTCAGTTGGTGACAGGCGTCACAGGCGGCAACGGCACGATGTTCGAAGAACTGGGGTTCCAGTACATCGGCCCCATCGACGGGCACGATCTGACACAGGTTCTCAGCGTTTTGCGCGCTGCACACACCCGCGCCACAGGTCCGGTTTTGATTCACTGCTGCACGGTCAAAGGCAAAGGGTACGCCCCCGCCGAAGCATCTGCCGACAAATACCACGGCGTTGCAAAATTCGACGTGACCAGCGGTACACAGGCCAAGAAACGCGCGAACGCCCCGTCCTACACCAAGGTGTTCGGAACCGCGTTGACCAAACATGCCGAGACGGATTCCAAGATCGTCGCAGTCACTGCCGCGATGCCATCGGGCACGGGGCTCGACATTTTAGCGGATCGATTCCCCGCGCGCGTCTTTGACGTTGGCATCGCAGAACAACACGGCGTGACATTTGCTGCGGGCCTTGCTGCTGGCGGGTTACGTCCGTTCTGTGCGATCTATTCGACGTTCTTGCAACGCGGCTACGATCAAATCGTGCATGACGTTGCCTTGCAAAACCTGCCGGTGCGTTTCGCGATTGACCGCGCCGGTTTGGTCGGTGCCGATGGGGCCACGCACGCAGGCGCGTTCGACGTGGGTTACCTTTCTGCCCTGCCAAACATGACCGTGATGGCCGCCGCAGACGAGGCTGAACTCGTGCACATGGTCGCCACTGCAGCTGCGCACGACAGCGGTCCGATCGCGTTCCGCTACCCACGCGGCGAAGGCGAAGGCGTTGAAATTCCCGACATGGGCGAGGCGCTGGAAATCGGCAAAGGTCGCATCATCCAAGACGGATCAGACATCGCCATTCTGTCGTTTGGCGCGCATCTGGGGGAAGGCCGCAGAGCCGCCAAAATGCTTGAGGCCAACGGAATTTCTGTGACCATCGCGGACGCACGTTTTGCGAAACCACTGGATCACGCCTTGATCCGCCAACTCGCTAAAAGCCACCGCGTGTTGTTGACGGTTGAGCAAGGCGCGCAAGGTGGTTTTGGGGCGATGGTCTTGCACTACCTCGCCAACGAAGGGCTGTTGGACGGTCACCTTGCGGTGCGCACAATGACGCTGCCGGATCGTTTCATCGACCAAGCAGCACCAGATGCAATGTATGCGGACGCTGGTCTGAAGGCGACAGATATCGCTGCCAGCGCGATGCAAGCAGCAGGTCTTGGGACTCTGCTAGAGGTGTAGCTGCGTTAGGACGCGAGCGCGTCGCCAAAGATTAAATCGCTGTGTTTGGCAAGGTAGATGCTAAGCCACGGCGTGAATTTTTCAGGCTCGCGCTGCACCTCGGCGATCAGTTCGTGATAATCGACCCAGCGGGTGTTCATGACCTCGTCCGGGTTCAAATCTAGCGCCAGATCCAGCGTGGTTTCGGCCAGAAAAACCTGAACGACCTCATGCTCGATCAACCCGCCACCGACGTCTGCACGGTACTCAACTTCGCCGCGATGAACGGGGGATAATCCTTTGATCCCAAGCTCGTCATCCAGACGACGCACGGCACAAACGGTCATGTCTTCGTTCCAAATCGGGTGTGTGCAGCAGGTGTTCGCCCACAGGCCCGGCGTGTGATATTTGCCCAACGCGCGTTGCTGGATCAGCACCTTGCCTTGCGCCATCACAAACACCGAAACAGCCATGTGGCGCACGCCTTGTTGGTGCGCTGCCAGTTTTTCGAAAGGTTGCAATTTGCCGTCAATCCAGGCGGGGATCATGATCGTCATTAGATGCGCGTCTCGGATACGATGCCTGTCAAATGGGCCAGGTTTTTGATCCCGATTTTCAGGTGCGCCAAGGGGCGGGCTGCGACCAGTTTCTTGTTCATGTAGGCCTCGAACGTCAATTTCTGCACATCCACATCATGGCACAAGGACACGAACCGTTCGCGCCGCGCATCACTGCGGTAGTAGGCATTTTGCATGGCTCCGAGCACTTTGAAAACACCTTTGTGTTCGCGCATGAACAGTTTGCGCGCCAGTTGCAAGTCCTTGACCCGCCCGCTTTGCAAACACGCGGCCGCCGCCGTTGCCGCCACGCGCCCGCCGACCATCGCGTAATAAATACCTTCGCCGGACGACGGGGCGACGACGCCAGCGGCGTCACCGGCCAGCAGCACGTCGCTGCCATTGTCCCATTTGTCCATGGGGCGCAGTGGGATAGGCGCGCCTTCTTTGCGGATGGTTTTGCAGTCTTGCAAGCCAGACGCCGCGCGCAATTCTGCCGTTGCTTTCTTTAGATCAACGCCGTCGATGCCAGTGCCCATGCCGACACTCGCGGATTTGCCGTGGGGGAAAACCCAACCGTAGAAATCCGGCGAAATCGCGCCGTCATAGATCACGTCGCACCGCAATGGGTCGTATCCTTCGCGCGCGTCAGGGGCTTCGATGATTTCATGATACGCGATGACATACGGGATTTTTTCGCACCCGGGGACCTCGGCTTTGGCGACGTTGGACCGGGCCCCGTCCGCGCCGATGATCAGCTTGGTTGCGAGCTCCATTTGATTGCCCGATGCTTTGTCGCGGTAGATGACTTTGGTGCCATCTGCGTCACGATCAATGCGGATGAACGTGCCGGTGAAACGATGTGCGCCGGCGCGGTGGGCGCGAACCCGCAGGAATTCGTCGAAATGTTCGCGGTCGACCATGCCAACGTACCCGTTTTCGATGGGAATATCGACGTGGCGCTGTGAGGGCGAAATCATGCGCGCGGTGTTGATGCGGGCAACGATCTGGCTGTCGGGAATGTCGAAATCCTGGATCAACCGAGGGGGGACGGCACCCCCGCAGGGTTTGATCCGCCCATCGCGGTCAATGAACGCAACTGATTTACCTGATCGCGCGAGGTCTTCGGCCGCAATGGCCCCTGATGGGCCACCTCCGACAATAACTACGTCATACATCGCTATTCTCCCGGTACGAGCGCGGCGTTTGGCTGCGCTGAATTTTCCATAACCCGTGCGGCCATGATCGCGGCGACAAGGAACAATGCGGCCTCTGCCGCGAACACAATTCCAAAGGCCGGGCCGTCTGCCCAAAACCCGCGTGCAACATCGACGGCAGCGGCCCCTGCAAGTCCGCCGAAACCAGCGGCCATGGCCTGGGCGGCGCCCCACAGCCCCATGCGGGTGCCTTCGCGCTGGCCGCGTCCTTGGGATGCAAGGCTCATCATTGCGCCAATCGCTGCGACGGCAAACATGCCGTTAAAGAACCCGAGTGCGACCACAAGGGCGGTGAACGGAACCGCTGTGCTGCCAAATCCCGCCATGCAGATCATGCCAAGGACGGCGGCGGAACCAAGGCAACCCGCCACGACCCAACTGCGCAGTGCGCCGATCTTGAGTGCTGTGCTTGCAATCCCGACGGTCAGCATACCGACAAAAACACCACCGTTTTGCGCACCGCTCAGGGCTGTGGATTGGCCGGGCGTAAAGTCAAAAACGAGGCCGGCAAACGGTTCAAGGATCAGTTCTTGCATGAAATAGGCGTTCATCGACAGAAATACGAACAAGGTGAAATTGCGGGTTTTTGGTTCGGCCCAAATCTGCGTCATGCCTTCCCAAAACGGCGTTGGCGTTTGGGTTTCAGGTTGTGCATGTACATGCTGTTCGATCCGCCCCACGGCGACAATCGTCAGCAGCATGGCGGCGGTTACGACAACTGCGACAACGCTTAGCAAACGGGCAGGCGTAAAAGGGTCCAGAAAGCTGCCGGAAATTCCAGCGGTCATCGCGATCCCAAAGATCATCATCAGCCATGTGATTGTTGCTGCCGCCGCGCGACGATGCGGGGCGGTGGCGCTTGCCAATAGCGCCAATAGCGACGTGCCAGAGGCCCCGACGCCAATACCGATCAGCGCGTAGGCCAGCACTGACAGGGCGATCCCGAGACCAAAGCTTTGCTCAAACAAGGTCACTGCAAAGGCAGCTCCAAAGCCACCCAGTGCCAAAATTGCCATACCACCGATGATCCAACGGGTCCGGTTGCCGCCGGTGTCAGACGTGAAGCCCCAGCGCGGTCGTGACAGTTGGATGCCGTAGTGCAACCCGACCAATGCGCCGGGCAGAATGGCAGGCAGTGCGTATTCAACAACCATCAAGCGGTTCAGCGTCGAAGTGGTCAAAACCACAATCGCACCCAGCGCCATCTGCACCAGCCCTAGCCGCGCGATCTGTGTCCAACTGAGCGTCATGACAAGCCTCGCAATGCAAAAGCGGCGATCATCATGCCGGAAACATACAGCGTAATTCCGGTGCCGTTGTACCACGGCGCTTTGCCTTTCGGGTCGCGCAACAAGAAACGCATCGCGGCCAGTTGTGCGATCAAAACGGCGGTGATTGCCAATGCGTGCCACGGTTTGTCCCAAAGCGTTAGCGCGCCGATGACGATGATTTGGGGGATGGCCATGATCCAGCAGGCGACCTTGGCTGCGCGCTGTGGCCCCAGCGTGACAGGTAGTGAATTCACGCCCGTCTTGCGGTCGCCCTCAAGCGCTTTGAAATCGTTTAGGGTCATGATGCCGTGTGCGCCGATCGCATAGAGCGCGGCAATCGCGATGATCTGCCAAGACGGTGCACCTGCCGACAAAACGGCGGCACCCGTGAACCACGGCAATCCTTCGTAGCACAGCCCGACCAGCCCCGGCCCCCACCAGCCAGAGCGTTTGAGACGCATGGGTTCAGCGGAATAGGCCCACGCCGCAAGGACGCCAAAGATGGTCGCGCCAAAGCCCCAAGGGCCCAACTGGTAGCCGACAACGAGGGATAGTACCGACATGGCCAATGCGATCCACAAACCCCAACGGCCCGGAATGCGTCCTGACGGGATGGGGCGATCAGGTTCGTTGATGGCATCCACATGGCGGTCGCACCAATCGTTTGCCGCTTGGCTCATCCCGCAAACGACAGGACCGGCCAAAACCACGCCAAGGATAACCAGCTCGATTTTGCCCTCGGCGGACGCGCCCGAAGACACCACGCCACACAGATAGGCCCACATCGGCGGGAACCATGTAATAGGTTTGATCAGGCGCAGTGCTGCTGCAGGTTCCGGGAAACGGCGCGCAGATTGTGGATCTGGAAAAGTATCAAATGTAGACATAATGTCAGATTAGTCTGACACATATGCATCCAGCAAGTGTAATGTTTGATTTACATTTGCGTTTGCCGTTCAGATCACGTTTTGGCGCGCGCGGAGGCCTTAGCTTGGGTCCAAAGCTGGTCCATTAGGGCGTGTGCCTCTTCAAAATCGTTCGACATTGCATCCACGTCCATCGATTCGATGACCTCGCGCGATTCGGTCACGATGTTGCCGCTTACGAAAATCAGCGCCTTCGGGTTGCTGATCCGCAGGGCGACCACAAGGCGGGCAAGTTCGACGATACAGTGTTCGCCACCACCGGACAGACCGATCAGCACGTGGTTGCTTTTGGCCAGATCAGCCACAAGGTCGTCATGCGACAGGCCGATTTTCAGATCAATTTCCCAACCGCTTTTGCGAAACAGATCTGCGGCCATGCGCACGCCCAATGTGTGGGTTTCGCCGGGCACTGCGGAAAATACGGCGGTTTTGTTGTGGTGAATGTCGGGCAGATCGAACAGGTCGGCCATGGCACGCATGATCGCGTAAATACGCCCAGTGCCCACAGTGACATCCAACAGGCTGACGCGATCTTCTTCCCACCACACGCCAAGCCTGCGCGCTGCATGCGCAAGATAGCTAAGGTAGACGTTTTCAACAGAAGCGCCTTTGCTTTGGAGGTCAAAAATGAACTGTGATCCTGCATCGCTTTGCTGGGAAATCAGCGCCAAAGACAGTTCTTCGATCTCCGCATCTGTGGTTTGGATCGGCATTTGGTTTTGCAAGGCGGCGTGCTGCGAGACCCGGTTCAACACTTCGCTGGCGAGGAATGCGAACGACCCTTCGGGCAATTTCAGCCCGAGAGAACTAAGTTCCTCAAAAGACCGTCTGTACCTGTCTTCACAGAATGTGGTGCTTGCATGTGCCATATGTACCGTGCCCCCCAATTCGTTCCATCGACGAAATTAAAAGGGTAGGTCAGAGGTGGAGGCAGGCAAGAGCATAGCAAAAAATAACGATCTCAAATGTCCGGTGTAACCCTTACTCCATTCAAAAATATAACTTTAAATTGAAATTTGATCGGCGGATTCCCTCTCAGGGTCGGTCTTGGGCGTTGGGTTTTACTTGATCTCACTGCTGTGCCGACGCTTTTGCGGGATCTGCCAAAGCAGGATGGGGGCCACCAAAACGAGACCAATCGCCATTGTCGTCACGCCCGGTGCGATGAACAAAAATGATGCCAGTCCGATCCACCAGCGCTGCCATGTTTTCAATGGCGCGATCAGGTATCCCGAGAATGCAACGCCAATGCTAAAGATACCCAGCATCGCGCCGATCAGCGTGTAGGTGAACGCCCACCACGTGAACCCGTCAGCGACCAGCAACAACGCTGGCGAATAGACAAACACGAACGGCACAAGGGCTTTGGCAATGCCAAGCCTAAACGCTGTGTTGCCAGTTTGGAACGGGTTTGACCCCGCAATCCCTGCGGCGGCATAGGCAGCTAAAGCAACAGGGGGCGTAATGTCTGCGAGCACCCCGTAGTAAAAGACGAAAAAGTGCGCGACGAGCGGTTGTACTTGCAACTGCGCAAGGGCAGGGGCAGCAACAGCGACCAAGATGATGTAGGTCGCGGTTGTCGGGATGCCTGCGCCCATGATGATGCAGGCCACGGCAATTAAAACCAGCGAGAAAAACAGCGCCCATTGCGCGATGGTAAAGTAGCTTAGCGGCCAAATGCCCCCGACGAATTCACCGATGTCCGTGGCCGTTTGCACAACCACATAGCCAAGTCGAAAACCGACGCCGGTCAAGGTGACAACGCCAACGACAACGCCCACTGTCGCGGCGGCCGCACCTACAGCCAATGTGCTTTTGGCGCCGGTTGATAGCGCGCCCCAAAGATCGGGGATTGTCAGTCGGTGGGTCGGGTTGAGAAATCCAACCACGACGCAAGCGATGATCCCGTAGACCGCTGCATAGTCCGGCGTTTTGCCCGACAGGATCAGGTAGACCAAAATGATCAACGGGATGATCGACAGCCAGTGGTCTTTCAGCACGAGGCCAAGCTTGGGCAACTCTTCGGCGCGCAGGCCACGCAGGCCCAATTTCTTGGCTTCAAGGTGAACCATGACAAAAATGCCGAAGTAGTGCAGCAAGGCGGGAAACAGTGCCGCGGCCAACACGTCACGCAACGGGATTTCCAAATATTCGACCATGATAAAGGCCGCAGCGCCCAAGATTGGCGGCGTGATTTGCCCACCGGTTGAGGCCGTGGCCTCGGTCGCGGCGGCGAAATGCGCGGGGTATCCAACCCGTTTCATAGCCGGAATCGTCAGCGCACCGGTGGTCACGGTGTTCGCGATTGAGGAGCCTGAAATCGTGCCCATAAAGGCGGATGAAAAGATCGCGACTTTGGCAGGGCCACCTGAATAGCGCCCTGCGATAACCATCGCCATGTCGATGAAAAGTTGCCCCAAACCGATGCGGGTGGCCAAGACACCGAATAGGATGAACAGGAAAACATATTGCGCCATGACGCCGATGGCGACGCCATAGATGCCTTGGTTTGTCATGTACAAATGGTTGATGATGCCAAGCCAGCTAGACCCACCGTGCTTGAGCGCGCCGGGCATCCATGGCCCGAAAAAAGCAAAAGCAACAAAGCACAACGCGATGATTGGCAGGGTCGGGCCAACAGATCTGCGGGTCGCCTCAAGCGTCAAAAGCAACAGGGCGGTGCCCATGAACACGTCCGACTGCGATGGGTTGCCGACACGCTCAGAGACAATTTCGGGTGGGAGCAGCGGCAGATACAACGCGGCCCCAACGGCCAGCACGGAAAACACCAGATCAAGGATCGGAACGCCTTGGATGCGGGTGATCCCGCCGCGCACAATCGTGCCGTGTTCTTTGCGAAACCCGAACAATAGGAACACGAGGCCGAGGACGAAACTCAGATGAATGCCGCGGTGCAAAAGTTCGCGGATCAGGCCAAAACCTGAGGCGTAGAAATGGTAGACCGACATCGACACAAGAAAGGCGGCGATCACGAAACCAAGCTGCTTGCCCGTGGGTCGAAACGCCGTTTCGGGGTCATATTTACGTTCAATCTCGGCCAGCTCTTCGGGGGTCAATTCGCGGTCATTCGTTTCGGCAGTCATAGCGGCACCTTAAGATTGAGAAAGCCCGAGCGTAGGGTCTACGCTCGGGCCAATATCTTGTTTTGAATGGCTTACTTCAGCAAGCCAGCTTCTTTGTAAAAGCGTTCCGCACCAGCGTGCAAAGGCACACCAACACCGTTCAACGCGGTGGCAGGCGTGATGGTTTTGCCCTTGGCGTGACCCACGTCCAGCAACTTGCGGCTTTCGTCGTTCCACAAGGCTTTGGTGATCTCATAGATCAGGTCGTCGCTTTCGTTGGCATTTGTGAACCACTGTGCGCCAACCGCAACTGTCGGAGTTGTTGCTACGCCCTCATATGCGCCCTCAGGGATGTCGGAGGCAGCGAAAAAGCCGTATTTGGCGATCAATGCTTCTGCACCGGCACCATCAATTGGCACCAGCTTGATGTCTGTTGCAGAGGCCAGTTCGACCAAGGAACCCGTTGGGTAACCGGTCACAACAAAGAACGCATCGATCTTGCCGTTGCGCAACGCTTCGGATGCAGCGCCGCCTTTAAGGGCTTCGGCGGTGACGTCGTCAACGGACAGACCATTGGCGTCCAGGATCAGTTTCGCATCGACGTAGGTGCCGGAACCCGGCTCGTCCAAAGAAACGCGTTTGCCTTTTAGGTCAGCGACAGAATTGATGCCACTTTCGGCCAGTGCAACGAGGTGAATGTGCTCTTCAAACAAGGCGGCAATTGTGCGCAGGTCTTTGGCTGGCTCTTTGCCTTCCATCGTGCCAGTGCCCGTGTAGGCCCAGTACGCGACGTCAGATTGTGCGAAACCGGAGTTGCGCAAACCGGAAATGATTGCGTTCACGTTGTCGACTGACCCACGTGAGGACACGGCAGAGGCGATCAAGCCGTCAACGCCGCATGATCCACCTTCGCCACATTCGCGCGAGCCTGGTGGTTTGGAAATCGCGTTCGCGATAACGCCGCCAACCGGATAGTAGGTGTACGCTGTGCCGCCTGTCCCGATGGTAAAGAATTTCAATTCTTGCGCAGAGGCTGCCGTTACGGCCAGTGCTGCGACTGCCCCGATGGCGAGGGTTTTTAAGGTCCCAAACATGTTTCATCTCCCTGATTTTATGTCATGGTTTTTGATGGAATCGTAACAAAAGCAAGCCTTTGCGGTCCCATTCATCAGAATATGACGAGGACACCCTTGATTTGCAACGATTTTAGGTTCGTCTAGTGCTTGGGCCGCAACAAACTTTAGATTGAGCCTTGGATTATTTTTGGGTTGCGCTATTTGGTCCAGATGTCGTCTGAAAATCTCGGGCCAACTCGAATTTTGAGAGCCAGCAAAGTTGTTGCCAATGCGCCACTTTTGGGCGGGCGGCATGCGACGGTCAATTCTTTTTAAAATTTCCCCCTTCCGCAAAACGGCAAGAAATTGCTTACGTAGCTGAAATGAATTCTCAACCGCTGGTTGTCCGGCGTAGCAAGGGTGTGAGATTTGATGAGCTACTTGAAAAAGCTAAGTGCCGGCGTCGTCGCGATGGCGTTTGCGGTGATTGCAACAACAGCCAACGCGACCCAATTCACCCGCTCTGTTCCCGGAACAACACTGACGCTACCGGCCGATTACCCCGAAGCAGGCGGCGTCGCGATCGTGTTGGTCGGGGCAAACGGTAACTCATATTTTCAGTTCTCGAACCCCACGGGCGCGTTTCGCGGATTCAACAGCAACGGGCAGCCAACGCGTTTTCGCGGCAACCCATTTACCATCAATGATCCGATCAGTCTGGATTGTGGGTTCAGCACTTGCGCGACCTATTTTGGTGGTTCGATTTCCAACATTTACGTCCGGTTCACAGCCTATGATGGCGACACCCAAGCAGGCCAGTTTGATGCCAACAACATTGATCTGCTGATCAATGGATTTAACCTTGGCAACTGGACGAACATCCCGACGCAAAACACCAACCTTGACGGCACGCAGCTGATCAGCTCGGGCATTGGTTTTGGCAACCGGACGTATGACACCGGCTGGTTTTCGTCCACGAACTCAGCGTTATTGTCGAATATTCTGTCGACCGGCCAGACCGTTTCGCAGGTTCGCGATGATGACCCTAACGACAACTATTGGGATTTTCGCCGTGGCCCAACGCTCAGTAACACCGACATTGTGACCGTTGCTCCGGGCTATAGCCTTGAGAAAACAGCGGATAAAACGGATTTTACGACCGTCGGCGAGGCTATTGCGTACAGCTACATCATCACGAACATCGGATCGGTTCCAATCCGCCAACTGTCTGTTGCAGATGATAAAATTTCGACTGTTTCCTGCGATAAAACTGTCATCCAAGACACCAACCCCGGTGGCACCGCCGATTTTGCGACATGCACAGGCACATATTCGGTCACCCAAGACGACATCGACAACGGCAGTGTCACAAACATCGCGGTGGCAAACGGCGTTCCCGATTTTGGCACGCTCGGTGCGCTGCAAGACACAGTAACAGTCGACGGCCCGACGCAATCACCAGGGATCAGCCTTGAAAAGACGACCACGCTCGCTGAATTCGGCGCTGTGGGCACCTCTGTTCCGTACGCGTTCAAGGTCAAAAACGAAGGCAACGTCACCCTGACATCAGTCAAAGTCACGGATCCGTTGATCCCTGCGTTGTCCTGTACGATCGGGGATTTGGCACCGAATGCAGAACAAACCTGTTCGGGCACATACACGGTCAAGCAAACTGACATTGACGCCTTTGCGACCAACGCAACCGAGCTTAGCAATACGGCGACAGTTGTCGGCACGCCCCCAAGTGGTCCGAACGAAACCGACACCAGCGTGGTCACAATTCCAGGCGCGACGCCGGTTCTGAGCATGGATTTCACGAAAACCGCGACGACCGCTGATTACGACGCGGTTGGCGATGTGATCGATTACACATTCAAGATCAAAAACACTGGCACGGTGACATTTCCCGCCGCACCCGTTGTCACGGATGTTTTGACAAATGGCGCGACTTGTCCAAGCGGCTCTGTTGCGCCGGACGCAACCATCACGTGTTTGGCCAGCTACACCATTGTGCAAATGGACATCGACACCGGCAAGGTCGACAACAGCGCGACGGCGACTATCACGGTTGGTGCAAACACGGCGGATGGCGCGGACACGGCCAGTGTCGATGCTGCGCGCACGACGGGCCTGACGCTGGACAAACGGTTGAACGCCAGCTCGCCCACCAGCTTTGAGGCTGTGGGAATTGACCTGACCTATGACTACGTCCTGACGAACACCGGCAATGTCACGCTGAATGCGCCGTTGATCACCGATGACAAGACGACTGCGACCTGTACCGAAACGACCATCGCGCCGGGTGCCCAGATCACCTGTACGTCTGCCGACTACGCGACCCTTCAGGCTGATATAAACCGTGGCGGTGTGACCAACATCGCAACGGCAACTGCGACGGCGGCAGGGACGGGGGCTACCGTCACGTCTAACGATGATACCGTCACGGTTCCAGCAGTTCAAAAGCCTGCAATTTCGTTGGTCAAAACGGCGCCGGCAATTACCGCTGCTCAGTTTCAAGTCGGCGAAACCGTCATCTACACCTACGAGGTGACCAACGTCGGCAACGTGCGGATCAACTCCAACATTGGCGCGCCCAAGATCACGATCACCGACAGTAAATTTCCGGCGACATTTGACTGTTTTGACACGCCTTTGGGCCGCAACAATTCGCTGTCTTGTACGGCTGAATACACGTTCACCGCAGATGACATTGCAGCAGGCGTCGTCCAAAACACGGCGTCGGCCAGCGCTGGCACCACACAATCCCCCGAGGTTCAGGTAACCATCGCGCCGGTTCTGAAACCCGCAGTGACCTTGACCAAAACACCGGATTTGGCAGCCGTTGCAGCGACCACAGACACGATCACCTACACATTTTCGGTAACCAATTCCGGCGACACGCAGATCCAACTGGCGACCCAGCCGATCACGATCAACGATGCGAAATTGGCGGCCGCCGCTGACTGTTCGTTGCAGCCGGCAGTTTTGAACGCGGGCGACAGCTTTGATTGTTTTGCGACGTACGATCCGACCCAAACGGAACTGGATGCTGGGTCTGTGGAAAACGCGGCCACTGCGTCTTTCCCGTTCACCCAAGGCGGCGTCACAACCACCATCACGTCACCGCAAGTGGATGCGACCGTGCCTGTGGACCAAAATCCAGAATTCACGTTCACAAAAAGTGCCAGCACACCGACGTTTTCTGCCGTGGGCGAACAGATCACCTACACCTTTACCGCAAGCAACATCGGCAACGTCACTTACACAGAGATCATCGTCACCGACCCGTTGATCCCCGCGCTGGTTTGTACATTCACCAATGTTGCGCCATCTGACGCGCCGACCTGCACGGGCATCTACAACGTGACCCAAGCAGACATGGACGCCGAAATCGTCAACAACACTGCATCTGCGGCGGCCCAAACAGCCGGCGGCATCGGCCAAACCAAAACGGCAATCGAAACGGTGCCGGTTCTACCGACCGTTGCGACAACAATCGCCAGCATCGTGAAAACAGCGGACAAACCTGCGTTCTCCACGTTGGGCGAGGTCATCACCTACACGCTGGCCGTAAAAAATGACGGCACCCAAACGCTGACGGATTTAACAGTGACGGACGTGCTGGATCCGACCTACAGCTGCGCAATCGTCCGGTTGCTACCGACGGTCACCAGCAACATTTGCACTTTTGCCCACACGGTCACACAAGCGGACTTGGACGCAGGGTCAATCGACAACATCGCCAGCGTTTCCGGTGCCCAGATCACGACGTCAAATTTCCCGCTGACTTTGAACGGCCCTGTGCGCACGGCATCGTTTGATTTTGAAAAAACGGCAGCTTCCGGGTTTACGTTGGCGAACGATCCGGTTGAATTCACCTTTGCGGTGACCAACACCGGCAACACCACACTGAGCGACGTGACGATTACCGACACGGATATTTCGCCGGCTGTGAACTGTGTGATCGGGTCGATTTTGCCCGGTGTCACAGACGACACAACCTGCACCACGACCTACAACGTGACCCAAACGGATGTGGACAACGGTCAGTTCACCAATACGGCGACGGCGTCTGTCACGGCCCCTTCTGGCGTGACGGCCCCAGCGGACAAAACCTCGGTCGCTTTGGTTCAAGGCCCGGACGAAAACGCGACTGTGCAGATCGTCAAAGCATTCACGGACGGGGTTTACACCTCGGCGACGGACAGCGAAGTGTACACGTTCACGGTGACCAACACCGGCAATGTAACGCTGACAGACTTGATCGTGACGGACCCGGCTTTGGCGGGCTTTAGCTGTACGTTGAATGATTTGTTGCCCGGTGCGATCGCGACCACCTGCGGCGACGGCACACCCCTGACAGCGATCAAGAATTTCGGGCAGGTGGACGTCGATGTCGCAAGCTTTACCAACACCGCGACGGTGACGGGCAAATCACTGGCCAAGAACACGGCCGTCACGGATGACGACATGGTGACGGTCACTGGCCCAGTGCAAAACCCTGCCTTGATCATGACCAAAACCGAAGGCTTGGGCGTGCCGTTCGGCACGCTTGACCAGTCGATCCCTTACGCATTTGTCGTGACCAACGCGGGCAACATGACACTGACCGGCCCGATCACAGTTGCGGATGACAGGATCGCCAGCGTTGCTTGTGATGCGACGCCCGCAGCGGGGATCGCACCGTTGGGCACGCTCAATTGTACCGGCACGCACATCGTAACGCAGCCCGATCTGGATTTGGGCAAGATCGTCAACAAGGCGACGGCGTCTGTCACGCAATCCGTGGTCGCGCAAATGGTTGGCGGGGACACGATTGTGACCGTGACGTCACCCGAAGTCGAAGAAGAAATTCTGGCTGATCAAGACCCCAAGTTGATCATCGACAAGCGTGTGAAATCGGGCTCGGCCTCTAGCTATTCTGTGGTTGGTGACACGGTGACGTTCGAATACGTCGTGACCAACGCAGGCAATGTGACGCTGGCCGAAGATATCCTCGTGAACGATGATAAAATCGCCGGCACTCTGACATGCTCTGTCGCTGATTTGGCTCCGCTTGGCTCAGTCACCTGCGAGCAAATCTGGACCGCAGACCAGACCGCGTTGAACGACGGCGAAGTCACCAACATCGCGACTGCGGATACTACATTTGACGGAGGCACTGTCCAATCGCCAAGCGACAGCGTGACGGTTCCTGCCGTGCAAAACCCGTCGTTGTTGTTGGTCAAAACGCTGGATGCGCCGATCCCTTTGATCTTTGATGATACCGAAACGCTGACCTATAAATTTGTTGTGACCAACAACGGCAACGTCACAATTGATGGTCCGATCACCATCGCGGACAGCATCACGACAGCCATCTGCGACGCCGTGCCGGCAGGTGGTTTGCTGCCCACAATTTCCGTAGAATGTGCCGCGAC
Organism: Pseudosulfitobacter sp. SM2401; assembly: GCF_042932805.1. Taxonomy (NCBI): domain Bacteria; kingdom Pseudomonadati; phylum Pseudomonadota; class Alphaproteobacteria; order Rhodobacterales; family Roseobacteraceae; genus Pseudosulfitobacter; species Pseudosulfitobacter sp. SM2401. The sequence continues at coordinate 2,934,905 of NZ_CP170633.1, read as the reverse complement.
CTACGCCATCACGTCGGGCGATCTTGAGCTGGGTTCGACCACCAACGTCGCCACCGCTTCGGGCACATTTGACGGCGCGTCTGTGACATCGCCCTCCAGTTCCTCCATCTTTCCTGTCGACGGCGACCCCGCGCTGAGTATCGAAAAAACTGTCGATCCATCGACAACCAGTTTTGACACGCTTGGCGACAAGCTGATGTATGATTTCAAAATCATCAACTCGGGCTCGGCAGGTTTTGCAGGGGACATTTCAGTTGTGGATGACAAAATCGGCACGTTCGTGTGCCGGCCTGCATCCCTTGGCACATTCAACGTCGGCGCTGATTTCACCTGTTCTGCGGAATACACAGTGACCCAAGCCGATCTGGACGCCGGATTTGTCACCAACGAGGCCACAGCCAATACGTTGTTCGGGCCGCAATCCGGTGCGCCGCTTCCTGTTGTGTCCCCATCTGATACCGCGACCGTTTTGGCGTCGGAAAACCCTGCGTTGGATGTGGTGAAATCGGTCACTTCAGGCGCGAACCCGGCGGGACTTGGCGATGTTCTGGAATACACGATCGAGACGACGAACTCAGGGAACCAAACAATCGCCGGGATCACAGTCACCGATCCCCGCATCGCGTCGTTTGCCTGTACCATCAACGGATCCGCGACGCCGTCCAACGTGATTTTGTCCCCGACAGCGCCGAACAATGTGCTGACCTGTGTGGGCAATTACACGGTGACCCAAGCCGATCTGGACGCGCAAGATGCGGTTGACGCCGCAGCCCAAGGTTTGCCGAACACCGCGACTGTGTCTGGCACCGATCCGCAAGGCGCTAGCCTTTCTAAATCTGCATCAATCACCCATCCATTGGATGCACCGGTACCGGGCCTTGGCATCACCAAAACGCTTGATCGCTTTCCCGGTCCAGAAGACGATTTCAGTTCGGTGGACGAAGAACTGATCTTTGTGATCGAAGTTGAAAACACCGGCAACGTGACCCTGACCAGCATCGACATCACTGACAGCCTGTTGGTGGCACCGCAGACTTGTACGGTTGGCCCCCTAGCGCCGGGCGAAACCGACGACAGTTGCGTGGTGGTCTACACGGTCACCCAAGACGATTTTGACACGCAATTCGGCACTGCCGATTTGGGTACTGCGGGTGTCGATAACGTCGCCACAGCCACAGCGCAGCCTGCCAACCCGAATGCAACGCCTGAGGTCGAAAACGACAATGCCTTTGCCGAAGGTCCAACCCGCATCAAGGAATTCGCGCTGGGCAAGTCTGCCGATCTGAGTGAAATCACAACTGTCGGCGAAACCGTCATCTACACCTACGTTGTCGCCAACATCGGCAACGTAACGTTGACCGATCAACCGGTTGTGGTCGACGACAAAATCGGCACGTTCAATTGCGGTACTTTGCCCTCCGGTGGTCTTTTGCCGCTCGAAACAGTGACCTGCACGCAACCCTACACCGTGACGCAAATCGATTTGGACAACGGCGGCGTGACCAATAACGCGTCCGTCACGTCGACCGAAGTGCCAACGCCCGCCTTGGCGGATCTGACGATTGACGCGGACCAAAAGCCGTCCGTGACAATTTTGAAAACGCCGTCTGCCACCGCTGATGTGGTCGTAGACCAAGACATTTTGTACACCTACACCGTGACAAATGCGGGCAACGTGACCTTGACTGACGTGGCCGTCAGCGATCAGCACACCAGCGCTGCGGGCACGGTTGCTTTGCCGGTCGCGGGCGACACGCTGACCCAAGACAATAACGAAACGGGGGCGTCGGTTGACGCCGCTGCAAACGGCAGTTGGGACACGTTGGGCGCGGGTGACGTGGTCACGTTTACCGCCACTTACAAAGTGACGCAGGACGATGTTGACCAGCAAGTGACGCTCGCCAACACCGCCACTGTCACGGCAAATGACCCTGACAACACAGCGCTGGACCCAGTTGAATCAGACGCGACCGTCACGGTCGCTGCCAAAACGCCGTCATTCACTGTCAGCAAAACAGGCGATGCCACGGGTCTCAGCGATCCGGTTGTGATCGGCGATGTGATCAGCTTTGAAATCACGGTTGCGAACACAGGCAACCAGACGATCACAAATATCGTGCTGGACGATGATCTGACCAGCGACGCCAATGACGTATTGACTGTCACTGACCCTGAATTGGATCGCGGCGACACGGATGGTGACAAGGAATTGGACGTGGGCGAAACCCATGTTTACACCGCGACCTACACCGTTGATCAGGTGGGGCTTGATGCCGGTGGTCTCGAAAACACCGTCAGCGTCTCGGGCACCGATCCCCAAGACACCCCAATCACCGAAGTGCTGGACACGCCCGTTGAAATCGACATTCCGCGCAACCCTTTGCTGGCTGTGATCAAGACGGCGGTTCTGGATGCAGGCACCGATGGCATCGCCGATGCGGGCGACACGATCACCTACACCTACACCATCAGCAACGAAGGCAACGTGACGCTGTTTGATGCCTCCGTCACTGAGACCATATTTTCGGGTGACGGCCCGACGCCCGCACCCGCCTACAAATCCGGCGGTCGCGCGATTGGCCAAGGTACTGCGATGGACATCGCTGCAGGCGGTGCTCCGGTCATTTTCGAGGCGATTTATACGCTGACCCAAGTTGATCTGGACGCAGGCACAATCACCAACCAAGCAACGGCAACGGCCGATGACCCTGACGGTACGCCCATCAACGATCTCTCGGACGATGACAGCACGGTTGGCAGCGACGAAACTGTTGTGACGCTGAACCCTGAACCGGGCCTAGAGGTCGTGAAAACCGCGACGCCGACGCTGTCCACGCCCGTGGCCGTTGGCGACAAGATCGATTTTGTGATCACCGTTGCCAACACCGGCAACGTAACGCTGTCTGACATCGTGATCGGTGACACGCTGAAGGATGCAAAAGACCAACCGCTGACGTTGACCATGTTGCCGACCTACGATGCGGGCGATTTGAACAACGACGACAAGATAAACGTGGGCGAAACCTGGTCCTATCTTGCCAGCTTTGTCCTGACGCAAGCGGCGATCGACGCAGGCGGTGTCAGTAACTCGGCTGACGCGACAGCGACCTTGCCCCAAGGTGGCACGATCAACGATGTGTCCAACGCGGACACCCCAAACGGCGATGACCCCACGGATGTCACGCTGGACCGCACGCCGAAAATCGCGGTCATCAAAACTGCGAGCGTTGATGCGGGCAGTGATGGGATTGTGAACAAAGACGACATCGTGACCTACACTTACGTCGTGTCAAACGAGGGTAACGTGACCCTGTTTGACGTGGCTGTTTCCGAGACGACGTTCACGGGGTCTGATCCCGAACCGACCCCGGTTTTGGCCAGCGGTGGGGCGGACGAGGGCGGCGATGGGGCCGTGTTGGATCTGCCGGTTGGCACTGCGACAATGACCTTTACCGCGACCTACGCGCTGACGCAAATCGACGTGGATGCGGGCGGCATCGACAACCAAGCAACGGCGTTTGCGGATGACCCCGATGGCACCGCGATCAGCGATTTGTCCGATGACGACAGCGTCACGGGCGACGATACCACCGGCATCACAATTGCTCCGGTGGCCTCGCTTGACGTGGTGAAAACCGCGAACACGTCTGGCCTGTCTGATCCGGTCAAAGTCGGCGATGAAATCGTCTATTCGATCACGGTCGAAAATACCGGCAACGTCACGCTGGATGCGGTAACGCCGGATGATACGTTCACGCGGCGCGACGGCACAGCATTGACGCTGGCGCTGGGGTCACCTGCGGGCGATGGCGGCGTGACTGGCACGCTCGAGACAACAGAAACATGGACTTACACAGCGACGCATGCCTTGACCCAAGAGGACATCGACGCAGGCGGCGTGAACAACACGGTCACGGTTGATGCGCAAACACCGGCGAACGACGCGGTCAGCGATACCTCGGACAATGGCGACGACACCGATGGCAACACGGACAACGATTCAACCGACGTGCGCCTACAGGCAGCGCCGAAATTAGAGCTGATCAAACGTTTGAAAACAGGCGAACCTGCGACCTTCGCCTCGCTGAACGAAGAAGTCGAGTTTGAATTCGAAGTCACGAACGCAGGCAACATCACGATCACAGCACCTGTCGTAATCAACGACGCGTTGATCACCTCGACCGGTGGCACGCTGTCTTGTGCACCGTCGCCGATTGCGGTGGGGGCGTCTATTTTGTGCACCGGCAGCTACCGCGTGACGCAGGACGATCTGGACAACGGATCGTTCGACAATGTGGCCACGGCCGTGGCCAACCAACCGGTTGTGCCGCTTGTTGATGGTGACCCCACGACCACCGAAGTCGAAAGCAACGAGGCCGACATTAACGTCACAGCGGATCAATTGCCTGCCATTTCGATTGCCAAAGCAGTCAAGGCGGGATCGCCCCTGACCTACGCGAAGCCTGACGACACAACCATTTTTGAATACACGATCACCAACACAGGGAACGTCACGCTGACCTCTGCTGTGTCGGTGTTTGACGACAAAATTTCCGGCACGCTGGATTGTGGCGGCATCGGCCTTGCGCCGGGCGGTATGGTCACGTGTGAACAGGTCTGGACCGCTGATTTGCAAGACCTGAACGACGGTTCCGTGACCAACGTCGGCACCGCGCAAACCACGTTTGATGGCGACACAGTTGACGAAGACGAACCTGCGTCGGCCACCGTGACAGCCCTGCAAACGCCGCTGCTAGAGATCGCGAAAACCCGCACCAGCGCCGTGCCTGACCAGTTCGACGTGAACACGGTTTTGTCCTACAGCTTTTTGATCACCAACACCGGAAACGTCACTATCGACGGGCCGTTTACCGTGTTTGACAACCTGTCGACGGTTGATTGTTCGACCGCGCCCGCATCACTGGACCCGACGCAAACTGCGACTTGCACGTCTAGCTACATGATCCGTCAGGTGGACCTTGATCTTGGATCGACGCTGAACCTGGCGGCGGCTTCCGGTAGTTTTGACGGTGCGGTTGTGACCTCGCCCACAGACAATGACATCTATCCGGTGGGGGCGGTGCCTGCGCTCAGCCTGACCAAAGACAGCGTGCCAAGTGACGCAAGCTTTGCCTTGCTGAACGACAAGATCGATTACACCTACACGATCACCAACTCTGGCGGCACGGGGTTCAACACGGATATTTCGATCGCGGACAACCGCTTTGACGACCCGATTGCGTGCTACGTTGACACGCCCACAACGTCGTTCGGGATTGGTCAAACAGCCACCTGCACGGCGCAATACACCGTGACCCAAGAAGACCTGGACGCTGGTTTCGTCACCAACGAAGCGGTTGCCTCGACCACCTTTGCGCCCGGCACAGCCAACGAAACGCTCGTGCTGTCACCGGCAGCGATCAAAACCGTGGATGCGGTCAAAGACCCTCAATTTACGGTTCTGAAATCCGTGACGAACGGGCCAAGCCCTGCCGAGGTCGACGACACGCTGGAATACACGCTGACGGCTGAAAACACTGGCAACCAGACAATCAGCGGTGTGACATTGGTCGACCCGTTGATCCCTACGCTGACCTGCGAAGTTGACGGTGCAGCAGCCCCGGCCAACGTGGTTCTAGCCCCCGGCGATGTTTTGACCTGTGTGGGCATGTATGACGTGACCCAAGCCGATGTCGATGCCCAAGTTCTGCTGAACACCGCCACCGCAACGGGCGCTGATCCGCAGGGCGAAACGATCACTGACACCCAAGATAACACGCACCCGTTGGATACCCCTGATCCTGCTTTGGTTGTAACCAAAACGATCCAAGGCGCACCTGTGTCTGGCCCAGTCTTTACCGCACCGGGTGAGAAAATCAGCTTTGTGATTTCGGTTGAGAACACCGGCAATGTGACGCTGAACAACCTGTCGATTTCCGACAACCTGTTGGTGACGCCCGCGACCTGCACGATTGCGTCGCTGGCGCCGAATGCGACAAACGCGTCTTGCATCGTTGAATACACCACGACGCAGGATGACGTGAACGCACAGAACACCGTTGATGGTGCGATTGTTGGTGGTTTTACCAACGTGGCCACAGCCACTGCGCAGCCGGCCAATCCGAACGCCGATCCGCTTAGCGAAACCGGCGATGTGTTCGTGCAAGGCCCAGAGCGCGCGCCTGCGTTCTCGATTGCCAAGGCGGCGAATGTGTCTGACATCGCGGCCTTTGGTGACAGCGTGACGTACACTTACACCGTCACCAACGCGGGCAACGTGACCTTGTTTGACCAACCGGTTGTCGTCGATGACAAGATCGCCAACGTCAACTGCGCGCCGATCCCGACAACAGGGTTGATCCCGTCTGCGACTTTGATCTGTAGCGGTGACTACACCGTCACGCAGGCTGACATTGATGCAGGCGGCGTGACGAACATCGCCAGCGTGTCCAGCACCGAAGTGCCGTTGCCCACGGTTCCGGGCGACGCAGAAACATCGCTGAATGTACCGTCCGTGCGCACGCCGGGTGTCAGCCTGACCAAAGAAGTTGTCGGATCCCCTGACGTGGTCGAAGGCGAGACAATCACCTATCTCTATAGGCTTGAAAACACCGGCAATGTGACGCTGACAAACGCGATTGTTGCGGATGATCACACCAGTGCAGCAGGCACCGCCGCGCTAAACGTTGCTGGTGACACGTTGCTGAGCGACTTTGCCGAGCAAGGCAACAGCACGGACGCAGGCGCAAACGGCACATGGGACAGTTTGGGCCCACAGGACGTCGTGACGTTCGAGGCAACCTACGTCGTGACCCAAGGCGATATCGACGCGCAAAACGACCTGTCCAACACGGCGACTGTGACCACGACAACGCCGTCCGGTGTGACGCCGCCGACGGACACCAAAACCGTTGATCTGCCTGTTGCAGATGCTGATCCCGCGCTGACTGTTCTGAAAACGGCAGACATCGCCGGGCTGTCGAACCCGCCTGTTGCTGGCGAAACCGTCAGCTTTAGCATCACGGTCACGAACTCCGGCAACCAGACGTTGGACACTGTGACGCTGGTGGACACGCTGAAACGGGCTGATGGCACGGCGCTGGCACTGACCACGCAACCGGTTCTGACAGGGGGCGATGCAGGAATTTCGGGTGACCTAGAGGTCGACGAAGTCTGGACGTACGCCGCGACCTACACCCTGATCCAAGACGATATTGACGGCGGCGGGATCACCAACTCGGTTCTGGCGCGGGGCGTGACGCCAAACGGCACAGCGGTGAGTGACGTGTCCGACAACGGCATTCCCGAGGACGGCGAAGACAATCCGACGCTGGTGCAAGTCCCTGCGATGCCAGGAATTCTCGGGCTGAAAACCATCACGTCAACGACCATCGCGGTGGACCAAACGGTTGTCTTTGCGATCACCGTAGAAAACACCGGCAACGTGACCTTGCGCGATGTTGCCATTGTCAGCGACACGCTGCTGCGCGCTGATGGCACGCCGGTTGATCTGACCTCGGGTCCGATCTTTGTCAGCTCGACTGCGGGATCGGGCGCAGGGGTTTTGGCCCCGAATGAAGTCGCGACATACACCGCCACCTACAAGCTGACGCAGGCCGACATTGACGCTGGTGGTATTTCCAACAGCGCGGTTGTGACGGGCACGCCGCCGGTCGGATCGCCGCTGACGGACGTAACGGACGACAGTGACCCTGCGGACGGCAACGAAACCACTGATTTGGTTATTCCGTCTGACCCTCAGCTGACGTTGATCAAGCGTTTGCCGACGGGTGCCGCCCCAACCTACAGCGTGCTGGGCGAAAGCGTTGCGTTTGAATTCGAAGTGACAAACGCGGGCAACGTCACGCTGGACGGTCCGTTCAGCATCACCGACCCGCTGATCACGGATGCAGGTGGCGTGATCACGTGTGCGGCTGGCCCGATCTTGCCCGACGCGTCGGTTTTGTGCACAGGCAGCTATGCGATTACCCAAGACGATCTGGACCTTGGCGCGCTGACAAACATCGCCTCGGCGACCGACGGCACCACCACATCTGACGATGAAACTCTAGTTGTGCCTGCCAACCAATTGCCCGCGATGGAGGTTGTTAAAACCGCCGAGGACGTCACCGCCGCTGCATTCATTCCGGGGCTTGAAGTGACCTACACCTACGTCGTGACCAACACCGGCAACATCACGTTGGAAGACCAGATTTCGATTTCTGACAACCTGATTGATCCAGCCAGCATCACCTGCGACGCGTTCCCTGATGACGGCATCGCGCCGCTGGCAACCTACACTTGCACCGGCACCTACACCGTGACGGCGGATGACGTTGACCTTGGCTCTGTCACCAATCTTGCCTCTGCGACGGACGGTGAAACGACCAGCCCGCTGGTGTTTGAAACCATCCCCGAAGCTGGCGTTCCTGCATTGGACATCGTCAAAGCGGCCGAAAATGGCGCTACCTTTACCGAAGTCGGCGACGAGATCGAATACACCTTTACGGTGACCAACGCAGGCACCCGCGCCTTTGTGAAGGACGTCGTGGTTCAGGATGACCGCTTGGGCGAAATCATCTGCTTTGCGCCAATGTCAGCCACCGATGTGTTTGCATCCGGCGACGTGGTGACGTGTTCGGCCACCGACACCGTGACCCAAGAAGACTTGGACGCAGGGTTCGTCACCAACGAAGCCTTTGCAAAGACCATTTTTGGCGCGGACGACACCACCACCACATCCGCGCCGGTTACGGAAACGGTTGACGCTGACCTTGTTCCGGAAATCACGCTGCTCAAAACCTCGACACCAAATCCGGTGACTGTGGTTGGCGAAACGCTGACCTACTCGCTGGTCGCGACGAATGCGGGGAACCAAACGCTGACAAATGTGGTTGTGAGCGACCCGTTGCTGCCGACCCTCAGCTGCACCGTGCCGCAATTGCTGCGCGGCGCGACGCTGACCTGCACCGACACCCACATCGTGACTCAAGCCGACATTGATCGTGGCCAGTTAGTGAACATCGCGACGGCTGACGCTGTGACGCCGCAAGGCACCGGTGTGTCTGGCACAGGCAGCGAAACCACGGTTATGCCTGCGTCCGCGCCTTCGATGACCTTGGCCAAAGTTGCCTCACCCGATCCGTTTGGCGCGGTTGGATCAAACCTGTCGTACGTGTTCACGGTGGCGAATACCGGCAACACCACGCTGACAGACATCACCGTGACCGACGTGATGGACGCGGCGTTCAGCTGCGAGATTGCCAGCATTGCGCCGGGCCAATCGGACACGACCTGTACCTACACGATCCAAATCACGCAGGCCCAAATCGATGCGGGTGAAATCGAAAACACCGGCACCGCCAAAGGCAAAGACCCATTTGGCACAGACGTTGAAAAAAGCGACACGATCACGACAGACGGCCCTGCGCAGGTGCCTTCGTTGAACGTGACCAAAGTTGTGTTGCCATCCGCATCGGCCCTTGGCAGCGTCGTGACGTTCCAGCTGACGGTGGTGAACACCGGCAATGTTTCGCTGACACCGCAGCAACCTCAAGACACGATGCAGCGGTTGGACGGCACGCCTGTCACGCTAGACCAACCGTTTGCGTTGGTGTCGGGGGACACCGATGACGACGACAAGTTGGACGTGACCGAAACGTGGATTTACACGGCAGGCCGCACGTTGGTTCAGGGCGATTTGAACGCAGGCGGATTACAAAACTCTGCGACCGTCACGGCCTCTGGTCCGAACGGGCAGGTGGTCTTTGATGTGTCTGACAACGGAATCGACAACGACAGCAACACCGAAGACGACAAGACGATTTTCACCGTAGTGCGTGAACCGCAGCTGACAGTTTCGAAATCCGCAGTGTCCAGCGGTATGGCTGTGGGCGATCAGGTGACGTTCACAATTGCGGCCCTGAACACGGGCAACGTCGATCTGACGAACCTTGGTGTGACGGATACGCTGCGCCGCTTTGACGGCAGCGCGGTTGCTGGCGTAACGGTTTCGCCGGTCAACGTGCCCGTGCCGCTGAACCCCGGTGCAACGGCGACGTGGTCAGTTGTGCACGAGATCACGCAGACCGACATCGACGCAGGGGGCCTGAGCAACACGGCCACCGTCAGTGGTGATGACCCCGACAACAATCCCGTGTCTGACGTGTCCGCTGATGATGATCCGAATGATGGCAACCTAGAGGATGACGCCACCGAGGTGTTGATTTCACCGGTGCCGTCGATCGAAGTGCTCAAGTCTGTCACCTCGGCCGGTGTGATCGAAGGCGAAGACGTGGTGTTTTCGATCACCGTGCGCAACACGGGCAACGTGACCCTGACGGGCGTGGCTGTCGCCGATACGATGACCAACCTTGACGGCGACGAGGTCACGCCCGTGGCCATCGCGTTTGTCGGGTCAGACGGCGACACACCGTCGCCCGCAGGGACCTTGATGACTGGCGAAACCGCGACTTACACCGCGACCTACACGCTGACGCTTGCGGACGTGGATTCAGGCGGGCTCAGCAACTCGGCTACGGCAACGGGCACGACCCCGTTGGGTGGCACGCTGTCGGATGTGTCTGACAACGGCACCGGCACGGGCGACACGCCGACCCCTGTTCAGATCGCGCCGATGCCGGAACTTGAAGTGTTGAAAACTGCGGGTGACGTGTTTGTTCTGTTCCCGACGGTCGAACAGCTGATCTTTACGATCACGGTTAAAAACACTGGCAACGTGACCCAAACGGGCTTGCAACTGGTCGATGATCTGAGCGTCTATTCAGCGCCTGCGACCCTGCTGCTGGCGGCTTATCCGACCCAAGTCAGCATCGAGGGATTCACCGATGGCACCGCCAGCACGACCTACGACGGCGTCACGGATACCAACACGCTGGCGGGCAATCCAACGCTGGAACCGGGTGAAACCGGAACCGTCACAATCGTGTCGACCTATTCGTCTGCGGCGGCCTATCCGGGCAGTGACAACTCGGCCACGGCAACGTCGGACCAGTTGAGTGAAGGTAGAACTGGCACGTCGGTTCTGGACCTTGCGGACGCGGACAACGACGGCGTTGTCGACAACCTTGAGGGCACAAATGACCGTGATGGCGACGGCATCCCTGACAACGAAGACTACGACCCGACCGGCTATTTCTACTGCGAAGACGACGGGCGGATTTTGTCTGGCGGCGGGATCACTGTGTCGGGGGGCGGGTTTAGCCAGACGGGCACCGGAACAAACGGTCCAATCACGATCATTCAGGACGGATCCACCGGATACTTCCAGTTCTTTGCAACGGCAGCAGGCAACTACACGTTGACGGCGGCCTACCCGCCCGGGGGCACTGTGTCGACGGCACGGACGTCTTTGGGAACATTGGATGCGACAACATTGTTGCCCGCAAACCCTGCATCCCTTGGGTCCAACGAATTTGGCAGCACCGGCGTGTTGACCGACTTCACAGCAGCGGCGAACCCGTTTTACACAGCCTTTGATGTCGCGGCTGGCGATCCGTATGTGTTGAACAACAACATTCCGCTGACCAATTGCGCGACTGTGCCCAATGTGCTGGCCACCAAAACGGCTGACCGTCGCACAGCGGTGCTGGGCGAAACGATCAACTACACGCTGACGTTTGTGAACAACACCTCGCAGACGTTTACCAACGCGACCTTCGTTGACGTGCTGCCTGCGGGCTTGCTGTTCACACCGGGGTCTGGTGCGGTTGATGCCGTCGCGACCGCGCCGGTCGTGGCGGGTCGTCGTCTGGAATGGAGCGGGCTGAACATTGCGCCTGCCCAAACCATCACGGTCACCCTGTCGGCACGTGTAATTGCCGGGGCCGTGATTGGACCACTGACCAACCAAGCCTGGCTTGAGGATGCAACCGGCACACGCCAGTCCAACATCGCAACGGCCACGGTCGATCTACAACCCGAACCGGTCTTTGATTGCTCGGATGTGATCGGCAAAGTGTTCGATGACCGCAACCGAAATGGCTATCAGGATAACGCGTCAGAACCGGGCATGCCGGGCGCGCGCCTTGTGTCCACGGATGGCACGATCATTCGCACGGATGAACACGGGCGGTTCTCGGTGCCATGTGCGGCGCTGCCCCGTGATCTAGGGTCGAACTACACGTTGAAACTGGACACGCGAACGTTGCCCACGGGCTACCGCGTGACCACGGAAAACCCACGGATTGTGCGTCTGACCAAAGGTAAGTTCGCCAAGATGAACTTTGGCGTGTCCCTGACCAATGTTGTCGACATTGATCTAACGGCAACTGCCTTTGCCAAAGGTCGTGTGGCACCGTCTACAGCGCTGGAACAGGCTGTGGATGGCTTGCTCAAACGGATCTCGAAAACGCCATCCAGCCTGCGATTGTCCTACGTCATGGACCCCGGTGAACAGGTCAAGGGCGCGCGTGCACGCCTGCGCGCCGTCGAAGACATGATCCGCAAAAAATGGCGCGGGCAGGGCCGCTACAAGTTGACGATTGAACGCACCGTGAAGCGGCTGCAGTGAGGAGAATGAGTATGGGTAAGTCGACAAAATTCCTGATCTCCGCAACGCTGCTGACAGCTGTGTGCGGTGGACACGTCAATGCGGCGACAGGTGATTGCGATCTGGTGGGTGGCCTGCTGCCTGTGGATTGCGAATACGATTCTGCCGGTTTGGTTGTGCGTATTCCTGCGGGCGCAAACACCGAATTCGACAGCGGTACGCCGAACACAGGCCCGGACGGTTTTCTGATCTCGATCGATGGCACACCGGTTGCGGGTGACAAGCGGGTCGAGGACATCACGCGTGAAGCGGACAAAGCGCTGGCCGAAGCCGACGTACGTGTCACCTTTGACGGGTTAGGGGCTGAACCGCGTCTTGACGTCGAAATCGAAGACGCACCGACGCGGTTGCGCGTGGGCGACACAGTGCGCGCGCAAAGCCGTCTGAACTATCCGGCCTTTGTTGTGCGTGGCGAGTTGTTGGTGATTGATCGCACGGCTCCTGGTGGGCCACGCACTGTTTTAACGGTGCCGGTCGATCCCAATGGGGCGGCCGAATTTGCACTACCTGCAGGTGATACGCTGATCATGGTGCACCGCGTTTACGACGCCAATGGCCGCTATGATGAAACGGCACCTGTGGCGCTGAACCGGCCCGCTGATCGTGGGCTGACGGATGATGTCGAAGAGGGCACAGATTTTACCGCCCGTCGGCGCATTCCTGTGAACGGTGGCGCGGTCACGGTTTTTGGATCGGGCGTCGCGCGTGATGCGACGGTGCGCACCTTGGGCACAAATATCACCCCGGACCCGGACGGCAGTTTCGTTGTGCAACGTATCTTGCCATCCGGTGACACAGTCGTGGACGTGCAAATCACCGGGGCAGGCGAGCCGGTTTATCTGGAACGCGCAGTCACCATTCCGGACAAAGAATGGTTCTACGTGGGCACGGTTGATCTGACATTCGGGCGTCGATTTGACGGTGGCGCGGCGGCGGCTGGCGGCACATTTGAAAAGAATTTCTCGTACGGCCGGATCTCGGGGTATGCGCATGGCAAGACCCGCAATGGCTGGACCGTGACCGCCAGCGTCGACACCACCGAAGAAGACCTGAGCGACATTTTCCGCAACCTCGACGAAAAAGATCCCTACCACGCGCTGCGTCGTCTGGACGAAGACCTCGGGTACCTGACCTACGGTGACGACAGCACGATCGAAGACGGCGCGCCGTCGCGTGGACGTTTCTACATTCGCACGGAAAAGAACGGCAGTCACTTGTTGTGGGGGACCTACAAGTCGTCGATCGACGGCAGCTATTATTTGCGCAACGAACGTTCGTTGTACGGCGCGCAAGGCGTCTATGTGTCGCCTGAACAAACCACGCACGGCGAAAGCAAAGTCCGGATTGAAGGCTACGCGGCCCAGCCTGATCGCTTGCCGGGGCGCGACATTTTTGTGGGCACGGGCGGGTCGGTTTATTTTCTGCAACGCCAAGATATCGGGCTGGGCAGTGAAACTGTCAGTGTCGAAGTTCGGGACGCCAACACAGGTGTTTTGATCCGCACAACCGCCCTGACACCGGGGCGCGATTACGACATTAACTACCTGCAAGGTCTGGTCATTTTGTCCGGCCCCCTGAGCAGCACAATCGGCGGCGGCACAGTTGTCACCGATGCGTCCGGTGAAAACTCCGTGCGCCTTGTGGTACAGTATGAATACACGCCCACGGTGGGCGAGGTGGATGGGCTTAGCTACGGTGCGCGTGCCGAAGCTTGGGTTTCGGAGGCCGTGCGGATCGGGGTGACGGGTCTGATCGAGCAGACAGATGTCGCCGACCAAACAGCCTATGGCGTCGATGTGCGATACCGTATCAGCGATCAATCGTTCCTTGATGTTGAATACGGGCGCACGGACGGATTGGGTTTCGGGTCTTCGTTGTCTGCGGACGGTGGTTTGATCGTGACAAACACCAATGCGACGGGTGGCAGCGGGTCGGCCGGGCGCATCGCCGGGCAAGTTGATCTGACAGAAATCGGGCTGAACACGGCGGGCACCCTGTCGTTTTACGGTGAAAAACGCACCGCCGGCTTTTCGACCCTCGATTATCAAACTCAAAACGACGAATATCTGTACGGCTTTTTACTAGAGGTCCGCCCGACCGAACAAGTGTCATGGCGCGTCTACCTCGATAGTTTCAAAGACAGCGCAGTGGCCCCCAAACGGGACCGCGAAGGCGGGATCGAAGTCACTTACAAATCCAGCGAACGGGTGACGTGGGATTTCGGGGTCGAGCATCTGGAGCGCGAAAATACTGGTGGCACAGCCCTGACAGGCAGCCGGACGGACGCAGCGGTGCGCGTCACATTTACCGAAAGTGACGATTTCAAATGGTTCGTCTTTGGGCAGGCGACGGTGGAATCCTCGGGGAACATTGGCGACAATGACCGCATCGGCGCAGGTGCCGATATCGCGCTAAATGACACCACGCGGATCAGCGGTGAGATTTCGGACGGGGATCAGGGGCTTGGTGCCCGTCTGTTGCTGAACCACCAACGCGATGCCCGCACCACATCGTACGTCGGCTACGAATTGTTGCCGGGGCGCGAATTAAATGCGCTGACATTGTCCGGTCGCGATGAGGGGCGTTTCGTTGCAGGTGGGACACGTGCCTTGTCTGACAACGCGGATGTGTTTGGTGAGAACACCTACGATATGTTTGGGCAGCATCGTTCGTTGACGTCGAACTACGGTGTCGAATATCGCCCGAACGAATTCTTGACCTACGCAACGTCGTTTGAACTGGGTCGCATCCAAGACCCCGCAGGTGATTTTGAACGCCGCGCGTTGTCTTTTGGGGTGCGGTTCAAGAACGACAAAGGGCTCAGCGCCAAGGGTCGCTTTGAAGTGCGCCAAGACAAAGGCGTGCAGGCGGGATCACTGCGCGATGCGACGACATTCTTGCTGACGGGCACGGCAAACTACAAGATCGACGAAGAGCGCCGCTTGGTCTTTACCTTGGATGTTGCCGACACGGACACCGACAGCGTGACGGTGCGCAGCGGTGAATACGCCGAGGTCGGGCTGGGATATGCCTACCGCCCGATCAACAACGACAAACTGAACCTGCTGTTCAGCTACCGGTATTTGCGTGATATGTACGGTCAAACGATCGACGGCACCGACACGCTGGGGCCACGTCAGGAAAGCCATGTTCTATCGCTGGATGCATCCTATGATCTCGACGAACGTTGGACCATCGGTGCCAAAATCGGTGCGCGGATTTCGAGCAGCTCGCCCAATTCAACAGCCGCATTTGCGGACAACAACGCTTATCTTGCCGTCATCAACGGGCGCTACCACCTGACCCACAAATGGGACGTGTTGCTAGAGGGGCGCTACCTAAAGGCGGAACAAGGCGGGTTTGACAGTTTTGGTGTCTTGGGTGCCGCCTATCGTCATTTGGGCAACAACTTCAAAGTCGGACTTGGCTATAACTTTGGCTCGTTCTCGGATGATTTGACGGACCTGACGTATGACGACCGCGGCATGTTTATCAACCTGATCGCCAAATTCTAAGGCCTGACACAAGGCGGCAGCATGACTGCGCCGATATTGCTTTTTGCGCCCGCAACGGTGAACATCAACGGTGATGGATCAGTTTGGGGCATAAACAGTTGCAGATCATGTGTTTGAATGGGTGGGGCGGGAAACTGTACAGTGATCTGCTGCCCTATGTGGCAGATGCCGCCCCCGACGTTTTGTGCTTGCAAGAAGTGGTGCACAGCCCCGCGTCTGACAAGGATTGGCTGACCTACCGCGACGGTGATCACGTGCTGGCACAACGCGCGAATTTCTTTCGTGATGTTTGCAACGCGCTGCCAAATCATGTCGCCACATTTTGTCCGGCGGCGCAGGGTGTGCTGTGGGATGATGATGTTTCGGTGCCGTCATATTGGGGGCTTGCCACGTTTGTTCACAAATCGTTTCCGATCATTGGCCAGATCCAAGGCTTTGTTCACAAAGAATATTCGCCAGACGGATACGGTGATCATCCGCGTTCACGCAGCGCGCATGGGGTGCGGGTGTATGATCATCAAACGGGGCAGCCCGTCAGCGTCACGCACATGCACGGCCTTCGGGATTTGAATGGCAAGATGGACACGCCAGACCGCGCCGCCCAAGCACATCGATTGCTATGTTTGTCCCGGCAAGTTTCTGAGGCGGGTGATCTGTCGGTGCTCTGCGGCGACTTTAACGTCGAACCAGATAGCGAAACGCTGAGCATTTTAACCAACGCCGGCATGGTCGAACTGGTAAATGATCGAGGCTTTGAGACGACGCGCAATTCGCACTACAAAAAGCCGGGCAAGTTCGCAGATTATATGCTGATCAATCGCAAAAACGCTGTTCGGGACTTTCAGGTTATTCGTGATCCAGAAGTGTCAGATCATTGCCCGTTGGTATTGGAGTTATAATTTTTCGCGCTCCGACACATTCGTACGCAACCCATTTTAGGAACGACTTATTTAAAAGGTGAAGCATGGCAAGCAAGGACGTTCAACGACAAGCTGTGGTCATTATCCACGGGATCGGCGAGCAGCGACCGATGGACACGCTGCGTGGATTTGTCAAAGCGCTGTCAGGTTTTGGCCCCGAAGATTCCAAGCGGATTGTCTGGACGAAACCGGATACGATTTCGGCCGGGTTCGAACACCGAATGCTGACCTTGGGCGGGTCCAGATCACGGCCGCAAACAGACGTCTATGAACTGTATTGGGCGCATTTGGCTGACCCCACCCAAGAGCCTACATTCCCGGCTTGGTTCATCGGATTGTTTGGCCGCGACACGCGTTTGCTGCCAGATCGGTTCCGGCGGATCAAGCACGCTGGGTTTGCTGTGTTTGCGGTTGTGATTGCATTGGCTTTGCTGGTGGCTTGGGTGTTTCCGGTTGGCACGATCTACGGAAAACTGTCAGCAATGCCGATTGTCGCGCTGGTGGTCGGAGGCGTGGGTTTCAAACTGTCCAGCCTGTACCGAGGCACGATTTCCGATGTGTCCCGGTATTTTGATCCGCATCCAAAGAACGTTAAATCGCGCAATGAAGTCCGTGCGCTGGGCGTCGAATTTCTGGATCAATTGCACCAATCACATCGCCGATATGACCGGATTGTTGTGTGCGGCCATTCCATGGGCAGCGCGATCGGCTATGACATTTTGCAGCATCTTTGGTTTCGCATGCATGAGACGCACAAACGCCGGAATAAACCACGAGGAAATGCGAAAAAAGCGCTGTATCAAGCTATAAAAGACAATGAAATGCGCGCGATCCCCACGCTTCAATCCGCCGTTTTCGAGGAGCAAAAAACCGTTGGAAATCCGTGGCGCATCAGCGATTTTATAACGCTGGGCAGCCCACTTGCACATGCCGATCTTATTTTGGCGCAAAGCAAAGAGGACTTTGATGACCGTATCAGTGCAGGCGAATTGTCGGCCTGTCCACCACGGCTGGAGCACAATTCCAGCCGACTTGGCTTCTTGAGGAAATACAGCATTCAGGGCGGAAGTTTCCGTTCGATTGAATTGCTAAATCACCGCTCTGCATTTGCGGCGACACGCTGGACGAACATCTATTTTCCTGTACGCAAGTTTGTTTTGGGTGATCCCATTGGCGGCCCTGTTGCACCTGTTTTTGGCTCTGGCATCTCGGATGTTGCCGTTGATTTGCCAGAACTCGGGTCCGGTTTTCGTCACTTGGATTACTGGCGCGAAGACACCCATGATCAGAAAAACACGGATCAAGAAATGGCACGGCCACTTACCGCCTTGCAAAACGCGCTCGCGTTAGAGTGGGTGAAAGACGCGTAAACCGTTGAAAAAGCGCTTTTCACTCTAGCCATACGCCGCTTTCCTATCCCAAAGAATAGTCCCGCTAGGCAAATTGCCTGAACAGTAGCCCTTTGCTGGTCTGCTCGAAATCATCGCCCAAAGGTAGTCATCACTCATCCCTTTCAGTGTGAGGACTGAGGCAATGATGACGAGTAACAATCTGGTACGATGTGCCACCACCGCGATTTTCAGCGCAGCAATTCTTGCGCCGAACCTGGGCGAGGCTGCCTCTAAAAAAGCCAAGCCATTGACGGCGGCCACTGTGTTTGACGCAGAAAAACGCAAAAAGACCAAACATGAAATTGGACAGCGTGTGTCCTATTCGGCCTATCTAAGCACGCGTTTTCAAAGCGAACGCAATCAACGTCGCGACGATGGTGTCGATGATCGCTCGGATGAGTATGCTTTGTATCTTGGGCTTGTGGGGCGCGTTGATCTGGGTCGTGGCATGATCGCGTTTGGTCATGGCGAACTGGATGCCCGGTCTAAAACCACCCACACCCGCCGTTATGACTTGGCGACACGCTGGACCACAAAAGAAGCGTTTGTATCCTTTGAAGTGAACGATGCAGCACGCATCACAGTTGGACGCATGCGGTTTTCCGATCTGAACAAATGGGTCGCCGACGCCGCAGTCGACGGCATCCACTACGGTCATAAAACCAAAGATCGCGTAACCGAACTTGCGGCATTCAATGGCACCGACGATGCGGACGCATCATATCTGATGGCGCATCTCGGGCGGGTAAACAACAAGATCCGGTATGGTGCTTTGGCGTTGGTTGAAAACGACGGCGCAGACAATCGGTTGCATGTTTCCGGTTACGCCAGCGCGTTTGTGTCCCAGCGTTTTTCATACGAATTGAATGTTGGGGCGGTTGCCGGTGACGCCGCAAATGGCAAACGCGCAGGCGTCGGGTTTGATGTGCGCGGCACCCATAAATTCGGGTTCAGCAAGCTTAACCCTCAGCTGATGTTCGGCTTTGCCGCAGGGTCCGACGGCTATCAGCAGTCCGGTCTGCAATCCAACAAAACCTACAATCGCGGTCAAACCCAAGTGCATCGCTACGGCCATGCGTTCCAGCCTGACCTGACAAATTTGGCGGTTGGATCCGTGGCTGTCGGCATCCGCCCGTCACGCAAATTGTCCATGGATCTGGGCCTGCATGTCTATGGACAACTCAGCAAATCCAGCAGCGGACCAAACGCGCGCCTGTCTGGTGCGACCACTGGAATGTCATCCTTTCTGGGCACCGAAGTCAGCCTTGTTGGTGCATGGCGCCCGTCCAAAAAATCCAAAGTCGAATTTGGTGTCGGCCATTTTAATCCAGGCCCCGCCTACGTCGATCAATCTGCAGCAACACGCGTTTATCTGCGCATGTCCGTAACCTTCTGAGGTCTTTGTTATGAAACGTTTTTCCCTAATTTCTGCCCTGTGTGTCGCCTATGCCAACACATGCGCACCCGCCTTTGCGAACGATACCAGCTTGTACGCCCAAGCGCTTCCTACCGACGCGAGTTTTGTGCGTTTTGTGGGGTTCGATACCCAAGACACGGCCACATTCGCGGGCTTTACCTTTGATCTGGTTGCAGATGATGCAGGTAAGTACATTCCCGTGTCCGCCGCGGCATTGAACGACATTGCATCAGGCAGCTACACATCGATTTTGCGCGCATCCGATGGAACGCTGCAAATCATCAACGAGGGCGCGCGCAGCCGACAATCCAAGGTCGCATTGTTGCTGGTAAACGGCACCAACGCGGCACTTGAATTGCGCTTGAGCGACGGGTCAGTTGCTGTGATCGAAAACGTCGATCCCGCCATGTCAGCCCTGCGCGAAGTCAATCCCGTCGCCATCACATTAGGTGTGTTCAAGGTGGGGCAAGACACACCGCTGGCCACCTTTGATGTGGCGCTGCGTCGTGGTCAGAACCTCAGCTTTGTTGCGGATGACAACGGCGTGCGCCTGATCGAAAACCAATTTGCGCCACTCGCGAAATAATTGTTTGGCCAAGAGGACAACGTCATGATTTTTTCCAGCTCTATCTTTGTGTTCGGGTTTCTGCCCTTGTTCTTGATGGCGTATTACGCCGCTCCGAAATCTGCGCGCTCCGTTATGATTTTGTTGGGCAGCTATGCGTTTTACGGCTGGTGGCGCATCGATTATTTGGCCGTTGTCTTTGGCATGTCGGCGATCAGCTATCTGGCAGCACATGTTGCATTTACTGCACAAACGCAGGCGGTCAAAACCTGGGCTGTGCGCCTCGGCGTGACCTTTGATTTGGCAGTTCTGGGCTATTTCAAATACACAATGTTCGCGATGTCGGGCCTAAGTGATCTGTCGGTGGCTTTGGGTGGGGCGGACATCACTGTGCCTGCGATTATCCTACCCATCGGCATCAGCTTTCACACCTTTCAATCGATCAGCTACATCGTGGATGTGTCGCGCAAAGATGCACCGCCCGCCCGCAACTTGATCGATTTTCTGGCTTTTGGATCACTGTTCCCGCAACTGATTGCAGGGCCGGTCTTGCGCTACAAAGATCTCGCCGACCAGTTCGCGGAGCGCACGCATACGCCTGCAAAATTCGTCCAAGGCATTGCCCGCTTTGCCCAAGGGTTGGCGATGAAAGTGTTGATCGCAGATAATGTCGCGCCTTTGGCTGACCGGATGTTCGCGCTGTCCAATCCGACAGGCGCAGAAAGCTGGCTGGGGGCCTTGGCCTATTCGATCCAGTTGCTGTTTGATTTCGCCGGCTATTCGTCGATGGCCATTGGTTTGGGGTTGATGATCGGCTTTCAATTCGTCGAGAACTTCAACGCGCCCTACACCAGCAAATCGATCACCGAATTCTGGCGGCGCTGGCATATCAGCCTGTCCTTGTGGTTGCGCGATTATCTGTACCTGCCACTGGGTGGCAACCGGCGCGGGGCAGCCCGCACGTACGTTAATCTCGCCCTGACGATGGTGCTCGGTGGCTTGTGGCATGGCGCAAACTGGACCTTCATTTTGTGGGGGGCATGGCACGGCATCTGGTTGGCAGCAGAGCGCGCATTGGGTGCAAAATCCAAGTCCACCGTTTGGCCGACGCTGATCGCTTGGCCTGTCACCATGACCGTCGTGATGATCGGCTGGGTGATGTTTCGGGCCGCGACAGTAAGCGATGCAATCAACGTTTACACAGGCATGATCGGACTGAACGGCTGGTCACTGTCGGCATCGACGGCGTGGCAAATCCAACCCACTGAAATCGCCGCCCTGATGTTGGGTTCTGTCATCGCTGTGCTCGGGCAACGCCTGTCAAACGTGACGATACAAATGCCCGCTGGACTGCGCTTGACCTCAACCTTTGCGCTGATGGGCGTGGCATGCATGGCCTTGCTCGCGCAAACCCATTCCCCTTTCTTGTATTTTCAATTCTAAGGATCACGAACATGATGTCGTTAAATGAAAAATCACAAATGCTTGCCTCTGTCGGGTTCGTCGTTTCCTTGGCCGCTGTGGGTCTCGGCACTCACATCTCTATGGACAAACCGTCTGGCGCCAACAGTGCTATTAGCGGTGCGTTCCAGTCAATGTACGAGGCTGGCTTCACCCAAGCGAACCCGTTGAACACCATGTCGATCTCGGCCATGGGGGCATTCAAATTCGCCGCCTTCCAGCAGGCCGAGCCTGGCGCAATTGTCGGCAAAGACGGATGGCTTTTTACGGCGGAAGAATTCGAAGTCGGTTTGAACTTTTACGAAAACCTATCGCGCTCGGCGACGGAAATTGCCCGTGTTCAAGCGATTTTAAAACAGCAGGGGATCACGCTGATCCCGGTGATTGTTCCCGACAAAGCGGACGTCTATCCGGAGCATTTGTGGATGGATCGCCCAATGGAGGTCGTAACGCGGCGGGCGCATTTGCTGTCACTTTTGGCGGCGCGCAATGTGGCCGTTCTGGATGCGTTTGACACCCTTGCTCCGCACAAGACGTGGGGTGGTGGTTTCATCAAAGACGACACGCATTGGTCCCCCACCGGCAGCCGCGCTGTCGCCGAAATGATCGCAGCCCACCATGCCCGACTGGATGTCGAATTGACATCTGCAACAGTCACAACGACCCAAGGACCAACCGTGAATTTTGACGGAGACTTGCTGCAATTTGTGCCCACAGGTGCTCTGCGAACAGCATTCGGACCAGCCCAAAACCAGATCGATACCTACACAACCACCGTCGAGGCAGCAGGTGGGTTGTTTGGCGACATCACTGTCGACGTCGCCTTGGTTGGAACCAGCTTTAGCGCCAAATCAGAGTGGAACTTTGCGGGTTTTCTACAAGACGCACTGGGCGCTGATGTCCTGAATTTTGCGATCTCTGGCGAGGGTCCATTTCGCCCGATGCAGGACTTTCTAGCTTCCGATACTTTTCAAAATACCCCCCCTAAAATTGTCGTCTGGGAAATCCCTGCGCGCTACACATCCAAGGACATGAACCAATGAAACGCATCGTTACGCAACTGACCTTGGTCGCCGCAATGACCTGCTCTGCCGCCAATGCGGATCCATATTGTGCGGACCTGATTTCGCAAGATCAACTTCCCAAAAAGTACCAAAAGCGTGGCCCATTTTATTCGGACGTCGCCACAGGTTGGATTGTGGGGCAGGACCAATTCAAGAACAAATACGATGTCAGTGCCGAGGCAGAAATCCTGTGGCGCGGCATCACGGCAGAGTTCGACAAGCACGGTGTTGAACTGGTTGTACTGGCCGCTCCGCCACGTCCGTTGTTTGCGCCCCAATCGGCGATCGATGCGATGGACCTGCCAGCAGATGTCAAAATGTCCGATCTGGACGATGGGTTCAGTGCCTATATTGCGGCTTTGAATGCGGCAGGCATTACTGCGCCGGATTTATCCACGATTGCCGCCGACGCATCATCCGCAGATTACTATTTCGCCCGTGACACGCATTGGACGCCGATGGGCGCTGGCGTGTCGGTTGCGCATTTGAATGCTGCAATGGGGCGTGCGTCTGTTTCAGACAGCATGGCGCGGATCGATGGCTCGGCCACATACGAGGAAAAAGGGTCTTTGGCGGGTGTCGTAAAAGACGTGTGCGGCGCGCGCCCGGACATCGAAACCGTTCCAGCCCCTCAATACGCCGAGCAAGGATCAGCCACGTCATTGCTGGGCGATGCGCCTGAATTGGATAAGATCGCATTGGTTGGTACCAGTTTTTCTGATCGCTACCAAAGTGATGCGTATCAAGTCGCGGGGGCGCTCGCCTTTGTGATGGGGGCATCTGTCGACAATTTTGCGGTGACAGGCGGTGGATTGGTCGGGTCAATCGAGGCCTTTGTGCGCAGCGGTGCATTGGCAAATGGCGACTACAAGACCGTGGTTTGGGAGACGCCGTATTCCGCACCGTTGACCCACGTTGACGGCTTGCGTCAAGTGCTGGGCGCGTTGCAAACAAATGACGAACAGGTTCCGGCGGACACGTTGGACACCCGTATCGGCAAAGACTGGATCAGTATTGATCACAGTTTCCCGGTCACAGATGTACGCCGGTTAGAGATCGAAACAGAACACACCAACACGGGGCATTTGGTTGTCGAACTGATCGACGCTAAGGGGGGCAAAACCCGGACCAAGCTTGTGAAAACGGACCGTGTATCCGCCGACCTTCGCCACACAAAATGGGCGGTTGCACTGGATGATGTTCCAGAAGGCCAGATTGTTCGCATCAAATTGCGCTTGCCCAAAGCAAAGTCGCAAGAGGTTGCAATCGTTCGGTTCTTTGACTGAAATCGGGCGGGATCCTGCGTGGGCTATACTAAAGTATAGTCCACTATACCCCTGCGTGATGGGGATATTTTCGTGTCAGTGGTATTGCGGCTTCAAATCGCCACAAAACCCGGAGCACTCATGTCCTTTTTGAACGCCTTATGCGCCACAGCAGCTGTTATTTCGTTTGCGTCGATGCCTGCTTTTGCAGACACTTTGCCTGCCCCAAAGGGCGAGGTGTTGTTGACCATTTCGGGCAACCTGAGTCACGAAACAGCAGGCGCTGCAAAGGGGACGGTGACGTTGGACCTGGAAATATTACAATCGCTTGAAACCCAAGTGTTCACGACTTCCACGATCTGGATAGAGGGCAACATCGAATTCACTGGTGTTAGCCTGCGTGATGTTTTGGACTATGCTGGGGCGGCGGGCACGTCAATCCAGGCGATCGCGTCCAACGACTACAAAGTCGACATCCCCACCGACACGTTGACGGGTGGGTCGAATGAAAACGCGCCCATTGTTGCCTATTTCATGGACGGTACCGAAATGTCAGCGCGTGGAAAAGGGCCACTTTGGATCGTTTACCCCTACGACGATGACGCGCAATATCGTACAGAGGTCGTATACTCGCGTTCGATCTGGCAGTTGGACCGGATTGTGACGGTTCAGTAGGGCGCGGGGTATGCCCAATGGCACTGGAAAGGCACCCGATTTGTTTAAGCAGAATGATAGAGTGCGCCGCTTTGTGCCTTTGGGGATCATCCTTGTAGGTATTGTCGTTCTGGCAGGCTTGGCGCTGGCCATTACCCAACGCATGAACGAACTGCGCGAGGCACCGGGCGACAATCTGACATGGACGCTTTCGCAGGTCGAAGTTGACGTTCTGGTTCTGATGGATGAGGCATTGCTGACTGCCCAAGCAGAGGTTCAGGATGTCAGCGATATTCGTCGCCGGTTCGACAATTTGTACAGCCGTACCAGCACGTTGCGCGATGCGCCGGTGTTCCTTGAGATGCGCAAAGACGAGGTTTTCAGCAGTCAGCTGAGCACGCTGGAAAGATGTTTGACCAAGCTGGCAAAGATCATCGACAGCCCCGACGCAGAGCTTTTGGCAAATTTGACCCCGCTGGTGAATGAACTCAAGCAGATCCGCGAAGAGGCGCATGCCATTGCGTTGACCGGCATCGGTTTGCGGTCGCAGACTTCGGATATTGAACGCGCGTCGCTGGCGCGTTTGTTGCTGATTGCAGCCTTGGTCAGCCTGTTGACCATTCTGTTTCTCGGGTTCGTATTGTTTGTTATCGTGCGTCAATACAGGCTGCGTCACGAAGCATCCGATGCTGTTGTGCGCGCCAACGCACGCCTTAAATCGACCTTTGACGTGTCTTTGGATGCGATTGTTGTCGCGAATACGGACGGCGTCATTTTGGAATTTAACGAGGCGGCGGAAACCGTTTTCGGCTTTGATTCCAGCGAGGCGGTGGGGCAGGACATGTCAGAAATGATCATCCCCCAACACCTGCGCGCAGCCCACATCGCGGGGATGGAGCGCTTTAACAAAACCAAAGAACCGCATCTGGTTGGCAAAGGCCGGATCGAAATCACGGCCCTGCGAAAATCAGGCGAAGAGTTTCCGGTCGAGATTTCCATTGGCATGGCGTCCGATCATCGCGGCACAATTTTCATCTCGTATTTGCGGGACATCACCGAACGTGTCGCCGCCGAACAAGACCTGAAAACGGCCCGGGACGAAGCGCTGGCTGCCGAGAAAGCGAAATCCAATTTCCTCGCAGTGATGAGCCACGAAATGCGCACGCCACTGAACGGGATCTTTGGGACGCTCGAATTGTTGGGCAACTCCGAGATCAACAAGAAGCAACGCAGCTACTTGGATATCGCGAAGCGCTCCGGCGATATTTTGCTGCATCATGTGAACGATGTTTTGGACATTTCGCGCATGGACGCCGAAAAAATGGAGCTGGTTGAAGACACATTTGACCTTGCTCAGTTCTTTGAGGACGTGATCACCACCAACGAGGCGACGGCTGATGCGCAAAGCAATACGCTGAAACTGCAGTTGGAAAAAATGCCAGAGGGGGCTGTCTTAATGGACGAGCGCAGGATGCGTCAGGTGACCTACAATCTGATCAGCAATGCGTTGAAATTTACGACCAACGGCACGGTGACGCTGCGGGCAAACTCGACACTTGATCAGCACGGACAATCCACGTTGGAATTTAGCGTGATTGATACAGGCGTTGGGATTCACGCCGAGGATCAAGCGCATGTTTTCGACCGGTTTTACACCCAAGAGCGATCCTACGACCGCTTTGCCTCGGGCGCGGGCCTTGGGCTCGCCATTTGCAAACAATTGGTCGACATGATGGGCGGGACGATTTCGCTACAGAGTCAGGTTGGCAAAGGCACCAGCTTTACCGTGGTCGTGCCATTCAAAACCAGCGATACCGCGCAGAAACCTGCTGAGATCACAGAGGTTGCCGTGGATTTGACCCCACTTGAAGGTCAAGAAATCTTGTTGGTCGAAGACAATGAAATCAACCGTCTGATCGTGCATGAAATGCTAATGGCAAACGGGATGGTTGTGCACGAGGCCCACAATGGCCAAGAGGCTGTCGACCTTGCGCAAACCCGCAAATACGCGGCGATTTTGATGGACGTCAGCATGCCCGTCATGAACGGGGTTGATGCCACAGAGATCATTCGCAACACCTTTGGTCCCAACCAAAACGCCAAGATTATCGGGCTGACTGCGCACGCTTTGGCAGATGAACACGCTCGGTTTATTGCCTCCGGGATGAACTCTGTTTTGAACAAACCTATCGCACAGGCGACCCTGCTAAATGCGATGTTGCGCGCTGTCCAAGACGAAAATTTGCAGCAAGATGCGATCTGGAAAGATGAGGCCGACGCGCTAATTGCAGCAGATACATTTGATGAACTTGAACAGCTTCTCCAGCCGGAACGCCTGCAAAAACTTATCGCTGATTTTGATGCTGAAATCACCGGCTTACTTGCCCAAGTCCCACAGCTTTTGTCAGATGGAGACATGCCGACGCTGGCGGCAGATGTGCATAAATCGATTGGATCGGCTGGGATGATCGGTGTGCATCATTTCCAATCTGCCTTGCGTGGTCTGGAACAGGCGGCAAAAGCTGCGAACGTCGAGAGTGCAAACAAGCACGCGGATATAGTAATGGCGGCATGGCCTGCAACCCAATCCGCACTTCAGGCCAAATCCTATACTTTGGGATAGTGCGCCCTATGCCTTGGTGCAGTGACCTGAACCGCTGCGCCCACATAAGTTCATGAATTAAAGCCTATAAATTCCGGATAGTCGTTGGCATTCCGCCGATTCTAACCTGGAGTATGCAATGAACATTCGTCATGAATGTCCAATGCCGGATCTGTCTTTTTCAGTGACAGCACCGTTGCATTTACACAAAGCGAACGGATGCAAAGTGATTGCAAACCGTTGGTCTTTGGCCGGGATTTGGCTGGAAAATGAACATGGTGACATGTCGGGCGACATTGAAATGTCGATCCCGTTCCAAGGTGTCGAAGTGTCTTTTCCTGCGCGACTTAAAGCGACTGAAACGCCGGGCCACTACACATTCCAGGACCTGACGGTGCGCCAACGCGAGACGCTCGGCGCGTTTCATCAGGGCGTTTTGTCAGGGCGCATGGTGTCTACTAGCGACATGATCGCGAGCCTTGATACCCCTGTTGATCTGGTCCCCATGGGCGAGACCGAAGAAGAAGAAGCCGCAGGCCGCGCCAAGGCCAAGCCCCGACTGTTGCGCATCATTTGGAACGCGGTATTTTACCTTGCTGCGGCCGCATTTCTGGTACTGTTTTTGGGCGGTCAAATCTGGCAACGCCTGTCACATGTTCAATTGGACCATGCCCGTTTTGTCGCTCCAATCACTGCCTACGGAGCCTCTGAATCCGGCTACATCACACGGGTCAATGTCGCGATTGGCGATCAGGTTAAACCTGGCGATATCCTCGCGCGGATCGAAGATCCTGACCGCGAAAGTGACGTCGAAGATGTGCGCGCCGAGGTTCTGTTGGCAGAGCGACGTTTGCGCACAGCCCAAGACCGGGTGGCCAAGCACGTCGCGCAACGCGTGGCTCAGCGCAGATCGCTTTGGTTGCGTTTTCAGGTGTTGTGGACGCCTTGGGCCGCCAACGATCCGCACCTGTTGGTCTACCCTGATCAGATCGAAATCGCCCGTCGTGCCTTGTACGATTTTGACCGCGGTCGTGACATCAACGCATTGGCGTATTTTGATATTCTCGGCACGCTGGAGGAATCTGTCGGCGAGCGTGATTTGGATCTGCGGCGCTGGAAACGCGAACTGCGCCACCGCAAAGCTGCAGCTGACGAACTGGTCGTTCGGGCCAAATTCAACGGCACCGTCTTTGGGGTGCACGCGCTCAAAGGCAACTATGTGGCGCGTGATGATCTTATCGTCGAGGTCGAAGACAACACGCCTCGTGTTGCTGTGGGTTGGGTCGATGACAGCATGGCCACGGCGGTGCACATCGGCATGATCGCCGACGTATCGTATGTCTTTCGCGGTCAATCCAAACGCATCATGGGTCAGGTAACCGACATTCAGGCCGGCACGGATATTGCCCAACCGGACAAGTTCGGGATGGTTGTGACGATCAAAGCAGATGACGCGGGTCTTCGGAAAACCCGCAAGTGGTTTCGACGCAATGCACCGGCACGTATCCGGTTGAAACGAAACCTTTTTGCGTCATGGTTCGGGGGCGCAGATGGAAGCGCCTAAAACAGTTCACGCCTTTGAAAAACATTTGGATGGCTGGTTGAACAGCTTGTCAGGACCGTCCCCAAAGGGCTTTGACAAGTGGTCATTCCGGATGATTGCCCAGTTCACAGTCTTGATCGCGTTGTTGATTGCTGCATTGGTATTTTGGCCTAACAACTTCTTTAATCCGAACCTGATCAATATCACTTTCACGCTTGGATCGCTTGGGTTGTGGCGCTTTGGATGGTGGTTCACGCACGCTGTTCGGGCCGAGATTTTCGCCCGCTCGAAATTCCCGAAAATGCGCGCCAAGGCAAACAAAGTCTGGCAATCAGGATGGCGTCCGCAGCATTTGCACATTCAAATGACGACTTACTTTGAAGAACCCGCAATCACGCGGCGGGTCATCGGATCTATCATCGGGCAAATCCGGCGCGAAGGCATTCCAACCACGCTTTGGATCGGAACAGGGTCGTCTTATGACGAGGAAATAATTACCGATTTCGTGCGGACCCAAGGTGTGGACGTTGATGCCGAGATCGTTTTTCTGCGTCAAAACCAACCCGGAAAACGCATGGCGATTGGCATGATCTTGCGTGCGATCAACCGTGCATGCGTTGGCCCCGACGATCTGGTGATTTTTATGGATGGTGATGCGGTCTATGGCATCGATGTGCTGGAAAAAACCTGTTCCATGTTTGGTGCCGATCCCGATTTGCAGGCGTTGACCACCAACGAAGAGGTGATTTGTTATGGCCCGCAATGGATTCAAAACTGGCTGTCCATGCGATTTGCCCAACGTCGATTAGCGATGCAAAGCCATGCGATGTCGGATAAGGTTTTGACGCTGACCGGCCGCATGAGCGTCTTTCGCGCACGCTACATCATCGACGAAAAATTCATCCGCACAATCGAGGCTGACCACCTGGATCACTGGCTGTGGGGACGGTTCCGGTTTTTGTCCGGCGACGACAAAAGCACGTGGTACTACCTGTTGTCCAAGCACGCCAAAATGACCTACGTGCCTGATGCGTGCGTCTACACTATCGAACAAATCGAAGGGTCTGGCACCGGCCGCATGGTCCAGAATTTCCGCCGCTGGTCGGGCAACATGTTGCGTAACGGATCACGTGCAATCGCGTTGGGTCCGTTTGTCGCAAAACCGTTCATCTGGTGGTGCTTGGTCGATCAGCGCATCGCAATGTGGACGATGTTGGTTAGCCCGACGCTGGCCATTCTGACCCTGTTCGTCGAACCTATGTACATCGTGCATTGCCTGATTTGGATCGTCCTTAGCCGCACTTTATTGTGCCTGTTTTTGTTTCGCTATGCCCGTGCACCCGACATTACTTGGCCGTTCATTTTGTACTTTAACCAGATCATCAACGCGAGCGTTAAGGTCTACATGATCTTTCATTTGAGCAAGCAGAAATGGTCTAATCGCGGCAACCAAAGCGCAGGTGGCGGCACCGCGATGATTGACAAAATCAAGAACACAACGGCGATGTTCCAACTGATAACAACGGTGGTTGGTTTCTTGATCGGACTGGCCATCTACATCGATGTTCTTGCCCTTCCGCATCTATTTTGACTTCATAACACATTGTATTTTAACAATTTAACGGAAAACACTTTGCCTATCCTTTTGAATACAACGACAATGCCATTGGGATAAAAACTGTCCTTGCGGGACCAAGAATAAAACGTTCGGGGCCTCTAAACATATTCACAGGCCAAGCGATGAACGTACGGCCACATGTGAGAGTGTTAGGAGTTAACCCATGATCTATCCAGTTATTCTGTGCGGCGGCAGCGGTACCCGTCTTTGGCCTTTGTCACGTAAAAGCTATCCTAAACAATTTGCGCAATTGCATGGTGACACCAGCCTGTTTGAGCAAACCGTCAAGCGGGTTCAAACCCCGGGCATTGCAGCCCCGATCGTCATTACAAATACAGATTATCGTTTCATCGTCGCCGAACAGCTGCAAACGGCAGGATCAGAAAATCCAACAATCATGATCGAACCCGAAGCACGCAATACCGCGCCTGCGATCCTGGCTGCAGCACTCAGTTTGCAAGACCAACCAGACGCGATCATGCTGGTTATGCCATCGGATCACGCCATCACGGATGAGGCTGCGTTCGAACAAGCAGTACGCGCCGGAGAGCAAGCTGCTGAGGCCGGAAAACTGATCACCTTCGGGGTGACGCCGGACCGCGCTGAAACGGGGTATGGCTATCTGGAATTGTTCGATCCGATCAATAGCGCGGTGCCTTTTGCACAGCCGCTCAAGGCGTTTGTCGAAAAGCCGGAACAAGACCTTGCAGACGAATTCTTTGCCTCGCGCCGCCACCTTTGGAACGCCGGTATCTTCATGTTCCGCGTCTCTGAAATTCTCGAAGCATTCGAAGTGTTGTACCCGCGTTTGATGATGCCTGTGCGCCGCGCAGTTGAAGGCGCACGTCGCGATCTTGATTTCTACCGGCTTGACGAAACACCCTACAAAACAGCCGAAGATATCTCGATCGACTATGCCGTGATGGAAGCGTGCGAAACGCTTTCGGTGATCCCACTGGATTGCGGTTGGTCCGATTTGGGCAGCTGGGCGTCCGTTTGGAAAACTGGCGATGCCGATGAAAACGGCGTTGTTCAACACGGCAACACCACGTCGATTGATTGCGAAAACACGCTGCTGCGATCAGAAACCGAAGGACTGGAATTAGTCGGCATTGGTTTGAACAACATCACGGCCATTGCGATGAGCGATGCGGTCTTGGTGGCTGACATGAGCAAGTCGGAAAACGTCAAAACAGCCGTCAAAATGCTGAAGGCCGAAAAGGTCAAACAAGCTGAACAGTTCCCCAAAGATCACCGCCCTTGGGGCTACTTTGAAACGCTGTCTTTGGGCGAACGGTTCCAGGTCAAACAGATCGTCGTGCACCCCGGTGCAGCGCTGTCATTGCAAAGCCACGTGCACCGTTCTGAACACTGGATCGTGGTCGCGGGATCCGCAAATGTGACCGTGGACGAGGACGTGAAGCTCGTTTCAGAAAACCAATCTGTATACATTCCACTTGGTGCAATCCACCGGCTGGAGAACCCGGGAAAAGTACCGTTGCACCTGATCGAAGTGCAAACTGGTGCCTACTTGGGCGAAGATGACATCGTGCGCTACGAGGACATTTATGCCCGTGCCAGTACCGATGACAAAGCTGCATAAACCAAGACCAACAAGCACTCTCACACCACCTTTAGCGGCGCCTTCGGGCGTCGTTTTTTTGTGTTTAACGCAGGTGAAGCCGACAAGGATAGGGGTCCCTATGCCAAAGGATAGTGGCGGCATACGGACGATGCTGTTTTTAACCTTTGGTGAAATAGAATCAATGAAATCAGCAGGCTAAACAGTGTTCAGTCACAAGTTAGGAACGAACACATGTTTGATTTACACCCACAATTCGATGACCATCTCTCTGGTCAGACGGCCTTTGCCCCACTGCATGTCATTGATGACAAACCCTCCATCAGTGTGGTCGGCCTTGGATATGTCGGCGCGGTTTCAACAGCCTGTTTGTCCAGCTTGGGTCACCACGTTATCGGCGTGGATATAGACACCAACAAGGTCGCGTGCATCGCAAATGGAGACTCCCCTATCCACGAGCATGACCTCGATCGCTTGTTGCGTGATGGTGTCGACGGCGGCCTAATCTCGGCCACAGCTGATCTAGTGCAAGCCGTTGTCGACACCAACGTTACATTTGTGTCCGTGGGCACCCCGACAGGCGCGGATGGTGGATGCGATCACAGCTACATCGAAGCCGCAGCCCGCGCCATTGGTGAGGGTCTGAAACACAAGACCGACTTCCACGTTGTCGTCATGCGTTGCTCGATCCCACCGGGTGTCACAATGAACTTTATGGCCCCGATTATCGAAGAAGCGTCTGGCAAGGTGGCTGGTGTTGATTTTGGCGTCTGCTTTAACCCGGAATTCCTGCGCGAAGGTGTCGCAGTCGAAGATTTCTATGCCCCGCCAAAAACCGTAATCGGTGCCAATGACGACCGCAGTGCTGCCATCATGACCCGCATATTTGAAGCGGTGGATGAAAACCCGATCGTGACGTCGATTGAAACAGCAGAAATGGTCAAATATGTCGACAACGTCTGGCACGCCACCAAGGTTTGTTTCGCCAACGAAGTCGGCCGTTTGTGCAAGCCTTTGGGCGTCGACAGCCACGACGTGATGGATGTGTTCGTGCAAGACACCAAGCTGAACTTGTCCCCGTACTACCTGAAACCCGGCTTTGCGTTTGGCGGATCATGCTTGCCCAAAGAAGTCCGCGCCGTGGCCCACATCGCCAAAGAAGCCGGCGTTTCGCTGCCGATGATCGAAAGCCTTGGGGTATCCAACGCCACACACATCGAACGCGCAGTTGAAATGGCCCGCGAAACCGGCGCAAAAACCGTAGGTGTTCTGGGTTTGGCATTCAAACCCGGCACAGACGATCTGCGCGAAAGCCCGATCCTCGAAGTGATCGCCGCCCTGAATACCGAAGGCGTGAACGTCGTGATCCATGACCCTGCGATCACACCTGATACACCGCTGGATGGCCAGTTGGCTTACGTCCGCCACGGCAGCGCGGGCCTGCAATCTTTGGCCAAAGATTTGCCGCACATGATGCGCGCAGATTGCGCTGATGTGGTGGCCAATGCGGATGCGTTGATCGTCACACACGCCAACGATTTGTACCGCCAAGCGATCAAGGATGCGGGCGATAAACCGGTCATCGATCTGGTTCGCATCAATGCCCAGACAACACCAAACGCGAACTACAACGGGATCGGCTGGTAATGCTGATCCTTCCCCAAACGTGATGTTTTTAAAGAGGAAATCATGAACACATCTAACATTTTGAACCAGCAAACCGGCACCAATGTGTCCGAAACGCTGGATGGCTCAAACACCGCAGATCTGCTTCTGGGGTTGTCGGGCAACGACACAATCACATCAGGCGGCGGCGATGACGTTGTTTATGGCGATTTCAGCACAGAAAACCTGCTGACGGGTACGGATGGTGCCTCCAGCTTTGCCCAATACGGCGAAACTGGCGCGTGGTCGGTTCAGGCCGAAGACGGCGGCCACACCAGCATGACGCAGTCCATCGACACGCAAGCGGGCGAAAGCTATGCGATCAGCTTTGATTTGGCTGCCAACTACGGCGCGCAATCTGTCAGCGGTGCAGTCGAGGTTCTTTGGAACGGCGAAATCATCGACAGCTTTGACACAAACAGTGCAACGTTTTCGCCCCACGGCATCACATTCGAGGGTGTGGATGGCTCAGGCGAACTGACCTTTCGATCAATCGACAGCACCGGCACATCTGGCCCCGTAGTGAACACGGATGGCCCGATTTTCTACACGCTAGAGGACAAGGACATCGGTGGCGAAACGGTCGAAGTCAAAGCCTTTGCAACCGGCCAATCCGGCATCTACCAAGTCATCAACGGCACCTTGCAAGTCTTTGATGCGGTCGAGGGAACCTACACCGTTGCCGGCAGCCAGGCGACAGTCACAGTGAACGCAATCGGCTTTAACGTCCAAGACAACTTGATCTACGGTGTGGCTGTTGGCGACGGCGTCGACAGCCTTGGGAACGCAGTCATCAAAACCGATTTGGTGATGTTGGATGCGGTTGGCGACAGCTACAAAATTGGCTCAACGCCTTACCGGTCATGGACGGGTGACTTTGATTCCAACGGCAACCTGTGGGCCTTTCAGTCCAGCATGGACAGCATGACGATGATCGATGTCGACAACGTGGATGCAAACGGCGACGTGGCAACCAAGACGTTCAAGTTCCCAAAGGACATGATCACTGATCAGTTGTGGGACGTGGCATTTGACGCGGTATCCCAAAGCTTTTGTGGCGTGACACGGCCAAGTGCTGAGGGCGAAAACGCCAGAATGTATGTGATCAACGTGGCGGCTGTCGCCGAGGGCGGTGAACCGACGTTCGAAACCATGGACGTCACCGGCACATTGATCGACGGCGTGATGCATGACGGCGTGCCTGCCATGTCATTTGGTGCTGCGATCCAGGATGCCGACGGCAATTTCTACGTGGCCGGCAACAGTGGCGATCACGACATGAACGATGCAACCGCAAGCGCCGGCGGCATCTACCGTGTGATCACGAACTCCGATACAGGAACGGTGTATCTTGAACTGGTCGCAACCAGCCCACGGTCTTCCTCGAATGACGGCACATCCGATCCGCGCGCTGCTGATCCTTTTGCTGAAATCGATGTTAGTGCATCGGTCTTGATCCGCAATCTGGACGTTACCGTCGTACCGGATGCCGACGACAGCTATGACGATTCCATCGAAAACGGCAGCGGTGCTGATCAATCTGATGGCGGTATTGGCCAAGACACTATCGCAGGCCAAAGCGGCAACGACACGTTGATTGGCGGCGAAGGCGACGACGAACTTTTTGGTGGCAACTCTGGCCAAAATTCGCCTGTCACGATCTACACCTACGACGAATTCGGCAATCGCTACGACGGCGACGGTAACTTGTTGCCCGAAGAAAACGATGAGCTGTTTGGCGGTGCCGGAAACGACATCATTCACGGCGGGTCTGGCCACGACATTCTTGATGGCGGCACAGGCAACGACGATCTGAATGGTGGATCTGGCCTTGATACGTTGAACGGGGGCGAGGGCAACGATATCCTTGCGTCTGGGTCCGAAAACGACGTGGCCAATGGCGGCGCGGGCGATGATCAGCTGATTGGCGGATCGGGCGACGATGCATTGTCTGGCGACGAAGGGCTGGACGATCTGGCGGGTGGCACAGGCGCTGACACGCTAGATGGCGGCGCGGGTGACGATCTGCTGAACGGCGGCATCGGTGATGACCTGTTGATCGGCGGCACCGGCAATGACGTGCTAAATGGCAGCACCGGCAACGACACGCTGACTGATGTGGCGGGTAACAACACGCTGAACGGCGGGTCGGGTCATGACAACATGACCGGCGGGTCCGGTATCGACAGCATCATCGGTGGCTCTGGCGACGACGTTTTGTCAGGTGAAGGCGCACGCGACGTTCTAAAGGGCGGCACGGGCAACGACACGCTGAACGGCGGCGGTGACAAGGACAAGCTGTACGGCGGCAACGGCGATGACGTGATCAACGGCGACCAAGGCAGCGATTACATCAACGCTGGGCACGGCGACGACGTGATTAATGCCGGAACCGGCCGCGACAAAATCTTGTCTGGCACAGGGTCTGACGACATCTGGGGCGGGGCGGACACCGACTGGTTTGTGTTCCGCACGTCTGATGCCAACAACAGCACCGACACGCTGCGCGACTACACGCACGATGGGTCCGAAAACGACCGCCTCGATCTGCGCAGTTTTGATGTGTTGGGCGATGGTTCGTCGTCAGCCGATTGGATCAGCGATCACATCAACCAAAACGCCGACAACAGCGTCACAATTGATCTGGGTGGTTTGACTATCAATCTGATTGATCACGCCGATTTGCAAGATCAGTTCTTTGATCAAGTGCTGGACGGCTTGCAGCTGTAAAACAACAAAGAGAGGCGGGTCAGAACAGGCCCGCCTCTTTTGCAATCATGGCAGCGTGGGTGCGGTTTTTGGCCTCAAGCTTGCGACACAAGGTTTTGACGTGCAGCTTGATCGTAACTTCTTGAAGCTCGATTTCACGCGCGATTTCTTTGTTGGCGAGGCCGCGGGTCAAACAAGAGAGAACCTGGAATTCACGTTCTGTCAGCAGTTTTTTCAACGGGTGATCTGTTACTTCTGCCTCTTGGGTCATGAAATCAATAGGTGCGTATTTCTCGCCCATCGCCATGAATTTAATTGCGTTTACCAGCGACTTTGCCGCCATGCTTTTGGGAAGAAAACCCGCGGCACCCCGTTCAAGCGCTTGTTCTGCAATGTCTTTGTTAGCCGAGCCTGAGATAAGGGCCACAGGGCGCGGTCGCGTGGCCTCTAGGATTTTGTCCAACCCGTCTAGGCCGTTCATGCCTGGCATTTCATAATCCAGCAGCACCAAATCAAACGGGTCATGCGCCATCAGCGCTTTTTCAACACTTGGTAAATCGGGGGATTGAACCACCTGAAACGTGCCATCACTTTCAAGAAATGCAGCGATCGTTTCACGAACCAAATCGTGGTCGTCAGCTAATAGAATTCTCACATGTTCCCCACTGAGTTGTTACGCAACAATTATCACTTTGGGTCTGCGATGGGAACCATTTTGCGCGTGGGGGCGTTCGGTCAGATGAAATGTAGGCTCTTGTTTTGCTCAACCGCATAGACGGCGGCGATCACAATGATGCGAAAGAAACCGCCGCCAGTAAAACCGTAGACCTGTTTGGCCGCATTTATTGCCCCGGTGGGGGCGGAAGGGTTTCGCGCAGGCGGCTTTCGGGTACACCGAGGGTTTTCGCAGCTTTGGCAAGGTCCGGACGACCGCCTTGCGGGGTTTCCAGCGCGCGCATCAGCTTTTCGGTTGTGACGCCAAGGGTGGCGGCGGCCTCATCAAAACCGCGGGGGATTCCGCGTGGTTGGCCATTGTCCGGGCGCCGCTGTTCACTGCCCGTGTCGTCGGCAAGCCGTATCGCGCCACCCATTTCGCGGCTGCCAAACACCGGAAACCCGTCGAACGCGTACCCGAATAGGGCAGAGCTATCTTGGGTCAATATGCCCGCCACAGGTGTCCAGCGCCGGCATGTGTCCGGCGTTTCAGCCACAACCGGCGTCACCGGAAGGCGCATCGTCATTTTCACAGTGTCGTCGGGGGACACATTGATGCATGCGTGATCTGCCGTTGGTCGTTCTGTTGCGATGCTGACCGTGTGAACCGCTCCGTCGTCGTTGAAAAACCGATAGCCAAAATCGTCCAGCATCTGCGGAAATGTTTCGTCAACGCGGTACAGCTTGGCGTTCTCTCCGGTCCAGTCCCAAATACCGCCTTTGTTTGCCACAGTTGTGGGGCAAAACGGCCCGATGTTCACGCCTGCGGGTCGATAGTTTACCACGATCTCGTAGCAGACTGCCGCGGTGCCATTTTCGAGCGTGCAATCGACGGTGACTGGTTGCTCGGCAAATGTGTTCGGGTGGAAAACCTCCAGATCCGGATGCGCGAAACCGATCGCAGGCGCGACCAGTGCACTGACCAAAGTAAGCGGGGAAATTATGTGTTTCAATTTGGACATTTTGGGTTCCTACCAACGGGGGCGATGATGCCTCGGTACCATCTTGCCTTGCTGTAACTACAACGTGAGAGGTGCGGAATTCCGTCGCTTGCGCCGCAAAACAAGCCAGATCGTGCAACGTGACAGACGGTGTTTGGCAAAGGTGCCCAGTGCGGCCCGAAGCCTGTTGCGGATCGGCCACAGAGTGCTGGACAGAGCAAATCAACGTTTGTCAGAATCTTAATGCAGATCTAAGTGACACCTCCGGACGGTCCCAGAGACCCAATTCAGACCCCAGCAAAGAAAGGGCAAAACATGACTATTTATCGCAACGCCCTCCAGGGGCAGATCACCGCCTAAGCCGCAAACCGGCCGAGTGGGATCTTATGCGCTGACACTGTGGTCAGCATTTCTACACTATGAAAATTGGGTATTACGCCATGGGCAATTCTGTCTTGGATGGTCGTTCGTCTGCTGTGCGCAGCGGCGGCACCATCACTAAATTCTACACATCTACAGCTTGGGTCGAAGGCCGCGCTGAACAACAACTTGAACAGGTCGCCGGATGGCCTGGGGTCCGTCAAATCGCGGCATTTCCTGACCTGCACCCCGGTAAATACGGGCCGGTTGGTTGCACTATTTTGGCGGATCGCATTTATCCGCAGTTGATCGGAAACGACATCGGTTGCGGCATGTCGTTGTTCCGGTTGGATTTGCCTGTGCGCAAATTCAAAATGGAAAAAGCGGTGCGCCGGATGCGTGTACTAAGCGCGCCTTTTTCGGGCAGCACGCGCCATCGGTTCGAACAAGCTGGCTTCGCACCGGATCTGTTCGCGACATCCCTCGGTACGATCGGCGGCGGCAATCATTTTTGCGAAATTCAAACCTTGGCTGAATGTGACGCTGACCTTGATCTGGACAAATCCGCGCTGTATCTGCTGGTGCATTCGGGATCGCGGGGTTTGGGCAACGCGGTTCTAGGGGCTGTCCCGACGGGCGCGTTTTCCGGGATGGATCCAGACAAGATCGCTTCACAAGACTACGTGCGCCACCACGACACAGCCGTTCTTTGGGCCAGCCTCAACCGTCAAATCATTGCTGAGCGGGCGGGCGAAGCACTGCGGACAGATCTGGAATTGATCGTTGATGCGCCGCACAATCTGCTGACCCAAGAATGCGGCGGTTGGTTGCACCGAAAAGGGGCGGCGCGTGCGGTTTCTGGTCTGGTGCCCTTGGCTGGATCGCGCGCAACACCGAGCTATCTGTTGCGGCCAGCGGGACATCCAGACGCCTTGCTGTCGACAGCACACGGGGCGGGGCGACGCTATGACCGATCCTCGATGCATGGTCGGGTTCGGGCAAAACGATCCGACATCGAGGCGATGCAACGTACGTCTTTTGGTGGTCGCATCATTTGTGAAGATCGCGATTTACTGATCGAAGAAGCACCGCTGGCTTACAAATCATCGCTCAGTGTGGTGGCGGATTTGGACACAATGGGCGCGGCAAAATCAGTCGCGCAGTTCCATCCACTTTTGACCTTTAAGAAAACCCGAGAAGGAGGCCGGTCATGAAACAGGATCTGTCCATTTCCCTTCTGATCAGCAGTGGCAACGGGCCAGCAGAATGCACGCAAGCGGTGGCGGGTGTTTTGCAGCTGATGCAAGACGAGGCTGAAACGATCGGCCTTGATCTGGATGTCAGTGCCACGCGGTCAAAACACGGCGTGAAATCTGCTGTGATTGTGGTGCACGGCGCAGGCGGTGACGGGTTTGCCAAACATTGGTGTGGGGCGATCCGGTGGCGGTCCAAAAGCACGATCCGTCCGCACCACAAACGCGCTAACTGGTTTGTTGGAGTCTTTCAGCTGACGCACCGCGCGGTCGCGACCACCACAGTGCAGCCCGTCGATGTCGTCTTCGAAAGCTTTCGCGCGGGCGGCCCCGGTGGGCAACACCAGAACACCACTGACAGCGCAGTGCGCGCAACGCATCGACCAACCGGATTGACGGCTGTTGCGCGCGAAATGCGGTCACAACATAGCAACAAATCCTTGGCACTTGAGCGTCTTCAGATTCTGGTGAATGCCCAAGCTGCCGCTGACTACGAGGCGCAAAAAAGCGACCAAAACCAGCTGCATACCACATTGGAACGCGGCAATCCGATCCGTAGTTTTAGGGGTGCGACCTTTCGTGAGGAACGATGTCGATGATGGATATGTTCGATAGTTTCCTGACGGATGCCGTTCAGAGCGACTTTTTCGCCGGAGGTCTAGCTTTGGGTGCATTTGGAATTGCAGTGGCCGCATTGCGCGTTGCTGCAATTGCGTTTTATCAACTGATCATGCGCCGCGTTTGGGTCAGTTTGACGCTTGATAATCGTAGCGTGGCATACCGCCATTTTTGCATCTGGATGGAACACAATAATGTGCTGTCTAAATCGCGTCACGTGCGGATGACCGATGGAAGATGGGCCAGTGGCACAAAGGGCTATGCGCCGGCGCCGGGGCACCATTGGTTTCTGACCCACGGCAGAATTTGTTGCCTTGAACGACAGATCAACGACAGGTCCAAAGTCGGGGCGTCTCACAATCAACGTCCGATGGAAACGCTGCATGTCACAGTGCTGTTCGGCCATGTCTCGACGCTGCTTGGGTGGATCGAAACCGGACGACAAATCGCAATGTCCAAAGACCGCGTCGGTCCGGGGCGGCACATTCTGAAGGGGGACTACTGGGATAACGCTGGTGATATTCCGCGCCGGTCGATGGACACTGTCGTTGTGGATGACGGTCGCGTCCAGCGCGTTCTCGATGACATGCGATGGTTCTATTCTGCCAGTGATTGGTACGCAGAACGTGGTGTGCCGTGGCGACTTGGCTACCTGTTTCACGGCCCACCCGGCACCGGAAAATCCAGCCTGATCCGCGCACTCGCATCTGAACTATCGTTGGACATTGCCAATTTGGACGTTGGCAAAGCGACGCTGTCGGATGATGATCTTCGAGAGGCGATGATGTGCACGCCGCAACGTTCGCTGATCGCAATTGAAGATGTCGACGCTGTGTTTACGCAACGCTCGGTCGGAGAAAAGCGTTCAGGCATCAGCTTTTCCGGGCTTTTGAATGCTATTGACGGTGTTGCCGCGCAAGAGGGGCGCGCGTTGATCATGACGACGAACCATAAGGACAGATTGGACCCGGCTTTGATCCGACCTGGCCGCGCTGATGTGCACACCGAATTGGGTTTGGTGAATTCTGCGACTGCGAAACTGTTGTTTGATCGGTTTTTCCCGAATGAGGCGTTGCTCGCCACACAATTCCAAACGCGATTGGGATCACAGAAAACTAGTCCTGCCGAAATTCAGGGTTGGTTGTTGGCAAACAGTTCTGATCCATCCAGGGCGGCACTTGCGACAGGCTTGTTGTCTAAATTTAATGGGGTAGCTGCCGAATAAATGGGCGATGTTTGCGCCGCATCAATCGGCGGTTCCGATGAACGCTGTCGCTTCGATTTCAAGCAAGGCGTCGTCTTCGATCAGACCGGCGACAACCAGCATCGACATTGCAGGAAAATGGCGGCCTAGAACGCGGCGGTACACCTCTCCGACTTCGCGTTGGCGTGCGACATATTCTGCTTTGTTGATCACAAACCAGGTCAGGCGCGTGATGTCGGTGACTGTGCCGCCCGCCGCTTGGACAACGGCAACAATGTTGCGCAGAGCCTGTTCCATCTGACCAATAAAGTCATGGGATTCAAATTCTTGATCCGCTGTCCATCCGATTTGGCCACCAATGTATAGCGTTCCATCACGTGCAAGCATTCCGTTGGCATAGCCCTTGGCAGGTGCCCAATCGTTGGGTTGGATTGTTTTGGCGGTCATGGATGTCTCCGAAAATTGGATCGAAAGTGGGGCGTAGAAGGAGGGGCTGCGGTGGGCGCGAATGCGCGGGCAGAACGCTTGTGCTTAATGCTGCGCGCGCGCCGGTTTGAGCAGGAAACGCTGGATTTTCCCGGTTTGCGTTTTGGGCAGGGCATCACAGAATTTTACACCGCGCGGGTATTTATACGGGGCGATTACGGCTTTGACGTGGTCTTGTAACGTTTTGATCATCTCGGACGACGGGCGGCCTGATGCCAGCACAACATGCGCTTGGACGACCATGCCGCGCGCGTCATCCGGCGCACCAACAACGGCACATTCACTCACAGATGGGTGGGACAAAAGCGCCGCCTCGACCTCTGGTCCGGCAATGTTGTAGCCGGAGCTGATGATCATATCGTCATTGCGGGCAGCGAAATGCAGGTACCCGTCGGCGTCCATCACAAAGGCATCGCCAGTGACGTTCCATCCCTTATCCACATACCCGATCTGGCGATCATCATTCAAGTAGCGACATCCGGTTGGACCACGCACGGCCAGCCTGCCAACAGTGCCACGCGGAACCTCGTCGCCTTTTTCGTCAATGATCTTGGCCTCATAGCCGGTGACCACACGGCCGGTGCACGCCGGTTTATGATCGTCAAAACGGTTCGAGATAAAGATATGCAGCATTTCGGTGGCACCAATCCCATCCAGCATCGGCTTGCCGGTTTTTGCAATCCAATCGTCATACACCGGCGAGGGCAGGGTTTCGCCCGCCGAGACAGCCGCCCGCAAACTGGACAGGTCGGCGCCTTGATCCATTGCGGCCAACATCGCGCGGTAGGCGGTTGGGGCGGTAAAGCAAACCGTGGCTTTGTATTTCTGAATGATCTCGATCATATTCGGCGGTGATGCGTGTTCCAACAACGTTGCCGTCGCCCCAAACCGAAGCGGAAATATCGCAAGACCACCCAAGCCAAAGGTAAAGGCCAAGGGCGGCGAGCCGACAAAAACATCTTGGGCTGTCACACCAAGGACTTCTTTGGCGTAGCCGTCAGCAATGATCAGTAGATCGCGATGATAGTGCATTGTCGCTTTGGGCGAACCCGTGGTGCCAGAGGTGAACCCCAACAAGGCAACATCATCCTGCGCCGTCTGCACTGCGCCAAATTGCACAGGTTTTTCCAAGGCCAAACGGTCAAGTTCAGCGTCGTGATTGGATGTGCCATCAAACCCGGTCACGTGGGTCAAATGTGCGCTCCCGTTTGCGCAAGCGACCATTTCATCGATCAGGCGTGTGTCGCACAAGGCGTGGCTGATTTGGGCTTTTTCGACAATTTCGGCCAATTCGCCGGCGCGTAACATCGGCATCGTGTTGACGACAACAGCGCCGGCCTTGGTTGCCGCCAGCCAACACGCCACCATCGCAGGGTTGTTGGCAGAGCGGATCAGAACGCGATTGCCCGGTTTCAGATCAAGATCGTCGACCAGCACGTGGGCCAACCTGTTGGTCCAATCCGAAAGCTCTTTGTAGGTGCGCCGTCTGCCATTTCCGATCAAAGCAGTTTTATCGCCGTGACCTTTTTCGACCATGGCATCGGTCAATTCGTAACCCGCATTCAAGCGATCAGAATATTCAAACCCATCCAGCAGGAAATCGGGCATTTGATCCTTGGGCGGAAGGTTGTCGCGCGCAAAGGTATCTACGTGTGCAGTTGGCTCGAACATGTGATCTCCTTGGGATGCTTTAGTCGGGTGAATGGGCGCCAAGAGTTTGGCGCGCAATGATGACGCGCTGCACATCCGAGGCCCCCTCATAGATGCGCAAAGCTCTGATTTCACGGTATAGTTTTTCAACTGTCTCGCCCGAGCGCACACCATCGCCACCGTGCAATTGCACTGCTTTGTCGATGACGTTTTGGGCCTGATCGGTTGAGAATAGTT
The DNA here is from genome assembly GCF_042932805.1 of Pseudosulfitobacter sp. SM2401. Lineage (NCBI taxonomy): Bacteria > Pseudomonadati > Pseudomonadota > Alphaproteobacteria > Rhodobacterales > Roseobacteraceae > Pseudosulfitobacter > Pseudosulfitobacter sp. SM2401. Next base: position 2,890,900 of record NZ_CP170633.1, on the reverse strand, counting down.
TGGCCATCGCCGCCTCGCGACTGATGCGCGGGGCCCCTGAATCTTTGGTCCATGCGGCGCGATAAATCAGCAACGCACTGGCATCGACGTCTACTGCCATGTCAGCGATGTGACCCTGAACCATTTGCAAATCAAACAACGGTGCGCCTTGCACATGTCGCGTGGTGCAGCGGGTCAATGCCTCGTCCAGTGCGCGGCGTGCAAACCCGAGGGCTGCGGCAGCAACTGTTGATCGAAAGACATCCAGAACGGCCATCGCAATTTTGAAACCATCGCCGCTTTGGGCGAGCATCGCATGCGCAGGCACGCGGCAATCGGTGAACCGCAGCGTCGCAAGCGGGTGGGGGGCGATTGTATCTATGCGTTCCGCGATTTCTAATCCGGGCGTGGTCGCGGGCACGATAAACGCGGACAACCCCTTTGCGCCCGGTGCATCGCCAGTGCGCGCAAAGGTCGTGTAAACATCCGCAATTCCGCCGTTCGAAATCCAGGTCTTTTCGCCGTTCAGCACGTAGTGATCACCGTCCAGCGTGGCGGTCATGGTCGAATTGGCGACGTCTGATCCTGACTGCGGCTCGGTCAAGGCAAAGGCGGAAATAGCCTTGCCCTTGCGGATTTTTGGCAGCCATTCGTGTTTCTGATCATCGGTCCCGAACAAGGATATCGCGCCAGTGCCCAACCCCTGCATTGCGAATGCAAAATCGGCCAGCCCGTCATGGCGGGCCAATGTTTCGCGGATCAAACACAGGGATCGCACGTCAAGCGGGGCGTCACCGGTAGGGTCGACTGCGGCGTGTTCCAACCAGCCCCCTCGTCCCAAGGCGGCAACCAAAGACTTGCAGGCGGCGTCCGTGTCGCTGTGATCGATGTGGGTCAATTCGCGAGCTGCCCAAACATCAAGGCGCTGGGCTAAGTCACGGTGTTTTTCATCGAAAAACGGCCAGGTCAGGAATGTTTTATCCGCCATCAGTTGCCCTCGAACACGGGTTTATCCTTGGCAACAAAGGCGTTGTAGGCCCGCTCAAAATCAGCAGTTTGCATGCAGATTGCTTGCGCTTGGGCTTCGGCCTCGATCGCTTGTTCGATGGACATTGACCATTCTTGGGCCAGCATCGTTTTGGTCATCATGTTCGCAAAATTCGGCCCCGACGCGATCCGGGTTGCAAGGTTGAATGCCTCTGTTTCCAGCGCATTTGCGTCGACAACTTTGTTGTAAAAACCCCAGGCCGCACCTTCATCCGCGCTCATCGAGCGGCCAGTGTACAGCAATTCTGCAGCGCGGCCTTGGCCGATGATGCGGGGCAGGATCGCACAGGCCCCCATGTCACATCCCGCAAGGCCGACGCGGGTGAACAAGAACGCGCATTTGGCCGCAGGGGTCGCGATCCGCAGATCACAGGCCATCGCAATAATCGCACCAGCGCCAACGCACACGCCATCAACCGCAGCAATGACGGGCTTGCCACAATTGACGATGGCCTTGACCAAATCACCGGTCATTCTGGTGAACGTCAGCAGCTCTTTCATCGACATTTTCGTCAGCGGACCAATGATGTCATGCACGTCACCCCCCGAGCTGAAATTGCCACCATTTGACGCAAAGACAACCGCGTTCACGTCGTCGGAATAGACCAGATCACGGAACCAGTCGCGCAATTCGGCGTAGCTGTCGAAAGTCAGCGGGTTTTTACGGTCAGGACGGTCCAGTTTGACGGTTGCGATGCCGTCTTGGATGACGCAGCTAAAGTGCTTAACGTCGGTGCGCGTGCTCATGGGGTTTTCTCCTGCAAATTGGCGTCAAGCTGTTCAAGCCGGGCCGCCAGATCGTTTGCCTCGCTGGGCGAGAAATCGATCAACATTTCATTTATCCATGTCTCGTGCGCGGCGGCTTGGGTGGCGAATTCTTCGCGTCCGCGATTGGTCATGCGCACAAGGCTCGCGCGGCGATCACCAGGGACAGGGACGCGCACGATCATGCCGTCCTCGGCCAAGCGGTCGACGATTCCGGTGACGTTGCCATTCGACACTTTTAGGACACCGGAAAGCTGGCTCATTTTTAGCCCGTCTTCAAAGCGGCACAGCGCTGCCATCACGTCAAAACGGGGCAAGGTCGACGCGAATTCGACACGCAAATTTTCACGCAATTGGGCTTCGATCGCGCGACTGGCTTTAAGAAAACGCAGCCACAACCGCAGTCGTTCTTTTGACACCGGTTCGCGCGTGGCATTTGTTTGTGTTTCGGTCATATTTCACCCCCTGATAGGCTAAGTGCGTGGCCGTTGACGGATCGCGCGGCATCTGAACAAAGCCACAGCGCTGCCCTCGCGACCTCGTCCGTTTCGATAAATCGGCGTTGCGGGTTGCCCTTGGTCAACGATTTTGTGGCGTCCTTGGTGGACATGCCCGTTTTGGCGACAATGTTCTGGATCGATCGATCTAGCATAGGGGTTTCAACGAAGCCCGGGCAAATTGCGTTCACAGTGATGCCGGTTGTGGCCAGTTCCAGCGCCAGTGCCCGTGTCAATCCGACGACGCCATGTTTGGCCGCGCAATACCCCGTAACGTAAGGGTACCCTTTCAGACCGGCAGTCGATGCGATTGCGATCATCCGCCCCGTACCGGCAGCCTTCATATCCGGCAATGCGGCTTGCCAAACGTTGAACACGCCTGCGAGGTTCACATCAGTCATCGCTGTCAGATCGCGCATCGTCATTTTGGCGAATGGCATGCTGGTCGCAGCACCCGCATTTGCGACGACAATCCTAATGGGCCCGTGTTCGGCGCGGGCTTTTTCAAACGCCGTTTTCACGGCCTCGGGGTCGGTCACGTCGCACAGTTGATAGGGCAGGTTTTGCGCCTTCAGCGGTGCCTCTGAGCGGCCCATAATTGTGACGGTCATACCGGCCTTGGCAAAGCTTTGCGCGATGTCAGCACCCACGCCGGTGCCACCGCCCGTGACGACCACATGTCTTGAGGCCAGATTTGCCAAGGGCGGGCTCATACTTTGCCCGCCATTTCAGCGGCGCGTTCGGCCAAACGCCGTGCCTGATCGCGTCCAGCTTCATAAGGTAGCGGCCAGTGTTCGTGATGATCGCCCAGCTCGATTGCGGCACGCAGGGTCCAGTAGGGATCCGCTAGATGCGGGCGCGCAAGACACACAAGGTCTGCGCGTCCGGCCATCAGGATCGAATTCACGTGATCGGCTTCGTAAATGTTGCCCACGGCCATGGTTTTGATCCCGGCCTCGTTACGGATGCGATCAGAGAATGGCGTTTGGAACATGCGTCCATAAACTGGTGTGCCCACGGTCGAGGTTTGCCCCGCAGAAACATCGATGATGTCAGCGCCTGCCGCCTCAAACATGCGGGCGATTTCGACGGCGTCTTGCGGGGTGACACCGTCATCTCCGGCCCAATCGTTCGCGGAAATGCGCACTGACATGGGCTTTCCAGTTGGCCAGACGCTGCGCATGGCATGAAATACTTCTAACGGATACCGCATCCGATTTTCGAGGCTGCCGCCGTAGTCATCAGCGCGTAGGTTCGACAAGGGCGAGATGAACGAGGATATCAGGTACCCGTGGGCTGCGTGTAATTCGATCATGTCAAAACCGGCGCGGTGGGCCATTTCGGTGGCAGATACGAACTCTGCTTTGATCAAATCCATGTCGTCGCGCGTCATCGCTTTTGGGGGCGCGTTGACGTCTGACCACGGGATCGCGGATGCGGACAACAGTGGCCAGTTGTCGGATTTCAGCGGCGAATCCATCCCTTCCCAACCAATGTTTGTCGATCCCTTGCGCCCAGCATGGCCGATTTGGCAGCAGATTTTGGCGCTGGTTTGTGAATGTACAAAATCGACAAGACGCGACCATTCCGTTTGGTGTTCAGGCGCGTAAAGACCGGGGCATCCGGGGGTGATACGACCGTCAGCAGAGGTACAGGTCATCTCGGTATAGATCAGCCCTGCGCCGCCTTTTGCGCGCTCGCCGTAGTGGATCAGATGCCAGTCCGTCGGGGCACCATCGACGGCTTTGTACTGCGCCATCGGGGACACAACGATCCGGTTTTTCAAGCACATGTCGCGCAGTTGGAACGGTGCAAACATCGGTGCGCGGGCAGGGCCGTCTGTGTCAGCGCCAGCCTGATCCGCGAACCACTTTTCTGCCGAAGCCAGCCAGTTTGGATCACGCGCGCGCAGGTTTTCGTGGCTGATCCGCTGACTGCGCGTGAGCAAAGAGTAATTCAGTTGCACAGGATCGAGATGCAAATAACGTTCTACATCCTCGAACCATTCCACTGAATTGCGCGCGGCTGATTGCAGGCGCAAAACTTCGAGGCGGCGGGAGTCTTCGTAAGCCGCAAATGCTTTGGGGAGGGTTTCGCTTTGGTCTAAATGCTCGGCCAGTGAAAGAGCACTTTCGAGCGCAAGTTTGGTTCCGGACCCGATCGAAAAATGCGCGGTGGCCGCGGCGTCGCCCATCAGCACGACGTTTTCGTGGCTCCATTTTTCGCACAGCACCCGCGGGAATTTGATCCACGCCGATCCGCGCACGTGATTGGCATTTGTCATCAACGGGTGACCGCCAAGATGATTTTTGAAAATGTCTTCGCAAATTGCGATGCTGTCTTGTTGGGTCAGGTCCGCAAAACCGTAGGCGTCAAAGGTTTCTTGGCTGCATTCGACAATGAACGTCGCGGTGTCATTGTCGAACTGATAGGCGTGCGCCCAGATCCAGCCTTTGTCGGTTTCCTCAAAGATGAACGTGAACGCATCATCGAATTTTTGATGCGTCCCGAGCCAGACAAAAGGGCACAAACGGGTGTCGATATCTGGCTTGAACGTGTCTGCAAATTCCATACGGGTTTTGGAATTCAGACCATCGCAGGCCACGACCACATCAAAGTCATTCATGTAATCAGAGGCGGTGCCAACTTCGGTTTCAAAACGCAGATCAACACCTAATTCATGGGCGCGGGCCTGCAAAATCATCAACAGCCGCTTGCGCCCGATGCCGCAAAACCCATGGCCTGTCGATAACATTTTTTGACCTTTGTGAAAGGTCGCGACATCGTCCCAATAGGCGAAATGCTGGCGAATGCTAGCAGCACTTTGCGCGTCATTGATCTCTAGGTTGCCAAGGGTTTCATCAGACAAAACAACGCCCCAGCCAAAGGTGTCGTCGGCGCGGTTCCGTTCAAAAACAACGACCTCGGATGATGGGTCACGCAGTTTCATTGAGATTGCGAAATATAGGCCAGCCGGTCCGCCACCTAAGCAAGCGATGCGCATGTGATGTCACTTTCTACTGTTACAGTTCGGTGCCCTTTGGAGGTTAGGAAAGTCGTTCATAAATTTCAAGCACAAATATTTTATGTTTAAAGTATATCGACAAATTTCGCGACTAGAACCGGGGTGTTCCGACCTAAGTACAGTCGCAGCACCCAAGAAATTAGCCTTACCTTTAGTACTGACGCCCCTCGATTATCAGTAAGTTCAAGCCGATGCTGGATTGGCTGGTCGTGGCTTTTGCTCTACGCACTGACCTGCCCCCCGAAACTTCCCTCGTTTTAATGTAAAGTTTGCTCAACTTTCGAAGGAGCAAACAAATGCGACAGAGTCGTTTTACTGAGGCCCAGATTATTGGGATGATCAAAGAGCAAGAAGCTGGAATGCCAACGGCTGAGGTGTGTCGGAGACATGGCCTGAGCCCTGCGTCGTTCTACAAGTTCAAAGCCAAAGGTGGCATGAACGTTTCTGACACCCACCGCCTTAAATCGCTGGAGGACGAGAACGCCAAGCTGAAGCGTCTTCTGGCGGACACGATGCTCGACAATGTTGTGTTGAAAGATTTGCTGGGAAAGAACTGACGACACCGAATTTGCGACGGGCTGTAGCACGCAAGGCAATGCGGGATCATGATATCTCGCAACGTCGTGCGTGCAGGCTGGTCGGTGTCGATCCCAAGACCGTACGGCGCGACAAGCCGCCGGATAATCCAGAAGTTCGCGAAGAGATGAAGGCGATTGCCAGCAAACGGCGTCGGTTCGGCTATCGCCGGATTGGCGTGCTGTTGGAACGCAAAGGCATGATTATGAACCACAAGAAGCTGTATCGTCTCTACACCGAGGAAAAGCTGGGTGTCAGGCGGCGCAGAGGCCGTAAACGTGCGCGTGGATCGCGGACACCTATGCCCGTGGCTTTGCGCCCGGGCGAGCGTTGGTCGTTGGATTTTGTGTCGGACACGTTTGGTGCGTCTCGCAAGTTCCGCATGCTGGCAGTGAATGACGACTGCTGCCGTGAGAACCTGTGCCTGATGGCCGATACCAGCATCTCTGGCGCTCGGGTTGCCCGTGAATTGGACGCACTGGTGCGCGTCTACGGAAAGCCTGCTTGTATTGTCAGTGACAACGGGACGGAGTTTACCAGTCGCGCGATCCTGAAGTGGGCTGGCGATAGCGACGTGGATTGGCATTACATCGATCCGGGCAAACCGCAGCAGAATGGCTTCATCGAAAGCTTTAATGGCAGCCTGCGAGACGAGCTGCTGAATGAGGAGATCTTCGACACTTTAGATGACGCCCGCAGAAAACTGGCGCTTTGGCGATACGACTACAATCAGGTCAGACCGCACTCGTCTCTCGGGAACAAAACGCCCACTGAAGCGCGCCGGGCGCTTGAGCAACTTGAGGGCTCCGCGCACGACGCGCTTGCCCAAACTGACGATGAAGAATATGAAATCCAAACCCGCAAACTCTCGTTATGAATGAGGGAGCCTCGGGGGGCAGGTCAGCACAGATGCCGCTGTTCTTCAAAAACAGGTCTTGACCTATAGTTGCTCTAACCCGCTAGAGGTGAAAAAAAAGGAGCTGTGAACCATATGAAAATCGCAGAAGCAGCGCGGGAATGTGGGCTAACTGTCCACACGATCCGGTTCTACGAAAAGGCGGGAATGTTGCCCGAAATTGCCCGCAGTGATGATGGTCACCGCCAGTTTTCAAGAGAAATCTTGGAGTGGCTGACCTTGCTCGCGTCCTTACGCGCTACAGGCATGCCGATGAAAACGATGCAACATTTCGCAGGCCTCTATCGGCAAGGCGACGCAACTGTACCAGAGCGCAAAGCGGTACTTGGCGATCACGCACAACACTTGGACGTACAACAAATGCAGTTATCCAGATGCCGTAAACTCTTGGCCCAAAAGCGCGCGCGTTACGATGAAATCATAGGGGAAACCCCGTGAAAATTATTGTGGTCGGTGCCCAAGGCGACATTGGCAAAGCGGCATGTAATGAACTGGGTGCGCGCCATGATTTGATACGTGTCGGGCGTTCAAGCGGTGACATTCAGCTCGACATATCCGACCGTCAATCGGTGGATGATATGTATGCGCGTGTAGGGCCTGTGGATGCCGTCGTGTCGACTGCGGGTGATGTTCATTTCGGACCGCTGGAGCAACAGACAGACGAAACTCTGATGTTAGGGTTTCGTCAAAAGGTCATGGGACAGATCAATCTTGTCCTCGCAGGGTTGACGGCTGTGCTCGAAGGAGGGTCGTTTACGCTGACCAGTGGTGTGCTTGATCGCGATCCGGTCCGGATGGGCGTTGGGGCCGCGACGGCCAATGGGGCTTTGGGCGGCTTTGTCGTTGGCAGTGCTATTGAGATGCCGCGTCGACTAAGAATAAATGCCGTCAGCCCCGGTTTGCTGGATGTGTCGGTGCCGCGATATGGGCAATGGTTTGCGGGCCATGATCCAGTGTCATCTGAACGGGTCGGACGCGCCTATGCCAAAAGTGTCGAAGGCGCGATCACCGGACAGATCATCATTGTTGCGTAGGTTTCCAAGGTTGGGGTTTGGCGAGCTGTAAATTCCATACATCCGCATTGCAGGATCAGGCGTTGAGCGATGCAAGGAAATCAGCGCCGACAACAAACGGCGCGAACCCATCCAGATCTTCTACGCGGGTCAACCAAGCCCTGATCGCAGGGTATGCATCTAACGAATATTCGCCGTCCGTGACGCGGGCGATGTAGCTGTAACATGCAATATCGGCGATTGTTGCATGATCACCTGCCAGCCACTGACGGTCCTTTAGGTGGGGTTCAAACAGGGCGTCGAACAAGTCGTCGGTTTTGGCCTTTGCCGCGTTCAGGTCTGCGGGCATGGCGAACATTTTGATGGCGCGCACCACAAATGGGCCCTGCATGATTTCATTCACAGCAATCGATAGCCATTCTTGGACATGCGCATTGCCAATTGCATCTGTGGGCAACCAGCGGTTTGTGGCATCGTACTTGCGTGCGAGATAGGGCAGAATGGCGGTTGAATCCCGCAAGGTCAGATCGTCATCGATCAGAACAGGAACTTGCCCCAGCGGGTTCATGGCCAAGAAATCCGGCAGCTTGTGCGCGCCAACGGTCAGATCGACGATGACATTCTCATGGGGTATTCTCAGGATACCAAGCATATTTTGAACACGATGAGCGTTTCCTGAAAGCGGATGTCCATAGAGTTTCATAAGGTGGCCTTTCCGTGCGCGAAGTGAATTCACCACACCAAATATCGCCTGCCCTGAGCCACCGAAACCGACGATTGCCTGATAGACTGTCAGCTTTTGGTTGACGAAGGTTGCGAGCTAACGCAATTGCCCAATCTCGGAGTGACCCATTTCCAAAAAGCACTTCAGCGCGTTTGAGCGGACCTGTCCCGAGTGACATCACCCTTGGCAAAGGTCCAATCCGTTTTCCCTGCAAACGCATGACTTAGGATAAACGGCACCGCAGCTAGATCGGCGGGATCCTTGGCGTTGAATTTCTCGAATGTCGCAGGCGTGCACACAGCAATCTCTTCGAAATCGCGCAGCTTTTTGGCCAAGTTTCGCGAGTTTTTTAACCACCCGATCCTGAACGCGACATCGTAGCGTTCTTTGATCAAATCTAAGCGCATGTCGTTCAAAAACAAATCGACGGCCACATTTGGGTAGGCTTTTTGGAACCGCGCTACAAACGGCGCAACATGCGAGGCACCGTAATCAACAGGGGCCGTCACACGCAATCGCCCTTTCGGTTTTTGATCGCGATCCAGCACCTGCTTGTAGGCGTTGTTGGCCTGCGTAAGGGCAGACTTGGCATCCTCGAAAAATGCCGAACCGGCATCTGTTGGCTTCAGGTGCCGCGTGTTGCGCAGCAAGAGCGGTGTGCCGACCTCTTGTTCCAAAATCTGCAATTGCTTGCTGACGACTGCCTTGCTGATGCCTAGCTGATGCGCTGCGGCAGTGATCGTGCCTGCATCAATTGTTGCGACAAAGTAGGTAAGCCGGTTAAGACTATAGCGAATGTCCATGTCGCGGTTGTTAGTCAAAAGCTGACAGTTGTTCAATCTCGCGGAAATTCATCCAGAACGCTTTTTCGCTTGTTTGTTTTAGTGAAACCGTCGTTCAGATCGGCCATAGTAAATTTTCTGACCATCCTAACGACAGGTCAGTTCGGGCCCTCGTCGACACCTAAGGTGCGCGATGATCCCGAGGACTGTGCCCAAAATGCGTGCGAAACAGGGTCGAAAAATTTTGCATATTCGAAAATCCGTAGCGGAAGGCAATTTCGCTGATCGAGTGACGTTCAAAGCGGTTGTCTTTGAGGTCAGTGGCCACGCCTTCAAGCCGTGTGCGGCGAATAAATGCGCTGATCGGCTCGCCTTCTTTTGCGAAAATATCATTCAAACGACGCACCGACATTCCGATTTCTGCGGCCACGCGATTGCGGCCCAAATCCGGATTTCCCAGAGTGCTTCGGATGAATGATTTGGCGCGCAACATCACGTGTTGCTCAGGGGATGACAGTTCGATTTTGTCGGCGCCATGCACAGCCAATCCCGTCGCGATAAGATCAATCAACGTATCTTGCAGCAGCGCTTGCACCATCGGGTTCGGCGAATTCACGTGTTCGGCAAAAGCGAGAATATTTTCGCGGACAAGCTTGCCAATTCCCGACTGCCCGTCAATCTTCCGAGCGGTCAGCATCTCTGCATTAGGAAGCCGTTCGATCAATTTTGCCGTGGGCAATTGCACCACCGTTTTGTGGAAATCGTCAGCCAGCCGCAGGGTATAGGGATCAGTGCTGGAATACAGCGCCATGTCGCCGGCCTGCAAAACCGCCGTCTTACCGAACTGGGTTACGCTGGACGATTCGGCGGTTTGCAGGCTCAGCAAAAAGTAGGAATCCGATGCAGATCGAATGTCCCGTTTGCGCCGCTCGACTGTGTGCGCCAACCCTGCAACCTTTGAGATCGACACAACCGAATGCCGCCCGATTTCAATCAACCCTCTGAAGTCGTTTCTGTTTTCAGTGTCACACCCAAGCTGGACATAGCTGTCGCACACGGACTCGCGCCAATACGCAAAGCGATCTTGGGCAGAGACGTCGTTGGTGTCGTAGCGCGTTTGGATGTCCATCAAAATTAGTCCTAAAGTTAACTAATAGTGACCCGAACGCACAAAAACGCAAGTTTTTCCGCCCAAATCCAAAAGCACCAACCGCGCGAAAGGTGCAGCTTGATTGGGAAATTCACGGAGGAAAACCATGTCAACGCAATCCAAAGTCGCGGCCGTTCAAGCCGCTCCCTGCTTCCTTGATCTGGACGCCGGCATCGACAAAGCGATAGGGCTGATCGAAGAGGCTTCCGCGAACGGTGCCAACCTGATCGCTTTCAGTGAAACATGGTTGCCGGGCTATCCGAACCACATTTGGCTGGGCCCCGTCGCTTGGCAAATGCAGTTTGTTGGCCGCTACTTTGACAACTCGATCGTCGCTGGCAGCCCACAAGAAGCCCGCCTCGCAAAAGCGTGTCGCGACAATAATATTCAGCTGTCGATGGGCTGTTCGGAACGCGATGGCGGATCGTTGTACATCGCGCAATGGCACTTTGACGAGACCGGCGAAGTTGTGAACCGACGTCGAAAATTAAAACCAACCCACGTCGAACGCACAGTCTACGGCGAGGGCGACGGGTCGGATTTGAATGTTGTACAAACTTCAATTGGACGCGTCGGTCAGCTGGCCTGCTGGGAACACCTGCAACCCCTCAGCAAATACGCGATGTACGCCCAAAACGAGCAAATCCACGTCGCCGCATGGCCCAATCTGGCGCTGTACGAAGGCGTTGCGTATGCGTTGGGTCATCAGGTCAACAATGGCGCATCGATGATCTATGCCGTCGAGGGATCGTGTTTCGTTGTGGCACCGTGTTCGTTGGTGACCAAAGAGATGCAAGACATGCTGTGCGATGGCGATGCAGAAAAAGAAGCGCTGCTGCCTCTCGGTGGAGGCTATACGACGATTTACGGCCCCGACGGATCAGAATTGGCAGAGCGTATTCCGCACGACCATGAAGGCATCATGTACGCAGACATCGATCTGCACATGATCGGTTACGCAAAAGGTGCCGCTGACCCCGCAGGTCATTACGCCAAACGCGACAGCACCCGGTTGCTGATCAACCGTAAGAAACAGCGTGCCGTGGTCAATTTCGACGATGCCTCGGGCTGGGAGGAAATGGTGGAACAATCCGGTTCACCTGCAGACGTCACTGAGTAAAATTACCAAAACGGGGCGCACGACGTTCCCGTTTTTCCGATCAGACTTGGGAGGGTCACATGCCAACACCGACAGAGTTTTACACCGACGCCCAACGTGCTTTGCAAAAAGATGGACAGCACGAAAAACTGGCCGAAGTTGTGGTGCACGCCATTGTGCGCGACGCTTTAGAAGACATTCACACCGACTACATCAACAGCCGCGATTACTTCTTTTTGTCGACGGTTTCGGCGGACGGCATGCCAACGGTGTCCTACAAAGGGGGTGCTGTCGGTTTTGTCAAAGTTATGGGGCCGAACCGCCTGATCTTTCCCAATTATGACGGTAACGGCATGTGGTTTTCGATGGGCAACATCGACGAGGCGGCCAAAGTCGGCCTGCTGTTCATGGATATGGTCACGCCGTGGCGAATTCGCGTTCAAGGCAATGCTAAACTGTCAAAAGATCCTGAATTGATGGCGCAATTTCCCGGCTGCAACATGGTGGTGGATGTCGACGTCGCGGTCGTTTTTCAAAACTGCGCCCGCTACATCCACAAACATGCGCGCTTGGAAACCTCGCCTTACGTTCCAGCAAAAGACGGCAGCCAACCATTTCCGGCATGGAAGCGGATCGATGGTTTGCAACCAGTTTTGCATCCTGACGATCAGGGCCGCGCATCCACCGAAGGCGGCACCCTTACCGAAGAAGAATACCTGAATAAAGTGCTGCAAGGCACGTCCTAAAGCTGCGGCTATCCAAAGGCCAAAGCGAAACTCAACGGGAGACAGAAATGAAATTTACAACAACCCTATTTATAGGGGCGGCAGCGCTTTGCCTTGCCTCTATCGGGACCTCGGCCATGGCCGACGATCACACGCCGGTTTGCGGGCTCGGCACTGGCAAGGTCGCAACAGGTGATCCAATCAAAGTGGGCGGGATCAACGGCAATGCCCCTCCGGGTGATTTTTCAGGTGGAACAGACGCCGCAGCTGCATACTTTGCATGCGTAAATGCAAACGGCGGCATCAATGGCCGCCCCGTCGAATACATTGTCGAAAACGACCAGTGGAATCCTGAATTAGCCGGCCAAGTCGCAATCAAGTTGGTCAAAGACGAAGGCGTTGTGGCCCTTGTCGGCAACGGATCTGTCGTGTCGATGGCCGTGAACGCGAAACTCTACAAGGACCAAGACGTTATGGTCATGGCCTCTGGGTGCGCCATTTCCGAATGCTACGAGAGTTCGAACATTGTGTCGACGAACCAAGGTCCGCTGCCGTCCGGTATTGGTGCGTTAACCTATGCGGTCGAAGAATTAGGGACGCAGAACGCCGCTTGCATCGGGTTCAACATCCCCAACAACGGTGGTTGGGCGTGCGACTGGATGAAAAATTTCATGGAAAGCAAAAGGCTCTCTGGCACGTCCATCTTGATGGATCCGACAGCGGTCGATCTGAATTCTGTCTACCTGCAAGCGCTGTCCGAGGGGGCAGATACGATCCTGTTGATGTTGCCTGCAGGTCCCGCGATCGGCTTGCTGAAAGTAGCCGAAGAACAAGGCGGGCGTGACCTGTTCAAATGGGTATCCCCGACACCGCTGTATGACCCAGGCGTGGCCGAAGTCTTGGGCGATTATTGGAACGACAATCTGTTCGTCAATATCGAACTGGCCCCGTTTGACAGTGATGGCGCTGACAACCAGAATTGGGCCGCCGTGATGGATGCATACGGACAAGACGGCGACCGGCGCGACACGTTCTCGCAATCGGGCTACATTTCCGCCCGTTTCTTTGTCGATGCGTTGTTGGACTTGGACCCGGAAACGTTGGACCGCGCCACCGTGACAACAGCGATTAAAGGCATTGAAAACGCCACGTCTGATTTGCTGTGCGCGCCCTATTACGTCGGTGATGCAGACCGCCACATGCCAAATCACGCAGGTCGCATGGTGGCGTATACGGGTGGCGCATTCGAAGTCGTGCGGGACTGCTATGACATCCAAAGCAGCTATCTAAAGCCGATCCGTGCCCAAGAAAAAGCGCTTGGGATCAATCAGTAACCTTCCCCGAACTGACCGGCGGGTGACGTGCCTGCCGGTCCTTTTCGCATAGGATTTTGAAGATGGTGTATGGATTATTTCTGGTGTCTGGGCTGGCTGTTGGGTCGCTTTACGCGCTTGGCGGGATAGGGTTGGTGATCTTGCGCAATTCAACAGGTGTGTTGAATTTTGCCTACGGGGCGATTGCTGCGGCCAGTGCGATGTGCGCGTGGCAAGTGGCGGAATGGGGTCTGCCCGGCGTGTTGTCCTGGTTCTCTGCGATTGCGGTGGGGATCGGGTTATCGGTCGCATATGGCCGCTTGATTTCGCCGGCATTGGCATGGCGCGAACCCGCGGTCAAAGCCATCGCGACGCTGGGCTACATGCTTATCCTACTTGGATTGGTCGGGTTCCTCTGGGAGGACGCGTTGCGCAAAATCTCACTGCCGAGCGACAAAATCGCAGTTACCGTACTGGGGGTTCGCGTGACTGTGACGCGGATCATCGCATTCACGGTTAGCATCGGCGCGGTCATCGGAATGGTGCAATATTTGCACCGGTCGCACACCGGATTGAACATGCGTGCATTGGCTGACAATCGCGACCACGCGGCCTTGTTGGGAATCCCGATCGTCAAGACCGAAGCTTTGGCGTGGGGGATTTCGGGCGCGTTGGCGGGCTTTACCGGTTTGATTTTTGGCAGCCTTGTGCGGCTGGAACCGACAGTGATCACATTCATGGTCATTCCCGCGACGGCCGCCGCAATCTGCGGGCGGTTGACGTCTTTGCCGATGACGCTGGTCGGGGGGCTCTTCATCGGCGTTGTTGAATCCATGTTGACGCTTTATCGCCCTGCCGCGCCTTTGCGCACGATGGCCCCGTTTGTCATCGCGGCACTTGTGATTTTGTGGATGCAGCGCGGTCAAAAACTGACCTTCGCAAAGGAGGCCTAAGATGTTCAAAACTGCCCTTTCGCCCGCCGCAACACTGATATTTTGCGTTCTGGTCCTACCGTTTTTGCTGTCTGCCCTTTGGGTCAAAGTCGTCACCTCTGCGGCAATCTTTGCGCTTGCTGCCGCCGGCATTTCGGTGCTGTTCGCACAACTTGGTCTGATAAACTTGGCGCAAATCGCGCTTGTCGCGGTCGGCGGTTGGATCGCACTACGATTGAACTACGCGACATCGTTGCCGGTGACGTCGATAGTCTTGATCGCGGGGATTGGCGCATCTGCTACCGGTGCGGTTCTGGCGTTGCCCGCAATGCGGATGCGCGGCTTGTATTTGGCGTTGGTGACGTTGATGGCCGCAGGGGCATTCCAAATTCTGTTCAATGCCTTTCAATTCCCGAACGGCGGTGCAGGTTTTTGGGGGGTCGCCCGCCAATCTGCCGCCGAAATTCGGACCCCTGTTTTTGCCCCGAACGACGTCGCCTATTTGCGCTACACCATCGTCATCGCAGCCCTTTGTTTCGGGGTGGTCGCAGTGCACAGGATCACTGCACCCGGGCGGGCGTGGGCCATGATCCGGCAATCAGAAGCAAACGCGTTGGCCGCCGGTATCAATGTCACATTTTACAAGATTTGGGCATTCGCGCTGTCGGGGCTGCTTGCTGGTATTGCCGGCGCACTGCTTAGTGGCGCCTTGGGCCAATTGGACGCGCGATCGTTCCTCGCGTCAGACGGCATTTTGCTGTTCGCCCTGGCTGTCGTTGGCGGAACCTATTCATGGATCGGGGCGGTAATCGCAGGTTTGCTCTACAAGCTGTTGCCCGCGGTCTTGAACGATTTCGGGATCAGCGCGGACATTGCTTTGATGGTGTTTGGGGCCGCATTGCTACACGCCATCATGACTGCGCCGCGCGGGATCGCAGGTCAGTTGTCTGACGTCCTGCAAAGGAAGTCGCATGATTAGCATCGAAAACCTGACCGTCAAATACGGCGGCGTTGTTGCCTTGGATAACCTAACATTGGCGATCGACGATGACGTCATCGGATTGATTGGCCCAAACGGTGCGGGCAAGACCACGATGACCAACGCATTCTCGGGGTTTGCGCCCGTCACCAGCGGGCGCGTTGTGATCGATGGATTGAATTTGCTGGATTTGGCACCTCACAAGCGGGCCCGTTGGGGGCTGTCGCGATCGTTCCAAAAGGTGCAGGTCGTGCAAGAATTAACAGTCACGGACCACATGTTGGCAGTGCTCGATACACAGGGGATTGCACGTAAATGTCGTAAGGAACGGGTGGAAAAAGTATTGGATTTTGTCGGGATGTTTGAATGTGGCGATGTTTTGGGCAGCAAGCTGAATACTTATCAAAAACGCATGACAGAGATCGCTAAATGCCTGATCGGAAATCCGAAAATCATCCTTTTGGATGAGCCAGGCGGCGGGTTGTCCGAAAACGAAATGCAACATTTGCGCAAACTGATCAGACAGACAAAATCTATGTTTGGTGCCCAGATTATTATGGTCGATCATGACGTTGATCTGATCCGTGACGTTTGCACATCTACGGCGGTGCTGGATTTCGGAAAACTCATCGCCTTTGGGCCAACGCGCGACGTGCTGCAAGATGAAGCCGTCAAAACCGCGTACCTTGGTCGATAAAAATAGAAGGCAACGACAATGCTAAAAGCTTGCAATATCACGATCAAATCCAACATGCGGGCTGTAATCAATGACGTTTCAATCGAGGTCCAAGCGGGTCAAATCGTGGCTCTTTTGGGTCCCAACGGTGCCGGAAAATCGGAATTGGTTCTCGCAATCGCGGGTGTCATGCCAATTGCATCTGGTACCGTTCGCGTGAATGGCAACGTTTTGAACGGGACCGGCATCCAGGCCATTCGCGCGCAGGGTGTCGCGGCCGTTCCAGAAGGTCACCAAGTGCTCGAAGGGTTAAGTGTGCTGGACAATTTGCGCGCCGCCGCACCCAGTCTATCACGTGCGGAACGGGACAACGCAGTCGCAAATGCGCTCGATGTTTTTTCGGAACTTGTCCCGTTGCAAAACCAAGCCGCAGGATCGCTTTCGGGTGGGCAACAGCAAATGGTGGCGATCGCGCAAGCGTTGGTGTCGCGCCCTCGCTTTTTGTTGATCGATGAAATGTCGTTGGGCCTTGCCCCTGTGATCATCGACCGTTTGATCGGCGTGGTTCGCGATTTACGAACCCAAGGCGTCGGGATTTTGTTGATCGAGCAATTTACCCAACTTGCGCTGGATGTGGCAGATCGATGTTATGTGTTGTCTCAGGGCAAAGTGCGGTTTGAAGGTGTGCCTGCAGAACTCAAGTCCGATCACACGATATTAGAACGCGCCTATCTCGGGGCGTAAATTTAGCGGCATTTTTTCCACCCCAAAAAACAGCACCAAGCTGACGATACGTTTGATGTCGCCGCGACGCGCGAGCAACCCGCAAAACTCAATTACTCTGGCATGCCTGCCAGCCTGAGTCCGTCCAGATATCTGTTTTCGTGGGCCGTGTCGCGAAACATGTTACGCGCGCTAATGCTGGCGATTGAGTCATCAGGATTGAGCGCCTGTGCGGCTTGTATGGCGTGCCGGGCGGCGTCCATCTGCCCCAGATGCGCGTGGGCCGCAGCAAGGACCCGGTGTAGGGTCGAATAGTTGCTGCTTACGTTCAAACCTTGTTCTGCATATTCGATTGCCGCGGCTTCATCGCCTGCCAGCAAAGACGCCAAGGCCAGGCCGCCGAGGATCGACATGGACCATGGGCTTTGCCCCCCGAGTTTGCGGGCTTTGGTAAGGCAATCCAACGCGGGGCCGTAGTCGCTGGTCCAAATATAGGCCCAACCGCTTAGCGTCAGGGTGATGAAATCTGACGAGGATTGGCGCAAGGCTTGCTCTACGATGATGCGCAACGCCTTGGGATCATTGCTTTGTGCGTAGGTGGTGACACCCAGCGCCAAATGCAGCAACGCATGATCCGCAGCCAAGGGGGCTGCGGCTTTGCACCAAGCCGGAACAGAGGCGGTGTAGCGTTCATTCACCTCGTCATACCCCATCACAGCCGCTGACAGGTACGCCACGAGAGCAAGGGCCAAGGCATGTGCCGCAGCTGGGTCTTTTTCGATAGCCGCGCTTGAGTACTTTAGCGCAGAGGCAAAGGCGTCGGGGTCCAGCCGATCAATCGCCAATTGCCCGCGTAATTCGCATTCTCTGGACGTCATCTGATCTATCGTCAGCTTGTCTAATTTGCGACGTTCGGTATCAAAGGTCGCTGTCATGACACGCGCGACGAGGGCTTCGCACGCCATGTCCTGCCATTCAAACGCATCATCCAAATTGCCGTCGATTTTGTCGGACCACAATTCCCGACCTGACGGATCGATGAATTTCACCTCTAGGCGAAAGCGGTTTGCGTGCGCGCGCATTCTACCCGTCAACGCATAGGCCCCCGTAGGGGTGGATCCTGTGGTGACGGACAGCCAATGGGTCGCATTCAGGAACGTGACCAAGTCGCCAGTCAGCGCATCGGCAAGTTCTAAAACTTCTACTCTGTCATCGGATGTTTCTATGGGACGGATCACAATGCGTGTGCCGCTCTCGTCTACCTCGGGGGATTGACCAAGGGCTGGTACAGATCCACTTGCCCAGACGCGCATGGGATGCGTGATGTTCTTTAGCGAACGTTTTCCGGCGTCATCGAACGACGGGCGCAACGTGCCATCCAGAATGCTAAACACTGTATCAGAAATGACGATGCTGCCCGGTTCAGCCAATTGTTCGAGGCGCGACGCGATGTTCACGCCGTCGCCGTAAATGTCGTCTTCGTCCTCGACCACATCGCCCAAATGAACACCAAGTCGTAGCAAAATATTCGGGTCACTTCGTGCCACGTCGGCTGTCAGCAAGTCTTGGATTTGCAACGCACATGACGCCGCGTCTGTGGCGGCCCCGAACAGAACAATCCAACCGTCGCCCATGCTTTTGACAATACGCCCACGCCGAGACGCAACAACGGGACCGAAAACCTCGGAGCGCAATCGCTTCAACGCCACCAGCGTTGATTTTGCATCGTCACCCATCAATTTTGAATAACCTGCAACATCAGCTGCGAGCACAGCGACAAGGCTGCTGTTCATTTGGTTCCCCTTGGGCAAAAATTTCCCTACGCCATTGGTTAGCGTGACGAGCCTGTTGCGTCGAGACATGTTTGCGCGCGTTCAATCTATGATTGTGGCGCTGCGTGAAATGATGCTCGCATTTTGGTCTGTGGTGTGACTTCGTAGGGGCGTATTGCGCAAAAGATTGTTTGGGAAATTTATTTATGTCTGGAAAGAGTTGGAAAAGCATTCAGCGTCAGTTGCGAAAGCTTAACTATGACCCCGGACCAATTGACGGCATTCGCGGTGCCAAGACCCTCGCGGCGGTCAAAGCGTTTCAAGCCGCAAATGGGTTGGTCGTGGACGGAATTGTCGGGCGTAGAACCCGCGATGTGATGTTCGGATCCAGTGGACGAATCGACCATTCCATCATGACCAGCGCACATTTGGCGGCCCTGTCTTATCAGCTGAGGCAAAAGCGAAAAGGGACTGCTGACAAGGAATTGGATGCGAAGTTCGGGCTGACAGTCACCCGTCGTTGTCCGACGCCCGGCGTCGAGGCTTACATGCTGAGCAACAACTGCCTGTTGATCCCGGGCAGCAATTCGTTTGCGGACTATGTCAGGTTCAATTTGCGGGTCATCAAGGCAGGTGCCAAGCAACTGACCCTCAGCTACAAACACGCAGACAAAGAGGTTTTTTCAAAAGAAACCGAGGCGGGGGCCTCGCGTACGATCTGGCATCAAGGGTTCTTTTCGCATGCAAACATCATTTCCAAATGGATCGGCGCAGATCAAAGCGACTGGCCAAGCCTGATTATCGGGCACTCGCTGGGGGCAGCGTCTGCACAGATTTTGTCGAAGACATTTGTGTCACCAGCCATCGGTTTTGCAGCACCTAAGCTGCGCAAGGTGAATGGTCGGATCAAACACGATCACCTGTCTCTGTCGATTTGTCGCGCAGATGACATCGTGTGTAGTTTGCCCAGTGGCTTTCATCACACCGGTCAAACCAGACAATTGATCCACAACGATCGAAAGCGCGGGCTGAACCACAACATGACGGCCTACATCGACGCATTGGAAAATCAAAAACCGGGCTTAAACATTCCCACGGTTTGGGACCCCTAAGAGGCCAGGGTCCGAACGTCCTTTTTGAGTGCTCCAAATATCGACAGAAAAACCCATCTCATACGTATGACGTGTGCGACGACGTTTTCTTCGTTCGTCCATTTGTTCTGGGTCCAAATTAGGAAATGAGATGAAAAAGATTATCGGCTCGGCGCTCGTGATCATAGTTGTAGCGGTGGTCATTTTTGCCCGCTTGTCACCAGACGAGGGCAATCCTCTGGCGGATGGTCCCCGCAGCCCTGGCCCTCACGGCCCCTTCAGTGCCTCAGATTTTGACAAGGACGGGCAGGTTACCCGTTCTGAAATTGAAAAGTTCATCACGATGGGACCTGAGCGTGGCGTCGGAATGGAGGCCTATTTCGAAAAATTCGACGCCAACGCTGACCAAATTTTGGACAAAGACGAAATTGCCAAGGTAGAACCAGCGTTTGCATTTGACGGCTCGGACGCAAATGCGGACGGTATTTTGACGATCGAGGAAGTGGCGGCTTATGCTGGCGAACGGCTTTATCGTCAGATGGGCTTGGATGAGTTCTTTGACCTGATCGATACCAATTCCGACGATCTTGTCTCGGACGTCGAAATCGAGGCTGCTCACGATTCCGGCCAGCTACTGAAAGAGTGAACCGTCAATCGTGATTGAATTTTGTCTGATTGAAATGGCCGAATGGTGGCTCTAGGCGTTGTGTCGCCGTATCGCGCCTCACGTTAAGACTTATGGCCGCTCGCCAAATCGCTGGCATCGGTGACTTCATTCAAGAGACCTTCAAGGTCCAGTCGCAAGTCTTCGTATTCTGCTTCTGTACCTTTTCGAGGGACTGTCTGGTTCCATTCCTGACACATAAAAACACCGCTCGAAAAGGGTCTTGGGACCACCGTCCGGTCCCAAGTGGGAATCCGAATCGATCGGCGCGACGAAAAGCTTACTGCGAAAACACGCTTGCCGGACACACGCGCCCAAACCACGGGCACGGTTGTTGATTTATGCGCCGGTCCGCGCGATCCATCAGCTGCAATTGCGATGGAACTGCCGTCTTTCATGCGGTTCAGAACCGTGCGTGACAACGCAACGTGACGCTGGCGACTGGCCATTGGCACGTAATCAATTCCAAAGCGGTTCAGAAATTTCCCGATCATCGTTCCGCCACGGGCAGATGACGTCAAGCCGCAGAGCTTTCCCAGCGACACATCAAAAATGTAGGGGGCCATGATTAGCCGTTCATGCCAAAGCACCATGATAATTGTATCGCCGTTCTTTACGGCGTCATCCATCGCTTCGAACCCAAGTCGCTGCCAGCTGGAGGTGCGATACGCAAAGCGCAAGTAGCCGGAAATGATTCCGGTTACGACACGCGCATACCTGTCGCTATCAATAATTCTTTTTCGCAAACTCATCTGATCGTCCCACCTTGCGCAGGACTAAACGCCTCAGGCACTTTTGTATGCCGCGTTTGTTGCACACTTTCCTGAAATCCACCAGTCAATCTGTGACCACACGATTAGCTAAATCACAGTGCCCGAACATCTGCTAGTTTCGGGCAAGGTCTTGGATGCATTAGGCGCAGATTGTGTAGTTTTATTAAGGTCAACGGATGCGTCGAAACCGCGCTTTTGTTTCTTGTTCTGGTCGCTGACCCATTCGAAAATTTCTGCGTAAGCCTAAGATTTTTCGAGCAATCCGCATACGTTCCCGCGTGACAAGCATACGCGTGGCGGCGTAGGGTGTCCGCATGAAATATGTTCCAAAAGAAACCACCGATGACGCGCTTATTCAGGAATTTCTGAACAAGGGTGGCAAGATCAGCAAAGGTAAAACCAAGCCGCTTCCGGCCGAACTGGGCCTGAGCAATAATGCTTGGAACAACAAGCTGACCAAAGAAGAAAAAGCCGCGCGCGACAAGAAGTGATTGCGCGAGGGTAAGGATGTCAAATTCGGAATGAAGCGTGCGGTTGTCGTGAGACTCAGCTGTCGTTCTCGCGCCTGCCACTCATTTCTATGGCAATTCCCCGTTCAGATGCACGAGGTATCCGTAAACGAATTGTCTTAGGGCAGCCTTTGGGGGCAAAACTGGTATAGCAGTGCGCTAATCTCGGCGCGCGGTTGCAAATCAATCTTCAAAGAAATCCGGGTAGTTCTGGCTGGCATTCGCCAATGTCACATCCAGATGTTTCAAATGATGACGCGTCATTTTTACCGCGACATCTTCGTCTCGGGCTGTAATCGCGTCGAAAATACTGGTGTGGCCTTCAAGGACTTCGGCCATGCCAGACACGTCTGCCAATTCCAGCGTGCACACCCGATCGGTGTGGGTCTTGTTCTCGGCAATCGTCTCGAATGCGGGCAAACGGTTGGCGGCAACGCAGATCAGATTGTGAAACTGATAGTCCAATTCACGCAACATGATCGGATCACTTTCGCGGGCTGCAATGCTTTGCTGCATCAAGTTGTCTCGCAACGGAAGCAAGGTCTGTTCGGTCGCGTTTTGGCAGGCATGCCGAACCACCTCGACCTCAACAGCCGCACGAATAAACCGTGTGTTTCTAAGTTCTTGGTGGGAAATTTTGCGCACGCGGGTCGCTTTTTGTGGCTGAATGTGCAGCAGGTTCAATTCGCCCAAACGCATGAATGCCTCGCGCACAGGCTGGCGGGACACATCGCACGCCTTGGCGACTTCGACCTCTGAAATCTTGGCTCCGGGGGCGAGGCGCAGGGTGATGATATCGGACTTCAGCTTGCGAAAAACCTCTTCAGCCGTGGTCAGCCGTTTGGCGTCTTTAATCATTTGATGAACGAGCATTTTTCGATCCGATACCTGATTTTCCCGAAATCCTCGGGCGCTGAGCAATGTCCAACATACCGTGTAGGGCGAAAGTCGTTTGGCATCAACGGTGTCGTCATGGAACGCACGCCGCGTTGGGATCAAACCAAATCGCCCCGTCTTGGTTGGTTGTGAAATTATTCCATAAATCAAAGTACCATACTAGTCTGCATTTTACTTGACGTGCTGGCGTTTGCAGGATTATCTCAGGGCAGATTTGCGAAAAATCTGATCGTCTGGGCGAAATTCCAGGCGTGAATTGAATTCTGGGAGGAACAAAATGACGCTTTTTAACACAGTAACCAAAGTGACCGCTGGCCTGACGCTTGCCGCCACTCTTGGGGTCGCATCGATGACACCGGCACTGGCGCAAGACGTCACATTGCGCGGCGCAAGCATGTTTGACGACAACCACGCATTCACCAAAACCATGGTGAAATTCGCCGAATTGGTTGACGAATATTACGACGGTAACGTCACGTTTGATCTGCGTCTGAACGGCGAATTGGGCGTCGAAAAAGACTACGTGAACTTCCTGCAGCAGGGTGTTGCGATCGATTACACGATCATGGCACCGTCCAACATGGCGAAATTTGCACCATCCATTCCGCTGATGGATATGCCGTTTTTGTTCCGCGATCTGGATCACTGGAACACGGTTCTGTCCAGCACAGCGTTCGGTCCGCTCGAAGCCGAGCTTGAGAAAAACGCCGACATCATGATCCTTGGCTACACAGGCGGCGGCGTGCGCAATCTGGTATCCAGCGCGCCAATCGGCAATCTGGATGAACTTGCGGGTCACAAAATGCGGGTCATGGGTGCGCCAATCCAAGCACAGATTTTCTCTGCTCTGACAGCGGCCCCATCGGCGATTGCCTACAACGAAGTCTACAACGCCATCCAATCCGGCGTGATCGCAGGCTTTGAAAACGAAGCGGCAAGCATCCAGAACCTGAAGTTCTACGAAGTCGCACCGCACGTCACCTTGACCAAGCACACAATCACCGTGCGCCCAATCGTCATGAGCGGCAAAACCTTCCGCAAATTGCCTGCCGATCTGCAAGCTGCTGTGAAAAAAGCTGGCGGCGAAGCAGGGGCCTATGGTCGTGAACTGGAATCACGCGAAGACGGCGTGAAATTGCAAGAAATGGTCGACGCAGGCCAGTTGCAAGTTCAGGAATTTGCCGGCCGCGACAAGCTGCTTGAAATGGTGATCCCTGTGCAAGATGCGTTTGCATCAGACATCAACGCGACAGAGCTGCTCAAAGCTGTGCGTGGCATGTAAATCTCCAACCAAGGGCATCTTGTCAAAAAGGTGCCCTTGGGTCTTTGCTAAGACAGACTTTCGCGCGGGGGAACACTATGCTGGGGCGTGCACTCGAGACTTTTTGCCAAGGCCTGCGCATCCTGCTCGGATGCTTGATGGCGACGCTGGCGATACCTGTCGGGATGCAGGTTATTTCGCGTTATACCGGCATCATCCCCACCTTTTTATGGACCGAAGAACTCGCGACATTCATCTTTGTGTGGATCGTCATGATCGGCTCCATGGTCGCCGTTTGGGAAGGCACGCATTTTGACGTGGTCATCACCCCAGACGCAAGGCACCCGTTTTTCATTTTGCTGCAAAAATCCATCGTCTACATTTTTGTGCTGACCTTTGCGCTGCTGTTTGCATGGTACGGGATCGAATATGCCAAGATCGGCTCGATCCAAAGTTCGGTGATGATGCGCGCCAACCTGTTGTGGACCTACGTCACCGTGCCCATCGCCGGCGTCGTTTGGACCCTGTTCTGCGGCTATCGATTGTACGAGGCATTTGCCGCGTTCCAAACCAGTAAAAGAGCGACCACATGATCATTACAACTGGCGTTGCCTGCGCCATTCTTGTTGGCGGATTTCTGGCCTTGATCCTGATCCGCGTGCCGGTGGCCTTTGCGCTGGGCATCGCCATTATTCCGATTGTCGTGCTGGACATTCGCCTGACGCCGTTCATCATTCTTGATCGAATGTTCCAGTCGTATAACTCGTTCATCCTGCTTGCTGTGCCGTTTTTCCTGCTGGCCGCCAACCTGATGAATTCGGGCAAGATCACTGACAAACTGATCGCGCTTGCGCGGGTGATGACGGGCTGGATGCCCGGCGGCTTGGGCCACGTAAACGTCGCCGTGTCGATGCTGTTTGCCGGCATTTCAGGGTCCTCAACCGCGGACGCGGCAGGCTGTGGCAAAATCCTGATCCCCGCGATGGTCAAAGAAGGGTACGACACCCGTTTCGCCGTTGCCCTCACAGCGTGTTCGTCCGTGATGGGCGTGATTATTCCGCCCAGCATCCTGATGGTCGTGTGGGGCGGCGTCATGCAAGTGTCCGTCGGCGCGCTGTTTCTCGCGGGCGCAGTTCCGGGTTTTCTGATCGGCTTTGCCCTGATGGCGACGGTCTATGTTTACGCCAAAATCTACGACTATCCGATCGTGGCACGCCCGACGTTCAGCGATTTCTGGACCGCCTTTAAGGGCGCATTCCTCGCGATCCTCACCCCCATCCTCGTGATCGGCGGCATTGTCGGTGGCCTTGTAACTCCAACAGAAAGCGCAATTATCGCAGCGGGTTACGCCCTGGTCCTTGGTGTTTTTGTCTACCGCACCGTCACGTTCCGCGACTTGGGAGGCATCTTTTATGACACCGGACGCTTTGCCTCGATCTCGCTGTTTGCCATCGGCACGGCGTCGGCATTCGGCTGGATGTTGTCGTTCTATAATGCCCCACGCCTGATCGTTGAATTCATGACAACCATGCAATTCGGGGGCTTTGGCACAGCCATCATGATCGCCTGCTTGTTCCTGTTCTTCGGACTGTTCATTGACGCGATCCCGACGATTATCATCCTGGGATCCGTGCTTTTGCCGGTCGCCACGGCGGCAGAAATTCACCCCGTCGTGTTCGCAATTATCGGCATCGTGTCGCTGGCATTCGGGTTGGTCACACCGCCTTACGGGCTGTGTTTGCTGATCTCGGCGGCCATTGGGCGGGTCAACGTTGTCAAAGTCATGCCAGATGTTTTGATCATCCTCACACCGATGTTGCTGATCCTGCTGCTGATCATTTTGTTCCCGCAAATCGCGCTTTGGTTGCCGACAACTTTGATGCCCGACACCTTCAGATAGTCACATTCCGCGCCGCGTTTTTACGTGGTAGCCGTTCACCCAATGCTTGGGTAAGTTGGCCATGTAAAACGCGAAAGGATGCACAGTGGCAGGACAGACGGATCAGGTCATCGCATTGATTATCGCGCGCATTGACGCCGGATCGATTTTACCTGGCAATGCGATCAGCGAAAAAGAACTGATGGAAACTTGCGCCGTCTCGCGCACCCCCGTTCGCGAGGCGCTGATCCGGCTTGAAACCGACGGGCTGGTGCAGCGTCATTCGCGCAAAGGTGCGGTGATTTTCAAACCCACAGTCGCCGAATTCCTGACTATCCTAGAGGTCCACGCGAACCTGGAAAGCTTTGCCGCCAGTCTCGCCGCGCACCGGATTACCGAGGCGACAGAGGCAGATTTGCGTGCAAATGTTGCCGCCTGCCAAGCCCACGTTGACACCCACGGCAACGCCGAACCCGCGCAGTATTACCAGCTGAATTTGCAATTCCACGAGATCGTCGTGCGCGCCGCCAGCAACGATGTTTTGATGCACATGGTCAAAACAAATGCGCGTAAATTGATGGCCTATTACCGGATGCGCTATCGCCATCCTGATGCGGCAACTGCATCCGCAAAAGAGCACGCCGTAATCGCCGGTCACATCCTTGCGCGCCGCAGTGATGATGCCGCATCCGCAATGCTAGATCACTTTAACTATGACCGCCAAACCGTCATGGATTTGATCGCCTCAGTCGGCTGAAGCCGTTTCAAAAAACCGTGCAATGGACTCTGCATATTGAAGTGTATCCGCCTGTCCTGACAGCGATGCTTTGGCCACTTTTGCAACATGTGCAGGCAGCTTGGGCGCGTATTCAGCAACCAGCGCCGTCATGAAATCTGCTGTCATTTCCGGATGATACTGGGTCGTGTAAACAGCGTCATCAATCCGAAAACCCGCGATAGGGCAGGCGGAATTTATGGACAAAATCTGCGACCCTAACGGCGCTTGCGTCACCTGTTCAATGTGTGCGGCGTATTGGTAATGCGTTTGGGGCAATCCCTGCATCCAGTCGGCTTTGGCAACGATGGTCGCGTCCGTTAATCCAAACACCCAACCGGCCGGATTTGGCTCTACTTTGCCACCCAACGCCAGCGCGATGGCTTGATGCCCAAAACACGCGCCAAACAGCGGGGTTTTGGCGTCGAACGCGGTTCGGAGCAGCGTTAACAATTGCCCCACCCACGGGTCCATATCATGCACAGATGCAGGGCTGCCTGTGATCATGACGCCATCGTAGCTGTTGATATCGCTCGGAAAATCACCGCCTTTTACAGCATAGGACGTGACCAACCAATCGGGGCGCACCATGTGGATCAGCATCGCGAATTTCTCACCATCTTTGGGATGGTCTTGCGCAAATTCGCTTTCGTCTGTGTTGGTCATCAAAACGGCAAGATGCATTTTAGGACTTTCTTTTTAGTGACGTATATTTATGGTATCTTTCAATATACTAACGCAAGAGGCAAAGTCATGACCATTTGGACGCCGACCGACGATGGCCATACCGACCTTGCGTCGCACGACACCTTTGTTAACGGCCCGCCGCTAAACACCTTTGCACGGATGCGTCGTGACGACCCGCTTAGCTGGACCGATTGGGATGGCGGCAAAGGGTTTTGGTCTGTCACGCGCCATGAAGATATCTGGCTGATGAACGGCAACACCAAGGTATTTTCCTCGGCTCAGGGCATCCGGATGGAGGACCAAAGCTACGAAGAATACCTCGCCCGCCGCACGTTCCAAGAGACAGATCCACCCGACCACATGCAGATGCGGGTCAAGCTGGCGCGCGCGTTTTCCAAGAACGTGATTGCTGATTTCGAAACGGATATCCGCCAGATTTGCGTCGAAATTTTGAATGATGTTCTGCAACGCGACAGCTTTGATGCCACTAAAATGATTGCCCGTGAATTGCCGATGCGCATGTTGGGTCGCATCCTTGGCACACCGGACGAAGACCTGCCGTGGCTTGTTGAAAAAGGCGACGCACTGATCGCCAACACTGATCCTGATTTCACCGCACACGTGCTCGATAAGATGAGCACTGACGAGTTTCGGATGATGCCGTTTAATTCCCCTGCGGGCGCTGAGTTATACGTCTATGCCAAGGATTTGATGGCGAAAAAGAACGCAACCGGCGACACCAACGGCATCCTGCATTTGATCCTGCAACCCAGCGCTGACGGTTCGGTCATTACCGAAGAAGAGTTCCGAAATTTCTTTTGCCTGCTGGTGGCGGCCGGTAACGACACGACGCGTTATTCCATCGCAGCGGGCATGCACGCGATGTGCCATCAGCCCGAATTGCTGGCCCAAATGCAGGCGGGCGGCGACGTTTGGGACACGCTGCCAGACGAGATTATCCGCTGGGCCACGCCCACCAGTTATTTCCGCCGCACCGCAACGACAGACTTCGAAATGCACGGCAAAACCATTCGTGCGGGCGACAAGGTGCTCTACTGGTTTGCCTCTGCCAACCGCGACGAGACGGCCTTTGACGACCCGATGCGCGTGAATTTGTTCCGCACCCCCAATAAACATCTCGCTTTTGGGCACGGGGGGCCGCATCTTTGCCTTGGCATGTGGCTTGCGCGGCTGGAAGTGCGGGTGTTGTTTCAGGAACTCAGCAAACGGATCAGCGCGATTGAGGCGGATGGAGCAGAGCAGTTTTTGCGGTCAAATTTTATCAGCGGCATCAAGTCGCTTCCGGTGCGCATCAAACGCATCTGAGCTAGGAGAACGAAATGAACGATAGATTGCGCGCGGTATTCTGCGACCACCTTAGCATTATGCGTGGGAAATACTTGCCTCATTCCAAGATTGGCGACGATGACACGCGGTTTTGCCGGTCCACGTTTGGCGTTCATTACGACAAAGATTTGCTACCCGCCCCCGGTGCGATGATGATGGACGGGCTACCGGACATGGAACTGCGTTGGGCCGCTGATGACATCCGCGACTGCTGGGAAAATGGCACAAAAATCGTACTTGGCGATCTGTACGACACCGACGGCGTGCCGTTGGCGATGTGTCCTCGCGGTGCCCTGAAACGCGCGATTTCCGCATGGGAATCCAAGGGTCTCACCCCCAAAGTCGGTATCGAGCTGGAAGCCTTTGCGCTTATCCACAACGACGAGGGCAAACTCGTGCCCTACGACAGCCTTGGCGGCGTGGTGTACGGCACGGGCCCCTTCACCGATCCGCGCGGATTTAACGACGCGATCTGGGACGTGGCCGAAGAACTTGGCTTTAACCTCGACATGATCACGGCCGAATACGACAGCCCACAATTTGAATACACGCTGACCTTTGACAATGCGTTAAAGGCCGTCGACGACATCATCCTGTTCCGTCAAATGGCGCGCGAAGTTGCCCTGCACGAAGGCGTCATTCTGACCTTTATGCCCAAGCCAATCGTCGAGGCGGGTGGTAACGGCATGCACATCAATTTCTCGTTCACCGGCGAGGACGGCAACAACGCACTGTCCACCGGCGGCAAGGGTGGACCTGATCATCTGAACGATCTGTCGCGTGGGTGCCTGTCAGGATTGTTACATCATCACAAAGGCTTAGCAGGTCTCATCGCGCCAACTGCAAATTCCTACGACCGCCTGCAACCGGGATCATTGTCAGGTCACTGGCAAAACTGGGGCGGCGATCACCGCAATGTCACGACGCGCATCAGCTCGGAAGGCGGTGCCAAAGCACGCCTCGAACACCGCATGGCGGACGCATCGGCCAACCCTTACACAGCCGTCGCCGCCGTCTTGCAAGCAGCCCTGTTGGGGGTCGAAAACGGCTATGATTTGCAGCCCATAGAAACCGGTGACGGGTTCGTCAAAACCGACGCCACAATCGGTGCTGCAACTGATCTGAAATCAGCCATCGCCGATCTGGCCGCTGACACCGTTTTGGCGCAGGCCGTGGGGGCAGGACTGGTTGAAAACCATGTCTTTATGAAAGAGGCCGAAGTCGAAAAGACGGAAAATCTTGATCCCGAAGCCCTGCGCGATTTTTACGTCTACTACATGTGACGGGCGCGTAAATTCTTGCGTGCGGCACGGTCGCACGCAACGATGCCTTTTTGCTGGGTTGATACGCCCTGAGCGAAAAAAGCAGAACTGGGTAACCTCAGTCGCGCTCAATTTCATCTGAGTTTTTCAAGAATTTCGTGGTTTTGCGCGTTTGACTGCGAGCGGGCATAGTGTGGTACGCTATCCAGCGACAATTCTAGAAATTCTAGGCCTCGGCCCGGTTTTTCCAGACTTCCCAACCGATGTTCGCCCGTGCTCCGATTTCAACCAGCGGCCGCGGCGGTAATTGCAGTGGCTTGCCCAACGCCTCCATGTCATCGATCAGCGGATGATCGATGTTGCACGCCTTGTCAGCAGTCAGCATGCCGCTGATCGTGCCTTTTGTAACACCGATCCCGTTTTGGCAGGCTGCCATCCAAATGTTGGGGCTCACTTCGCCAAACATCGGTGCACCGTTGCGCGACATGCAGATGTAACCTGCCCATGAATTTTCAAACATTACGCCCTTTAGTGCCGGAAAGCGGGCGTCCATCAATGCCTTGTGGTTTCGTCCTATGGCTTGGGTTTTCAGCGTAGAAAAATCCTGTCCCATCGCGACTTTGATGTCTTGGCGGATCAAAATGCGTCGGTCATTTGTGTAGCGCATCGTTATGCCACCGAACCCGTTGGCCGGCGTCAGGCCCCACGGTTGATCTACGCCGAACGACGTTTGCTCTTCCTTTGTCAAAGGGCGCGTCAGGCTGGCGCAAAGGGCCAGATGAACA
Source organism: Pseudosulfitobacter sp. SM2401 (assembly GCF_042932805.1). Taxonomy (NCBI): domain Bacteria; kingdom Pseudomonadati; phylum Pseudomonadota; class Alphaproteobacteria; order Rhodobacterales; family Roseobacteraceae; genus Pseudosulfitobacter; species Pseudosulfitobacter sp. SM2401. The sequence goes on along the minus strand of NZ_CP170633.1, from coordinate 2,860,277 downwards.
AAGGTGTTTTTGCCGTAGCCGAACTGGTCGCTGAATCCGTTTGCGGCCACGATCAGGCGCGGTGCGGTGATTGATCCGCCTTGTGTTGTCGCCCGCGCGCCGTTTGAATAATCCATTCCGGTCACAGGAGAGTTCTCGAAAATCGAAACATTTTCGGGTAAAGTATCGGCCAGTCCGCGCGTCAACGCAGCCGGGTTCACCAGCACACATCCGGGCGTATAAAGCGCGCGGTGAAAATGTGTCGTCCCCAACTTGGCAGCAAGGGCGTCTTTTTCGACCCACTCGAATGGCTCGCCCAAGGCGGTCAATTCTGCGGCGTATGGATCGAGCATCGCACGCGACCCTGCGGGTGTAACAGCGGCGTGGTATTTTCCGTCACGTGACCAGTCACACTGGATGTCAAAATCGCGGACGTTCTTTTCCAGCGCGGCGGTCGCGGCGCGGGCCAGACGCAAATAACGGTGCGACCCTTCTAGCTGGTCCAAATTCGACGACGTGGTGTGCGGCAGATCAATCACGAAACCGGAATTTCGCCCAGATGCATTTTCACCGCAGACGCCGGCTTCGACCAGCGCGATGCTGTCGTTCGGGCGATTGCGTGCCAGCTGCCGCGCTGCCGCCAAACCTGCGTATCCCGCGCCGACAACCAGCCAATCGGCATTGATATCTTGTGCCAAAGCTGCATGCGGCGTGCGTTTTGGCAAGATTGTATTCCACGCGTTTGTCTGGTCGTTGCGCGGCAGGCGAGAGATGTTCAGCATGTTCAATTCTACCCTTGCTCGCCATCCGTCTGCGCCCAATCGGCAGGTTGGATCGCGTAAAAAATCAGGGCATTTTGTGCCTGATAGGTGACGCGCGTTCCGGCGGGCAACCAGATCGTGTCCTTTGGACCAGCCGTCAGTGCCTCCGTTTCGGTTATCACCGAAACCTGCCCTTCTAGAACCAGAATGATCTCGTCATACTGCACCGTCCATTCAAAAGACGCGTTGGTCAGGCGGCCAAATCCGGCCCCAAGTTTGCTGCCGTCGTCTGTGCCGCACAGATGGGCCGCTTGGGCTTGATCGCCATGTTCGAAGCGCGGCTGAAACGTGGACTTGGTCCATTCCATAACCCTTGGCTGTGACGGTTTCATTGTCGATCTCCCTTGTTTCGCACTCCAACTGTACAGGATTGATTGCTTCCAAACAAGGTTGTATGGTTTTGAAATGAACACACTTCAAATCCGCACTGAAACCGCCCCCAAACCGCGATTGGGTAGAGCAGATTGGCTACGCGCCGCAATGTCGTGTTTGATGGAGGACGGGATTGATGCTGTTCAGGTCACGCGCCTTGCCACGTCCATCGGCGCGAGTCGGGGCAGCTTTTATTGGCACTTCAAGTCGCGTCAGGAGCTGCTGGACGGGTTGCTGGGCGAATGGTTCGCGGTAAATGGCCAGCGCATCAAGGCTGTGTTGGATCAAGTGGACAGTCTGGACCGTGGTGTTTTGTCCTTCTTTGCGATCTGGACCAACTCGGACAATTTCAACTCGCAGTTGGAGCAGGCAGTGCGGGACTGGGCGCGCCTTGATGACCGCGTGCTTGGCGTGGTGCGCGCTGAAGATACCAACCGGATCGCAGTCATCGCAGCACTTTTCCAACGGTTCGATTACCAGCAGCAAGAGGCCGAGGTGCGGGCACGAGTGCTGTATTTTGCGCAAGTGGGATATTTCGCGATGAACCCCGACGAGGTCATGGAAGAACGCATGTCGATGCTGGATGACTACTTTTTTGCATTCACGGGCAGGGCGCTGGACGCTGACACAGGGTCATCATTTCGGCGTGATTGGATCGCCTTCAGCTAACAATTGCCGCCCAAAGGAAATTAAATGTCACAAGAAACCAAGCCACGCAGATCAGGTGGGCGTCGTCGGGCGCAGTCGGACGCGGCCAAACCTGTGCGCGCAACAGATTACGTGAACCTGCGCCATCCGTTTCAGCCGCAGGTCGTTTTTTCGGACGACGAAGTTGCAAACATCCATGACACCGCCCTGCGTGTGATCGAGGAATTGGGGATCAAAATTCTATTGCCCGAGGCGCGGGAGATTTTTCGCAAAACAGGCGCACGCATCAAAGATGATATGGTGTTTGTAGGCCGGGATATTGTCACGGCTGCTTTGCAATCCGCCCCTGCATCCATTCGTTTGCGTGCCGCCAATCCTGCACGCAGTCAAACGTACGAAAACGGCGCGATGCTGTTCATGGCCGGTGCGGGCTGCCCCAATGCCAACGATCTTAATCGGGGGCGCAGGCCGGGTGATTTGCAAGCTTACGTCGAGACGCTAAAGCTGGCGCAGACCTATGACGTGATCCACATGCTTGGCCCCTGCGTTGAACCCCAAGACGTGCCGATCCAGTTTCGCCACTACGAAATGATGCGCGCGCAATTGATCCACTGTGACAAGCCGATGTTCGTTTATTCCCGGGGCACCGAGCAGGTGAACGATAGTTTTGAGATGATCCGCATGGCTCTGGATCTGTCTGAGGATGACTTTACCGATGGGGTCTGGGCCACAACCGTCATCAATTCAAATTCACCGCGTATGCTGGATATTCCGATGGCCCAAGGGCTGATCGACTTTGCCCGTGCAGGTCAGATGACAATCATCACGCCTTTCTGTCTGGCCGGTGCAATGGCCCCGATCACTGTGGCCGGTGCGCTGACGTTGCAACATGCCGAGGCATTGACCGGCATCACGCTGGCGCAACTGACCCGTGCAGGCGCGCCAATCAGCTACGGTGGTTTCAGCTCGAACGTGGATATGAAATCCGGCTCGCCGGCGTTTGGCACCCCTGAACACGTCAAAATGCAAATCGGGGCGGGGCAGTTGGCGCGTCACATCGGGTTGCCGTGGCGTTCAGCGACGGGGGCTGCGTCAAACACCCCAGACATGCAGGCCGCAACTGAGACGAACATGGCGGTGTGGGGCGGGGCGATGGCAAATGCCACACTGACTGTGCACGCGGCGGGGTGGCTCGAAGGCGGGTTAAGCTTTGGCTACGAAAAATTCATCAACGATGTCGAAGCGCTGCAAACGATGGCCGAACTGTGCGTGAAACCTATCGGGAACGATGCAGAAATCGGGTTTGATGCTTTGGCCGAGGTTGACCCTGGCGGCCATTTCTTTGCCACGCAGCACACAATGGACCGCTACCAATCGGCCTTCTACGCGCCGCTGGTTTCGGACCTCACGAATTTTGGCGCATGGTCAGAGGCGGGTGCCAAAACTTCAACCCAGCGCGCGACTGACATCTGGACAAAGAACCTCGCTGATTTCCAAGACCCGGCGCACGGGCCACACGCCGCCAGCAACATCGAAGCATTCATTGAAATGCGCAAACAAGCGGGCGGGGCGTTCCCGCAAGAATGAAGTGCGTCGACCAAAGACGTGCTCCATAAGGGAGCCGGTGATCCTACTACAGTTTCATTCCGAGCACCTGAAGTTTGAACTGCAGGCGGACAAATCGTGGGATGGCGTCGTGTAGTGGTCTCGATTGGCTTTGAAAGAGGCCAATCCTAACTGAACCAGCGGTCTTCGCTCAACTACGCAGTTTACTTCCATTTGAGCGGCGTCACGTAAACGAGGCTATCACCCACACTGACCATTACTTCGCCGTCCTGAATATTGACCTGCAGCTTCATCGCGCGGCTTGCCAGTTTTGCCAGTTCGCTGGTCTCAGTCTCTGAAAAATTGATGACCGAGAGATTATCAAATCGGGTGGTGCTGTTTTTTATCTTCTCCCACCACGTCTCAGCTGTCCTGCCGCCGTAACAATAGACGATCACCTCATCAGCTTTGCCACAGGATTGACGTACAATCTTCTCGCTCGGAAGCCCCAACGCCACCCACAATTCCAACTCGTCACTCAGGCTCTTTTGCCAAATGTCCGGCTCGTCATCCGTTGAAAGACCCTTGGTCATTTCCAATTGTTCATGGGCATTCAACGCAAAAGCGAGAATGCGCACCATCAACCGTTCATCGGTCTCGGACGGATGTTTGGCGACGGTCAGTTTGTGGGTTTCATAATAGTGACGATCCATATCTGAAACGGAAAGTTCAACTTTATAAATGGTGGCTTTTTGCGCCATGATCTGTCCTGAAATTGCAAAGATAGGCATGCCTAGTGCGTCTGATGACGTTGTGAAAGCAGATAAAGAAGCTCCTCCAAGAAATTGGAACTGGATAGGTGTCGCCAAGCTGCACAACGTTGTCACCATATAGTTTTATGATCCGCTGATGTTGTGAACCGCCAGCAATCATGTGGCGCAGCCGTGATGCCATTTCTTGAGAGACCATGCGCCTTGTGGCAAAACGCAATTGAAGGTCCCTTGCCGGTCCAGTGCATGATTGCGCAACCTCTCCCATTTTCTGGAGCATGGGCATTACTTCAGTGAGGATCACCGCTTCCAACAGATCGACCTTGGTGTCGAAATAGAGATAGAGCGTACCTTTGGCCACTTGGGCTTCGCGCGCGATATCAACCATTTTTGCCGCCTTGAAACCGTCGCGGTCAAAGATTGTAAGCGCAGCCTGAACATTGTCCTCGCGACGCCTCATCATGCGTATCGGCATAAAACTTCCCAATCTGTTCCTGATCCGGCTTCGCTCAACACTCTGTGTTGTGCAGTCGATCCAAAAAACTGTTTCTCGTCTCATCCACGTCCGGGATCATCAGCTTGCAATTGCCGCCTTCGCACCTTTCTGGAAAACCGGCCAACTCGGGGCCAGCAAAGACGACGCGGATCATATTGGGCGTCAAATACCACGCTGCCTTAACCGTCAGAACCCGAGCGGCTGACCGACCGGTTGCCTTGCGTGCGACTTGCGCCACTTTCGATAATATCGACATGTGTTGATTGCCTTTCTCGTGCCAAATTCAGAATTTGCCGGAATTCCCCCAGTCCGCGCGGGGGCTGATTTCTTCTTGGTTCATCCAATGTTCTACGATCAAACCCCCTGCGATGCGGTACAGATCAAACACAGCGATATCTTTTCCACCGACATGGCGCTTGCCGTACGTCGCAACAAAATCGCCTTGGCCAATCAGTTGAAATAGCATCTCGTATTGGCCTGCTGCGTCAGATGCAATCCAATCGGCAAGCCCGTTCAGTCCCGCGCCAATCGCTGTCGCATGCTGGGTGATGTCTTGCGACACGAAGGCAGAAAGCTTGTCGTGCTTGCGCTCTTGCAGCACTTGCTTTGTGTACTCAAGGACAATGGCTTTGCTGGCAGCGCCATCCGCAGCCAAATCAACATCGCGCGTGCCTTTGACCATGTCTTCGCCGGATTTACTGTCCTGAACATAGGGCGCGATGGTGTCCCAATGTTCCAGGATCAACCCATCCGGATCGGTGTAAAACATGTCCATCGTCACCCACCGCGCCGCGCCATCGTTAAGCGATTGGTAAGCGCTGCAAAACACCCACGGACCATCCTCAAAAATGCGAATGATCTCGATGTCGCGTTTTGGATTGCGCGCAACGAAGGGTTCAAAAAAGGCCAGAAACCCTTCGGCCCCATCAGCAACACCGGTTGAGTGTTGCGTGTAACGGTGACCGGTATTGCGCAGGACGGCCGCGCGCGCATTGCCGCCCGCGATCCCGTCCAAATAAATGTCGCGTACGTTGTCCAAGCCTTTGCCCATCGTCTCTAACTCCTATTAAGTTGCATTACGCAGCAGCAGGTTTGCGCCACACCAGAAGGATCGCAATGGCGGCGCTGATCGCAAAAACAAGACCGGCAATCGCGGCCTCAGCTGGTCCGCCCATCAATCCCATAAAGATCGCATCGTGGCCGTTCATGAACATCATGGCGAACCCGCCGATCATCACGAGATGGCGTTGCCCGACCACTGCGCCGATCAACGCAATCAGGATCAAGGTCGTTTGCCGCCCCAAAAATGCGCCAGCCGTACCGCCAAGGGACAGCGCGGGACCGGTCAATTCCGCAAGCCCCGGGTTTGATATCGGGTTTGAATACGCCGGCAGAGTGAACGCCGCCATTACGACCGCCAACAGCCCGATCAGGATCCGAGCGAGCAGGTATTGTTTGTTAAACGTCATTGGTTTTCCTCAAAGGGTCAAGTGGGGATCGGGGCGTGGCCACACGTTGCACGCGTGGTTTTGCGGCCACGATTTCCACTCAGAAATTGACGGTCAGCGCACCGCCATTTTCCGTGATCTTGCTGAGGTCTGTGCCTTCGCCGACCGTGATCAGAATACCGCCGGTCTCGAAGGTGAATTCTGTCGCCAGCCCTTCAACGAAGGCGCCCACTGAGGACACGGTTGTACCGGGCGCCACGATTTCGACTGTCGCGTTAAAGTTCTCATCGGTCAGATCCGACAACGCGGCCGAGATGATTTCCGTATCAAACGCGAAATAATAACGGTCGAACGTTGTGTCGTCGTAGAGCGTGACCTGAAGCTTTTCCAGCTGTGCCACCAGCGTCATGGTCAGGCTGTCGCTGGTCACATCCACGTCGTAGACCGCAAACGCGAAACCGGGCAGCTCAACCGCGTCACTGATGGCGACGGGCCCCTTGGCATCCACTGTCATAGGGTTGCCGCCCGTCGCTTGGCCGTTTTCAAAGAAATTGACCGCTTGGCTTAGGGTGTTGGCAGTGTCCGCAGCGACAGGGCCTATCGTGGCGAATGTCAGGGCGGTGCCCGCAAAGAGTGCCGTGGCAAAATTGGATTTGAGGTGTTTCATGTTGGTGTTCTCCTGGAGAATTGAAAAATGGGGCAGGGCCAATTGGCAGTGTTAGCTGCGGCCGTGGTAGGCTTGGCTGACGGCAAAGCTGTCCTCGAACCAATGCCACAGCACGATTTGGCCGTTGCGAACCTTGGCGCGCAGCGCGAATGAAAACGTGCCGATCTCTTGGCCGGAATGTGGCGTGATGCCGTCCATGACGCCAAAAACAGCGACCGTATCACCGGATGCAAAGGCGTCTGTGTTTTCCCATTTGGTGGTCTGCACGTTGGCCCCAAAAACCCCGAGGAATTCAAAAATGGCGTCCTTGCCCTTGGTTTCGCCAATCCATGGTAGGGTCGTGTCGCCTTCGTTGTGCCAGACCATATCGTCGGCCATCAGGGGCGACATGGCATCAACCCCCTCGTTCATTGCGGCCATAAAAGCCATGACCGTGTCAAAGCTGGCTTGACTTGTTTCGTCCATATCTTGTGCTCCTACTTGTTGTGCGAGGATCAGTGCCAATGCGGCCCCGATTGAAGTTTTCATCAGGCGTCTTCGGTTCATTTGCGATGCTCCTTTTGGGATGATTTCGGGCGAATTTCGGGGATCACTGCGAGGGGGGCTGCCAAACAAGGGTGGGGTTTTCGCGAAAGGCGAACCTTTCCAAGTGACTGGTCAGGATGTGCACCACTTGATCGAGCCGTGGCTGATCTTCGGCTGACGCAAGCAAGTCGAGTTTGTTGTCATCTGCAATCATTTCACAGCGACCAAACGGGAACTGAACCCATCCTTTATTGATGTCGTATTCAACCTCAACCTTGCGGCCAAAGTGCGCACACAGCGCCGCGAGATAGCGGCCCGCGCCATCGGTTTTGAATGATGCAAAAGTGTTCACTTGCGTGGTCTCCATACGTGTACAGAGAACCTATGCAGATCTAATTATCTTGCCTATTGGCTCATTTTAGAAGTCATTGTTCGGATAGGCGGAACTATCTATCGACGGTCCGGGCGCTTTAATCTGACGAAGGTCTCAGATCCAAACGGATCGTTTTTTGATCTATGCCCGCCACTTGCGTTTCGACCGAATGATCAAGCAGCTCTCTGAAATTGTTGCCCGCGACATCCTCAAACCGTGCGTTCACAACAAGGTTGATCGCGCGGCTCGACCATGCGGCATCCGGCACGAAACGCCACGTTTTTTCATGGTTTCCGACAGACACTGTTCCGGTCACGATGTGCCCACCTGCGTCCAAAATTGTGATCGCGTTTTGTGCAAGTTGATGATCATACGGGCGATCAAATGTGATCACCAACGGATCAAGGGTCGTAAATTTTGGTCGCTGAAACCGCCAGAGTTTTGTGTCAGGCAAAACCCGCAACGCTGGAGAAGCGGTGAAGGGCTGCTCAAATTGCCTGGCCTTTTGCCCGTCACGCGCATTTGGCCAACCGTCCTCAACCACGATGGAATAGCTGTTGCCGACTAGCAAAGCTGGCCCCAGTTCAGGATTTGTGGCGACACCACGTTTGATACGACCCGGGTCCATCAACTGGGTCAGGCGCGTGCGGTCTTTGTTCCACAGCTCTTGCTTGAATGACATGAACGCTGCGAGATCAGCCTTACCGTTCGCATTCACCAGCTTGATGAACTCAGTCGACAAACGGGGCTGCATCGGTTCAGAAAAATGGATGTAAAACCGCAAGGTGTTTTCGGGAATATCCGCCCCGCTCGGATAGATCGCGACGACTTTTGGGCGGCTGGCAGCACTGTCAGCATCAATCTTAAATTCGGTCAGGTGGCGGACGGGATCGTGCGTTAAAACGGTATACGATTGCCGCCTCACAAGATCGAAGGCGGGGTCGAAAGTGACGCGTTTCCCGTCAACGCGATAGGCACCGGCCATCGGGGATTTGCCTTCACAGCAGTCCGTTGCGACACCTGTGAACACCTGTAAGACATCACTCGGTTTGCCAAGTGCGCCGTCCGGCCGCTGCAATACGACGTTTCCATCGGCCTGTATCGGAAGGATCAAGCGTCCCTCATCCGCGAGGACCGTTGACCATGATTGTCCCGCAAAACAGATGGCGATTAGAACGCGTTTGAACGCAGTCTGTTTCATGAAATTCCCCACAGTTTACTCGGCTTTCGCGGCCCAATATTGCGGGAAATCGAACTCGGCCACGAGGTTATGTAACCGGTTGGGGAACATGTTCGCGTTCGAGTCCAGATTGAGGCTGCCGGTGAACATATCGCGCGTCATAGACACGAACATACCGTCGCCCAGTGCATCAATGTGAAGCGACATCCCGTCAAACATCACGGCCTTACCGACGGGACCAACCGGCATCGTCGGGAACAAGTCCATTTGACCGCCGCGCTCAAAATCTTCGGGAGCGTAGGCTTTGGCGTTGCTCAGACCGTTGATCGGAATGGCCTGAGGTCCGCGGCTGTTGCTGGTCAGAAACAACATCTCATTGCCTTGAAAAGAATAGGATACCATGTCCAGCGGTTGGCCGTTTCCGTAATCCATAATGGTCCGTGCCGCGATTTGGGCACCATCAACGATGTCGTCCAGATCAATCAGCACCAGTGGGCTGCACGTGTAGGCGGCCACAAGCTGGGCCTTGCCATCAATGTCCTGAATCGACATCGCACGGATCGGCGCACGTGTTTCAAATTGATCGTGCGAGATGTGATACATTTCGACGTTGGCAGCACTTTGCGCACCATCAAACGGATAGGACATACGGCGCAGGGTCGACAGGAAATTGTCAAACGCGACGCCCGACACGAACAGTTCGCCGTCGTGGTATTCCATGTCCATGATCGCAAGCGAGCTGAGCGTGATGTCGCCCTTGGCAAGGTCACGCGCCTGTGGTGGGTTCTGGCCCAAGCCGCGCGGCCGGAATGTGGTTTCCTGATCGGGATAGTGGTTCAGCCCCTGCTTTTGAAAGTCGAGCGACGCAAGGTCCAACAGCTCGATCTTACCCGTTTGTGAAATCTTCATGATCGCTGGGGTGGATTCGAAATTACCGATCCGTGTGAGCGAAATGTAGATCTCGGCCGACACCGGATGAACGGCCATATCGTTGATCGCCAGTGCGCTTGGGCCGACACCCAAAACGTCGGCAATCTTTTCATCAATGCTGAGGATGTTGACAGGGGTCACCTGTTCAAGTGCTGCAGCACCTTCCAGATCGAACGCGTAAATCGCGCCGTTGTAGTTGTCTCCGACGAACAAAGTGCCCGTGTCTGAAAACTCGAGCGCTCCGGCAAATTTCAGATCAAGCGGCGTGTCTTGGGCAAAGGCGGGCATTGCCAACGTCGTGGCGAGCACAAAAGACGCAAGCGCTGTTTTCTTTCTTCATGCATGGTGGTCCTCCTTGGGGATTGGTCGGTGTGGCATCAGGCATTGGGCAAACGCTGTTGCAATCAATCCTGAGCGCGACGCTCCAAATTCCTCATCTGCCGCTTAGGCTATGCCTTGAGGGTTAATTCGACTATTGAGCCATTTCAGAAGTCATTAATCCGTAGGGCCGAACAATGATCGATCACTTGAGGCAGATGGCAATTTTCGCGCGCGTCGTGGACGAAGGATCGTTTAGGGCAGCGGCCAAAGACGTCGGCCTGGCCCCGTCGCGGATCAGCGAAACGGTTTCAGAGCTTGAGACCTACCTCGGTATCACCCTTTTGTACCGCACCACGCGGAAAATCACGCTCACCAATGAGGGGCGCATTTTCTATGCCCGCGTGGTTGAAATGATGCGCAGTGCAGAGGCCGGCCTGAACGAATTGAACGCCTTATCGCTCGACCCCGTTGGTGCCTTGCGCATTTCAATTCCGGCATTCTTGGCGACTGGCCCGCTGTCTACCGCAGTTGCTGTCTTTGCCAAACGACACCCGAACGTGGCTTTTTCTGTGGCCTACACCGACCACCCGCTAGATCTGATTGACGGCGGATTTGACATGAGCATCCGCGTCGGCTGGTTGGAAGATAGTTCGATGATGTCGCGAAAACTGGCCAATGGTCAGCGTGTGCTGGTTGCTGGCGTAGACTATGCTCAGGGTCGAAAATCACCCAAACGACCGTCTGATTTGGACGACTGGGATTGGATCAGATACCAACAACGTAGCGACACGACTGAATTCATATCATCAACTGGAAAAGTCGAAAAAGCCACCGGAAACGCCCAGATCGAAGTCGACAGCATTGATGCTGTCTATCACCTCGCCACTCAAAACATGGGGGTAACGATCTTGCCTTCATTCCTTGCGGATCGGGGCATTGCATCCGGCGAATTGATCCAGCTTCTTCCTGAATGGGAACTGAGCGAACTGGGCATCTATGCTGTGTGGCCAGACAAATCGCGGCGCGAAAGCCTGACATTGCTCTTCGTGCGCTTTTTGGCCGAAGAGGGCCTCTGCCACCCAGAAGACGGAAAGATGGCGTGACTGGTTCGGTTAGCTTGTTCCTAAGGGTCTTTTTCGATCAGGATGTCTAACAGAGGAGCATACCAGTGAAGCAATGCCAGAGGCTTCCTGTAGCCCCATAAATCCATCCTAATCACCTGATGCCTACGCTCTCCTCAGGCAGGGCATAAACAGGGGCATTTCTGGACCTACAGTGGCTCAGAGCAGTACCTACAGCGATGTAAAAGAAGAGTAGCTGGGATGGTAGGGCCCCTTGACCGCGTTGATCCGGAAGGCTTTTGGTGGCGGTGGCGGTTGTGGCCTTCTCCGGGGCATTACGGGTACTGCGGGTGGTCCACTCCGACCTCCCGTGCGCCTCTCCCCGGCAGGGAGCCGAAGACCGTCGACACCGTTTCCTCCCGCACCACCCACCTCGGAACTGTCTGAGTTCGGGGTCCAAGCCGACCGCCGCCAGGCCAAGCCGTCCGGAACGACGTAGGGTTCTGCGGGGTATCTAGGGGGAGCGACCAAGGGCTCGCCGGAGGGCTGTAGTGACCTCCGGATTGGTCGGGGTAGGCCCCGGTGGTGACCTGCCAGATCTGGGCCGCTCCGTGACCCTCGCAGATGCAGCATTGCTCTGACCGGCGCGAACTGCCCATAACAGACTTTCGCTGCCGTGGCTGACCAACGACCGCTTTAGGGAAGTTATTTTGCCTGCCGCAACAGGTCACTGCCCCAGTAAGTCATCCCCACAAGGATAGAATTCTTACATGTTGAACCTTATCCGATTTTGACTAGGGGGTAAAATTTCATCCAACCTTTTTAGGAGGCTGCCCCCATGCTAACTTAGAACTGCGGCATCTCTGTCGCTGCGTTGCAACCCATGTCGTCGAAACGGTCATTGAGTGCCGCCACGAGGCATCTGCCTCTGCGCGGCGGTGGGTGTTAACGATCGAGACGCGGACAGATCCGACGTTCGCGGCAACCGCACCAATGGCTACGTTTTAGATCTTAGCTGATCGGTAAACTGCGATTTGTGCACTTCCCAAACAGGCGAATGGCGATAAGTTTGCCAACTTGCGCCTATGTTTTAAAGGATCCGGGCAGAACACTCTGTCTAAAATTTAATGCCAAGCCCGACGCGCGCCCCAAAAGCGATTTTTCCATTCCCGTTGCCATGAAATTCTGTGTCAAAGATCAGGTTTGCATTGTCTGAAAGTGGGATGGATGCGTTGAAACCTGCAAATGCGGTGATGTCGGAACCCCTGCCGGTACCAAAGCCAAAGCTCTGGCCCAGAACCGTTCCTGCCACGGCGTTGCGCCCTGTTGTGCGCGCAGCGATCCCGACCCTCGGGGTGAAAACGCCATATGCACTATGTATTGGATAGGCAACTTGAAGGCGTCCTTGCCACAGCGAAATATCGCGATCTTGCACTGTTGCGCCACCTGTGGATCCTGTTTCGGTATAGCCATGCTGCATGATGTGGGTGTAGCTGAGATTGCCGGTCAGATCGAGATCATGCCCACCAAGCGTCACGGTCTTTCCAAATGCGAGAGACGGCGAAATGAACGTGTTGTCATAGGCCGCGCGTGCGGTTTCAACACCACCGACAGCTGCGTTGTTCAGAATAGTGCGGGTGCTTGACGTATCGGATTGCCCCACACTAAGGGAGAGATTGGTGAACCCGTTGTGCCCTTCAAATCGGGCATATACGCCGGCGAAATAAGTGTCGGCCTGCAGCGATCGCTTGGGTTGTCCTGTCGGCGACAGATCAACGATGGCCTGACTTATCCCGCCGAAAAAGCCGACATGGCCATTTGACAGGGCAAAGGCATCAACCCCAACGACACCACCAAAGTCGGAATAGCTGCTTTCGCCAAAGGTGGAATTTGCACCACTTTCGCGGGCAGAGCCGTTCACCTGCCCCCAGAACCGCAAATCCGGCCCATCCTCGATGCCAAACGGGGCAGAGGCATTGCGGCTCACACCGGGCCCTGCATCATAGTTTTGGCCCAGATGGTCGGAAACCTGGCCATGAATGCTGTTTGTCAGGTTACTGCCAAGCGCTGCATCCAGCGAAAACGCGGTCTGATCAATCACGGCAACAGTTGAACCACTTGTGACAAAGGGCAATCCGCCCGTGTTGATTACTTCTGGCAAGCTGTCAAACGTCAGAATTGTCCCCGTACCAGTCAGAATATTGGCGGTATCGCTGCCCGCGCCAAGATAGAGTTCACCCATCAGAACCGAACCTGGCAACAGTGTTAGTGTGTCATCCCCTGTGCCGGTGAAATCAACCGCGCGCACACCTTGCAGAATGCCCGAGTTGATGACGGTGCCCTGATTGATACGTATCGCTGTCGCGATTTCTAATTCTGTCCCGTCACCAAAAACGTCGTATTGGTTTGTTGAGATAGAGCGGATCTCGCCGCTGGATACGATTGTGTTTCCTGTCCCCTGCGCTTCAAGTCCCGCCGCGCCGTCACCGGTTAAAACGATGCTGCCAGAGTTGGTCACATGGTTGTCGTGGCTCATTCTAATGCCGTAGCCGCCTTCGCCAGAACTGGTCATCAAACCAGTGTTGAACACCGTGTTTCCCGAACCCAATGACATGCCATTATGGCGTTCCGTGGTCCCGATAATGGTTCCGTTGTTATGTATGACATTGTTGTTGCCGCCCAGGATTCCCCAAGCAGACAACACCCCCAAAGCCGATAGTGTCCCGTCGTTGACCGCTGAGTTGTCGTTTCCCATCACAATTTGGTGGGCCAACACGCCAGTTGTTGTTACTGTTCCGGTATTGTGGATCGTGTTTCCGCTGCCAGCTCTGAGGCCAGTGGCAAAAGTTCCCTCTACGGTAACGGACCCTTCATTGACGATCGTGCTGTTGTCACCCACCCAAACCGCCCTTGTGAGCGTCCCAGTTGTCTCGATATTGCCAGAATTGGTGACGGTGTTGCCATCTAGAACGTCGACGCCCGAAGCCCCAGCGCCATTGGTTGTGATATTTCCTGCATTGGTAATAACATTGTTGTTTTCGCCAAGTATCGCGGATTGGTCCGCTCCTGTGGTCGAGATTGCGCCACCGGCCTGTACCTCGCACGAGGCATCGCTGCCGATTGACTGTGTAGCACCTTCGGTTTGGCCATTGATGATGACGCCGGGGCAGGTTGCTAGGGCCGAAGTTGACCATAACAGATAGATCAATGTGCCACTGCAAGCCGCTTTGCTCTTGTGCCCCCCTGCGATTGCACACACTGTTTGAAAGGACGGGACATGCCGGGGCAGAAAACGATTGTGTAAATTGCTCATGAAAATGTCGCCTTAACCAAATTATTTAATGACGTCTGATTTCGAAATTACTTGGCGTTTTTATGGATGCATATGTACGAATTCATACATGTCCTTCGGAATTTGGATGGGCGAAACTGAACCGCAACAGATCGCTGCAAGCACCGTCTCAGCAGCATGCTCTGCGCGGGGAAACACTTGTTCAGACGGTGGGTAAACAAATGGATGACAACGTGCTTTCGGTTCTGATTTTGGAAGACCACGATCACACCGCAACCCGTTTGCGTCGTGACGTCATGCGGCATCCCGATTTGACGGTCTGCGCTGTGGCATCCAGCCTGCATACCGGCTTGGTGCTGTTCAATCAGCATAAACCGCGCATTGTGTTGTGTGATCTGGGTCTGCCTGATGGCACTGGCATTGATCTGATCAAAGCCGTTGCACGGTGTGATTGGGACTGTGATAGTATTGTAATCAGTGTATTTGGCGACGAGGAACGCGTTCTGAATTCGATCCGGGCCGGCGCGCGGGGGTACATCCTGAAAAACAGCAATGCCCATGATCTTGCATCAGATATCTTGTCAGTGGTTCACGGCGGCAGCCCCATAAGCCCCAAGATTGCGCGGTATCTTCTAACGCTTGCAGAAACGTCTGAACCGGCAAGAGAACCTACAAAAGAAAAGATCGTTTTGACGGGACGAGAAGCCGAAATCCTCATGGCAGTGGCGAAAGGTCACAAGCGCCATGAGATCGCGGCCAATTTATTGATTTCTGCGGGCACCGTCGGCAATCACATCAATAACATTTACAAAAAGCTGGCGGTTAACTCTAGCATCGAGGCCATAAGTGAGGCGAACAAGATGGGGCTTTTGTAATCTGGACTGCTGTTAAATACGCCGCGATTTGTATTGTCGTTGTGGGGTTTGAAACTGCCGTTTTGTTTTGGATCTTTCCTGCGACCCTTCCCCAGATTCCAAACGCCATTTTGGTTGAACACGGGGTTCACTGCCACGACCAAAACCTGCTGCACACCAGTCAGACCTGCCAAAACTCGGCATACTTACCTATTAAGCTGCCGGCCTTCGATACTACCCGCGATGCAGGCTCTTACAAACTGAACCGGTTCCAGTTTTCGGTGCCGCTGTCGATAGCTGATCCCAGCGCTATGGCGCTCTATCTGCCGGGTTTCGCCGACGCGATCCGTGTTACGTTCAACGGCCATACGTTATTGGACATGGGCGCACTGGACCAACCGCCAATTCAGCATTGGAGCAGGCCAAGCTTTGTGCCCGTGCCACAACCGCTTTTGTCTGCTGAGAACCGGATCGAGATTATCACCAACGGATATCCTCAAGTCGGGACAGGTTTGCATCCGTTTTACTTTGGATCTGTACAGACCTTGCTGCCTGCCTATCAAAAGCGGTTGTGGTTCACCAAGGACCTTGCCCAGCTTGGGTTTGCCTTTATGGCTCTTTCTGCGGTGCTGTTTGGGTTGTTGTATTATGCCCGTCGGGAAAGCAAATCCTCCGGCTGGCTGGCGATGGCCAGTTTGGCAGCCGTCATCTTTTCCAGCCATTATGCGCTGGTGCAAAACCCAATTGGATTTCACGCCTGGACTATAATGTGGAACATGTCGCTGAATGCATTCGTGTTCGCGTTGCTGCAATTCGTGTGCCACCGGGTTGGTGTTCAACTCAAAGCTTTGGGGACATACTACGCAGTATTCCTGGGGGTTTCGTTCGCGATTTTTGCCCTCAGTCCAATGGAATATGTGACGTTGATTGCGTCGATCTTTCACGTGGCGACCATCGTGATGGCCATCGGCGTTTTGACCACGCTATGTGTTCACCGAAGCAAGGTCACCCCAGAGGGTTTCTCGATTGTCTTCTTTTTGCTGTCCATTTCACTGGCCGTCGGGATGCATGATTGGTTCTTTTTCTACCAGCGGCCCATGTTCACAAACGTTCAGGTTGGGCAAATCGGCGTGACGCTGATGATGGGTGTTTCGATCTGGCTGGTTTTGTCAGAACTGATTGCATCCTTGAAAGGGTTCGAGACGTTGAACAAATCGCTTCAGGCGAAAACGGATGAAATCTCTGCCAGCTTAACCAAGTCTTACGAGAAGCTGGCGGTGATCGAAAAGCAACATGTTCTGGATATGGAACGCAAACGCATCATGCTCGATCTGCATGATGGCGTTGGCGGGCAATTGGTGAATATTCTGGCCTATCTGCAAAACCAGAATGTCGATGATCCGGTTCTGGAACACGCTTTGGACTCTACATTGCGTGATCTTTCCTTAATGATTGATAGTCTTGAAAGCCATGACAGCCTGACCACATCGCTGGGCATGTTACGCGCGCGCCTAGAACCCTTGTTAGAAGTCACCGGGCTAAAATTCGAATGGTTGGTCTGGGAAGAACCAGTCATTGAGCATCTGGGCCCCACGCAGATTCTGAGCGTTCTGAGAATTGCGCAAGAGGCGATAACCAACGCTGTAAAGCATGCCAAAGCGATGAAAATAACTGTAGAAACAACGGCTTCGTCATTGATCATTCGCGATGATGGCAAAGGAATGATCAATCCAGTCAGCCTAAAGCGAAAAGGTGCCAACAGCGGTCTGGGTTTGGACAGTATGCTGTCCCGGGCCAAAAGCATCGGGGCGACGCTAGATGTACAAACGTCAATATCGGGGACAACAGTGACCCTGGTTCTGATACCTGAAATATCTTCTACGGCAGATAAAGAGCAGCTGTTTCCCAATCTAGACTAGAATTTTCTATCTTCGCAATCAGCGCCCTAGCGCCAAGACTGGATCGGTTGCCAGTTTCCACGAACTTTAGGACATTCATTTATCGCGTCGACAAATTTGCTGCAATTGGGTTCCAAGCCGAAAACGACCACGATTGGTCAGCTGAATCTCTTCCCTACAGGCCTTTTGAGCCGTGCATGATCGGAAAGGATATTTCCCAGTTATTGCACTTGTAGTGAGCCGGCAACAAAGCTGCCATTCAAACATTGTGTAGCATCCGGTAAAGTGAGCCCAAACCTACCGGCTTGCACAGGTTACAGCTCAGTGAATGGCTAATACCTAAAATTATCAAATTATTGGCGGTGGGGATTAACGCGGGATTCATTGCGTCCAAACCATCGTGCAGCAAGAGTTTTTGTTGCGAGGTTTAGTTTCATGCGAATATCTGCCGCCTTTTTCATTGGCATTGTGTTGACAGCCATCTTGGGGGCCGCAACGCTGTGGGTTGCGTCTAGTATCGTCGACAGGGCTGTAACCCGCGATGCCACACGACGTTCGGTGGAGTGGACACAATATGCCGTTCACCGGCTCGATAGGATCGAAACACTCGCGGCGGGCGAGTCTCCGACCTCAAACGAATGGGCGATCATCAAGGATCTCGCGGCATTCGGTGGCGTGTTTCGCTTCAAGGTATTCGCGCCCACCGGGGAACTGCAATTTGATTCAGAAAATCCAGGCCTTAGCGGAGAAGATTTGGGACAGCACAATCACGATGCTTTTAGTGTTGTGGCGTCAGGGAAAGCGTTCAGCGTTGTGGCCAACGGGACCGGAAAAGCGAACAGACCCGATCTATACAGCGAGACCTATCTTCCGGTCACAATCAACGGGAAGATCGTCGCAATCCTAGAAACCTATTTTGACCAAACCAGCACGACTGCTATGGTTCGCACAGAATACGCCCGCTTTAGCGCATTCATCATTGGTCTCGTCAGCCTCGCCCTCGCAGTCCCCTCCGTTGGCCTCGTTTTCCTTTTTCGACGTCTTCGCAGACAGAACGCAGAGCTGGACAAAGAACGATTACGCGCCTTGGCAGCTGATCAAGCAAAGACGGCGTTCATCGCAACCGTAAGCCATGAACTGAGAACGCCCATGAACGGCATAATTGGCGTAACCCAGTTGCTGGAGGATGACGGGCTCTCGCAGGAGCAAACCGAGCTGCTCGACATTCTCGTTTCATGCTCGGAGGCACAGATGACACTGATCGAAGAATTATTGACATTTGGAGCCTTGGAAGCTGGTGCTCTCCAGTTGTCAGAAGAACCAGTGACACTGTCGTCATTTGTCAGGCGGGCGACCGGTTTCGCCACTGTTACTGCTTTTGAAAAGGGCGTCTCATTCGAAGTTACAACGCACGACGACGACCTAAGGGTGATGATTGACGAGATGCGCTTGCGCCAGGTTCTCACGAATTTGGTCGGCAATGCTGTGAAATTTACTGATGCGGGCAAAATCGAGTTGAGGTCTGTTTTCACGCCAGCTGAGGGGACCGATGTGGGTGAGCTACGTATCGACGTAACGGACACTGGCCTAGGTATCCCACCCGACCAGCATGAGCGTATTTTCGAACGCTTTACCCAAGTTGACAGCTCGTCACGCAGGAGCACCGGGGGGAGCGGCCTTGGCCTTGCGATCTCGCAGGCTATCGTGCACGAAATGGGAGGTGAAATTACGCTTACCAGCGTTCCCGATCACGGATCAATTTTCACAGTGCGGTTGCCGGTTCGTCTTGCACGATCAGAGGTTTCTACGCACCAGATTACCACGGAGAAAGCTGCATGACCGACACTCAAATTAATGAGGCCGAACTGCGCATCCTTGTCGCAGACGACGAGCCGATGAACGTTATGATCTTGAGCAAGCTACTAAAGCATTGTGGTCTCAGATGTGAGATCGCACGAGACGGTGTGGAGTGTGTCGAGAAAGCAAATTTGGGCGGGTTTGATGTTATCTTGATGGATATCAATATGCCGAAGATGGACGGTGTCGAAGCCACTCGGGAAATTGCCCGTCGTTTAGCACCCAAGGGGCCCAGAGTGATCGCGGTGACCGCGAACGCAACAAGTCAGCAACGGCACGAATGCGACGAGGCAGGCTTTGCAGGGTTCATTTCAAAACCTGTTCGGCTAGATGCCTTACGCGCCGCATTAAACATGGGTTATTGGCCCGCATGCAAGACTATCACGCAATAGACGCTTCACGAAACGCGGGTTTCTCGATTGACGACGTGTTTAAGCTACATCAGCGGAAAAGACCGCTTTGTTCGATGCTCTAGCGCAGCCCTACGGCGGCCCAAGAATAGTCATGTCTCACCATTTGCCTGAGCAATACTATGTTTGCCAGAATCCAACTTCGAGCCTAAACACCGTCCCTGTTCTGAACCCCGATGCTTTGTGCCAATCGCGTGAGCGTTGAAGGCGCGTTTGAATACTGCGGCCTGTCGTGCGTGTCAGGACCTGACGAGACTGATGTTGCACGCGCCGGTTAAAGCGAGGAGATGATTTTTGCCGACATTTCCAAAGACAAAGTTGCACGGGTTCACAATTCACTGTCCCACCTCGAAGACCGCCGAAGTGATCTATACCCTTAGTATTGCAGCTAAGCTTCGTGGATTAATTCGGGTAATTGCAGGTGCTGACTGAGGATTGCCCGCCGGGCGAGTTGGTAAGTCGAAGATTTCGTCTATCCCTTTTTGCACTGCATTTCATAATGATGGAGAGTTTTTCCGAATTAGATTTGTGCAATTGTGTGACCTCCGCGGCTACTCGGGCTCGCAAAAGTTGTTTCTCGATCAATAAATCCATTCGAAAAGCAACGGTCGAGATTAGGCGACCAAGGGCAGGCCTCGAGCTAGCCTGAATGCTGCACACCTTTACCAATGTCGGCTTTCGGGGAAGCTGCACCGCAGCACCGAGCGCTACAACGAATGGCATCTGTGGGTGGCTCCTGCATTGCAAGCGTTTTCTGTCGATATTTGCGGTCATTTTTGTCAGTACTGTCGTCTGTCCGGCCTGTTTATGTTTTGGCATTGCCTCCACTGGCCCTCCCTCTCATCGCTGCAAGCAGCGACTGCCGGGCAGTGGATGAATTCCGCGAGCGAGGTTCCGATCGGCTTATCGACCTCAGAGGGCCGCTGCCATTCCCGGAGTGTCCTTACTCTTGGTTGACTTAATTCCGCATCATCACTTCAACGTCTTGCATCTCTTGGCAGTTGGCGTGGTTAGAACGCTGGCTGCCGATATTCCTGTTTCTTCGTCAGCATGGCCCAGATGATCCGAGCAGCTTTGTTGGCCATGGCTTTTGTCGCCAGCCTGATTGGCTTGCCAGCGATGATCTTTGCGGTCCAAAGGTCTACTTTCTCCGGTGAACGTTTTGCCATCACGGCGCGAGACGTCATGCCAACGACCAGCAATTTGCGAATGTAACGATCACCCTTCTTCGTGATCTTGCGTAAACGTTCTTTTCCGCCGCTCGATTTGTTGAGCGGTGTGAGACCGAGCCAAGCCGCAAAGTCACGCCCGGTTCTAAATGGCTTTGCATCACCGATCGTCGCAATGATCGCAGATGCTGTAATTGGACCAATGCCGGGCATGCGCATTAATCTCCGTGCATCTGTGCTCAGCAAAGCATGCTGCTCGATCATCTTTGAATACCCCGCAATGCGTTCGTTCAAGCCAATGAACTGATAACACTGCATCCCAAGCATTCCATTTGCGATGTCTGGCATATCCGGGTGATCACCATCGAGATGGCGCTTTGCGAACGCAGTGACCGCCTCGACGCCAATTGGCAGAATGTGCCCGAACTCGCGCAACAAACTGCGGATCATATTGGCCATCTGGGTGCGTTGTCGGACTGCCAAATCACGGGTGCGATGGATCGACAAGACAGCCTGTTGATCCTCGGTCTTGATCTCGACAAAGCGCATTGTCGGACGCCTGACGGCTTCGCAAATTGCCTCCGTGTCTACCGCATCTGTCTTTCCGCGTTTGACATAAGGCTTCACATAGTTTGCTGGCATAAGCCTGACGTCATGACCGAGCTTGCGCAACGTACGGCCCCAATGGTGTGAGGATCCGCAGGCCTGCATCCCGATCGTGCAAGGCGGCAAAGTCTCAAAGAACGCCAAGAGCTTTGCACGCTTGATCGCCTTGTTGAAAATCACGCGTCCGTTCTCGGAAATACCGTGAACTTGGAAAACATCCTTGGCCAAATCCAGGCCGATTGTTTTAACTGTCATGAGGTGGCTCCTTTCCTAGCAGTCGATGACAACTGCACTTTGGCACATTCGATGCCGGTGAAGCAGGAGCCACCCACCTCATCCGCTTTCGGGCCGCCCATGCAGGTCCGGGCGAGATCGATCAACGGGATCATTGCAATGCCGCTAACGGCAGGTCTGAGCCCATTGTGTGAATTCGGTTTTCTCGCTGCATGCGTTCGCAGCATGGAAAATGCTGCGCCAGCGTAAAATTCGGTGCTGCCGCGCGGCGGGAAAACCAGCCATTCGTGCAGAGCGCAGCAAGGATCAGAGGTCGAATTCACAGATTGCGGACAAAGCAAGTATTAGCGGCGGGCGCACCAAAGGCCGCTTTCGGGCATTACCGCAAGTAGTTGACACTAGCTGCCGATGACGTGCAATTGCATGTGCAATTGATTGCTATCCGTTAGGAGAATTTTTTGCGGTGGAATTACTTTTGGGTTTTGGCGTGTACTTGATTGCGGCTCAATCGGCCTTATTACAGAATACTGAAAACGATACTTGTACGCATTATGCCGAGCTATTCCCGCACTCCGAGACGGTGTTTATACAAAGCAAAATTCTTCTTGAGAAATCTACTCTCTCGTTCAAGGAGCGCCGAAATGGTACAGTGGTAAACCTTGTTTAAGACGCCAAGGCCTTTCCTGAAATTGATTATGATCCGCTATATTTGCTAGTGTCCGGGCACAATTCAATTCTTCTTAAAGAATATAGCCTCGCTCTTGGTCTCGCTGAAATTTCCACTTTAGAACAAATCAGAAATCCCGTGTGTGAAGCGCACGTCTTTAGCGTACTTACCGCATCACTTCGATATGCCGCAGTATTGGGGTTGGTCAATGGAGACGAAAGAAAGTTGAGTGGTTTTGAACTCGCCTTATCGCGCCTAACTGTTCCCCCCACGTATTTTCCACCAATATTATTCGAGGATTCTATGTGTTGGTTGTCCAATATGGGAAATGACTTCATCTTGTCTAAGGATGAAAAACGGCTGTGTAAGTAACCGCGGAATTTCAGTTAAGAAGAACGTCTATCATGCACAGTAGTTTGTCGCACCTTGGACTGGGTTTTAACAACGTTTTCAAAACCGTTAACTGATACGCTGACTTCTCTGCTAAAGTAGACCTTCATGCGAAGTGCCGCATCATTCACTTTGGGCTCTGAGTCGATCTTGACGCCTCAAGTGTCTCGTCGATGATGCCCAACGACCGCATCGAGCCCGAAGTACCCATGTTAAGGTTGCATATTTAGTTCGCATCGCTCATGATTTTTCTGAATTCGAAATGCAGAATATGGATGGGTGCGTGACTTGATTTTCTTCGCATTTTTTGCGGCGGGCATCGTTGCGGCTACTGCGTTTCTTCAAACGGATTCCGCAGGTTGGAAAGGACTAGTGGGCGCAACTGTCCTCTTAGCTCTCGGCCTTACCAATGTGTTGTTTCTACAGGTGAGTCCCTCTGAAAACCCAGCAAACTCCCCGCAGTTAGGCATTACGACAAGTTTAGTAATCGGAGCTTTGCTCGTCGCTGTTGGTTCCATCACTTCCTTGATTTTACGATCCCGACTAAGTGCGGGACGTATTGCTATGATCGCATTCATTGGGAGTTGGATCCTTTTACAAATACTGATTTTGGTTATCTGATTGATAGGTCAGCTCCGTCCGCACAGCCGACACTTGGCGTGCTCCATGGCACGATGTGGCCTTCGCAAACGCAGCGAAAGTCCGGATTGAGTCCTGAGTTCCCATATCAATGAAAGCAGAAACCAACTCTTCTTGAGCCGAAGAATATCTCTTCTAGACCTTGGCTCAAGAAACATGCCGGCAACAGCGCTGCTGGGCAGGGCGATGACCGGCTGCTGGCCGCTGACTTTGATTTGAGCGATCTTAGCGCGCTGCTGCCTGATGCGCATATCGACAATTTGGCCCCGGCAATGCATTTCACCGCTCTTCCGTTATGCAAACCCATGGCAGCAGCAATCTTGATTGAAGAACAGGATTATCCTGTTTGCACAGACCCCGACGGCACCAACCGGGAAGCTGTCCATGATGCAATCGTAGCGCGCATATCCGACGACGCTCAATTGTTCGGTTTCTGCACACTCGATAGGTGACAGGATTTGGGGTCCTAGTTCTACGAGTTGTGACACGTCACGAGGACAGTAGGCCGCCGAATTTGTTCCCGCTTTGCTGGTGATGTCCAAGTTCACGTGTGAACCTTTACCACCAAGAAAATCAGCGATAAATTCTGCTGCCAGATAATCCTTGAAGGTTGCCGCCTGCTTGGAAAATTGTTCCCAATAAGCACCTTGGCGAACTCCAGAAAGGCGGATCACGGTCCCACTTTTGTCGCTTGTGAGTAACCCATCTTCAAAATCTATCAGCTGTATTTGATCTTCGCGTGCAAGTTGGAACGCAAACGAGCGCTTTTCCAGACGGCCGTTCTCAAAGAATTGTGAAATACTTCAATTTTTTTGAAGGCATCCAGCCAGTAAAGTCGACCGACTCCCTTGCCGCCCCGCTCTTTTTTAAATTCAGTGTCCAACTCGCAGAACGTGTCAAATCGGCTTTGGGTCAGGCCAACGCCATTATCGGCCACGGTAATCAGAACATCATCACTTCCAAGATTTGTCACCTTAACAGCAACAACTCCAGACGCACCCTGACCTTGTTCTTTTTCGCGCTCTTAGATTGCCATGAGACCATTGCTCACAGCTTCGAAGAAGGGTTGCAGAGCTTGAGATTGATTGCGTGGCTTTGCTAGTTTGCGAACCCGATTAGGCAGGTTCTCGGTCATAGCTGTCATTATGCGACTCTCTGATGTTCGCGCCACTGTGCCAATAGATACGTTCAATGTCACGTAGATGCATAAGATTGCGGCTCACATTGATATGGCAGAACCAAACTGATGAACATGTTTGGTTGGCTCTCTGGCACATGCTTGTTGGTTCTTTTTGTGAGTCGCCGGAGGTGTCGGATTTTTGTCTACATAACTGTAACACAATATTGTGTCATGTGTTACGCTTGGAGAAGTATAACGTATTGATTTTAAAAAATAAAGAAGAGTGGCTGGGATGGTAGGATTCGAACCTACGATCTACTGTACCAAAAACAGGTGCCCTACCGCTAGGCCACATCCCAATCTCAGACGCTAAATAGTTCGTGAAAGAGGCGGTGACAAGACCCGAAGTGCGAAAAAGTTTTGCCAACGGGCCGGATGTCAAAAACCCGGGCGTTAAGCCCTCACGTCGATCAATACTGCTCCGTTGCGCACGCCACTTTCGACGAGTTCATGCGCTGCAATTGTCTGATCCAGAGGGAAAACCGCAGCGATTGGGCATGATAGTGCACCATCTGTGAGTGCTGCGTGCAATCTTGCGATGATTGCTTGGCGTTGGGGCAGTGGCAAAAGGTAGATCAGGATGATGTCGATCGTGACTGCTTTGAACAGCATTTGGAAAAACGGCAGCTCTGGCGTTAGGTTTTTGGCTGAGCCATACGCGGCGATTGTCCCGTTCGGAGCGATCACTGCGGCGTCAATATCGGCGTTGATACCGAATTCGACCTCGACGATTCGGTCAACCGGCGCACCGCCATTCGCGGCCAGGATTTTCGCCGCCAATTCTGGGTCTCTGTAGTCAAGTGCGTGATGGGCACCGGCGTCGGTGCACAACTGCATGTCGGAGGGAGAGCATGTGACAATCACGGTCGCTCCGCCCCAAACGGCGAGTTGCACGGCGAGGTATCCAACAGTGCCGCCACCGCCTTGGATCAAAACGGTTTGGCCTTTTACATCACCTGACCCGAATACGGCATGGCAGGCCGTTAGCCCCGGAATGCCCATGCAGGCGCCGACCTCGTCGCTTACGTCGTCGGGCATTGCGACGGCTTGGGTTTGGTCTAACACGATGTGTGTGGCTGCGGTGCCAAGTGCGCGTTGCCACTGGCCATTCCAGATCCAGACGCGTTCACCGATGCGACTGGCTGGAACGCCATCGCCCACGGCCGAGATAACCCCCGCGCCGTCGCTGTGGGGTGCGATCATGTCAAACGCGGGTTTGGCCAAATCGGGGCGGCCTTTGCGTGATTTGACATCGGACGGGTTCACGCCTGAATATGTAATTTCAACGCAGACGTCGCCCGCGCCAACAGCCGGAGTGTCCATTTGCTGGACCTGTAAGACATCTGCTGCTGATCCGAATTTTGAATAGGTGACTGCGCGCATGGGTGGCTCCGAATTTGATACATTTCCGTCACGTTAACCCTATCGCGCCGCGCAGCGATAGCTAGGCTGAAACGAACCGCACCTAAGGAGAACAATGTGAAATTCCTGCGCACGCCAGACGATCGTTTCGAAAACCTGCCTTATTTTAACTACGATCCGCATTATGTGCAGGTGGATGATACCGAAGGCGGAACGTTGCGTCAGCATTATCTGGACGAAGGTCCCCAGGATGCGAACCCGATCCTAGTGATGCACGGTGAACCAACCTGGAGCTACCTTTACCGCCACATGATCCCTGAATTTACAAGAGCAGGGCACCGCGTTGTTGCCCCTGATCTGATCGGGTTCGGGCGGTCGGACAAACCGACGCTGCGCACGGATTACACCTACCAGCGCCATGTGGATTGGATGCTCGATTGGTTGGATCAGATGGACCTAACGGGGATTACGCTGGTCTGTCAGGATTGGGGCGGGCTGATTGGTTTGCGTCTGGTTGCCGCGCGCCCTGATCGTTTTGCGCGGATCGTTGTGGCGAACACGGCGTTGCCGACGGGCGATCAGCCGATGAATGACGCGTTCACTGCGTGGCGCGAGTTTTCGCAAACCGTGCCGGTTTTTGACGCGGGGCGGATCGTTTCGGGTGGCACGACCTCAGACCTGAGCGAGGCGGAAATTGCCGCCTACAACGCGCCGTTTCCTGACGAAAGCTACAAGGAAGGCGCGCGCCAGTTTCCGATGCTGGTGCCTGCCAGCCCGGATGATCCGGCGGCCCAGCCCAATCGCGAGGCATGGGGCATTTTGCGCGGGCTAAACTTGCCAGTTCTGACGGCCTTTGGCGCGGACGACAAAATCATGGCAGGGGTGGATCAGGTGTTTCAAAAGATGATGCCGGGCGCTGCGGGCCAAGATCACACAATCCTGCAAGGGGCGGGGCATTTCCTGCAAGAGGACGTGGGACCAGAGCTGGCGGCCTGCACAAATGCATTTATCGCGAAAACCAGTTAGTCGCGGATTTCGTTTGCGCCGACGCCCCAAAGGCGGGCTTTGGGGGCCCAGCCACGGTAGCCGCCTGAACTGAGGCGGCACCATTCCAGATCGCATTTGCCAAGGCGCGCAACGACGCCGATTTCCAATGCGGCCGTGACAGGTGCAGCCGCATCTGGACGCGCCCGCAAGGTCAGCAAATCTTGTTCGATCAACACGGTCCGCGTGCCCGATAGCAGCGAATAATGCACCCAGCCGCCCAAGCCGTCACGGTCCTCGACGCGGCGCCAGTGCCCGTGTTCGGCGGTGATGCGCAGGGGCATATCGCGGCGCTTGAACACCCAGTCGATCCGGTGGGTCAAGGACGGTCCACGGCGCACGTTGCCCTCGGCCGCCTTGAGCGACACGAAACGTGGCAAAGGCAGGTTCGTCACCGGCCCTTTGTCTTGTGCAAACACAGCAGAGGCCGACAGCGCACATGCCGTCATTATTCCCAACCCAAGGGTCCGCAAAACTTTTATCATGTCATTGGCCTGTACTGCCGGATCCAAAACGAACGCACCCAGAGGTTATCCGTCAAATTGCCGAGCTTGGTCTTGTGCCTCGCTTCGACATGAGCCAGCATGACACAAACGCCACCATCAGGCCAAGCACATAGGGGATGACATGACAAAGGAACGTCTAAGTGTGTTCGTGACGCGACGGTTGCCCGAAGCTGTGGAAAAGCGGTTGTCAGAATTGTTCGATGTAAAATTGCGCTTGGATGATGTGCCTCTTAGCCGTGCAGAGCTGGCCCGCGCCATGAAAACAGCGGATGTTTTGGTGCCAACGATCACGGATACAATCGATGCGGCCCTGATCGGGCAGGCGGGTCCACAACTGAAATTGATCGCCAACTACGGGGCAGGGGTCGACAACGTCGATGTGGCAACAGCCCGCCAACGCGGCATTCTGGTGTCTAACACGCCCGGTGTTTTGACCGACGATACCGCCGATATGGCGATGGGTTTGATTCTGGCCATCACGCGGCGCCTGCCAGAAGGGCTCGCTACGATGCAAACCGGCAATTGGGAGGGATGGTCGCCCACGGCCCTGTTGGGTGGTCGCATTGGCGGCAAGCGTATCGGTATTCTGGGCATGGGCCGGATTGGCCGTGCAGTGGCGCAACGTGCGCGTGCCTTTGGGATGCAGGTGCATTACCACAATCGTCGTCGTCTGCGCCCCGAAACCGAAGAAGAATTCGGCGCGACCTATTGGGACAGCCTCGATCAGATGGTGTCGCGCGTTGATGTGCTTAGCATCAATTGCCCGCACACGCCGTCGTCCTTTCATTTGATGAACGCGCGGCGTTTGAAACTGATGAAACCGAACGCGGTGATCGTGAACACCTCGCGCGGCGAAGTCATCGATGAAAACGCCCTGACGCGCATGTTGCGTGCGGGTGAAATCGGTGGCGCGGGACTGGATGTGTACGAAAACGGCACCGATGTGAACCCGCGCCTGCGCGCACTGCCAAACGTGGTTTTGTTGCCGCACATGGGCTCTGCCACGCTCGAAAGCCGGATCGAGATGGGCGAAAAAGTCATCATCAACATCAAGACATTCCAAGACGGTCACAGGCCGCCGGACCAAGTGGTTCCGTCGATGCTGTAACACAGCGCTCTGGCCGCAATTCAACGCGAAAGGAAAGACGATGAACAAAAGCATTTTTCTAGCAGCAATGATGTTGGGCGCGCCGCTCGCCGCTCAGCAAACCGCAGATTCCGTACAACCCGAAGGGGCCGCGACCGGTGTTGTCCAATCGCTTGATCCTGTGGTTCAAGGCGCTTTGCAGGCCAAAGCCAGCGGGACGCCCTTCGCGGCAAAAGATTGGATGGTCGCGGCCGCCAATCCCCATGCGGTTAAGGCCGGCGCTGACGTTTTGGCCGCTGGTGGTACGGCCGCTGATGCGCTGGTTGCCGTGCAGACAGTGTTGGGTTTGGTTGAACCGCAGTCCTCGGGTCTTGGCGGTGGCGCGTTCCTTGTCTGGTATGACGCGGCTAGCGGTGCGCTGACCACATTGGACGGGCGCGAGACAGCACCACTGGCCGCAACGCCGACGTTGTTTCAGGACGAAAACGGGGAAACGCTAGGGTTCTTCGACGCCGTTGTCGGTGGGCGATCTGTTGGAACACCAGGCACGCCAGCGCTGCTGCAAATGGCCCATGACAAATGGGGCAAGGCAGATTGGGCCGGTCTGTTTGACCCGGCAATCACCTTGGCGACAGACGGTTTTGCCGTGTCACCCCGGCTTGCCGGATTGGTGCAGAGTGATGCAGAACGGCTGGCAAGTGACGCCACTGGTGCCGCATACTTCCTGCCTGCCGGTGCGCCGTTGCAAATCGGTGCGACGCTGACCAATACCGCGTATGCTGACAGCCTGACCGCGATGGCGACCCAAGGGGCGTCTGCAATCTACACCGGCGAAATCGCTGATGCGATCGTCACGGCGGTGCAAAACGCGCCGGGCAATCCCGGAGTTCTCAGCCACGTCGATTTGTCGATTTATCAGGTCAAGGAACGTCCGGCAGTCTGCGCCACATTCCGTGCCCATGATGTGTGTGGCATGGGGCCGCCCAGTTCTGGTGCGCTGACGGTGGGCCAGATCCTCGGAATGTTGGACGGCTATGACCTGAGTGCGGGACCAAATAATGCCAATGTGCGCCGCCTGATGGGGGATGCTGCAAGGCTCGCTTTTGCGGATCGCGGGCGTTACATGGCGGACAGCGATTATGTGCCAATGCCGACGGCAGGCTTGGTCGATCCTGCATATCTCGCGGATCGTGCCAAGTTGCTGGGTGGCGACATGGCTTTGGCTGAGGTGTCCGCAGGCAGTCCGGAATTTGACCACGCGCTGAACTTTGCGGATGATTACCCCATCGATCTGCCCTCGACCTCGCATGTGTCGATCGTCGATAGCTATGGCAATGTTGCGTCGATGACGACGACCATCGAAAACGCGTTTGGTTCGCGCATGATGGTGGGCGGGTTCATGTTGAACAATGAGCTTACCGATTTTTCGTTCCGCAGTCATCGTGACGGCGTGCCTGTCGCCAATCGGTTAGAGCCGGGCAAACGCCCACGGTCATCCATGGCACCAACGATTGTGATGAAAGACGGCGCGCCGGTTTTGGCCATCGGCAGCCCCGGTGGCAGCCGCATCATCGGGTACGTGGCCGAGGCAATTGTCGCGCACATCGATTGGGGTATGGACGTGCAGCAGGCCGTTTCTGTGCCGCATATGGTCAATCGCTTTGGCACTTATGATCTAGAAGAAGGCACAGATGCCGCGGCTCTTGAGGGGCCGCTGAGTGCGATGGGGTTCGAAGTGGGCGTGCGGGGTTTGAATTCCGGCTTGCACGCAATTTCGATTGGCGACACTTTGCTGGGTGGGGCTGATCCGCGTCGCGAAGGCATCGCGCTGGGCAACTAGGGTCGGGCAACTGGGGCTGGGCAGTTAGGAAAGAACGATTATGGCGAACGTAACGGCGCTACCGCGCAACGAAGACGGGATCGCGTCGGTTCTGGGCGTGCTCAAACAACAGTTCGGGGAACGTTTCCAGACCGGTGCATCGGTGCGTGAACAGCATGGGCACACGACCACTTGGCTGACAAACCAGTCGCCTGACGCCGTCGTGTTCCCGAAATCACAAGACGACGTGGCCGCCATCATCAAGGTCTGTGCCACTCACAAAGTACCGGTAATTCCATTCGGCACCGGTACGTCGCTAGAGGGACATGTCAATGCGCCCGCAGGCGGCATTTCGGTAGACGTCAGCGAGATGAATGCGATCGTTTCTGTGCACTCTGATGATCTGTCGTGCGTTGTGCAGCCCGGCGTGACCCGCGAACAGCTGAACACGTATCTGCGTGACAAAGGCTTGTTCTTTCCTATCGATCCGGGCGCGAATGCATCCCTTGGCGGGATGGCTTCGACAAACGCAAGCGGCACCAACGCGGTGCGCTACGGCACGATGAAAGACAACGTTTTGGCGGTCACAGCCGTGATGGCGAATGGCGATGTTATCCGCACAGCGCAACGGGCCAAAAAATCATCTGCCGGTTACGATCTGACGCGTCTGATGGTTGGGTCCGAAGGAACGCTGGGGTTGATCACTGAAATCACGCTCAAGCTGCAAGGCATTCCCGAAGCGATCAGTTCGGCGCGCTGTGTGTTTCCGTCGGTGGACGCTGCGTGTCAGACTGTGATGCAGGTCATTCAGTACGGCATTCCGGTGGCGCGTATTGAATTGCTTGATGCGGTTCAGGTCCGCGCCTGCAACGCCTATTCCAAACTGGATTTGCCGGAACAACCCTTGTTGCTGCTGGAATTTCACGGCTCGGATGCCAGCGTTCTGGAACAGGCGGAGATGTTTGGCGCAATTGCCGAAGAACACGGGGGGGCGGGCTACACGTCGACCACCTCGACCGAGGAACGCAACAAGCTGTGGCAGGCCCGTCACGACGCCTATTGGGCGACGCTGCAATTGCGCCCCGGTGCATCAGGTATTTCCACTGATGTGTGTGTCCCGATTTCGCGCCTTGCGGATTGCGTGAATGCCGCGCGCGCACGGCTAGAAGAGGAAAAGTTCCTGTCGCCAATCGTTGGGCACGTTGGTGACGGCAATTTCCACTGTTTGCTGTTGATTGATGAACAAAACGAAGACGAGATGACCCGCGCTGCCGCCTTTGTCAGCTGGTTGAACGAATTGGCGATCTCGATGGACGGCACGTGCACCGGTGAACACGGCATTGGTCAGGGCAAAATGGCCTATCTGTCCAAAGAGCTGGGCCAAGAAACCGTGGACATGATGGTGATGATCAAGCGCGCGCTAGACCCCGACAACATCATGAATCCGGGCAAGATTATCGCGGTCTGATCCGCGCCACGTCACCGCATTTTAGAAAACGACAACCAACCGGCCTTTCAGAGGTCGGTTTTTTGCTATGACTTGTCGGGCCTTTGGCGCGGTTTTCTGATGCGCGCCTTAAAACGGGTGCAAGTTTGCATTAAGGAGTCGGGCCATGAAAACTCAGGTTAAAGCATTGGTTGTTGGCGGCGGGGCCGTTGGCACGTCGATTGCGTATCACTTGGCTAAGGCTGGCTGGGACGACGTTGTTCTGCTGGAACGCGACGAATTAACGTCAGGGTCGACGTGGCACGCGGCGGGTTTGCTGCCGTTGTTCAACATGTCGTATGCGACAACGCACATCCACAAATACTCGGTCGATTTCTACAAAGCGCTAGAGGAAGAAACCGGCCTGAACGCAGGTTTTGCCGTTGTTGGTAACCTGCGCATGGCCCAGACGGACGAACGGATGGACGAGTATAAATTATACGCCGCCACCGCCGAAACTTGCGATGTGCCTTATGTCTTCATGACGCCGGACGAGATCAAGGCGAAATGGCCGCTGATCCGCACCGAAGACCTGAAAGGCGCGCTCTATCACCACACGGATGGCTACATTAACCCTGCTGACGTGACCATGGCGATGGCCAAAGGCGCGCGCCAACGCGGTGTTGTGATCGAACGTAAATGGCAGGCAGATGCCTTCCATTGGAATGGCGATGCGTGGGACGTTACTTGTACCAAAATGATCGAAAAAGGCGGCAACCTGATCCCGTCTGACGAGCAGATTGTGATCACGGCCGAGCACGTTGTGACCGCCTCTGGCAACCACGCGCAGCGCACTGCAAAAATGCTGGGCATCAAGATGCCCGCGATCCCGGTCGAACACCAGTTTATCGTGATGGAACAAGACCCCACGTTGGTTGAACACCGTGCTGCGGGCAATCCCGAACACCCCGTCATTCGCGACGCAGATGCACAGTCTTATGTGCGCGAAGAGCGCGGCGGCTGGATTTTGGGTGTCTACGAAAAAGACGCGCCAGCGCGTTTTGAATACGGTGTTCCGGACAGTTTCCGCGCCGATCTGTTCCAGCTGAATCTGGAGCGCATCGAAGAGCAGTACATGGCGATGATCCACCGTGTGCCGTCGTGCGAAGACAGCGGTCTAAAAGACGATTTCAACGGCCCTATTTGCTACACGCCGGACGGCAATCCGCTGGTTGGTCCGGCCCCGGGCATGCGCAACATGTGGCTGGCCGAGGGGTTCTCGTTCGGGATCACGGCGGCGGGTGGCACGGGCTATTACCTTGCTCAAATGATGGTCGAGGGCGAAGCTGAAATCGACATGGCATCGCTGGACCCCAAACGCTACGGCGACTGGATGACCACGGAATTTGCCGCGCGCAAAAACGAAGAATGCTACGATCACGTCTACACGCTGCACCACCCGGATGAGGAACGCCCTGCCTGTCGCCCACTGCGCACAGGCCCCGTTTATGACCGTCAAAAAGCGCTGGGCGCGCAGTTTGGGTTCGTGAACGGATGGGAACGCCCGAACTATTACGGCCCATTGGATGCGCCAGACAACTTCGACATCGAAGGGCGTTCGTTCCGCCGTGGGACATGGTGGACACATGCGGTAGAAGAGGCCAAGGCGATCCGCGAAGGCGTCGGCCTCGTCGATGCCAGCGCGTTCACAAAACATGTGGTCAAGGGACCCG
The DNA here is from genome assembly GCF_042932805.1 of Pseudosulfitobacter sp. SM2401. NCBI lineage: Bacteria > Pseudomonadati > Pseudomonadota > Alphaproteobacteria > Rhodobacterales > Roseobacteraceae > Pseudosulfitobacter > Pseudosulfitobacter sp. SM2401. The sequence continues at coordinate 2,826,968 of NZ_CP170633.1, read as the reverse complement.
GTGCCACGCAATTCCTGGACTGGTTCACCTGCAACAAACTGCCGTCCGTTGGGCGCATCAACCTGACTTATGCGCTGACAATCAACGGCACGACGCGCACGGAATACACCATCGTGCGCATCGCGACGGACGAATATTATCTTGTGTCCGCAGGGGCTTGGACAGCGTATGATAGCGACTTCCTGCGCAAGGCGATTGAGGACAAAGCACCTGAATTTGGCTACATCGAATGCCACGATGTCACCACGCAATGGGGCGTTTTCGCAATCGCAGGTCCAAAATCCCGCGACGTTCTGAACGCATTGGTCAAGGATGGCGACCCGTCTACCGTGCTGTCGAACAAGCGGTTCCCGTGGCTGACAATGCGCAATATCGAATTGGGCATGTGCCCTGTGCGCGCGATCCGTGTGGCCTACACTGGCGAACTGGGCTGGGAATTGCACCACCCGATCGAAATGCAAGCATACCTTTGGGATCAGCTGATGGCAGCGGGTGAACCGCATGGGCTAAAACTGGTCGGTGCACGTGCGCAAAACTGGTTGCGTCAGGAAAAATCCTATCGCGCATTTGGCAACGAACTGGGCCGTGACGCCACTCCGCTCGAGGCCGACCTGCCGCGCTTTGTTGATCTGTCCAAAGAATTCAACGGCAAGGACAAAATGCAAGGCCACGGCATTCGTGCCAAGTGCATCACCGTACTGATCGATGGCCCGGCAGATGCCGATCCGTGGGGCCGCGAGGTTCTGTATGTCGGCGAAGAACGCACGGGCCGTTTGACGTCTGGCGGCTATTCCGTGGCCTTCGGAAAATCTATCGGCATGGGCTACGTCAAGCCAGAGCACGCTGTTGTCGGCACCAAGCTGAAGGTCAAAATCATGGATCAGTTGTGGGACGCCGAGATCGTCGAGGATTCACCATACGATCCGAAAAATGCCGTGATCCGCATCGACGGCTAAATCGGTTTCAGCGCGGGGGTGATACACCGACCGCGCTGAAACCATTCTATTTATAGCGCGCCGCGAGCCATGCTTTCCATTGATCGCGGGATCCGTAAAACGTGTTCAGATCGACTTCACCTTCGATGCCGTTGATCAAACCCGTCGCCGAATACTGCCAGAACGTCCAGCGTTCGCCGGGAAAGGTTTCAGACGGGCGTTTGGCGGTCGAGCGTAGCCAGAATTCGTATCCACGCAATTTGCCCAATTGGTTTTCTTTGTAAAACCGTGGCGTCGTGTAGATGATCGGCGTTTGGCCATAGTGGGCGGACACGATGTCCAACCAGCGACGCATTTGCGCGCGCACCTCGCGGGCTGGCGGGCGGACCGTGGCGCAGGTTGGTGAAAACGGATTCCATTCCATGTCCAAAACCGGCGGTAGCATGTTGCCTTTCGGAACATTTTTGATGAACCAGCGCGCCTGTACTTCGGGTGGGGTGCAGAAATAATAGAAATGATAGGCCCCGCGCACGACGCCCGCACGACCAGCCCCGCGCCAGTGATCTTTGAACGCGGTGTCCAGTAAATCGCCGCCTTCGGTGGCTTTGAGGAACGCGAAGTTTACGCCGTTGCGGCGTGCCGTGTTCCAATTGATGCTTTTTTGGAACCGCGCTGCGTCGATCCCTTGGACGGGGTAGCGTGAGGGCGCGCGCCCTGCAAAATTCACCGGATCATTGTCGCCAAAGTTGGGGGCAAATAACACGCCGGGTTCTGCGGGCGGCGCACTGGACCCACCGCCGCAAGCGGCTAAGGCCAGTAACGCCAGAGCAGCAAAATGGCGTAGTGAAAAGCGTGATAACATCATGAACTGGTACTCCGTGCGACAAAAGCGAGGTTGTTGGCAGGCATTTGGTTGACCGCGACCCGGGCGAACCCAGCATCGCTGAGCCACGTGCGCATGTCGAGATCATCTTTGTAGCCGATGTTCGGGTCCGAAGCGCGTAAATCAGCGTCAAAACGGGCATCGCCATCGCTGGTCAATACGCCGCTGCGTTTAAACGGACCATACAGCATCAAGGTGCCGCCGGGCGACAATGCTTGCGCCGCCTCAAGGATCAAAGTGCGACTTTCATCGGCGCTGATCAGGTGTAACAAATTGGTCAAAAATACCAAATCCACGGCCGGCATCGACGCACCCCAGCCGGCCGCAGTTGCATCCAGAAAAATGGGTCCAGCGATGTTGGTCAGTCCCAGCTCTTGGGTGTAGGCCGAGATGCTGGCCAAGCGCGCAGGATCCACGTCGGTTGGATGCCAATGCACGTCGGGCATCGCCGTTGCCAAAGCGCTGACATGCTGGCCGGTGCCGCTGGCAATTTCCAATGCATGCGTCTTTGGCAGAACCAGCGATTGGATCAATTCACAAATGTCGGCGCTGTTGCGATCTGCCGAGGGCGCAAACATTTTCTCGCCCTCAAGCGGGGCTGCGATACTGGCGCTTGGTGGGGGCGGGCGGACGCTCATGATGCGAGGCGCGCTGGCGACAAGGCTGCGATGGTCTCAGCGCCCAATTCAGAGGCGTGGCCCAGCACAAGATCCGCGATCAGTTGCGATGCTGCGGGGGCGGTTTGAAATCCGTATCCGCCTTGCGCTGCGCACCAAACAAAACTGGGGTAAACCGGATCACGGCCCAGCACCAACGTCCTGTCTGCCACGAAGCTGCGCAAGCCCGCCCATGTGGTTTCGACGCGGGTTACTTCCTCGGTCACGTGTTGCTGATAGCGGTCGATACCCACAGCCAAAACCATGTCGTCGGCGTAGGCGTCGTGGGGTGTGACGGGGTCCTCGTCTGCGGGCGAGATCAGTAATTTTCCCGCATCTGGTTTGGCGTACCACGATTCACCGACGCCGAAAAAGATCGGCCAGTTTGACACGTCATGGCCGCCGGGGGCAGGGACACGTGCCATGGACCGGCGTAGCGGTGTGATGCCGATGGGGGCAACGCCTGCGAGGTCAGCGATTTGATCCACCCACGCGCCTGCCGCGTTGACCAGCGTGGATGCGTTGAATGTTTGATCGCCTGCGCGCACGGACCACGCCCCGTTTTCAAAGGTGATTGCGTCGACTGTGGCGTTGGTGATGACTTTGCCGCCGTTGGATCGCAGGTGCTTGGCAAAGTCCTGAATTAATCGGTCTGTATCGATGTCTTGGGCGCTGTGATGGTAGGCGGCGCGGGTGATTGTGTCGTTCAGAATTGGAACGCGGGCGCGGGCGTCTGATACAGAGATTTCAGTGGATGCCAGTTCGGATAAGTCTGCGTCAAATGCGGCGTCTTCGCCTTTGCGCCCCAACAATAGAAACCCGCGCGGCGATAGGTAGCCGCCGTTGGCATGCATGTGGTAATCGGCGCTGGCGCGGCTGAGGGCGTTGACGGACGCGCAGCCGTAGTTTTCCTCGAACAACGCAGCAGAGCGGCCAGAGGCGTGATAGCCAAGCGCGCTTTCGCCTTCAAGCAACGTGACGGATGCGTGATCCGACAGGCGTGCAGCTGCGGATATTCCAGCGATGCCGCCACCGATGACCAGAATGTCAGTCATGCTTCTTCTAGCCGATCTGTTGCGGGGGCTGGCGTCGGGCTGAGTGCCGCGATTCGCGCATAAAGCTCCGGGGTCATTTCATACGCTTCGGCCAGCAGCGACGGGGCGAGTTGTTCGGCAGAGCGACCCGACACAATCGGGTTTGGCGCGCTTGGATGCGCTGCGGCCCATGACACGGCTAACGTCGCTGGTGCCACATTCAGATCATCGGCAAGGGCGCTAAAATTACGCGCCGTTTCGTGCATCCAAGACTGGCCGTAACGCGCCGCATACATATCGTTTTCAGTAAGGCGCCCAGTTTCGCCGCGCGCGTATTTTCCGGTCAACAAGCCACCGCCCAAAGGCGAATACGGCACGATAGCAATGTCTTGATCCATGCACATCGGCATGATTTCGACCTCTGCCTGACGCTTGACCAGATTGTACATCGGCTGGATCACGTCGATGCGGGTGTCGAATGTGGCGGCTACAGCTTGGGCCTTCATCACTTGCCACGCGGCAAAATTAGACACGCCGATGTAGCGGATTTTGCCCTGTTGTTGCAGGCTGGCAAGCGCTGCAAAGGTGTCTTCGAGCGGCGTGTCGTCGTCAAAGCGGTGCAGGTAAAACAGATCAATCATGTCCAGTTGCAAACGTTGGCGCGAAACGTCGAATTGCTTGAGAATGTACTGCGAATTGGACCCTTCGGCAAAGGCAGCTTTGGTAGCGATGACCAGATCGTCGCGTTCACGCTGGACCATCTGGCCCAACAGTGTTTCCGACGCCCCGTCGGTGTACACATAGGCCGTGTCAAAGTGGGTGATTTTGGCGGCGCGCGCGGCGTCATACATCGCACGCGATGCGGCGGCGTCAGCGGCGTCACCAAATTGCATTGTGCCGTATGTCAGGCGCGAGGCGGGGGTGCCATTGGGCGAAATCAACTGTGTCATAGGCACAGTCGTGACACGCGATTTCGCGCGGTGCAACGATCAATGCAGTCTAGATAGCCCCCTTGGCGGTTGCGCGTTGATAGGCAGGACGGGCATGGATGCGTTCGACAAATTGCGCAAGCCTCGGGAAATCTGCGGCGCGGTCTTGCATCATCGCGATTTCAGCAGGAAAGCTTAGCATAATGTCGACGGCAGACAGATCATCCAGCACATAGTGACCAGTATCGCCAAGCACATCATTCATGTAGCCAAAGTGGGAATCCAACTGGTGCTGGATGCGTGGGTGCAGGGGCTTGCCCGCGCCCCCCAACTTGCCCACGTAGAGGTTCAGCAAGATCGGGGTCATGGCGGACCCTTCGGCGAAATGCATGAGCTCGAGATGCTGAATGTAGGCGTCGCTGGTGTGCGCGGGGATCATGTGCGGGGCTTGCTTGGTGCAGAGCCTTTCGACAATCGCCGCGCTTTCGGTGATCAGCCGGCCATCCATTTCGATCATCGGAGATTTGCCAAGCGGGTGAATGGCCAACAATTCAGGCGGCGCGAGGCTGGTTTTGGCGTCACGGGCGTAGTGCTTGACGTCATAGTCAACGCCAATTTCTTCGAGCAGCCAAAGGATACGATGCGAGCGGGACCGGTTGAGGTGGTGCAATGTGATCATTGTGATAGCCTGCCACGGCGTTGGGTGGGTTGAAACCCACCTTACGAACAAGTGACGTGAGGGGACAGCATGGCGGACGGCTTTGAACAGATGGTGGATACGGCGCTGCCGTTTTTCACGAAACTGGCTGCGAACAATTCAAAAGCGTGGTTCGAGCCGCACAAGGCGCGCTACGTGGATGACATCCGCAAACCAGCGGAATTTATGGCAGATTTGGTGTCAGAAGACCTCGCGCGTATCACCGGCAAGCCGCATTCGCCAAAGGTGTTTCGCATCTACCGCGACGTGCGATTTTCCAAGGACAAGACCCCGTTGAATGCGCATCTGCATGTGATGTGGGCATCCTCTGACAAGGATCCGCTTGCCCCTGCGTGGTTCATGGGGTTGGCCCCTGATTACTTTCTGCTTGGGGTCGGCGTGATGCCGATGAAAGGCGACAGCCTAACCCGCTACCGTGCGTTTGTTGATGCGTGGGGCGACGGGCTGAGCGATGCGATGGACCGCGTGTTTGCGCTGGGTGCAGAGGTGTCCGATTGGGGCCCTGGGTCGCTAAAACGGGTGCCCAAACCCTATGACGCCGACCATCCGCATGCGGAATTGTTAAAACGCAAAGCTTTGTCCATTTCCTTGCCGATGCCCGACGACTGGCGCACCCAAGGGCTGATCAAAGCACTGAACGCGCGCATCAGAGATTTGCAGCCGGTTTGGGAGATGTTCGACAAACATCTGTAGCGCGTGACGGAACGGCACAGCTTGACCCTTTGGTCGCGCTGCCCAACGCTGTGACAAGATCGAAATTCAGCAGGAGACACCCCATGGACCTAGAACAAGCAATGCGCGAGCGCCGCTCGATCCGTGGGTTTACCGACAAACCTGTCGAGCGTGAATTGCTAGAAGAGATCATCGCGCTGGCCAATCGTGCGCCGTCGTCGATGAACACGCAGCCGTGGCACTTGCATGTGCTGACCGGCGAGCCGCTGAACCAAGTGCGCATGGGCAACCAGACCCGCATGATGGAAGGTGTGCCGCCGTCCCGCGAAATCACCGATCACGGGGCCTATGCGGGTGTGCACCGTGACCGCCAGATCGAGATCGCAGTGCAATTATTCGAGGCGATGGGGATTGAACGCGACAACAAGGAAAAGCGGCTCGATTGGGTTATGCGCGGATTCCGCCAGTTCGACGCGCCCGTGTCGATTGTGGTGTGCTACGACAAATCGATGGAGCCGGGGGGCACGATTGCCCACTTTGATCTGGGCGCTGTGACTTACGGTCTGGTTCTGGCGGCTTGGTCCAAGGGGCTGGGTGCTGTGATAAACGGGCAGGGGATTATGCAATCGCCCGTGGTGCGTGAAATCGCGCAAATCCCCGACGATCAGATCATCATGACTTGTGTCGCACTCGGCTGGCCGGATGAGGAATTTGAGGCGAATTCGGTGGTGTCGCGGCGCCGTCCGGTTGAAAACCTGACGCGGTTCGTGGGGTTTGAGTGAGCGCATTTGCGCAAGCTACTCAAAAGGGAACCATATGATACGCCACATTGTTTTGACCAAATGCAAACCGGACACAAGCCAACAGCGGATCGAAGAAATTTTTGCAGGACTTGAGCAGCTTGTCGAAAACCTCGACGGCGCGCAGGCATTTACTGGTGCGCCATCTACCAGCCCCGAAAACCTAGAACGCGGCTACACCCACGGGTTTGTCATTGATTTTGACAGCTGGGCGGCGCTGAAAACTTATGCTGAGCACCCGGAACACAAGGCGTTGGGCGCTCTCTTGGTCGCCAACGCGGTCAACGGGATAGATGGAATTCTGGTGATCGATCTGGACGTGTGAACGACAGGCCAAGCGGTATCCGAAACGTACTCACAATAGCTGCTGCCGGTTCGAAAATGTGAGGCGGTTTGAGTGAAGGGAAGTCTGTTCACTTACACAAGTAAATTGACCCCCCGACGCCGACCACCGTTATGACCCCGGCAGAAATCACTACAGGGGATGTCAAAACAGCCAATGCACTCGCCCCGACGGGCCCAGCGTTCCAGCAATGTACCCGCTTGTGCCAGTTATTATGACTGCACCCGAACTGTGTGTGACGGCAGTGACGCCTGCTGCACTCGCAACGGCAGTAGCGCTTGCCGAGGCTGTCGCAGCAGCTCCGCCGAGAGCGGCAAAAGCGAGCACTTCGTCTTTGGCGACGTTCACCCGTTCGCAGAAGGTTTTTGAACTTTTACACACCAGATAGGCGTCTCGTTCGCCATGTGAGATGCCAGTATATGTTGTGCGTTCTTGGTCATAATTCAGGCAAAACACCCCACGTTCCGTATCGGACAGTTCCTGTGTTAAATTGCGTAATGTTACATGAGCAGGGCAGTCTATTTCGCCTTTTCCTCCAAATAATGCATCCCTGAAAGTTTGCTCATCCGGAGAGTTATCGATGTCATAATTCAAACGGGTCGTTTTGCCGTTGATAGATGTGAAACATGTCTCTAGCAGAATATCATACCCAGCCTGAGAGTTCGCATATTCAAGTTTCTTGGACACGGCAGCAAATTTGACTTTTTCGGCAGCCAGTTCGGTGGCTAGCATTGAGTTTTCAGAAGAAAGAGTATTGTTTTCGAAAACTTGTTTCGCGTTCGCCTTACTTAATGCTTCATATTCAGAATTTAGGTTGATGTAGATAAAAGTCAGGGCGGCAAGAAAAAGTATACAGATGCCGCTGATTGTTTTCCAAATAGTCATAGTGATACCTCTTAAAAATTTAGCTACTGGTATTTATGCTGGTTGTCGTTGTCAAAAATATTTCTATGTGAACGGTCGCAAAAAAGGCCCCGCATTTCTGCGAGGCCTTTTCTATTTCTCGACCGTAAAAGCTTACTGCGGGATGTCGCCCGTGATGCCTTCGACGTAGAAACCCATGCCAGCCAATGTGCCGTCATCTGCTGTTTCGCCGTCCGCGAGGAAATCAGAACCGTCCTGCTTTTTCAAAGGACCGGTGAACGCGTGGTAGGAACCGTCGGCCAATGCGGCTTTCAATGCCAGCGCTTCGGCTTTGACGTTTGCTGGTACCGCGTCAGAGATTTCACCGATGCCAACCATGCCTGCGCCGATGCCGTCCCACGTGTCTGTGGACGTCCATGTGCCGTCCATGACAGCCTTGGTGCGGGCGATGTAGTAAGGGGCCCAGTCATCGATGATCGAGGACACGCGGGGCAATGGACCGTATTGGCCCATGTCAGATGCTTGACCAAATGTGATCACGTTGCCTGCGTCTTGGGCTGCAGCTTGTGGTGCCGTTGAATCGGTGTGTTGCAGGATCACGTCCGCGCCTTGTTCGATCAGAACCTTGGCTGCGTCTGCTTCTTTTGCAGGGTCAAACCATGTGTAGGCCCAGATGATTTTGAACTCGACGTCCGGGTTCACTTTTTTGGCGTGGATGTAGGCAGAGTTAATGCCACGGATAACTTCCGGGATCGGGAAGGACCCGATGTAGCCGATGATGTTGGATTTGGTCATGGAACCGGCGATGTGGCCCTGAATTGCGCGACCTTCGTAGAAACGTGCGGAGTATGTCGATACGTTGTCGGCGCGTTTGTAGCCGGTTGCGTGTTCGAATTTCACGTCAGGGAATTTTTTGGCGATGTTGATCGTTGGATCCATGTAGCCAAAAGACGTTGTGAAAATCAGGTCAGCGCCGTTCAGCGCCATCTGTGTCATCACACGCTCTGAATCGGGGCCCTCGGCCACGTTTTCAACAAAGACGGTTTCGACTTTGTCGCCGAATTCAGCCTCAACAGCCAAGCGTCCTTTGTTGTGCTCGTATGTCCAGCCGCCGTCGCCGACGGGGCCAACAAAGACAAATCCGACTTTGGTTTTATCTTCTGCAACAGCAGCTGTTGCCAGGCCGAATGCAAGCGTAACGCCAGCTATCAGTTTGGTGAATTTCATGTGTAGTTCCCCAGTTGGTTTTTGGCCTCTATTGCGAGGCGTGGAATATGCGCCCGAGTGAGCCCGGTGCACGAGATTTATCAGCAGACAAGATCACCAGCACGATGATGGTGACGATATAGGGTGACATTGCCAGATACTCTACTGGAATCGCAACGCCTGCGCCCTGCAAATTCAACTGCAATCGGTCGATTCCGCCGAATAAATAGGCACCCAGCAACACGCGCCATGGTTTCCAACTGGCAAATACGACCAGAGCGAGAGCGATCCAGCCAACACCGGCCGTCATGCCTTCGGTCCATTGTGGCACACGGATCAACGACAAATACGCCCCGCCCAAGCCTGCGCAAGCGCCTCCGAACATGATCGCGAGGGTCCGGATGCGTTTGACTTTGTACCCCAGCGCATGTGCGGCGTCGTGGTTTTCACCAACAGCGCGCAGCACCAATCCGGCACGGGTGTAGTTTAGCACACCCCAAACAACCGCAACCAAAACCAGCCCAAGATACACAATCGGGTCTTGGTTGAATAGGATCGGTCCGATGACAGGGATGTCGGTTAACGGACCAAAGTTCACATCAGGCATTTGCGGTGGTTTGATCCCCACATAGCTTTGCCCCATTAGCGCGGAAATACCCAAACCAAACAAGGTCAGCGCCAGCCCGGATGCGACCTGATTTGCCAATGCAACTTGGGTCAAAAACGCGAACAACAATGACAAGACGGCACCGCCGACTGCGGCCATCAAAAAGCCGGTTGTGGGCGAGCCTGTGTTCACGGCAATGATGAACCCGCATACGGCGCCGGTGATCATCATCCCCTCAACGCCAAGGTTCAGAACGCCAGCACGCTCGACCACCAATTCGCCTGTGGCAGCCAACAAGATGGGGGTCGCAGAGCTGATTAAACCCGCGATCAGGATGACGGGGCTGATGGCTGACAAATCCATTATGCGGCTCCTTTTACGGCGTCACCGGATGTCAGGCGCAGCCGGTAATTGGTCAGCAAATCAATGGCCAACAGGAAAAACAACAGCATGCCCTGAAACACCTGAATGGCGGCTGCGGGCAATTGCAATTGGCTTTGTGCGATGTCGCCACCGATATACGTGAGCGCCATGAGCAACCCCGCCAACAGGATTCCGACCGGATGAAGCCGCCCAAGGAAAGCCACAATGATCGCGGTAAATCCGTAACCTGCGGGGAACTCGATCGAGATTTGGCCAGACGGTCCCGACACTTCGAACATGCCTGCCAACCCGGCCAATGCACCGGACAGGCCAAGGCAAAACAGGATCAATCGGGATGAGTTTATTCCGCCGAAACGCGCAGCGCGTGGTGCCTCGCCGGTGACGCGAATAGCAAACCCCAACCGGTGGCGCGCCAACAAAACATAAGCAAAGATGACCGCAATCAATGCCGTAACAACACCCAAGTGCATTCCAGAATTTGCAATCAATTCACTATTGTGAGCACTGGCGTACTGCTGCAAATTCCGACTGCCCGGAAATCCGAACCCTTCCGGATTTTTCAACAACCCCAATGACATAGAAGCAAGCAAATTGTCGGCCACATAGACCAGCATCAACGACACCAAAATCTCGTTTGTGCCAAATTTCACTTTAAGAACTGCCGGGATCATCGCCCATGCCCATCCACCAAACGCACCGGCCAAAATCATCAGCGGAAAGATGAACACGCTTTCGGTTGGATAAAACGCGAGACCTGCGCCGGCCCCGCAAATCGCTCCCATTATGTATTGCCCTTCGGCACCAATATTCCAAATGCCAGCCTTAAACCCCAAGGCCAAACCGATGGCGATCAACACCAGTGGCGCGCCTTTGATCAACAACTGTGGGCGATAGTAAAATGCGAATTCGCCAAACAGAGGCTCCCAAAAGATGGTGATGATTGACTGCACCGGGTCTTTGCCCAAAATCGCAAACAAAAGTCCACCAAAGACCATCGTCGCCAACACGGCCAGCAATGGGGCGGCCACGGCAAAGGCGCGGCTGGGTTGCAGCCGCTTTTCTAGTCTGATCATGTCATAATTCCATGTTTGTTCTGATCAAAAATACTCGCCCCGCAGGGTATCCGCCGCTCAAACATGGGCGACTTCCATGCCATGCGCGCCGCCCATCATCAGGCCAATCGCCTCGACAGTTAAGCCCGCCGCAGGTTCGGGACGGGTCAAACGGCCTTCGTTTAATGCAGCAAACCGGTCCGAGATTTCCATCAACTCGTCCAGGTCCTGACTGATCACGATCAATGCAGCCCCGCCTTCAGCAAGATCCAGCAACGCCTGACGGATTGCCGCGGCGGCAGAGGCATCGACGCCCCAGGTGGGTTGGTTGACCACCAAAATATTTGGGCGCTGCATGACTTCGCGGCCAATCACAAACTTTTGCAGATTGCCGCCAGACAAAGACCGCGCAGCGTTTGCAGGACCGGGCGTACGGACATCAAAGGCCTCGATTATCCGTTCTGCAAAACTTTTGGCCTTCCCCCAGTTCAAAAAGCCGCGATTCTGTAGGCCTTCTCGGGTGGCACCGGTCAGCATGGCGTTTTCCGTGAGTGACATGTCGGGGGCCGCAGCATGGCCTAAGCGTTCCTCGGGGGCGGTCAGCAAACCAAGGGTGCGCCGCTCGTTCGGACCCAATCCTGCGATGTCCGAACCCAGATAATGAACCATGCCTGCGCGCACGCGTGTTTCGCCGGACAATGCCGCCAACAATTCGTCCTGACCGTTGCCCGCGACACCGCCGATTCCAAGGATTTCGCCCTCTGATAACGTCAACGACACATCTCGCAAAGGCATTCCAAATGCTGACGCAGGTGGCACCGACAACCCTGTTAGCTCCAACACCACATTGCCGGGTGATCCAGCCGTGCGTTGCGGAGTTTTAAGCGCGGTGCCGACCATCATTTCGGCCATTTCCTTGGCCGAGGTTTCGGCCGGCACACAGGTGCCAACAACCTTGCCCAACCTAAGAACCGTCGCGTTGTCACACAGCGTACGGATTTCCTCGAGCTTGTGCGAAATGTACAAGATTGCAGTGCCTTCGCTGCGCAACTTATTCAGCGTTTCGAACAGGATCGCTACTTCTTGCGGCGTTAAAACCGACGTTGGTTCGTCCATGATCAGCAATTTAGGGTCTTGCAACAAGCAGCGAATAATCTCGACCCGTTGACGTTCGCCAGCGGATAAATCGCCAACGATTCGGTCAGGGGCCAACGGCAATCCGTAGGCGTCTGACACTTCGGTGATGCGTGCGGCGAGTTGCCCCATTTTAGGCGCGTTTTCCATTCCCAACGCGATGTTTTCCGCAACGCTCAGCGCGTCAAACAGTGAGAAATGTTGAAACACCATGCCCACACCGCTGGCCCGTGCGGTGCGCGGGTCTGGCGGCGCAAAAGCAGTGTCGTTAAAGGTCATCGCGCCAGAATCCGGCTTGACCAGGCCATAGATCATTTTGACCAAAGTGGATTTCCCAGCACCGTTTTCGCCAAGCAACGCATGGATTTCGCCGCGCCCGATCTCAAGGCTGACATCGTCATTTGCGACCACGCCGGGGTAGGCTTTGGTCAGTCCATTTAGGGACAATAAAGATGAACTCATGACGTGGCCTCCAGCGTCCAATTTTGGGAACGCGCCTGATTGGATTGTGCGTATCTGATTAGCTGATCAGCAACGCCAATCGCAATCATTTGCGGGTGTTTTCCTAAAACCGGATCACCGATGGGGCAATTGAGACGCGATATTTGCACGTCTGTATGCCCGAGCGCGGCCAATCGCTTGCGAAAACGGGCCCATTTTGTCGCGGATCCGATCAGCCCACAGCTTTGAAAGCCATGGCTCAAAACCCCGTGGCAAAGAGCCAGATCAATCGCATGTGAATAGGTCAAAATCAGGTGGTGGGCAGACACCGGCGCTAAAGGAATCGCGGTCTCAGGCGCATGTACCGGCAAAATTCTTACGTTGGCGGAGCAGTCGTCCGGAAATCTGTTTGGTGCCGTATCAACCCACGTGATTTCAAAATCCGGTAGCGGCGACAGAACCGAAACCAAGGCCCGTCCAACATGCCCGGCGCCCCAAATCCAAAGCGTGTGCTTTGGCCGCAAAACAGGTTCAACAAACCAATCTGCAATGCGCTGGGCCGTTGGCAGTTGGCCTCCGTTCCGCGCATCGCTCAGCAATTTTGTGACTGCAAGCGGCATGTCACCTTGGCCACGTGCGATGACAGTCGGGGCAAGCGCCTGCGCCGTTACGAGATCGTACTGCTCCGTGAAAACCTGAACGGCCCCACCACAGCATTGTCCCATGTCAGGGCCCAAAGCGTGATTGCTAAAGCCGGATGTTCCGCGACGCGCACGCTGGGCCAGTTCAAATTCCAATGCGCCGCCCCCGATTGTGCCCGATTGCCCGTCTTGCCAGACCAGCATCGCCGCACCAATTTCACGCGGGGCTGACCCTTTTACGCCAGCAACAACCACACGCGACACGGTGCCATGTGCCTGACACGCAGCGATCAATGCATCCCGATCAAACATCGCGGGCCCGACCAATCGCACTTAGAATTTCTTCCGCTGTAGCAGGGGCTTGCAGATCTGCGTACGCAGGACCGCAGGCTGAAACTGCATCGCTAAGTGCGAAAAACGCCGACATGCCCAGCATGAATGGCGGTTCTCCGACGGCTTTGGATTTGTAGATTGTGTCGGCGCGGTTTTCACCTTCCCATAACGCAACATTGAAAACGTCAGGGCGATCACTGCAGGCTGGAATTTTATAGGTGGACGGTGCGTGCGTGTGTAGCCGCCCTTTGTCGTCCCAAACCAGCTCTTCGGTGGTGAGCCACCCGGCACCCTGAACGTATCCGCCTTCGATCTGACCAACATCCAACGCGGGGTTCAACGACAACCCCGCATCATGCAAAATATCAGCGCGCAAAATGCGATTTTCACCTGTCAAAGTATCCACCGCGACCTCAGTGACGGCAACGCCGTAAGCAAAGTAAAAGAACGGCCGGCCTTTGCCTGCAATTCTGTCCCATTCGATGTCAGGCGTTTTGTAAAAGCCTGTCGCAGAAAGGCTCACGCGGGCTTGGTACGCGGCCATTGCAGCCTCGGCAAAACTGTAGATGTGGTCATTGATACGCACCTGGCCATGGGCAAACGTAACGTCTGAAATGCTGCATTCATGCAAGGCTGCAAAGTGCTCTGCCATACGCTCTCGTATTGTATCGCATGCCGCTTTGACGGCCATCCCGTTCAGGTCACTGCCCGAGGACGCCGCAGTGGCGGATGTGTTTGGCACTTTGGCAGTATCCGTCGCGGTGATTTTGATCATGTCCACCGGCACGCCAAACCTTGCCGCCGCAACTTGGGCAACCTTTTGAAACAAACCTTGCCCCATTTCCGTTCCACCATGGTTCAGATGGATAGACCCATCTTGATAAACATGGACCAAAGCACCGGCTTGGTTCAGATGGGTCAAGGTAAACGAGATGCCGAATTTGACTGGTGTCAGGGCAATCCCACGTTTGATCAGCGGATTTGCGACATTCCACGCTGAAATCTCGGCCCGACGAACATCATAGTCACAGGAGGCGCAGACTTCAGCGCTCAACTCTTCAATTAAGGCGTCTTCAACGATTTGACCGTACGGCGTGTCCTGCTTGTTCTGATCAGAAATACTCCCGCCGGAGGCATAATAATTCTGTCGTCGCACAGCTAGCGGATCAACACCCAAGGCATGGGCAACGTGATCGACAATCCGCTCCATCCCCATCATGCCTTGCGGGCCGCCAAATCCACGAAATGCAGTCGCGCTCTGAGTGTTGGTTTTCAAACGATGGCTTTCGATCCGCACATTCGGCAGGAAATAGGCATTGTCCGCGTGCAACATCGCACGATCCGCGACGGGTAACGACAAATCCTGCGCCCATCCGCAGCGCGTGTAATGCACAACGTTTAACGCCGTTATCGTGCCGCCTGCGTCAAAACCGCAGGTGTAGTCGATCCGAAAATCATGGCGCTTGCCAGTGATGATCATGTCGTCGTCGCGGTCGTATCGCATCTTGCAGGGATGCCCGGTGCGCATCGCGGAAATAGCACAGGCAACGGCCAGCGCGTTGCCTTGGCTTTCTTTGCCGCCAAAACCGCCACCCATTCTGCGGATTTCGACGCGCACAGCGTTCATCGGTTTGCCAATGGCGTGGGCGACCTTGTGCTGAATTTCTGTCGGATGCTGGGTCGAGGAGTGCACCAACATGTCGCCATCTTCACCCGGCAGCGCGAGGGCAGCTTGGCCTTCGAGATAAAAGTGTTCTTGTCCACCCAGATGGATGGTCCCGCTTACAGTTTGCGGACTGGATTTGAGGGCCGCCAGCACATCGCCGCGCCCGTAAACGCGCGGGGCGTCCTCGAAACGCGCATTTGCAGCCAGTGCATCTTCGATTGTGAAAATGGGTGCGCCTTCGGAAATATCGTATTTTGCAAGGCGCGCTGCGGCCCGCGCTGCCCCGTGTGACGTGGCGATAATTAGGCAAATAGGTTGTCCAACATACGCTACCGTATCCGTTGCCAGCAAGGGTTCATCATGCGCCGAAGGCGACACATCGTTTTCGTGCGGCAGGTCGGCTGCGACCAGAACATCGACAACGCCCGGGGTCGAGCGCACGGCATCCAAATCAATTTCGTTAAGGGTCCCGCAGGCGATGGGGCTTGTGCCAAACGCCAAATGCAATGTGCCCGAAGGTGTTGGAATATCATCAACATAGCGGGCTTGTCCTGACACGTGCAAAGCTGCGGCATCGTGGGGTAGGGGCTTGGCGACGCTCATGATGTCACCGCATGCACAGAGGTCAAATGCCCCTGCTTTTCGTGCCAGACGCGCAGCAACATGTTCTGGGCTGTTTGCATTCGGTAGTCCGCACTTGCGCGCATGTCGGACAAGGGTGTGAAATCTTGCCTCAATGCTACCATACCTTGACGTATGGTAGCTTCGCTCCAGTCGTGCCCAACGAGCGCGGCTTCAGTAGATGTGGCCCGTTTCGGCGTGCCAGCCATGCCGCCGAATGCCAGGCGCGCCGCTTTAACCCTATCGTGTTCGACCTCGATCCAAAGACATCCACAGACGGCGGAAATGTCCTGATCAAAGCGTTTGGACAGTTTGTAGCAGTGCAAATGATCGGCAGCTTTCGGGATGCTGACGCCTGTTAGTAATTCTCCGGATTTCCGATCCTGCTTGCCGTATTCGACAAAGAAATCCGCCAGCGGGACGTCGCGTTTCGTGGTTCCGTGCTGCAGATGCAACGTCGCGTCCAGAGCGATCAATGCTGGCGATCCGTCCCCGATAGGGGATCCGTTGGCGATATTGCCGCCGATGGTGGCCGCGTTGCGCACTTGGGTCGATCCGTAACGACGGATCAGCGTGGCAAAACTGGGGTGATACGGCGCGATGGCGACCTCAAGATCGGTCAGCGTTGTCATCGCCCCGATGTGAATGTGCGTGTCGTTGATCGAGATGCCCGACAGCTCTGGGATGGGATTGAGGAACGCGGTTTTCCCCAGATCGCGGAACTGTTTGGTGACCCAAAGACCAACGTCAGTTGCGCCCGCAATCAGCGTTGTGTCGGGGTTGTCTGCGTACCAATTGGCAAAATCATTCAGGCTTGTCGGATGGTCCACAGCCCCGGATTTCCCCGCGCTCAAATGCGGCACGTCGCGCATGTGATCGGGAATGGCGGCCGTTTCGGCGGCTTTGGCGGCGCGCACAATCGGGGCGTATCCGGTGCAGCGGCACAGATTTCCAGCCAGCTGCGTGTCGTGATCTGTCGCACCGTTCAGATGTGCCGTTGCCATCGAAACAATAAAACCGGGCGTGCAAAACCCGCATTGCGACCCATGATGCTTGATCATCTCGCTTTGCACAGGATGTGGCGTGCCGTCGGGTGCGGCGATGCCTTCGACTGTGCGGATCGCCTTGCCGTTCAGCTGGCCCAAAAACAAAATACAAGCATTCAGCGCTTTGGCCCCGCTGTCATCCGTGATCATCACGGAACAGGCACCGCAATCGCCCTCGTTGCAGCCTTCTTTGGTGCCGGTCAATCCAGCATCGATCCGCAGCCAATCAAGGAGAGTGGTTGTGGCGCTAACGTCCACCAGGTCCACGGCCTTTCCGTTAAGCCGAAAAGAGACGTTCATGTGAGAGCAACCCGCCACGATACCAAAGCCCGAAGTCGTGCGCGGCGTCGATGTGGCGTAGACGGGCGCGGGCCAAATGTGGGCCGACTTTGCAGGGCGAAAAGCTTTTTGGCAAGTCTCTTGGTTTTGGATGCAATGGTGTGTGGCGGGCGCTGTGCGTTTGGCCTAAAGTTTGCTCATGTCTGCTGATCCCCGATTCATTCACCTGCGCACCCACTCCGAATACTCTCTTTTAGAGGGGGCGCTGCGGTTAAAAAAACTGCCAGCCTTGTGTGCCGATGCGCGCATGCCTGCGATGGCGTTGACCGACACCAACAACATGTTTGCGGCGTTGGAGTATTCCATCGCGATGTCTGGCGCGGGCATTCAGCCCATCATCGGTTGTCAGGTCGATGTGACGTTCATGGAAACGCGCCCCGGTGAAAAGCCGCGCCTGCCAGCTGCTGTGGTTTTGCTCGCACAGAACGAAACCGGCTACGAAAACCTGATGAAGCTGAATTCGTGCCTTTACGTGGGCAACAATGACCAGTTGCCGCAGGTCACGGTTGATGAATTGGCGAAATATGGCGCGGGTTTAATTTGCCTGACCGGTGGCCCGAACGGCCCCGTTGGGCAGTTGTTGCAAGCGGGTCAAACCCCCGCCGCCCAAGCGTTGATGGACCGGTTGGCTGGTATCTACGGCGACCGCCTGTACGTTGAATTGCAGCGTCACCCCGGTGATGGCGGTCTGCCCGACGCAGAGCGTTCAACTGAACGTCCGTTTGTCGAAATGGCCTATGCGATGGACCTGCCGTTGGTCGCGACAAACGATGTCTATTTTCCCGAATCCAAAATGTACGAGGCCCACGACGCGCTGATTTGCATTGCTGACGGGGCCTATGTTGACCAGCAGGATGGGCGTCGTCGCCTAACCCCGCAGCACTACTTTAAATCCCAGGCCGAAATGGTTACGCTGTTCGCGGATCTGCCAGAAGCGATTGAAAATACAGTTGAAATCGCCAAGCGTTGCGCGTTTCAGGCCTATCGTCGCGACCCGATCCTGCCCAAGTTTGCGGATGACGAAGTCGCCGAATTACGCCGCCAAGCCGAAGAAGGCCTGCGCTATCGTTTGTCCATCATCCCGCACGCGGTCGAGGTGTCCGAATACGAAGCGCGTCTGGATTTTGAGCTGAAGATCATCGAAGGCATGGGCTTTCCCGGCTACTTCCTGATCGTTGCGGATTTCATCAAATGGGCCAAGGACGAGAACATTCCAGTGGGTCCGGGTCGTGGTTCCGGTGCGGGATCGCTGGTGGCTTATGCGCTGCTGATCACCGACCTTGATCCGCTGCGGTATCAGTTGCTGTTTGAACGGTTCCTGAACCCGGAACGTGTGTCGATGCCCGATTTTGACATCGATTTTTGCATGGACCGCCGCGAAGAAGTTATTCGCTACGTCCAGGACAAATACGGGCGCGACAAAGTCGGTCAAATCATCACGTTCGGCGGGCTTTTGTCCAAGGCGGCGGTGCGCGACATCGGGCGTGTTTTGCAAATGCCGTACGGGCAGGTGGACCGTCTGTCCAAACTGATCCCTGTTGAGGGCGTCAAACCGGTTTCTATCGAAAAGGCGCTGGCGGATGAACCGCGCCTGCGCGAAGAAGCCAAGAACGAAGAGGTCGTCGCCCGACTACTGGAGTACGGCCAACAGGTCGAAGGCTTGCTGAGAAACGCATCGACCCACGCGGCGGGTGTCGTGATCGGTGATCGCCCGCTGGACGAATTGGTACCGCTGTACCAAGATCCGCGGTCCGACATGCCGGCCACCCAGTTCAACATGAAATGGGTTGAACAAGCAGGCCTTGTAAAATTCGACTTTTTAGGCCTGAAAACCCTGACTGTGATCCAAAACGCAGTTGAGCAGATCAAGGCGTCAGGACGGCATTTGCACATCCGCGCGGACGACGTCGAACTGTTCACACCACCCGAAGGTTTGATTGACGACATCGCGACCATCCCGCTGGACGACGAGGCGTCTTACAAGCTGTACGCCAGCGCCAAAACCGTCGCCGTTTTCCAAGTGGAATCCAGCGGTATGATGGACGCGCTAAAACGGATGAAACCGAACTGCATCGAAGATATTGTGGCCCTTGTGGCGCTGTATCGTCCCGGCCCGATGGAGAATATTCCGACCTACTGCGAGGTCAAAAACGGGCAAAAAGAACTGGAATCGATCCATCCGTCCATCGACCACATTTTAGCCGAAACCCAAGGGATTATTGTTTACCAAGAACAGGTTATGCAAATCGCTCAGGTCATGGGGGGATACTCGCTTGGCGGGGCTGACCTGTTGCGCCGTGCGATGGGTAAAAAGATCGCCGAAGAGATGGCCAAAGAGCGCCCGAAATTCGAAAAAGGCGCGATGGAAAATGGTGTCGACAAGAGCAAAGCCAAAGAGGTTTTTGACCTTCTCGAGAAATTTGCCAACTACGGTTTCAACAAATCACACGCCGCCGCCTACGCCGTTGTCAGCTATCAAACCGCATGGCTAAAGGCGAACCACCCGGTCGAATTTATGGCCGGCGTGATGAACTGCGACATCCACCTGACAGACAAGTTGGCGGTGTACTTTGAGGAGGTCCGCAAGCAGCTGGGCCTGCCGTGGGTGCCGCCCTGTGTAAACCGTTCGGACGCGACGTTCAAAGTTGTCGATGGTGCTTTGGTCTACGCCCTCGGCGCTCTGAAAAACGTCGGCGTCGAGGCGATGAAACTGATCGTTGACGGGCGTGACGGCAAGCCGTTCGCAACCCTGTTCGACCTTGCCCGCCGCGTTGATCTCAAGCGCGTCGGCAAGCGCCCGTTGGAAATGCTGGCCCGTTCTGGCGCGTTTGACGACCTTGATCGCAACCGCCGTCGCGTGTTTGACGCATTGGACGGTCTGGTCGGATATTCCGCCGCAATCCACGAACAAAAAGCGTCCAACCAAGTGTCTTTGTTTGGTGAAGCAGGCGACGATTTGCCCGAGCCACGTATCTTGCCGATGGACGATTGGGAACCCGCCGAACGCCTCAGCGAAGAATTCAAAGCCGTCGGATTTTACCTGTCCGGTCATCCGCTCGATGACTACATGGGCGCGCTGAAACGCAAGGATGTCAAAACGCTGGATCAGGTCCGCGCCCGTGCCGAAGGCGGCGCGCATATCGCCAAGTTGGCGGGCGTCGTTGCGGGCGTTCAAATCCGCAAATCTGCGCGCGGCAACCGTTTTGCATTTGCCCAACTGAGCGACACAACCGGGGCCTACGAGATCACGATTTTCTCGGACACGTTGGAAAAATCGCAGGATCATTTGGTCACCGGCAACAAGGTCATCGTAACGGTCGAGGCGACCTTGGAAAGCGATCAGTTGAAATTATTGGGCCGCTCGATTGTGCCAATCGACACTGTTGTCGCGGACGTTGGCGGCATGGGTCTTAAGATTTTTGTCGAGGATGCTGGCGCGATTGCGGCTGTTGCTTCGGTGCTTGAGGGGGCTGCGACGGCTGCCAAAGCGGCCGGGCGTGGACCAGTGCAATTGTGCTTGATGGACGCGGGGTTACCGGGCGAAGTCGAGATCGATTTGGGTCAGGATTTTCCAGTGAATCCGCAGATCAAGGGCGCGATCAAGTCGTTGATGGGTGTTTTGGAAGTCGAAGATCTCTGAATTTTCCCCGTCACGTTAACCAAGCCATTAGTGGACAGGTGTCGCCTGCCTACGTTAAGGATCGCTTAACCTTTCACAGCGAGGCAGTCCTGCGTGCGATATTTTGTGGCTCTCATTTTGCTTGCAAGCCTCAGTGCGTGCGGCGACCCGTTGGCGAACATCGAAAAGATTGGTGACGTCGAGCTGGCACCAGAAGAGCCGATCGCGCAGGCCTTGCCAGATGCGTTAGAAACGCAATCAGAGGGCGGGTTCCTTTCGCGGTTGATCGCGCCCAAGACAGTTGAACCTGTCGCAGCACCTGTATCTGAAATTACGCAAGATGTGGTTGTGTCCGAAGCGACGACAAGCGTGACGTTGGATGCGCCTGTTGATCCGATAACCGCTGCGCTGACCGAAGCGCAGGCTTTGGAAACGCTCGAACCCGCGCCAACCGGCGTGCGAGGATGGTTGCGCCGTTCGGCCGATCGAGCCAAGGCGCAAGACACGGCTCAAGCAGCCGTTCCAGTGGCACCGGAAATACCTGCTCCTGTCGAAGCGCTTGCCCCAGTCGACGCCGCGGTAGAAATTCCGCAAGTCAGTGAACCAGCCCCCGACGCCGCGCCTGCCATCGTCGTAGAGGCCGAAAAACGCAGAGGTCTACTTGGGATTTTCAAGCCTGAAACTGTGGACGAGGCGCACGTGAAAACGGCATCTTTGTCGCCGGAACCCGCCGCGCCGCAAACCGATGCTTTGGCCCAACCGGTGCCTGAATTAAGTGTCGAACCTAAAAAACGTCGCGGCCTTTTTGGCGGCACAACAGCAAGTGCGCCGCGCAACGGGCCTGACGCCCGCGATGTGGAATACGGAGAAGTCTTGCCATACGGCGAGGTCGCCCGGGTGTGCTCTGCCCGTGGCCGCCCGTTGGGCCGCAAAATCGACAAAGCACCAGCGCGCGGACGTGGCTATGCGTTGTATGACAGCGCCCCAAACAGCGAAGCACCGCGCACATTTTACGTCACCGGATTTGGCGATGGCTGCCCCCGTCAGTTCACCGCAGCCCTTGCTTTGTTGGGCGCGCCAACGTTGCACGAACAATTACGCTATGGCCTGCCCAGCGATGAATACCCGTATTCAACAATCGACAAAGCCTATGAAAAGGTGAAATCATCAGTGTGCCGCGTCAGCAAACGCAAGCCTTGTGGCGCAAAGATTGGCGAGTTGGAAAAAAATACGGTTTTCATCAGCACCTACGAACGCTTTGGCAACAACGCGCGTTGGGCAGATATCTTGATCCACGATGGGGCCGTTTTGGCAGCAGCGATCAAAAAACCCTAACCCTGATCGTCACCTAATAGTGCGGTGGACGTTCGTCGCCAATAACAGCGCCGCCAGCGCCTGAGGCCTCGCGTTCACCTTCGCGCTGCATCAACATGTGCACGCGGCGTGTCAGGTTATCGATTTCTTCTGCTTGGCGCGCAACGATGTCGGACAGGTCTTCGACTGTGCGGGTCAGGTGGGCGATGTCTTCTTCTAGTTTTTCCATGATCGCCTCCTAGGCCATTTTTGCAGGCACACGCAATGCCTTCTAACGATGCGCAATGCTGTTCTAAGTTGCCCCTGTGGGGTGCATCCGTTAGAGCG
Source organism: Pseudosulfitobacter sp. SM2401 (assembly GCF_042932805.1). NCBI lineage: Bacteria > Pseudomonadati > Pseudomonadota > Alphaproteobacteria > Rhodobacterales > Roseobacteraceae > Pseudosulfitobacter > Pseudosulfitobacter sp. SM2401. The sequence continues at coordinate 2,804,404 of NZ_CP170633.1, read as the reverse complement.
TGGGCCAAGGATACGATCAAGGACCCTGTCATGGCAAAGCCCAAGAAAACCCCGCGCCCAAAGGCCCAAGCGCCCAAAGGCTTTCGCGACTATTTCGGCACCGAGGTGACGCAGCGCGCCGAGATGCTGAATGCAATCGGCGCGGTTTATCATCGCTACGGGTTTGACGCGCTCGAAAGCAGTGCTGTGGAAACAGTCGAGGCGCTGGGTAAATTCCTGCCCGACGTGGATCGCCCGAACGAAGGCGTATTTGCGTGGCAAGAGGATTCCGAGGGTGACAAACCCGGCGATTGGCTGGCCCTGCGCTATGACATGACGGCCCCGTTGGCGCGCGTCTACGCCGAGCACCGCAACGATCTGCCAAATCCCTATCGCCGCTACACGATGGGCCCGGTTTGGCGCAACGAAAAGCCTGGGCCAGGTCGTTTTCGTCAATTTTATCAATGCGATGCGGACACCGTCGGCACGGCCTCGATGGCCGCAGATGCCGAAATTTGCGCGATGCTGTCTGATACTTTGGAAGAGGTCGGCATCCCGCGCGGTGACTACGTTGTGCGTGTGAACAACCGCAAAGTTCTGAATGGCGTGATGGAAGTTGCTGGCCTGTCCGGTGATGACAAAGCGGCCGAGCGCGGCATCGTTTTGCGCGCCATCGACAAGCTGGACCGCCTTGGGCTGGACGGCGTGCGCGCCTTGCTGGGCAAGGGGCGCAAGGACGACAGTGGTGATTACACGGACGGCGCGGGTTTGGATGATGCGCAGGCCGACATCGTTATGGGCTTTATGCAAGCCAAGCGCGACACTGGTGGTGAAACTGTCGCGCGTTTGTATGAATTGGTCGAAGGATCCGCGACAGGTAAAACCGGTGTCCAAGAGCTTGAAACCATCGCCAGCCTGCTGGACGCGGGCGGGTACGGTGCTGACCGGATCGAAATCGACCCTTCTGTCGTGCGCGGCCTCGGCTACTACACTGGTCCGGTGTACGAGGCCGAATTGACCTTCGAAATCCTCGACGAAAAGGGGCGCAAGCGCAACTTTGGTTCTGTCGCAGGGGGGGGGCGTTACGACGATCTGGTCAAGCGGTTCACAGGTCAAGAAGTACCAGCAACAGGTGTCTCAATCGGCGTCGATCGCTTGCTCGCAGCGCTTCAGGCCAAAGGCCGGATGGAAGCCACAAACCCCGGCCCCGTCGTCGTCACCGTTATGGACCGCGACCGCATGGCGGACTACCAAGCGATGGTCGCAGAATTGCGCCAAGCCGGCATTCGCGCCGAAGTTTACCTTGGCAATCCCAAGAATTTTGGCAACCAGTTGAAATACGCCGACAAACGCGCATCCCCCATCGCCATCATCGAAGGTGGCGAGGAAAAGGACCGTGGTGTTGTCCAGATCAAAGACTTGATCCTCGGGGCCAAAATTGCCGAAACTGCGACCCTTGAGGAATGGAAAGAACTGCCCAGCCAGTTCGAAGTGCCACGCGATCAATTGGTCGCCAAGGTCAAAGAGATTTTAGCAAATGGCTGATGCTCGATTGCGCGCGATTGCCCTGCGCGACAGCTTTGTGACGGCAGGTGCGCAGATTGTTGAACCGCCGATTTTGCAGCCCGCGGAAACACTGTTGGATCTCTACGGCGAGGACATTCGTGGCCGCGCCTACATCACCAGTGACGCGCTGCGGGGCGAACAAATGTTGCGCCCTGATTTCACGGTGCCAGTGGTGCAAATGCACATGGCGCACGGGGCTGATCCTGCGCGTTACACCTATGCGGGCGAAGTTTTTCGCCGCCAGGAACATGACCCGGACCGCGCCAGCGAATACATGCAAGTCGGCTACGAAGTGTTTGACCGCACTGACCCTGCTGCCGCGGACGCAGAGGTGTTTGCGCTTGTGTCTGGATCGCTTGCACATCTCAACGTGCGTGCCGCCACCGGTGACATCGGCATTTTGATGGCCGCCGTCGCAGGGCTAGAAACCAGCGATGCGCGCAAGGCTGCTTTGCTGCGCCACGTCTGGCGCCCGCGTCGGTTCCGCGCCTTGCTGGATCGCTTTTCCGGACGCGCGCCGGTGCCTGAAACACGGGCGGCACTGTTGGCAAAATCCGTTGCGATCACGGCCCCGATGATCGGCAAACGCAGCCTGTCCGAAATCAACGCGCGCGTCACAGCGTTGCGCGACGACGCGGCCGTGGCACCCATCAGCGCCCGCGAAATCGACGCGATCGAGGCGCTGTTGGCGGTCAACGACGCTGTGCCAAATGCCTTGAAAAAATTGCGTGCACTGGCGCGTGATTTGCCCGCGATCGGCTCTGCGGTGGACCGCCTTGAGGCACGCAGTTCTGCAATGGCTGCACGTGGGGTCGAGGTTGATACCCTCGGCTTTGAGGCAGGCTATGGGCGCACATCGATGGAATATTACGACGGCTTTGTCTTTGGATTTTACGCAGTCCAACACCCTGATTTACCGGCAGTTTCTAGCGGTGGCAGATACGATGCATTGACGCGTCGCTTGGGCGATGGCGCGGAAATTCCGGCTGTTGGGGCAGTTTTGCGCCCCGGTATCATCGTAGAATTGGAGGGCGCGCAATGACGATCAAGCTAGGTGTGCCGTCCAAAGGCCGGCTGATGGACGACACATTCGCGTGGTTTGCGGCGCGGGGCATAACACTGTCTCGGGCAGGGTCAGAGCGGGAATATGCGGGTCAGGTTGACGGGATCGAAGGCGTTTCCCTGGTGCTGCTGTCTGCCGGTGAAATTCCGCGCGAGTTGGCCGCCGGACGCATTCATCTGGGCGTGACCGGAACTGATTTGGTTCACGAAAAACTGCCTTTGTGGAAAGCCCAAGTAACGCCTGTGGCCGAGCTGGGATTTGGCCATGCAGATCTGATCATGGCGGTGCCTGCTGCGTGGGTCGACGTGGATACGCTGGATGATCTGGACGCGGCTGCGGCAGCATTTCGCGCACATCACGGCATGCGTTTGCGCATTGCCACTAAATATCACCGCTTGGTCCGTGAATTTTTACAGGACGCGGGCGTGGCCGATTATGCACTGGTCGACAGCCAAGGCGCGACCGAAGGCACCGTGGCAAATGAGACTGCCGAGGCGATTGCGGACATCACGAGCTCTGGCGCGACGCTAGAGGCAAACCACCTCAAGATTTTGGCGGATGGGTTGATGTTGGCGTCACAGGCGACACTGTGGTCATCGCATACCGCGCGCGTCGAAGGCGCAGATCAGGCTGTGATGGACGAACTGTTGCAGCGCCTCGGCTGAGCAAATCTAAAGCACACCGATTTCTGCGAGCGCCTTGTTCAGCTCTATCGGAAGCGGGTCTTCGTTTTCGCGCCCCTTCGGCAAATCTGGTGGGGCGTCTGCGGGCTGTAAATATCGCCAACCCTGGAACGGGCGCTTGAGGCTACCCGCAACGCGTACCAGCTTTGGATCAGACACAATAGCACAGCGGCGGATGCCGTCTGATCCTATCACCTCGTCCAAACGCAACACGGTTTGGCGGCACTGGATGACGCCCTTGATCACCCAATAAATGGAGCCACCGGCGATGATTTCAGCTTCGCGTTTTGGCCACATGCGCGTGACGTGTCGCGGTAAACCGTCTGGCGCTTGCGCACGTTTTGTCGCCTGCCACAGGGCAAGATCCTCGACCGTTTCGGTGCCGACGGACAGTTTGATTAGGTTCACAATTTTATCCACAAGTTTCCCACCGGTTTATGCACAGAATCTGTGACGGTCACGCGACATAATGTAGGTGTTTTGACAGAAAGGGCAAAGTCTTGTAGTTTACCTCCCTGTTTTTTGAGCTACCTTCGCAGTCTGCCACCTCTCACTAGGAATCACTCTGATGTCACGCTTTGCTGCCCCCATCGCCGAACAAATCTGGGATATGAAATATCGTTTCAAGGAGGCCGACGGCACTCCGAAGGATGTCACTGTCGAGGATTCCTGGCGCAGGATCGCACGCGATCTGGCAAGCGTTGAAAAAGACGCAAAAGGCTGGGAAGGCAAGTTTTACGAAGCGCTGGAAGATTTCAAATTCCTACCCGCTGGCCGCATTACGGCGGGTGCCGGCACCGCGCGCAAAGTCACGATGTTTAACTGCTTTGTCATGGGCACGATCCCTGACAGCATGGGCGGTATTTTTGACATGCTCAAAGAGGCCGCACTGACCATGCAGCAAGGTGGCGGCATCGGTTACGATTTTTCAACCATCCGACCAAAGGGCGCGGATGTGATGGGCGTTGCAGCGGATGCCTCGGGCCCGCTGTCGTTCATGGATGTGTGGGATAGCATGTGTCGCACGATCATGTCGGCAGGATCGCGACGCGGTGCTATGATGGCGACGATGCGCTGCGACCACCCTGACATCGACGATTTCATCACGGCGAAATCTGACGCAGCACGTTTGCGCATGTTCAACGTTTCCGTCCTGATCACCGATGATTTTATGGAAGCAGTTAAAGCGGATGGCCCGTGGGATTTGAAATTCGACGGCAAGGTTTACCGTACGGTTCAAGCGCTGGAACTGTGGAACAAGATCATGCAGTCGACTTATGATTACGCGGAACCCGGTGTGATTTTCATCGATCGGATCAACACCGCGAACAACTTGAACTACTGCGAAACGATTGCAGCGACGAACCCGTGCGGGGAACAACCTTTGCCACCCTACGGCGCGTGTTTGCTGGGCTCGATCAACATGGCCCGTCTGGTCAGCGATCCGTTTGGAGCGGATGCCAAGCTGGATCAAGACGCGCTGAGCGAGTTGGTCGCGACGGCTGTTCGTATGATGGACAACGTAGTCGATGCATCGAAATTCCCGCTGGAGGCACAAGCGCAAGAAGCACAGGCCAAGCGCCGGATTGGCCTAGGCGTCACGGGGCTGGCGGATGCGCTTTTGATGGTTGGTCAGCGCTATGGTTCCGACGAGGCGGCGCGTCAGACCGAGGATTGGTTGCACGCTATCGCGCGCGCCGCGTATCTGGCGTCCGTGGATTTGGCGAAGGAAAAAGGCGCGTTTCCTCTGTTCGATGCCAAAGGCTATTTAGCGTCTGGCACGATGCAAATGATGGATGACGACGTGCGTGACCAGATCGCAGAGCACGGCATTCGCAACGCGTTGCTGACCTCGATCGCACCCACTGGCACGATCAGCTTGTATGCGGGCAACGTCAGTTCTGGCATCGAACCTGTCTTCGCCTACGCCTATACGCGCAAAGTTTTGCAAAAAGACGGCTCGCGCACCGAAGAAGAAGTCGTCGACTATGCCGTGCAAATGTGGCGCGACAAATTTGGCGATGCAGAGCTGCCGGACTATTTTGTGAATGCCCAAACCTTGGCCCCTGCCGACCACGTCAAGATGCAGGCCGCAGCGCAAAAATGGGTCGACAGTTCGATTTCGAAAACGATTAACTGCCCGGCTGACATCAGCTTTGACGAGTTCAAAAGCGTCTACATGCAGGCGTGGGATACAGGCTGCAAAGGCTGCACAACATATCGTCCGAATGACGTGACCGGATCGGTTCTGACCGTTTCTGAAACCTCCGAAGCGGCCCCGCAAATCGATACCGGTGCTGACGTGATTTACATGGCCGAGCCGTTGGACCGCCCAAATGAACTGGAAGGCAACACCTACAAAGTCAAATGGCCCGACAGCGAGCACGCGATTTACATTACGATCAACGATATCGTCCTGAACGGGCATCGTCGCCCATTCGAGGTGTTCATCAATTCCAAAAACATGGAACATTTTGCGTGGACCGTAGCACTGACGCGGATGATTTCGGCCGTGTTCCGGCGCGGCGGCGACGTGTCGTTTGTTGTGGAAGAACTGAAAGCGGTGTTCGATCCGCGCGGCGGTGCGTGGATGGGCGGCAAATATATCCCGTCGATTTTGGCAGCGATTGGCGGCGTGATTGAACAACACTTGGTGGCGACGGGCTTTATTGAGGGCGAAGGCATGGGGCTAAAAACGGACCCGCAAGCCCAGATGAACCCAGGCAGCGCACCACGGGGCAAGGCCTGTTCTAGCTGCGGTTCCTACGAATTGCGGATGGTTGAGGGGTGCATGACCTGCGCCAGCTGTGGCTTTAGCAAATGCGGCTGACGCCGTAGACAAAACAGCCAGATGAAACGACACCCCATTTTCTGCCAAACGGGGTGAAAAGTCTGCCACTTTACCATGCTATTTTTGCCAGTCGAAGTTAAGGCATTGTTATATATGTTTTTTTCGTTTCTGGTAATCTGAGCGTTTTGAAGGGCCACTGCAGATAAACATCTGCAGTGGCCCTTCACATACGTTGACACAGCCCCTTCATTTGTTCACTTTCTGTTCCAAGGTTCCGGGACCTTTCATATCAATCTCTCTGCCAGACCACAGGTCAGGCAGCCGGTGCAAGGGCAAGCCCTGCGCCGGGATCTGAAAGGAATCCGCTATGCTGAAATCGACTATCCCCTTCGCGAACATCCGCTTCTTCGATGACGTCCCCACAGTGAGTAGGCTGGAAATGCGGTTCACCAAATTTCTAAGGCAGTTACGCGACAGGCGAGAAACTGAGCGACTGATCGAGGCCAAAGCTGAAGGCGGATCTGACGAAACTCTTGACCTGTTTCCAAGCGGCCTTTCATCTGAAGACAAGATGAGGATCGCAAATCGTGCCGTAAACTGTGTCGACCGTTTGGACGCCGCAACCGGAATGCAGCATCTTAAGACCGACGATCGCAAAGCACTGCGCAGACTGAAGGACGGTGTCACGGTTTCGAGGGTTCCGACCGAGCATGACGCGGATGTCTTGGCGGCGACCCTCCACGAGGAGATGCCATGGATGGGACCGGCCACCGAGCATATCTGGCACGCCCTCCGGAAATCTGTTCGCGAAGACCTTCCCGGTTTCCAGTTTGCCCCTCTGCTTTTACTCGGCCCGCCTGGCATCGGGAAGTCGCACTGGGCGCGCAGGCTGGGTAAGTTGCTTGAAGTGCCGACCACGGTCGTGGAGGCCACGGGAGAGCCTGCATCTTTTGCCCTTATCGGATCACAACGGGGCTGGGGAAATGCCGGGCCTGGTAAGATCATGGAGACGATCCTCAGAGAGAAATGCGCCAGCCCGGTCATGGTCGTTGATGAGGTCGAAAAGGCAGGGGAAGTTAACTCGGAGAAAGGACTGCGGTTCAGTTTGACCGACGCCCTCTTGCCACTTTTGGAAAGGATGACGGCCTCGACGTGGCAGTGCCCCTACTTCCGCGTTCAGTTTGATCTCTCGTGGGTGGGATGGATCCTGACCGCCAACAGTCTACACGGCCTTCCCGAACCCCTTCTGAGCCGTTGCCCACCGCTGGAACTCCCTCAGGTATCAAAGCAGCACCTTATCGGTTTTGCGCAACGTTTGGGTAAGGTGTACGACCTTCCTGATGAAGCGATCGCTACTATCGAAGAGATCATCCGGTCGTGTCGTGGGGATATCGGGGGGCCGAGCCTGAGAACTGTTAAGCGGATGATCGAACGGGCAGAAATCGCTTACGTTCGCCCGTTGCTGCATTGATCAGTGTTTCTCGTCCGTTGCGATGTAGGTTCGACGTGACTGCTGTAACTTGAGTGGTAAGCGGTCGTTCGCTGCATTTGCGCGGGCTCTGGCCAATCTCAAGGAAGCTGCCGTTCATATGTCGGTCGAACTCAAAAATGCTGCATTCGATCTAATGGCGGCAGAGAGCCCACTTTTCCAAATGCTGAACGTCTCCCAGAGGTCTGCTTTATTAATTTCCTCATGATCTCCGCTCAAGACAGCATCACTGTTGCTGGACAGCACCGAACAGATTGTGCTCTCGGCGCACGCAATGATTTGCAGCAAAAATGAGGTTTTGTCGGCTACCGGCAAGGAAGGTGCGGGCAACCATTGGATCTAAAGGGGGGCGGGTTTCAACTCTGAACATCAGTTCGTCAATTTCGGTTAAGAATTGCTTGATGACCTCTGGAGGTATCTCGACAACGATATTTGTTGCCGTGGGATCGTCGCGAACAATCCATGGTGATTCATTTGTCCAACTAAAGTCGGGAGTTGCAACAAGAACGGTTGTGACGGCGCTGCGGACTGCGTCTTCGGGGCCGTTAATCTCCATGGAAAGAAAGAGGCGACCGGGAAGCTCTTCATAGCAAAAAAGGTTCAGTTGCATTTCACGTTCGTTGTCTGACCATGGCCTCAGAAAGGCGCGGTAGCCATCATCCATAAAATCGAGCCGCCAAGCGGACTGAGCCGGCGGAAGCGAGCCAGTTATCATTTTGATGACCCTTGGCTCGCTTTTTTCGAAGCCGCTTTCTTGCTCCCCAGGATAACGGCTCATACCCCACCCATCGACATCTTCGCGAGAGAACCAGATAATGTCCTGTGGGGGTACGAAAGTGACAAATGCAGCGATAGAGCCGTGCGAAACGCCATGAAGAAACGCATGCATCGCAAGTTCCTCATTGCACTCGTCATCCTTGACGCCACCTCTAGAACAGGAGTGTTGGCCTATTGCCCCGAAGGTTTCCACAGTCCGGTAAGTTCCTGCGATGAAGATGATTGATCCGCAAGCTGATGCGCATTTTGCGTAGTTTGGGACGACCGTATGGACTGGGTTCTCATCGAGAATTTTTGAAATCCTTAGAGCTTCGTCGACACTTCCCCCAGGACTGTCAAGAAGAAGGACCTTCGCGCCATGAGCCCAGGTGTCTGCGAGCTTCAACTTGCTCAAAAGCTCGTCGCTGAGGCCGCTTTCAATGGGGCCAGAAAGGCGTAGAACGTCGTGGCCCCGCCAGCGTTCAACAGAAATAGATTCCGCCCATACAGACCCAGCAGCGGCGCATGCGAGAAGGAAATAGGCAACAAGCCAAGTTAAGGGTTTCATCGCAGTTCAATTCCTTCATTGCTTGTTGTTACACAGGTCGCAGGTATCACATCGTCTCTCTTGCACCATCTCTAAAAAAATGTCCGGATCCAGCAGTTTGATTTATATATCTTATCAAGCTGCCACATCTGCCCCAAACCCAATATGTGCGTGATCTCGAAGCAGACATTTAGGATCCGCCGGTGACGGTCAGCAATGTCCCGCATTGTGTGACTTCACCCACCATCTGGTTTTGCGGTTGCGGCGAAAGTCCGCAATGAGTGGCCGCACTGCAGCATGATCGAGGCGGGGCGAACGGCAGGAATGGGCCGTTCAATACGACGCAGGGGAGCGCCAGAATTCGACAGCACTATTGAACTCGGTCCCATAAAAGGCGGAGGCTTCGGACCCCAAAGAGTCCCCGTGAAACCGGCCCACCCTTTTAGCGCATTCGAAAAACCCTGGCGCGGGAAGTCCACCTCTTGCCTTGCTGATAACCAACGCTGCTATCAATGGCCGAGAGGCGGCAGCATCCTCTTCTATCAGGCATTCGAGGGCCGCTGTCAGCTGGTGAATGGTATTTGGGGGCGAAAGTTCAAGGGCCTTTGCGAGTGCTTGGTAGGTAACTGGCTGCGCTTTCGCTGCAATCTCACAAAGAAGCGCCCTTACACGTTGGGGTAACATTTCTGATCCTTTTGATGGTTTCATGGAGAGCTCCAGCGGGATGAGCTTCAGAAAAATCTGTCACTGCCTCGGGGGCTTTGGCCTTGAGCTGAGCATCAGTTGGGGTTCGCATCACGCTACCAGTGATCCATGTGTGTACGCGTCTGACTTGGATGAGATTATTGAGCGGCATCGTCCACATGAATGGCTTTATGGCCATGCTCATGTTCCAAGGCTTTTCAATCACGGCAAAACAATTGTCCGAAGCGTGTCGCTTGGGTATCCCGAGCAAGTTCCGGAGGACGGAATGGTTAAGGATCGCATTTTCAGCACAGCTATTTTGAAGGTGCTGGCTTGATGTAAAAAAATAACGAAATGCAGCACCATTTTTTCCCGTGACGGAACTGCCCGGTGGGTTGCCCCAAGGCGAGGAGATGTTCGTCATTGGCGGCGTACATGGTCATCGCAGCATTTTGATGCGGCGATCAATGGCCGCGAGTGGGCCGGCAAAAAAGACGCTGCGAGCTATGCCTTCGCAGCGATATGGCTGACGCGCAACCAATCAACCCACTTTGTAAGAAAACTTCGAAAATCAGTCTCCTTGATGCGCAAGACATTCAATCCCTCCAAGTCTCCGAGCCCACTTGGGCATTTCCCCTCTCCGTTTTTGCACTCTAAGCGACCATATTTCCCACTGACAAACGCGTACATCTTGACTGGGCTATCATGCCCGCGCCTTCCGTTCTCATCGAGGTATGCGACGCCTCCATGTGCCAGCGCATTTCGAAGAATACTTATCCACTGTGAAGCTGGCATGTTACGGGCGGCTTCTCTTGCCTCATCACCGCCAAGGTATTCAGCGATGTTATTCGGGATTCCGTCTGCGGTGTTGAAGAATGGTTGTTCACGTACGTTTGCAAACGACCAAGCGGAGTCTTCGCAAAATGGAGCGGCGGCGAAGCTCCCCTTTCTGATCACGTCAATAAAGGCTTGAACGGTATCTTCACTGATATGTCGGTCGTCGGCGTAGCCTGGGGGTTTGTCAATTTGACGCTCGATACGTTCTATTGGGAGATTAATGATCGGCATCGCCATAGAGATCAGGAATGTCGATGTTAAAGGCCCGAGTTCGGGGCGATCATTACCATGAACATTTTGTGCCTGATCCCACAAGCCATCAATGAGTTGTAGACAGCGTTCTGGCAGGTTGATCCCGTAGTGATAAGGTTGTCCCAAGGTATGTTCCTCTCAGTATAATTTTCGCGTACGGGCTCATTTGGACCCTATATTAGAAGAGCTGCCAGGGCATCTTTTTGGGATGTCATTTATCGATGCCGGCTTCGGTGATGCTGCGTTGCGGCGATGGCCTGTAGTGCGAACGGCAGGTTTGGAGCACTCGTGTAAATTCGTGGGCCGCTACGATAGTCTGAATCGTCGCGACGCAGAGTAATTGTCAGTTGATAGGTAATTATCGTGGCATGCTCGCGGAAACACTATTCAATATATCAACCTCGAACGGGTGCAAGTTTGGAGTGTTCAGGGCCGTTGATACAATCCTGTTTATCGCTTCCTGGAGAGGTTCCTCGGAGCCGCTTTCGCGAAGGAGCTTTCGACCCAGAGAAACTGGGATTCCAAATTCATCCAGAAAGAAAACGTTTGAATTTAGAAACATGGTTTCGGCTTGTCCCACGAAGTAGCGGTAATCTGCGATGGATCGTTTGCCCAATTTACTGCAGACGTCCCTATGAATCCTTTCAATGGCAGCAAGTTGTCTGGGGAAAGTAAAGCAGACATAACTTCGCAGGAAGCGAAGACCATTATCGATGGCATCGCTGACCGATTGCTCAGCGCGGCGGTGTTTCACACGATCCTCAAGGAATTCCTTCAGTGAGCTCGAGAGCCGGACCTTCGTCAGAACCGCAGCCAATTGGGTACCATCATGAATTTGAAAACCGTTCAGTCTCGATGCCATCGCCATCTCTTGGTAGATAATTTCGCAAGCACATATGAGTTCTTCGCTGTTCGGAAGGTGGGTCCAGTTGAGGAGGTTGCGGTAAACCATATCTGACCGAATTCGCCTCGCAATGCTCTCTTGAATTTCAATGCCGATGTATCGATTTTCTTGGATTGTGGCGATTTCGAGCTCACTGTTTCGGAACTCGACCTCAAGACGGGTTTTCGAGGAAGGTGTCAGATCTTCATTTGCGAGGCCGAGCAGTAACGAAATAGGCGTATCGTCTGGCTGTTCATCCACGGCAATATCCACCAGCATATCGACGGCTTCCGGCGGTTGCTCCAGAACGAACACCTTACCGACAAACCATTCACCCATTCTGCCGGCACGGCCAGCAACATTCCGATAGGAGAAATAGTCGATGTTTGAGGTGCTGACCCTGCGATCATAAACGATCACGTTCTCAGCGATCGTATTGATTCCTTCAATCAGTGTGGAAGTGCAGAGGATTACCGAGAGTTTCCTTTCCGAGAATGCCCTGATCATATACTGCTGAATTGCGCGCGGCACATTGCCATGGTGAATACCAATGCCCTGTTTCAGGGCTTCAGTAACAACCCATTCACTTGGGAACTCCTGCTCGAGCCAAGATGCAGCGTCCGCAGTTGTTGGCGACGGGGACGCGGCACCCTTCTCAATTAGGAACTGGGCAACTTCTGCACATTTGGCGGGGGACTGACAATACACCAGAGTAGGGCCGGTATTCACTGTGATGAGTTCGAAGACCTTACTGAGACGGTCTTCGCCATCTCTGGGTAGATTGAAATACTCCACATCTAGAGCCACCGTGGAAAACTTCGATGGAATGAAGGTATGCTGATACTTCCCAGCAATACCCCGAACAGCGTCAACATGCGGTCCAATCAGGTAAAACTGTGCATCCAATGAAGCGAGCTTATGGAAAGCAAGGTTCAGATCGACGGCACGGTCTTGCCCGCCAGCAAGGTTTGACCTGATATCAAGCTTGTAGAATTCATCTACTACGAAGAAGTCGATATTTTGAAGGTCGGATCGAGAAAGCACGCGCTCCTGGGTAAGAATGAAGATAGCATTTCTACCAGCGGGCACGGCTTGGGATGCGTGAGTAATGATCGTATACGTTTCAGAAAACTGGTTGGTGAGCCGTTTCCGGGTCTCGTCGATCAATGCGATCGTCGGCACGATGATAACGATTTGGCGGAACTTGTTTGAAGCGACAACAGCATCGACGATCATGCTCTTGCCCACACTCGTGGTTGCACTCAGCACAACGCTGCGGCCAGCAATGATCTGCTTGTAGACATTCAGCTGTAATGAATGAAATCGTCTCCCGTCGAGACCGGGAGCCTCATGGGCCCCGACCAACATGGCGTCTGCAAAGTCATTGACCTCGGAAAGGTAAGGGATCAAGCCAACCGACTTGATCAAGCTGTTCATCAATTGTCCAAATTTGAGTGGCAGATCTCGACGCTTATCGAGCGCTCGGATAACCAACTCACGTGCTTGATCATGCGTTTCTCTATCGTTCGATAGGGCGGCCGTCAGGCGAAGGATATGGACCCAATCCGCTTCACTGCGGTCATCCGCCTGAAGGATATCCAGAGCTGACTGCACTTCTGCAACTGTCATCAGTTTAATGCCTTTTCAAAGAAACGTGTAAGATTCGCAACATTGGGAACTGGGATTAAGAATACGGCCACTGAGACATCAAGTAAGGAATCTGGTAGTAGCTCTTTGAATGCTTGGTATTCCACATCGGCTTCCGCAATGAGGTCAGTAAGGTAATCCTCATAGAACGACTTTCCCAAGTGAGGGCTTTCGTAGGCCAATAACACGGGGAGTCTAACGACTTTTCGTAGATCTTCGATCTTGGCGCGGTTGGATAGTAATGCCTGAATGGTCGTTGGCCGGCTGTTGAGGGGTTGGCGAAGCGACAACGCAAATTCGCGTTCCTTCTTTAAGACTCCAGAGGTGACGGCAGCCTCAATTCTTGACACGATCTCCTTCAGAATTTTGTCCCGCTCCACAAGGGGAAGAAGACTGGGCCGACCCAGCCAAAGCTGGTCGCCGCTGGCATGGAAAACAATGTGGGCGCTCGTTGCTGTGCCATCGTCAAGGCTGAAAAGGCGACAGGGAATAGGTTCGCTGCCTAGATGGTTTCGCATGATCGCATGCAGAAGCGTCTCTGCAAGTAGCCCTTCGTTGTCGATCGACTTCCCCTTCAAAGCGGTTTTGGCCTTTGGAAGGAGTTCTCGGGCATTAAACCGGTTGAAATGTGAAAGAGTGCTGGACGGCAGGGTGATTTCTGGCAACCAGTCGAGTAAATAATCACAAAGCTCTTCGATTCTCCAGATTCCCTCGTCGAATTCTACATCATAGGCGGTCATAGACCTGTTGATGTCGCCATCGTTCTGCAGTGAAAACTCGGTCAAAAAGGGTTCTGGGAGGACTTCGTAGACCTTCATGGTTACATGTGATGTAGCTCTGATTTTTACGATTTGATCCTCCCACCAAAGCAGAAGGCTCTTGCGCCCTATCGACTTCAAGAGCGGTTCGCTCATCCTCGATGCATCTGATGCTTTACGAACCTGCTTCATCAGGTCTTCGTAAATGGCTTCGACCATGGAGTACAACGGAGACGCCCCTCTACCCTCACAGAGTCTGAGAATTCGGTTGATAGATTGGTTCTCTAAAGCGTCGCTTGAGCCAGCTACATGCCAATATAACGACGCAGCCCAGTCGCCAAGATGACGCCCCTTCTCAGAAACTGACTTCTTATATTTTTTGCTGAAATTCGTGACCAGCGTAGCAATCTTTTCCCCTACGGTTTGTCGATTATCACGCTGAACGCAGAAAGGTTTTAGATTGGTAGCTACATCCCTTTTCGTTACCAGTCTGAAGCGGGCACGGTCGGAAAATTTGTCACAAGCCAACGATTTTTCACATAGAGACGACCACTCGATCTTTTTCCCGTTACTACTGGCGCGTTCTGTGAGCTCTTTAAGGTTCCACTTCCCATTGGCCTCGGTTGTCTTTACCTGAATGTACTCGCTTAAGGGCCCTATTTCATCGATGATCCGAAGGGTAATATCGTCGGCGGTCTCGAATTCTACAGCGACGGTAGAGCTGTCAACGAGCATATCTAAAAGTATGCCTGCGCCAGCATGGTCCTGAAAACGAAAGCCGGCCCTGGCAGAAACACCGCCCGCGTCAGATGGATTCTCAATAAGTGGATCAGCATTCATTGTGCGAGCTTCTGATTTATTACTTGTATATCAACGTGTAAAGCCTGTTCATATTAGACGTCTATAGCAAGGTTAAACCGGAGGTTGTTAAGTTTTTTCTTTGCTCATCTGGACGACTGCTTTGAATAAGAATCCAAAAGCAGTCGAAAGATCATTCGGCGTATCAAGTAGTCGCAACACATCGATTGCCGCGCGTGGCTTCGCCCGAAGGTGCGCGATGGGTTTCGTATCGTTTAAATTAAACAGCAAACCTGGCAAAGTGGCGTTCGTAACGATTTTAGAGCGATCGCTGGAATCGTCCCAATACAGCCTCAACTTACGCTGCGACTGACGCATTCAACGCTCTTACAATCTGAATTATCTCGCTCGTCTGATCCCGATCAAAAACACCTGCAATACCCATGTCATCCAAGTCAGTGAAAGGGCTTTCATAAAACGTGGCCGGCTCAACAATGCCAGTTTCTGTGAGGCTGTCGATCACAAGGTCTAAGAACTCTGTTTGGTTTCCACTCAACTGATGCTGCGTCACAAAATTACTGAATGCGTCTTTTGCAGCAGATTTGTCCAATCCGGTCAAAGACCGGAGAAATGCGCCAAGGCCACCGTCGTCATTAAGCTGATTGAGGTGTTCATCATCGGCAACTCCTTGGTCACGTAGAATAGCTTCGAGCTCATCGAGATCTTGCTTGGTTAACGGTTCTCCGCGTCGGACCTTGATCAAGGTGATATGATCGCGATGTTCTTCTACAAAGCGGCGCATTTTCAGTTTGAAACGGGCCTTATCAACCCCACTACCGACTTCAGGCATTTTCACTTCTTCGCCGTCGCCGATTTCGTCCTCAAAATTGGTTATGACAACATTGCGTTCTTTGGCAGGGATCAGAGCAACCAGATTGCGTAACCGACGTCGGACATTTTCTAAGATTTGAGGCGTAATACCCTCCCAGAAACTGTCCGACTGAATGTCGAGGATCAGTTCCATTTCCTTTGCCACCAAAGGCACATTTGGCAGCAGTTCAAGAGCTGAGGCAAACTGGATAATCCTCTGCTGAAGCCTTTCAAAGCCGCTCTCTGCTTTTACCAGTTGCAACTGTGTGTTGAGGATCAAAAGGTCAAATTGCTTTGCCGGTAACGCGCCGTCGTCATAGGCAGAAGGTAGGCCAGCAAGGTCTTCAATCAGAGCCAAACGGGCATCCAAATCCAGGTTGTTCCAGCTTTCTCCTTTCTGGAACCTCTCGACACTTTTGCGCTTTGCTCGAACTATGAAGTTCTCAACTGGCATCCCTAAAACTTCATCATGCAAACGCTGTTTCGTTCCCAAAATCAGTTCCTCGTGGGAGTCCTCACTATCCCCAAGCGCATTGATCAATTCGACGCGGGCGATAAATAGACGCTCACCCATGGGTTTGGATCCTGGGCCCTCTGAGACGTTTGGATTTTCTTTGAAGAATTCCAAGTTTTGGCAGAAATCAAAAATGATGAATTCCTGTTTGTCTTCACCGGGCCCGAATAAGTCAGGCCGTAAACGGGTTCCGCGTCCGACCATCTGCCAGAATTTTGTTTTTGATCTGACAATCTTGAAGAAGACGAGGTTGACGACTTCGGGGATATCAATGCCGGTATCCAACATGTCCACAGAAACTGCGATTTGCGGCATCTTTTCTGGATCAGAGAAGTCGTCGATCAAGGACTGGGCATAGGTGACGGAATAGTCGATCAGTCGACAAAAATCGAGTAGGTGAGGATAATTGGCGTTGAAGCGGTCAACGATGAATTGGGCATGTTTACTGTTTTTCGCGAACACGATTGTCTTGCCAAAGCGATCGCCGCCTTCAACCTTTATCCCGTTGCGCATTAGGTGTTCGAGCACCTTGTCGACGGTGTCTTCATTGAATAGCCATTTGTTCAATTCAGCGCTCTCAACTCGATCGGGAACGCTGCCATCTTCATCCCATTCTACGGCGTCCCATTCTTCCTTTTCTTCTTCAGTTAACTGATCGTAATCGATCCCGTCTCTGTCTGACGTCAGCGCTTATGGGTCCAAATAGGTATATTTGATAAGAGAGAGTTGTTGGCTCATCGTAACCACTGAGGAGTGGGACATGAGACAGACAACTGGAACACGCAAAAGCCCTGGCGAGAAGATCGTCAAAGACATCAAGCGGGCCACGCGCAAGCATTATTCATCCGAAGAGAAGATCAGGATCGTCCTGGACGGTCTGCGTGGAGAAGACAGCATCGCCGAACTGTGCCGCCGTGAAGGCATATCACAGGGCATCTATTACAAATGGTCCAAGGACTTCATGGAGGCTGGCAAACGGCGGCTAGCTGGCGATACGGCACGTGCTGCAAACACAGATGAGGTTAAGGACCTGCGCCGCGAAGCCCGTGATCTGAAGGAAGTGGTGGCTGAACAGACGCTGGAACTGCGTCTTCTCAAAAAAAGCATGTTCGACGGTGGGGGCGACCCCGAATGAGATACCCTGCATCTGAGAAACTAGAGATCATCCGGTTGGTCGAAGAAAGCCACCTGTCAGCCCGCCTGACGCTCGCCAAGCTCGGTATCCCCCGCACCACATTCTACCGTTGGTATGATCGCTACCTCCAGCGTGGTGAGGCTGGGCTGCAGGACCAGTCTCCCAGGCCCAAGCACGTCTGGAACCGCATCCCTGACGACGTGCGTCGCAAGGTGGTCAAACTGGCGTTGAAGGAGACAGAGTTGTCACCGCGAGAACTGGCGGTGACGTTCACAGATACAGAAAGCTACTTTGTATCAGAGGCTTCAACGTATCGGATCTTGAAGGCGCACGATCTGATCACCAGTCCTGCCTTCATTGTGATCAAGGCCGCCAGTGAGTTCAAAGACAAAACGACGGCCATCAATCAGCTGTGGCAGACCGACTTCACCTATCTGAAGATCATCGGTTGGGGCTGGTTCTATCTCAGCACGATCCTGGACGACTACAGCCGTTACATCATCGCGTGGAAGCTTTGCACCAATATGCGGACCCGCGACGTCACTGACACGTTGGATCTGGCTTTAGCAGCGTCGGGATGTGACCAAGTTCATGTCGTCCACAAGCCGCGACTGCTCAGCGACAACGGCTCCAGCTACGTCTCGGGGGAACTGGCCGAATGGTTGCAGAATAAAGGTATGAAGCACTCGCGCGGTGCGCCGTATCATCCGCAAACCCAGGGCAAGATCGAGCGTTGGCATCAGACTTTGAAGAACCGCATCTTGCTGGAAAACTACTTCCTACCCGGTGATCTCGAAGCCCAGATTGAAGCCTTCGTCGATCACTACAATCATCGGCGCTTCCACGAGAGCCTGAGCAACGTCACACCGTCTGATGTCTACTTCGGACGGTACAAAGCCATTCTACAGCAACGAGAAAGGATCAAACATAAGACGCTCGAAACGCGACGCTTGCATCACAGACAACGCGCCGCATAATCAAACCAACCAGATGAGCCAAACTCTGTCTTAGCTTAAGCTGCCATTGGTTCCAAAAACCCTGACGACGGACAATAGTGGTCCGTCTATGGACGAGGGTGACCAAGCCTGAAGGTCATGACAGTCAATGCCACCACGACTTGCAAGCATCATCATGATTTCTGAATCGCCCCGTAAAACCTTCGTGAAGGTCACGCCTGTGTATCGCCCGAAATCAACCGCTGACAGCTCGTTCCGGGCAGCCAGACGGGACATATAAGAGAACGCGGTCTCTCGTGGCTGGAGGGGAACCGTCATGGGAAGTGGTCGGTCGGCAATCATTTATAGTCCTCTTGACCTGCCCCCCGAGGCTCCCTCATTCATAACGAGAGTTTGCGGGTTTGGATTTCATATTCTTCATCGTCAGTTTGGGCAAGCGCGTCGTGCGCGGAGCCCTCAAGTTGCTCAAGCGCCCGGCGCGCTTCAGTGGGCGTTTTGTTCCCGAGAGACGAGTGCGGTCTGACCTGATTGTAGTCGTA
This sequence comes from Pseudosulfitobacter sp. SM2401, assembly GCF_042932805.1. NCBI lineage: Bacteria > Pseudomonadati > Pseudomonadota > Alphaproteobacteria > Rhodobacterales > Roseobacteraceae > Pseudosulfitobacter > Pseudosulfitobacter sp. SM2401. The sequence goes on along the minus strand of NZ_CP170633.1, from coordinate 2,785,657 downwards.
TCGCCAAAGCGCCAGTTTTCTGCGGGCGTCATCTAAAGTGTCGAAGATCTCCTCATTCAGCAGCTCGTCTCGCAGGCTGCCATTAAAGCTTTCGATGAAGCCATTCTGCTGCGGTTTGCCCGGATCGATGTAATGCCAATCCACGTCGCTATCGCCAGCCCACTTCAGGATCGCGCGACTGGTAAACTCCGTCCCGTTGTCACTGACAATACAAGCAGGCTTTCCGTAGACGCGCACCAGTGCGTCCAATTCACGGGCAACCCGAGCGCCAGAGATGCTGGTATCGGCCATCAGGCACAGGTTCTCACGGCAGCAGTCGTCATTCACTGCCAGCATGCGGAACTTGCGAGACGCACCAAACGTGTCCGACACAAAATCCAACGACCAACGCTCGCCCGGGCGCAAAGCCACGGGCATAGGTGTCCGCGATCCACGCGCACGTTTACGGCCTCTGCGCCGCCTGACACCCAGCTTTTCCTCGGTGTAGAGACGATACAGCTTCTTGTGGTTCATAATCATGCCTTTGCGTTCCAACAGCACGCCAATCCGGCGATAGCCGAACCGACGCCGTTTGCTGGCAATCGCCTTCATCTCTTCGCGAACTTCTGGATTATCCGGCGGCTTGTCGCGCCGTACGGTCTTGGGATCGACACCGACCAGCCTGCACGCACGACGTTGCGAGATATCATGATCCCGCATTGCCTTGCGTGCTACAGCCCGTCGCAAATTCGGTGTCGTCAGTTCTTTCCCAGCAAATCTTTCAACACAACATTGTCGAGCATCGTGTCCGCCAGAAGACGCTTCAGCTTGGCGTTCTCGTCCTCCAGCGATTTAAGGCGGTGGGTGTCAGAAACGTTCATGCCACCTTTGGCTTTGAACTTGTAGAACGACGCAGGGCTCAGGCCATGTCTCCGACACACCTCAGCCGTTGGCATTCCAGCTTCTTGCTCTTTGATCATCCCAATAATCTGGGCCTCAGTAAAACGACTCTGTCGCATTTGTTTGCTCCTTCGAAAGTTGAGCAAACTTTACATTAAAACGAGGGAAGTTTCGGGGGGCAGGTCAGCTGCCTTGCAGCATCGCGTGTGACATATGTCCGCCGCCTGACGCGTTCCCGTTTCAAAAGCTGGAAGAAGCTTTCAGCCACCGCATTGTCATGGCAGTTCCCACGTCTGCTCATGCTGGCATCCAGATTGTGTTTGTCCAGGAACGATTGCCACTCTTTGCCCGTGAACTGCGATCCTTGATCAGAATGGATCATCACCTTGGTCTTTGGTTTGCGCCGCCAAACAGCAGCTAACAGTGCTTGCAAAGCAAGATCAGTTGTCATGCGCGACTGCATTGACCAGCCAACGACACGCCGCGAGAACAGATCAATGACCACAGCGAGATACGACCAGCCCTCATGCGTTCTGATGTAGGTAATGTCTGTCACCCATACCGTATCGGGCGCATCAACTTCGAAATGACGGTCCAAGGTGTTGTCGGCAACAACAGCAGGCTTGCCGCCATAGCGCCCTGGACGGCGTCTGTAGTCAATCTGTGCCGAGATGCCTGCTAAGCTGGTCAAACGTGCAACACGGTTCTCTGAGCAGGTCTCGCCTTGATCCAAAAGATCATCGTGCAGTTTGCGGTAGCCGTAGACCTTGCCGCTGTCCGTCCATGCCTGTTGCAGCAGATCAGTTTGCCGAGCGTCTTCAAGCGCACGCTGGCTCAACGGTTCTTTAACCCATGCGTAAAAGCCACTGAAATGCACCATCAGCACACGACACATTGACCGCACCGAAAACTCCGCCCGATGAGCCTCAATAAATGCGTACTTCACTGAGACTCTCGCGCGAAGTTCCCTCTCGTGCATTGCTGCGCAATACCCTGCCGGGCAGCGCGACGGTCGCCTTTTTTAAGATGGTGCGTTCCTCGGTCACCCGGGCCAGTTCGCGCTTCAACCGTCTTATCTCAGCAGCCTGTTCCGCAACCTCAGATCGGGCGCGTGGTGACTTCGCAAACTGCGCCTTCCAAGTGTACAAGGATTTGGTGCTGATACCCAACCGCTCGACCACTTCGCTGACAGCGTAACCACGCTCAACAACCTGCGCCACGGCGTCCTGTTTGAACTCGTCCGTAAACCGTATTCCCTTGTTCATAACCGTCTCTCCTTGGTTCCAAAATTACCAAGCAAAGCGTCTACAATACTAGGGGCACCTCAGATGATTAACCACGACCCCACACTTACACGGCGCCTGCGCCCGATTGAAATCAAGCCCATCACATTCAAGGAGTCCGGTCAGCAGTTGCGTGGCGCCCTCAAGCAGCTGTTGGCAGATGCGGAGATCGATGGTTCTGACCGCTTGCTTGATGAGGATGAATTCATCAAAATCCTGATCCATGCAGCTGTTGGCCGGTTTGGTGTTGCGATGGAATTGGCCATCGAGGCGATCGGTGAATGTGTGGAAGACGGAAGTAATGAAATCGATATGGGATATTTCGCGGATGCCTATGCTTTCCGGAATGACTGTGACGAAGAGCTGAATCCCTTTGTTGCTGATGACTGGAGTACCATCGATACGGGGAAAGCGCTTCAGCGTTATCAGGCGGAAACCCAGCAGCGCCGCAGTCGCCCCAAAACTACCTGATTTTTCCAACATTGCTGGACATGAAACCGCCCTTCGGGGCGGTTTTTTTGTGCCTTATCGTTATGTGACCGCGCCGCCAAGACGGGTTTTCGATGACGTAGAACGGGTTTCACGCGTCGCAAGACGGATTTACCTTTGTCGCCCATACTGCTAAGCGGTTGTTTTTATTGATGTGGAATTTCGGCCAGAACGGAGTTTCGATGTCGGACGTCAGCTACCACAAGAAAAAGCCTCGTTTGCGAACGGGGCTTTTGTCGTTAGAATGCCCCAAAACAATAACATAAAACGAGCAGTGGTATGAGCATTACAAGACGGAATTTCGGATTTGGAGCCTTGGCTCTTGGGTTAGCGGCGTGCAGTTCGACGGCGCAAACGGGGGCCACGCGTGGTGCTGCGCGCCCGTCAAGGTTGGCCGCCGACCTGCGCCCCGTCCCGAACAGCAGCTATGACGCGTGGGTCAAAGCCTTTCGCGGGCGCGCTGCTGGCAAAGGGATATCCGAGGCCACCCTGCGCACAGCTTTTCGCGGCACCGGATATTTGCCCGGCGTGGTAAAACGCGACCGCAACCAAACCGAATTCAAACGCAGCCTCGAAGATTATCTCTCCATCGCCGCCTCAGATGAACGGATCAGCAAGGGGCGTGCCGCCTTTGCGCAGCACCGCGCCACACTCAGCACGCTTGAGGGCAAGTACGGTGTTGATGCGGAAATCATTACGGCGATTTGGGGATTAGAGAGCTTCTTTGGCGAGCGTCGCGGCGACGTGCCGGTGATTTCGGCAACCTCGACCTTGGCCTTTGATGGGCGGCGCGGTGCGTTCTTTGAAAAGCAGCTGATCGCAGCGCTTAAGATCATTCAAAACGGTGATATTTCAGCGTCGCAAATGACTGGCAGCTGGGCGGGCGCGATGGGCCACACACAGTTCATCCCAACGTCATACCAAGCCTTTGCGGTTGATTTCACTGGCGACGGGCGGCGCGACATTTGGTCGGATGACCCTACAGATGCCTTGGCGTCAACGGCTGCGTACCTGCAACGCAGTGGCTGGACACGCGGCACACGCTGGGGGGCTGAAACCGGGCCAAACGCACCCGCAGGCAGCATCCTTCAGCCGCAGCCGGGCGGGCCGAAATTTTCGGTCACGGGAAATTTTCGCGCGATCAAACGCTACAATAATTCTGATGCCTACGCGATTGGTGTTGGCCATTTGGCGGACCGAATTGGGGGCGCAGGACCGCTGCGTGGATCATTCCCGCCAGACGCCTACGGGTTGACCAAAAAGGATCGGGTGAAGCTGCAGGAACGCTTGACGGCCAAAGGCTTTGACACTGATGGTTCGGACGGCGTGATCGGACCGAACAGCCGCAAAGCCATCAGCGCGTATCAAAGCAGCATCGGGCAAGCGGCGACTGGCGATCCGTCCGTCGCATTGCTGCGCAGTCTGGGCTAAGACGCAACACCTTGGCAAAATCCGAAACACTCGTTTGAAAATTCTAGTCACCCTGAGCAAGGCGCGCTAAGAAAAAGCCGCTCGGGGGGGCATTTCAGACGGGGTTTTCCTGATGTTTCGCCGAATTGCAGTCGCACTTAGTGCGCTGATCCTCTTGTCCAGTGCGGCCGACGCAGAACGAGCGCGCCTCGGATTTGGATTGCTTTTGACCAATGATTTTGTTGGCGACGGCGAAGACCGCTGGCGCACGGGGTCTGTGACGTCCTCGCGGATCTGGGGGCCTGAATGGACGGGCGAGCTGCCCAACAATTTCGGTGAGATTATCGAATTGCGGATCGGTGGTGAAATCATCGCCCCTGCCAATTTGCGCACGCCCGCCGCGGGTGATCGCCCCTACGCGGGGGCACTTTCGATTGGCGCGCACACGCATTTTCAAAAGAAAAACACCGAATTCGTACTCGGGGCTGATTTGGTTCTGGTGGGCTCATCGACCGGACTGGGGCGTTTTCAAGACGCACTGCATGATTTGGGTGGCATTGCGCGCCCGTCCAGCGGCGTGCTGGCAAACCAGATCGGCAATCAGGTGCGCCCGACATTCGTGATGGAGACGGGGCGTTCCGTTGACCTAAGCCCGACAGCCAATGTGCGCCCGTTCATCGAGGCGCGGGCAGGGGCAGAAACGCTGCTGCGTGCAGGGTTCGATCTTAGTTTTGGACAGGTCGGCAAAGGCGAATTGCTGGTGCGTGATCCGGTCACAGGGCAACGTTACCGGACGATCAAAAATGACGGCTGGTCCGGTGCCAGCTTTGTCGTTGGCGCAGACATGGCCTATGTTGACTCCTCGATTTTCTTGCCGACGGACCGCGGATTTTCGATCACAGACAGCCGTGATCGCGTGCGCGCAGGCCTGCATTTTCAAAACAAGAATGGTGCAGGTGGTTTTTACGGGGTCACATGGCTGGGCGAAGAATTCGAGGGTCAAGGCGGCAGCCAGGTCGTAGGTTCGGCTCAGTTCAACCTTAGGTTCTAAAAGACACAGTTTCGCGACTGACACAAAACCGGTCTTTTAGAAGTGATTCGTGTTTGTTAACGATTGATTAATAGAAGCGGAAAACCGCTCAATATCGAAGAGGCAGGCAATTAAGATATGAAAACGGGCTTTAAAGGCACGTTTGTTATCTCTTGGTCGCAAACAGAAGTTGATGGTCTTGATGGCGCGCCAGTGCACTCGCTGAGTGTGGGTGCCGCGTGGTCATGGAGAGGGGACGCAGTCCGCGTGGACGGTCCGGCTGATGTATTGCGATTGGATGGGGCAAACGGTTCGGAAAATTTGCGCAAACGAGCGGCACGTATGGTGCACCGCTTGGTTGGTGCAGCAGTTGAAAACAAACCATTGGCAGCAGTTGTCGAGGACGACAGTCCTTTGATGGACAGCAGTTTTGTGGTCACAGACGGGGCGCAAAGCTATACGGTGACCTTGATCGAAGTGGGGCGCGGATCGCAGCCTTTGCTGATGTTCATGGACCAGATGCCGCCGCGCAACAGTGATCTGTGGATCGTGCATCACACGCTAGGAACAGCGTCGGTGAACCCGATGGTGCCGGCCAGTGGGGGGGTGATTTGCTTTACGCCGAACACGCGGATCGAAACGCCGGATGGCCCGCGTTTGATTCAGGATTTGCGCGAAGGCGACAAGGTTCAGACCAAGGACAATGGCGCACAAGACATTTTGTGGATTGGCAGTCGTCGCATGACGGGCGCACGTCTGTTTGCCATGCCGCATCTGCGCCCAATCCGGATCAAGGCCGGTGCTTTGTGCGTCGAACGTCCGGACGAAGAACTGCTGGTTTCGCCGGAACATCGCATGGTTATCCAAGGCGACGAGGCGCGCGCGCTGTTCAACACCCCGGAGATTCTGGTCGCGGCCAAGGATTTGATCAACGGGTCGTCCATCACTGTCGATCTGAACGTTCCACAAGTCACGTACGTGCACTTATTGCTGCCAGATCATCAGGTTCTGTGGGCGAATGGTGTCGAAACCGAAAGCTTCCACCCTGCGAACACTTCGCTCAAGACTCTTGAGGACAGCGATCGCACGCGTTTGCTCGCGCAGTTCCCGGATCTGGAATACGACCCGCACACGTATGGCGGATACGCACGCCGTAACTTGTCAGCGTCCGAGGCAGCAATTCTGAACCACGCGGCGTAACGATCGCCGAGTGGTTCGCCGTCTATTCCTCTGAAATCAGTTCTGCGATGATCGCCTTGGCGCTATCGCTGGCCCAATCCGCATCGCCGCGCAGACGTGCTATCTCGCGCCCTTCGGGGTCTAAAATCACAGTAATCGGCAGGCCAAAAATCCCCATCTGGCTGGCCAGTTTTTGTTTCGGGTCCTGATGGCGGGGCAGGTTGGAGATGCCGGTGTCCGCAAAGAACTTGGTGATGCCCTCAGGCGAATTACGTCCCGTTGCGATGGTCAGCACTTCGAAATCATCGCCGCCAAATTGGTCCTGCAATTCCGACAGCATTGGCATTTCTTTGCGGCACGGCGCACACCACGTCGCCCAGAAATTCAGCAAAACATATTTGCCCTGATACGCCTCAAGCGTTTGATCACCTTCGCCATCCGCCAATTCGAACGCCGCGTTTGAAACGCTTTCGGGCGTGCCATAAAACACCAGTTTTTTCATATCACCCGTACGCAGAGCCGCAGCGTCGGACGTATCCGCCATCGCAGCGTTTGCGCCCAAGGCCAGCGCCGTATACATGATCGCAGCAACAATACGTTTCATCTTGTCTCCAAAGGCTCGTTTCTCATGACTGACAACTCTTCCAATACCATGTGGGGCGGCCGTTTTGCCGCTGGACCAGACGCCATCATGGAGGCAATTAACGCATCCATCGGGTTTGACCAGCGCATGGCTGCACAAGATATCGCAGGGTCGCGCGCCCATGCCGCCATGTTGGGGGCCACAGACATTCTGACAGATACCGACGTTGCGGCCATTCGTGAAGGGCTGCTCACGGTGTTGTCAGAAATCGAGGGCGGAACGTTTCAGTTTTCGACCGCATTGGAAGACATCCACATGAATGTGGAAAGCCGTCTCAAAGAAATTATCGGTGAACCGGCGGGGCGCCTGCACACCGGTCGGTCGCGCAATGACCAAGTGGCGACAGATTTTAAACTGTGGGTCCGTGACCAGTTTGATGCGGCCGAAGCAGGTTTGCTGGCATTGATCAACGCGCTGCTGGGGCAAGCAGAGGCAGGGGCCGACTGGGTCATGCCCGGTTTTACCCACCTGCAAGTTGCCCAACCTGTGACGTGGGGCCACCACATGTTGGCTTATGTCGAAATGTTCGGTCGTGATTTGTCGCGGGTGCGAGATGCACGCAAACGGATGAATGAATCGCCGTTGGGTGCTGCGGCTTTGGCCGGCACGTCGTTTCCGATTGATCGTCACATGACCGCCGAGGCGCTTGGTTTTGATCGCCCCTCTGCCAATTCGCTGGACGCGGTTAGTGATCGCGATTTCGCGCTCGATTTCCTAAGCGTCGCGTCCATCAGCGCCATGCACCTGTCCCGTTTTGCCGAAGAACTGGTGATCTGGTCCTCGGCACAATTCCGCTTTGTGACCCTGTCGGATCGGTTTTCGACAGGCTCATCCATCATGCCGCAAAAGAAAAACCCTGATGCGGCTGAGCTGATCCGCGCCAAAGTGGGCCGTATTTACGGGGCGAACACAGGCCTGATGATGGTGATGAAAGGGCTGCCGCTGACCTATTCCAAGGACATGCAAGAAGACAAAGAACAGGTGTTCGATGCCGCCGATTCATGGATGCTGGCGATGGCCGCGATGGAGGGGATGGTCAAAGACATGACCGCCAACCGCGACGAACTGGCTGTGGCTGCGGCCTCTGGTTTTTCCACGGCAACCGATTTGGCCGACTGGCTGGTGCGCGTTTTGGGCATGCCGTTCCGCGACGCCCATCACATTACTGGCACACTGGTCGCCATGGCCGAAAGCAAAAATTGCGATTTGCCAGATCTGACACTCGCGGACATGCAATCGGTGCATGCGCAGATCACAGCCGAAGTATTTGACGTCTTGGGCGTGCAAAACTCGGTCAATTCGCGTATGTCTTACGGCGGAACCGCGCCTGCACAAGTGCGCGCGCAGGTACAACGCTGGAAGGACCAACTGGCATGAAATACGCAGTGACTTTGATTTTGGCGCTGGGCCTTGCTGGGTGCGGCGCTGATGGCGAACCGATAACGCCGAACCTGAACGCGGGTGTCAGTGTCGGACCAAACGGGCTGAACACGAACGCCGGTGTCAGCGTGCAAAAAGGACCGTTTAGCCTGGGGTGGAACATCTTTTGAAAGCCGTATTCGCAATGTGTAGCGTTCTTGCCTTGGCCGCGTGCGATCCTAACCGCTTTCCCGCACCTGATCCGGCGACACATCAAAGACAAGAACCATCGACAACCGAACCGGGCGTCACTGTCTCAGGCTCGGTCGAAGTCGGCGTGATGAAAACGTTCTGAGATGTCCCCATTGCGCATAATTTATTTGGGCCTTGCCCTTTGGGGTGCAATCCACCCGATGTACTATTTTATCCAATGGTTTCAGACGAATGGCTATGACATCACGGCGATGGTTGATGCGTGGCACACAAATGCCGCCTCTAGCGGGCTGGTTTGGGATCTGACAATCGCGGCCATCGCGCTGACCGTTTGGATCATCGCCGAAGTCGCCACACGCCGCAATTTCATCGCGCTGATCGCGATCCCTGCAACATTTTGCATCGGCGTAAGCTGCGGTTTGCCATTGTATCTGTTCCTGCGCACGCGTCCTGTGGTCTGATCCCAGCCCTTTTGGCTAAAATTGGAAACAGTGATGCCCAATTTGCGCCATTATTTCCATTTATCCCTGCTGCAAAGGTAAAAAACCGAGCAGGACATTTGGCATGACAACAGCAACACTCGACAACACCCTTCTGGAAAAAACGGCCCCCGCAGCGGCGGCATCGTCACCCGCAATTGTACAGGTGGCCAAAGAATTCGGCGTCAGCCCGATCAAACAATTGCGTCAATCCCTGGCCCTGCGATTGGGCAAGAACAAGCTGACGGCCAAGGATTATTATGCATACGGCCTGTATGATCCAGCAATGTCCGCCGAGGCGCGCCGCGAATATGTCGGGATCACCTCCAACATCGCATTAAACGCTCGTTTGTCGCCTCGTGCAGCGGTTCCAACGGCCGCATTTGTGGGCAACAAAGTGCTCTACACATCCTTGCTGCGTCAGTTGGGAATTGCCACCACTGAAACATTGGCTGTTGCCTCAACACACCGCCATTTCGGAACTTTACCAACGTTACGTGACGCGGAAGCAATCAAAACGTTTCTGAAAGACGCATCCAACTATCCGGTCTTTGGCAAACCCGCGCACGGGTCCGAATCCGTGGGGTCTGTCTTGTTGACTGGCTGTAACGGAACGACGCTGACTTTGGGCAATGGCAAGACCGTTGATCTGGAAGGTTTTTGCAAAGAAGTGACCGCGAAATATGCCGGTGGCTATCTGTTCCAAAAGGCGCTGGTCCAACACGAAACGCTGGCGAATATCACCGGCAGCGCCATCGGGTGCGTGCGCATCGTGACGGCTATGGACGGTGAGGCACCGCGCCCGGTCTATAGCGTCTGGAAAATCCCGGCAGCGACCGCAATGTCTGACAATTTCTGGCAAGACGGCAGTATGTTGGCGCATATCGATCTGGACAGCGGCGTTGTTCAGGCCTGCCGCCAAGGCTCTGGCCTCGACACCGTTGAGATCAAGCAACATCCGAAGTCGGGCGCGGCAGTTGTGGGAACGCTGATGCCGGATTGGCAAGCCGCCATTGATCTGGCTCGCGAAGCGCATGCGATTTTTCCGGAATTCGGTGTCTGCGGTTGGGACATCGCGATGACGGATGAGGGTCCAAAAATAGTGGAATGCAACGACAATCCGTCCCATTCGCTCTACCAATTAGCCACCCGTCGCGGCGTTTTGCACACCGGTTTCTCGCCAATCTGGGATGCGGTTTCCGAGCGCCAACAGGCCAAAATTGCCCGCATGAAAAAAATCGCGAAGTAAAAACCACGCGTATCGACATTGACCTGCCCCGCATTTCATGGCTGATGCGGGGCATGGATCATTTCTTGTACAAAGATGGCGTACTTCACGCCGAAGACGTGCCCGTGGCTGAAATTGCAGCTGCTGTTGGCACTCCGTTTTATGTCTATTCCACAGCGACGCTGCTGCGCCATTTTCATCTGTTCGATGAGGCACTTGCGGGCATGGACCACTTGGTCTGCTACGCGATGAAGGCAGCCAGCAACCAAGCGATCCTCAAGACGTTGGGTGACGCGGGTGCTGGCATGGATGTCGTGTCTGGCGGCGAATATTTGCGCGCCAAAGCCGCAGGTATTCCCGGCGAGCGGATCGTGTTTTCTGGCGTTGGCAAAACCCGCGATGAAATCCACCTCGCGTTGTCGGGCGGCATTCGCCAATTCAACGTCGAATCCGAACCCGAGATGCAAGTGTTGAACGCCGTCGCATTGGAACTGGGCAAGGTCGCCCCGATCACAATCCGCGTGAACCCGGACGTTGACGCCAAAACCCACGCCAAAATTGCGACCGGAAAATCTGAGAACAAATTCGGCATTCCGATTTCGCGCGCACGCGAAGTCTACGCGATGGCCGGTGCGATGCAGGGCTTGGACGTGATGGGCATCGACGTGCACATCGGCAGCCAGTTGACCGATCTCACGCCCTACGAATTGGCCTATCAAAAGGTCGCGGAACTGACCGAAGAATTGCGCGCCCAAGGTCACAACATTCGCCGCCTTGATCTTGGTGGCGGGCTTGGCATTCCGTACGAACGTTCAAACGAGGCACCGCCGCTGCCGTCTGATTACGGCGCGTTGGTCAAGCGCACATTGGGCCATCTGGGCTGCGAAATCGAAATCGAACCGGGGCGTTTGATCGCGGGCAACGCGGGTCTGATGGTATCCGAAGTCATTTACGTCAAAGAGGGCGAAGACCGCGAATTTCTGATCATCGACGGGGCCATGAACGACCTGATCCGCCCTGCGATGTACGACGCGCACCACGACATCATTCCTGTGGTCGAACCGGCCCCCGGGGCTGAGCCTGCGAAGTACGATATCGTTGGTCCGGTCTGCGAATCTGGCGACACATTTGCCAAACATCGCACCATGACGCCGATGACAGCGGGCGATCTGGTCGCCTTTCGCAGTGCCGGTGCCTATGGCGCGGTAATGAGCAGCGAATACAATTCGCGCCCTCTGATCCCCGAAGTTTTGGTGAAAGGCGATCAATTCGCGGTTATTCGCCGACGTCCGACCTTTGACGAAATGATAAATCGCGATACCATTCCTGAATGGTTGTGAACGCAGTTGCGCGTTTGACGGCTCGGAGAACGCAATATGGCCTCGAATTTTTCCAGACATGACATTCGCCGCGGGCTAGACGCGCTGCGTTGGCCTTTGCGCTGGACGTGGGCGGGTATGCTGGCCGAAGCGATCGCAAATGCGCTTTGGCCGTTGATGACAATTGTGCTGCTGGTTTTGGCGGTTTTGATGCTGGGCCTACACGAATTGGTCGCGATCGAAGCCGTTTGGATTGGCGCGGTGGTGGCGGCTGTGGCTGGGATTGCCGCACTCATCTATGCATTCATGCGGTTTCGAATTCCGACAGGTTTTGCGGCGATGGAACGGCTGGATGCCAGTCTGCCCGGCCGCCCGATCAAAGCGTTGATGGACACCCAAGCGATTGGTGCCACCGATGATGCATCGACTGCCGTTTGGCGCGCGCATCAGCAACGCATGGCGACCCGCGCCGCTGCAGCCGAAGCGGTGCCAGCCGACTTGCGTATCGCACGGCGCGACCCCTATGCGGTGCGCTATGTCGCGGCAATTGCCTTTGCGATCGCGCTGCTGTTTGGATCTATTTTCAAGGTCGCATCCGTCAGTGACATGACCCCCGGTGGTCAAGCGCTCGCGCAAGGTCCGGTTTGGGAAGGGTGGGTCGAAAGCCCGCGCTACACAGGACGCCCGACCCTGTACCTGAACGACATTGCTGAGGGTCCATTGCAAGTGCCCGAAGGCAGCCTGATCACCCTGCGCATGTACGGTCAGGTTGGTGCGTTGACTTTATCCGAAACCGTATCAGGGCGGATTGATGTGCCGCCAGCGTCAGACTCGGCCCAGGATTTCACCGTGCTACAGGATGGTGAAATTGCAATCAACGGCCCCGGTGGGCGCGCATGGAACATCGAAATTATCGAAGATGCAGCGCCCGTGGTCAGCATCCTTGAACCGCCCGAAGCCGGCACACTGGGTGAAATGACGTTGCCGTTTGCCGCCGCGGATGATTACGGCGTTGAGGCAGGCGAGGCGCGCATTAGTCTGGATCTGAGTGCGGTCACGCGCCGCCATGGATTGACCGCGGCCCCCGAAGCCCGTCCAGAACTGATCATGCCATTACCGATGCCGATCGTTGGCACACGCACGGAATTCGAGGAAAACCTGATCGAGGATTTCTCGGAACACCCGTGGGCGAATTTACCGGTTCAAGTGCGGCTAAGCGTTCTGGATGCCGCCGAACAGCAAACCGAATCCGACGTGCATACAATGCTGCTGCCGGGTCGTAGGTTCTTTGATCCGATGGCCGCAGCCGTAATCGAACAGCGCCGTGATCTGCTGTGGTCGCGTGAAAATTCGACCCGTGTTTCGCAAATTCTGCGCGCAGTGTCGCATCGCCCGGATGATGTTTTCCGCAAGCAAGTGACGTATCTGCGCCTGCGCAAACTAGTCAAACGGCTCGAGACATTGGTGCGGTTGGATCAGCTCGATGCGGACACGCGTGATGAAATTGCCGAAGACCTGTGGGGCTTGGCTATCGAACTAGAAGAAGGCGATTTGGCCGACGCACTGGACCGCATGCGCCGGGCGCAAGAACGTCTTGAACAAGCGATGCGTGACGGGGCATCCAATGCCGAAATTGCCGAATTGATGCAGGAATTGCGCCAAGCCACCGAGGATTACATGCGCCAGTTGGCCCAGCAACAGTCCCAAGAAAACCAGCAAGCGGGTGAAGACGGCCAAGAACAGGGCGGCGAACGCATGCAGCTGTCGCAGGATGACCTGCAAGCGATGATGGACCGCATTCAGGAGTTGATGGAACAAGGTCGGATGGCCGAGGCTGAACAAGCGCTGAAAGAGTTCCAAGAGATGATGGAAAACATGCGCGTCACCCAAGGTGAGGGCGGCGAAGGCCAGTCTGAAGGTCAACAAGCGATGGAAGGTCTGTCTGAGTCCCTGCGCGAGCAACAAGGTCTGAGCGATCAAGCATTCCGAGACCTGCAAGAACAGTTCAACCCGAACGCCCAAGCTGGGGAAAGCGAAGGCAACCGTGGTCGCAATGGCGGCCAAGGCGAAGGCCAAAACCACGAGGGTCAAGGCGGCCAAGGTGACGGCGAAGGCGAAGGTCAATCCGGCGATCAAGCTCAGTCCGGTGACCAGCAAGGGCAGGGATCACTTGCCGATCGCCAACAAGCATTGCGCGAGGAATTGCGCCGCCAGCAGGGCGCTTTGCCCGGCGCTGGAACCCCTGAGGGGGACGCGGCACGCGACGCATTGGACCGTGCGGGTGATGCGATGGATAACGCAGAACAAGCGCTGCGCAACGATGACATGGCCGGTGCCATCGACAATCAAGCCCAAGCGATGGAAGCGCTGCGTGAAGGTTTGCAGTCTTTGGGCGAGGCCCTTGCGCAAGAGCAAAACCAACAGCAGGGGCAAGGCCAGCAACAGGCCGATCGCCAAGGACCGTCTAGCGATCCGTTGGGTCGTGACCAGAACGGTTCGGGATCGTCTGAAAATGCAGAAGGCAACATCGGGGACGAAGATGTCTATCGTCGCGCCCGTGATTTGTTGGCTGAAATCCGTCGCCGCTCGGCGCAGGGCGAGCGACCAGAGCAAGAGTTGGACTACCTTAAACGGCTGCTCGACCGGTTCTAGACGTTAGCCTTTTGTGGTCGATGCGGCCGTGTCATCCAGCCATTTGAGCAGGGATTGTACGTGCCCGTCCAGCCAGGTGCGGCCCTGATCGATCCATCCGACATAGCCCGACAGATACGGGTCAACCTGAGGGACAGCTTTGGCAATCGCGGGCGCAAAAATATAAAGCACGGCCATGATAATCGCGATCAAGACAACCAGCATGAACCCACGGCGGAACCCGCGTTTTTTGCGGACACGACTGGGGGCCTGTGCGGACAGATCATCCCCTGCGATCTGGCGATCACTGGTCGATCGCAAGGTCGAGTTGATTTCTTCGATGTCGGGCAACAGATCACGGCGCGACCCAACGGCTGCATCTGTGGCAGAGGTTTCAACAACCGGATCTTCGCCGCGCATTCGGGCCATGCGATCACGGGCTTCGCGGGCGCGACGGGCAGATTCGTCTTGGGCGTCATCTAGGCCCAAATCAGGCTGGCTTTCCAACCCGCCGGCCTCTTGTTCGCGCAACTGCGTTTCGTGCTCGGCCTCTTGGCGCAGAATGTCGGCGACTGCCGGATCAATCTCGCGACGCTGCGGTTCCGGTGGGGCTGTCACGCGCTCTTCGGTGTCATCCACAGCGGCGGCCTGAGCAACCTCCGCAGGATCCGGTTCATGATCTGGATGGTTCTGAAACCACGTTTGACCGCAATTTGAACACTGTACGTCGCGCCCTTCTGTCGGGACCACGTCCACGGGCACCTCATATTGCGCATCGCAATTCGGACAAATCAGTCGCATATTTTTGTCATGACCCCCGTCAATTCCATGTTGGCCACCATATGGTGTGTTGTTTGGGCAGAAAAGTGCTATTTGCGACCAGTGCGTGCTTGCTGGCGGATTGCAACGCAAGTGCTGCTCAGGCACAACATAAATATAAGAAAAATTGGGGATCCCACGTGATCGAGCTTGAAAATGTGGCCTATAGCTATGGCGGAGGCGAATTGTTGTCGGACGTCTCGGTCAAGCTGGCGCCGGGATCGTTTTACTTTTTGACGGGCCCGTCGGGTGCTGGCAAAACGACGCTTTTGAAATTGTGCTACGGCGCATTGCTGCCGACTGCGGGCCATGTGCGCCTGTTTGACAATGACGTGCGGGGGCTGAACCGTGATGACATTGCGATGGTGCGCCGCAAAGTTGGCGTGGTGCATCAAGACGTGCAGTTTCTTGACCACCTGCCTGTGGCGGACAACGTGGCCTTGCCGCTGACGGTTTCAGGGCGTCATGCAGAAGCCGCTGGGCCGGACTTGGGTGAATTGCTGTCATGGGTCGGACTGACCAATCGCGCGCATGCCTTGCCGCCGGAACTGTCTGGTGGTGAACGTCAACGCGCGGCCCTTGCGCGTGCAGTTATCATGTCGCCGGACGTTGTGCTGGCGGATGAACCGACCGGCAACGTCGATTGGGAAATGTCGCAACGCCTACTGAGGTTGCTGCTGGAATTGAACAAAATGGGCAAAACCGTTTTGATTGCGACCCACGATTTGTCGCTGATCCGCGCTGCCAAATCCGAAGTCCAAGCCCGCGTCTTGCGGATTTCAAACCGTCGCGTCCAACTTGCGGGGGCAGACCTATGAGGCAGGTGCGTACGCTTGTGCAAAACCTGTTTGCTGGCGACAAACAAGCTGACCGCGTTGTTCCGCCCTCTGGGTTTACCGCGCAATTGACGTTGTTTGCAGCGGCTGCAATGGCATTTCTGGCAGTGTTTGCGCTGGCGCTTTCGCTGGCATCTGGCCGATTGGCGACGCGCTGGGGCGACGAGCTGGCGCGCACATCGACCATTCGGATTGTTGCACCCGATGGCCAGCGCGTGACCCAGACCGAAGCGGCCCTGCGCGTGCTTCAAACCACAGCAGGCGTGCAAAGTGCAAGGGCGCTTACGGATGATGAACAACAGGCGCTGCTGACGCCGTGGTTCGGTGGCAACATCAGCCTTGATGATTTGCCAGTGCCGCGTTTGATCGAAGTGATCGAGGCAGAAAACGGGTTCGATGCGGCAGGCTTGCGATTGCGTTTGTCCGCCGAAGTGCCTGCAGCATTTTTAGATGACCACACCCGCTGGCGCGCGCCTTTGGTTCAAGCCGCCAACCGGCTTCGTCTGTTGGGCTGGGTCGCAATTGTGCTGATCGCCGCGGCAGTTGCCGCGATCATAACGTTGGCTGCTAATGCGGCCTTGTCTGCCAACGCGCAGGTCATTGCCGTCTTGCGTCTGGTCGGGGCGACCGACCACTACATCGCGGATGCGTTCATTCGACGTTTTACAATCCGTGCATTTTTGGGTGCCACGACCGGTATGATCGCAGGCCTTTTGGCAGTGCTATTGTTGCCGTCCGCAGCGGACGAAGCAGGATTTCTAACAGGGCTCGGATTTCAAGGTGCCAGCTGGTTGGCGCCATTGTTGATCCCAATTCTGGCCGCCGGTGTTGCGTTGATCGCAACCCGCTTTGCCGCCCGTAAAGCGTTGGAGGCGCTGCGTTAAATGTTTCAGTGGATTAAGTCGCTGGTCTTTATGACCCAAGCCTACATCATGATGCTGGTCATCGGATTGGCCTATGCGCCGTATGCAATTTTTAGCAGACACGGCGCGCGGGCTGCCTGCAAATGCTACTGCGTTTGGATCTTTTGGACCGCGCGTTGGATGATCGGGTTGCGCACTGAATTTCGCGGCACGCCACCTTCGGGCGAAGTCATTATCGCTGCCAAGCACCAATCGTTTCTGGACATTATGATGATTTTCTACGCCTCTCCGGCGGCAAAATTCATCATGAAACGCGAGATTTTGTGGACGCCCGTGATTGGGCTGTACGCCAAACGGCTTGGCTGCGTGCCAGTGGTTCGAGGCAAACGGGGGGCGGCCATTTCCAAGATGGTGAGGGACGTCGAAGCAGGTCACACCGAAGCGGGACAATTGATCATCTATTCACAAGGGACACGTGTCGCGCCCGGCGCGAAGCTGCCCTACAAAGTGGGCACGGGTGTTCTGTACAAACAGCTGAACCAGCCTTGTGCGCCCGTGGCGACCAACTGCGGTGTGTTTTGGCCCCGCACCGGCGTCATTCGCAGGCCGGGTTTGGCGGTGGTCGAATTTCTTCCCCACATCGAGCAGGGCTTGGACCGTGACGCATTCATGGCGCAGTTGGAAGACGTCGTTGAGACAAACTCAAACCGCTTGATGCGCGATGCAGGGTTTGATGTGTCATGAATTGGATCGCTGATATCGACGCGTTAGAGGCGCTGTATGGCACGCCGGGGCAACCGTCGTTGCGCAAGGTGGCAGGTCAGATGACTCCGCTGTATCGCAAATGGATTATGGCGTCGCGCTTGTGCGTTCTCAGCACTGTTGGTCCGCAAGGGACAGACGGCAGTCCGCGTGGCGATGACGGACCTGTGGTGGTCGAACTAGACCTTTCAACATTGGCGATGCCCGATTGGCGCGGCAACAACCGGTTGGATTCGCTACGCAATATCGTTTCAGACGGGAGGGTATCGTTGATGTTCATGATCCCAGGTTCAAACACCGTCGTGCGTGTGAACGGGATGGCGCAATTGACCGATGATGCGGATTTACGCGCTCGCTTTGAGCGAAAGTCGCATTTGCCTGCAACAGTAATTGTGATCAGCATTTCCGAAATCTATACGCAATGTGCGCGTGCGCTGATGCGCGCCGGAACTTGGGCGCGTGATGATTCCGAAGGGTTGCCGACAGCCGGCGAAATCCTAGCTGAAATGACAGACGGGGTTGAGGGCGGCGCTGCTTATGACGCCGAGTGGGCCCCACGTGCAGCCAAAACCATGTGGTGAAGGCATCGGTGCGTCAAGACGCACCTTACGGAACCTGTATTATAGTGTTTTCAGGGTGAAAAAGGCGAGCGGATAGCCCGCCTTTCCAAAACAACCAAGCCGTAAACATCAGGCGTGAATTGCGCCGTCCCCACATGCCAATGCGGCCTCGCGAACCGCTTCGGAATAGGTCGGGTGGGCGTGACAGGTCATTGCCAAATCTTCGGCAGAGGCCCCAAATTCCATTGCGACGCAAACCTCGTGGATGAGATCGCCCGCGGCTGGCCCAATGATATGCGCGCCTAAAATTCGATCAGTGTCTTTGTCGGCGAGAATTTTCACAAATCCGTCCCCGGCAAAATTCGCCTTGGCACGACCGTTGCCCATAAAGCTGAATTTACCGACCTTGTAGGCACGCCCGTCGTCCTTGAGCTGTTGTTCGGTCGCGCCGACATTTGCGACCTCGGGGTGGGTGTAGATCACGCCGGGGATGACGCCGTAGTTCACGTGGCCATGTTTGCCAGCGATCTGTGCGGCGGCTGCCATGCCTTCGTCTTCGGCTTTGTGCGCCAACATCGGTCCTTCGATCACGTCGCCGATGGCGTAAATGCCTTGGACGTTGGTTTGCCAATCGGCGCCTACTGCGATCTGCCCGCGTTTGGTCATCTCAATCCCAAGCGCGTCTAACCCCAAGCCATCGGTAAACGGTTTGCGGCCTGTCGCAACCAAAACAGTGTCCGCATCGATGACGTGCTCAGAGTCATCTTTGCGCAGTTTGTAATGCACTTTGGCTTTGGTTTTGGTGGCTTCGGTTTTTTGCACCGCAGCGCCCATCACAAAGGTGATGCCTTGTTTTTTCAGCGTCCGTTGGAACGTTTTTTGGATTTCGGCGTCCATGCCCGGGGTGACGGCGTCAAGGAATTCAACGACGGTCACGTCGGACCCCAAACGCGCATAAACGCTGCCCAGTTCGAGGCCGATGACGCCTGCGCCGATAACAACCATCTTTTTGGGGACTTTGCCCAGTTCGAGCGCGCCTGTGGACGTCACCACGACCTTTTCGTCAATTTCGACACCGGGCAATGAGGACGGCTCAGAGCCGGACGCGATGATGATATTCTTGGCTTGATGGACCTCGTCACCGACTTTGACCTGACCTGCAGCAGGGATACTGCCCCAGCCCTTTAGCCAGTCTACCTTGTTCTTTTTGAACAAGAATTCGATGCCTTTGGTGTTTTGGCCGATGGTGTCGTCTTTGTACGACAGCATCTGTTTCCAATCGACCGAAGGGCTTTTGCCCTTTAGGCCCATGGCGGCGAAATTATGCTCTGCTTCGTGCAGCATGTGGCTGGCGTGCAGCAGTGCTTTGGAAGGGATGCAGCCGACGTTCAGGCACGTCCCACCCAAAGTGTCGCGCCCTTCGACCACGGCCGTTTTCAGGCCCAATTGCGCGCAGCGGATCGCGCAGACATATCCGCCGGGGCCGGAGCCGATGATGATCACGTCATAGTTTGCCATGGATGTGGTCCTTTTTGTCTGGTGGGGTTGGGACGTTGCCCTCGGCGTTGTGCACCTCCCCTTGGATTTTTTGGAACAGAAAAGTCAAAGAAGCGCTGCAATGAGCATAAACGTGGTCGCCAAAAGGCCAATCAGCCAGATGATTGAGCGCCAAGGTACCCAGCCAAACACATAGGCGGGCACATAAAGCAGACGCGCACCTAGGTAAACGTAGGCGCAAGTGGCGGTGAAGCCTGTTGATTGCCCGGAAATGCTGGTGACGGCGCAGGCGATCCCAAAGAGGATTAGCGCTTCGAAGTGGTTATTCATTGCCCGTTGCAGGCGCCCAGCGGTGCCGGTCAACTCCATCGGGGTATCACGAGAGCCCGCTGCGTTCTTTTTGCCGACTTGGGCCACTGATGTTGCGGAATACATGCTGAATTGGATGACCTGCAAAAGGGCTGCGAGGGTGAGAGCGGTGAGTTCGGGGGTCATGCGAGGTTTGCCTTTTTGCCGGATTGGTTGGTCCAGACGATGGTGCCATCGTTTGGGCAGATGAGCGTGCCGTTTTGTGATCCATCTGCAGTGAGTCCGATGTTGAAACCACCTGTCTTGCGAAAGCGGCGGTAGGGAATATCGCCTTTGGTGCTGCTTGGCCCAACGCCAATGACCAGCCCGATTTCATCGCTGAAATCACATTTCGGGCAGGTCAGGTGTTTGGGGCGCAGGTGGGCCATGGGCGGTGCCTTGTTTTACAGATCCATCAACAAGCGACGTGGATCCTCAAGCGCTTCTTTCACGCGCACAAGGAAAGTCACGGCCCCTTTGCCGTCAACGATACGGTGATCATACGACAGCGCCAGATACATCATCGGGCGGATCACAACCTGACCGTTAATCGCCATTGGGCGGTCCTGGATTTTGTGCATGCCAAGGATACCGGACTGCGGTGGGTTCAGGATGGGCGAGGACATGAGCGAACCGTAAACGCCACCGTTCGAGATCGTGAACGTGCCGCCTTGCATCTCTGCCATGGACAGCTTGCCGTCACGCGCGCGTGCACCTTTTTCGGCAATCGCTTTTTCGATGCCAGCAAAGCTCATGGCGTCGGCGTCGCGGATCACCGGCACAACCAGACCTTGGGGCGTGCCTGCGGCGATACCCATATGGACGAAGTTTTTATAGACCACATCCGTGCCGTCGATCTCTGCGTTGACCTCGGGCACTTCGTTCAGGGCGTGCACACAGGCTTTGGTAAAGAAGGACATAAAGCCAAGTTTTACGCCGTGCTTCTTGAGAAACAGGTCTTTGTATTCGTTGCGCAGGGCCATCACCTCGGTCATGTCGACCTCATTGTAGGTGGTCAGCATCGCGGCGGTGTTTTGGCTGTCTTTCAGGCGTTTGGCGATGGTCTGACGCAGGCGGGTCATTTTCACCCGTTCTTCGCGTGACGCATCGTCGGCGGATGTGGGTGCCCGCGGGGCGGCAGCAGCGGGCGTTGGTGCAGAAGCCGCGGCCGCTACTGCGCGCGCAACATCGTCTTTCATCACGCGGCCATCACGGCCCGAACCTGTGACTTGATCGCGCGATACGCCTGCTTCGGCCATGGCTTTTTTGGCGGATGGTGCGTCTTCGACGTCTTTGCCACCGGCGCTGGGGGCGGGTGCAGCCTCGGCTTTTGCCGGTGCAGCAGTCACGGCACCAGACGCCGAGATGACGGCCAACTTGGCGGATGCATCAACAGTTGTGCCTTCTGCTGCGGTAATTTCAGCCAGAACACCAGCGGCTGGTGCCGGGACTTCGACGCTGACTTTGTCAGTTTCCAGTTCGCAGAGCATTTCGTCTTGGGCTACGCTGTCGCCGACAGCCTTGAACCATGTTGAAACAGTCGCCTCTGTGACGCTTTCGCCCAATGTCGGAACCATGACATCGACGGAATCGTTGCCTGTGTCTTTGGATGCTGCGGCAGGTGGGTCGGCTTTGGCGGGGGCTGCGGTTGCTGCGCCCGCGTCTGCAATCGTTGCGAGCAACGCGTCGACACCGACAGTTTCGCCTTCGGCAGCGATAATGTCGCCCATGGATCCTGCCACTGGGCTCGGCACTTCGACCGTGACTTTGTCAGTTTCCAGTTCGCAGAGCATTTCGTCCACAGCAACCGGATCACCCGGTTTTTTGAACCACGTGGCAACGGTGGCTTCGGTGACGCTTTCGCCCAATGTGGGCACCCGTACTTCAGTTGTCATGGCTCAATTTCCTTTGATCGTCAGCGCTTCGTCTACGAGAGCTGCTTGTTGTGCTTTATGATTTGATGCGAGGCCCGTGGCAGGGGACGCCGCCGTTGCGCGACCCACAAAAACGGGACGCGTGTGTTTGGCTTTGATGCGTCCCAAAACCCATTCAATGTTAGGTTCAATAAAGGTCCAGGCCCCTTGGTTTTTAGGCTCTTCTTGACACCAGACGACTTCGGCGTTTTTGAACCGCTCCAGTTCCTGCACCGCAGACTGGGCGGGGAAGGGGTAGAATTGTTCAACCCGCAGCAAGTAAACATCGTCGATGCCACGCGCGTCCCGTTCTTCGAGCAGGTCGTAGTAAACCTTGCCAGAGCACATCACGACGCGCTTGATGTTCTTGTCAGCGACCAGTTTTGTATCTGAATTGCCATGCTGGGCGTCATCCCACATCAAGCGGTGAAAGGACGACCCAGTTGTGAATTCTTCGGTCTTGGACACTGCCAATTTGTGACGAAGCAACGACTTTGGCGTCATCAAGATCAGAGGCTTGCGGAAGGAGCGATGCAGTTGGCGCCTCAAAATATGGAAGTAGTTGGCAGGCGTCGTGCAATTGGCGACAATCCAGTTGTCCTGCCCACACATCTGCAAAAACCGCTCAAGACGGGCAGAGGAGTGTTCCGGCCCTTGCCCTTCATATCCATGCGGCAACAACACGACCAGACCGGACATGCGCAACCATTTGCTTTCGCCAGAACTGATGAATTGGTCGAACATGATCTGCGCGCCATTGGCAAAATCACCAAACTGGGCTTCCCACAATGTCAGCGCGTTGGGTTCGGCCATCGAGTAACCATACTCAAACCCAAGCACCGCATATTCGGACAACATTGAATCGATGACCTCGTATTGGGCCTGACCTTTGCGCACGTTGTTCAGCGGATAGTAACGTTCTTCGGTGTCTTGATTGACCAGACCCGAATGGCGTTGGCTGAAGGTGCCGCGGGTTGAATCCTGGCCTGCCAGACGCACAGGATAGCCTTCGGTCAACAAGGAACCAAAGGCCAATGCTTCGCCGGTTGCCCAGTCGATTCCCTCGCCGGATTTAAACATTTCAGCCTTGGAGGCAAGAAGGCGGCCCACAGTTTTGTGCAGCGGAACGCCGTCGGGCGCGGTGGATAGCGCCTTGCCCACATCGGCAAATGTTTCGGGCACAATGGCTGTGTCGCCGCGCACGTAGTCCTCTTTGTTGCGATCCAGATGGGACCACTTGCCGTCAAGCCAATCTGCCTTGTTGGGTTTGTAATCTTTGCCGGCTTCGAATTCTTCGTTCAAGCGGGCCTGAAACGCGGCCTTCATGTCCTCGATCTCGCCCTCAGGAAGCAATCCGTCGCGCACAAGGCGTTCTGTGTACAAAGACAGCGACGTTTTCTGCGTCTTGATCTTTTTGTACATGACCGGGTTGGTGAACATCGGCTCGTCGCCTTCGTTGTGACCAAAACGGCGGTAGCAGAAGATGTCGATCACCACGTCTTTGTGGAATTTCTGACGGAATTCAGTCGCGACCTTGGCCGCGTGCACAACCGCCTCTGGGTCATCACCGTTAACGTGAAAAATCGGCGCTTCGACGACCAGTGCATTGTCTGTCGGATACGGAGAAGAGCGCGAGAAATGCGGCGCGGTGGTAAAGCCGATCTGGTTGTTCACCACGATGTGCATCGTGCCGCCGGCTTTGTGCCCTTTCAGGCCGGACAGAGCGAAACATTCTGCAACAACGCCCTGGCCTGCAAATGCGGCGTCACCGTGTAGCAAGATCGGCATGACAGTCGTGCGTTCGTCGTCTTTGTACTGGTCCTGTTTGGCGCGCACCTTGCCCAACACAACCGGGTTCACGGCTTCTAGGTGGGATGGGTTTGCCGTCAGCGAAAGATGCACGGTGTTGTCGTCAAAAACGCGGTCCGAAGAGGCACCGAGGTGGTACTTCACATCGCCTGATCCATCCACATCTTCCGGCTTGGAAGAGCCGCCCTGAAATTCGTTAAAAATCGCGCGGTAGGGTTTTTGCATCACATTCGCGAGGACAGACAAACGCCCACGGTGCGGCATGCCGATGACGATATCGCGCACGCCAAGTGACCCGCCGCGTTTGATAATTTGTTCCATCGCCGGGATCAGGCTTTCGCCACCATCAAGGCCGAACCGTTTGGTGCCCATGTATTTGACGTGCAAGAATTTCTCGAACCCTTCGGCCTCGACCATCTTGTTGAGGATCGCCTTGCGCCCTTCACGGGTAAACTGGATTTCTTTGCCCAAACCCTCGATGCGCTCTTTCAGCCAAGACGCCTCTTCGGGGTTGGAAATATGCATGTATTGCAGAGCAAATGTGCCACAATAAGTGCGTTTCACGATGGCGATGATTTCGCGCATCGACGCGACCTGCAAACCCAGAACATTATCGATGAAGATCGGGCGATCCATGTCCGCTTCGGTAAAGCCGTAAGACTTCGGTTCAAGCTCCGGATGCGGGGTGGTTTCGCGCATGCCCAGCGGGTCCAGATCAGCGACCAAATGACCACGAATACGGTAGGCGCGGATGATCATCAGCGCACGGATACTATCAAGCACAGCGCGTTTTATTTGCTCGTCATTGACTGCAACACCGGCGGCTGCAGCCTTGGCTTTGATCTTGTCGCTGGCCCCTTTGACTTCTGGTTCGGGGGCCCATTCGCCGGTCAGCGCAGCCGTTAGATCATCACCTGGCATCGGTGGCCAATCGGCGCGCGCCCAAGACGGTCCGGCAGCTTCGTGTTTGACTGACACATCGTCGTCACCCATGGCCTTGAAGAATGCTTGCCATGCATCATCAACCGCATTCGGGTCGTTTGCGTAGCGCGCATACATTTGTTCCAGATATTCCGCGTTGTGCCCCTGCATAAAGCTGGAGGCGTGGAATTGGTCGTTGGCTGGGTGGTCTGTCATTGGGACACCTCAAGGGGGTTGGGACCGTATTTGTTGGCGTTGGGGTCAGAAGAAACGAGCAATTCGCCAATTCGCTCGCCGATGGATTGCGACGTGAAAAGACGAAAGGAAAAAGCGGGAAAAACGGCACATGCACAAATGACAAGGACAATAGCGACAGGGTCTTTGGACCCGAGCGTCAAAGGCCCTTCGCTCGCGAAAATCACAAAAAGGCAGGACATCGCGCAGGCTATCGGGGCCAAGGGATAAATCCCGTAAATTCCAGATATTCCGACATCTTGAAAACGTCGCCAGACCGCGGACCAAACAGGAATGCTGAACAATGCCGCAACAATCAGAACTGGAATGCCCATTGCGTTTGACGGAAACAGCAACCGTAAACCTACCAGCAGGGCTGCGCACAAAGCCGCCCAAATTGGCGCAAACGCCCAAAATTCTTTGCGGCTCATTCTCCCTGAGAAATTCAAGCCGCTCAGAAATCCATTTTTCAAGGCACTGATCATCTAGTGGTCCACTATCCGTCTTTTTCCGCCTGCGCGGTCTGTGCATGGTGCGCCGGAACAGCGCACCATGATGTTTAACCGATCGCTTCGATGACAGCTTCGCCCAAGGTTGCAGGGCTGTCTGCCACAACGATACCGGCCAGTTTCATCGCTTCGATTTTGTCTTCAGCACCACCTTTGCCGCCTGCGACGATCGCGCCTGCGTGGCCCATGCGACGACCCGGAGGGGCTGTGCGACCTGCGATGAAGCCGGCTGTTGGCTTCCAACGGCCTTTCTTTTTCTCATCTGCAAGGAACTGTGCTGCTTCTTCTTCGGCAGAACCACCGATTTCGCCGATCATGATGATCGATTGCGTTTCGGGATCGGCCAAGAACATCTCCAGGATATCGATGTGTTCTGATCCTTTGATGGGGTCGCCGCCGATGCCAACAGCAGACGATTGGCCAAGGTCCAGATCAGTGGTCTGCTTGACTGCTTCGTACGTCAGCGTGCCGGAACGGGACACAACACCACAGGTGCCGCGCTTGTGAATGTGGCCAGGCATAATACCGATTTTGCACGCATCTGGCGTGATCACACCGGGGCAGTTTGGCCCGATCAGGCGCGATTTAGACCCATCCAGCGCGCGCTGCACTTTCATCATGTCGAGCACAGGAATGCCTTCGGTGATGCAGACGATCAGCGGCATTTCGGCGTCGATTGCCTCAAGGATGGAATCGGCGGCAAACGGCGGCGGAACGTAGATGACGGACGCATTTGCTTCGGTCATGGCCATGGCTTCGTGCACGGAATTGTAGACCGGCAGATCCAGATGCGATTGACCACCTTTGCCCGGAGTGACACCGCCAACCATTTTCGTGCCGTAAGCAATCGCTTGCTCCGTGTGGAACGTGCCCTGCGAGCCGGTCAGCCCCTGGCAAATCACTTTGGTGTTTTCGTCGATAAGTACGGCCATTTTGCTTCCTTCGCGTGATAATTCTTTACCGCTGATGCGGCGTATTTGATAAGATTAGAGGTTACGGGGCTACGGACTTGCGCAGCAAAACCGAGATGTTGTCATCCACATGGCGGGTGAAAGTGTTGACGAGAATTGTTTCAAAACCGGCACGCTTTGCGATTGCGGTGAGCGTCGCCAGAGTGAAATAATTCACGTGGTCGGGATAGCGAAAACCACACCATTTGGCACCAATCACCCATCGGTTCAAAGAGCCAAAGTTCGGCACGCGAATAAACACGGCACCGTCAGGCTTGAGTGCGCGATGGGCCCCTTTGAGCACGTCCATCACGTGAGTTTCGTGTTCGAGGTAGGAAAACATGACGATGCCGTCAAACTGCGCTTCGCCGAATTCCCAGATTGCCTCGGCACCGGCACCGTGCAGGCAATAACCATTGCGCTCGCGCATGGCGGTATCCGAAATTTTGTGCAGCTCGGTGGACAGTTCGATCCCGTAAGGTGTCATCGGGGCCAAGATACGCTGACCCCAACCACACCCGATGTCCAAGACGTGACCGTCATTAAACCAATGGCGGAACTCTTGCGTCTTGTCGCGATACATATTCAACGCCCCGCGCAACTTGCGCACAAAAGGGCTGAATACAGTCGAGCCTTTGGATTTGGCAGTCTTCGCTGTATAGGTTTTTTCCCAAGCGAAGTCTTCTTTGAGCGCGTCATGACCGGGCGGGTTTCGCAAGTAGGTAAGATCACACGAGACGCAAGCCACAACTTGCCAGTCATCTTGCGAATACTGGACCCAAGGGGTGGACGAGGTCGTTTCGCAACCGGGGCAAGAGCGATATGTTGGCGTGTCTAGCATGTGTTATCCTTCCACTTGCTCAGGCAAAAGTCGCTCTACGGACATGAATGTTTCAATGCCGTTTTCGCCTACGCGGGTGCCCACATGAACAACCGCGACGCGACGCGGGTTCAGGCGGCGGGCAGCCAGCAATGTGGTGTCTGCGGTGCGTATGAAATGCGCGGGGACATCGGCGTGTGTATCAAGACCCTCAGATTTGAGGGCGGCGATGGCTACATCGGCAGCCTGCAGGCCGTGGGTGCCATCGAAACTAATTTCGCAGCGCCGGTCCGTGCCTACCGTAACTTTGCGTCCTTCGGCGGGCGATGGAGCGGCAGACGAGAATGGATCTAAATCGTAAAAATCATAAGCGAAGCCAGTAACACCAAAGACGTCGACGGCTTTTTGACGCGTCAAAAACGGGGAAAAGCAATGGGTCGCAAATGACTGCATACCTAGGTTCGCAAAGGTATGTGTGCTGCGCGCGTGCGCCAAATCTGCCAGTGAAAGTGACAAGATCAAAGCAAGTGGATAAGTGCCGGAGCGATATGTCTTGGTTAACGACATCAGTCTGATTGAACCAATACAATGATAGAGGCCGTGCGACCACCTAACGGTTCGACCCGCATTACGCCATTCCTGCCGTGCAAGGAAAACCCGACCGAAAGGCGGACACCTTTTCGTTCTGCACTTATTTCTCTAACACCCAGATTTTGGATTTCCGATTGCAAATAGGTGGAAACACTTTTCGCGTCAGACTCTTTTCGCAAGTTCACCGCGCAAGTACGCTTTTCTTCTGGTGTCTTCGTCCCAGCGGCCCTGAGGAAAACATCATCACTTGTCCATCCGCCATCCTTTGTGGATTTGAAGCCAGCTGCAACGGCTTTTGTTTCCATCCCATTATAGTTTGGGAAAGTGGCAAGACAGGTTTGCTTTAGAACGCTCACCAAATTGGGATAGTCTGCAGTGCCGGCTTTCTGCGCAAACAGAGCCGATCCACAGAGCGCAAAAATTGCGCTAGTCACTGCCAATTTGGCGGGGTTCATTCGACTTACCCTTTAACCGCTTTCACGATTTTCTGAGCGCCGTCTTTCAGATCGTCCGCTGCAATTACGTCTAGGCCGGAGTTGTTGATGATCGCCTTGCCTTCGGTCACGTTTGTGCCCTCGAGGCGCACCACCAATGGTACTTTCAAACCGACTTCCTTGACGGCTGCAACCACACCTTCGGCGATGACATCGCAACGCATGATGCCACCAAAGATGTTCACGAGAATACCTTTGACGTTCGGATCAGAGGTGATAATTTTAAACGCTTCGGTGACTTTTTCTTTGGTCGCGCCGCCGCCAACATCGAGGAAGTTCGCAGGCTCGGCACCGTACAATTTGATGATGTCCATCGTTGCCATGGCCAGGCCCGCGCCGTTCACCATGCAGCCGATTTCACCGTCCAGCGTGATGTAGTTGAGGTCGTATTTGGACGCCTCAAGCTCTTTCGCGTCTTCTTCGGTTTCGTCACGCAATTCGTTGATGTCTGGGTGGCGGTACATGGCGTTGCCATCAAAGCTGACCTTGGCATCCAAAACCTTGAGATCACCAGCATCCGTGACGATCAGCGGGTTGATTTCCAGCATCTCCATGTCTTTTTCCATGAACGCTTTGTACAGTAGACCCATCAGGCCAACGCACTGTTTGACTTGCTTGCCTTCCAGACCCAACGCAAATGCGATGCGACGGCCGTGGAACGCTTGATAGCCCGATGCCGGATCAACCGAGAAGGACAGGATTTTTTCAGGCGTTTCGGCTGCGACTTCTTCGATGTCCATGCCACCCTCGGTCGAGCAAACAAACGACACGCGCGAGGTTTGGCGATCAACCAGCAAAGCCAAATACAATTCGGTTTCAATGCCAGCGCCGTCTTCGATGTAGATGCGGTTGACTTGCTTGCCAGCGGGGCCAGTCTGATGTGTGACCAACGTGCGGCCCAACATTTTCTTAGCTTCATTTGCCGCCTCTTCGACCGATTTGGTCAAACGTACGCCGCCGGCGTCACCTGCGTCTGCTTCTTTAAATTTACCTTTGCCGCGTCCACCTGCGTGAATTTGCGCTTTGACCACCCACAACGGGCCATCCATTTCGCCCGCCGCAGATTTCGCATCTTCCGCTTTTAGCACAACGCGACCGTCCGAAACTGGTGCCCCATACGTGCGCAACAGTGCTTTGGCTTGGTATTCATGAATGTTCATAAGTTTGGTCCCGTGTAAGTGCGTTGGCGAATTTGCGTTTGGTTAGCTCTATACGAACATGTCTAAAGGGTCCGTAAATGGGAAAATGCTGATTTTAGACGATTATACGGAGTTTTCGGGATTTTGTGATCACAGTGAAAAAATTTGTGATCACAATGCGCGCGAGCGTGTAGAATTTGCATGAAATCGGTTGATTCTTAAGGGTTATCAGTTTGGCAATAACATTGCCGATGACATGCGCTGCGTGCCCAAATTACTTTGGCGGCAATTTACGCCATTTTACAAAGACCGAAATAGCAATGGCCACGATTCCAAACGCGGGCCAGCTTGGCCCGGCCCCATTGACCAGGTCGATCAGGAACAAGCCACCGCCACCCAAACCGGCGCGCCATTTGGTGCGTTTGAATTTGGCATGGGCGTCTTGCTCGAGGCTTGGCACCGCGCGATTTGGGCGAACGGCGGCCAAGTCGGACGGGCTTTGTATGCCATCCGCCAAAACTGCGTAAATCGCGACTTCTTCGGTGAAATTCTTTGGCAATGCGGGGCCAAGTGGGCGGAATTCGGCGTCCAGGCGGCCTTTGGCTTGATCGACCACTTGGCGCGAGACGAAAATGCCGCCCTCGGGGGCAGCTTCTTGCAGGCGGGCTGCGAGGTTTACGCCATCGCCAAGCAAATCCGGGCCTTCAACGATCACGTCGCCCAAGTGCAGGCCAATGCGAAACGGCAGCAGGTTTTCAGCAGCGCAGAGGTTTCTTTGGATGGTGATCGCAGCGGCGACCGCTTCGACCACAGACGGAAATTCGGCGATCAACCCGTCGCCCGCAGTGTTTGCAATCCGGCCACCACGATTGGCGATGCTTGTTTCAAAAATGGCACGGGATTTGCGCAAGGCTTGAACCGTTGCAACCTCATCCTGGGCCATTCGACCCGAGAAATTCGCAGCATCTGCCGCCAGAATTGTCGTTAATTTGCGTTTGATAGCAGGGGGCTGGGTCATGTCGTTAGACTAGCGTAGAAAATTGCGGGCATGAATAGAAAACTGGCCTGAATAGAAAAAGGCCGAACGCGTGATGCATCCGGCCTTTTCTGAGCTTCAGTGCTAAAAAGCTTTACGTCAGCGAGCTGTCGATGGCTTTACAGGCGTCGACCAAACCGTTTACCGCAGTGACCGAGCTGTCGAACATGGCTTGCTCGTCTTTGGTCATTTGGATGTCGAGAACGCGTTCAACGCCGCCTTTGCCGATGACAGTTGGCACGCCAACATACATGCCTTTCAGACCCAATGCGCCGTCAACCCAAGCTGCACATGGCAGAACGCGTTTCTGGTCTTTGAGGTAAGCTTCGGCCATTTCGATGCCGGCCGTGGCAGGGGCGTAGAACGCGGACCCTGTTTTTAACAAGCCGACGATTTCGGCACCGCCATCGCGGGTGCGCTGAACGATTGCGTCGAGTTTTTCCTGTGTGGTCCAGCCCATTTTGACCATATCGGCCAAGGGGATACCAGCAACTGTAGAATAGCGCGTCAATGGCACCATCGTGTCGCCGTGACCGCCCAGAACGAAGGCTGTGACGTCGCGCATGGAGACTTCGAATTCTTCGGCGAGGAAGTGACGGAAGCGTGCTGAATCAAGAACGCCGGCCATGCCGCAAACTTTTTCGTGGGGCAGGCCAGAGAATTCGCGCAAGGCCCAAACCATCGCGTCAAGCGGGTTGGTGATGCAGATCACAAAGGCGTTTGGCGCGTGGTCACGGATGCCTTCGCCGACAGATTTCATGACTTTCAGGTTGATGCCCAACAGATCATCACGGCTCATGCCTGGCTTGCGTGGAACGCCGGCTGTGACGATGCAAACGTCGGCGCCTGCGATGTCTTCGTAAGACTGCGTGCCGGACATCGAGGCGTCAAACCCTTCGGACGGGCCGGATTCGGCGATGTCCAACGCTTTGCCTTCTGGCGTGCCGGGTGCGATGTCGAACATGACGACGTCGCCCAATTCTTTGATCGCTGCGAGGTGGGCAAGCGTGCCGCCGATTTGACCAGCGCCGATAAGGGCAATCTTGGGTCGAGCCATGAGTGTTCTCCGAAATAAGGTTGAATTTCGCGCTGTGCCTAGTCCCAAATGCGCGGTTTAGCAAGGGTGCTGCGTTGCAGCGTTGCCGCGCAATGCGGGTGGGCGGGCGCGGCAATTGGTTGTAAACCATAAAGGAGGATCAGTTTTTCAGCAGGTTTCGCGTGCTCACACTCGACTTCAACTTCTTCGTGATCGCGGCTCCGGCGGTGATTTTTGCAGGTATTTCCAAGGGCGGTTTTGGATCAGGCGCTGCATTTGCGGGTGCATCGATTCTGGCACTGGTGGTCCCGCCGGGGTTAGCCTTGGGCGTGATGTTGCCGCTGCTGATGTTGGTCGATGTCGCCAGTTTGCGTCCGTACTGGGGCAAATGGTGCTGGGGCGAGGCGCGTTTGCTGATGATAAGCGGTGTGCCGGGCGTGGCCTTTGGGGCGCTTTTGTACCGATTGGTTGATGATGATTTTTTGCGGGTTTTAATTGGCACAATTTCAGTAGGCTTTGTGGTCTGGCGACTGGTGCTGCGATTGGATTGGGTAAAAATCGGGAGCCAATCTATGGGCAATTACGCGGGCGCAGTGGCCGGATTTACGGGGGGCTTCACAAGCTTTGTCAGTCACGCAGGCGGACCGCCCGTAGCGGTTTATTTGCTATCCAAAGGCATTACAAAGGCCCAGTATCAAGCGACAACCGTCTTGGTGTTCTGGGTGATAAATGTCGCAAAATTTGTGCCCTATGCGTTTTTAGGGATGTTCACACTGCAAACAGGGATTGCGAATTTACTACTTGCCCCTTTTGCTCTGTTCGGGGCGTGGGTGGGGGTCAAAGCGCATCATTTGGTGTCTGAGCGTGTGTTCTTTGGCCTCACATATGTGATTTTGGCGATCACCGGATGCAAATTGATTTGGGATGGGCTGTCGTAAGGCGGATGGTGGGCGACACGCCCACCTTACTCATCCTGTTGTGATTAAAGTATGGTGCAGCTGGCTGCGCGGCCCAGTATGCAAAAAAGGCGGATGATCCCATCCGCCTTACACGTCAAATGTTATGTTTTGTAAGGTGGGCGTGTCGCCCACCACCATGATCAGGCGTCGTTCCCTTTGGCGGGCAGCGCCTCGACCAATTCTTCAAACGATTGACCGGATGCAACAAGACATGTGGTCCCGTTTGCCGATGTGACCGTGATCGTCCAGGTACCGGTGTCGTCAGAGGCGAACACCTCTACTACGGCATTGTTAGCACCCAACCCCATCGATTGACGGGTTTCGCCGTAGCCATTTGCAAGACGATCCACCACCATCTCGCGTGGTCCACAATTGCGTGCATTTTGCGCCACAACATCTGTCGCCAGCGCCAAATACATCCCGGCGCCAACTGTCAGCGCGCTCAGATGCAGTATTTTGTTTCTGCGTTTCATTTCGTGTCAGCCTTTATTCAAAGGCGTCGCACAATCATTCTACACTGCCTTTCGGCCCGCCAAATTTTTCGGCGACACTGTGCAAAAGACCAAGCGGCCCCGGTTCCAGTCCTATGTCTGATCCGCCTCCGTCCTTGGTTAGGCGGCCACTATGCGGCGGCCTGCCGAGACGGTCCTCTTAGGTTTATCTGACTGATCAAATATTTGCCCTTTAGCTCTGAAATAATGGTTAACGGGCCGAACGTTGCTTGGAAAAATAATGCGTTCAATTTGATTTTTGCCGCAATGCAGCGAAAACCGCTTGAACTTTTCTCTCGAAAATGTCCCTTTGCGCGCAACATTCTGTCTCACTCAATCACGTCGTCATCACCGCAAAGAAAGCCCATGCTTATGCCTTTGGCCCGCCCCCTTCGATCTGTTCTGTACATTCCTGCCTCTAAACCGCGTGCGCTGGACAAGGCGCGTGGCTTGCCCGTCGATGCGATCATCTTTGATCTTGAAGACGCTGTTTCAGTGGATGAAAAGGACGCCTCGCGTGATACCCTTGCCACCGCTTTGGCCGAAGGTGGCTACGGTGCACGCATGAAGGTTATCCGCATCAATGGGTTGGATACGCAGTGGGGCGAGGCGGATGCAAAGGCCGCGGCCGCGATGAACCCTGATGCGATTCTATTGCCCAAAGTGTCTAGCCCAGCTGATCTGGACGCTTTGCAAAAGATCACTGGCGACATCCCGTTGTGGGCGATGATGGAAACGCCTGCTGGCATGTTGAATGCCGCCGCCATCGGCGCGCACCCGATGTTGCAGGGCATGGTTATGGGCACCAATGATCTGGCGAAAGAGCTGCAAACGCGCCATCGCGCCGACCGCCTGCCATTGCAAACCGGTCTTGGTCTGTGTGTTTTGGCCGCCAAAGCCAACGACCAAGTGATCATCGATGGCGTATACAATGCGTTCAAAGACGACGAGGGCCTGAAAGTCGAATGTGACCAAGGGCGCGACATGGGCTTTGACGGCAAAACCTTGATCCATCCCGCACAGGTCGATGTCACAAATATTGCCTTCTCGCCGTCCGACGCCGAGGTCGATTTGGCACGCCGTCAGATCGAAGCCTTTGATGCTGTCGAGGCCACAGGTCAGGGCGTAGCCGTCGTGGATGGCAAGATCGTCGAGAACCTTCATGTTGCTACTGCCCGCGATACTCTGGCAAAGGTAGAGGCAATCGCAGCAATCGCCACGGAGTAACCTTATGCTATTGATCATCCTCGGCCTGATCCTTTGGACTGGCGCACATTATTGGAAACGTCTGGCACCTGCGCATCGCGCTGGCTTTGGCGACAAAGGCAAACTAGTTGTCACGATCGCCAGTTTCGCGGCCATTGCGCTGATGGTCATCGGCTATCGCAGCGCTGAGTTTATCCCCGTTTGGAACCCACCCAGCTTTTTCCAGCACATCAACAACCTTATGATGTTGGGCGCGTTTTTCCTGATCGGGATGTCGGCGACGACGGGCCGTTTGCGCGGCAAAATGCGCCACCCGATGTTGTTGGGCGTCAAGGTCTGGGCCGTCGCGCACCTGTTGGTGAACGGCGATGTCGCGTCTGTCATCCTGTTTGGCGGGATGTTGGCATGGGCCGTCGGATCGGTCATTTTGATCAACCGTTCTGTGCCCGTCTGGGATCGTCCGGCACCCGGTGCCGCGTCCAAAGACATCTTGTTGATTGTGATCACGCTGGTCACGTTTTCGATCACCGCAGGCATTCACATCGCCCTTGGCGTCAACCCGTTTGGGTAAGGTAACCTCATGAAACTGTACCGCTTTTTGTCCGAAGAAGACACATCCGCCTTTTGCCATAAGGTCACTGAGGCGCTCAACAAAGGGTGGGAGCTGTACGGCGCGCCCACCCAGACATGGGACCACGCCGCAGGCATCATGCGCTGCGGGCAGTCGGTCGTAAAAGAGGTCGACGGCACCTACACCCCCGACACCAAGCTAGGACAATACTAGATGAAAAAGACGAATTCGGGCCGGTTCTTTGAAGACTATTCTATTGGGCAGGTGATCGATCACGCGGTGCCGCGGACTGTGAAAATGGGCGAACGGGCGCTCTATCACGCGCTCTATCCGGCGCGCCACGCGCTGTATTCGTCTGACCAGTTTGCCCAAGACTGCGGTCTGCCGTTCAGCCCGCTGGACGATATGATCGCGTTTCACGTGATTTTTGGCAAAACCGTGCCTGATGTGTCGCTGAATGCGGTGGCGAATTTGGGCTACGCGCAAGGGCGCTGGCTGATGCCGGTTTGGCCGGGGGACACGCTGCGCTCGCGTTCCGAAGTGATCGGGCTAAAGCAGAATTCGAACGGTAAAACCGGCGTGTTGTATGTGCGCACGACGGGTCTGAACCAGCACGACGAAACGGTCATGGAATACGTGCGCTGGGTGATGGTGCGCAAACGCGACGTCGATGCCCCAGCCCCTGAAACGGTTGTGCCCGATTTGCCGGACGCGCTGGGCGTGGATCAACTTGCGATCCCCAAGGGGCTCGATTTCAGCAACTACAACTTTGCACTGGCGGGCGAACCGCACCGCTGGGGCGACTACGAAATTGGTGAACAGATCGACCACGTCGACGGTGTCACGATCGAGGAAGCCGAACACATGATGGCCACGCGCCTGTGGCAGAACACTGCCAAGGTGCATTTTGACACCTCGGCACGCCCCGATGGGTCACGTTTGATCTACGGTGGCCACGTGATTTCGATGGCGCGTGCACTGTCGTTCAACGGATTGGCGAATGCGCAGATGGTTGTGGGTCTGAACGGTGGCGCGCACGCGAACCCGTGTTTGGCCGGTGACACCGTGCGGGCATGGTCCGAAGTGTTGGACAAGGCCGAAACTGCAGCCCCCGGCGTTGGTGCGTTGCGGATGAGATTGGTGGCGACCAAAGGTGGCGCGCCGTTCCAACTGCGCGGCGAAGATGGAAAGTATCTGCCAGAGGTGTTGCTGGACCTAGATTATTGGGTGCTGATCCCGACGTAATTAGGGCAGGGGCGCTGCCCCCGGCCTGCGGCCTCCCCCGGGATATTTGAGACCAAAAGAAACGGGAAACCATGCGTAGATTATTTGAACGGATGAACGGGCATTTGGCGGCGCGTGCGTTTCAGGCGGCCCAAGAGGATGTTGATGCTGCGCAATCCCAAAGACGCGTATCGCTGATTTTAGCGAATGTACTTGCTGTGTTGGTGTTGTCGACGCCGTTGATGGTTTTTGCGCTGGCGGGTTGGCTTTTGTCAGTCAGTTATGACACGGTTTTGGGCTGGATTTTGGTGGCATTGCTGCTGGGGTTGGCTTGGGTGTTGATCCCGCGCCGCCCGCGTAACGACCTAACAACCTATGGCCGTGATGACCTGCCCGAGCTGTTTGAACTGCTGGATCAGGTCTGTGCAGACCTTGATGCGCCGCAGATTGATGGTGTGCATTTGATGGCGGAAATGAACGCCTACCTGTTTGAATATCGGCCACTTTTCGGTGCCAAACAGAATATCATGGGGATTGGCCTTGGGCTTTGGTACACGCTTGCGCCAAAGGAACGCTTGGCATTGATGGCGCATGAGATCGGCCATTTGGTTAACCGCGATCCCGGTCGCAGTTTGATTATCTGGTACGCCATGCAAACGCTTGAGGCGTGGTTGTATTGGCTGCGTCCAGATGATGATATTGGTGGCAGGGGTTTGGGCGAGATGCTTACACATTTTGCTTTGGCGGTGTTTGGGCTGCTGTGCGAGCTGATTTGGACTCTGCTGAATTGGAGCATGATGTATCACGCGCAGATCGCCGAATATGTGGCGGATGCCAAATCGGTATCTGTGGCGGGCAAACGGTCTGCACATACGCTGCTGTTTACAAGCGTCCTTAGCCCTGAGGCAGAGCGATCAACGCGGCGGTTGCGCACCCATGATCAGCCCCATGATGGTTGGATTTTTGATCATATGGCGGCTGCAGTCCACAACACTTCTGACGAGACAAAAGAACATCTGATGTCTGTGGTCGAAGCCAAGAAATCGTCGATAGACGACAGTCACCCGCCAACGGTTTATCGCATCGCTTTTGTCGATCAATTGCCAGATACGCCTGCACGCGTTACGTTTTCCCAGCAGCAGGCGGATGCAATTGATGCGTCCTTTGTCCCTTACAAGGATGCGTTGGGCGCGCAGCTTTTGCGTCGCATAGAAGTCTATTGAGAGGGTTCCATATGATCCGGTCATTGGTGTTTGTGCTTGCCGTTTTGGCAGGCAGTGCGCAGGCGCAGAATTCAGATGAATTCATCCGCGCAAATCTGTTGTCGGTCCTGTACCATGAATTGGGCCATGCGATCATTGATCTGGTCCAGTTGCCGGTTTTTGGTCAAGAAGAAGACGCCGCAGACGTCGCTTCGATCCTGTTGATTAACGAGCTGTTCGACGAGGCGACCGCGACCGAAATCGCCTACGATTCCGCGTTTGGTTTCTTGGGCGAGGCGCGCACCATCGAACAAGACGGGCAAGACCCCGCGTGGTGGGATCTGCATGGCCCGGATTTGCAGCGCTATTACAATCTTGTCTGCTTGTTTGCAGGGGCCAACATCGATGAACGCTCTGATATCGCCGGTGAATTGGGCCTGCCACAGGACCGCTTGGACACCTGCGAAGAAGAATTCACGCTTGCCGATGACAGCTGGGGACCAGTGTTTGATGACCTCGCAGTTGATTCCCCCGGCACGTCAATGATCTACGACGGCGTGACAGACACGCTTGCGGAAAAGCTGGTTGCAGAAGAGGTCGCAGCCCTGAACCGCGATTTTAGTTTGCCCCAAGACCTAGCCATCAGCGTCGCCTCCTGCGGTGAGCCGAACGCGTTTTACGATCCGGAAACGGTCGAGATCATCATGTGCGCGGAAATGGTCAACTGGCTGCGCGAACTGCCCGTCGATTAAACCCACCTCTAAACCCACGTCAATTTGAAGTGCGGCCTGCGACGTTAACGGCTAGGCTAGCACCTATGAAACCTATTGCCTTTGCCGCCATGCTGCTGTCGCCCGCCCCCGTGGTCGCCTGCGAATTGGCGTTGGTGTTGGCGGTGGATGTGTCGGGGTCGGTGGATAGCAATGAATATGCGATCCAGATGGGCGGGCTGGCCACGGCGCTGCGTGACGGTATCGTTGTTGATGCGCTGATCGACCAGTCAGCACAAATCACATTGGTGCAATGGACCGGATCATCGCGCCAAAAACAAACAATTCCGTGGACCAGCATGCGCACCTACGCTGATGTCATCAGTCTGGCGGATACGATTGACCAAGATCCACGCATTTGGCGCAATTTCTCGACAGCTATAGGCGAAGCAGTGTCGATGTCGTTGGCGTTGTTCGACCAAGTGCCGCAGTGCGCGCGCAAAGTCATTGATGTGTCGGGTGACGGGGTGTCGAACGAAGGCGCTGAGCCGATCACGCAATTGGCAGCAATCCGCGCAGCAGGTGTGATCGTAAATGCGCTTGCCATCGAAACCGACAAGACGGACCTGACGGCCTATTTTTACGAAAACCTGATCTCGGGCGAGGGGGCATTTGTGGTCACCGCACAAGGCTTTGACGACTATCCCGCCCAAATCAGACGCAAACTGCAACGCGAAACGACAAAGCAGGTGACAGGTTTGGCAAGGCGGGTAGATTCGCCATGAATGTGATCACACGACTTGAGGCTGTGATCACAAATTACCAAAACCGTATCAATCCTATAGAAATTCACAGCAATATTAACCCTGTGCTACGTGACACTGCCGTAAAAATCGCTAGTAAAGAGACAAGTTTTGAAAAGGGACCAGTAGCATGGCTGATGTAAATCGGGGCAATCGCCCGCTTTCACCGCACCTGTCAATCTATCGACCACAACTGACGTCGATGACTTCGATCCTGACGCGGATCACAGGCAACGCACTTTTGATATCGTCACTTTTGGTGATTTGGTGGTTCTTGGCGGCTGCAACGTCGGAAACATATTTCGCGTATGCAGACGGGCTTTTGACCAGCTGGTTTGGCGACATTGTGATGACCTTGTCCGTCCTGGGGCTGTGGTATCACACACTCGCCGGTGTGCGGCATCTGATTTGGGACAACGGCATTGGCCTCGATATCCCAACTGCAGAAAAGATGGGCTGGGCCGTGATTGCCGGTTCCGTCATTCTGACCATTCTCACAATCATCATTGTTTAAGGGACGCAAAGCATGGCATTTTTGACCGACCGA
This sequence comes from Pseudosulfitobacter sp. SM2401, assembly GCF_042932805.1. Classification (NCBI taxonomy): domain Bacteria; kingdom Pseudomonadati; phylum Pseudomonadota; class Alphaproteobacteria; order Rhodobacterales; family Roseobacteraceae; genus Pseudosulfitobacter; species Pseudosulfitobacter sp. SM2401. Next base: position 2,746,665 of record NZ_CP170633.1, on the reverse strand, counting down.
AAACGCGCCGTTGGCATGGGGTCTGCAAAGACCGGCACCGAACATTTCTGGGCAATGAAGGTCAGCGCGGTTGCACTGCTGCTGTTGATCCCGATGTTCGTCTTCACCTTTGGGCCGATGTTGGGCAAGCCTTATGCCGAAGTGATCGCCTATTTTGCGCGTCCCTTTCCGGCAATCATCGCGGCCCTGACCATTGGCGTCACCATGATGCACTTTAAAATGGGTGTCCAAACCCTGATCGAGGACTACGTTCATGGGACGGCCCAAAAGGTCAGCATCGTTTTGATGATCTGTCTCTCTTATGCGGCGGCTGCGACTGGCATTTTTGCTATCGCCCGTCTCGCGCTTTAATCGATACAAAGGAGACCTGAAAATGGCTGCTTATGAATACGAAACACATGAATATGACGTGGTTGTTGTCGGGGCAGGGGGCGCAGGTTTGCGCGCCACGCTCGGCATGGCAGAACAAGGGTTGCGCACGGCCTGCGTGACCAAGGTTTTCCCGACCCGTTCGCACACTGTTGCCGCACAAGGCGGGATCGCGGCATCGTTGTCCAACATGGGCCCCGACAACTGGCAGTGGCACATGTATGACACGGTCAAAGGCTCTGATTGGCTGGGCGATACGGACGCGATGGAATACCTCGCGCGCGAAGCCCCCAAAGCGGTTTACGAGCTTGAGCACTACGGCGTTCCGTTTTCGCGCACCGAAGAGGGCAAGATTTACCAGCGTCCGTTTGGCGGCCACACCACCGAATTTGGCGAAGGCCCCGCCGTGCAGCGCACCTGTGCTGCCGCTGACCGCACCGGCCACGCGATCCTGCACACGCTTTATGGCCAAAGCCTCAAGAATAACGCGGAATTCTACATCGAATATTTCGCGATCGATTTGATCATGTCCGATGACGGTGTTTGCCAAGGCGTGCTGTGTTGGAAACTGGACGACGGCACGATGCACTTGTTCTCTGCCAAAATGGTGGTGCTGGCGACGGGTGGCTATGGGCGCGCTTATTTCTCGGCCACGTCTGCGCACACGTGCACCGGCGACGGCGGCGGCATGACGGCACGCGCTGGACTACCATTGCAAGACATGGAATTTGTACAATTCCACCCGACAGGGATCTACGGCGCCGGTTGTTTGATCACCGAGGGCGCGCGCGGCGAAGGTGGATATCTGACCAACTCCGAAGGTGAGCGATTCATGGAACGCTACGCACCGCAATACAAAGACCTCGCACCGCGCGATTACGTGTCGCGCTGCATGACGATGGAAATCCGTGAAGGGCGCGGTGTAGGCGCAAGCGGCGATCACATCCACCTAAACCTGAACCACCTGCCCAAAGAAACGCTGGACCTGCGCCTGCCGGGTATTTCGGAATCCGCGCGCGTCTTTGCCGGCGTCGATTTGACCAAAGAACCGATCCCGGTTTTGCCAACTGTTCACTACAACATGGGCGGTATTCCGACGAACTATTGGGGTGAGGTTTTGAACCCAACCGCTGATACGCCTGATGCAGTGTCACCGGGCCTGATGGCCGTGGGCGAAGCGGGCTGTGCCTCGGTGCACGGCGCAAACCGTTTGGGGTCAAATTCACTGATCGATTTGGTCGTATTTGGCCGCGCCGCTGCGATCCGCGCAGGCGAAATCGTGGACCCGTCGACACCCGTGCCAACGCCAAACCAAAAATCGGTAGACGCCGCGTTTGAACGTTTCGACAACACGCGCCATGCCAAAGGCCACACGCCAACGGCGGCGCTGCGTATGGAAATGCAACAGACGATGCAAAAAGACGCAGCTGTGTTTCGTGCCAATGATACTTTGGCCGAGGGCAAGGCAAAAATGGACGAAGTCGCGGCGAAATGGTCGGACATCGGTGTCACGGACCGGTCACTGGTTTGGAACTCTGATCTGATGGAAACGCTGGAACTGGCCAACCTGATCCCCAACGCGGTTGCCACGATCACCGGGGCCGAGGCGCGCAAAGAAAGCCGTGGCGCCCACGCGCACGAAGATTTCCCGGAGCGCGATGACGAGAACTGGCGCAAGCACTCACTGACGTGGTTCAACGGCAAAAACGAGGCGCGCCTATCTTATCGCGGCGTGCATCTACAGCCTTTGACCAGCCACAATGACGGCGGTATCGACCCCAAGAAGATCGCTCCAAAAGTGCGTAACTTCTGATGTTGAAACCGGCGCTTCTAACGGTAAGTCTCATGGCCCTTGTGGGCTGTGAAAGTGCAACACAAGCGGTTGATGATGTCGCACGGCGCAGTGCGAAGGCGGCCGTGGCAGAGACATTGACCACGCAATTCCCAAGCGTGCCTAACAAGGTCGTGACGCCGTTTTCCGATTGCATCATCGATAATTCAAACACCAGCGAGATTGCGAAATTCGCTAAGGCAGCCGTGGTTGGTGTTGATGAAACCACCGTCACATTGGTGCGCACGATCCTGTCGCGGCCCGAAACGACGCAGTGCGTGACCAAGGCTGGCGTCGCGGCGCTCGCAGGCTAGACCCGTGCGGCTGATCCTTCATATGGGTGTCCAGAAAACGGGCACCACGTCGCTGCAGCACTTTTTGCGGCGCAACAAAGATGCGTTGGCGTCTCGCATGTTGGTGATGGTTCCAAACGCCAAGTCCGTCTGCCGTTTGGTGGGGCGTGCTGCGTGGGATTATTCGCAAGGGATCGTCGACAAGGCTGAACTGATCACAGCTATCGAAACGGCGCGTGACACGATGCAAGCCTCTGATCACGATCTGTGTTTGTTGAGCCACGAAAACCTGTGCGGCGCGATGCCGGGGACGGGCGATTTGCTAGATCTGTACCCGCACCTCCCCGAGATTATGGGCCTGTTGGACAAGCATCTTGCGCCGCTTATTCCGGAGTATGTTTTCTATACCCGCGACATTCAGCGCTGGAAATCTTCGGTGCACAACCAAGTCGTGAAATCCAACAACTACACCCACGCGTTAGAACGTTTTCGCGCTGACACGAACGCCCTAACCGATTGGGATGATCTGAAATCGCGCCTGAACGCGGCGGTGGGTGCAGATCGCATCACGTGGATCGCACTAGAAGACGAAACTGACCGCGCCCGCCCTGGCCAACAATTGTTGAAAATTGCTGGCCTCACTGACGCTGATATTGCGGCCCTTGATCCAATTCCGGGTGATCGCAACGAAAGCTTAACGCCCGGCGCGCTCGAATTCATGCGCCTTGCCAACACGCTTCAATTGCCGCGCAATGTGCGCCGCGAATTGGCGAAATCTGTTGTGCAAAACCAACCCGTATTTGATTCTTTGACCGATGTGCTCGTTCAGAGCAGAAAGGAACACTGACATGGTTCAACTGACCTTGCCGAAAAATTCCCGCATGACGCGGGGCAAAACATGGCCAAAACCCGAGGGCGCAACGAACTTGCGCAAATTCAGCATTTATCGCTGGAACCCGGATGACGGCAAGAACCCTCAGCTTGATAGTTATTGGGTTGATATGGACACCTGCGGCCCGATGATTTTGGACGCGCTGATCAAGATCAAAAACGAGATCGATCCGACGCTGACCTTCCGTCGTTCGTGTCGCGAAGGCATCTGTGGGTCTTGTGCGATGAACATCGATGGCATCAACACATTGGCCTGCATCTACGGCATGGACGAAGTCAAAGGTGACGTGAAAATCTATCCGCTACCGCACATGCCGGTGGTTAAGGATTTGATCCCGGACCTGACGCATTTTTACGCCCAACACGCGTCGATCATGCCGTGGTTGGAAACCAAAACCAACCGTCCTGCAAAAGAATGGAAACAGTCCATCGAGGACCGCGCCAAACTGGACGGTCTGTACGAATGCGTCATGTGTGCGTGCTGCTCAACGTCCTGCCCCAGCTACTGGTGGAACGGCGATCGCTACCTTGGACCAGCCGCATTGCTGCACGCCTACCGCTGGATCATCGACAGCCGTGACGAGGCAACAGGCGAACGCCTCGACGATCTCGAAGACCCGTTCAAACTGTATCGCTGTCACACGATTATGAACTGCGCCAAGACCTGCCCGAAAGGCCTGAACCCAGCCGAGGCGATCGCCAACATCAAAAAGACGATGGTTGAACGTCGCGTCTAAGCTGGTCAGCAATCCAAAACATCACGGCGGCCCAAGGGTCGCCGTTTTTGTGTGTTGTACCTAAATTCCAGTTGCGCCAATGTCCTTGGACGCAGGTGCCAACAGGACGAAACACATGCCCTTAATTCTTGTCGCCGTTATTGCGTTTTTTGTCGTGGCGTTTTTAGCCCGCCGCGCACGACCCAATCGCGAATGCCGCTGGCGGGCTGACGCATCCGGTAACCGTGGAACCTTGCGCAAGTACAATTGTGCCGCCTGCGGAGCCGAGGCGTTTACGTCGTCAACGGGTGTTCCAAAAGACTGCAAATCGCTGCATCGTCCACCCAGCTTGTAAGGATACAACGTGACCCAACCCTCAGATTCAGCTGCGCGCCGCGCCATAAAGCCAGTCATTTGCTACCCCGTCGATACGCTGCCGGCCCCGGATATGGATCTGTATACGAGGGCGCGGGACACTTTGACCAAGGTCCATGAAGTCATTGCACCTGCCCGCGAGGCGGCAACGTTTCATGTTCCAAAAGGTCATTTTTTCCGCATCACATCGGTGGAAGGTTCGCAGGTTGGCGACCTCAATCTGTTCAATGCGAATGACCTGAACGAGCGGTTCTATTCCGGCAAAACGCGTGCGTTGCACGGTACACACATCACGACGGGTCAACGCATGTGGTCTAGTTTTCCAGGGCTGCGGCCTATGGCGACGATCACCCATGACACGCTTGGTTGGTACGGAATGGATGAATTTGGCGGCTCGGTGCACGACGTGATTGGCACGCGCTGCGATCCCTATACACATAACTTGCTGGCCGGTGGGCAGTACCACCATTGTTGTCATTCGAACCTGTCGCGTGCGATGGCGGACCATCTGGATTTGACACCGCAAGAGGCGGAGTCTTATGTTCACGACGTGCTCAACGTATTTATGTGCACAGGGTTTACCCGCGATACTGGACAATATTTTATGAAGGCATCACCGGTACGCCCCGGTGACTACCTTGAATTCTTTGCAGAGATTGATTTGCTTGGTTGCCTCAGTGCCTGCCCTGGCGGGGACTGTTCATCTGAACATTCATCGGACGAGGCCGCGTGTTACCCGCTGCTGGTTGAAGTGTTCAAACCGGCAGCAGGCAGTTTGGATGGCTGGGTTTCACCCCAGCCCAACAGATATGATCGCAGCCACGGGCGCGGCTAGTTAAACGCGGCTTGCAACGCGATTTCGACCATGTCGCCAAAGCTGCGTTCGCGGTCTGTCGAGGGCAAGGCTTCACCCGTTTGCAAGTGGTCCGACACGGTCAAAACAGCCAATGCGCGACGCTCGTAACGGGCAGCAAGCGTGTAAAGCTCGGCGGCCTCCATTTCGACGCCAAGAATGCCGTGGCGCGTCATTTGTTCGTTCAGATCAGGGCGTTCGTCATAGAACACATCCGACGAATAAATGCCGCCAACATGAGTGTCTGTGCCTTTGGCTTGTGCGGCGTTCACTGCGGCTGCGAGCAGCCCGTAATCGGCACAGGGCGCGTAGTTGAACTCTTTAAAGATACCAGAGGATGGCGAATTTATTGTGCTGGCTGTCATCGCGATGATCACGTCACGGACCTTGACCTGAGGCTGCATGCCGCCACAGCTGCCAATACGGATCAGAGTTTTTGCGTCGTAGTCCTTGATCAGCTCGTTCACATAGATCGACAATGACGGCATGCCCATGCCTGACCCTTGGATGGTCACGCGATTGCCATTCCACGTGCCGGTGAACCCCAGCATGCCTCTGACTTCATTGACCAGTTTGACGTCTGTCAAAAACGTCTCTGCGGCCCATTTGGCGCGGTAAGGGTCGCCAGGCAGCAGGACTGTTTCAGCGATTTCGCCTGGTTTTGCACCGATGTGAACTGTCATGAAGGATCCTTTCAGGTTTTTGGCAACCTGCCCCGAGGGGATGAATAGGGCAAGAGACAAGTGGGGAAAACCATACTTGAGGAATGCGGTGAACATTGTTCATATATCCATGAACGGCGTTCAAGATGTTCGCCGCAACACAAAGGTGTTTGTTATGAAAACTATTCTTGTCGCCGCTCTTTTGGGATCAATTGGATTAACGGCCTGTGATGTTTCACATCCAGTCGCAGTGGTTGGTCCGGCCAACACAGTTTATCGCGGCACTGCAACGGCCACATTTTTGGAAGGCGGCTGGTTTCAGGTCAGCAATGGCGGAACCAATTGTTCCGGTCGATACACACCAGCGTCCGAGACGCGCAAAGTGACCTTTCCTGTCAAATGCTCAAACGGGCTGACAGGGGTAGGCACTGCGCAATATGAAACGCCGCGTTCAGGTGGTGGTGAAATTGTCATGCAAGATGGTAGCCGCTGGCAATTCATCTTTGGACGGGGTGCATTATCCGTCTAGCAGCGTCGGAATGGAAATGGCCCGTCGAATACGCAGGCCATTTCCAAAATCTCTTTGAACCTAGATTGCCAAATCGTCCGGAGACGTTCCGGCCTCAACGGCATTCTTGAACCAGAATGGCTGACGCCCTTTCCCAGTCCAAGTTTGTGCCGGGTCTTCTGGGTTTGCAAAGCGGGCTACAGCCGGTTTGCTTTTTTTCTTTTTGGGTTTGGCCGCCACGCTTGGCGCTTTGTCTTTGGCCAAATCATTCAGCGAAAACCCGAATTCAGCAGCAGCTTTTTCTGCGGCTTTCATGGCTTCACGACGATCACGGGCTTTGGCTGTAAGCAGTGCTTTTTTAACATCTGCAGCCAGCTTTTCTAACTCTTTACGTGTCAGGGATTTAAGATCAAATTTCATAGGATTGTCCTCGCAATTCAATTCGAATTGCGTAGGGCATATACGACAATAACCAAGAGGATCAAGAAAAACCCTTGATCTATTTTGTATCAATAACTCTGGGTTATGCTGCTTCTACTTCCGATGGGTCTGCGAGCGTCACAATATCCATCATAATAGTATTCAATTCGAAATCCTTCGGCGTATATACGCGCGCAACACCCATTGCTTTCAGGCGTTCTGCGTCTTCGTCGGGAATGATTCCTCCGACGATGACCGGAATTTCACTAAGGTTAGCAGTCCGCATCCGGTGCATCAATTCTTCGACCAGCGGAATATGGCTGCCGGACAGAATTGAAAGACCCACAACATGCGCGCCGTCTTCAATTGCGGCGGTGACCAATTCTTCTGGCGTCAGGCGAATACCTTCGTACGAGATATCCATGCCGCAATCGCGTGCGCGCACAGCAATTTGTTCCGCCCCGTTCGAGTGGCCATCGAGCCCCGGTTTACCAACCAAGAACTTCAGACGCCGGCCCAATTTGTCACTGACCGCATCGACGCTGTCGCGCAGATCATCCAGGCCCTCGGTTTGGTTGGAACGGCCAGCGGCAACTCCGGTTGGTCCGCGATATTCTCCATGCACAGCGCGCATTTGGGCGGCCCATTCGCCGGTGGTCACGCCCGCTTTGGCCGCAGCAATCGAGGGTTCCATCACATTGCGCCCCTCAGCGGCGGCACTACGCAAATCCGCCAAAGCGGCGTCGACAGCGACCTGATCACGATCCGCGCGCCAGACGTTCAGGCGATCGATTTGCCCTTGTTCTTCGGCAGGGTCGACAACCATGATGCCACCATCAGCGGTCATAAGCGGCGAAGGTTCTGTGCTGGTGTATTTGTTGACGCCAACCACCACCGTTTCACCAGATTCAATTCGGTTCAGGCGCGCAGCGTTCGATCCGACCAATTGCGATTTCATATAGTCGATTGCGTCGATCGCCCCGCCCATTCCGTCAAGGTTCGCCAATTCAGCGCGCGCGCCGTTCTTTAATTCTTCTACCTTTGCATCGACCGCAGGGTTGCCATCGAACAGGTCGTCGAATTCCAACAGATCTGTTTCAAACGCCATGATTTGTTGCATGCGCATGGACCATTGCTGGTCCCATGGGCGGGGCAGGCCGAGGGCTTCGTTCCAGGCGGGCAATTGCACGGCCCGCGCGCGTGCCTTTTTAGAAAGCGTCACGGCCAGCATTTCGATGAGAATACGATAAACGTTGTTTTCTGGCTGCTGCTCGGTCAACCCAAGGGAATTGACCTGAACGCCATAGCGGAAACGGCGGTATTTCGCCTCGGTTACGCCATAACGGGTTTCGCAAATTTCATCCCAAAGATCGACAAAAGCGCGCATTTTGCACATCTCTGTGACGAACCGAATTCCGGCGTTTACGAAAAACGAAATACGTCCAACCAATGCGGGGAAATCCTCAACCGCAACACGCGGGCGCAATTCATCCAAGACGGCCGTAGCTGTCGCCAATGCAAAGGCCAATTCCTGTTCCGGCGTCGCGCCTGCTTCTTGCAAGTGATAGGAACACACGTTCATCGGGTTCCATTTTGGCACGTTTGTGTAGCAATACTCGGCCACGTCCGCGATCATCTTTAACGATGGTTTTGGCGGGCAAATATACGTGCCGCGCGATAAGTATTCTTTGATCAGGTCGTTTTGAACCGTGCCTTGCAGAGTGGCCACATCCGCACCCTGTTCTTCGGCCACAGCGATGTACAGCGCCAGCAACCAAGGGGCGGTTGCGTTGATCGTCATCGACGTGTTCATCTGCTCAAGCGGAATGTCCGCAAACAAGGCGCGCATGTCGCCAAGGTGCGACACTGGCACGCCGACTTTGCCGACTTCGCCCCGCGACAAGACGTGATCGCTGTCATAGCCAGTTTGTGTGGGCAAATCGAAAGCGACGGACAGGCCGGTTTGGCCTTTGGCCAGATTCGAGCGATACAACAGGTTTGATGCCTTGGCGGTGGAGTGTCCGGCATAGGTGCGGATCAGCCAAGGGCGGTCTTTTTGGTGCTGTGTCATCGAAAACCTCGTGAATCGCTTTGGTAATTTTATTGCGCTGCGTGACTGATACGTGGAATTTTGTACCGTTGTCAATTCGCTGCGTTGCGGCAATCGAACCTTATCTACGTATTGCAGCCGCAGCAATCATGGCCCAGCCAAGCACCCCCTGAGAATGGGCAGAAAGGGTGTCATTTGTCCAAAACGTGAGCAGTTGAATGATGTGTACAGGGCTTGGCGCGGTTCGGATCACCCATTGTACGGGCAAACCGTCGATAATCATAATGTAGTATAAGTAGTATATTTGTGGCGACAGCCAGACAAACAGCCAAAACGACAGCAGAGCGATCAATAACCGCAATGCCCACATCCCTTTCACGCGCGTCATCGCCCAGATGGCACCGGAAAACAGGATTAGCGAAAGCCACCCCAAAAAGATCTGATCTGTGATGCTAAGTGTAAAGAATGAATCAGCTTGATACATTCCGAAGAGGATAAAGGTCGCGCGACGAAATGAAAACCAGACTGCGGTTGTTTTTGGTTTACGCATTTGACCAGCCCTGTAAGGGTGGTCGGCAATGACGCAAACCATTGAACTTCCTATTTGGCTATTTGTATTGATCCTGCTGTTTGCTGCGGTCACTGCTCTTAGCCATTTTTTGTTACCTTCGGTGCGCTGGTATTTTCGCCGCCGCCTTGAAAGAGCGGTTAAGAAATTGAACGAACGCCTAGAACGCCCGATCGAGCCATTCAAGCTGGCGCGTCGTTACGACATGATCCAGCGCCTTAGCTATGATCCCGAAGTGACCCGCGCCATTGTTGACTACGCGAGTGAACATGATGTGCCCGAAAACGTCGGCTTTCAAAAAGCGCAGTCTTACGCCCGCGAAATCGTGCCCAGCTTTAGTGCTTTCGCATATTTCGGGTTCGGCATTCGGGTCGCGCGCTGGTTGGCCAATGCGCTCTATACTGTGCGGACAGGGCCTGAAAACGACGCGCGTCTGGCCGATTTGCCCAAGGACGCGACCGTTATTTTCATTATGAACCACCGATCCAACATGGACTATCTGTTGGTCACGTATCTGGCCGCACGCGCGTCGGCCTTGTCGTATGCGGTTGGCGAATGGGCGCGGGTGTGGCCGTTGTCCAAACTGATCAAATCGCTCGGCGCGTATTTCATTCGACGCAAATCGCGCGGTGCGTTGTACCGCAAGGTTCTGGCGCGTTACGTGCAAATGGCCCGCGACGGCGGCGTGACCCAAGCGGTGTTTCCCGAAGGCGGCCTAAGTCTAAATGGCAAACTGATGCCGCCAAAGATGGGCCTGTTGTCTTATATCCTTGAGGAATACGACCCCGAAGCCCGCGAAGTGATCTTTGTTCCCGTTGCAATTAACTACGACCGTGTGTTGGAAGACCGCGTGCTGATTGCTGCGGATCAGAGGGGCGATCGCCGGTTTGGCGGCAAAGTGTCCGTTGTGTTCAAATTCATCGCCCGCAAGATTTGGTTGCGTTTGCGTGGCAAGTTCTTGCGTTTTGGAACGGCGGCCGTCGTGTTCGGGGAACCTGTGTCTTTGCGCACCTATGCAGAACCGCCGAGCGCCCAAGAACTGGCCCAAGATCTGATGGCCCGCATTCAGGACGTCATGCCGGTGTTGTTCGTACCTCTCTTGTCGCGCGCAGTGTTGCAAGCCGAAGCTGCTTTGGATGATGCGGCACTTGCACGGGCCGTGAACAAACAGATCGCTGCTTGCCAAGGCGAGCTGCCGTTGACCGCACCAGAGGACTTTGCGGCGACAGTGCGGTTGGCCCGCGAACACATGGAACAGCGCAAGCTGATTACGCAAACGGATGGAGGCTGGGAAAAGACCCCGGATCAGATTCCTGTCTTGCAGTACTATTCAAATTCGATTGCGCATTTTTTCGCGCAATAGATGCAGTCGCAGCAAAATTTCTGCACTCGCAAAGTCATAAAGTTACAAAAATCATACCCAAGAGGTTGCAATATTACCTTGTGACCCATATTCCACTGTGAAAGCAGCGCGATTCTGCGTTGCGGCACGTTTGTAACTTTTCAGGAGGCTGGCATGGCTTTGGACAATGGTATCGCGCAATACGACGCACCCGAAAAAGATCTGTACGAGGTCGGTGAAATGCCGCCGATGGGCTATGTGCCAAAGCAAATGTACGCATGGACCATCCGCAAAGAACGCCACGGCGAACCGGACACAGCGATGCTGCAAGAGGTCGTCGATGTGCCTACGCTCGACAGCCACGAAGTCTTGGTTTTGGTAATGGCCGCTGGTGTTAACTACAACGGCGTGTGGGCCGCACTGGGTCAACCGATCAGCCCGTTTGACGGTCACAAACAACCATTCCACATCGCAGGCTCTGACGCGTCGGGCATCGTTTGGGCGGTTGGTGATAAAGTAAAACGCTGGAAAGTCGGCGACGAGGTTGTGATCCACTGCAACCAAGACGACGGCGACGATGAACACTGCAACGGCGGCGATCCGATGTTTTCGACCAGCCAGCGCATCTGGGGCTACGAAACGCCTGACGGGTCTTTTGCACAATTCACCAACGTGCAAGCCCAACAACTGATGCCACGCCCCAAGCACCTGACGTGGGAAGAGGCGGCGTGCTACACGCTGACGCTGGCCACTGCCTATCGCATGCTGTTTGGTCACGAACCACACGATCTGAAACCTGGCCAGAACGTTCTGGTTTGGGGCGCGTCCGGTGGTTTGGGATCGTATGCGATCCAGTTGATCAACACAGCCGGTGCCAACGCCATCGGTGTGATTTCCGACGAAAGCAAACGTGACTTTGTCATGGGGCTGGGCGCAAAAGGTGTTTTGAACCGCAAAGATTTCAACTGCTGGGGCCAATTGCCGACAGTAAACACACCGGAATATGCCGCTTGGTTCAAAGAGGCCCGCAAATTTGGCGCGGCGATCTGGGCGATCACCGGCAAAGGCAACAACGTCGACATGGTGTTCGAACACCCGGGCGAGGCGACGTTCCCTGTGTCCACTTTGGTTTGCAAAAAAGGCGGCATGGTCGTGATTTGCGCAGGCACGTCAGGTTTCAATCTGACATTTGACGTGCGCTACATGTGGATGCACCAAAAGCGTCTGCAAGGCAGCCACTTTGCCCACCTCGCACAAGCGTCTGCGGCCAACAACCTGATGGTTGAGCGTCGCTTGGATCCGTGCATGTCAGAAGTGTTCGAATGGAGCGCGTTGCCAGATGCGCACATGAAGATGCTGCGCAACGAACATAAACCAGGCAACATGTCAGTCTTGGTTCAGGCACCAAAAACCGGTTTGCGCACCGTCGAGGACGTCGTCGAAGCGGGCAAATAGCCTCTCGCTCACGTCACCATGCCATGGAAACGCCCGCGAATCAGGTCTCCTGTCGCGGGCGTTTGTCGTATTAACCACCCAAATATGCCTTTTCAATGAGTTGCAAATCTGCACCTCCCTATATCGGGGGAGTTGAAATGAGGGAATATCTTTACCTTTTCCGCTCATGCTAGAGTTGTGTTAAGCTTTCGTTAACTAACAAAGGGTGTATCGTGATATGAGAAGTGACTGGATTTTGGACGTTCTAACGGACCTCAAAACATTTGCCCGTTCTAACGAGTTGATGGCCTTGGCCGAACAGCTTGAGGACACGGCAATTGTGGCGATGGCCGAAATTGCGACCCTCAACGAAAGGCAAGCCGCAAGTGCCCCTGCAACCGAATACGCGTCTGGAACGCATATTGGAGGAACTAGAACAAGCTGAGGGGCTCCCGTCGCTCCAAGCGGCGATTGAAAAATTGCGTGACCTGATGGGCGTGAACCATATGGTTTACCATTGGGTCGACAGTGCCGGTGACCAATATGGTTGCGGCACATACACCGACGCGTGGCGTGATCGGTATCTGGACCAAAACTATCTGCGCATCGATCCTGTGATCGCTGGATGCTATCAACGATTTCACCCCGTCGATTGGAAGCGTTTGGATTGGTCCAGCAAAGCGGCGCGTCTGTTTCAGGCAGAAGCCATCGAATACGGCGTTGGCAACCAAGGGTTTTCGGTTCCGATCCGTGGGCCGAACGGGCAGTTCGCATTGTTTAGTGTCAATCACTCGGTCGATGATGAGCACTGGGCGGAATTCACCGAATTACATCGTCGCGACATGATCTTGATCGCGCATGCGTTCAATCAAAAAGCGTTGGACCTGGAACCGGATCGTGCGCCCGAAGCGTCGCAAGCGCTGTCGCCACGTGAAATTGACGCGATGACGCTGTTGGGTATGGGTTATAGCCGCGCGCAGATTGCGCAGACGCTGGCGATCTCCGAGCACACGGTACGGGTTTACATCGAAAGTGCGCGTTTCAAATTGGGGGCGATGAATACCACCCATGCTGTTGCGCGCGCCATCTCGCGTGGTCTGATTGTCGTTTAATATCAATTTATTAATGCCAGCCGTTGCGCATTTCCACAACAGTGCGCGCGGCGCTAACACGCTCCCTTAAGTCAGCGAACAGTACTCCTGGTTAACGGTTCATTCGGACCGCTGACATGGAGATCAGATATGTTGCGCTACCTTTACGCTAACGAATTGCCGAAGTACCCAAAACTCGCTGACACAATGTTCTGTGACCGCGCAGACCAGTTCAAAACCCGCCTCGGCTGGGATGTGACAGTCGATGCAGCGGGCCACGAGCGTGACGAATATGATGATCTGAACCCGCTTTACGTGATCTGGGAAAACGCAGATGGAACCCACGGGGGCTCTATGCGGTTCTTGCCGACAACGGGTTCTGTAATGGTCAACGATCACTTTTCCGAACTGTTGGGCGGCGGGCCAGTATCCAGCCCGGTCATCTGGGAATGCACACGGTTTTGCTTGTCTCGTAGTGCCGATGCCAAAGTCGCAGCGGCCTTGATGCTGGGGGGTGGTGAAATCATGCAAGGCTTTGACATTGAACACTTTGTTGGCGTTTTTGATGCCCGTATGGTTCGCATTTACCGTATGATCGGTTCGTCCCCCGAAGTATTGGGTAGCTCTGGAACAGGTCGCGATAGCATCAGTGTCGGCCTGTGGCATTTCGACAAAGCACACCAGTTGCAAGTCGCGCGCCGTGCAGGGTTATCGCCCGCCATTTCACGCCTTTGGTTCGAGCGCGCATTTGGCACCGAACACCGCACCCAATTGGCCAAAGTAGGCTAGTACAGCGCGCGCCTGGCCTATAGTGTCGGGTCATGAATATCCCCACATTGACCCTTTCGGATGACCAAGCCAGCGCCTTTGACAGCGTTACAGAAATGCTGCGTTCGGCGGGGGTCAATTTGGACGATCATCTGCTGTTACCGCCGGTCAGCTCCGCGCATTCTGTGATGGCGGTGACCGGCAAGGCGGGGTCGGGCAAAACGCTCTTGTTGGCAGAATTGTACAAGGCACTTGAGACCGCAGGCGTCGATATCGTTTCGGGCGACTACGAATCCAAAAAGCGCGTGAACAAACGGACCTTGGCAATCCTTGCGCCAACCAACAAAGCGGCGTCGGTTTTGCGATTACGCGGCGTGCCTGCCACCACGATCCACCGCATTTTGTACACGCCGATGTACGACCCCGAATACGAACGCATTGCGGAATGGCTTGAGGGGCGGGGCGAGCGCCCCGAGATCGAAGGCATCACAGACATCTCGCTGGACCGCGCCGCGACATTCTATGCGGGCAACAAATCTATTCCGGGTGCGCTGGCGGCGGCAGGGTTGCGTGGCTCTGATTTCATCACCGGTTGGAAGCGGCGCGAAGAGCCGCTGGACATCGGGTTTGTCGACGAAAGTTCGATGCTGGACGACAAGCAATTCGAGGATTTAAAAGAGATTTTCCCAACGTTGCTACTGTTTGGTGATCCGGCCCAGTTGGCACCGGTCAAACAATCAGGTGCCATGGTTTTTGAAAAACTGCCTGCGCCGCGCGTGCTGAACCTTGAACGCGTGCATCGTCAGACGGCAGACAATCCAATTCTGGATCTGGCGCATGCGCTTGCTGATCCGAGCCTCGAATTTAGCGATTTCGAAAAGATGGTTGAGGACTTTTCGAAAAAGGACGAGCGCGTCGTTTGGGGCCAGCGCGTCGAAGTCGATCTGATGGCCCGCAGTCCGGTTCTGGTGTGGCGCAACGCCACCCGCATTCGCCTGATCAATGCGTTTCGCGCAGTGCACGGTGCACCCGAAGATGCGTTGCTCGAAGGCGAACCGCTGATTTGTGACGGTATCGAATTGCCGATGAAACACCGCAAAAAGCGGCTCGATCTAGAAGCACGCGGTTTGATCAAAGGCGCGCAGGTGATTTTCCTAGGCCAGGGGCGCAAACCCGGATTTTCGCGGCTGCACGTGATGGGGGCCCAAGACCCGCAAATCAGCGCTGCGTCCATCGTGAAAATCGAAAAACCTGATGAAGAAGAACCGTTTATCCCCTTTGCTGCCCGCATGGGGGCCACATTTCTACACGGCGCTGCGGTGACCATTCACAAGGCGCAGGGCAGTCAGTGGGACACGGTCCAGGTGTTCGCCCCCGATCTGTTTGTCGCCGCGCGCATGGGCCGGATGGAGGCGGGGCAACCACTATGGAAACGCCTGGCTTACGTCGCGATCACCCGCGCGCAAGAGCGCCTGATTTGGGTCGTGCGCAACCGTCTGTCCAAGCCCACGGAAGGGCTGCGCGTCGATGATTTGCGCAGCATTGCCCCGGCACCTTTGACATTGGCAGAACCTGATCCGGAGGAATTCATATGAAATCGATCATCATCACAGGTGCAAGTTCGGGCATCGGGCGCGCCACAGCCGAGACGTTCTTGGACAAAGGTTGGCGTGTTGGGCTGATTGCGCGCCGCGCCGAACTGCTCGAAGACATCGCGTCTCAGTACGACACAGCAGTTGCCTTGCCGACGGACGTGACTGATGCAACTGCAATGAAGGCCGCATTTGACGCCTTTGTTGTAGAAACCGGGCATTTGGACGTGTTGTTCAACAATGCCGGCATGTTCGGGCCGATGACGACAATCGACGAAATTCCGCTGGATGCGTGGGCGCAGGTTTTGAACGTTAATGTGGGCGGCATGTTTATCGCAGCGCAACTGGCGTTTGCACAGATGCGCCACCAAGATCCACAAGGCGGGCGCATCATCAACAACGGCTCACTGTCTGCGCATGTGCCACGCCCGAATTCGGTGTGCTACACGACGACAAAACACGCGGTTTCTGGCCTGACCAAGACCTTGTCGTTGGATGGGCGCGCATTCGATATTGCGTGTTGTCAGCTGGATATTGGCAATGCCGAAACCGATATGGTTGCGTCACTCAAGGCGAGCCAGCCAAACACGGAAACGATGGATGTGCGCCACGCCGCAGATGCGGTGATGCACATGGCCGACCTACCGCTTGGCGCAAATGTGCAAAGCATGACCGTGATGGCCACCAAGATGCCGTTCGTCGGTCGCGGTTGACCTCGTTGGTTTAGGCGCGGAACAAGCGGAAGACGGCGGACGCGCCCCAACCCGCAGCGATTGCGATGGCCAAGGACATCAGGCCGTAAAGGAACGCGTTTTCCCGTGACAGCGTGTACAGCCAACGCTCCAACCCGACTTTGCGCACATCAATTGCGGTCTCGTAGCTCGACACAACTTTGCCGCCGCGCGTTAGGAAAATACGGGTGGCATAGGCCCCTTCGGTCAGGGCTGCGGGCATGCGCACCGAAGTCTGAAACAAGGTTTGATCGTCGACCGTCACACTGTCTTCGAGCAGTTGGTACAAATCGGATGCACCGCGGATGCGAATGACGGCTTCGGTAAAGCTGGCAGCGTCGAGCACGTTCATCGGTGCCCCGACCGAGCGAATGGCGCGGGGGACAGATATTTTGTAACGTAAATCTTCGACATCATTCAGGGCGTCGCGCAGCAGACCGCTGGTGGCCACGGCGTAAAAGCTGGGTGCCGCGTCAACGTCTACGGAATCGGTGTTGACCCAGATGCCCAATTTCTTCTCTTTGCGCCGAACGGTAACGGTTTCCGATGGGCCAGCGATCGTGATGATCACCGCAAGCGGTTCACCATCAGGGATCGGTTTTTCACGTTTCACCGCACCAAAGATCAGAATTTCAGAACCGTTGAACGACGTAGTGATCGCAACTTCGTTTTTGCTGAGGCCCAATACGACCTCTTCTGCAGTCACGGGCATCGCGATGAACAAGGCGGCAACCAGCCAGCGCAGTGTGTTGGAAAGCGTCATATCAATGCCCCCCCACGCCGATGGAATATAATTCGGTAGGCTGCAGCAGCAGATCAAGCGCCAGTTTAAAGCAAACTGCAAGCACCATAACCGCAAGCCAGATGCGCAGTTGTTCGGCCTTCATCTTGACCCCGATGCGCGTGCCGATCTGGGCACCGATCACGCCGCCGACCAGCAGCAAAACCGCCAGAACGATATCAACGGTAAAGTTGGTCGTCGCGTGCAGCATCGTGGTGAATGCGGTCACAAAAATGATCTGGAACAGCGACGTACCAACGACCACTTTGGTTGGCATGCCCAGCAGATAAATCATCGCAGGCACCATGATGAATCCGCCGCCAACACCCATGATCGCCGCCAGAATACCGACGCAAAGACCAACGATCAGCGGTGGAATGACGGAGATATACAGACCTGACACCCGGAACCGCATTTTGAACGGCAGACCGTGGATCCAGTTGTGTTTCTTGCGCGTTGCAGGTTTGCCTTTTGCCGTCTTGCGGATCGCATTCAGGCTTTCGAAAAACATCAGCCCGCCGATGACGCCAAGGAACAGCACGTAGCAAAGTTTAACCAGCAGATCGACCTGACCCTGCGCCTTGAGATAGTTGAACACCACAACGCCCAATGCCGCGCCAACCAGGCCGCCAATCAGCAGCACGGTCCCCATTTTAAGGTCCACGGTCTTTCGCTTGAAATGCGCAAGAACGCCGGAAAACGATGATGCCACAATTTGGTTGGCTTCGGTTGCAACGGCCACGGCCGGCGGGATGCCGATAAAGAACAACAGGGGCGTCATCAAGAAACCGCCACCGACACCAAACATGCCTGACAAAATTCCAACGATGCCGCCCAACCCGAGCAGGAGGAACGCGTTAACCGATACTTCGGCGATGGGAAGGTAAATTTGCATGAGAACCCCTAACCCCAAGGCAGGGCGTAAATCAAGATGTCTCGCCGCGATGCCGCAAAATGGTGTGATAGGTTACGGGAATCTGGACTTATCGGCGTGCTAAACTTCCATTAACGCTCTTTGACATAGGGCTCGCCACCCGCGCGTGGCGGAATGGCTTTGCCGCCCAACCCTGCAAGAATCACAACCGTCATGATGTAGGGCAGCGCGCTGAGCAATTGGCTTTGGACCCTGATGCCGATCAACCGTTCGATAATGTCGGGGCGCAGCTCGAGCGCTTGGAACAGGCCGAACAGCAGGCAGGCATACATCGCATGCCACGGGCGCCATTTGGCAAAGATCAACGCGGCAAGCGCGATAAATCCACGGCCCGCAGACATATCTTTGATGAAACCGGCCTGCAGGGCAGTCGACAGATACGCCCCCGCAATCCCGCACAAAACACCGCAGATGATCACGGCCGCATACCGCAATCCGACGACCGAAATCCCAGCAGTGTCGACAGCTGCGGGATTTTCCCCAACGGCGCGCAGGCGCAGGCCAAACCGTGTGCGATACAACACCCACCACGACAACGGCACGATGGCAAAGGCGATGTAGACGACCAGCGCGTGGCCCGAGATTAATTCGGAATAGGCCGGCCCGATGACGGGCACGTCCGAAATACTGTCTGCAAACGGCAGGGTCAGCGGGTTAAATCGTGCTGCACCGGTTAGCGACGGTGTGCGTCCGCCTTGTTGGAACCAGCTTTGCGCGATCAGCACTGTCATGCCAGCTGCCAAAAAGTTGATGGCGACGCCCGAAATCAATTGGTTGCCGCGGAATGTGATCGATGCCAACCCGTGGATCAAGCTGAGAGCGACAGAAGCCCCGATGCCTGCCAACAACCCGACCCAGACAGACCCTGACGTGGCCGCGACGGCAGCAGACAGGAACGCAGCCGCCAGCATTTTACCCTCAAGCCCGATGTCGAAAATGCCTGCGCGTTCGGAAAACAGACCAGCCAAACAGGCCAACAGCAGCGGGATCGCAAGGCGGACTGTGGTGTCGAGCACCTGAAGAAGCGTCATGTAATCCATCAGACGTCTCCCTTGCGGAAGGCCAGGAATACGCGTTCCAGCGGCATGCGAACCATGTGGTCAAGCGCGCCTGTGAACAGGATCACGAGGGCTTGGATTACTACGATCAATTCGCGCGGAATCGAGGTCCAGAAATCCAGCTCGGCCCCGCCTTGGTACAGAAATCCGAACAGGATCGCTGCCAAGAACACGCCAAACGGATGGTTGCGCCCCATCAGGGCGACGGCAATTCCGATGAATCCGGCCCCCTCGACAGAGTTAAGCACCAATCGCTCGGCCTCGCCCATCACCACGTTGATGCCCATCATTCCAGCCAGTGCGCCGGAAATGATCATCGATACCATGACGATTTTTGTGGGGTTGATGCCGGCGTAACGGGCGGCCGATTCCGAATGCCCAAAGGCGCGAATTTCATAGCCCAAACGGGTTTTCCACATCAACACCCAGACGGCAACGCAAGACGCAATGGCGATCAGAAACGTGACGTTTACAGAGTCGTCTTTGGACGCCTTGATGCCCATGCCGTTCAGCATGCTGTTGAGCGTTGGCAGGTCCAGATGCGCTGCAAATCTCGCTGAAGACGGGTCAGCGGCCCCCGCAGGTTTCAGAAACTCATTGAGCAAATAAATCAAAACTGCAGCAGCAATGTAGTTGAACATGATCGTCGTGATCACGATGTGGCTGCCGCGTTTGGCTTGCAAATATGCAGGGATTGCGGCCCAGAATGCGCCGAACGCTGCGGCCATTGCAGTGGCTGCGAC
The DNA here is from genome assembly GCF_042932805.1 of Pseudosulfitobacter sp. SM2401. Classification (NCBI taxonomy): domain Bacteria; kingdom Pseudomonadati; phylum Pseudomonadota; class Alphaproteobacteria; order Rhodobacterales; family Roseobacteraceae; genus Pseudosulfitobacter; species Pseudosulfitobacter sp. SM2401. The sequence continues at coordinate 2,726,655 of NZ_CP170633.1, read as the reverse complement.
CAAGGCAATCGACCAATGCGGCCAAGGGACGTAGAGGCAAACAAGTGCGACCCCCAAACCGCCCAAGACAGCCTGTCCTTCGCCGCCAATGTTGAACATGCGTGCGTGGAACGCGACAGATACGGCCAGCCCCGTGAACATGAAATTCGTGGCATAATACAGGGTGTAGCCCCAGCCGCGCACAGAGCCGACAGCCCCTTCAAACATCAGTTTGGCGGCGGCAATCGGGTCTTCTCCGATCGCGAGAATGATCAAAGCTGACAAAATAGCGGCCAACAACAACGAAATCAGCGGCACGAGGATCACCTCGGCCCATTTTGGCATCACGTCCATTTTACGACCCCACCCCGGCCATCAGCAGGCCCAATTCTTTTTCGTCTGTATCGTTCGGCATGCGTTCGCCCATGATGTGACCGTCAAACATGACCGCGACCCGATCTGATAGCGCTAGAATTTCCTCTAGCTCGACGCTGACCAGCAAAATCGCCTTGCCTTGATCGCGTAACGCCACGATTTGTTGGTGGATGAATTCGATGGCCCCAATGTCAACGCCGCGCGTCGGTTGACCGATCAGCAGCAGGTCGGGGTTGCGTTCGATTTCGCGCGCGAGCACAATTTTTTGCTGGTTGCCGCCCGAAAAATTCTTGGCCGACAAGCGTGGATCGGGCGGGCGCACATCAAAACGCTCCATTTTTTCTTCGGTGTCTTGGCGGATCGCGGCATTGTCCATCAAGATGCCAGCGCGGTAGGCGTCGTCGTGATGATAGCCAAAGGCCGTGTTTTCCCACGCCATAAAGTCCATAATCAGGCCTTCGCGTTGCCGATCCTCGGGGACGTGGGCAATACCACGGGCACGACGCGATTGTCCGTCTGAATTTTTTCCTGTTAGATCAATTGGTTCGCCGTTCAGCAGCACGGTGCCTTTGCCGTCTGCGTAGCCACCAAGCACCTCAAGCAATTCGGATTGTCCGTTGCCCGCAACACCGGCGATGCCCACGACTTCGCCGGCGCGTACTTGTAGGTCGATCCCTTTGAGGCGCTCGACGCCTTGTTCGTCAACAACGCGTAGGTTCTGGATATCCAACACAACTTTGCCCGGCTTGGCGGGCGCTTTATCAACGCGCAGCAACACTTTGCGCCCGACCATCAGCTCGGCCAGTTGTTCTGGGCTGGTGTCAGCGGTTTTCACAGTTGCGGTCATTTCGCCGCGCCGCATCACGCTGACGGTATCAGTGATGTCCATAATCTCGCGCAGTTTGTGCGTGATCAAAATGATGGTTTTGCCTTCTTCGCGCAGACGACCAAGGATGCGGAACAATTGATCAGCTTCGGGCGGGGTCAGCACGCCGGTGGGTTCATCCAGGATCAAAATATCGGCCTGACGATACAGCGCCTTGAGGATCTCGACCCGTTGCTGCATGCCCACGCCGATCTCTTCGATCAAGGCGTCGGGGTCGATGTTTAGCTCGTATTCAGCGGCCAGTTCGATCAACGATTTGCGCGCCTTGGCCAGTGAAGTCGTCAGTGACCAGCCACCTTCGGCCCCCAGAATGATATTCTCGAGAACGGTAAAGTTTTCGACCAGTTTAAAGTGCTGGAACACCATGCCGATGCCGGCGGAAATCGCGGCTTGGCTGTCGGGGATTTCGGTCTTGGTCCCGCTGATGAAAATCTCGCCTTTGTCAGCTTTGTAAAACCCGTACAGGATCGACATCAGGGTGGATTTTCCAGCCCCGTTTTCGCCGATAATGCCGTGGATTGTGCCAGGCATAACGCGGATTGAAATGTCTTTGTTGGCTTGAACCGGACCGAAGGCCTTGGAAATGCCTTTCAGTTCGATAGCAGGAGACGTGGTATTCAAGTGGGTTCTCCCATCCCAGCAAATCCGATCAGGCGGGTGATTTTCCCGTCTTTGATATCTGCAAAATACTGACCGAACTGCGACATGTCTTTGTTGATTACAAATTCGACCGTTGCTCGTGCGTGGCCGTGTTTTTCTGAAATTGAAACGACGCGCGCCGTTGCGCCGGGGGCCATATCGCCGAACATCTGGATGTAGGCAAGGTAGTCGTCGCGGCCATGAATGGGCGCGGGTGCATTTGGGTCAGCGTAGTAAAATGTGTCACCGATGGCGGCGTCCGTTTTGGTGGCGCGTGCCTCAGGCGATAGCTCGCCCCAAGCCGAGAAGAGTGTGTGAAGACAATCTGTCATGGCTTGGGGCCTTTTTATTTAGAAGTCGAGAACTGGGCAGCTGTCGTTGGCGTAATATGCAACAACTTCCAGATCGCCTGCGATGATTTTTTCGCGGGCTGCGTCAACGGCGGCTTTCATGTCCGCGGACACGAGGGCGGCGTTGTGTTCATCCAACGCGTAGCCAACGCCTTCTTCGGCCAGACCAAGCGTGGTGAAACCACCCGTTTCCATCGCCGCACCGGCGGTCATTGAATCGTACACCGCAACGTCAACGCGTTTCAGCATGGATGTCAAAACCTTGCCTGAGTGCAGGTGGTTCTGGTTGCTGTCCACACCAATCGACAAGATGCCTTCGTCTGCTGCTGTTTGCAGAACGCCAACGCCTGTGCCGCCGGCCGCTGCATACACAACGTCAGCGCCTTGGCTGATTTGCGCTTTTGTCAACTCGGAGCCTTTTACCGGGTCATTCCATGCGGTTGGTGTTGTGCCGGTCATGTTGGCGATCACTTTTGCGTCCGGGTTCACAGCCTTAACGCCTTGGGCAAAACCGCAGCCAAAGTGGCGGATCAACGGGATGTCCATGCCGCCGATAAAACCGACTGTGCCGGTTTTTGACGCCATCGCGGCCATCATGCCAACCAGATACGATCCTTGGTGCTCTTGGAAACCGATCAACTGAACGTTGGCCGGTACTTCGGGCATCCAGCCATCAATGTTGATGAACTTCGTGTCTGGGTAATCAGGGGCCACGACGCTGACCGGATCAGCAAAGGCGAAACCGGTTGTGATGACAGGGTTGGCACCAGCTTCGGCGAAACGACGCAACGCTTGCTCGCGCTGTGCTTCGGATTGCAGTTCGATTTCCAGGAATGAACCGCCGGTTTCTTCGGCCCAACGTTGCGCGCCGTTAAAGGCAGCTTCGTTAAAGGATTTGTCGAACTTGCCACCCAGATCAAAGATCAGTGCAGGGTCTGCGAATGCGGCACCAGCCGACAATGCGATCCCGGCGGCAGCGCCAAGGAATTTGGTCATGAGGGTCATAAGATTTCTCTCCCAGTTGTCTATTTTTGAGGCCGTGAAAATGCTCCACGCGGCCCATTTGGCCATCTTAAGCCAGCAGATAGCTTTAGATCAGATACAAATAAGGCCGCAGCAGGCGCGCAGGGTCAACTGCTTTTTGGGGCTGGACAGCCGAACCTTAAGGTTTTGGACATAATGACGTTAAGTGAGGCAGCATCGCATGATGATTGCATCGACGCCGGGTGCATCTTTGCGTCGATAATAGGCTTTTCGGCGACCGACGTCTGCGAATCCACAAGATTTATAGAGGGAAATAGCAGCTGCGTTGTCTTGCGCGACCTCTAAAAACGCCATGGATGCATCGATTCCCTGCATCCAAGCCTGCATCAGGGCGCGCCCGATCCCGTTGCCTTGGGCCTTGGGGGACACCGCGATTGTCAGCAATTCTGCTTCGCCACCAATGTTTTGCACCAAAGCGAATCCACGCGAATGGGTGAATGCTTCGGTTGTCGGGTGTTCCATGAGCGATGCAAATTCATCCGCAGCCCACGGGCGCGATTGCGTAAAAGCAGCCGCGTGAATCTCGGCCATTTCGGCGGGTGTCATGGCAGGATCGTCGGCGGCGCATCACGCGCCGGTGCTGCATCAGGTGCGCGTAAATAGTAGGGCGCGGGGGCAGAGGCCGGATCGGGCCAGCGGCTGTGGGCCAATTGCGCGACACTCGCCGCAAGATCGGTAGGGCTGGGTTCGTTCGGGATTTGATCCAGCATGCCGCGCGTTTGCAACGCCGCCACACCACCGCGACGCACATACATTTGATCGCGCGGGGCAGGCACGCATTGATACGGCGCATTTGGAATGCACCGCTCGCGTTGATCAAACCCGTCGATGCCGTAGGCCGGTATGCCAAGCCCCAAGGCCAAACCGCGCGCTGCGGAAACGCCGATGCGAATGCCGGTAAAATTGCCCGGTCCAACGCCAACGCCAATTGCCGAAAGATCGCTATAGGTCACGCCGTTGCGAACCAAAACGTCATCGACCAAACCCATAAGGCGCTCGGCTTGGCCTTTGCTCATGTCCTCGGCAACCTGTTCGATGATCACACCATTTCGCATCAAAGCCACGGCGCAGTGGGCGGCGGATGTATCAAGCCCAAGGATGTAAATTGGCGCTCTCATACTAATCGGAATGGCTTGCGTTCAAGGCATCACGTCCGCTGTTTTCGGCACGTGGTAGATCATCATTTATGTGCAGCCACGAGATTGCCGCGCTGGCATGGCTGTGCTGCGTTGGGGCAAAATCATCTGCCTGATCCAATACGCCGATTGGAACATAAACGTGGTTCGCAAGGTAGTCGTACGTTGCGGCCATTGCTGTGCCACAGCTGGCACAGAACCAACGATCAACACCGGCGGTGACCGGATCGGCGTGGTGCGGGGCAGGCGAAATATCCAGTTGCCCTACGGCAAATGCGCTGAACGCGGCAACAGGAGCACCAGTTAAACGACGACAAGACGTGCAATGGCAATACGTGGTGACAATCGGTAGGGATGTCGCCGAAATCGATGTCTTTCCACAATAACACCGCCCGGTGACGGGCGGTGCAATATGCGTACCGAAACTGGTAAATGCCGGTTTAGACGGCAACAGGGCGCACCTCTGTCACCTCTGGAATGTAGTGGCGCAGCAGGTTTTCGATACCCATTTTCAACGTCAAAGTGGACGATGGGCAGCCCGCGCAGGCCCCTTGCATGTGCAGGTAAACAACGCCGCGATCAAATCCGTGGAACGTGATGTCGCCGCCGTCTTGCGCCACTGCTGGGCGCACGCGGCTGTCGAGCAATTCTTTGATCTGACCGACAATTGCGCCGTCTTCGCCCGTGTGTTCGGCATGGCCAGACGTTGGTTTGTGATCCGCCGCCATAACCGGTTGGCCGGATTGGAAATGTTCCATGATCGCGCCGAGGATCGCCGGTTTGATGTGGTCCCATTCGATCGCATCCGCCTTGGTGACGGTCACAAAGTCGATGCCAAAGAACACGCCAGCTACGCCATCAACGCCAAAAATGCGCTGCGCCAAAGGCGATGCGTCACTGGTTTCGGCGCTGGGGAAATCCGCTGTGCCCACCTCTAGAACCTCTTGGCCGGGCAAGAATTTCAACGTGGCCGGATTTGGTGTCGATTCAGTTTGGATAAACATGGGCAAAGCCTCCTGAGCTGTCAGGTACAGATATGCGCCTGCGGTTGGCCCAAGTCAAGGTATTGGAACGATTCTAAGTTGGGCGATTGAATTTTAGAAATAGGGTCAGCCTGGCTTGTGCATTTCATAGTAAACACAAGGTTCGTCGTAGTGCGTTTGGATGCCAACATAGTGCATTCCAAGACGCTGCATGACCTTTTGCGAGGCTAGATTGTCGGGGTTCGTCACAGCGCACAGATAGTCGACGCCAATGGTGTTGAACCCGAAATCCATCGCGGCCTGACCGGCCTCGGTTGCGTAGCCTTTGCCGTGATGGGCTGTCTTCAGGCGCCAGCCGATTTCCAGCGGCGCGTCGTCTTTATGGGCCAGATTTTGCAAGCAGGCAGAACCGATCATGGTGTCGGTATCTTTCAAAAATATCGTCCACCAGCTGTATCCGGATTTCTCCCAGCGGGCCTGCACGCGCTCGATGCTTGTCTCAACGTCCGCGCGGGTTTGTATGTCGCCCAAATACCGCATGACGTCCGGATCCGAGTTCATCGCAAGCAAATCATCCGCGTGTTCAGGGGCGAATGGCGTCAGAAAAAGGCGGTCAGTTGTGATCGAATGCGGGTCGGGCATGGCCTGTAATCTCGGTTCTGTTGGGGGGGGGCACCCTTTAGGTGATCGCCTCTAACTTTTCTTTGCTCAGATCGCCGGGCACAATTGTGATGGGGATCGGCAAGCTGCCGGCACTTTTGGTCAGTTGCGTGACCAGTGGTCCGGGGCCTTTGTTGGTGGTGCCAGCGCCCAAAACCAGCACGCCGATTTCGCTGTCGTCGGCAATCTGCTGGATGATTTCATCGACTGCCTGGCCTTCGCGAATGACCAGTTCCGGATCGACGTGCTGTTTGTCGCGCATCCACTTGGCAAACACTTCGAAATGGGCGTGGATCCGTTCGCGCGCTTCTTCACGCATGACGTTGCCGACGCCGATCCAGTGGTTGAATTCATCTGGCGGGATAACTGCCAAAACTTCGACGCCGCCGCCTGTGTGGGCCGCCCGCAGCGCGGCAAAGCGCATTGCATTCAGGCATTCATGGCTGTCATCAAGTACGACTAGAAATTTCCGCATCTTGTTCTCCCTTAGGGCTGATCAAATTGAGATCCGACCACAATTGTGACGCAGAGTACGCGGACTGGCAACGCAATTGCGCATGCCTTTGGACGATTTCTATAAGACCAGTTGGCGTGGCCTTAGACCTCGGACAAGGCCCAGTCCCAGTACATTTCACGCACGCGACGGGTCACAGGACCGATCTGGTATTGCGTGTCATCAAAGGCTTTGATCGGCGTGACCTTCATCATGTTGCCAGATAAAAACACCTCGTCGGCCTCGTGAAAGTCTTGAAAACTCAGCACAGTTTCATGCACCTTCATGCCATCGGCACGCATGTGTTTCATGTGCCGGGCGCGGGTGATGCCTGCCAAAAATGTGCCGTTTGGGATGGGCGTGAACACTTCTCCGTCCTTGACCATGAACACGTTCGCCGTGGCCGTTTCGGCGACATTGCCCATGGCGTCTGCCACCAGTGCGTTGCTGAAACCTTTGTCGCGGGCCTCGACCAACATGCGCGCGTTGTTGGGATACAAGCAGCCTGCCTTGGCGTTGACCACGGCATCTTCCATCACGGGGCGACGGAAACGGGTGCGCGTCAACGTGGCGGCGGCGTTTTGATCTGCCATCGGAATTGCCTCGAGCGAAATTGCGAAACCTGTCGCGCCGGCTTTGGGTACGATCCCCATGGGATCCCCCTCAAGCGCCCAATACATTGGACGAATATAGACAGGCGTGTCGGAATTATACGACTTCAAACCCTCTTGAACCGCTTCGACGATGTCGCCTGTCGTCATCGTGGGCGTGATCATCAGCGCCTCGGCAGACCGGTTGATCCGGTCGCAATGGGCCCGCAGATCGGGGGCAACCCCGTCAAAATAACGCGCGCCATCAAACACTGTGGTGCCCAGCCATGATCCGTGGTCCGCAGCCTTCATGATCGGCACATCCGCATCATGCCATGCGTCTTGGTAAAAGGTCTTGATCTGAGTTCCGGTCGCCATTTTGTGTCCTTTCGAATTGGCAAAACCTAACACAGTTAGGTCATATATCCAGACCTAAAATGACAACATCCATCGCCGCAAATCAGGCAGGTTTACCGTTCACGAGGATTTGGGGTGGATGCTGTTGGCGGGCATGCTAAGTTCGGCGTCATTCTAGGTAACAGAGAGTGCCCATGATTTTTACAAGTACGGTGCCAAAATTGGCTATGGCGTTGGTGGCTGCGCTGTTTGTTGCTGCCTGTGATGAAATCCCGTCCCCCACGACGCCGATCGATAGCGCGCCGATTACACCCGGCAAGCCGTCGTCGACATTCCAAAACAAAGCCCAGGCTGAACGGGCGTTTGCACAAGTTACAGAACGTGTGGAACCGGTTGCAGAACGTGAATGCCGTGCACGCACCGACGGCAGCAATTGCGATTATCGCATCGTTGTTGACCCTGATCCGTCGCAACCGGCCAATGCGTTTCAAACCTTTGACAAGGATGGCCGCCCGATCATTGCCTTTACCATTGCGTTGATCAACGAGGCCCGCAACGCCGATGAAATTGCATTTGTGATGGGGCATGAGGCGGCGCATCACATCGCGGGGCACATCGCACGCCAGCAACGAAACTCTGCGGCGACGGCGTTGGTTTTGGGTGGCATCGCAGCACTTGGTGGTGCCAGTCAGGCCTCTGTCGACACGGCAGTTCAGTGGGGCGCACAAGTTGGCGCGCGGGTTTACTCGAAGGATTTCGAACTAGAAGCGGATGCGTTGGGTACAATCATCTCGGCGCGCGCCGGGTATTCACCGCTGAATGGTGCAAAGTTTTTTGCCCGTATCCCCGACCCGGGTGACCGTTTTCTTGGGACCCACCCACCCAATGCAGATCGCCAACGTATCGTGCGTGAAACCGTAGCCAAGCTTTGATCCCGGCTGAAACTGAATCAAGATTTGTTATGCTAGGGCGGGTGTTGGGCGCGCGAGGCGCAGCGCAATGCCTAAGCTCGACATCGCGACCCAAAACAGTTGGATCATCGCTGAGGCCAAATTGAAACTGACCGTAAGCCCGACCAGAACAAAGGCGGCGGCGAGCAAATTCAGAATAAAGTAACTTAGGCTATGGCCGTCCATAAAGCGCAGCGTTAGCAACGAATAGTTGATGACGTAGAGGGCAAAGCCCGCCACGCCAATCATTTCAAATACGTCTGGGTTCACGATGATAAAATTCATCTGTCTCGTCCTTAAAAACAATCGTAAAAAGATACCGTTCAATAAGGATGGTTTTAGCATGGCGGATTTGAATGCGCAGGTCTGGGAAACCTTACCTTGAAGCAATTGGGTCAAATTTTGACAGACCGCGGGTCCAAATATGCGGTTTCGGGCTGCCCGATTGGATCCCGCGCAGATATTGATGCAGCTTTGAAAACGCTTTTGCGCGAAAAATCATATGCCAAGGCGACGCATAATACCTGGGCGGCCTTGTTGTCCGACGGCGGCCCGATCAAAGGCGACGACGGCGAAAGCGGTGCCGGCATGGTCATCGTGCGGATGTTGGAACGCGAAGGGCTTGTCGATCACATGATCGTCGTGACCCGCTGGTACGGTGGTAAGCACCTTGGCGGTGATCGGTTCCGCCATGTCCAAACTTGCGTGCGGGCGTATTTGGACTCGCTTTAGGCCGCGATGCAGATCACAATAGCGATGTAAAATGCGACGGAGGCCGAGGTCGCAAACACGTGCCAAACCGGGTAGCGGTAAGGCATTGTTTTACGTGAATAGATCACAGCGCCAACAGAATACAGCACGCCTCCGACAGCGACAAAACCGACGCCGTCGTGCGGCAAGTGCACCCACATTGGCCAAATCAGCAGAACGGCGGCCCAACTGAGAACCGCATACATCGCGATCGATGATGTGCCGTCCGCCTGCCAAAAGAACAACTTTTGGACCGTTCCGATCAGCGCAATCACCCAAACGCCGGCCAAGACAACGTAGGCAAAGTTGGTGTTTATGATCAAAACCAACGGCGTGTACGTGCTGGCGATGCGCAGGAAAATCAGTCCGTGATCACACCGGCGCAAGGTGGCGCGCAGCGGCGAAATCGGCGTCATGTGATAGACGGCCGAGGTGACAAGGGCTACCACCATGATGACGATAAAAACGCCGACGGCCCACGCCATTGCGGGGCTCTGCCACATCGACGGGTAACGCCACAGCCAGACGGCACCAAAAAGAGCCAAAGAGACTGAGATTGCATGAACAACACCATCAGCGGCGGTTTCAGCGTTAGACGTTGGATAGCGCATGTGGTGGCCCTTTGCAGTCAGCTTGGGGCACCTTTAGGGGGTTTAACACGTTTCACCAACGGGCTTCCGCAGTGGTTACGTTTGGTCACTTAGCGCGGCTTGTTGCCGTCAATCCAGCGGGACATGAGTGTTTTGTTGCGAAAACACTCGTGCGGCACATCGCTGCGTTTAACGCGGGCGATGCGTTCGGCAAACGCGACCTGCTTGGAGGACGGATAATTGGCGAACTGGCCAGTGGGCGGTTTGGGTTTATGGGTGTCGATCCACGCGGACAGGGCCGTGCGGTTGCGAAACAAGGCCACGGGCGGGGCAAGCCCCACCTTACCTGCGATAGATGTGGCAAACGCGATTTGCTTACCCGTCGCCGCAACGGGCGGTTCAATAGGCAACGCCCCTTGTTCAGGGGCAAACATACCTGGAAATTGTGCTTGGTGATGCATTGCAATGTTCCTTTGTCCTATCGCGAGACCAAAATAGAACAAAAAGAGAACACTTGCAAGGGGTGGTGCGGGACACCCGCACCTTACGGGCTAAAGTTTGGAGTGTGAACCGTCGCAAAGTGGTGATTTCCCGGAGGCTTTGCATCCGCAAAAGAACACCTTTTTGCTGTCTTCGGCTGTATATTTGATCGGGTTGAATTCGGACCCTTTGTGCGAGCCATCACAAAACGGTTGTTTGGAAGACTGGCCGCAAGAGCACCAAAAATAGGATTTTCCGGCTTCGACTTCGACAGGGTAGGGGGCGAGTTGGGGGGCATTGGGTGTGGTCATGATTGTGGTCCTTTTGTCAGTTAATTGACCCAAATTTGCGGATCAGAACCATAATAAGTATCGTTTCGCTTTGTCGCCTCGGATGAAACGTAACGTTTGGCAACGCTGCGGATTGCGGTCCATTGATCTCGCTTTTTCCTGATGGTCGAGGGAAGATCTCGACTGAAGAAATAGCTGCCCCCGCCTTCATCTTCTAGAACGAAACCGAAACTGTCTGAATCGACTCGCGTTTTCGGGTGTGATTGTAACTCTGCGAATCCAGCGTCTACGTCCTCCAGGACCCGCTCGGTGAGAGTTCTAAGCGTATCGTGAATATCAAAAAATGCCTGCACAAACAACCGCAGGGTCATTTTGGCGTCCAGCATACTAAGCCCAAGATCGTTGATCTCTTGTCGGGTTTTGGCCCGACCTTTCTTCGCGTTAACAAGTTGGTGTGAGACGAAATATGGGTCTATCGAGACCCTTAGAACTGACGGAGGAGTTGTCTCTCGATCACCTTCATATCTACTTTTCATGGAATAATACTGACCTTTAATAGGCAAGTGCGAGTGTTGCGAAATATTGCGCAACAGCATGACTATTCTGTACTCAAAGCAAGAGTCGAAGGTTTTAGATGCTTTCGCTTTCATTGATTGAATAAGCTTAGGACACAAGCCCTCTAAATCTACTAGTCGTTGCGGCAGGTGATCCAAGTAAGCCGTGTGCGCATTCAGGATGTTTAGGACTTTCAGATTGCAATTTTCTAACCAGTTTTCATTGGTCCCGTCTAACAATTCCAGTGGAGCTCGGTTTGCGGAAAATTGAAGCGCGGTTTCCATTAGGAAAGATTCCAACTCGAGATATGAACGCACAGAAATAGAGTACATTGTTTCGATTTCTGACAATGCAATTGCTGCGCGTTGAAGAGCAATCCAACGCGTGAAGTCTGCTTCTGAAATTTCAGAAATGATCTCTCTCGTGCTGTTTCTTTTTATGTAATATTTGGGCATCTTAGGGTAGCCTCAAACCAACTTGCCCCACAAATCGTACTCTCCCGCCTCATCAACTTCAACGCGAACGATGTCGCCAACCGACAACCCCTTGAACTCCTCGTCGATAAACAGGTTCCCGTCGATTTCTGGCGCGTCGGCCTTGGTCCGGCACGTCGCGGCGTCTTCGTCGATTTCGTCGATGATCACGTCGATGCGCGTGCCGACTTTGGCGGCCAGTTTCGCCTCGGAGATCGCCTGTGCTTTCTCCATGAACCGGTCCCAGCGTTCTTGTTTGACCTCGGCCGGAACGTGATCCGGCAATGCGTTTGACCGCGCCCCAGCAACGTTTTCGTATTGAAAACAGCCGATACGATCCAATTGCGCTTCGTCCATCCAATCCAGCAGGGTTTGGAATTCGGCCTCTGTTTCGCCCGGATAGCCCACGATGAAGGTCGAGCGCAGGGTGATGTCGGGGCAGTCGGCGCGCCATGCGGCGATCTCGTCCAGTGTCTTGGATGCCGCCGCCGGACGCGCCATGCGTTTCAAAACATCGGGGTGTGCGTGCTGGAACGGGATGTCCAGATAGGGCAACACAAGGCCCTCGGCCATCAGCGGAATCAATTGACGCACGTGGGGGTAAGGGTAGACGTAGTGCAGGCGCACCCACGCGCCCAATGACCCAAGATCACGCGCCAGATCGGTGATGTGGGCACGGTGTCCACGGTCCGCCGCATGTTTGATATCGACGCCGTAGGCTGATGTATCTTGCGAGATCACCAGCAGTTCTTTGACGCCTGCATCGACCAGTTTTTCGGCCTCGCGCATGACTGCGTGCGCAGGACGCGACGCAAGACGGCCGCGCATGTCAGGAATGATGCAGAACTTGCACTTGTGATTGCAGCCCTCGGAGATTTTCAAATAACTGAAATGGCGCGGAGTTAACGACACGCCAGACGCGGGCAGCAAATCGACAAACGGATCGGGCGAAGGCGGCACGGCGGCGTGCACGGCGTCCAACACCTGCTCGTATTGGTGCGGGCCAGTGACGGCCAAAATGCGCGGGTGGTGTTCGCGAATGTAGTCCGGTTCGGCCCCCAAACAGCCCGTCACGATGACCTTGCCATTTTCGTTCAACGCCTCGCCAATGGCATCCAAACTTTCGGCCTTGGCACTGTCGAGGAACCCGCAGGTGTTCACGATCACCGCATCCGCGCCGGCATAATCGGGCGAGACGCCGTAACCTTCGGCGCGCAGGCGGGTCAGGATGCGTTCACTGTCGACCAACGCCTTGGGACAGCCCAAAGACACCATGCCAATGGTTGGCTGGCCCGTGCGGACAGGTTCGCGCACTTGCAATTTTGGGGCGAGGTCGGGGCGTAGGTTCGGCGGGTTTGTGCTCATGCTGTCGCTATACTGGAACCATCGGCCTTGCGAAAGGGTTTGGGATTGAGATGCAGCACGTCTGCGCTTACCAAAGTTGTAACCATAATAAAGGAGCAGTTGGCATGAAATGGATCGGGCGCATATTCGGGTTTTTGCTGCTGCTTATTGTGGTCATAATCGTGTCGCTGTTCTTTTTGCCAGCAGATCGGATCGCGCGGATCGCCGCCGAACAGATCAAAGCGCAGACAGGGCGCGACGTGACGATCACGGGTGATGTGGCGATGACGATCTGGCCGGTTTTGGGCGTGTCTGCTGGCGGGATCGAGGTCGGGAACGCAGATTGGTCACGCCAAGGAGCCATGTTCACCGCCCAAAACGCAGCCATCGGGATCGATGCGGCGGCACTACTTACGGGTGAAATCAAAATCACGAACATCGAAGCGGCCAGCCCGACAATCCGGCTGGAAAGCCGCAAGGACGGGCGCGCGAGCTGGGTGTTCACGGATGCAAGCGGCGATGCAGTGATTGCAACCGAAACAACACCGGAGCGCGAGGCGCAAGCGTTTAGCATTCAACACTTGTCGGTCACGGATGCCACCCTGATCTATGACGCCGAAGGCAGTGATCTGGTGTCGTATTCAGGCGTGGATCTGGCACTGGATTGGCCCGAACGTTTGGGCGCAGCGGACATTGTGGCCACTTTGCGCCCTGCCGGACAAGACGTAGCTGTTAGCGCAAGGATCGACAGTTTTGCGGGGTTCATCGCGGGGCAAGTGCAACCGTTCGCGGCCACGATCAGCACCAATGGCGGCACAGCAGGGCTAAGCGGGCGCGGCAGCACAGCGGGTGATGTTGCGGGAAAACTCGATTTGAACCTGACCAGTACCGACGCGTTTGCGCGCAGCTTGGGCCTCAGCGGTGCTGACCTGCCGCGTGGATTGGGCCGCACGATCAAAATGAAAACGGATTTGACGCTGACGTCTGATCGCCGCTTGTCACTGCGCGAAATGGCCGCCGATTTAGGCGGGAACCAGATCAGTGGTGCTGCCGACATCAGCCTGAATGGCGTGCCACAGGTCAACGCGCAACTTGTTGCTGGTGCGCTTGATCTTACCGGCGCAACCGAGAGTGAAGGCGGTTCGGCATCAGGCTCTGGCAGTCAATCTGCAGGCTCAGGCTGGAGCAAGACGCGCATCGACGCATCAGGGTTGGCGAGTTTTAACGGCGAAATTGGCCTGCGCGCGACGTCTGTTGATTTGGGCACTTTCAAGCTGGGCCAGACCCGCACACTTATCCGAAACGATCGCTCGCGCGCGGTGTTCGAACTGCGAGAAGTACAGGCCTATGACGGCACGCTGAGCGGCGAATTCGTGATGAACAACCGCAGCGGTCTGTCCGTGGGCGGCAAGATCTTTGCGAGTTCAATCGCCATGCAAAAACTATTGAAAGACGCAGCATCGGTGGAACGGTTCACGGGGCAAGGCGACTTTGAAATGTCGTTCCTCGCATCTGGTTCATCAGTTGATGCGATCATGAAATCATTGTCGGGCAAAGGCGCTATGAAGATGGGGCAGGGCACGATCGAGGGAATCGATTTGGACAGCTTGCTGCGCAGCGGGCAGGGGTCGGGGGGCACGACAGTGTTCAATTCTTTGGGCGCGACGTGGACGATGGATGGCGGCAATTTGCGCAATAGCGATTTGCTGTTTGCCCTGACGAATTACGAGGCGCGCGGCAAAGGGCGTGTCGGGTTGGGGGCGCAAGACATTGACTATTTGATCACACCTGCGGCGTTGCGCGCGAACAAGGGCAAGGGGCTTGCCATCCCTGTGGCGATCAAGGGTCCTTGGGCAAACCCGCGCATTTTGCCGGACTTTGAAGCAGCGATTGATCTGAATTTTTCCGAGAAAAGGGAAGAGGCGGAACAAAAGGCCAAAGACGCGTTGCGCAGTAAAGTGGAAGAGTCGTTGGGCGTGAAAACCGAAGACGGCCAATCGGTTGAGGACGCGGCAAAAGACAAGATCGAGGACAAGCTAAAGAAACAATTCTTCAAGCTGTTCGACTGAGGCGAGGTGCGCGACACGCGCACCTTACCAATTTTGTCGTACCTAGATGGTTTGGTCGTATTCGCCGACACTAGGTTCGGTGCGAATGACCGCATCAATGTCTGCAAAAATCGCGCGCATTTCTGCCTCTGATTCGGGGCTTTCGCAGACAACCACTAAGTTCGGGGTGTTCGAGCTGGCGCGCACGAGGCCCCATGCACCGTTATCGAGAATCAAGCGCGCGCCATTGACGGTCACGACGTCTTTGATTGTGCGGCCAGCCAGCTTTTCGCCGGCCTCGTGTTTGGCGACCAGTTTTGTAACCAAGCGTTCCAGCGTGTCGTATTTTTCAAGGTCCGAACAGTAGGGTGACATGGTTGGCGTCGCCCACGTCTGCGGCAATGCTTTGCGCAGATCTGACATGGTCATGTCAGGGTTGCGGTCCATCAGCTTGCAGATTTCCACAGCGACCCGCATGCCGCAGTCATAGCCGCGCCCGATGGGTTCTGCGAGAAAATAGTGGCCGGATTTTTCAAAACCCGCGAGTGCGCCAATTTCCTTGACGCGCCGTTTCATGTGGCTGTGTCCGGTTTTCCAATAATCCGCTTTGATGTCGTGTTTTTTCAGCTCTGGGTCAGAGGCGAACAAGCCAGTGGATTTCACGTCAGCCACAAAGGTGGAGCCGGGGTAAATCTTGGCCAGATCGCGGGCCATGATCACGCCGACTTTGTCTGCGAAAATCTCTTCGCCCTCGTCGTCAACAACGCCACAGCGATCGCCGTCACCATCAAATCCTAGTGCGAAATCAGCGCCTGATGCTTTGACGCTGCCGGACATGTCGTGCAGCATTTCCATCGCTTCGGGATTTGGGTTGTAGTTGGGAAAATTGTAGTCCAGCTGGTTGTGGCTATCGACAACTTCGACGCCTAAGCGGCGGAATAATTCGGGCGCAAAGGCCGACGCAGTGCCGTTACCCGTCGCACAAACGACCTTCAGCTTGCGAGTCATTTTGAAGTCACCAACGAGGTCATCAAGATACGCTTCACGCACGCCGTGGATGAATTCGTATTTACCGCCATCGCGGGGCTGCCCGCGCCCCTCAAGGACGATGTCGCGCAGTTCGTTCATTTCGTCCGGGCCATGGGTCAGCGGGCGTTCAAAGCCCATTTTGACGCCTGTCCAACCGTTCGGATTGTGGCTGGCCGTGACCATCGCCACCGCGGGCGCATCAAGGTGAAACTGGCTGAAATAGGCCATCGGTGACAGGGCAGGGCCAATGTCTTTGACGTGGATGCCAGCCTGCATCAGACCTAGCATCAATGCGTTTTTGATAGACAGCGAATATTCGCGGTAATCATTGCCGACCGCGATGACAGGTTCAATTCCGCGCAGGTGCATCTGCGTACCAAGGCCCAGACCCAATGCCGTGATCCCGGGTAAATTGATCGCGTCAGGATACTGCCAACGTGCGTCGTATTCACGAAAACCCGTAGGCGTGATCATTGCATCGCGTAGAAATTCCCAAGTGTTTTGGGAAACGGAAGGGGCCGGTTTGTTCACGTTAAAACTCGCTTACAGTGTCAGTGGATTTGATTTGGCAATGGCGTCCAGTTGCATCAGCGTTTGGACAAGGGCAGGCATCTGATCAAGGTAGATCATGTTGGGCCCGTCGGAAGGGGATTTGTCTGGGTCTTCGTGGGTCTCGATGAACACAGCAGCCGTCCCAATTGCGACAGCCGCGCGCGCCATGAGCGGGGCAAATTCACGCTGCCCACCGGTGGAACCACCCAAACCCGCAGGTTGCTGAACAGAATGGGTTGCATCCATCACTGTGGGGTATCCAGTCATGCCCATTTGCGGCAAAGAGCGCATATCGGTCACCAGCGTATTATAGCCAAATGACGTGCCACGTTCGGTCAAAAGGATACGCTGATTGCCAGTGCTTTCGATCTTGGTGACGATATTTTGCATGTCCCAAGGGGCGAGGAATTGGCCCTTTTTGACGTTAACAGCAGCACCGGTTTTCCCAGCGGCAAGGATCAGGTCGGTTTGCCGGCACAACAAAGCAGGGATTTGCAAAACATCGCACACCTCAGCAGCGATTGCGCATTGTTCAGGGGTATGGATGTCCGTCAAAACCGGCACGCCAATCGCCTTTTTGACAGAGGCAAGCATCGCAAGCCCCTCGTCGATTCCAGGGCCACGCACGCCTGAAATTGATGTGCGATTGGCTTTGTCAAAACTGGCCTTAAAGATGTAGTTCGCCCCGAAAGCATCACAGGCTTCTTTGACTTTTCCCGCAATCATCTGCGCGTGATCGGCGCTTTCCAATTGGCAGGGGCCAGCGATGATGGTTAACGGAAGGTCGTTGCCGATGGCAAAATCGGCGACAGAGACGTGTTTCATACTAAGAAGTTACCTGTTCACGAAGGATAGATGCAGTCAGCGAGATCATCAGGTAGATACCTGCGAAAATCAGGAACGCAAGTATCGTGTTCTCGAATGAGCGGGGATATGACGGTTCCTCGGATGCGACAGGCTCAACCGCGACGTTCAAATAGCGCACCTGACGGTTGGCCTCTGTGCGGGCTTGTTCCATCGAACCGTTGGCCAATTGCAGGTTGGCATCGGCGTTTGCAAGGTCAGCCTGCGCCAATTGTTGCGCGACGGCTTGCTGTGCCAAAGACAACCCGTCCGCGCCGGGCAAATTCAAACGATTGTTCAGTGTCAACAGCGTTGCATTCAAGCGACGGATATCACCGCGCGCACCGTCCACTTTGGCTTGGTTCGGACGCGAGTTGTCCAGCAATGCTGCTAGCTCCAGCTCTTTTTCGATCAACGACGTTTCGTAGTTGGTGATCTGCGCACGATACGCGGCAATTACCGCCTCAGGATCAGCGCCGTTTTCGTTCTTGAGACGGATCAGTTTTTCTTGGGCTTCAAGGCGGTCTTGTTTGGCTTTGTCAAAGGCGATGATTGCATCGCGCATCCCGTCATCGCGCTGGCCTTGCGAAATATTGTTGATGCGTTCCGAGGCGTAGCTGATCAGGTTGCGCGCATAGTCTGTGGCAACGTTCGGGTCAGCGGCAACAACCTCCATGCGGATCATGCCTTCGGTCGGATCATAGCCGATTTTGACGTTCTTTTTGTATAATTTAAAGGCTTCTTCGTTTGTGGGATCAGGGGTCAAGCGTTGGATTGGATCGATCCATTCTTGGGTAAAGTGATCCTTGAAGCCGGCATCGTTGTTCAACCGGATCATCGCGTCCTTGGATTGCAAATAGCCTTGCACGGCAATCGCATCAGGCCCGGTTGAAAACTGCGGTGGCAATATCCCACCAAAAGGCGACGTCCCGCCTGAGCCTTCATTCGAGATGATTAAAAAGTCGCTTTCGGTGGCGTACATCGGCGTGGCAATAGCGTAGAAATAGTAACCTGCCAAAAGGGTCGGCATCATCACAAAGAACGCCAAACGGACCAGCAAAAGACCCATTTTCTTGCGACGGCGACGTGAAATATCACGTTGAATTTCAGTGATTTCGCGGGAGCGCCGTTCAGCGGGGCTGATTTCTGTAGATGGCAGCGTTTCGCGACCCGCAGGTACGGTTTGGGGCAGTTGCACACGGCCTGCACCAGCTTGGGTGGGTGTCAGCTGGCCAAGCATTTCGGGCGGTGCACCTTCGCGGTGTTCGCCACCTGCGGGCGGAACGACCAGTTCCAGCATATTCGAGCGTTGGAACGGATCGATACCCGCCTCACGCAGCAAACGAACCGCGTCAAAATCGGACGTCGGGGCAAGGTTGTGTTTTTGGGCCACGCGGCGCGCCATGCGCAACTGGCGCCCTGTCAGACCTTCGCGCCGGATTGCGTCAATGTCGGTCTCGCCGGCAACTTGGGCCGCACTTGACACTTCGCCGGTGCGGGCCTGCGGCTGCGGGGCGGCCGGCTGCGGACGTGCTGTTTGTTGGCGCAATTGATCAGCAACGCGACCTGGGCCTTGCGGGGCAGGCGGCGGCGTTTGCGCGGGTGGCTCGCTCGCTTGTGGAACGGCGCGGCGCACGGTCTCTTCCGTTGCGGCACTCGCGGTTGGAGTGCTGCGCTTGATACGGAACTTCCTAGCTTTGGGTTTCGTAGTCATAAAGTCGCTTAGCCTCTTCCAGGGAGTCAAACATGTGCAATTGCCCATCCAGCAGCACGGCGGCGGTTCGGGCGAATTTTTCGAGCGTGCCGGCCTGATGGGACACAATAATAATCGTCGTTGTACGCAGGCGTTCCTGCAGGATTTCACCGGCTTTGCGGTTGAATTCCACGTCTGTGGTCGCAGGCATCCCCTCGTCGATGAGGTAAATGTCGAAATCCAGCGCCAGCATCAACGCGAATGAAAACCGCGACCGCATACCGGCGGAATAGGTGCCCAGCGGTTGGTCAAAATATTCGCCCAAATTGCACAGCCAGCGACAAAAGCTTTCGACGTAGTCCGGATCAAGCCCGTAAAGGCGCGCGATGTAGCGCGCGTTTTCCATGGCCGAGACCTTGCCAACAACACCGCCCATAAACCCCAACGGGAAGGAAATGTTGCAGCCGCGTCGAATTTCACCTTCGTCCGGCTTTTCTAAACCGGCCATCATATTGATAAGTGTCGTCTTTCCGGTGCCGTTTGGGGCTAAAATGCCCATCGAATTGCCCAATTCCACGCGAAACGACACACGATCAAGGATGACCTTGCGCTGCGTTCCCGTCCAATAGGACTTCGAGACATTTTCAAACTCAAGCATCAACTGCTCCGGTGACTGCTGCTCCGGTTGCCATCTGTAGACTACAGGTGGTTCTTCCGGTCCCTCCTTACCAGAGGTGTGTTTACGGTTTATGCACCGAATTTGGCCACATTATGTCCAATTGTGAAACAAATGTACATTGGCGCAATGTATTGTTGATAAGGCGAACGCTAAAACCAGCGCCGCAGCACTGGTTTTGATAGTTCA
The DNA here is from genome assembly GCF_042932805.1 of Pseudosulfitobacter sp. SM2401. Classification (NCBI taxonomy): domain Bacteria; kingdom Pseudomonadati; phylum Pseudomonadota; class Alphaproteobacteria; order Rhodobacterales; family Roseobacteraceae; genus Pseudosulfitobacter; species Pseudosulfitobacter sp. SM2401. Next base: position 2,706,701 of record NZ_CP170633.1, on the reverse strand, counting down.
GTTTTTGACGGGCGTCGTGATTAAGCGACAGCCTGCCACGCGACGCCTGCGATCATCGCACCGACAATGGCAAACGTGAGGTAGGCAAAAAACACCCGCGGTTTGACCAAGGCCCAGACCGCAATCGCCGCTGGAATACAGCTGACACCGCCCGCAATCACAAAGGACATCGCAGCGCCTTGCGACATGCCTTGGGTCAGCAACGCATCGACCAACGGGACGGCTGCGTATCCGTTCAGATAGGCCGGTGCCCCCACCAATGCGCCCATAAAAATAGGGCCCAGACCTGTGCCACCTAGCACGCCTGCGATCATTTCTGCGGGCACGTAGTTTAGCATCAACGCCTCGATCACGTAGGCCAAGGTCAACCATTTCAACAGGAACAGCCCGTTTTCGGCTGCGGTGTCTTTGAATACCGCGACACGCTCGCTCGAGCTCCAGAATTTCCACTGCGGTGTGCCGGAGAACGGTTTTTGCACGCCGCAACCGCCGCCAACCGCAGGGCGTTCACGCAACGGATCGGCAAAGATCACGGAGCGCGCCAGCAACAGCGTGCCAAAGCCGCCAAACATGCCCAAGGACACAGCGGCGATGGTTTTTGCCAACGCAAAATCCCAGCCCAACGTGCCCGATGTGATCAAAAACATCGCGGGATCCATCAGCGGTGACGCCAGCCAGAACGCCATGACAGCTGCCAAAGGCGCGCCCAAAGCGAGCAACGCGGCGATGAACGGAATCACCTCGCACGAGCAAAACGGGGACATCCCACCAAGCAATGCAGCCATGATGATCATGCGCACTGGATTGCCCTCGAAGGCTTTGGCCAGCAGGTTTTCAGCGCCCGAGGCCTTGAGGTACGCAATGGCGAGAACCGCAAACAAAATGAACGGGGCGGTGCCGGCAATCGCTTGGCCGGTGAACATCACCGTTGGCACAAATTGGGGTGTGTCCAGGATTGCGACGGCGGCCAACAGCAGAACCGAAACACCCCAGGCACCGCCCATTCGGGCAGTGATCGAGGGACCTTGGGAATGGGTAACATCAGTCATGATTGTGATCCTTACAGGGGGCCGTGCTGTCAGCGCAGCAGGCCGTTAGCAGAAATTCGGACAACGCGCGGACTTGGTCATAGGCGACGGCCGCGCAGATGATGGAGCGCCCTTGGCGGGCCTGTTCGACCAGCCCTGCGGCGGCCAGCACCTTGACGTGATGGGTCAAGGTGCTGCCCGTCACGCCGGATCGCACGCCGAGTTCGCCAATGCTTAGGCCGTCGGGGCCAGCACGCACCAAAGCGCGCAGAACGCCAAGGCGTTGTTCAGACCCGAGGGCGGCAAAACTGGTTGCGGCAAGGGTCAGGTCGAGATCGTCTGTTGATTCTATTTTCATATTTCTAGAAGTATAGAAATGAATGAGCGAAGCAATAGTTATTTCGAAGATTGTCGAAATGATTGACGCTTTGCTGATTGCTTTGCGTCTTATAGACAGGGCAAATGATTGATCTGCCTGACCAAATCCGCGCGTGCCGATTGTGTGCTGAGCGCTTTGCCCAGACGCACACCGCCCACGAACCGCGCCCTGTTGCGTGGTTCAAACCCGGCGCACGCATCCTGATTGCAGGCCAGGCCCCCGGCGCGCGGGTCCACGAATCAGGCAAGCCGTTCACGGATCCCTCGGGGGATAGGCTGCGCGACTGGATGGGCGTGGACGAGGCCACGTTTTACGACCGCGACCAAATTGCGATTGTCCCGATGGCGTTCTGCTTTCCGGGCTACAATGCCAAGGGGTCTGACCTGCCGCCGCCCAAGATTTGCGGACAAACGTGGCACGATCGGGTGATGGAAATGCTGGGTGTTATGCCGCTCACGATCCTCGTTGGGGGCCATGCGCATAAATACCACCTGAAGGTCAAAACCGGCGTCACCGAGACCGTTGAAAACTGGGAAATGCGCGCACCCGACGTCTTTGCCTTGCCCCATCCCAGCTGGCGCAATACAGGCTGGATCAAGAAAAACCCGTGGTTTGAAACCGACACGCTGCCCGCCCTGCGCCGCCGTGTCAAAGAGGTGCTGAAATGAGCGAAATGACCCCCCTGGATTTGGCCCACTCCGCGATGGAATCTGCCCCAAACGACGATGGTGCACGGCTGGCATTTTACGAACGGCTCGCGGATGCGGAGCTGTTTTTGTTACTGGAATCCGAAGCGGAGGGCGAGGATGTTACCCCCCAAACCTTTGACGCAGGGGTTCAGGAGATCGTCTTGGTCTTTGACCGCGCCGAACGCTTGACCGCCTTTACGGGCGAAGCCGCGCCGTATGTTGCCGTGTCCGGCCGCGTGATTGCGCAAATGCTGAACGGTCAAAGCCTTGGTATGGGGTTGAACCTAGAGGTTGCGCCGTCGTCATTTTTGCTGCCCGCAGAAGGCGTCGAATGGCTGGCCGAAACGCTGGGCCACGCACCCGACGAGGTCGAGGCCCACATCGACGAGGTGGCAGCCCCTGCCGGTTTGCCGGAAAACCTGATTGCCGCGATTGATACCAAACTTGCAACGGCCACGGGCCTCGCGCTCAGCGCCTATCTGGTTGCCGTGACGTACCAAGGCGGCACCAAAGGCCACATGCTGGCGTTTGTCGGGGCGCAACCGGGGGCCGAAGACGCGTTGGCGGGGGCCGCAGGCGAAGCGCTCACATTCTCGGGGATTGAGGCGGGCGCAATGGATGTCGGCTTCTTTGACGGCAATGATCCGATCACGCCGCGCCTGTCACGGGTTGGTCTGCGGTTCGATCTGCCACAACCTGCGGACGTCACGCTAGAGCGCGCAGCCCCCGGTTCGGACCCCGCAAAGCCGCCAAAACTAAAATAGCGTCGATCACAAAGAAGTTGGTGATGTCACATCCACGCGAGTGGGGGTGCTTTGGATGAATTATTTGGGCTAGGCTGCGTCAAATAGTTTTGGAATGCGCGCAATGACATCAGCCACAAACCCGCGCCCGAAAATCACCCGTAGGGGTGTTTTGGTGGGCTCTGCGACACTTGCGCTGGGCGGCGCTGCGATATTCGGGGCCAATTGGTTCAACATCACGGCGCAAGCTGGCCAAAAGGGCGCGCTGAGTGCCCCCGAAGCGCACGAGGCCGCGACTGCCGGATCAATCACGCTGATCGATATCCGCCGCCCCGATGAATGGGCGCGCACGGGTGTTGGTGTTGGGGCCGTGCCAATCAACATGTTGGACCGTGATTTCATCGATCAACTGACGGCGCACGTCGTCGGGGATACCACCGTTCCGGTAGCCTTGATTTGTGCGCGCGGTGTGCGATCGCGCAAGATGGGCGCACGTCTGACGCAGGCCGGTTTCACCAATATTATTGATGTGCCGGAAGGCATGCTTGGCTCTGGTGCGGGGCCCGGTTGGGTCAAGCGCGGCTTGCCGGTTACAAAGGGTTAAGATGCTAAAATACGTATTGCCATGGGCGCTTTTGGCGGCCTCAACAGTCACGGCATATGCCGGGTGCGCGGCTGATCCAGACGCCTGCAAGATCGAAGGCGGCACCTACAATATCACTCTGCCAGTGGGTGACATCCAAGGGTCAATCGTGTTCCTGCACGGCTTTGGCGGCAGTGGCACGGGCACGCTGAACAACAAGGTTTGGGTGCCTGTCGCGCTGGAGCGGGGCTACGCCGTGATTGCGCCGGACGGGATGCCGCGGACAGGGCGCAACGGGCGAAGCTGGTCGTTCCACCCTGACTGGCCGCCGCAACGCGATGAGGTCGCGTTTCTGACCGACGTGCGTGACGATGCTGCTGCGCGCTTTGATCTGGACGCAGATAAAATGATGCTGGGTGGCTTTTCGATTGGCGGCTCGATGACATCGTATCTGGCCTGCGCCGCCCCTGATACCTTTCACGCCTACGTGCCAGTTGCTGGCAGTTTTTGGCGCCCGCACCCGACAACCTGCGAAGGGCCAGTGCGCCTGCTGCACACCCACGGTTGGACAGACACGACTGTCCCGCTAGAGGGGCGCGTGGTGCGCGGCGAGGACCTGAACGACCCAAGCGCGTTTGTCCAGGGGGACGTGTTCAATGCGATGAACGTCTGGCGCGGTGTGAACGACTGTTTGCAAGTGCGCGCGGACAAATTCGTGACCAAAGGCGACTTTATGCGCCGCTCTTGGGCGCGCTGCGCTGCGGACACAGCGCTTGAATTCGCCATCTTTCCGGGCGGGCACCGCGTTCCCGAAGGTTGGGCAGAAATGGCATTTGATTGGGCAGAAACGCTAGACTGATTATTCCGCCGGCACGCGTTCTTTGTCAGCTGCCGTGCGCAACACGGCGCGGGCACGTTTCGCGCGGGTTAGAATGGCCGGTTCGCGCAGTGAATTGGGGCTGTGCATGCGCAGACCCGCAGGCGCGGGCCCCAGATGCACAGCGCTGAGCGCGGACAGCGGCACCGACATCACAAGGCTAAACACGATCGGCAGCAGCCACAGTGAAATCAGGCCAGCGGCCAAGCCCGCAACCAGCATCAGCCCAATCACCGTTTCCATCCAGTGAAAGCGGATCAACGTGCGCAGTGGATAGGCATCTGCAGTGCGGGCTTGGGCCGTCCATTTCGCAGAACCACCCATCATCGCACGACCGACAGCGCGGGTTTGCTGCACCATCAGGATCGGGGCGTATAGGATCGACAGGGCGACCTCGGTCACAAATGCGCTGAGGAACGTAACCCGCCCGCCAAACACCCGAACCGCTTTGCCGTTGGCAGCGATTATACCCGCGCCCGCGATCTTGGGCGTTAGCAACATGGCGTACATGATGACAAGGAAAACGGTGGAATCGATATGGCTCATCTCGGGAGGCCAGTTTGGGAACAGCGGGTTGGTTTCGTTGAAATATCGGATCACATTGGTGTCGGCATCACGACCCAGCAACGCCCAGAACACCAGCAGTACAAACCACGCAGGTGACATCAGATAGGCGACGGCCCCTTGGAACATGTGAAAGCGGGAAATCGGATGCAAACCGCGCGTGCCAAGCAGGCGCAAATGTTGCAGATTGCCACGGCACCAGCGGCGGTCACGCAGGACGTAGTCGATCAGCGTGCCTGGGGTTTCCTCGAACGATCCGGTGACGCGCGGCAGAAACCGCACACGCCAACCGGCACGGCGCAACAAGGATGCCTCGACAAAATCATGGCTGAGGATCAGTTGGTCGTCACCGCGCAACCCTTTGACGTGCGGCAGGCCTGCTGTGGCAGCAAACGCGCGCGTTCGGATGATCGCGTTGTGACCCCAATAGTTGCCCTCGTGCTGGGACCAGCGCGCCAGCCCTTCGGCCAACAGCCACCCGTAGGCGGTGTTCGAAAACTGCTGGATGCGGGCGAACACGGTTTCGGCGCCGACCAGTTGGGGAAAACTTTGGATCAGGCCCGCGTCAACGTCTGCGGCCAGTTCATTTGCAAGGCGATCAATGGCGCGCCCCGTCATCAGGCTGTCGGCGTCCAGCACCAGCATCGCGTCGTAATCGGCACCCCATCCGGTGATCCAGTCAACGAGATTACCGACTTTTTTGTCAGTGTTTTCAGACCGGCGGCGATAGTAAATATCAATGCCCTTTGGGGCCGTCGCGCGCAGGGCCTCGAACGCCTTCCATTCCTGCACAGCGGTCGCGTCATCCGAGCTGTCGGACAGCACAAACAGCGTATAATTATGCACGCTGTCGCGGTTGACCAGATCGTCCATCATGGCGGTGGCGTTGCCAAAAACGTCCCAAGGGACCTCGTTGTAGATCGGGATCAGCAGGGCTACATTCAGTGGATCATGCGCGCTGGGGTCCACGTGCTGCGGGCGCATACGACCGGCAAGGCCAACACCTACGGTGCTGACCGCCAGCGTGACCCAGATGAACGTCATCCCGATCAAACTCAGCAGCACCCATTCAAGGATGGTCATGCCCGCTTGCATCAACACGCCGTGCAGGCCCCACATCAGCAATGCAGTTCCGATCATAGCAGGCACAAACACGGCCAGACGCCAAAGAATGCTGCCGCCACGAGCGATTCTGCGCTTTTGAACAGACGCGCCAAAGTCCTGCGTTGGCATCACCAACGGGGCAGGCGCGGGCATCAGCGCAATAATATGATCGGCGGTATCGGGCATCAGGTTGCGGTCCACCGGTACAGCCAGACTTCGGACAAGGGTGCGCCATCAAGACGCAATTGCGCGCGGAATTCAGAGATCGTGGCATCCCCAGGATAGAACGTAAAGGCGAGGCGCGGACCACCGGTGTCGGGGTTGCGCTGCAACACGCCTTCGGTGATTTCACCGGCAGTGGTGCGGATGATTTTTGTTAAATCGTTTAGATCCTCGGGTACACGATCATCAGCGGCAAAATCGATGGTGAAAATGCGGCCCCCCTCGGGGCGTCCGCCCGCGGCGGTGTTCACCACTTCCATTGCGCCCGCAGGTGCCGGGTCGTGCCCCCAATCCAAACTGTAGCTCATGGCCTGGCTTTCGCCCGCTTTGATCGTGCCGGATGGGCGCCAATAGGCGACGATGTTGTCGTAGATTTCGAGGTCGGCAGGGATTTCCACCAGCGTGACGGACCCACGGCCCCAGCCGGTGTGCGGCGTGACCCAAACGGTTGGGCGTTCGTGATAGTGCGCCTCAAGATCGTTGAACTGGCTAAAGTTGCGCGAACGCTGGCACAGCCCGAACCCTTTTGGGTCCATATCAGCAAAGGCGCTGATTTGCAGGTTCAACGGGTTGGCCAGCGGGCGCCAGATGATTTCACCGGCACCGTTGTGGATCAGCAAGCCATCACTGTCGTGCACGGCGGGGCGGAAATCGTCAAAGCGTTGACGGTCCATGTCGTCGAACAGGAACATCGAGGTTAACGGCGCAATGCCCACGTGCCCGATGTCGGTGCGCGCGAAAATTTCGGCTTCGATTTCCATCGCTAAGGTATCGCCGTGGGTGATGTCGAAACGGTAGGCCCCTGTGCAGCTGGGGCTGTCGAGCAGCGCGTGGATCACGACATTTGCGGCGTTTGGGGCGGGTTGCTCCATCCAGAACGACACGAAATCCGGGAATTCCTCGCCCATCGGATCGCCGGTTTTTAGGGCAAGGCCACGGGCAGACAACCCATAAGTTTGACCCGTGCCAATGCCGCGAAAATAGCTGGCACCTTGGAACACGGCGTATTCCTGAAAGATGCCTTTGCGTTCCAGTTCAGCGCGCAGGCGCAGGCCGGAATAGCCGAGCGTTTCGTCTATCGGAACATCTGGAAATTTGTCGGTGGTGTCGAACACACCCATGTCGAATTTCAGGGGGCGCGACTGGCCGTTTTCAACCACATTGGTTTTGACACCTTGCGGGAAATACAGACCGGGCGGGAACACGTCGACGCGCTGCGGTGCATCGGTGCCTTCCCACAAGGCGTTGCGCGCATCGAACCAGATTTTGCGGTATTGGTCGTAACTTAGATTGCGCCATTCCTCGGGGATCAGCGGGCGTGGCGCATACGCCTCGGCCGCAAGGGCGCGCGCCTGATTGCGGACGGTGTCGGCCCCAAAAGGCGTGGCATCGCCCAGTTGCAAACCGGGCTCTTCGGCCAAAGCCAGCGAGGGGGTCGCGGCCAGTGCGGCCAATGAGGCGAGAACTTCGCGACGCAGCATTATTTGACCCTCCAGGGTTGTGATTTGAACCAACCCGCACCGTAGGCTGTGGCGATCAGAATGCAGGCACCCGCCAGATTGACCAGCAACACAGTGACAGTCGCGCGGCCCAAAACGTCCATGGTGAAGCCCATCAAGCGCGCTGTGAACATCGACACGACGAACACGGCCAACGATTGCTGACCGACCTTGAGGATGATCGCGAGGCAACGTTCCCAGATGCGGGCAAACGTGCCGGAGCCTTGGGGCAACAGGCGATCGCCTTTGTCACCTGCGGCGACCCAACACAGATAGGCAAGTGCCAGGAAATGCACGTAGCGCAACAGCCCAAAGCTGGATTTGTCGATCAAAAGCTTGTTGGCGATGCGCCAGTCACGTGCCCACTCAAACCCGAATTCCCGCACACCGATGCTGGACAGCGGCACGTTGGCAATCACCAGAAACAAGGCCAAACCGATCAGCAGTTTGTTCACCGGTGGCTTGGGCAACCAGCCGCGCATAAACGCAAAACCGGTGAAGAAAATCAGTTGCCAGCCAAAAGGGTTAAAGAACCAGTTGCGATCGGTCCACGGCTCGGCAGGCAGGCCAATGTAAAGCTGTTCTAGCCCAAGCGTGATCAGCAACTGTTTCTGGGCAAATAGCCAAACCGTCAGCACAAACGCCCCGATTAGCCATTTGTTCACATTGGACAGCGCCATGATGATGGGCATCAACAGCAAAACGACCATGTACATCGGCAGAATGTCGAAATAATTCGGCACATAGCGCAGGGTCATGAACGACAGCAGGATGTCAGGATTGGTCCATTTGTCGCTTTCCACAAAGATCGGCCACAAGTTCAACTGCCCCCAATAGTTGCGAGTGCCGAACCCGGAATCCGTCAGGGCAACCGTCAGCGCCAGCGTGGCGAAAAACAGGCCGACATGCGCCCAGTAGACTTGCCAGACGCGGAAGCCGACACGGGCGGTGGCCAATGTCCAACCGGCGCGATCATACCCGCGCCCAAAGGCAATGGCGCTGGCCATGCCGGAACAGAACACAAAAATTTCAGTGGCATCCGAAAACCCCCACCGCGCTGGAATCCAGCTGGTCAGAAAGTTGCCTGGTGTGTGCGCCATCAGGATGATGAACATCGCGATGCCTCGGAAGAAATCGAGGCGCAGATCACGCACGTTTGCAGGGGCGACCGAAGTCGGGGCTTTGGCAGTTGCAGATGCAACCTGTGAGGGATCAGCGAATGTCATGTGTGCGATCTACGTGGATGTACGCTCAGGTCAAGCATTTCGCGCTTATTGCGCCGGAATTCGACGGGCTTGTGCAAGGCTTTCAAAGCGCGTGGCGGTGAAACGATCCTTGTGGCCGGCGCGTTGGGACATGCGTTCAGACAAGATGACCTCGGTTTGGTCAATCCGTCCGGCGCGCAGGCCTGCATCGATGGTCATGCGTTCAAAAACGTCGCGTTGCGCGTGGCTGCCGCCGATCGTTTGCATGGCGGGACGGGCCGTAGACAGATCGATGAACGCATCGTTGTAACGTCCTTCGGAAAAGGCGTTCAGACCACTAAGCGCTGCAAGGCCAGGGTCATTCACACGCCCTGCCATTTCGCCGGATTGACGGGCATCATGGGCAAATCGGGCGGTCATTGCCACTTTTGCATCACCGCGTTCAGCACCGGCCAGCGCCAGCATGTAGTGCAAGTCAGCAAAGACCAAGCACCCATCATCCGTGCGGTTTTCAGAGAAATCAGCCAGTTCAGCCCAGCGATTGCCGACGTCCATACCTTCGAGTTCAAGGCGCATCAGCAAAGATGTGGCGTTGGCGATGTCACGGTAGTCGTCGGTTTTGTCTTCACGGATTTGGCTGTCGTAGAGGGACAAGGCCAATTCCAGTTCGCCGCGATCCATGTGCAGCAACGCTTTGTGCCACCAGACGTGGTAGCGAAAGTTGTTGCAATGAGTCCAGGCGCCGGTGTTTTGCTCGATCAGATTGATGCCCGCATCAGGGTTGGCTGTCATGTCGTAAACGTGCGCGACAGCGTGCAGGCCCCATGCGTCGTCGGGGGCATAACGCAGGCCTTGCAAACCAGTGCGCTCAGCGGCGGCGTATTCGCCAGTTTCCTCAAGCGTAAAGGCGTGGCAGCCCAAAATATAACCACGGCAGGCGTGATCGCTGTCATGCGCGCCCAACAGGCGTTCGGCTGATCTGCGCATGCCTACGCCGTCACCCAGAATGAACCGGATCGCTTGGCTGACCTTGGCGCTTAGTGTGTCACGTGGGTTTTCGATTAGCACACGTTCCATCGCGTCAATGGCCCCCGTGGGGCTGCCCGCAAGCCATGCATCCAGCGCCTGAAGCCATCCGTTTTCACGCGTATTTGTCGAGGCGTTTGCCGCTGCTGTTTTGGCCGTTGCTGCTGCATCAACCGCGACGCTCCACAATTCTTTGCGTCCCATCATCAAGGAAAACAAACCGCGTGCCGCATGACCCATGGCGAAATTCGGGTTGGCCGCCAGCAATGCGCCCAGATGAACAGGGGTCTTGGTGCCGTGCGATAGAAATCCGTGCACAACGCCGTTCCAGTCTTGCAGTTGGGCTTGGTCGGTCAGGCTAACAGGGCTGTCACAGATATCGTGCATCATCGGGGGCACCTCTTGGAAAATGGGTTGTGTTGCTATTGGTTTAGCCGATGTGAGGGTTCGAAACACGATCTACAGGGGCTTCACACGCAACCGTGAAAAGCCCGCCTCGTTTCGTGAGCGAAAGGCGAAATTTCCGAAACAATTGGAGGAAATCAGCCGGTTACCGCCTATTTTACGGGGAAAATTAACTGTCTTTTGACACAGGTGAGGTGCGCAGTGTTTCAAGCACGGCGTCGGTGTCCTGACCAAAACGCGGTGGTGCGCTGCGGTATTGCACGGGTGTGCGCGAAAGCTTGAGCGGATTCGCCAAAAGCTGGACCGCGCCGTCCTGTACACCGTCAGTTGGCACGCTGATCACGGTGCCGCGCGCCTCGGCCTGATCGGACTGCAAAGCTTCTGGTACGGTTTGGATCGGACCAACGGGCACTTTCACACCTTGCAGTTTTGCAAGGACGTCGGCCTTGGCAAAACCACGCAGGGTGTCGCGAATTTGCGGGATCAGAACGTCGCGATGTTCGATGCGCAGCGTGTTGGTCTGAAACCGGGCATCACTGCCCAAATCGCTACGCCCAATCACGTCACAAAAGCGGGCAAACTGCGGATCATTGCCAACGGCGATCAGGACATGACCGTCCGATGTTTCGAACGCGTCATAAGGCACGATGTTAGGGTGTGCATTGCCGCGTCGTTTCGGGGCCTCGCCCGAGGTCAGGAAATTGGTGCCCTCATTGATCAGCCACGCCATTTGCGCATCCACCAAGGACAGATCGATGTGTTGCCCTTCGCCGGTTTTGTCGCGGTGGCGCAGGGCTGTCAGAATGCCGATGGTCGCGTACATGCCGCACATCACGTCGGCAATTCCGACGCCAACTTTGGTCGGTGGCCCCTTGGGATCACCGGTCAGCGACATGACCCCGCCGTAGCCTTGGGCCATCAGATCATAGCCGGGCTGGTCGCGGTTCGGTCCGAATTGCCCAAAACCCGAGATCGAGCAATAGACAACGCCGGGATGTTTTTTCAGCATCGTCGCGTGATCCAGCCCGTATTTGACAAGGCCGTCCGGTTTGTAATTTTCGATGATAATATCGGCGCGGGCAGCCAGTTGCAGAACGATATCCTGACCTTCAGGCGTCGAAATATCCACTGCGATGGATTGTTTGTTGCGGTTGGCGGCCATGAAATAGGCACTTAGGTCGGACGGTGTTCCGTCCTCGTTGCGGGCAAAATTCGGGCCCCATCCGCGCGTGTCATCACCACCGGATTTCGGGTTTTCGACCTTGATAATCGTTGCGCCAAAATCACCCAGAAGTTGTGTTGCGGTGGGCCCTGCCAGAATGCGGCTAAGATCCAAAACGAACAGATCACCAAGGGCGGTCGGCGTCTCAGATGCGGCCATCATACGCCCCTTTTTCGATTACGGCTGCGATCACTGTGAATGTTTCGCTGGCTTGCGCGGCCTCTAGTGCGCTGACCAATTCGGCACGGCTGCGCACGGTATGTCCAGCCCCGCCAAACGCACGCCCGATGGCCGCATAGTCGTGTTCTGCAAATTCAACGCCGTGTTGCGGCAGTTGGCGCCCACGCTGTTTCAGCTCGATCAGCGCCAGTGAGGCATCCACAAACACGACAAAAATCGTGCTTAGGTTCAGCTCTTTCGCGGTTGCCAGTTCACCGGCGACCATCAAAAATCCCGCGTCGCCGGAAAAGCTGACGACGGTGCGGTCCGGTTCAATGAATTGCGCGCCCATAGCCAGTGGCAAGGCACAGCCCATTGTGCAAAGGGCGCTCGATTGCATCAACGCGCGAGGCTCGTAACACTCCCACATCTGGCTTAGCAAAATGCGGTGTGCGCCGCTGTCAGCAGTGGCCAAAGTATTGCGGGGCAGGGTGGTGCGGCACACATCGACGACGGCGGCGGGCCCCCATGCGTCGTCCTTTGGAAACGCTTGGGCAAGGCTGGTCTTTGCGGTTGCGATGTCTCGGTTGGGCCATGTCGCGTTGGGTGTTGCAGCGCTGTGTAACGCGGCCAAGGTAGCAGGGGTTGAGCCGATGATATTCAGCGTCCCTTGATGCATGTAGTGATGGTTTGCCTCAGCTGTGATGTCGATGACATTGACCTTGCGTGGATCCCAAACATTACGCCAACCGGGGCGCATTTCAATCGGATCGTAACCGGCACAAATGATCAGATCGGCGGACTGCACCAAAGGCAGCAAATGCGTGTCAGCCAAGGGGGACAGGCCCGCGCCACCTAGGGCGAGCGGGTGGTCTTCGGGCACAATGCCTTTGGCTTTGTAGGTGGTGATCAACGGGATGTTGAAGGCGTCGATCATGGCCGCAATTTCGCGGCTAGCCCCTTCGTTCATCGCATCCACACCGGCAATCATGACGGGTCGTTTTGCACAACTCAGCCAGCTGGCTGCCTGCGCCATCACGTCACCAGCCGGAACCATGGCCGATGCCGTGGCGCGCGTGGCCGGAGCCGTCGGTGCAACCTGTTCCAGCGCAACAGTGATCGGGACATCAATGTGCACAGGGCCGGGGCGGCCTTCCATTGCGATCGAAACAGCTTTGTCTGCGATGACGTGGGCGGCACCTGCGTTCAGCGCAAATGTGGCTTTTGTGATCGGGGCAAAGACGGCGCGTTGGTCAAGTACCTGGTGCGTGTAGGTCTGCGCCTCGTCCTCATCGACTGCCCCTGCCAAAACGATCAAGGGCACCCGATCTTGCATGGCGTTGGCCACAGCATTGACGCCGTTCAAAGCACCCGGACCAACAGTTGCGATCAACAGGCCGGGCGCGCCTGTGCGGTGCCAAGCGCCTTCGGCCATGAAGGCGGCGGCGTTTTCGTGCTTTGCCAAGATAAATTGGATGCCTGCGGCCTCAAGGGCGTCAACGAGGGTTAGAACTTCGCCGCCGGGCATTCCGAACGCGACACGGCAGCCAGCGGCGTACAGGCGGCGGGCAAGGGCATCAGCGGCGCGGATAGTGGTTGTCATTGGCAAAGCTCCGATCAGATCAGTTCTGACGTGCCATGCCCAGTGGGTCGAGTTCAAGTGACACTTGTGTGGGATATGTTTCAACGGGTGGTGGTGCGGGACACCCGCACCTTACGAAGATGCGGCCACTCTAGCGGAAAAGGCGCACCTTGGTGCGCCTTACTCATCGTTTATGCGGGTAAGGTGTGCGTGTCGCACACCATGCGTTCAACGGCGACGATCGCGGCGAGCGCTCATCGGTTGGAACGCGACACCGACGTGGGCCTCGCAGTAGGGCTTGCCTTGTTGAACGGTCAAACCGCAGAACCAGAAATCTTCGGTTGCCGGATCACCGACGGGCCATTTACAGGTCCGTTCGGTCAATTCCATCAAGGTCAGCCGCTTGGCTTTCTTCTCGATCTCGTTGACCTTGGCCAAGGCCTCTGGGCTGATCTCGTTCGCGGAGGGCTGCGGTGGCAAAGGTTGCCCTGCCGGAATGATCTGTTTGCGCGCAGGCAAGTTCGGCTTGGGCGCGTTTGGATCAACCGGTTTGACCGCCGGTTCGGTGCGCATCACCGGCTTAGGCTTGGCCTCTGCCTTTGGGGCTGCCTTTGGCTTGGCTTCGGCTTTGGCTGCACCTGCACTGCCAGCCCGATTGGACAGACCCAAACGGTGCACTTTGCCGATCACGGCATTGCGGGTCACGCCGCCCAATTCTTTTGCGATCTGGCTGGCCGATTGGCCCTCGCCCCACATCTTTTTAAGCACTTCAACGCGGTCGTCAGTCCAGGACATGCGGTTTCCCTAGCTAAAAAGCGACCCATCATCCGAGGCGCTTTGAGGTGTAATTCAGCGTTTCATTCTAATGGTTCTGACGCCAGTGACAAGCAAGATACGTCATCGAGGTTCACGAGAACTTGCATGGCGGGCCTCGCGCACCGCCAATAGCACCGCCCCACCAACGATAATTGAGGCCCCGATACACGTGATCAGGTCGGGAAAGGCCTTGTAAAACAACGCATCATAGAGGGCGGCAAAAATCAGCGTGGCGTAGCTGAAGGGCGCGACAAAGCTTGCATCTGCGCGCGCCATTCCGTTCACAAAACAGGCTTGTGCGCAGGCCATCGCGGCCCCGAGGGCCGCCAGCAACGCCCATTGCTCAGGCGATGGCATCTGCCAGAATGGCAGCACCGCCAGCGTTGAAATGCCCATGCCGACCAGATTGTTGATGATCAGCAACTGAAACGGGCTCTCGCGATTGGCGAGCTTTTTGATGAAAATCACCTCGAATCCGAACGCCAATGCGGCCCCAACCGCCAGCAACGCCGCGGGCTGAAAGGTGGCTGGTGTCGGACGCAGCAAAACCATCGCGCCGATGATTGCGATGCCAGCTGCCAGCCACCGGATCGGCCCCACCCGTTCCCCCAACAACGGGATCGCCAGCATCATCGCAAACACCGGGTTCACAAACGTGATTGCTGTGGCATCCGCCAGCGGAATATACGCAACAGCGGCGAACATCAGGCTGACACCAACCCAGCCCGAACTGGTGCGCGTCAGATGCAGCCCCCAGTGGATTTTACCAAACGTCGGGCGCAGGACTGCTGCGGCCAAGCTTAGCGCCATAAACGCAAAAATGAACCGCCCCTGGCTGATTTGCAGCGGGTGCAGGGTGTCGCCGAATTGATCGCTACCAAGTGCTTTGGCGATCAGGGTTGTGAGGGCGATGAACGCGCCCGCCACGGTGATGAACGCAGCCGCGAGGGCCGGATTTTGAGGACGTGGTTGAAACATGGCACAGCTATCTGCCCAAGGGGACAGGGATGCAAGCGCCTCCAACTCGACCGTCCAAATTCCCTCTGGTCAAAGCGAATTCCCTGCGCTACGAATGTCTCATGTTCAAACAACGCATCATATCCTTGATCCGACGACGCCGTATTCCGGCCTAAGTCCCTCGTTTTGAACGCCGCACCTTTGGTGCACCCCAAACTTTCCAAACTGTTGACCTGCTCGCGCCTCTGTTGCACACATCGTGCTTCTTATTCTCGCGGCCACATTTCCCAAAGGATGATCCAGATGATCGCTTCCGTTTTGCCTACCTATTCCCGCGCTCCGATGACGTTTGTCAAAGGCTCAGGCTCTTGGCTGATTGAGGAAGATGGCCGACGTTTTCTGGATCTGGGGGCCGGCATTGCCGTGAACGCATTGGGTCACGCGCACCCGGCGTTGGTGCAGGCGATCACGGATCAGGCGCAAACGCTGTGGCACACATCGAACCTGTACCACATTCCGCAGCAGCAGATGCTGGCCGACAAACTGGTGGACGCGACCTTTGCTGACACTGTGTTTTTCACCAACTCAGGCACCGAAGCTTGCGAACTGGCCGTTAAAATGGCGCGCAAATATTGGTACGAAAAGGGTCACCCCGAAAAGGTTGATATCATCACGTTCGATGGGTCCTTCCACGGGCGTTCTGCCGCGGGGATCGCCGCTGCAGGGTCTGAGAAAATGACCAAAGGTTTTGGTCCGTTGTTGGGTGGTTTCACGCATCTGACGTTCGGCGATCACGATGCGCTGACGGCGGCAATCACTGAAAACACGGCAGCGATTTTGGTGGAACCTGTGCAAGGCGAAGGCGGCATTCGCCCGCTGCCTGATCAATGCCTGAAAGGCCTGCGGGATTTGTGCGACGCACACGACATTCTGCTGGTGCTGGACGAGGTCCAATGCGGCGTTGGCCGGACGGGCAAGTTGTTTGCCCACGAATGGGCGGGCATCGAACCTGACATCATGATGGTCGCCAAAGGCATCGGCGGCGGATTCCCCCTAGGCGCGGTTTTGGCCACCGAAGACGCGGCATCCGGCATGACCACAGGCACGCACGGGTCGACCTATGGCGGCAACCCGCTGGGCTGCGCGGTCGGCTGCGCGGTGATGGACACGATCAACACACCTGAATTCCTGGGCGAAGTGAACCGCAAGGCAGGCTTGCTGCGTCAACGGCTCGAAGGGTTGATCGCTGCGCATCCGGATGTGTTCGAATGCGTGCGCGGGTCGGGCCTGATGCTGGGTCTGAAATGCAAAGCCAGCAACATCGACATCGTCAACGCAGGCTACGCCGCCGAGGTGATCACAGTGCCCGCAGCAGACAACGTGATCCGTCTGTTGCCGCCCCTGACCATCACGGACGATGAAATCAACGAGGCTGTCTTTCGCCTTGATGCCGCCGCAACAGCCATCGCGGTCACATAATTTTCCGGGGCCAGCAGGCTCACCCTATTCAGAGATACCACATGAACCACTTTTTAGACGTCCACAAAACCGACAGCGCTGCATTGAACAGCATCCTTGATCAGGCGCACGCGATGAAGACAGCCCGTGCGGGGCGACCACGCGCAGCACTGGATGATGATCTGCCGCTGGACGGGCACATGGTTGCACTGATTTTCGAAAAACCGTCGACCCGCACACGTGTCAGTTTTGACGTCGGTGTGCGCCAGATGGGCGGGCAATCGATGGTGCTATCGGGGGCCGACATGCAGTTGGGGCATGGTGAAACCATCGCTGACACGGCCCGGGTTATGTCGCGTTATGTCGACCTGATCATGATCCGGACCTTTGATGAATCCGTGCTGCTTGAGATGGCGGAATTTGCCGATGTGCCGGTGATCAACGGGCTGACCGATCGCACGCACCCCTGCCAGATCATGGCGGATGTGATGACCTATCAGGAACATCGCGGATCGATCAAAGGTAAGAAAGTCGTTTGGTGCGGGGATGGCAACAATGTCTGTGCATCGCTGTTGCATGCGGCCGCGCAGTTCCAGTTTGACCTGACATTTACCGGTCCTGCGCAGCTTGATCCCGAGGATGAATTCGTTGGGTTGGCGCGGCGTGCAGGGTCCACGATCCAGATCGAACGGGACGCAGAAACCGCCGTGCAAGGGGCTGATCTGGTGGTCGCGGACACGTGGGTGTCGATGCACGACAGCCAGTCGACCAAGGAACGCCGCCATAATCTGCTGCGCCCGTATCAGGTCAACGACGCACTGATGGCACATGCCAAACCCGACGCGCTTTTCATGCATTGCCTGCCCGCGCACCGCGAAGAGGAAGTCACCAGTTCGGTCATGGACGGCCCTGCGTCAGTCATCTTTGACGAGGCGGAAAACCGACTGCACGCGCAAAAAGCGATCATGCGTCATTGCTTGGGGAAATAGGCATGGGGCAGAAAAAGATTGAGTATTTTTATTCAGGACATTCTGCATTTGCCTATCTGGGCGCGCGCAAATTGTCCGAAATTGCGACTGCCCACGGCTGCAAAATTCACCACCGCCCGATGGATTTTTGGCCGGTGGTGAACACTGCCAATCCGCATCATTCGGGGGCGCGGTCGGCTGCGCACACCGCCTATTTCTTTGGGCGTGAAATTGCGCGATGGGGCGAATGGCGTGATCTGCCAATCATGGCGGGCAGGCCGACGCATCACGACAATCCGCTGCACATTGCTGGCGGTTTGATCATTGCCGCGCAAAATGCGGGCACGGATGCGGATGCTTTGTCGTTCGCCATTTTGCAATCGCACTGGGCAGATGACAGCGATGTTGCAGATCATGCGACCTTGCACCGGATCGCCACAACGCAGGGTTTTGACGCTGATGTTTTGCTAGAGGCAGCAGTTTCGGACGCGGTTCAGGCCGAATACGCGGCCAATACCGCAGAGGCGATTGAGCGGGATGTTTTCGGCTCGCCCACGTATTTTGTGCAGGGCGACATGTTTTACGGTCAAGACCGGCTTGAGATGCTCGAGCGGGCGTTAACGCGGCCGTTTGCCTAAGCTGCAACAGTCGCTGAACACGCGTCCTAGCGTGCACGGCTTGCGGGTGCCAAGACGCACTTCGACCTCGACGGCTTTTATAACAGGATATCCATAGACTTCGAGCGCTGTCAGAAACGGGCGATGATCGGCGTAGGGCTGAAAAAAACATGTTCATGGGGATCGCCGTAAACCAACAACGCGGGTTTTTCGTATTCGTTGCTAAGCTGCCCTGGTTTGACGCAAAATGCGCGGTGATGAACCCGGCGCCGTTCATCAACAGGCGTGCGTTTTCACGATAGCATTTGTCGGCTTGATTGATCAGCGCAACAGGGTTTAGTCCTAGCGAGCGCCCGGCGTGTACAATACCGGTGCTGCAAAGCAGTTCAAAACCGTACGTCAGGCTGGGATGGGCGCGTCACCCAAAAGGAAAAACTGGCGAGCACCAACCACACCAGAAAAACCCCGCTGCATTTCATCATGGCTGAAATCCTAGCCCATCGACCGTGCTTTTGCCACGGCGGCGTCTAGACCGTCGGAAATGGATCTCGCGATGGGCGAGGCCTGCATCGACGCCAATCCGGCTGCTGTTGTGCCTGCGTAATCGATCATGCCAGCGACGTGTTCTGCCGGTGTTGGTCCGTCTTTGGCAAGCATCGTACCGCCCGCCAAAAATAGCTGCCGGATGGCGCGATCCGCCACGTCGGGGGAAATGCCAGCATCGGTTGCATAATCGACCATGCACTGGGCAAAATAGGCGACAAAACCGGGGACAGGGCCGGTCATGGCGGTGAAATGATCGATGTGAGCCTCGTCGAAAATCTCGTCTGTGGTGCCGCATGCGCCCAGCAAATGGGTGACCCACGCGCGGTCGTTGTCGGTGATTGTTGCACTTGCGATCCACGGCGAATACGCGAGGCCTTGGGCGGCGGCAGGGCTGCTCATGGCCCGCACCACGCGGAGCGATCCGGTGATTTCACTGATCGTAGCAAGGCTGGCACCGGCCATCACGGACAGGATCAGCTTGTCAGGCGCGTCGATTTTGATGGTGTCCAAAGCGGCGGGTGGCACGCACAGGATGATCACATCGCAGTTGTCCGCCAGCGCTTGGTTGTCGGTGGTTATGTTCACCGATTTGCGCCCGATCGGGGCGGCCTTACCAGACCGGCTCGACATCCAGAAATGTTCTGCTGAAATGGCATTGCGTCGCACGATGGCGGTCGAAATCGCATGCCCCAACATGCCGGACCCGCCGATGATGCCGACGGTTTCATATGCTTTGATCATGTGGTGTCCTTGGGGTTGGTTTAACCTAAAGTCACGGTTTTCGCGCTGCCCTGTCAAGCATCGCCTCTTGTCAAGGACGCACGCCTTGGGCATCGTCACAAGATCGACAGACGGGAGAGCATTATGCCGGAGCAACCACAGGACCCCAAGCTGGCGGGTTGGGCACATTTACCCGAAGTGCCGATCCGCGTCAGTCCGTTTTTCAGTTGGCCGCCTGAACCTACGCGCATGGTCAGCTGGCTTGCTGCACGGTGGCTACGCATTGCCGAAAATACGGTTATTGTCGTGATTGCGTTGGTCGTTTGGATGTTGACGCAACCCGCGTTGGTGCAGATGGAAACACTGCAATTGAGCTGGATCGCGCAACTCTGGCTGCGCAATCTGGTGTTGATGGTGCTGGTTGCGGGGGGCTTGCACTGGTTTTTCTACATCGCGCGCGGGCAGGCGGCGCGGCTGAAATTTGATCCCCGCGATCTAGCGCGCACAGGCAAGCAGTTCAATTTTGGCGGCCAAGTGCGCGACAACATGTTTTGGACGCTGACCAGTGGTGTCGGGTTTTGGACCGCCTACGAGGTGCTGCTGTTTCACGCGATGGCGAACGGCTATGCGCCGGTTTTGACGTGGTCTGATAGCCCGGTTTGGTTCTGCGCGCTGTTCGTGCTGACGCCGGTTATTATCTCGTTGCATTTCTACTGGATCCATCGCGCTTTGCATTGGGGTCCGCTGTACAAGCTGGCCCATGCGCTGCACCACAAGAACGTCAATGTTGGTCCTTGGTCAGGGCTATCGATGCATCCGATTGAACACATTGCGTTCTTTTCGTCGGTCTTGATCCATTTCATTCTGCCAGCACATCCGTTGCACATTCTGTTCCACATGCAACACCAAGCGTTAACGGCGGCGACCTCGCACACGGGGTTCGAGGCGTTGTTGGTCAAAGATCGCAAGTCACTGTCGCTGGGCACGTTTCACCACCAAATGCACCACCGCTATTTTGAGGTGAATTATGGCAATCTTGAAATGCCGTGGGACAAGTGGTTCGGGACGTTTCACAATGGAACAGCAGAGTCGCACAGCGCGATGAAAGACCGTCGCCAAATGCGGGGAAAATCAGAATGAGCCTAAAGATCACAGTTGCTGGCGCGGGCAGCATTGGCTGCTACGTGGGCGGCGTTTTGGCGCTGGCGGGTCACGATGTGCGGTTTTTGGCGCGGGCACGGGTTGTGGCGGGCCTGTCGAAAATGGGCGCGCTAAAGCTTTCGGATTACAACGGGTTGAACGCCTCAGTGGCGACGCCTGATTTTTCTGAGGACCCGTCGGTTTTGGGCACTGCGGATGTGATCCTAGTGACGGTGAAATCCTCAGCCACGGCTGAAATAGCCGCCCTGATTAGGAGCCACGCAAAACCGGATGCGTTGATCATTTCACTGCAAAACGGCGTGGGGAATGTCGGCGTGTTACGTGCTGGATTGCCCGATCACGATGTGCGCGCCGCGATGGTGCCGTTCAACGTCGTGCCGGTGGGCGAGGCGGCGTATCACCGCGCAACTTCGGGTGAGATCGAGGTGCAAGCTGGATCGTTGCCCGCCCTCGACACTGCGCACATCGCGTGGCGCAGCGTCGACAATATCGAGGCCGTGCAATGGGGCAAGCTGCTGATCAATCTGGGCAATGCCTTGAACGCTCTGTCCGATCTGCCGCTGCTTGAGATGTTGAACCAGTGGGCATGGCGCAAATTGATGGCGGACCAGATGGCCGAAGCGCTGGGCATCTTAAAAGCCAACGGGATCGTGCCTGCGAAAACCACGGCCGCCCCACCCAAGGCGCTGCCGTTTATCCTGCGCCTGCCAACGCCGATCTTTCGCCGTGTCGCTGCGCAAATGCTGACGATTGACCCCAAGGCGCGGTCCTCAATGTGGGATGATCTGACCCAGCGCCGTCAAACCGAAGTCGAGGCGTTGCAGGGTGTGATCATCGGTCTGGCCGCCAAATCAGGCCAAAGCGCACCGTTGAACACCCGTATCCGCGCGCTGATCCATGACGCCGAAGCCGCTGGCAATGGTCCGCCCGGCTTGGCCCCGACTGACATCGAAGTCTGAGATGCCCCACCTTGTACCCGCCGTCTTTGCGTGTACGTTGAGCAAAACTTCGCAAAGGACCAAAACATGGCGGCAGACATCGGCGTATACGGGCTAGGAACTATGGGCAGCGCGCTTGCGTTGAACCTTGCGGACAAAGGGTTTCAGGTGGCGGTAACCAACCGCGAGGCAGACTGGATCGACGGGTTCATGCAGGACGCAGGTGACTTGACACCCAAGTTAAGCGGGCACGCCGATCTTGCTGAATTCGTCAATGCGATCAAAGCGCCACGCACGATCCTGTTCATGATCCCGTCGGGCAAACCGATGGACATGATGATCGAGGCGATCTCGCCTTTGTTGTCGGACGGCGACACGATCATCG
This sequence comes from Pseudosulfitobacter sp. SM2401, assembly GCF_042932805.1. Taxonomy (NCBI): domain Bacteria; kingdom Pseudomonadati; phylum Pseudomonadota; class Alphaproteobacteria; order Rhodobacterales; family Roseobacteraceae; genus Pseudosulfitobacter; species Pseudosulfitobacter sp. SM2401. The sequence continues at coordinate 2,684,848 of NZ_CP170633.1, read as the reverse complement.
ACGGCGGCAACGCTGATTTCAACGAAACGCGCCGCCGCTCTGCCGCAATGAAAGGCACGGGGTTGCACTACGTTGGCATGGGCGTGTCGGGGGGGGCGGATGGCGCGCGCTTTGGCCCGTCGATGATGGTTGGCGGCACGCAACATTCGTGGGCGCAACTGAAACCGATGGCCGAAGCGATTGCGGCTAAATTCGAAGGCGCGCCTTGCGTCGATCACCTTGGCCCCGACGGCGCCGGGCATTTCGTCAAGACGGTTCACAATGGCATCGAATACGCCGACATGCAGATGATCGCCGAAATTTACGGTCTGATGCGGGACCAAGGCGGGCAGGACGCGGGCGCGATTGGCGACGTGTTTGAAGGCTGGTCAAAGGGCGTGCTTGGTTCGTACCTGATCGAGATTTCGGCGGCTGCCCTCAAATCCGTCGACGACAAAACCGGCAAGCCTATGGTGGACGTGATCCTCGATAAAGCAGGGCAAAAAGGCACGGGCCGGTGGACCTTGGTCGAGGCATTAAAGCTGGGCCAATCCGCCAACACAATCGAGGCGGCAGTTGGCGCGCGTGGCTGGTCGTCGGAAAAAGACACACGCATGGCGGCGGATCAATTGTTGGATCGCAGCGCGCAAACCACCGACATGCCAAGCGTCGACGACATGGAAAACGCGATGCTGGCGGGGCGCATTTTGGGGCACGCGCAGGGCTTTCGGATTTTGTCGTCAGCATCTGACGAATTCGAATGGTCGCTAGACATGGCCCGCATCGCCGAAATCTGGCGTGCAGGTTGCATCATCCGGTCCGCTTTGCTGGATGATTTCGCAGCTGCGTTTCGTGCTGAATTACCGCACGGTCACTTGATCCTTGCGCCTGACATGCGCGCGCGTTTGGCAACCGCTTTGCCGGGGCTGCGCCGTGTCGTGGCGGCGGGCGTGTTGCTGGGCCAACCGATGCCCGCCTTGGCCGCAGCGCTGGCGTGGCACGACACGATGGCGCTGGGTCGCGGGACGGCAAACATGATCCAGGCGCAGCGCGATTTCTTTGGTGCGCACGGGTTCGAACGTCTGGACGAAGACGGCAAACATCACGGAACGTGGAACGACGTCTAGTCTACTTTCGCGGCTTGGCACGTAGCGTCGGATCAGCTTGCGTTGGGTCCTCGGGCCACGGATGACGCGGGTATTTTGCGCGCATGTCTTTGCGTACATCCGCGTAGCTGCCGGCCCAAAATCCGGGCAAATCAGTGGTCACTTGCACAGGGCGCTGGGCGGGTGACAGCAGCGTCATTTGCAACGGTTGGCCTGCAACGGTGGGATGGCGCGTTACCCCGAACACCTCTTGTAGACGCAGCGCGATTTGCGGCTGGGCACCGGAATAATCAATCGGTACGGACCGGCCCAGCGGCGTCTCGAACTTACCGGGGGCTGAGGCATCCAGCGCTTGGGTTTGGTCCCAATTCAGCCGCAGTCGCAGGGCAGGTGTGATGTCAAACCCCTTCCAATCGCCAGAGGTGCGCACGCCGTTCAGATGCGGCAAAAGCCAGTCTTGCAGCGTGTCCATCAACGTCTCGTCACCAAAATCGGGAAAGGTTGCATCCTGCGCGGACATCAACGCACAACGCGCGATGAACCGTTTGGCCGCCGCTGTTGGGCTCAGCCCGATCTGGCGCACACCGTCCAGCATCGCGCTGGCAATTGCGTCGGCTGGTGCATTGCCCCACGGCTGATCCTCTAGCACCAACGCGCCAAAACGTTGTTGGCGACGGGCCAACACACGTCCTTCGCGACGCGACCACAAGCAGACGTCGTGCCATGCGATCTGGTCTGCGAACAAATCGTGCAATTCGGTGTCGTTTAGGGGGGCTGCTTTGCGAATGCGCGCCTCGCGCGGGTCGCCGTCAAGGTCGGTGGCCACAATCAAGCGGTGCCCGCCCATTGGATCCTCCAGCGGCATGATCGCGCCTTTGCCGCCTGACAAAACGTAGCGCGGCGCGTCGCCTTTGCGGCGCAAACCGACGCGGTCGGGGTAGGCAAGTGCGGCTTGCGCACCCAACGACAGGCGGCCCGCGCGTTCTGGCGCGCGTTTGTCTAGTCGTTTGGTTTCTTGCTTGATCCGTTCCACTGTAGCGCGGTTTAGCGCAGTGCCAAAGCGAGCAGGTTCCTTGATCGCTTGCATGGTGCGGGCCAGATCAACCGACTGCCCGCGCACCGGATCACGTTCGGCCAAGACCGCAGCGACCTGCGCGGCGTCACGTCCCGCCCGTTCCAGCATGTGCGCCAAACGGGGGTGCAGCGGGTAGGCGGCCAAGGCCCGTCCGTGGGTTGTAATGCGCCCCGCGCCGTCCAATGCCTCGAGCATCTGTAGGACAGATCGGGCCTCAGCCAGTCGCCCCTCGTGCGGCGGCGTGACAAAGGACAAATCGTCAGGGCCAGAGCCCCACAGCGCCAATTCCAATGCAAAGGCGGTCAAATCACCGACGTCAATTTCGGCAGGCGGGTAAGCGGCCAGCGCGCCGTCTTCGCCTTTGGTCCAGACCTTGTAGCAATCGCCCGGCTGCATACGTCCTGCGCGACCTGCGCGTTGTGTGGCTTCGGCTTTTGTGACCCGTTCGGTGATCAGGCGCGACATGCCGCTGGCGGGGTCAAACCGCGCGCGTCGGGACCGGCCACCGTCGATCACCACCTTGATGTCGGGGATGGTCAGCGAGGTTTCGGCGATGGACGTGGCCAGCACGATTTTGCGGCCGGTTTTGGCGGGTGAAATAGCGTCACGCTGAGCGCTAAAATCCATCGCGCCAAACAGCGGGGCGACGGTGCAATCGGCAGGGACGCGCGCATCCAGCAACCCTTGGACCCGCCGAATTTCGCCTTCGCCGGGCAGAAAGACCAAGGCGCTGCCCGTGGTTTCTTGCAATGCGCGCAGGGTGGTGTCGGTGACGGCCTGTTCCAGCCGCGTGGATTTGTCGATGGGGCGCGCAAGCCAATGCGGCGTCACGTCAAACGAGCGGCCCTGCGAGGTCGCAATCGGGGCGTCCATCACCTGCGCAATCGGCTCTGCATCCAGTGTCGCAGACATCGCGACCAACAACAGATCATCGCGCAGCGCACCCGCAACCTCGAGGCACAGGGCAAGGCCAAGATCAGCGTTCAGGCTGCGTTCGTGGAATTCATCAAAGATCACAGCGCCGATGCCCGGCAGGTCCGGCGCGTGCTGCAACATGCGGGTCAGGATGCCTTCGGTCACGACCTCGATCCGCGTGTCTTTACCCACTTTCGACACACCGCGCACACGGTAGCCGACGGTTTGCCCAACTGGTTCGCCCAAGGTCTGCGCCATCCGTTCCGCCGCCGCACGCGCCGCCAATCTGCGCGGTTCCAGCATCAAAATGCGTTGGTCCGTCAGGTTTGCGTCCAACATCGCCAGTGGCACGCGCGTGGTTTTACCGGCCCCGGGTGGCGCTTGCAGCACAAGGCGACCGTGGGTGCGCAGCGCGTCGATCACCTGTGGCATGACGGCGTCAATAGGAAGGGTTTGGCTCATGCCTTGTCTTATCTGTCAAAGCGTCGCAGAGGCCAAGCCCAACCACACACTAGACATTTTAGGCGCGCTACAAGACAACCAATGCAAACGGCAAAAGGTGATCACGATGGACTTGGACGATCTTGCATCCCGTCTGATGACAGGCGAACGGCGGGCTTTGGCGCGGGCGATCACGCTGGTGGAAAGCACGCGCGCGGATCATCGTGCGCAGACGGCGGCGCTGCTGGGCAAGCTGCCCAAAGACCGCCAAGCGTTGCGGATCGGTCTGTCTGGCACGCCAGGCGTGGGCAAATCGACGTTCATCGAAAGCTTTGGAATGATGCTGACGGCGCAGGGGTTGCGCGTCGCAGTGCTGGCGGTTGATCCATCGTCGGCGCGCTCGGGTGGTTCGATCTTGGGCGACAAAACCCGCATGGATCGGCTCAGCCGTGATCCCAACGCGTTCATCCGTCCGTCGCCCAGCCAGACGCATTTGGGCGGCGTGGCGCGCCGCACCCGCGAGGCAGTGGCCCTGTGCGAAGGTGCAGGATTTGACGTTGTGCTGATCGAAACCGTGGGCGTCGGGCAGTCCGAAACGGTTGTCGCGCAGATGGCGGATTTGTTTTTGCTGCTGCTGGCCCCTGCGGGCGGGGATGAATTGCAGGGCGTCAAACGTGGGATCATGGAAATGGCCGACGTGATCCTTGTGAACAAGGCAGACGGCGATCTGAAACACGCGGCGATGCGCACCTGCGCGGATTATTCCGGTGCCTTGCGGCTGATGCGCAAACGACCCCAAGACCCTGATGGGTTTCCAATGGCAACAACGGTTTCAGCCTTGGAAGAAGACGGTTTGCAGGCCGCGTGGGAGACACTGCAAGAGCTGAACACCTGGCGTGTCGAGAACGGGTTTTTCGACACAACGCGGGCCACGCAGGCGCAATACTGGTTTGAACAAGACGTGCGTGCGGCGTTGTTGGCACAACTGGATCAACCGCAAATGCGCACTACGATGCAAGCCTTGGGCGATCAGGTAGCGACGGGGGAATTAGACCCCGCTGTGGCCGCGACGCAGATGTTGGCCGCGCTGCGCGATTGACGTCAGGTGTGCATCGACAGGATGTGCCCTTTGGCCGGATCAATGCGCCCAGCGAGCATTTCGAGGTAGGATGCGGTGACCGCCTCTGGCCCCGCTGTTTCGCTGATCTGAACCCATTTTGCGGCGTCTTGATAGAATGCAGCCGATGCTTCGCCCACACGTTTCTGGAAATCCTGCGGGCCCCAGTCTTTGATCCGCTCTTGGGCGTAGGTAGGGGCGAAAAAGAACGCAGGTTTTGGCCCGCCTTTTAGCCCGTCGACAAAATTTGACGTTGATTGCCAGTGGGTCAGCCCAACGCGGCAGCTGCTGGTCAGATTGTCGTCGAAATGCGCGTGGATGCGGCGCAATAATTCCGCGTCACCAGCCATGTCCACAAACGCGGTTTTGGTTTGGGGCAGCGTTTCAAGATCGGCGTAAGTCAGCACAGAATCGTAGCAGCCCAGATTTTGCGTGAACGACACGTTACCGGGGCTGGTCAGGCCAACAATCGTCAGCCCCTCGGGCTTGTTGCGCGCCATCAAAAACGCCATTCCGAGCGCGGTTTTGCTAGAGGCGCTGGACAGCACAAGTGTGTTCGCCCCAAAGCAGTTTTCGCGCCGGTGCCAATCGTCCAGCAAGAACGAGGTGGTAAACAACGGGCGAAACAGACTGATCAGACCCTCGCGGTCAGGCGCGTAGGCGGGGTCGTGACTGGTAAAGCTGTATTGGTTGTAAATCGCCGACATTTCTTGGCGGTGCGGCGTCACATCCATCATCGAAAACGCGTTGACTTGGCCCGGCTGGATCAACAGATGCGTGGACATCGGCAAGTAGCCATAGACGCGGGTGCCCTTGATGACTTGGGGGTGGGCCGAGGCGATGACTTGGGCGTAGCCCCACACCGGTACGCGGCCAAAACCGTCCTGTTCGCTGGGGAAAAAGTTCCAGTACCCCATGGCGTCGGGCGCAACCGCGTAGGTGATATTGTTGGCTGTCAGCGCAAAACGGTCGATGCGCAACAGGCAAGTTCCCTCGGCCAATGTGCCTGAAAACGCCGTCTCGACGACTTGCGTTTGCGTCAAATCCGAACGGTTCACGATAAGGTCAAAACCTGTTGTCGACATTGGTGGAGCTCCTTCAATTTGCGTCTAGATGTAGCGTGGCACCCTAGGGTATACAGGGGCAAGCGGGCATGCGATGTTCCGTTACGGCCTTTTTGCACGGATGAGGGATGCAAAAGGGTGCAATTCGGGTTGACCACCTGTGCGATTCCCCCTAAGTCGAGCGAACGAATTTCCGGGCACGGCCGTGGCTGCGCCCTTTGTCATTATCCAAAGACCGCTTTGGTTGTGACTGTAGCAAAAGGATGATCCCATGTCGCGTCGTTGCGAATTGACCGGTAAAGGCCCCATGTCTGGCAACAATGTCAGCCATGCGAACAACAAAACAAAGCGTCGGTTCTTGCCGAACCTGAACGATGTGACTTTGCAGTCCGAAGTTCTGGGTCGCGGCATCAAGTTCCGTATCTCTGCGGCTGCTTTGCGCACCGTTGACCACCGCGGTGGTTTGGACGGCTTCATGGCCAAAGCCAAAGTAGACGAGCTGTCTGACAGCGCGTTGAAAGTGAAAAAAGAGATCGCAAAAGCGCTGGCAGCCGCCGCTTAAGCCTGATCACTTGATCACGAAGATTTTAGACCTCGTCTGGCAACAGGCGGGGTTTTGTCGTTCATGTCGCAGTTGAAGTGCTGGATGGCACGGGGTAGTTTGGACCCATGAAGACGCACCGCAGTTTTGTCGCCATTTGCTTGGCCTTTGTGCTGGCCCTGACGGGGCAAAGCATGGCTGTGGCGCGTGGATCCGCCCCCGCTACGGGTCAGATGGTGCTGTGTACGGGCAGCGGCACAACCGTTGTTTACATGGACGACACCGGTGCGCCGACAGCTGCCCCGCATATTTGCCCCGACTGCACCCTGTCGCTGATTGCGGTCCACGACGCGCCTGTCACGCTGGCGGCACGCTTGTCTGAATGGGCGGTTCCGCGGCCAGCTACCCAGGCGATTTATGCCCAGCAACGCGCGGTTGCCTACTTGTCTCGGGCACCGCCTGCGTTGGTTTGATTTCGATCCGATCCCAAATCAAAACCACTCAGACAAAGGGCAGAACACATGTCTTTCAAAACCACATTCACCGCGGCCATGGCCGGAACGATCATGCTTGCTACGAGCGCTTTTGCGGACGGCATCATGGCCAAGGACCCCTACGCGCGGGCCGCGTCGCCTGCGGCCAAAGCCGGGGCTGCGTTCATGATGATCGAGAACCACACAGACACGGACGACCGGCTGATCGGGGTGCGATCTGATGCTGCCAAACGGGTCGAATTGCACACCCACATCGACAAGGGCGAAGGCGTCATGCAGATGACCCAGATCGAAGGCGGCATCGTTATTCCTGCGGGTGGTGCGCACATGATGCAGCGCGGCGGCGACCACGTCATGCTGATGGGTTTGAACGGACCACTGGTGCAGGGCGAGACGGTTGAGGTCACGTTAATATTCGAAAATGCGGGCGACGTTGTGATCGAAATTCCGGTGGATAACGAACGCAAAGGCACCCACGGATCCATGGATCATAAATCTGACTAAAGGCGCGGGCCGGATACGTCCGGCCTGTCCACCGCTCGATGGAGCGAGATCAAACACGTAACCGCTGCAAGCCTGTTTGGAGCAATCAAAAGTTGTCCGTGATTGCCCACCCAAAACTTATCAGGATGACGCCCAATTGAACTGTCGTAGGGCCTGTAGAATCGCCTGCAAGGAGGAATTGTCTGCGCGCCCAATTGTCGTCGCAACCGACACCGTGCGCACTAGTTTTGGATCTTTCAGTTTGATCTTTGTTATTCCGGGCAACGTGACCCATCGATCGGGAACAATCGCGACGCCCGCCCCTGCTTGGATCATGTTTTGAATCCAGTCTTCGTTGTCACTGCGCGCGAAAAGTTTGGGGACAAATCCGATTCGCTGCGATGCACTCAGAAAGAGGTGTCGAAATTCACATTGTGATCGGTCCAGATAGGGCCGGCGTGCTACGTCCTTTAGACCAACAGACGTGCGCCCTGCCAGTGGGTCGTCCGCAGCGCACGCTACAACCATGGTTTCGTTGTACAGGCGGGCATAGCGAAACCGCGTTTCATCCTTAACTGTGGCCCCAAGAATGGCGAGATCAATGCGTCCTTCTAGCAATGCCGGCGCGATTTCGGAGCGGGTGTAATCTTGTAGCTGGATTTCGAGTTTCGGATGGGCCTGCTGGTGTTCGGCAAGAAAGCCGGCAATCGGACTTGGTCCAACACTGCACATCACACCAATGCGCAGAACGGGGTTTTCTCCGCTCACCAGGGATTGCGCTGTTTGCTCGATGTAATTTGCGTTGGTGACAAGGCTTTCGAAGAGGCCGATCAGGGACGAGCCCAATTGCGTCAGATGCGTGTGGCGACCTTCGCGACGGATCAATTGGCCGCCGACCTCTTCCTCGAGCCGCTGGACAGCCTTTGTCAAAGCGGGTTGGGACATGCCCAGTTTTCGCGCGGCCTGAGAGATGTTGAGGGTTTGCGCGAGTGCCAGGAAATAGCGCACGCGTTTGAGGTTCAGATCCATGGGCTCTCTCGTTGGGTTGGCGTTTATGTCCGTCATCATAGCCATACTTGATAGGTATTAAATCCATACCCAAAAGATTTATCAGGATGGTCTATCTGTTCCTTCTAGGTCAGCGAGGACACCCGCCCAGCCTAAAGATCCAACTTACCTGAACCATTGGAGGCACATCATGCCAGTATCAAAATCAGACGCCGAGAGTTTTGCAGACATTAGGGCCGTCGCAGACGCCCTTAAGCCTTATATCGACAGCGCCACAACCGGTGATGGGGCCCATATTCGCACTGCATTTTACGATCACGCGCATATCGTTGGATCAATGGGTGGCACGTTCTACAACATGGACGCGGACAGTTTTCGCGATGCGGTCCAAGCCGGGGGCCCCTCTGGCGACGTCGAGCATCAGATCGCGTGGATCGACATCTCGGGTCCGGCAGCGGCTGCCAAGGTCGAGTTCGTGAACTGGCTTGGCAACCGCTTCACCGATTTCTTCGTGCTCTACAAACACGATGGCGCATGGAAGATCAGCGGCAAGGTCTACGACACACATTCCGGAAACTGACACGCGACGCTCGCCCAATTGCCAGACCTAAACATTTTGGAAAACACCTATGCCAGTTTCGCCTAAAATTGCCCCCAACCGATTGCTATTCACCATGTTGCGCGTGCGCGATCTGGAGCAATCGGTTGGTTTTTATCGTGACCTGCTCGGCATGACCGAGCTTGGCCGCGAAACCTATCCAGATGCCAAGTTCACAGCCGTCTTCATGGGATACGGCGAGTGCCGCAAATACACGCTGGCCCATATCGCTGACCCCGACGGCTACCGCATCGAGCTTTTGGAAAACTGACCCGATCCAGACCAGACCGACCCGGGACCACTCACACCACAAAAGAGGATTACGCTAGGGAGAGAAACGACGTTTTCCAAAATCGCTGCAATCACCGTTATGCTGTCGGCCCTGATACGCCGTAAACCTGACAGCCTGAGCAGGGGGTATGGATTTGATCGACAAGAAACCGGGCAAGAGCAATGCGCGAAACAGACGAGCCGTCCTTTGGCAGCACGCCACGTTCGGCGCGATATCTTGTTTCCTCGGCGTCGTGCAGGAAACCGCACCGCGCGACACTCACATCGAGGTTTGCGTTGCACAATTTCTGCTCCATACGCGTGGCACTTTGAACGATATTGTGCACGAGGATTGTAAGAACCCTGTCGATCAACCGTTGCGGCGGAAAGAGAAGCGCACTTGAGGTCACGGCGATTTTTTGCAGGCCAGTATCCCAAGCGGCCTCGACAATCGCATCCGCTGATTTCCAATAGATTGACGTCGCCTTTTTTGTCGGAGTGCGACCACCAAGCGTGGAAATTACGGCGTCTTGATCCCGAAACACTTTGGACAAGAATTCTGGGTCACACGGATCACCGACAGCAACCTGCAATTGGTCATGCTTGACCGTGGGGCGCTTGGCATCGGACCGCACAACCGCTGTGACGTTTGCCCCTCGGTCGCGCGCCTCTTGTACCACATGCCGTCCGGTCCGCCCATTCGCACCCAAAATCACCAGCTTCACATTCTCTCTCCTAACAGTGTCTGTGGGATAGACCCCCTCAGTCTTTGCACCAGAGAATAACCTATGCGCGGATTCGAGGTAAATTGAACAAACATGTTGTCCGAGTATGCAATTATTGCATACTCTAGCCGCGTGACGTTTGATTGGAATCTTGCAAAGACTTTCCTTGCCGTCGCAGATCAGGGGTCCCTTTCTGCAGCGGCGCGGACGCTTGGGCAGACGCAACCCACAGTCAGCCGACAGATCGCGGCGCTTGAGAAATCACTCAGCGTCACGTTGTTTGAACGCACCCGCCGGTCTGTTGAGTTGACGCAATTCGGCATCGAGTTGCTGGACCATGTGCGCGCAATGGCCGTTGGCGCGAATATGGTTTCGCTGGCGGCGTCGGGGCAATCGCAATCAGTCGCTGGTCAGGTGCGCATTACCGCATCCGAACTGATGTCGGCCTACGTTTTGCCACCCATCCTCGACGCGCTCAGCACGCAAGCCCCGGCGCTAGAAATCGACGTTGTGGCCGACAATAGCGTGCGAGACCTTGTGCGACGTGAGGCTGACATCGCGATCCGGCACGTACGCCCTGATCAGCCCAACTTGCTTATGCGGCGTGTGCGCGACGAGGTTATGCAATTCTACGCCAGCCCCACCTATCTTGGGGCATGGGGTGAACCGACAGTGGCCAACGTGTCTGACCACCAGATTATCAGTTATGTCGATGCAGAGCGGATGCTGGATTACTTGCGTCCTGCCGGGCTCGATCTCACAAAAGCGAATTTTCGCAGAACCTCGTCGTCGCAACTGGTGGCCTTGGAAATGGCACGTCGGGGAATGGGAATGATCATTGTGCCGGAACGGATTGCGCACGGGCTTTTCGACTTCAAACACATCCTAAGCGATTTAGAGAGCTTTCGCATACCGACATGGCTGGTCACGCACAGCGAAATGAAAACCAGCCGACGCATCAGATTGGTTTTCGATCATCTGGCCGAAAAGTTGTCGTGAAAGCTGCCGGTAGTGCCCGACGTCTTTACGCGTCCAAAATCCGCAACTCGCCTGCGAGCCACGGCAATTGATCCAGTGCGGGGTCGATGATGTGGCGCTGCACCAAACGGCGCATGGTTTGGGCGACGTCATTGGGCACATCGCCAGCCCAATCGGCGCTGGCATACAGCGTGATCTCGCGCGAGAACGGCTTGAAGGGCAGGGGCAATGCCTCGACCTCGTTGTGGAAGCGTTCGGCGCGCATGTAGCCCAGCGGCGTGGTCACGGTCCAGCCGATCCCACGCGCGACCATTGCGATCAAGGCAAGGTGGCTGCCGACCTCGAACCGGTGCGGGAAATCCAGTTTCTGGCGTTTCAGATGCGCCTCGATCTGGCGGCTGATCAGCTGATCCTGATCGTAACGGATGAACGGAATTTTGCTTAGCTCGGCCATCGCAGCGGCGGTGCTGCTGACCGTGCCTTTGGGCACCACCAAGATAAACGGGTCGCGCACAATCGGGTATTCCAGCACGCCGTCCATCATCGTGCCGGTGTTCGCAGAGATCGCCATGTGCAGCGATTTGTCCTCGATCGCCTTGGAGATTTCGTGGCTGGGCGCGGTGATCAGTTTGAATTTACAGCCCGTCAAACTGTCGGCCAGAATGGTCGCAAGGCGCGGCGTCAGGTCGTTGTCAAAGTCATCAATCAGTCCGATGCTGAGCGCCTTGAGGTGCGCCAGATCCATCACCGTCAGTTCGGTGTGCGCAAGGCGCAGCTCGGCCAACGCCGACTTTGCACGCGTCAAAAAGCTGTGGCCAGCAGGCGTCAAGCGCATGGGGCGACGGTTGTGTTCGATCAGTCCTGTGGCCAGCGCGTCCTCGAGTTTGCTGAGTTGTTGGCTGACGGCGGGCTGACTGAGTCCCGTCATTTTGGCCGTTTGCGCAACTGATCCACTGCTGGCCAAAGCTTCAAAAACCTCGAGCCCACGCAGTGTGACACCTTTTGCAATCATGGTTTCACCTGTATTTATTTGTGAAATGTTAATTTGATACGTAACAAAAGCTTTAAAAATTGACAAGCAGGCTGGCGTCATTTTGTTAAACGCAAATTCAATAGCCTCGGCAGTCTCATGGCCTGTGACGTGACGTGGCAGTCACAAAAGTGGATTAGCGCCGATTGTTCCCTTGAAACCTTAGGAAAAAGCGCTCATCTACAGCCTCGTCCACAGTTGGTGGGCGCAAATCCATGTAGGAGAAACCATGGCCAAGGAAGAATTGCTCGAATTTCCCGGTGTTGTGCGGGAACTCCTGCCGAATGCGACGTTTCGGGTCGAGCTGGAAAACGGCCATGAGATCATCGCACACACGGCAGGCAAGATGCGCAAAAACCGCATCCGTGTTTTGGCAGGGGACAAAGTCCAGGTCGAAATGACGCCGTACGATCTGACCAAGGGTCGGATCAACTACCGCTTTAAATAAACGTATGTCCACGTCCCGAAAAGTGGGCACCGGTTTTCGGATAAGATGTGGAATGATCGGATGAAGTTTATCTTAGGTTCAGGAAGCCCCCGCCGCCTTGAGCTGCTGGGGCAAATTGGCGTTGTGCCGCACGATGTGCGCGCCCCTGACATCAACGAAGATCCGATCAAAGCCGAATTGCCGCGCCCGTATTGTGCGCGCATCACCCGTGAAAAGGTGGCGGCGGTTCCTGCCGAGGTCGATGATATCGTGCTGTGCGCCGATACCACCGTCGCGTTGGGTCGTCGCATTCTGGGCAAGCCTGCGGATGCTGATGAAGCCGCGAAATTTCTGTGGTCGATGTCCGGCCGTCGCCACAAGGTGATCACGTCGGTCGCCGTCAAACGTGGCGATCAGGTCTGGCAAAAGGACGTGGTCAGCACGGTCCGCATGAAGAACCTCAGCAAGGACGAAGTCGCCGCCTACATCGCCTCGGGCGACTGGCAGGGCAAGGCCGGCGGCTACGGCATCCAGGGGGCCGCCAGCGCCTTCATTCCGTGGATCAGCGGATCGTTCACCGGCATCGTCGGCCTACCCCTGACCGAAACCGCCGGACTGCTGATCGCGGCCGGATACCCATTGTACAAGGACACGCCATGAAGGGCCGCACGATCATTTTGGACCATGTTCAGGACCGCGAAGCAGCGGCCTTGATGGTCGACGGACGTCTTAGCGATTTTCTGATCGAAGCAGATGCGCCAGCCCCCGGCACGATTTACCGCGCCATCGCGGATCGCCCCGTCAAAGGGCAGGGCGGCATGTTCCTGAAAACCCCTGATGGGTCAGCGTTCTTGCGTCAGGTCAAGGGCCTCGCGCCGGGTCAGGCGTTGCTGGTGCAGGTCACCGGATACGCCGAGCCGGGCAAAGCCATTCCGGTCACGCAAAAGGTGCTGTTCAAAAGCCGCTATGCGATCGTCACACCTGAGGCACCGGGGCGCAATATTTCGCGCAGCATCCGCGACGATGATTTGCGCGACACGCTGCTGCAAATTGCCGACGCTGCGATGGACGACACCGAGATGGGCTTGATCCTTCGTTCGTGCTGCGCGGCGGCGCCCGTGGACGACATCGGTGACGACATTGAAACCATGCTCGAGGTCGCAACGCGGGTGATGTCGGACGACGGCACAGAAATGGAAACGTTGCTGGGCGGCGATGGCCCCCATGTTTTAGCGTGGCGCGACTGGGTCGAACCGGCCGAAGTTGTCACCGCAGACGGCAGCTTTGACGATCACGGCGTGCTGGACGCGCTAGAGGACGCGCGCGGTGCCTTCGTCAGCTTTGGCAAGTCTGGCGGCATGTACGTCGAACCCACGCGCGCGCTGGTCGCTGTGGACGTGAACACCGGCGCTGACGTGTCGTTGGCGGCGGGCATCAAGGCCAACATGACCTGCGCGCGCCTGTTGCCCCAAGCGTTGCGTGTGCGCGGCCTTGCAGGGCAAATCACGCTGGATCTGGCCCCGATGCCCAAAAAAGATCGCCGCCCGTTCGAGGACGCCCTACGCGGCGCGTTCAAGGCGGACGACATCGAGACGGCTTTGGTCGGCTGGACGCCTTTGGGGCACTACGAATTGCAACGCAAACGCGTGCGTCTGCCTTTGGGGGACGTGCTGAAATGAGCTGCCCGATCTGCGCCCGCGACACCGATGCGAAATTCCGCCCGTTTTGTTCCAAGCGTTGTGCAGACGTCGATCTGGCGCGCTGGGTGAACGGATCCTACGCCGTCCCGTCCGAGCGCGAAGACGAAAACGACATCGATCTGGATCAAGAGATCGCGCGAGATTTACCGCACTGATCCGCCCCAGCCGTAGCTATATGGCGCTAATCGTTCCAAGTGATTTGAATGGCGTCAGATTTTTGCCGTTTTGGTCTGGACAGCCTGCCAGCTTCGGCCTATCACGCCCTCACCCAACCGCTTTTGCGGTTAAAGGTGCCCGAGTAGCTCAGGGGTAGAGCAGTGGATTGAAAATCCTCGTGTCGGTGGTTCGATTCCGCCCTCGGGCACCATTTAAATTTTATTTAATATCAGTTACTTGCGATGATTGCCTTTCAAGAGGCAATCTATGCTATTTGGTGTTGTTTTGCGTTCGTGACACACTGGTGACACAGACTGATCGGGCGTACCTTTTTCGATTTCTTGGAAATTAGACGTTCGGCGCTTATACGAAGTGCATTGTAAGGCAAGGCTGTTTCGGCCTCATAGCTTCGGGCGTTGCGACAAGATTCTATCTGTTTCTCAATAGTAGACGGCCTCTGCTTATCTGTGCGAGTGCCATGTGAAGAAGCAGATACGACAGCCTATCCGACAGGCATGACAATCAGAAAATGTTTTTTTGTTTCTTTAGAGGTGGCCTCAATATACTCACGCCCGCCGATCCCGGCCCCAAGGAGTGCCAATGACAGCGACTGTTGTTGGCTGAGACTGTCGATGGCACCTGCAAAGCCGTCTGCGACAAGGCCGAGGTGTTGAGCCGCTTGCCGGCGTTTGGAGACCGAGGCGATCAGATCGCCTTCAGTCGCGGCAACCAAGCGGGCCAGTGCGTCGGGGTTCAGTTGGTCCAGACACCTGAGGTTGTCGTTTATGTAGCGCCCCGCAAAATCACCGACATGGTCCAAGTCCTCCGAGACGAAGAGCGCCTGTAGCTCGGCCTCCTCGCAGAGCCATTTCGCTGAGCTCAAGGTCCAAATCAAATCCAGTCGCTCCACGGGAAGGGTGGTTGCCCTGCCAGGGGTCATCGCTTCCACCAAAAGATCAGAAAGCGTGCTCAGGTGGGAGGAAAATTGTCTTTGTAGAGAACTCGAAAGGGCAAGATAATCAGTTCGGGTGGCCACGCTATCAAGATCCTTGAGCGCAGCGCGGATTTCACTGAAAAGGCGGCGGAGTTCGGCCTCCTGAAACATCCTGCCGATCTCGCTGACTTCTTCGCGCAGATTTCCGAGGTGTTTTTCAATGGCATTCAGGCGCATGTTTATGATCGCGAAGCCTGCGACTGACACGCCGATCCCAATGCCTGTGAGCGCTATATTGGCGATCTGTAGATCTTGTAGCAGTCCCAAGCCCTGGCCCAACTTTTCGAGGGAAGTCTTGATTTGTTCGTTCTGTACGGCCCCGATGACTCCAAGGGGAGAAAAACCGCTTTGTGCCAGGGCTCCACGAGCCTGAGCAACCGCCTGGTAAAAACCTTGGGTGGGCTGGACATGAGCCAGAATCCTACCAGATGCGACCTCCTTGATGACGGCGCCAACAAGCTCAGCTTCGCCGGACGAAACCCGATTAACAATGTTGAGAGGTATGTCATAGAGAAGGGGCATCAAAAGGTCTCCAAACGGGCTTCGAGGCTGCGCAGTACAGCAACCTGGAGATCAGTTACGAGATTGCGCTCACTTGACACAAGCCCATGTCCCATCGCTGCGGTGCGAGCCCGTCGTTGAATGCGGGCGATGAGATTAGAGCGATTTCGGTCGCCGAGCCATTTGACACCTCTGCTGCCTGCAAACGTTGCTGCGGCAAGACCGGCACCGCCCAATGCGAAGACTGGCCAAGAAATCGTTGCCGTGGTGAAGACGAAAAAGGACGTCGTGCTCACCGTGGCAAGCGAGATAACGGAGGGTATCGCGGCCAGAGATGCGGCGAGTACCCCGGCTCCGGCGAGAGCTGGTCGCGCAACTCTTAAGGCTTCTTGGATAGTACCCTTTTCTGAGGAAGATGCAGCGAGCTCACCGATTTCTTTTTCGATCTGCGCCTCAATAAGATTGGCGGTTTGCGTCGCCCAAGGCATAAAGAGCCCTTTCCAAAGGGTGTCTGGAAAAATCTGTGCCTTACTCACAGCAATTGACGGCAGCGCAGCGATAGTTTTTTCAATATTCGCCATGAGCTCGGGGAGAGCTCCCTCCACAACTTCGGTAATTTGTTGGAAGCGCGCCTGCTTCCATCGGATCATTTCGAGTTCTGCAAAAGGGTCGATCTGCGAGTCAGCTTGTGGTGTTGTCATATCGAGTTTCGTTGGACTTGCTTTGGACTGATCATATCACGCACTCCTCAAGACATCGGCATGCGCCCTCTGGATTGGTTGCTTATCGTGTTCTCCCGAGGAACACTTCTCTCATCCAGAAATGACATATCATACGGGAGAGGGCAAACACGCTCTTCTAACAGTCGGTTACATTATTGATTACCGTTTCCGATTTACTTCATCGAAATAGTCGGCGACTTCAGTCACAAGAAATCTCGTGCTACAGTGTTCGCAGCGCGAGGTGCCAAGTTTTATTTTCTGTGGAAATGCAGGGTTTTGGCGGCACCACCTATCAATTGTCGCGCGAGATACGCCAAACAATCGCATGAGATCCTTTACTCTGCAGTAGGCGTTTTTTGAAAGCCAACCGGGCAGGTTTTCGTGTTCTTTTAACATGTCAAAATCCTCTATGTTCTGAGGTTGAGCTATGTCAGTGGTTTTTGGATAATAGGCCTAATGATCAAAAATCTCACTTTTTTGCATATTGGCTGGTTGATCTGGCATTGAAAGGATGTCTTCCAAGAGTCGCAGGACTCGAGGCAACGAGACTTGTCAGCTCCCAGGCGAGTGTCATTATACCATGCGAAAAGAGCATCCACGACGAAATGCTCTTTCCTCCGAACAAAGGGATATCGCCGATTTCGTCGATATCCCTGTCTAATTGAGCTTGTTTTTGCTCAGCCTCATGGTCACGTGAGATTGCATCAATGTTAACGTATCCATCCAGGTCCCCCACCCAGATATCACTATCATTGCTCATGCTGCCTCACTTGATGGGTTTTGAAGCCGCTCGTCTGCGGTCATTTCGACATTAATCATATATGTTATAAACCCTACTCATTATGGCATTGGCCAAGCTTTGTCGGCGTTTGCTTCCGTGGAGGCGAGGCCATCGCGTCGGTAGAGTTCTGCCATACAATCATTAAGTGATGTGTGAGTGCCTGCTGGCGGGTTCTGTGTCAGACCGTCCAAAAGAATAGATAGGTCTGCCTTGGTATCACCCATCGGCCAAAGCGCCTGTGCCGCCAGCCGACGTTTGCGTTGCATTAAGCTTTGAAGCAGGCAGTCAAAGCTTTGCGCCCCCAATCCCGGATGGATTGCCATAGGAACATGTACTTGCACTGGCTTGGTCTGGCCGATGCGATGAACCCTGTCATTGCATTGCTCCTCAACAGCAGGATTCCACCAACGCGATAGATGTATAACATGTGTGGCAGCCGTAAGTGTAAGGCCCGTACCGGCAGATTTCGGGCCAAGGATTAACATGTCGAAGCCGTCATCTTGCGACAGGTGGCGTTGAAATCGATTTACGATTTCTTGCCGGCGAGAAATTGGAGTGTCGCCGTTGATAACATCAATACGCTCCAGCCCAAGAAAATGCCGAACAATCTCGGCAAATCTGAATTGCATCTCGCGATGCTCAATAAATACAAGAACACGCTCCTTTCGCGATCTAATATTGTGCAAAATCTCCATCGTTGCATCAAGCCGCGCGCTCATCGCTACAAATTCGTCGGGAATTTTCACTTCAGATGGACCAGGATGAACCGAGACTGAACGAATATGATGCAGCATCCGTAGAGCAGCACCGGGTCCACCAGCTGACAGTTTTTGCTGAGCTTGATCGTAGGCCAGCGCCTGAACTTGCGGCATCAGTCTGGGGTGCAAGAACCTGCTTTTTGAAGGAAGTTCACGCGCAACTTCGTCTTTCAATCGCCGCAGTCCCAAAGGTGGATGATTTTCCTGTGGCTCGAAAACCCGACGATGTAGTTCCAACATATTATCTGCATCTGGTGGAGTGTACTGTTTTTTAAAGTCGGTTCCCGCGCCAAGCGAGCCGGGGGCAATTCTGTCCATAATCGTCCATAGGTCCATGGCCGAGTTTTCGATGGGCGTGCCGGTCAATCCAAGACGGAAATCAGCGTTCATGGCTTCGGCAGCTTTGGAGGCGAGTGTAGAACGGTTCTTGATGTTCTGTATCTCGTCCATGACAAGAGCTGAAAAGCGAATGCGTCCGAGCGAATGTTGGTAATTTGCCAAAGTCGTGTATGTGGTCAAAATCCAATAGCGGTGCGCGCGGCCGTCTTCAAATGCTTCATCCAGCCAATCGAAATCCAGCAGTGGCAGGCCTGTGTTGGTTTCGGTCCCTTGGGAACCGTTTTTCTTTTGTGTCGAAATCGACGATCCATAGAGCCGAATTAAAGTGCCAAAGCCGCGCGCAGCGACGTGGGTTTCGACCTCTTGTTCCCAGTTGCGCAAAAGGGATGTCGGTGCCACGATCAAGATCGGTCCACGGATCGCGGCGTCTGAGCTTTTCATGTGCTCTTTCAGCCATGCCAAAAAAGAAAGTGTTTGCAGCGTTTTGCCGAGCCCTTGCTCATCGGCGTTGAGTATTCCCGGCAATCCGCTTTGCCAAGCGCGAGTGGCCCAGTCAAAGCCTTCGGTCTGATGATTTCGAAGCGTCGTTGTGATCGTTTCTGGCAGGACAAAGGGCAGAGTAGGCGTGCGTGGCTCAAGTTCTGCATGCCAAGAAAGCTCTTCGAAATTGTCGAGCGTGTCGAGTATGATTGGGCCGATTGTATCGTCTGCGGTCTTCTCTGTACTTTCATCGCCGCCCATCTCTTCGCGGTCACGGCGATCTAACTCACCGGCCAAAGCGGCCAGTCGCCCATGTGTTACAGCAATGGTGTGCTCTTCGATTTGCGCGGGTGCGTCGCTATTTTTCTCCAAGACATCAGTCATGTGCGCATGTAAGTCACGCAGCGCTTGTACTGGCATATTACGGATCGTTTCTGTGACCGCGGCATCAAAAACTTCAGGCAACCAGGCTGTTCCACTGCTCTCGAAATCGGTGGGCGGCTTTTTATAGATTGTTGTCCCGGTCACGCGATCTGAATACTCACGGCTTTCGATTAATGCCGGGCCAGCGACAGACTCTACCAACTCTTCCTGTCCGATGGCATCAAGCCCTTCAAAGGCCCCTTGCTCAGACAAATGACGGTTCACCGCTTCGGTGATGTAAGCACGCGGATTTTCGACGAACGTGCGCCGTTCCTCCCTTGATGCTCTTTGTACACGTGCCATCTCTTCCAAGATTGGTGCGGCTCCTCGGTCAATTACCAAATACGCGTTGCTTCCAAGCTGATATGCTGGTCGGGGACCCCTGCTACGTAGCTTATGCTGGAACACTGCCAGCGCTTCACCATCAAGCTCTGAATCGGATTCCGAAATGTCATCTTCACCAAGGCCTTTTGATGCCAATTGTTCTGCGGAATAGGGCACAACTTCAAACTCACCCAGAGTGCGATCAGGGGAAATTGAAAACCGGTCAGCAATCCGCACTTCAAGACCGCGTAAAAAAGCGGTCATCGAAAGGCCCGCCATTTCTCGGTTCTCTGGCATTGTTTCGGGCACCATGTCTTCGGGTTCAAGCGCATGGCGAAATTGTGCCAAAGCCCGCCAGTGTGTTTCCATTGGCTGGCTTGCATCGAAGTCATCGGCAATATCAAGAGCGCGTTTCATCCACAACGGGACGCGTCGTTTGCCTTTTGAAGTGGTCAGAACTGACCCCATCCGCTTGGCTGTTTCGCGCTGTCCATGACGCATCCACTCGTAGTGTAACTTGAAATCCTGCCCGCCAAGAACGCCGGTTACATCCGTTTTAAGAGTAAACTCAACCGTAGGCGGCAGTCCGATGGCTTCTGCGGCAGCCGCCGACAAGCTTGCTGCAGCGTCGTGTGATAGTCGTAGATGGTCGTCGGTTATCTCTACGTCTTGCGGGTGCTGATCTTGCCAATTACGCAAATCCGCTATGGCAAACAGCAAGTCTCGATCGTTTTTACCCAGCTCAGTGAAGGAGCGTCGGTCATTTGACGAAATGAGACGTCTAATTATGCCATGTTTACCTTCAGGAAATCGGATTTCGACAGCGTCTTCGCCAAAGGAAGCGTGAGGGGTATTTTCAGACATGTTGTAGAACCCATTGTGACCAAGCAGAAATTGAATTGTGGGGTTTTGAGTTGCGGGCGCTGCGCATGATGTCATCGCAATAGTATTGCGATTGATAAAGTTTGGGTGCCATTGGATCATCTTGCCGGAATATGTGCGTTTTATAACTATGACAGCCGTCGACGACAATTTTGTTGCCAATCCGCATAATCAGCAAAGAGGTACTCCCTCCTCGATCTTGCTGACTTCCAAATTGTTGGCCCCGCGTTTGGCGATCATTCCGAATAAAGTTGTGTTGCGCATATCGGCGAGCGGATGCACCAAAAGCAACCCATGCCTCGTCGATGCGTTTGTCTTCGTCAAGTTGGAGCCAGAAGTCGCGCCGAGGCCCCCACATGTGGCTGTCCTGAGTTGCCGTAACCATATCACAGAAATATTTCATGTGCTGGCGTGTCAGCCAACGCAGCAAGATCTGTTTAAGTTCCGGGTCAAAGCCCGACCAGATTCCGCCGCGGTGCAAACGCGGATCATTATATGCGGCGACGATGGTCTCGCTGAGGTCCTGCCGGAGCGCCTCAGGCGGTGATTCAATTCGCCAAATGGCCAAAAGGGCCTCGATCGCAGACGCTGCACCAGTTTCTAAAACAGTGCCTCCTTTGGGCATCAGCCAATTGAATAGGCGCTGCCGCTCTTCGGCTCTCCCGAGCTTTTTGCTGATGCCAGCGATGAAAGCAATATGTGTAGATTGCATCAAACCCGCGCCGTGCGGGCTGCGCAATCCAAGTTCTCTCACCGCTTGGAACGGATCATCAGCCGCCAGCATGATAGCTGCCAACCTTACAGGTGCGAGGTCTGGTTTCAATAAGTCGGGCACGGCTACAAGTAATCGACTGTGTCGGGGCCCGAGATCATTTGCCCGGGTCTCGATAGCGCGTGCGAGGCGTTGAGTATGCACCAACTCTGAAGCAAAGCTGTCGATGTAGACGCCAAGCATCGCGTCCAGAAACGGCCCCGGCTGGCAAGCTGAGATTTCAGCAAGATAAAAATCTCTTACCAAGGCCAAATCATCACGGTTGCAACGCTCGGCGTCAAAAACGGCCACTGCCGCCGAAGCAATCCGCTGGGTGGTTATATCTTTCCAATCCCATTCACGCACTCGCCGGCACATGTCCTGTGCGATCTGCTCGCGTTCTTTGGGTTGCGGTGAAGAAACCGCATCAGGCCACCGCTGGATAACCCGCTCTATGCTACGTCGGACAGGATCGAGAGGGGGCAGGACACGGACCATTAACTCGGGCGAGTGGCGCAGTTCTTCAGAGCCTCTCATTGTTGTATCTCGGAGATGGAACTCAAGGCGTCTCGGATTGTTTCAATGCCGTTGGTGTCCTGAGGCGTTACCATGATAAAGCGCAAATCGATGCGCCGATTTGTTGCCCGTCCTGCAGGGCTATCGTTCGACGTCACTGGTCTGTCAGGACCATAAGCGGCAACAGAGAGGACAGGTTGGCCTTTTAGATTGCGGTGTTCAATAATGCGGGTTGCTGCACGAGTCATTGCGAAAAATGTGTTGTTTGCACGTTCAGCGGAGAGTGTTCGATTACGCACATCGGTGCCTTGGTTGTCTGTATGCCCTTCGATCTGGACAGCTTCGATCATGACAAACCCAGGGTTGCAATCTTCGGAAAAAATTGATGCTGGACCAATAGTGAAACATGGTAAAACTTCGTCCAAACGCTGTGAAAGACGCTCAACGATAGCGGACTTCTGCGAGGTTAAGTTTGAGCGATTTGACGCAAAAAGTCCCTCGCCCTGGAAGCGTAGAGCATCACTTTCTTCGCTCAGCTCCACCAGAAGATCCGGAAAGTCCAAACGTATGGCGTCTCGCAATTGTCGCAATACATCGCGCCTGACCTGAGCAACCCGAGCAAGATAGGCTTCCAGCGGGTCGACCTGTTTCAATCGTTCCAATTCGGCACGCAATTCCTCTATTTGGGCGTCCTTTTCGACAATTTCGACAAGAAGTTTTGCCAAGGTTTCTTCTAAAGTTTTGATGCGAGCGCTGAGTGACGCCACTTGGCTGCGCGCATCTTTCAACTCTTTTAAAATCTGGTTTCGTTCCTCCACAAGTGCAGCTCGTTCTTCGCGCAGCTTCGCCAGCTCAATTTCAAGCCGAACTATCGTTTCGGACTGAGTTTGCGCCAACTTAAGTGCATCGTCGCGTTCTTGTTTGACGTCTTCATACAGATCTCGAGGCACGGTTTCATTATCACGGGTCTGGCTGACAAAAAATGCAAGAAGTATCATCATGATGAACAAGAACCCGACAGTCATGTCGGTCATTGAAACAAAGGCGCTCTCTTCTTCTTCCTCGTGATGGACCCGCTTGCCCTGTGCCCTCATGGCGCGGACCTTTTCTGTGCAGGCATGAAGTTCTCGGCCTGCTCAACAACGTTCTTCAAAGCGTCAACGCCCGGTGTAAGTGTATCACGCATCTGAGTGACATAGTCCTGAGCCGATCCCAGCGCCGCATCGAGTTGTGCATTGTATTGTTGCAGGGCTCGGCCCAGCATCTCGTCGATTTCATCAAGCTTTTCTGCTTCGTTGGAAAGCTGTGAAAGAGCGGCGCGGGTTGCCTCCATTGTGCTGCGGATGCCGTCACGCTCAGAGCCCAATGCAGCAACGGCGGTTTCCAGCACTTGAGCTGCATTGGTAGCGACTGAAGCGGAGTTTCTGATGAGAGTTTCAGACACAGTCTCGACGGTACCGCCAAGCTGACGCAATCCGCTTTCGATGCGTTCATGCGAATTCCGCAAAGGCTCGGCGGCTGAAACCAATTCTCGGCCGGCACTTCTGAAACTCTCAGATGCACCATTGATCGCGTCGGCACTACTGTTCATGCCAGTCGCCACGCTATTTGCACTGGACGTGCTACGCTGGATCGCGTCGGCTGTTTCTTCGAGTTGTGTACTCATCGCTTCCATTCGCGATAGGATTTCATCGCCGATGGTGCTGCTCATATCAGTACCAAGTTTTGCAATCTCACGGCTCGTTTTGCCAAAGCTGTCGAGAAGGCTCTTACCAGCCCCGTCAATCGCGGCACCGGCCTGATTGGTGCTTTCGGCTATCCTTGATTTTGCAGCCTCCGCACTGTCGGCACTTGCTGCTGCAAGCGTATCGCGGAACCCTTCTGCAGCTTTACCCATATCTTGTGCAGCGGTACGCATTGCCTCAGCACCCTGACTTGTGTTGTCACGAATACCCGTCAATGTCTCATTCATAACAGAAAGCAGGTTCTCAGCACCGGCGTTCATCGCATCTGATGCTGTCTGGCCGCTTGTAGCCACTTCGTTTCGCATGTCTGAAACTGCAGTCGCCATCTGGTTGAGAGCAGTTTGTAAACCTTCACCTGCCTGCGTGTTGGTCGCGCCCATGCGGTCCACCATTAAACCGATGCGATCTGTTGCTTCGCCAAGGGACTCGCTCGCGCGGGTAAGCGCATTCCCAACCGATTGAGATAGTTGTGTTGATAAGTCACCAACCATCCCTTCCATATTTGATGTCCCCATTGCAGTAACGCGGTCAAAAATCGGATCCATTCTGTCTGCAATCGCGCTTGTTATTCGATCGGGGAGAGCTTCCAATGGTTTCTGTAATTCTGCGACCATTCCCATGCCGATCTCTCGCAGATGTTCTCTTTGCTCCGTTGCCGCGCGTAGCTGTCTAAAGCCGAGGTCTTCTAAGCTTACGAAGACCAACCGACGCTCGATACCGATGCAGAGTTTATGAAGCTCACGATCAATTGAATTGGATCGAGCGCGCAGTAAAACTGTGAAGACAATCGAACACAATAGACCGACAAGGGACATTATGAACTTGGCGGAGGCGATTTGCATGAAATCCTGCATCGCAGTATCCATACTATTGCCACTACCTGTCATGGTCTGCGCAAATTGGTGCAGCGCTGCGACCAATCCGAGGAATGTCAGAAAAAGGCCTGCCGAAACAAATGTATTTGGTAGTATGCGGTAAAGGGCAGGACCAAATCCCAAATCCTCGATGTTGAGGAATGACGCAGGACGGATCGAGTTTCGCAGTCGCAGAGGTCCATCAATGTCGTCAGGGACGATCGTTTCGCTGAATTCGTCCCATGCTTCCCAGAGCGATTTTCGAGGCCCCTTTTTCCCCGAACCTCTTAAAGACAGAGTATGCTGCAAATCTGGGTAGTTTTCTGCAAACTTTTCGATATCAGATACTTCAAAGACGCTCTTTGACATCTCAGCAATTGCAGATTTTTGTATGTTGGTACGAATGAAATAGAAAATGCTGGCAGCAGCAAGCGTCGCGAAAAGGATCAACGCAATAATTCCCGGAGAACTGTCAGACTTTGTCAGCTGCTCAGCAACCCAAATGATCCCGCTTGTTGTTCTTGTGCCGGCCTCGGCGATCGTATCGGTGGCATAAGACATAGGGTTTTAACTCTCCAAGACTTGCTCTAAATTATTAATTTAGCGCCTTTTTTTACGATATTTACAATTTGGTATTTGAACAAGCGCAGTTCTCTTGCTCAATACCAATAGTGGCTGCCCACTCCCGTGATTTTCGGTGCCTTTGGCTCGCGCGCCTCTTTCGTGGCTGGTTTGCGAAGACTATCTTTCGAGCGGCGTAAGTGGTTTCTACCAATTAAAACCACCATTAGAGATTCTGCGTGAGGGATGAAGCATGAACGCTGTCGAAATCGAAGAAGCAATCACCGATCTGGCCGAGCAGCCCTTCGATGCCGATGAGTTTCCCTACGACTTCCTGCTGGCCTTCGGCAACAAAGAAACCACCATCAAGCGATTGCGTACGGGAGCCACGAACAAATCCGATCAAGGCGGCGTCCTACAAACCAACAACATTCATCTTAAGACCTGTGCGAACGGTGAGGTAGGACAGACCCTCACGGATCTCAAAGCCAGCCCCACGACCACCAAGGCCAAGGCGAAGTTCATCCTTGCCACCGATGGCTTCGACCTTGAGGCTGAGGACATCACCACCGGCGAAACCATCGCCTGCGCCTATATTGATTTCCCCGATCACTTTGGGTTTTTCCTGCCACTGGCGGGCATCTCCACCGTCAAGCAGATCCGCGAAAGTGCGTTCGACATCCGCGCGACCAGCCGTCTCAACCGCCTCTACATAAAGTTGATCGAGGATAACTCCGAATGGGGCACGTCCGCCCGCCGTCCTGATATGAACCACTTCATGGCGCGGCTGATCTTCTGCTTCTTTGCCGAAGACACCGATATCTTTGTCAGCGACAATCTGTTCACTGCCACGATCGACCAGATGTCGAACCGCGACGGCTCCAACACGCATGAGATCATCAGCGAAATATTCCGCGCGATGAACACCGCTATTCCGGACAGGGCAGGGGCCAAGCTGCCCCGCTGGGCCGATGCCTTTCCCTATGTGAACGGCGGCCTGTTCTCGGGTAGCACCGAGGCACCACATTTTTCCAAGATCGCGCAGCGCTACCTCAGCCATATCGGCTCGCTCGACTGGACCCAGATCAATCCGGACATCTTCGGCTCGATGATCCAGGCCGTGGCGGATGATGAGGAGCGCGGCGCACTGGGGATGCATTACACCTCCGTGCCGAACATCCTGAAGGTGCTGAACCCGTTGTTCCTTGATGATCTGCGTGAGGCGCTGGAGGCGGCGGGGGACAATGCCCGCAAGCTGGCAAACCTGCGCGCGCGCATGGCCAAGATACGGGTGTTTGATCCCGCCTGTGGGTCGGGCAACTTCCTTGTGATCGCCTACAAGGAAATCCGCGCGCTGGAGTTCGAGCTGAACAAACGCAGCGGCGAGCCTGGGCGGCGCAGCGACATTCCCCTGACCAACTATCGTGGGATCGAGCTGCGGGATTTCTCGGCCGAGATTGCCCGCCTTGCGCTGATCATCGCGGAGTATCAATGCGATGTGACCTATCTGGGCCAGAAAGAGGCGCTGGCCGAGTTCCTGCCGCTGGATGCGCGCAACTGGATCACCTGTGGCAACGCGCTGCGGCTCGACTGGCTGTCGATCTGCCCGCCCACGGGGACGGGAGTGAAGTTTCAATCGGATGATCTGTTCATGTCACCGCTGGAGCAGGCCCAGATTGATTTCGAGAATGAAGGCGGCGAGACGTATATCTGCGGCAACCCGCCCTATCTGGGTTCACGAGAACAAAGCACCGAACAGAAAGAAGACCTTGGCCGCATCTTTGACGGGCGCGCTAAAAGCTGGAAGTCGCTGGATTATGTTGCGGGCTGGTTCATGAAGGCCGCCGATTACGGGTTGCATACGCCCACGGTAACAGCCTTCGTGTCTACCAACTCAATCTGTCAGGGCCAGCAAGTGCCGATCCTATGGCCGTTGATTTTCGAGACAGGGCACGAGATTGCCTTTGCCCATACCTCGTTCAAATGGGCGAACCTTGCCAGTCACAATGCGGGCGTGACCGTAGCGATAGTGGGCATATCAAACCATGCAGGGCAGGGGCGTAAGCTTTATGCACTGAGTGGGGACGGTGAGATTGTTCTGAAAGAAAGCGATAATATCAACGCCTACTTGGTCGCGGCACCTGATTTTATCGTAACCAAAAGATCTACCCCGTTGAGCCAGCTAACCCACATGAATTATGGGAATTATCCCGGTGATGGAAACCACCTGACCTTAAGCGGAGCGGAACGTATCCAGCTTCTGGACCGCAATCCAGAACTCGAGTCTTTGATCCGACCTGTATATGGGGCTCAAGAGTTCATAAAAGGCTTATCGCGTTATTGCCTTTGGATTGATGACGAAGATTTGGAAACGGCGCAGGCCAACGCTGAAATGGCTCGACGGATCGAAGCGGTCAAAGAAACTCGTTTGGCCAGCCGCGATAAGTCCCTAAACAAGCTTGCATTGAGCTCTCACCAGTATCGCGACCGAAATACTGCAAAACACCATTTAATTCTGGTGCCGACCGTTTCATCAGAATCTCGTGATTACATTCCAACGGATTTGAAGTCGTCAAATGCAGTTACGACAAATCAAGCCTTCGCCCTCTACGACGCCCCCCTCTGGAACATGGCGCTGATCGCCTCTCGCATCCATCTGGTCTGGATCGCTACAATCTGCGGCAAGATGAAAACCGATTTCCGCTACTCCAACACCATGGGCTGGAACTGTCTGACGTCAGCGCTTATGGGTCCAAATAGGTATATTTGATAAGAGAGAGTTGTTGGCTCATCGTAACCACTGAGGAGTGGGACATGAGACAGACAACTGGAACACGCAAAAGCCCTGGCGAGAAGATCGTCAAAGACATCAAGCGGGCCACGCGCAAGCATTATTCATCCGAAGAGAAGATCAGGATCGTCCTGGACGGTCTGCGTGGAGAAGACAGCATCGCCGAACTGTGCCGCCGTGAAGGCATATCACAGGGCATCTATTACAAATGGTCCAAGGACTTCATGGAGGCTGGCAAACGGCGGCTAGCTGGCGATACGGCACGTGCTGCAAACACAGATGAGGTTAAGGACCTGCGCCGCGAAGCCCGTGATCTGAAGGAAGTGGTGGCTGAACAGACGCTGGAACTGCGTCTTCTCAAAAAAAGCATGTTCGACGGTGGGGGCGACCCCGAATGAGATACCCTGCATCTGAGAAACTAGAGATCATCCGGTTGGTCGAAGAAAGCCACCTGTCAGCCCGCCTGACGCTCGCCAAGCTCGGTATCCCCCGCACCACATTCTACCGTTGGTATGATCGCTACCTCCAGCGTGGTGAGGCTGGGCTGCAGGACCAGTCTCCCAGGCCCAAGCACGTCTGGAACCGCATCCCTGACGACGTGCGTCGCAAGGTGGTCAAACTGGCGTTGAAGGAGACAGAGTTGTCACCGCGAGAACTGGCGGTGACGTTCACAGATACAGAAAGCTACTTTGTATCAGAGGCTTCAACGTATCGGATCTTGAAGGCGCACGATCTGATCACCAGTCCTGCCTTCATTGTGATCAAGGCCGCCAGTGAGTTCAAAGACAAAACGACGGCCATCAATCAGCTGTGGCAGACCGACTTCACCTATCTGAAGATCATCGGTTGGGGCTGGTTCTATCTCAGCACGATCCTGGACGACTACAGCCGTTACATCATCGCGTGGAAGCTTTGCACCAATATGCGGACCCGCGACGTCACTGACACGTTGGATCTGGCTTTAGCAGCGTCGGGATGTGACCAAGTTCATGTCGTCCACAAGCCGCGACTGCTCAGCGACAACGGCTCCAGCTACGTCTCGGGGGAACTGGCCGAATGGTTGCAGAATAAAGGTATGAAGCACTCGCGCGGTGCGCCGTATCATCCGCAAACCCAGGGCAAGATCGAGCGTTGGCATCAGACTTTGAAGAACCGCATCTTGCTGGAAAACTACTTCCTACCCGGTGATCTCGAAGCCCAGATTGAAGCCTTCGTCGATCACTACAATCATCGGCGCTTCCACGAGAGCCTGAGCAACGTCACACCGTCTGATGTCTACTTCGGACGGTACAAAGCCATTCTACAGCAACGAGAAAGGATCAAACATAAGACGCTCGAAACGCGACGCTTGCATCACAGACAACGCGCCGCATAATCAAACCAACCAGATGAGCCAAACTCTGTCTTAGCTTAAGCTGCCATTGGTTCCAAAAACCCTGACGACGGACAGATCGAGACCAGTGTACCGCCTCGCTTCAAGACCTTGCATGACCGATCCAGCGCATCATCATGGCGTTCGCGGCGCTGTAAAGTGTTGCTCGAACATCAGAGGCACCTGCTTTTGAGATGCGTCCCGGATTGTCCTTTTCGCCAGATTGGTATCGCCGTGGCGTAAGCCCAAAATGTGCGGCCACAGTACGCGAGCTGGTAAAGCGCCATGGATCATCAACGGCAGCCCTAAAGGTCAGTGCTGCAATTGGCCCGACGCCCGGAATGGCCATGAAACGCATGCAGGCTTCGTCTCGGTTGGCCGCCTGTTTTACGCGTCTGTAAAGCTCGCGGTAAATTGTGTAAAGCACGGCCCGTGCATCAAGCAAAGGCAAGAGCGCATGGGACAAATCAGGGTCCGCTTCGACCAAGGGTCTCACCTGCTCATCACAAGAGCCTTGCTTGACGCGAGAAGAAAGTCGGATACCAAATATCTTGAACAATCCACGGACTTCATTGGCCAAATCAATACACTTCTTCTGGATCGCTTTGCGACTACTCAAAAGCGCCCGAAGCGCGTGGGCTTCACGGCTTTTGATGTAAACTGGATTGAACCAACCGGAACGCAGCACCTGTGCAATTCCGCGCGCGTCGGTCTTATCTGTCTTGTTGCGCATCGCCGATAGCGCCGCATTCACCTGGCGCGCTTCCATGCAAACAACATCAAAGCCTGCGGCGCGAAGGCCCCTAAACAAATGTTGGCACATTGGCCCTCCTTCAAAGCCAATGTGCAGGGCGGCGGACGGCACGTCCCCTAAACATTCGACGATGTCTTCGATCTCGCAGGCAACCGAGCGCTCAAAGATCAGCTTGCCATCAGCATTGATCACGCAAACTGCAACAGTTTTTAGCGATACATCCAGTCCAAAATAGTAGTCCATTTTGTTCTCCCCAAATTGCAAAAACTTCTGCAACTCTATCAAGAACCTGACCCATCATCATGGTCACCCCGATTACCCATGCTTTGTCCGCGTTGCAGCTAAGGTCCGGATCGAGTCCATGCTGTGTACTCGATTTTCTGCCTACGCGGCCAACGATGTCTGGCGCTCTGAGCTAGAAGACCCATCCTTTTTGGCTCCATTCGGGATTGTCAGAACAAACGTAGATCCGCGTGGGTTCGCACATTCTACGTGAATATTGCCGCCCCATTTTGTCACGGTTTTGTAAACGAAGGACAGTCCTAGTCCGCTGCCCTCTACCTTGGACGACAAGCGTTTGAATGGTTCGAAAATAGACGTACGATATTCTTCAGGAATACCGGTGCCGTCGTCTTCAATTTTTATGATGGCTATGCCCCTCTCTTCGTGGCCGAAAATTCTGATGACACCTTCATCGCAATCATGGTGTTTTACGGCGTTTGAAATCAAGTTGCGCATAACTGTGTCAAAGCTCGTAGGGTCGACAAAAACGTTTGGTAGCCCTGCTTCAATTTTCACGACGAACTGCGATGGCAGCCCCGCCAATACGAGAATCTTTGGCATCCGCTCATTTGGGTCAATCCATATCAACGTTTGGGCAGCTTTGGCATGTTCTAGCAAATCGACAATCAAGTTCTGCATTCTCGTGGAGCTGTCGGTCAGGAGGCCAAAATACTGCTGAATGTCCTCTGAGAGCTCCAAGGAAGCTTTTTCGAGGTCCTCCTTAATGAATTCGATAAGGTTTGTTTGTTGCATCAGAGGTGCCCGCAGATCATGCGCCGCAATGGTCGCAAACATCGCGAGCTTCTCATTTGCGTCTGACAGGTCGGACTGTTGTTCCAAGATGGTGGCAGCTTGTTGGTGTAACTTTGTGACATCAACACGCACGGACGCGAATTGATTGCGCCCAATCGAAAAATCGGTCGCATCCAATACACGCCCGTCGGACGCGTGAACGATGCGATTCATTGTTTTGCCAGCTTTGAGGTTTTCGCAAATGTGATCTGCGAAAGCAATCGCCTCGGCCTCGTCCATTGATGACACCATCGCACCCGACTTGTAAGAACCGGCGATCATGTCGCGCAGCCCGGTCCCCTGTTCCAAAATGCCGGAAACAAGCGGTAAGCTTTTGGAAAATCCTTTGTTCCAGTGAATGGCTTCAAGCTTATCATTAAAGATGACGATAGCAGCATCCACGCCATCAAGTGCGTCAATCAGGAGTTGGTGTTGATCCTTTTCTCCACGCAGAATCCGTGCCTTAGCTCTTTGAAACTGCAAGGCAATCAACCCGAAGACGGCAATAACAAGGAAACAAGCACTGGCAATGCTACCCCAGAAAACCACTTGGTGTTCCCACAAGCGTGTCGGCGTTCCAAACCAAATATCGTGGAACGCGCGCATTTCTTTCTGAGTGAGGTGGTTTGTGATTTCCCGGTTCAGGGCCTCTAGCAAAGCGGTTTGCGATTTGGTGACGTAAAACCCAACAGTGGTTTCCTCGAGCGGCGGTTCGATGGCGTGGATCAAAACGTCAGCACCAATTGAGCGCAGGGTTGCGGAAAAGCCATTTAATGTACTGACAGTCCCGTCAATATCCCCTCTCAGAAGCGCTAATAGGCGTTCGTCTGAGGTCGGATATGTGAAAATTTGGGCGTTGGGGATCTTACTGGCGGCCTGGAGTATGACAGACCCTTCAAGGCCGCCGACTTTTCGCCCATCAAATTCTTCGAGCGTCCGAGCCCCCAAACTCTTCTTCACAAACAAACTTGTGCGAAACGAGTCTACAGGTGCAGTCATGGGGGCTATTTCGAGACGATCTTTGGTTGATGCAAGCAACCCCGCAATGTCCACAGTACCGGATCTGATCAACTCCATCATCTCGGTTGGATTTGCGACAGATACAAACTCCAACTCGGCGCCAATTACACCGACAAGCCGCCTCGCCAAGTCGATAGCAAGCCCTTTCGGGGAACCATCGGTGTCTGTAAAAGAATAAGGGGCGTATTCTAGGTATGCCATTCTCACAGGCTGAATCTTGTCAGTCTGCGCAAAGGTCACTGGCACGGAAAAGAAGATCACAAGGGCAAGCGCCACAATGATGCAGTGCATAAATTCAACAACCTGTCTATGCACTCAAGCTCTCCTCAACGATGTTTCCGTAAAGGCTGGCTCTATAGTCTTTCGGTTTAGGGACTCTTAACTCGAGCGATAAACCAGAAATTTTTGTGCGTTACTTCCACGACACAGACCGCATCACCGGAACACGCCTGTCACAACTGTGGAGAACTGCTGTGTTAGCAATGTTTGCAGTTGCATCAGGTCGCTTTGTCCTGTGGATTCCGGCCACCGGAACGCAGGCAGTCACGATGTGCTTTGTACCTCAATGAACGGGAGGAGGTTTCTCGTGGGCTTTACGCCGGGCAGAGTAAAAGCCCCAAATGAGCCAAGCATCGTCAAAACGTAGCGCGTTTGGAAGGGGCCGATTTGTTCTTTTGTCAATCGCACGTTTTTTCACACGGCGTCGCACCCTCGCGTATCAGATGCTTTCGGATCGAAGTGACATGGCGGACAAGGCCAGGATTGCGCCGATCATCAGCGCGATGATTTTGGTCGATTCACAGAGAATGAAATACAGATGCAGCGATGAACCTTGCGGGTTCGTGCCGGCGATGATCTGATCTGTACGCCCTGACAACTGCGGCAGAATGATCAGCCGCTGAACGATAAAAAGGGCGATTGCCACGCCCACCAAAAGCCTTGTACGCGGCGTTGCGGTTAGGGTGGCAAGGGCTGCGATGATGGCCAAAAGATACTCAAGGTAACCAACCCATTGGAATTGCATCCGCCCGACTTGCAGGGCGACGGGCCGCGTCAGATCGGCCACTTGGAACTTGGCGGGGGCGGCGATCATGTTGGCACCGATGCAAGCACCGGCCCAGATCAGCAGCGCCGTGATCAAAATAGCATTGATGTTTGAATGCGTCATAGGTGGCCTTTCTAGAGGTGTCATTTAATAGGTATTTACAATGCGTATTATTTTGATAAAACAGAGTCAACAACTCTGGAAAGGAAAACCGATGTCGATTGTGAATGTTCTTTTGTGGCCTGGTACCAAAATTTGCCAACGCCTCGGGGTCGATCCCGAAGCAGATGCAGGGCTGATCCGATCAATGTTCAACATGATTGTTTATCTGGTCGTGTTGCTGTCGATCGTGTGGGCCGTGACTGCATGATCCCGCCTCGTATTGATCTAAATCGCGACGCAATTTCGCAGGTTGTCGCGGCCTTTTATGCGCGGGTCAGGCAGGATGATGTGTTGGGTCCGATTTTTGCAGGGCACGTCGAAAACTGGCCCGAACACGAGGCAAAAATCACCCGTTTTTGGGCGAGCGCAATCCTGTTCGAGGGCTCTTATGATGGCAATCCGATGACCGCGCACATGCAGGCAGGCAACGTCCACGCCGCGCATTTCGATCGCTGGCTGGCGCTGTTTGACGACGTTCTGCACAGCATGATCGACGCACCGCAGCGCGATCAGTGGTCAGCGTTGGTGCATCGGATCGGGCGGGGCCTGTCCCTTGGGCTTCGCGAAGCGGCAAGACCGCGTGGTGCAGTTCCGCTGTTCTAATGTCGAAGGCAGCCTTATCTAGGGCCTGTAGTTACCAGACACGTGTGATACGGATAATGCCATGCAATTAACCAAATTTACCGATTACGCCCTGCGCACGTTGATGCATCTTGCGGTGGCGGATGAACACATGCTGACCACCCGCCAGATTGCCGGTATTCATGACGCGAAATACAATCACCTTGCAAAGGTCACGCAGTGGTTGGTCCGCGAGGGATACGTGGCATCGGTGCGTGGTCGCACGGGCGGGTTGCGGCTGGCGAAAAACACCGGAGACGTGAATATCGGATCCATCGTGCGCGGGTTGGAAAGCCAAACAGAGTTGGTGGAATGTTTGCGACCCGACGGCGGCAATTGCCTGTTGTCGCCCAATTGCGGGCTGACCTCGGCGCTGCGAAACGCACAGGATGCGTTTTATGCTTCACTAGACAAAATTACGCTGGCTGATTTAACAAAAAACGACGCGCCAATGGCACGGTTGCTTGCGCAATTAAACGTGGAAGAGACGCAGATATGACAGGCACACAGA
Organism: Pseudosulfitobacter sp. SM2401; assembly: GCF_042932805.1. Taxonomy (NCBI): domain Bacteria; kingdom Pseudomonadati; phylum Pseudomonadota; class Alphaproteobacteria; order Rhodobacterales; family Roseobacteraceae; genus Pseudosulfitobacter; species Pseudosulfitobacter sp. SM2401. The sequence goes on along the minus strand of NZ_CP170633.1, from coordinate 2,650,760 downwards.
ACCTGACACCGGATGATCGTCACCACGTTGTTGTGGTCGGCGGCGGCTTTGGCGGCATCCAATGCATCAAATCGCTCAAGCGGGCTAATGTGCGGATCACACTTGTGGACCAGCGCAATCACCACCTGTTCCAGCCGCTGTTGTATCAGGTCGCGACAACGATCCTTGCCCCGTCCGAAATTGCCTGGCCCCTGCGGCAGGTGTTTCGCCACCGCAAAGATGTCACCACGCTGATGGCGCGGGTGTTGGGTGTTAACCCTGATGCCAAGCGGGTCGCGTTGGATGACGGATCAACGATTGACTACGACACGCTGGTGTTGGCCACCGGTGCGCAGCATTCGTATTTCGGCAATTCAGGGTGGGAAGAACACGCACCCGGGCTGAAAACCCTAGAAGACGCCACAACAATTCGGCGCGGTATTCTGTCAGCCTTTGAGGCCGCCGAGAAATCCGATGACCCCGAGGCACAAAAGGCGCATCTGACTTTTGCAGTGATTGGGGCAGGGCCAACTGGCGTGGAATTGGCGGGCATCATCGCAGAACTTGCCCACCGGATTTTGCCCAGCGAATTTCGCAACATCGACACGCGCGCGGCTCGAATTTTACTGATCGAAGCGGGCGCTCAGGTCCTGCCGGCATTTGCCCCAAAGCTGTCAGAGTATGCGGCAAAGTCGCTTTCGGATCTTGGGGTCGAGGTCTTGTTGGGCGATGCGGTCACCGCGTGTAACGACGGATCTATCGAAACCGGCGGTGTGATGATCCCGTGCAGAACCATCATTTGGGCGGCGGGTGTCCAAGCCTCGGGTGCTGCAAATTGGATCGGAACGCAAAGCGATCGTGCCGGCCGTGCAATTGTTGACCCCGACCTGAGCGCGCCAAACCACAGCGACGTTTTTATCATCGGTGACACTGCGGCGGTGCAGGATTCCACTGGCAAACCGGTTCCGGGGATCGCGCCGGCCGCCAAACAGATGGGCAATTATGTGGGGCGCGTCATTGGCCAACGGCTGTCGGGATCGCACGCGCCGCCCCCGTTTGTCTATCGCCACAGCGGCAGTCTGGCGACGCTGGGCCGAAGAGCCGCGATTGCAGATTTTGGCCGCGTGCAGCTAAAAGGCCCGTTCGCATGGTGGGTTTGGGGCATTGCACATATCTTTTTCCTGATCGGCACCCGAAGCCGGGTTGTGGTCGCCTGGAGCTGGATGTGGTCGTTCCTGACAGGGCAAAATGCGGCGCGCATCATCACCAGACAGGTGACGTCCAAGGCACCTACCAGTCTGACCGACCCCTGAATTTTTCAGCAAACAAAGACTGATTCCGGAGAGCAAATCATGACGCAGATAGAAATAAATCAGGATGGCTTTGTGATCGATGCGACGTTGCTGGCTGATGCGTTCGACCTGAAAGCCGAGGATGTTCAATCGCTTATGCGCGGCGGCAAAATCACGTCGCTAAGTGAAACCGGCGTTGGTGATGACGCAGGGCGCGCGCGCTTGACGTTTTATTATGGGGCGCGAACCATTCGGTTTGTCGTTGACGAGACCGGAACCATTCTAAAACGCGCAGGCTTTCCGACGCGGGCAAGAACACCGGACACGACCAAGTCAAAAACGTCAGAATGACGGGCATCTTGATCGCGGCCTAAGGCACAAGCCCTGCAGCTTGCGGCAGCATGAACCACTCGTCCGCTGCGGGCTGCGTGCAAGTGCGCACCTCGCATTGGTACGCGCGCGTGACGTTGTGATCGCTCAGCACGGTTGCGGGGGTGCCGCTGGCAACGATCTTGCCGTGGCTCATCAACACCACGGTCTGCGCGAACATCGCACTAAGGTTCAGATCATGCATCACCGCGATCACGCCGCCGCCGGCCTGCGCAAAACTGCGGGCGATGCGCATGACCATCAACTGATGCCCGATATCAAGGCTCGAAACCGGTTCATCCAGCAGCAACCAGCGCGGGGTTCCGTTTTGCACAGGCTGCCAGACCTGACACAACACGCGGGCCAGCTGCACGCGTTGCTGTTCGCCCCCGGATAATTCTTGGTAAAATCGGCTCTCGTAGCCCGCAAGACCAACGCGGTGCAGGGCTGTTTGTGCCAGATGATCGTCGGTTTCTGACCCCGATTGCAGACCCAAACGGACGACTTCGATGGCCTGAAATGGAAATGCCAATGACGTCGCTTGGGACAGAACCGCACGCTGGCTGGCCAAAACCCAAGCGGGGGTTTTCGAGATGTCCAAACCGTTCAACTGGATGGTGCCTGAAAACGAAGTTTCCGCCGTCAGCGCCCGCAGCAACGTTGTTTTGCCAGAGCCGTTGGGCCCGACAATCGCGGTTAGCGCACCTGCCTGTGCCGTGAAATCCAACCCGTCGATAATCGTTGTGGCGCCGTAGCTGACCGAAATGTTTTGTGCGTGCAGCATCACATGTCCACCAAGCCGCGTTTACGCAGCAATATCCAAAGGAAAACCGGCGCGCCCATCACGGCGGTGATGATGCCGATGGGCAATTCTGCAGGGGCGACGATGACACGCGCCACCATGTCGGCACCCAGCAAAAGGGATGCGCCCAACAGGCCGGAATTGATCAGCAAACTGCGATGATCGGGACCCGTGGCGAGACGCAAAAGATGCGGCACAACGATGCCGATAAACCCGATGCCGCCTGAAATTGCGACCGCAGCCCCGGTTGCCGCCGCGACGGCGAAAATCGCGATGTTTTTGATCCGCTCGACGGGCAAGCCCATGTGGTGGGCTGTCGCTTCGCCCAAGGCCAAACCGTTTAACCCGCGCCCAAGCGTGCAGGACAAAACCAGCGCGCCTGCGATCACCGGCCCTGCCACGCTGACCTTGACCCACGACGCCCCCGACAAGGATCCGAGCGACCAGAATGTCAGTTCGCGCAGTTGTAAATCATCTGCGACGTAAACCAAAACGCCGCTGAGCGCCCCGAACAAAGCGCTCAGCGCGATGCCTGCCAGCAGCATGGTGGCAACGGACGTGCGCCCGGCGCGTGTAGACACTTTGTACAGCAACATCATGCAGCCCCACGCGCAGGCAAAGGCGGCGATGGGCAGCAATCCGTCGCCGGCAATCGCAACGACGCCCGCAGGCAGGCTGGCCCCCAGAACGATGACGCCAATCGCACCAAGCGAAGCACCTGTGCTAACGCCCAGCAGGCCGGGATCGGCCAAAGGATTGCGAAACAACCCTTGCATCACCGCGCCTGACACAGCCAAAGCGGCCCCGACACACACGCCCATAATCATGCGTGGCGCGCGAATATCGCGCAGAACCACCTGTTCCGTCAGGGTCAATTCCTGCCCCTGCACCAGCTTTAACAACGCCCCCCAAAGGGACGTGCCAGACGCCCCGACCGCGAGGCTGGCAATACACGTTAGGCCCAGCAGAACCGCAAGCCAAACATGCGCCCGCCGCGCAATGTTTTGGCGATCCACAAACGGCACGATGCCTGTGGTCGCGTCTGTCACAACCATCAGCTGGCTCCATAAATCGCGTTGTGCAACTGCTCGGCTGCACCCGGCGCGCGCGGGCCAAAGCCCAACAGCAGCAGCCCGTTCATGCGGACCAATGCAAGGTTCGCCGCAGCCGGCGTCGTGATCAGTGCAGGCATCGCGAACAAATCGTCCAAGGTAGACGAATGATCGCCACTGCGATCCATCATCAAGATTACATCAGGGGCGGCAGCCGCGATGGCCTCTGCGGTCAGTTGTTTGTACCCCTCAAAACTGGTGATCGCATTGCGCGCACCAGCCATTGTGATGATGCCATCGGCCGCAGTGTTCGCGCCGGATGCCGTGATGCGCCCTCCGCTTGTACTGAGGATGAACAGCACTGTTTTGGGGGCCTGCGAGGATGAGGTCACAGCCGCGCGAACCGCATCCAAGTCGGCTTGAACCTGGGCTGCCAAGGTTTGTGCCTTGCCCGGCACACCCAACGCATCCCCAACAGCGAGGATTTTTGCGATGATGCCCTCGCTTGAATAGCTGTCGGGGATGGTGATCATCGGAATGGCCGCCGCTTGCAACACTTCGATCGCCTCGGGTGGGCCAGCGCCGTCCTCGGTGATGATCATGGTGGGCTGAACGCTCAGCACGCCTTCGGAGGCGAGGGCACGGATGTAGCCCACGTCCGGTAAATCGCTGGTCGCATCAGGAAACAGCGATGTTGAATCCCGCGCCACCAAGCGATCTTGTTCGCCCAACGCATAGATGATTTCGGTGACGGATCCGCCCAGTGATACGATCCGGTCGCTGGTTTGTGCTGCCAAAATGCGCGGCGCAACTGCGATCAAAATCAAGACCACCAGCAGCCAGATCGGGGCCGACCAATGGGTCGCGCGCTGGCCGTGAAACTCTGGCAATCTCATTGCGCCGTCTCCATGCTCAGCTCTTGCAGATTTTCGACAATTTTGCGCCACGCGGTGCGACTGTCGCGCCCGTCTTTGCCAACCCCGAAGACTTGAAAGATCAGCATCCCGTCCGCATCAAACGCCTCGAGCGACATTGCCGGACCGCGCTGTGTTGGTTTGTCGACCGCCCAAACTTCGGCCACATGATCGAGCCGCAGATGCAGATTAAACCGCGGGTCCAAAACATTCTGCCACGGCCCCATGGACTTCAGCGTGGTAATCGGGCCGGTGTGAATTTGAATGCAGCCTTTGTTGCCGACGAACAGCATGATTTCGATGCCCGCAGTTTGGACCGCGTGCAGCATTTGATCAACAGCCGAGCACACCAACGGGCGCACGAACGGCGCACCTGCAATGCGGTACGCGCCAAGGCGATTCATCTTTAACTTGGACGTCAAACGCATGAACTGGTGGGTGTCGGTCATGCGCGACCATTCCTTGCGCAGGATGTCGACCTTAGAGGCGTCGGCCTTGGCGGCTTCTGTGGGTTTGCGCGCTGCAACGTCGATGGAACCGGTCTGATCGGGCAGGGCGATTTCGGCTTTGGCGGCGTCCCAGTGATCGACGTATGCGTCGTCGCGCATGAACACTTTGTGCACCGCGTCGCCTGCCGCATCAAACACCTGCAAAGACCGGCGTATCCCGCCGTCGGTTGGTTTTTCGACCATAAAGGCGTGGCACCAATGGCTGGGAAACATGCGCAAGTCGATGTCTTCGGTCAAGACCATCGCGGCGTGTACACCTGTGTGATAATTTTCGTAAACGCCGACTTTTTCACTGACGCAGGACGCGTTGCGGGTCAGGGCCATGACCTCGCCCAATGTGCTGGCCGCGTGCATCACCTGATCGGGGTGCGCCACAATTTGCGTGGCCCCGTGACCGACATGTGCGGCAATCAATTGTGCTTCGCTGATCCCCAGTTTCGTGGCGATATCGCGTTCGCGCATGTTTGGATTGTCCGCGTGGAACGTGCGAATGGCGTGTGTCGTCGGGACATTGAATTGGGTCATGTCATCCCCTTTTGATATGATGGCTACCGGAAAGATTGGCTGCATCCACACAGGGGGACGTGGCTGTTGGGTCGCAGAATGCGCTGCCCAAAACTATTGTTGACAATTTTAGTATGTTTTTTTAGACGGACGCAAGAGGCAAGGATACAACTTTGCCAAATAGTCCAAAAATACCACGCCAGCCTTTTGCAAGCACCGGTCCAAACCAATGTTTTGCAAGGGGAAAAGCATGTTTTTCAAATCGAGAAGGGCGCAGCTAAGCGCGTCCACCGCAGTCGTTATGGCGCTGTCATTCGGGGCAATCGCACAGGCGCAAGAGACATCTGACGACACAGACGTCTTGGGCACAATTGTGTTGGGCGAAAGTAAACGGGACGTTCAAACCGACACTGCGATCCCGACCACAATCGTTGATCAAGACGAAATCGAAGACCGTCAAGCCGGCACAATTGCCGAGCTGATCGATTCCGTTCCGGGTGTGACGTTGGTCAACGGATCGACGGCCTCGGGCTCTGGCATCAACATTCGTGGGTACGGCGCAAACAGCACGTTCGGGACCGATCAAAAAGTCTTGATCCAGATCGACGGGGCGACGAAAGGCAGCGAAGAATTGTACCGCATCGGCACCCAGCTTTACACCGATCCCTACCTGTACAAGCAGATCGAGGTGCTGCGCGGTACCATCGGATCGTTCGAATACGGATCAGGTGTTTTTGGCGGCGTTGTGCTGCTGGAAACCATTGATGCATCGGATTTGACCGGGGGCGAGGTCGGCTTTGTCGGGCGCCAAACGCTGGAGTTCACGTCAAACGGCGGCGGCATATCCAGTTCGACAACTTTGGCGTGGCAACCCACGACAGACATGGAGTTTTTGCTGAATTACACACGGCGGACTTTGGGGACGCGTACAGACGGGAACGGGAATGATATCAACCCCTTGGCCGGTGATGTCGATGATCCATCCTACGTGCTCAAGGCGAAATACACCTTTGGGGAAAACCGCGATCACAGTCTTAGCTTTAGCTATTCCAAAACCCAACAAGAGCAGTTCGATGTGCCCTACGACACGTTCGGGACGACCGCATTTGGCAACGTCGATCGCCTGATCGAAAACGAAGTCGCCGCGCTGCGTTACAACTTTAATCCCGTGGATCGCAATTGGCTGAACCTCACCGCTGAGCTGACCTATTCCGATGAACTGGTTCTGAGCGAGGCAATCGGTGCGGCCAACGCATTGCTAGACGCCGACAATCGCTATCAAACCACGACGCTGCGGGTCAAAAACTCTGCCCTGTTTGTGACCGGATCCGTCGATCACGAATTGCGCACAGGGGTCGAATTCATTCAGCGCACGCGTCAGGATGCCTCGGCCGGATCCGCGCCGGGTGGCACCAAAGAAACGGTAGCGGTGTTTGTTGTCGACGAGATGCAAATCGGCGAAGGATGGACGATCACGCCAGCGCTGCGCTACGAAAACCAAACCATCACCCAAGACCCTGTGAACGGCACATCGACCTATGACAAGGACGGTTTGATGGGCGGGGTTTCGGCGCGCTATGCCTTTGCAAACGGCTGGTCTGTGTTCGGCTCTGCCGCCTACACAGAAAATTTGCCAATCATCGATGACATCGCGAATCCGGTTTTGATTAACCAGTCGGAACGCGGGCGCACCTACGAATTTGGCGTGGCGTTTGACCGTGCAGATGTGTTTACCGGCGGTGATCAGCTGTCTGCAAAAGTGAATTATTACACCACCAATTTGTGGGATTTGACGACGTACCGCAGCTTTGTGCCGGGCGGATCGACCATCGCAATCGAGCGTCAGGGGATCGAGCTTGAGGCGGCCTATGCCTTGCAAAACGGGTTCTACATCGACGCCAATGCCCATGTTTCAAACGGCACAGCGACGATCGAAACAGGCACCACCAGCGACTGGGCCCAAAACCCGGCGGACAGTTTCCGCCTGACCTTGGGCAAGAAATTCGGCGAGGCATTAGACCTTAGCTGGGAAATCGAAGCTGCCAAACGCTACGACGAAGGCGGCACCGTGTCGGCGGGTTATGGCGTACACAGCCTGCGCGCTACTTACGTGCCGCAGGCCGGAATGTTACGCGATACACAAATCCGCATCGGCCTCGAAAACGCGTTCGACAAAGCCTACCAACCGCGCCTGTCCACCCGTCTCTCGACGGGCCGGAACCTAAAAGTCAGCCTATCCAAAACCTTCTAAGGAGACACAATGCAGCTATTTCGCAACATGACGTTTGTCGTTCCATTGATCGCAGCGCTGGGGGGCGCTGCGGTTTCGGCCCAAGAAACTAGCGCACCCAAAGGCATCAATTTGGAATTGAACGCTGCTGATTTGGTGGGTGAATCCTGCCGGGTCACCTTTGTCATCACCAACAAGTCAGAGGTGGCAGTGGACAAGGCGATCTACGAAACCGTGCTGTTTTCCGACGATGGTCAGGTGCTGATGTTAACCTTGTTCGACTTTGGCGCATTGCCGTCCAAGGTACCACGCGTACGCCAGTTTCAGGTCGCCGACACCTCGTGTTCCCGCATCGGGATGGTCCTGATCAACGGCGCAAACAGGTGCACAGTTGCGGGCAAGGACGCGCCTGTGTGTGGCCAAAACCTTAGGACCTCAAGCCGTCTTTCGATCAAGTTGCAGGGGTGATCCGTATGTTTGATTTTGACCAAATCCTAGCTGTTTTTACCCTCGGGGGGCCGGTCGTCGCAGTTCTGATCGGCGTTTCGGTCGTCACCCTTAGCGTGATTTTGTACAAATTGGTGCAGTTTCGCGCCGCGCGCGTGGGTCATCATACAGCCATCCGCGCCGCCCTGTCTGAATGGGACATCGGGCAGCTAACCAAGGCCGGGCAGGTCTTGGGAACGTCCAAAAGTTACCTCGCCCCCGTTGTCACCCACGCGATGAAGGCCGCCCACAGACCGGACGCCGCCGCGCGTCTTGAGGCCGAAGCCGAAGCGCAATTCCTAAAGCTGGAACGCGGATTTCGATTGCTGGACACGGTTGCGCAGCTGGCCCCGTTGCTGGGGCTGTTTGGCACCGTCTTGGGGATGATCGAGGCGTTCCAAGCCTTGCAGGATGCTGGGTCCTCGGTTGATCCGTCGCTGCTGGCAGGCGGCATTTGGGTGGCGCTGTTAACCACGGCTGTCGGGCTTGGGGTTGCGATGCCGACGTCAGTTGTTTTGTCGTGGTTCGAGGCGCGCATGAGCGCAGAGCGCGTGTTTGCAGAACTGGCAATGACGACGATTTTGGCACCCGAACAAAGCCCGCAAACCGATGTCGCTTAACACCGCCCGCAGACGTCGAAAACTGTCGATGACGTCCTTGATCGACGTCATTTTCCTGTTGCTGTTGTTCTTTATGTTGTCCTCAACGTTTTCGCGTTTTGCGGAAATCGAATTGCAAGCAGCAGCCAGTGGGCAAACTGGCACGCCAGACCCAAATTTGGTGTTTTTGCGCGCGGATCAGTCAGGCGTGACACTGAACGGCACGCCCGTCACGCTCGCTGATTTGGACGCGCGGGTGCGTGCGTTGCACTCCGTTGAACCGGTCGTTTTGCTGGTGAACGTAAGCGACGCTGTCACGGCGCAACGCCTCGCGGATATTCTGGTCGCCGTGCGCACCATTCCGGATCTTACTGTCAGTGTCATGGGGGCTTTGTGATGCGCCGTGACGTTTTGAAAAAAAACCGGGAACCAACGATTGCCCTGATCAATGTCGTGTTCTTGATGTTGGTTTTCTTCATGGTTGCTGGGACGTTGGCTGCCCCGATTGACCCCGATCTAAAACTGGTCAAAACGCAGGATTTGGACGGGACAGAACCCGCAGATGTGTTGGTGATCATGGCCGATGGAACGTTGATGAGCCAAGGGGCTGTTGTCGAAGATCTTGCTGAGTTCTTGGACCAGTTCGACCGCGAAACCGGCACCGCGCGCCTGATGCCAGATCAGGATACTGCGGCGTTGCGGATGATCGAAGTGGCGCGCAAATTGCGTCAAAACGGCGCGCAGCGCGTGGTGATTTTGACGCAAAAGGTGGCACAATGATCCGCCGGCGGTATGTGGTTGCGGTTGGCGTATTCGCGGCGTCATTGGCGTTGCACGGTGCAGTATTGGGCGCAAAAAAGCAGGCCAAGGATGCATCAATTGCTGGCGGTGCTGCGGCAAGTGTCGCGCAATTGGGTAATAGTTTTCAAGACATGGCCGTCGGCGTGCTGACGGCCGAACCCACGACAGATGTGCAGCCAGCGCCTGCGCCTGCGGCGACGACGGAACAACCCGACGCGCCAGATGTCGCACAACCCGTGCAACCCATTGCGGAAGACAATCAAACCGTAGTGAGTGATCAGAACTCGCCAATGCTGCCGTTGCAACCGCAGGCAAACGCGGTTTTTCCTGCCACCCCAACGCACTCCCAACCGGTGCCTCCTGAGACAACGCAAAGTTTGTCACAGCCCGTTCAGGACGCGTTGCCAGAGCCACCGGAGGCTTCCGTGCGGGTGTCGCGCAGGCCTGCGGTTCGGCCAAAAACGCTTGAGGATACGTTGGCCGCCACACGCCCCAAACCCGAACCGCGCGGCAACGCCAAAACCCAAGCGCGTGCAGGAGTGTCTGACGGGACATCGGGGGCTTCGGCGCCCGTTGCGGCACCTCGCAAGTCGGCGGCGTCAACCAAAGCCGCAAACGCAGCAGTCAGCAATTATCCGGGGCAGGTTATGCGTCGGCTCGCCCGGCAACGACGCCCTCGTGCCGCGTCTAAAGGCACGGCTGTAGTCGCCTTTACGATTGCGGCAAATGGCGGGGTGGCGCGTGCGGGGCTTGCCCAAAGCTCGGGCTCGGCGCAGCTTGATCAGGACGCGGTGACATTGGTGCGCAAAGCCGGGCCATTTCCTGTGCCACCGTCAGGCGCGCAACGGTCCTTTAAGGTTAAAATCCAAGGCAGGTAAATCACGCATCGTCAATGTCGACGCGGTATCCTGCCCTTGGAAAATGTACGCAGACGTGGCCGATGTCGGGGTCTTGTCTGAGGACACACACCGTGTCGCTGTTGGCAACGACGATCTTGCCTTCGACCGGTTGTTCGCCGCCATCAAGATCGGGGGACACTGTCACCTGCATGCCGGGTTTCAGGCCTTGGGGGTCACGCGGATCGGTAGCTGGTTTTGTGACGGGTTCATGCGCTGCGGCGCGCGAAATCGCATCTTCCGGGGACATTCCAGTCATGGTTCCGTGCCCGATGTTGCTTACGTTTTCTTCCCAACGTGCGAGGTGCGTGAATTCGGACAGGAACGTCGGACCTTGGTCCCAGCGACCGCGCAAAAACCAGATCATGTGGTAAAGTTGGGCGTCGATCGCGGCGGGATCTTTGCCCAGCAGAAACGTCCGGTTGTCTGACAACTGATCGTTCGCCCAATGCAACGGCGCGCGCAGTTGCGCGGCAAGGTGGGGCAGGGCGGCGTTAGCGGCCCTGAGCCCTGCGGCCCAATCGGGACCAAAGTACAAGCGCCCGCGGTCTTCGGCAAAATCCTGTGGCAACCCGTCACCGGCAGAACCCAGAATGACCTTTACAGTCAGATCAAACAGCGCGCCATCGGTCCATCTGCTGAGACACCACATTAGCCCTGCATCCGGCGTGGGAAAGAACGTGGGCAACGGATGGCGGCGTTCCAGTTCGCGCAAGATGCACTGCGTGTCGCAGTAAATATCGGCCCCGATCTGCATCACGGGTGTGCGCCTGTACCCACCGGTTAATTTCGTCAGCATTGGTTTGGGTGTCAGTCGCGGAATTTCGACAGAACGCCATGCCAATCCTTTGATCCCGAACGCAATTCGTGCCTTTTCGGCGACAGGGGACTGGGGGTAATTGTGTAGAATGATCTCGGACGAAGTGTCGCTCATGCGGTGGCTTTCTTTGGAATGGGCAATCAATTTGAAGGCGGTCTCAGCGCGTCGAAAGTGCGCGCCAAATCATCCGCAGACCGCGAAAGATCTGCTGGATCTGTGTTGCGGTGCGCTTCGATCCTGAGCGCGGTTATGCCCGATTGATATCGGCGTGCGAGGCGGCGGGTGTCGGACCCTTTTGGCAATTCGCCCGCTGCGACTGCTTGCTCAAAAACCATCGCATCTCGTCTTCCATCGATGACAGATAACGCTCTGCTTGCGCTGACATCGCTTGGTCCAGTTGGGTGGCGTTCAAGACGGTTTTGACCAGCATACAAGCCCGGCTTTGGGTGTCATCGTCTGCGGTGCGACCTAGTTTTTGGACAAAGCGCGTGAGACCAACAAGCGGAGATGGGGCGGCGTGCACGGAGGCTAAAAAATCGGAGCGGCTGGTGTCAAAGTAGCGTTCTAGCGCCAATCCAAACAGCGTCTCCTTGCTGGAAAAGGCCGCATAGATGCTGCCCGGTTTCATGTTCAATGCGCCCTCAAGGTCCTTCAGCGAGGTCGCGTGATAGCCTTTTTTCCAAAAAATGGTCAGCGCGGCGTCTATCGCGGTCTCTCGGTTATATGGGTGCGCTCTGCTCATGACGGTTTCAAAATAGGTGACTTTTTCCGATTTGTCCCGCCTAAGAATGAAAGAACTTGTGTCACGATTGAGTGATCACTCAAATCACGGATGCATGGGGTCACGAAACGATAAATGCCCCCTAATCTCCGGAGAGAAAAATGACCCACTTTACCCTGCATACCGAAGAAACGGCACCGGACGAAAGCAAGCCACTGATTGTGGCGTCCAAAAAGTAAAACGGGTTTCTACCCGGTCTTCATGCTACAATGGCCGAAGCGTCGGGCCTGTTTGCGGCCTATTCTTTTGTCCATCAGCAATTCATGAACTCCAGTTTTGACAATGACGAAAAAACGGTTGTCTGGCAGGCAATCAACGTCGAGAATTCCTGTCATTATTGCGTTCTTACGCACACCGGAATCGCCAAAATGATGAAGGTCGATGACGCGATCACCGAGGCGCTGCGAAACGAGACGCCGCTGCCGTTCGACAAGCTTGCGGCGTTGCGCACGTTTACCCTGATTGTTGTGTGCGAACGCGGTGTTGTAAACGAGGCGCAGATGCAGGCGTTTCTGAACGCAGGTTACACGCAGCGCCATGTTCTAGAGGTCATTTTGGGTCAGGCGCAAAAGGTGATGTCAAACTTTACCAACCACGTCGCACACACACCGGTTGATGCGCCGTTCCAAGCGTTCGAGTGGCATAAAAAGGCCTGATTAAAGTTGGCGTTGCTGCGGGATTTGCAGCGCCGGTTTTTACAGGGCGACGCACTAAAAGCCCGGTTATTTCTGTGCGTCGCTTTCCATTTGCAGATCAGCATTCGGTGTATCCAGCGTGGACCACGTGTCGTCACGCGGCGGCGACGGTGGCGTTTCGCAGGCACCGCGGTGGATGTTTACCTTGGCGATAAAGTTCGCGGAAATCGGTGCTGTCACAAACAAGAACGCCATGATCAGCAGCTCGTGGACGGATGCATCGCCCAACACAAAAGAGTGGCAGATCGACGCCAACAGCAGCATGCCGATGCCGATGGTTCCAACCTTTGTCGGGGCGTGCAGGCGGGTCATGGGGTCGTTGAATTTCAACAGCCCGATGACGCCCACAATGATGAAACCCGACCCGATCAACAAGCAAAGCGCCGTGGCATAGGTTCCGATAATTTGAACAGTCATTCGATGATGTCCCCCCGCAAAATAAAGCGCGCCAAGGCGACCGTCGACACAAAGCCGAGCATGGCAATCAGCAGCGACACCTCGAAATAGATTTGCAAGCCTTGGTGAATGCCCAGCACGACCACCAGCCCCAAGGCGTTCACGACCATCGTATCCAGCGCCAAAATGCGGTCCCCTGGTGTCGGACCCAGTACCAGTCGAACCATCGACAGAATTTGCCCCAGCGCCAGCGTGATAAAGGCGATGATCAGCGCGATGTCCATCATTGCAGACGCATTCATCATAGGAAAATCTCCTTTAGGCGGCTCTGGTAGCGGGTCATGATTTCGTCGCGCACAGCATCGGCGTCATCGGTGTGCAGCACGTGCACCAGCAGGCTGTGACCGCCATCGGACAGGTCCGCAGACACCGTACCGGGGGTCAGCGTAATGGTGCCCGCCAGCACTGTGATTGCCTCGGGTTGGCGCAATTCTAGCGGGACCACGATCCATGCGGGCTTTAGTTTTGAATTCGGAACAGTCAGCACGATCCATGCGACTTGGATGTTGGCGATGATGATATCCCAAAGCACCATGACGCTGTAGGTCACCATTTTGCCCAGACGAAATCCTTTGGGCGTGTCGGGCCACCAAATCGATGTGCCCCACGGAATGAGCACCCCGAGGATGATGCCGAACACAACCATTCCGGCCGAGATTTGGTTCTGCAACAGCGTCCAAACCACAGCCAACAAAAGCGTCAAAAATGGATGCGGTATTAACCAGTTAAATGCGCGACCCATATCAATGCTCCTCCTTGGATGGTTTGCTTAGCTTGCCGGGCGTGTCCAACACGGTTGAAATATACGGTTCCGGACCAAACAGTTGGGCGGCCATCTTGGTGCTGTAGCCATGCATTTGACCTGCAAAAACCGTATGCGCAATCAGCAAGGTCACCAGTCCACCGACAGCCACATACGACAGCGCGGCGGGGCGTGTTGGTGCATCCTCCGTTGGCGTGACGCTGTGCGCCTTCCAGAACAGGATGCTGCCTGCGCGCGCGAACCCGACGATGCTGATCAGGCTTGATCCTAGCACGACGACCCAGATCCAGACCATCAGGTCAGAACTATAGGAGGCTTGCAGCACCAAGAGTTTGCCGATGAAACCGGATAGCGGCGGCAAGCCGGCCATCGCGATTGCGCCTGCGAAAAACAACGCGGCAGTCAGCGCGTTGCCCGCGATTGCAGGCTGCGGGGTCAGCACCAGATTGCCGCGTCCGGTTCGCACCAGATCAGAGATCAGGAACAACGTCGCCCCCGCCAAAGTCGAGTGCACGATGTAGTAAAGAGCGGCGGCAATGCCTTGGGGTGTGAACAGCGCAATCGCGATCATCACCATGCCCATCGACCCGATCACGGAAAACGCAACCAAGCGATCCAGCCGTTTGGCGGCCAGAACCCCGACCATGCCCACGGCGACGGACAGCAACGCGGCGGGTTGCAGCCAGACGTCGTGCAGGCCTTGGGTGACCGACAGCTCTGGCGGGAAAATCAGCGTGTAGACGCGGATGATCGCGTAGGCTCCGACCTTGGTCATGATCGCGAACAGGGCGGCGATGGGGGCGGGTGCTTCGGCGTAGCTGGAGGGCAGCCAGAAGTGCAATGGCACTAGGGCGGCTTTGATCGCAAAGACCAGCAGTAACAGGACAGCGGCAACACGAATGCCAACCGTATCTTCGGGCCCGATCAAGGCCACGCGATTGGCAAGGTCCGCCATGTTCAGCGTGCCGGTTTCCGCGTAAATCGACCCGAGCGCGAACAAAAACAACGTCGATCCGATCAGGTTGAACAGCACGTACTGCACGCCCGCGCGCAGCCGCGCATTGCCACCTGCGTGGATCATCAGGCCGTATGAGGCGATCAACAGCACTTCGAAGAACACGAACATGTTGAACAAATCGCCGGTCAGGAACGCGCCCATGATGCCCATCAGCTGGAACTGGAACAGCGCATGAAAATGCCGCCCGCGATCATCCCAGCCAGAGCCGATGGCATACAGCAGCACAAACAGCGCCAGCACCGCGGTGAGCAGAACCATCAGTGTAGACAGACGATCACCAACCAGCACGATGCCAAAAGGGGCCGCCCAATCGCCGAGCTGATACAGCACAACCGATCCGTCAGCGACTTGTACCGCCAGCCCCAAGGCCACGGCAATCAGCGCCAGCACACCCGCGACGGAAAACGCGCGCTGGATGCCGATGTGGTAACGCGCGGCCAGCACGATGAACGGTGCGACCATGGCGGGCAGCACGACGGGGGCAATGATCCAGTGGCTCATGATGTGGGCTCCTGTGTCGTGTCGTTCGAGGGTTCAGGCATGTCGTCCACGTGGTCATCGTCGGACCCCAGGAACGCCCCCAGACCAATCATCACCACCACGGCTGTCATCCCGAACGAGATCACAATCGCCGTCAGCACCAAGGCTTGCGGCAATGGATCAGCGTAGGTCGTCACGCCGTCGCGCAAGATCGGAGGTGCCCCAACCGTGAGCCGCCCGGAGGCAAACAAGAACACGTTCACAGCGTAGGTCAGCAGCGAAATCCCCAAAATCACCGGGAACGTCCGCAGCCGCAGCGTCAGATACAGACCGCCAGCCGTTAGAATGCCAATGGCAGATGCAACGAGCAATTCCATTACACGCCCTCCTGTGCTGGATCGTCTCTGGAGGGGTCGATATCCATCGGTTCGTCGCTTTCGGATGTGTGGGCGCTGCGCGCAAGGCGGGAGAAGCTCTCGAGGGACAGCATCACCGCACCAACGACCGCAAGGAACACGCCCAGATCAAACAGGGCGGCGGTGGCCAATTCGAATTTTTCAAAGGGCGGAATGCGCACGTAGGTGAAATCCGAGGTCAAGAATGGTTTGCCCACGAACCACGACCCGATGCCGGTCAGACCAGCAATCAAAACGCCTGCGCCAATCACGCCGTGGTAGGGGTATCTTAGACGGGCCGAGGCCCAGGAAAACCCGCTGGCCATGTACTGCATCACCACAGCAATCGACACGATGAGGCCGGCGATGAAACCGCCACCCGGTTCGTTGTGACCGCGCAAAAAGATGTAGAACCCGACCATCAAAATGACCGGCATCAGCACGCGGGTCAGCACAACCATCATCATCGGATGGGTGTCGCCAGCGCGCGCTTGGTCCGGTTTGCGGTTCAGCAATCGTGCGCGAACGGGCCCGCTGAGCAGCGTTTCCGTCAGCGCGTAGATCAGCAGTGCTGCGATGCCCAAAACGATGATTTCGCCGTAGGTATCAAAGCCACGAAAATCGACGAGAATCACGTTAACCACGTTTGTGCCACCACCGCCTTTGTAGGAATTTGCGAGGTGGAATTCAGAAATCGACGGGCCGGCCGCGTCGCGCAACAGGTAGTAGTACGCCAGCGAAAACGTCGCCAACCCGCCAACAATTGCTACCGATGCATCCCGCACACGGCGCAAGACCGAGCTTTCGACTGGTGTGCGATTTGGCAGGAAATTGAGGGCGAGCAGCAGGAGGATGATCGTCACAACTTCGACGGTGAACTGGGTCATCGCCAAATCCGGCGCGCTGAAAAACACAAAGCCGATGGACACCATCAGGCCGACAATCCCGATCAGGATCAGCGACAAAAGCCGGTTGCGGTGCATGACCACCATGCCGCCAGTGGCCGCGACCAGCATCAGCCAGCCTGCGATGGCGACCGGTCCTGCGGCTTGGATTTCGCGGGTGGCCGCACCGACTGTACCGGTGACCCACGCGTGATAGCCAGCGGCAACAATAGCGATTGATCCGATAGCGGCGTAGCGTGAAAACGCGCCGTTGTGCAGGGGCAAGATCAGGACGCGTGCCAGACGGGCAGTGGCGTCCACAATGCCCTCAAAGATCGGTTTTGCCTCGGGGCGCGGAGTGTTTTCCCAGATCCGCAAAGCAGGGTTGAAAATCGTCAACATCAGCAGACCGCCAACCACAGCGATGATTGACATGTAGAGGGCAGGAACCAGTCCATGCCAGATTTTGAAATACGCCTTCGGCACATCTGCGGTCTCGCCCAAAACGGACGCGGTCACGATTTTCACAAAGGGTTCGGCGAGGAATGGCGCGATGCCAATCACGACAACCAAGACCACCAGAATGGCCGGCGGCATCCACAGGCCAGCACCGGGATCATGCGGCTTGGCCGGATAATCATCGCGCACGGGCCCAAAGAACACATGCCCGATCAGGCGGAAACAGTAGGCGGCAGAAAACAGCGATCCGAAGGTTGCGAGCGCAGGCACCAGCCAAGGGGTGCTGAACAGGACTGTGTGGTTGGCTTCTTCTAGCATCATTTCTTTGGACAAAAAGCCGTTCAGCAACGGAATTCCGGCCATCGAAAGCGCGGCAAGCGAGGCGATCACAAAGGTCACCGGCATCAGTTTGCGCAAGCCACCAAGGCGGCGAATGTCGCGGGTGTGGGCCTCGTGATCGATGATGCCTGCGGACATGAACAGCGCCGCTTTGAATGTTGCGTGGTTCAGGATGTGGAACACAGCCGCCATTGCGCCGAACGCCGTGCCGGTGCCCAAAAGCATCGTGATCAGCCCCAAATGACTGACAGTTGAAAACGCCAGCAGCGCCTTGAGGTCATGTTTGAACAGCGCGATCACAGCGCCCAGAACCATCGTGATCAAACCGGCCGAGGTCACGATCATGAACCATTCAGGCGTGCCAGACAGCACCGGCCACATGCGCGCCATCAGGAAAATACCGGCTTTGACCATCGTCGCAGAGTGCAAGTAGGCGGACACAGGCGTTGGCGCGGCCATGGCGTGCGGCAGCCAGAAGTGAAACGGAAACTGCGCTGATTTCGTGAAACAGCCCAGCAAAATCAGGACCAGCGCAGGAACGTACAGCGGATCCGCTTGGATCAGATCACGGTTTTGCAGGATGACGGACAGATCATAGCTGCCCGCGATTTGCCCAAGGATCAGCATGCCACCGATCATTGCAAGCCCGCCCATGCCGGTCACGGTCAGAGCCATGCGCGCGCCTTGGCGTCCCTCGGGCAGGTGTTTCCAATAGCCGATCAGCAGGAAGGATGACAGCGAGGTAAGTTCCCAGAACACCAGCAAAAGCAGGATGTTATCGGATAGAACTATGCCCACCATCGCGCCTTGAAACAGCAGCAAGTAAGTGAAAAATTCGCCCATGTTGTCGTCACGGCTTAGGTAGTGACGGGCGTAGGCGATGATCAAAAGGCCAATGCCGAGGATCAACAGGGCAAAGAAAAATCCGAGCCCATCCAGCATCAACGTAAAGTTCAGCCCCAAGATCGGCAGCCAGTCGATGCGCGCCATTACGACCTCGCCTGCCAGAACAGTTGGCAGATTGGTTAATAGCCCGATGAAGGCCGCCAGAGACACGGTAAAAGTCACGCCAGCGCAGGCAGATCGCCCCGCAGAATTCATCAGACCGGGCAAAAGCGCGCCAAAGAAGGGTAAAGCAACGATAAAAAAGAGGGACACGTGAACTCCTGATCTGATCGACACCGCCAGTTACGCAAGCCTGAGGTGGAATCGCAACACCACATGCGAGATTTATGTGCAATATCGCGAACTTATTATGCGGTGGATCAGCACAGGTCATGTGATTGTAGGGCTATCGACACCCCAGTCGCTAGAATATCTGCATTTTGAGAATGAGTGCGTGGTTCAATTCTGGCGACGTTCGTGATGCCCGGCATCAGATTGATATATTTTACAGTGGCTTATGGGGCGTGGCGACGTAGAAATTCGCTTTGTTCACTTGCGCGCAGCTGTGACCTGTTTTTGCGTCAGTTTGTTCGGCAAATTTGACGCCCGCAGATTCCACACGAAACCTGCGGGCAGGGGAAAGCCCCAGTTTTAAAATATGACGATGTCGTCCTCAAAGCCGCTGAACGTGGTAAACCCGAGGAACGTGATCGAGTTGCCAGCACCGAAATCCAACACCATGTTGCCGCCGACAATGGATGCAAAATCGTCCATCACTTGTTGGCCGGTTGTTTGGCCTGTCAGCAGGTCGCTGTCGATGCGCAGGATGTCTTCGGTGCGGTTGTAGGCGGAGATTTCGTCCGCGCCCATGCCCGCATCAAAGATGAATGTGTCAGCACCTGCGCCACCCTTTAGATAGTCGTCGCCGGTGCCTCCGCGCAATGTGTCATCACCACCGCCGCCGTTCAGGCGGTCATCGCCGCCGCCGCCCAGCAGTTCGTCAGCATCGGAATTCCCGAACATCGTGTCGCGCCCGTTGCCGCCCCAAAGGGTGTCGTTGCCGTTGCCCGCGCGGAACCAATCGTTGCCTTGCGCGCCTTTCATAAAGTCAGAGCCGCCGCCGCCGTTCAGCGTGTCATTGTCCGACCCACCCACCAGAGTGTCTTCGCCGCGTTGGCCAAACATTTTGTTAACGCCGCTGCCGCCATTGATTTCGTCCGCGCCGTCGCCGCCTTGGATGTAATCGTCGTCTGCGTTGCCGTAAATCGTGTCGTTGTCGTCGCCGCCACGGATGTTGTCCTTGCCGTCGCCGCCTTGGATCATGTCGGCGCCTTGGCCGCCCACAACTGTGTCGTCACCTTCGCCGCCGTTCAGAACATCGTTACCGATGTTGCCGTTCAAGCTGTCGTTGCCGGATCCGCCGTTGATCGTGTCGTTGCCGTCATTGCCAACAACAGTGTCGTTGCCTGCGCCGATGTTGATCAGCTCTGCAATGTCCTGGCCCACAACCGTGTCGTCGTCTGTGACAATTGCGCCCGGTGCATTCGCCAGATCGATGGGCGTGCCTGCCGCAAACGGCGTGCCTTCAGTCTGAATTGAAGAAAACGAGGCTACCGTCGCGCGCCATGCCTCATAGTCCGCGACAGTGCTCATGGCCGGGAACGGATCGCCGCCGATGGCGAACATTTGAAAGGTACCTTTGCCCGTCAAGGAATCAAAATAGCCGAATTCGACGGTGTAGGTCAGACGCGTGACACCATTGTCATCCCACGTGGTCAGGTAAACATAGCTGAATTCCTGGATGTTCGGGGCGTTATAATCCGGACCGCCGGGGCCAAACACGGGGCCGTCAACGCCTGTTAATATGCCGCCATATGTTTGACCTGTCGTGTCTTCCGTTTCAATCGTTCCGTTAGGGTTTCGGCTTTATTCGAATTCCCAATCATCGGATCCGACGGATGCCAAAGTCGCATCTGCGTATGCTTCGCGGACAGTGTTGCCCTCGCTATCATAAGAGTAACGAACGGAAATTCCTGAAAGTGCAATGGTGGCCATGATCTATGCCCTCGTTAAGAAACAAAAATTATTGAAAGGGTTTTACATAAAATTGCAAAGAGAGAAAGGCATAGCGTTAATCAAGATTAAAGTGCCCGCGACCTGTGGTATTCCATCGCGCTGGGAATGATTTATCGATCTGGGCCAACATGACGCAGTAAAATGACGTCGCGATCAACTCCCAAAGGAAGGACACACATGCAAAGGTTCAACTGATCGCTTTGACACTGATTCCACCCTCTTTCCAAGGACACCACCATGGCCATTCAGATCGATATCTCTCGCTACACAAATCTTGCGCTTCAGGAACACGATGACGGCGTTTGGATTGTGACCCTAAATCGTCCGAGCAAACGTAACGCGCTAGACATTCACACCATCGACGAGCTGGTCGATTTCTTTTCGCTGGCACCGCGTGCGGGCGTGCGTGCTGTGGTTCTTGCGGGTGCGGGGGATCACTTTTGCGCGGGTTTGGATTTGATCGAACACCACGACCAAGATCGCAGCCCGGCCGATTTCATGCACGTGTGCCTGCGCTGGCACGAGGCGTTCAACAAAATGGAATACGGCGGCGTTCCGGTGATCGCAGCCCTACAAGGGGCCGTGGTGGGCGGTGGTCTGGAATTGGCCAGTTCAGCCCACATTCGGGTGATGGACAAAACTGCTTATTTTGCCTTACCAGAGGGGCAGCGTGGGCTGTTCACAGGCGGTGGTGCAACGATTCGCGTGACCGATCTGGTTGGGAAATCACGCATGATCGACATGATGCTGACCGGCCGCGTCTACCAGGGCCAAGAGGCCGTTGATCTGGGGCTGGCGCAGTATATTGTCGAGGGCTCCAGCTTTGATACGGCACTGGAACTGGCGCGCAAAACAGCGCAGAATTTGCCGCTGTCCAATTTTGCGATTTGCTCTGCGGTCAGCCACATCCAGAACATGTCGGCGATGGATGGTGCCTATGCCGAGGCGGTTGTTGCTGGCGTTGTGAACACGCAGCCCGATGCGCGCAGTCGTTTGGCCGCCTTTGCTGACAAAAGCGCCGCGCGCGTGCGTCCTAACAGCTAAGGAAACGCGCGATATTGGGTGTCAAAGAGGGCAGGGAGGTGCCTTTTTCGACATCAATTGACTGACAGGAAAAAATGTTTAACAGTATGAATGAATTGGGTGCTTTCGGCGCGGACATGAGTCGTGCGCAATGCATCTGAACTCGACGAATCGAAGCGATACGTATCTTAGCTAGGATATCGGCTCAAAACGGTGACCAAGGGGGCGTGCGATGCAACATTCAAGTTCTAAGCTAGAGGCATTTGGCCTTGTGCATGGCGGTCGCAGTCCCGAGCCAAAAACGATCCGTTTCGAGATTTTTGTATCCAAGGGCTTTTGCGAACTCGAAGTCGCGGCCGTCACCCATACTCTGTCGCTGGCCAACAAAGTCATGGCCGAAACTATGTTCGAATGGCGCTACGTGTCGGAAACGCCGGGTGTTGTTTCTGGCGCCAACGACATGTTGGTGCGCGCGGAACCCGCGATCGCGGATCACGGTTTTGCTGATGTGATGGTTGTTGTGGGCGGGCGCCGTCGCAAGCCTGAACCATGGGCCCAGCGTGCACGCGCCATGCAGCGCCGATCCCTGTTGGTGGTTTTGCTGTCTGATGCGGCCACATCGTTTATCGAAAACACCAAAAATCCGGCGGGCAAGGTCACGACCCATTGGCGCGACGCCGTGATGCTAAGCGAGACGGGGTACCACCCCAACATGACGTTCAATCTGGCCGAAAGTTCGGATGGGATCATCACTGCGGCAGGCGGGTCATCGACCCAAGAGCTGATGATTGCGATGATCTCTCCGCTGTGCGACGGGCCCAAAGTGGCCGAGCTGGGCAACCGGTTGTTGCTGCAAAACATTCGCACCACGAATGCCGAGCAACCCCGCGACATTGCCCACAACGAAGGGCTGTTTGATCAACGTATTACCGCCGCAATCCAGCTGATGGAAAATACGATTTCGGAACCGCTGGCGATGACGGAATTGACCGAGCAGTTGGGCGTCTCTACGCGCCAGCTTGAACGCCAGTTCCGCGAAGTGTTCAACGACACGCCCGCTAAATTTTACAAACGTTTGCGGTCAAAGCGGGCGCGGGCAATGCTGCAGGAAACTTTGCTGCCTATCATCGATGTGGCCGTTGCCACGGGGTTCGGATCCAGCGCGATGTTGGCCAAAGCCGTCAAAGACGAATACGGCGTGACCCCCACAAAGATGCGTGAACGCAAGTCTGTGGATTTGATCGGCTTTCAGTAGGGTTAGCGCACGTGCCGCGAATCTCTTGCGTGGCTTGCGAAAATTGATATTCTCCTTGTTAAATAATTATTCCACTCAGGCAACAAATGCTCGCGTGGTCCTTAGCCGAGGTTGAAACATGCTCGACGATCCGTATCCCAAGGTTCAGCCCGGGCCGCCGCGCCCCAGTCAGGTGTACAAGCCTGTGCAGTTTTCGATGCCCCAAGGCACGGAACGCTATGTGGTCGAAGGCAACGGCGCGGTTCTGATTCCCGTCGAGGCGGGCGACCAAATCACTGTGATCAACGACGAAGGCGGGCAGCGTTGCGAAATCGTGGCGACCGGCGACAAAGGCGTCATTGATGCAGGTGTAATCGGGGCCTCGGCGAATGGCTCAGCCGATGGTTTGCGCGCGCTGTTGACCAGTTCGGATCAATCTTTGCGCGGCATGCGCATGGGGCTTGAGGCGCGCAGCATCAACTTGGGCGGTGCGCAGGCGGTGCATCTGTTTGACCCCACCACGGCCGCCAAATCCCAAGAGACCTTTCGCACGCAACGCGACGGCGCGGTCATCATAGCAGCCCCCGGTGGGCCGATGGACGCCGAAGCGCAAAACACCACGACACCGCTGACAATCATGATCAAACGTGCGCTCATCAAAAGCCACACAAAATTTCAGGTACCGGACCCGCTGGCGGACCCGATCGCCGACATCCGGGTGCACACGCAAACCGCCGAGGCGTTTTTTGTCAAAGCTGGCGATTACATTCAAATTATCGACGTGGACGGGCGTCAGTGCACCGATTTCGAATGCTTTAGCGCGCGCAAACTGGACAAAGGCATCGAACACGCGCTGGACGTCACCACGACCCGCACTTTGATGGGTCACGCCTATCCGATGCCGGGTCTGCACGCGAAATATTACGATCAGGAAATGCTGCCCTTGATCGAAGTGGTCCAAGACACCTGTGGGCGCCACGACGCATTTGCACTGGCATGTTCGGCGAAATACTATGACGACATCGGCTATCCTGGACATGTGAATTGCTCTGAGAACTTTAACAAAGCGTTGTCCGAATTTAACGTCACCGCACGACCGGGCTGGATGGCGATCAACTTTTTCTTCAACACGTTTTTGGACGATTACGGGGTCATGTATGCGGACGAACCCTGGTCGCGCCCGGGCGATTTTGTGTTGTTGCGTGCCTTGACCGATATCGTCTGCGTCAGCTCTGCCTGTCCTGATGATACCACAGCCGCAAATGGCTGGAATCCCACAGATATTCACGTGCGCACCTACAGCGGCGTCGAGACATTTCAACGGTCGGTCGCGTACCGCCCCACACCAGATGCGGACCCAATCATGACCAAACAAACCGGTTTTCACGACAAATTCGCGCAGCACACGCGCAATTTCATCGAATACAACGGCTATTGGCTGGCGAACTGTTTTGCCGAGGCTGGACCGATCGAAGAATACCATGCTTGCCGCGAAAAATGTGTGATCCTTGATCTGTCGCCTTTGCGCAAATTCGAGATCATGGGGCCGGATGCCGAAGCCCTGTGCCAGTATATTTTCACCCGCAACATGAAGACTTTGGCCGTGGGCGGGGTCGTCTACACTGCGATGTGTTACGAGCACGGCGGCATGATCGACGATGGCACTGTGTTCCGTCTGGGTAAGGATAATTTCCGTTGGATCGGCGGCAATGACTACGGCGGCGAATGGATGCGCGAGCAGGCGGAAAAGCTGGGGCTGAAGGTGCTGATCCGCTCGTCCACGGACCAAATGCACAACGTCGCGGTCCAAGGGCCGGAATCGCGCGATCTGCTGCGTAAACTGGTTTGGACTGCACCGCATAATCCCGAATTTGATCAGCTGGGTTGGTTCCGTTTCACGCCTGCGCGCCTGAAGAATGAGAGCGGCACGCCGTTTGTTGTGTCGCGCACGGGCTACACTGGCGAACTGGGTTACGAGGTCATGTGCCACCCCAAAGACGCGCCCGAATTGTTCGACGCAATCTGGGAGGCAGGCCAAGAGCACGGCATTAAACCGATGGGGCTTGAGGCGCTGGACATGGTGCGCATCGAAAGCGGGTTGATCTTTGCCGGTTACGATTTCACCGACCAGACGGATCCGTTTGAGGCGGGCATTGGCTTTACCGTGCCGCTGAAATCCAAAACCGATGATTTCATCGGGCGCGACGCCTTGATCCGGCGCAAAGAGAACCCGATGCGCAAATTGGTCGGCCTTGATATCGACAGCAACATCGACGTGGGTCACGGCGATTGCATCCACATCGGGCGCGCGCAAATTGGCGAAGTGACGTCGTCCATGCGCTCGCCTTTGTTGGGGAAAAACATCGCGCTGGCCCGTTTGGATGTGGCGCATGCGGACATCGGAACCAAAGTCGAGATCGGCAAGCTGGATGGGCATCAAATGCGTATCCCTGCCGAGGTCGTGCCGTTTGCGCATTACGATCCGACCAAGTCGCGCCCGCGATCATGAGTTCGGTTCTTGACCAGATGGGCGGCGAAGGTGCCCTGCGTGATCTGGTCGAGACTTTCTATGATTTGGTCGAATCCCTGCCTGAAACTGAAAACCTGCGCATTCTGCACATGGACGGGCACGGCATTGCGCACACGCGGATCGAACAGTTCGAATTCCTGTCCGGTTTTTTGGGTGGGCGCGCGTATTACCTGGAAAAACACCGGCATATGAACGTGAAAGACATCCACGCGCATGTGCCAATCTTGACGCAAGATGCGGAAATGTGGCTTGCGACGATGGACAAAACGCTCGACAGTTTGGGCCACACTGGCGCGCATATTGACCGGATGCGGGCGACGCTGCGGCGTGTTGCGTTGATCTTGGTTAACGATGGGAAAGTAGCACAATGAAACCACTGATATTTGCGTTAGGTCTGGCGTTTGCCGCCAGCACAGCCACGGCGCAATCGGTCAAGCTGAACGCGGATCAGATCACCACGTTGCTCAGCGGGAATACGGCTGTCGGGACGTGGGCAGGTGCAAAGTATCGTCAGTTTTTTGGCCCGGACGGCGTCACAATTTATGCCCAAGAGGACGCGCGATCTGCACGCGGAGAATGGCGCGTGGACCCTGTGCGCGACGAATACCTTAGTATTTGGCCAAGCGATAAAGACTGGGAGGGCTGGTACGTGATGGAATACGCCGGCGCGTATTTTTGGGTCAGCAAAACGACGCCACCCACGCCCTTTAAGGTGGTTGAAGGTGAGCAGTTGGTGGCTGAATAACCCGCATTTAGGCTGAAAATCCAGAGTGTGGGGGTTAATCCCGTACGAGACACGTTTCGGACAGCCGCAAGCGCGCTACAGAACCAGTTCGTCTTGGTAGAGATCGAGAACCCATGTTGGCAGCTGCGGCAGCGCAAAGGTCAGCGTGCCATTCGCGAACGACAAGGCCCGCACGGGCGGATGGTTCAAACGCGAGTTGTCAAACACATGGCCGATGTCGCTTTGCAGGATCGCTTGCCGGATCAACGGGCCAGAGCGATCGTAGCGATTTCGGATCTTTTCCTCGGGCACGGGATGGCCGCCTTCTTTGACCCGTTCCCAGACACGGGCGACCGACAGATCAGGATGCTCAACACTGATGTGAAACGTCATGACGCGGTACCCAAGCCCCTTGGCCTCGGCAATCAGATCAAGCTTGGAGGGATGGGAAAACACGGTTTCAGTTGCAAAACTTTTGCGATCCGCCAGCAGGGATGCACGCCGCCGGGATGCGATCTGCGCTGCGGCATAGGCTGCATTCACGTCGCCGTCTTGCAGCTCGTCCCGTTGGATGATGTCAGCGTTGATGAAGGGCACAGCAAATTTAGGTGCGATGCGCGTGTCATAGAGTGTGGATTTGCCGGATCCGTTGGGACCGGCAAGCATCACAAGTGTCGGCCGCGGGGCGGGGGCCACTCTTAGGCTGCAGCCTCGGGATAGATCAGTTCGCCCTTGTCACTCAGGCCAACGCCGCGTCCCAATTGGCGGCGCGCGGCGAAAAATGCTTCTTCCTGAGGTGTCGGTGCGGCGACATCATCGGCAAACTGCTCGAACCACACTTCTTGTTCCTCGGCGCTGAGATCATCCGGGGACAACGTGCCTGCAAGGGCGGCATTGATGTGTTGATAATCAAAAGCGCTGGATTTTTCGATGGCGCGTCCAATGTTGATCCAATGGGTGATTTGTCCGGCCACAGACCGGCTTTGCAGACCGGATTCGCGGCGTACAACCGACATGACATCGTCAGCAAGTTTGACAGATTGGGCCATAAAAACTCCATCCAAAGCGCGGGTAGCAAAATGCCACCTCTGACATCAATATGGGGATAGAAACGTAAATGTCCAGTTAATTGACGAAACGGGGGCTATTGGAGCCTGAGCGCTGGCATTCGAAGTCGCGACCGTTTTTGCAAGATATTGAAGCTTGGGTGATCAAACCCTTAGAAGGCTCAAATCCACCGTACGGTTGCGGATGGTTGGGGAAATCCTTTCTCCGGTTTTCGATTAGCGACAGAATAAAACCGAAAAACAGTCGGATGGCCATGGATGACGCAGGTGTCGCGCACATTTAGGCGGTAGAACGCCGTTTTTTGCCCACCTTCGGCATAAGAATTCTTAGCGGCATGCTGCCGGATTTCAACGCGCATTCGGCAATAGTCGGCTGGTTTTTGGGCGGTGCATTGCAACAGATATTTTCGACCTGCCTAGTCGGGTTTCTTTCGAAAATAGGCAATGAAAGGAAGACAAATGTCACTAGCAAGCACAGCAGAGCAACAAATGCTGGACCTGATCAACGAGGAGAGAGCGGCGGTGGGTGTGGGGGCATTGGTGCTCAACACGCTTTTGAATGATTCCAGCGAGGATCACAGCAGCTGGATGATCGAGACAGATCAATTCTCCCATACGGGCGAGGATGGCTCCTCAGCCACAGAGCGTATGGAGGCCGCCAATTACCCTTTTGAGGGTTCATGGTCGTCAGGCGAAAATATCGCGTGGCAATCCGAGCGCGGTGATGAAGGAATTACCGATGACGTTGTGGATCTGCACGAAAGCCTGATGGAAAGCACCGGACACCGGGAGAACATTCTTAACGCTAATTTCACAGAAATCGGGATTGGCATCGAAGAAGGCGATATGGACGGTTGGGATGCCGTGGTCGTCACGCAGAATTTCGCGAGCACCGATGGCGATACCTCGGCCACGGTCGAATCTGGCGACGACAGCCTATCGGGAACCGGCAGTGATGACGTGCTGACCGGCGGCACCGCGGATGACGAAATCAAAGGCGGCAACGGCGACGATTCCATTTCCGGGGGCAGTGGCGCTGACAAGCTGTACGGTCAAAGCGGCGATGACACGCTGATTGGTGGTGCTGATGGCGATACGGTGAATGGCGGCGGCGGGAACGATTTCCTGCAAGGCGGCACTGGCACTGACTATGTGCGCGGCGGCGTTGGTGCCGACACAATGTGGGGTGGCACCGGGAACGATACGATGGTCGGAAATGCCGATAATGACGCGATTTTGGGCGGTGCCGGTGCTGACCGCCTGAACGGTGGTGGCGGCGATGACACGCTGAACGGCGGCACCGGCGACGACTACCTGAAAGGCGGCGTTGGATCCGACGTATTCGTGTTCGCAGAAGGCATGGGCGCGGATGAAATCCACAGCTTTGATAGCTCCGAGGACACCCTGCGCATCAACAGCGACCTGCTGAACGGCGAGACAACCGGCACGGATGTGGTCGAGGCATTCGGTTCGGTTGTGGACAGCAACGTCGAGCTGGATTTCGGCGATGGAGACGTGATTACGTTGTTGTGGGCCAACACGCTGGATGGTCTGTCGGATGGTATTCTCGTCGCTTGACGAGATAGCGTTTCGGGCGACGTGACCCAAAGTCGCCCGAAACCAAAATATGAAAACCGCTGTTCAGCTATAGCTATTTCTGCCCAAATCCGCCCCCGCCGGGGGACTTCAGAACAAACACGTCACCGGGCAGCATGTCGGCTTCGTCGTTGCCGCTCAGCTGTTCTATCGCCCCGTTTGCACGTTCAATGCTGTTCTCTCCGGTTGCGCCAGCACCGCCGCCCATCGCGCCGTGCGGCGGGATTTTGCGGTGCGAGGACAAGACAGTCACGGTTGTGGGGTCCAGAAACCGCAGACGTCTGACAATGCCATCCCCGCCGTTGAATTTGCCGATCCCGCCTGATCCGGTCCGTATCGAAAACGCATCCAAACGCACAGGAAACCGGGTTTCCAAGACCTCTGGATCGGTCATTCGGGTATTGGTCATGTGGCTGTGCACCGCACTTGTGCCATGAAACCCATCACCCGCACCGGTCCCGCCGCAAATGGTTTCGTAGTTCTGATAGCTGTCATTGCCGTAGACAAAATTGTTCATCGTCCCTTGGCTGCCTGCGATCACCCCCAATGCACCATACAGCGTGTCGGCGATGGCTTGGCTGACTTCGGTATTGCCCGAAATAACCGCGGCTGGCGCGTCGGGATTGATCATGCTGCCCTTGGGCACAACAAGGGTCAGCGGCTTGAGGCACCCCTCGTTCATGGGGATGTCATTGCCAACCAGCGTGCGAAAGACATACAAAACCACCGCCCGGCAAATCGCCAGCGGCGCATTGTAGTTCCATTCGTTTTGAGGCGACGTGCCCGTGAAATCGAGGGTCGCTGTGCGCTGGGCTTTGTGAACCGTAATCGCAACTTTGATCTGGTCACCGCTGTCCAGCGGATAGATGAATTCGCAATCGTGCAGCACGTCTAAAACGCGGCGCACGCTTTCTTCTGCGTTGGCCTGAACATGGGTCATGTAGGCGTGCACGGTATCGACGCCAAACTGCGTGGTGATCTTTTGTAGCTCTTTCAGGCCTGTGGTGTTGGCCGCGATTTGCGCCGACAGATCGGCCATGTTTTGATCAATGTTACGGCAAGGATAGACACCTGACGCAAGCAGCGCGCGGGTCTGGACATCGCGCAACTGACCCTGTTCGACCAACAAGAAGTTGTCGATCAAAACGCCCTCTTCATCAATCGTGCGGCTGTCTGGCGGCGCAGAGCCCGGTGTTTTCCCACCAATGTCCGCGTGGTGTCCGCGACTGGCGACAGTGTAGATTATTCGCGTGCCGGCTGCGTCAAAGACAGGGGTGATCACGGTGACATCTGGCAGATGGGTGCCGCCGTTAAACGGGTTGTTCATCATGAACACATCGCCGGGGCGAATTTTGCCGTGATTTTGCGCAAGGATAACGCGCACGCTTTCGGACATTGAACCCAAGTGGACCGGAACATGCGGCGCATTGGCGACCAGATCGCCATTTTCGTCAAAGATCGCACAAGAGAAATCGTAGCGTTCTTTGATGTTCACAGAATACGCGGTGTTGGCGAGGGTCGCGCCCATCTGATCGGCGATGGACATGAACAGGTTGTTGAAGACTTCCAGCATCACCGGATCGGCCTTGGTGCCGATGGCCTCTGTGCGGGCCAGCGGCTTGGTGCGGGTCAAAACAAGGCAACCCCCTGCGACGCATTCTGCCTGCCAACCAAGTTCCAAAATGTTGGTGCCAGTGGGTTCTGTCAGGATCGCGGGGCCTTGGATCACATCGCCTTTGGCCATTCGGGTGCGGTCGACCACGGGCGTGTCGTGCAGTACGCCGTCCGACCACATGGCGCTGTTTTGCGTAGTGCTCAGACCGCTTGTTTCCTCAGTCAACGTCACGGTTTCGCCGGTTTCGCCGATGGCCTCGGCGGATAAAACCTCGATCACCAATGCCGCACCTTCGGGCACAAATCCGAACCGCTGCTGGTGGGCGGTGTTGAAGGCGCGGGTCATCTCGGCAGCGGTTCCGAACGGGACCTCTAGGGTTTGTTGCGCGCCCGAGGGGCGGATGTGCGCCATTCTGACGGTGGTGATATTTTGTTCGGGTATCCCTTGGCCACTGACTTCGGTTTTTGCATCGGCGCAAAGCTGATCCAGTACGCCGCAGGCCGCGTCAATCTGATCAATGGCGTTGCCAAACTGGTTTTCCCGCATAGCCCGCACGTCAGCAAGGCCCATCCCGAAGGCGGACAGAACACCGGCAAACGGGTGGATAAAGACGCTCTGCATCCCCAAAGCATCCGCGACCAGACAGGCGTGTTGACCGCCCGCGCCACCAAAGCAGTTCATCGTGTATTTGGTCACGTCATAACCACGCTGAACGCTGATTTTTTTGATCGCGTTGGCCATGTTTTCGACGGCAATCCGCAGGAAGCCTTGGGCGATTTCCTCGACCGACAAACCGTTGCCGATCTCGGTCGCCATGGTTTTGAATTTTGTGCGCACGGCATCGACATCTAGCGGCTGATCGGCATTCGGGCCAAACACCGGCGGGAACAAATCAGGTTGCAACTTGCCAAGCAGGACGTTGCAATCGGTGACGGTCAGCGGGCCACCACGCCGGTAGGCAGCAGGGCCGGGGTTGGCACCGGCGCTTTCGGGGCCGACCTGCATCCGCCCGTCGCGGAACGACAAGATTGACCCGCCGCCAGCCGCAACCGTGTGGATCGACATCATCGGGGCGCGCATGCGCACGCCAGCGACTTCGGTTTCAAAGCTGCGTTCGAATTCGCCTGCGTAATGGCACACGTCTGTCGATGTGCCGCCCATGTCAAATCCGATCAGCTTGTTAAAACCGTGCTCGGTCGCGGTGCTGACCATGCCGACCACGCCGCCAGCTGGCCCCGACAGGATCGCATCGCGCCCTTCAAACAAGGATGCGTCAGTCAGCCCGCCGTTTGATCGCATGAACATCAGGCGTTCGCAGCCGCCTTTGTCAGCGTCCAAGGCATCGGCAACCTGGCTGACATAGCGGCGCAGGATCGGGGAAAGATAGGCGTCAACAACGGCGGTGTCGCCGCGTGATACCAGCTTGATCAACGGGCTGGCCTCATGGCTGAGCGACACTTGGTCAAAGCCGGATTGGCGGGCCATGTCGCCGATTTGTTTTTCGTGATCTGCAAACCGGTAGCTGTGCATCAGGGCCACGGCGACGGATCGATAGCCTTGACCGTAAGCCCGTGACAAGGCCTCGCGCGTTGCTTTTGCATCAAGGGGGGCGATGACCTCGCCGTCTGCAGCAATGCGTTCTTCGACTTCGATCACGTCTTCGTACAGCAGCTCTGGCAGTTGAATGTTCAAGTCAAACAAGCGCGGCCGGTTTTGAAATCCGATCCGCAGCAGATCGCGCATGCCTTTGGTGATCAGCAGCAGCGTGCGTTCGCCTTTGCGTTCAAGCAGGGCATTGGTGGCGACCGTTGTGCCCATTTTAACGGCCCCGATGCGACCCTTTGGGATCGGATCGTTCGCCCCTAGCCCCAGCAATTCACGAATGCCATGCACAGCGGCGTCGACGTAGACCTCCGGGTTTTCGGACAGCAATTTATGCGTCCGCAATTCCCCCTCCGGAGATTTAGCAACGATGTCGGTAAAGGTGCCCCCACGGTCGACCCAAAATTGCCACATGGCACAGCTCCTTTATGTGCTGGCGCGCCAGCATTTTTCAGTTTTCAAGAAATGGTGTTGTTCGGACTTAGTAGACCAAAGATGGCAACCAAAGCGCGAGGTTCGGGAAGATCAGCAACAAGCCAAGCATCACAAACATCGTGACAACAAATGGCAGCGCCCCCTTGATCACATCAATCATTGGCCCCGATTTTCGAATGCCTTGGACGACGTAAAGGTTGATGCCAATGGGCGGCGTGATCAGCGCTGTTTCCAGCAAGACCATCAGCAAAATACCGAACCAGACGGGATCAAAGCCGAGTGCCACAACGATCGGGGTGATCAGCGGTGCCATGGTCAAAAGCATCGACAGCGTTTCCATGAAACAGCCGATCAGGATCAACACAGCAACGATCATCAGCATCGTTTGCATCGGTGTCCAGCCAAGGCCGGTGACGAAATCCGTCAATGCTTGGGTTAGGCCGATGATCGACAGAACAAAGTTCAGGAACACGGCGGCGATGATGATCAGCATGATCATGGCGGTGGTGCGCATGGTGCCCTCAATGGCTTGGCGCATCATGTCGATGGACATTTTGCCATTCAGCAAGGCCAGCAACATCGAGGCAACAACCCCGAGTGCCGCAGCCTCGGTCGGGGTGGCAAGCCCTGCGTAGATCGACCCGACAACAACCACAAAGATGCCCAGCGGCGGGATCAAAGCAGGCAGCGCGCGCATCCGTTCAGCCCAAGTGTGGCGCAGCTTTTCGCCACCCCATTCGGGCTTGATCATGCAGGCGACAACGATTGTGGCCATGAACAGCAGGGCCAAAAGGAAACCGGGGATGAAGCCCGCGAGATACAGTTCAGGAACAGAGGTGTTTGTCAGCAGCCCGTACAGGATCAGGTTGATCGACGGCGGGATTAAGATGCCCAAGGTGCCACCTGCCGCGACGGTCCCTAGAAACAGGCTCTCGTTGTAGCCGCGTTTTTCGATTTGGGGTACGGCGACTGTACCGATGGTCGCAGCCGTTGCCACGGATGACCCAGAGG
Source organism: Pseudosulfitobacter sp. SM2401 (assembly GCF_042932805.1). NCBI lineage: Bacteria > Pseudomonadati > Pseudomonadota > Alphaproteobacteria > Rhodobacterales > Roseobacteraceae > Pseudosulfitobacter > Pseudosulfitobacter sp. SM2401. The sequence goes on along the minus strand of NZ_CP170633.1, from coordinate 2,617,439 downwards.
TCGCCGCAAACAGCGCAGATGATCCGATGTTGGAATGCATCAAGCCGCCGGGCAACCAGCCCACCCATTTGACGATGCCGTCGTACATCCGTTCGGTAATACCCGCGCGCAGCAGGATTTCACCCATCATCACAAACATCGGGATCGCAACCAGCAGAAAGTCGGTTGAAGTCTGCCAGGCCATGTCGGAAATCGCGCGGTGCAACGGCATCATGCTATCGGTGAATTGCAGGATCAAACCCAACCACCCAAGCGAGGCGGCAATCGGGACGGCCAGACCAATCAGGGCCAGCAGAATAAGCAGTGTCTTGATAAGCATCAGATTATACCGTCTCGTCTTGGATTTGTTCGTCGAGGGATTTGACACCGATCAGATCTTGGGTGCCGGCGGTGTCGCCTGCCATCATGCGTTTGATCGCGACAAGGCAGAGCAAGGCACCAGAAAAGACAAAGAACATCCATCCGAACAGCCAGGGAATTTGGGGCAATGCCAACGGTACGCGCATGGGCGTAATCGAACGTGACCCGTTGTCGAGCGTGTCACCAACCATGGACCAAACGTTGTAGACGACCACGGCGGCAAAGCCGATCAGCATGATCATTCCAAACAGATTGATGAGGCCATGAAGCGCTTTGGGGAACACGCCGAGCAGCGCGTCGACCCGAATATGGGCACGCTCAAACAGCGCGTAGGACAGGGCGAGGGCGGTTGCGACGCCGAACGCGTAACCTGAAATTTCATCCGCGCCGCCAATGGAAAAATTGAAGACCTTGCGCAGGAACACTTCGGCTGTGACCAGAAAGGCTGACAGGACGATCAGCGATCCGCCCAACCATGTGAGCCAAAGGCTGAGAGTACGCGTCTGGGTTAGCAATCGCTCTAACATCGGGGAAATCCTGTGCAAGGAGAGGGTGGGGTGAGCGGCGGAAAATGTCCCGCCGCTCAGTTGGGTACCGCTTATTTGGCGGCGGCAGTCAGACCCAAAATCGGGCCAACCGTTTCGTTCCAGTTTGCAGCGCAGTCCGCGCCACAACGTTCGGCCCAGCGGGCCAGAACAACGTCCGTGGCGATGGTGTCACGCGCGGCCAAATCGGCCTTCGATGGTTCGACCAAGGTCATGGAACCGGCTTCGCCAATCGCACATTCGCCGCCTGTGATGCAGGAAATCGCAACGTCATCTTCGGTCGCTGTTTCTGCCCACATCGCGTCTGTCAGCGTGCCGATTTCTGTTTGCAGCAGCGTTTGCTGATCCGCCGTTAGGCTGTTCCATTTGTCCATGTTCATCGCCCCGAACGCGAGGCCCCAACCAACGCGCAGGGTGTAGGCGTGTGTCGCGACTTGGTTCCATTTGGCGGTGTAGGCCGACATCGTGCCGGTGATTGCGCAATCGACAACGCCTTTTTCCAAGGCCGGGATCACTTCGGAGAAGGACACAGTGACGGACGTGCCGCCGACGCCTTCGACAAAGTCACCCAAAGTCGTGGAATAAACGCGGATCTTTTTGCCTTTCAGGTCTTCGATGCCGTTCACTTCGCCGTTGCACCACAGTGTCTGGCTTGGGAACGGGTACAGCATCAGCAATTTGGCATTGTAAATGTCCGCAAAAGCAGTTTCCAAAGTCGGATAATACGCATCCGACACTTTGCGCTGCGTGTCGATGTCTTGGGTCAAGGTCGACAGGTCCGCGCCTTCAAAAATCGCGTTTTCGGCAGCGACGTAGCCGGGCAGGCCAAAGGCAAAATCAAACACGCCGTTTTTGACCAAACGCATGATTTCGAAACCCTTAAGGCCAAGGCCGGACTGGGATTGGATTTTGCCAATAATTTTGCCGCCAGACGCTTCGTTCAGGCGCGAGTTGAAAAACGGCTCTTCGTGCTTTTGGTAGTTGGTCAGGCTGGACCACGTGCCCACGGCGTTCAGCACCACCGGATCATCGGCGAGCGCAGCGCTGGCGCTCAGGGCGAGGGCGGCGATTGCTGTTGTTACTTTTTTCATGTCTTTTCTCCAAGTTGGTTGTTGTTATTTTTTTGGTTGTAGGATGGTGGTTTCTGCGTCCTCAGCCACGTCTGCGATCAACATGTGGCCGGGGGAATGGGTGATACACAGCGGCAATTTCGCGTCCAAAAGAACGTTTTGCGGGGTGACGCCGCAGGCCCAATAGACGGGGATTTCGCCGGGATTGATGTCGACCGCGTCGCCCCAATCGGGCTGTGACAAATCCGAAATCCCAATGTCTGCGGGATCACCAATCGCAATCGGTGCACCGTGAGCATGAGGATAGCGGGCGCTGATATTGCGCGCCTGTTCGACCTGTTCTGTAGGGATCGGGCGCATTGTTACGACCATTTTTCCGGCAAACGGCCCCGCCGGCATCAGATCGATGTTCGAACGAAACATCGGAACATTGCGACCCGTTTCGATGTGGCGCACAGGGATATCGTGGCGCAAAAGTGCGTTTTCAAACGTGAACGAACACCCCAGCGCTACAGTGACCATGTCATCGGTCCAAAGCGCTTTGATGTCGGTCACTTCTTCTGCCAACGCCCCGTCTTTGAACACCCGGTATTTGGACACATCCGTGCGGATATCGATGTCATGACCAAGGGTCGGCAAGAACGCATCGCCGCTGTCGCTAACACCCACAATCGGGCAGGGTTTGGGGTTGCGTTGACAGAACCGCAGAAAGTCCAACGCATATCGCTCCGGTAAGATAGCGAGATTGCATTGGAGCTTTCCTGCGGCAAGGCCAGCCGTATGACCCGCGTACGATCCAACGCGAATTGCCGCTCGAACTTGACCGGGAGACATGTGAACGAGATCGGAATATGCGGTGGTGTGTAAGGTCATGACGGACGCCTATGTAATGTAGGAAATACATTCCACGGATGCGTCAATTCATGCAAATTATCATTTTGTATCAGGTGTGATAGATTTTTTAGAACTACCTTGGATGCGAAACATCCCACTTTTGCGCGACGCCTCTGGCAATTTCTGCACTGTTTTCAACAAGAAAGCTGCGAGGCTCTGACAAATAGGAGGCGGTGAATTCTAACGGCTGTGGCCGGAACCCCGGATCGAATTCAATGATTTGCCCTGACCTAAGGAAGTCTTCGGCCAAAGCGCGTGGGTATGGACCGACGGCGATTCCCGCTGCGATCATTTTCAAACTGGCTGACAAAGACGCTGATGCGTAGACCCGCAGCTGGGGTCCGATGCGCCGTGACAGCTCTGACATCAGCTCTCTGTAGGGGCGCGTTTTGCTGGAATACGAGATGATCGGAATGGCGCTCAGATCGGTTTCCTGGTTCTGGGTTGAGCGATACCAGTGCAAGTCAAAAGGCGGCAAGGCGACGTTTTCGACGGAAAATTCAGACACCGGACCCATCAGAAAAACCAGATCCAAACGTCGCTCCAAAAGCGCGGCGCGCAGGTTCAGCGAGATATCGACGGTGAGGTCCACATTGACCCTTGGATATTGTTCTGAGAACGCTTTCAGAAACTCGGGCAACCACGCTTGGGCAATCGTTTCAGAGGCCCCGACACGAAACAGGCCTGTCGTTTCTGACGGGTTCGCCACGCGCTGTTTGATCTCTTCTTCGACAAACAACATTTGCTCGGCATAAGACAGCAGCAGCGTTCCATGTTTGGTCAGAACGACGTCGCCTTGGCCGCGTTCAAACAGCGGCACGCGCAGTTCTTCTTCGAGGTTGGAAATGCGCGTCGACACAGCAGGCTGCGACAGATTTAGGCGTTCAGCGGCCTTGCGGAATCCGCCGAGGCGCGCAACCCACAGGAATGTTTTGATTTGGTCAAAGGTCATACCTATTCATATTATCGATCAACTTGATTTGGTATCCATAAACGCAACAGCGCTGAACGCGTCAGTGTTTGCTCAGATAGTCAGACGTTTTGGTTGCGACCAGATGCAACAGAAACGTCATGATCGCGAGGGCAAAGAGGCTGGCAAACATCAGATCCGTTTTGGCACGTCCATTCGCGAGCAACATCAGATAGCCCAAGCCTTTGGACGCACCGACCCATTCACCGATCACCGCCCCAATGGGGGCATAAACCGCAGCCAGTTTTAATCCGCTGCCCAAAGATGGCAACGCGTGGGGGATTTTGATCCGCCACATGATGTGCCGCGGCGTGCCGCCCATGGTTCTCGCCATGTCCAGAATGTCGGATGGCACGCGTGTCAGCCCGTCATAAAACGCGGAGGTCACCGGAAAATAGATGATCAACAAGGTCATTACCACTTTGGATGCGATGCCATAGCCGAACCACAGTGTCAGGATCGGGGCCAATGCAAACACCGGAATGGCTTGGGTAAACACCAGCAACGGCATGATCAATCGATGGAGCCACGCCGAGCGTGCAAGCTGGATCGCAGTGACCCCGCCCAAAAGCGTTCCGATGATGAGGCCCAAGCCGACTTCGGATGCAGTCACCATTGCGTTTTGTGCAATCAAGATGCGATTGGCGATCGCAGCCTGCGCAACGCGCGCGGGTGACGGCAGAATGAATTGCGGAACATCGGTGAACCAGACCACGCCCTGCCACAGGAGCAGTGCAAAGGTGCAGGCCGCCAGCGCATAGCACAACCGCATTATGGCGCACCCCGCAGAAAGGACAGCAGATTGGCCTGACATGCCACAGTTTGCGCGGCGTATTGATCACGGATCGGATCGCAGTACGGCATTGGCCACGTGCGCGCTGCGTCTGGTGCCAAGACAATGATTTGATGCCCAAGCCGGACAGCCTCGGCAGGGTCGTGGGTGACCAACAGCACAGTCTTGTCGGCGAGAACTTCGGCGGCAAGCTCTTGCATGTCGGCGCGTGTGCTTGCGTCCAGTGCTGAAAACGGTTCGTCCAGCAGCGCGATCGGCCTGTCCTCCATCAATGTGCGGGCAAGGGCCGTGCGTTGCCGCATTCCGCCAGACAGCGCGCTGGGCTTTTTCAGCAAATGATCACCCAGTCCGACACGGGCCAGCAAGGTTTCGGCCTTTTGCACGTCTGGCTGTTCGCCGCGCAATCGTGCCCCTAGCACGGTGTTTTCCAGAACACTGAGCCAGGGTAACAACAGATCTGATTGTGCCATGAAACTGATGCGGTCAAACAGTGTGGCACCATCTGATGCAGTGACTTGCCCGTCGAATTCACCCGCGCAAGGCAGGCCAGCAATCACGCGCAGCAACGTCGACTTGCCCACACCAGAGCGACCCAAAACGCAGGTCCATTGCCCCGCCGGCAGACGCATGTCGATCGGCCCGAACAGCGGCACGCCTTCGACAGAATACGTGCCGCTTAGGCAAAGCTCTGGCGCAGGGGTCATGACCCGCGCAGCCCCATATCCCAAAACCCGATCTCGAGACGGGTCGCTGTCGAAAAGCGGTTCTGCAAGTGCGCCCACCGTGGGGCGCGTACGGGATCAGGCCCCAAGCGGCGCGAAATGGCACCATCGATCATCTGCCCGACCGAGGTCATAACCGATTGATAGCCATCGTCCGCGTAGGTGTCGATCCAGGCGCGATGGGGCGTGTCCGGCGCGGCGGACCGTGCCAGTCGCAGTCCGATTTCGCCGTAGCCAAAGCAACAGGGCGCGAGGGCAGCCATCAGGTCGAGGAAATCGCCCTGCAGGCCTGCATCCATCACGTATCGGGTGTACGCGAGGTTTTCGACCTCTTCGCAGGCGGCGTATAATGCGGCCTCGTTTATTCCTTCGCCGGCGCAGGTTTGGACGTGCAAGGCCATCTCGTGATTGACCAACGCGTTTACCGTGCCTGCGCAGATTTTCATCTCGTCCAGCGTTTCGGCTTTGACCACGGCCAGTGACCACGCCCGCGCAAAATGCACCAGAAACACGTAGTCCTGGACCAGATAATGAAGGAACGCAGGGCGCGGCAGGGATCCGTCGCGCAGCCCCTCGACAAAGGCATGATGGGTGTAGGCGTGCCACGCATCAGGGCAGCCTGCGCGCCACTGCGTGAATGCGGCCCCATAGGGTGCGCCGGTCATTGCGCCGTCACATCGATGGCGATGTCGCTGACGGGGTTGAGCGTCGGGATCAGGCCTGCGTCGTGCAAAAACGCCTCAAAGCTCGCATACCGACCAGCATCCAACGCAGCGGGCCGCAGCGCAAAGCGAGGCACCGTATCACCCCACGCCCGTTTGTTCAGCTCGTCCTGAAGCTCAGGCGCTGTGCTTGCGAAAATCACCCAACTTTCGGTGGGATGATTGACGATGTATTGTGTCGCTTTTTCGGTCGCAGCCAGAAAACGGCGGATCATATCGACGTCCATTGTGTCTGTATTGGCCACATAAATCAGTTCGTCGTAGGGTGGCAGGCCTTCTTCTTCGACGTAGAAACAACGGCCCGGCACGCCTGCGATATCCATCTGGTTCAGTTCAAAATTGCGAAATGCACCGATGACAGCATCCACTTGGCCCGACATTAGCGCCGGTGACATGGACCAATTCACATTGATCAGCTCAATGTCATCCAGCGACACGCCGTGGGTTTTCAGAACTTGGCCCAGCACGGCTTCTTCGACGCCACCGACGGAAAAGCCGACCTTACGCCCTTTGAGGTCTGCAGGCGTTTTGACGGGGCCGTCGGCCAGCACCAACAAACAGCTAAGCGGGGTTGCGACCAGCGTGCCGACCCGCTGCAATGGCAAGCCTTCGTGAATTTGCAGGTGTAGCTGCGGTTGGTAGGAAATCGCCAAATCCGCTTTGCCCGCCGCGACCATTTTGGGTGGGGCCGAGGGATCAGCGGGGGCAATGATTTCGACGTCTAGGTCTTGCTCGGCAAAATACCCTTTTTCCTGTGCAATGATCACGGGGCCATGATCGGGATTGACAAACCAGCCCAGCAACAAGGTCACTTGATCCTGTGCCAAAACCGGCGATGCCCAAAAGAACAGAACGGTTGCGAAAGATATGTTTTTCATTTTCCGGGTCACTTTCAATACGAGATGAGATTGGCAAAATGGTGGGTTGGTCCGTGGCCTGACCCAACAGACAGGGCACCGGCCTGTTCGATTGCCGTGGCGACATAAGCCTTGGCCGCAGCGGTGGCGTGTTGGGGGGATAACCCTTTTGCAAGGTGCGCAGCCAAAGCAGATGACAGGGTGCAACCAGTGCCATGAGTGTTCGCTGTTTGGATGCGTTTCGCCTCGAACCACGTGAGGTGTTGCGGGGTGACAAGGCAATCGGGGCTGTCCGGCCCATCGAGGTGCCCGCCTTTCATCAAAACAGCGCGTGGTCCAAGCGCACAGAGCGCCAAACCCTGCGCCACCATTTCATCGCGTGTGGTGGCCGTCTGCACACCCAGCAAATGCGCGGCCTCAGGCAAATTCGGTGTCAAAAACGTGGCCAAGGGCAGCAAATGATCGCGCAGCGCCACAACGGCATCCGGTTGCAAAAGCGCGGCCCCCCCTTTGGCGATCATCACAGGGTCAAGCACGATGGGCACGGCGCTATGATCCTGAACTGACAAGGCAACAGCAGCGGCAATATCTGCTGTGGCGATCATGCCGATCTTGACCGCATCCACGCGGATGTCGCGAAAAATCGTCGTGATCTGATCGGTGACAAAGGCGGGTGGGACCAAATGAATGCCGCTTACGCCTTGGGTGTTTTGGGCCGTTAGCGCGGTCAATGCGGCCATGGCAAAGGCCCCGTTTGCAGAGATCGCTTTGATGTCTGCCTGAATGCCTGCACCGCCAGATGGGTCGGACCCTGCGATGCTAAGGACGTTGGGGATCATGCCGGATGCTCCGGCTTGTCTTGCTGAAACGCGCGGGCCGCAGCGCATGGATCGGCATGGCCACAAATGGCAGACACAACCGCGATCCCGTCCGCACCACTTGCGCGCACGTCTTGGACATGGGCTGGTTTCAGGCCGCCGATTGCGATGGTGGGCAGCGGTGACAAGGCAACCAATCGGGCCAACCCGTCAAAACCGATCGGGCGGGCATGGTCCGTTTTGGTCGCTGTGCCAAACACCGGCCCTAGGCCCAGATAGTCCACAACCTTGGGATCAGCCGCTTGGACGGTTTGCGGCGTTTCACACGACAAGCCAAGTATTTTGCCGGCCCCAAGCATCGAACGCGCCTGATCGGGCGGCACATCACCCTGTCCGACATGTGCGCCGTCAACGTCTGCTGCGACAGCGGCCATGACATCATCGTTGATGATAATTGCAACGCCGGACCCTGCCAACGCCTGCTTTAGCGCAAGTGCCATTTCAATACGCTGTGCGGTGGTCGCCGTCTTGTCGCGCAGCTGCACCATGGTGACACCGCCGGCCACAGCGCGGCGAACGGTGGTCACAAGACCCAATGCGGCGCACAGCTGTGGGTCCGTCACAAGGCAAAGGCGCAGTTGGTTTTGTATCGTCGACTTCATGCGATGACCTGCGCAAAATCATCGGGTTGCGTTGCGGCAAGTGCGTCTAGGAAATGCATTTGAAAGCTGCCCGGTCCCTTGGCTAGTTTTGCCGCCGCAGTGCCTGCGACTTTGAAATGCGCAAGGCCGGCCAAAGCGGCATCAAAGGCGGGGCCAGTAGCGCCATAAGCCCCCATCAACGCGGTCTGCGAGCAGCCCAAGGCGGTGATCTGCGGCATCAAAGATGATCCGCCGGAAACACGCGCCTCTTGGGTGCCGTCCGTGACAAAATCGACTGGCCCGGTGATCGCGACAACCGTCCCGAATTCTGCAGCCAGCGCGTGGGCTGATGCGTGGGCCGCATCGACGCTGTCACCGCTGTCAGCCCCTTTGCCCGCGCCGACTTGTCCGGCCAAGGCAAGAATCTCTGACGCATTGCCACGCACAATTGCGGGACGCAGCGCCAACAAATCTTGGGCTGCGCGTTTGCGGTAATCGGAAATGAAATGCGCGACGGGATCCAACACCCACGGAATGTTGCGCGCGTGCGCGATGTCTGCGGCGGCCAGCATACTGGCCAACCACGGCGCCGACAGCGTTCCGATGTTGATCGTCAGGGCACCACAGATCGGGGTGAATTCAGCGATTTCTTCGCTGGCGTGCACCATCGCAGGCGATGCCCCGGCTGCGAGAACGACATTGGCGGCAATATTCATTGCCACGTAGTTTGTCATGCAATGGACCAGCGGGTTTTGGTCGCGCAACGCAATAAGCAGGTCTTGGGGGGCCATTCTGTCTCCTTTTCCGGCGAAAAAGAGACAACGCATGTAGCACGAAGAAACATACGACCTCCCTCCGCCAGCATTATCTGGTTCAGGTTCAAAGGGTACATCTCAGCTTTACAGCGCCCCTGGTTCTGACAGGGGTAGTTGCTTTGGGTCGTGTCGTCAAATGCAATCAGGGGGTGAAGCGCGAAACGCAGGCAGGCGTTTCACGTCAAGGGCCGTTTGCTGGCCTAAAGGGGGCAAGGTGACGTCGGTTTAGACGTTGCCGCGCGGTGGCTTGCCGTTGTCTTTTGTAAAGATCATACCGTCCAGCAATTCGACTAAATCAGGGCGCGCCGATGGCCCGTTCGAAATTGCGATCATCAAAATGCTGCCATCCGGACGCATCACAAAGGTGCCGGGTTCTGCGAACCTGCGATCGGTTTCACCCGATGACAGCGGGTCAGACGCATAAACGCCAAGCGTTTCCATCTGCGCCTCGCTGAGGTCATAGCCAATGTCAAATTCCCAGCCAAATTCGGCCTGATCGGACTGCGCCTTTTCTTGGGGGTCGGCGGACACCACCGCGAGGTCAAACCCCGCCGCCGCCCACTGATCGCGCATGCCATTCAGGATGTTCAGGTATTTCTTGCAGCGACCGCAATGTTTGCCGCGATAAACGATGAACAGCGTCCAGTTTTCGCGTGGTCCACCAACTGAAATTTCGCCGCCCCCCAGTTTGGGAAATGACATCGGGGCAAGGATGCTACCGGGGACAGGTTTGGGCGTGGGCATAAGTTGGGCCTTTCAGTTGGGGATAATCTGCGCAGCTAATTTTAATCGAGAACTGACGGCAACCACAAGGACACTGCAGGAACGTAGGTCACCAAAATCAGGGCGAATAGAATGGCCAGATAGAACGGCCAAATCGATTTCAGGGCCTCTTCGATTTTGATCTTTCCAACGGCGCAGCCGACAAACAAGCAGGTTCCGACAGGTGGTGTGCACAGGCCTAGCCCGAGGTTCACCAGCATCATGATGCCAAACTGGGTTGGATCCATGCCAAGGCCTTTGGCGATGGGCAGAAAGATCGGCGTGCAGATCAGGATAAGCGCCGCCATGTCCATAATCATACCCAGCAAAAGCAAGATGATGTTGATCATCAGCAAAATAATCAGCGGGTTGTCCGAGATCGAAACCAGCAAATCGCTGAGTTTGGAGGGGACTTGATACAGGGCCAAAAGATACGCAAACGACGAGGCAAATGCGATCAGGATCATCACCATTGCGGTAGTGCGCACAGCGCCGGTGACAGCCAGCACGAAGGCGTTCCACGTCAGGGACCGGTAGTAGAATTTGGTCAGGATCAAGGCATAAAGCGCGCCGAAAGCACCGGATTCCGTGACGGTAAAGATGCCGGACAGCGTTCCGCCGACAATGATGACTGCAGTGATAAAGCCCGGGATTGCGTCAGCCGCACTGCGCCCGACTTCGCCCCAACCAGGGAAAGGTTCGGCGGGATATTTGTGTTTGACTGACATCACATAGGCGGCAACAGCAAGGCAGAAACACATCAAGATACCGGGGATCACGCCTGCAAGAAACAGTTTGGAAACCGAGATGCCACCACCCGCAGCGACGGCGAAAATGATCATGTTGTGGCTGGGCGGAATGACGATCCCGGCGATGGACGAGGTCACGGTGACGTTTACGGCAAAATCAGGCCGGTAACCGCGTTCTTTCATAACCGGAATCAAGAGCGAACCAAGGGCTGAAATATCCGCCACCGCAGATCCCGAAATGCCGCCAAACAACATGGACGAAAAGATGTTGACCATCGCCAAGCCACCCTTGAGGTGCCCGACAAGGGCCGCGGCAAGCTTGACCAAGCGGGCGGCGATGCCCCCGTGCAACATGATTTCGCCAGCAAAAACAAAGAACGGAATGGCCAGTAGCGAAAACACCGATACGCCGGCTGTCGCACGCTGAAACGTGATGAGCATGGGAAAACCTTCGTACCAAAAGGCAGAGGCAGCAGCGAGCCCCATGGCGAATGCGACAGGCATTCCAACGACAACAAGTACGCAGAACGTCAGCAAAAGAATGGTCAGACCCATGGTTCAGGTATCCAGATCTTGGGGGACTGTTTGCCAGTCGGAAAATGTAAAGAGACGCAGCATTCCGCGCGCACCCGAGAATAGAAAAACCAACCCGCCGCATGACGTGATCGCCAGCGTTCGAAAGCTCTCTGGAATGTCGAGCATGGGCAACAGCGTGTCCCAGCCAAATTTCATCAGGGTCACACCCGCAAAAAACATCACAGCGCCAAAGGCCGCGAGGGTGAAATCAATCGCGATAATGACGATTTTTTGCACGGTGTCGGGCATCATGTCGCGAAACAGCGACACACCAAGGTGGGTGTTTTCCTTGACGCCCGCGGCCGCCCCGATAAAGGCGATGTAGCAGATCAAAAGCAGCGCCAGTTGTTCGACCCAAGTCGGTGTGACGTTCAAAACGTAACGGCCAAAAACCAACCAGCCAAACGTGGCGATCAGCACCACCAAGGCAATCGAGGCCACAAAGATGCACAGAGCGCGGATTTTATCCAATCCGGCCTCGAGCATCGCAATTCTAGAAGACTGTCCCGCCATCTGGGTTTCCTATTACGCAATCAAATCATGCCTGATCGAAACAAGCAGAACAAAGGCCCGTCTGAAATATCAACGGGCCTTTGTGTGTTTAGGTCGAATTTACTCAGCGTTGCGGATCAAATCGACAAGACCTTGTAGATCGGGGTTTGCCACCAGGAACTGGTCGTAGACAGGGGACATTGCCGCTTGGAACGGGCCCTTGTCGGCGATTTTGTTCACTGTTGTGCCGCCAGCTTGGACCGTTTCCATGCTTGCCGCTTCCCGGGCCTGCCACAGTTCACGCTGCAAAACGGCGCTTTTGTGACCGGCTTCTTTCAGGATCGCTTGCTGCTCGGGCGTGAAGGTGTTCCACGTTTTCAAGCTCATGCACAGGCATTCAGGAATGATCAGGTGCTCGGTCAGCGAGTAGTATTTTGCGACCTCAAAGTGGTTCGTTGACTCGTAGGATGGCGGGTTGTTTTCCGCACCGTCAACAACACCGGTTTTGATCGACTGGTACACTTCACCAAATGCCATTGGTGTTGCGTTGCCGTCCATTGCTTCGACCATGCCAACGAACAAATCGTTGCTCATGACGCGGACTTTGAGACCTTCAACGTCAGCAGGCGTGTTGATCGGGCGGATCGAGTTGTAAAAAGACCGCGCGCCAGCGTCATACCAGCCCAGCGGCACGATACCTTTGGCGATCATGCCTTCACCGATGGCCTCACCAACTGCGCCGTCCATCAATTCGTACATCTTAGGGATCGACGGAAAAATGAATGGCAGCGAAACCACGTTGGTTTCAGGGATCGATTGGCCCATCGGCCCAAGGCTGAATTCACCAAAGTCGATGATGCCAAGGCGAATTTGCTCGATTGCGTCAGGCTGGCTGCCCAAAACGCCGTTATGATAGATTTTGCCGGTGATTTCGCCACCGGTTTGCTCCGCGACGTCCTTCATAAAGGATTCCATCGCGATTGAGACTGGATAGTCCTCAACGTGGATGTTCCAGCCGCGCATTTCGCTGGCCGACGCCAACGTGCCGGCAACAGCCGCAGCACTTACGACAGCAGCCCCCATTAGGGTTTTGCGAAGTGTTGTTTTTAACATCATTTGATCCCTCCCGATCATTTTCAACGCCTCTGCACGTACGTAAATGTCAAAATTGCAGAGGCTGTCCCTGGTCACCAGCATGACGTTAGGGGTCATGGTTGGCAATTGGTATACTAGTATTTTAATTGATGTGACGAGTCAATTCTGTAGAGTTTCAAAGACGCTGTCCCGACCTCGTTTCGGCGAAATGAAACCGGTGGGGTTCAAAAGGGATTGAATTTCAAGGACGTACCAGAGCGATAGAGATCGTGCCGGCTTTGACGGGGATGGACGGTTCCTGTGTCGGGTGACGCGCGACCTTGGAACGAGAGGTCAGGTTTTTCGTGTTCAAGGTGCGGCTGTGAAATGCATGTCAAAGAGTGCGCAAATCAGAAAACTTCAGTCTTCAAAGTACTCAGGATTATGGGCAAAAATTGCGTCAATCGTCGCATCAAGCCGAGACAGATGGACCGCGCCGGCTTGGACGGCACCTGCTTGATCGCCAGCCTTCACCCGGTCCGCAATTGCGCGGTGATCTTCCAAAAGCTGCTCCATACGGTCTTCCTTGGACAGGCTCAGCATACAAAGGCGATCCACATTGGCTTTTTCAAACGAAATGACCTCAAAGGCGAATTCAACTTTGGCAATTTTGCACAATTCTTCGTGGAAAGCGTAGTCCAGCTTGCCAAATTCCTCATAATTCCGCGCGTTAACGACAATCGCCTGATGGGCAAGATGGGCGTCAAGTGCGAGGCCATCAGCCACGGATGCGGCCGCTGCGGCCCGGCGTAACACTTCGGTCTCAACACTAAAGCGCACAAAACGGGACTTGGTGACTGCGCGCCGCGAGAACCGTTTAACCTCGGTCGCTTTTTGTGGTCTGATCAGCAAAAGGCCAAGGTTTTCTAGCCGGCTAAACGCATCCCGTACAGGTTGTCGCGAGACGCCGAATTTGGCTGCAATGTCGGCCTCGGAAATTTTGTCCCCTGGAAGCAACTCAAGTGTGACAAGCGATTTGTGAAGATGTTCGAACACGACATCGACGCTGGTTCTGCGGTCTCTCGTGCGTGCTGTTGAAGACATCATCGTTCCTTTGATTTTGACCAACTTAGTTGATGGCCAGTGATTTTGCCAGCTTTTGCACAGTGCGGCGTGCGCGTAGCAGAGCCCCTTTTCCCAGCGACTGGAATTGCGTCAACCCATCGGGTGGATCGTAGAATGAGATTGTTTTCTATACTAGTATACTAGAAAACTATAGTGATATACAACTTTGAACGGCGCGAATCGTGGCTCCGCTTGTTGGACAATTGGTGGGCCGTCTTAGTGGTCCGCCTGTGGCCCAAGATCGCTTGGTCAAAGGCGCGCGATGTCGAAGAAATTATAAGTCACACCTGCTGGAAGGAAACAAAATGAAGCTTGACGGGAAAACAACTATTATCACCGGTGGTGGCCGTGACATCGGGCGGGCCTGTGCGATTAAATTGGCATCTGAAGGGTCCAATATCGCGATTAACTATTTTGCCAGCAGCGAAGGCGCTGAAAGTGCCGTGGCTGAAATTAAGGCCGCAGGTGGTAACGCATTTGCGCTGCAAGGCGATCTGAACACGCAGGCAGGCGTTGACGCGTTGGTCGATCGCACGGTCGCCGAATTTGGCGGCGTCGACGTGCTGGTTAACAACACAGGCGGCCTGATCGCGCGCAAGACAATTGCGGAAATGTCGCTGGAACATTGGAATTCGGTTATGGATCTGAACCTGACCAGCACGTTCCTGATGATCAAAGCCTGCCTGCCACATCTAAAATCCGGCGCGATCGTCAATCTGGCCAGCCAAGCAGGTCGCGATGGTGGTGGCCCGGGGTCCGTCGCATACGCAGCGTCCAAAGGTGCGGTTATGACAATGACCCGGGGATTGGCCAAAGAATTGGGCCCCGATGTGCGGGTTAACGCCCTGTGTCCGGGCATGATTGATACGGACTTTCACAACATCCACACCGCTGATGCCGCGCGCAAAGGGTTCGAGGCGGCATCGCCGGTCAAACGCCAAGGCGTGCCGGTCGATGTGGCCAATCTGGTGTTGTTCCTTGCCTGCGAAGACAGCGCGTTCATCACCGGTACCAATGTCGATATCAACGGCGGCATGCTGTTCAGCTGATCGATTGCGGGGTGCGTGAGTGACCCAAATAAATTGCCTAGATGGTCGCCCTTTGATCGGGGCGGCCGTGTCGTTTTCGAAATCCTTTGGTCGGTAAGTTCGTTAGTGAACCTGCAACCCAAGCTGGATCAAAAGGTCTGCTGCTTGTCGTTTCGAGATAACAGCGCCTTTGAACTGTCTGGCGTCACCCAACTTTACCCCACCAAGGTCAGCACCGCGCAAATCAGCATTGCCAAACCGGCAATCCGATAGATTTGCATCCCGCAACGAACAGTCTTCGAAAACCGTTTCCCGAAAGTCACAGGATCGAAGATCGGCCTCGGTGAAATCGATCTGCTTCAGCGTCATTTTGCGAAACGACAACTTTGCGAGAAGGGAAAAACCGAACAGGCAATCCTCAAGCTCAAACCCCATCGCATGCGTTTCGCTTAGGTCTGCACCGATCATTTTGCACCCAGCGATTTTTGTCGCCGCCAGTATGGCCCCGCGAAAGCTGGAGTTGCTGTAATCGCCCCCTAAAATCTGCGCTTCGGTCAGCACGGCCCCCAAAAAGCTGGCACCGGCAGACCGACAGCCTGAAAAGACGGCGCTTTCCAGATTGGCCCCGTTAAAAGACGCGCCGGTAAGGTTGCATTTATCAAAGTGCCACCCGGTCATGTCGCAACCTGACAGGTCCAATTCACGAAGGTCGCAATTGCTGAGCACAGCAGTGGTTTGTGCATCAGATAAGCGCGCGACATCAGCAGCTGCCAGTTTTTGATCCGGTAGTTTGTGTGGGGCGTGTTCCATGGCATCACGTCTCGCACCGGATTTTTCCGGTTTCAAGAGGGATGTGGCCTTGGGCCAAAAACGGCTTGGGATAGGGCAGGGGCGGTCCAACAAAACCGCCCCGATCGTCCCTTCGCGTCAGATCGATTTGGGATCCAATTCAACCGACCACAGTTCGGTGTCGCCGCTGTCCATCAGTCGCACTGTCATGACGCCCGTATCTGCCGCGATGTCGACTTTGCCGAAAAACTGTAGGCCGTCGCTGGGCGGCAGGTTTGCTTGTCCTGCCTCTGGATGCTTGGCGAACCGAACCTCGGGTCCAAAAGTGTTGTCGTATTGTGAGGGGCCAAATGTGCCGGCATGCAACGGGCCAGAAACGAATTCCCAGAAGGGATCGAAGTCCTGAAAAACCGCGCGATCGGGGGAATAGTGGTGTGCTGCAGTGTAATGCACATCCGCCGTTAACCAGACCGTGTTGGCAATTTGCGCGGTTTTGATGAACGATAAAACAGCCGCGATGTCGTGTTCACGACCCAAGACCGGACCATCGCCATTGGCCCCGTTTTCCATGGCGCTGTCGCCGTCGCGCACCATCATGCCGATGGGCATATCCGATGCGATCACTTTCCAGGTCGCTGTCGAATTGATCATCTCGCGCTTAAGCCAAGCGAGCTGCTCTGGCCCTAGAAACGGCGTGCCCTCGGCGTCGGTGTTGGCTGTGTTGTCGCCGCGATAGCTGCGCAGATCGATCACAAAGATGTCCAGCAGCGGGCCGTACGCAACCTTGCGGTAAACCCGCATTGGTTCGCTTAGGGTCTGCCGCGTTGGCATCATTTCGTGAAACGCGTGGGCAGCCCGCGATGCCAAAAGCTGCACCGACTTGACGGAATACCGATCATCGCTTGCCAGCACCTCGTCGGGATACCAGTTATTCGTCACCTCGTGATCATCCCATTGCGCGATGATCGGGACGGCCGCATTAAAGGCCTGAACGTTGTGATCCATGTAGTTGTACAAATGCTGTCCGCGAAACTCATCCAGAGTTTCGGCGACTTTGGACTTGGCCGGGGTGACGATATTTTTCCACGTGCTGCCGTCCGCCAACGCCACGGTGTCTTGCAGCGGGCCATCCGCGTAGACCGTATCACCGGAGTGCAAAAAGAAGTCCGGCGTGTGCTTCAACATTGTGGCGTAAGTGGTCATGCCGCCACGGTCTTCGTCGATGCCCCAACCTTGGCCTGCGGTGTCGCCCGACCACACGAAACTGACGTCGCGGTTGCCCATTGGTGCGGTGCGGAAATGGCCTGTCATCGGCTCGGACAAGGTGGCGTCGGCAAGGTCGCTCATCGTCACGCGGTAAAAGATATCCTGATCGCTCGGCAACCCTGTGAGCGCCAGTTTGCCCGTGAAATCGGTGGGCGTGCCAACGGCCAAGGGCGGAACCGCGCGGGCATCGGTCATCATTTCTGTCGTCGACCATTCGACGTGCATTTTCGCTTCGCGGTCCGCGCGCCCCCAGATCATTGCACCGTCATAAGCCACATCGCCCGACATGACGCCGTGGGTGATTTGAGGGCGCGAACGGGCGTGCGAAATTGCGGGCATGGCAAGTGACGTGCCAAGGGCCGCGCCCCCCAACAAGGTTTGACGGCGGGTGAACGAAATACGTGGCATGAGGGAGGCTCCGTGGCTTGCTAAAAGACCACTATGGTGTCCCCTTGTTGCGTAACAGCTGGTCGACAATGATGCGACGGTTTTGCGAAATGTGACACCGCGACGGATCACTCTTTGCAGGAACAATCGCCAGAGTTTTTAGAACTTCACCCGATCGCCACCCTTGAGATCCAGTATCTCGCGGGCTTCATCCGGGGTCGCGACCTGGCTGCCAAGATCCTCGACGATCCGCCGTATTTTTGCGACCTGCTGCGCGTTGGAGGTTGCCAATGCCCCGCGAGAGATCAAAAGACTGTCTTCGAGCCCAACACGCAGATGCCCGCCCATTTGACTGGCCGTCGCAGCCAGCCCCATTTGCGCACCACCAGCCCCCAGAACAGACCAGCGATAATCGTCGCCAAACAGCTTGTCGGCGGTGCGTTTCATAAAGACCAGATTGTCGACGTCAGCGCCGATACCGCCCAGAATACCAAAGATGAACTGGATAAAAATAGGGGCCTTGAACAGCCCGATATCCATGCAGAATTTGAGATTATACAGATGACCCGCGTCGTAACATTCGTGTTCGAACTTGATGTCATGGGGGGCCAGCGTTTCGGCGGCTTCTTTGATGTCGCGGAAGGTGTTGCGAAAGATATTGCCGTCGGATCCTTCGACGTAATCCTTTTCCCAATCAAACGCCCATTCGTCATAACGACCGGCCAGAGGATGGAATGAAAAATTCATCGACCCCATATTCATCGAACACATTTCGGGGCTGAAGGTTTTGGCCGGTTTGATCCGGTCTTGGATTGAAAGGGTAAGCGACCCCCCCGTGGAAATGTTGATGACCGCGTCTGTGGCCTGTTTGATGCGGCCCAGAAACGGTGAAAAATCATCAATGTCGACCGATGGCGCACCGGTTTTGTTGTTGCGCGCATGCAAATGCAAAATGGACGCACCCGCATCCGCCGCTGCAATCGCTTGGGTCGTGATGTCATCATAGGTGTAGGGCAGCGCATCTGACATGGTCGGTGTGTGGATCGCGCCGGTCACAGCGCAGGTAATGATCGTCTTTTGTTGTTTTGCCATGGGTCAGGTTCCTTGGTCGGGGGCGTCGGTGCGGACGCGGTAGCTGAGGGGGAAAAGTTCGAGGTCATAGCGGTCGCGCACCAAGCCCCAAACGCCTTTGGGGGCTTTCAACATGATCACGATGGCCACGACGCCAAGAACGATCAGATAGGTGGTGCCAAGGTCGGCCAGCGTTTCGCGCAGAACAAAGAACAGGATCGTGCCGATGATTGGCCCCTCTAGGGTGCCGATCCCGCCGATGACGACGATAAAGATCACAAAGGCGGTCCAGTCGTTGACCGAAAATGCCGCGTCGGGCGAAATCCGCAGTTTTTGCAGGAAAATCAGCCCGCCGATGATCGAGGTAAAGGCGGCTGTGACCACGTAGACCTCAAGCTTGGTGCGCCAGATATTGATGCCAAGACCTGCGGCGGCGACTTCGCTGTCGCGGATGGCGGTCAGGGCAAGGCCGCGTCGTGATCGCAAGAACAGGTACACGCAGGCGATGACGACAACCGCGGCCCCAAGAGCCAGCCAATAGCTGAGGGCTTCGCGCCCCGAGCGTGACGATGCGAGCGATTTGACAACACCAACCGGCAGTGACGATCCTGATCCACCGCCAAGCGAGGATACTTGGGCAAAGCTAAGGCGGAACACTTCGGCCATGACCCAGGTTCCGATCGCAAAATAGGCCCCTTTTAGTCTGAAGATTAACGCGGCAACGGGAACCGAAAGGATCGCCGCCAACACGCCGGATACGAGCACAGCCGTGATTGGATGCAGGCCCGCAAACATCGTTAGGGCAAACAGCATGTAGCCGCCAAACCCCACGTAGGCCTGTTGCCCGACGGAAACCAAACCGGCATATCCCGCCATCAAATTCCACAGAACGGCAAGCGAGAGGTACAGGTATACCTCGCCAAACAGGCGTAGTTCTGCGCGCCCCGCCCACCAAGGTGCCGCGACCAATATCAATAGCCCCACAGCAGCAATGATCATCGCGGTCTTTGCAGCCGGAGTTGTTCTGGTGATGTGCGCGTTCACTGATCGACCCTCGGGAACAGACCGTTGGGGCGGGCGGCCAGCACCACCAAAAAGGCGATGTGACCCGCAAGCAATTGCCACCCGGGATCAATTTTAGCGCCCAAAGTTTGCGCAACCCCCAGAATGACACCGCCTGCCAGTGTGCCCCACAAATTGCCAAGCCCGCCAATGATCACCGCTTCGAACCCGAAAATCAGCCGCGCACCGCCAACGGACGGATCAAAGCTGGTGCGGATACCAAGCAGGATGCCAGCAATTGCCGTCACGGCCAGCGCCAACGCCATCGCCAACCCAAAGACATGCGCCTTGTTCAGCCCCATCAGTTGCGCAATGTCGGCGTTGTCAGACACAGCGCGAAATCCACGGCCGATCTTGGTGCGGTAGAAAATGAATTGCAGACCCGCGATGACCGCAATCGCGATGCCAAAGGTCAGCAGTGGCAACACGCCGATTGACAGCGCGCCTACGGAAATACTGGCTGTTTCGATTGCGCCCGCGCTTAGCTTTTGGGGATCAGCGCTGTAGCCTTCTAGCATCGCGTTTTGCAGGATCACGGACAGGCCGAATGTGACCAGCAAAGGCGGCAACAGATCATCGCCAAGCGTTTGATTGAGGATACCGCGCTGCACAACATACCCGATCCCGGCCATGGCAGGCATGACGATCAACAGTGCGACAAACGGATGAACCCCTAACATCGTGGTGGCGCTGAGCCCAAGATAGGCGGCCAGAACGATCAGATCGCCGTGGGCAATGTTCACCAACCGCATCACGCCAAAGATCAACGATAACCCCGCAGCAAACAAAGCATAGAGCCCGCCCAGCAACGTGCCTTGGACAATCGCAGAAACCCAATCCATTACGCATCCATCCCGAAATATGCGCGCGTGATCTCGTCGCGGCTGATTGTGTTGGTGCGGCCCTCTAACGACACACGGCCCTCTTGCAGGCAGTAGACGCGGGACGAAACGGCCAGTGCTTTGCTGATGTCTTGTTCTACAATCATCGCTGTCATGCCCTGGCCGACGATCCGTGGCAGGGCGTCATAAATGGTTTTGATGATGACGGGTGCGAGGCCAAGGCTGATCTCGTCGAACATGACAAAATCCGGGTTCGCCATCAACGCGCGCCCAATCGCGACCATTTGTTGTTGGCCACCAGACAGCGTTGCGGATGCCTGGTTTCGGCGCTCTTTTAGCACCGGGAACAAGGTGTAAACCTTGTCCAACGACCAAGGGCCTGATCGACCAACGTGCTGGCCAATCAACAGATTTTCCTCGACCGACAATGACGGGAACAACTGACGTCCTTCTGGCACCAAGGCCAAGCCGTGATAGGCCACCTGATCGGCGCGCAGGGCCCCGATGTTTTCCCCCCGATAGATGATGTGTGACGCAGCACTGGGCAACAGCCCGGAAATCGCGCGCATGAGTGTCGTCTTGCCCGCACCATTCGCGCCGATAATCGCGACGACTTCGCCGGTTTGGATTGTCAGATCGACGCCGAACAACGCCTGAAAGTCGCCATAAAACGCGTTCAATCCGTCAATTTTAAGGATGGGTTCAGGCATCAGCTGTGATCCCCATGTAGATCTCTTTGACCTGTGCGCTGTCCATGATCGCCTTGGGGTCGCCCTCGGCAATTTTGCGGCCAAAATCGATCACGATCAGCTTTTGAACCACAGCCAACAGCGCGTGAACAACATGTTCGATCCAAACAATTGTGGTGCCGTTCGCGTGGATGCGTTTGATGGTTTCAATCAGCGCGGTGCACTCGGCGTCCGTCAGCCCGCCCGCGATTTCGTCCAGCAACAACAGTTTGGGTTTTGCCGCCAGTGCGCGGGCCAATTCGAGACGTTTGCGATCCAGCAGCGACAGGGTTCCGGCCCGTTGGTTCGCGTGTGGCATCAGCCCGGTTTGCGCCAAAACATCCAAGGCCAATGCTTCGGCCTCGCGCGTTCCCAATCCAGCGCCTTGGGTTGCACCCACCAGTGCGTTTTCGAACACCGTCATCCCCCCAAAGGGTTGCGGAATTTGGAACGACCGCGCGATCCCCATCTTGCACCGCGCCGCGGCTGACGTCTGGGTAATGTCGCGCCCGTCAAAGACAATTTGCCCACTGTTTGGGCGCATCGCACCGGTGATCAAATTGAACAACGACGTCTTGCCCGCCCCGTTTGGGCCAAGGATGCCAATGGCTTCGCCTTGTGCCACATCAAAGCTGGTGGCGTCCGCGACGACGACGGCCCCAAAGGATTTGTGCAAGGCATGAACGGATAAAATGGGGGACAAGACGGTTTCTTTCCTAAGACAAAAGCTGCAGTTCACCACCCAGCGGGATGTTTTGTGCCGCGGCGTTGTTGGTGATCACAAGTTCTGTCGCGTCGCCGGATTGTTGCCATTGCCCCGCGACAAGCGGTGTTTTGCTGACATTGGGAACCGGCCCCGTGGCCCAATTCACATTGCCCACAATTGTCGACATGTTGGTGGTCTTGATCGCCTCGACGATTGCCATCGGATCATCCAGATCATCAGCCCGCGACACGATATCACGCACAACTTCGAACAACGCGTGTTTAAAACCGATGGGTTGCGTCCAGGGGCGCCCACTTGCAGCGGTGTACCCATCTGCGAGGTCCTTGGCGCTGTCACCGGTAAGTGATGAATTGAACGGGTGCGACGGGCTCCACCAGATTTCCGAGGTCAGGCCAGCACCGCGATCACCCAGCGATTGCACAAACGACGGGAACAGCAGCGCCTTGCCGATGCTCACGATCTTTGGTTTGAAATTTTGCTGCGCGGCTTGCGCCCAGAACGTCGCAAAATCAGGCGAGATCATATTGCCGGTTACGATTTCAACGCCGGCGTTTTTGAACGCGGTGATGTAGTTTGAAAAATCGTCATTCAGAGGCTGATAGCGTCCGGGATCGGTCAGGGTGAACCCGGCATCAGCCAGCGGTTTGGGAAAACCCAACTCGGGGTGCCCCCACGCGTTTCCATCCGCGTCATTCGGAAACAGCGCGCCGATACTTTTGGACACACCGGCACTGCCCCAAAGGTCGAGGAAGTTCCCGATGACGTCCTCAAGCCCCCAAAAGAAGTGGAACGTGAAATCAAAACCCTGTGCCGGATCGCCGTTACGCCCAAAGAAATAGGGCTGCCACGGGCAATCCGTGGTGATGCAGGGCACTTCGTTTATCTCGGCCTGATCGGCCACCGGGTTGGTGGTATCGGGCGAAGAGGCCGCAACAATGATGTCGACCTCGTCGCCCAAAATCAGGTCGGCGGCCACTTGGGCTGCGCGGTTCGGATTGGACTGGCTGTCTTTCGAGATGATCTCGATTGAATAGGTTTTGCCGTTGTTTTCAACGCCGCCAGACAGCGCCGCATTGATGCCTTGAAGCACAAAATTATCGGCTTCGGCAAAACCGGCGAGCGGCCCGGTGCGCGGGCTAACATGGCCCACCCGGATCGTCGGTGTTTGCGCATAGGCGCGGCTGGTCGTCAGAATGGCGGGGGCTGCAACGGTCGCAGCCAGTCCAGTCAACATTTGACGCCTGTTGGTTTTTGTCGTCATCTTGGCTCCTCCCAAAGCGATGTCAGTCAGGCAAAATTGCCTCCAGTTTTCGAAGATGTTCGGCCACGCGGGCCTTGGTTTTTTCTAGGTCACCCTCGCTCCAGTCGCGCAGGCCGGCACCTGCGGCCATGCCGCTGCGTCCGGCGTCGCGCATGTCTTGCAGGTAGGGGGATGGGGTCGCGCTGTTATCAAGATCAAAGAGAACTTGCGCGTGAATGTCTTGGGTCAGCTCCAGACCAACAAGATCGGCGTTTTCCAGCGGCCCAAGCACGGCAAGCCTGCGTCCAAAGCTGGCTTTGACCACATCATCCACGGTTTCTGCCGAACAGATGCCGTTTTCCACAAGGGAAATCGCCTCGCGCCACAGCGCGTGTTGCAGACGGTTTCCGATAAAACCGGGCACGTCTTTTTCGACCATCGCAGGGGTCTTGCCTGCGTGGGCCAGCAGATCAAACATCACCTTCGCCAAGGCCGGATCCGTCCATTCAGTTTTCACAACCTCGACCAGCGGGATCATGTGCGGCGGGTTCCACCAGTGGGTGCCGAGCGCGCGGTGACGCCCCTGTAGGTTCGCCATGATCTGGGTGATCGGGATCACAGAAGTGTTGGATGCAAGGATCGCATCCGGCAGCGCATGCGCCTCGATGTCTGCGAAAATGGCTTGCTTTAGCTCCAGCTTTTCGGGGGCAGCTTCGAATACAAATTCAGCGTCGATGACGGCTTCGGCTGTGGTCTGCATCAAGGTCACCCGAGACAACGTTGCCGCCAATTCTGACGGGGTTGCGCCGATCAGGCACAGGCTGTCTGCGATCCGTTCCATGGTCGACATCAGAATGTCGGTACTGGGGTCTGCAATGCGAACAGAGTGACCAGCGCGCGCAAAGGTCAAAGCAATGCCGTGGCCCATCAAGCCCGCCCCGATCACTGCGATTTTGTTGCGTAATGTCATGTCTATCCCGCCGTATAGCCGCCGTCGGCGTATAAGATGTGGCCGGTGTAAAAATCCGATGCTTTGGACGACAGGAACAGCAAAGGTCCTGCTAGATCCTCGGGTTCGCCCAAGCGACCCTTTGGGACGCGGGCAAGGAAACCATCGCGCACGGCGGTTGCGGCCGGGGTTTCCTCGAACATCCAAGCGGTAAGCGGTGAGCGAAACACAGTTGGGGCGATCGCGTTAACCGTAATGCCCGTTGGCCCAAGTTCGCAGCCCAAGGCCTTGGTCATCCCGTCAACGGCAGCTTTGGACGCGCAATAGGCGGTGTAGCCTGCCGGATGTCCTAAAAGTCCGCGCGCGGATGATACAAAAACGATTTTGCCACCTGCGCCTTGGGCCTTCATCTGTGCGGTGGCCGCACGCGCGATTAACCATGATTGCGTGACATTGGCGTCCATGACGGACCCGAAGGTGTCGGGTGCCATGTCTTCGATCCTGGCCACTTTGTTCATCCCCGATGCGACGACTAAAATGTCGATTTGCCCAAACGCCTTGACGGTTTCTGCGATCATTTTTTTGCAGGCGGTTTCACTGTCCGGGCGGGCGTTTACTTGATGCGTTTCGCCGGTGCAGCGGTCGGCCACGTCAGCCATCGTTTTGGCGTTTCCTGCGGCCAGAACGACTTTGCAACCAGCACCAGACAAGCACTGCGCGGCAACTGCGCCAAATGCACCGGACGCACCGGTGATCAAAGCCACCTTACCGGCGACATCGAACATAAGATGTGGGTGATCGAGTGACATGATCTACTCCGGTTGCTGTGTGTCGGGATACGGGATCACAACGAGCATTTTGCAAATGTGGTTCGTCTGATTTTCGATTTTACGGACCTCGTTTGCGGGTATCGTGCAACTGTCCATGGCCCGCAGAACGGTTTGCACATCGTCGATTTCGACCGTCATTTCGCCCTCAAGAACCACATAGACCTTTTCAAACGGGGTGCTGTCGGGGCCAGCGCCACCACCGGGTAGAAATTGGGAAAACCCGATCCATTGGTTTTTCGGACCCCCATCTTCAAACCCTTGCAACCGCAGTCCGGTGACGCCCCAGTGGTTGGGCGCATCATAGGTCTGCGCATCTGCGAAACGTTTGAGGTGCATTAAAACGCGTCCCCGGCTTCGATGCGGTAGGCCTGTTTTTTGTCGGTCATCGCAACAAGGCGAATGATGCAGCCGTCGCCGCGATCCCAGTTCCATGGGAAAAACGCGAATGTGACGCGTTTGCCGGTCACAGAATCCAGATCGCCGCCAACGTTTTCGATCCCGAGGATTCCGTTTTTGAACAGCGTATTGTGCACCGGTTCCCACTCTGGGAAATCATCTTTCCAGTCCACACCGCCTGACCATTCAAAGTACTCTTGTTCGAGGTGCGGATGGATCGGACCGTTGCGTTGCGGGCCGATTGCAGTGGCAAGCGGGTGGTCATTGGCTTGGGTGTCATGACCGACAACCTTTACGCCTTTTTCGACCATCCAATCGGCGGCGGACTGCACCAAGCCAGGGCAGTAGGCAAAATAATCGCCGTCTTCGTATTGCTTGTGCCAACCGGTGTTGATGATCAAAACATCGCCTTTGCGGATTGCGTGACCACAGGCTTCTTCCAGATCTTCGCCGGTGATTTTTTCCCATTTCTGTTTCGGAATCGACACGACCAGACCGGATCCAAAGAAATGCGGCAGTGGCACTTCGTCAATGAACGGCGTGCCCTGTACGACGTGGGCAGGGGCATCGATGTGCGTTGTGACGTGCATCGTGGTGGTGATGGTTTGGCTCAGCACACCGGATTTCGCCATGTAGTGCTTTCGCTTGATATCGACGTCGTCAAAATACGGCCAATTGGGGCATTGGTATCCGAACCGATGGCTCAAATTGACAAACTCCAGCCCCATATCGTTGTCCAAATTGGCCTGAAATTCAATTCCGCGAACTGTAACAGTCATCGCATTTCCTCAAGTAAATTTCCCAGTGTTCCACATAATGGTGCAATATGTACCGCATAGCGGTCAAGTATTGAATTCCAAAGGCGCGTTTTGTAGACTACACAAGGCCGTACCGGCGGCTCGGAAATGCAAAAGTGAGACAGTAAAAGTGAACGATGCGCAAAGAATACAAGGCATTCAGGTCATTACCCGCGCCGCAGACATCCTGCGTGTTTTGGGGAAAAATACCGATGGGCTTAGCCTTGGGCAAATCGCCAACCAAGTCGAACTGCCCCGCTCTACGGTACAGCGGATCGTAAGCGCACTTTCGCTTGAGGGCTTTGTTGCGACCGACGGGGGGCAAGGGCGAATCAGGTTGGGTCCGGAAATCCAGAGCCTGTCAAAAGCCCCGGTGTTCGATCTGCGCGCGCGTCTGCGTCCGGTCATGAAAGAGATATCTGCCGCCACATCGGAAACCGTGGATCTGGCGGTTCTGGAAGGTCGCAAGATGCGGTTTATCGATCAGGTCATCGGTAGCCAGCGCCTTAGAACGGTGTCCAGCATCGGCGAAACTTTTCCTCTGACCACCACCGCAAATGGCAAAGCCGCCCTTGCGTGTCTGGACGAGACTGCCGCAGAAAAACTGATTTTGTCCGAGCTGTCAGAGAATCCTGAGTTCGATATTCAACTTGGCCCGCTTTTGAAGGAGCTGTCGCGAATACGGGCGGGTGAATTGGCCCGCGACGAGAACGATCACACCGACGGCGTCAGTGCGTTGGGCTTTGCGATTGCAGGACATAACGGCGATGTTTTTGCCATTTCGGTGCCAGCGCCAAGCAGTCGATTTGTGTCTGTGGAGCCTGATCTTAGAAAATGCATGGAAGCGAGCAGGGCCGCGTTTCTCAAAACCTAACGCGCCGCACAAAATAAACCGACGGAAAGTCCGCGGAGCTACGTAGTAGTGACAACCGGAGTGCAAACCTGCGCCCCCAAAACGCGACACCAGCTGATTGGACGTGCCATGAAATTCCTTCCGCCTCCATTTTTTGCATGCCTTTTGGCTACCCCGTCGCTGGCTGACACCCAATCGGACCAATTGCATTCCATCGGGCATTTCTTTGAAAATGCGAACGTGGTTTCTGGCCCCGAGATCGTCGATTGCACGCTGTCTGGCGGCACACAGACAAAGTGTTTTTCAATTACGGTCAAGGCAGACCCCAAGTCTTATACACCGGGGCCGTGGTGCCCGACGTCGATAGACGACACCGCCGAAAAGGGTGGCATCTGGCTAAAGGACGGAACCGTGCATGACGTCGACGGGGCGTTCATTTCCGGCTTGGCAACGATGTATGATGACGAAGAATGGCAGCTGTTCGATGAGGCCACGGGCAAGATACGCGTGACCGATAGCAAGGCGGCCTGCGAGGCGGCTGCGCGCCCCGACGTTGATCCAGAATTTAACAACTATTGTGTGCAATGCCTGCCAGAATATATGCCGGATGATGCAACAATGACCTATGTAATTCCGTTAGAACCGCAGCGTACTTGGCGCACGAACCCGACGAATGCCTCAGGGTCAGGGGTGGCAAACAATGGCATCCGCCTCGATGGACCTGCCCCTGTGGACGACATTCTTGCCGCACACACCATTGCGCCATTTGATGATTGTGGTGGGCACGTGAACCCCCATGTCGGCTATCATTACCATGCTGTGACCGACTGTTTGACGGGCGCAGAAACGGCCACAGGCCACGCATCACAGATCGGGATTGCAATGGACGGGTATGGCATTTTCGACAATTTGCTGTCCGATGGTTCTGGCGCAGATGATCTGGATAAATGCGGCGGGCATGAAACCGAGACGCTGGGCTATCACTATCATGCTGGCGATGCTGGATCGAACGCCATCGTGTCATGCCTGCGCGCCGAAGCAGGTTGCGCGTTGGAAGACCCGAATCAAGTCTGTGATGCATCTGCACGGCCTCAGCGACCCTAATTGGTTCGTAATTTATAGTGATATTTGTAACGTAATTACATTAATATCGATATTTTTTGCAATCCGTAAAAATGTCTTTAGGATCACTTTCTATCCAGGGAGGATTCTATGTTTAGATCAATGAAGACATTTTTGGGCGCGGCAGCATTGACGGTCGCGGCCTCAGCGACATCTGCGGAAGAGCTGCGTATCGGGACCGCATCACTTGGTGGCGCGTTTTATCCGATGGGTCAAAGCATCTCGAATGTTGTGACCAAACATGCGGGCGCTGGCCTATCGATGGTGCCGATTGTGACCGGTGGTTCGGTGCAAAACCCCAACTTGATTGCCGCTGGCGAAGTCGAAATTGCGATCACCAACAACAACCTCGCGGCATTGGCGATCAAAGGCAAAGGTCCCTACACCAAAGCGGGGCCAATCGACATCGGTGCTGTGGCCGCGTTGCATCCGTCCGTGTTGCACATGATGGTGCTGGCCGACAGTGACATCAAAACGTTCGAGGATCTGGCGGGCAAACGCGTGGCGGTTGGCCCTGCGGGGGGAGGCACGCTTGGTTTTCTGAATTTCCTGCTGCCATTGCACGACATGTCCGTCGATGATTTCACGCCCAGCTTTGTGTCTTACTCGGACGGGTTTAGCCAACTGACCGACGGAACCGTTGACGCAGCACTGGCATTGTCCGGCTATCCGGCAGGGGCCGTGATGCAAGCCACAGCTGGCGCTGAATTGCGCTTTATCGCGTTTTCCGAAGGTCAGCTTGACGCAGCATTGGCGGCGAATGGGGCCTACATGTCCGTCGAAATCGCGCCTGATGTTTACGGCACCGCTGACAGCGGTACGCTGATCGGTGTGAACAACATGCTGGTCGCGCCAAACACGCTTGATGCGGCGACAGTCCAGGCGGTGACGGCTGCGATCTTTGACAATCTGGCAGAGCTGCAGGGCGAAAACGCCAACGCACGCCAGATCGAGCCTGCGATGTCACTACAGCTGGCGATCCCGCTACACGCCGGCGCGCAGGCGTATTTCGACGCGAAGTAAACAACGGACGAGGGGCCTGTGCGGTCTCTCGTCGATCACTGACCGCTGGGACATTTTCCATGACATTTCTTGAACGCTTTGTGACCCTTCGAAACGCAATTTATCTGGCGGGGCTCGGCCTCGGAGCGTACCATTTGATGGTCGTCTCGGGCGTGGTTTCAATCTCGACCATGCCGATGCGTGTGACGCATGTGATGCTGGCGTTGTCCCTGTTGTTCGTGATCAAACCTGCGTCCAAAAGACTAGAAGGAACCGTTCTGAATGCGGCGATTTCGACGGGTCTTGTGGGCGCAACGGTCGGGGCCAGTCTTTGGCTGCTGAGCCAGTGGAAATCCATCGCCTTTAGTGGTGGTATCACGTCTGACGGGGATTACGTCGCCGGTGTGGTTTTGCTCTTGGTGGTGTTTGAGGCCGCCCGGCGCGGCATTGGCCTGTTCCTTGCGGGCATCACGTTGGTGTTCTTTTTGTACCCGTTTGCGGCCCCGTATTTGCCCGGTGTCCTAGAGGGGCGCGGGTCTAGCCTAGAGCGGATCGTGCTGGTGCTGACGACCGATACCCAAGGTATTTACGGCATTCCGGTCGGGGTGGCTGCGACCTACATCATCGTCTTTACGATCTTTGGGGCCTTGCTTTCTAACTTCGGCGCCGGTGATTTCTTTTTCGAGCTGTCGACGCGGTGCACACGCGGGCTTCGGGCGGCCAGCGCCAAGTCGGCAGTGTTGTTTTCGACGCTGATCGGCATGGTGTCGGGGTCGGCTGCGGGGAACGTCGCGGTCACGGGCACGGTCACTATCCCGATCATGAAGCGCGAGGGCTATAAACCACATCAAGCCGCCGCGATTGAGGCCGTGGCCTCGACTGGCGGACAAATCATGCCGCCCGTGATGGGGGCTGCGGCCTTTATCATGGCCGAAATTGTCGGGGTTCCCTACACGTCGATTATGCTGGCGGCCTTGTTGCCCGCGCTGTTGTTTTTCGGTTCTGCCTTTGTGGTGGTGCACCTGCAAGCAACCAAACTGGGGATCGCCCCCAATGTGACGGAGGCAACAGATGAGATCCCGCTGTTGCACGTGTTGATCAAAGGTGGACCGTTCATTTTTGCCTTTGGCACGCTGATTACCATGATGCTGATGGGCTATTCGCCGTTCATGGCGTCGCTGTGGGCCATGGGGGCGCTGATCGTGCTGGACATTGTTTGGCGGCGCAAAATTGATCGTGAATTCTTTGGCAAAATCTGCAACAGCATTTCCGAAGGGGCGCGCAGCGTCGTGACGATTTCGGCGGCCTGTGCGGCGGCGGGCATTATTGCAGGCATTCTCGGTGTCACCGGTCTGGGATCAAAGATCGCGACGCTGATCGACGTCGCGTCTGGCGGCTATTTGTTCCTTGCGCTGCTGTTCACGATGATCACCTCGATCATTCTGGGGATGGGGCTGCCGACGACAGCGGCGTATTTGATCCTCGCGACCGTGGTTGCACCAGCGCTTGTGCGGCTCGAAGTTCCGGTGCTAACGGCGCATTTCTTTGTGTTTTATTACGGCTGCATTTCGACGATCACACCGCCCGTCGCGCTTGCGTCCTACGTGGCGGGGGGCATCGCGGGGGCAGATGTAAACAAGGTCGGCTGGACCGCGGCAAGCTACGCCGCCACCAGTTTTGTCCTGCCCTTTGCCTTTGTTTACGGGCCGGGAATTCTGATGCAAGGCAGCCTGCTCGAAAACGCTTTTGCCGCTGTGACCGCCGCTTTTGGAACGGCAGCGATTGCTGTGGCCATCATCGGTTGTCTGACCCAGCGTTTGACGCCGATGCTGCGTGGCTTGGCCGCCGTTGCGGGGTTGGCCCTGCTGTTTCAGGGCTATCTCAGCGGGATTCTAGGCTTAGTCCTGTTCAGCGCGGTCGTGTTTTTCGACCGGACAAAACCAAAACCAATCCCGATCTAAGGAGTGATCCATGCACAAAGAATACCGACGCGTCGTCACTGGCCATGATGAAAACGGGGTCGCAATCATCGAGAGCGATCAAACCGCAACGCAAATGCTAGAACGGCCGAACCGCCCCGGTGTGCGCCTGACAAATTTTTGGCTGACCGATCAAACCCCTGCGGAATACGACGGCCCGACCGAAACGTGCACAGGACCGTTCATTCTGCATCCGCCAACCAACGGGTCCGTGTTCAGATGTGTTGAATTCATGCCCGAAGACCCCGAAGTCATGGCGCAACTGTCCAGCACAGACGGGGCGGCTGCTTTTGCTGAAATGGGCGCAGGTGCCAACATCGTGCAAGGGGGGCGCCACCCTTGGATGCACCGCACCGATTCAGTCGACTACGGCATCGTGATGAATGGCGAAATCTGGATGGTGATGGACAACGAACAAGATGACGTCCTGCTCAAGGCCGGCGATGTCGTTGTGCAGCGCGGCACCAATCACGCGTGGGCCAATCGCGGCACAGAGCCTTGCACGATTATGTTCGTGCTGATCGATGGCGTAACAACTGCGGGCGAGGGCAAGGGGATACCGCCGCGCGACTAGGCCTCTAGCCCCACAAAGATCGCGACCAGCACCAGATAGCAGATCGCGGCGTACCGTAAATTCCATCGCCAAGTCAGCGTTGTCGGCGGAATGTTTGACGTCGCCGAAATCAGCAGCGTGGCCGTTGCGTTCGGCGATGCGAACATGCTGATCGCCCACCCCGCACTCAGCGCAAAAACGATGTTTGTCGGATCGGCAGGCAGGGCGGGCATGGTCTGGATCGCTTGCCCGATAAACACCACAAGAATGATCGGACTAAGCGCAATTTGACCGCCCAGCGTGATCAGAACCGGCAATGCAGCAAGGAAAACCCAACCGGGCAGGACGCTCAGATCCAGCTGCGCGGTGATCGCGGCGACAGGCAAAACCTCGGCCAGAATTCGGCCGATAAATCCGGATAACCCCAACGCCATTGCACTGCGGGCAAGCCCCGGCGCGTTGGTTGTGAATGCAGGCCAAAACCGCGCGCATTGCGCCGGCAACGTGATGTCATCCGGCTTTTGTAGCACGAACCAAACAAGCGTGATGACAGGCGCGACAAACATCAAGGACAACGCCGTCGAATACCCCATCGCCATCTGCAAGGTGGCAACTGCCCCAATCAACAACACACAAACAGAGCCAAGCACAAGCAGCGATCGACGCGGGCAATCGGGCGCAGTTGGATCGACGCGCACCGGTAGGTTTCGCCACTCGAAACGGTCATAAAGATAGCCGATGACCATCATCAGAACGGAGGTTGCCGTCCCGATCAACACGATCCGCGTCAGGTCAATTTCGGTAAACAACGTCAGCAGAACCGCTTGGGTCAACGTGGTGGGTGCCCACAACAAAATCCACGCAAATCCGCGCATCAAGGCCGACAATTGGCGGCGTTCCAAATCCGGATCAGTGCTGCCGTCAAGGTGTTTGGTCGCCGATTGAATAAGCGGAGCCATCAGGCTGACGGCCCCGAAATTCAGGAACACACCAAGGATGTGCCCGCCCGTGGCCGTTGCAAGAAAACGCCGCCCCGTCGGCTGCCCGATCAAATAGCGGCCGACCTTTAGCACGGATTGTGATCGTTCTGCGGCAATTTTCAACGCGGTCAGCAGCACGATAAACGCGGCAAAATACGCGGCAAGGTCCAGTGCGATCAACAGGGCCGAATAGCCTTGGGGTTTGGCGAGAACCAACAGGGCCAGAGCTATTGCAACACCCAGTAAAATCGTCTCGCGGATCGAACGGGTGGCAAGGCCCAAGATGCACAGCAGGCAAAACAAGATGCGCACAATCTGCGCCGCGAACACCCCGCCCAAAGTGTTCGCCCACAACACGCCAGCTGACAAAGCAATCAGCGTTAAGGGCAGGGATGTCTTCATCGGACAGCATCAATTATGCTAAAGTGTTCGCGATAAACCCAAGAGGCCAGCCTATGTTTTTGACTATTGCCAAAGGTCCGCAAATCGCACCAAATGCCGCGCTTGAATGCGCCCTCAGTTGGGTCGCTTTGCCAAACGGCGGCACGACGCATCCAGCGGGTCAAGTGTACATCGGCAAGGTGGTCGATGCGGATTTGGTTTTCGGTTTGTCGAAAACGGCGCTGCACGGCGCGGATGTCATCGCGACACATCCGATTTTGCTGCCTGCTGGTCCGGCTTTGTTGCGCATCGACGAGGTCTGTTTTCCGGTTGGGGCCATCGCCCACCATCACACGCACACCGCTGCGGGATTTCGGGTTTTGACCCGTGGTGCGCTGCAAATCGAAGCCGGTTCTGATGCGCGGCGTATTTCGCAAGGCGACCATTGGTTCGAACCTGCGGACACGCCTGTGCGTGCGGTCGCGCTGCAAAGCACAGGTGTCACCAGCTTTGTGCGCTGCATGGTTGTGCCGCCGCAGTACGAGGGGAAATCCACGTTCACGCTGGTTGATCCGGCGGACGCTGAGCTGCCTCGGCTTCAGATGACCCATCGCCATATCGATCATCCGGTTTATGTGGATGCCGGGTAGTGATCTGACAGGGACGATGTCTTCCAATCTGGGGCAGGGTCTGCCGGTTCCGGGACCAAGCCTGCGGTTTTGACGGCGTCGATCGCGCAGTATTCATCCTTGTCGGATGTGTCGCCACTGATGCCGACAGCGCCCAGCGTTATCCCGTCTGCAGTTTCCACCAAAACGCCGCCCGGAACCGGGATCAATCGCCCATCTGACGCTGTGGCAAGCGCGGCTTGAAATGTTGGGCGTTCCGACAATCGGTCGCGGATCAGTCGACTAGATATTCCCATGCCAAGTGCGCCGTAGGCCTTGCCAAACGCGATCTCGAAACGAATGAGGCCAGAGCCGTCCTCGGATTGCATCGCGACCATTTTGCCCCCCGCATCCAGAACCACAACCGTGAGCGGCAGCAATCCAGCTTTGCGCCCCAACACCAGAGCCTGCGCGACGATCAGGTTGGCTTTGTCCAAGGGGAGCGATGTTTGCAAGCGCATGGCAGTGTTCCTTATGAATTGACGGCCCAAAGGCCTGCCCACCAAACGTCAAACTCGAAGTTGGGAAGCCATGTGACGATCTCGGGGAACATCAGCAATACGGCGATGGTGATCACATCCGCGATGAAAAACAAGGCCACGCCACGAAAAACCTGCCCTAGCGGGATGTCGGGCCTGACCCCGTTTACCACAAAACAGTTCAGCCCGATGGGCGGGGTGATTAAGCAGATCTCGGCCATTTTGACGACGATAATGCCGAACCAGATCGGATCAAACCCAAGGGCGATGACCGCAGGGTAAACCACAGGCAGGGTCAACAGCAGCATGCCAATCGCGTCCATAAACATGCCCAACACAGCATAGGCCAGCAGGATGCAGATCATGATCGTCATCGGTTCTGCGTCTAGGCCAACAACCCATTCGGTGAATTCCCCGGGGATGCCAGAAAACCCGAGGAAGCGCACGAAAATCAACACGCCCCAGATCAACGAGAAAATCATCACCGTCAACTTGGCAGATTCCATCAAGGAATTCTTGATCGCCGACAGCGGTGTGCCCCGCACCAGCGCAAGGGCAAAGACAATCGCCGCGCCCAAGGCACCGGCCTCGGTTGGTGTCGCCCAGCCGCCGTAGATCGAGGTCATGATGATAATCACGACCAGAAAGATCGGTGAAATACCGGGGATCGTGCGCATGCGTTCGCCCCACGTATAGCCGGACACTGACGGCGCGTGCCCGGGTTTCAACAGCGCCCAAACGACGATGATTGCGGCGTAGATAAAGGCCGAAACGACGCCGGGTAAAAAGCCTGCCAGCAGCAGTTTACCCACGGATTGTTCAACGATAATTGCATAGATCACCAAGATGGCCGAGGGCGGAATGAGGGTCGCGAGCGTGCCGGCCGATGCAACAACACCCGCCGCCATCTTGCGGTCATAACCGTGTTTCAGCATTTCAGGGATCGCCACACGGCTAAAGACGGCGGCCGTCGCAGTGGACGCACCAGAAACCGCGGCAAACCCGGCAGTGGCAAAGACCGTGGCAATAGCCAAGCCCCCCGGCAGCCAACCCAGCCATTTGCGCGCAGCATCAAACAGCTGCTGCGTCATGCCCGCATGAAAGGCTAGAAAACCGATGAAGATAAACATGGGCAGCACGCTCAGCGCATAGGTCGAGGATTTTGCGTGTGGAATGGTGCCAACAATGCCAGCGGCAGGCCCCCAACCGCGCAGTTCGACCAGCCCCAAAAGCCCGACAATTGCGGCTGCAAAAACAACGCGCACGCCGATCAGAATAAGCCCCAGCAACAAGAGCAGGGTAATCACGCCGACCAGAAACGGATTGGACATACCGATGCCGATAATCATGTGCGTTCCTCCGACACCGACAGGTCGACGTCGTCGCCCATGACCTCGTGAATTTCGTCCTGTGCCTGTGTCGCGACGTCTTTTGCGGTGACGACGGCAATGGGGTCTTTGCGGGGATCAATGAACAGCCGCAGGGATCCTGCCAGCTGAAGGCCAAGCCGGACAAACCAGATCGAAAAGGCAATCGGCACCAATAATTTTGACGGCCAAACCGGAAATTCGGCGTCCATCGTTGTGTCGCCCAAAGTGTAGGAGCGCAGGAAATGACCGAAACTGTAGTAGACCAGCACGCCGATGATAAATAACGCCAGTGCGGTGCCCAACGCCTCGAGCGCCCAAAGCGGGCGTCCCTTTAGGCGACCAACCAGCAGTTCCATCCGAATGTGGCTGCCCAAACGCTGGCAATACGCAGCGCCCAAAAACGCCATGCTGGCCATCGAAAGTTCGACAAGATCGATGTAACCTGAGATTGGCGCGTTAAACATTGTCCGCAAAACAATTTGCAGGACGCCCAAAACCATCAACATGATGATTGCGCATGCAGCGAGCAAATTGGCGAGGTCTTCGACGGGAATGAATGCGCGGTGCAAGCGGCCCAAAACGGTTCCGTCAGCGCTGGTGTGATGTGCCATGCCTTGTCCTTAAGATGTACTGAGGGTCCGGCCCGTCATCGAGGCCGAACCAAAGACACGCCCTATTGGGCTGCGGCGTCTTGCGCATACGCAAAGATCGCGTCGAACACGCCTTGCGCGTCAAACTTGTCTTTGTTGGCGTCGATCCAAGCATCCCAAACCGGCTTGCCCGCTATGTCGCGAAACTTGGCAAGCTCGGCGTCGCTATAGACGATTTCCTGCATTGTATCGCGAAACACCGGCAGGTTTTTGGCGTCCTGTTCGGCGTAGGCGGCCTGTTCAATGTCCATGCCCATGCCGCGCAAATCCATCAAGAGGGTTTGGTACTGCGGGGGCAGGGCATCATAGGCGGTTTTGTTGAACACCCACCCACACTCCGACGTTCCAGGCGCGAGGTTCGATGTGAACCAGTCGGCTTCGTCCGCGATACCAAACGAGACATGCGCGTAAGTGTAGGGGAATGCGGCCGCATCAAGGGCACCGCGTTGGAACGCGGTTGATGTTTCGCCCGCGGGCAATGTTTGCTTGGTGGCCCCCAAGACTTCCATCGCGCTGCCCAGACCACCGCCGGCACGGACGCGCAGACCGCTCCAATCCGCGAGGTTGGTTGGCGCGTCACCTTTGCCCAGAATTTCGTATTGCGGTAACAGACCGGACATGTACGGCACCGCATTCCAGCGTTCCATGTCAGCGACAATGGCGGGGTGTTCGAACATTTTTGCACGCACGAACTGATCGACTTTCGGATCGCCGAGCGGCAAGAACGGCAGCGAGAATACCATCCATGCGGGGTTTTTCCCGGGGTGGTAAAAGTTGCAGATCGCGGCACCCTCAAAGGCGTTCAATTGCAGGCCGTCAAGATTTTCACGCGCGCCGGACAACTGACCGCCATAAAAGATGTTGATTTTGAAATTGCCGCCTGTGGCCTCTTCCACACGCGCTGAAATCGCCTCCATGCCCGCTGACAAGGCCCGTGGATTGCCCCACATGGATAGGCTCCAGTTGACTGCGGGGCCTTCGACCTCTTGCGCTGTTGCTGACGTTGCTGCCAGTATTAGCCCCAGAACCGTCGCGTTCTTCAGAAATTTCATGTTATCCTCCCAGATATTTTCGGCGTTTCGCCGGTTGGTTTGCCTTTCCCCAAGGCCGTGTTTTGCATTGCAAGTCAGCCGTTGAATTCAAGGGCTATGATCTTGGCGCAAAATGTTTTTTTGAACTTTGCCCATGCTGTTGCGCGGCAACGCGTCGAGCAAAATGTAGTTGCGTGGTTGCTTGAAGCGGGCCAGCAACGGAGCGATTTTTTGGGCAATCGTTGCGCCATCCAACGTCACCCCATTTTCAAAGATGATGGCGGCCTGCACGCTTTCGCCAAAGTCAGGGTGCGGCACGCCAAACACAGCGCTTTCCAGCACGCCTGCCACGTCATTGATCACGTCTTCGATTTCTTTGGGGTAGATGTTGTAGCCGCCCGAAATGATCAGGTCCTTTTGGCGACCCACGATACTGATCCGCCCGTCAGCCGATTTTATGCCCAGATCGCCGGTGATGAAAAACCCGCTGTCGCGCAACTCTTCGGTGGTTTTTTCCGGCATGTTCCAGTAGCCTTGGAACACGTTGTCGCCGCGCACCTCGATCATGCCAATGTCACCGACAGGCACGGGTTGACCGGTGTCGGGCGAGGTGATTTCGACCTCTGTGCCGGGCAGCGCGTAGCCGACGGTGCCTTCGATCCGCTCGCCCTGATACGGGTTCGAGGTGATCATATTTGTCTCGGTCATCCCGTACCGCTCAAGGATGCGATGACCGGTGCGGTCCGTAAATGCAGTGTGCGTTTCGGCCAAAAGCGGCGCGGAACCGGACACAAACAGTCGCATGCCAGCGCACCGGTCTTTGGTCAGACGAGGGTCGCCCAGCAGGCGGGTATAAAAGGTCGGCACACCCATCAACATTGTGGAATTCGGCAGCTCGTCCAAAATCGCATCCTGATCAAAGGCTGCCATAAAACGGACCTGAGCACCCGCCAGCAGACTGGTGTTCATCGCGACAAACAGACCGTGCGTGTGGAAAATCGGCAGGGCATGGATTAGCCTGTCGTTGCGGGTGATGTCCCACAGATTGGTCAGCGCGCGTGCGTTTGACAGCAGGTTTTTATGCGACAGCATCGCGCCTTTGGATCGACCGGTCGTGCCCGACGTATAGAGCAAAGCCGCAAGATCATCAGGGCCGCGCGCGACGGTGTCAAATTGCTCAGGCACGGTGTCGGCGGCCGTGGGCAAGCTGCCCGTTCCATCCGCGCCAAGCGTCAGAACTTTGGCTCCAAGATCGGAACACAGACGCGTCACGGCAGCTTCATCCTTGCTGTCGCACACAACCAAACGGGGTGCTGCGTCATTCAGGAAATACGACAATTCGGCTTGGGTGTAGGCGGTGTTCAGCGGCAGATAAACGGCACCCGCCTGAACCGCCGCGCCATACAGCGCGATTGTGTCGGTCTGTTTTGGTGCTTGTACAACGATGCGGTCACCGGGCGCGACGCCCATGTTTTTCAGCACGTTGGCCAATTGTGCGACGCGGCGGACAAACCCCGCGTAGGTCAGTGCCGTACCCTCGTCGTTGATCAAAAACGGGGCGTTGTTTTCAGCATGCGGCGCAATTAGCGCATCGTAAAGCGTGTTGGTCATGGCGCGGGTTCCATGGGTTTTGTCACCAACGCCGCCGTCGACAGCGCCTGCACAGATCGTGAGGCTGCGATGGTTGAGGCCGTGGCAAAGTCTTCGTGGTTTCGTTCGGTTTGCGTCAAATCATAGAGGTAGTTGACCATCGCGCCGCTGGATTGGGCGGTGCCGTTTTGCGAGGTGTCGGCGCTTGCGTGAATGTCGTGAACCTGGGCGCCGTTGCCCAAATGGAAACGGGCGACAGGGTCCAGTGGCATGCCATCGCCACGTTTGGCGGTCACGAGATATCGGGCCGCCATAGCGCGCACGTCTTCGGGATCAGCGGTGGCCGCAAGCACGGCCTGTGCTGCGCCACCCTGTTCCGGATCTTCGGTTTGGGTTTTTAGCCAACGGTTCAAACCGGGGATCGGGGACAGGGTGACAAAAGCCTC
Source organism: Pseudosulfitobacter sp. SM2401 (assembly GCF_042932805.1). Classification (NCBI taxonomy): domain Bacteria; kingdom Pseudomonadati; phylum Pseudomonadota; class Alphaproteobacteria; order Rhodobacterales; family Roseobacteraceae; genus Pseudosulfitobacter; species Pseudosulfitobacter sp. SM2401. Next base: position 2,578,238 of record NZ_CP170633.1, on the reverse strand, counting down.
TAACTGCGGGCATTCTAACGATAGTTCCGCCACCACTTGCTTGATCAGCAAGTTCCCAAAACTAATGCCGGTCAGTCCTTTTTGGCAATTCGAGATCGAATAGAATACGGCTACTTTTGCCTGATCCGCCTCTAGCGGCGTGCGGCTGTCGGACAGCACTGCATCAATCGAATTCGGGATGGTTTCGGTCAGGGCCACTTCGACAAAGATCAACGGCTCATCCGGCATGGCGGGATGGAAGAATGCGAAACATCGGCGATCGGCGGGGTAAAGGCGTCGGCGCAGGTCATCCCAATCGTTGATCTGGTGCACGGCTTCGTAGGCGACAATTTTGTCGAGAATGCGCGCGGGCGTGTCCCAACTGATCTGCTGTAACACCAGAAATCCGCGATTAAACCAGCTGCGCAAAAGATGCACAAAGTCATGGTTTGTGCGTGCAAGATCGGGGTCGCCTTTCAACAGTTTCAACAGATCAACGCGCATGGAAACCAGATCCGCCGTAGCCCCGACGGGTTGGTTCAAACGGCGAAAAAATTCCTGACGCTTGGGCTCTGCCGCTTGACATAAATCGCGAAACAGATCGGGCGTTGGGGCCGTCGAATATTGGGTTGCCAGACGGGCGACATTCTCGGGATCGATCTCTAGCTCGGTGTTGAGATACACAAAGAACGCCCGCTTTTCGTCGCCGTTCAATGCCGCGTATCGATCCATCACAGCGGAGGCAAGCCGCAGGCCAGACACTTCACCCTCAGCCGAGAGGAGCGCCTGAGATAACTCATAAATATCACGGGTATCGTCCTTGCTGCGGGTCGATCCGCGCCGGACAAGAAGCTGGGACAGCAAGTCCCCAAGGAAGCGATTTCGTTGCACTGTCATCTCCGGTTACAAGAGAGTCGTGATGCAATTAATATCGATATTTTTATATCATATCAATTTAAATCGTCAAAATGGGCACTAAGTGTCCAAAGTGCGCGATAAATACTCTCCGGTCAGCCGATAATGGCTGAGCAAGCTGGCAGAGGCGCGGTTGGCATCGCGCTCTACTGTCGCCTCAAGAATATCGTCGTGTTCCATCGAAACGTCACGGTTTTGATAACGACTGCTGGCGGCGGCAAGATACCGATACCGGATGTTGAGATCATAAAGCTGGTCGCAAAGCCGCGCGAGCATCGGTGATCCGCTGTTGGCCAGCAGGGCCATGTGAAAGGTCTTGTGCGCCGCTTCAAAAACCGCAGTGTCGAGCCCCGCGGCTTTCTTCATGCGGTGATGGGTCAGCACCAGATGCTCTTCCCAATCCGGGGTCGCGTTCGCAATTGATTGGCGCAGGGCCATGTCCTCGAGCGAGCAGCGCAGGGCCAGGATTTCTTCGAAATTGGCTTTGCTGGTCGGGGCCGCACGAAATCCACGCTGGTCAATACGCTCCACAAGCATGTCGGACGTCAGCAGGCTCAGCGCTTCGCGTACAGGCGATGCACCGGTGTTTAGCAGACCGCGCAATTCCTCGATCTTTAGCTTGCGACCCGCAGGCAGCCTGCCGGTCAAGATCATGTCGCGCAAGGCAAGATAGGCACCATGTGTGGCCGAAGTTTCCTTGCCGCTGGGGGCATCGATCATGTCCATGGTCCAAACCTTTACAATAATTAAGTCATGCTAACGGCATTGGTGGAAAGTCCAACCGACAGGTTCAGCGATCCTTCGTTTATCATCCACCGGCGCAATATGAAACTGCGCGCCCCACTTTTGTGCATTGGGTCACCTTCGGCCAAGGCGCGTGCGGCATCAAAACTGGCTGCGCGATAGATAATCAACCCCATGCCTTGCATGTGTTCGCCCGTTTCGTCTGACATCGGGCCGGCAAACGCGAGCTGCCCCTGGGCCTCAAGTCGGGCCTGATACACGAGGTGATCGGGCAGCGCCGCTTTGACGTCTTCGGGCGTTTTTGCGGGTGTGCTGTGCGCGACGAATAGCTCCAGCGCGAGTGCGCCGCGTTTCTTGGCCTCGGATTTGTAGTCAGCCCATGCAACCATTTTGATGCTCCGTAAAAAATCGATATTTATTGACATTATGCGCGATAGTAGTCAGAATTTTTTCAAACTGACAAGGATTGCATTGATGAAATATCTAGTAGGCGAGACAACAAGCGGCACTGCGGTGTTTGCTGTGGACGGCGAAAAGGCCGTTAATCTTACGGCTTTGAACGCTAAAATCGGCCCCGATTTGATGGGTCTTGTTCAAAACCCTGCTTTGATAGAATCGGTGCGCGATCAAATGGGCAATGTATCGCAAGTCGCGACGTCTTCGATCAAACCGGCGCTGCCTGTGGCCAAGCCCGGCACGATCATTTGCCTAGGTTTGAACTACACTGACCACATCAAAGAGGGCGGGTACGACATTCCTGAATATCCAGCGCTTTTCATGCGTGGCAAGAATTCGATAATGGCGGCCGGCGCGCCACTGGTGCGGCCAACGTGCTCGGACAAGCTGGATTACGAGGCCGAGCTGATGCTGATCATCGGCAAAGGCGGGCGCCACATTTCCGAAGCCGACGCGCTGGATCACGTGTTCGGTTACACCGTGTTCAACGACGGATCGGTGCGGGATTATCAACGCAAAACCCATCAGTGGACACCGGGCAAGAATTTCGACGACACCGGTGCCATCGGGCCATTTGTTGTAACGCCAGACGAGGTCCCGGCAGGCGCGAGTGGGTTGAAAATCGAAAGCCGCGTCGGGGACGAGATTTTGCAATCCTCCAACACCGGAAACATGATCTGGTCGGTGGCCCAAACCATCGCCACGATTTCAGAATACACGACATTAGAACCCGGTGATCTGATTGCGATGGGCACACCACCCGGTGTCGGCCATGCCAAAAAACCCAACCCGCGTTGGTTGGTGCCCGGCGAAGTCGTGGATATCGAAATCGAGGGCATCGGCATTTGCTCGAACCCAATTGTCGATGAAAAAGACCATGCCGCAACGGTTGCTGCCGCATGACCGCGCCAGTCGGATCAGATTTGGACGCCGCACGTGCCAAGGCGCAGGACGATCACCGCGCACTGCACGGCCGTATCGAGCGGTTGTCAGATGATGCCATCGATCTGATTTTGCGCGCCGCGCGTTCGCACTATGCATGGACGGACAAACCTGTTTCCGACGCTCTGCTGCACGAACTTTACGACATCATGATCAATGGCGCGACCAGCATGAACACGCTGCCTGCGCGGTTTGTTTTTGTGAAGTCGCCAGAGGGAAAAGCGCGACTTGCCAAGTCACTAAAGCCGCAAAACGTGACCAAGATGATGGGCGCACCAGTGACCGCAATCATCGCGTATGACACGGATTTCTGGCACGAACTGCCGTTCCTGTTTCCCCACGAAGATCGTCGTCATCTTTTCGACGGAAACCCTGAATACTGTGCCGACACCGCCTATCGCAATGGCACCTTGCAGGGTGCCTATTTCATGATCGCGGCCCGCGCCTTGGGGTTGGATGTCGGGGCGATGTCCGGATTTTCCAATGCAATTGTCGACACCGAATTCTTTACCGGCACGACCCTGAAATCAAATTTCCTGTGCAACATCGGATACGCCGACGAAAGCGCGCTGTTTCAAAAACTGCCACGCTTTTCTTTCGATGATGTGTGCAGCTTTGCCTAAAAGGAACATCCCATCGCCATCAAAATGAAATCCGTCGTGACGTACCGTGCGCATGCTGCGTGCCCGACACATGCGCGGACCGAAATTCCTGTGCGCGATTTGAACGTCGTGATCGATGAGCCTCTGGAGCGGGGCGGCAGCAACCTTGGCCCCAGCCCAACCGAGGCAGCAATGACCGCGTTGATCGCCTGCACAAACGTGATTGGCCACAAATGCGCGAAACGTCTGAATGTCGATCTGGGAGAGGTCACAATCGACGCAAACTGCAAATTCGACCGGCGCGGCGTCCTCATGGAGGAGGAGATCGACGTGCCGTTTCCTGAAATCACATTGACCGTCAACTGTAGGACCCAAGCCAGCCAAGAGGCGTTGGACAGCGTCGGGCTGGAGACCGCAAAATACTGCGCCATTGCCAAGCTTTTTGAAGCTGCAGGGACAGACCTGAGGGTCAACTGGACAAAGGCAGACTAAATTCAAATTGGGCCAACGCGCCCATTTTTCTGGGAGGAAAAATTATGATCAACTGGACACGCCGCAGCCTTTTCTGCGCAGCCCTCGCATCGATGACAGCATTGCCTGTCGCCGCACAAGAAACCGTTTCAGCGGTTGTGATCGACGGCTACCCCGACCGCGCGTTGTGGGTTAAGGAATTCACCAACTTCTTTATCCCCGAAGTGGACCGCCGGCTTGCCGAAAACGGCAACTACGTGATGAACTGGCAAGAAAATTACGGCGGTTCCATCGTGAAACCCAAAGGCGTGCTCGAAGGCATCCAGCTGGGTCTCGGCGACATCGGCATTGTCACAACCATTTTCCATTCGTCAAAATTACCGAGCCAGGGTTTGGCCGCCGTCACCCCGTTGGTGTCATCTGACGCCCGTGTTGTGGCCAAGGCCGTGGACGAGATCGCGCGCGAATTTCCGGCCATGCAAAACGAATTTGCGGCACAAAACCAAGTCTACCTTGCGACAGGCGTTGTGCTGAACAGCTATCAAATTTTCTCGGCCAAAGAAGTATCCGGTGTCTCGGACCTAGAAGGTTTCAAAGTCGCGGGCGCGGGCATGAACTTGCGCTACCTCGAAGGGATCAAAGACGCCGCAGGTGTGCGCGGTGGGCTGACGGATTTTTACAACATGCTGCAAACCGGTTTGGTTGATGCGGGCATGTTGTGGCCGGAGGCGGCAGCGACGTTCAAAATCTCAGAAGTGGCACCGTACATGTTGCGCGCAGATCTGGGGGCGGTGAATTCGAAAACCGTCACGGTGAACCAGGACTATTGGAATGCGCTGCCCGACGAGGTCAAAGAGACGTTGCAAGCTGTGGCCATCGATTACCGTGATCATTTGTCAGGGATCGCGATGGACCGCGCGGCTGCCGCCGAGGCCGCCTATGTCGCCGCTGGTGGAACAATCATTGATGTCTCTGATGAGGATCGCGCCGCGTGGGCCGCAGCCATGCCAAACATCGCACAGGAATGGGCGAACACGCTGAACGACAAAGGCGAACCGGGCACGCAAATGCTCGAGGCCTATCTCGGCAAGCTTGAGGCGGCCGGTTTTGTCGGTGTGCGCGACTGGACCCAGCCTTAAGTTCTGAGTGACCCGGGAAGGGGCCAAGATTATGCTAAAATCTACGCTGTCCGGCCTGTCTTGGGTCGCCAATTCAATGGCCATCGCTGCCAACGTTGCCGGAACACTTACAGTGTTGGCGTTGGTGGTGCTGCTGAACGTCGATGTCATTGCCCGAGGGGTGTTTAACGCGCCGCTCAAAGGCACCTACGAGCTGGTCCAGCTGTCCGTCGTGCTGATCGTGTTTTTGCAACTGGCAGACGTGGTGCGGGTGGACCGGTTGACGCGTTCGGACGGGTTTTTGAACCTGCTGCACAACCGCCGCCCAAGGCTGACGGCAAGTCTGCGCCGGATCATCAATGCGGTGTCCGCGATCTTTATGGGGTTGATTGCGTACATCATGTTTCCCGAATTCATCAAGATGTGGGGCACGCAGGATTTCTTTGGTGTGCCTGGCATTTTCACTGTCCCTTGGTGGCCCATCAAGCTGGTGATCGCGAGCGGTAGTGCGCTTGCCAGTGTGATCTTTGTTCTGAAAGTCGTGAGTGCGCAGGATCGACCCCAGTTGATCCGCGCACCAGAACACGATGACCCAAAAGCAAGCAGGCCAAAACCATGACACCTATTGAAATCGGCCTCATCTCGGTCGTTGCCATTGTCTTTTTGATCTACGCTGGCGTCTACATTCCCATCGCGTTGGGGATCGTATCGATGATTTCGATCTGGCTGATGCGTGACAATTTCACCTTGTCGCTGAACCTGCTAAAAATCGCCGTGGGCGACAGCGCCATGGTCTACAGTTTTGCGACCATTCCGCTGTTTACGTTTATGGGATTAATCGTGTCCAAGGCCGGATTGGGCAGGGACATTTACGAAGTCATGACCATGCGGTTTCGCCGCGTCAAAGGCGGCATCGGCATGGCAACCGTGGGTGCAAACGCTGTGTTCGCAGCCGTCACCGGATCATCGATTGCATCGGCGTCGGTGTTCACCAAAGTGTCCGTACCGCAGATGATCGCCCAAGATTACAACCCGCGCTTTGCTGTCGGCGTCGTTGCAGGGTCGTCCGTGCTTGGCATGATCATTCCGCCCTCGGCGATGTTGATCATCTACAGTTTTGTCGCAGAGCAATCCGTTGGTGACATGTTCCTTGCGGGGGTTGTACCGGGCATCATGCTGGCCATCGCTTATGTCGGTGCGATCTGGCTCATGGCCAAATACACTCCGAACTTTGTAGGCGGGCGCACCGTCGCTGACACCGAATGGATGCCCAAGCGCGAAGTCGCATCCAAGACTTTGCCGACGTTGGGTCTAATCACCATCGTGCTCGGCGGCATTTACACCGGCTGGATGACGGCAGTCGAGGCGGGGGCAACGGGGGCGTTGGTTGCGGTTGTCATAGCGCTGGTGCGAAGGTCCATGTCGCTTCGTGGGTTTTGGGACGCCTTGCTGGAAACTGGCCACATCACGGCGGCGATCTTGTTCCTGATCACTGCCGCCTCGATTTATTCGCGTATGCTCGGGCTTGCCGGCTTGCCCAATCAACTGCAGGACATTCTGGCTGGCAACGCGGCCTCGTTCTGGACCATTATGATCCTGTACGTTCTGTTAATGTTGTTTCTGGGCACGTTGCTGGACACCGCATCGATCATCTTGATCGTTGTGCCGCTGTTCTTGCCCTTGGTCGAGGTGATGGATCTGTCCCTTGTCTGGTTCGGCATCATCACGGTGGTCGGTGCCGAGATCGGGCTGCTGACGCCGCCACTGGGCATCTCGTGTTTTGTGATCAAATCGACGCTCAACGACGACAACATTTCGCTCAAAGATGTGTTCATGGGCGCGCTTCCCTTTGCGTTCGTGATGTTGATCGTCTTGTTTTTCCTGATTGAATTCCCGACCCTCAGCCTCGTTCTTCTGTAAGGATATCCGCTATGCGCAACGTTACCAAAGACAACATCACAGATGTGTTCAAGGGCTACATGGCCGACGATATGGACCCGCGGATGCGCGAAATCATGGGGTCATTGGTGCAGCACCTGCATGACTTTGCGCGCGACACCAACCTGACCCATGATGAATGGCGCAGTGGCATTGCGTTCCTCGAAGGCTGCGCTGCGATCGAAACTGAAGACCGGCACGAATTTGTTCTCGCATCGGACGTGCTGGGGTTGTCGTCATTGGTCGACATGCTGCATTCGCGCGACGATGCAACGTCGTCGTCCGTGCTTGGGCCGTTCCATGTGTCAGGGGCGCCACCTTTGGCCGTCGGCGGTGACATGAAACGGCACTTTGGTGGGCCTGTTTTGTTGTCCGAAGGGGTCATCCGCGACACAGAAGGCCAGCCCATTGCCGGGGCTCAAATCGACATCTGGCAAACAGCACCCAACGGGCTGTATGCCAGTCAGGACGCAGACCAAGACACCTATTCTTTCCATGGCCTTATGACGGTCGGCGAGGACGGGCGTTATGCGTTCACCACCGTCAAACCTGTCGAATACACGGTTCCGTCTGATGGTCCGGTTGGCGACATCCTGCGGGCCTGTGGACGTCATCCGTGGCGCCCATCCCACCTGCATTACATTGTCACAGCACCGGGCTATCGTCCTCTTGTGACCGAGATTTTCCCCGATGATGATCCCTATCTTGACCAAGATACGGTCTTTGGCGTGCGCAATGATCTGGTGATGACCTACCATGAAAAACCACCCGAAGAGTTCCCGAAGGGGATGGTCTTGTCGGGCAAGATTGATGCCCCGTTCTTGTCGGTGAAATTCGACGTCATCCTCGCCAAAAAGTAAGCGACGGGCTCACGCGATGGCTGCGCAATTGCGTAGTGCTAGAGGGATTGAAAACAGGTGCGTAGGGCATCAACACCCCAAAGGAAAACGGGCTCAGCGCTGTGATTTGCTCTGAGCCCTAGTTGTTTAGTTTTTGAGGTATTCCTCGAGGCTGTCGTCCAGCGCATCTTTCCACGGGGTGTGGTGCATTGGGGCCATCGTGCCGGTGATGACCGACTTGTAGGCATTGTCGCGGAAGGTCATGATGTTGGTTTTCTTGTGACCTTTCCACGCCTTGAACGCCTGACACGCGCCCTCTAGATCGAACGATGGATAGTCGGTTTCAGCGATCAATTCTTTGACGTAATCGCCTTGGTACCAGATCGCGTCATAGTCGTCTTTGCCTGCGGCTTCGCGCGCTTGACGGTCGTCTATGTCGGCCTGCATGGCGGCGGTGTCAGGCACAGAAATGCGCCCCATGATCACGTCGCGTGCCCACCACGCTTGGGCGTCGAACATGTTGAACGTGAACCACTGGTCCTGCATCCCGATGTAGAACACATCGGGATTTTTGACATAAGCGACACCCTTGTACAGATCGTCCGAGGCCAGCACGTTTGGCGTGCGCAGGCGGATTGCGTCGTCCATGAACGGGAAGTGATGCTTGTAACCTGTGCACAAGATCACGGCATCGACGTCTTTGGTTGTGCCGTCCTTGAAATGTGCAGTTTTGCCGACCAGTTTTTGCAGCAATGGCACCTCTTGCCAGTTGTCAGGCCAATCGTAGCCCATGGGCGCAGTGCGGTGGCTGACGGTGATCGATTTTGCGCCGTATTTCCAACATTGGCTGCCTATGTCTTCAGCGGAATAGCTGGTCCCGATGATCAGGATATCTTTGCCGGCGAATTCCATCGCGTCGCGGAAATCATGGGCATGCAGAACGCGGCCTTGGTAGGATTCAAAGCCGTCGAATTGCGGAACATTCGGGGTAGAAAAGTGGCCGGAGCAGACGATGACGTGATCGAAGTCTTCGGCGTAATCGCGATCATTTGGCAGGTCGGTGACAGAGACGGTGAACTTGCCGTTGTGTTCGGACACACCGCGCACGGCTGTCTCAAAGCGGATCCAGTCGCGCACCCCCGCTTTTTCAACGCGGCCTTGGATGTAGTCGAACAGCACGGCGCGTGGCGGGTAGGATGCAATTTGTTTGCCGAAGTGTTCTTCAAACGAATAATCCGCGAATTCCAGACCTTCTTTTGGCCCGTTTGACCACAGGTAGCGGTACATTGAGCCGTGGACCGGTTCGCCAAATTTATCAAGGCCCGTGCGCCACGTGTAGTTCCACAATCCGCCCCAGTTGGACTGCTTTTCAAAGCAGACGATCTCTGGAATCTCCGCACCTTTGGCGGCTGCAGATTGAAAAGCACGCATTTGCGCGAGACCTGAGGGTCCTGCACCGATGATGGCAACACGTTTGGTCATGAGGGGGTCCTTTTTCATCGCTGGTGCCGGTTGAAAGGGCAGGGTGCCTCCGGCGGGAGTATTTTTGATCAGAACAAATTGGGCGGCGCTTTTGCGCACCGCCCTGTGTTTTAGATATCGAGTGTGTTGGCTTTTTCCCAATCAGAGAAGTGACCGCAGAAATCGTTCCATTCCTGCATTTTCATCTTGAGGTAGGCGGCAGAGAATTCATCACCCATCGCAGCCTTTAGTTCAGTGTCTTTGTCATATTCGCGCATCGCGTCCAGCATGTTTAGCGGCAGCAGTGGCGCGCCTGTGACGGTGTGTCCTTCGGCGTACATATCAATGTCGTGACGCGGGCCCGGGTCCGCTTTGGAGCGGATGCCGGACAGACCAGCGGCGATGATGATCGCTTGGAGTAAGTACGGGTTCACCGCGCCGTCAGGCAGGCGCAGTTCGAACCGGCCGGGGCCTGGGACGCGGACCATGTGTGTGCGGTTGTTGCCTGTCCACGTGACCGTGTTCGGGGCCCATGTTGCACCTGACATCGTGCGTGGCGCGTTAATACGTTTGTAGCTGTTCACTGTCGGGTTGGTGATCGCGGCCAATGCACTGGCGTGCTTCATGATGCCACCGAGGAAGTGTTTGCCGCGCTCGGACAGGCCCAATTCGCCGGTCTGCCCTGATCCTTCGCCTGCGAAAACGTTGACTTTTGAATCCTTGCCCGGTGCATCCCAAACAGAGATGTGCGCGTGGCAGCCGTTGCCTGTCAGCCCTTCGATGGGTTTGGGCATGAACGTGGCGCGGTAGCCGTGTTTTTCAGCGACGCATTTGGTCATGAATTTGAAGAAGGAGTGTTTGTCAGCTGTTTTGAGTGCGTCGTCGAAATCCCAGTTCATTTCCCACTGGCCGTTCGCGTCCTCATGGTCGTTCTGGTAGGCACCCCAACCGAGTTCGAGCATGTAGTCACTGATTTCGCGGATCACATCGAGGCGGCGCATGAACGCTTGTTGGTCATAGCAAGGCTTGGCGGCGGTATCGAATGCATCGCTGATTTGATCACCCGCTGGGGTCAGCAGGAAAAACTCGGCTTCGATGCCGGTTTTAACGTGCATGCCTTCGTCAGCGGCCTCTGCAATCAGTTTGCGCAGCACGTTGCGTGGGGCTTGGGCGACGTCCTCGCCCTCCATCACGCAGTTGCCGGGGACCCACGCGATTTCTTTGTTCCATGGCAGGATGATCACGGCCTCGGGGTCAGGTACGGCCAACATATCGGGGTGCGCTGGTGTCAGGTCTAACCATGTGGCAAAGCCTGCAAAGCCTGCGCCGTCTTCCTGCATATCTGCAATCGCACGCGCTGGAACCAGTTTAGCGCGCTGTCCGCCAAACAGATCGGTGAAGGATATCATGAAGTATTTGACGCCATTGTCTTCGGCGAATTGTGCGAGATCAGTTGCCATGATCAAATTTCCCTATTGTCGTTTTCATGTCATTGACGCTATTTAGCGTCTTGTATTCTTAATGAGTGAGGGCGCAGACCGTTTTCGGCTGCGCCCGTTTATTTAGTAAGATGTGTTTGGCTTGCCCGGGTACCAATCAGTACCACACAGCGGAACTTTAGCCATGGCCGCAGCTTCCATTGTCAGGGCAACCAGATCTTCTGGTTCCAGATTGTGCAGGTGGTTTTTACCACAAGCCCGCGCGATCGTTTGCGCCTCTAGCGTCATCACCTTGAGATAGTTTTTCAAGCGGCGACCGCCTTCGATCGGGTCAAAGCGCTTCATCAACTCGGGGTCTTGGGTGGTGATGCCCGCAGGGTCGCGGCCTTCGTGCCAATCGTCGTAGGCACCAGACGTTGTGCCAAGCGCGTTGTATTCGGCCTCGTATTTCGGGTCGTTGTCGCCCAGTGCGATCAGAGCCGCGGTGCCGATTGCAACCGCATCAGCGCCCAGCGCCATTGCCTTGGCCACATCCGCGCCAGAGCGGATACCGCCCGACAGGATCAGTTGCACTTTGCGGTGCATACCAAGGTCTTGCAGCGCTTTAACAGCAGGGCGCACGATGGCCAAAGTCGGCTGACCAACGTGCTCGATGAACACGTCTTGGGTCGCTGCCGTGCCGCCTTGCATGCCGTCCAGAACAACGGCGTCGGCCCCTGCTTTGATCGCTAAGGTCGTGTCGTAGTAGGGGCGTGCGCCCGCGACTTTGACGTAAATTGGTACTTTCCAACCGGTAATTTCACGCAGTTCGAGGATTTTGATTTCCAGATCATCCGGTCCGGTCCAGTCAGGGTGACGACAGGCTGAACGTTGGTCGATGCCTTTGGGCAGGTTGCGCATGCCCGCCACACGATCCGAAATCTTTTGACCCAACAACATGCCGCCGCCGCCGGGTTTGGCCCCTTGGCCCACCACGATTTCGATCGCATCCGCCTTGCGCAGATCATCGGGGTTCATGCCGTAGCGGGATGGCAGATATTGATAGACCAGCTTGTCGGAATGACCGCGTTCTTCGGGGGTCATGCCGCCGTCACCGGTGGTGGTCGACGTGCCGGCCATGGATGCACCACGGCCCAATGCCTCTTTGGCGGGACCGGACAGGGCGCCAAACGACATGCCTGCGATGGTGATCGGGATATCCAGCTCAATCGGGTTGGAGGCGTGCAAGCCACCAATGGTCACGTTTGTTTCGCATTTCTCACGGTACCCTTCCAATGGGTAGCGCGAAATCGACGCCCCCATGAACAAGAGATCGTCAAAAGACGGCACCTTGCGTTTGGCCCCACCGCCGCGAATATCGTAAATCCCGGTGGCCGCGGCACGGCGAATGTCGCTGTTCACATCGGCGGTAAATGTTGCGGACTGCCGCGGAGTCGTGTGCGGGATACCTTTGTCGTCATGGCTGTTCATCATCAGTATCCTTAGTACGCGCCGGCATTGTCGACGTCGAAATTATAAAGCGTGCGGGCAGAGCCGTAGCGCGTGAACTCTTCGGGTTTGGCGTCAACGCCGGACTCTGCGATGATCTCTTTCAAGAACTCCAGATGTTCGGCGCGCATTTCCTTTTTCTCGCAATCGGCCCCTAGGGATTTGACGGAACCACGCACGAAAAACCGCGCCTCGTAGCAGCTGTCGCCTAACGCGTCGCCGGCGTCACCGCAGACCACCAAATTGCCTGATTGACCCATGAACGCAGACATGTGGCCGATGTTGCCTTGCACGACGATGTTGACACCTTTCATGGAAATGCCGCAGCGCGAGGATGCGTTGCCTTTGACCACGATCAGCCCGCCGTGGGCCGTGGCCCCCAGATATTGACTGGCGTCGCCTTCGATCACGATCTTGCCGGACATCATGTTTTCGCCGGTGCCGGGCCCTGCTGAGCCATGGACGTGGATCGTCGCCTGCTTGTTCATGCCGCCACAGTAGTAGCCGGTGGAGCCTTTGACGTTCACTTCGATCGGGGCGTCCAAACCCACGGCAATCGCATGGCTGCCTTTGGGGTTGTTGATTTCCCAGACCGTTTGATTGGTGTTTGCGGCCTGGTCATGCAGGACAGAATTGAGTGCGCGCAGACCCTGCGCTTCTAGATCGAAACTTTGCATCAGGCGGCTTTCTCTTGCGCTGTTGGGGCCGACGTGTGGCTCCAGAAATAGACGGTTGCGGGCTCTGGTTCCCAGACGCGGGCGTTGTCGATGCCGGGCAGGTTTACCAGCGCGCGATATTCGGATCCAAAGGCGACGAACTGATCGGTTTCGGCCATGACGGCGGGCTTGCAAGCGATCGGGTCACGCACGACGCCAAAGCCATCCTTGGTGCCAACCACGAAGGTAAAGAAGCCATCCAGATCGTCCAGCGAGCTTTCCAAAGCTTCGCCCAAAGTTGCACCTTCTTGCATTTTCCACGTGAGGTAAGCAGCCCCGACTTCGGTGTCGTTTTCAGTCTCGATGTGCACACCAAGACGGCGCAAGCTGCGGCGCAAAGAGTTGTGATTGGACAGCGATCCGTTGTGCACGAGGCACTGATCAAGACCGGTGTTGAACGGGTGGGCACCCATCGTGGTCACGGCTGATTCTGTTGCCATGCGTGTGTGTCCAATTCCGTGCGATCCGGACATTTTGCGCACATCAAAGCGTTCTGCCACATTTTTAGGCAGCCCGACTTCCTTGTAGATTTCGAGGGATTCGCCACGGCTCATCATGCGTAAATCAGGGTGATTTGCCTTAAGGTATGCTTGGGCCTCGGCCATCTGATCGGCCTGAATTTCAAGGCGGGCGTGGGTGTCTACGACGCTCATGTCGACCTTGCCCTTGATCGCTTTGCGCAGTGCATTATCCAGCTTGGCAAAGCCGCTTTCAGGGGTGTCAGATTGCAGGGTCAATTTGACCTTACCCTCTGTTTCGCCACCATAAATCGCGATGCCGGCACTGTCGGGGCCGCGGTCGGTCATCGTGACCAACATGTCCGTCAACATTTCACCAAGCTGAGGCTCAAGTGATTTGTCTTTTAGAAAAAGTCCGACGATCCCGCACATGGCACGCGCCCTCCTTGAAAGTGAATTCTTGTTCGACTCAAGTGCTAGCACCAAAAAATCTAACGCTCAACCACTAGGAAACTATTTTTCATCTAAGTTAAAAAAGACTAGCCAGATTGCCCGCATCATGGTTCCCTTCGGGCAGCACCACGAATTTGCATGCGATGGTGCACGAATACCAACAGCCGATGAGGGAAAAACCGTGGAAGAACAAATCGCAGAGCTGACGGCACAAGTCGCAGCACTTCAGGGAAGTGGCGGCACAACAAACCGCATGTTCGCTGAAACATTTTATTATCTAACAATTCCGTTGATGATCATCATTCACGCAGGTTTCTTGGCCTACGAGATGGGCGCGTCACGGATGAAAAACGTTCTGTCTTCGGGTGTGAAAAACATTTTGGCCTTCGCCTTTATGATCCCGACGTTCTACTTTTTCGGCTGGTGGATCTATTGGGGCTTTCCAACAGGTTTGACCCTATCCGAAGGTCCAGCCGGAATTTCCGGCGCAGCCTATGCAAGTGCGATCGCATGGGGCTGGGGCGACAGCGCGCAATACATGGGTCCAAACATCGCAGACAACGCGTCTGGCGTGTTCTTTGGTGCATTTGCACTGTTTGCAGCCACAACCGCATCCATCATGTCGGGTGCTGTGATCGAACGTATTCAAACTGTTGGTTTTGTCATTCTTGCTATCGTGCTTGGCTCATTCGCGTGGGTCGTTGCGGCGGCTTGGGGCTGGCACGCAGATGGCTGGTTGGTTACGAAATTCGGTGTCCATGACTTTGGTGCGGCGGGACTTGTCCACGCGGTTGCCGGTTTCTTTGCGCTGGGTGTTCTGATCAACCTTGGACCACGCATCGGCAAATTCAACGATGACGGTTCAGCCAACCATATCGCCGGTCACAACATGCCAATGACAGTTGTCGGCCTGATGCTGATCATCGTCGGTTTCTGGGGCTTCTTGATGGCTTGCGTCATTGTTCCGGGCGAAGCATGGAGCTGGTTTGGCGATAAATTCGCGACAATCTACGGCACGCCAATCACCTTGTCTGCCTTGTCGTTCAACATCCTGATGGCGATTGCTGGTGGCATCATCGGTGCGTGGATCATCACCAAAGACCCGTTCTGGATGATGTCTGGCGCCCTTGCTGGTATTATCTCGACGGCGTCCGGTCTGGACATCTATTTCCCGGGCCTTACGTTCATCATCGCGTTCTCAGCGGGTATCATCCTTGCACCTGCCGCCAATTGGCTTGAGCGACGCGGCATTGATGATGCGGTTGGTGCGGTCACGGTCCACGGCACAATCGGCCTTTACGGTGTGATTATGCTGGGTGTGTTCGCATCCGGATATCCAGCGCTGCAAGGCGAAGGGGCTCCGACGATCAACCTGATGGGTCAGATCATTGGTGCGGCGGTCTTCTTTGGCTTGGGTTTCGTGCCAGGTTACGTGGTGTCCTACATCCTCAAGATGTTCGGAATGCTGCGTGTGCCAGAAGGTGCGGAAATCGCTGGTATGGACACCGTCAAAGTGCCTGCACAGGGGTACCCCGAAGGCATCCCATCTTCACCAGCACCTGCTGAATAAACGAAACCGAAAAGGAGAGAACCATGGGTTTTCCATATGACACAGCAGACTGGTCCGTCGTAGATGGCGCAATGTTCATGGGCTGGGGCACAGCGATGCCCGGTCTGTACACCGCAATTGCAGCGATCATTTGCGTCGCCGTATTGGTGATCGGACACAGCTCTGAGGCGAAAAAAGCCAAACGCTTCGACAAGTAAGCTGACCAAGACTTTAGCAAGGGGCCGCCTATTGGGTGGCCCTTTCGCGTAAAATATTGCCTGACAGGAAAATAATTTGCATCTCATTCTTGCTTTTTACAAATGCCTGAGGCTGAATGATGCTTAACAAAGACTCAAAATAAACAGGGGAAGACACATGGCAATTCTATGGAGACATTCCGCATTGGCGCATCGCCACGCCGAAATCGGCGGAGCGTTAGAAGACTGGAACGGCATGGGCACGGCGTGGTTCTACGACGACACGCCCGAGCGCGCCAAGGCTGACTATGAGGCGATCCGCACCAAAGCCGGTTTGATGGATGTTTCAGGTCTGAAAAAATGCCACGTGATCGGGCCGGATGCGGCCTATGTCATTGACCGCGTCACAACCCGCAACGTCGAGAAAATCGCGCCGGGCCGGTCGACTTACGCGTCGATCCTGAACAGCGACGGCAAATTTATCGACGACTGCATCATCTATCATCTTGCGGTAAACTCGTGGTTGGTTGTGCATGGCACGGGCACCGGGATGGAGCAGTTGACCTCGGTTGCGGCCGCCAAGAACTGTTCGGTTCTGTTTGACGACGATCTGCACGACATGTCACTGCAAGGCCCCGTGTCCGTGGATCTGTTGGCCGAAGAAATTCCGGCGATCCGTGATCTGGCCTACTTTGGCATCATGCAAACGCGCCTGTACGGCCGTGACGTGATGATTTCGCGCACCGGCTACACGGGCGAGCGTGGCTATGAAATCTTCTGCCGCGGCAAGGATGCTGTGCACCTGTGGGACAACATTCTGGCGGCCGGCAAAGACCGTGGCGTGCGCCCTGTGCAGTTCTCGACGCTGGATATGCTGCGCATCGAAAGCTACCTGTTGTTCTATCCGGGCGATAATTCTGAAACCTTCCCGTTCGAGAACGACCTGTGCGGTGACACGATCTGGGAACTGGGGCTGGAATTCACAGTTTCACCGGGCAAAACCGGCTTTATCGGCGCGGAAAACCACTATGCGCTTGAGGGCAAAGAGAGGTTCAAAATCTACGGGGTGCAACTGTCTGACAGCATGGCGCAGATGGATATGGGCGCGCGGATTATGCACAACGGCAACGACGTGGGCGTCATCACCTATGGCCTGTCGTCAGACCTGAACGACTACAGCGTTGCGATTGCACGTCTGTCGCCCGAGGCTGCAAAAGCCGGCACCAAGCTCACGATCGTTCAACTGGACGGATCAGAGCTGGCGGCCACAGCCGAAGAAATGCCGTTCTACGACAAAGACAAAACGATCCGCACCGCAAAGGGCTGATCACACAAAGGGGCGCGCCGTCAGGTTTGCGCCTCTTTTGCACTCTACCGAGGATCACATGTCAAAATTCGAATTTCCGCCGTCTATCCGAAGCCGTCCTGTCTATGGCACGCTAGAAGTGCGTGCAGGCAAACATCACCTGATGATCGCGGACGCCGCAGGGGCCGAGGCGATCCTAGACGTTGCCACGCCTGATCTGATGGCGAAAACCCACATCATCTACATTCCGCGTGGGGCAGATTTCGCGGACAAACTGCGCGCGCTTAACCCCGCACAATTTTACGAAGGTCCGTCTTACGCCGCCTCCGTCAGCCGTATCCAGCGGGTTTTGCAAGACGCCTCGATGGGGCTGCAAGTCTATCTGACCGGCACCGAAGGTCTGATGGGGCAGGCCCAGAACGAAGCAATGCAAGCCGGCATTCCGCACACCGCAATCCAGACCGAACATCGCGGATCCATCGCGCGGCGCATGCAGTGTGTGCATTGCAAAGGCATCACCGAAGACGTGGAAACTGATCCGTTCGTGTGTAGCCATTGTGGGTTGAACCTGTTCGTGCGCGATCACTATTCGCGCCGTTTGGCCGCTTACCAAGCTGTCTGCATCGACGCCGAGGACCCCGGCAACGTGCCTGCACAAAAGGGGATTTACGCCAAGGAGACAGAGCAATGAGTGGCGCTGAGAAAATTGCAGTCCGCGTGACCGAAGTGACACCCTTGAATGATCTCGTGACGCGCTTTCGCTTTGAACCCGTCGATGGTGGTCTGTTGCCGACATTTTCCGGCGGTGCGCACACCGTTGTCGAAATGCAAGACGGGGCGATCACCCGCCTGAACCCGTACTCATTGATGTCCGACCCCTTTGATCAAAGCGCCTACACAATTTCAGTGCGTCGCGACGACGAGGGCCGTGGCGGTTCGCTATTCATGCATAAATCGGTTAGCGTTGGCGACGAGATGGTCATCTCGAACCCTGTGAACCTGTTTTCGCTGGATTTGCGGGCCAAAAAGCACCTGATGATTGCAGGCGGCATCGGCATCACGCCGTTCCTTGCGCAAATCAAACAACTGGACCGCGCGCATGGCAATTGGGAACTGCATTATGCGTGCCGCTCGCAAGCGCTGGGTAGCTATGTCGACTATCTGACTGATACCCACCCAAATGACGTAAGCGTCTACTACGACGATCAGGACCAAGCCATCGATCTGGAAAATCTACTGGATCGTCAGCCACTTGGCACGCACATCTATGTTTGTGGCCCCAAGGGAATGATCAACTGGGTGCGCGCAAAAGCTACCGATTTGGGCTGGCCCCGCGAAGCCATTCACTACGAAGAATTCCTCGCTCCGCAGCCCGGCAAACCGTTTGAAGTCAAGCTGGCAGTGTCTAACAAAGTGATCCAGGTCGGTGAACAAGAAAGCCTGTTAGAAGCCATCGAACGGGCAGGGGTCGACGCACCTTATCTGTGTCGCGGCGGCGCGTGTGGCATGTGTGAAACGCGGGTGATCGACTACACTGGCAACTTCATTCACCGCGATCATTGGCTTGAAGATAACGAACACGCATCGGGTGAAAAAATCATGCCATGTGTGTCCCGCTTTGAGGGCAAAACTTTAGTATTGGACCGTTAAAATGACACTGCAATTTAACGACGAAACGTTCCGCGACGACTATTCGTTTCACAACTCTGAACGGGCGATCAAACGGTTCCCGTTTCCCTTCGACAAAGACAGCTACATGTATGCGGTCAACATGGAACAGCATCGTGGTGGCCCGTCGGATTCCATCTACGAGATGCGGTTCGATGTGGACGAACATTACGTGAGCGAAATGCGTGACCGGGCGATGGTACTGGCGGATGACCCGCTGCGCTGTCAGTCGTTGCCGCACATGACGTTGGCCGGCTGGGATCTGCTGGAACTGATCATGGTGTCCAAGTCCGAGGACTATCCCGACCTGTTTCAGCTGCACCGCGATGGCGACAAATGGCATTGGATCAACAAGCCGTTGGGCATCGATGATCACTTTACATTCATGGATGAAACCACGCTGCCATACGGCCCGATGGAATATATCACACGGCAGACGCAGGGCGATTTTTGTGTTCTAGATCAACGGGATGATAACCTTTGGATGGATGCAGGTACGATCACAACACAGGCTGATTGGTCGTTGGATTTCGACATCGGTATGAACTTTTTCGAATGGCACGCGCCGGTTCCGCTGGCCCATGAAAAAGGCATCTTTGTACGCGCGCTCAAGTTCCTTTTGAACATCCAGCAAGGTGCGCCCGCGCGTCGCTTGAACTGGACGATGACGGTTAATCCGTTGCTGGATACAAGCCCTGAAAACTACCACAAATGGGGCATCCAAAAGACGTCACTGACGCCGGAAAACATCGGTGCCAAACAGCACCTGCGGGTCGAACTGCAAACGTTCTTTCGCCTGCCGCGCTCGAACGCTTTGGTGTTCCCGATCCGGTGTTATTTGTGTGCATTTCAGGACATTGTCAGCGTGCCAAAATGGGGGCGCCGATTGCACCGTGTGATACGCGATCTGCCCGAGGAATTGGCGACCTACAAGGGGTTCATCGACAACCGCCCGATGATGTTGGATTACCTGTCAAAATTTGATGACGGGCAGGACACATCCAACGGAATTTGGCCTGAACTTGACAGCGAACCGCCGCTAAAAACCTAGGCTCAATCGTTCATTAATCACTAGCTGTTATCGCTCCCTCACCACAATGAGGGGGCGATTTCTTTGACGGTCGAAATATTTCGAAGCGTATTTTCAGCGATCGACTCATTTGTGTATCGATGTCGCAATGATGCGGATTATACGATGGAGCACATGATCGGCGGCGTTAATGCGATCATGGGCTATGATCCCGAGGATATCATTGGCAACAAAGTGCATTCATTTGTTGGACTTACCCATGATGATGACAAAGAACGGGTATTTGCGACTGTTGATGCGGCGATAGAGCGGGGTGAACCCTGGGATATGGTCTATCGCATGAAACATGCCAACGGTGGCGTTGCATGGATACGCGAACGCGGAAGTGCGGTGTTTGAAAACGGCGAGTTGTCCCACCTTCAAGGCTTGGTTGTCAGCGCAGATGAAGAGGTTGCAGCGCAGGCAGATTTGGAAAAACTGTTGAATGAGACGCAAGCCGCAAACGGTGAAATTATTGATTTAACCAAGAAAATCACGGGATCCATTCGCCAACTAACAATGCTTGCAATCAACGCCCGTATCGAAGCTGCGCGGCTGGGCGATGACGGGCGTGGATTTACAATTGTTGCAGAAGAGATGAAGCGACTGGCGGACCAAAATGCGCAATGGGCCAGCATCATTTCCAAAAAAATGACCCAATCAAATGCGTCGACGTAGTGGCCTAGGTATTGGCGTTCTGCGGGTAGCTGATGATTGACAGATAGCGCGCAGGCAGTTTGACCAATTTTTCGGGGCCATGCGGTGCATCGGCATCAAAAAATAGGGTATCTCCCGGTTTTAGTGGGTAAACTGCATCCCCATGACGATAGTCAACTTCGCCTTCCAACATGTAAATCGTTTCAATTCCGCCATGCTGGAACGTTGGGAAAATGTCAGATTTGTCCGATAGCGTAATCAAATACGGTTCAACAATCACACCGGATGCATTGGCCCCGATGTGACCCAAAAGGTTGTATTGATGGTTTGCACGGGTGCCTTCGCGGTCAATCTCGACACCTTCGCGGGACTTGGTATGAACCGCTTGGCGGCTTTCTTCAAACTGGCGGAAAAAACTGGTTAACGGCACGCTTAGGGCATTGGCCAAAGTTTGCAGGGTTGTCAGCGACGGCGATGTGTTGCCATTTTCGATTTTGGACAACATGCCAATTGAAATACCGGTCCGCGCGGACAAATCCGCCACGGTTGTTTCTTGCTGGCGCCGAAAAGCGCGCACTTCGCGGCCAATTGCAACTTCGAGAACTTTTTCCCGATCACCTTCACGCGTGCTGTGTGGGTTCTGTGTCAGCATATTGGACATATCAGGGGCACCCTTTTCAATATTCATTTTCAGAGCTCTCCTACCCAGCTGCCAGTAGACAGACAATTCCAAATTCGCATAAACCTTATCCGAGTATAGATCAAAATTTTCCTCAGAGTGTAAAAAAGATGAACAAGAGTGAAAACATGAAGATCGGGTTTCTGATTTTCCCAGGCTTTCCGATGGCGTGCTTGACCTCGATGATTGAACCGTTGCGGGCCGCAAACGAGATCGCGGGTAAGACCAGTTTTACGTGGTCCTTGGTGTCCGAAACGGGCGCGCGCGTGACATCCAGCGCTCAAGTTATTTTTGAAGCCGACCATGCGCTCAATTCTGATCTGGATGTGGATGCGTTGTTTTTGCTCAGCAGCCCATTGGCGCAGCCCGATGATCCGCGGCGGGCGTATGGCGCCTTGCGGGCGATGGACCGGCACGGCGTCATTCTTGGTGGCGTCAGCGGCGGTGTATTTCCTTTGGCGCGCGCCGGCCTGATGCAAGGGCATCGCTGCTCGGTCCATTGGTGTTACGAGGCTGCTTTCCGCGCTGAGTTCCCTGAAATCGCCGCAATGGACGAGGTTATCGTGACGGATGGGCGGCGCTACACTGTGTCGGGGGCCGCCGCCGCTTTTGATCTGGCATTGCACCTGATCCAAGACGCTTTGGGTGCGGAAATCGCGCACGAAGTTGCGTGCTGGTTCCAGCATCCACTGGTGCGCGGCGAAGGGGTGCGCCAACGCATTCCGTTGCCAACGTCTGATCATCAAGGCTTGCCTACATTGGTCGTAAATGCCGTTGATTTGTTTGCGGCCCGATTGGAAACGCCAATTTCGGTGGCAGAAGTTGCAGAGACCCTCGGCGTCACGCCACGCCAAATCGAGCGGGCGTTCAAGAAAGCAACTGGACAAAATCCGACGCAATTTTACCGCGCGATGCGTATGAAAGCCGCGCGGCAGCTGGTGCATTATTCCAAGGACACAATGGCGCAGATCGCAACCTCTGTGGGCTACACAACGCAAACGCCGCTTTTGGCGCATTACAAAGCAGCGTTTGGGGTGACACCGCAAGAAGACCGCAAAGCGATCAACGCATTTCGGGTCAATCGCGACGTGCCTGTGCCGTCGCTTTAGGCGCCTAGCTTATGCGACCGTGTGCATCGCGGTGATGATCGCGTGGTGCAGTGACCCAGCCGAGGCGCGTGGACCATAAATACTGAACATTTTGGCTGCGCGGCGCAGTACAAAACATCCCAAGTGATGGACGCTGCTGCGGGTGCATGCACCGACATCCATTGCACGGCTGTTTGCGTTACACAGCAATTCCATCACCGCCAAAACCTCTGCGCCGGAGACATCAAAACGGGCCCACGCGTCAGTTTGCTCGACCACGGATGCATTGGTTTTGCACACAGATTTGACGCGTGCGGCGATGTCTTCATGGCTGTCAAACGGGGCCTCGAGCATCCATTGATCTGGACCAGCCCAGAACGCCAAAACGTCGCCCCCGTCAAAACGGCTGACATCTGGCGCATCGGCTTTGATGATCTTTTTGACCGCGGTGCGCGTTTGGCTTTCTTTGCCCAAACGCGCCGCAACCGAGGCCAACGCCACGTCCGGCACTTCGCTGCAGGTCACAGCGCCAATCGTTTCGACGCGGGCATTGGTGCCGCCCAAAGCGGTGATGGGGGTTAAATCATGCACGTTGGCGTCCTCCCTCAGGGTCCACAAAGTGGGCGGATACGATTTCTACATCGACGTTCAGATCGGTCACCGGCGACACAAGACGCATCTTTTCGCCCAACCTATCGCTGCCGTTTTTGACAAAGCCCAGCCCGATCATACTGCCCAAGCTAGGCGAGAACGCGGCTGATGTGACGTAGCCCTGATCGTGCTTTGCATCGACAGGCCCATCCGCGTTCATCAGGTGCCCACCGGCGGTGACTTTGTCGCCTGCATCCAGCGGTTTGATCCCGACAAGGTTCAGGGCATCGTCCTGGTTTAGCCCTTCGCGTTCGGACAGTTTTGACCCGATACTGTCTTTGGCTTTGGACACCATGCGCCCCATACCGAGGTTCAGCGCCGATGTCGTGCCGTTCAGCTCGTTGCCTGCCGCATGGCCTTTTTCGATGCGCATGACGCCCAACGCTTCGGTGCCGTAGGGAACCACGTTAAATTCTTCGCCCTCGGTCATCAATTTGCGCATCAACGCGTCGCCGTAGCGGGCAGGGACCGCAATTTCAAATGCCATTTCGCCCGAGAACGAAATACGGAACAGTCGTGCGCGCAAACCACCACAAACGGTGATGTTGGCGCAGGCCATGAACGGGAAGCCTTCGTTGGACAGGTCGAATTCCGGGTCCACGATCTTTTGCAGCAAGGCGCGCGAGTTGGGGCCGGCGACGGCGTATTGCGCCCAAGCTTCTGTGGTTGAAATCAACTGCACGTCCATGTCCGGGAACAGACATTGGCGCACAAATTCCATGTGTTGATACACTTTGGCCGCGTTGGCCGTGGTGGTGGTCACGACGAAATGGTCTTCCTCTAGTCGCGCCGCGGTGCCGTCGTCCATCGCAATGCCGTCTTCGCGCAGCATCAAGCCGTAGCGGACCTTGCCGACCGCCAATTTCGCAAATCCGTTGCAGTAGATTTTGTTCAGGAACTGGGCTGCGTCCGTGCCTTGAACGTCGATTTTGCCCAAGGTGGTGCAGTCGCACACACCAACTGAGGCACGCGTGGCGGCAACTTCGCGGTCCACAGATTGACGCCAATGCGTTTCGCCGGCAATCGGGAACCACTGCGCGCGCAACCAGTTGCCGACTTCGACAAACACAGCGCCACGTTCCTTGGCCCAGTAATGCGAGGGCGTCAGGCGGGTCGGATGGAAATCCATACCCTTGATGCGCCCCGCCATCGCGCCAATCGCGGTCGGCGTGTAGGGCGGGCGAAAGATCGTTGTGCCAACTTCGGGGATCGATTTGCCCGCCAGTTCAGCCATGATCGCAAGGCCACCCATGTTGGATGTTTTGCCCTGATCCGTTGCCATGCCCAGCGTCGTGTAGCGTTTCAGATGCTCGACCGAGCGAAAGCCTTCTTGGTGGCTAAGCTTCACGTCTTTGACGGTCACATCGTTTTGCTGGTCCAGCCAGGCGCGGCTGCATCCCTCAACATACCAGAACGGCGTTTGGGACACGGGCGCGTCTTCGGCTGATGGCGGTTTAGGTAAACGGCCTTTTAGGCCAAGTGCCGTTTTTGCAGCCTGCGCGCCAGTTTGCAGTGCGCCGTAACTGGACAGATTGCCTGTCGCCGCACCTGCAACCGTCATGCCGGGGGGCAGCGTGCTGCCGGGAACAAACGCCGCGAGGCTGTCATCCCACGTCGGGCGACCGCGTTGGTGACAGGTCATGTGCACGTTCGGATTCCAGCCGCCCGATACGCCCAGCGCACCACATTCGAGTGTACGCATAGAGCCGTCGGCCAATTTCACCTCGGCAAATGTCAGGCCCAAACGGCCTTTGCTATCAATGACTTGCGCGCCTTGCAGGACCTCGTAGTCAGGGCTGCGCGGTGCATCTGTGCGGGTGTCGACCACGGCGGCGATCTTGACACCAGCGGCATGCAAGTCGGCGGCGGTGCGATGCCCGTCATCATTATTTGTGAAAATCGCGACGCGCTGCGCCGGGGTGGCGGCCCAGCGATTGGCGTAGGACCGGATCGCGGAGGCCAACATGATGCCGGGGCGGTCGTTGTTTTCAAACGCGATCGGGCGTTCGGTGGCCCCCGCTGCTAAAATAGTTTTGGCAGCGTAAATGCGCCACAGAATTTGGCGTGGTTTGCCCGGTGCCGGTTCAGCCAAGTGGTCCGAAACCCGTTCTAAGGCGCCGTAAATGCCGTGATCAAACGCGCCGATCACCGTGGTGCGCGGCATCAAGCGTACGTTTGGCAACGCGGCCAACTCGGCAATGCTTGCCTGTACCCAAACATCGGCGGATGCGTCGTCGATGGCAAAAGTTTCGCTGTTAAAACGGCCACCCATCGCGAAATCTTCGTCCGCAAGGATGACCTCTGCGCCTGAACGCCCAGCCGTCAATGCGGCCATCAACCCGGAAGGGCCTGCGCCGATGATCAACAGATCGCAGTGGCGGAACCCTTTGTCGTATTCATCAGGGTCGGCCTGCATGGACAAGGACCCAAGCCCCGCAGCCTTGCGAATAATTGGCTCGTAGATTTTTTCCCAAAACGCGGCAGGCCACATGAAAGTTTTGTAGTAAAACCCCGCCGTCAGAAAATTCGAGAACCGGTCATTGATCGCCATCGCGTCGAATTTCAGCGACGGCCAGCGGTTTTGTGATTGCGCGGACAGACCCTCAAACAGTTCCGCAGTTGTGGCGCGGGTGTTGGGTTCCTGGCGCGCGCCGGTGCGCAGTTCGACCATCGCGTTTGGTTCTTCGGACCCAGCCGACAACGGCCCACGCGGGCGGTGATATTTGAACGACCGCCCCATCAGACGGACACCGTTGGCGAGCAGCGCAGAGGCCAGCGTGTCGCCGCCGTGCCCTTGGTAAGTTTTGCCATCAAAGGTGAAGTTCAGCGTTTGGGTGCGGTCAATCTGCCCACCCTTCAAACGGTTGATCTGGTTCATTTTGAACGCCCCTTGCTGCGGGCCACATCGCGGGCCATTTGAACGTCTGAAATTTCGTGCGTCAGGGTGTTGCGAGTGACGACCAACCACGATCTGTCGCCGGCCTCGTGAAACCACAGCTCGCGATGCTCGCCTGCGGGGTTGTCGCGCAAATACGCGTATTCGTAGAATTCACGGGCGGCAGTTTCGGCCTCGGGATCGGGTCGTTCGATCAAATTTGCGTCGCCCATGTAAACGAATTCAGCGCTGTCGCGTGGGCCAAGGAGGGGGTGATTGATAATCATGTTCTGGGTTCCCTCAATGCAAGTTGGGTTGATTGCCCATGCCTTTTTCGTCGATCATGCGGCCCTTTTCGAACCGGTCAAATCGATAGGCTGTGGCGGTTTCGTGAGGTTCGTCTTTGGCCAACAGATGCGCGAATGCAAATCCGGATGCAGGCGTGGCTTTGAACCCGCCATAACACCAGCCACCGTTGAAATAGAGCCCGTCGATGTGGGTTTTGTCGATGATGGGGGATCCGTCCATCGACATGTCCATGATGCCGCCCCACATGCGCAAAAGTCGTGCGCGTCCGATCATCGGCATGATCGCCATGCCGCCTTCGCAGACGTCCTCGACCACGGGCAGGTTGCCCCGTTGGGCGTATGAATTGTAACCATCCAGATCGCCGCCAAAGACCAAGCCGCCCTTATCAGACTGGCTGACGTAAAAGTGGCCCGCACCGAATGTTATGACGCCCGGCAGGACCGGTTTCAGGCCCTCGGATACGAAGGCTTGCAAGACGTGGGATTCGATCGGCAAACGCATGTTCGCCTTGGCCATCAAGCGGCCAGAGGACCCAGCAACAGCGCAGCCAACCTTGGTTGCACCGATAAATCCGCGCGAGGTTTCGACGCCAAGACATTTGCCGCCTTCGATGCGAAATCCGGTGACTTCGCAGTTCTGGATAATGTCGACGCCATTGCCATCAGCGCTGCGAGCATAACCCCACGCGACTGCGTCGTGACGGACCGTGCCGCCGCGTCGCTGTGCCAAACCGCCTTTAATCGGGAACCGCGCATCGTCGAAATTCAGGAACGGGTATTCCTTTTTGATTTGATCCAGATCCAGATATTCTGCATCGGCCCCGTTCAACATCATCGCGTTGCCGCGCCGCACGAACGCATCGCGCTGGGCGTCCGAGTGTATCAGGTTCATGATGCCACGCTGGCTGACCATCGCATTATAATTCAGGTCTTGTTCCAGACCTTCCCACAGTTTCAGGGACATTTCGTAAAACGGCTCGTTACCATCGAGCAAATAATTCGAGCGGATAATCGTCGTGTTCCGCCCGACGTTTCCACCACCGATCCAGCCCTTTTCCAGCACCGCGACTTTCTTCTCGCCGTAGACCTTTGCCAGATAGTGGGCTGTGGCCAAACCGTGTCCACCGCCGCCGATGATGATGATGTCATAGTGGCTTTGCGGTTCAGGATCGCGCCACGTGGGCTTCCACCCTTTGTGACCTGTCAGCGCCTCTTTGATGACTTTGAAACCGGAATAACGCATGGAATCAGACTCCTCTTACTCAAAACCTACTGAAAACGCAGGGTGGTGTCCTTTTGAAACCCGACATCGTTTTCACCAAATCGGACATCATTTGGCGCATGTTGCGGACGTTAAACTGACAAATACACGCCTCCACAAGAAAAAAACTTGATTGATAGGAAAATCGTGCAAGACTGCACCGCAGAGATTCCATTCGGACGTGATTCATTTTTACGGCTGAGTTGAACATCCAAACGGATGCCTCTGAAAATAATAGCGGCGAAAAATCACCGCATCTCAACCGGGAGAAAACGATGAAGAAGTTTACGACAGCGCTGAGCGCAGGTGTCATGGCGTGTATGCCATTGGCCGCATTTGCCGAAGACAGCAGCGATCCGATTGTTATTCCAATCCACAACTGGTCCTCGCAAATCGTGATGTCCAACGTGGTTGGCCAGATTTTCGAATCTATGGGCAACAACGTTGAATTCGTCACAACCGACAGCCAAGCCGTTTATGAATCGGTACGTCTGGGCGACGTGACAATGGAGCTGGAAGTTTGGGAAGGCGCGTTTGGCGCATCCTACCGTGCGGCTCTGGAAAAAGGTGGCCTACATGACGCGGGCGATCACAACGCTGTCACACGCGAAGACTGGTGGTACCCGATGTGGACCAAAGATGCATGCCCGGGCTTGCCAGCATGGGAAGCATTGAACGACTGTGCGGCATTGTTCGCAACAGCGGAAACTGGCGACAAAGGTCGTTATCTGGACGGCCCAGTTGACTGGCTCAAGCACGGTCAAGAACGTGTTGCAGCGCTCGATATGAACTTTGTTGTTGTGAACGCAGGTTCTGCGGCTGCTTTGTGGGCTGAAATCGGCGCTGCCGAAGCCGAAAAGAAACCAGTTGTCGTGTTCAACTGGACGCCAAACTTTGCCGAGGCCGTATGGCCAGGTGAATTCGTCGAATTCCCAGCATGGGAAGAAGGCTGCGACAAAGATCCGGCCGTTGGCGTCAACAAAGACGCGCTGTATGACTGTGGTAACCCTGCAAAAGGCTACCTGAAAAAAGCAGCGTGGGACGGCATGAAAGACAAATGGCCAGCAGCCTACGCAACGCTGACCAAGATTTCTTTCACCAACCCACAGATTGCTGAAATGGCAAAATTCGTCGACATCGACGAAATGGAGCCAGAAGATGCAGCCACCGCATGGTTGGACGCCAACAAAGACACGTGGATGGCTTGGACAAAATAAGTCTAGCTTCACACTGAGTGACCATGTGCCCGCCTGAGAAACCCTCGGGCGGGCATTTTCAACACTGACCAAAGCCTAACCTAGAAAGCCTCTCAGACATGACCAATGAAACCGTGATTTCCTGCAAAAATGTCTGGAAAGTCTTTGGCAAAAACCCTGAGGCCTATCTGAAAACGATGCCAGCCGGGCACAGCTTTGATCAGATCCGCGCCGACGGCTACATCGCAGGCGTCAAGGACGTGTCGATGGAGGTCAGCCGCGGTGAAATGTTGGTGATCATGGGCCTTTCGGGGTCTGGAAAATCCACATTGGTGCGCTGTTTCTCGCGCCTGCACGACATCACCGGCGGCACGATCGAAGTCGAGGGCCAAGACATCATGGCGCTCCCTGAAAAAGAGCTGATCGACCTGCGCCGCAACAAAATGGGCATGGTGTTCCAAAGCTTTGGATTGCTGCCGCATCGCACCGTTCTTGAAAACATCGCCTTTCCGCTGGAAATGCGTGGCCAAGACCGGCACACCCGCCGTGCCCGTGCGCTAGAGGTGATTGAACTGGTTGGCCTGTCAGGGCGCGAAGATTACTTCCCCCGTGAGTTGTCTGGTGGTCAACAGCAGCGCGTGGGCATCGCGCGCTCCCTCGCGATTGAACCTGATATTTGGTTCTTGGATGAGCCATTTTCGGCGCTCGACCCGTTGATCCGTCGTGAAATGCAGGATGAATTTTTGCGCCTTCAGGGGTTGCTGGGCAAGACGATCGTGTTCATCACCCACGATTTTGACGAGGCCCTGCGCCTTGCCGACCGCATCGCGATCATGAAAGACGGCGCGGTCGAGCAATGCGATACCCCTGATCAAATCGTGCTGAACCCTGCCACCGATTACGTGCGCAAATTCACCGAGGAAATCGATAAGGCGCGCGTCGTGCATGCCGGGGTTCTGGCAAAATCCGACGTCAAAGGTACCGGTGATCCGGTTGACGCCGCAGCCACGATCAAAGAACTGGCCAAACTGCTGGTCCACGACACACGCGACGTCATCCCAGTGTCCAAAGACGGCAAAATCATCGGTGGCTTGAACCGCCAAGACGGGCTGGCAGTACTGCTGGAGGCCAACTGATGGCCTCGGTGAACGAGCAAGCAAATGCACCGCGTGTGATCCCTAAACGCAATATGGCGGTTTGGGGGCTGATTGTCATCGCCGCAGTTCTGACACTGACGCAATGGATCGGATTGCTGCCCGAATTCCTGCACCGCGTGCCGCTGTATTTGCTGCCCCCGTTTGAGTGGGCGCTGGACGGTATTTTTAACTTCGTCAAAGACGATCTTGGCCTGCTCAAGCTCACGCGCTTTCTGACTGCCGGTCTTGAGGATGTCTTGGATGCGACGGCAAATTTGCTGTACGGCAAGCGACGCTGGCCAAATCTGGGCCCTATCCCGTGGACGGCGATTGCCTCTGTGGCAGCTGTGATTGGCTACTATCTGGGCGGCTGGCGCTTGGCCGTTTTGGCGGGTGGGACGTTCACGTGGACAGCCCTGATCGGCCAATGGAAAATCGCGATGGAGACCATGTCGGTCCTGACCGTTGTTGCCCCGATGGCATTTCTGATCGGTTTGATGTTGGGGATTTCTGCGTGGCGTCGCCCTTGGGTGGACCGTTTGTTGCAACCGATCTTGTCGGTTCTGCAAACCCTGCCGTTCTTTACCTACCTGCTGCCTGCCGTGATTTTTTTCAAAGTCGGGCCGACCGCGGGTGCTGTTGCCACGCTGATCTATGCCATTCCGCCGATGATCTTGATGACGACGCTGGGTTTGAAAAAAGTCAGCCCCGAAGTCGTCGAAGCCGGCAAAATGTCGGGCTGTTCGCGCTGGCAAATGCTGCGTCATGTCTACATCCCGTCTGCGCGGACGGAGATTTTGGTTGGCGTGAACCAAGTCATCATGCTGTGCCTTGCCATGGTCGTTCTGACCGCCTTTATCGGCATGCCGGGCTTGGGCGCAAAATTGCTTGCGATGATGGGCAGCTTTAAGATCGGGCGTAGTTTCGAGATCGGGATTACCATTGTTTTACTGGCCGTTACCTTGGACCGCCTGTCCAAAGCATGGGTTGCAAAACAGCCCGAGCACTTTGAAAAAGGCACGTCTTGGGTGCAGCGCCACAAGTTTTTGGTCATGGCGATTGCTGCGTTTGTCAGCTGTGTGGTGCTGGCGCAATTCGTCGATGTCGCCTCGGAAATCGGGCGCAAACAGGACTTTAGCCAAGGCAAAGAACTGGACACGTTCATCAAGAAAACCGTGCTTACCAACGACGCGTTACAATGGACGACAGGATCGCTGCGGTACGTGATGAACATCTACGTTTTGATCCCGTTTCGTGATCTTTTGTTGTCTATCCCAACGCCTGCTTTCATCATGATTATCGCGGCGTTTGCGTGGAAAGTTGCTGGCCCACGCCAAGCCATTGTCGCATGCGCGTTCTTTACCTATGTCGCACTCAGCGGGTGGTGGGATCGGTCGGTGATCACGATCTATTACGTGTTGTCCTCGACGTTTGTGGCGATGATTTTAGCCATTCCGTTGGCAGTTTGGGGCGCGGGGCCACCTGCGCAACGCATCGATTTTTCCAAAGGTATCACCTCGGGTGTCGTTGTCGGCGTGATCAGCCTGATCTTTCGCCGCTCGTTCATCGCACTTGTGTCTTTGATCGCAGCGGGCGTTTTACGCTACATTCTCTGGAGCTTGGGCGTCTTTGGCGAAGACCCGACATTGATCGCATATCGGACCACTTTTTGGCTCATTTTTGCGGCCAGCTTTTATCTGATGTGGCGCTTTGCCGGGCAAATGCTGCGCGACGTTTTCTTGTTGCTGGTGTCAGATTCCGCGCAAACATTTCCCAGCTTTGTCTACCTGATCCCGGCGATTATGCTGTTCGGGATTACCGACATCGCCGTCATCTTTGCGATCACGATTTTCGCGATGGTCCCACTGGTGCGCTACACCATCGAAGGGCTGCGCAACGTGCCCGAAGAAATGACCGAAGCTGCTGATATGTCCGGT
This sequence comes from Pseudosulfitobacter sp. SM2401, assembly GCF_042932805.1. Classification (NCBI taxonomy): domain Bacteria; kingdom Pseudomonadati; phylum Pseudomonadota; class Alphaproteobacteria; order Rhodobacterales; family Roseobacteraceae; genus Pseudosulfitobacter; species Pseudosulfitobacter sp. SM2401. The sequence goes on along the minus strand of NZ_CP170633.1, from coordinate 2,546,642 downwards.
GCGACGCGCCTGCAAAAATTGTGGCTTGTGCAGTTTCCACTGGCGCTGCCGACGATGGCTGTCGGGTTCAACCAAGCGCTGATGTTCGCGTTTTTCATGACCATGATTGCAGCCTTTATCGGCACAATCGATCTGGGTCAGGAATTGCAACGCACATTGGCAGGGACTGATCTGGGCCGGAACTTTGTTCTGGGGATCTGCGTGTCACTGATGGCTTTGTCGTTCGATTTGGTGATCCTGAAATGGGCATCCGACAAGAAAAAGATATTGGGATTGTAATGCTTGTCGGGCGACGTCAAATCGCCCGACAGCTTAAACCAAATCCGACCGACGCAACGTGATGTCAGGATTGGCCCCAAAGTTTTGGGTTTTCCAATCGGTTTGCACCGATGATCCGTCATCAAACTGCGCCGTGATCCGGTAGTCCAGAATGCGCCCACCAGCTGACAACGCATTGGTCAACGGCACTGACAGGTTCAGGATTTGAGGGTCGAAAAATCCCGACGCGGCATCGGCGTGCATGGTGACACCAATTGGCGCACGGCCATGCAATCTGATTTCGATCAAGAACGCCTGTAACCCGCTGCCATCAAAATCAGCGCCTTGAATCAGTGACGTCGACACAATCACTGGCGTCACCATTTCATCCACATTCACCCGTTGCGGATCCAGCGTGACAACGTCTGGGTACGCAACAATGGTGTCTGGAATCCATTTTCCGTCCTCAAGATTGGCCAAATTGCTTTGGTTCTGGCCGGCGGCGGCCAGGGCAATCGGGGCAGGCAAAGGCAGCGTGATGACCTGTCCTGCACCACCTGCACGCGCCACAGATGTTACGTTTTGTGGATGCCCCACCAGATCTTCGATGTGCAACGCGCCGCCCGCTGCATGCGCAGACAAGGTCGGTCCACACGTCCGGGTCAGCCCGACGAGGACCGAGCTTTGCGCGCTGATGTCGTCCGGCAAATTGAATTTCAAACTGGCCGACAACACACGATCGCGTGCGGCAAGCGTGTCAAACAAGATCTTGGCAAAACCCAGCGTTTTGGTCGTAACAGTCAGCAAAACCGTGCGCCCGTCCAAAACCGGCGGGCTGGCTTGGGACATCTGATCGCCCCACGTCAGTTCCGGAAGCGTGCCCAAATCGGTTGGAAAGCCCATGGTCAGCGCCGGAATTTCCGATCCCAGCGGCTGCGTCGCCACAATGTGACGCTCAAGTGCTGCGCGCAATTCCAGCTCTTCTATGGGCGAAATTTCGGGTACCAATCCGACGGAAACCCGCACCGCCGAACTTTCCGGGTTGACCGGATCGCTGATGACTTCGGCGTGGAACTGCAAGCGCCCGGTTTCAGGTTCACGCCCCAAAACATAGGCCGATGGCACGACGTGGTAGACACCTACATCGACGCTCGAGGCAAAGATCCGCAAGCGGCGACGCAGCGCGTTTTTGATGTTTAAACCGCGCAAATCGACCTCTTCGATTTGGCGGATGGGTCCAGCGGTGTGGGACCAAGGAGGGGTGCGAATGATGTGATCCTGACCGTTGCCCACGGCTTTGGTCACGAACAATCTGGCCGATTGCGGCCCGCGAAAATCCAAAGTGTGCACCATGTTCACCACGATGCGTTGCTTGGCAAAGCTCAGCTTTGGGGGGCTGACGGGGGCGGCCGTAATCGTTGCCAGTTTCGCCGATTGCGCAGCGGCCAGAATGGCTGCACGCCCTTTGAGACGGTTGTTCTTGAACAATGCATTCAAATGTTTGGGCTTGCGACGCGCGCCTGAAATATCTGCGCGGCGGCGGGTCGAGATATCTGCCGCACGCACGCGATTGCCAAAAATCGTCGACAAATCAGCACGGCGTAATCCCCCAATACGCGCCACAGGGACAGCCAGCGCCGCAGGTGCAGGGGACGGGTTGACGATTGTTTCTGATTTGAGCGCCTCGTACACCGTGTAGTCCGATAACAGTTCGACCCTTGCATCGTCGGTATCTCGCAACAGCTTGTACGCCAGTGAAATTGCGTCGCCGGTAAAGGTGAAACTAACCGCATTGCCTGCAGGTGTAACCTTGCCTTGCAGCTCGACGACGCGGTGTCCGTCGGCAGAAGTGTAGGGCAGCTTCAGCGTCGCTTCGCGCAATTCAGACGGGATGTCGCGAAACGTCAAACCGGGTGTGCGTGTCAGCGTTTGATCAATTTGGCGCTGCGTTGCGACAAGGCGCACTTGGCGCACGGGCAATGTCAAATCGGCGGTCCACAAGTCACTGCCATCAATTGCCGTACCTGCCTGACGGGCGCGAAATACCGGTTGCGTCAACTCGGCGGGACCGGCGATTTCAAACACGCGTTTGACCCAGCGCAGTTTTGAATTCTTGCGATCGCGCAAGACCATTGCACCAGAGCCAGACATGATCGGGCCGGCGACGTTTTGGGCATTGGAAAAACCCGACGTACCCGCCATCACCAGCGAGGTCAGGATTTTGTGCCGTGCCTCGGTGATCATCATCTTGAGACCCGAACTGGCGGTTGCCACCGTGTTCATTTGGTCGGATTTTGTCACGTTGGCCATCGTGGTTTTCAGACTACCTGGCGCCAACTGAAAGCGCTGCGCAGGGATCAGGCGGCCTGCTTCGACGCGTGTCGCCATTGCGCCCACGGCGTTGAATGTGGTGAATTTAGGCATTGGTTCAGCTCCGAAATCGAAGGGATGCAGCCTTTGCGCGTGGCTCAGGCTGCATCGTTGCGTCAGGACAAATACGTATCGAGTTTGTCGTTCAAAGCGTCCGGTGGGGCGGGGATTTCAACGGTTAGTGGCCCGTTGCCGGACCCCGTTGTCCAATCGCCTTCCCAGCGCACCGATTTCTGACCAAAGCGTTTGCCTTTGACCGTTGCCTCGACCTTGTATTCGTAATCCTCAAGGTCCTCCGGTTTGGCGTACCAGACTTTGTAGTACCGCTCGGCGGCGGCGGTGCTGCCGTTAAAGCGATAAGCCTTTTCGCCAAATTTCGGGGTGCGGACATGCACGATCACGTCGATTTGCTTGTCTGCGTCCGGGATCACCATGTCGATGTTGATGGGCCCGACCAACAGCTGGCCTGAACTTTCCGCACGCACGTCGATTGTGTGGGCATCGGTTTCGTATTCCTCAACCACCTCGTTGATCGCGACATCGGGGCTTTCTTTGAACGCAATGGTTTTGCGCACCCAGATTTTTTCGCTGTCATCGCCGCGATCACCGTGACGGGTGAAATCAAAGATGAACCGCGCGTCCTTGTTGCCGGGCACCCAAATGGCGGGAATTGTCGTGCCTGACATTTCGACGTCCGTTGGCCCGTCCAGCACGCGCCCCGATGGTTTCCAGTTGATCTGACCGTTGCTGTCAGGATAACCGATCTGCACCTTAAGCGAATGGATCGGGTCGCCGATCTGGTTTTCGGGCCAATTGGCAATGGCCGAGGTAACCACGTGAACTTTGCGAAACCCTTCTTCCATGAACACTTCGGTAAAGTAGCGATCAAGATTGGTTTCATCGGCTTTGATTTCGTCGAACACGCCTTCCATTTGGGCCGAGATCACCTCGGAGCGGGTAACTTGCTCTTCGATCCGTTTCTCGTAGGTAAAGCTGCCTTGGAACACGTCTTTGCGGTTTTTCACAGCGACTGACAGGCCGACCTTAAAGGTCTGGATCGGCGACCACCATTTGCGCTTTTTCTTCTTCTCTTGGGTGTGCTCTTGGGCTTCGGCACCGTCGACTTCCTCATCGAGCGTGGTGCCAGCTTGCTTCATCTTGTCCATCACCATTGTGGTGATCGATGTGATGATCGAGTCAGCCGCCATGTCAATTTTCTGGCGCAATTCCATGTCCATGCCAGCACCAACCGTGATGTCGACCGTGATCGCGCCGTTTTCCATCAGCTTGTTGACCTCATGCGAGGCGGACGCTTTGAACCAAGCATATTGGCCCTCGACCGAGGCGGAAAAATGGGTGCGGATTTTTTCCCAGTCACCGACGATTTTCAAGGTGTAGGGCACGGTCCAAACGTCGTAGGAAATGTGGTTTTCCAAGGTCAGGGGCGAGGTGCCTTTTTTCGCAGCGCCCCAGACCAATTCGATCGGGCGGCGCCCCATCATCACGGTGTAGGCGTTGGTGGCCATGATGTTCAACGTGCCCGCGCCAGTGCCTTGGATTTCAAAGGCCCACGCATCGGGATTGTCGCTGATTGCGCCGTCCTGACCGGTATCTGAATTCTTGTAATTCAGGCTGTGCAAGACGGTTTCGTTAGACCGCAACGCAACCGGGGCAGGGGTGGCCACGATGGGCGTATTCTTTTGCCAGAAATAGTGCTTGTTCTGGGTCAATTGCAGCTGTTCCTTGACCTTCTCAAACGCTTTTTCAACAACGCCGGGCGGGGGGGCAAGCGTGGCTGTGAAGTTCATCACACCGCCGGCAAGCTCAGAAAACCCGTCTTCACCGATGTTTTTGGATGGGTCCATGATGCCGGAAAACCGCTGCACCCCAAAGACGAAATCACCGCCGGAGTGTCGTGCTAACCTGTTGGTTTGAGGCAAGAAATAAAAGTGCATAGGCTTACCGGCGTCGCGCAGATCAGGGTTGTTTTTGTCTGGCAGGAAAACGATCTCGTGCTTGCCGCCGTCGTCATCCTCGACGACGCTCGACATGATTTGCCCGACAAATGCGGGACCTGCGGCACGGGCGGCGCGGTTTGCGATCCGTTGCTGAAGTTTGGTTGCTTTGGCCATCTGATAATTCCTTCTTTTCAATGGTTAAGGTGGTAAAATTGGTGTCGTGTAATTTTAGAAAACGATGAAATCGGTGTTTGAATATCCACGGCGGCGCGTGCAGACTTCGTAGCCTTCACGCGATCCTTCATCGTTGGTGTTGCCTTCGTTGGTTTCGTAGTGGCTTTGGGCTGCGTGGGTGACGATGCCCGTGTGGGTCCAGTCAAGCGGATCGGAGCGGCGCAAGAAGACAGACCCCATCGGAATTTGATCCGCAGAGGCGTCGCGTTCGCGTAAAAACAGGCCGGTGTCTTGGGCGTTTCGCGCAAGATTATCGCAAGAAAAGCTGGTGCCCATTGGCATTGGATGCATCAAGGCTTCGCTGGCTTGGTGCAGGCAAAACGACACGTATCCAGCGCACCACGGCATGTCGCGCCCCTCATTACCCTTCATGTACAAACGCACCCAGGGGCCTGCGTTTTGCCCACCGACTTCGCGCGGATGCGGGATAAGATGTTGGTTGGCAAACTCAGCGACTGCATCGCCAAACGACATCGACGCCAGCAAGGGGTTCACCAACACATCCAGCATCGGTTGCACAAGGGCGGTCCATGTCGGTTCGTCGACTTTTCCGGTACTGTGCAGGCCCAGGTCGAACTGAAACCGCATCACGGTATCTTCGCTGACGCGTCCGAAATCGCCATCAATCACCAACCCGAATCCGTGCAGGCACAGCCATTCTTGGGCGCGCTTGGCAGAGTTGCCGCGCTTGCCGCGTCCGAATTCTCCGGGAAAGGTGATTTCATCGCGGATCCATGCCGAAAGGGCAGAAGGGTCGCCATCTAAAATATACATTTTGGTCTCCTTAATCAGTTGTGTGAAACGTCAGTTCAAAATCGATTAGGCAAGGTGATATCGTTCACCCGAAAAGTGTTCGCCCTGAATAGGTTAGGCGTCGTAAGTTCTAAATGTGATCCAGCGTTAGGGCGCGAAAATTGCGACCCTGATTGCGTGGATTCAGCCGGCTGGATCAACCCCTGCGAGGGCCTCTAGCGCGTCAGCCGAGCGCGCCGTATTATTGTAAATGCCTAGGCATAGTTCATAAATTCCGGTCGCAACAAAAAACGATCCCGCGATGAACATGGACAGCAACAGGCCGCCAAAAAAGACCAAAACCCCAAGGACAATATGTTGGCTCAGGGCGATCAGCGCCCCGGCAATTGTCCCGATAATCATCGCTATAAATACCAGCCAGATAATCTTGTTTAAGGAACGCACTAAAAAATCACGCATAAAATAACTCCTTTGAATGCAGTCAGGTTTCCCGATTAACGTGAGTCTCACAAGTGAGGTTTTCCTTACCCTTGATGCGGGAATTTGGCGAAATCCGTCATTTTCGCAGCGTCTGATGCGCAAAAACCTGACATCGCTGTTGCCTAATGGCGGCCATGCGCTGCAAGCTGTGTTTAATAATTTTGAGCAATAGGGGAGACTAAATCATATGAAATTCACGACATTTATCGGGGCCGCAGTCAGCGCCACAATGGCGTTTGCAGCCACGTTCGCCAGCGCCAATGATTTCCGTATCGGGCTGATCACACCGCCCTCGCACATCTGGACCAAGGCGGCTGACAGCTTTGGCGCAGCGCTAAATGACGCCTCGGGTGGGGCGCACACCCTGACCGTTTTCCCGGCACGTCAATTGGGCAACGAGGCGCAAATGTTGCAGCAATTGCAGACTGGTGCGCTGGATATGGCATTTTTGACAGTCGCAGAAGTGTCCAATCGCGCGCCGGATTTCGGGGCGTTCTATGCGCCCTATCTTGCCAATGACATTGCCCATGCGGGTCGCATTTTGCGCACGGATGCGGCGGGCGCAATGCTGGATCAACTGCCGGGCAAAGTCGGCGTTGTTGGCCTTGGCTATGGCATGGCGGGTTTGCGCCAGATCGTGTCGCGCGGCGAGGTTGCCACGGCTGCTGATCTGTCTGGCCTGAAACTGCGGATCACGCCGTTTGATCCGATCCTTGATTTCTACAACGCGGTTGGGGCTGCCCCGACGCCGATGCCGCTGCCTGCGGTCTACGATGCTTTGGCGAATGGTCAGGTGGACGCCATCGATATGGACGCCGAACTGATCTGGAAGCTGAAATACTACGAACATGCGGACACGGTTCTGGCCTCCAATCACATGATGTTCCCGATGGTCGGGTTGGTGTCTGCCAAGGTCTGGAAAGGTCTGTCTGACGAAGACAAAGCGATGATCACAACTGCCATGCAAGCCGAGCTGGGCAAAGTCATCGACACCTACGTCGCCAAAGACGTGGAGTGGTTGGACCAAGTGCGTGGCACCGGCAAAACCTTTGTTGATGTCGGGCCTGAATTCTTCGGCCCAGCAATTGCCGAGTGGGACGCTGCGTGGTCACAAAAATCATCGCAATTGAGCACGCTGCGTGATGCCGCCGCTGCTGTTCAGTAACTAAAGCGATCAGGGCCGGTCACGTTCCGGTCCTGACATTGCAAAGGCTGTTGCCCAAATGATCACCAAACTGTCGCATGGTCTTGCGCGTGCAGAGATATTCTGTGCCTCGTTCCTTGCCATTCTGATCACTTTGCTGATCCTGTTGAACGTGGTCACGCGGGCCATGAACGCATCGATCTATTGGGTGGATGAGGCCGCGATTTACGCAATGGTTTGGATGACGTTTCTGGCCGCCTCTGCAGGTGTGCACGAACGCAGTGCAGTGTCCGTGACCGTGATCAAGGACATGCTTGGCCCACGTGCGCGCCACGTGTTGAGCATCACAATTGACCTGATTGTTTTGCTGTTTGCCGCCGCCATCGTGTATTTTCTCTGGCGCTGGTTATTGCCTTTGGATCTGCTGCGCGCTGGCTTTGATATCGAAACATTCCAAGGCGAGACGTTCAATTTTGTCTACGCCGAACCAACCACCACGCTGGGCATCAAAAAGATCTGGGTTTGGATCATCATGGCCGCCTTTGCGTTCGGGGCCAGCGTGCATGCCATCGCCAACCTGATCGCAACCCTGCGAGGGCCGCGCGTATGACCCCGTTCATCTTTGCGCTTTTGCTGTTTGGCGCGGTTCCCATCGCTTTGGTCCTGACCCTCACAGCCATTTGGTACATCGCGGAAAGCGGCAATACCGTGCTGTTTGACAGCTTTGCACAGCAGATGTTTTCGGGTGTCGAAAACTACGGGTTGCTGGCGATTCCGTTGTTCATGCTGACAGGCGAACTGATGAACGAGGGTGGCATGACCTCGCGTCTTATCAACGCTGCACGGGTGTTTGTCGGCGGGTTTCGCGGTGGGCTGGCCTACATCAATTTGCTGGCAAACATGTTCATGGCCGCGATCATCGGATCCGCTGCCAGCCAGATCGCAGTGATGAGCCGTGCAATGGTGCCTGAAATGGAAAAAGAGGGGTATTCCAGAGGGTTCGCCGCCGCCACGACCGCAGCAGGCGGGCTTTTGGCCCCCGTGATTCCCCCGTCGATGTTGTTTGTGATCTACGGCGTTTTGGCGCAGATTCCGATTGGCGACATGTTCCTTGCGGGCATCATTCCGGGGCTGATGCTGGCGTTTGCGTTCTTTGTTGTCATCTCTTTGATTGGTCTCAGCGTGCATTTCCCAAAAGGTGAATGGATGTCTTGGCCGGACATTCGCAGTGCGCTGATCCATGCATTGCCGGCCGCGTTAATTCCTGCCGCGATCATCGGCGGAATTCTGTTTGGCATCGCGACCCCCACTGAATCTGCTGCCGTCGCGTCACTGATCGCATTCCTGGTCGGATGGCTGGTGTACGGCGAAATCAAGCTGGCCAAACTGGGCGAATTGTTTGGCCGCACGGCCCGCAACGCATCCATGGTAATCTTTATGATCGCCGCCGCCAACGTCTTTGGCTGGGTAATTATTTACGAAGCACTACCCCAGAAACTCGCGGCATTGATCACCTCGATCACCGACGATCCGTTCACGTTTTTGCTGATCGTCAATCTGGTGTTGCTGTGCGTGGGGATGCTGATCGACGGCATTGCGGCAATCATTCTGGTGACGCCAATTTTGCTGCCCATCGCGATGAACAATTACGACATCGACCCCTATCAATTTGGCGTCGTGATGAGCTTGAATTTGGTGCTGGGCCTGCTGACACCACCGGTGGGGATCGGGCTCTACATCGCATCCAGCATGAGCGGCGCGAGCCCGACGCAAATCATGCGCGGGCTGTGGCCATTTTTGGTGTCGGTGCTGGTTGTGCTGATCTTGCTCAGCTATTTTCCGATCCTGTCGACGGCACTGATCTAGGGTTAAGCCCCTAAATACAGCGCCCGCCGTCGATTTCCATGCAGATGCCTGTGACCATGCTGGCCTCGTCCGAGCACAGGTAGCACGCGGCGTTTGCCATGTCTTCGGGTGTGGAAAAACGGCCAATCGGGATGGTCGACAGAAACTGCGCACGACGTTCAGGCGTGTCTTCGCCCATGAACATCTTAAGCAATGGTGTGTCACCCGCGACCGGGTTTATCGCGTTTACGCGCACGCCTTCCGGGGCCAGTTCGATGGCCATGCTTTTGGTTGCATTGTTCACCCAGCCTTTGGATGCGTTGTACCAGTTCAACCGAGGGCGCGGGGACAGGGCCGCCGTCGAAGACACGTTCAAAACCGCCCCCGACTTCTGCGCCTTCATCAGTGGCGCGATGTGTTTGGCCGTTAGGTAGATCGACTTGCAATTGACGGCAAAAACCTTGTCAAAATCATCCTCGGACACGTCTTCCATCTGCGCAGGCCAGTGGGTCGTGCCTGCATTGTTGATCAGAATGTCGATGCGCCCAAAGGCGTCCAGCGTGGCCTTGGTCATCGCCGCAACCGAAGCGTCATTGGCCACGTTTGTTTCAATCGCACGGGCGTTTTCACCAAGCTCTTTGGCCAGTTCCTGCGCCATTGTGATGTTCAGGTCCGCCAACATCACATGGGCCCCTTCGGCGACAAACTTGCGTGCAATTCCAGCGCCAAAGCCTGACGCGCCACCGGTGACGATTGCTACTTTTCCATCCAAACGCATTGCGTTTCTCCTTGTTTCGAAATGACTAGCCGTGCAGGGCAGCGACGGTTTTTAACGTTGAAAACCCGTACAACGCCTCAAAGCCTTTTTCGCGGCCATGACCGGACAGGCCGACGCCGCCAAACGGCAATTCCACGCCGCCTGCAGCACCGTAATTGTTCAAGAAAACCTGCCCCGCGCGCAGTCGTTTGGCCAGCCGCATTTGGCGCGCGCCATTTGCGGTCCAGACCGACGCGACCAGCCCGAAATCGGTGCCATTGGCGATGGCGATGGCGTCGTCTTCGTCCTCGAACGGGATGACGACCTGAACCGGGCCGAAAATTTCTTGCTGGGCAAGCATGTGATCTGGCGGCACGTCGGCAAACAGGGTCGGGGCGATGTAGGCCCCTGTGCCCGGTGCGTTGCCCATGATTTGGCCAGTTGCAGCGCAGCGCAGATCAGCGCCTTGGTCGATGAACCCTTGCACGATGTCTTTTTGACGTTGTGAAATCAGCGGCCCCAGTTCCAGATCATCGCTCGCAGGCCCGACGCGCAATTTGGCGTAGGCCGTCGCCATGCGCGCGACGACTTGGTCATAGACCCCGCGCTGCACCAGAATGCGCGAAGATGCGGAACAGGTTTGCCCTGCATTTTGGATACCTGCGTTCACGAGAAACGGCAACGCTGCGTCCAGATCAGCGTCATCAAACACCAACTGCGGGGATTTTCCGCCCAATTCCAACGTCACAGGAACCGCGTTTTGCGCAGAGGACGACTGGATCATTTTGCCAACCCCGACTGACCCTGTGAACGACACGTGATGTACGGATGGGTGGGCTGTCAGCGCGGCACCGGCCTCGGCCCCAAGGCCGGGCACGACGTTCAGCGCGCCATCGGGCAAACCCGCTTGCTTGCAGATCTCGGCAAAGGCGAGGGCCGTCAAACAGGCCTCTTCTGCGGGTTTCAAAACGCACGCATTGCCCATCGCCAAAGCCGCCCCGACAGAGCGTCCGATGATCTGCATCGGGTAGTTCCATGGCACGATGTGACCCGTGACACCGTGCGGTTCGCGCAGGGTGTAGACGGTGTAGCCGTCTTGGAACGGGATGGTTTCGCCGTGGATTTTATCGGCAGCCCCGCCGTAAAATTCCATGTAGCGCGCCAGTGCGATCACGTCGGCGCGCGCCTGTTTGGTGGGCTTGCCCACGTCCATGGATTCAAGGGTGGTCAGTTCGTTGATGTTCTTGAGAACCTCGGTGCCGATGCGGGTCAGGATGCGCCCACGTTCAAACGCAGGCATTTGCCCCCACTCGCCAACCAAGGCCGCCTCAGCTGCGCCAACTGCGCAGGCAATGTCATCTGCATTTCCGCGCGCGATCTCGCAAATCGTGGACCCATCCGACGGGTTCCCGAGCGACAGCGTTTGAGCAGACAACGCAGGCACCCAAGTGTTCGCTACAAAGCACAAGGAAGGGTCGATATTCATCACTTTGAGGGTCATACGGAAAACGTCCTGAAACTATGAGGGCCAGCGTTACTGCTGGCCCCTAATCTAGTTCGCGTAAGCGATTGCTGGCAACCATGTCACGAGCCACGGGAACTCAAATACGATGAACAGCCCGAACAATTGCAACAACACAAATGGAACCACGCCGCGATAGATGTGGCCCAAGGTCACGCCGGGCGGGCAGACGCCTTTTAGGTAGAACAGCGCAAAGCCTACAGGCGGTGTCAAAAACGAGGTTTGCAAGGTGACGGCGACCAGAATGGCGAACCAGACGACCTCGGGGTTGTCGACCACACCGAACCCGTCCACGGCGATGGCTAGTCCCGACACCACCGGCAAAACCAGCGGCATGATGATCAGCGTGATTTCGATCCAGTCCAGCAAGAACCCGAGCAGGAACACGATGAACAGGATGAACACCACGATCATGTAGGGGTTTTCGAAGGAACCAGCGATCATGTGTTCGATGATTTCGTCGCCGCCATAGAGGCGCAGAACGTAGGCAAAGAAATTCGCGGCGATGAAAATGCCGACAATGTAGCCCGAGGTGTTAAGCGTCTGACGCATCACATCCTTGAACACTTTGAAGTTCAGCTTGCGGTTAAAAATCGCCAGCACCATCGCACCGAGTGCGCCAAGGCCTGATGCTTCGGTCGGGGTTGCGAACCCGAAAAAGATCGAGCCAAGCACGACAAGGATCAGCGCCATGGGCGGCAGAACCGACAGCAGGACCTCGAGCACGATTGCCATGGTGACCGGTTCGCGGTCTGCAGGGACCGGCATGGATTTTGGGCTGATCAGGCCATAGACCACGATGAACGTGATATAAAGTGCGCCCAGCAACAGGCCGGGAAACAGTGCGCCCATGAACAAATCACCAAGGCTGATGGCCAGTTGGTCCGACATGATCACCAGCATGATCGACGGTGGGATCAAAATCCCTAAGGTGCCAGAGGCGGCGATGGTGCCCGTGGCGATAGGCTTGGAATAGCCCTGCGCCATCATTGTCGGCAAACCCATCACGCCAAGCAGCACCACAGAGGCCCCGATGACACCGGTTGAGGCCGCAAGAATGATCCCGATCAGCATGACAGACAGGGCCAGCCCGCCTCGTAGCGCGCCAAACAGCACCTGCATGGATTTCATCATCCGTTGCGCCACACCGGATTGATCCAGCATCAGCCCCATAAAGATGAACATTGGCAATGCGACCAAGACCGGATTCTTGATGACCCCACCAAAGAAGCGACCGGCATTTGCGCCCAGTTTCTTGAACGATATTCGCGTGTCGTCATATTCGATGACCTCGCGCAGGGCATCCTTGGCCGGATCCAGCACAAACATCGCAAGCACGATAAACACCAGTGAGACACCAACCAGCGCATAGGCCACCGGAATGCCGCGAAACAGCATGGTCACAAAGACAATGAACATGACCAGCACAAGCCATTCGTTCAACGTCAGGAAATTAATGAGAGATAACAGTTGCATGTGGATCAGCCCTTTGCGCTGGCGCGGTTGCGCAGATAACCGATGACGAAGAGCACAGCGACCAACGCGATGGCCATCAACAGGGCGTATTCAAAGATAGGCTCGCGCAGGATGCGGCGTGCCATGATGTCGGAATTGGTGAGGTAGATGACCCAGTACAAAATGTAGACCACCAGCCGCCATGCCAGGAAAACCGCCATCGGCAGCATTGCCACGATCACGTGATGCAAGCGCGCGGGGCTGTACTGTTTCAGGTTCCGCATGAGGGTCGCATAAGACGCCAAGCCCGCCAGCAAGAACAAGATCGGCAGCGACGCTTTGAGCAAATACAAGCGGTGCAATCCGTTCGGGCTGTCTGATCCTTCGCCTGCGATGACCGAGGTGTAGGCGTAGTGAAACAGCACATCGGTCATAATGCCGATGAAGGGCATCAACAGCCAGCCAATGGCAAACACCTCGATGCGGGCCTTTTTCTCGGGGCTGTAATGTTCGTGTAAAATATCGACGCGCACGTGGGATGACGTGGTGATCGCATAGCCAAAGGCCGTCAGCATTGCGACGCCGTAAATCCACCACTGCGCATCGTCCAACCACGCTTGGTTGTGACCATTCCCGCGCAAAAACACCTGCGCCACAATCGCGACCATCAGCAGCGGAAAGGCCCAAGCCACAACGTTGCCGACGTTGATCACCAACCGATCGATGATCCCGTGCTTGTCGCGATCAACCTCGCCCGGATCAGTGATCGCTAGAACCGTTTCAACGGTGAGCGTTTCGCCTGTTGCTGTTTGCGGTGCGTCTGTCATGCCCAAGTCCTCTTGCCCAGTGTCAAAGGGCGGCACCGATGTGGATGCCGCCCTTCGTTTTTATGCCTCAGCGCTGTTATTTGCGCGGCAGGTAGATGTTGTTGGACCAGATTTTATAGCCCGCACGGTACTCAGCTAGATCAGCCCAAACTTTGGCAAAGTATTCGTCCTCTGCGGCCAGTTCTGCTGCAACTTCGTTCCATGTGGATTCAAACAGTTCCAGCATTTCCGGGGACCACTGCTTGATTTTAACGCCGTTGTTTTCGGTGTTATCAACCATGGCCGCATAGTTCGTCGCTTCGCCTTCGGCCAGTGACGTGGTCACGTTGGCCAAGCAAGCCGTCTGGATTTGCGCTTGGGCGCGCTCGGACAGACCGTCCCAAACGTCGACGTTGACGATCAGTTCGAACAAGGTGGACGGCTGGTGCCAACCGGGGAAGTAGTTGTATTTGGCGATCTTGTGGAACCCAAGACGCGAGTCGATCCGCGGCATCGAGAATTCAGTCGCATCAATCGCGCCACGCTCAAGTGCCGGGAAAATGTCGCCAGCCCCCAGCAAGGACGTGGACACGCCCAAACGCTGCATGACTTCGGCACCCAAACCAAAGAAGCGCATGTTCAAACCTTCAAGGTCTTCGACGCCATTGATTTCGTTTTTGAACCAGCCGGATGTTTCTGGCGCGATGATCCCGCATGGCATGACTTTTACGTCGTAGCCTGCGTTGTCGTACATGCCCTGCCACAATTCCTGGCCGTCATCATACAAGATCCAGCCCATGAATTCGCCGGCCTCTGGGCCAAACGGAACAGCGGCAAACAGCGATGCAGACGTGATTTTGCCCTGCCAGTAACCGGATGTCGCAAAGGCTGCGTCAACGGACCCACTGGATACCGCATCAAGCGCTTCGAGCGTTGGGACCAATTTGCCCGGATCGAAGTGTTCGATTTGCACTTCGGACGAGATCGAATTCAAACGGTCCTTAAAGTCAACGGACGCAGTGCCCAGAATCGGCAAGCTGGACGGGAATGACGACGTCATTTCAATCGTGTCCTGCGCCGAGGCAGCTCCGGCGGCAATGGTCACTGCGACGGCTGTCGCGATAAAGTTGGTTTTCATATTGTTTTCCTCCCTAGGATGGCCTTTGCGGCCGCTTCGTCAGACGATTTGGCTTGATTGGTCAAACCGTATCCCCCGATAATGAATACGTTAGCGTATACATTATTGCTCTGTCTACAGGCAGCACCTGAATGATGTCACGAAACTGTCCACCAGCGTTAATACTCTTGGCAAGGCTTTAGAATCCAGCGCCGTCTACGTGGTATTGGGTATGCGGCGATCTAGGGTGATGAAATTATTGGGAAAAAGAAACTGTAAGTGTGCAAATGAATTTGCCATTTTGGTCAAGTTTTTTGGCCAAAACCGCTGTTTTCGAAATATGTGCTGTGAAATGCCCCCTGATGCAAAGCTGCGTGAATCAGGGGAAAGATGCAAAGGTTGGCCCAAACACCACTTTGCGGGGCGATTTGCCTAAGCCAAAGAACCGCATGGATCTAGCTTTTTGACGGGGCAGGCTGCGTCGGTCCGCCTGCTTGTGCCCATGGGCCGACACCGCCGATGTTAAAGACGTTTTCGTAGCCCATGTCCCTCAGGGTCTTGCCAGCCAGTGCCGCCTGACCGCCAGCTGCACAGACCACATAGATCGCCTCCGCACTGCTTAGGGCGGGGTTGTGCGCACCGCTTTCGCGATCTGCGATGAATTCAAGCATGCCGCGCGGAATGTGATGGGCCCCCTGAATGGTGCCAGTGACAGCAATCGCGGCGCTGTCGCGCACATCTACAAACACGCCGCTGGCATTGGCGTGGGCGGCAATCGCGTCTTCGCTGCTAAGGCGCGGGACAACAGCGTTTGCTTCGGCCATGTAGTCTTTTGAGGTTTTCATGCGCGGGGCTCCATTTGATCGCTATGCAGGATCGATAGTTATGGACCAGCAGGCAAAACGCAATGTGGCAGCCCGATTTGGACTGCCACCTGCGTGCTTTTCTAAGGTCTTGAACGGTTTTTCGCCGCTAGAGGTCGGCCAAAATCATTTTGGAACAGTTTTCGCCAATCATGATCGCAGGTGCGTTGGTGTTGCCGGATACGATTTCGGGCATGATCGAACAATCTGCGACCCGCAGTCCTTTGACCCCGTGCACGCGCAGTTTTGCGTCCACAACAGCGTCAGTGCCAGACCCCATCTTGCAGGTGCCGGTCGGGTGATAGATCGATGCTGTGTTGTTGCGGGCCCAATCGAGGGTCGCGTCGTAGTCTTCGATATCAAGGCTGGGGTTGGGGCGGAATTCTTCGGAAATCTTGGATTTCAGCGGCGCATGTTTGGCGATTGTGCGCGCGATATTCACGCCAGCCACTACAGTGCGGCAATCGGTTTGGGTCGCCAGATAGTTCGGGATGATCTTGGGGTAAACCTTGCCATCAGCGCTATTCAGTCGAATCTCTCCGCGGCTTTCGGGGCGCAATTGGCACACGGACATGGTGAAGGCCGAGAACTTGTCAGCGCCTTTGCCCGGGTTTTCTGCCGAAAGCGGTTGCACGTGGAACTGAATGTCAGGTGTTTCCAGATCTTCGCGTGTTTTCATGAAACCGGTCGCAAGGCTCGCGGCCATTGTCATTGGACCGGCACGGAACATCGCATACTTGAGCGCGATCTTGGCTTGGCCAAACAGGCTGCTGACCTCGTTGTTCAGGGTCGGTTCATTGGTCTTGTAGACAAGGCGCGCTTGCAGGTGATCTTGCATGTTTTTGCCAACACCGTGCAGGTCTTTTTTGACCTCGATGCCGTGTTCCTGAAGCTGGGCTGCTTCGCCCACACCAGACAGCATCAAAATCTGGGGGGAGTTGATGGACCCGCCGGACAGAATCACCTCGCGACCAGCTTTGACCACGTGATCGCGGCCAGCGCGGTCCTTGTAGGTGACACCTGTTGCGACACCGTTTTCGATGTTTACCTTTTGAACCTGCGCATGGGTGATGATGGTCAGGTTGTCACGGTTTTTCGCCGGATTAAGGTAGGCTACAGCTGTCGAACAGCGCCGCCCGTTTTTCGATGTTAACTGGAAAAAACCAACGCCTTCTTGGGTTTCGCCGTTATAATCGGGGTTAAACGGGTAGCCGGCGGCTTGGGCTGCGGCGACCCACGCGTCGGTGATCGG
This sequence comes from Pseudosulfitobacter sp. SM2401, assembly GCF_042932805.1. NCBI lineage: Bacteria > Pseudomonadati > Pseudomonadota > Alphaproteobacteria > Rhodobacterales > Roseobacteraceae > Pseudosulfitobacter > Pseudosulfitobacter sp. SM2401. The sequence continues at coordinate 2,529,828 of NZ_CP170633.1, read as the reverse complement.
GCGCTGGATACGCATGTTGGAAACGGACAGGGGCCCTTGGTCGCCATGGTAGTCATCGGCACCGCGTTCGTTCTTTTCTGCCTTTTTGAACAGGGGCAAGACATCATCCCAAGACCATCCACTATTGCCCATTTGCGCCCAACGGTCATAGTCTTGGCTCTGACCACGTACGTACAGTAAACCATTCAGAGAGGACGAACCGCCCAAAACCTTGCCGCGGGGCCATTCAATAGAGCGTCCGTTCAGACCAGGATCAGGTTCGGTTTTGTAGCACCAGTCAACGTTGGGATTATGGATCGTTTTAAAGTAGCCGACAGGAATGTGAATCCAAGGGTTCAGGTCACGACCGCCTGCCTCTAGTAGAATCACTTTGTGCTTGGGGTTAGCGCTGAGCCGGTTGGCCAAAACGCAGCCCGCAGAGCCTGCGCCCACTACGATAAAGTCCGCTTCCACAAAAATATCCTCTCGTTGGTTCGATTTAACACTATACAGATTGGATTTGTCATACTACAGTTTTTTGAAACTAAAAGTCTCAATAATTGACATAAGGGAGGAAATTGTCATGTCTATTAGCAATAAGCTGGGGAATATGTCGCGTCGCGATCTGTTCCGTGTAGCTGGCCGTTACGGTATGAGTAGCACGCTCATGGCGGCGGGTGGTTTTGGTGGGGCGATGAGCTTGGCCAACTTGGCGTCTGCAGCTGAATCAACCTACGAAAAGCGCTTTGCAAAACCAGCGAAACACACGCTGAAATTTGGCGCTGCTGGCTTTAACGCTCGCAACTTGTTGATCGAACGCGCCGGCGCGTTGGAATTTGCACGTGACCTAGAAGCACGTACAGACGGTGAAATTCGCGTTGAATTTATCGGCGACAACCAAATCTGCGGTCAAACGTCCTGCGTAGAAAAAGCCCAGCAAGGTATCGTTGATATCTATGCGGCCTCTACACAGAACTCTGCGGGGGGTGCACCTTACTTGAACGTGTTGGACTATGCATACATGTTCCGTAACCGCGCTGACCAATACCACTTCTTGTATTCGCCTGCGTCAGCTGCGTTGCTGCGTGAGCCGTACGAAAAGCGTCACGGTCTGAAGTTGTTGTTCTCACACGCTGAATTGCGTGGGATCCAGTTGGGTCTGAAGTGGCAAGACAAAGAAACAGTGACATCTGTTGAGCAACTCGCAGGCACGAAAAACCGCGTAACAGGTACACAGCTGGGTCGCATCGCGATGAAAGCTTTGAACCTGAACCCGGTTCCGGTTGCATGGGAAGAAACACTCGACGGTCTGAAGCAAGGCCTGATTGATGGTGCGGAAACATGGGCATCTGCGGTTGCATACGCCAACATGTCTCCGGTTGTTTCGCAGTCTGTTCACTTGAACTTCTTCTGCGGTACAGAAGCCACGTCCATGAACGCATCTGTGTTCGACGGTCTGGGCGGCGAACTGCAAGACGCGGTTATGGAATCTTCCTACCTCGCACAAGTTCACGTTCAAGCAGCCAACGAAGCGGCGCTGGTGAAAACTGTTGGTCAGTCCGATCCACAGCTTCCAGGCACAATCTTTGCCCAGAACAACGTGCGTAACGCATTCTTGTCCGACGCAGAGATCAAGAAAGCCGAAGAAATGTGCTCTCCTGAGTTCCAACCACAGCTGTGGGAAGAATGGCGCGAGCGCTTGAACGGTTGGTCCGGTGGACGCGACACGTACCAAGAAATCTACGACGAAGTGCGCACAATTTCTGCAGACACGCTGCCAGAAAATGTTGAACCACGTCGCTGGTGGAAAGGCTAATCTATTTAGGTTAGTTTTGGGCCGATCCGCAAAACGCGGGTCGGCTTTTTTTTTCAACAAAAAGACGCAGGCCTTCAAAACGCGACTGAATGCCAGAAAAAGGGGGGATACTTTATGTCGATTTTGTCCGAAGCGTGGTCAGTACTACCTGCCATTGCATCCGGCGATCCATGGGAAATGACAACGGCATTCAAAAAGGATGGAATGTGGTTGTTTAGTGCTGTGGTGACACTGTTTGGTGGTATTTTAGCGCATTTTCTGTTTAAATTCGTTCCTTTTATCGAACGTCATTTAGAACGCAGCGTGGCCGTGATCATGTATATGTTGATCGCAGCAATCATTTTTTGGGGCGTGATCGACCGGTTTGTGTTCAACAACCAATGGTCTGGATCAACAACCGTCCCGCCGTTTCTTTTCATGATCATGGCGTGGTTCGCGTGTTCGTATAACGTGAAATTGCGCACGCACCTCAGTTTCAGCGAATTCCGCTCAAAGATGAATCCGCGCAACCAGATGAGCGTTTTGACGATGGACACAGTTTTGTGGCTCGGCTTTTGCTTGCTGGCGATCACAACTTCGCTTCGCTTTACGGTACTGTCTGCCCAGAACTTTCAAATGGTCGACGGCGTTGATGACACAATGAAATGGTGGTTCTACATCACCGTTCCAATTGCGTTTGTTTTGATGTCCGGCCGCGTGGTGGGCAACTGGCTTGAAGACTGGGGCAACTACAAAGCTGGCCAACCCATCATCAAACAAGCCGTTATCGGGGGGGATGTCTGATGACCGATGCAACGTGGATTACGCTTATTTCAATTGGTGTGACAATGCTGTTTATGCTTGGCACACCGGTTCTATTGGTCATCTTTTACTGGGTGATCGGCTGTAGCTTTGTCATTGGCTTGCCGCTGGACAATACGGGCAACGAACTGCTGAACGTGTTTAACAAAGGCTTTGCCTTGCTGGCGATGCCGCTGTTCATTCTGACGGGGGATTTGATCAACCAGTCGGGAATTGCGAGACGACTATCGGATTTTGCCTACTCCTGCTTGGGGTGGTTGCGTGGCGGTCTTTCTATGGCGTCCATCGCGGCTTGCGGCCTGTTCGCGGCGATCTCGGGTTCGAACTCGGCGACGACTGCAACCATCGGTTCGATGCTGCATCCTGAGATGGTCAAAGGCGGTTACGACGAACGGTTCTCGGCGGCGACTGCTGCTGCGGGCGGTACTGTGGGGATCATTATTCCACCGTCGATCATCTTTATCGTTTACGGCTTTTTGCTGAACCTGCCGATCTCGGATCTGTTTATCGCGGGCATCGTGCCGGGGGCCTTGATGGTTCTGGCGATGATGACGGCGGCATTTATCATCTGCACGATCAACGGCTGGGGTTACCTGATCAAGCTGTCGCTGTCGCGGGTTATCAAGACAGCCATCGGCGCATGGTTGGGTTTCTTCGCAATCGGTCTGGTGCTGTGGTGCATCTACACAGGCCGCGCGTCACCGACCGAAGCGGCGGGCGTCACAGTTGGCGTTTGTATCTTCATCGGCTTGCTGTGCTATCCGCTGAATAAAATCATGGGCGAAGACGAGAACACGAACGTCGAGGACAAATCAGTCGCCTCTATGTTGGTGGTCAAAGGTTTCACGTTGATGAGTTTGCCGCAGATCGTTTCCCGTTCTGCACAAATCACGGGTATTTTGGTGCCGCTCATCGCGATCTCTGTGGCGATGCAACAGGTCATGTCATCCTTGGGGGCCAAGGAATTCATCGGCGAATTCGTAACCGGTATGGGCGGGTACTATGCGGTTCTGTTCACGTCGATGTTGATTGTGTTCGTGACAGGGATGATTCTGGAATCCCTGCCTGTGACGATCATCCTTGCTCCGATTTTGGCTCCGATTGCGGTGTCCGTTGGTGTTGATCCGATCCACTTCTCGGTGATCTTCCTTGTGGGTGCATCGATCGGCTTTATCACACCACCGTACGGGTTGAACCTATACGTGGCGTCTGGTGTGACGGGCGTGCCGTATTTCCGACTTCTGCGCTACACAGTGCCCTATCTGATCGCTTTGATCAGCACGTGGTTCTTGGTTGCGTTGGTGCCGGATCTCGCACTGTTCTTGCTCCCTGCACGTTAAGGTGCCAATAAGACCAGCGCTGGCGTGATTTAATGCCAGTGCTGATGACATAAGGACGAAAGATGCCGGACGACGGGGCCGCTGATACCAAAGGGCAAATTCCAACGAACCTGCGATTGCTGCTGGTTCTGGAAGAAGTCGCGCGCGCGGGTGTTCCTGTAACGCCCGCGGACGTCGTTGGGTCTTTGGGCTTGCCCAAACCCACCGTTCACCGGCTGTTCCACACCGCCGAAGAAGAAGGGTTCTTGCAACGCGACATTGATGGGCGGTCCTATGGGCCCGGGCCACGTTTGCGCCGCCTGTCCGTCAACACGCTGAGCTCGCAACGCCTGCGCACCGTGCGCCTGTCGATCCTGAATTCCGTGGTCGAGGCGATGGGCGAAACTTGCAACATCGCCGTGCCGGACCGCGAAGGCATGGTCTATCTGGACCGCATCGAAACCAAATGGCCGCTGCGTATCCAGCTGCCTGTTGGCACCCAAGTTCCGTTTCACTGCACAGCCTCGGGCAAAATGTATTTGTCATCGCTGAACTTGCGGTATCTGGACCGTCTGCTGGCCGCCCATGCGCTGAACCGTCACACAAAAATGACGTTCACCGACATCAAGGCGCTTAAGGCGGAATTGGCCCTGACGCGCAAACGTGGCTATTCCACTGACAACGAAGAATTCATGGAAGGCATGGTCGCCGTTGCCGTGCCGATCCTCGATGATCAAGGGCGGTTGGTGTCGACACTGTCCGCACACGCGCCCTTGCAACGCCACCAGCTGTCGGATCTGACCGGCAATGTCACGACCTTGCAAAATGCTGCCCAGCAGCTGACAGAACTGCTGCAAAGCTGATCCACACCCGTTGACAAATCGGCACATCGCTGGCCTTGATCGTGACAACGCAGCGTTGCCAATGACGGGCGCTCGAACGAAATTGAATAGGGAGAATGGGCATGATGCGCACACGTGCAGCCGTCGCAGTTGAGGCGGGCAAACCGCTGGAAATTATGGAAGTGAACCTCGAAGGCCCCAAAAAGGGCGAGGTTCTGGTGGAAATCAAGGCCACAGGCCTGTGCCACACCGATGAATTCACCCGCTCTGGCGACGATCCCGAAGGTATCTTTCCCGCAATCCTAGGCCACGAGGGCGCAGGCGTTGTCATGGAAATCGGCGAAGGCGTCACGACGCTAGAAGTCGGCGATCACGTGATCCCGCTTTACACGCCAGAATGTCGTGAATGCGAATACTGCCTGTCGGGCAAAACCAACCTGTGCCAGAAAATCCGCGTGACCCAAGGGCGTGGCCAATTGCCAGACGGCACCACGCGCTTTTCGATGCTGGATGGCACGCCGATCCACCACTACATGGGCTGCTCGACTTTTGCCAACCACACAGTTGTGCCCGAAATCGCGCTGGCCAAAGTGCGCAAAGACGCGCCGTTCGACAAGATTTGCTACATCGGTTGCGGCGTCACCACCGGCATCGGTGCGGTGATCAACACGGCCAAAGTGGAAATTGGCGCGCGCTGCGTCGTGTTCGGCTTGGGTGGCATCGGTTTGAACGTGATCCAGGGTTTGCGTCTGGCTGGGGCGGATCAAATCGTTGGCGTCGATCTGAACGACGACAAAGAAGAAGTCGGGCGCTATTTTGGCATGACCGATTTTGTGAACCCGAACAACGTCGAGGGCGACTTGGTCGAACATCTGGTCGAGTTGACCAAAGGCGGCGCGGACTACACGTTTGACGCCACCGGCAACACGCGCGTGATGCGCACAGCCCTTGAGGCGGCGCACAAAGGTTGGGGCGAAAGCATCATCATCGGCGTGGCCCCTGCGGGTGCCGAAATCTCGACCCGTCCGTTTCAATTGGTCACGGGCCGTGTCTGGCGCGGCACTGCATTTGGCGGGGCAAAGGGGCGTACGGACGTTCCCAAAATCGTCGATTGGTACATGGACGGTAAGATCGAGATCGACCCGATGATCACGCACAAACTGACTTTGGACCAGATCAACGAAGGCTTTGAATTGATGCACGCAGGCAAATCTATCCGCGCCGTCGTCGAATTTTAAAACCAACGAGGTGCGCGAACACGCGCACCTTACGCCGCGGGTAAAACATCCGTTGCGTCATTTGCCTGTCGGTTGGCGCGATCCGCAGGTTTTTTCTGCCGGCTTTGGGTCTATATTGTGTCCAAGCCAGCAGGGAGCGCAGCCATGAAACTTACCGTCAACGGAACCGCACACGAGGTGGATGTCGAAGACGACATGCCGCTGCTTTGGGTTTTGCGCGATGAACTGGGCATCACTGGCCCGAAATATGGCTGTGGAATCGCGCAATGCGGGGCTTGCACCGTGCACATGGACGGGGTCGCTGTGCGATCATGCCAAGTTGCTGCCGCCGACATCGATGGCGAAATCATCACGATCGAGGGCCTTGGCACACCTGATGCGTTGCACGCGGTGCAAGAGGCATGGATCGAACATCAAGTCGCGCAATGCGGCTATTGCCAGTCCGGCCAAATCATGGCGGCGGCTTCGTTTTTGGAAACCAACTCTGAACCTAACGACGCCGACATCGACACGGCCATGAGCGCAAACCTGTGTCGTTGTGGCACCTACCCACGCATCCGCGCCGCTGTGAAAACAGCCGCCCAAAAACTGAACGGAGCATAACGCCATGAGCAAACTTGGAAAAATCGCCCGTCGCACGTTTTTGTTTGGCTCTGTTGCCATTGCCGGTGGCGTGGCCTTTGGCGTCTGTAAATACAAAGCGCCTGTGAAAAACCCTTTGCTGAATGATCTTGCCGACGGCGAGGCGGGGCTGACGCCTTACGTCAAGATCGACGCAAATGGCATCACGTTGATCACGCCGCGCGCCGACAGCGGGCAGGGGGCCTACCACGTGCAGGCCGCCATGATCGCCGAAGAACTGGACGTCGAATTAGATCAAGTCCGCATTGATCCCGGCATGCCCGACAAGGCCTACTACAACACCGCGTTGGGTGCGGATGGCGCGCCGTTTGCACCGACTGATGATAGTTTTGGCGCAAATTCCACACGGGTCGTGATGGACGCGCTGATGAAGTTCCTTGGCATGCAGGTCACGGGCGGGTCGACCACAGTGCCGGATGGCTACGACAAATTGCGCATCGCGGGGGCCGTTGCCCGCGAAACGCTTAAGGCGGCGGCGTCCCAAAAATCGGGTGTGCCTGTGGCGGATCTAAAGACCGCAAACGGGGCCGTACAACTGCCCGATGGCACGGCGATTGCCTACACAGAACTGGCCGCGATTGCCGCCACGCTAGATCCAGTCAAAGACGTCACCTTGCGCGATCCGTCCCAGTGGCGCTTGATGGGTAAACCAACCCAGCGCGTTGATATCGTTGCAAAGTCCACCGGCACGTTGCCGTATGGCATTGATTTCAACATGGACAACATGGTGCACGCCTCTGTGCGCACAAACCCACGGCGCGGGGGCGAGATGCTTAGCTATGACGCATCCGGGGCCGAAGGCATGCGCGGCGTTCAACAGGTCTTGCCGATCACAGGCGGCATTGCGGTCATCGCTGACAATACATGGCGCGCGATCCAGGCCGTGAACGCGATTGACGTCGAATGGGGCGCGGCCCCCTATCCGGCTGAAATGGACGGCCATTGGCAGGCCTTGTCCGACAGTTTTAACGACGATCAACTTGATAGCCGCCAAAAGGACGAAGGCGATGTTGTGGCCGCGTTGGACAGCGGCGAAATCATCGAAGCCGAGTACCGCGCGCCCTATTTGGCCCACGCGCCGTTGGAACCAATCACGGCCGTGGTGCACGTGCAGGATGACCGCGTTGACGTTTGGACCGGCACGCAAATTCCGCGCTTTTTGCAAACTAACGTGTCTGACATCACGGGCATGGATTACGACAAAGTCTTCGTTCACGTGCTGATGATGGGGGGCAGCTTTGGGCACCGGCTTGAGGCGCGGGTGGTCAAAGAAGCCGCCGAAATTGCGATGGCGGTAAAGGGGACGCCGGTCAAACTGACGTATAGTCGCGAAGAGGATATGACCCACAATGACACGCGCCAAATCGCGATGGCACGGGGGCGTGGCACGGTGAAAAACGGGCAGGTCGAAGCCTACGATCTTGGCATCGCAATGCCTTCGGTGATCGCCAGTCAAATGGGGCGCCAAGGGTTGTCGATACCCGGCCCCGATACGCAAATCGTGGCCGGCGCGTGGGAACAGCCCTTGTCGATCCCGAACTATCGCGTGACCGGATACCGCGCGCCAGAACTTGGCCCGATCAGTTCTTGGCGCTCCGTTGGGGCGTCGACAAACGGGTTTTTCCACGACGTGTTTCTGGATGAATTGATCGTTGCTGCGGGTGCCGACCCGATGGAAGAACGCATGCGTTTATGCTGGCATGATCCATCGCGCAAGACGCTTGAAACAGTCGCCGAGATGTCGAAATGGGGTTCGGAACTGGGTCCGAACAAAGGGCGCGGCGTTTCATTCTGCATGTCCTTTGGTGTGGCCGTGGCCGAGGTGATCGAGGTCACCAACACCGACGCTGGCATCAGAATCGATAACGTCTGGGTGGCAGCCGAGGTGGGCAAAGTCGTCGATCCGGTGAACTTTGAAAACATGGTGCAGGGTGGCGTCATCTGGGCCTTGGGGCACGCGATGAATTCGGAAATCACCTATTCTGACGGGATGGTCGAGCAATCAAACTACCACGCGTTTGAAGGAATGCGGATGTATCAAACGCCCAACATTATGGTGGCGGGGCTCGAGAATGGCGAACACATCCGTGGCATGGGTGAACCGATGGTGCCCCCTGCTGCGGCCGCCTTGTCGAACGCGATTTTTGCAGCGACCGGTCAGCGTATTCGCGAAATGCCGATGAACAAATTCATCGATTTTGTGTGAGGGGGCGATACATGAAAACGCGCTTTTTTATCGCTGCGGCTGTTGCTGGCTTTACTGGAACATTGGCTTGGGCCGCATCGGACGAGATCACAATTTTACCCCCCGCTGAGGGATCGGTTTCGGTTGAACAAGGACTGGTTGCGTGGGGGCGGATTTACGAAGTCGCCTCGCATCCGCGCTGTTCCAACTGCCATGTTGGTGACAGCAACCGCCCGATGTGGTCAGGCCCAAGCTACGGCAAAGCCCGTCCGCATGGCATGAACATCAACGCAGGCGAAAGCCGGATTGGTGCGGAGCACATCCCTTGCGCCACATGTCACGTCACCAACAAAACCGGCGGGAATTCAGGCGCGCACATGGCCCCGCAAGTCGCCGCTGAATGGCAATTACCGCCCGTTGAATTCGAATGGAATGGCAAGTCGTCAATCGAGGTCTGCAACCAGTTGCGCGACCCAGAGCGTAACGGCGACCGCACCTTTATGGACATCGCCGGCCACCTTGATCACGACGTCATTTTGCACTGGGCATGGGCACCGGGCGGTGGGCGCGAACCAGCACCCTACAGCCTTCAGGAACACGTCAATGACGTGTTGGCATGGGGCGTTTCGGGCATGCCTTGCGCAAACGATTAGGTAATTTTAACCTTTTGCTTTGAAGGACTTAACCCAAAACTGGCGCGGTACACTCGGCTGAAATGCCCCGGGCTTTCAAAGCCTGTGGCATAGGCAACTTCGGTCACGCTGCGGTCGGTTTGGATCAGCAGATTGCGGGCGCGTTCCAGCCGCATTTCGACGTGATATTTCTTGGGCGAGCAGTTCAGGTAGCGCCCGAAAAGACGTTCCAGCTGGCGTACAGAAATACCGATGTCATCAGCGATTTCGGCTGGGGACACAGGGCTTTCCAGTGTGTCTTGCATGATCTGGATAGCCCGCGCCAAATGCGCATTGCGCATACCGTGACGCGATTGCAACGACACGCGTTGCTCGGCACTTGCATCACGTACCGCGTTGTACACCATCTGGTCGGCCACAGCGATGGCAAGGTCCGATCCATGCGCCGTTTCGATCAAATGCAGCATCAAATCTGCCGTCGCCGTGCCGCCCGCTGCGGTGATGTGTTTTGCGTCGGTCACAAACACGTTGCGTAGCAGATTGACCTTTGGGAACTCCTCCATGAACCCGTCATGAAATTCCCAGTGGATCGCGGCGTTCATCCCGTTCAGCATGCCAGCGCGGGCAAGGATGTAGGCACCAGAACACAACGCCCCGATAGCCGCAGGTGAACGGGCAGCACGGCGCAACGTTCCCAGCAATGCTTGGCCAACGTGATCTGCGACATGGATGCCAGACAGCAGAAACAATCGGTCACAAGGGGGTAAATCTGCGTAGCCGTGGTGCACCTGCGTGACCGACCCGTTTGAACAGGTCGCGGTTGTTCCGTTTTCAGCGGCAAACGACCAACGGTACAGTTCAGAGCCGCTGACCAGATTGGCAATCCGCAACGGCTCCACCGCGCAGGAAAACGCGAGGTGCGAAAATTCAGGCACCAGCAAAAAGACAAAATGTTCAGGTGTCGTGTGGGTGTTCATAGCAGTCGCAATTCGATGTGGTGCAAGTTGTGTACAATGTGTATACCATTTTTAGAATCTACAGCAATCAGCAAAATGACCTATGCCCACAACACCCAAAGATAGAAAATCAGCCGCCTACGACATGCTGGCCCGATCGATCCTGACACAAGCACGTGGCCCGGGGGCCGATCTGGACGAACAGCGCCTCAGCCGCGAATTCGATCTGTCCCGCACGCCCATGCGCGAAGTGCTGCGTGACTTGGCCGGTGCGGGCTACGTTGAGCTTCGTGAAAACAAAGGCGCACGTGTTAGTGAAATGTCGCAAGGGTCATTGCGCGATTTCTTTGTTGCAGCACCGATGGTCTATGGCGCGATCCTGCAATTGGCCGCGCACAACCGCACGGATGCGCAAATTGTCGAACTACAGCACGCGCAGGATGCATTCAAAGCAGCGCTTGCCACAGGGTCAGCCGCCGATCGCGCCTTGGCCAACAACCATTTCCACGCGGTCACAGGCGAAATGGCTGACAACATCTATTTGCGGCCCAGCTTTCATCGTTTGTTGATTGATCACGCCCGTATTTCGATGACGTTCTATCGCCCGCAAGACGGTGAAATGACTGACAAGGTTTCGGCCGCCAGCACGCAGCATGACGCGATCATTGCGGCGATTATTGCCCACGATGCGGACACTGCCGCGCAACTGGCCGCTGATCATTGGCGTCTGTCGCGTGATCAAATCCAATCTTTCGTTATGCCCAGTGGACTTGATGTGCCGCTTGGCGAATTGCCCCGTTCTATAGCCTGAGGACCCCATGACCCCAATTTTCAAATTCGAAGGGATTTACACGCCGCTCGTGACCCCCTTTCACGACGATCACAGCGTCAACTTTGATGCCTTGTCCGATGTCATCGAAATGCTGATCGCGGCTGGTGTTCATGGCGTGATTTCCGGTGGATCAACCGGCGAAAACTATGCGCAAACCGCACAGGAACGCATGGAAATCGCGAAGTTCACCGTTGATCAAGTCAAGGGGCGCGTGGCTGTGATTGTCGGTACGGGATCGATGCTGACTGCGGATTCGATCCTGATGGCCACGGGTGCTCGCGCTATGGGGGCGGATGCAATTTTGCTTGCCACTCCGCCGTATTCCGTGCCGACGGAGCGCGAGAATGCGTTGAACGCGCTGGCGATCGACAAGGCCGCGAACCTGCCGGTAATGCTGTACAATTATCCGGGCCGGATGGGGGTACACATGGGCGAAGAATTCCTCGACCGCGTGGGGCGTTCGCGCAACATCTGCGGGATCAAAGAAAGCTCGGGCGACATCAACCGCGTCCACCTGTTGGCCCGTGATTATCCACACATTCAAATGTCCTGCGGCATGGATGATCAAGCGCTGGAATTCTTTGCATGGGGCGCGCGTAGCTGGGTCTGTGGCGGGTCCAACTTTTTGCCGGCCGAGCACATCGCGTTGTACGAAACCTGTGCCATCAAGGGCGATTTCGCCAAAGGCCGCCGCATTATGTCGGCCATGATGCCGCTGATGCGGGTGTTGGAGCAGGGCGGAAAATTCGTCCAATGCATCAAATACGGCGTCACCTTTCAGGGCATCGACACCGGCGCAATTCGCCCGCCACTCAAGGCGCTGAACAAAGACGACAAACGCGCGTTAGAACAGGTGATCCGCGTGTGCCAAACCACAATTTCCCAAATCATGAGCGAGGGTTAGAGACATGAATTTACTGACAACAGAAGAATACCGCGCGCTTGCTGCTGATATGGATTTTGCCACAAATGCGTTCGTCGACGGGGGCTACCGCGCGGCGGCATCCGGCAAAACCTTTGAAACAGTGAACCCTGCGACGGGCGAAAAACTAGCCGATGTCGCGGCCTGCGGTCCTGAGGATGTGGACCACGCTGTTGCCAAAGCCCGCGAAGCATTTGAGGATGGTCGCTGGTCCCGCATGCACCCGTCCGCGCGCAAAGACATCCTGATCCGCTTTTGCAAATTGCTAACCCGCAACGCCCGCGAATTGGCAGTGATGGAGAGCCTCGACAGCGGTAAAACCGTCTTTGATTGCGAGACGGTCGATATCCCAGAAACGATCCACTGCATCAAATGGCACGCCGAGGCGATCGACAAGATTTACGATCAGGTTGCGCCTGCGTCTGACGATCACATCGCCATGGTCGTGCGCGAACCTGTGGGCGTGGTGGGCCTGGTACTGCCATGGAATTTCCCGCTGCTGATGCTCGCGTGGAAAATCGGACCGGCGCTGGCATCCGGATGTTCCGTCGTTGTGAAACCAGCCGAGGAAACATCGTTGACGGCATTGCGGGTGGCCGAACTTGCGTCCGAAGCGGGCCTGCCGCGGGGCGTCTTGAATGTTGTCCCAGGCATGGGCGCGGACGTGGGTGAACCTATCGGGCGACACATGGACATCGACTTGGTCAGCTTTACCGGATCCACCGAAACCGGCAAACGTTTCCTGGGCTACGCGGCCGAAAGCAACGCCAAAGAAATAGTGCTTGAGATGGGTGGCAAGAACCCGGCCGTGGTCTTGGATGACGCCGAAAATCTGGACCGTGTTGCACAGCACATCGTCAACGGTGCGTTTTGGAACATGGGCGAAAACTGTTCTGCCGCGTCGCGCCTGATCGTGCACAAAGACGTCAAAGACGAACTTTTGACTCGCATCGGTGCGCACATGAAACACTGGCCTTTGGGTGATCCGTTGGACCCAGAAACACGGTTGGGTGCGCTGGTCAGCACAGCGCACACCGCCAAAGTATGCGGCTATTTGGACAAGGCAGAAAACGTGTTGATCGGTGGCAAAGCGGACGGTGCGTTCGTGCAGGCAACCGTGGTCGAGGTGCCCGGCAATGATCACGTCATGGCGCGCGAGGAAGTCTTTGGCCCGATTCTGTCCGTGATCACGGTGGCCTCGTTCGACGAGGCAATCAGCGTTGCAAACGACACATCCTTTGGCCTTGCCGCGTCACTGTTTACGGCCAATGCCAAGCGCGCCATTCGCGGCGCGCGCATGCTGCGGGCAGGGACTGTGACGGTAAATTGTTACGGCGAGGGCGACATTTCGACCCCCTTTGGTGGCTTTGGGCAATCGGGCTTTGGCGGGCGCGACAACGGGGTGCACGCGCATGATCAGTACACGCAACTGAAAACCATTTGGATCGACCTGTCGGATGATGATGACGAGGCCGTGGATTGACGTATTTGGCTGCGCGCACGCCAGTTCACCAAGGACCGGCGGCTTGGGCGGAAATCCTTGGCAACGGCGCACAATATCCGACGCTTGAGGATAAAATCACTGCCGATGTTGTCGTGATCGGGGCGGGGTTTGCTGGATTGTCAGCGGCCCTGCGTCTGCGCCAACTGGACCCAAACGCCAATGTCGTTGTGCTTGAGGCGGCGCGCGTCGCGCAGGGGGCCGCTGGTCGCAATTCGGGGTTTATGATTGATTTGCCGCATGATTTGGCATCGGACGATTATGCCGGCGCTGGCGACGATCAGTTGCTGACGCGGCTGAACCGGCAAGCGATTGCGTTTGGAGCAGAGGCGGCTGAAACGTTCGGCATTGCCCCCGCTTATTTCGATAAATCGGGCAAGGTGAATGGGGCTGCGAGTGCTGCGGGGGACGCGCACAACCGCAGCTACGAATCCCACCTTCGCACGCTTGGCGAAACCTCTGAGTGGTTGGATACGCAAGCGATGCATGAGCTGACAGGATCGCGTCACTACGCGTCTGGCCTGTTCACGCCTGGCACCGTGATGTTGCAGCCCGCAGGTTACATTCGCGGGTTGGCGGCAGGGGTTGCGACGCACGCAAATCTGTTTGAAAACAGCGCCGTGTTGTCTTTTGCGCGCGCGGGGCAAAGCTGGTGTGTGAAAACCGCCAAAGGCCAAGTCACCGCCGCCAAGATAATTTTGGCTGTGAACGGTCATTTGGAAAGCTTCGGCATTGCCAAAGGACGGTTAATGCAGCTGTTTCTATTCGCCTCGATGACGCCGGAACTGGACAATGAACTGCGTGCGCGCCTTGGCGGTGCGGATCGCTGGGGCGTCACGCCGTCCGACCCGATGGGCACCACGGTGCGCCGGATCGACACAGGCCAAGGCGGGCACCGGATTGTCACACGCACCTGCGCTGTGATGCGCCCTGACATGCAGGCAAGTGCAGGGGATGTTGGGCGCGCCGCCAAAGTGCAACGGGCAAAATTTGCAGCACGTTTCCCACAACTGGCGGGGTTGAAAATGCAATACGAATGGGCGGGCCACTTGTGTTTGTCGCTGAACGGCGTGGCCGTGGCGGGCGCAATCGGGGACGGCGTGTACAGTGCATGCGTGCAAAACGGATTGGGAACCGCCCGCGGGACTTTGACGGGAATGGCGGCAGCCGAAACAGCGATGGGCCATCCCTCTGAAATAACGCAGTTCTTTGAGGCCGAAGCCGCGCCCAAACGGCTCCCGCCGCAGCCCTTCGCCAAGATGGGTGCCAATGCGTATCTGCGCTGGAAAGAATGGCGCGCAGGGGCCGAATAGCCCCTGAACGTCGCTGCTTAGTAAGTCTGGTTCAGTTCGTCTGCCGCTGGAATTTCGCGTTCGCGACGTGCGATATAGGCCAATAGCTCTTCGTTTTTGGCGATGTCCAATGTTGGCTCTTGGTACTCAGACAACAGCTTGCGCGCATGGTTCAACGCACGTTCTGTGATCTCTACGCCACCTTCGGCCTGCCACTGTTCAATCGAATTGTTGTCAAACATTTCGGGCATGAAATAGGCGGTTTGAAAGTTGTCTTGGGTGTGTTGATGCCCCAAATAGTGCCCGCCCGGACCGATGTCTGACACGGCGGATAGCGCATCATCAAAGTCATCCCAATTTGGCCCTTCGGCCATGCGGTAGGCCATCGCGCATTGCTCGGCATCGACGATGAATTTCGCGACCGAACAGTGCATGCCAGCCTCGTTCCAACCCGCAGAATGCCAGATGTAATTTGCGCCCGCGTGCATGACGGCGGACAGGGTTGTGGCACTTTCGTAGCCGGCTTGCGCATCAAAGGTTTTGGCCCCACCCAACGTATTCGACGTGCGCCAAGGCACCTCGTAAAACCGCGCCATCTGCCCGATCATAAAGTTCATGAGCGAGATTTCAGGAGTGCCAGCCATCGGGGCACCGGATTTCATCGAAACGGTGGACAAATAATGCCCGTAAATTGCAGGCGCGCCACGGCGGATGACTTGGGTGTAGGCCAGTGCACTTAAGGCCTCGGCGTTCAATTGCGCGACGGATGCGGCGACCGACGCGGGCGTATTGGCACCGCCCAACACGAACGGCGAACACAACACGGGCTGGTTGCGTTTGCAAAACGCGCGCATTGCGCCCAACATCGTTTCGTCCCACACCAGAGGCGAATTTCCGTTGCAATTGCCGGTCGTGACAGGGTGCGTTTCCATGAATTCATCACCAAATAGGATCGCGCACATGTCCAGCACGTCCTCGGCGTTCTTGGGCGAGGTTGTCATGCCCATGAACGTCTTGTCCGAATGCTTCATCGAAGAATAGGTGATGCGCAGATGGCGTTGTGAAATCGGGTGATCGTAGGGTTCAACGATGTGATGCGCCGAGGAATGCAACGATGGCATCATGTGGCTGAGTTTGTGAAACATCGACAGATCCGCCATCAACGGATTGCGGCGCACATCGTCCAGATCGCGCACATACGGCGCGCCGGTCATCGGCACAAAGATCGAATGACGACCACCAAGGGCGACGTTCTTTTTCGGATCGCGCGCGTGATAGGTGAATGACGTCGGGATCGTTGAAATCAAATCGCGGACCAATGCACGGTCCAGATACACGGTTTCACCAACGACTTTTGCGCCGATAGCTTTCCAATCGGCCAAGGCAATTTCGTCGCGAAACACCACGCCGACGTTTTCCAGAATGTCCATGGATGCCGCGTCAATGCGTTCGACCTGTGATCCGGTCATGACCTCGCAGGCGGGCAGTTTGTTGAACAATCCCGGCAACATCGCAGTGTCGGTGACGCTGCGGGCAGCGCGGCGGTTTGCGCGTCCCCCTTGGCGGGACAGGCGGCGGGGTTCAGTGCTGGCGTCATTCATATCAAGTTCCTTCGTGTTGACGCAAAACTGCCACGCCGCGGGTTCTGTGACCTGTCACTAAGCGAAGCATCATGACGGATTTCGACCACATCTTGTCTGTCTGGGCGCTTGACGAATTGGACAAACAGGGGTTTCTGGGACGTATGAATATACTGATGAACACCCCGCGCCGCCAAATGGCAGGCCTTGATGATGTCCCGTTGCCCAGCACGGACGATGCCACGGTCGCCGCCCTCATTTCTCGTTGCCCGCACGCTGGCACTACGCCGCTTGCGTCGCTGGATCAGCTGGCCGCTGATCTAGGTGTTGACGCGCTGTGGATCAAAGACGAACGCGCCCGCATGGGGCTAGGCAGTTTCAAGGCATTGGGCGCGGCCTATGTGATCGCCCATGACGCCGCAAACGGGTCTGTCGCAGATCGCACTTACGTCACTGCAAGTGCGGGTAACCACGGCATGTCCGTCGCCGCAGGGGCCGCAGCGTTTGGTGCCAAATCAGTGGTCTACATCGCCGAAACGGTCCCCGAAAGCTTTGCTGAAAGGCTGCGTGGCATCGGCGCTGATGTACGCCGCGAAGGCGATATCTACGAGGAAAGCATGGCCGCCGCCGCAAAAGCCGCAAGCGACAATGGCTGGGATTTGCTGTCCGATAGCTCGTGGCCCGGATATTTCGACCGCCCGCATCGATTGATGGAAGGCTACCTGATGCTGATGCGCGAGGCGATCGAACAGGTCCCCGCCACACCGACGCACATCATCCTGCAAGCGGGCGTTGGCGGTTTGGCCGGAGCATGTGCTGCACTGGCGCGTAAAGCATGGGGCGATGTGCCGAAAATTATCGTGGTCGAACCGGAATTCGCACCGGCCATCATCGACTCGATCAACGCGGGCAAGGCGGTGGTCAGCGCGGGTCCAGTGTCAGACATGGGGCGGCTCGATTGCAAAGAACCGTCGTTGATTGCGCTCAAAGGATTGGCGCAAGATGCCGACGCTTTTGTGACAATTTCCGAGGCCGAAGGGGCCGCAGGCGTGCAGGCCGTTGCCGATCATGGCATGGCGTCATCCTCGTCAGGCGCCGCCGGGATCGCAGCATTGCTTGCGGCGCAGGTCGGTGATTTGGGGTTAAACGCAACCTCGACTGTTTTGTGCATCTTGTCCGAAGAACCGGCATGACCGTTTTCAGCTACGAATTGGCCCCCGACGGCGCAGCCCCGCTGGGCCTGATCGTATTGCAAACCGACGAAACCATTGAACGCGACATGCAACGGATGTTGGCGGGCGTTGCGCTCTATGTTTCGCGGGTGCCAAGTGGGGCCGAAGTCACCTCGGACACGCTGCAACAGATGGCAGGGCAAATCACACATGCGGCCGGTCTGTTGCCGCAGGCGCAGGATTTTGGGGTTATCGGATACGGCTGCACCTCGGGCACTGCGCAGATAGGCCCGGGTCAGATCGCACAGCTGGTAAACGAAGGTGCAAAAACCAGCCACGTCAGCGAACCCGTCAGCGCCTTGCAAGCAGCCTGCGCGCATTTGAGGATCAAACGTTTGGCGTTTTTGTCGCCCTACATCGAAGAGGTTTCAAGCAAGTTGCGCGATGTTTTGGCCGCGGGGGGCGTGCAAACGCCGGTCTTTGGCAGCTTCGCCGAAGCGCAAGAAGCCAAAGTGGTGCGGATCAGCGGGCCGTCGATCATCGCCGCAGCAACCGCGCTGTGCAAAGACGCAGACGTAGATGCGCTGTTTTTATCGTGCACAAATTTGCGCACTTTGGATGTGATCGATCCGCTTGAACAGGCGATCGGCCTGCCTGTGCTCAGCTCGAACCAGGTTTTGGCCTGGCACATGGCGCGTCTGGGCGGCGTGGCGGCCCAAGGGCCAGGGCAATTGTTCGCCCCGACCTAAAGTGCGGTTTTACCAAGCAGTGTTCAGCATGATCGCGCGGGCCACATCGATCCGTTTCATGCCGCGATCCGCCATTTCTTTGTCGCTGAGGGCATGGATTTCCATGGCTTGGGCGATGGTCGATGTGGTGTCAAAGCTGGATTTGAGGCGGGAAAACAAACGGGACATGATATACCTAACTGGGCTGTTGTTGCGTTGACTGGCACATAGTGCTGCGCTGCGGCAAAGGGTAGGGGACGCCACGCAATCCCGCATTGCGCCGGACGCATGGCCCCTGTTCCGGAGCCCTGAAATTCTAAACGATCCGGTCTTGACCCTCTGATGGCTATGACGTAATTCCACCCTAGGTCTAACAGTAAAACCTATGACGCGGGCGTTGTGTAATGGTTAAGACCTCAGTTTTCCAAACTGAAGATGAGGGTTCGATTCCCTCCGCCCGCTCCACCTTTTCCAGCAGATCGCTAAAATAGATAAAATCTGACGTTTTTTGGCCCAAACCCTCGTTGGTTTCAGGCTAGGCACGCCTGTATCAGCCGGTGCGATCTATTGCCGCGCATGCGTTGGCTTTTATCCACCTGTTTGCAATGTATACAACAGTATACTATCGACGCTTCCGGATGCTTCGGTTAAGAAGCGGCAAAACAACCATCAAGGGGTTTCCTATGTCCGATATCATTTACACCAAAGTGGACGAAGCGCCGGAACTGGCGTCTGCGTCGTTCCTTCCGATCATCCAGAAATTCGCAGCCGCCGCTGGCGTTTCTGTCGGGACAAAAGACATCAGCCTTGCGGGCCGTATCCTGTCGACGTTCCCCGAGCATCTGAAAGAAGATCAGCGTCAGTCTGATGATTTGGCTGAACTGGGTCGCTTGGTCAAAACCGCAGATGCGAACGTGATCAAATTACCGAACATTTCGGCCTCTGTGCCGCAACTGGTCGCCGCCATCAAAGAATTGCAATCGCAAGGTTTTGCGTTGCCTGATTACCCTGAGGCACCAGAAACCGACGCAGACAAAGCGACGCGCGCAAAATACGACACGCTAAAAGGGTCAGCCGTGAACCCGGTTCTGCGCGAAGGCAACTCTGATCGTCGCGCCGCTAAGGCAGTCAAAAGCTTTGCCCAGAAAAACCCGCACCGCATGGGCGATTGGTCCGCTGACAGCAAAACCCAAGTGTCCGCGATGTCGGGCGGCGATTTCTTCTCAAACGAAGTGTCCGCGACCCTGAGCAAAGAGGCGACAGCAAAAATCGTGCTGGTCACAGACGCCGGCGAAACTGTCCTCAAGGACGCGATCACCTACCCCGCAGGCACGGTTGTCGACGCGACATTCATGAGCGCTAAGGCCCTCAAATCCTTCCTTGCAGGCGAGATCGAGAAAACCAAAGCCGATGGCACGCTGTTTTCGCTGCACATGAAGGCGACGATGATGAAGGTCTCGGACCCGATCATCTTTGGCCACGCGGTCAAAGCGTTCCTTGCGCCGGTTTTTGAAAAGCACGGCGATGCGATGGCTGATCTGGGCGTGAACCCGAATTCCGGCCTTGGCGATTTACTGGCGCGCGTTGCTGACAACGCTGCAATCATGGCTGACATCGACGCGTGCATGGCGTCCCGCCCACCGATGTACATGGTCGATTCTGACAAAGGCATCACCAACTTGCACGTGTCATCGGACGTGATCATCGACGCGTCGATGCCTGCATTGATCCGCGCTGGCGGCAAAGGTTGGGGGCCAGATGGCAAGGAATCAGACGCAAATTGCGTGATCCCTGACAATTCCTACGCGCCAATCTATGACGAGTCGGTCAAGTTCTTCAAAGAAAACGGCAAACTGAACCCGGCCACCGCTGGCACGGTCCAAAACGTCGGCCTGATGGCGCAAAAAGCCGAAGAATACGGCTCACACCCAACAACATTTGAAATCGCCGAGGCGGGCACCGTCAAGATGATCTTGGATGACGGCACTGTGCTGCACTCTCATAACGTCGAGGTTGGCGACATCTGGCGCTCTGCATCTGCGCGCAAAGCCCCGATCGAAGACTGGGTGAACCTCGCGATTGCGCGTCAAAAGGCCGAAGGTTGCAGCGCGATTTTCTGGCTGGATGCAACCCGCGCGCACGACGCGGAATTGATCGCTTACGTCAAACCGATCCTTGCGGCCCAAGGCGTTGCGGATAAATTCCAGATTATGGCCCCACGCGAAGCGACGCGCGCCTCGCTGGAAATCATCACCAAAGGTGAAAACAGCATCGCGATTACCGGCAACGTGCTGCGCGACTATCTGACCGACCTGTTTCCGATTCTTGAACTGGCGACCTCGGCCAAGATGCTGTCGATTGTGAAATTGATGAACGGCGGCGGATTGTTCGAAACCGGCGCTGGCGGATCTGCCCCGAAACACGTGCAGCAATTGGTCGAAGAAAACCACCTGCGCTGGGACAGCCTTGGTGAATTCTGCGCGCTGGGCGAAAGTCTGACGTTCCTTGCGGACGCCAAAGGCAACGAAAAAGCCCGCGTTTTGGGCGAGGCCGTTGACGCCGCAACCCAGGGCATTTTGGACAACAGCCGTTCCCCGTCGCGCAAAGTTGGCGAACCTGACAACCGCGACAGCCACTACTGGTTTGCCCGCTACTGGGCCGACGCGCTGGCCGAACAAACCGGCGATGCAGAACTGGCCGCACACTTTGCGCCAATCGCAACAGCCCTGTCCGCGGGCGAGGAACAGATCCTCTCTGAACTGGCTGCTGTGCAGGGGCCTGCTGCTGATCTGGGTGGTTATTTCAAAACAGACGCGGCTAAAACCGCAGCTGTAATGCGCCCGTCAGCGACCCTGAACGCCATCATCGGCTAAGGCAAGCTGCCGCAAACCTTCGGGCCGTGCTTCTTTGAGGGAATGCGCGGCCCTTTTTCGTTTGGGGGCGTAAAGGGTTGTGTTTGGCGCAGCGATGGGCAAGATTTTTCTTAATCCGCCGCCTGCGGATTGGAGAACCCCAACCGATGCCCTCAGCTAAAGGACCGGCTAAATGGAAATCAACGGTCAAGAAGACGCAACATTTCTGGCGCAACAGGTCGCATCAGGTGCCGTGTCTGCGGATGAATTGCTGGACGCTGCATTGGAACGCGTCGCAGCCCTGAACCCGCAGCTGAACGCGGTTGTGTTGATCCAGGAACAGGCCGCGCGCAACGCGATCAAAGCGGGGCTGCCGGACGGCCCATTCAAAGGCGTGCCGTTTTTGATCAAGGACCTGAGCGCCGAGGCTATCGATTTTCCGACGCACAGTGGATCCAACCTGATGCGCGATACAAAATACAGCTACGACAGTGAAATTTTCCGCCGAATGCGGGCGACAGGCGTGGTGACCTTCGGGCGCACGACCTCGCCCGAAGGTGGCATTGGGCCTGTGACCGAAGCGTCGGTTTACGGCGGTCCAACGCGCAATCCGTGGGATACAACGCGCACTTCGGGTGGGTCCTCGGGCGGCTCTGGCGCGGCGGTGGCGGCGGGTATCGTGCCCATGGCCCACGGATCAGACGGGGGCGGATCGGTGCGCATTCCTGCCTCAAGTTGTGGGTTGTTCGGGTTCAAAGCGACGCGCGCGCGCTTCCCCGACGGCCCCGCCTCTGGCGAGGGCTGGGGCGGCATGGCAATTGACGGGTTTTTGTCACGATCCGTGCGCGACAACGCCGCGATGATGGACGCCTGCGCGGGGCCAGAACAGGGCGCGCCGTACGCGGCACCCGCGATGGAAATGACCTACGCTCAAGCCCTCAAACGCCCACCGCGTCGCTTGCGCATCGCAGTTTGCGACACGACGTTTACGGGCGCTGCAATTGATCCCGCATGCAAAACCGCCGTCGACAAGACCGCCAAAGTTCTTGAAGACCTGGGTCATCATGTGACCCCCGATTGCCCAAAGGCGGATCACGAGGGGATGATGCACGCATGGACCAAGATCGTCGCGTGCGGCACCGCACTTTGGATTCAGAATGTCGCGACAGCCAGAGGTGAGGTGGCAAAACAAGGCGATCTGCAAGGTGTCGCACGTGGCGCTGCAAAATTTGCACAAACGATTTCGGGGCCTGATTATCTGCAAGCGGTGAACACCGTGCACGCCTACGGGCGCCAGATGGCCGCAGCATTTGACGACTATGACATCATCTTGTCAGCCACGCTGGCGGAACCGCCTGCAAAAGTTGGCCGGTTCCATCATGATCGCGAGGACTTTGAAAACTACCGCGTCGGGCCGGGTGGCGTGTTCGAATATTCTCCGTTTTGCGCGACGTTCAATGCCAGTGGCCAACCCGCGGCAACTGTGCCGATGCATTGGACGGAAGGCGGTCTGCCTGTTGGTGTGCATGTGGCGGCACCATTCGGGCAAGACGCCACTTTGATTGCGCTGTGTGCTGAACTTGAGCAAGCCGCATCTTGGGCGCATCGAAAGCCGTCGATGGTGACGTAAAGGCCGCTCTTTGCGATCTTGTCAGAGTAGCGAAATTTGGGATCTTGCGGACTCGATGTCGCGTTCTAGCTGGCTGGTCGCGCTGATGTGCCAATCCAGACCGGTTTGACCTCGGGTTGACGCCTCTTGCAGATGCTTGGTCGCCAATTGAGCTTTGCCCGCGCTTAGCGTCAGGGCATGTGCCAATTCTGCACGATCGCGCGTGACAGTTTGAACATGCGCGTCATAGGTTGCGGCTGCGATATTGCCTGCATCACGTTGGATGCGCAGGTTTGCCAATTCGATTTCTTGACTGGCTAACGTGTCGCGCAGGCTGATCATAATATCATCCACCTGATCGTTTGTGCGACGGATATTCATCGTCAGTTTGTTGGCCGACACCAAGCCGACGCGGCGCGTAGCATCGCGTTTGCCAGCATTGTTGCCAACGACGCCACCGACAAGGCCACCTGCGGCCGCTCCGGCCAGACATTTTGCGGAATTGTTTGCGGACAATAGAACCAGACCACAACCAACAGCGGCCCCCATCATGGCACCTTTGGCCGTCGAGGCACGCACGACATCTTGCATCATGCGGTCCAAAGTCGCGGCTTGTTCCTGCATCTCTGCGGCGTGGTCCGATGCGTTCAACGGTGCCTCAGTACTTTGGCTCATGAATGAAAGACTTGCGTCGCCATTTGATTTCGTGACCGGCGAATAGCCACAACCAGCAACTGTGACAGTCAAGGCCAATGGCAGAATGATATAAGATTTCAACATGGTATCTTCCAAACAAGCAAGGTGCGTGGCACCGGGATTGCTGCTTGTAGACGAAAACAATGTGTTCACATTTGGGCAATTAGAGGGAAATTCGAAACGATTGATATTTTCTAAAATTGCGGGAATTGGCGATAATGGCACATGTTGCGCGCCCCAATCTAGGGAAATGCGGGCAAACTGTCCGCTTGACCTGCAGGGATGCGCGTATCAGAACGGCGCAATGTAAATTCTGGCCGATACTGCAGGCCAATCAACACTCAGGAGTGTGCATGGCCGATCAAGTCAAGCCCGGCCCCGCAGCGCCCGGTGCCGTGGAAGAGCGCGAGAAATCAAAGCAGATCGGGGCGCTTGGCGCGCTCTGGCCCTACATGCGACCGTACCGGATGTTGATGACTGCCGCTTTGCTGGCTTTGTGCGTGACGGCGATGATCTCGTTGACGCTGCCATTGGCAGTGCGCCGCGTTGTCGACAATTTCCGTGTCGAGGACGGTGCAATTCTGGACCAATATTTCCTTGCGGCCCTTGGCATTGCAGGTCTGATGGCGATCGGCACGGCCATGCGCTATTTGCTTGTGACCCGCTTGGGTGAACGCGTCGTTGCTGACATTCGCAAAGCGGTGTTTGACCGTGTGATCGGCATGTCGCCGTCTTTTTACGAACAAATCATGACCGGCGAAGTCCTGAGCCGCATCACAACAGACACCACGCTGATCCTCAGTGTGATTGGATCATCCGTGTCGATCGCGCTGCGTAACATACTGATTTTTATCGGAGGTTTGGCATTGATGATGCTGACGTCAGCCAAATTGACGGCCCTTGTGCTGCTGATCGTTCCCGCCGTTGTGATCCCGATTTTGGTGTTGGGTCGTCGCTTGCGGGTGATCAGCCGTGAAAATCAGGATTGGATTGCCGCCAGTTCCGGTAGCGCATCCGAGGCGCTGACGGCCGTGCAAACGGTGCAGGCCTTTACCCATGAAACCATCAGCCGTCGGCAGTTTTCTGACGTCACAGAGCGCAGCTTTGATGCGGCCAAACGGCGGATCTACACGCGCGCCTTGATGACGGTGATCGTGATCTTTCTGGTCTTTGCCGGTGTCGTCGGCGTGTTGTGGATCGGCGCAAATGATGTGCGCGAAGGGGTGATGACATCCGGGGCATTAATCCAGTTTGTGATCTACGCTGTGATGGTTGCAGGCGGTGTTGCCGCCTTGTCAGAAATCTGGGGTGAATTGCAGCGTGCAGCAGGCGCGACAGAGCGTTTGATCGAACTGTTGCACACCGTCGATACGGTCCAGGACGTGGCCGTTCCGCATTTGATCGCGGGGCCGGTGCAAGGGCGGATCGCATTCGAGGCGGTGAATTTCACCTATCCGTCCCGCCCGGACACAGCAGCGTTGGACGACGTCAGTTTGGTCATTGAACCGGGTGAAACCGTTGCGTTTGTTGGCCCGTCTGGCGCGGGCAAAACCACGATTATCCAGATGATCTTGCGCTTTTATGACCCGCAATCAGGGCGCATCACGCTGGATGGTCACGACATCGCTTCGCTGGAACGCTCCGCATTTCGCGAACACATCGCCTTGGTGCCGCAGGATCCGGTGATCTTTGCGACCTCTGCCCGCGACAACATCAGTTTCGGGCGGCCAGATGCCACGGACGCTG
Source organism: Pseudosulfitobacter sp. SM2401 (assembly GCF_042932805.1). Lineage (NCBI taxonomy): Bacteria > Pseudomonadati > Pseudomonadota > Alphaproteobacteria > Rhodobacterales > Roseobacteraceae > Pseudosulfitobacter > Pseudosulfitobacter sp. SM2401. Next base: position 2,504,488 of record NZ_CP170633.1, on the reverse strand, counting down.
AAATCGAGGCCGCAGCCATTGCCGCCGCAGCCCACGAGTTCATCCAAAAACTACCGTCTGGCTATGACAGCCCGCTGGGCGAACGCGGCGTGATGTTGTCGGGTGGTCAAAAGCAACGCATCGCCATTGCTCGTGCCATTCTGCGCAACGCGCCTGTGCTGCTGCTGGACGAGGCAACCTCGGCTTTGGACGCAGAAAGTGAACGCGCGGTTCAGGCCGCCGTTGACGCGCTCAGCGCTGATCGCACCACGCTGATTGTGGCGCACCGTTTGGCAACCGTCAAAAAGGCAGATCGCATCGTGGTGTTAGATCAGGGACGCATCATCGCCTCTGGCACGCATGATGATTTGGTGGCCAAAGATGGTCTTTATGCCCGCCTTGCCCGCCTGCAATTCACCGATGGAATGGCCGCAGAGTAATTGGACACATAATTCCCCCTTTCATTCACAGCCCGTTCCCTTCATCTTATGGCCAACCATAATACTAAGGGAGTTAGACAATGGGTTTGTGGAGCTTTGTAAAAGGCAGCGGTAAGAAACTTTTCGGTGGCGGCGATGAGCCGGAACTGGACGGTTCAACGCTGCAAGACGAGATCAAGGAACTGGGTCTGGACGCAACCGGCATGGAAATCACCGTCGAAGGTGACAAAGTGACCGTGTCCGGCGAGGCCGTCAGCCAAGAGATGAAAGAAAAAGTCATTCTGGCCGTGGGCAACGTCAAAGGCGTCGCAGCGGTTGAGGACAGCGTTCCAAGTGCGGGCGAACCTGTGTTCCACACCGTGGAAAAGGGCGACACCCTCTGGGCGATTTCAGCCAAGGCATTGGGCAACGGCGCGCGCTACGAAGAAATCTTTGAAGCCAACAAGCCGATGCTGAGCCATCCTGACAAAATCTATCCTGGCCAAATGCTGCGTATTCCGCAGGACTAATTTGGCGTGCGGGCAGGGCATTTGCCTGATCCCGAACAGAGATTTGCGAAATTGAAAGGGGCGGTTCCGAAACGGGCCGCCCTTTGACCTTTGGTAAGGCGGTTTTACGCTGCGTTTGATCACAGCATTTGCCTTGAAAACCTTGCGCAAAACCTGATTTCGCCGCATCCTTTGCAACAGGGAATTCATCACCCCCGCAAGAGGGGTGACCAAGGGAGGAAGACACATGGCTTACGAAGGCATGCAAGACCGCAACCGTATTGAAGCAGAGATGCCGTGGGAAGACCGGGACGTGCCTGTCACGCTCTATGGTTTGCTAAGCCAAACAACGGCAAAGTTTCCAACGCATAATGCGGTCAGTTATCAGATTTTTTCAGGCCCCAAAGACAAGGCCGAGACATTCAATTGGACACAATTGAAGGATAAAACCACGCAAACCGCCAACTTGTTCCGCAGCTTGGGCATCGGTCCAAAGGACGTTGTGGCCTATGTTTTACCGAACTGTAACGAAACCGTTTTGACCCTTTTGGGCGGCGGCGTGGCTGGCATTGCCAATCCGATCAACCCGCTGCTTGAGGCCGAACAAATCGGTGCGATCCTTCGCGAAACCGGTGCCAAAGTTGTCGTGACCTTGCGCCCGTTCCCGAAAACGGATGTTGCTGAAAAGACAGCGGCGGCTGTGGCCTTGGCCCCAAACGTCAAAACCGTTCTCGAAGTCGATTTGCTGCGCTACGTGACCCCGCCCAAAAGCTGGATCATTCCGCTGATCCGCCCGAAAATGGAGCGCCCTGCATCGGTTGAATACAAAAACTTCAACACTGAGATGAACAAGCAATCCACGACATTGCAGTTTGAAGACGTGCAAGAAGACCGCGTCGCGTTTTACTTTCACACCGGTGGCACAACCGGCATGCCAAAGGTCGCGCAACACCTGTATTCCGGCACGATCTACAACGGTTGGGTTGGCTCGGAACTGTTGCTGACCGAAGACGACGTGATGCTGTGCCCACTGCCATTGTTCCACGTTATGGCCTGTCAGGTCATGTTGTTGGGCGCGATGTCTTCGGGCGCGCATGTGGTGTTCCCGACCCCGCAAGGCTATCGCGGCGAGGGCGTTTTCGACAACATCTGGAAGCTGGTAGAACGCTGGAAGGTCACGTTCCTTGTGTCGGTTCCGACGGCTTTGGCGGCCACGATGCAACGCGCTGTTGATGCCGATATTTCGACAGTAAAAACCGCGTTTTCCGGCTCTGCCCCTTTACCGCTAGAACTGTTCCGCCGCTTTGAAGAAACCACAGGCATGACCATCGTTGAAGGCTACGGCATGACCGAGGCGACGTGCCTCGTGTCCGGTAACCCCTTGGACGGCGTTAAGAAAGTCGGCTCGATCGGTATTCCGTTCCCTTACACCGACATCAAAATTGTCAAAGGGTCCGAAAACGGTGACGTCGATGCGGACGTGGATGAGGTCGGCGAAATCTGTGTCTCGAACCCGGGCGTCTACGTGGGCAACACCTACACCGAATCCGAGAAAAACCAGGACCTTTACTACGCAGACAAATACCTGCGCACAGGTGATTTGGGGCGCGTAGATTCAGACGGGTATTTGTGGATCACGGGCCGTGCAAAAGACCTGATCATTCGTGGCGGTCACAACATCGATCCCGCCGAAATCGAAGAAGCGTTGCTTGCGCACCCATCGGTCGGATTTGCCGGCGCAATTGGCCAGCCAGACGCGCACTCCGGTGAAATCCCATGCGCCTTTGTCGAACTGGTCGAGGGTGGCAGCGCCACACCAGAAGAGCTGATTGCCTTCTGCCAAGAGCACGTTCAAGAACGCGCAGCCCGTCCAAAACACATCAAGATTATGGACGAGTTGCCAAAGACCGCTGTCGGCAAAATCTTTAAACCTGACCTGCGCAAAGATGCGATCACCCGCATCTACAACGAAGCACTTGAAACGGCTGAATTGCCAGCCCGCGTCGTCAATGTAATTGATGACAAAAAGCGTGGTTTGGTTGCCCAGATCGAGGCAAATGGCGCATCTGAAACGGCACTGCAAACGGTTCTGGGCGGGTTCATTCGCCCTTGGGAACATGCAGGTGCCCCAGCTGTCGCAGCTGAATAAATGACAGACTACCGCGCGCTTTTGGATGCAGAGGTTTGGGCCTTTCTGGATGAGGGCGCGCGGTACTACCCACCTGATGCCGTGGACCTAAGCATCGCGGAACAACGCCGCGTTTACGACCGGATGTGCACAGCATTTGACCAAGGGCGACCGGCTGGCGTGACGGTCACAGACACATCCTTTGGCGGAGTTTCTTGCCGCCTCTACTCCCCCACAGCGGACCCGAAAGCTACGGTGTTCTTTTGCCACGGCGGCGGGTTTGTCGTTGGCGGATTGGACAGCCACGACAGCATTTGCGCCGAATTTTGCGAAAGCACCAACCTGCGCGTCATTGCTGTCGATTACCGCATGTCACCAGAACACCCGCATCCTGTCGATTTCAATGATGCTTGGGCGGCGTTTCAGGGCGTTGCTGCAGCTTTTGAGGGCGCGATCGTTCTGTGCGGCGACAGCGCAGGCGGCAATTTGGTCGCTGCAATTGCGCATTATGCCCGCGGCCGCATCGATAACCGTATTTCCGGCCAGTTGCTGATCTATCCGGGCCTTGGCGGCGACTGGTCAAAAGGCAGCTACGTTGAACACGCAGACGCCCCCGGCCTGACCACGCGCGACATGGAATTCTACATGAACATCCGCTCAGGCGGGCAGGACAAAACTGGCGATGCGACCTATGCGCCACTGCACGACACGGATTTTACCGGATTGCCCGCGACAGTCGTGATCACAGCGCAATGCGATCCGCTGTCCAGCGACGGCGAAGCCTACCGTGACGCGCTGATCGGGGCAGGCGGCAACGCGATCTGGGTCGAGGAAGCAGGCCTCGTTCACGCCTACCTGCGCGCCCGCGTGATGTCGCAAAAAGCAGGCGATAGCTTTGCGCGCATGATCGCGTCGCTTACGTCATTGAGCGCAGGCGAGCTGCCTGACCTTTAGGTCAGGAATGATTTCGCCTTCATCGAGTCCGGGATCGGTGCCCCAAGGCGCGACAAGATCGTCGGGGCCAATTGCAATTGATCAATCACAGTGTCCTCTGAGGGACCAGTGGCATCGCCAAAATAATACAGTGCTGCCTCTTGTTGCAACGCACCCCGCCCACCGTGATGGCCACGTTCATCCTGCCCGTGATCCGCCGTCACCATGACCTCGTATCCGGCGGCGCGCCACTTGGGAATAAAGGGGGCCAGCATCTCGTCCATAATGTGACAGGCGTGATCCATTTCCTGACTTTCGTGGAAAAACCGGTGGCCCATGGAATCCAGCGTGCAGGTGTGCAGCATCCCGTAATTCAGCCCAAAGCGCAGGCACAGATTGGTCAGCGTACCGAACAAATCCACGTCTGACGGCGTCATCTGGTTGCTTTGCCCGTAGCCCGTCATCGTGTGGAAACGGCCATGATTGATCGTGTCGCTGTCAGGTTCGTCGTATTCGATGTCGCGCACGTAATCGAAGGGGTGGCGGTTGAAAAATTCGGACCAGAACGAATGGGCGACTGCGCCGGTTGTGCCACCGCCCAAGCGGGTTTGGGCAAACACGTCAGGCTGGCTTAGGCGGAATACGTTGCCATTGCCCGTACAGCCATGCGTCGCGGGTGCGACGCCGGTGTGGATCGACGCGTAACAACTGGCGGAAATCGACGGCAACACCGACCGGATTTTCCAGACGCGGGCATCGCCGCTGTCGACCCAGCCTTCAAGATTGCCAAACAGTCGGCGCCAGTTGCGATAGGGAACACCGTCCAGAATGATCAGCAGCAATTTTTTGTCCACGCGCGTACCTCTGCGTTGCGATAGGGTGCGTTTACTTCTGCACATCAAAACGGCGCTGACAATGGGGGCGACACCGGTGACGTGACGCGAATGTGATGAGCGTTTGCACACGGCCTTGCGTAGAGTGTGGCGAACAACCGCTAAGAGGGCATCATGGCCAAGTCATCCAAAACCAACAAACGCAAAAAAGCGCAAACGACGCAGCCTGTTGATGCCGCAAAATCGCCGATGAACCGTCGCGACATGCTGCGTTTGGGGCGCAACGGCGCGCTGGGGCTGGCCGTTTTGGGGGGGGCCGGATTTTGGGTGATGAACTCGGTCCAAGCCATGGCGTCGGAACAAGATTTGACCCGTGTGGGGCAGGGCAAGCCGTCGGTTGTGCAAATCCACGATCCGTCTTGCCCGACATGCACGGCGCTGCAACGCGAGACCCGCAAAGCGATGAAACAATTTGGCGAATGCGATGTGGTGTTTCTGGTGGCGGACATTTCCCAAGATCAAGGGCGCAAGTTTGCAGTGCAGCACGGCGTTGGTCACGTGACGCTGTTGTTGTTCGACGCCGAAGGAAACCGCACGCAAACCCTGCAAGGCATGCGCCACCGCGCCGAGCTGGAAACGATTTTGGCTGGCCATTTTAAGGAACACGGAGCCGTCTAAAGCCGACGCCGCAGTTTCGAACATCCTTTGGGCACCCACCGCAGCGACGGTTGGCAGATCTCACTTTCAGTACAGCCTCCCGATCGCTAGTCTGACAGAATGAAAAAACCTGTTGTGCTCCGTGGCTATCAGTTCAGCGTCTACAATCGCATCGCGCGGGTGGCGCTGCACGAAAAATGCGTTGCGTATGAAACGCAAGAAATTGATCCGTTTGCAAAGGACATTCCCGAGGAATACTTGAAACGTCATCCGTTTCGTCGGGTTCCGGTGCTGAGCCATGGCGCATTTGACGTTTATGAAACCGCTGCAATACTTCGGTATATCGATGCTGCGTTTGATGGCCCTGCGCTAATGCCAACCGACGCCAAACGCGCCGCCCGCGTCGCACAAGTCGTTTCGATTGTGGACAGTTACGGGTACCGCCCCATGGTCCGACAGGTGTTTGCCCATCGCGTATTTTGCCCGGCTGTTGGCGAAGAGAGCGACGAAACCGAAATTGCGCTCGGCATCAAAGCGTCGCTGCCGGTTCTTGATGCGCTCAACAAACTGGCATCAGAAGGCCATGTTCTGGGTCGCGAAGTTTTCACGCTCGCGGATTGCCACCTCGCGCCGATGATCGCCTATTTCGTCCAAGCACCTGAGGGCGCAGCAGCGCTAGCCAAATACTCTGCGCTTGTGGATTGGTGGGCTAGTACCTCTCAGCGAAAAAGCATTCTGGAAACGGATCCCGGTCTGCCACTGGGCTAAAACGATCGAATAGATCGTGCAGCATTGACCAAAACAGGCCATTGCCCGACTTCGACGCACCAATCCTAGGTCAGTTTTGGTGCGTCGTTTGAGTTGATCAGTTGCCAGCGCTTGCCATTTTGCGGTTCGCGATGACATCTTCGAGCCAGCCGAGTTTCATTTCCGGAACAGAGCTGAGCAGCAGGTCGGTGTAATCATCGAACGGCGGCGACAGCACGTCGGTCTTGCCGCCGTAGCGCGCAACTTCGCCCTGGTACATCACTGCGATGCTGTCCGCGATGGCACGGACAGTCGCGAGGTCATGGGTGATGAACAGATAGGCGACGTCTTCGACCTTTTGCAGGTCCAACAGCAGTTTCAGAATGCCGTCGGCAACCAGCGGATCAAGGGCCGAGGTGACCTCGTCGCAGATGATCAGCTTGGGTTTGGCCGCCAATGCGCGCGCGATACACACACGTTGTTTTTGACCACCTGACAGCTCTGCCGGGTAACGGTCGATGAAACCATCGCCCATCTCGATCTCGTCAAGCAGCTCTTTGATGCGTTTTTGTTTCTCCGCACCCTTCAGTCCAAAGTAAAACTCAAGCGGACGACCGATGATCGTGCCAACAGTCTGGCGCGGGTTCATCGCCGTGTCAGCCATCTGATAGATCATTTGCAATTCACGCAGATCATCGCGTGTGCGGGTCTTTAGCTCTGGTGTCAGGTCGCGTCCGTTAAAGTGGATGGTGCCCTTTGAGGGCGGCAAAAGCCCCGTGATCACACGCGCCAGCGTCGATTTTCCAGACCCGGATTCACCAACGACCGCCAGCGTTTGGCCGGGGTGCAGTTCGACGTTGATGTTTTTCAGGACATCAAACTTGGTGCCTTTGTAGCGGGCTGTGATCCCCTCGACCCGCAGCAACGGCGTGTCGGTAGGTGTCTTTTCCACGTGTTCGATCGAACGGACGGACACCAGTGCTTTGGTGTAATCCTCGGCGGGGGCGTTGATGATTTGATCAACTGTGCCGTATTCGACCATTCCGCCCTGACGCAGCACCATGATGTGATCGCTGACTTGGGCCACAACGGCCAGATCGTGCGTGATATACAGGGCGGCCACACCAGTGTCGCGGATCGCTTCTTTGATCGCTTTCAGCACGTCGATTTGGGTGGTCACGTCCAGCGCTGTGGTGGGCTCGTCAAAGACCACCAGATCGGGCTCGGGGCACAGGGCCAACGCCGTCATGCAGCGCTGCAACTGTCCGCCGGACACTTGGTGGGGAAAGCGGTTACCGATGTTTTCAGGGTCGGGCAAATCCAGTTTCCGGAACAAATCAACTGCGCGCGCTTCGGCGTCAGATTTCGAGAACTTGTTTTGCAAAACCGCCGCTTCGATCACTTGTTCCATGATCCGTTTGGCAGGGTTGAACGAGGCCGCAGCCGATTGCGACACATAGGTGACTTCGGCCCCGCGAAGGCGGCGGATGTCACGCGTGCCTGATTGCAGCACGTCGCGTCCGTTCACCCAGACTTCGCCGCCCGTCAGCTTTACGCCGCCGCGCCCGTAGCCCATAGCCGCCAGCCCGATGGTGGATTTACCGGCACCGGATTCACCGATCAGACCCAGAACCTTGCCAGCCTCGACGTCGAAATCAACGCCGTGCACGATTTCGATGTCGTGGGGCTTGGCGTCAGGCGGAAAAATCCGTGCCCCGATTTTCAAGCCGCGAACGCTAAGAAGTGGAGTAGCCATCAGCCGCGTCCCCCTTTGAGTGAGGTTGTTCGGTTGAGGATCCAGTCCGCCACAAGGTTGACTGAAATCGCCAAAGTCGCGATGGCAACAGCGGGATAAAGTGCTGCGCCAATACCAAAGTTAATACCGTCTTTGTTGTCTTTAACGATACCGCCCCAGTCTGCCGCAGGGGGCTGAACGCCAATCCCGAGGAACGACAGGGTTGAAATGAACAGAACCATAAAGATGAACCGCAGGCCCATTTCAGCGACCAGAGGTGACAGCGCGTTTGGCAGGATTTCACGGAAGATAATCCAGCCGACCCTTTCACCGCGCAGGCGCGCGGCCTCGACGTAGTCCATGACCGTGATGTCCACCGCAACAGCGCGCGCCAGACGGAACACACGTGTGCTATCGAGCAGGCCCATGACAAGGATCAAGGTCAAAATGGTCGTATCCAGAACGGACAACACCACCAAGGCCACAATCAGTGACGGGATCGACATGACGAGATCAATAAAGCGCGACAACGCTTGGTCGATCCAACCGCCATTCACTGCCGCAACAAAGCCCATAATCGTTCCGGTTGTGAAGGACAGGATGGTCGCCATGGTTGCGATCCAGATCGTGGTTTGACCGCCGTAGATCATGCGGGTCAGCAAATCGCGGCCAATTTGGTCGGTGCCAAGCCAGTATTGCGGTTCGTCGTAGCCGTCCGGTGTCAGGCCAAGGAAATATCCGAGGCGTGCAGGTTCCCAGACATCACCGACAATTTCACCCAAGCCGTAGGGTGCGATAAAGCCCGCAAAAATTGCGACAAAAAAGTAGAGGCCTGTAAAGAACAGCCCGAAAAGAGCAGCGGTGGGTATTCTCATTTTGGATGCCTCAGACGTGGGTTGGCCAAGATCGAAACGATATCAGCAGTCATGTTCAGCAAGATGTAGATCGCGGCGAACATCAGACCGGCGGCTTGCACAACAGGCACATCGCGTTTGACCACGTGGTCAACCAAATATTGGCCCATACCAGGATAGGTAAACACCACTTCGATGACAACAACGCCAACGACCAGATACGCGAGGTTGATCATGACAACATTCACGATAGGGGCCACAGCGTTTGGAAAGGCGTGTTTGCGGATGACCTGCAGAGGTGTCAGACCTTTGAGTTCAGCCGTTTCGATATAGGCCGACTGCATCACGTTCAGGATCGCGGCGCGGGTCATACGCATCATATGTGCCAGAACCACCAGCGTCAGCGCGGCCACAGGGATCGAGATCGAGTGCAGCTTTTCCAGAAAGGTCATGCTGTCGTTGATCATCGCCACAGACGGTGCCCAGCCCAGTTTCACAGCCACAAAGTAGATCAACAGATAGCCGATAAGAAACTCGGGGATCGAAATGGTCGTCAGTGTGACGGATGAAATCAATTTGTCCGGCCAGCGGTCTTTGTACCGCACAGCGACCAACCCAAGGAAAATCGCAAGTGGGACAGAAATTGCAGCAGCCCAAAACGCAAGGAACAGTGTCTTGCCCATTTTGTCTGACATAGTGGATGCGATATCACGTCCGTTGGTCAGCGCAGTGCCCAGATCGCCCTGCACAACCCCACCCAGCCATGCAAAATAGCGGGTAAGTGGCGGGTCGTTCAGCCCCAACTCTTCGCGTAGGTTCGCGAGGTTTTCGGGCGTGGCACCTTGACCAAGAATTTGTTGCGCAACATCACCGGGCAGGATCGTGGTCCCGACAAAGATGATGATTGACGCGGCGAGGAGCAGAATGATGCCCAGCGCTAAACGCTGGGCAACAAGTTTAAAAATGGGGTGCATAAGAATGACTTACGCTTTCCATGTTTTGGCAAAGGCAGTCCAGTACATTTGTGGACCTGACGGGTTGGTTTCCCAGCCTTGAACTTCGGTAGAAATCGCATCCACAAAGTCGTTGAACATTGGCACCATGACGCCGCCTTCTTCGTTCAACATGCGACCCATTTTGGAATAGATCTCTTTGCGTTTGGTCTCGTCCAACTCGGCGCGGGCCTCAAGCAGCATCGCGTCAAACTCCGGACGCTTCCAGCGCGTGTCGTTCCAGTCGGCTGTGGACAGATACGCTGTGGAATACATCTGGTCCTGGACCGGACGACCGCCCCAGTAGGATGCGCAATACGGCTGCACGTTCCACACTTCGGACCAGTAACCGTCGTTTGGCTCACGCTTGATTTCGAGCGGGATACCGGCGGCTTGGCACGTCTGTTGGAACAAGGCTGCGGCATCGACCGCACCCGGGAATGCACCATCTGCTGTGCGCAGAATGATCGGTGAACCATCATGGCCGGACGCTTTGTAGTGTGCGGCGGCTTTTTCCAGATCGAAGGAACGCTGTGGGATGGTTTCGTCGAACAACGGGTAGGCTTCGTTGATCGGAATATCGTTCCCGACAGAACCAAAGCCTTGCAAGATTTTGTCGACCATTTCCTGACGGTTCATGGCGTGCTTGAGGGCAAGGCGCAGTTCGTTGTTGTCAAACGGGGCTGTGTCAACGTGAGCGATGAACACATAGTGGCCGCGACCGGATGTGGTTTTAACGTCGATTTTAGGCGAACGACCCAGCAGTTTAGCGATCTTTGGTTCAACGCGGTTGATCGAATCGACCTGACCCGATTGCAGTGCCGCAGTGCGCGCAGTGGCGTCGTTCAAAACGATCAATTCAACGGCGTCATAGTGCCCCATTTCATCAGCGGCCCAGTGGTTCGGGTTCTTTTTGAACGTCATGCGTACGCCCGGCTCGTCGGACTCAAGCGTGTAAAGACCGGTACCAATGGCGGCGATCGGATCGTCAAAGCCACCGTTTGGCTGGATGATCAAGTGGTAGTCGGCCATCAGGTATGGAAGGTCGGCGTTGCCGATTGCCAGCGTCAGTTCAAAGACGTCGCCATCAACGCGCATCGATTCGATGCCGTTCATGATGCCCAAAGCACCGGATTTTGAATCTTCATTCGAGTGACGCTGCATCGTCGCCAGAATGTCTTCGGCTGTTACGGCCGCACCGTTGGAGAATGTGATGCCTTGGCGCAGTTTGAAACGCCACGTTTTGGCGTCGGCAGAGCCTTCCCAGCTTTCGGCAACCCGTGGCTCTAGGCCGGTCGGACCTGCGTATGCCAGTGTCTCGCCCCAAACAAAACCACCAGCCAGAGGTGCATCAGAGGCCCAAGATGCGGGGTCCTGAGAGTTTGTGGACTCGCCACCGGAAACGCCCATTTTGAATGTGCCGCCTTTGACAGGTCCGGCCGCGCGGGCCGCATCGGCCAGCATTGTAGACGCAACAGCGGCGGTGACGCCCAAGGCTGCAGCTTTGCCCATGAACTCGCGGCGCGTCATCGTGCCAGCGGTCACTTTGGATGTTAGAAATTTGAGTTCAGTACTCATGGTGGTCTCCCAGTTGGTTATTTTTGGCGGTTTTGGCCGCGTTTTTCTTGATTGATGGATCAAGTTTGCGCATTTGTCGCAGCCTCGCAAGGGTTAATACCCCTTTAATGACATTGATGTGTCAGATGCCGTTGCGTGCAATCTGATCTGTGATCTCTCTTTCATAGATCAACGCGTCGTTTTCATAGGCCTCGAGTTTCGCGCTGAGATAGAAGTTTTCGACGTCCGACCACATTTCACAACGGGTTTCGGTGCGCAGGCGGATATCGTCACGCTCGATTTCGTCGGACCAATGACACGCCCCGCGCGCAGACAGCGGGTCATCTGGATGGATGCTCCAGGTTTCCCGCGCAATCGATCCGTTGATCAGCCCGTGGTCCAGATCTCTTATCTTTCCAAAATCATCAACGATTCGCAAATGCACAAAACCGGTGTTCAAATCGGTTTCCTGTTTGCGGCTGTTTGCCCCCTCGCGGATGGTTTCGGTTTGCCAAGGGGCTTCGGCCTCGGGCGGGGCAAAGGGGGTGACGCCTTTGGCAGGGATCGGCAAAGGTGCGGCAAGGATACCGCCAGTGATCGTTAGTGGAAATTTTTGCGCGGCAGGCCAGATCAGCGGCCAATAGGCAGTGGACACGGAAATACAGATGCGATGACCCGCAGGCACGGTGTAGCCGATGTGGTCCAGTTTGATGTTCACCCTAAAATTCTTGGGCGCGGGGGTGTCCGGGTCGGCATAAACTTGATCCGCGCCCGCGTTTTCCAGATTGAGCACACCATAGGTGATCCGCGTTTTCGCGCCATCGGGGTGAACGTGGTTCAGGCGCACTGCCAACTGTCCGCGCGGTTCGTCCATTTGAAAGGCAAGACCAACCTGCGCCGCACCCAGAATTTCAAGCGGTGCATCCAGCGGTTCGGACGTCCACGTCCCGCCTTTGCTGTCATCGCGGCGCTGATCACCGGGCATTTCGGGACCCAGCCAAATCGCGCAGTATTCGCCCGCATCTGCACCACAGTCCTGAGGCGAGGAAATAGGCGTGTCTACCAAGAGGTCGCCTTTTGAATTCTGTGGCGTGTGTTGCAGTTTATCGGCTTCAAAATGCCAGTGGTGCCATGTTTTATCCTCAGAGGGCGGTCGATCTGTTGTGCCGGTTTCCATCCCGACCCAATGCCCGATGCGATCCGTGTACCACGTTTGCGGGCGCACGCCGTCCATGATGTAGGCGCGGTAATCGGGGTCGTCTTCAACACCGGTTTCAATGCCTTTTAACCATTTGTCCCACCAGCGCAGGGCCTCTTGCAGGAACCCGATGCGCGGTTCGGGCACGGCAAAATGCGGGTACTTGTGGACCCAAGGACCAACAATGCCCTTGGCCCCGGGAATGTTGTCAACGATCTGCGGCACCGCGTTTTTATACGCGTCCCCCCAGCCGCCAACTGCCAGCACCTTGGCTTTGATCTTGTCGTAGCTTTCGCAGACCGATCCGTGTTTCCAATAGTCATCGCGGGTTTGGTGGCGCAGCCATTTGGACGGCAAGAAAGGTTCGTTTTCCAAGCGATCCATCCACATCTCGCGCCAATCAGGACGCAGGGCAGGGTCGGGTGCGCGGGATGAATAGGACCACATCGTCGCCCCCCAGCCGAGATTTTCGTTTAACAGGCAGCCCCCTTTGTAGTGAATGTCGTCGGCAAAGCGGTCGACGGTAGAGCACAGCGTGATGATCGCCTTGAGAGCAGGGGGCGTCATCGCGGCGACTTGCAGTGAATTGAAACCACCCCAGCTGATGCCCATCATGCCGACGCTGCCGTTGCACCAGTCTTGGGCGGCAAAGTGGTTGATGACCTCGACTGCGTCATCCAGTTCTTGTTGGGAATATTCGTCTTCCATCAAGCCGTGACTGTCGCCATTGCCGCGCATATCGACACGCAGGCAGGCGTAGCCGCGTTTGGCAAAATACGGATGCGTGAGGGCGTCGCGTGCACAGGTGCCGTCGCGTTTGCGGTAGGGCAGGAATTCGAGGATGGCCGGGACCGGATCGTCGCCTGCATCTGCGGGTTTCCAGACGCGGGCTGAAAGGCGTGTGCCATCTGACAGGGTGACGGCGTAGTCGGCGTCTTCGGTGATCTCGCGCAATGCGTTTTTTGGGGTATTCATTTGGCGACGTTCGGGGGCTGCGCAGATTCTGTCAAGCGGTGGTGTGCGACACGCACACCTTACCCGATCAAAAGCGTTCTGCGATCAACAAATCCATGACGTTTGTGCCTGTCGGACCAGAGCGGAACAACGCGCCGCGTGCGTCCAACCAAGGGGCCGCATCTGCGCGATCAATAGCGTCCTGTGCGCTGTCATCCCAAGTGTTGCCGTCGATCAATGCGCCCGCTGCATCCGTTGGACCATCGGTTCCATCAGTGCCGGCGACCAAAATACGCAAACCGTCAGAGCCAGCGATTTCCCCGGCCAGCAGCAGCGCCAATGCCATATTGCGCCCGCCCTTGCCGGGGTTTTTTGGCAAAACCACGGTGGGTTCACCGCCTAATACGTGCAGTCCTTTTTCGCCATTCAACAGCTGGGTTGCGATGCGCGGGGCAAGGGTTTCGACATTGTCATACAGCGTTTCTGCGTTGGTGAGGACGGGCAGTTCGCTGGCCGCCGCAACGGCCATGCGCGCAAAGTGGTTGTTGGCAACGATATGGGCGTCGAACGCAAAATTGGCATCCAGCGGTGCATCGCCAATACCGGACCCGATGACGCCAAGTGCGTCACCCTCGACGTCTGAAATCGCCAAACTGGTCACACGGATGCCACCAAAACGGGCCAGCAGCTTGCCGCCTTTGATCTGCGAAATCTCACGGCGCTGAGTGTTCATCGCATGGATGTCAGCACCAGAAGCCAGCATAGTTTCGGTGCGCTGGGCCAAGTCGGCAAGGGTCATTCCTGCAGGCAAATCCTCGGCCAGGGACGACGCGCCACCTGACACCAACATCAACAGATGCGCATCGGATTTGCAGGCCTGAACCGTGTCACGCAACGCTTTGCCTGCGTGCAAGCTGGCGGCGTCAGGGACCGGATGCGACGCCTCGATCAGGCTTGCATGGGGCGGGACATCGTCAATGTGATGGTATTTTGTCACAATTTGGGTCGGCACCGGCCCAAACACTTCATACGCGGCAGCGGCCATTGATGCGGCGGCCTTTCCGACGGCCAAAATCTGATCTGGCTTGGAAACGCGATGGGCTTCAATCGCCATAATAACCGCAGGCTTGCCCTGCACGGCGCGCACGCCTTGCCACCAAAGAGCGGCCAAATCTGCTTGATGTGTCATGCCAGAAGGACTGCACTTTTCACGTCAGTTGTGCAAGTTCCAGTCGCGTTTTACATGTAAAACGACCGCTATATCTACCCAATCGTTGACGAAATTGTGGTTTCGCCAAAAAAATAGACTAGCCCTTGATTCGGTGTTCGGTTATCAATGTCGCACAGAGCAACGATAGGATGACGTCAAAAGGCGCTCCTGTAGGGTAAAAACAAATGGGCGTTCGCATTGAACGAATGTCCGAGGTAAAAGTGGTGGTGTTATGAAGGCGATTGATTTCGTCGTCCGTGATGAATCGGGCGCATTGCAACGTGGAGTCATCCCAGCTGGGGATCAGACGACCACAATTCAGGCAGGATCTGATCAAGAAATCTCTTTGAACTTGCGTCAGGTCGATATGCAGACCCACGCACGCAATGGCGATGCCTTGAACATTGTCTTGGCTGATGGCCGGATCATCGTGATCGAAAACTACTTTAATGATGATGGCGGCGCGAACCGCTTGTTCATCTCTGCTGATGGCTACCTTAACGAGGTTGCGTTTGTGGAAACGACAGATGGCGGCTTGTACGCACAGTTCGGTCCGACCGAGCAATGGGGCAAATGGAGCCCGTCTGACGATTTGATTTATTTGGGCCGCACGGACATTGCAGCCCTTCCGGTTGATGACGAAGTGTCCATGTTGGCACCACTTGCGCTTTTGGGCGGCGGTGGCCTTGGCACTGCGGCAGCTGCTGCGGGTGTTGGTGCGGTTGTGATTGGTTCCGGCGGCGGCGGCGGCGGCGGAGGTGGTGGCGGATCCACAGCCCCTGCAGTTCCGACAGTTGACGATGCCGACGGCACACCTGTTGTTGGTGGCCAAGAGCAACCCTACAGCGTCGAAGTGACAGGCACGGGCGAGCCCGGCGATACGGTCACGGTCACAGTTGGCGATCAAACCGGTGACACGATCATTGGCGACGATGGCACGTGGGGCGTGGTTCTGGACGGTGAAAACCTGCCATCCGACGGCGAATGGGAAACCATCGTTGTTGTTGACCACCTGACGGGCGGCAACACGCCGCTGGACGGTCCGGTCTGGACAATCGACACGACAGCACCTGAAATCGAAATCACGGGCGGCATCCAAGCCACTGGCGACGTCTTCAACGGCGAAGAGCTGGATGGCGGTGCGGTGATTTCCGGCACAGGCGAAGCTGGCGCAACTTTGGTTGTGACCGTGGGCGAGCACACGCAAACCACAACCATCGGCGAAGACGGTAACTGGACAGTGACATGGCCTGCGGGCACGTTTGCAGCGGGTGAATACACCTCTGAAATGACGATTGTCGCGACCGATGCCATTGGCAACGCGTCAACAACCACAGCGACGATTGTGATCGACACGATCAGCGAAGTGACCATCGAAACGAACACCGCAGCAGGCGACGGCACGATCAACGCGGCCGAGCAAGCCGCAGGCGTGACGTTGACAGGCACCGCGCAACCGGGCTCAACCGTTGACGTGACCTTTGGGTCTACAACGCTTCCTGCGGTGGTGAATTCCGAAGGTGGCTGGAGCGTGGTTTTCCCATCCTCTGCCATCGCAACGGGCGAATACGACGCGACGGTTACCGCTGTGGCGACAGACGCCAACGGCAATTCGGCCACAACAACTGGCACGATCCACGTTGACACAATCAGCGAAGTCTCCGTTTCAACAAGCACAGTTGCAGGCGACGGTACCATCAACGGTGCCGAGCAAGCAGCAGGCGTGACACTGACAGGCACCGCGCAGGCAGGATCAACGGTTGACGTGACCTTTGGGTCAACAACATTGGCGGCGACAGTCGATGCAAATGGCAACTGGAGCGTAGATTTCCCACCTTCCGCCATTGCAACCGGCGAATATGAGGCGACCGTCACGGCCGTTGCTACAGACGCCAACGGCAACGTGTCTACATCCACTGGCACGATCCAGGTCGACACATTTGTGAACACGTTCGGCTACACATCCACATCCGGCGGCGCGGACGGCGTGATCAACGCAACCGAGGCACAATCAGGTCTGATCGTGACAGGCAACGCCGAAGCAGGGTCGACCGTTTCAGTTGTTCTGGGCGGCGTGACGCAAGTCGCGATGGTCAATGCCGACGGCAGCTGGACCGCGACATACAGCGCGAGCCAATTGGCACCGGGCACCTATTCGACAGACATGGTTGCCACGGCAACGGACGCAGCGGGCAACACATCAACCATCACCCAGACGGTTAATGTCGACACCGAAGCAGGGTCCTTGACCATCAGCAGCAACCCGATTGAAACCGACGATGTGATCAACGCAGTTGAAGCATCAGACGGAGTTGTGCTGTCCGGTACGTCCGACGCAGGCGCGATTGTTCAGGTGACGATGGGCGGCGTGACACATTCTGTCGTGACCAACCCGAACGGTGTTTGGCAGGCAAACTTTGCCGCCAGCGAAATCGCACCGGGCACCTATGTTGCTGATATCACAGCAACAACCACGGATGCGGCAGGCAACGTACGCACTGTCACCGACAGCGTTAACGTCGACACGACCGTCGATAACCTGTCCGTTAGTGCCGACACGATCGAAGGTGACAACGTCATCAGCGGCGCCGAGCAAGCAGACGGGGTTGTCGTCACAGGCACCACCGAAGTTGGATCATCCGTTGTGGTGGCCATCGGCGGTCAAAGCGTTAACGCGATGGTCGATGCCAACGGCAACTGGACTGCGAACTTTACCGCCGCCCAAATCCCGACCGGCGAATACACCACAAACGTCACCGTCACAGCGACCGATGCCGCAGGCAACGTCGATTCTGTTGCCAGCACCGTTCAGGTCGACACGTTGGTCAACCAACTGAACCTGTCTTCGGCAGCGGTTGAAGGCGACAACGTCGTGAACCAAGCGGAAGCCAGCGATGGCATCAACTTGTCAGGCCAAGTGGAGCCGGGGTCAACCGTCATGGTTGACTTTGAAGGCACAACATTGGCGGCGAACGTCGATGCTGCCGGCAACTGGAGCATTGCGATCCCGGCCTCTGCCATTGCGGCAGGGTCTTATGACGCAGACATCACAGTGATGGCGACAGACGCGGTGGGCAACACGGCGACGATCTCTGACACGTTGGCAATCGATACGGACGCACCAGACGGTCCGGTCATCGCATCCTACACACGTGACGGCGACGGCATCCGCGGGATTTCAACGGAACTTAGCGCTGATGATCTGAGCATTGCACAAGTGAATGCGGACGGGTCCATCACCGAAGTGTCAGCGACGCAAATCGACATCCCGCAAATCGGCGAGACGAACTTTTCGTTCAACTCCGAAGTGCCGGACGGGTCACATTTGATCGTTTCTTCTACGGACAGTGCGGGCAACGCATCTGGCACCTACGTTGTGCTCGATGACGAAAGCGCGAATTCCGGGGTCGATATGTCGAACGCCAGCTTGGGCAACTACCAGATCGAAACGGTCGATCTACAGTTCGCCGAAGAAGCACATCTGTCGATCACCGAAGCGCAGCTGGTCGGCTTGGCCGATGGCACCGATACGCTGACGGTAAAAGGCGGCGGCGACGACGAAGTGACGATCACAGGCGCGAACCAAACCGGTTCGATCACGCATGATGGTCAAACCTACGACGTCTACAGCCTGGGTGCAGGCACAGTGCTGATTGATGATGACATCACGGTCAATACAGGCGTGATCGGCTAAGGCTGAAGAACAAAAATCGAGGCGCGGATGGGCAACCAAACCGCGCCCGATAAAGATAAAAGTACATAAGTACCGGCTACGTTAAGGGCAGGACATGGGGCATTGTTTCGTACGGGCTGCGGCGTTATTCGCAGCATCAATAGGGTTAAGCGGCTGTTTGACAGATGCAGGCGGGGCAGGTTTTGTGTCGCGCTTGAAATCACCGGATGTGGGGGTTGCGGTGGAAACGCCGACGCCAACACAGACGGCATTTGCCAGCACCTCCACCAAATATGACAGCGCATTGAACGCCGAAAGTACGGTGATCAACAGTCTTGTGGCACGCAAATCCGCGGTGCCAAGTGACAGTGCGTATGATCAAGTGACAGGCGCGGTTTTGGCGGCCAACGCGCGCTCGGCTGAATCCGATTTGCGCGCAGCACGTTTGCGGGCCGAGGCGGCTAGCAAAAACTGGTTGCCAACGGTTGGTCCGTCAATCAGCCTGACCAGCCTATCTGACGTTATCGTCAATCTGGTTGTAGATCAGGTGTTGTTCGACAATGGCCGCAAAAAGGGCGAACGCGAATACGCCAAGGCTGATGTCGAAGTTGCCGCTGTCGCCTTGTCCGTTGACACCAATGACCGGGCCGCAACAGCGTTGGGCCTGTATTTGGCCGCCGCTGAGGGGCGCGAAAAAGCAGCGTTGTCTGAAACCACGCTCGAAGACATGGCGCATTTCGAATACATCATGTCCGAGCGCGTGCGCGGTGGTGTGTCGGACATGTCCGATCTGAACATCATCCGTCAAAAGCTGGGCGAAATCCGTGCCAGCCATACCACAAACCGCGAAGCCACACGCAGCGCCATCGCCGAGTTGAACGCGATGTCAATTCACCCGCTGAATGACGTGCGCGGCCTGACTGCTTTGTCTGTCAGCGCCAGTTCCGCGCAGCCTTTGGGCGTCACCAAAGCCGAAGCTGAAAAGACCCGCGATATTGCGGCTGCCAAGGTTGAGCGCGCGGGCCAGTTGCCGGGTGTGAACCTGCAAGGCACGGTCGGGAAAAACGGTGGAATTGCAGTGAATGCGGGCGGCGCAAGCCTTGGTCTTGGCACGCCTGCGCGTCTGCGTGCAATCGAGGTCGCCTCTGAGGCCGCTGGTCGCCGGGTGACGCAAGCGGTTGAGGATTCAAACCGCGCATTACGCAAATTAGAAAGCCAGATTGCCGCCAAATCCCGTCAAGCGGGCGAGGCCAGCGGGTTGACGGCGCAAGCCAAAAACAACCTTGATCTGTTTCAAGCACAATACAAGGCCGGACAACGACAGGTCATGGATGTGGTGGGTGTTTACGAAACATTTGCCCGCGCCCAAGAGGCCGAAGTCAGTCTGAAATACGAGGCCGCAACCCTGCGCATAGAAATGGCGCGGATCCTAGGAGTGCTTGCGGACGGGGAGCTGATTTAATGTCAAAG
Source organism: Pseudosulfitobacter sp. SM2401 (assembly GCF_042932805.1). Lineage (NCBI taxonomy): Bacteria > Pseudomonadati > Pseudomonadota > Alphaproteobacteria > Rhodobacterales > Roseobacteraceae > Pseudosulfitobacter > Pseudosulfitobacter sp. SM2401. Next base: position 2,484,640 of record NZ_CP170633.1, on the reverse strand, counting down.
CAGCCCTTTACGCTGACGATCACCAACGGCAATCAGGGCCGCATCACAGCGTCGCCAAAGGTTCAGGCCCCAAAAGCAAACAACACCAGCACTCACGCGGATCGGGTCAAGGCGCGCGCTGAATTGGCTGTGACCTACGCCGGAATTCTGGGGATCGAGGCGCTGCAATCAGACGCGTTTGACGCGATCAGCCTTGGCACCTCCGAGGGGGCCAGTGACGCCGTTGAGGCAGGTGCAATCGCGGACGGGCTCAAGGCCATCGGGTGCTTGACCCAAGTCAGCACCGTGCAGCATTTCACCGCCGATCAATGGCCCGCGCTGGCCTACATGACCAGCGGTCAGGTGATCCTTGTGCTGGGTCAATCGCGCGGCGATCTGGTTATTTACGACAAAACCTGCACCGACAATCGCGCCCATGTGCCGATTGCAGATTTCGAACCGTTCTTTGCCGGTCTCGTGGTGCGCGCCGAAGCGCCGCTGCAAACCGTTGCCAAAACCCACAAGACCGAAGCCGCGCCTGCGCATTGGTTTTGGGGTGAATTTCACAAATTCAAACGCCAGTTAATGGAAGTGGCCTTGGGGTCATTTGTCGCCAATCTTTTGGCTGTTGCTGTCGCGCTGTTTTCCCTGCAGGTCTATGACCGCGTGATCCCGCATCAGTCGGAAGCCACGCTTTGGGTCTTGGCTGCAGGGGCCTGTCTTGCATTGCTGATGGAAGCGTTTTTGAAAATCGCGCGTGCCCGTTTGATGGACGGGGCAGGGCGCCAGATCGAACTGTCGGTCCTGTCGATCCTGATGGGCCGCGTGTTGGGCATGCGCTCTGATGCGCGGGGGCAAAGCCCGTCGATGACGTTTTCTGCGATGCGCGAATTCGGGTCAGTGCGCGAATTTTTCACCGCCTCTACCATCGGCACAATCGCTGACATTCCGTTCATCTTTGTGTTCTTGCTGTTGGTTGCATCCATCGCGGGCAACGTGGTTTGGGTGTTGGTTCTGGGCGGCATCCTGATGGTTGTTCCCGGTTTTTTTATGCAAAAGAAAATGATGCAGTTGACGGCCGAAACCCAAGGGGCATCAGCCAAATCATCGCGCCTGCTGCACGAAGCGATCTTTGAGCGTGACACAGTCAAAACTCAACGCGGCGAAGACCGTGTGATGCGCTTGTGGTCCGAATTGACCACGCTAAGCGCGATGAAATCATCAGATCAACGCAAGCTCGCCTCGGTTCTTTCCTTCTGGAGCCAAGGTGTTCAGCAAGCCACGTACGTAGCTGCCGTGATCGTCGGGACTTACCTCGTCTTCGCCGGTCAATTCACGGTGGGGTCGATCATTGCGGTCGGCATTTTGACCTCGCGCACATTGGGCCCGCTGACGCAGTTGGCCGGCACAATGGCGCGCTGGGGCAATGTGAAAACGGCGCTGGACGGCTTGGATGCGATTGCGATGTCGCAACAGGACGCGGACGAAAACCGCACGTATTTGCGCCGCGAAACCCTTGATGGGCATTTCGAGCTGCGCGAGATGACGTTCCGCTACGAAGATGACGGCGCGCCGACGCTGGACATTCCGGGCGTCGCGATTTTGCCGGGGCAGCGCGTTGCGATCCTTGGGTCCAACGGCTCTGGCAAATCGTCGTTTCTGAAATTGCTCAGCGGTCTGTACGCCCCCACGACAGGTCGTATCCTGATCGACGGCACCGAAATGAGCCAGATCGAACCACGCGACTTGCGCCGTTTGATCGGCTATCTGGGCCAGGACGTGCGTCTGTTTTCCGGCACTTTGCGCGATAACCTGAACCTGACGATGCTGGAACGTGACGACAAACGTCTGAACGAAGCATTGGAATTTGCGGGCCTCGGTCCCTTTGTCAAAGGCCACCACAAGGGCTTGGATCTGGAAATTCTGGACGGCGGCCAAGGGCTGTCGATCGGACAACGCCAGTCCATCGGGTGGGCGCGTTTGTGGCTACAAGACCCCAAGATTTGCCTGCTGGATGAACCGACTGCGGCCCTTGATCAAACGCTGGAGGCCAATTTGGTGTCGCGTCTGGACACCTGGATGCAAGGGCGCACAGCGATCATCGCCACGCACCGCGCCCCGATTTTGGCGCTGACCAACCGCACGCTGTTGTTGCAAGGCGGACGCATGGCAGTCGACGGCCCACGTGACGCGGTTCTGGCGCACCTCGGCCAAACCGGCATCGTCGTTCCGATGAAAGGATCGGTCGCATGAGCGCTGCAAGCCAGACCAATTTGAACGCGCAATTGAACGTGCAATTGCGCGGACCTAGCATGGTCATTTGGCTTAGCCTGGCGACGGTTGTTGTTTTCCTGCTCTGGGCTGCATTTGCGTGGGTCGATGAAATTGTGCGCGCCGAAGGGTCGATGATTTCTTCCTCTCGTCCGCAAATCATTCAAAACCTCGAAGGCGGGATTCTGGCCGAACTGTCGGTCAAAGAAGGCGACGTCGTCGAGAGCGGCGATGTGCTGGCGCGTCTGCACGGCACGCAGTTCAAATCCGCCGTCGATGATCTGCGTGATCAGATCACAGCGCTTGACGTGCGCCGTTTGCGCCTCGAGGCGGAGCTGGCCGGTCAGTTTGATTTCACCGTGCCCGAAGAACTCGCGCGCCGCACACCCGGCATCGTGTCTTCTGAACGTGCGTTGCTGCAAGCACGTCAATCCGATTTTGTGATCCGCCGCGAAGGCGCTCAGCGCGTGCTCGATCAAGCGGCAAAAGAACGCGCCCTGCTTGAGGACTTGTTGGAGCGCAACATCGTGTCGCTGATCGAAGTGACCCGTGTGCGCAAAACCCATGCCGATGCCCGCAGTGTTCTGGACGAAATCATGACGCAAACAGAACTGGATCGCGCGCAATCTTACTCCGACACGCTTAAGGAAATTGGCACGCTGCGCCAAGCGCTTAAGGGCAGCATGGACCAGCTAAGCCGCACGGTTTTACTGTCCCCGATGAAGGGCATCGTGAACAATTTAAGCGTCACAACGATTGGCGGCGTCGTGCGCCCCGGCGAAGAGATATTGCAGATCATTCCGCTGGACGAAGAACTGTTTGTCGAGGCCCGTGTGCCCCCTGAAAACATCGCCAATGTGCGCCCCGGCCAAGAGGCCACAATCAAGCTGTCGGCCTATGACTACACGATTTACGGAACGCTAAAGGGTGAGGTCAAATTGATCTCGGCGGATACGTTCAAGGACGAAAATTCGCGCGATGCGGACGGCAATCCACACTACAAAGTGACCCTGCGCGTGGACGTGGACAACCTGACACAGCGTCAGGCATCCATCGCGATCCGCCCTGGCATGCAGGCCTCAGTTGAGCTGCACACAGGGTCAAAAACGGTCATGCAATACTTGCTCAAGCCTTTGTATAAATCGCGCGAAGCATTCCACGAACCATAGCCCCTCGGGTCAGGTGTCGCTGTCCAACCAGATTGTCACCGGCCCGTCGTTGACCAGATGCACTTGCATGTCCGCGCCGAATTTTCCGGTTTCGGTTGTGATGCCCAAATCGCGCAAGCAGTTCGCAAAATGCAAGTACAAGGTTCGTGCGTCATCCGGCTTTGCCGCCCCGGAAAACCCCGGCCTGTTGCCGCGCGAAGTGTCTGCGGCCAGCGTGAATTGCGACACGACCAAAGCGCTGCCAGCTGATTGAACCAGCGACAGGTTCATCTTGCCGGCCTCGTCCTTGAAAATGCGCAGCTTGGCGATTTTAGCCGCGAGCCCGCGCACGCAATCAAGATCATCGTCGGGCATTGCGCAGACCAAGATCAGCGCGCCTGCGTCACAGGACCCGATCGTTTCGCCGTCGACGTCCACGCGGGCTTGGGCGACCCTTTGCACGACGGCTCTCATGTTGTGCGCCAGTCGATGACGTCGGTGGTGTCTGCCCGATCCGTGCGGAACCCGTTGGCGGGATGGGTGGTGTCGGCATAGCCAAACGAAATGGCGCATAGGACCAGTCGGTCAGCCGGAAGGTCGAAATGATCGCGCACCATTGGCGCGTGGGCCGCGATGGCGGCTTGGGCGATGCTGCCCAATCCTTTGGCCTGTGCCGCCAGCGTAAATGCCGCGACAAAGCCACCGCAATCGACGCCGCCGTACGCCCCCAAATCCGTAGGGCTGGTGACGATTGCCACGTGGGGTGCGCCAAAAAAGTGATAGTTTTCCAACATTTGCTTGGCCGAGGCCGGTCGGTCACCCTTTTCGATGCCAACAGCATCATAAAGCTGAAAGCCGCAAGCCCGTCGCCGTTCATTGTAGACGCCGGGGTAGCCTTTGGGCCATTCGATGTCAGGTTGCGGGGGCGTCGACAACGCGTGGGCATAGAGCGCCTTGCGGAAATTTTCGGTTGCGTCACCAGCCGTGATTGTCAGGTGCCAAGGCTGGGCGTTGCACCACGATGGAACCTTTTGCGCGGCTGTTACAATGTCTTGCACAACATCCTGCGCCACCGGATCTGGCAGGAATGCACGGCACGAATGACGGGCGGTCAAAATACGATCAAAGGCGTCAAAATCAGTCATTGGTTCAAAGCTACTCCGTAGCCGATTGCGGCGGCGACCAGCCCCCCGACAATCACGGCAATTGCAATTTTGACACCGGAATAGGGGCGTTCACCCTGCACCCGTCCTGTGCGCCCGTTCACCACGAAACGATAGGTTGTCCCACGGTATTTGTAGGCGGCCAGCCAGACCGGCAGCAGGATGTGTTTGAACGTCAGGTTGCCCAATTCGGTGTCGAGTTGGTGAATGCGTTGGCGATCTCCGCCGATGTCGAATTTGACGTCGCGCTCGATCACGCGGTCCATGTAGGCGCGGGCTTCGGCAAAGCCGTCTTGCAATTCAATGCTGTAGCCTTCGGCGCGAAAACCGGCGAGATATTCCGGGCTGTAGGGTTCCATGGCGGACAAATCCCACGGCTCTAGTCCATCGGTGAATCGCTTTGGTAGGGATGTTGAGGCCAGCACCAACACGTCATCAAAGAAACGCGTGACGCGGCCTTTGACGCCATTCCAGCGCACTTTGGGCACCTGAACTTGCTGACGTTTTCCGTCGCGCATCACGGTTCGGGTTTCGTAGTACACAGTGCCGCGCTCGCCTGAATAGCGCGATTTTGTATCCGCATCAAACGTCCAGTAAGGCACGTAAATGCCTTGCATACGACGGCCTTTGCGCGCGTAGTCTTTTAGCCCGTTTGGTGCAAACCAGAGCCGCCCCAACCATTTGGTCATAGCGTCACGCGCGGTTTCTTCCTCTAGGGCGAAGGGCAGCAAACCACGTGGTTTGATGTGGCGGTGCACGCCTGTGTCGGTGACGACGGGGGTCGCGCAAAACGGGCATTCTGCGGCATGCGCCGTCTCGCTTAGCTCTATTTGGGCGGCGCAATTCGGGCATTTGGATACCCGGGTTTCTTCGATTTCAGATTGCGGTAGTTTGGTTTCAATGGCGCTGCGCAAATCCAGTTCGCGAATGGCTGTCACCGTGCCCGTCGCGGTTCCGATGCTCGAGGTGTTGGCGCAGTGATCACACGCCAGCCCGCCCGTGGTGGGATCAAATCGAAAATCCGCCCCGCAATTGTCGCAGGGAAAACGGTGTTCGCTGATGGGCGCGTGATCGATCATATTGGCTGGCTCGCTGATATCTTGGACGCAGGCTATCGCAGGCGGTGCTTAGAGGTAAGGGTGAAACCGCTTGGGCACCATGATGCGCAGCGCGTTGTCTTTCAGCCGGTAATGTCGCCAGATATGAAACAACACATGACCGCCTGCAATCACGCCAAGCGCATAGAATTCTACGATGTGAACGGTGCCGACGATTTGATTGGCCTGCGCCAGTCCAAGGGGTGGGGCAATCGGAAGAAACCCACCGGCCTTCAGCACAATCGAAGATGTCAGCCCCAGCAAAAAGCCCGTCACAGCCACAAAGAACAACCCCCAAATCAACACGCGGTGCATCCAAAGATGTAGGGGGCGTAGCCATCCTGTCAGCTTTGGACCCGGCCTGCTGGCCAACCCGCGCCGCATCATGTCAGCAAACCAAAGCAAGGACAGCGTTACAAAAACGAGAGCTAGAATCGAATGGATTTGAAAGGCTGTCGGCCCAAACGGCGTCACGTCTTTTGGTTTGACCAACAAGAACCAGATGAACAGGGGCACCATCACCCAATGCAGCGCCTTTAGCGCGGCGCGACGGGTTGGCATGCCTTGGCGAAAACGATCCCGCCAAGATATGTTTGTCGCGTTCATCTGCCGATCATGCACCCGGTGGGGGCGGTGGCAAAATCGTGAACAACTGCGCCAATTCGCGCACATCTTCGGCCTTCATCCAGCCGTCTTGACCTTGGGTCCAGACATAGGTTTCGCGGGTCAGATCGCCATCGGTTGCCATGCGGCCAAGGCGCGCTTTAGAAAACGGGCCGGTGGTGTTGCCCCCTTCGGCGATGTGCCAGACGTGTTCGACGGGTGGCGGTGGTGGTGCCATTGCGGCGGGTGCTGCATTGGCCGGCCGCGCCCCCCACGGACCGGCCCCTGCGACCGATTGGCCGATTTGCATACCCAGACCTGCGCCCATGCCTGCTTGGATTGCAGCAGCGCCTGCGCCGTCGCGCCCCAACGCTTCGGCGGCTTGGAACTGCATGTATTCGTTCAAGTTTCCGATCACGCCCATGGACGATCGCTTGTCCATTACGGCCTCAACCGCAGGCGGCAGCGAGATGTTTTCGATGTACAACTCGGGCAGGCTCAGACCGTATTCAGCCAATTGCGCCTCGATATCTTTGCCGACCAGCTTGCCCAATTCACGGGTGTTTGCAGCCATGTCCATCACTGGAATGCCGGATTTTGCGATGGTGCGCGAAAACGCCTGCACGATGATGTTGCGGATCTGAAAGCTGATTTCGTCCATGGTGAAATCACCATCGGTGCCGACGATTTCGGTCAAGAAACGCGCAGGGTCCGTGACTTTGACCGAGTAGGTCCCAAAGGCGCGCAGGCGCACGGGGCCAAATTCGGGATCGCGGCAGATGATCGGGTTTTTTGTGCCCCATTTCAGATCGTTGAAACGGGTGGTGTTCACGTAGTAAATTTCGGATTTGAACGGCGATTTGAACCCGTGATCCCAGTGCTGCAAGGTCGTCATGATCGGCAAGTTGTTGGTCTCGAGCATGTAAAGACCGGGGGAAAAGACGTCTGCCAATTGCCCTTCGTGCACAAAAACGGCCGCTTGGCCTTCGCGGACCGTCAGCTTGGCACCGTATTTGATTTCGTGGCCTTCACGTTCAAAACGGGACACCATCGTGTCACGACTGTCGTCCGTCCATGCGATGACGTCGATGAATTCACCGCTTAGAAAATCAAAAATACCCATGGCAGGTTTCTCCTTTTGGGGGACGGATTAGACCGGCCCTAATATCAGTTCTTTTGCGATTACACGCAATATCGGGTCCGCTTGCGACATGGTCATGCCCGTGCGCAGACGGGGATCATACAGCATTTGCAACAACCGTTCGTCATGTGCGGTTAGCAAGGCAAATTCGTCGTCATCATTAAAGATCGACGGGCGCGCATCGGGGCTGTCGTTGGCAAGGCCCATGGCTTGTGCCAATTCTTCGTGAATGCAGGACAGGCGTAGCAGGTCGGGGTTTTCGGCGCGAATGACGGCCACGGCGCTGTCGTAAACGCTGGAGCCTCGGCGATCTGAATAGGTGGCGACCGCGCAGTAAATGTCGGGGCTAAGGTTGCGCAGGGACGCAAGGCTTTCGGCGCGCACGCCCGGCAATCGGCCGACAAGAGCGTCGATGGTTGCGGCGCGATCATCTTCGCCGACAAACAGGACGTAAAAATTCGCAGGACCGGACATCGAGATCGGGTGGCCTGTCAGTTTCGACAAACGCTGGGCGTAGGCTGCGACATCAGCGCGGTCTGCGCGGCGTTGCGAGGCGGGAACCGATGCGCCGAATTGCACCTCGAAACGGATCGGTTTTTCCCAGCGGCGCAATTGTCCGGGCACACCTTGCGGGGTTCCTGGTGTGAAATATTCGTTGAAAAACGCGAGCCGTTTGAAATTGCGCACCAGCATTTCTGCATCAAACGGCGTGTCCGGACCACCTCCGTCCTGGCGTAGCAACCCGTTGGTCAGCTGCGAGGATTGAACCGCGCGCAACTGGCTTCGAAGGGCGGCGCTTTTTTCTGATGTCGCCTGCGCAACCTTGATTGGCGCTGCGACCGCGGGCCGTGATTTAGGGATCAAAACGGGCGTAACGGGGGGCGACACATCGCAAGCGGCCAAAGCACAGATGCAGCCCAAAGCTGCACCTATACCGAACCGTTTGATGGACCCCGCCACGCCCGCGATGCTTAGCTTGGAACCGCAGTGCCGGCGGTGTCGCCGACGCCGTCTTTGCGCGCTTTGGCCGAGGCCAGAGTGTCACGCAGATCGGATTCCATTTTCTTCAGCTCGATCTCTGCGGCGGCACGGTTGGCTTTGCCTTCGTCCGCGATTTGCAGCGATTCTTCGATGGTGCCGATCAGGTCCGCATTGGCCTGTTTGACCGCTTCGATGTCGAACACGCCGCGCTCCATTTCTTCGCGGATCATCTTGTTGGATGTGCGCAGGTTGGCAGCATTCGACGTCAGCAATTCGTTGGTCAGATCGTTGGCTGCACGCACAGCAACGGCCGCCTCGGCAGAGCGTTGGATCGTCACGGCTTGGGCCAATTGCGTTTCCCAAAGCGGCACAGTGTTGACCAAAGTCGAGTTGATTTTGGTGACCAATGATTTGTCGTTTTCCTGAACCAAACGGATCGACGGCAGCGACTGCATCGTCACTTGGCGCGTCAGTTTCAGATCATGAACACGGCGTTCCAGATCGTCACGGGCCGCGCGCAGATCGCGCAGTTCCTGGGCGACCATAACCTGATCGCTTTCCTTGGCTTTATCGACTGTTTTAGCCTTGGCAGGAATGGTTTTTGTATCCAATTCCTCAAGCTTTTCGGTACCCGCAGAGATGTACAGCGCCAATTCGTCGTAAAAATCCAGCGTTTTGTCGTACAGAACATCAAGGCTTTTGATGTCCTTCAGCAACGTATGCTCGTGACCCAAAAGATCGTCTGTGACCTTGTCGATCTGGCCTTGGACGGTTTCGAATTTCGCGGTGAATTTGGCGAAAGGGGCCGCGCGACCGATCAGTTTTTCCCACCAGCTGCGTTTGCGGCGCACGTCCAGTTCGGATACAGAAAAGCCGCGGATCGTGGTGACGATGTTGCGCAGTGAATCGCCGGCGGGGCCCACGTCTTTGTTGCGCACGTCTTGCAGCATGGATTGCGAAATGACTTGCAGTTCTGCCTGCGCGCCGGACCCGAAGGACACGATGGACTGCGTGTCCGTCATGTCGATTTCGTCCATGCGTTTGCGGATCGCGGCACTGACTGGCGCGTCGGCCTGCGCCAATGGTACGATAGTGGTCGCCTCCACTGGTTCGCGCAATGCGACGGCGGTGACTTCTTCGATTTGCGCCAGCGTTTCTTGGGCTTTTTGGCGGATGGTATCAGACATAATGGTACTCCTTAATGGTCGTCAGCGGACGGTAGCGTCACGCCTTCGCGCTGCAAACGATCCCGCAGCACGTCAATTTCAATGTTTAAATCGCTGCGGTCATCCAGCAGCAATTTCTTGGTGCGTGCGTCAAAGTTTGTGGACAGATCGTCCAGCAAGGCCGCGTAGTCGGTGCGGGCTTTGGCGTCTTTCGTACGGCTATAGACGTCTGCGAATTTGATGGTCGCATCGCGCGCACCCATCAAATAGACGCCCAGATATTTGCGGGCTGCTGTCAGATCACGCGGGTCTTCTTCGACGGTGCGGATCAGGTCGCGCGCCTTAAGCTGGAACGCCTCGAGGCGTTGTTCCATCTGGCGATCGCCTGCGCGCAGCATTGCGTCGTTCATTGCGCCCAAGTGACGTTCGGCTTCGTCCACAACCCGGGCAACGCGGTCTTGTTGAAACGTATCGACGCCTTCCATGCCTTTGGATTTCATCGGATCAAACCCAAAGGCTGCCATGTGCAAACCCATCGCGGCGGCGCCGTACAAAAGGGGGGCCACCAAACCGGGCTCGGATCGATAGGCCGCCAGCGCAATGCCAACCCCTGTCAACACGGACGAAATTACCTTGCGAGGCAGGGCAGGGCGGCGGGCAACCCGGCGGGCGTTGTATTCCGCCTCGGCGTGCAAGCCGCCACGCAGCAACCACGCAGCCAGCGTCAGAATGCCGGCCGAAACCAGCCCGACCGTCAGCCCGATTGCCCCGTCGTTCAGGGACATGAACACCATCGGAATTGCCGGAATGAACAGCAGGTTTGCCTTGGCCCCAACCGGGTCTACTTTGGCGCGCGTATAGGCGCCGTCTTGCGGTGTGCTTAGATCTTCGGACTGCCCATCGGGGCTAAATTTTCCACCGTATCGTTGTGCCATATCGCTTACAGCCCCCCGAGCCAGCCGGTGGTCACACCGAACATCAGCACCAGAAGTGCGGCGAATGCGATTTTTTGTAGCGACGTTGGTGTCATAAGCCCCCCTCAGAGCATTTGCGCGACTATAGGACGCGATTGTGCATCGCGCCAGATTGAAGCGCGTTTAGTGCTTGGCACCTGTGCGCCGCTCGGCGTTGAGTTTGCGGGTATAGCCCGATTGGATGATCTCGACCGCGACCAAAACCAGAACCGAAAAGTAGAAGGTTGTCTTGGACATCGGGATCACTTCGTAGCCGAACAGACGCAGGGCCAACGTGTCGTCGTGCATGGCATGCGCTGCCGCTTGGCCCGCTTCGCCGATCAAAACAACGCCGACGATCAACAAGATGAACAGCCCAAGGACTTCGTACATGCGGTTGGATTCAAGGAATTTGGTAACACCGTCGGCCAGCAACAGCATGGCAAGGCCCGACAACAGAATTGCCGCTGCAAGGATCGGGAACACATCGGTGATCGCCAGCGCCGACAGCACGGAGTCGAACGAAAAGATCAGGTTCATGATGACGATCATGACAACAACCTGCATTGCGGATTTACCTGACTTTTGCTCAACATCTGTATCAAGATTGTGAATGGTCAGCATGTGGCCGATTTCTTTGACGGCCGTGTACATGATGAAAATACCGCCAATCACAAAGACGCAGGTTGCAAAGTTGATGCCGCCGGTGATCACACCCGTCCAGTCAAGCACGACAAACGGTTCGGCCATCGCGTCGATCAAGCGGATCATCACAAACAGCAAAACCACCCGCAGAGCGACCGCGACTATGATGCCCCAGCGCCGCACGGACGCTTGTTTGGCCACAGGGGCACGTTGGCTTTCGATGCTGATGTACAGCAAGTTGTCAAAGCCCAGCACAGCTTGCAAAAAGCACAGCATAAGCAGGTTGCCCAGATTTTCGATAGTCAGCAGATCGGCCATTTTATTCCCCGTAGAATGTTCTGTGCGCAGTGGCGCGTCAGACCATTTATCGCAGGAATATGTGAATGCAAACAGCGCTCAAAGGGGAAAGACGCCGATAAAGTACCCTTTGGGCACAATTGTAGGTTGTTTTGCTTAACGTTTTGGCTTGCCAGCGGGACGACCGCCGGGTCTGCCGCTGGGTTTTCCGGACGGTTTGCCCGCGGGTTTTCCCAACGGCTTGCTGTTCGGTTTTCCGGTTGGTTTTTCACCGCGCACGTATCCGGCTTTGCGATCCGCCTCTGAACGGGCCATGTTGCGCGTGCGCCCCTGTTCGGATGGTTTGCGCGAAATTGGTTCTTTGCGCACGCGTTTGACTTGCTTCTTTTGCGCCGTGCCTTGCGGGTTTTGTTCCAGATCTTCCATGCCCAACTGATCACGCATGACCTTGCGCCGGATTTCCTCGACGCCGCCGGGTTTCAGATCGCCCAACTGAAAGGGGCCATAGCTGATGCGGATCAGGCGGTTCACGCTAAGGCCGATGTCCATCATGGCGCGGCGAATTTCGCGGTTCTTGCCTTCGCGCAGGCCAACCGTCAGCCATGCGTTCGCACCTTGCTGGCGGTCCAGCTGGATTTGCATCGGCTGGAATGTTTCGCCGTCAACCGTGATGCCACGGCGCAAAGGCGCAAATGTTTCGTCCGTCGGGCGCCCGTTGATGCGCACACGGTAGCGACGCAGCCAACCTGTCGAGGGCAATTCCAGCTTGCGCTTGATGCCGCCGTCGTTCGTCAGCAACAGCAATCCTTCGGAGTTGATATCGAGCCGCCCCACGCAGATCACGCGCGGCAGATCGTCGGGCATGTCGTCGTAAATCGTCTTGCGGCCCTTTTCGTCGCGGTCCGATGTGACCAGACCGACGGGCTTGTGATACAGCCACAGACGTTCGGGTTCGGGCTCCGAGATCGGCTTGCCATCGACGGTGATGTTGTCGCTGGGCAGCACGTTCAGGGCGGCGCGCTCGACTTTGGTGCCGTTCATAAAGACACGACCGGCTTCGATCATGCGCTCTGCATCACGCCGACTGGCCACGCCTGCGCGGGCCAAAACCTTGGCGATACGGTCACCCTTTGGGGCGTCTTTTGGGGTATCTGTGCTCATGACGTTGCACCTAGCCTATCTGGCAGTCTTGCGAAAGCGCCTATGTTGATGGCAGATGGGGCATGGTTTTTCGATCTTTCATGGGTGATGCACTGGAACAAGCGCGGCTGGCCGGTGCGCGCGGCGAAGTGCCTGTGGGCGCTGTGATCGTGTCCCCGGGTGGGCAAATCGTGGCATCTGCGGGCAACCGCACGCGCGAATTGAACGACCCGACGGCCCACGCCGAAGTTTTGGCGATCCGCGCTGCTTGCGCTGCGATCGGGGCAGAGCGGTTGAACGATCACGATCTGTACGTGACGCTAGAACCTTGCCCGATGTGCGCCGCGGCGATCAGCAATGCGCGGATCAAACGGCTGTATTTCGGGGCCGATGATCCGAAATCAGGCGGCGTCACAGTTGGCGCGCGCATTTTCACCCACGCCCAATGCCATCACGCCCCAGAGGTGTATGACGGCATCGACGCTGAAGCATCCCGCACCTTACTCACAGATTTCTTTAAGACCCGACGCTAGGTCGCCTCTTCATTCGCGACCTGTTCCTGAATGTCGTACTTTAGATCTGACGCTTTGCCGCGGAAAATATAGTAGGACAGGATCGTGTAGCCGAGGATTGCAGGCAGCACCCACAGCGTTCCGATCAGGATGATGAACAGGCTTTCAGGGGCCGATGCGGATTCGTAGATCGTCAGCTTTTCCGGCACCACATACGGATAGAACGAATAGGCCATGCCGACAAAGGCGCAAATGAACAAGGTTGCGGCGGCAATGAATGGCCCCCACGCACGACGATCATCTGATCTCGGTAGATTGCGCAATTCCCACCAGATGTAGGCGACCAGTGCGGCTGAAACGATTGGTAACGGCGCGAGATACAACGCCTCGGGCAAGCTGAACCACTTGTCAAAGATGCGGGTGCTGACGAACGGGGTCGCAAGCGAGATCGCCCCAATCCCGAGGATCAGGCCCCAAATGCCGCCTTTGGCCCAGCGCACCGCGTGGGATTGCAAACGCCCCTCGGTTTTGCCAATCAGCCACGCCGCGCCGATAAAGCTGTATCCGACCGTCAGGAAAATCGCGGTCAACATCGCAAAGCCAACATGCGCCCACGTCCACGTCAGCCCCATCACGTACATGCCCAGCATGAAGCCTTGCGACATCGAGGCCATCAGCGACCCTACAAAAAACGCAGCATTCCATTTTGGTTTTTGCGCAATCGGTGCCTTGGCGCGGAATTCGAACGACACACCGCGCAGGATCAAGCCGACGAGCATGATGAACACCGGCAGGTACAGCGCCGTCAGGATAATCCCGTGAGCAGGGGGGAAGGCCACCAGCAACAAGCCAATCGCCAGCACGAGCCACGTTTCATTCGCGTCCCAGAACGGCCCGATCGAGGCCACAAGCCGGTCTTTTTCGTCGTCATCCGCCAACGGCATCAGCAGGCCGACACCCAGATCGAAGCCGTCCAAAATCACGTAGATCAGGATTGAAACGCCCATCAGGGCGGCGAATGTCCACGGCAGCCAAACGGCCGGATCTCCAAACAATTCCATCTGCTATTCTCCGGGCTGCATTGCGTAAACTTCGGCCTCGCCGCCACGCGGATAATCGCGTTTGGACAATGGCTGGCCCGTGCTGGCCTTGCGGGCCAAATACAGGATGACGCTGATGTAGGCGACGATCAGGGCCAGATAGATCACGAGGTAGGCGATCAGCGTGCCAAGGACCATGCCGGCAGGCACATCGCTGACCGCATCCTTGGTGCTCAGCACCCCTTGGACCAGCCACGGTTGGCGCCCGATTTCCGTGGTGTACCAGCCCGCGAGGGTCGCGATCCAGCCGCCAAAGGTCATGCCGGTAAAGGCCAGTAGAACAAGTTTTGGCATGTTGCCCGCACCACGGCGGCGCAGCAGAACCACGCCGGCCCAAGACAACGCCAGCATAGCCACGCCAACGCCGATCATGATCCGAAAGCTGAAGAACACAGCGGACACGCGAGGGTGCAGGATGGTGCCATCTTCGGCCACAAAATCGTTCAGGCCGGGTACAATCCCGTCAGCTTTGTGTTTCAGGATCAAAGAGGCACCGTTGGGGATCGAAATTTCGAATTTGTTCGACCGGGTTTCCTGATCCGGAATGGCAAACAAAACCAGCGGGATGTTGGGGCCGGTTTCCCAGTTGCCTTCCATCGCGGCGACCTTGGCAGGCTGGTGTTCCAGCGTGTTCAGACCGTGCATGTCACCGGCAAAGATTTGTAGCGGGATCAATGCGGCAGCAGTGATGATGCCCACGCGCAGTGCAGACTTGACGCTTTCGGCGGTGTCGCCCCACAGCATCCGCAAGGCGGACACACCGGCGATCAAAAAGGCGACAGTCAAGCCAGAGGCCAACAACATGTGCACAAAGCGGTAGGGCATCGAGGGGTTGAACACGATCGCAAACCAGTCGGTTGCATGGACGACCCCGTCGACCAATTCATACCCTTGTGGCGTGTGCATCCAGCTGTTCAGAACGATGATCCAGAAGGTCGACATGGTTGTGCCGAACGCCACAAGGAACGTCGCGCCGGTGTGCACCCAGCTAGGCACCCTCGACGCACCGAACAGCATGATGCCCAAAAACACAGCCTCGAGGAAAAAGGCGGTCATGATTTCGTAGGCGAGCAGGGGGCCCGCAACATTGCCGACCGTTTCCATAAAGCCGGGCCAGTTGGTGCCGAATTGGAAGGACATGGTGATGCCGGACACAACACCCATGGCAAAGGACAGGGCAAAGATTTTCACCCAGAACATGTAAGCGTCCATCCATTTGCGGTCTTTTGTTGCGTTAAAACGCAGCTTGAAAAACAGCAACATCCATCCGAGCGCAATCGTGATGGTCGGAAACAGGATGTGAAACGAGATATTCGCCCCGAATTGGATGCGTGACAGCAATAGTGTGTCCATGGGTTCGCCCTTTGATCAGTAAACGCCGGTGTGCGTTCATCTTTGGACTAGAAGTAATGCGACGACCTTAAAAAACAGTTGGATGCGGCAAAATGCACATGTGCGCTTTGTCGCAGGGGCTTAGAACGCCAAGGGCTGCATCACTTGCGGTTCGACCACGTCGACACCGGGCAAGCCGTCGCGCAAAACATCGGCTGATTGTTCTAGCAGCGGCATGGTGCGGTAGTGGCACGGGATGACGGTCTTGAAATCAAAGTAGCGTTTGGCGGCGTAGGCGGCCTCGGCCATGCCCATGGTGAAATGCCCACCTGCGGACAGGATGCCAATGTCGGGTTTGTAGAAATCCCCGATCCAGTCCATGTCTGCCATGATGCCGGTGTCGCCGGACACGTAAATACAGTGCCCTTCACCTTTGATGATCAACCCGCTTTCGTTGCCCATGTAGTGACGCAAGCCGTCGATCTCAGCAGAGGACGAATGGGAGGCAGGCACCATCGAAATCGCAACGTTGCCACGCATGATTGTGCCGCCCATGTTGAAGGCATCACCCTCTACAGCACCTTGGCTGGCCAAGAATTGTGCCAGCTCGTACATGCCTGAAACCGGCGCGTTTTGGGCCTTGGAAATGGCAGGAACATCGGTGATGTGGTCAAAATGCGCGTGGGTGACAAGGATATCGGTCGCACCGTTCAGGGCGGCCTCGTGCTGGTCTTCGCTCAGCATCGGATTGCCGGTCAGCCATGGGTCGATCAGGAGCACTTGATCTTCGATTTCGATGCGAAAGCTGCCGTGGCCGAGCCAGATGATGTTCATTGAGATGTCTCCTGTATTGCGTCACGCTAGCACTGTGTCGCGAAGTATGGGAGCCTAAGGGTTGAGTATTTTTGATCAAGACAAAAGGGGCGGGTGATGAATTGGTCAGAGCAGGGGGATTATTACTGTGAACGAACGGACCTGAGCTATTGGTCGGAACCGATGAATGCTGTGTCTAACGGCGCGTTTCTGGTTGCGGCGGCGTGGATGTGGCGGCGGTGTTCGGGCGCTGTCTGTGCGCGGGTGCTGTGCGCGATATTGTTTGTCATCGGGATCGGGTCATTTTTGTTCCATACGCACGCAACGCGCTGGGCTGAATTGGCGGATGTTGTGCCAATTGCGACCTTTATCCTTGTGTATCTGTTTCTGGTGAACCGTGACGTCGTTGGAATGCGCTGGTGGTGGGCGGTTTTGGCGACACTTGGCTTTGCACCTTATGCCTACGTGATGGTGCCGATCCTCGATTCCATTCCGTTCATAAGGATTTCCGATTTCTACTGGGCAGTCCCGATTTTGCTGTTGGTTTATGCGGCACTACTGCGTCGCCGCTTTTCGGCAACTGCACGCGGTTTGGCCATCGGAGCGCTGATTTTATGTGTGTCGATCACCATCCGGTCACTGGACCAAAGCCTGTGCGCCAACTGGCCCATCGGTACGCATTTCATTTGGCATGTATTGAACGCAACAATGTTAGGTTGGATGATCGAGGTCTACCGCCGTCATGTATCAACCTGATGGATTTCGATCACATTGCCGTCCGGATCGTAGAAAAAGATCTGATGCCATTCAGCGGCCGCTGTGTGTCCCCAATCCGAATATTGAATGCCTTTTGCGTCCAGATGCGCCATGACCTCTTGGATGTTGTCTGTGCGATACGCGATGTGCCCGCGCTCAACGGGGTTAACCGCATGTCCGGTTTTGAACCCGACAGTTAGGTCTTTTTGCGCGATATGCGTCTGGATTTCGCCATCTGTGATAAAGGCAATATCGCCTGCGTAACCTTTGTTCACCTCGCGTTTGGGGATGTCTTCGGTCACCGCGTCTAATTGCAAAACATCGCGGTAAAACGCGTCCAGTCGCGCGACGTTTTCCGAACTAAAGCTGACGTGGTGCAGGGTAAGTTTCATCGCAAGTCTCCTGTGAGGGCGTTTCGCCAGAGTGCCCATAAAACCCGATCTGCGGCAAGCCTGCGTTCGTCGATTTGCACAGGGTGCTAACCCCTTGCGAGGGCTTGCCACCCGCGCTAAACCACCGATCAGCAAATGAGGTTTTCATGTCGATTGATCCAAGCACAGCCGCCCGCGTCGCCAAACTGGCCCGCATCAAGGTCGAACCAGACGCGCTTCCGGCGCTGGCCGAGGAATTTAACACGATCCTCGGGTTCATCGAGCAGTTGAACGAGGTCGATGTTGAAGGTGTTGAACCGATGACCTCTGTTACCCCGCAACGCCTAAAGCGGCGCGCCGATGTGGTGAATGACGGCAACCAAGCCGAGGCCATTTTGAAAAATGCGCCCGATCAACGCGAAGGGTTCTTTGCCGTGCCGAAGGTGGTTGAATAATGTCTGATCTGAACAAACTGGGCCTGGCAGAAGCCCGCGATGCATTGCGCGCAGGTGAAACAACGTCACGCGAATTGACCGAAAGCTGCCTGAACGCGATCCAAGGGGCCGGCGCGCTGAACGCCTTTGTGCACCACACGCCTGAGATCGCGATGGAACGTGCCGACGCCGCTGACCTGCGCATCAAAGCCGGTGACGCCCCTGATATGTGTGGCCTGCCGATCGGGATCAAAGACCTGTTTTGCACCAAAGACGTGCCATCCCAAGCGGGCTCGCGTATCTTGGAAGGTTTCTTGCCGCAGTATGAATCCACTGTCTCGGCCAACCTGCAAAATGCGGGCGCTGTGATGTTGGGCAAGTTGAACATGGACGAATTCGCCATGGGCTCGTCCAACGAAACGTCTGTTTATGGCAACGTTGTAAACCCGTGGCGACGCGGCAACGACGATACTGCGTTGACGCCCGGTGGTTCGTCCGGTGGGTCTGCGGCAGCGGTTGCCGCTGATCTATGCCTTGCTGCGACCGGCACAGACACCGGCGGTTCGATCCGCCAACCTGCCGCGTTTACCGGCACAGTCGGGATCAAACCAACCTATGGCCGTTGTTCGCGCTGGGGTGTGGTGGCGTTCGCATCGTCCCTGGATCAAGCAGGCCCGATGACCAAATCGGTGCGCGATGCAGCGATCATGCTAGAGGCCATGTGCTCGCATGACCCCAAAGATTCCACCAGCATGGACTTGCCGGTGCCGAATTTTGAAGCCCTGATGACCGGTGACATTCGCGGCAAGAAAATCGGTATCCCCAAAGAATACCGCATGGATGGCATGCCCGAAGAGATCGAAAAACTGTGGTCAAACGGCGCTGAAATGATGCGGGATGCCGGGGCTGAAATCGTCGATATCTCATTGCCACACACGAAATACGCGCTGCCAGCATACTACGTGATTGCGCCAGCCGAAGCCTCCAGTAACCTCGCGCGCTACGACGGTGTGCGCTACGGGCATCGCGCCACTTTGGATGCGAGCGATGGCATCACCGAGATGTACGAAAAAACCCGCGCTGAAGGGTTTGGTCCCGAAGTCCAGCGCCGCGTGATGATCGGAACCTACGTTCTGTCTGCAGGTTTCTACGACGCGTATTACAACCGCGCGCGCCGCGTGCGTACCTTGATCAAGAAAGACTTTGAAGACGTGTTCGCCGCAGGGATCGACGCGATCCTGACGCCAGCCACGCCGTCTTCGGCCTTTGGTTTGGGGGAAATGACGGATGTTGATCCGGTGCAAATGTACCTCAACGATGTGTTCACGGTGACGGTGAATATGGCGGGTTTGCCGGGCATTGCGGTCCCTGCGGGGCTGGATTCCAAAGGTCTACCAATGGGTCTGCAACTGATTGGGCGTCCGTGGGAAGAAGGCGATCTGCTGTCTTCCGCCTATGCCCTTGAACAGGCGGCCGGATTTGTAGCCAAACCAAATAAATGGTGGTAGATAGACGTCATTAAGCGAACTTAGAGACGCGAGCTGAGGCACGACATGACATTCAAATTCTTCCTTATGGCTGGGGCGCTGGGCGCTTTGGCAGCATGCCAGCCGGCGGTCCCTGACAGCGGCGCGGGTGCGCCCGGACGTGGCGTCGGTTTTGACAACTCACTTGAGGCGCAACGCCAACGTGAGGCAGAACTTGCCGGTGCAAGGGCACCAACAACAATACCCGCGGCCGCTCAAGTGGCCAGCAGCGCTTTACCTGCGGCACCTGCGGGCGGACAACCACCGTCTGATCAAACGGCTGCGGGACAACCTCCGCGTCGCCCAACAGCCTCGCAAAATCAGGAACCGCTGAATTTGGACGCGCAAACAGCGGCGCTAGAGGATGCAGAAAACGCATCCGCGACAGCTGCCAATTCTGGCCGCCAAGTCGTGAACGCAAGCCCGTCCAATCCCGTACCCCTCGCTGTGGACAACGCGGGCATTTCGGATGAAAACGACTTTGATGCCGTCGCAGGGCGCCAATCTATCGCCAGCGACAAGGCCCGAATTGAAGCAAACCGCGCGCAATACTCAGTTGTGCAGCCCACGGCCCTGCCAACACGCGCCGGCAACAGCCAACCCAACGTCGTGGCCTACGCTTTGGAAACGTCACACCCGCGCGGCACCCAAGTACACCGGCGCATCAGCCTTGTGTCGGCCAGCAAATCTGCCCGCAATTGCGCAGTCTTTGCCTCATCAGACGAAGCGCAAATCGATTTCCTCGCACGGGGTGGACCGATCAAAGACCGCAAAGGTCTGGACCCTGACGGTGACGGATACGCTTGCGGTTGGGACCCAGCCCCGTACCGTGCCACATCAGGCGGTTAAGCTGCAGATCAACCAGCATATTTCACCAAATTGTGGGCCGCGCCGGAATGGGTTGCGGCCCTCTTTGGTGGTGATCCACTATACGGCGATGACTTCTGCTGCTGCCGCGATCATACGGCTGTGCGATCCCGTACACGAAGTGTCAGCCCACTATGTCATCGCACGCAACGGGCAGGTGACGCAGCTGGTCTCCGAGGATCAACGCGCATGGCACGCAGGGGCAGGGCAGTGGCATGGGCAGGACGACATCAATTCACGCTCCATCGGGATTGAATTGGACAACACCGGCACGCACCCGTTCCCGGAACCGCAAATGCTGGCGTTAGAAACCTTGTTGGTCGGGGTTTTGGATCGATGGGACATCTCCCCAGAGGGTGTCATCGGTCATTCAGACATGGCTCCCGGGCGCAAATTTGACCCGGGCCCATATTTTGACTGGACCCGCTTGGCACATCAAAATCTCGCCGCTGCGGCACCGGCAACAGGCATTGATCCCGCAAACATCGCAGCGTCTGGTATCGCCGCAGGTTACACCGCCACCTGTGACCCAATAGATCTGCGCCACGCTATCGCTTTGCGCTGGCCCAACCTGATCTAAAACCCGCCATTGTCTTGATCCAAAAATACTCTCCCCGAAGGGCCGGTAAAGGCATGCACAAACTCCTCCATTGACGCACCGCCCCCAACCCGCCAAAAGCACCCTGCGCGGAAGGCTGGGTGATCGCGGGACTGGCAACAGACCCGAGGAAAGTCCGGACTCCACAAAGCAATGGTGCCGGGTAACGCCCGGCGGGGGCAACCCCAGGGAAAGCGCCACAGAAAACAGACCGCCTGTGCGCGGATCGGGCAACCGATATCACACGCAGGTCAGGGTGAAACGGTGGGGTAAGAGCCCACCGCGGGATGGGCAACCAGACCGGCACGGCAAGCCCCACCAGGAGCAATGCCAAATAGGGATCGCGCGCCAATTGCCTTCGGGCATGCGGCGGGGCCGCTTTGGCCCCAGCAGGTCCGGGTTGGCAGCTAGAGGGGTGCAGGTAACTGTATCTCAAGATGAATGATCATCTCGGGTGGAGCAATTCGCCTAGACAAAATCCGGCTTACAGGCCTTCCGCGCATATTTTTCTAACCTGTTGTGCCTGCCCGCATGGGATGAGACATTGCGCCAAACGGGCCCACAAACGGATTGATCAATGGAATTGAAGAACAAAGTGGTTGTCGTCACAGGCGGCAGCGATGGAATCGGGCGTCACATTTGCCTGAAACTGGGGGCCGCAGGGGCCCAGGTCGCGTTTTTAGGACGCAACGCAGAACGGCTGGCGACAGTAGAGGCAGAAGCTTTGGCGGCGGGTGCCCCCAAAGCCGCAGGTTTGCTGTGTGACATGCAGAACATCGCGCAAATTACTGCCACCGTTGCCCGGATAATCGCAGATTTTGGTGGCATAGACATTTTGATCAACAACGCCGGAATTTGGCACAAGGCAGGTCCGCTCGACACCATCGCGCCCGACATGCTTGAGGCGACAGTGCAGACAAACCTGACAGGCTTGATGCAAATCACCCAAGCCGCGCTGCCCGCGATCCGAGAGGCGGAACAGGGTGCTGTGCTGAATGTTGTCTCGAAATCTGGCGTGGTCGCTCAGACCGGCCAATCGGTCTATTCGGCGACAAAATATGGGGTGCGCGGGTTCACGGATGTTTTGAAAGAGGACGAGATCGGCAATGGCGTGCGCGTGGCGGGGTTGTACCAAAGCGGGACCAACACCGGCATGTTTGCCAAAGCGGATGAAGATGTTCCGAACCACATTTTCACCGAGCCTGATGATCTGGCCGATGTGGTGGTGTTTATGCTGTCACGCCCGCCAAAGCTGTGGATTCACGACATTCGGATTGAACTATGATCTGCGTGTGGGAAAATCTTGGGGCTAGGGTTCAAACCCACGCCTTTTGCTGTTGACTCAGGGAACCAGCCCGTTAGAAGCCGAAGTTCAAGAATTCACGCGCTCAGCCACCGGGCAACCAGCGCAGCAGGAGAAGACACATGGCGAAGCCAACCACAATCAAGATCCGTCTGAACTCATCCGCAGGCACGGGTCACTTCTATGTGACAAAGAAAAACGCACGCACGATGACCGAAAAAATGGTCGCTCGGAAATATGATCCGGTTGCGCGTAAGCACGTTGAATACAAAGAAGGCAAGATCAAGTAAGATCGACCCTGATTTGAAGACGAACAAGGCCGCGCTGGACCAGCGCGGCTTTTGTCGTTTCTGGTGTGGCGCAAGCACCGGAAGACATTATGAATTTACGAATTGCAAAGTTGACTGATCAGGCGGCACTGGATGCCGTGTTTCAGCGCAGTTACCCCCCGGCTTTGGCGTCGGCGTATGATGCTGACCTGTTAAAGGTTGCGTTGCCATTGATGACCAAAGCGCAGCCAGTGTTGCTGACATCAGGCACCTACTATGTTTGGGAGGAAGCCGGTGCGTTGTTGGGCGCAGGCGGATGGGCCATTGATCGCTCAGACCTGAAGAGAGGTCACATTCGACATTTGGTCACGGATCTAAGCGCTCTGAAACAAGGGATCGCGCGGAGAGTGATTGAAAGGTCGCTTTGTGAGGGGCGTATGGCGGGCCTTGTTCGGATGGAGTGTTGGTCAACCAGAAATGCCGAAGGATTTTACAAGCGAATGGGATTCGAGCGGGTGGAACAATTTGATGTGCTGCTAGACGGGCATGTTCCGTTTCCTAGTATTCGAATGATGTGCATTTTGTGAGGTCAGGAGGGTGCATCAAGATGCACCTTACCCGCACTCAATAATCGTAACCGGCGTATCTGATAGGCAATTCGATGTCTTCTGGCTTGTCGATAAAGCTGGCCCAAACACCGCCCGGCCGCCAAATCCCGTCCATGAGGGCGAATGCCTCTGTGACGCTGCCGCCGCGTCGTTCGAGCGCATAGCGATAGAAGAATGCGGACACCCGCGCGTTGTAGATGCAATGCACATGGACAGGACGGTCTTTTAGCTGCGCGAGGGCCGCACAAAACGCATCAAAGTCCGCTTGGGTCGGCGCGCTGAAATCGACAGGGATATAGATGTATTTCATGCCCAACGCGGCCAACGTGCCAGTTTCATCCGGCAGTGCGCCCGTGTTGGTGTGCGGGCCTAAGTTGATGACGTCCCGTACGCCCAAGGCTTTGATCTGCGCCATTTGATCTTCGGTTGGTTGGCCCGACATCGTGGTTATGCTGTCGCGGCGACGCCAATTGATCACGTCGGGTAGGTCAGTCATGGCATGTCCTTTGATGGGATCGGAATGAAAGACGGTGGTGTGGCAAGCCACACCTTACGGGCCGTCGGGTAAGGTGCGTCTTGACGCACCACCTGTCATCGTTGCGCGGGTGGCACGGCTTTGTGTGCGGCTGCAAAAACAATCATCTGCTGGCGCGTGAACTTAGCTACTTTTCGCTGATCGCTTGGCTTTTGATGCGCGCGGCTCACGCCATCTCTGCGCGCCATTTTTGGGCGGATCGGACGCGACACAAATCCACCGCCGCAATTGGGGCAAACGTTGTGCAATACGTCGTCGACGCAAGAGGCGCAAAACGTACATTCATAACTGCATATGCGTGCCTGATCACAGTCAGCAGGCAAATCGCAATCACAGAGTTCGCAATTCGGTCGCAGTTCTAACATCGTTTGATCCTCCATAGAAAAAGGGGCCGCCCGTCGCTGGGCAGCCCCTAAAATCGGTCACCTCAAACGTCGCTATTCTTGCGATCCCATGAACATCAACAGGAACTGGAACATGTTCAGGAACGAGATGTACAAGGACAGCGCGCCGTCTGAGGCCGCTTTGTCCAGCCATTCTTGGTCACCCATGTGCGCGTGCGCAACATATGTGTTCTTGATGTCTTGCGTGTAGTACGCCGTCAGGCCTGCAAAGATCAGAATACCAAGTGCCGAGATCGCGTACATCATCGGTCCAGATTGCAGGAACATGTTGACGACCATTGCGATCAGCAAGCCGATCACGCCCATCATCAGGAACGTGCCCATTGCGCTGAGATCGCGTTTGGTTGTGTAGCCGTACAGGCTAAGACCCGCGAATGCGATGGAAGTCACAAGGAACGTGGATGCGATGGAATATGGCGTGTAGACCATAAAGATCGAGCTCATCGAGACGCCCATAACGGCGGCAAAGATGAAAAAGCCCAATTGAACCGCAGCGGCAGACCCGCGCGACATCAATGCGCCCCACCCAAAGAAGATAAAGGCCAGCGGGGCGAACATCACAACAAAGCGGAGCGGGGATGCAAACAGTGTTTGTCCCAAACCGGTCAGGAATTGTCCTTCACGCAGCGCGTACACAGCGCCTTCAGCGTTGGTTGCAGCGGCCGAAATGTCGGACGTGATGGACAGCCCGGCAATCGCCCATGCTGCAAGTGCCGTGATCAACATGCCAATCGACATTTGACCATAGACTTTGTTCATGTGAGCGCGCAGCCCAGCATCAATATCGGCGGCGCGGGATCCGCCTACCGTGCGAATTGTATTTGCGTCAGCCATTTAAGACCTCCAATTAAACCAAATGTGCCCCCGGGGCGCGTCCCCGAGGCTTTCTGTAAGGAATATTGGCGCGAATGGGCAACATTTCAAGTCAAATCAGTCCGATAGTTGCTGTAAATCTGTCGATTTTATCGGGTCAAACTGACGCATTTTTACGAAATTGTCCGTTCTGCTGATATGCGCCCTTAACGACGCCAGTTTTGCGGAACATCCCAAACGGACCGGTTGGCCTCTGTTTGCGCTTCTTTATAGCTGACACCGATGTCGCGCAGGGCGGCGGCGTCAAGTGCAGCAAGGGCGCGGCGCGATTGCCAGACAGAATAGATGTGGCGCAACGAGATAGAAGAACGCGCCTCCGCTTGGGCGCAATTTGCGTAGCAGGTGTTTTCGATCAAAGCCATGAGGGTCTCCAGTTCACTAAATCAGATGGTTTGTTGTGTTCGTATCATTCTTGTTGATGTGTATGCCTGTGTCGGTTACATTTGAAAAACGAATGTTTGTGCTGCAATGCATCAAGGATGGTGATGAATGAGAAATTTAGACGTAACAACACTACGCTCGTTTGTGGCGGTGGCTGAATCGGGCGGCGTGACCCGCGCAGCCGGTTTCCTGCACCTGACCCAATCTGCGGTGTCGATGCAGATGAAGCGCCTAGAGGAACTGTTGGGGCTGCAATTGCTGGATCGCTCTGGTCGCACGATCGCGCTGACAGCATCGGGCGAGCAGTTGCTGGTGTATGCGCGCCGCATGGTTGCCCTGAATGACGAGGTGATCACCCGCTTGACCGACCAAGCGTTCGAGGGCGAAATCACCCTTGGTGTGCCCCACGACATTGTCTATCCGGCGATCCCGCGTGTGCTGAAACAATTCAATGCGGCGTTTCCCCGGGTCAAAGTGCAGCTGATTTCGTCCTACACCCGCGCTTTGCTCGCGGATTTTTCCAAAGGCAAATGTGATTTGATCCTAACCACCGAAACTGGCCTGCAAACCGGGGGCGAGGCCTTGTGCACCAAACCGCTGTGCTGGATCGGTGCGCCCGGTGGATCTGCGTGGCGGCAACGTCCGCTAAAGCTCGCCTTTGGGCGGCAATGCACGTTCCGCCCCCGTGTGGTCGAAAGCTTGGACGAGGCGGGCATCCCGTGGGACGTTTTTGTTGAAACCGAAAGTGACCGCACAATCGAGGCGACCGTCAGCGCCGATCTGGCGGTCCACGCCATGATCGAAGGGACAGAGCCGCCGCACTTGGACCGGATCGATCACAGTGGCATTCTGCCTGATTTGCCGGTGCAACAAATTAACCTTTATGGGGCAGGTGGGGCCAAAGATATGGTGCATGATTCACTGGCGGATCTGCTGCGTAACACGTTTAGCGCGACCCAACCGGCGAAACTTCGCGCAGTGTGATAGTCACAGCGATGCAAGATTTTGTGTGTGTGATGCGGTGAAGCCCTAGAAAAGAGCCCAATAAATCGGCGTTTTGGCAGAGGTCTTGCCAAGACACCAACCGTGCGACGCGGACTATCGGAGTGTCAGCGCACATTTAAACCTTTTCTTTTCAGTAACTTGAGGATTTATTTTGACCTTTCAACGGTATGTTTACTGAATGTGAGGGGAAAATTGAGATATTCCCATCTATTAGTAAGGTAGAAATCCGAATTCCTGTGCGGCCTTGAGGCTGTTGATATGGTGCTCGGTTTCAGTATCTTTGGTGTATAAGTTTGACGTGGCGATATTCCGCGTCAACCAAATCAGCCGCGCATTGTGCCTGTAATCGGGTGCACTACGAGGCTTTCTATCGAGTAAGGGAAAACAATGCCTCACGCAGTTGATGTTCATGTCGGCAAACGCATCAGGCAACGCCGTTGGCTTATTGGTATGACGCAGCAGACCTTGGCCGAAAGCGTTGGCATCAAATTCCAGCAAATTCAAAAATACGAAACCGGTGCAAACCGCGTGAGCGCATCGCGCCTTTGGGACATCGCCGAAGTGGTCGGCGTTCCTGTGTCTTTCTTCTTTGAGGGAATGGAAGCGATCGACACCGAGGCAGAACCATCGGGCGCTGCCTTGGCCCCAGCCGATATTCTGGGTGACAAAGAGGCGATGGAATTGGTGCGGTCCTACTATGCCATCCCCGAAGAACAACGCCGCCGACTGTTCGAACTGGCGCGCGTCCTCAGCGACGTCGCATAAAACCGGCATCGCTTGAGATGTTGCAATTGGGGGTGCAAACTGGCACCCCTTTTTCATGTCAAATGAACCATTCAATCAAACTGATCTTGATCAACTAGAAGCTGTGGCAAACGCGTTGGCGGATGCCGCACGCGATGCTATCCTTCCACATTTCCGCACCGCATCACTGGGGACAGAAAATAAACTGGCCCATGGCTATGATCCGGTGACGGTTGCCGACCGCGCCGCGGAACAGGCAATGCGTGCTGTTCTTGCGAAAATGCGCCCCGACGATGCGATTCTGGGCGAAGAATTTGGCAAGCAAAGCGGCACAACCGGCCTGACGTGGGTATTGGATCCGATTGACGGGACGCGTGGTTTCGTCGCGGGCACCCCGACGTGGGGTGTGTTGATCGCCGTTGGCGATGATGCCGGCCCGCAGATTGGCATCATTGATCAGCCGTACATTGGCGAACGTTTCACCGGCACACCCAAGGGCGCGTTTTTTGCAGGTCCGCATGCGCGCCACGCCATTCAAACGCGCGCGCCGCGCCCCTTGGCCGAAGCGATTGTGTTCACGACCTTCCCCGAAGTCGGCAGCCCGTCAGACCGCACAGCATTTGAGGCCGTCGCCACCCAAGCGCAACTGGTGCGCTACGGCATGGATTGCTACGCCTACGCGCTGTTGGCAGCAGGCCAAATTGATCTGGTGATCGAGGCCGGTTTGAACGCCTACGACATCCAAGGCCCGATTGGCGTAATCCAAGCGGCAGGGGGCATTGTCACCGATTGGTCGGGCAAACCTGCACATAACGGCGGTCGTGCAATTGCAGCGGCAAACGCCGAAATCCACGCCGCAGCCCTCGCAATTCTGAAAGACCACGCAATCCTGAAAGACCACGCATGAGCGAAACCCTTATTCAAAACGCCGACACGATCCTGACCATGGATGACGCGCGGCGTGAATTGAACGGCGCAGATGTGCTGATCCGTGACGGTGAAATAGCCGAGGTCGGGCAGGGGTTAACGACAACGGGTGACGTGATCAACGCGCTTGGTTGTGTTGTGACGCCGGGCCTCGTGAACACGCACCACCATTTGTACCAATCGCTGACCCGCGCGGTGCCCGGCGGCCAAGACGCGCTGCTGTTTGGGTGGCTGCAAACGCTCTACCCGATTTGGGCGAAATTCACACCTGACCACATGTTCACCTCTGCGCAGATCGGGCTGGCTGAACTGGCGCTGTCGGGCTGCACGCTTAGCTCGGACCACTTGTATCTGTACCCCAACGGATCGCGGCTGGAGGATACGATCCATGCGGCCGCCGAACTGGGCATCCGGTTTCAGCCAACACGTGGCGCGATGAGCATTGGCGAAAGTGATGGTGGCCTGCCGCCCGATGCGCTGGTCGAAAACGAAGCGGCGATTTTGAACGACTGTATTCGTGTGATTGATGCCTTCCACGACCCAAATCCCAATGCGATGTGCCGTGTTGGTGTCGCGCCATGTTCGCCGTTTTCCGTCAGCACAGAACTGATGCGCGATGCGGCGATCCTTGCGCGTGACAAAGGCGTGATGATGCACACGCATTTGGCCGAAAACGACGAAGACATCGCCTACAGCCTTGAGAAATTCGGCAAACGACCGGGGCAATACGCCCAAGACCTCGGCTGGGTTGGCCCAGACGTTTGGCACGCCCACTGCGTCAAACTGAACGAGGCCGAAATCAAGCTGTTCGCAGAGACAAAAACCGGCGTGGCGCACTGTCCCTGCTCAAACTGCCGCCTTGGGTCGGGCATCGCGCCAGTGCGCAAAATGTACGACGCGCGGGTGCCGGTGGGCTTGGGCGTGGATGGATCAGCCAGCAATGACGCGGGCAATCTGATCGCTGAAGCCCGCCAAGCCATGCTGTTGCAGCGCGTCAA
Organism: Pseudosulfitobacter sp. SM2401; assembly: GCF_042932805.1. NCBI lineage: Bacteria > Pseudomonadati > Pseudomonadota > Alphaproteobacteria > Rhodobacterales > Roseobacteraceae > Pseudosulfitobacter > Pseudosulfitobacter sp. SM2401. The sequence continues at coordinate 2,455,700 of NZ_CP170633.1, read as the reverse complement.
TCTGGGGGCCGACGCGATGAGCGCGCGCACGGCGCTAGAAATAGCGACACGCGGCGGTGCAGATGTTTTGGGACGTCCCGAATGTGGACGCATCCAGACCGGCGCACGCGCAGACATCGCGATCTGGGACACAACGGGCATCGAAAGTGCAGGCAGCTGGGACCCCGCTGCGCTGTTGTTGGCTGGCCCCACACGGGTCAAATATCTGTTGGTCGAAGGTCGCCAGATCGTGGCAGACGGGCACGTCACAACCCTGGATATGCCAAGCGTCATCGCGCACCAAAACACATTGGCCTTAGAGCTAAGGGAACAATTATGAAAACGGTTTTTGGTGCGATTATTTTCGCGTTGCTGGCCTCGGCGGCAGTGGCGAATCCGGCCGCGACGTCGATCATCAACGACTATCGCAGCGACAAAAGACGCGCGCCTTTGGTGTACTCGCAGACCTTGGGAAAAGTCGCCCAAAGCCATGCTAACGACATGGCAAACAAGGGTTACTTTAGCCACACAGGGGCCAACGGATCGTCCGTTGGTGATCGGGTCAAATCGCAAAAATACCAGTGGTGTTTTGTCGCTGAAAACATTGCCAAAGGGCAAAAAGACCTTGGTCAAGTTATGGCCGGCTGGAAGTCATCCAAGGGGCATTACAAAAATATGATGCACAAAAAGGCGCAGGAATTTGGCCTTGCGCGCGGTGATGGCAATGTTTGGGTGATGGTGTTGGCCGCGCCCTGTTAATCGCGTCGCACGCCGGCCACCCAAACATCTGCAATCGCGCGGTCGTCACCCATCATGATCGTTGGAAAAATGGCTTCCCAAATGTCGTTCGCGCGTGTGCTGCGCTGGGCGATGGCGGGGGTTGAGCCAAGGTCGAGCACGCAAATATCTGCCTCTAATCCACCAGCCAAACTGCCAACTTTGTCTTGCAAATGCAGGCTGCGCGCCGATCCAGCGGTCGCGAGCCACAGCAGTTGGCTGGCATGCACGGCCTGCCCACGCAGTTGCGCAATTTCATAGGCTGCAGCCATCGTGCGCAGCATTGAAAACGATGATCCACCGCCTGTATCTGTCGCCAACCCCACAGGGATTTCGCGCGCGACAACACCTGCCAGATCAAACAATCCGCTGCCGATGAATGTGTTGGACGTCGGGCAATGCACCAGTGCTGCGCCGACCTCGCACAAGCGGTCAATCTCGCGGGTTTCCAGATGGATCGCGTGCCCGTAAACGCCGCGTGCGCCAAGCAGGCCAAAGGCTTCGTAGGTGTCCAGATAATCGCGGGCAGTCGGGAACAAGCCCTTGACCCACTCGATCTCATCGACTTGTTCGCTAAGATGCGTTTGCATCAAACAGTCAGGGTTTGCGGCCCAAAGCGCGCCCAATGCCTCGAGCTGCTCTGGCGTTGAGGTTGGCGAAAATCGCGGCGTAATCGCGTACACTGCGCGCCCTTTACCGTGCCAGCGCGCGATCAAATCTGCGCTGTCATCATGGGCGGACTGTGGCGTGTCGCGCAAGCCATCGGGCGCATTGCGGTCCATGCAGGTTTTGCCAGCGACGATGCGTTGGCCCCGATCCGCGGCGGCATTAAAAATGGCATCGACAGATGCGGGGTGGATCGTGGCGTAGGAACACACCGTTGTGGTGCCGCAGGCCAGCGTCAAATCAAGGTACCGCCCCGCAACGTCACGCGCATAGTCGGGATCGCCAAACCGCATTTCTTCGGGGAATGTGTAGGTGTTCAGCCAGTCAATCAGCCGCTTGCCCCAGCTCGCGATGATGCCGGTTTGCGGATAGTGCACGTGGGCGTCGACAAAGCCGGGCATGATCAGTTTGTCGCCGTATTCGACAACTTTGGCCGTTGGATTGGCGCGGCGCATCGCATCCGCGTTCCCGACTTCGGCAATCCGGTCACCACACAGCAAAACGCCGCCCGCAGAATCAACACGCACAGCCTCGGACCAGGGAACGGCAAAAGGGTTCGCGGCGTACGTCAGCACATGGCCGCACAAAAGGGTCAAATCAGTCATGCGCCAACTCTATTGCCCCCGCGCACCGCCGTAAATCGCAATTGCGCACGCCGATTGCACGCGACGCCATTGTCAGTTGCACAGCCGCCACCTATGGTCCGCCTCATCATGCAAGAGATCGAAAATCCTCCCCAAGACGCGCGCGACGACGACGCTTATGTGCTGGACCGCAAGGACATCAGCGCAATCCTCTATGCCGTTGATATTGATGACAAGGCCAAGCTGTCCGAGCTGATGGACCCGCTGCATGCCGCTGACATCGCCGACCTTTTGGAGCAGATCAGCAGCTTTGAACGCGCACGCCTGATCCGTCTTTATGACCGTGAATTTGACGGCGACATTCTGTCGGAACTGGATGAAAGCATCCGCGAAGAGGTCTTGGGCGTCCTGACGCCACAAGTGCTGGCCGAAGCGGTGCGTGATCTGGACAGCGATGACGTAGTCGATCTGGTCGAAGATCTGGGCACAACCCAACAAGACGCCATTCTTGAGGTGCTCGAAGACAGCGACCGCGCGGCTGTCGAACAAGCCCTCAGCTATCCTGAATTCTCGGCCGGCCGTCTGATGCAACGCGAAGTTGTGATGGCCCCGGAACACTGGAATGTGGGGGACGCGATTGATCATCTGCGCTCGGCTCCGCCAGATGATTTGCCGGATCAGTTTTACCACATCGTTCTGGTCGATCCGCGCCTGCACCCGATTGGCAATGTGACGCTGGGCAAGCTGATGCGCTCGCCCCGCGCTGTGATGCTGACGGACATTATGGAAGACGTGTTTCAGGTCATTCCGGTCGATCAGGACGAGGGCGACGTGGCCTATGCGTTCAACCAATATCACCTGATTTCCGCCCCTGTTGTTGACGGCGAAGGCCGCCTTATCGGCTTGATCACGATCGATGACGCTATGGCTGTTCTGGACGAAGAACACGAAGAAGACATCATGCGTCTTGCCGGTGTCGGCGAGGGGTCGCTGTCGGACCGCGTTATCGACACGACCAAACGGCGGATGCCGTGGTTGGCCGTGAACCTTGTGACGTCGATTGCGGCGTCCATGGTGATTGCGCAATTCGAAATGGCGATCACCCAGATTGTAGCGCTGGCTGTGCTGATGCCGATTGTCGCGTCCATGGGCGGCAACGCGGGCACGCAATCGCTGACGGTGGCCGTACGCGCCATCGCAACCAAGGATTTGACCGGCGCGAACGTCTGGCGTGTGATCCGCCGCGAAGTGCTGGTGGGGTTGGTGAACGGCCTGATCTTTGCCGTGGTGATGGGCCTCGTCGGGATCGTTTGGTTCGGCTCGCCCGCGTTGGGATACGTGATCGCCGCAGCGATGGTCGTGAACATGGTTGTGGCGGGTTTTGCCGGCACCGTTATTCCGGTTGTTTTAGAGCGGGTTGGCGTTGATCCGGCCCTTGCTTCGGGTGCCTTTGTGACGACGGTGACTGACATTGTCGGCTTTTTCGCGTTTCTTGGCCTCGCGGCGATGGTGCTGCTATGAGTGATCTAACGGCAATCAAAGCGCAGGCGCGCAAAGACGGTTTTGCCCGCCGCAAGCTGGCGTTTGATGCGCGATTTGGCGGTGCCGCAGGGCATTTATCAGCGCTTTTGGCGGGATATCGGGGGGTGCCTCTGTCTGGCTACATGCCAATCAGAACCGAAATTGACCCATTGGCTGCCATGGCCGAAGCCAGCGCGTACGGCCCTGTCGGGGTCCCGGTGATCACCGGTGCCGGGCAACCATTGCTGTTTTCGCGTTGGGAACCAGACGCTGACATGATCTCAGGCCAATTCGGTGCACAAATCCCTGCTGTGGATGACTTTTTTGAACCTGAAATCGTGATCGTGCCGCTGGTGGCATTTGATCGAAATGGTGGACGGTTGGGGTACGGCGGTGGGTTTTATGATCGCACGCTTGAGGGGTTGCGGGCAAAACGCGCGACCTTGGCGATTGGCTTTGCCTTTGCGGCGCAACAAGCGGACGATTTGCCGCTTGAGGTGACCGATCAGCCGCTGGATATGATCGTGACCGAAGCTGGTGTCATATCTGTCTGAGCAAAAGAGACACTTGCAGTGATACGGGCAGCGCCGTAAGCGTTTGAGCATGAAGATTTTGTTTCTCGGAGACGTGATGGGCCGCGCGGGGCGTCGGGCCATCACGGAAAATTTGCCACGATTGCGCGAGGCGTGGAAACTGGATTTTGTCGTGGTGAACGGCGAAAATGCGACGGGCGGCATGGGGCTGTCTGGCGCGCATGCCAAAGTGCTGCTCGAGGCTGGTGCCGATTGCGTCACGCTGGGTGACCACGCGTTTGATCAAAAAGACATGCTGCAATTTATTGAGCAAGAACCGCGTGTTATCCGCCCTTTGAATTTTTCCAAAGCGTCGCCTGGCAAAGGGTCACGTCTGTTTACAACACCAACCGGACGCAAAGTTCTGGTGATGCAGGCACTGGGCCAAGTGTTCATGAAGCGCCCGTTTGATGACCCGTTTTCAGCTGTCGAACCTGTGTTCAAAACCCATCCGTTAGGTGGTCAAGCGGATGCGATTATCGTCGATTTCCACTGCGAGGCGACCTCGGAGAAAATGGCGATGGGCCATTGGTGTGACGGGCGCGCCAGCCTTGTTGTCGGCACGCACACCCATGTGCCCACTGCCGATGCGATGATTTTGCCGGGTGGCACAGCCCATCTTAGCGACGCGGGCATGTGCGGTGATTACAATTCGGTCATCGGTATGGAAAAACACGAACCCCTGCGCCGGTTCATCACAGGCATGCCAAAAGAGCGGTTCACACCCGCGAATGGCGAGGCAACATTGTCCGGCGTTTACATCGAAACCGATGACAAAACCGGCAAGGCCACCCGCATAGAAATGGTACGCCAAGGCGGGCGCTTGTCACAGGCAGGGCCGTGAACCGGACGCTCAGCCAGAGACAAATCATTGGATACAGCGCGTTTCTGATCCTGCTTGGGGCGGGCTGGGCCTTTACCCAACCGATGTCGAAAATCGCAGTCAGCGAAGGCTACAAACACTTTGGGCTGATTTTCTGGCAATCTGTGATCGGTGCGGTCGTCATGGCCGTGGTGTCGATGATCCGCAGGCGTGGTCTGCCGATGGGGCAAAACCACCTTCGTCTGTATCTCATCATCGCCGTGATCGGAACGCTGCTGCCCAATTCGGCAAGCTATCAGGCCGCGGTGCATTTGCCGGCTGGCGTACTGTCAATCCTGCTCTCGATGGTTCCGATTTTTGCGTTCCCGATTGCGCTGGCACTTGGAAATGACCGGTTTGAATGGCGCAGGTTTGGCGGTTTGCTTGTCGGGTTCATCGGCGTTTTGCTGATTGTTTTGCCCGGGGCCAGCCTTGCAGGATCGCCGTCGGGTTTTTGGGTGCTGATCGGGCTAATTGCTGGTTTGTTTTATGCATTCGAGGGCAACTACGTCGCAAAATGGGGCACGGCAGGATTAGACCCGATTCAGGTTTTGTGGGGCGCGTCACTGGTCGGGGTCATCATAAGCCTGCCACTCGCAATCCTGTCAGGCCAGTGGATCAACCCGCTCCCACCCTACAGCGCGCCGGATTATGCGTTGATCGCCAGCTCGGTCATCCACGTTTTAGTCTACAGCGGCTACGTTTGGTTGGTCGGGCGCGCCGGACCAGTGTTCGCGGTACAAGTCAGCTATCTGGTTACAATCTTTGGCGTTTTTTGGGCGCGCGTTTTGCTTGGCGAAAGCTATGCCCCACAAATCTGGATCGCGTTATGCGTGATGCTGGCGGGCATGTATCTGGTCCAACCCAAACGCACCTAAGCCTGTTGCAGGCTGCATCACTTTCAACGACACTGACCTTCAACGATCTTGTTTCAAGGACACGCTGATGGGCCTATTCGAGCTTTCGCAGACCGGCAGCGCCGTGGTGACTTTGACTGTCGTGGTCATAATGTTTGTGTTGTTCTTGCGCGAAACCTTTCCAACCGAAGTGGTCGCTATAACCGGTGCAGCGCTGATGCTGGGCCTTGGCGTTTTGCCCTACGAAAAGGCACTCGCGGTCTTGTCCAATCCCGCCCCGTGGACCATCGCTGCAATGTTTATCATCATGGGGGCCTTGGTGCGCACTGGTGCGCTTGAGGCGTTCACCGGCCTTGCCGATCGCACCGCCAAAACCAATCCGGCGCTGGCCATCGCAATGCTGATGACGTTTGTGGTTCTGGCCTCGGCGATTGTGTCCAACACGCCGGTGGTTGTGGTGATGATCCCGGTGTTCATTCAGCTGGCTAAAACCATGGGTGTGTCTTCATCCAAGCTGTTGATCCCGCTCAGTTATGCCGCGATCTTGGGTGGTACGTTAACCTTGATCGGGACATCGACCAACCTATTGGTGGATGGTGTAGCGCGGGCCCAAGGGCTCGAAGGGTTCTCGATTTTCGAGGTCACGCCGCTGGGCATTATTCTGGTCATTTGGGGCATGATTTACCTGCGTTTCATCGCGCCACAACTGCTGCCAGATCGGGAAAGCATGGCCGACTTGCTGTCTGACCGCAGCCGGATGAAGTTCTTTACCGAGGCCGTGATCCCGCCTGAATCCAACCTGATCGGGCGGGAGGTCACTGGCGTTCAGCTGTTCAAACGTGACGGTGTGCGCCTGATTGATGTGGTCCGCGGCGACCAATCCCTGCGGCGCAATTTGCAAGGCGTGGAGCTGGCCGTCGGGGACCGCGTGGTTTTGCGCACTCAGATCACGGAATTGCTTAGCCTACAGCGCAACAAAGAACTCAAGCGCGTCGATCAGGTGTCGGCCGTTGAAACCTCAACCGTCGAGGCATTGATAACACCGGGGTGCAAAATGATCGGGCGTTCGCTCGGGTCGCTGCGGCTGCGTCGACGGTTCGGCGTGTATCCATTGGCCGTGCATCGGCGCAACCAGAACATCGGGCGGCAACTAGATGATCTGGTGGTCAAAGTCGGCGACACGCTATTGCTCGAAGGGGCACCTGCCGACATTCAAAAGCTGTCGATCGAGATGGAAATGGTGGATGTTTCCAAACCGTCAGGCCGCGCGTTTCGCCGCAGTCACGCGCCTATCGCGATTGCCGGTTTGATCGCGATTGTTGGACTGGCTGCATTTGGTGTCGCCCCGATCTTGCTGCTGTCTATTTTGGCGGTGTCGTTGGTGCTGATCACCCGCTGCATCGACGCAGAAGAGGCGTTCTCCTTTGTGGATGGTCGCCTGTTGGCGCTGATCTTTTCGATGCTGGCCATTGGGGCCGCGCTCGAGGCATCTGGCGCTGTCGCGCTGATCGTTGATTTTATCGCGCCGGCCTTGGGTGTTTTGCCACCATTTTTGATCGTCTGGGCGATCTATTTGCTGACGTCGGTACTGACCGAATTGGTGTCCAACAATGCAGTTGCTGTGGTCGTGACGCCGATTGCGATTGGCCTTGCCTCGGCTTTGGGCATTGACCCGCGACCGCTGGTTGTGGCGGTGATGGTCGCCGCGTCAGCCAGTTTTGCGACGCCCATCGGGTATCAAACCAACATGCTGGTGTATGGTCCGGGGGGCTACAAATTCACTGATTTTATGCGTGTCGGCATTCCGCTGAACCTGAGCATCGGAATCCTTGCATCTGCCGTTATTCCGCTGCTCTGGCCGTTCTAAATCATGCGGATTTTCATGATTGGTGCGTCAGGGACGGCAGGCCACGCCACCGCGCAAGGGTTGATCGATGCGGGTCACGACGTTGTCTGTTTTCTGCGCCTGTCAAGCACGTTAAACCTACCCGGGGCCACACGACGAAACGGTGACGTAAACGACCTTGGTTCCCTTCAAAATGATGGTTTTCGAGGCGAAAATTTTGATGCAGTTGTGTCCTGCCTTGCCTCGCGCAGTGGCACGCCCACCGATGCGTGGCTGATCGACCACAAGGCCCATATGAACGTGCTTGAGGCCGCGAAAAATTCGAAAATTCAACACTTTGTCCTGATGTCTGCGATCTGTGTGCAAAAGCCCAAGCTGGCCTTTCAACACGCCAAACTTGCGTTTGAAACTGCGCTGATCACCAGCGGTTTAAACTATTCCATTGTGCGCCCAACTGCTCTGTTCAAATCCCTTTCAGGGCAGCTCGATCGGCTTCGCGCAGGCAAACCGTTCCTGGTTTTCGGTGATGGTGCGTTGACTGCGTGCAAGCCAATCAGCGATGCGGATTTGGGGCGGTTCATGGCCGACTGCCTCACAGACAAAACCCGTCATAACCGGATTTTGCCAATCGGCGGACCGGGACCAGCGATCACACCACGTGATCAGGCCAAAGCGCTGTTCGAAATGTTGGGGCAAGAACCGCGCATCCGCCATGTCCCAGTGGCCGTGATGGGTGCTATTGTAACCGGATTGTCGATTGCCGGACGGGCCTTTCCGAACCTTGCGGCAAAGGCAGATTTTGCGCGCATCGGGCATTATTACGCAACGGAATCGATGCTGGTATGGGATGGCACGCGCTATGAAGCAGACGCCACGCCGGAAACCGGACGCGACACTTTGTTCGACTATTATCGTACTTTGATTGAACAGGACGCGTCAGCGGAACGCGGCGATCATTCGGTGTTCTAAGCGATAGATTTGGACCGACCGGCATTTCGACCTGAGAAAATACAGCCGCCCAAGAACGTACCCTCAAGCGCGTTGTAGCCGTGATAACCGCCGCCGCCAAAACCCGCGACTTCGCCTGCTGCAAACAACCCCGGCACCACGTGCCCGTCTGCGCCGATCATGCGACTGTCCAAATCCGTGTGCAATCCGCCCAGCGTTTTACGGGTCAAAACATGCAATTTCACCGCGATCAGCGGCCCGTTCTTTGGGTCCAGTATTTTGTGCGGTTTCGCCACACGCACCAGCCGATCACCGCGGTAATTTCGCGCCGCATGAATGGCCATCAATTGCGCGTCTTTGGTGAACGGGTTGTCGACTTGGCTGTCGCGCGCTTCGATCTGGCTGCGCAATTTATCGGCGTCGATCAAGTCACCCTCGGCGATGTTGTTCATGCCTTGGACCAGTTCTTCGAGCGTGTTTGCCACGACAAAATCTTCGCCTTTTTCTTTGAACGCCTCAACTGGCTTTGGGGCACCGCCGCCCGACAACAGCCGCGCTTTGATGACCTCCAGCCATTTTTTCGACGTCAAATCAGGGTTTTGTTCGGACCCTGACAGCGCGAATTCTTTTTCGATGATTTTTTGGGTCAGCACGAACCAGCTGTAGTCATAGCCGGTCGACAAGATTTCCCTGAGCGAGGTCATGCTGTCGAATCCGGGCAAGTTTGGCGGGGCAAAGCGGTTGCCTGTCGCGTCAAACCACATGGACGACGGACCGGGCAAAATGCGGATGCCGTGCGCGGGCCAGATCGGGTCCCAGTTTTTGACGCCTTCGGTGTAGTGCCACATGCGGTCGCCGTTGATGACGTGGCCGCCGGCGGTCTCGGAAATAGCGATCATGCGTCCGTCGACGTGCGCCGGAACACCGGCGACCATTTCCTTGGGGGCGGGGCCCAGGCGGTCCGTTGGCCAGACCTTGCGCACCATTTCAAAGTTGCCGCCGATGCCGCCGGATGTGACGATGACCGACGGCGATCGCAAGGAAAAATCGCCCACGACATCTCGGTTGGTGGGGTGACCGCGCAGGGCAGTGTCGTCGGCCAGCACCGTGCCGCTCACACCCTTGGCCGCCCCGTTTTCCATCTCGATCCGGTCGACTTGGTGGCGGAACTTGAACGTGATCAAACCGGCTTTTTCATGCTCCAGACACCGGCGCGCAAATTGCTCGACAATACCCTCGCCAGTGCCCCATGTGACATGGAATCGCGGCACCGAATTGCCGTGCCCGTCTGCAAACGATCCACCGCGTTCTGCCCAGCCGACAACCGGAAACCAACGGTGTCCCATTTTGTGCAACCAAGGGCGCATATCGCCGGCGGCAAAATCCAGATAGGCCTCGGCCCATTTGCGCGGCATTGCGTCCTCGGGGCGGTCAAATTGGGCTGATCCCATCCAGTCGTTCAGGGCCAGCTCGGGGCTGTCTTTGATGCCCATACGCCGCTGTTCTGGTGTGTCGATCATGAACAATCCGCCCAAGGACCAGAACGCTTGCCCCCCTAGAAAATGGCGGGGTTCTTGGTCCAGGACGATCACGGATTTACCGCGATCTGCGAGCTCGGCAGCGGCAGTCAAACCTGACAGACCACCTCCTACAACGATTGCATCTGCTTGATCCATATCAGTTTTCCTATTTGTTACGGTACCAAACCACGAACGGTGCCGCGACCAAATACATCAAGATGCCGTAGACGGCAGACGGCAGTGCCATGGTCGAAAACCCTGAGGCTTGACCGGAAATGATGGCGGCCAGTGTGATACCAAGCGTGGCGTTTTGCACGCCTGTTTCGACCGAGATCGTTTTGACCTCGTTCCAGATCAATCCAGCCCCAAAGGCGACGGCAAGGCCCAACACCATCAGCGCGACATTCAAGGTGATCAGGGCAGGGCCTAGGGTTGCCAAGTTACTTACGAAAACATCCCAGTTTCCAGCCAAAGCGGCCAAGACAATAACGACAAAAAGGATCGTGGCTGCACGCGACAAGATCGGTTCTGCACGCACCGCAAACGCAGGTGCGAAATGGCGAATGGTGATCCCGATCAAGACCGGCAAAGTGGTGATCAGGAACATCGCGATTGCCAATTCGGTCACCGTGATCGCGGGCGCATCCGCACCCATAAAGTGCACCACCGACCATGCGGCCAAAAACGGCACAGTCAGGATCGACAGCAGGCTGATGACGGCCGTCAAAGACACCGAAAGTGCGACATCGCCTTTGGCCAGTTTGGTGATCATATTGCTGGTCACGCCGCCCGGACAAAAGGACAGCAGCATGAACCCGACGGCCAGTTCGCCGGGCAGGTTGAACAGGCGCACAACAATGTAGGCCGTCAGTGGCAACAAGATCACTTGCGCGCCGGCCCCGATGGCAAAGGCTTGGATGCGGTTCAGCACGCGGCGAAAATCGCCGAACGTCAGGCCGATGCCCAGCGACAGCATGATAAAGGCCAGCGCCAGTGGCAAAACCACGTTGATAAGAGTGTCCATTGATGTCCCCCGTTTTCACGCAAGCTACGCGTGGGGCGGGGTCTTGCGCAAGGAAATGCGCGATTGACCTTTGGTCAAAGTGGCCAGAACACCAAAATGGCAGGGATGGAAACGGCAACCACAATGATTTCCAACGGCAGGCCGATACGCCAGTAATCGCCAAAGCTATACCCACCGGGGCCAAGGATCAGCGTGTTGTTCTTGTGCCCGATGGGGGTCAGAAACGCTGATGAAGCGGCAACCGCAACGGCCATCAGGAACGGGTCGGGCGACACGTCCAGCGTCTGTGCCATCTGGATGCCGACAGGGGCTGCGACGATTGTGGTGGCCGTGTTGTTCAGCACGTCTGACAGCGTCATGGTCACGATCATCAAAACGGTCAGGATCACCCATGCAGGCAATCCGTCGGTCCAGCCGATCAGCTTGCCCGAGATCAACTCAGTGCCACCTGACGCCTCTAGGGCCGCCCCCAACGGGATCATCGACCCGAGCAGCACAATCACCGGCCATTCGATGTGTGTGTAAAGTTCGGACAACGGCACGATTTTGGTCAGCACATAGGCGACAACCACCAGACCCAACGCAATGGGCAGATAGATCAGACCAAAACTGGCGGCGGCGACCGCACCGGCAAACATGCCAATGGCCATCCAAACTTTGGAATTTTCCGTCACAGCCAGACCACGATCCGCCAGAGGCAGGCAGCCCAACCAAACCGTCACGTCCGGGCCAGTATCGCGTGGAACCAACAGCAACAAGATGTCGCCCGCGCGGATCGGGGTCTTGCGGATCTGGTTTTTGACGGCTTGTCCGTTGCGCGAAATGCCCATCAAGACAGCGTTTTGGCGCCACGCAAGGCCTACCGTTTCGGCGGTACGATCTACCAGACGGCTGGTTTCGGTCACGACAATTTCGATCACTTCGACGCCGTCACCGCCAGCGGTCAAACGTTCTGTGCGTTCGGTGTCGGACAGGGCCAGATCAAGGGCTGTGCGGAATTCATCCAGCGCATCGGGCGTGGCCTCTAGCACGAGTGTGTCGCCGGCGCGCAAGGTTGCATTGCGGGCTTGGCCATAGCGGCGCTTGCCGTCGCGGATCAAACCGATCACCGCGACATCGGTTTTTTCGGCATCTTTGTCCAGCTCGGCCAAACGCTTGCCGATGTGTTTGCTGTCGTCAGGCACGGTCAGCTCGGCGATGTACTGCGACAGGTCTTCGGCCGCTGACCCTTTGTCGTCGCGCGCAGGGATCAGGCGCCAGCCAACAAGGGCCACAAACGTTAGACCCGCGATAGCCGCGATGCCACCAACGGGCGCAAAATCGAACATCTTGAACGGCGCGCCAAGGCTTTCTTCGCGGATGGCGGCGATGATGATGTTGGGGGGCGTGCCGATCAACGTGACCATGCCCCCAAGGATCGTTGCAAAGCTTAGCGGCATCAGCGACAGGCCTGGACTGCGACCGGCTTTGCGCGCGGTCTGGATGTCGACGGGCATCAACAGCGCAAGGGCCGCGACGTTGTTCATGAAGGCGGACAAGATGCCGCCAACGGCCCCCATCAATGCAATGTGCGCGCCCAAGGACCGGCTGGCATCTACCAGCGTGCGCGTAATCAAGAAGACAGCGCCCGAGCGTACCAAACCTGCCGAGACCACCAAAACCAAGGCAACAACCAGCGTCGCAGGGTGGCCAAAGCCGGAAAACGCTTCTTTTTCGGGGACAACGCCCAGCATGACGCCTGCAACAAGGGCTGAAAACGCGACAATATCGTAGCGAAATCTGCCCCACAAAAGCAAAGCAAAGACGGCACCGAACAGTGAAAACAGGATGATTTGATCTTGGGTCATTTGGGCAATCTATGCCTCGCCCCGTGCAGGTGCCAGCGCTAATTAGGGGGAAAATTCGTGCGAAAGGGCTGCGGGCTTGCGCGCATAGGGTTGCTTGGCCTATAGCCCATGCCAAACATATCAGACACATTAACGTTCGGAGGCTCTGATGGCAGGCCACTCAAAATGGGCAAATATTCAACACCGCAAGGGGCGTCAGGACAAACTGCGCGCCAAGTTGTTCTCGAAAATGGCAAAGGAAATCACCGTTGCCGCGAAAATGGGCGACCCTGATCCCGATAAAAACCCGCGTCTGCGTATGGCCGTCAAAGAGGCTAAGTCGAGCTCGGTTCCTAAGGACGTGATCGACCGCGCGATCAAGAAATCGCAAGCCGGCGAGGGCGAAGATTACGAAGAGATCCGCTACGAAGGCTATGGCCCCAATGGCGTGGCTGTGATCGTCGAGGCGATGACCGATAACCGCAATCGCACGGCCTCAGTTGTGCGCTCGACCTTTACAAAATGTGGCGGCAATCTGGGTGAAACCGGCAGCGTCGGGTTCATGTTTGATCGCAAAGGTGCCGTGTCTTACGGCGTTTCTGTGGGCGATGCGGACACCGTGATGATGGCCGCAATCGAGGCTGGTGCCGAAGATGTCGAAAGCTCAGAAGACGGGCACGTCGTGTGGTGTGCGGACACGGATCTGAACGAGGTTTCAACCTCGCTTGAGGCGGAACTGGGCGAATCCGACAGCACCAAGCTGGTCTGGAAGCCAACCATCACAACCGAGATGGACCTTGAGGGCATGGAAAAGCTGATGCGTCTGATCGATGCATTGGAGGATGACGATGACGTTCAACGTGTCACGACAAACTTTGATGCCAGCGACGAAGTGATGGAGCAGTTGGGCTAAACGACCACTGCGATCTCGAGAAACGAAAAAACCCTCTGCCGTCAGGTCAGAGGGTTTTTTTATGAAATCACAAATGCTTAGGCCATCTTAGCCAAACAATGCGCGCGCAAATCCGCCAAGGCCACCACCTGAACGGCAGGGCGTTTGTGTGGCCTTTGCGTTTTTGCGACGTACCCGGCGCAGCACGGATTTTAGCTCGTTCAGGCGGACTTTGGCGGTGTTGTTCCCGCTGGCCCGGCTTTGAACGGCCAAGATTTTCTCTTGGGTATGCAAGGCAGACTCGATCAAATCCAGATCGTGTTCACTGAAATCTACGCAGTTTTTTGTCTCTAACATTTCGCGGCGTCCTTGCTTTGGCTTCCCCTTTATATGGGCAGTCCAAAGGGATACGCCAATGACCTTGCATCAGATCACCGTGAAAAAAGTGTAACAATCATTTTTTCGCCGACACAGCGCAAGTTTCGATTGATGTCGCATGGGGCAGGGCATAGCCATCAGAGGTCGATTTTGAACTGGCATTTGTATGTATTCCTTGTTTTCCGGCTTTGCCGTCAGCTTTTCTCTGATCCTCGCGGTTGGGGCGCAAAACGCATTTGTGCTGCGCCAGGGGTTGCGGCGCGCACACGTGTTCTGGATCGCATTGGCGTGCAGCGTGCTGGATGCGATTTTGATATGTGCGGGCATCTTGGGCTTCGGAGCCTTAGCGACAGCCGCCCCGTGGTTCGAAACTGTGTTGTTGTGGGGCGGCGCCGCGTTTTTGATCTGGTATGGCTGGCAAAACGCCAAATCAGCGTGGCGCGGTGGCAACGCCCTTGAGGCCGCGACGGACGATGCGCAAACCCTGCGCCAAGCCTTGACCACATTGGCCGCCTTGTCGCTGCTGAACCCGCATCTTTACCTGGACACGGTGGTGTTCGTCGGCTCGATTTCGGCCCAGTATGACAACCAACTGGCGTTCGGGATCGGGGCTGTCGTCGCGAGTTTCACATTCTTCTTTAGCCTGAGCTATGGGGCGCGGTTGTTGCGCCCGCTGTTTGCCAATCCGCGCGCGTGGCAAGTGCTGGATGGGGGTATTGCGTTGATAATGTGGGCGATTGCCGCAAAGTTATTGTTGTCCTAGCTTGCAGCCCTTGCGCGTTTCAGTGTTGATAGCAAAATGAACCCAACAACCACGCCCCGCCCCATGGTTGGCATCTTTTGGATGCTGACGACAGGATTGTTTTTTGTCGCTGTGACAGCGTTGGTCAAATGGATGGGCCCTGGCATGCCGCCGGCGCAATCTGCGTTTTTGCGCTACTTGCTCGGCTTGGTGTTCTTGTTGCCGATGATCAATGATTTGCGATCGGCGACAGTGACGAAACGCCAATGGAAGCTGTTCGGTCTGCGCGGGTTTTTCCACGCCTTCGGGGTGATGCTGTGGTTTTTTGCGATGACCCGCATTCCGATCGCCGAGGTCACCGCGATGAACTATCTCGCGCCGGTTTACGTGACGATTGGGGCGGCGATTTTCCTCGGGGAAAAACTGGCGTTGCGCCGGATTATGGCGGTGATCATCGCCCTGCTTGGGGCGGCAATCATCCTGCGCCCCGGCTTTCGCGAGGTCCACCCGGGCCATCTCGCGATGCTGATTGCAGCCGTCGTTTTTGCAGGGTCGTATTTGCTGGCCAAAGTCCTCGCGGACGAGGTGAAACCGACCGTGGTCGTTGCCATGCTGTCGCTGTTTGTGACGCTGGCATTGGCCCCGTTCGCCTTTGCCAATTGGGTCAGCCCTAGTTGGTCAGATCTGGGAATTCTGCTGGTCGTCGCGATGTTTGCCCAAGCAGGGCATTACACCATGACGCTGGCCTTTGCCGCCGCACCCGTGACCGTGACCCAGCCGATTACGTTTTTGCAATTGGTGTGGGCGACGTTGCTGGGTCTGCTGGTGTTCGCGGAACCTGTTGATATCTGGGTGGTAATTGGCGGCGTCGTGATCCTTGCGTCCGTCACTTTCATCACATGGCGCGAGGCCACGCTCAAGCGATCCCCCATCACACCACCCACAAACGCGACCAAAGTTTAACGGCACATGTTTTTTATTGATTGACGAGACAATATCCCCGTGGTTACCGTTCCCCAAGTTTTCAAGGGGGGCCATGATGCCAAAACTCGGGATGGAGCCAATCCGCCGCTCAGCGCTGGTGCAGGCCACGATTGCTGAAATTGGTGCGGCGGGGCATCTGGATGTGACTGTCGGTCAGATCGCAAAACGGGCCGGTATGTCGACCGCTTTGGCGCACCACTATTTCGGTGGAAAAGACCAGATTTTCCTTGCTGCGATGCGCCACATTCTGCGCGAATTCGGGGCCGAAGTGCGCGCAGCCCTCGCCGCTGCCCGCACGCCCTATGCGCGCGCCAGTGCAATTATCGAGGCCAGCTTTGCGCCGTCGTGTTTCGATCCATCCATCATCAGTGCGTGGATGACGCTGTATTCAGGCGCGCAAACGCAGCCCGAAACCAAACGATTGCTCAAGCTCTACCAGTGGCGCTTGCATTCAAACCTGACCCATGCGCTGCGCCCGCTGAGCGCTGATCCGACCACAGATGCACAAACGCTGGCCGCCCTGATCGACGGGCTGTATCTGCGGGCGGCCTTGTCGCGGGGGTGCGATGCGACCGAGGCCAAAAACAGCGCCCTGCGCGCGCTTAATATGATGATCGGACGCCACCCATGACCCAACCCAATATCCTGATCCTGATGGTCGACCAATTGAACGGCACGCTGTTTCCCGACGGGCCAGCGGACTGGCTGCACGCGCCGAATTTGAAAAAACTGGCGGCGAAATCCACGCGGTTTCAGAACGCCTACACAGCATCGCCATTGTGCGCGCCGGGGCGGGCGGCGTTTATGTCGGGACAGTTGCCATCGGCCACGGGTGTCTATGACAACGCGGCCGAGTTCACTTCGTCGATTCCAACCTACGCCCACCATTTGCGCCGCGCGGGCTATCAAACCTGCCTGTCAGGCAAGATGCATTTTGTCGGCCCTGACCAGATGCACGGGTTCGAGGAACGATTGACCACCGACATTTATCCGGCTGATTTCGGCTGGACGCCGGATTACCGCAAACCGGGTGAACGCATCGATTGGTGGTACCACAACATGGGCTCGGTCACGGGGGCTGGGGTTGCCGAAATCAGCAACCAGATGGAATACGACGACGAGGTTGCCTACAACGCCACCCGCAAGATTTACGATCTGTCGCGTGGCAAAGACGAGCGCCCTTGGTGCCTGACCGTCAGCTTTACCCACCCGCATGACCCGTATGTGACCCGCAAGAAATACTGGGACCTCTACGAGGATTGCGAGCATCTGTTGCCCACGGTTCCGGCCATCCCGTACGAGGATCAAGATACCCATTCCAAGCGTATCTTTGATGCAAATGACTGGCGCAGTTTTGACATTTCTGAAACAGACATCAAACGCTCGCGCCGCGCTTATTTCTCCAACATTAGCTATCTGGATGATAAGGTCGGCGAGGTGCTCGAGGCGCTAGAAGCATCCCGCCAAGAGGCGATCATCATCTTTGTCTCCGATCACGGCGACATGCTGGGGGAACGCGGTCTTTGGTTCAAAATGTCGTTCTATGAGGGCTCATCGCGCGTGCCGATGATGATTTGTGCACCTGACATGGAACCGGGCCTGATCACCACGCCAGTGTCCAACATCGACGTTTGCCCGACGTTGTGCGATCTTGCTGGCGTGTCCATGGCCGAGGTTGAACCCTGGACCACGGGCCAATCGGTCAAACCCATGGGGCAGGGTGTCGAGCGCACTGAACCCGTTGCGATGGAATATGCGGCCGAGGCATCCTATGCGCCGATGGTGTCGTTGCGCTATGGTAAATGGAAGTACAATCGCTGTGCGCTGGACCCGGATCAACTGTTCGATCTGGAAAATGACCCGCACGAGTTAACCAACTTGGCCGATGTGCCTGCGCACAAAGGTACGTTGGATCAGCTTCGTGCGAAATCCGAAGCGCGCTGGGATCTTGATAAATACGACGCCGAAGTCCGAGTTAGCCAAGCCCGCCGGTGGGTCGTCTACGAGGCCCTGCGCGAGGGCGGCTATTATCCATGGGACTACCAACCGCTGCAAAAAGCATCCGAACGCTACATGCGCAACCACATGGATTTGAACAACGTTGAAGACGATGCGCGGTTCCCAAGAGGGGAATAGTCAAACGTGCTAAATAAAACCTGAAACGGGCAAAAAGAGAGGGACTTTTTATGATGACATCTATTATCTCGTTCGGAGTATTGCTGGCGTTCGCGCTGGTGATCTTCTGCACCATCAAGTGGTGGAATTTGCGGCTGATCGGGCCCACGCCTGTTGGGCTATTCACCTTTATCGCTATTTTGTTCACGTCCGGTTTGGACGTTGGTTTGATCATGTTTCCGCTGGCGTTTGACTATCCGCTTTATGCGGATGTGGCGACCGAACCAGCCTACGGCTTCACCAACCCACTGGCGCTGGAATTCGGCTTTTGGGGCTTTCTGATCTGGGCGTTCTATTTCCTGACGGCGTTCTATTTCTGTGCCATCGAACCACGCGTTGGTTTCTTTAAAATTCCTGTGGTCAAGCTGCTGAACAACATCGTTATCATCACGACCTGCGCATTCACCGGCGCGTTGTTCCTGATTTACATGCCCTACTACATTGCCGAAGTCGGTGACGGCGACACAATTTTACCGGCGTTCTACATCATCGCATTCTTGGTGATCTTGGTGGCTGTTTTGTCTTCAACCGACATCAAATACGTTAAGGTTTTGTCGGTCGCCTCGACCTTCCTGTTCCTCGCGCTGATCGCGTTTATGTGGATCAACGCAGGCATGGGGATCGGTGAATTTGCAAGCACGGCCAGTAACGTTGGCGGCTATTTTGCGAACATTCACAAGTTCATCGTACCGCTGACGGATTACCACGAATTCTACCTGTTCTGGTGGTTTGCTTGGTCAATCATGATCGGGCAGTTCACCTCGCGCTTTATCGGTGGTTTGACCACGTGGCAGCTGCTGGCGGCCTTGTTGGTGATCCCGTCTATCCCGCTGGCGCTGTGGTTTTCGGTGCTGTATTTCTACCACCTGGAAAGTATCCCAACCGCTGGCATTGCGAACTGGGCCATGACGATTGTCGGCATCACCTTTGTGATCAACTCGTTTGACTCGTTGATCCGTCTGTACACCGACAACCTCAGCCTGACGGTCGAACGTTGGGGCAAAGCGGCCTACGTCGGCGGCAACACCATCGTGCTGTTTGTGCTGACGCTGTTGTTCCAAAGCCAATGGTTGCAAATCCAGTGGGTCGGCACGGTGGTGATCGCGCTCTACGTCGGGTGCTTGGGCTACATTGCCTTTGCCAAGCGTGATGCGTTGTCTGGCATCACGTCAACGGGATCTGTTCCCGCAGAATAAATCATTGCGGGCCGCGCCAATCGGATTGGTGCGGCCTTTTTCATCTTACAAAACAACTCCCGCCGGAGGCGAAAGACCTAAATGACCTATCCAACGCAACCCACCGCCAGCCACTTCATCAACGGTCAATACGTCGAAGACACCGCCGGCACGCCATTTGATGTGATCTATCCTGCCACGGGCGCAAAGATCGCAACGATCCATTCCGCGACCCCTGCGATCATCGACCAAGCATTGGCCGCCGCCAAAGCCGCGCAACCCGCATGGGCCGCGATGACCGGAACAGAACGCGGCCGTATCATGCGCCGCGCCTCTGAAATCATGCGCGAACGCAACCAC
Source organism: Pseudosulfitobacter sp. SM2401 (assembly GCF_042932805.1). NCBI lineage: Bacteria > Pseudomonadati > Pseudomonadota > Alphaproteobacteria > Rhodobacterales > Roseobacteraceae > Pseudosulfitobacter > Pseudosulfitobacter sp. SM2401. Next base: position 2,436,012 of record NZ_CP170633.1, on the reverse strand, counting down.
GACCTGTCGGTTTTGGAAACCTTTGACACGGGTAAACCCTATCAAGAAACCTCCGTTGTTGATGCGACCAGCGGGGCGGACGCGCTGGAATATTTTGGCGGCATGGCTGCGACCTTGACCGGCGAACACATCCAACTGGGCGAAGACTGGGTCTACACCCGCCGCGAAGCGTTGGGCGTTTGCGTCGGCATCGGTGCGTGGAACTACCCCACGCAAATCGCCTGCTGGAAAGGCGCACCTGCGCTGGCCTGCGGCAATTCCGTTGTGTTCAAACCCTCCGAAACCACACCGCTGTGCGCCTTGAAAGTCGCCGAAATTCTGCATGAAGCAGGCCTGCCTGCGGGCCTCTACAACGTTGTTCAGGGCTTGGGTGATGTGGGCGCGGCACTGGTCACAGACGACCGCGTCGATAAGGTTTCACTCACCGGATCAGTCCCGACCGGCAAAAAAGTGTACGCGGCAGCAGCAGCTGGCATCAAACACGTCACGATGGAACTGGGCGGCAAATCCCCGATGATCGTGTTCGAGGATGCAGACATTGAAAACGCGGTCAGCGGTGCGATTTTGGGCAACTTCTATTCCTCCGGTCAGGTCTGTTCCAACGGCACCCGCGTGTTCGTGCACACATCGATCAAAGAGGCATTTCTGAAACGTCTGTCCGAACGCCTTGCCACCGCCGTGATTGGCGACCCCCAAGACCCCGCCACCAGCTTTGGCCCAATGGTCAGCCAGCGCCAATTGGACATCACGCTGGGCTACATCGAAAAAGGCAAAGCCGAAGGCGCACGCATCACCTACGGCGGCAACCGCTTGGAAAAAGACGGTTTTTACATCGAACCAACAGTGTTTGCAGACGTCACAGACGACATGACAATCGCACGCGAAGAAATTTTTGGCCCCGTCATGGCAGTCCTTGATTTCGAGGACGAAGCAGACGTGATGGCGCGCGCCAACGACACAGAATTCGGGTTGGCCGCAGGCGTATTTACCAAAGACATCAGCCGCGCGCACCGTGTTGCGGCCAACTTTGAAGCGGGCACTTGCTACATCAACACCTACAACGACGCGCCGGTCGAGGCTCCGTTTGGCGGTTCCAAACAGTCCGGTGTGGGCCGTGAAAATTCCAAGGCGGCGATCAACCATTATTCCCAATTGAAATCCGTCTATGTGCGCATGGGTGACGTCGAGGCTCCGTTTTAAATGAATGCAGATTATGTAATTGTGGGGGCGGGCAGTGCGGGTTGCGCCATTGCTTACCGTTTGGCCGAGGCGGGCGAATCCGTACTGGTCATCGAACACGGTGGAACCGACGCTGGTCCGCTGATCCAGATGCCTGCCGCGCTGTCGTATCCGATGAACATGAAGCGGTACGATTGGGGCTACGAATCCGAACCGGAACCGCATTTGAGGGGGCGTAAACTGGCCTGTCCGCGCGGCAAAGTCATCGGTGGTTCGTCGTCGATCAACGGCATGGTCTATGTGCGCGGTCACGCCAAAGATTTCGATCACTGGGCCGAAAGCGGCGCTGACGGTTGGTCGTACGCCGACGTGCTGCCTTACTACAAACGCATGGAAAACTGGGACGATAACGGGCACGGCGGCGACGCTGAATGGCGCGGCACTGACGGACCACTGCACGTCACCCGAGGCCCCCGCAACAATCCGTTGTTCAAGGCCTTTGTCGAGGCTGGAAAACAAGCAGGCTATGAGGCAACAGAGGATTACAACGGCCAAAAACAAGAGGGCTTTGGCCCGATGGAGCAAACCGTTTTCAATGGCCGTCGTTGGTCTGCGGCCAATGCCTATCTGCGCCCCGCGCTAAAGCATGAGAACTGCACGTTGATGAACGGTTTGGTCGACAAAATCATCATCAAGGACGGGCGCGCAACCGGTGTTGCTTTGGCTGGCGGCAAGACCGTCACAGCCAATCGCGAGGTGATCATCGCGGCTTCGTCCATCAATTCGCCCAAGCTGCTGATGCTGTCGGGCATCGGGCCTGCCGCGCACCTGAAGGAACACGGCATCGAGGTGATCGCGGATCGTCCCGGCGTCGGTCAAAACCTGCAAGATCATCTGGAGCTGTACATTCAGATGGCCGCCAGCAAACCGATCACGCTGTACAAACACTGGAACCTGCTGTCCAAAGCAGTGATCGGCGCGCAGTGGCTGTTCCTAAAGACCGGTTTGGGGGCATCGAACCAATTTGAAAGCGCGGCTTTTGTCCGCTCGAAACCCGGTGTTGATTACCCTGACATTCAGTACCATTTTCTGCCAATTGCAGTGCGATACGACGGTCAGGCCGCCGCCGAAGGGCACGGTTTCCAAGCGCACACCGGCCCGATGCGATCGGTGTCTCGCGGCGCGGTCACATTGCGATCCTCTGATCCTGCGGACGCGCCAAAAATCCTGTTCAACTACATGTCTGATCCGTCCGATTGGGAGGATTTCCGCACCTGTATCCGCCTCACGCGCGAGATTTTCGCACAAAAGGCGTTTAAGCCGTTCGTAAAACACGAAATCCAACCCGGTGCCGATGTCGACACAGACGCAGAATTAGATGCGTTTATCTCGGAGCATGTGGAAAGCGCGTATCACCCTTGTGGTTCCTGCAAAATGGGCCGCCGCGATGATCCGATGGCGGTGGTTGACCCGCATGGCGCTGTGATTGGCGTCGAGGGTTTGCGTGTCGCTGACAGCTCGATCTTTCCGCGTATCACCAACGGAAACCTGAACGCGCCGTCGATTATGGTTGGTGAAAAGATGTCAGACCACATTTTGGGGCGTGACCCGTTGCCTAAATCGAACGATGAACCGTGGCTAAATCCCGACTGGGAAACATCCCAAAGGTAAACGGCAAACGTTAACAGCGACCAACTTTCTCATGCAGTGTTAAGGAAGTTGGTCGGTTTCCCTTGATAAGTGTGCAAAGAACGCGCATCTGTGCAGTATGTTTAGATTTTGTATCGCTTTTGTTCTCTTTTTGTTTCCCGAGATTGCCGCTGCCGAGTTTTCTGGTCGTGTGCTGGTGATTGATGGCGACACGATCGACGTGGGTGCTGTGCGCGTGCGTATTCACGGGATTGATGCGCCGGAAAAAGATCAACATTGCCAGTCTGAACAAGGTGTGGATTGGGCCTGTGGGCTGTGGGTCAATGAACAGGTGCGCCAGCGCATTCAGGGTCAAATTGCGCACTGCGTTCAAACCGATATCGACCGGTACAACCGCGTGGTTGCGACTTGCACTGTCGCAGGCCAGGACATTGGGCGCGCTTTTGTGGCGGACGGTTTGGCCTTTGCCTACCGCAAATATTCGATGGCCTATGACCTTGATGAAAAGGGCGCGATGATCAGTAATCGCGGGCTACACGCGAGCCATGTTCAGAACCCGAGCCAGTTTCGCAACACCCAGACAAACGGGCGTATTCCGCGCGACCGTGATTGCGTGATCAAGGGCAATATCTCGGTTGATGGGACGCGAATTTTCCACGTTCCGGGTCAAGCGTTTTACGATCGCACCGGGATCAGCACGCGCAATGGCGAACGCTGGTTTTGTTCATCCAGCGATGCAATCAAAGCAGGCTGGCGCGCGTCACGCCGCTAGCGGACCTCGTAGGGCAAAACATCGCGGGTGTCCGCATCCACATGCAATTGCCGTTCCAACGGCGGAACCGAGCGTTGATGACACTGCTTGCGTTCGCAAATCCGGCAGGAAATCCCGATGGGTTCAAAGGCGTCAGCGCGGTTTAGATCCAACCCATCTGCATAAACCAACGACCCCGCATGCCCGACTTCGCAACCCAGCGCGATTGCAAAACGACGCACCGGCGCGCCGTAGCGGCCGGCGTGTTTGGACACGTCGCGGGCCAAACTGATGTAGCGTACACCGTCGGGTGTTTCCGCCATCTGGCGCAGGAACTGCCCCGGCATTTCGAATGCGCGGTGCACGTTCCACAACGGGCAAGCCCCGCCAAATCGGGCAAATTGTAACCGCGTCGCTGAGTGGCGTTTGGTGATTGTCCCTGCCTGATCGACGCGCACGAAAAAGAATGGAATGCCCTTGGCCGCAGGGCGCTGCAACGTCGACAAACGGTGCGCGACTTGTTCGATCGATGCGCCAAAACGCCCGGCCAACCATTCCACATCATGGCGGCTCTCTTGGGCAGCTTGCAAGAACGCGGTGTAGGGCATCAACGCGGCACCGGCAAAATAATTCGCAAGGCCGATTTTGGCGATATCGCGTGCGGCAGGCGTTTGAAAACGCGCGAGATCCAACGTCGCCTCTAGCAGCGGGTTTTGCCGTAGCAGCGCGACCTGTAGCAACAATTGAAACGTCTGGGTTTCAGGGGCCGCGCGCACCGAAATCGACAGGGTCTTGGTGGTTGCATCGTAGCTGCGCAATCGATCCGTGTCGGTAAATTCAACCTTTGCACCGATCTGGCCTAGGCTCGCCACGGCGGCCACGCGAATGTTGTCATAGCCGCCTTCGGAGCTCGCAAAATGTTCGGCCGCGCGGTCCATCGCGTCGATGTAGTTGTCGCAGTAGTGAAAGAAATCGCGCACTTCTTCCCACGGGCTGGGCCGCGCGCGGGCGTCTTCGCGCCCTAATGCTTCGTCCAGTGACGCGAGCCTTTCGTGGGTTTGGCGATAGGATTGATGCAGTTCGATAAACGCGCGGGCAAGGGCAGGGGCGTTGGATGCAGCCAGGCGCAGATCAGCCATTGGCGGCATGTCGGATGCAAAAACTGGATCGGACAAAACCTCGCGCATGTCGCTGACCAACCGTTCGCTGTCACCGATGCTAAGTTCGGTCACATCCAGTCCGAATTCGCGCGCAAGGGCCAACACCACCGACGTGCTGACGGGGCGATTGTTGTTTTCCATCTGGTTGAGGTAGGGCAAGGAGACGCCCAATTTGGCGGCAAAATCCTTTTGGGTCAGACCGATGCGCGTGCGCAATTCACGCAGCTTGGCGCCAGCGTATAGTTTTTGGGTCGCCATCAGGGCACCTTTGCAACTTTGCAGATAACTTAGCGTAGCTTTGCAAAGTTAAGGGCGCAAGGACGTAACGATCAGTTGCCGCTGGCCTTTATGCGCGCCTCGCGTCGGTACACCCCAAGGATCGCGACGACCGCTGCCATAGACGTGAACATCATGATCAGGATCAGCGGGTATGCCCCTGTTTCGGGTTTCAGCAAAAACACCGCCAGAGACGCCAATCCCGCGCCGCCGCCGATCATTATTGCGCCGCCCAAGCCCGATGCCGTGCCAGCTAAATGTGGTCGCACGGACAGCATGCCGGCTGTGGCGTTTGGAATGACCATACCGTTTCCCAAACCAACACAGGTCATTAGCCCAAAGAAGGTGAGGGGCGAGCCAAAGCCAATCAAGAACAAGCCCAGCATCAACGCCGTGCCACAGCTGACCGCGATTGCGCCCCACAAAATCAGCTTGTTGACGCCCAAACGCTTTGCGTTGCGCCCGGTGATCCAGTTGCCCGCGAAATAACCAACAGCCGGTGCGCCAAAGAAAACCCCGACCCATTTTGGGGACATGCCAAACACCACGGATCCAACAAAAGGGCCGCCGCCAAGATAGGCAAAAAACGCGCCCGAACTTAGGGCCGATGCCATGCAGTATCCCCAAAATCGGGGTGAGCGCAGCAGCTCGGGGTATTCTTTGAACTGCTGGGTTAACGTCAGGCCTGACGGTTTGACCGTCTCGCCCAAATCGCGCCAAACCAGTGCGAACAACGCACCGCCGACAAAGAAAAATGCCCAAAAGTTGGCTTTCCATCCGAATAATTCGTCCAAAAAACCACCGATCGCCGGGCTGATCATTGGCACCACGGCCATGCCCATCGTGACATAAGCGATCATTGAGGCCGATTGTTCTTGGTCAAATGAATCGCGAATGACCGCGCGGCTTAGCACCATGCAAACGGCGATGGCGGCCTGGATCATGCGAAAGATCAGAAATACCGTGATGTTCGTGGCCAAGATGCAGCCGATGGTTGCCAGCATGAAAATCGCAATGCCGACCAGTAATACGGGCCTGCGCCCCATGCGGTCCGACACTGGGCCGATAAAGATTTGCAAAATTGCGCTGACGAACAAAAACAACGGCACCGACAGCGCCATCACCCCATCGTCAACGCCAAAGAACGTGGACATTTGCGGCAAGCTTGGCAAAAACATATTCATCACCATAGCGGACATGCCAGCCATGAAGATAAGTGTGAAAATATGAGGCGGAGTGCTGCGATCCAGAAACCGGATCACTGGTTTGTTTTGCATGTGTTAACAGCTATTCCGCGTTTGTAGGGTTGTCCACCAAGAGCGGATCATTAGGTCAAATATTTGCATGTTTGCACTTTGCAAAACACCATCTGCATAGACTTTGCAAATATGCGCAATGGCGCTGGGAGCCTGCACCTTTTACACGTATATTGTTACGAAATTGCTAGTGGGGCTGATGATGAAAGATATTCTGACAGAGTTGAACGACCGTCGTACGCAAGCGCGTCTGGGTGGTGGTCAAAAGCGGATCGACGCACAACACGCGCGTGGCAAGCTGACGGCGCGCGAGCGGATCGAGCTGCTGTTGGATGAGGATTCTTTCGAAGAGTTCGACATGTTCGTCAGCCACCGCTGTACCGATTTTGGTATGGAAAATCAAAAGCCTGCGGGTGATGGCGTTGTGACGGGCTGGGGCACAATCAACGGACGCATGGTCTACGTGTTCTCTCAGGACTTTACCGTTTTTGGCGGATCATTGTCTGAAACCCACGCGCAAAAGATCTGCAAAATCCAAGATATGGCAATGCAAAATGGCGCGCCTTTGATCGGCATCAACGACTCGGGTGGTGCACGAATCCAAGAGGGCGTGGCATCCCTCGCGGGCTACGCCGAAGTGTTCCAGCGCAATATTTTGGCCTCTGGCGTCGTACCGCAGATCAGCTTGATCATGGGCCCATGCGCGGGCGGCGCGGTGTATAGCCCCGCTATGACCGACTTTATTTTCATGGTCAAAGACACGTCTTACATGTTTGTAACCGGCCCTGACGTGGTGAAAACTGTCACCAACGAAGTTGTTACAGCCGAAGAATTGGGCGGCGCCTCCACCCACACCAAAAAATCATCCGTGGCAGATGGCGCGTTCGAAAACGATGTTGAGGCACTGGCCGAGGTCCGCCGCCTCGTTGATTTCCTGCCACTGAACAACCGCGAAAAACCACCTGTCCGCCCGTTCTTTGACGAACCGGGCCGCGTTGAGGCATCGCTGGACACGCTGATCCCGGCAAATCCGAACACGCCCTACGACATGAAAGAATTGATCCACAAAATCGCGGACGAGGCGGATTTCTACGAGATCCAAGAAGACTACGCCAAGAACATCATCACCGGTTTCATCCGGCTCGAAGGGCAATCTGTGGGCGTTGTCGCCAACCAACCGACCGTTCTGGCGGGCTGCCTCGACATCGACAGTTCGCGCAAAGCGGCGCGTTTCGTGCGGTTCTGCGATGCCTTTGAGATTCCGATCCTGACGCTGGTCGATGTTCCGGGGTTCCTGCCTGGCACCTCCCAGGAATACGGCGGCGTTATCAAGCACGGTGCCAAGCTGTTGTTCGCATACGGCGAAGCGACAGTGCCCAAAGTCACTGTAATTACACGCAAAGCCTACGGTGGTGCCTACGACGTTATGGCGTCCAAACACCTGCGCGGTGATTTCAACTACGCGTGGCCAACGGCCGAAATCGCGGTGATGGGGGCCAAAGGTGCCACCGAGATTATTCACCGTGCCGATTTGGGTGACGCCGACAAAATCGCGCAGCACGCCGCAGACTACGAGGCGCGCTTTGCCAACCCGTTTGTCGCAGCCGAACGCGGGTTTATCGACGAGGTGATCCAACCACGTTCTACCCGCAAACGGGTCAGCCGCGCTTTTGCTTCGCTACGGGGTAAGTCATTGAAAAGCCCGTGGAAAAAACACGACAATATTCCGTTGTAATCTGATGGCGCGTGGTTGGCATATTCAAAAAGACGAGGGGCAAGTGACGTTAAGCCGTCAGTTGCCCGCACGTTTTGATGTACAAGCAGTAACCACGTTGCCGCACGCCAACATGGTGCGTTTGGTCAGTCAAATCCGTCAGGATTTGTGGCGCGCTTTGCAAAACCTGCGTGGCTTTTCACCAGTGGTGCAGATCACCAAAGGTAGCGATCAGCTAGAGGTTATCGCGGGGGGCCGCGTCTTGGGCACCACAAGCGCGAAAACCATTGAGCAAATCCAAGCCGTGCTGGAAGACCCAGAGAACCGTGCCCGCTGGCTGCGCTGTTCGCAAGATCGCCGGAGGCCCTAGATGAGCAATGCCATTTTCGACAATCAAGCCTTCACGATCTCGCATGCGGATGAGGGCAAATTCATCGGCGCTGGTCTGCGTCCGTTTTTTGAATACCGCGATCTGGGGATCAACACTGCAACGGCGGGGGCCTATGGGGCGCATGTTATTCGCGCCGTCCCGGGTTTGGAAAGTCCCGCACAATGGCATTCCCATGACCTGAACTTCCAGATGGTTTACGTCACCCAAGGTTGGGTTGTTTTTGAGTACGAAGGCACTGGCGAGCACACTTTGCGCGCGGGGTCTTGCGTGTTGCAGCCCTCTGGCATTCGCCACCGAGAGGTGCGCCATTCAGACGATATGGAATTGATCGAAATAATTTCTCCGGCTGAATTCGCCACCAAAGGCGAAGACGCCCCATGATACGTTTGATCGCCCTGTTGTTGACAGCCTCCGCCGCGCATGCCCAAGACGTTCCGTCAGGTCAGGTTGTCGCCTTGCACGAGGTGTTGATCGACGATGTGAACGCGCAAAACTGGCTGCGTTTTCGGTTTATCGCGCCGCAAATTGCGCGCGAAAACGGCGACATCACCTACGCACAAGCAGGGCTAGACATGGAGCATCTTTGCCAAACCATGGCCTTGCCTTACATGAGCGAATATGACCTGAGCGCGGACATGATTATTATCTCATTGTCTGACCAAGTCACGGAATTCGGGGCAACAAATCCCGAAGCCACACAATTTTTCGACGCCTTTAGGGTCGAAAACCACACCTGCATCTGGGAGGCTTTTTAATGCAACCACAATATGTTGCGCCACACAGCTCATCCAAAGGGGCACCTGATGCGCTGGCGACACAAATCCGCGCATCCGTTGCCTGTGGATATCTTTTTGACACAATTTCCAGTACATATGCCCCAAGGAAAATCCAAGATTTCCTTACCTCAGTACCAAGGCGAGGGGCGCGTGTTGCGTCCATTCGTCATTTTTTAAGTGACAGGAGACTCAGATGTCAAAGAGCATCAAACTTTTGGCAACATTCGGCTTTATCGCCGCGGTTGCTGCCTGTGCGCGCGAGCAGCAGGTCGAAGAATTTGTCGTGGTTGATCCAGAGCCGATCTCGGTTGAGCCGACATACACCGGTAAATACAAGTAATACCGAACTTACGGGGCGGGCGTTCGCGCCCACCCCGACCAGCCTCCTTTTGACAGGAGGTGCGCCGTGCTAAAACATCGCGGGTTTCCGGGCCGTCTGACCGGTACAGATTTTCAATTTACCCTGCGCCGCGCCAACCCCAAAGGGGTGACGCCGATCACACGTCGTGAACGCAAACGCGACCGCAAGCCTGCGGACCGGCGCGCTGATGCTGGTTTCATGAAAGCGTTGTGGGAACAATTCGGCGAACAACCGTTCGAGCGCGGCAACCTGGATGCAGGCCGTTTGTGTTGGCTGTTCGGACGCGAAGTGATTCCTGCAACCGATGACTTTGATCCAGAGGACTACGAGGCGCTGTTGGTGATTGATCCCAACATCGCACGCGCGTCGTTTCCCGAGAGTATGGGCGAGGTTTAGGCGTGTTGTTGCTTGCGCATCCCCAAAAACGGCAGGGCTCCGCCGATTTTACGCGTATAGCGTGTATTGCTATGGCGCGAGCGGTGGTGGCGTGCAAACCTGATTTTGCACGGGTCATGTCCCAGATTTATGTGGCACGTGCGCACCATTTCCGAACCCCTTCCCCTGACGGGCGGCAGGCGCTACCCCGCGTTTGTTCGCCCGTCTTTTTCTGTTCTAAATCAGGTTATTGGCGGTCTTCTGCCGATTCAAAGCCCGTTACTGGACAAGATCGCAAGACACCGCCACATCTGATGTCTGCGCACTTTTATGTGCGAACAGATACAGGAGTAGTAAAATGTCATTCAAAGTATGGACCCTCGTCGCCGCCGCAACTTTGGGCTTATCAGCCTGCGGAGACACAGGCACAGACCAAGCGCTTATCGGTGGTGCCGCAGGTGCGGGTGTGGCCGTCATCACAGACGGTAGCCCGCTTAAGGGTGCGGCCATCGGCGCTGCGGGCAACTACTTGTACTGCCAAGCCTACCCAAGCAAATGCAACTGATGCAGGCGCGCCACGTTTCATAAATTCTGACTTACGCACGTTTAAGTTGCGTAAGCCTGCGCTAGACTGCACTCAATGGGCACCAAAAGCCCAATTGAGAGGCAAGTTTTATGAAACGAGTAATCTGCATTTTTGCAGTGTCCGCCGCCATGTTGGCTGGCGCATGCACCAAGCCCGACGCATCCAGTCGTGGCACGATATCGCCGCTGGGCCCGCTCACGGCGAACTGATCCAAGGGCCGCGTCTGGCGGCCACATCCTTTAAAATCGCAGTAACCGTCCCGTTCATTCGGGGCGGTCAAATGCGTTTGTCCAATCAAAAAACATTCTCAAACGAATTCTCAAATACCGGGGACTGCACATGTTCAAAAAGATCCTGATCGCCAATCGGGGCGAAATCGCCTGCCGCGTCATCAAAACGGCCCGCAAAATGGGCATCGGCACGGTCGCCATTTATTCTGATGCCGACAAGCAGGCGTTGCATGTGCAAATGGCGGATGAGGCGGTGCACATTGGTCCGCCCCCGGCCAACCAATCCTACATCGTTATCGACAAAGTGATGGAAGCGGTGAAATCCTCGGGCGCAGAGGCCGTGCATCCGGGCTATGGTTTCCTGTCCGAGAACTCCAAATTTGCCTCAGCCCTGTCTGCCGAAGGCGTGGCATTTGTCGGCCCCCCTGTGGGCGCAATCGAAAAGATGGGGGACAAGATTACCTCCAAAAAGATCGCCCAAGAGGCCGGTGTTTCCACTGTCCCCGGCTACATGGGTCTGATCGAGGACGCGGACGAGGCGGTCAAGATTTCAAATGAGGTCGGCTATCCCGTGATGCTTAAAGCATCCGCAGGCGGCGGCGGCAAAGGCATGCGCATCGCGTGGAACGACGAAGAGGCCCGCGAAGGATTTCAATCCTCTAAAAACGAGGCGGCGAATTCCTTTGGCGATGACAGGATTTTCATCGAAAAATTCATCACCCAACCGCGCCACATCGAAATCCAAGTCCTGTGCGACAGCCACGGCAATGGCATTTATCTGGGGGAACGCGAATGTTCGATCCAGCGGCGTCAGCAAAAAGTCGTAGAAGAAGCTCCAAGCCCGTTTCTGGACGAAGCCACCCGCAAAGCCATGGGCGAACAGGCCGTCGCCTTGGCCCAAGCGGTCGATTATGCCAGCGCTGGCACGGTAGAATTCATTGTGGACGGGGCCAAGAACTTCTACTTTCTGGAAATGAACACGCGCTTGCAGGTGGAACACCCTGTGACCGAATTGATCACTGGGGTCGATCTGGTGGAACAGATGATCCGCGTCGCCAACGGTGAACCGCTCAGCATCAAGCAATCCGACGTGAAACTGAACGGTTGGGCCATCGAAAACCGCCTGTATGCCGAGGATCCGTATCGCGGATTCCTGCCATCCATTGGCCGCTTGACCCGCTACCGCCCGCCGATGGAACAGGCCGCTGGGCCGTTGCTCGACAATGACAAATGGCAGGGTGATGCGCCGTCTGCGGACGTGGCTGTGCGCAACGACACCGGCGTCTACGAGGGCGGCGAGATCAGCATGTATTATGACCCGATGATCGCCAAACTGTGCACATGGGCCCCAACCCGCGATGCGGCGATTGAGGCGATGCGCGTGGCTCTCGACAGCTTTGAGGTCGAAGGCATCGGCCACAACTTGCCCTTCCTGTCTGCGGTCATGGACCACCCGATTTTTATCGCTGGCGAAATGACAACGGCCTTTATCGAGGAACAATATCCCGAAGGTTTCCAAGGGGTTGAGCTGGCAGAGGATGACTTGCGCCGCATTGCTGCCGCCACAGCTGCCATGAACCGGGTGTCCGAAATCCGCCGCACGCGTGTGACGGGCCGGATGGACAATCACGAACGCAAAGTCGGCACCGATTGGAACGTGACGTTGCAGGGGGCATCGTTTGGCATGGTGATCAGCGCGGATCGCGACGGTTCAAACGTGACGTTCGAGGATGGCACGTGTATGCGCGTGACAGGCCTTTGGACGCCCGGTGATCAGCTGGCGCAGATGATCGTCGACGGCGCGCCTTTGGTGTTGAAAGTCGGCAAAATCAGTGGTGGTTTCCGCATCCGTACGCGCGGGGCCGATATGAAAGTGCACGTGCGCACCCCTCGTCAAGCCGAGCTGGCCTTGCTGATGCCAGAAAAAGTCGCGCCAGACACATCCAAATTGTTGCTGTGTCCGATGCCGGGTCTGGTGGTCAAACTGAACGTCGAAATTGGCGAAGAGGTTCAGGAAGGCCAAGCGCTGTGCACCATCGAGGCGATGAAGATGGAAAACATCTTGCGCGCCGAAAAGAAGGGTATCGTCGCTGCGATCAACGCCAGCGCGGGTGCCAGTCTTGCGGTGGACGAAGTGATCATGGAATTCGAATAACTCCATGATATTGCGAACAAACATAGCGCGCCTGTCGCGCTGTGCCTCTGGAAAGAGGCGGGGTGCTCAGCCGTCGTTGGGTACCAGTCTTTGTTCGCGTATTTCACGTTTGCGCATCGGCATTTTGTCAATCGACCGGCTGATTTCACGCACGTCCCACGGCAAAGGTTTGCGCAGCTTTACATCGCCATCTTTGCCAATGATCACCAACATGAACCCGCGTGGGCGCAATTTCGTGCGCAATTCGGACCGCGCCGCAGGGTCCGTGTCGGTCAAAACCACCACGTCGCGTTCGGCCAAATCAGGCAGGTTGGCCATCAACAATTCGATTTGTTCGCCGTATCGCGGGTCTGCATCACTGTCTGCAAAGACCACAACGGGGCGTTTTTTCCAGACAAATTCGTTCAAATTGGCTTCACTTTGCGTCACAAAGACTGTGTCCTCAAGCGATAAACTGGTGTCCTGGGCGACGGCGCAAGTGGCAAAAAGCGTCGCAATAACAATGGATAATGTGCGTTTCATTTCAACTCCTGTTGATACGAACATAGGCTTATTCTCAGCGAATTCGATGGCCTATCTGCGCATTTTTAACATTAAACCCATTGCAACAGGTTTGGTGTCATGACGGGAAGAATCCCCGGTACATGGCCGAACGGGGCGGTCGTTCGAAATAGGGCTGGCCGCACTATGGACGTTATTTTACATCTTGGCGCACACCGCACCGGATCCACAACTTTTCAAAGCTATATGACGCGCAACAGATCGGCGTTGCGGGCCAAAGGCGTGATGTATTGGGGACCACCGCGTACCCGCTCTGGTCTGTTCGCGGGGATCCAGCCCAACACTTATACAGGACGCAGTACGCAAGCACGCGCACACGGCCGCATCCAAATGCAATTGGACCGCGCCGCCAAAGACGGTGTGAAAACGCTGATCGTGAGCGATGAAAACATGATCGGATCGGTCCGTTCCAATCTGCGTTGCAGAAGCCTGTATCCGGCTATTGGTGAGCGTATGGCGCGGTTTGCCCCTGCATTTGAGGGACGCATCAGCCGGGTCGTTCTGAACACACGAGCGCAGGATTTGTACTGGGCGTCCTGTTCGGCATACGGGGTTGCGCGCGGTCACCCAATGTTACGTGCCGTCGCATTTGATGGGATGACGGCCAGCACGCGCAGTTGGCGTGACGTGATTACTGATCTGTCTTGCGCGGTCGATGGTGCGGACGTGGCCGTTTTACCGTTTGAACGCTTTGCCGGTCGCCCCGACGCAATGCTGCGTGCGATTGCTGGATGTGATGCACCTAAAAATGGCACGGACGAATGGTTGAACCGTGCCCCCAACACAACGGAATTACGCGAAATCTTGAAAGCCCGAAAAATTGCCGCCCCTGAATTGGATGGGGTCATCGGGCGCTGGCACCCATTTGATGCGGCCCAAACCGCCGCTTTGCGCGAAGATTACGCCGACGACATGTTCTGGTTAACCGCCGGAGCAGACAGATTGGCAACACTGACAGAGGACACGGCCCGGACAAGAGCAGGGAAAATCCCGCCAGCTGGTGCCATCAACAAAGGACATAATCATGACATCCAAGAAAGACACATGGCGCAGCCTAGCTGAGGGCGAATTGCGCGGTCGCCCCGTCGAAGATCTGACATGGAAGACGCTGGAAGGGATCGACGTTCAGCCGATCTATACCAAAGACGATTTGGCGGATGTGACCCACTTGGGTTCAATTTCGGGCGAACCACCGTACACGCGCGGCGTTAAGGCGACGATGTACGCAGGGCGCCCATGGACGATCCGTCAATACGCGGGCTTTTCCACAGCCGAAGAATCTAATGCATTTTACCGTCGTGGCTTGGCCGCTGGCCAACAGGGCGTTTCGGTTGCGTTTGATCTGGCCACGCACCGGGGTTACGACAGCGATCACGAACGTGTTGTTGGTGATGTCGGCAAAGCTGGCGTGGCGATCGACAGTGTCGAAGACATGAAGATCCTGTTTGACGGCATCCCGCTCGACAAAGTGTCGGTTTCCATGACGATGAACGGTGCCGTGATCCCGATTTTGGCTAGTTTTATTGTGGCGGGCGAAGAACAAGGGCACGACAAATCGGTGCTCGCGGGCACAATCCAGAACGATATTCTCAAAGAATTTATGGTGCGCAACACTTATATTTATCCGCCTGAACCCTCGATGCGGATCGTGTCTGACATCATCGAATTCACATCTGATGGCATGCCGAAATTCAACTCGATCTCGATTTCTGGCTACCACATGCAAGAGGCTGGCGCGAACTTAGTCCAAGAACTGGCGTTTACGCTGGCGGATGGTCGCGAATACGTGCGGGCCGCGATTGCGGCTGGCATGGATGTGGACCAATTCGCAGGACGCTTGTCGTTCTTTTTTGCCATCGGCATGAATTTTTTCATGGAAGCATCCAAATTGCGCGCCGCCCGGCTGTTGTGGCACCGCATTATGGAAGAGTTCGAGCCCAAGAACCCGAAGTCGAGCATGCTGCGCACCCACTGCCAAACCTCTGGCGTGTCTTTGCAAGAACAGGATCCCTACAACAATGTTGTGCGTACCGCCTACGAAGCCATGGCCGCGGCCCTTGGTGGCACCCAGTCGTTGCACACCAATGCACTGGACGAAGCCATCGCTTTGCCCACTGATTTTAGCGCCCGGATTGCCCGTAATACGCAGTTGATTTTGCAAGAAGAAACCGGCGTGACCAACGTGGTCGACCCGCTTGCTGGTTCTTATTATGTTGAAAAGCTGACGCATGATTTGGCCGAAGCGGCATGGAAGCTGATCGGCGAAGTCGAGGAAATGGGCGGCATGACCAAGGCGGTGGCGTCTGGCATGCCCAAACTCCGGATCGAAGAAGCCGCAGCAACCCGTCAGGCCAACATCGATCGCGGCCGTGAAGTTATCGTGGGCGTCAACAAATACCGGCTCGACAAAGAAGATCCGATCGACATTTTAGATATCGACAACGATGCCGTGCGCACCAGCCAGATTGCCCGCCTCGAAAGCATCCGCGCCAGCCGCGACACTGCCGCATGCGAGGCGTCTTTGGCAAACATCACCCGCTGCGCGACCGAAGGCGGCAACCTGTTAGAAGCTGCCGTTGAAGCCGCGCGCGCGCGCGCAACCGTAGGAGAAATCAGCATGGCGATGGAAAAAGTTTTCGGGCGTCACCGCGCTGAAGTTAAGACCCTCGCCGGCGTTTATGGCGCTGCATACGAAGGCGACGCAGGCTTTGCCGCGATCCAGAAATCGGTTGAGGATTTCGCCGAAGACGAGGGGCGGCGCCCGCGCATGCTGGTCGTCAAAATGGGGCAAGATGGCCACGATCGTGGGGCTAAAGTTATCGCGACGGCATTTGCGGACATCGGGTTTGACGTGGATGTGGGGCCGTTGTTTCAAACGCCTGCCGAAGCAGCCCAAGACGCGGTCGACAACGACGTGCACGTGATTGGTATTTCCAGCCAGGCAGCGGGTCACAAAACGCTGGCACCGCAATTGGTCCAAGCCCTAAAGGACGCGGGTGCCGAAGACATCATCGTGATCTGTGGCGGGGTCATCCCGCAGCAGGACTATCGGTATCTGTACGACAATGGCGTCAAAGCGATCTTTGGGCCGGGCACCAATATTCCAATTGCGGCGTCAGAAATCCTCGACATCATTCGCACAACACGTAAGTGACAAAAAAAGGGGCCCAGCAATGGGGCCCCTTAAACATGTTTTGATCCGCCGGATTAGCTCCGTGATGGATAGGTACCTTCGGTCACAATGCACCATTGAATGACCAAATATGGGTTCATGATTTGCATCGGTAGACCACCGCCGGTGTTTTGAATCATTGCCGGATCCATTGTTACGTCTGCCGGACCTTCAGAGTAGAGGCTTTGCTCTGTGACGCTTGATGGTGCTGGAAAATCTGTCCCCGGGCCGCGTTTGTCGCCACGTTTGTTACGAGCACCGACCAAGTGATTGTGCGAGGGCATTGTGGCCGTTGTCATGGTTACTGTTTCGGAACCGCCTTTTTGGCCAAGAGGGCGGGATGCCAGGCCCGGTCCGTTGCCAGCATGAAGCGGCGCGCGCCCACGCAGATCAGGCAGTTGCATTGTTGTGCGCCCGTCGCCGCCATAAATCGTACCGATCAAGGAAAACAGCGCCGTGTTGGACGAAACAGGCAAAATTTGTCCGTCTGCTGCGAGCGATCCGCGTGGGCAGAAATTGTACCCACCTGGCACAAGCTGGCCGATGTAAAATGATTGAGCGGACGCTGATTGCGGGGCCGCCATCATGCCCAATGTCGCGACAGCCGCAATTTTTGCGCCGCCAATCAATGTTTTAACAGAAATTTTCATAATTTAGTTCCTTGTGGTTCAAGAGCGTAAATCGAGTGTTCGCCTTGAAAGTCTGTGAGGTGAAAATGCCCTTGCGCAGCCGCCCGTGGCAGTTTGCGCAAATCTAAAATCATGACCGCGATGGGTAAACACCGTACATTGAAATGCACCAGTTCACTGCCAAGAACGGTTGTGCAATCTGGAGCGGCTGGCTGCTGCCTGTTGGCTGGATCATCGCGGGGTCCATGGCAACGTCCGCAGGCCCGTCGGTGAAGGTCAGCGCGTCATCCGAAGGGATCGCATAGAAATCAGTGCCGGGTCCGCGTTTGTCGCCAGTTTGCATGACAGCGCCAACTGGGTGGGAATGTGCAGGCAGATTATTGACGTTTGCATAAAGCAATGTGTCGCCGCCACGTTGACCCAAAAGACGGGTTGAAAGGCCAGGGCCATTGCCGTGTTGCATTGTCGTGCGACCGCGCATGTCAGGCAACGCAAATGTCGTGCGACCATCGCCGCCGTACGTCGTACCTAATAGCGAAAACAGCGCTTGATTGCTTGAAATCGCCAAAAGTTGGCCGTCCAAAGCGGCTGTTGTCCGGGGGCAAAAATTGAACCCAACTGGAAAAATTTCGCCTGTGTAGATTTGTGCGGCGGCAGATTGCGGTGCCGCACTTAAGCCGAGCGCAAGTACAGCAGACGCTGCCATTCCGCTCAAACTTAGAGTTTTGAGTTTTGTCATTTTATGTTTCCCTGTTTGTCAGGGAGCAAAAGCCTAATAAATTTTGGGCGTTTGCCCTGCAAATAAGTTTGAGTTTAACTAATCGTTACGAACCATGAACAAACCGTGCCATCCAGACCCCTGCGCTGTCAACATTCAACAACACGTAGAATGTTGGTGTTCATTCAATTTTGGAAATAGTTACTCTTTTACAGTAATTTACGGGAATTTTTTCGTAAAGATTTCGGAAACCGAAAGCCACCAGATGGAATTGTCTCTCATCGAATGATGTTCGGTTTTGTGTCAGTTGGTGCCAGGCTTAGGCTCTCACGATAGCGTTTATTATAGCTCGCTTTAAATGCGCGCCGCCCAATTGCATAGTAATTGGGCACCTGTTGCGCCCCCTTGCCACAAATCCCAAGACCTCTCGTACTTATTCAATTTTGCTGCAATGCTGTTCAAAGGGGCCGAACACAAAGGACAAATTATGTTGTTAGATCATTTGGCGGTATCTGGCAGAACTTTGGCCGAGGCCACAGCTTTTGTCGAAGACGCGCTTGGCGTCAAAATGCAGCCCGGTGGCGCGCACGCGGTGTTTCACACGCATAACACGCTGTTGGGTCTAGAAGACGGACTGTATCTAGAGGCGATTGCAATCAATCCAGATGCGGCAATTCCGGATCAACCACGGTGGTTCAATCTGGATCAGTTCAAGGGCCCTGCACAGCTGACGAATTGGATTTGTCGCACTGATGACTTGCCTCATGACATGGCCTTGATGCCGGACGGGATCGGCACACCGGTCGCCTTGCAGCGGGGCGATTTGCGTTGGGACATGGTGGTGCCAGACAGTGGTCTGCTGCCGTTCGACAATCTGTGTCCGGCGTTGATTCGATGGAACACATCCGATCATCCTGCGACGCGGTTGGCTCCGTCCGGGTGCCGGTTGACGCGTTTGACAGTATCACACCCGCAGGCCGATGATTTGGCCAATCACCTTGGCAAAGTGCTCAGCGACGACCGGATCGCGTATGAAGTCGGTGCGTGCGGTATGCGCGCCGAATTCGATACGCCGCACGGGCCGCGCCTGTTGTGATCCGAACCGCCAACGCCAGCGATGCACCCGCGATCACAGCGCTGTGGAATCACATCATCGCGGACACCTCGATTACATTCACGACGATTCCGAAGACCAAAGACGAAATCCGGCAAATAATTGCCGACACAGCCCGATTGGTTCATGTCGCGCAACACAACGGCGCATTCGCTGGTTTTGCCCTTGTTGGCCCGTTTCGCAGTGGCCCCGGATATGCGCGGACAGTTGAACATACCGTTTATTTGCACACATCCGCGCAGGGGAACGGATTGGGATCGCACTTGATGCATGCATTAATGTCTGCGGCGATTGTTGCAGGTCATCACGTGATGGTGGGCGCGATCAGTGGCACCAATTCTAGCGCAATAGCATTCCACAAAACGATTGATTTTCAACATGTTGGCGTGATTGAACAGGCTGGTCGCAAAAACGGCGACTGGCATGATTTGGTACTGATGCAGAAAATCTTGTAAAACGCCCACTGACACTTCCTGCGCCACCCGCTAAGATGTGCGCATGTCGATTTGGACCCGTATCACCGAAGCGCTTGCTGCGCTCACCTCTGGCGAGGGATTGTCGAGCGTTTTTGAAAAATTACGCACGCGGCCTGACCGCAGTGTGGCGTTTGCAATTGCCGTGATCGCGCTGGGGGCCAAGATGGCCAAAGCCGACGGGCAGGTGACCCGCGACGAGGTGACGGCCTTTCGCGAAGTGTTCCACATCGCCGCGGCGGACGAAGCAGGGGCCGCGCGCGTGTTCAATCTGGCGCGTCAGGACGTTGCCGGTTTCGAAGAATACGCCGCCCGCATTCAGTCGATGTTCGCAGGCGACCCACACACGCTGGGTGATTTGATGGAAGGGTTGTTCCACATCGCCATGGCCGATGGGTTTTACCATCCCAACGAGGACGCATTCCTGGAACGTGTCGCCGAGATTTTCGAAGTTGGGGCCCCGGAATTCAAAGCATTGCGCGCGCGGTTTGTGCCAGATGCTGAAACCGACCCCTACACGGTTTTAGGGGTGACGCCGGAAATGGCTGCTGATGACATTCGCGCAGCGTGGCGCAAGCTGGTCCGCGAAAACCACCCTGACGCAATGGTCGCACGCGGTGTGCCAGAAGAAGCAGTGCAACTTGCCGTCAAACGCTTGGTCGATATCAATCGCGCGTGGGAAGACATCCAAAGCGGGGCCGCCTGATGCGCCTTGCCACCTACAACGTCGAATGGATGAACAGCCTGTTCGATGATGATGGCGCGCTTTTGATGGATGGTGGCTGGTCGGCGCGCTACAACATTACGCGTGCGCAGCAAACGCAGGCTTTGGGTGTTGTCTTTGGCGCGATGGACGCAGACGCCGTGATGATCATCGAAGCCCCGGATCACAATCGCAAACGCGACACGGTTGCCGCGCTCGAAACCTTTGCAGCGCATTTTGATCTGCGTGCCCGCAAGGCTGTGATGGGATTTAACAACGACACGCAGCAAGAGATCGCGATGCTGTATGACCCCGACGTGCTCAGCGCGGAACATGATCCGCAAGGGGTTATCGTCGGCAAATCCGGCGGGCGTGATGCGCCGCGTTTTGACGGTGTGTTTCGCATTGATCTGGACGTGGACGAGACCGAAGATTTGGTCCGCTTTTCCAAGCCGCCGCTAGAGCTGAGGATGACCGCAAAATCCGGTTTCGAGTTTCACATTATCGGTGCGCATCTGAAATCCAAGGCCCCGCATGGGGCCGATAATCGCGACGAGGTGATGCGTTTTTCCATCGCCAATCGGCGCAAGCAATTGGCCCAAGCGATCTGGATGCGCCAACGGATTTCCGCCCATCTTGACGCGGGAACGCCGTTGATTGTGATGGGCGACATGAACGACGGTCCGGGTCTGGATGAATACGAAAACCTGTTCGGGCGCTCTTCGGTTGAGATTTTATTGGGTCGCGATGATCAAGCGCAATTGTTTGATCCGCACGCACGCATGGCCTTGTCGCGCAAACTTGCGGCGATGCCGACGACCTCGCGGTTTTGGATCAGGCAGGAAAAACGGTTCCTACAAGCCCTGCTTGACTACGTGATGGTGTCGCCAGACATCAAAAACAAGGACGCGCAGTGGCGTATTTGGCATCCTCTTGATGATCCCGATTGTTGGAAACGTCCGGAGCTGCGTGATGCCTTGGTGACCGCGTCAGATCATTTCCCGGTGACCTTGGATGTCGACCTGTAGGAATTGAAATTTCCGCGACAGGTCCCATATCGTTCTGATGAAACATGCAATTACCCTGATCGCTATGATGTCCGCCGCCACCCCCGCGCTGGCCGATGAAACCGACGGTTTGTCGCTGATGGAACGCGGCGTTCAGCTGTTTTTCGAGGGGCTGTTGCAAGAGGTCGAACCGGCGATGGATGGCTTGCAAGGCTTTGCCGAACAGGTCGGTCCCTCGTTGCAAGATTTTGCGACCCAGATGGGCCCTGCGCTAGGTGATTTGATGGACCAAGTCGACGACTGGAGCGTCTATGAAGCACCAGAAATTTTGCCAAACGGTGATATCATCATCCGGCGTGAACCCGACGCGAACCCAATGGGCGAAACAGAAATCTGACGCCTATTTCTTGCTGATCTTAACCTGTAATTCGGCCTGCATGGAATTTGCCAACGACTGAAGCCGTGCTTCTGCAACCTCGCCATAAAGCGGTGCTGTATCCGCAGACAGGCGCAATTCTAGCTGCTTTTTCTTTGGAAACCATTTGAAATCAGCGCGTTCCGCCCCTTTTTGCAACCACAACATTGCACCAAAGCGCATGGCTTTGCCGACAATTTCGGCCTCTAGCTGCATCTTGGGATCGATCAGATCAACAAGGTTGTCAAACCGTGTACTGCCACGTGAATTTGAATATCGGTGCAGCAATGCCAAGCCCAAAAAGATGCGTTCGGAGTGCTTTAACCCCCCCAGATTGGCACGGGTCGAATTGTCAAAACAAACCTCGGCGCGGTAGTCGGGATGCGCGCGCCAACTGACGTCGTGCAACAAACAGGCCGCGCGGATCAGGCGTTTTCGTGCCTCTGGTTCGGATTTGAACAGGGGCAGGATAAAGTCATACAGCCGTTTGCCAAAGCCGGGCAGGCGCGCGTCCTTGGCTTCGGAAAAGCGACAGGATTCGATCAACGGATCGCGATCCCGCAGGCGCTGGGGCATCTGTTCGTACAGCATCCCTTCGCGAATACCGTAGCTGCTGACGGCGATGTCTTTCGGTCTGAATGTCTTGACCAACCGCTTCAAAACCTCAGCGGCCAAAGGCACCAGCGACATCCGCGCCGAAGAAATTCCGCACGCCGCGCGGATGACTTCGGTGTCATTTTCAGCGATGTAGTTGGCCGTTTTGACGACAGATGACGGGCTCATCCGGTACTCGTGCAAAACATGCAAAGGATAGCCACGCCGGTGCATGTCGACTCGTGCAATCGCGCGCCACGACCCGCCTACTAGGAACAATCGATCGGTTTGCGTGCCCATCGCGTCCGCTAATTCAGTCATGGTTTGTTTGATGTGTGCGGCCCGGCCTTTTTTGCCGCCCTTGATGTCCGTCAGCTTGAGCGGCCCAAGGTTTGATGTCACGCGACGGCCCACGCGGCCATCCGAAATTTCGGCCAATTCCATTGATGATCCGCCGATGTCACAGACCAATCCGTATGATCCAGGCCATCCCAATAGAACGCCTTGGGCAGATAGCCGCGCCTCTTCTTTGCCGTCGACGACCCAAATACGCAGACCGGTAAGCGCTTGAACTTCGGCGCAAAAATCGGGCCCGTCACTTGCATCTCGGACCGCTGCCGTGGCCACGATTGTAAGCGCGGGCAACCCCATGCCATCTGCCAAATGCTTGAAACGCAACAAGGCGGACAGCGCGCGCGCGCGCCCGCTTGGGTTCAAAATACCCGTTTCAGACAGGCCGGCCCCCAAGGCGCACATGATCTTTTCGTTGTAAAAATAGGCGGGCGATCTGGCCGCGCCGTCAAACACCACCAACCGAACCGAGTTCGACCCCACGTCGACAACCCCGACACGCGACAAGGCGCGCACGCTTGGGTCTTCAAACAAAGGACGGCCAAACGGGCCCCAATCAGTGTTTGCGAGTTCGGATTGGCCAGAATCAGTGTTTAACGTCATGGCTCCCCCTTGGAGCATAGTTTGGACCATCGCGCGCGGCGCGGTCAATTGTGTTGGTGGGCCGGGTCAGTCTTTGGTGTGGGTTAGTTTTGGTACGTCCGATGCGCCAGCAGATCCACGCCCTGATAACGACGGATTTTCCATGAAAAACCGGTGACAGTTGAATTCAAACGTGCCTTCGGTCACCGGCGGGCGGAAAAAACTGCCATCGGGGGCCATCACCCAGCTTTGCGCGACGTCGGCCATGTTTGCAGCCATGACCTGACTGACGATCTGCGCTTTGACGGTCGGGTTTTCGATCTCGACCAGCGTTTCGACACGGCGGTTCAAATTGCGCCCCATCCAGTCGGCAGATGACATGAACACGCGGGCTTTTTTGTGCGGCAATCCACGTCCGTTGCCAAAGCAAACGATGCGCGAATGTTCTAGGAAACGGCCCACAATTGATTTCACACGAATGTTTTCGGACAGGCCGAGAACACCGGGACGCAGACCGCAAATACCGCGCACCACAAGGCTGATTTTCACACCTGCTTGCGATGCCGCGTACAGCGCGTCGATGACTTCGCTTTCGACGAGGCTGTTCATTTTTGCCCAGATTTCAGCAGGTTTGCCGGCCTTTGCGTGTTCCGCCTCAGCTGCGATCATCTCTAACAGCCGGGCCTTGAGGTTCGAAGGCGAGATCGCCAAATTACTAAGCTCTTCGGGTTGGGCATATCCCGACAGGTAGTTGAACACTTTGGTGGCGTCACGGCCCAGCTTTGCGTCGCAGGTAAACAGCGATAAATCGGTGTAGATGCGCGCGGTGATCGGATGATAGTTTCCGGTTCCGTAATGCGTGTAGGTGACCAAATCCGCGCCTTCGCGCCGCACAACTGTGCTGATTTTCGCGTGCGTTTTCAGATCGATAAAGCCGTAGACCACATGCGCGCCTGCGCGTTCCAAACGACGCGACTGGCGGATGTTTGCAGCCTCGTCAAACCGGGCTTTGAGCTCAACCAGTGCAGTCACGGATTTTCCGTCTTCGGCGGCGGCGCACAATGCCTCGACAATCGGGGATTTTTTGGAGGTGCGGTACAACGTCTGTTTGATCGCCACAACTTTGGGATCACGGGCGGCTTGTTGCAAGAAACGAACAACCATATCGAAGGTTTCGTAGGGGTGTTGTAGCAGCATATCTTTTTGGCGGATCGCGGCGAACATGTCGCCTTCAAAATCGGTGACACGTTCCGGCACACGCGGCGTAAACGTCGGCCACAACAAATCAGGGCGTTCGTCGATTACCAATTCGCTGAGGTCATCAACACCGATCATGCCGTCGATTTCGATCAGTTCTGCGTCGCCCACGCCAAGTTCGTCCATCACGACGGCTTTCAGCTTTGGCGGCGCGCCTGCGGACAAACTAAGGCGCACAACTTCGCCACGTCGCCGGCGTTTCAGGGCGACTTCAAATTCGCGAACCAAATCTTCGGCTTCGTCCTCAACCTCTAGATCGCTGTCACGCAAGACACGGAATTCAAAGTATTCTTTCAATTTGTAGCCGGGGAACAATCCACCAATATTCAGGATCAAAAGTTCCTCAAGCGGCAAAAACCGCTGCCCGATGTCTGTGGGCACCGACACGAACCGATCGATGGATGCGGGCACGGGCAACAATGCCTGAAGGGGGCGTTTGTCGCGGACACGCTCTAGCTGCAGCGCCAAGGCGTACCCCGTGTTCGGGATGAACGGAAACGGGTGCGCAGGGTCGATGGCCAGCGGCGACAGCACTGCAAACACCTGCGTCAGAAAGTATTCCTTGAGGTAGGCGCGATCATCGTCCGTTAAATCATCAAGCTTCAGAACCGACATGTTCCGCTCTTTCAGCTCGATCAGCAGCTGCCCGTAAATACGTTGCTGCGCCTGCATTAGTTTGCGCGCGTCTTCGTTGATCAGAACCAGTTGTTCGGCGGGGGTGAGCCCGTCAACGGCAGGGGTCGTGTTACCTGCGCGCGCAAGTTCTCGCAGGCCCGCAACCCGAACGGTGTAAAACTCATCCAGATTGTTGGCGCTGATCGACAAAAAACGCAGCCGCTCAAGCAGGGGCACACGGGCATTTTCGGCCTCTTCCAACACCCGCCAATTGAACCCAAGCCAGCTGAGTTCACGGTTGTGAAACCGCCCGGGTCCCGTGATATCGACGCCCGGTAATTCGACCGGCGTATCAAAAGGAGAGGTCAGGAAATCTGCATGGGACATGAGGTGCAATTAGCGATCAATTGTGACAGTTAAGTGACGGATATTGCGCGTGTTATGCCATTTTGTCCAGCACTTGCCCGGCTAATGCACGGGTCAGGGGGGCATGTCGCGCAAGGCCGGCCTCGTCCATTGCCCCAACCACGTCGCGCGCGGCCTTGAACGAGCGTTCCATGCGCAAGATCAGATAGGGGATCACATCGGCGCGCGGCATCAATTGGCGATCCGCAAAGAGTTTCGCCAAGACCGCGGCCAGCAATGTGTCATCGGGTGCCTCAAGCGTGGCGACGCCCGAGGCGTCAATGCGGCTTTGCAAATCGGGCAGGGACATCGCCCAATGGTGCGGTTCCGAGGTGCCGGTTAACAGCAGAGGGTGCCCGGCAGTCTGCATCAAATTGTGCAAGTGAAACAAGGCCGTCTGGGCCGCTGCATCTTGTGCGATTTGCGGAACGTCTTCGACGACCAGCGGACCCGTGGCAAGAGCCGGAATGTTGACCTGATCCAAACCACGCGCTTGGATAATCTCGCCACCTGTCGCCCCGGCCCAAACATGCGCAAGGTGGGTTTTGCCGGCACCCGTCGGACCGCTTAGAACCAGCTTGTGGTTTTCCCACGCGTCCGTCGCCTCGATCATGGCAAGCGCGATAGCATTGCTGTGCGCGACCATAAAATCATCACGCCCGAGTGCGGGTTTCACCGGCAATTCAAAGCTAAGTTGTTCGGCCATTAATCGCCCAAGCCGCTTTTGCCTTGGTAGAGCAGGCTTTCGTTGTAACGTTCGATCACATAGCGGATGATGACGCCCAGCGATGCGGCCAGCGGTACGGCCACCAGCATGCCCACAAAGCCAAAGATCGATCCGAATACGGACAAGGCAAAGATCAGCCAGACGGGATGTAGTCCGACGCTTTTTCCGACCCATTTCGGGGTCAGAACGTTGCCCTCAACCACTTGACCCACAACAAAAATCCCGCCGACAATCGCGATCCTTAGCCAATCTGTGGAATAGGTCACGATGCCGTTCTCGACGACCTCGATGCCGTTCCAATACTGAAAGAACGCAAGGCCCAACGCCAATGCGCCGCCGATCAACGACCCTAGGTAGGGAATGAATGTGACCAGCCCGGCAATGAACCCGACGACCAGCCCAAACTGCAATCCGACGCCCATTAATGCGACGGCATAGAACGTTCCTAAAATCAAACAAACAGTGCCCATGCCCCGAATGAACGAGGCCAAGGTTGCATCAATTTCGCCTGCCAAGCGACGGATAATGGGGGCGTGATCGCGGGGCAACAATTGGTCGATCCGCGCGATCATATTGTCCCAATCCAGCAGCAAATAGACGGAAACGACGGGCACAATCACGAACAACACCACGACGTTGATCAGCGACGCGGCTGAACTGAGGGCAGTGTTCAAAAATTCGCCACCCCGGCTTTGGACGGTTTCACCGACGCTGTTCAAAGATTGGCGCAGGGTCGAACTTTCGTCCAAAAGCGAGGGAAACCGGTCTGTCAGGAAGGCTCCGAAATCTGCGGCATACTGCGGCGCGCTGGAAATCAGGCCCGCCGATTGACTGACCAAAGTCGGAACCACCAGCAGTGCGGCCACCACAAAAATAAGTATCGCGGTCAACGTGATGATGGCTGTGGCCAAAACCCGACTGCATCCGAGATCTTCTAATTTGTCTGCGACAGGGTCCAGAAAATAGGCGACAGCGGCCCCCAAAACGAAGGGCAACAACACGTCGCCAAGCACCCAAAGGATGACTAAAAACGCAATTCCCGCGATGCCCCAATATTTTAGCTGTTCTCGTACTGGCAGGCCCATGTCGCTCTCCGAAGTGTTCAGGGACACATGGTCGAAAATGGCGGCCGTTTCAAGACGAATGGGTTAATTCGGCGGGGTCAAATCGCTGGATCAGCCGCAAAAAAGCAAAGAGGCCCCGACGGCATCCGGGGCCTCAAATCAAAGATGTGCGAGGTTAGTGGCAGGCAGGGCGGGTGCCTGGCAGGAGCACTTTGTCGATCACGTGGATCACGCCATTGTCCGCCATAATGTTGGCGACCACGACGTTGGCCGTTTCGCCGGTTCCGTCCGCGATGGACACGCCGGATGCGCCTTTTGTGATGCACAATCGCTCGGACGCAAGCACCGGTTTGAAATAGTTGGAACCGGCAGGAATGCCTTCGGCCGTCAGTTTGCGATCATCCACGTGGTACAAAAGCACATTGGTCAGATCACCTTTGTTTTCCGGCTTTAGCAGGGTTTCGACGGTGCCGGCTGGCAGTGCATCAAACGCGTCATTCAAAGGGGCGTAGACGGTAAAAGGGCCGGGACCGGACAAAGTTTCAGCAAGGCCCGCTGCGGATACGGCTGCAACCAGAGTCGAGAAACGTTCGTCGCCTGCCGCGATCTCAACAATGTTGGCCGCCTGAGCTGTTGTACCGAGAGTAAGTGCCGCAGCTGTGATCGCTGCAATCTTGCGCATGGTTTTCATAATATCTACTTTCTGTTGTGTGCATCCAAGCCTTTTGACTTGTGAAAAAGGTACGGAGGGACGCGGGCGATGGTTCACATCGCTCGCGGATCCGTGATAATGCGTTATCAAATAGTCAGCGGCTATACCCAAACAGTGGTCAGCATTTTGACTGTTGCAGCGTCTGGAATTGCCGTGGGCGAATTCCTGTAGTGTGGTGCGCAGCGCGCCGTTGCGATGGTTGACATCGCAAGGCTCAGGTCGCCAGATGACCAACAAGAATTGTGCAAAGGATCCCTGAAATGACCACGTGTTTTGATAGCGAACTCGAAGAGCGTTTGGTGCGGTATTGTGCGGTCGACACCCAAAGTGACGCAGATAGCCCGACGTCGCCGAGCACCGCCTGTCAGTTGGATTTGTCGCGCATGTTGATGGCTGAGTTAGACGCCATTGGGGCCACAGATATTCGCCTGACGGACTACGGCGTGGTCTTGGCGACGGTGCCTGCATCCAAAGGCGTCGAGGCCCCGGTGATGGGCTGGCTTGCCCACGTCGACACGGCCCCGCAATTCAACGCGACAGGGGTAAAACCGGTTGTGCATCGGCGTTACAATGGCGGCGATATCACCTTTGCAGATGATCCGAATTTGCGTCTGTCGCCGGAAAACGTGCCGTATCTGCGCGAAAAACAGGGCGAGGATATTATCACCGCCAGTGGGCTGACGTTGCTTGGCGGTGACGACAAGGCGGGCGTTGCGATCATCATGACGGCCGCGCGCCATTTGCTGGAAAATCCGGACATTGCGCATGGTGAAATCCGGTTGGCATTCACCCCGGACGAGGAAATCGGGCGCGGAGTGACCGCACCATTGCCCGCGGATCTGGCGGTTGATTTTGCCTTTACTTTCGATGGCGGGAACCCGGGCGAGGTGGTCTATGAAACCTTTAGCGCCAATGCCGCGTGCGTCAAAATCACGGGCGTTTCGATCCACCCCGGTTCGTCCAAAGATGTCATGGTGAACGCACTGCATTTGGGGGCTAAGGTCTTGATGACACTGCCGCATGTGACGATGACCCCCGAAACCACGTCCGAGCTGGAGGGGTTTATTCACGCCGGTGAAATGAACGGAGACGCCGCCGCCTGCGAGCTGCGGTTCATACTGCGCGCCTTCGAAATGGAGGAACTGGACGCGCTTGGAGCCTTGGTGAAAAGCGTGTGTGACACGGTCGCCCTGAGTGAGCCGCGCGCGCAGATCAGCTGCGAGATCACCACCCAGTATCGCAACATGCGCTATTGGCTAGAAGACGACATGACGGCCGTCGAGCTTGCCCGCACCGCCATGAAAGACGCAGGGATGGAGCCGTTTTCAAAACCTATCCGTGGTGGCACAGATGGGTCGATCCTGACGGAAATGGGCGTGCCGACACCGAATTTGTTCACCGGCATGCAGGAAATTCATGGGCCCCTTGAATGGATTTCGGTGCAGGACATGGCCAAAGCCACCGATCTTGCCTTGCATCTGGCGCGCCGCGCCGGGCAGGTCTCAAAGTAGGGGCCGTGTTTCACGATTGCGACACCACGCAGTTTGGCCTAATCAGAACGCAACAACTAATAGGAGCCGCGACATGCGTCTGAGCCGTTACTTTTTGCCCGTTCTCAAAGAAAACCCAAGCGAGGCGCAGATCGTCAGCCACCGCTTGATGCTGCGCGCTGGCATGATCAAACAGTCCTCTGCGGGGATTTATTCATGGTTGCCGCTGGGCTTTAAAGTGCTGCGCAAGATTGAAAACATCGTGCACGAAGAACAGCAACGCGCCGGTCACATGCCGATGCTGATGCCCACGATCCAGTCCGCTGATCTGTGGCGCGAAAGCGGGCGCTACGATGACTACGGCGAAGAAATGCTGCGCATGAAAGACCGTCATGGCCGCGACATGTTGTTCACGCCCACAGCCGAGGAAATGATCACTGACATCTTCCGCGCGCACGTCGGCAGCTACAAAGATTTGCCGCTGACCATGTACCAGATCCAGTGGAAATTCCGCGACGAAGTGCGCCCGCGTTTTGGCGTGATGCGTGGCCGTGAATTCTACATGAAAGACGGCTACAATTTTGATCTTACAAAAGAAGATGCGCTGCACGCCTACAACCGCCACCTCGTCAGCTACCTGCGCACTTACGAACGCATGGGTCTACAAGCGATCCCGATGCGTGCGGATTCTGGCCCCATTGGCGGCGATGACACGCATGAATTTTTGGTACTGGCAGACACGGGCGAAAGCGAAGTGTTCTATGACAGCGCCGTCACCGACCTGACGTTTGGTGATCGTGACATCGACTATGACAACGTCGAACAATGCGCCGGCGTGATGGAAGAATTCACCACCAAATACGCGCGCACCGATGAAACCCACGACGAGGCACTGTTCAACGAAGTACCCGAGGAACGCCGCAAAACTGCACGTGGCATCGAAGTTGGCCAGATTTTTTACTTTGGCACCAAATATTCCGACGCGATGAAGGCGACGGTTCAAGGCCCCGACGGTAAGCCTGTTCCCGTCCACATGGGCAGCCACGGCATTGGCGTGTCCCGTCTGTTGGGCGCAATCATCGAAGCGAGCCATGACGAAAACGGCATCATCTGGCCCGAAGGCGTGACGCCGTACCACTGTGGCATCGTCAATCTGAAACAGGGTGACGAAGAAGCAGACGCCGCGTGCGAAGCGCTGTACAAATCGATCACAGCCCTTGGCCTTGAACCGCTGTATGACGACCGCAAAGAACGCGCAGGCGGCAAATTCGCGACGATGGATTTGATCGGATTGCCGTGGCGCATTACGGTTGGTCCACGTGGTTTGAAAAACGGTGTGGTTGAACTGACCTCGCGCCGCACAGGTGAGAGCGAAGAAATGAGCCCAGACGCCGCAGTTGCCAAAATCGCGGAGATTTACGCGAACCACTAAACGGCCCGCAACAAGGAGAATGCGGCGATGCGTCTGGTTCTGGCCTTTTCCCTTTGGGTGCTGACGGGTCTACCGACCGTCGCCCAAGATGCGGGCACGGCAGAGCGGATGATCGCGGCGTTTGAGGGTTGGATGGTCGCGAATGATGCGCCGCGTGGCACCTTGGCGATCCGCTACAAGGGGCGACGTTATTCGCAAACCGGCGTCGGCCTGAACGCAAACACACCGATGGAAATGGCCAGCCTCAGCAAAGCCATAACCGCGGTTTGCATCGCAGAGTTGGTGCGCGAGGGCAGGCTATCGTACGCAGATCGCTTTGCCGATTTGGTCGATCGCGGGCCGGACATCAGCGTGGCGCAATTGCTAAGCCACACCAGCGGTTTGAAACACGATTCCACGCAAAGTTCGATGGTCGGGTGGCTCAACCAGCCCACGGACCGGGCCAATGACGTTCTGGATCATGTGATCGAACGCGATGGTCCACGCAAGAAAGCTGGCCGTTATCACTACAATAACGAAAACTACGCGCTGCTGTCTTTGGTGATCCAAGCGGTCAGCGGTGCCTCTTATCAGGTGGCGTGTACGGATCGGGTTTTGACACCTGCGGGGGCCATTGCGGTGCGCAGCCCACAGGCGGGTGCGTATCTCGCGTGGGGCGGATGGCAGATGTCGGTTGATGACTACGCCGCGTTCCTGAGCCATTGGTTCACACCGCAACTGGACCCATTCACGCGACCAAACGCCAAGGTTGGCGGCGGCGCGCACTATGGCCAAGGCATGCTTTTTCGCACCTTTCGGGGCGGCCATAACTATTGGCACCACGGTGCGCTGTGCTTTGCAAACGGGCCGAACATCGGCAGTTTCGCCGTCAGCTGGAAGGGCGAATGGAGTGCAGTGGCCGCCTATGATATATGCCCGACATGGGACGCAATGCGCGACCTTGATGCAGCGTTAAGCGGGGCGGTTTTTCAATGATTTTGCGTGCACTCACATTGGCTGGTGGTTTGACAGCGGGCGCTGGCCTGTCGCAATTCCCTGAATTCTCACAACAATATGCACAACGGTTGGGCGGGGCGGTTGATGCCCTTGGCCAAGTCGTTGCGGATTTTGACGCCTCTGCCGCAGCCGAAGGGTTGGACCGCACCGGTGCCTTAACCCAAATGACCGGCACCGATTTCATTGAACGGCGCCGCGCCGACATGGAAACCACGTTTGAGCGGCACGCAACCCTGTCAGCAGATCTAGAGGCATTGCAGGGCGCTGGTCCGTTCATGCGCGCCTACAACGCGACGCGGTTCAGCGACACGCAAGTTGCCTCGGCCGCGTGGGAGGCCTATCAACCTGCGGTACCCCTGAACATGGCGGGCGCTGTTTTTGCGGCCTTCGGGTTTTTCGCGGGGCTGATCGGTCTCAGCGCGCTGTTCGCTGTGGGGCGCGGTGTGGTTCGGGCGCTGCGTCGCAGGCCTGCGCCAAAGGGAATGCCACCAATCGCTTGACCCTCTGCGCCCATGCGGTCACTTTGCCCCCTAACGTCACGAATGAAAAAGACGAGCAGTCTCAGGAGCCAAAAATGGCCAGCCAATCGCCCAAAACGCCCCGACCATTCGCGCCATTTGAATGGATGATTGCGTGGCGCTATCTGCGCGCGCGCCGCACCGAAGGCGGCGTAAGTGTCATGACGTGGATCAGTCTGGTGGGCATCACGCTTGCCGTTTTTGCACTGATCGCAACGCTGGCTGTGCGCTCTGGATTTCGCGCGGAATTCGTCGACACGATCCTTGGCTCGAACGCCCACGTGACCATCTACAACCTTGGCGAGGTGACACAATCAGGCCAGCTTGATCGCAACATCAACGACTACATCGACATGGCCGCCCGCATAAAAGCAGTGCCCGGCGTGACCCGCGTCGCCCCCTTGGTGCGGGGCCAAGTCATGGCCAATCGCCAGTCGCGCAATGCCGGCATCGAAGTCTACGGGATCGCCGCGTCCGATCTGGCGACCATCCCACGCGTGGCCAACCCTCAAAGCTTTTCCGGCGACATTGCGCGTTTTGAACAAGGCATCGCGATCGGGTCAGGTGTAGCGCGTGAATTGGGCGCGACGGTGGGTGATCGCATCAAGATCATCTCGCCCAACGGCGTTAAAACTGCCTTTGGCACCAGCCCGCGCGTGAATGCCTACGAGGTTGTCTACATTTTCACCGCAGGGCGCTATGATATCGACCGCACGCGCGCCTATCTGACGCTGGCCGAAGCGCAAAGTTTCTTTAACAAAGAAGGCGTGGCAACCGAACTCGAGGTGATGGTGGAAGACCCCGAAACCATCGATGTGTTGGTGCCGGATATTCTGGGCGCAGGCGGCGATCGCGCCTTGTCGTTCACCTGGCAAGAGTCTGCGGGCGGCTTTTTGAATGCGCTGGAAATCGAGGACAACGTGATGTTCATCATCCTGTCGATCCTGGTACTGATCGCGGCGATGAACATCGTCAGCGGGCTGATTATGTTGGTTAAGAACAAAGGGCGTGACATCGGGATTTTACGCACGATGGGCTTGTCTGAGGGATCGGTGTTAAGGGTGTTTTTCATCTGCGGTGCGTTTACAGGCATCATCGGCACGGCCATGGGCGTGCTGTTGGGGTGCCTGTTTGCACTGTACATCGATCCGATCTTTTCGCTGGTTGTGGGTGGGTCTTGGACACCTGAAAAATACGGGCTGTATTCGCTGCCAGCCGAGCTGCATTTGTCGGATGTTCTTAAGGCTGTGGGCCTGTCGCTGGGCTTGTCGTTTATCGTTACCATCTTTCCCGCACGGCGCGCCGCACGGATGAACCCGGTTGAGGCACTGCGCTATGAATGATGTTGTTTTAGAACTGACGGGCCTGTCGAAAACCTACAACAAAGGACTGGCGGGCGAGGTCCAGGTTTTGCGCGGTGTTGACCTAAAAGTACGGGCCGGCGAAGTCGTTGCGCTGGTGGCCCCTTCGGGGGCTGGCAAGTCGACCTTGCTGCACATGGCCGGGCTGCTGGACACCCCGGACGAGGGTGAAGTTGTGTTCGCGGGACAACGCGTAAATGGCCTAAGTGATCGCAAACGCACGGCTTTACGGCGCGAAGATGTGGGATTTGTGTACCAGTTTCACCATCTGCTGCCAGAATTCAACGCTTTGGAAAATGTGGTTTTGCCGCAATTGGCCGCTGGAACGCCTCGGGCAGAAGCCGATTCGCGGGCGTTGGATTTGCTGGGTCGTGTTGGCGTTGCACCGCGCGCTCAACACCGTCCCGCCGAACTGTCGGGCGGCGAGGCGCAGCGCGTCGCGTTTTGTCGGGCTCTTGCGAACAAACCCCAGCTTTTGTTGGGGGACGAGCCAACCGGCAACCTGGATCCGACCACGTCGGATCAGGTGTTTGGCGCGCTTATGGACTTGGTGCGTGGCACTGGTTTGGCGGCCGTTATTGCCACGCATAATTTGGAATTGGCCGCGCGGATGGACCGTATTGTGCGCCTTGATGCGGGGCAATTGCGCGCCGGCGATTAAGGTCGCAATTTTCTTTGTCTCCAACTACGCAACACTCTGTTTTCGTTATGGACATAGGCGCGCCACAGTGTGCGTGTTAACCTTGATAGATTCTTGATTGGAGCTCCGTTTATGTCACCTATGTTAATTTTAATGATTGCTGCTTTGGGGCCTCTTATTGCTGTTCTGGACAGCGATGGTTCGAACACTGAAGAAACTGAAACAACAGACGACACCCCGGACGATACAATTGACCCGGGCGTCGGTGATCAAATGTTGACCGGCACGGACGAGGTGGATGATGTTTTGGCCGGCGGCACAGGCAATGACATGCTGAGCGGTCTGGGCGGTGCAGACACGCTGAGCGGCGGCGACGGCATGGACACGATCGACGGTGGCGAAGGCAACGACGAAATTAACGGCAACCAAGGCGCTGACTCTTTAACCGGCGGCGCGGGCGATGACCTTGTGGGCGGCGGCGACGGCGGCGACGTTCTTGCAGGTGGCGACGGCAACGATTCACTGTCCGGCAATGGCGGCGAAGACATCCTGTCTGGTAACGCGGGCGACGACGTTTTGAACGGCGGCACGGGCGATGACGTTTTGAACGGCAACACCGGCAACGACAGCCTAAGTGGCGGCAACAGCAATGATGACCTGAACGGCGGCGACGGCGAAGACACGCTTTTGGGTGGCAGCGGTGACGACACGCTGACGGGCAACAACGGCAATGACCTGATCGATGGCGGCAATGGCAACGACACCATGAGCGGCAACGACGGCGATGACAGCCTGCTAGGTGGTGCCGGCAACGACATCCTGAACGGCAACACCGGCCTTGATACGCTGGACGGCGGCGAAGGCGACGACAGCCTGAACGGCGGCGGCTTTAACGACCTGTTGTCCGGCGGTTCTGGCGCTGACACGGTTGTTGGCGGTATCGGCAATGACACGCTGTTTGGTGGTGACGCTTTGGGCAACCTTGACGCATCCGACAACACGCTGGACGGCGGCGACGGCAATGACGAACTGAATATCGCAGGCACAGGATCTGCCTCAGGCGGCGCGGGCACCGACATGTTCGTTCTGTTGAACGATGGTACGGATTTTGGAACGATCACGGACTATGATGCGACCGAAGACAGCATCGTGGTGCAGGTGGACGAAGGCGAAACCGTCACCGTCGACACCCAAACAGTGACAACTACAGGTCTGGACGTTGTGTTCTCTAACGGCGCGGTTCTGACGCTGACGGGTGTGAACGAAGCGCTGGAAGAAAGCGAATTCAGCTTTGTGGAGGCGGGTCCGACGACACCTCCGGTGGATCCTGACGTTACCGAATTCAACGACGCAGACGGGCTGAGCACCACCGCGGCTTTGGAAGTCGGTGCGAACCTTGTGAACATGAACGACGGCGATGATACGGTTTCGGCAACGGGTAACACTGGCGCTGACACGATCAACGGCGGGGCAGGGAATGACCTGCTGGACGGTGGCGCGGGCGCTGACATCATCAACGGTGATGACGGTGACGACATCCTGAACGGCACAGACGGTGACGTGGCCACAGGGTCTGATACAGACGCTGACACGTTGGACGGTGGTGCCGGCAATGACCAATTGCTGATGGGCGACGGCGACACCGGCACAGGTGGCACCGGCAACGATACGTTCATCGTCGCGGCTGATGTGACTGGCAACGTCACGTTGACTGACTTTGACACTGCGGCCGATACGATCACTGTTCAAACCGAAGATGGCACCACGTTTGGCAGCCAAGCGGTGAATCCGGATGGCGATTTGGTGATCACTTTGTCCAACGCTGCAACCATCACGCTGACAGGTGTCGACGGGACGATCAACGAGAACCTGATCTCCTTTGAAGATCCGACACCAACCGTGGATCCGGCGGTCACTGAATTCAACGATGCTGACGGGAACAGCACCGCTGGCGCGCTTGAGGCGGGTGCGAACCTTGTGAACATGAATGACGGCGATGACTCGGTTAGCTCCACAGACAACGTGGGCGATGACACGATCAACGGTGGTACGGGCGCTGATACGCTGAATGGCGGCGGCGGCAATGACATCATCAGCGGAACCGGCAACGGCGTCGCGACAGATGATGACGCGGATGTTCTGAACGGCGAAGCGGGCGACGATCAACTGATCATGGGTGCCGGTGACACAGCCACGGGTGGTACCGGGGCCGACACATTCACGCTGGCTTCTGACGTGACAGCGGGCAACATCACGGTTACCGATTTTGACGAAGTCGAAGACATGGTTCTCGTCC
Organism: Pseudosulfitobacter sp. SM2401; assembly: GCF_042932805.1. Classification (NCBI taxonomy): domain Bacteria; kingdom Pseudomonadati; phylum Pseudomonadota; class Alphaproteobacteria; order Rhodobacterales; family Roseobacteraceae; genus Pseudosulfitobacter; species Pseudosulfitobacter sp. SM2401. Next base: position 2,399,320 of record NZ_CP170633.1, on the reverse strand, counting down.
AGACCGAAACCGCAGGCGTTACCTTTACGCAGGATGATTCCGGTGCCGATCTGTTGATCACGCTAAGCACAGGTCAGACCATCACACTGACGGGTGTTGACGGTGTGATCGACGCCAGCCTGATCACGGTCGAAGGCCCAACGGCAACACCTTAAAACTTAAGGCAATTTGCCTTTTGTATATTGACCTAAAAGCTTCCCTTTGATCTGACTTTACGTCGAACAAAGGGGAGCTTTTTTATGCCACAGGTCAGTCTAGATGAAATCGAGCGTGTCGTTCTGACAGCGCTTGTGGCCCACGGGGCTGATACGTTTCCCGCAGCCGAAGTCGCACGCGCGGTGCGCAAAGCGGAAAGCCACGGCAACCGGATTTGCGGCCTGTACTACCTAGAAAGCTATTGTGCACAGCTGCTGACTGGGCGCGTCAAAGGGGACGCGGTACCACTGGCGTCTGCCCCACGCCCCGCCGTTGTACATGTAGATGCCGGATTTGGCTTTGCGCAACCTGCGTTCGCCTATGGGTTGGCACCTGCGCTGGATGCGGCGCGCCAGTTCGGGACGGCGACATTGGCTGTCGCGCACGCGCACACTTGCACGTCTTTGGGGTATTTCACCGAACAGATCGCACGGGCGGGTTTTGTCGCGATTGGCCTGACCAATGCATCGCCCATCGTGGCCCCGCCGGGTGGCAAAACCCGCGTGATCGGCACGAACCCAATCGCGTTTTCCGTGCCCGATGGCAAAGGCGGTTTGGCGATGCAGTTTGACCAGTCCACAACGATGGTCGCGCTTGGCAAAATCACGATGGCCAAGGCGGCTGGCACGTCGATCCCCGAAGGTTGGGCTGTGGACAAGGACGGCAAGCCGACGACCGATCCAGAGGCCGCGTTGGCCGGATCATTGGTGTCGATGGGCGGGTACAAAGGTTGGGGCTTTGGCCTGATGGCCGAAGTGTTGGCTGCCGGTATGACGGGCTCTGTTCTAAGCCAGGATGTGAAGCCGTTGAAGGCACCAGAAGGCCCCCATCACGATTTGGGGCAGTACTACATCATCATGGACCCTGTGGTGTCGGATGGATTTGTTGAGCGTTTAGAACGGATTGCCGAGGCCGTCAGCGCAGACGAAGGGGCAAGGATGCCCGGACAGGGTCGTGTTGGCGCAGACCCTGTGGACGTCCCAGATGCGGTTTGGGCGCAAGCCTTGGGTCTGGCTGAAGGTTGATCAAAAGGGGATGGGCCACAGGCCCACCTTACGCCTGTTGTGTGAGCCAAACCCCGGATGCCATCACGGCAATCCCAGCAGCACGGGTCAGATTGACCGGTGAAATTTGCGCTCCGAACAGCCCAAAATGATCGATGGCAGCTGCGCTGATCAATTGGCCGAGCAGCACAAAAAAGACCGCATTCCCGATGCCGAAATGCGGCGCGATGTAGGTGATTGTAAGCACGTAAAATGCGATCAATGCTCCTGCGACAAACAGGTGTTTGGGGGCCGAGGTTAGGCGCGCGACGCCTTCTGATCCAGTCGCAATCATCACGAGCCCTGCGCTGATCAATGCAACAAGGAACAGGCACGTCGCGGCCGTCGCAGGTGATCCGATGTACTGGCCAAGTGCGGCGTTCAAAGCGGCCAACAGCGGAATGCCGATGCCTGCCAGCAACATGATCAACGCATATTGGGTCATGTGGTTTCCCTTTGTTTTCAATTTATTACAGGTTTGTGTGTTGCCAGGCAGATGTTCACAAACTGGTGGCCAAAATGCGGCTGATCTGCGTGAGACCATAGTCCGATTGATCCATCCATTCGTTGAATGCGGCCTGCACGGCGCGTTGTGCGCCCTTTGAAGTTGGCGGCTTGTCGATGACCCCTTCGGCGATGAGCCGTGCGATCACGTCTGCCGACATGACCCAGGAATCGCGTCCCATAAATCGCAGTGAATATTGCGCTGTCGTGCCGCCCAAACGGGCTCCGTTGGTTTTCATCAAATCTAACAAACCGATGAAATCTGTCGAGGGCCAGCCGCCGATGACGTGACCCGCGCCGCCTTGGTCGCGCAGGCCCATCAAAAACGCCGCATTGTCGCGCACGGTCGCTAGTTTGGTGCCATTGCGCACCACGGCCTTGTTGGACAGCAAACTGTCGAACCATTCGTCATCCATAAAGGCGCAGGCCCCGACATCAAAACCCTTGAACGCCTTTTCAAACCCGTCCCATTTTGCCTCAATGACCTTCCAGTTGAAGCCAGCTTGGAACACGCCTTTGGTCAATTGCGCCAGCCACCGATCCTCTGGAATTTGGGCAAGATCGGCTGCGGATTTTGCGGGGGTCAACAGGTCACGCATGGTTGCCTCGCCCTTGCGAGCTAACGAAATGGCATAAATATCTTGGATGTCGCGCATGGTTTTTCCTACCCGCAAATGCCGTTAATCTCTACCCCATTCCAAGGCATACGCACGTCATATTCGCGTGATTGAGGGAGGGGCGCAACCGGCATTGCACCGGAAATTAGCGTGTGCAACCGCTTGGTGCGCGGTGCCTGTGGGGCCAGCGCGCGGCAACAGACGAACTCCTCAACGATCGCGCCTTGTTGTTCAAATGCGTAGTCACCAAAGGTGCGTGTGTTCGCAATTTCAAACAAATACGGGTCGCTGCCTTGCTCATGTTCAGAGGCGGCAAGCAGGGGCGAATAGCCGGTTTTTTTGCGGTTCTGCCATTGCCAAACATGGGTTAATTCGTGACTGAGCAACATCGCTGCAACCAAACCGATCTGATCGGGGTAGTCAGGCAAATAATTGTCCAGATACCAATCTTTGTCGAAGAGAACAGTGTTGAATACGGCGACAGCAGCGGGTTTCGCCGTCACAATTTCTTCGGTTGCGGGCGGTAGAATTAGCTCGCGACAAGTGGTGCGAGGGCGTGCTTTGCGCCTGAACGTCACCGCGCGTGTCGGTGCCCCGTCGTGAAGACGTACTTTCGCAACGTTAAGTTCTGGACCGTGAATGGTCTTGGCAAAGGCGATTTCTTGCGGCGTCAAAGGCCGCCCACAAGCGGCTATTATGGTTAACGCCAACAGGGCCAGCAGGGGCTTCATGTGGGACGCGCAAAGGTTGCCGTTGCGTGGGCCACATCCTTGCCTGACGGCCATGTGGTCAACACACAACGCGCAAATATCAATGCACGGCCTTTGCGGGTGACTTCAGCGGTAGCACGCAGGGTGTCACCGGTGCCGGGGCGCAAGAATTGGGTGTCTAGCGTGACGGTTGCCACGGGTTCCATTTGTCCGAGAATTCCGAGGCAGGCCAATACCATAGCCGTATCTGCCAGCGTCGCCATGGTCTGTCCCGAAACGATATCGCCCATACGGGTAATTTGATCGGTGATTGGGATGTCCAAGACAGCCTTCTCAGCGCTGATCGTGGTGACTTTGGGGCGCAAAGCGAGCACCCAAGGCGCGAAGTTTTCATCGAGAATAGTTTGGGCTTGATCAGGCGTCATGGGCGGCTTTCGAGTTGTAATGATGGTTAACCTACTGCCACGCGTGGATGTTGCAAGGGGATGTGTGGTGTGCGGTGTTACGAGAAAGACTCACGCCTTAACATGACCTTGATTTGGTAAGGTTCTGTTTACCATTGGGGCGGTACTAAAGGGTAACGGAGCGCGATGCGTTTTGGTTTCATGGTAGTGAGTATTGGGGCGGCGCTTTTGGTGTCGCCCTTTGTTCGTGCTGTGGGTTTCGTTTTGATCTGGATCAGGGCGTGGTCTGAGGTTCAGTGCCAATTTGAATAAAATTGGAGGGACTGATGCGTTTGACATTTTTACTGATTGTGATGGGCGCGCTGGGCTTGGTTGCCTGCGCTGTGAACGACATGCCAGAGGCGGATGAGGGGCGGATTTTGTTCACCGAAAATTGCGCCCAGTGTCACGGTGCGACTGCAACAGGCGGAGGGGATTGGCCACCGGAATTGGGTCGCGCGCCGCCGGATTTGACGACGTTATACGCACGCGGGCTTGATCGAACTCAGGTTTTGTCGATGATTGACGGCTACACGCGCGCGCCGTTCGAGGACCACGAAATGCCGGAATTCGGGTTGCTGCTGCGGGGGGAAACCGTGCCGTTTGAGGTGGGCGGGATCATGTCGCCGGTGCCGAGACCGCTTGCCGCGTTGATGGTTTATTTGGAGAGCGTGCAGCAAGAGATTCCGCAGTGAACGGGTTGGTTTTGACGTTCTTTACGCCCTAAGTCGTAGAGGTCCGCACGGCTGTCGAAGGCGCTGGGCATTTTAAGATGACCATCGCGCAAAGGCAGCGTCCGGTGAGGTATCGCGGGGACTAGGGCGGTGATTTTGGTCGAGTTTGGGCGAAAAATGCACAGTTTTAGGCCAAAAGTGAGCAGTTTTGGGCGCGGGTAAGGGATGAATTTTAGGCCGATTTTGGTGTTCTGCACAGTTTCTAGCTGAAACTGTGCAGTTTCGAGGTGCGAAACGTATTTTCGGGTTTTGAATGGTTAATCTTGGGGGGATGAAAAATTTTTTGATTTGGAATGCACCGCTGAATTTAAGGGAATAGTTGTGGATCCCAGATGCGTCCTGACGGCAGGAAGACTGCCTGTGGCCTGGCCATCGCGAAATTTGGTCTCAATATCCTCCCGGAAGGACCGAGACCTAACGCTGTTACTACAGATGCTGGATTAGGTTCGCCAATGTATTCCATATTTAAATTGCCAAGAACCGAATGACCAATGTCGAGGTGTTTACCCTTTTGAAATGAAAATTCTTGACCAAGTATTGAGAAATTTGCCGATATTGTGGCATCTTCTTGCCTGAAATCCACTGTAAGGGAGACATCACCAGCCTTTCTGCGGAACTTTACCCATTGCGGCTTGAATTCAATATCCCAGTGATCATCGACCGCTGAAGTCACGTAATTATGTTTTATTTCGATAAGAGGATTAAACTTGTCGTTTGGAATAAACAAATTCAAACGAATTTCTTCGTCTTTGATGTCAAACCCAAAAATGCGATTCCCACCATACGTAAGTATAGAAGTCATGTTGGTAAAACGCATCGAGCCGATTATTAAGGATTGGCTTTTACGCTTGGTGAAAAGGTATCCTTTTAACCGATTTTTGCGTATGTTTATTGGGTTTTTCTTGTAACGATAAGCGACTTCACTTCGCTGGCTGGCCAGTTCTTTATGATGAGTAGGGCACACTACAACCATGTGCTCAGGCTCGAAGTGCTTTCGTTCACTCCACTCTACTATATGGTGGTATTCAATAATCGGGTTGCCACAGACGACACACCCAAACCCTGCTTCTTGTCTAAGTTGTCGAGCAACATAGGCAGGGGTTTGCAGGCGGCCTTTACTCAAACATCTAACTCCTCAACAAACCGCGCATTCTCCTGAATGTATTGGAACCGCATTTCGGGTTTTTTGCCCATCAAGCGCTCTACCAGATCGCTGGTTTCGCCGGGTTCGTCTTCGTCAATTGTTACCCTGATGAGCTTACGCGTTAGGGGGTTCATTGTGGTGTCTTTCAAGTCTTTGGCGTCCATTTCGCCCAAGCCTTTGAAGCGGGAGACGTCGATGCGGCCTTTGCCGCCGATGCCGGCCTCTAGGTGCGCGTTCTTTTCGGCCTCGTCGATGCAGTAGACGCGTTTGGCACCTTGGGTCAGGCGGAACAGGGGTGGGCAGGCCAGATACAGGTGGCCGGTGTCGATCATCGGGCGCATTTGGGTGAAAAAGAACGTCATCAGCAATGCGGCGATGTGGGCGCCGTCGACATCCGCGTCGGTCATGATGATGATCTTGTCGTAGCGCAGATCGTCGACGTTGAATTTGGTGCCGAGACCGACGCCAAGCGCTTGGGTTAAATCGGAAATTTCAGCGTTGGACCCGAGTTTGGAGGAGGCGGCACCGAGCACGTTCAGGATTTTACCGCGCAGGGGCAGTAGGGCTTGGGTTTTGCGATCACGCGCCATTTTGGCAGAGCCGCCAGCGCTGTCGCCCTCGACGATGAACAGTTCTGTGCCCTCGCGGCTTTTGGAGGAACAGTCGGTCAATTTGCCCGGCAGGCGCAGTTTCGCGGTGGCGGTTTTGCGCGAGGTTTCTTTTTCCTGACGCCGTTTCAGCCGTTCTTCGGCCCGCAGCACGAGGAAATCGAGGATCGCGCCTGCGGATTTTGTGTCGGAGGCCAGCCAGTTGTCAAAGTGGTCGCGCACCGAATTTTCGACCATGCGCTGGGCCTCGACTGTGGCAAGGCGGTCTTTGGTTTGGCCGACAAATTCCGGTTCGCGAATGAAACACGACACCAATGCGCCGGCGCCGGTTGTCAGATCTTCGCGGGTGATTGTCGCGGCTTTTTTGTTGTTCACCAGTTCGCCGTGGGCCTTGATGCCTTTGAGGATTGCGGCCCAGAAGCCAGCCTCGTGGGTGCCGCCCTCGGGCGTGGGAACGGTGTTGCAATAGCTTTGGATAAATCCGTCGCGCGCAGGCGTCCAATTGATCGCCCATTCGACTTTGCCCGGGACTTTGAATTTCTCGAAACTGACGGTGCCTGCAAAGGGCGCCTCGGCGTAGGTTGTGGCCCCTTCGAAGGTTTCGGATAGGTAGTCGGCAAGCCCGCCGGGAAAGTGGAATTTCGCCTCTTGCGGGGTGTCGCCGTCGTTGATTTCGGTTTTCCAGCGGATTTCGACGCCAGAGAAAAGATAGGCTTTGGAGCGGGCCATTTTGAACAGGCGTGCGGGTTTGAGTTTAAGCGAGCCAAAGATTTCGGGGTCGGGGTGAAAGGTCACTGCTGTGCCGCGCCGGTTGGGGGCTGCGCCGATTTTCTCAAGCTTGCCTTGGGGCATGCCGCGCGAAAATTCCATGGCGAAAAGTTCTTTGTTTCGAGCAACTTCGACCCGGAGATGGTCGGAAAGTGCGTTGACCACCGAGGAGCCAACCCCGTGCAAGCCGCCGGATGTTTCGTAGCTGTCGCCCGAGAATTTACCGCCAGCATTCAGGGTGCAAAAGATGATCTCGAGGGCGGATTTTTCGGGGTCTTTGGGGTGTGGTCCAGTGGGGATGCCGCGCCCGTTGTCGCGCACCGAAACGTGCCCGTTTTCGTGCAATTCGACCTCGATCCAAGTGGCGTGTCCTGCCACCGCTTCGTCCATCGAGTTGTCGACGATTTCAGCGACCATGTGGTGCAGTGCGCGGTCGTCTTTGCCGCCGATGTACATGCCGGGGCGCAGGCGAACGTGTTCCATATCCTCGAGCACTTGGATCGAGGAGGCATCGTAGTCATCAGGGTTTGATGTGGCGCCAGAAAGCAGGTCGTTGGACATGGGCATGCTCGGATTTATTGGTTTTGATTGGAGCACAGTATGTCAGAGCCGAGGCGCAGGGGGAAGACGGTGCGTGGGTTAAAACACGCGGGCTTGGAACCAAATCAGCGAGGGGTAGGCGGCAAGCCAGATCCAGAAGAAGCGGTTAAGCCCGAAAAGGCAGGCATTGGCGAGGTGGAATGTGGCAGCGATGCAAAGTGCTGCGATCAGGCTGAAGGGGGTGAAGAGGGCGAGGGGGAATGCGACCTCGAATGCGATGACGGCCCATGATGCGGTGAGCAATAGGCGGGGGGAGTGGGCCAGCGCACGCATGTTTTCGGCCACGGGGTAGGCGGAAAAGGCAAAGACATCGGATAGGGCAGTGCCGGTGCGCCAGTCTGCGTTAACCAGTTTCACCCAGCCTGAAATGAAATAACTGAGGGTCAGTTGCAGGGCCAGATAGCTGAACGCCAGTTCCTGCCAGCGCGGGTTCGGCAGGGTGTGCGCAAGGGTCAGGCACCACAGGATCAGCACGCTCATCCGGTCGCTGCCGCCGTTGTACGGTCCTTGGAAATGGTGCAGTGCGACCACGCTAAGACCCGTTAGGATCAGCAGCGATAGGGTAGGCGCAAGACCGACCAACAGCACGATGCTGACCACCAGACGCAGCCCAAACAGCCAGCGGATTTCGGGCGTACGCCACAGGTGTTCCGCACTTTGCTGGATAAACGCGAGCGCCAGCAGGATTTCAGTGGCGCGCAGGGCGGTATCAAAACTCATGGTTGAGGCCAAGGCGCTGAAAGATATGTGATTTCTTGCATCAATTCGCCGCCGTCACGACTGACAAAAACCAGCTGGAATTGCAGGCGATCTGCCGAGGGATCTTGCGCGGCTTCGCCCTCTAATCGGCGCTGGATTTCGCGCAAACTGTGGGGCGTGGGGCTATCCATCAACCGCTCTGATAGGCTGACCACAAACAGGGCGTCGTTCCAATCGGGGTTCCAGAGCAGACGGCGCAGGATGGCCTGCACAGACAGCGATTGCGGGCGCGGTTGGTAGTCGCGCCAATCACCAGACCCGTCATCCGACAGCAGCCGCCATTGCACACGCGGCGACGGTTCGACCGTTTTGAAAAACTGCCACGACGGGATCAGCCCGGGCAGCAAAAGCATCAGGACTTGCAACATAACCCAAGTTGTAGCCGCGCAGGGTTTACGGTTGGGTTAACCTTGATCTGTGCTGTTCAGCATTTGCCAATGCACGCGGATCGACGGGAAAAACAGCAGGATAAATCCGAGGTAAATGTAGAAATATATCATCGCGGGGATCCACAAAATTGCGATGACAACGCCGACGCCACCGGCGACACGACGCGCCTGATCATTGTCCATGAACCGGCGCAGTCCGTATTGAAACAGCTTGCCGCCATCCAAAGGCATGACGGGAATCATGTTCATGACGGCCAGAAACAAGTTGATTAACGCAAACAGGCTAAGGCCCCAATACAGCAGCGGATCGGCCATGAACGGCACCAGCAGCGACGCGATAGCCCACAGCCCCAAATTCACGATCGGGCCGAGTGCGACAATAAATTCGTCCTGAAGGCGCGCAGGTTGGCGGGCCGGTAAACAGTAGCCACCGCCGCCGTGGATCAAGATGCGCTCGACCGGGATGCCTTGGACGATGCAGCCCCACGCGTGGCCCAATTCATGGGCCAAAATCGACACAAAAATCATGGCGACAAAGGCGATCTGGTAGGGCAAATTCGACATTCCGCCGCCCACAAACACGATAAAAAATGCCAGCATCAAAAAGGTGCTGGAAATCTGGATCGGAACCCCGAAAGGTCCGCGGAATTCGAAAACTGTACTGCCGTCTGAAAACATAAAACTCACGCGTTTGATTTGATCTTTTGTGGGGGCAATCGGGCAGGGGCGCAATCGCAAACCCGACTTTGGCTTTTAAGTCGTTCGAATTGCGGTAGTTTGGCCGAAACAAAAGGACAGACATCATGGCTTGGATCAAAACCATTCCGTTCGAGGCGGCAACGGGCAAATTGAAAACCCTGTACGCGCGCGTCACCGGCCCCGACAACAACGTCGACAACATCATGATGGCCCATTCGCTGCGCCCGCACACGATGGAGGCGCACATGGCCGTCTACAAATACGTGCTGCATCACTCGGGCAATACGGTGCCGAAATGGTTTCTTGAGGTGCTCGGGGTTTGGGTGTCTGCGCTGAACGACTGTTCGTATTGTGTTGAACATCATTTCGCCGGAATGAAGCGTTTGTTGGGGGATGATCCGCGCGCCGATGCGATCCGTGTCGGGATCGAGGCGGGCGATATTTCTGCGCTGCCTTTGGATGACGCACAAAAGGCGGCGATGCGCTATGCACAGGTGTTGACGCAAGCCCCAAGCGCGCTGCGCGAGGCTGACATTCAAGCGTTGCGCGACGCAGGGTTTGACGATGGCGAGATTTTGGAAATCAACCAAGTCAGCGCGTATTTTTCCTATGCGAACCGCACGGTTTTGGGCTTGGGCTGTTCGACTGACGGCGATGTCATCGGGTTAAGCCCGAACAATTCGGCCGATCCCGACGATTGGAACCACGCCTAGGTCGCCAGGTCGCGCAGTTTTTGCAAATCGTTGATGCTGGCGTTGATCACTGGCGTGGGCATGCGCGAGCGCGACAAAATCCGCAAGCCGGTGTATTGCGTGACCAGTAGGTCCGCCAAGGCGGGGCCGTCATCGGGCAGTGCCGCCTCGAACGCGGCGCGCATTTGCCCCAAGCCACGGTGCACCGCGCGGGCGATTTCAGGGTCATAAGATGCAGGGCCAGCGGCGGCAGAACACAGCAGGCATCCGCGCCGATCGTCTTGCCCCACGGCGTCGGCGATCGAGTGGAACAGGGCCATGATGCGGTCCCATCCATCCGGGATACTGGTGTCTGCTAACTGCGCGACTGCGTCCGCGACGCTGTGTTTTTCGTAGCGATCAAGCGTGATCAGAAATAGTGATTTCTTGTCTTTGAACGCCTTGTAAAGGCTGCCTCGGGTCAATTGCATACCGCTGAGCAGGTCGGGCAGCGTGGCTTCTTCGTATCCCAGTTCCCAAAACACATCCATCGCCCGATCAAGGGCAAGGTCGGTGTCAAATGCGCGTGGTCTGGCCATGGAATTTCCCTTTGCTTACTGCCTTTACATAGGTTCGGAACCAATTAGTCAATAACTCACGGCTTTGTGTTTGGAACTATTTGGTTCCTAACTGTATGTCTCGGGTGTCATCACATTGGATAGGACCAAAACCATGAAGAATATTATCGCCACCACACTCGGACTTGTCGTTGCTGCCAGCTTGTCATTTGCGCCACTGCAGGGCGTTGCCGACACAGCAGACACAGGCGCAATTACCGGAACATTCACCGGCGCCAGCGATCACATCACCACTGGCGGCATCCAGATCATCAAGACGTCAAACGGCGGTGCGGTTGTCATTCTGGACAGCGATTTCAGCCTGGATGGTGCGCCTGATCCACGGGTCGGATTTGGCAAAGGCGGCACGTATGCCGATGCCACGGATTTGGGTCCGTTGCAGCACTTGAACGGCGTCCAAGTCTACATCGTGCCTGCATCAGTCAACGTCGATGATTTCGACGAGGTCTACATCTGGTGCAAGAAATTCGCGGTTCCTTTGGGCGTTGCCAGCCTGAACTGATCGCGACCCAAACAGGCGCGCGCGATACCCTGCGCGCCTTTCACACCTGTTAGGAGGCTCACATGTCACTTCGTTTTATCACACCAAATCAACACGGTGTCCTTGATTTTCTGGTTGGAACGGCGCTGATTGTTGCACCGTCTGTTCTGGGGCTTGGCGCGTCCAATCCGCTGGCGTTCTGGTTGTCTGTCGTCACAGGGGTCGCCGTTTTTGCGCTGAGCTTGATGACGGATTACCGCTTTGGGCTGGCGCGCATCATTCCGTTTTGGGGGCATCTGACTGTGGACGGCATCCTGGGGGCGGCGTTCGTTGTGGCCCCTGGTGTGATCGGGTTCACTGGTCTGGATGCGTGGTATTATTGGGTGAACGGTCTGGCAGTATTGATCGTTGTGGCGTTGGGGTTGACCCAACAGCCTGACGAAACACAAGCGGGCTAAATTCCAAAGGTGTGCGCCACGTGTTCAAGCGCGGCGCACATGTTTTAGGGGCACATGTTTTAGGGGATGTATAACTCGTCGCCGATGACCCAATCGACAACCGCATCCGCAACGGCATCGGGTTGTTGGTGCAGCACCCAATGATCGGCGTCTTCAATCTCGACGCGGGTTAAATCGGCGGCGAAATCTTCTAATCCGCGGGTGGTTTCGGGCAGCAATGCCGTGTCGCCCATCCCCCAGATCAACAGATGCGGACAGCGCACTTGCAGCTTGTCCAACGGCAGTTCTGGCACTTCGATCGGCATGCCGGGGCCAGCCAGCGCCAGCGGCGAGGCGCGATACCAGTTGGTCATCCCTTTTAGGCGCCCGGGCCGTGACCATTCCGTGCGATAGGCCTCCATCTTTTCGGGATTTTCCGTCAGCCAGCGCATGTCCATTTTGGCGGAAAACAGATCCATCATCTTGGCGCAATTGTTGGCCGCAAGCTGGTCGTGGGAATCGTCACGCCGGATAAATCCGATGTATTGCGAGGCTTCGGTCTGCGCGCCACCGGCCGCCATTTCACGCTGAAACGGGACCGGGTGCACACCGTTGGCGATGATCAAACGGGCCACCAGATCGGGATGGAACATCGCCAAACCATAGGCAATTGCCGCCCCCCAGTCGTGCCCGAACACCGACACCGGACCTTTGGCTGCAACATCCGGATGGCCGATCAATTCGACAATGTCGCTGACCAGTTTCGAGGTGGTGTATTCGCCAACATCGCTTGGTGCCCAGCTTTGGCCATAGCCGCGCTGGTCAGGCGCGATGCAGTGAAACATGCCGGACAACTTGGGGGCCAGATCGTCCCAAGCGCCGGAATATTCCGGGTAGCCATGCAACATGATCAGCTTGGGCAGATGCGGCAAACCCCACATCCGCACGTGAAAATCATGGCCATTCAGAGACAGCGTTTTGCTGGTACCTTTTTGCATCAGGGCTTATTCACCCGCCTTTTTGGTTTCGAACATCAGGCCAGCGGCCGTGCGTGGTGCAAACCCGTTCCAGTACGTGTGATCGACCGTTTCTTTGCCCGCATCATCAACGGCCACGACGCCTTCGCCGGCTTTGGTCACCAGATCAAAATAGGGTGCTTTTTCGGCGTCGCCTTTCAGGTGCATGTCCATGAACGCGGTCGCAAAGTGCTGCGTGATGTTGTTCATGCGCGTGTTGTCCCAAACCGCATCTGCGTAGTGTTCAAACGGGCCGGAATCGCCAGCGGCCGCAAGCGCGTAGGCTTCTTTTGGGGCGGGCATTGGTGCGGCTGCGTTGTGGTTTGCGTGCTCGAACGTCAACAAGTGACGGTCGGTGCCTACGGCTTCGTCGAATAGTGTGCGCATGGCCGCGTAGACCGACACATCATCGGATCCACCTGCCATCAGCAACGTGGGTTTGCGCAAACCGGCCATGCCGTCCGCATCCCAGAACCCTGCGTTTTTGCCCCAAGGACCGATGGCAATGACCGCTTTGACGCGCTCGTCAATCAGCGCCTCGTGGGTGTCAGAACCGGCCAAATGGCGTTCGAGCAGCCCGTTTGGTGTGCCCCAGACGTATTCGGTGGACGCTTGGGTCACACCCGCACCACCAAAGATCAGCGCGCCGTAGCCGCCCATCGAATAGCCGATAACGCCGGTTTGATCCGCATCGATGATCGCGCCCAGCGGGCCGTCCATCGCCGCCATTTGATCAATGACAAAGCGTTGGTCGATGGGTCGGTTCAGCAATGTCGATCCGAACGCGGCTTGGTCTGAATAGGTCGAATCCGTGTGGTCAATCGACACGGTCACATAACCTTTGGAGGCGAGGTTTTCGCCCAAGTGCGACATCAGATAGCGGTTGCCGGGATAGCCGTGCGAGATCACGATCAACGGGTATGTTGCGCCGGAGGCCGGCGCTGCGTCACGTGCGGCGCGCCCTGTCAGCGGCACTTCGGTTTTGCCGTCGCGCAGGATCGCGGTGTAACTGCCGCCCTGTTCGGTGCCAGCGGCTGCCGGATACCAGACTTCGACCGTCAAGGGGCGCTCGTAGGTTGGGGCGCTGTCGGCTGTCGTGTTCAAAATGTCGATTTGATCCGCGTGGGAAAATTCCATCGTCTGCACGCCAATTGGCATGTCCCCGTAGGCGGCCAGTTCTGGCGCGTCGGGGCGGGTGGTGTCGATGGGGTTTGCTGCGGCGGGCAGGGCAGTGTTGAGCGTCATTGCGGCTCCGAAAAAGAGAGGCGTAATCAGGTGGCTAAGGCGAGTCATAGTGTTCTCCGATCTTCCAGTTCCTGGAATTGGTCCGATACAGTAATGTCGTGAACTTTGAATCATTTACGGATCGGAGTGTGACCACAGTCAGGGCCTTGATCAAGCTTTGACCTTACGTTGTTTCACCGAATTCGGTGCAATCTGTGCGGGTAGGTGTGTGCACATGTGGTCAAAGACGGCCCGAATGCGGGCAATCTGACGCTGATCTTCGTGCATCAGCACAAAGCAGGGCAGGGTTGTTTCGATGTGTGGCAGCACCTGTGTCAGACCCAAGCGCTGGGCAATGCCAAGCTGGCAAAAGCCGGTGCCAACCCCGGCAAGCAGGGCGGTGATTTGCGCCACTTCATCGTCGCAGCGCAAAACGGTGTTGCGGGGTTCGGGCAGGCCTGCGGCGATCAAGCCTTTGGCGATGCGGTCGCTGGTGTCATCCAGCACAAACGGCGCATGGGCGATGTCATCGGTGGTTTGCGGCGCGGCGGTGTGTGCGGGGCTTGCGAACAGACCCAGCCGCACGTCGGGTAACGCCTTTTGGATCAGGGCTTTTTGTGTGGGGTGGGTCATGCGGATTGCGATGTCGGCGTCGCGGCGCAGCAGGTCTTGGGTGTCGTTGCTGGCCACCAGTTCGATCCGCAAATCAGGGTGCCGGGTTTGTAGCGCGGGCAGAATAAACGGCACGACCTGGGTGGCGATCACCCGCGAACAGGTGACCCGAACGGTGCCGTGCGTGTCCTGCGCAGCACTGGACGCCGCCCGTTTGAACGCCGCGCCTTGGGCTGCGATTGTGGTCGCGATCGGCAGCAGCGCATGGGCCATATCGTTGGGCGTCAGCCCGTTGGTGGCGCGCGTAAACAGCGGCGTGTCGATCTGCTGTTCCAGCATTTCAATCTGCCGGCGCACGGTGGGTTGCGACAGCGCCAGCAGTTTAGCAGCGCCCGTCAGGCTGCCGGTGTCCATGACGGCCCGAAAGCTGAGGATCAGATCAAGTGAGGGGAGGTTCTGGGACATGCCTGTAAAGATATGACAAGCAACTGAAGAAATATAGATAATTGTTTTGGGTGCGGTGCGGGGGCAGGTGTTTCACAGACCTCACACAAGGATGGAACGCATGCCGCAGGATTATTCAGACACCGGACACGCGACGGGGGCCGTGCGCGCCAGTTTGCAGATCGAAGGGGCGGCCATTGCCGTCATTGCCTGCGTCGCATTTGCCTACACAGGCGCGTCGTGGTGGCTGTTTGCCGCTTTGATTTTAGGGCCTGACGTGGCGATGATTGGCTATTTGCGTGGCCCTCGGATCGGGGCCATCGCCTATAATCTGGCGCACACCTACACGGCCCCCGCCGGTCTGGCAGCCGTTGCAATCGCATTTGACTGGGGGGCTGCGTGGCCGGTTGTGTGCGTTTGGGTCGTGCATATCGCCGCCGACCGGATGCTGGGCTACGGATTGAAATACGCCCGCGGCTTCAAGGCCACCCATCTGAGCACCGGCAAAGAAGTGTAGCGATACATTTTTGCGGTTTGCCATTCGCGAAAGCCCAGATAAGGCTGAGGGCATGCAAACTAAATTCATGACATATCCGGCCCATACCAAGGCGATCACAAAGCTTGGCTTGCCGCTGATCGGTGGGCATTTGGCCCAGATCGCAATCACTGTGACCGACACGGTTATGCTGGGCTGGTTCAGCGTGGCGGCACTGGCGGCGGGGACCATTGCGGGCAGCTATTTCTTTACGCTGTTTTTGCTGGGGGCGGGGTTTGCCTTTGCGGTAATGCCGCTGGTGGCCAGTTTGGACGCCGAGGGCGATCAGGTCGGCATCCGGCGGGTGACGCGCATGGGGCTGTGGCTGTCGTTTGGCTATGCGATCATGGTGCTGCCGGTGATGCTGTGGGCCGAACCGTTGCTGTTGGGCGTGGGCCAGGAACCCAGCGTGGCCGCCGATGCGGGGCGCTATTTGCTGGTGGCGGGCTTCGGGATGATCCCGGCCTTGTTGGTCATGGTGATCAAAAGCTATCTCGCCGCACTCGAGCGCACACAGGTCGTGTTCTGGATCACCATCATCAGCGCGATTTCCAACGCGCTGGCCAACTACGCGTTTATCTTTGGCAATTGGGGCGCACCGGAATTGGGCATTGTCGGCGCGGCGCTGGCGTCGCTGGTCACCCAGATCGTGTCGCTGATCGGGGTCGTGATTTACGCGATTGTCGTGCTGCCGGAACATCAGTTGTTCGTCCGTCTGTGGCGCCCTGACCAAGAGGCACTGAGCCGCGTTTTTCGCCTCGGCCTGCCCATCGGAATTACCGGCCTGTCAGAGACCGGATTGTTTTCAGCCACCGCCGTGATGATGGGCTGGCTGGGCACTGTGCCGCTGGCCGCACACGGCGTGGCGCTGCAACTGTCGGCGATCACATTCATGCTGCATCTGGGGCTTAGCAACGCGGGCACCATTCGGGCTAGCAACGCCTACGGGCGCAAGGATCGCGCGCATCTGGCCCGCGGGGCCAAGGTCGCTTACGTGATGTCGCTGGTCATGGCGCTGATCACCACAGTCGCGTTTCTGGTCTGGCCAGAGCCGTTGATTTCACTGTTCATGCAAGAATCCGAACCCGCACGGCTCGAGATCCTCGCCATCGGCACCGGGCTGCTGGCGATCGCGGCACTGTTTCAACTGGTGGACGGCACTCAAGCCATCGCGCTGGGCCTGCTGCGCGGCATTCAGGACACCAAAGTCCCGATGGTCATCGCCGCCGTCAGCTATTGGGTGATCGGCATCCCGTGTTCGTATGTCTTGGGGTTTGTGTTTGGCTTTGGCGGCATCGGCGTGTGGAGCGGGTTGGTGATCGGTCTCGCATTCGCGTCTGTGCTGCTCAGCTGGCGGTTCTGGGGCAAGATGATCAAATCAATCGGCTAGCCTTGCGGCCGTCGCCTAGGATCAGCGGTGAATTTTAAACTACCCGTCGCGTCCGGGCTCGTCCCGGTTGTCGGAAAACAACGCGATCTTGTTGCCTTGCGGATCGCGCAGATAGCTTACGTAAAAATGTGCCCCGTAGGCGGCGCGAAAACCCGGCTGGCCGTCGTCAAAACCACCCGCTGCAAGAGCTGCGGCGTGAAGATCACGCACTTGCTTTTGGGTGCGCGCCTCAAAGGCAACCATTGTGCCGTTCCCAGCCGAGGCCGGATGCCCGTCAAAGGTTGGCTTAACGTAGAAATCCGGCAGCACGGGGGACTGGCCAAGGGCGACGGGCAACGCATAGCTTAGGCCCTCGGGCCCTTCTTTTAGCCCGTAGTCAAGGGCGGGCAGGAACGCAGAGTAAAACCGTTTCGCGCGCGCGAGGTCGTCAGCACCAACCGTGACGTAGGCAATCATTGTCGTGGGTTCCTTTTCGGCAGTGTGGGTCTTGGCACGCGTTTACCACATTTTTGGCAGGCCGGACAATTCCAGATCAGTGGCCGCCAGAGTGAACGCCGCTGCTTGCGATTTGGTCGTTCGCGCGCATGGCGTTATCCCCCACGCGCGCGCGTTTTCCAGTCCGCTTACAGCGCTGCGCAATAGACGCAGGCAGTTGCCAAAAAGCCGACGACCCATGCGGCAGTGCGCACGTAGGGGATGCCGACAATGTACACGATTGCGTAGACAACGCGCGCGCCAAGGAACAAGCGTACCGACAGCTCGGTGCCGCTGGTGGCTTGATCGGTCATGGCGACAATCACGATGGCAGGGGCGATCAGCGCCAAGGCCACAACAGAGTTGTTGAGCGCGCGATCCGCCCGCGCCGCCATGCCCGTAGACACCAGCCCGTCACGGTTGCCAGCAAATGCGGGGATCCCGTGTTGCAGCGCGCCGAGGCTTGCTTGAACCACCAGCAAAATCAGGGTGAACGTGCCGTACATGGCGAGGTATGAAAGTTCGACAGACATCTCGGTCTCCTAAATATTATTGAAATTATTCAGAACTGGCCCTGTCAGAACTGGCCCTGATTGAACCGATCTAGGGATGACTTACCCTTTCATCAACCGATCCGCCTTTTTGCGCACCAAAGTGGAGCGTAAGTCATGCATGGCCAACAGCAGATCATCTGTGACGGCTTCGAGCTGTTCATCGGAGGCTTTGGATTGCACCCATTGTGTGGTGAGGTTCATGTAGTCGACGGCGCGGTGGATATCGTCGATGTCGCGGTGCGCGAGTACGCCTGCGCGCTGTTCCATCCACTCTTTGATGCGGGTCAGATCAGCGTCAGACAGGGACCGGTCCCCGTGCGGTTTGATTTCACCGTTGCGCATGTTGACCAGCGCGATCTGGTCCATTTCAATGCGACGTTGACGGTTTTCAGTGTCGACACGAAACACCGCTGCACCGTTTTCGCGGACTCGAAAATAATAGTCGGGAAGTTCGCCTGCCATTGGATATCCTGTTGCCCTGCCTATCGCTGTGCCCGCCACTGCGGATGACTTTTGGGGACAATAGCATGCGCTGTCAGGGGCGCATAGTCGCGATGCGGGTGATGGGGGCGTTATGCCCCCATCTGTTGATTATGCCCCCGTCTTTTGGTTATGCCCCCGTCTTTTGGTTATGTCAGTGCCGCGCAGAAGGTCTGGATGCGCGTGCAAGCCTCGAGCAATGCCTCGTCCGAGGTGGCGTAGCTGACGCGAAAGTTTGGTGACAGGCCAAAGGCCGCCCCGAACACAACCGCGACGCCGGTTTCCTCAAGCAAGGCTGCGGCAAAGGTTTCATCGTCGCTGATCGTTGTCCCTTTGGCCGAGGTTTTGCCGATCAATTCCGCGATGGACGGGTAGACGTAGAACGCGCCGTCTGGTGTTGGGCAGCTGATGCCGTCCGCGTCGTTCAGCATTTTCACCACCAGATCGCGGCGGCGTTGGAACACTTTGTTGTTAACGGGCACAAAATCATGGGTGCCGTTCAGTGCCTCGACAGCCGCGTATTGGCTGATCGAACAGGGGTTCGACGTGGATTGCGATTGCACCTTGCGCATGGCCGCGATCAGTTTTTCCGGCCCCGCTGCATAGCCGATGCGCCAGCCGGTCATTGCGTAGGCTTTGGACACGCCGTTCACTGTCAGGGTGCGATCGTACAGGCGTGGTTCAACTTCGGCAGGGGTGCAGAATTTGAAATCATCGTAGAACAGGTGTTCGTACATGTCGTCGGTCATCACCCACACATGCGGGTGGCGCATCAGCACGTCGGTGAGCATTTTCAGCTCTTCCCAAGTGTATCCCGCGCCCGTCGGGTTGGAGGGCGAGTTGAAAATCAGCCATTTGGTTTTGGGCGTGATCGCCGCCTCGAGCTGGTCTGCGGTCAGTTTGAAACCGGTCTGGATCGATGCTTCGGCCACAACGGGCGTGCCGCCAGCCAGCAAAACCATGTCGGGGTAGCTGACCCAATAAGGCGCAGGAATGACAACTTCGTCGCCCTCGTTCAAGGTCGCCATCAGCGCGTTGTACAACACCTGTTTGCCACCGGAACTGACGGACACTTGGGACGGCGTGTAATCCAGGCCGTTGTCGCGTTTGAACTTGGCGCAGATCGCTTGTTTCAGCTCAGCAATACCGTCGACCGCCGTGTATTTCGTTTTGCCGGAATTGATCGCGGCAATGCCTGCGTCTTTGATATGCTGGGGGGTGTCGAAATCCGGTTCACCCGCACCAAGGCCGATGACATCAAATCCAGCCGCTTTCATTTCGGCGGCTTTGTTTGTCACAGCAATTGTGGGGGACGGTTTGACGCGGGCAAGAGTGTCGGAGAGCAGTTTCATTGTGATCTCGGTTTGATAGGGTTACATCACCACCTCCATAGGCGCGCAGGCTGTGACGATCAAGTTTGATGCAAAGGCGCGCCCCAACATTTGCTTTGGAATTAAGGAACACGAAATGAACGATACAAATAGTGGCGATCAAGACTGGTTCGGACCTGACACAGCAACATTCGGGGATCGGGTTGCGGCCGCGCGTGAACAAAGCGGCATGAGCCAAAAAGAGCTGGCGCGCCGTTTGGGTGTGCGCGCAGGCACGATCCGGGGCTGGGAAAACGACACAAGCGAGCCACGCGCCAACCGTCTGTCGATCATGGCGGGCATTTTGAATGTCTCGATGATGTGGCTGATCAACGGCGAAGGCGTCGGTGCAGATGCACCCGATGATGACACCAGCACGTCTGACATGCGTGAGATTCTGACCGAAATTCGCGAAATGCGGGCCGACATGATCGCGCGCGCCGAACAAATGGCGCGTCTGGAAAAACGCTTGCGCCGGGTGTTGGCAAATTCTGCATCCGAGGCCGCGGCAGATGTCTGAACTGCCCGAACACCGCATCAAACGCCTGCGCATGCGATCCATGCGCCGCGGGATCAAGGAAATGGACATCATTCTGATTGCGTTTTCGGATGAACATTTGGCGAACATGGAAGAGGCCGAAATCGTCTTGTATGACGCTTTGCTGAACGAAAACGATCAGGATTTGTATCAGTGGGTGACGGGGCAGGTGGCCCCACCACCCCAATTTACAAGGCTGATTGACCGGATTTCACGCCAGTTGCAGTAGCGTTCGCAGCTTTTGTCTAAACTTAACCTATTATTACAGTTTTTGTCGCAGTTTGCTTGAAACGAGCAGATTGAGTCGGAGACAAAAATGAGCATTCAAGAGCCCCTTATCGGAGCCTCTGAAAAGGGGTTCATGGGTGGATATCTAGAAGCATTATCGCTGGTGGAACGATTGCACCGGTTGCTTTTGGACGTCATCAAAGATGAATTCGAACGCGTTGGCGTGTTGGAAATAAACGCAGTGCAGGCGCTACTGTTGTTCAACATCGGCGACAACGAGGTGACCGCGGGCGAACTAAAAAGCCGCGGTTATTATCAAGGCAGCAACGTCAGTTATAACCTGAAAAAGCTGGTCGAGATGGGATACATGCACCATCAACGCTGCGAAATCGACCGCAGATCAGTGCGGGTGCGTTTGACAGAACAGGGGCGCCACATTCGCAGTGTCGTCACCGATCTGTTCGAACGCCACGCCGAAGGGCTGCAAAGCCGTGGTGTGCTGGGGCCTGAAGGGATCGAAGACATCACTGTCTCGCTCAAACGGGTCGAACGCTATTGGACGGATCAGATCAGGTATATTTACTGACCCGAACGCTTAACGCAGGGACAGCTGCACCTCTTGCAGCTCTCGCACCAGCTTGCGGGTCATCGCCGCTGCGTAATCGGCAAAGCCAAGCGACGTTTCAACAAACGCATCAGGGCCAAGGATAACCTCGGCCCTGAAATACGACGACAGCTCGCCAATTTCAGTCTGGCGGGTATCACTGATGGTCGGAGCATCTGCCCCGATTACCAATCCGTTTACGGTGATCCCTTGCGGTGCCAACAACGGTTTAGCATCGCGCGGCCTGATCCCGAGGTTGGATTTTCCATCCCCCGAAATATCGAGCGTCTTGGCCCAACAGTCTGCCTTTGACAGATGTGCGGCACCAACTTGCATGGCTTGCCCCAGCGCTGTTCCCGGGCTGGCGTCACGCCGCTGGGTGTTTTGCAAAACAACAATGATTTGCTCGAGGTCCTGCACCGAAGTCACAGGTTGCCACTGCAGAACTGTATGTTGATCGTTTGGACCGCTCCATTCATAGACCAGCAACATGACGGGTGTATCCGGTTGGGACAGCAGTTTTGATTGAACGGTTGACGCGCTCAACGCTTGGGCAAGCCCATCCATCTGCAAGCGATATTCGCGCGCGTCGACTGATCCTGACACATCCAAGCCCAACGCCAAAGCTTGCCGACATTGCGCATTCGCGGACGTCGCCAACCCGATTAGCATGAGTGCCCCAAGCAGACGAAGCATCATCCCGCGTCCTCTGATCGCTCCGATTGCCCAATCACGTGAGGCGTCAGTTCCCGTTCCAGTTTGCGCCGCATCGCGCGCTCGTAATCTTCAAAACCCTGCGCGATTTCCAAAAATGCACCGGGGCCGTGCAAAACCTCGCGCTGATAAAATGCAATCAGGCCAGTTTCCGCTTCAAAATCAGCGGCATTCACAACCAAACCGTTCACAGTCACATCGCGAAATGCGAATTCCCGGTACGCCGCAGCGGGGCGAAAGCCTTCGTTGTTTTGCCCGTCTCCGGCGATATCGATGGTTTTGTACAAACAGGGGGGGGCGCGGTTCAACATTTCCGCCCCATAGCCCAATGCGTACCCCATTGCGGTTGGAAAATCGTTGTGGCTGCGTTTGCTGTTGGCAACGGTTTCAGCGGCAAACAGCAGTGCAGAGGGGCGATCAATCATTGTCCAATCCAGCAGGATTTCCTGATTGTAACGCCCGGACCATTCATAAATGCCGAGTGCCACCGGGTGGTCAGATGCGAAAAATGCGGCCTGAACTTCGGGGGCGGTCAGGGCCGCAACGATGCCACCGCGTTGTAACTGGTCTTCTGCGACGTCGACCGAACTGGACACATCCATCGCCAATAACAAGGCGAGGCGACACTCGGATGCCTGCGCGCAGGGTGCAAATGCCATGATCAAAGTTGTAGCGCATGCGACCTTCATCCTTGGGTTCCCTGCGACAAAGACCCGATCATCGCGGGGGCCAGTTCGCGTTCCAACTTGCGTTGCATCGCGCGTTCATAATCCTCAAAGCCTTGGGAAATCTCGACAAAAGATCCAGGCCCACGGATGACATCGCTGCGATAGTAGGCCGCAACGCCCGGGTCCATTTCCAGTTCCACAACGCGTACGACCAAGCCATTAACCGTGACGTTGTCGTAGGCCGGATTGGCGTAGGCGACCACGGGTTCATCGCCATCGTTGTTTTTGCCGTCTCCCGCCATATCCAAGGTTTGGGCCCAACACGGCGGCGCGCGGTCGAACATTATTGCGCCAAATTCCAGTGCTGCACCAATTGCGGTCGGGAAATCGACCTGACCGCGTTGGCTTGCGCGAATGCGATCTGAGGCGGCTTGCAAGTGTGTGGGTTCGTTTAGCATCGTCCAGTCCAGCAATATTTTCTGGTGATGACGGCCAGACCATTCGAACGCAGCCAAAGCCACGTTAAAATCTGACGCAAACACCGCATCGGCGACTTCGGGTGCCAATAGCGCGTCGGCCAAGCCGTTTCGCTGCAAGATATCCTCGTGCCGATCCACCGAATTGGACACATCCACCGCCAACAGAAGCGCCAATCGACACTCTGCCAGCGCTGGGCCTGCCGACATCAGGCAGGCCGTCAATACGAATGCGGCGTGCCGGATCACCAGTGACCTGTGTTTTCCATGCTGGCCCAAGGTTCGGCCGGGGCCAATCGTTCATCTGCCTGCAACAGCTCGATCGAGATGTTGTCAGGGCTGCGCACAAACGCCATGTGGCCATCGCGTGGAGGGCGATTGATCGTGATGCCGTTGTCCATAAGGTGTTGGCATGTCGCGTAAATATTATCGACGGCGTATGCCAGATGCCCGAAATGACGGCTGTCAGATGGCAGACCATCATCGCCATCCCAGTTGTGCGTCAGCTCGACAGGGCAGTCTTCTTGACCGGGGGCGGCCATGAAAACCAGCGAAAAACGCCCGCCTTCGTTGTCCCAGCGCCGGGTTTCTTTCAGACCCAAAAGTTCGAAAAACGCCATCGTTTTTTCCAGATCAGCAACGCGGATCATGGTGTGGAGATATTTGATTGTCATGGTGTGCCCTTTGCGTGTGACGTTGTTACGGTCCAAACTAGCATGGGGCGCAAAAGATGCCAGTCAGTGCGTGCGCGGCTCTCAGAACTTTGATTGGATGCCCAATGACACCGAAAATTCGCGGGTGTCAAAGCGGCTGACATTCGAGAATTTTCGCCCGGTGCGAACGCGCAATGTTGGTGCAAAGCCCGCGTAATCATGTTCCGGGAATACCATCGTGACGTCCCCGTAGGCCGATCTGTCTTGCCGTCCGCCGGGGGCTTGGCGATTTCCGGTCAAGTAGATGTCGTAGTCCGAATATCCGAACGTCAGTCCTGTCGAAATTTTGGCAGGTCCGATTTGTTTTGCAAACGCGTAGGATGCACGCAAGCTGGCGCTGGAATAGGGCGTTCTGATGTGATCCGATTTGACATCCCGCAAGCTGAGCGAAAAGGACAGCGTGTTGCCGCCAGCCAATCGGTGATGAAGCGCGCCTGAGAGCGCATAGATTGAACTGTCCTTGATCGACTTGCCGGGCACGTGGCGACGTTCCAGCGATCCGTTTAACGAAAAATGGGTTTGCGCAGCCAACTTCCATCTGTATCCCAAACTGCCGCGCGCAAAATGATAGGACGTGTTCTGCGCGTAAATCGACGTGCCAACGGCCAAACCGTAATTCAAACGGTTCTTGCGCGCTCCAACGATCCGCGTTTGTTTTAACGACGTTTCGACGTAGGTGCTTGAAAAATCGGAATTTTCAGTGCTCGGAGCCTGTATTTTAGCCCCGTCTGACAGCATCACACGATGCACAAAAACACGTGCCCCAAGCGATGTGCGTGACGTTTCAGTGCTGCGCAATCTGTAGCCGACAGACGCATCGACGTCGGTGATCCAGCCGCTCAGGGCTTGGGCATTGCCAGATAAACTGCCGACCAACGGGTCACCATCGATGATTTGCAACGCGCTATCGGCCCCGTTGTTGACGTTGCTGGATGGTTTCAGGCTGCCATTTAAACGAAAGCTCCACGGGTTTAAGGCACGCACGCGGGCGTAATCGCTGGCGATGCGTTTTTCATCTGCTTGCGAGTGTGAATTCAAAACGGCGCGGCGCAGCCAGACTTGGGTCAATGTCGGGCGCTCTTCGGCCAAAGCGGCGCGGGCAGCCAATTGGGCGGCACTAAGGCGCAGTGTTTTATTGTCAGAATATCGATACGCTTTTGCCGCGGCCCGTCGCGCGGCGGTATGTTCCCCCAGATGGGCGTAGGCCGACGCGATGATCGAATAGGTTTGGGGGTTCTTCGGGTCCGCTTCCCAAAGACCGCGCGACACATTTAGCGCCAGTTGCGCATCACCGTTGGATAAGGCGTGCAAAGCCAACTTGCGCCCTTGTTCCAACGTCAATGTCGTCTGTTGTGATCCGTCCGCAATGGCCGCCTGTGTGCCTGCGCATAGCAGGGAAACACACAGCGCCCATGCGGTGCGTTTAGTCATCTACCGCGCAGAGTTCGGTGTCTGTTTCAACAGCAGAATTACACTGCCCCAGAACAAAGATGCCGTATTCTTCTTCGGCGGTTGTGCCATCCAGGAAGTGATCGGACAAGTGGACGCCACCTGCCATACCTTCTGAATTGTCACCCGCAAAGATGCCGCCGTATGCGCCTGCAGTTTGCGTGCCGACCTGTGCTTCACCGCTGAATGTGCCGTTGTCATCGATGCTGGTCGGCACCAAAATGATGTCAGGCATGTCAAGAACCCCGCCAGCGGTTGTGATTTCGCGCTGGTAAATCAGGCCCTTTAGTTCGTTGTCGTCAAAGCCGACGTTGATAATAATGTTGCCCGTCACCAAGCCTGCTTGGCCGGGCAAAACTTCATCCGGGATGCCTACGGGGGGCGTGATCAGATCGCCACCGGGGCCGTCAACGTTGCTAAGCCCGACGTAGTTGCCCGCGTAACGCACCAGTCCCGCGGTCGGGATATCGTCGCCAGTGGGTTTTTCATAACTTCCGGTGCGAGTGTAACTGGCCCCGCCTTCAAAATAACCCAGGCTGCCGCCGCTCGTTGTCAGAACGGCCGTCGCGCTGCCGATCGTTTGGGCATAGGCCGTAAAGTGATCATCGAGTGCATCGTCTTGTGCGGCAAAGGCAACATAGCCTGGAACGTCCAAGCCGGCCTTGCGGGTGTAAGTCAGTTCTGGCCCGTCGCCGTCAAATCCCGGTCCGGTGACCGTTAAGGTCGATCCGTCAAAAGTAAAAGACGTCAGATCGTTGGAAACGCTGGTGGGAACTGTTGATGTTGTCGTGGGTGTGCCGGTGGTCGGAGTTGACGAATCCACCGCTGAAAAAGGGTTCGACCCGCCGCTACCGCACGCGCCAACAACCAGCGCCAAAGCGCATACGCTTGTAAAATACTTCATACTGCCGAACCTCTTTTGGGTTTCGATTATTACTGCCTCGTTGGGTAAACTGTTCGGTGTGTTTACTTAAAAAGTCAACGATCACTTAACCTTGACGCGCATTGTGAAAGTGAACCGTGGCCGAAAAACGACCATGATATTGCGGTTCAAAAGTGGCGTTATACTAGATAGGGTGCAACTCTGTTAGATTCTGTATGCGCAACCTAAACGCGTGTCGCCAATAGGCAGGAGGCCACATGAAACAATACCATGACGCATTGCGCGAGATTTTAGCGCTTGGGCAAGAGACAACAGACCGCACTGGCACCGGCACGACATCGCATTTCGGGATGCAAATGCGCTATCCTTTGGCTGATGGGTTTCCGATGGTTACGACCAAAAAGGTGCATCTGCGGTCCATTATTCACGAGCTGTTGTGGTTCCTGGCTGGTGATACAAACATCGGTTATCTCAAGGAAAACGGCGTGTCGATTTGGGATGAGTGGGCGGATGAGAACGGCGATCTTGGCCCGGTTTATGGGAAACAGTGGCGTGAATTTCCGTCCGAACGTGGCACTGTCGATCAGATCGAGCGGCTGATTTCCGACATCAAATCGTCGCCAGACAGCCGTCGTTTGATCGTGTCTGCGTGGAACCCCGGTGAAATCGCCGACATGGCGCTGCCGCCTTGTCACACCATGTGGCAGGTCAAAATCATCGGTCAGAAAATGCATCTCCAGCTCTATCAACGCTCTGCCGATATGTTCCTTGGCGTGCCGTTCAACATCGCATCCTACGCGTTGTTGTTGCAGATGCTGGCCCATGTGACGGGCTACGAGGCGGGCGATTTTGTGCACACATTGGGGGACGCACATATTTATTCCAACCATATGGATCAGGTGAATTTGCAACTTTCACGCAGCCCGAAACCGTTGCCGCAGATGCGGATTAAACGACAGGTCAGTTCGATTTTCGACTTTAAATACGAGGACTTTGAGCTGATCGGCTACGACCCCGATGCGGGCATCAAAGCACCGGTGGCAGTATGATTACGCTGATTGTGGCGCGTGCGCGTGGGAATGTGATTGGCAAAAACGGCGACATGCCGTGGCACCTGCCAGAGGATTTGAAATACTTCATGCGCGAAACCATGGGCGGCGCGATCATCATGGGGCGCAACACGTGGGACAGCCTGCCGACAGCGCCGCTCAAGAACCGTTTGAACATTGTTGTGACGTCCAAAGGCTGCGCGGCCGAGCATTGCGTGGGATCGATAGACGAGGCGATAACGCTCGCGACATCGCTGGGCTATCACCGGATTTACGGCGTCGGCGGGGCAGGGATTTACGGCGCGATGCTGCCCATGGCCGACCGTTTGTGCCTGACCGAAGTCAATCTGGACGTCGAGGACGCCGACACGTTTTTCCCTTCATTTGACGGGAACGACTGGCGCCTGAACACACAAACCGAGATCAGAACCCAAGAGCCGCGGTGCATTGCGGGGGAGTGGGTGCGAGTTTGAGCGGATGATTGTCGGCCTTGCACCCAGTCGGTGAAATCGGCTTTTGCGGCGCGTGAACAATGTGGTGCGTTCGCGGATTGCGGGCAAACGAAGTCCCCCAAGGCCCGCTGACTTTGGGGTCACATCCACGACACTAATTTGGCGTCGATGGACAGCGTGACACGCGAAACCGCAGCCGTGGCGCAATTTTTATTGGCTGCGGATGCCCGACAAATCGCCATCCAGAACGGGTCGTAGAAAGTGTCGGTCGTAGCGCAGGATGCATTTGGTTTTCACGGCAAAATCATATGCGGCTTTGCAATCGGGGTCGGCAGCGCTTTTTGTCCGGTAAACTTCGTAAGCTGCCAAAGACGGAAATGAAAATGCCGCAAACGCGAGATCATTTGGCCCCTCATGCGGCAGGAAATATCCGTGATGCGTACCACCAAATCGCGCGACCAGAGGGATCCACGCCTTTGCGTAGGTCTCGAAATCTGCGGTCTTGGCGGGGTCGATTTTGTAGGTCACGTGGCAGGTTATCATGATTTTCCCAATCGTGTGCGATGTTGGCAGGGGTCGTTTTGCCTGACACTCTAGACCCTAGGGGAGCGTCGCGTGTAAAGAGATTTGCTCAAGATCTGATGCCCAATCGGGTCGTTCTGACGCGAATATTCTGAACCGCTCGGCAACATTTAGTGGTGCGTTCAGGGATCCGGCCGGGACAACCATTTTGGTTGCGTCACTATTTTTCCAAGGCACGCCCGACCCGCAGGTGCGACAGAACGCTTTGGAAATATCGCGCCCGGGCACTTGGTAGTTGGCGATGTCGTCGAAGCCGTCCAGCCAATCGAACCCGTCAATGCGCACAAACAGGTTGGATGCAAACGCTGATCCGGTGATTTGGCGGCACTGATCACAGCTGCACAAAAACAGCTTTTCGAATGCGTTATCTACCACGAATGTAACCGCGCCGCACAGGCAACCGCCTTTGATGTTCCGGAGCGGTGAGTTGTCAGAATTAGTCATCATCTGTGCCTTTCATCATGCTTTAGGCTGTTTGTTTTGACGCGCTATTTGGCCGCTTCGATCAGCTCGATACTGTATCCGTCGGGATCGCTCAGAAATGCGATGACTTCTTTTTCGCCGGATTTCGGTCATGCCCAACGCGTCGGTGTCAAAGGCGATGGAACGGTCAAGGTCGCCGACGCGGAGCATCGTGTACAGAATACGCGTGGCAAAGTTGTTGTGTTCGGTCATTCGAAATGTCCTTGCGAGAGCGAGGGAAGGGGCCGACAAGCCGTATCGTGGCGCGCGTATTAAGCGGCTTGTCGGCGGGTCATCTGGGCGGTGTTTATTGGCAAACTTCGCCGGTGTAGCGGACCAGGCCTTGCATGTTGTTTGGATCGCGCAAATCAACGAGGCCGTAGCTGTTGAAGGTTCCGTGCGCGCCTTGCATGGTGCCGCGTGCGGTGCCGTCTTGGATGTCGTAAGTGATTTCGATCATAAAACGACCGGGTTTGCCGGGCACTGCTGTCAAAATCCCGAGATCTTTGGTTTGGAACGCGCCGCCATCATCACGGCCAAAGTAGTGTTCCATGTCCATTTCGAGACCGGTGGCTGTTTCACGCTGCGCGGTGATTTTGCCCGCAGCGTTTTGCACGGTGCCGGTCAGTGCCGCCGAGATGATGATGGGGTTGCCTTCGCCTTCTGCGAAGAAATTCGGGATTGCGACACCGCCGATAGGTGCGCAGACAGCAGGGGCTGCAGACGCGCTAGAGACGCCAGAAATAGAAAGACCGGACGCGAAGGCCAGTGCGACGAGTGAGAAACGGATCATGTTGTTTTCCTTTGGAAAAGTTGAGTGGAACGTATCGATTTCGGTTGGATGCAGGCACCCGTCCGCTGGCCCGCAAATGAGGGCCAACAGCTGGTTTTGGTTGCGATATTGTCGGTGTCGTGTGGTTTAGGCGGCCGCGATATCCACCGCGTTTTGGATGTCACCAAGGCGGAAAATTTGTCCTGCCCAGATCCGGCCGCCATCTGTGACCTCGTAGAGCATGGCCCAGTGGTTCAGCCGGTTTGCGTAGGGGCCAACGATGCGCCCTGCGGTGTCGTGACGGCGATACGAAACGGCGGTTTTTCCTGCGCTGTGCCGCCGACATAGAATGTGCCGTGCGATCTGCTTGCCCAGTGCCAGCCACGGCGCGGTGCCGAAGTGCGCAGAGATTTGCAGTTCTATCCGATGTTTCATTTGGGTCTCCTGTGGTGCAGCAACACCCGGTTGCAGTGTGGTGTTTTATGATATATAACGATCACTATAATTCGTTTATATAGCGGTCGTTATATCGTCAAGATAAAAATAACGATCGCTATAAAATATTTGAAAGGACGGTTGATGGCGCTGTTGCCGACGAAGAAAGAACAAACCCGTGCGCGCATTCTGGATGCGGCCAGCCAAAGCTTTAGAAGCAGTGGTTATGCGGGAACGGGCGTTGACGGTATTGCAAAGGCTGCGGGCGTCACCTCGGGTGCGTTTTATGCGCATTTCGGATCAAAGGATGGAGCGTTTGAAGCAGTGCTTGCCTCTGGTCTGGATGAGGTGATTGTTAGCATTCCGAATTTTCAAACAGAGTTTGGACCGGATTGGGTTCGTGCCTTTGCGGATTATTATCTGGGCGAGGCGCACCGCAATGATCTTGCTTGTGGGTGTGCCATGACAACCCTGTCGCCCGAAGTTGCGCGGGCCGACCCCGACGTGCATTTGGCCTACGAGGTGAAGATGAACAAAGTTGTCGACTTGATTGCGAACGGCTTGGGCGGGGACACAGATGAGACCCGCCGCACACGCGCTTGGGCAATGCTGAGCACGCTGATCGGTGGGTTGACGTTATCGCGCGCCGTATCAAACCCCGACATCGCGAACACGATTGCTGCGTCGGCGCACACCGCTGCATTGATCGCTGCCAAGGGCTGATCGCCGCCCCTTAAACCTCGCCCTTACAAAGGAGTTTTTCATGGAAAACCGCCCGCCGCTGCCACCGTTCACCCGCGACACCGCGATCCAAAAGGTGCGTCTTGCCGAAGACGGCTGGAACACACGTGACGCCGCCAAAGTCGCCATGGCCTATACGCACGACACAAAATGGCGCAACCGGGCGACTTTTGTCAGCAACCGCAAAGAGGCGGAGGCGTTCCTGAAAGCAAAATGGATTCGCGAGATCGACTACCGCCTGATCAAAGAACTCTGGGCCTTTGGCGACAACCGCATCGCCGTCCGCTAC
Organism: Pseudosulfitobacter sp. SM2401; assembly: GCF_042932805.1. NCBI lineage: Bacteria > Pseudomonadati > Pseudomonadota > Alphaproteobacteria > Rhodobacterales > Roseobacteraceae > Pseudosulfitobacter > Pseudosulfitobacter sp. SM2401. The sequence continues at coordinate 2,368,726 of NZ_CP170633.1, read as the reverse complement.
GCCTATGAATGGCGCGATGACAGCGGCAACTGGTTTCGCTCATACGGAAATGAAAACTGGGAATTCGCCGAAAACGGGCTGATGCAGACCCGCTTTGCCAGCATCAACGACTTGCCTATTTCTAACGCTGATCGCAAGTTTCATTGGCCGCAAGGTCGCAGGCCAGACGACCACCCGGGGCTTTCTGAATTGGGTTTGTGACTGCGTCAGCCTTGAAAATTTGAACGGGGGGCTGATACCGCAAGACCGGCTTTGGCCGACCCTTTTGCACGGCTTGCCAGGGTTCCGTTTGTGCGCCTTTTCATCCGCAGCACACGGCCCTCGGGCGCACTGGGCTATCTTCGGAGTTGTTCCCAGATTGATTGTGCAACAATGCCGACATCCTTGTCGCGTTTGCGTATTTGAAACAGCTGCGATTGGCGTTTTTGGTAGCCCTCAACATTAAGAGCGACCAATTCGCCGCGTGCCAATTCATCCTCGATCATATGTGTAGGAATGCCGCCCCAACCCAGCTTCGCCAGCAGAATTTCCTTTTTTGCGGCAAAGTCGGAAACGGTCCAGCGCAGCCCCCCGGGAAGCAAATCCCGGCTCTGCGCGAACGCGCCACTGCTGCTGTCGGCAACGACCACTTGGGTATAGCTTTGCATTTCCGAGACTGTTTTCATGTGCGAACTTTTTGCGGGTTCGAAATCTGGATGGGCGACGGGCATGAGTGTGACCTGCGCAAAGGCCAACGCCTCGACCTGCTCGACGGGCACGCCGTCCATCGTTGCGATGATGATGTCGGCGTCATCGCGCAGCAGTCGTTCAATCGGACCCCCCATGCTTTCGCGTGACAAACGGATGTGGGTGGTCGGGAATTCATCCTTGATGGTGCCGATGACGTCGAGGACCGGCGCGAGCGGAAAGGTGGCGGTCACGGCCAAAAGCACCTCTGGTTCCTGCTTGGCGTTCAGGTTTTTCGCGACGGTATTCAGGTTTTTCATCTGCTGCATGACGCGCGTTGCTTGCCGGTAAAACACCTCACCCTGCGGGGTTAGGGTGGGCCTGTACGCTTGACGCGACAGCAGAATGATATCGATCTCGGTCTCAAGTTTTTTCAACATGTGGCTGATGGCAGATTGGGATTTGTTCAGTCGCACTGCCGCGCCTCGAAAAGTCCCTTCTGTGACGATGGCGTGCAGCACGACCAATTGTTCGTATGTCATCACGCAATGCGCCTTTGGTCTAGAATGATTAGTATTTTAGATCATCAAGCTGAATATTCAATATTATTATTGCGGCAAATCTCTTGGTAGCGATCCCTAAGACCCATAGCGAAACCTTAGAAACGGGAACCTTCCATGAAACTTCACTACAAACCTGGCGCGTGCTCAATGGCATCCCACATCATCCTGAACGAACTCGGCATCGCGTTCGAACTGGACAAGACAGACACCAATGCGGGCAAGACCGAAGCGGGCGACAATTTCCTTAAGATCAGCCCGAATGGCTATGTTCCGGCCCTGATCACCGACGACGGCGATATCATCACGGAAAACGCTGCCGTGCTGCAATATCTGGCGGATCAGTCACCTGACGCCGGACTTGCGCCCGCAAATGGCACGCTGGCGCGCACGCGGCTTCAGGAAGCTCTCAACTTTGTATCGTCTGAATTGCACAAATCCTTTGGCCCGTTTTTTTCAGGTACCGAGCTTGTTGGCGATGCACGGCAAAGGGCCGAAGCGCGCGTTGGACGTCGCGCCGCATACATCGAACAAAGTCTCGCTGACGGCCGCGCCTTTCTTTTGGGTGACACGTTCACCGTCGCGGACGCCTATGCGTTTGTGGTGCTTAACTGGGCGGGTTTTGTTGGCGTAAGCCTTGCCGCGTATCCAAAAACCCAAAGCTATGTTGCACGCATCGCCGTACGTCCTGCTGTTGTCAAAGCGATGGTCGCCGAGGGCCTTATGGAGCAACCGGCATGACTGGATTTGCCGCAGTGACCAGCGTGGTTGCGACCTATTTCGATGGTCTTTACCACGCTGACATCGAATTGCTGGGGCGCGTGTTTCACCCCAAAGCGATCTATGCAACTGCGGATGAAACGCCGCTGTTGTACCGCACGATGGATGAATATTTTCCGGTGGTGGCACAGCGCGTATCGCCAGCATCACGCGATGAACCGAGACGCGACGTGATCGAGGCGATACAATTCGCAGGCCAAAACACCGCCTTTGCCCGCTTGCGGTGTTCCATCGGCACAAAAGATTTCATCGACTTTCTGACGATTGTGCGCACCGATGGTGAATGGAAGATCATGGCCAAGATTTTCCACATGACAGAACGCGAAAGCTGAGAGGAACTGATATGCCTTATGTGAACATCAAGGTGACCCGCGAGGGCGTCACACCTGCGCAGAAAGCCGCGTTGATCAGCGGCGTTACCGACCTGCTGGTCCGGGTTCTGGACAAAGCTCCTGCGACAACTTTTGTCGTCATCGACGAGGTCGCGCTTGAGGATTGGGGGATTGGTGGCTTGCCGGTTGAACAGTACAGACGCGAAATGGCGCGTTGAGCAAAATGGCCATTCGCACGCCTGTTTGTGACCTGTTCAACATCGAGCACCCTGTTCTTTTGGCACCGATGGCCGGTGTCAGTGGCGGCGCGCTTGCCGCCGCAGTCAGTCGGGCAGGTGGTTTGGGTTTGATCGGTGGTGGCTACGGCGACGCCGATTGGCTCGTCCGCGAATTCGATGCTGCGGGAAATGCGCGGGTCGGCGTGGGCTTTGTCACGTGGTCCTTGGCGCGTCAGCCACATTTGTTGGATTTGGCCCTTGATCGTGGCCCCGCGGCGCTGATGCTCTCGTTCGGTGATTTTCAACCGTTTCTTGCGAAAGTCAGGGCTGCGCAAACTAAAATCATCGTTCAGGTGCAAACTCTGGATCAAGCCCGCACAGCGGTGGACGCTGGCGTCGATGCCATTGTGGCGCAGGGCACCGAGGCGGGCGGGCACGGCGGCACCAGAGCCACATTACCTCTCGTTCCTGCGGTCGTCGACATCGCGCAGAACATACCGGTCATCGCGGCAGGCGGCATTGCAGATGGCCGTGGATTAGCGGCGGCGCTGGCCCTTGGGGCGTCAGGCGTGTTGTGTGGAACCGGCTATTTTGCCAGTGACGAATCCCTGGCCAGCGACAACGCCAAACAAGCGGCGGTTCGTGGCAGCGGTGACGACACCGAGCGCAGTTGCGTCTTTGACATGGCGCGTGGCTTGGATTGGCCATCCGACTGGAACCTGCGTACGATGGGCAATTCCTTTACCCATCAATGGCGCGAAAACATTGGCGGCCTGAGGCAAAACCTTGCCGAGGAACAAATCCGTTTTGAGGCTGCTCGGGGTCTGGATGACGTAGATATCGCCCCGGTGATTGTCGGAGAAGCGGCTGATTTTATTCGGAAAATCGAGCCTGCGCAAAACATCCTGCACCGAATGATAACGCAGGCCGAAGATCAAATGCAGCGCATCAGCAGGCTTGTTGCGCCAAATAAAAAAGGATCGTGATTATGAAGAAAATCAAAGGCAACTGCCTGTGCGGCGCGGTGTCATTCGAGGTAATCAACACCTTCGAAAAGCTGTTTTTGTGCAGCTGTGATCAGTGCCGCCAAATCACCGGATCAGCATTTGCGTCCAACTTGTTCGTGGATATCAACGGTTTTGACTGGTGCGGGGGCGTTGACAAAATCGTCAAATACCAGATCCCCGAACGGGACATTTCCAAGTCGTTTTGCCAAGTCTGCGGGTCTGGCGTTCCGTGGATAAATGGCGACGCAACCAAGATGATCGTTCCGGCGGGATCACTGAGCGCACCAGTTGACGTCGCCGAAAGGGTTAGAATTTTCACCGCAGAGCAGCCGTTGTGGGCGTCGAATCTAGAGCAAGTCTGCGCACACGCGGCGTTCCCGGATTAGAGGCTATGGGGCGGGTGTACGGGGCAAAATCCGCCCAAGGCTCAGGATCAGCAGAAACATAGAGTAGTCAGCCAGCCTTTGCCAAAATCCGCGAAAATCAGCCTGCTCGGGCAATAGCATCATCACAAAGCCAATGGCTGTTAGGATCGCAACGACGACTACAAATTTCGACGTCGCTGGGTTTTGCGCCAATCCTGCTGCGAGCAAAAAGAGGCCAATGGTTCCGACCGGATAGGCGACAAGTCCGGCGATGTTGTGGATCAGTTGGCGGGAACTGCCCTCGGCTGGGCACCCGTAATCGCAAGGAAAAAGAACCGCGCCGAGGTATCCCCCCGACAAGCCAATGCCCCATAAAACCAGTCCCGTTTTGGCCAAGATATTTCCAGAACACCGTCCCCGCAGACATAAAATTGCTATCGTACTGGAGAGGGCGACTGGCAAAAAACTGAACACATTGATGAGCGGCGCATAGTTAGCGTCTTTTGCGCCGAGTTCGCTAATATAGTTCGCAATCGAGCTATAGTCAGGCCGCAGAAAACTGATGGCTTCGGGCAGCAGGACGCCAGAGATCAGTAGGACAAAACTGGACGCCCAAAAGAGCAACGAGGCAGGGTTCATGACGATCTTTCCGGATTTGAAACAACAGCGATTTCTTGTCGCATGTCAGCAGTTGTACTTGATGTCATCATGGTTAACGCTCGGCATTTAGCGTGAGGTTTCTGAGGAACTCCGCATAAATTTCGGCCACCAAGTGTGGGTGATCCAGCATTGGCAAATGACCACACTCATCCAGAGTGCTCAGCGATGCGTTTGGCAGCTCTTGGGCAAGCAACGCCGCCCCGCTGACGTGAAAAATCCGGTCAGGGCGGCACCAGATAATCAGGGACTGCATGCTCAGCGAGGGTGCCAATTCCAAGACCGTGGGAACCGTTGAGCGATTGTGCACAAAATCCCAAACACGGGCGTTTTTGTCGGCCGTCGCGATTTCGCTGTGCATCCAGCTGTTGTAAATCGGCCCGGGCACGTAGGGGATATTCGGCGATAGCCAGTCGTTGCGCGCGTGAAAATCAGCCTCGGTTTGGACCAGCAAGGGGATTTGCCCCTGTTCAAGTGCGATGTCCATGTCGCTTTTGATCGCAGTTGGCACGCCAAGGGGGCTGCCGATAAATGCGAGGCTGGCCACCAGATCGGGACGGGCCGTGGCCAAAAGTACCGACACATAGGCCCCCATGGAATTGGCGGCAATGTGGATGTTTTCAAGTTCAAGCGCCTCAAGAACGACCACCAAGTTTGCCTGCTGTTGGGCAAGCAAATAATCCGCATCGGCGCGTTTTTCATTGTCACCAAACCCCGGCAAATCAATCGCAATGACATGATAATCATCGACAAAATGACGTGCCAGATCGACCATATGTTCTTTGCGCGCGTAGATGCCGTGCACCATGACGATGGTCTCGCCTTGGCCCCCTTCGAGATAATGAATGTCGCCAATTTCGGTAATTACAATTTTTGCGCTCAGGCCCGCCGACATATTGTTCAGTCTCAGCAAACCTGTTGCGACGGTGTTTGGTACGGCGAACCAGGCGAAGGTGACACCAATGGTCAATGCGACAATCCCGATCAGGCTGTTAGCTGCAAAACGTTTCATAATCTGTGCATTCCGGTAAGGGCAAATTTGAACAACTCCTTTGCACATGCACGAAGGTTTGCGCTTGAAAGAACGTGCAAAAAAAGGCGCGATCTGTGGGCACGGCAGGGTTAAAGCCATGTCAAAAGATGTTTCATTTCGGGTATGATCAAAAACAGATCGGACCCTTTTTACAATCATTTTTACTGACGGATCGCATATGCCCGCGCAGACGAAGACGTTTCAAAACCATTTGTTTTCATTTGACGCGGGCGCACTTGCTTTGCACAAAAACCTGATGCCGTGCGTCATTTTCGGGTGCCAAGAACCAGTGCGTGTTGCGAATGACATAGCAGAACTGGACGCGCAAATTGTCTGCATAAAGCCCGGTGTTGCGCACAGTGTTGTGGTCCGTTCGGGTGGGGCTGAGATCATCTATCTTGATGGCGTGCAGCTGTCGACGCAGACCGCTGATTTTGAACCGCTGGGTGCAGAATGGCGCATGTTTCCGACTGTTTTTGAAACGTCGGACCACCTAACTATGACCCGTTTTCGCACAATGCTTGAGGGGAGGCACCCCCCTCCGGATCGCAAAGTGATGGGTATTGTAAGGGATATTTATGCCAGCCCCATGGTCCGAATGTCCCAGATCGAACTTGCAGAGCGCCTTGGGTTGGAACGGACACAAGCCCTGCGGCATTTCAAATCCACAACCGGCCAAACATTTCGGAAATTCAAGATCTGGGCTGCAATTTTGGCGACTGCCCGTAGTGCGCATCAAGGCGAGCGCATTGGCATAGCGGGGGTCGATGCCGGGTTTTCAGATGCGGCGCATACGGCGCGTACAGCCATGACAACGTTCGGCCTGACACCCACAAAAGGCCTGTCTGGTCTGACCAGGATGCAAACTCTGGACTAGATGCTAAACGGTTTGATCACGCACCACTGCCCGCAAAATGATCACGTCTTTGATGATCGATTTGCAGGCCTTAGTGCCGTCCAGATCACGATTTCTGCCGCCAAAAGATTGATCACCCACGACCCAATCATCAGCCCGTCGCGGGCAGGTCCCGTTGCCTCGTAACCAACAAAAATGATCCAACTGATGCCCACAAAGGTTTGCGTCGACGCACCTTGACCAATCGCATAGGCGCGCAGCATCGCGGCACTGTGTTGAAAGACATTGCGCGACCTGATTGCAATTACGGCCCCGATGATAAAACCGATCATCAAGACCCCCAAAACGATCCGCACCCAATAAAGTGGACGCCCTTGCAAGGTGTCGGGAAAGGCAAAAAACAGTGTCATCCACAAGCCACTGATCGCTGCGACACAGCCCGCGATTGCAACGACGCGACCGATCAGGCGATGCGCTGTGGGGTGATGACGCCGGATGCTCGGAAAGAATTGAAACGCGCCGGCAATGCAGAACAAAACACTGCTGAAAATGTGGAGCATGATTGGCGCAGGAGAAAGCAAAGCCCGAGGATTTTCGGGCGCGATTTGCGGTCCACCTGCAAGTTCCAGAACCCGGATCAGACCGCCAATTGCCGGAATGAATGAAAAAGCGACGATCAGAGCGAAGGCGATCCACTCGGTTCTTTTTAGATGCCGCACGGAATTTCCTTTGGCAAAGATTGGAAGGCGAGGGCGCGTTGTGGGGTTGGCAAATGCCCTCGGACATGCGCGGCCATCATCAGATCAAAGGGCTGATCCGCACAAGGTATCGTCGGCATGCGCGGCCTTTGGGACCCAAGTTGTAACGTCATGTTTTATCCATCTAAAGTTAGTCGACGCGCGAAACATAGAGCTCTGATCGCCAATACGGAATTGCGCATCTTTCTTGTTTTGGTATACGTAAATGATGGAGTGGAAACGATCAGCTTTCGATTGGAACCAAGCGCGGGCGTTTCTTGTCACCGCTGAGGAGGGGTCGTTATCCGCCGCTGCTCGTGCACTTGGATTGACGCAACCAACGCTGAGCAGACAGGTTGCCGGTCTCGAAGATGCGCTGGGCGTGACACTGTTTGAACGGACATCGCGGGCACTTTTGCTAACCCGGTCTGGCGTCGAATTGCTTGCGCATTTTCGCACGATGGGTGACGCGGCAAACAGCATATCCGTGGCCGCAACGGGACAATCCCAAGCGGTCGTGGGGCATGTGTTGATCTCTGCCACAAACTTGATGGCGACGCATTTCCTGCCGCCGATCCTAAAGGAACTGAGCAAAACCGCGCCAGACCTACAGATCGAGGTGATCGCGTCAAATAAGCTGAGCGATCTGCGGCGGCGTGAGGCTGATATTGCGATCCGTCACGCGCGCCCCAAAGACGAGACACTGTTTGCCAAGCGGCTGCGTGACACAACCGCGCATCTTTTTGCCTCAAAGCAATACCTTGATGAGGTTGGCCGCCCCAAGACGCTGGCTGATCTTGAACGTTTGAAATTCGTCGGGTTCGATCAGCCGGAACTGCGGCTTGGGTTGATGGCGTCACGGGGGGTGAATCTGACCACCAGAAATTTCAATTTTTCGACCTCAAGTGCAACGCTTGCTCTGGAACTTGTGCGCCAAGGTTTTGGCATTGGCATTCTTCCGATCGAGATCGGGGCGGCCCATCCAGAGCTTGAAAATCCATGTCTCGCGTTTGAACCGATCAAAATCGAAACTTGGGTGGTCGCCCATCGTGAACTTAAAACAAATCTGCGAATTCGCTTGGTTTTTGATCTGTTGGCACGCGGTTTAGGATAGAAACGACACCTGTTGTCCATCGCGTTAATTGCCGATGGTCCTGTGCCCTTCGTGTGCGGCGTAATCCTCAGGCCGGTTGGTGAAAACGCAGGAACCGGCTGCCGTCGTGTGGGTCGGTGACAAAACGCGCGTGGACGCCAAATGTCCGGTGCATCAGGTCAGGCGTTAATATGTCGTGGGGACGCCCAAGTGCGATAAGCTGACCGTGGTGCATCACGCCGATCCGGTCACATTGCGTTGCGTGATTTAGATCGTGAAGCGCGACAATGCTGGTGATCTCAAGAGTGTGGACCAACGACAGGATCGACAGTTGATGACGAATATCGAGGTGGTTCGTCGGCTCGTCCAGCAGCAACACTTTGGGGTCTTGCGCAAGCGAGCGGGCGATGTGCACCCGCTGTCGTTCGCCGCCAGACAGCGTGTGCCAATAACGGTCAGCATAAGACGTCATTTCAACGGCGCAGAGCGCGCTTTGAACGCTGGCTGTATCAAATTTTGACCAGCGCCCAATCCCGTTAAGCCACGGCGTTCGGCCCAGTTCGACCGCATCGCGCACAGTGATCCGGTCCGTCGTTTCTGCGTGTTGTTCCACGAATGCGATAGAGCGGGCGATCTCGCGTTGGCCCAGCGTGGAACAACAGACCCCGGCCAGTAAAACCGATCCGGTGTGCGGCTTTTGAATGCCCGCCAGCATCTTGAGAAGCGTAGATTTCCCGGACCCGTTGGCACCAACCAGACCAAGCGTTTCACCGGTGACCACCTCTAGGGTGACGCCGGAAACGATGGATGTGCCGCGCACCGACCATCCAAGATTGTGACAAGACAGACTCATCTTGAATGGTGCCCCCGTATCAAAATAAGCGCAAAGGCAGGCGCGCCGACAAGGGCTGTGATGACCCCGATGGGCAAAACCTGACCCGGAATAAGAACGCGCGACAAGATGTCCGAGGCAATCAAAAAGACCGCTCCGGCCAGGGCGGATGCGGGAACAAGGCGTTCGTGACGCGCCCCCACAACGAGGCGCATGGCATGCGGGATCACCAGCCCGACAAAGCCAATCGATCCGACCATCGACACCATCACGGCCGTCATCAGCGCCGTGATCCCAATCAACAAAACCTGAACCCGCCGCACGGAAATCCCGAGAGAGGCGGCACTGTCCGCCCCAAAGGTGAACGCATCCAAGGCGCGAATATGCCAAACGCAAACGATGACCCCCAACAGCGCCGCCGGTATGGCAAAAACCGCGTCGTCCCACCGGACACCGGATAGGTTGCCAAGCAGCCAGAACATGATCCCGCGCGCCTGTTCTGCATTCGCGGATTTTGCAATCACAAAGGCGGTGAGCGCATTGAACAGCTGCGATCCGGCGATGCCCGCAAGAATAATCACGCCTGCTGCTTGCACCCCCGTTCCGCCCCCAGCCGCACGTGCCAGCACCGCCACAACGACAAAGGCCAAAACTGCGCCCGCAAATGCCCCAACCGCGAGCGACACCGCACCAGCCCCGATGCCGGCGACGGTGACGGCGACAGCTCCGGTTGAGGCCCCGGCGGAAATGCCCAATAAATACGGGTCCGCGAGCGCATTGCGCAGCAGGGCCTGCAACACGACCCCCGACAACGCCAGCCCCGCGCCACAACATGCGGCGACAACGGCTCTGCTGAGACGGTATTCCCAGATGATGCCCTCATCAATGCGCCCCACAGGATAGCCAGCCCCGAAAAGCTTGTTGGCGATCACTTGAAAGACGGTTGCAACCGGTATTCCGGTTTCTCCGATGCAAGCACCCGTGATGATCGAAATCACAAGCACGACAGGTGCAAGCCACCCCAGTCTGACGGGGCGCGGGCGTGTCAGTACTGCGGCATCGGTCAAGACCCGAACTCGAATGTGCTGAGTGCCATCGCCAAGGTTTCCAGACCAAATATCGTGCGCATGGTCGCGCTCATGGCGTGGGCATCCATGACGACGACGCGGCCCTTTCGCACTGCTGTCATCTGGCTGGCAACGGGATCTGTGCGCAGAAATTCAAGTTTCGCCTCAATGTTGTCGGCGGGGTAGCGGCGGCGATCCATCTCGGCAATGACCAGAACTGTCGGGTCGGCGCGGGCGATCGTTTCCCATCCGACAGTCGGCCATTCCTCGTCCGATTGCACGACATTTTCGATGCCAAGCTGGTCCATCATGTACCCCGGCGCGCCCATCCGTCCGGCCATGTAGGGATCAGTCTGAAGATCGGCGGACGAGAACCAAAAGGCGGCTGTTATGTCGTCGGGCAGAGCAAGGTTTTGCGCCATTTCGATTGCGTCCGCCTCACGGGATTTGAGACTTGCGACCAGTTCCAAACCTGCGTCCTGAACGTCATAAATCGCCGACAGTTCTTTGATGCCTTTGTAAATCGAGCTGGGCGTGAATGTGCCCGTGCGCGTGCCGTCACCGCCGGTCGTGTTGTCCTTGGTGTCGCAATCCGCGGGGATCGTGTAGGTCGCGATACCCAGATCGGCGAACATTTCGTGGGTGCCGACGATGCCAGACGGGCCCACATGCCATTCGTACTGGACGGCGACCAAATCAGGATTTTTGCTCACGACGCTCTCGAAACTGGGGTCGTTGTCTGCCAAACGCTCGATCCGGCTGTTTGCGTCGGCGAATTCCGGCAGAACTGCGCTGAACCAGACCGAGGTGGCGACAACCTTGTCCGCAAGACCCAGAGCATAGATGATTTCCGTTGCCGATTGCCCAATGGTGATGGTGCTTTGGGGGGCGCGGTCAATCGTGATGTCGCGCCCGCAATTGGTCAGGGACAACGGGTAATCTGTAGGCTGCGCGGCAGCGCCCGTTGCAAAGGCGTTTACGGTGATGGCGGCGACAAGGGCAAATGCAGTCTGCATGTTGGTTTTCTCCTGAATTGAAAGACTGGGGGATTTGGAATGCGCAAATACGCGACGGGCGCTGCTGAAACGGCTGGTCATTGGACACATTCGTCTTTTGCGTAAATGAGGGCGGCAGGCACTTTTGCCAGTGGTGCGCTGTGTCGTTTTTCGGGGGGCGTTGTGGGGGAAAACCAGCCATCGTTGCGGGCGCGATACTGATCTGCAAACGCCACCAGATCGGACATATCCTGATCCGGGGCAATGTCCCCAAACAGGTAGGTGGCTTTTGCCGTCGCGTGATAGGCAACAGTGCACGGCCGGTCGCAACCTGCCATGCTGGCAACGCCAGATATTTCTAAATCAGCTGCGAACACCCCGCCTGCCGCGTCTAATGCGGCACGCAGGCGTGCGATCAGTTCAAGGCCGGGTTTACAGTCGGTCCCTTTGTGTCGGCACGATGTGCTTACGGAAATTGTGTGTTTTGTTCGGTCCATGCAGCCCTCCGCGGCGCAGCGGGGCTTGGATCGGAACATGTAAGTGCGCAGGCGCGTTGCCTGTAAAAACCATCATGGCCTCCAGTCCGGACACCCCGCCCGGTTCGAGTTTCATTGATGATGGCAGGTCTCCTGACTTGCGGGTCACAGCTTCCCCAATCCTTCCCAGCCTTTTGGCCAGTGGATCGTTCGGGGGCGCTCGCCGCTCACAGTTGCGGGGGCAGTCACGGAGTCGGTGCCAATTGGCTAGACCTCACCGTATTCCCTTTTCATCCCTCCACCCTTTGCGGGTTTTGAGAACCATCTGGGCGATATTTGCGCATAGCGTTCCGTGTCGTCAATCGAAATACAAACCGGAGGCTGATTGTTGCTGTTGGACCGGTGACATTTTGCGAAGGTCGGGTTGGTTTGGCCTACATGAATAAAACTGTCTCATTTTCAGGCAGCGCAGTATAGAAATGATCACAGACCTTTTGAGACACCCAATTTTGCTGAGAAATGAACCGCTTAAATGCTGACCCTCGCATCCCTTCCGCGTGATTTCCACGAAAACCCGTTTCAATATTACGATGCGCTTTTGAAACATGCGCCCGTGCATCCGCAACCGGATGGGTCGTTTATCCTGTCCAAACACAGCGATTTGGAGCGGGTGTATAAGGATACGGCGACGTTTACGTCTGACAAACAGGCAGCATTTGCGCCGAAATTCGGTGTCGGCTCGCCGTTGTTTGAACATCACACGACCAGCCTCGTGTTCAACGATCCGCCGTTGCACAGCCGTGTGCGCCGGATCATGGCGGGGGCGTTGGCACCGCGCGCAATTGCGCGGATGGAATCAGGATTGATCGAAACGGTTGACCACCTGTTGGCCCAAATGCCCCGCACGCCTGATTTGATCGAGGATTTCGCCAGCATCATTCCGATCCAGATCATCGGCAATCTGCTCGACATTCCCATGGAGGAACGCGCACCCTTGCGCGACTGGTCGCTGGCGATTTTGGGCGCGCTGGAACCGGTGCTGACGGATGCGCAACTACAGCGTGGTCACACGGCGGCGAGCGAGTTCAAAACCTACCTTCAGGACCTGATCGCGCGGCGCAAGGCGACCCCAGGTGATCCTGAAACCGACGTGCTGACGCGGTTGATCATCGGCGACACCCAAGGGCAGCTGAGCGAAATCGAGTTGATCCAGAACTGTATTTTCATCCTGAATGCGGGGCACGAAACCACCACCAATCTGATTGGCAACGGGCTGGCGTTGTTGCATGACAATCCCGATCAACGCGCCTTGGCGCTGGGCGATCCGGGCTTGATGGCGGGCGTGGTTGAGGAAGTGTTGCGCATCGCCTCGCCCAACCAGTTCGGCAATCGCGAGACCGCGCGCGAGGTTGAAATCGGCGGTATGACCATCCCGCAAGGCACGAACCTGCACCTGTGTATCGGGGCCGCAAACCGTGATCCTGACGTGTTTGCAGATCCTGCGCATTTCGACATCAGCCGCAAGCCGAACCGTCATCTGGCCTTTGCCGGTGGTCCGCATGTTTGCGTCGGGCTGACGCTGGCCCGCATGGAAGGGCGCGTTGCACTGCACCGGTTTTTGCAAGCCTTTCCCGATTACACAATCACGGGGCGAACGAGTGGTGGGCGCGTTCGGTTTCGCGGGTATTCTGCCATGCGCGCGCACCTTGCCCCCGACCTTTAAAGTTCAGAAAAAGCTAGACTTTTGCCACCATCCTCAGGCACATTGGCCATGTATATAGTGGCATGATCGACAGATGAGGGAAGATATGCGTATCAAAACAGTACTGACAGCCGGTTTCGGCCTGATGATGATGGGCGCAGCACCCGCATTTGCAGAAGCGAAAATCTATCCATATCACGGTGAAAACTTTTGCCCGGCAGGCTACCAGCCAATCACCATTTCCGGTGTTGTGTGCTGCGGTCAACCGAACCAGTCGATCTCGTATCAGCAGGCGAAAATGACGCCGGCACCACGCAAAGTGATCAAACGTCACGTGCACCGCGCCCGTGCGCAGGTCAACTGCACCGTCGGCACCAAAGGCTGCACATTTGACTAAGGTCTAGGCAATATGATGGGGCGGATCGATCTGTCTGCCCTTGCATCAGGCAAAATTAAACCGGCGCTTGGGGATCCCAGCGCCGGTTTTTAAATTTTGTGGATTGTCTCGGTGATCAGAGCAGTTGCAGCTCGCCTGCCATTTGACGCCCGTCGCGTCCTTCGCTTAGGTCATAGCTGACTTTTTGGTTGTCCGTCAGTCCGGTCAGTCCCGAGCGTTCCACAGCAGAAATATGCACAAACACGTCGCTGCCCCCGTCATCGGGCGCGATAAAGCCAAAACCTTTTGTGGTGTTGAACCATTTTACTGTACCGTTAGGCATATCCGGTGCCTCCTTTTAATTTGTAACCAAACCAGTGCTGCCAAAAGCGCTGGCGTCTTTGACTGGACACAACGCATCTGATTTGATGTGAGACGCCCAATACGTGCACAACAACATTGATCAGTCGGACAAAAAATCAAGAAAATTGGCGCGAAAAACTTAACGACGTTGGGTTAAAACGATGAATACGCAAGGAAAAATGATGAAGATTTATGGCCTGAAAAACTGTGATACCTGCCGTAAGGCGTTGAAAGCACTGGCGGGTTTCGAACTGGTTGATGCCCGGGCTGACGGGGTGCCCCAAGAGGTGCTGAATGCCGCCTATGCGCAGTTTGATGCCCAATTGTTGAACACACGATCGACCACGTGGCGGGGCCTCAGCGAGGCTGAGCGCGCAGGTGCGCCTCTGGATTTGATCGCGCAGCACCCTGCGTTGATGAAGCGGCCGCTGATTGTAAAAGATGATCAGATGTATCTGGGGTGGACCAAAGACACGCAAGCCGCCTTGGGGGTCTAGACGGGTTTCATCGGGGCCAAGGCGCGGTCAAACGACAGTGGTCCGGCCCCTTTGATCACCAGGATCAGCAACAGCAAAATCCAGAACGCGCGTTGATCTAAAATCAGCGCGCCGGACGTGCGGTCAAACCACGTGCCGATGTCTTTGGCCGCCACCCCGTGTCCCAAAACATCGACCACCGACTGCACGGCGATAAATCCGATCATGCCAAGTGCCGACAGGCGCGTCAGCACGCCCAAAACAATAAACAACGGCAAAATGAATTCGGCCCACGTGCCAACCAGCGCGATCATCCGATGTCCGATCGACAGCTGGGCCGTGTCATAGCCCAACGCCTCGACCGCTTTGGGGAACATCTGGATGTAGGCGCTGTCGGACAGGAAAAAGATGCCGGTCCACCCTTCGCCCAATTTGGTCAGGCCCGAAATCCAGAAATACATCAACAAAGTCGCCGCAAAGACCAAACGCGCAAGGGTCGGCAGCAGCCAGTCGGCCCGTTCAATCCGCGCGAAAAAAGCGTTGTGAAGATGGGTCATTCCTGTGATCCTTTGGTCAGCGCGTTGTTGGTCAGCAGCAGCGTTAACAGCGGCGTCAGATCAAACGTGGCGTCGGTTTGCAGGGCCTGCGCGTGTGCTGTGCCCAGCGTGTCGCCCTGTCTGACACTGACGATCCATTCGTACTGCGCGGGCGTCAATGGGTGCGGTTGTGGGTCAAATTCGGCGCGCGTGATCAGAACCGGTTGCGGGACAGCCTGCGGGGCAGGTGCATCCGGTTCGGTGTTAAATCGCCACAGATCAAACAGCGGCCAAACGGAGTGGATCAGCGCGGTTGCTGGTGCAAACGTCAACGTGGTTAGCGCAAGTTCCGCGTCATCAATTGCGAATGTGCTTGGGTCAATCGGGTCTGCATCTGCTGCGTGATAACTGTCGCGCAGGGCGATTTCCAACTGTGCGACATCTGCCAGATATCCGATGTGCTCCAACGGTGCAAAGCCGGCCAACAGGGTGGGCATCTGATCGCCGTACTGCATCATCAACGGCGACTGCGGCGGGTGTTGGTGTAAATAAATGTCAGCCAAGGATCCAAAGATCTGTTCGCCCAACAGCTTGACCAGAATAGGAAAATTGCGGGCCAATGCATCTTGCAAGGACGTGACGACGTTGTTGCGATAGACGTCGTAGCGTGATCCTGCGGGGTTGCCTGCACTGTCCTGCAATCCGCGGGGGGCATCACGGGCCGCATCGAACAAGGCCTCGCGGAACTGGGTTTGGACCTTCATTTTGTCGCGGCCTGATCAAGGGCCAAGGCTGCCACATCCGCCTGCGCGCGCAGCACATTCCAATCAGGCACATCGTTGTCCCATTCAACCAGCAGCGGTTTTGGTCCGGTTTTTTGCAGCGTATAAGCCAGTAAATCCCAGACCTCGGTCGAGGGCGCAGCACCGTGGCTGTCGATCAACAAAGGCGCGCCGTGGTCGTCTTGGTCTAGCGCGTGACCACCGACGTGCATTTCCCCGACGGCCGCGAGCGGGTATGCATCAATGTAGCTGTGGGGCGTGTAGCCAAGGTTTGTCGCCGAAATGAACACGTTGTTCACATCCAGCAGCAGCCCGCATTCCGTGCGCTTCACCAGTTCCGCCAGAAAATCGGTTTCGTTGTAGGTCGAGCTGTCAAACGCGAGATAACTGGACGGGTTTTCCAGCAGCATCTGACGGCCCAGCAAATTTTGAACGTGATCGATGTGATCCGCGACGGTTTGCAACGTGGCGGCGGTGTAGGGCAGGGGCAGCAGGTCGTTCAAAAAGGTGCCGCCATGGGTGGACCACGCCAAATGTTCGGAAAAGCTGGCGGGTTTGACCCAATCGATCAAGTGTTTCAGGCGCGCCAAATGGGTGGGGTCCAGCGGCCCGGCGCCGCCAATCGACAGGCCAACACCGTGAACCGAAATGGTAAATTTCTCTGCCAAAGCACGCAGTTGCGCGATGGGACGTCCGCCTTGACCCATGTAGTTTTCCGCATGGATTTCGACCCATTTGACAGGGCCGGGGGCGTCCAGAATATCTGTGAAATGCTGCGGTTTATAGCCGACGCCAACAGCGTCGGGTAAAGGATCACAGAGGGGCGAAAATTCTCGCATGCCTGCCTTTACGCTGGCAAATCGCGGGTCTGAGGCTGCAACGACCCTGTGCGCTTTGCACCGTTTGCCATGTCGGGCAAATCAATGCTGGTGCAGGTGCCCGCATCGACCAACGTCCACGCGTTGCCTTGATAATCGACCGAAGATGAGCCCGCGCATGTGGTGCCTGCACCCGCCGCGCAGTCGTTTTGACCCGCCAGTGACACGCCGTAGCATTTTTCTTTTGTTGCGGCATAGGCGGCCGTAGATTGGGCGGCGACAAGTGCTGTCAAAGCCCCGGCTACAGCACCGGCGATCGCGATGGATTTTGCGTTGGATGTGTTCGAATGAGACATGAGCATGTTCCTTTTACAACTGGCGTCGTCGCTGTTTGTGCATTCAAATTACCCGCTGACTGACACAGTACCAGTCACGAGCCTGTGTGTCACATGCGCGTTACGCGATGTGTGAATTGACGTGAAAATGTCCCGTCAAAGGCCGGTTTTGTTTCAACCGGACCGCCCGCGCGATCCGGCTTTGTAATACTTTCAACGCAAATCGGGTGGTGTTGCGTCGACTTTTAGGCCTGCGATCACGTCGTCCAACCCTTGGACCGAGGTTTGCTTTTCACCCAAGCGGCGCACGGTGAGCGTGCGTTCTTCGACTTCGCGCGCACCGACGGCCAAGATCACCGGCACTTTGCCAACTGAATGTTCGCGGACCTTGTAGTTGATTTTTTCGTTGCGAATGTCGGCCTCGGCGCGCACGCCTGCGGCGTTCAGGGCGGCGACCACCTCGTGTACGTAATCGTCCGCGTCCGAGATGATCGAGGCGACAACAACTTGGCGCGGTGCCAGCCAAAACGGCAATTTACCTGCCGAGTTTTCGATCAAGATACCGATGAAACGCTCGAACGAGCCAAGGCAGGCGCGGTGCAGCATGTAGGGGCGATGCTTTGCTCCGTCTTCGGCCACGTAGGTTGCATCCAAGCGTTCCGGCAAGTTGGGGTCAACTTGGAACGTGCCGCATTGCCATTCGCGGCCAATTGCGTCGGTCAGTTTAAAGTCAAGCTTTGGTCCGTAAAACGCACCTTCGCCTTCGTCCAAAGTATAGGGGTGACCCGCAACTTTGATCGCATTTTCGAGCGCGTTTTCGACGTGGTCCCAGCTTTCTTCGGAGCCAACACGCTTTTCAGGGCGGGTTGCGAACATGATTTCAAAGTTATCAAACCCGAGATCTTTGTAGACCGAAGACAGGTAGGTGATGAACGCTGCACATTCTGCCTCGATCTGGTCCTCGCGGCAAAAAATGTGGCCGTCGTCTTGGGTAAATCCACGTACACGCATGATGCCGTGCAGGGCACCTGACGGTTCATAGCGGCTGCACGATCCGAATTCGGCCATGCGCAAGGGCAGGTCGCGATAGGATTTCATACCTTGGTTAAAGATTTGAACGTGGCAGGGGCAGTTCATCGGTTTTAGCGCGTTGATGGCTTTTTCGCGTGCGTGTTCCTCGTCCACTTCGACGATGAACATGTGTTCTTGGTATTTGTCCCAGTGGCCGGACGCTTCCCAAAGTTTGCGATCTACCACCTGCGGTGTGTTCACCTCGACATAGCCCGCCGCACGTTGTTTGCGGCGCATGTAATCCTGAAGTTCGGTGTAGATCGACCAGCCGTTCGGGTGCCAAAAGATTTGGCCCGGGGCCTCTTCTTGCATGTGGAACAGGTCCATCTCGCGGCCCAGTTTACGGTGGTCGCGTTTGGCCGCTTCCTCCAGCATGTTCAGGTGGGCCTTTAGCTTTTCCTTGCCGGTAAAGGCGACGCCGTAGATGCGTTGCAGCATCGCGCGGTCACTGTCGCCGCGCCAGTAGGCACCCGCGATGGACATCAATTTGAACGAGTCACCGGGCACTTGGCCGGTGTGTTGCAGGTGCGGGCCGCGGCACAGATCTTGCCAGTCGCCATGCCAATACATGCGCAGGGGTTCATCGCCCGGAATGCTCTCGATCAGCTCGACTTTGTACGGCTCGCCATTGGCCTTGTAATGGGCAATCGCGCGGGCGCGGTCCCAAATTTCGGTGCGCACGGGTTCGCGTTTGTTGATGATCTCGCGCATCTTTTTCTCGATGACGCTCAGGTCTTCGGGGGTGAAAGATTCTTTGCGATCAAAGTCATAGTACCAGCCGTCTTTGATGACAGGTCCGATTGTGACGCGTGTATCCGGCCAGATTTCTTGGACCGCGCGGGCCATGATGTGGGCCAGATCGTGACGCACCAGTTCATTGGCCTGTTCGTCGTCGGCCATGGTGTGCAACGCGATCGATGCGTCGCCGTCAATGGGCCACTGCATGTCCCAGTGTTCGCCGTTGACTGTGGCGCTGATCGCCTTTTTGGCGAGCGATTTTGAAATGCTTTCGGCGACCTGCGCGGCGGTTACGCCTGCGTCGTATTCACGTGCATTGCCGTCGGGAAAAGTAAGGGAGACTGATGCCATCTGGGCACTCCTCGTCAGTTTGGCGCCTACGAAACGCCCGGTTGCGGGTTAATGTGTTCGCGCCTTATCTGGCAAGTCGGCGCGAATCCGTCAAGAGCCAGTTAGGGCTTTGGGTGGAAAGCGTGCGGACAGTATCAAATTGGCCAGTGCCAGTGATGCGCACAGTGCGGCGGCGATGCCCAAACCTGCGATGCCGAAGTATGCGATCACGATGGACCCGATCGCTGATCCGATGGCCGCGCCAATGTAGATGCAGGCGGCGGTCAGGGCCAAAACCACCGGCGCTTTGGGTCCTGCCAAGCCGATTAGCCGCATTTGTTGTCCGGCCATGAACGACCAGCCGGCGATGGACCACGCGATGGACAGAACGAAAAAGCCCGGCATGGCGATAGGCAGAAAGGAATAAATCGGCATCAGCAGCATTTGTGCGCAACACAGGATGATCAGGGTTTTGTACCAACCAAGGCGGTCTGCCATGATCCCGCCGATGATGTTGCCTGCCACAGCTCCGACGCCGGACAGGACCAGAATAAACGTGATGCCGTCACGCCCCATGCCCATCATTTGGCTCAGCATCGGGGTGAAATAAGTGTAGAGAACGTAGATCGCGCCGAGGAACACGCCAGTGAAACTGATGGCGAGCATCATGCGCCCGTTGGTCAGGATGCTGCGCAAATCATCCATGCTGACGGGTTGAAATTTGAGCCCAGCAGGGACGAAGGTCCAGATCAGGAAAATGCAGGGCAGGTTCAGGATCACGACGCCCCAGAACGCCCACCGCCAGCCGAATGTGTAGGCAACCCAACTGCCTGCGGGTACGCCAAGGACTTGGGCCAACGTGAACCCGAACATTGCGGCGGCGAGAACGCGGGCGCGCTGGTCTTCGGGGAATAATCCGGCGACAACGGCGGCCCCCACGGGCGTGAACATGCCAGCCCCTGCGGCGGCTAACACGCGCGCGGCCGCCAGCATCGTCAGCGAGGTCGCCATGGCCGACAGGATCGCCGAGCACAAAAACACTGTCAGGCCGAACGCCATCACGCGGCGCCGCCCGATGTGTCCGGTGACAGAAACCAGAACAGGCGACAGCACAGCGTAGGCCAGCGCGTAAACCGTCATCAAAATGCCCGCGCGCTCAGGGGCGACGTTTAGCGAGGCCCCCAAGGGTTCCAGTACGCCGATGATCACAAACGCACCAACCCCGATCAGAAAGTTGCAGGTCGAAATGACCGGAAGGATTAGCTTGGGGGGACTGCTCATGTTTGTGACTATGATCCGGGGGCGCGTAAGATCAAGAATAGCGTAACGTCGCATGGGGCACGGCGCGCGACCCGAAAGGCAACAAATATTCACATGGGTGAAAAGCGACAAAATGTCCGCAATATGCGACAGATTGGGCTGGATTTCCCCCTGCCAGCTGTGCGAAACTTTGGAAAAGAAACTCCACCCGAAAGAGGATCTCATGCCAGGTTACAACACACAGTTTGAACTTTCTGTCGAAGACCTTGATCTGATCGAGACTGCGCTGATGCGCAACAAGTTGGCGTTGACGCAAGACAGCCTCAAGAAACGGCCAAACACCGCGCCCGAAGGCGACGATGTGCGTCAAATTCACGAATTGCTGGGCCGCCTGCACAATCAAAAAGCATTCTACCGCCCACGCGCTGGTGCCTACATCAGCGGCTAAGTTTGCGTTTGCGGATTGCGCGCTAGGGCCCGTCCCGCCATTGTGCTCGGAAACGACGCAAGGGGGCGACATGGCCGACGTTCAAAACGACGCGCACTATCTGGACACACCGCAAGGGCGGCGCATCGCGTATAAACGTAGCGTCGGGCAGGGTCCGTGGATCGTGTTTCTAAGCGGATTAAAATCCGACATGGAAGGCACCAAAGCGGTGCATCTTGAGGCCGTCGCACAGGCGCGCGGCCAGTCGTTTCTGCGGTTTGATTATTCCGGTCACGGCCTTAGCTCTGGCAGCTTTGAACAAGGGTGTATCGGCGATTGGGCCGAAGATACCGCAGCGGCGATTGACGCATTAACCGATGGCCCTGTGGTGCTAGTTGGATCATCGATGGGCGGATGGCAATCGTTGCTGTTCGCCCGCGATCACCCTGAACGGATGGCAGGTTTGGTGACCATCGCCGCGGCCCCCGATTTCACCGAAGACGGCTATTGGGCCTCGTTTAGTGAGACGCAAAAAGCGACGCTGGATCGCGACGGGCAAATCGAAATGCCGTCCGACTACATGGACCCCTACATTATCACCAAACGGATGGTCGAGGACGGGCGTAACCAGTTGGTTTTGCGTACACCTTTGGACCTGCCGTTTCCTGTGCGTATGCTGCAAGGCACTGCCGATACGGCCGTTTCGACGGACCGCGCCACGACCTTGCTGGACCACGCGAGTAGCCCCGACATGCGCCTGACATTGGTCAAAGACGCTGACCACCGATTTTCCGACGGCCCATGTTTGGGTCTGATCGAAACCGCAATCCAAGAGGTCATGGACGCATGAGAACACTTGGCAAATGGATCGGGCGGATCCTGTTGATCCTTGTTGTTCTGGGTGCCGGTCTTTGGCAATTTGGCCCGTATGAACAGGTCAACACGGACACCGATTTTGATGAAAGCCAGCTGACAGGCGGCGTTCAGGCGTTCTTTGATGCCTCCGAAGCGGCGTTTGATGACATCCGCCCTGACAGCCACAAACGGGTGATTTGGGCAGGTGGGGTCGAGGTGAAAACGCCGCTGTCAGTCGTTTATTTCCATGGGTTTTCCGCCAGCTCCGAAGAAATCAGACCGGTGCCAGACAACGTCGCTGCAGCCCTTGGGGCAAATCTGGTTTACACCCGCTTTCAGGGTCACGGACGTGACAGCGACGCGATGGCACAAGCGAGTGCGAGCCAATGGATGACGGACGCGGTTGAGGCCTTGGCCGTGGCGCGCGCTGTTGGTGAACAGGTGATCATCCTGACCACATCTACGGGCGGCACGATTGCGGCCCTCGCGTTGCACGAACCCACGCTGCAACAGGACGTGGCAGGCGTGGTTTTTGTCTCGCCAAACTTTGCGATAAACAATCCCGCAGCGGGCCTTTTGACCATGCCGGCGGTGCGGTACTGGGGCCCACTGGTCGCCGGCGAAATCCGCAGTTTCGAGCCACTGAACGCCGGTCAAGCTGCGCATTGGACGACCTCGTACCGGACGATTGCAACATTGCCGATGGCTGCCGCGGTTAAGGCCGCCGTGGCGCTGGATTATTCCGAAGTGCGCATTCCCGCCCTGTTTCACTACGCTGAAAACGATCGCGTGGTTGTGTCCGAAGTGACGGATCGCATCGCTGCAAATTGGGGTGGGGCTGTCACAACTGTGCGGCCGGATTTGGGCGACGGCGACGATCCGTTTTTCCACGTCATCGCGGGTGACATCATGTCCCCGGGGCAAACTGCGCGCTCTTCTGCGGCGATCATTGACTGGGCGAAAGGACTGTAGCCATGCAACAACGGGTCAGCTTGATCACTTTGGGCGTGCGCGATATCGCAGCACTTGCCGCCTTTTACGAAGCCTTGGGCTGGACACGCGTCGAGAGCCCGGATGGCGTCGTTGCTTTTGATTTAATTGGACAAACACTGGGGTTGTACCCGCTAGATGCACTGGCCAAAGATATCGGATTGTCCGTCGATGACTTGGGGAACGGGCGCATGACCTTGGGCCACAACGTCGAAACCAAGGACCAGGTTGCAGAGCTTTTGGCCGCAGCCGAAACCGCAGGCGCACAGGTTTTGAAACCTGCACAAGATGTGTTCTGGGGCGGGCATCACGGTTATTTTGCCGACCCCGAGGGGCACATTTGGGAAATTGCGCACAACCCGTTTAGCCCGCTTGGACCGCAGGGCGAATTCCAGTGGAACGGTGCCGCCTGATGCGCCAGCCGCGCAGCATGTGGAGCCTTGAAACCTTTGGGCGTCAACGCTTGTCCAAACATTTTTACATGCGCGATTTCATGTATTCCGAGATCAACGGTTTTCACGGCGTGCCGAATATTCCGACCGATCCCGATGTGACGCTAGAACATGGCCGCGCGTTTTGCACGACGCTGCTGGACCCGCTTGAAGAGACCTTTGGACGGATCGCTGTGCGCTCGGGGTATCGGTCGCCCGAGTTGAACAAATACGGCAATGACAACAAGCTGAACTGCGCGGCGAATGATAATCCGCTCGAATGTCACATCTGGGATTGGCATCAGGGCGAGGCTGCAATTGCGGGCGCATCCATCGTGATCCCGTGGTTTGCTGATCAATACGACGCAGGGCGCGATTGGCAGGATCTGGCGTGGTGGATGCACGATCATCTGGAATATTCCGACATCTGGTTTTTCCCGAAATTGGCCGCGTTTAACCTGGTGTGGCGGGCGACGCCCTTGCGCACGATTTCCAGCTATATCGCCCCGCGCGGAATGCTGTTGAAGGCCGGACAACAGCCACATGAGACGCTCACGCAACGCCAAAGCCGTTACGACGATTTTCCTACCTTTCGGGGAATTCGTTATCCCTGAGGTGGTTAACGACAAAAGCATCTATGTCGGGCCCCAAGATGTCGTTTTCACGTTGACCTAACTACACTAAATAAGGGACATTCCCCAACAAAATGCATCTGGGGGATGACTGATGAAACGATTCTTGACTGCGGCAACGTTGATGCTGTCGGCGTTTGCGGCACCGGTGGCCGCGCAAAGCTGCGGCGGCGTTTACACAGTGCAACGCGGCGATAGCCTGTCGTTGATCGCGGACCGTCAGTATCAAAATGTCGGCCGCTGGTCTGCCATCCACACCAACAACATCAGCGCGATTGGCGAAAATCCGAATTCCATCAGCGTCGGAATGAAGCTGAATTTGGGCTGCATCGATGGCCTGCCGACAGGGCTGTCTGGCGGGGCCACCGCAACTGTTACCGCAGCAAAACCAATCGCAAGACCGGCGGCAAAAGCTGCGGCGATCGGTGCTTTGCCTTTGATCAAAGCGGTGACAGCGGATGATTTCAAACCTTTTACGCACCGCGGCCTGCTGAACGACGGCTTGATGGCGGATGTGTTTCAAGCGGCATTGACGTCGTCCGTATCGGCAGAAGGGTTTGATACGTTTTGGGTCAATGACTGGAGCGCGCATCTGGATCCGATGATGTCGTCGCACATCATGGATCTCGCGTTCCCTTGGGCAAAACCGGATTGCAACAGCAACCCGGAGCACGAGCGATGTGTGAATTTCCACTTCTCGGATCCGATGTTTGAATATCTGGTTCTGATGTTTGTGGACAAAAACCGGCCGATCCCGTTCTCGAAAAACTCCGACATCGATGGGCGCACGCTGTGTCGGCCCAAAGGCTATACAACCCACATGCTGGACAGCGACGGGCGCAACTGGGTGAAAGGCAACAAGATTACGCTGGTGCAACCCGTCGCCGTGTCTGCCTGTTTCGAAATGTTGCAGCAGGGCAAAGTTGACGCTGTTGTTTTGAATGAATTCACCGGGCGCACCGCGATCAAAGAAATGGGTCTGAAGGATCAGATCATCGCCGTGCAAGCGCGGCCGATTTCGATCACGGGCCTGCATGTGCTGATCCACAAATCCAACCCGAACGCGGATGCGCTGTTGGCGACCGTGAACTCTGGTCTGCAACAGATCAAGGACACCGGCCAGTATCAGCAAATCGTAGACACACACATGTCGACAATCTGGGCCAGCTTTTAGGCTAAACCTCTTGGCCAAAGGAGCCGTCACGATGATACGACATTTGATCCTAGCCGCAGGCACGGCGTTTGCGATGTCTGGTGCCGCGCAGGCCTGCCAACCAAGCTATACCGTCAAAGATGGCGACACGTTGTTTTCGATTGCCGAGGCCCAGATTGGCGATTTGACCAAGTGGTCGCTGATTTTTTACAACAACCCCGACTTGCAGGGCGGCAGCTTGCTAGAGGTTCCAGTCGGCACGGTTTTGGACATTCCATGCCCCGAAGGCAGTGTGCAAAAAGCGCCTGATCCCACGCCTTTGCAGCAAGCCGACGCAGAGCTGACCTTGGTCACAGCGTCGAACTACGCGCCGTTCACGGATTGGAACTGGCCCGGGCACGGCATGGTGACGGAACTGGTGAACGCAGCGCTTGAGGAAAGCCCGTCGCCAATTCCATACGCAATCGTATGGGAAGACAACTGGTCCAAACACCTCAGCCCGATGCTGGACGAAAAGCAGGTCGACATGGGGTTTCCGTGGTTTCGCCCGGATTGCGAAAACAATCCGCAACATTCGCGGTGTGTGAATTTTCATTTCTCGGACCCGCTGGTTGATCTGGTCATTTTGCTGTTTGCACGCACCGACGGGTCGATGCGTTTCGAGGCCGACAGCGATGTGATCGGCAAGACTTTGTGCCGCCCTGCGGGATATTTCACCCATGATTTGGACACGCCGGATCGCAACTGGTTGTCCCAAGACTTGATCACGCTGGTGCAGCCGGACACGCCTGACGACTGTTTTAACATGCTCGCGACAGGGCAGGTTGATGCGGTTGCGGTGAATGAATTTTTAGGCGTCGAAAAGATGTTTGAGTTGGGCTTGTCTGAGCAGATCGCGCCTTTGCAACGGCCTTTGTCGATCCAAGGCATGCATGTGATCATTTCCAAAAAGCACTGGCGCGGGACCACACATTTGTACCGCCTGAACGCCGGGCTTGCGACGCTCAAGCAATCAGATCGTTATAACGAAATCGTGAGCCGGCATTTGGCGCATTTCTGGTCCAAAGTTAAGGGCTGAAAACTGCCGGGCATCGCTTGCTCATTTGGCAAGATCGCGCCATGGTGCAGCACCGAAGGCATTGCAAAAGTTGGGCATCTGACGTGATTTCAAAGACAGAGGCGCAGACCGAAAACACAGCGCAGGTGCATTGTGCCTGAGCCTATCGTCTTTTTGCCAGGCATGATGTGCGATGCGCGCCTTTTTGGACCGCAAATAGCTGAATTGTCAGCAGAATTTAGCGTCACAGTTGCACCCGTCACCCAAGGCGAACGGATCGAAGAGATCGCATCGGGACTGCTGGATCAACTGCCAGCACGCTTTGCTTTAGCGGGTCTTAGCATGGGCGGGATCGTCGCGATGGAACTGCTGCGCCGCGCGCCAGACAGGATCACACGGCTGGCCTTGATGGACACCAATCCGCTGGCCGAAACCCCGCAGGTTGCAGCGGCGCGTGAACCGCAAATTATTGGCGCGCGCACGGGCCGCCTGTTCGAAGTGATGCGCGACGAAATGAAGCCGAATTATCTGGCACCGGGATCACACCGTGGCGCTGTATTAGAACTGGTGATGGACATGGCCGAAGCGCTGGGACCAGACGTGTTCGTACGCCAATCACGTGCACTACAACGTCGCCGTGATCAACAAGGCACGTTGCGTAAATGCAAGGTGCCGACGTTGGTTTTATGCGGCGCGCATGATGCGCTTTGCCCGATCAAACGCCATACATTCATGGCTGAACTGATCCCGTATGCGCAACTGAAGGTTATTGAAACGGCAGGGCATCTGCCGACACTAGAAGCACCGGAAGAAACCACCTTGGCGCTGCGCGATTGGCTTAAAAAGCCGATGATTTTGCAATAACGCTGGTTGGTAACGGTGGATCAAGATCCACCTTACGAGTCTAGATCGTTCCCGCTGAACATTCCTGAAACTGTCGACCCACCCCACCCACATGTGTGGTAAGGTGGATCTTGATCCACCCTATGCGGCGGCGTTTTTGTTCGCAGGTTTTTTCGATTTTGGTGCAACTGGATGGCTGTTGGCCGTGATGAAATCCAATACCAGAGGTCGGATATTGTTGCGCCAGGCTTTGCCTGCAAAGATGCCGTAGTGACCCGCTGCAGGTGCGACGTAGCTCGCCTTTTTGGACTCGTCCAAACCGGTGCATAGATCAAGTGCTGCGATGCATTGGCCCGGGGCCGAGATATCGTCCGCTTCACCTTCGACTGTTTTTACAGCGACGGTTGTGATCTTACCGATGTCGACCTGTTTGCCAGCGACGACAAATTGGTTTTTGGCGATCTCACCATTTTTAAAAATGCGGTCGACTGTGGACAGGTAGAATTCCGCGGTCATGTCCATCACTGCCAAATATTCGTCGTAGAACTTGTTATGCTTGTCGTGATCCGAGCTTTCGCCTTGCGCGGCGCGCTGGATTTGGTCGGTGAACGCTTTTTGATGCTTTTCGCCATTCATCGAAATGAACGAGGCCAATTGCAGCAGGCCCGGGTAAACTTTGCGTCCAACACCTTTGTATTTGAAGCCGACGCGTTGGATCATCGTTTCCTCAAGTTGGCCCATCGTCATGCGGTGGCCAAAATCGGTGACATCCGTCGGATTGGCATCAGGGTCAATCGGGCCACCGATCAACGTCAGAGACCGCGGCTGCGCGGCGGGGTCTTCTTCGGCCAGATAGGCGGTTGCGGCCAAGGTCAGCGGGGCAGGTTGGCACACGGCAATTACGTGGGTGTCAGGCCCCAGGTGGCGCATGTATTCGACCAAACGCAGGGTGTAATCTTCGACGTCGAATTTGCCTTCGCTGACGGGAATGTCGCGGGCGTTGTGCCAATCGGTCACAAACAATTCGGTGTCCGGCAGCAGCGAATGCACGGTTGAACGCAAAAGCGTCGCGTAGTGGCCCGACATCGGGGCGACCAGCAAAACGCGTGGTTTCTTTGATGTGCGTGCTGCCACTTTGAAATGGATCAGGTCGCCAAACGCGCCTTCCAGCTCTTTTTCGACGGTGATAATGCGGTCTTTTCCAGACGCGCCGACGATTGTTGGAATGTTCCAATCAGGTTTGACCGACATGCGTTGGAATGTACGTTCCGTCACTTCGCCCCATGCCCGTAACATATCCAGCGCGGGGTTGGGCATAAACGAAAAGGCAGGGTATGATCCCAGAGCGAGAGCCGACGCGCCCAGCCACTGATTCGTGTTTCTGAACGTTTCCATCAGATCGTAAGTGGCCATGTACCGCATGCGGAACTCCTAAAATACTGCCCGGTGGGTGCGACTTAGCGTCGTTTTGCCCATTTTAGTCCGGTAACAAGATGCTGCAGTCGCGCAAAAATGCTGCAGCTGCAAACAAACGATACGAGGGAATTATTAATATGACAACCAAAGACACCGATAATTCGGAGATCTCTGGCGCAAACCTCGAGAAACTTAATGAAAATCTACGTAAAGTAGAGGAATTATCCGAGCGGCTGAGCCGCGTTATGTCGAATCGAACGACCCACCAATCCAGTTTGGATGGACCGGATCAAGCGTTGTTCAGTCAGGCAACCACAGCATATTGGGCTGAGGCGATGCAAAATCCTGCCAAAGTGATCGAACATCAGCTGGATTTCTGGTCGAAATCGGTCACTCATTTTGTCGAGGCGCAACAAGCGTTGTCGCACGGGAAATTGCAGGCCCCCGCCGATCCGGGCCCCAAAGATCGCCGTTTTGCCAATCCGATGTGGGACACGAACCCGTATTTCAACTTTATCAAACAGCAATATCAACTGAATTCCGCTGCGCTGCAGCAGGCCGTCGAAGATGTGTCGGACATGGAGCCGCTGGAAAAGCAGCGCCTGACCTATTTCAGCAGCCAGATCATCGACATGATGAGCCCGACAAACTTTTTGGCGACCAATCCGGATGCTTTAGAAAAGGCCGTCGCCACCGAAGGCCAAAGCCTTATCGACGGTTTGGAAAACCTGATCTCTGATCTTGAGGCCAACAACGGCGAGTTGGTTGTGAAACTGGCCGACGATTCCGCGTTTGAAATCGGCCGTAACATCGCGACCACACCGGGCAAGGTCGTGTTTCGCAACAAGATGATGGAGCTGATCCAGTACGAGCCAACCACCGAAACCGTGCACGCAACGCCGCTGATCATCTTTCCGCCTTGGATCAACAAATACTACATCCTTGATCTCAAAGAGCAGAATTCGATGGTCAAATGGCTGACCGATCAGGGCTACACGCTGTTCATTGTCTCGTGGATCAACCCCGATGCATCCTACCGCGACATCGGAATGGAAGACTATATTACAGACGGCTATTTGACCGCGTTCGAAGAGGTCAAAACGATCACAGATCAAAAACAGGTCAACGTCGTTGGCTACTGTATTGCCGGCACCACGTTGTCGTTAACCTTGTCGCTGATGAAGCAACGCGGCGATACATCCGTAAAATCAGCCACGTTCTTTACCGCGCTCACGGATTTTGGCGATCAGGGCGAATTCACCCCGTTCTTGCAAAACGACTTTATCGACGGGATCGAAGCCGAGATCGCGGACAAAGGCATTTTGCCTTCCGTCGTGATGGCGCGCACGTTCTCGTTTTTGCGCAGCAATGATCTGGTCTACACGCCGGCAATCAAAAGCTACATGCTGGGCGAAACACCACCTGCGTTTGACCTGCTGTATTGGAACGGGGATGGGGCGAATTTGCCCGGCAAAATGGCGATACAATATCTGCGCGGGCTGTGCCAACGTAATGAACTTGCCACCGTCGGCTTTGACCTGTCGGGGCATCATTTGGTGCTGGACGAGGTCGACGTACCGATCTGCGCGATTGCCTGCGAAACCGATCACATCGCCCCGTGGAAAGACAGCTATCGCGGCGTTCAAAAGATGGGATCAGCGGACAAGACATTTATCATGACGCAGTCCGGCCATATCGCCGGCATCGTCAATCCGCCCAGCAAAAAGAAATACGGCCACTATACCAACAAGGATCTGACCCTTGATCATGCCGACTGGCTAGAGGGTGCAAAATTCCACGAGGGGTCGTGGTGGCCGCGCTGGGACAAATGGCTGTCTAAGCAGTCTGGCAAGCAGGTCAACGCCCGTATTCCGGGTGATTCTAGCCACCCTGTGTTGTGTGATGCCCCCGGTACTTACGTCGTGGTCAAGTCAAGCGATTGTAAATAAACGATATTAAAATATGCTGCGGTGCAGCAAAAATCCTTGCAATGCTGCGCTGCGGCATCTATATAGTTTGCAGACGCAGCAAGAAACGGTTCCTCCCAGCCGCGCTGCATAGAAAATAGAACAAGGATTAGACCAATGACAAATACACCAGATTTCACAGCGATGTTCAAAGACGTTATGGGTTCTTTCCCGGTCGACACATCCGCAATGGACGGCGCGTTCAAATCCACAACAGCTTTGAACGAAAAACTGTCTTCAGTTGCTTTGACAGCCGCTGAAAAATCCGCAGCGGTTTCCAGCAAATGGACACAAGACACATTGGCAAAATTGGCCGACATGTCCAAAGCCAAAGCTGAGCCAGCAGACTACGCAAAAGCAATGACAGATTTCGCATCCGCCTCTGCCGAAGTTGCTGCAGAAAACATGGCGACATTCGCTGAAATCGCGAAAAAAGTTCAAATGGACACAGTTGAATTGTTCATGGCCGCTGGCAAAGACATGTCAGAAGAAGCCCAAACAGCCGTGAACAAAGCGACAAAAGACGTAACTGCTGCTGCGAAAAAAGCTGCTGCAAAGTAAGCCCTTAAGTTAAGTAATCAGTGCGTGCGCTTTTTGGCGCGCCAACTCAGGCGGGTTCCTAACGGGGCCCGCCTTTTTGCCGTTAAGATCACCAGCCAACAACGTAAAGTGAGGAATCGCAGGGCATCTGCGCAATATCCTTTCTTTCCGGCCCGTTTTTGCCTAAGCTGCAACGCAGCACTGCGTGTAATTATCGCAGCATGGGGGAGAATTCACGTGGCCAACACAGCATCACCATTGTTGATCAAACGGTACGCCAGCCGCAGGCTCTATAACACAGAGACCAGCGACTACGTGACGCTCGAAGATATTGCCGGTTTCATCCGCGATGGCCGCGAGGTTCAGATCATTGATCTGAAGTCTGGCGATGACCTGACCCGCCAGTATCTCCTTCAAATCATTGCAGAACACGAAAGCCGAGGCGAAAGCGTTTTGCCTGTGGACGTGCTGAATGATCTTGTGCGCAGCTACATGTCGCCGGGCGTTTCTGTGGTGCCAGAATTCCTGAAGGCGTCGTTTGATATGCTGCGCGATGGTCAAAGCAAAGTGATCGGCAATCTGAGCACGATGAACCCGATGTCAAAGATGCCGGGCTTTGAGGCAATGCAAGCGCAGCAAGAAGCGTTCATGAAAGCAATGACCGGCGGTATGGGCGCAGGCTGGACTGCCCCTGAAAAAGACGCGCCAGCTGCGGCACCGACGGCTGAAACCAACGAAGATCTGGATGCGATCAAACAGCAGTTGGCCGATCTTCAGGAAAAGCTGTCGAAACTAAGCTAAGATATCGGCGCGAAGCCTTAGGTCCCGTAGCGCGGGTTCGGGGCAATGGCGTCAATCGCAGTTAACAAAACGTCGACAATTGCGTCCAATTCCGGCTGCTTTAACCGCACAGGCAAACGCACATCACAGGCCCGCATTAACATCGCGCGGGTTTGCGGCAGTTCGGGCAGGTTGGGAATGAACTGCCAATTCCAAAAGGCGCGGGCATTGTCTGCGTTCATCCCGAACACCTGAACTTTGACGCCAGCCGCGTCCGCCGCGGCGGCAAAGTTGCGGACCTGTTCGTCGGACAAGCCTTGCAGGTTGAATTGGATGGAATCCGGTGCGCGATCTTCGCCGCTCAACGGTTCTGGCACGGCCATGTACATCGACGCGTTCAGACGTGCGGCCACGTAATCATGATTGGTACGACCGTCACTGACCCGTTTGGCCAAGTGCGGCAATTGCGGTCGGATGACAGCGGCCGACAGGTTCGACATCCGCAAATTATACAGCGGCAGTTGGTTCTGCCATTTGGAAAATGCGCCTTGCAAGACCGGATGTTTTTTCCAATTGTGCTCGTACGCGCCGGACATAATGATCGCTTGGGCCACCAAATCGGGGTCATCTGTGATCAAAATCCCGCCTTCACCGGCGTTGATCATCTTGTAGGATTGAAACGAGAAACACCCCATCGCCCCGATGGTTCCGATGTTGCGCCCGTGCCATGTGGTGCCCAGCGAATGGGCCGCGTCTTCGATCATCGGAATGCCTGCGTCGCCGCACATTTGCGCAATCGCATCCATGTCGGACGTGTGCCCGCGCATGTGGCTGATGATAACGGCCTGAACGGTTGGCAACTTGGCAGCAAAGTCTTTGAGATCAACGCGGTAGTTGTCGCCAACTTCGCACAGGACTGGCAGGCAATCTGCGTGGATGACTGCCGATGGGACAGCTGCAAAGGTGAATCCGGGGATCAAAACCCGCGCATCACGCGGCAGGCGCAACGCTTTGAGCGACAGGAACAACGCCGCCGAGCAAGAGGATACGGCCAGCGCATATTTCGCGCCCAACATGCCGGCAAATTCGGCCTCAAGCAGGGCAACAGGCGAATTTTCGGCGGCAGTGTAGCGAAACAAATCACCCGACTGCATCAAACGATCAATCTCGGCGCGGGCGGCCTTTGGGATAGGCTCTGCGTCGTGCATATTTGGCAAGGACATATTTCGCTTTCCTTATTATTAGATTTCATTTTACTAAAACAAATATGTAGAAAACCCAAATGATTTGTGAGGGATGGACGTCACGTCGCAGATTTTTGCCAGATTTTTAGGGATCGCGCGGGTTTACAGCCCCAGCCGGTCGCGCATCGCATACCACGTCATCGCAAGGCTTAGCAGCGGCGTGCGCATTGAGGCACCGCCGGGAAACGGAGTGTTCGGAATGCGCGCCATCGTGTCAAAACCGTCTGATTGTCCCGTGATCGCATGCGCCATCAGTTGCCCCGCGTGGGTCGCTGTCCCGACGCCGTGACCGGAATATCCCGACGCACTTAAAACATTGGGGGCAAGGCGGCTAAGATAGGGCAGCCGTTTCATCGTGATCGCCAACGTCCCGCCCCACGCATAGTCGATTTTCACGTCCTTAAGGTGCGGGAAAATTTGGCTCATGGGCTTGCGCACTTTGGCGGCAATGTCGGTCGGGAACCGGTAGCCGTAGCTTTCGCCGCCGCCGAACAACAGCCGTCCATCGTGGCTGAGGCGAAAGTAATTCACAACAAACCGACTGTCTGCGACGGCCACATCGCGTGCCAAAACGCGGGCAGCGTCGTCGCCCAGCGGTTCTGTTGCGGCAATGAAATTGTTGATTGGCATGACCCTTGCTGCGACCCGTTTGTCGAGCGCACCAAGGTATCCATTGGCTGCAATTACCACGTGATCTGCGGTGATTTTACCGTTCTGCGTGTGCACAATCGGGCGCGTCCCGTGTTCAATACGCAGCACCCGCGTCTTTTCGAATATGCGGACGCCAGCGGCCGTTGCGGCCTGTGCCAACCCCAACGCCAGCCGCAAAGGATGCAAATGTGCGGCCCCCATATCCAACAGGCCGCCCTTGTAATCGGGCGAAGGACAGATCGTTTCAAACGCTGCGCCGTCCATCTTTTCTATAGCGTAATCATAGTGTTGGTGCATGTGGTCTGCGTATTCGTGCAATTCATCCACATCGCTTTTGGTGGATGCAGACCATGCCACACCGGGGCGCAAATAGCAGTCGATGTTGTGCTGTACGATCAGCCCTTTCACGAGGTTTTTGGCATCTTCCCCGAGCGCCCAAAGCTTGTGGGCATCATCGCGCCCAACCATCTTTTCCAAATACGGTTGTTCGACCCGTTGGCCTGATCCCAACTGCCCGCCATTGCGCCCTGATGCGCCAAAACCAACGCGTTGTGCGTCAATCAAAATAACGTCGCGCCCTGCTTGGGCCAAATGCAATGCTGCTGACAGGCCGGTAAATCCGGCACCAATAACGCAAACATCAGCCCGCGCATCACGATCTAGCGCTGCAAAAGGCGGCAAGGCCTGCGTCGTCGCTGCATACCAGCTGGCAGGATACGTCCCGGCAATGTCATTGGCATCCAGCAAATTCATTGGACAGCGCCTATACGTTCATCAGCAAATGTTCGCGTTCCCAAGGGGAAATTACTTGTAAGAATTCATCATATTCCGCCCGTTTGACGATGGAATAGACCCGCCCGAATTCAGTGCCCAAGACCTGTTGCAAAGCGTCCGCGCCGTCAAAAATATCCAGCGCCTCGCCCAAGGTTCGGGGGATATCGCCTTCGCCTTCATAAGCGTCGCCCTTGAATTGTTTGTCGGGGCGCTCTTCTTGGGTCAGGCCCAGATAGCCGCATGCAAGTGAGGCCGCGATGCCCAAATACGGGTTGCAATCCATGCCGGCGATGCGGTTTTCGACCCGACGGGCTGCAGGATCAGACAGCGGAATGCGAATGCCGGTTGTGCGATTGTCACGCCCCCATTCCAGATTGATCGGGGCTGCGTGATCTTTGACGTAGCGACGGTAGCTGTTGACGTATGGGGCCATGACGGCCATCGCGTTCGGCAAGTGGTTTTGCAGGCCCGCAATAAAGTGGAAAAACGCATCGGTTTCGCCACCCTGTGGACCGGAAAAGATATTCTGACCGGTTTCACTGTCCAAAATCGAATGGTGGATGTGCATCGCAGAGCCAGGTTCGGCCGCGATGGGTTTCGCCATGAAGGTGGCAAAGCAATCGTGACGCAAAGCGGCTTCGCGGATCAAGCGTTTGAAATAGAACACTTCGTCGGCCAATTTGACCGGATCGCCGTGCAGCAAATTGATTTCCAACTGGCCTGCGCCGCCTTCTTGGGTGATGCCGTCGATCTCGAACCCTTGGGCTTCGGCGAAATCATAGATGTCGTCGATCACGGGGCCAAATTCGTCCACGGCCGTCATCGAATAGGCTTGGCGTGCGGCGGCAGGACGACCGGATCGCCCCATCATCGGTTTGATTTCCTGTGCCGGATCGATGTTGCGCGCCACAAGGAAAAATTCCATTTCCGGGGCTACGATCGGTTCCCAACCTTTGTCGCGGTACAGTTGAACAACGCGTTTTAGCACGTTGCGCGGTGAAAACGGCACCGGTTCGCCCTTGCGATCAAAGGCGTCGTGGATCACTTGCAGCGTCCAGTCCCCGGTCCAAGGGGCGGCGGTTGCGGTCGTCATATCAGGGCGCAGGATCATGTCCTTTTCGGTGAACCCTTCGTCGCCAGCGGCCTCACCCCAATCGCCTGTAATCGTTTGATAAAAGATACTGTCCGGCAGATGAAAGTAATCTTGGCCGATGAATTTTTTGGCAGGAACCGCCTTGCCACGGGCAATGCCGGGCAGGTCGGAAATGATGCATTCGACTTCGTCCAGCCTGCGCCCCTCAAGGTAGTCGCGCGCTGTTTGGGGCAGATTTTCTGTCCAGTCAGTCATGCGTTCCGCTCCTGCTTGAAAAATGCGGCCATTTGCTGGCCAATATCCGGGCTGTCGATTGGTCTATCTAAACGTTCGGTGGCCGCCGAGAGTTGATCGTCGGGCACAACACCGGGGCCGCGCGTGTTGATCAATCCGTGGACAAAGGGGGCTTCAAATTCGGGATGCGGCTGCAGGGTCCAGATCTGGTCATCGTACACCAGTGCGGCATTTGCGCAAAAATCCGAAGATCCGGTGACTTTTGCCCCGCTTGGCAGGCCAACCACCTGATCCTGATGCCACGCGTTAACCGCGACCGTGTCATCGCCCATCCGGTATTCGGTGTGCCCGATGGACCAACCACCGTCGAATTTTTCGACCTTGCCGCCCAACGCTTGCGCGATAATTTGGTGCCCGAAACACACGCCAATCATCGGCTTTCCTGATGCTTTGACGTCGCGGATCAACCCCTCAAGCGGGGGGATAAACGCGTGATCCTCATAGGCCCCGTGTTTGGACCCGGTGATCAACCAGCCATCGGCCAGATCAATGCTGTCAGGGAATTCCATGTCGACCACATCAAATGTTTCAAATTCAAACCCGTGCCCGCCCAGCAGTTTTTGAAACATAGCGTCGTAGTCGCCAGATTGGTCAATGAGCGCCTCTGGCGCATGCCCCGTTTGCAGAATACCGATTTTCATAAATCACCTGTTTTACAGCACCCTAGCCAAGCGGTCAGGGGCAAGCAAGTCAGACTCGTTCAAGCCACGCCTGCCAATGCAGATGTTCTGGAATGGTTGCGAATTTTGCGATCTCTTGGCGTTTGGTACGGCACATACAATCGATCAGCAGCGGGTCAAATATGCGCGCCATAAGCGGATCCGCTTCGAACGCGTCCACGGCGCTGGTCCAATCGCCGGCCAGCGATGGCAGGTCGTCTTGGGCATAGGCGTTACCTGCAATTGGCACGGATGGCTGCATCTGATCTTCAACCCCGATCATGGCGGCACCCAACACAGCACTTAGTAACAAATACGGGTTGATGTCGCCGCCAGCGGTGCGGTGTTCGATGCGGCGGGCGGCCGTTGGCCCGCCGGGAATGCGAATGGCGACCGTGCGATTTTCATAGCCCCACGCGGCGGCCGTTGGGGCGTGGGCACCGTCCACCAACCGGTCATAGGAATTGCCGTGGGGCGCAAAGATCAAACTGCTGGCGGGCATTGCGGCGAGGCATCCTGCGACTGCGTTGCGCAACACATCTGTGCCGTCGTCGCAGCCGTTGTCAAAGACGTTGTTGCCGTCAGCGTCGAGCACTGAAAAATGCACGTGCATCCCGTTGCCGCTGTCGTTTGCGTAGGGTTTCGCCATAAATGTCGCGGCCATGCCGTGTTGACGGGCCAGCCCGCGCACTAGGCTTTTGAACAGCCACGCGTTGTCAGCGGCTTGCAGGGCGGGGCCGTGGCGCATCGTGACCTCGAATTGGCCAACGCCTGCCTCGCTGATCGCGGTTTCCGCAGGAATACCCATCGCAGCAGCGCCCGCATAGAGGTCATCAAAGAACGGGGCAAAGGCATCCATCTGCGCCATCGACAAAATCGAAGAGCTGTCCAAAGGACGCCCATTGCGTGGATTAACAGGCGCTTGGACCTGCTGATCGCTATCATCGACCAGCGTGAATTCCATCTCTGTTGCGGCCACCACTTGCCAGCCACGGGCGTCGTATTTCGCTAAAACACGGGCCAGTGCATGGCGTGGATCAGCCGCAAACGGGGCACCATCATCGGTGTGCAACGTCATCGGGACCAAGGCAGAAGGCCCCGTCAACCACGGCACGGGCATCGGCGCGCGTTCTGTCGGAAACAGCATTCCGTCGGCGTCACCAGTGTCAAACACCAGCGGGCTGTTTTCGATGTCAGCCCCCCAAAGATCGACGTTAAGGACAGACAACGGCATGCGCACAGCGCCTGTTGCCAGTTTGTCGGCGTACGACCCCGGCACGACTTTGCCGCGCATCTGTCCGTTCAAATCGCAGGCGACCACACGGAACGTTTGCAGTGCATTCAAGTCCATGAGGGGGCCACCTTTTGCCAAAGAATTAGCGTATCAGATTTGGGCGCACCCTGATCTTTTGACGCGTGTTACTTGGTAGATGACGGTTCAAGCGACGGTTAATCAAGCCAAAAAAGCCAATGACCACCAATGTCAGCAGAATAAAGTAGCCTGCCAAAATTGGATAGGGGATGAACGGGTTGAAGGTTTTATCGGCAAAATAACTGGCGTAATACAGCGCATCACCGCGTTGCTGCCATGCGGGAAAGCCGCTGAAAAAAACCAGCGTCGTGGCGTGAAACAGAAAGATCGCCTCGTTGGTGTAGGCGGGCCAGGCAAGGCGCAGCATCGTGGGCCAGATCACCTGTTTGAAACGCGGCCAGCCGGACAGGCCGTAAGCGTCTGCGGCTTCGACGTCACCTTTGGGAATGGATTGCAGCGCGCCGTAAAAAATCTCGGCGGAATAGGCCGCGGTGTTCAAGAACAACACGACCAGCGCGCCCAACCATGCGGCGGTGAATGGGGCAAAGATCGGCAGCACTTGTTTAAGCTGCAAGAACAGGAAGTAGCCAAAGAAAAACTGGATAAACAGCGGCGAGCCACGGAACAAAAAGATGAACCATTCCGCTGGTTTGCGGGCCCACGGGCTATGAGATGCTTTGCCGACGGCCAAAAGCGTGGCGAATAGAAAGCCTGCAATCAAGGCCAAAATCCCGAAATAAACGTTCCAGATCATGCCGGACCCGATCAGCGTGAACTGCTGACACAGCGTGAAATCTCCGCGTGGCAGCAGCCGTTCGCCAATGCCAATCGAGCGCAGGCCGTAATCCATGATGGTCTGGGTGCACGACATCAGGCGGCTTTCCTTTGCTGTTCGCCGCCCGTGGTCGCCTGACCGCGCGTGAGGCGGGTCATGAGCCGGCCCAGCACGATTTCAGAAATACGGGTGAAGATCAGATAGAACACGAGGAGCGCGAGGAAGTACCACATCCGCCAGTCGCCGTGCGGGTAGTCGGTGAAACGCGCGGTTTTTGTGCCGCCCAATTCGCGGGCCCAATAGACGATGTCTTCGACGCCGAGCAGGAATAACAGCGGTGTGGCCTTGATCAAAACCATCCACAAGTTCGACAGACCGGGCAGGGCAAAAACCCACATTTGAGGCACCAAAACCCGCCAGAATGTCTGGCGCGGCGACATGCCATAGCTTTCTGCGGTTTCAAGTTGGGCACGTGGCACAGCGCGCATCGCACCGAACAAAACATTGGCGGCAAACGCGCCGAACACGATCGCAAAAGTAAACACCGCAATGGCAAAGCCGTAAGTTTCATGCATCCACTGCGGTGCATTTCCGAGCGGCATCTTGGCGGCTTGGCAGACGATGAAATCATTGCCCTGACGAATTGGATCCGTCCATTCGGGGCACAGCACTTTGTGACGGCCCCATTCGATCATTTGATCCAAGGCGATGACAAAAAACAGAAAAAACGCAATATCCGGCACGCCGCGCACAACGGCGACATAGCCGCGACCCAGCCACGACAAGGGCGCGATACGGCTGCGTGCGGCAGAGGCACCTGCAAACCCGAAGGCGAGGGCCGTAGGCGCCGTGATCGCCAAAAGCAGCAGCACCGTCAGCACGGACCAATAGATCGACATGTGTTTGCCGGTGGTCAGATAACAGGCCATCCATTGCCAATCGGGCAGGATGCTGGGGTCTGTGCAAAAACTGAAAATGGCGGTTCTCTATTGGCTAATGAAAATTTGAGTATTTTTGATCAGAACAAATTGGGGGGCTGGTATGGTAGGCAGCCCCCCCCTGAAGTGTCAGAGGCTTAGAAAGAGCCGCCGATTTCCCATTTGGTCAGCAACGCGTTCAAGGAACCGTCAGCTTTCATTGAGGCGATTGCTGCGTCAAATTTGGCTTTCAGTTCGCCGTCGCTTTCGCGCAGACCCATGCCAACGCCGCCGCCGATCATTTCTTCTTGCTCCAGCAACATCAGATCAGCGTCTTCGGACGCGATGGGTGTCAGGAACGCTTTGTCGGCCAGAACCGCGTCTGCTTCGCCATTTTTGACGGCTGCGACTGTTTCTTCTGGTGTTGCGAATTCAACCAGCGTGGCACCTGAGGCTGCGATGAAAGACGCTTGGATTGTGTTGGCTTGCGCTGCGACAATACCGCCTGTGATGTCTGCATCTGCGGACATGGACAAGTATGCGGATGGGTCAGGTTGCGTGTAGTTTTGTGTGAAATCAATGACTTCATCGCGTTCGTCGGTGATGGACATGCCGGCGATGATGGTGTCGTAGTTAGAGGACACGAGGTTCGGGATGATGCTGTCCCATTCGTTTGTGACCCATTCGCAGGTCAGTTCTGCGCGTTTGCACAACTCGTCGCCAAGCTCGCGCTCAAAGCCGTCAATTTCGCCTGCGTCATTGATAAAGTTGTACGGAGGGTACGCACCCTCGGTGCCCATGCGCACAACAGAGTGGCCGTCGGCGAATGCCATTGAGGATACAAACGCCAATGCGGCGGTGCTAAGTAGGATCTTTTTCATAGGTCGTCTCCCGGTTGGTTTTTTTAGGTGGTTATTTACGATTAGGGGGTCATTGCGGCTGTGTTGCTGACAAAAACCCGCGCAGTCGTTCGGATTTGGGCGCGCCGAATAGCGTATCGGGCGGCCCTTGTTCTTCGATCAGCCCCTGGTGCAGGAACACAACGTGATCCGATACATCAGCGGCCAATTTCATGTCGTGCGTCACGATCAGCATGGTGCGCCCTTCGGCGGCCAAGTCTTTGATCACGCGAATAACTTCTTGTTCCAGTTCAGGGTCAAGCGCGCTGGTGGGTTCATCAAACAGCAGCGCTTCGGGTTCCATGCACAGTGCGCGTGCAATGGCGGCGCGTTGTTGTTGGCCACCTGACAGCTGCGCTGGAAACACGTCGCATTTGTCGCCAATGCCGACTTTTTCGAGATACGCGCGGGCCGATGCTTCGACTTCGGCGCGGTCGCGTTTCAGCACCGTTAGCGGCGCTTCCATCACGTTTTGCAGGATGCTCATGTGGGCCCAAAGGTTAAACTGCTGGAACACCATCGACAGGTTTGTGCGAATGCGCAGCACCTGTTTGCTGTCAGCGGGGCGGCGATTGTGACCATTGCCGCGCCATGTCACCGGTTCGCCTTTGAACAAGACCTCGCCCTGTTGGCTGTCTTCTAGCAGATTACAGCACCGCAGCAGTGTTGATTTCCCGGACCCGGACGAGCCGATCAGTGACACCACATCGCCGCGTTGTGCCGAAATATCGACGCCTTTCAACACCTCCAAAGCGCCGTAGGCTTTGTGCAGGTTTTTGATTTCGATGACGGGTGTGGTGTTGGCGGTCAAATGGGCTCTCACTTGCGCCTTGGGCGCAGTTTTTTGGACATCGCTGATGATTAGGTGGCAAATCGGGTGTGTTTGCAATGTGCAAAGTGATCTGAGGTGGGTTTTACGGGTCAGTTGCCCTCAGGGAAGGCGCTTTAGCCACCCATGCGCTGGCGGGCCAAGGCGCTGTCGCGGTCAGAAACCCCCAACAGATTCGCAACGAGGCGCAGCACTGCGTCTTCTTCGTCGCTGCGCACACCATCGGCTAGGGCGACCTGCCACAGAGCTTCGATCACGCCAAGACGGTTGTCGTAATCCACCGCATCTTTGATCGCGCGGGTGAAACGGACGGTGTCTGGCGCTTCGGTTTCCAACTGTTCTGCATCTGCGCGCAGGGCCGCAACATTGCCGGGATCCAGCCCGTAACGATGGGCGGTAATCGCATCAATGCGCGCCTTTTCATCGGCGTCATACGAACCGTCGGTTTTGGCGACACGCACCAACAATGCGGTCAGCGCAAGACGCGCATCCGTGTCAGGCAACGGGGCAGGGGCGGGGGCCGTGAGGCGCATGAGGAATTCAGCAAACATGGGGGGAATATATGGGCGCTTTTGGAAAAGACCAGAGCGATCACATCCCCGTGGCATCCGCCTGCATTTCGGCGCTGTCATCTGGTGTGATCCCAAGTGCACCTTCGATTTGGTGCAGCATGCTTTCCTCGATATCGCGGCGTTTGCCATCTGCTAGCACGACTTTCCACATGGCCTCGGCCAGATCATGGCGGTGCTGATAATTCAGTTCCACGCGCAGGATGTCAGCGAATTCCGGCGTGCCGGGCGCGTCGCGTTCCAACGCCTCGCAGGTGGCGCGCAATTTGGCAGCCTCGATCGGTTTTAGACCAAACATCGCAGTCAGAATACGGTCGATTTGCGCGACTTCTTCGGCTTTGTATTCGCGGTCAGCCAAGGCAACACGTACAAGCAATGCACCCAAAGCCAACTGGGCGTCGGGTTCGGGCAATTTCGGAGATTCGGGCGCGCGGCGGGGGAATAAACGTTCAAACATCCAGCAGTCTTAACCCAAGTTAACGCATGCGCCA
The DNA here is from genome assembly GCF_042932805.1 of Pseudosulfitobacter sp. SM2401. NCBI lineage: Bacteria > Pseudomonadati > Pseudomonadota > Alphaproteobacteria > Rhodobacterales > Roseobacteraceae > Pseudosulfitobacter > Pseudosulfitobacter sp. SM2401. The sequence continues at coordinate 2,326,667 of NZ_CP170633.1, read as the reverse complement.
AAGCGAAAATGCACGCCCCTTGCGTCAACTCAGCTGTGCAGGCGGTCCAAAACGGAGATTGTCGATGGCAAGGCCCTGAGGATCAACATTCATCAGCACAAAACCCGCAATGTCCGGCACACCATCTTTGCGTTCGAAACCAACGGCATACTCGCTGACCTTTTGCACCGAAAGCTGAACAATAATGCTGCCGTCACGCCGCAAAAACTGCACCTGAGCCAACCCACCTTCGCCGCCGCGCAGATCAAAAGCGAGGGCTGGCTGATCTGCGTCAAACAGCACAGAAATAGCGCCTTCGCCTTGTCCTTCCCGACGTGGAAATGCAGCCGGGCCGTAGCCGTTTAGCATGCGGTTTTGACCCATCATCACCAGTGACATCGTCTGTCCCGGTTGCCCCGCCAACGGGGTCAGGGGGGCGTTGGCCGGTCCGTGAACCAGATCATGATTGCCGCTGAATGCCAGCGTTTGACCATGAAACCGTTCGGCAAAAACCGCCCCCGGCAACACCAGCAAATCGTTCAACAACCGGCCAGGACCCATATTCGCTTGCTGATCCTCAAATGTGATGATCTGGGTCAGCGCCAAACTGTTGGGATCCACCTGACAAACGGGTGTGTCACAGGCCCATAAAATTTGCGGGGAAAATGCTAAAATTACCAATAAAAATCGCTTCATAACGACGAAGCTAGCACATTTAGCCCTCGTAGCCTTCAACAATTATCAAATTGCCGTCTGCCACCGCGTCGCGCAAGGCTTTGGCCGCTTGATATCCTTTGCTTTCGTAACACGCGAGCGCGTCTGCGTAGCTGGCGAATTCGATCACGACGGTGCGGTTGTTCCACGCGCCTTCGCGCAATTCCTGCGTTCCGCCACGCACTAGAAATTTGGCACCGTATTCGGCCAAAGTTGCTGCATTGGCAGCGCGGTATTTATCATAAGCCTCGGCGTCATGTACGACGTTATGGGCGATCCAATATCCTTTGGCAGTCATGGCAATTCCTTTCACAGGTCTTTGTAAATGTTGGTAATTCTTTTGGCTTCGGCATCAGCGCCGTAGGGCGGGTTCAGAATAAACATCCCTGACCCAACCATGCCGTGACCGGGGCGGGCTGGATCAAATCTGACCTCGTGGCGCAGGGCATCAGGGTGATCGTCTGACAGCGTTTTGATCATGTCCGAATGCGCGAAATTGGTCAAAATCGGATACCACAGCGCGATGATCCCGACGTTCCACGCGCGCGCATATTTTCGGATGTCCCGCGGGATGGTTTCGTAGTCGGTTTTGATCTCATAGCTGGGGTCAATCAGCATCATGCCACGTCGCGGTGTCGGCGGAATTAGCGAATGGGCCATGCCAAACCCGTCCGTCAAATGGCAGGTCACAGGGTAGGGCGACATGGCGAAATCAAGGGCCGCATGTTCGGCTGGATGCAGTTCTGCCAGATGGATTTTGTCCGTGGCACGCAACAATTGCGCGGCAATCATAGGCGATCCGGGATAAGCGGTTTCACCGTTCTCGGCTTTGGTTTGCTGCAACGTTTCGCCGTAAGGATGATCTGCAAACTTACCTTCCAAACGGGCAATACCTTGGGCCGCTTCGCCAGTTTTTAACGCATATTCGTCCTGCAAATCATAGACCGCGCGCCCGGCATGGGTTTCGATGTAGGTCAGCGGTTTGTCCTTGGCCGTCAGATAGCGCAGCATCCACGCAAGCAGGGCGTGTTTGTGAACGTCAGCCAGATTTCCGGCGTGATAAATGTGTTGATAACTCAGCATTGTTCGATATGGCGGCAAATCGCACCTGCGCGCAATGTGTAATTACGGCGCCAGTTTCCCAAGGTTCGGCTCGCGCAGGCTGGTGATGTAGCGTGTCCCGTCGCGTGCCTCGATTAGGCCTGTGGTATATGCAAAGCCGCCAGTGGGATCTTGTAATGTTTCCAATACCTTGCCGATTTCATCGATGTGCACAACCAACCCGTAACGCGTGGCCTCTGGGCGCATGGACGCGGGCAGGCGCATCACCAATTTGCGCAGGAACGGCTTTGTCGACATGTTGTCGGCATCCTCGGAACGCGGGCTTACGCAGCCAAACCAGAATGTCCCGTCTTGGGCGCGTGCGATATTGTCTGGAAAGCAGGGGGTGTTTTCAACGATTGTAGTCGGATCAGAGCCATCCAGCGCCACCCGTGTGATCGAATATTCACCGGTTTCCACCAGCAGAAAATGTGTGCCCGCAGCATTTATCGCCAGCCCGTTTGCAAAGTTCAGCCCGTCCATCACAAGGCTGGTTTGCCCCGTTGCCGGATCAAATTTCAGCACGCGACCATGACCGCCATGTTCCATCAAATCGAGGAATGACGCAGGGAACGTGCCGCCAAATGCCACAGCGCCAAATTTGGTTGAAGCATCGGTGAAGTAGATCGACCCGTCCGGCGCGATGTCTAGATCATCGGCGTAATTAATCGCGGTGCCGTCAGGTGCGGTGTCGGTCAGGACGGACACAACGCCGCTCGGGGTGATCGACAACAGCCCCTTGGCCGCATCGGCCACGACAATTGTGCCATCAGTCAGGGCAGAAATCCCCAAGGGCAGCCCGCCGGTATCCGCAAATTCAGAGGTGGTGCCCTTGACGGGATCATAGGCCAGAATTTTGCCGCCGTGCGACGCCATAAAGATACGGCCATCAGGGCCTTCGGCGGCGTCCTCGGGACCCGTTTCACCGTTCAGATCAATCCGTTCGATGGATTTTAACGCGGTGTTCGGGAAATAGTCACCGGTGTAGCCTTTGCTGGGCGGTGCCTCCCATGCCACGGGCGCAATCTGGACCGGCCAAAAAATAAGGTAAGCGACCAGCAGAACCACACCCAAGCGGAGCAGTTTAAAGGTTTTTCGTAGCATTTGTGACCTCACTCAATAGTCGCGTTGAATAAGGTCAGCTTAGCCAGTTTGTCTGCAATTGCACGTTGTTTGAATGCCTCGATTACACGAGACGCGAGTTTTCCTTGGCCGCGCGTACGAAATCCTTGAACAACGGGTGCGGATCAAATGGTTTCGATTTTAATTCGGGGTGGAACTGCACGCCGATAAACCACGGATGATCCGGCCACTCGACGATTTCGGGCAATGATCCGTCAGGCGACATGCCCGAGAAACACAGGCCCGCATCCTCAAGCTGTTTGCGGTACTTGATGTCGACCTCGTAGCGGTGGCGGTGGCGTTCGTCGATTGACGTTGTGCCATAGACTTCGGCGACTTTGGTGCCCTTGGTCAGCGTCGCGTCATAGGCACCCAACCGCATAGTGCCGCCTTTGTCATCGCCAACTTTGCGGCTGACTTTGGCGTTGCCCTGCACCCATTCTTTCAGGTGGTAAACGACGGGTTCAAAACGCTTCTTGCCCGCCTCGTGGTCAAATTCTTCAGAACCGGCAGCGGTGATACCAGCGACATTGCGCGCCGCCTCGATGACGGCCATTTGCATGCCCAAACAGATGCCAAGGTAGGGAACACCGCGTTCGCGGGCAAATTGCGCGGCCTTGATTTTACCTTCGGTGCCGCGTTCGCCAAATCCGCCGGGCACGAGGATTGCATGGAACCCTTCGAGGGCAGGGGCGACATCATCGGCGCTGTCAAAAACTTCGGCATCGACCCACTTTACGTTGACCTTGACCCGGTTGGCCATGCCGCCGTGGGTCAGCGCCTCTTTGATGGATTTGTAAGCGTCTTCGAGCTGGGTGTATTTGCCGACGATGGCAACATTCACTGCACCTTCGGGGTTGTTCACGCGGTCAGACACGTCGTTCCAGACGGTCAGATCAGGCTTGGGCGCGGGCGAAATTTGGAAGGCGTCCAAGACCGCTTGATCCAGACCCTGCGCGTGATAGGCCAACGGCGCATCATAGATCGTTTCCAGATCGTAGGCCGCCACAACCGCCTCCTTGCGCACGTTGCAAAACAGGGCGATTTTCTCGCGCTCTTTTTCGGGAATTGGATGTTCAGAGCGGCACACCAGAATGTCAGGCGCGATGCCGATCGATTGCAATTCTTTGACCGAGTGTTGGGTCGGTTTGGTTTTCAGCTCGCCCGAGGCGGCCAGATACGGCAGCAACGTCAGGTGCATGAAAATCGACTGACCGCGGGGCAAATCGTGGTTGAACTGGCGGATCGCCTCAAAGAACGGCAAGCCTTCGATGTCGCCAACCGTGCCGCCGATTTCGCACAGCATAAAGTCAACTTCGTCTTCGCCGACGTGCAAGAAATCTTTGATTTCGTTGGTGACATGCGGGACGACCTGAATGGTCTTGCCCAGATAATCGCCACGGCGTTCTTTTTCCAAAACGTTGGAATAAATGCGCCCCGAGCTGACAGAATCCGTGTTGCGCGCAGGCACGCCAGTGAACCGTTCGTAGTGGCCCAGATCAAGGTCGGTTTCGGCCCCGTCATCGGTCACGAACACTTCGCCATGTTCAAACGGGGACATCGTTCCGGGATCGACATTCAGGTAGGGATCAAGTTTGCGCAGACGCACCGAAAACCCACGCGCTTGCAGCAATGCACCCAACGCCGCCGAGGCAAGGCCCTTGCCCAAAGACGACACAACGCCACCGGTGATAAAGATATAGCGCGCCATAGAATGGAGTCTCCCGTCGATAAAAATGGGGTCAACAGACCACCAGTTTTGCCAGCCGAATTTCACACGAAACTCGCAGCATCACGGGATTTAAGTCTACTGGGATTCGGGTGGGTTTGGCAAGCCAGACGCAACATGATGTTGCGAAATTCTGGCTTACCTCAAGTTCTGGGCCTCAAGAGAGAAGTCTAGTCGGCAGATGGCACCAAAGGCGCGTTTTCGTCCGCCGTCGGTGGCAACAGGCTGTCCGCCGGGCCAGGCAATGCTGGATCCGCAGGCTGCGACGCACTGGATGATCCGCCGCCAACACGGTCCAGAACGGACGTTCCGGCGGATTTTTGTGCGGCAATAATTGTCAGCCAGATCGAGGTGATGATGAACGCTGTCGCCAGCACCCACGTGACTTTGCCTAGGGCGGTTGCCGGTGGGCGTCCGCTGTTGGCGCCGCCACCGCCGCCGCCAATACCAAGGCCGCCCCCTTCGGAGCGCTGCATCAGCACAACTGCGATCAGCCCCAGAGCGAGGAGAAGGTGGACGGTAATTACGACTTGTTCCATTGGGACCTGCAGGCTTGGGGCGGGCATGAGCGCTTCGCGGGGTATCTATGCAAGTTTGGTGCGCGGGGCAAGAGCGCGGATGTGCGAAATCGATCTAGACATTCGCGCAGCCTTTGTCATGATCGCGCCATGCCCCATGATCATGAACATCCGCACTCCCTTTTGCCGCCCGAGCCCGCCTTGCGCGTCAAAGCCCTAGAGACAATTTTGACGCAAAAAGGGTTGGTTGATCCGGCGGCGCTGGATGAAATTATCGACATCTACGAGACCAAGATCGGCCCGCGCAATGGTGCGCATGTGGTTGCAAAGGCGTGGATGGACCCTGATTTTAAGGCCGCATTGCTGGCGGATGCGACGGCTGTTGTGTCCGAACTTGGGTATTACGGGCGCCAAGGCGAGCACATGGTTGCAGTGGAAAACACGGACGACGTGCACAACATGATCGTGTGTACGTTGTGCAGTTGCTACCCGTGGCCGCTGCTGGGCATCCCGCCAACATGGTACAAATCTGATGCGTATCGTGCGCGATCTGTGCGTGAGCCGCGCAAGGTTTTGGCCGACTTCGGGGTTGAACTGCCAGCGGGTACAGCCGTGCGTGTTTGGGATTCGACCGCCGAAGTCCGCTATCTGGTGATCCCGCAACGCCCTGCTGGCACAGACGGAATGGACGAGGCCGGATTGATGGCCCTGATCACCCGCGACAGCATGATTGGCACCGGATTGGCGATCGCGCCATGAGCCGCGTGCACGACATGGGCGGGCGCTTTGGCGACGGTGCAGTTGTTCCTGAGCCCGAAAGTGATCCGGTTTTTCACGAAGACTGGCACGCGCGTGCGCTGGCCTTGGTTCTGTCCACCGGTGCGTGGGGGCAATGGAACATCGACATCAGCCGCCATGCGCGTGAATGCCTTGCGCCACAGGATTATGCGGCCATGTCGTATTACGAAAAATGGCTGGCCGGGGCCGCAGCCCTTTGCGTCGACAATGGGATTGTGACGCGCGATGAACTGGCATCTGTTCAAGGCGACGGGACCAGCGATTTGGCCCCCAAGGCGCTGAAACCTGAAAACGTGGCATCCATGTTGGCCGCCGGTGGCCCTGCTGACCGGCCAAGCGACGTGGCAGTCAAATTTGAGGTTGGACAAGCCGTTCAAACCCGAAAAATTGCGGCAAACCAAATGGTTGACGGCGGGCACACACGGTTGCCGACCTACGCCGCAGGTGCCAAAGGGCGGATCGTGATGATCCATGGCATGCATGTTTTGCCCGACAGCAGTGCGCATCGTTTGGGCGAAGGCAGCGAGCCGCTGTACGCCGTTGCGATCCCCGCAAGTGAACTGTGGGCCCAGCCCGAGCACCCCAAAGACGAGGTGATCCTTGATCTTTGGCAAAGCTATCTGGACGCCGTGACATGAACGCGCCAGAACCGGTATTCGAGGCCCCGTGGCACGCGCAAGTTTTTGCTTTGACAGTGCATTTGAACGAAGCGGGGCATTTCGCATGGTCCGATTGGGCGACACGATTTGGTGCCACGTTAAAGCGCCACGGGCTAAGCAAAGATCTGAACGGCGGCGATGATTATTTCACTGCGTGGTTGGACACGTTGGAAACTTATCTGGCCGAAACCGGCAGCGCACCTACGGATGACGTCAACAAAACGCGCGATGCGTGGGCGCAGGCGTACCTAAGCACGCCGCATGGAGCCCCCGTTTCACTCTGATCTATTGATCGACGTCATCCATGTCTGCTTGACCAGACAGGGCGCGGCGCACATGGCTCCAGCTTAGGCCGATACCCAAGACCACAGACAGCGCCAAAAGGCCCAGCCACGTGTTCAGGCTAGAGTTCTGCAAATCCAGCAGGCCCATGTCATACAGCACCCACAACAGTGCGCCGACCAGCGCCAACACCAAAATGACGCCAATGCCGCCGATCGACCGTAATGTGGCGCGCAGATAGATGATGTATCCGATCAGCAGCAACAATCCGGCCAAAACCATCAAAGAAAGCGAGTCGCCCTGTGGCCCCAGCACCCATTTGACGTAGTTGTACGGCGTCGGGTTGTACGTCGCGGCGAGCAAAATAAATGCGGCCACCCAGCGTAAAATGAAACTCATGAACGATCTCCGGCAAATCAATGTTGCACGCAACATCCTAACAGCGCCCTAAAATGTCCAGCACAACAGGGCATATCCGCCACCTGCGACGATACGCACGCAATGTTTGTGGCCTCAACGCACGAATCGGGTTTCGCCCGCGCGGGTCGCTGGCTATAGGGATACGGGTTTGCCTGAAAAGGTGACCTAAACTTTGAAATGAGAAGAGGACCAGTTCATGGCCAATGTTGTTGTTGTCGGCGCTCAATGGGGTGACGAAGGAAAAGGCAAAATTGTCGACTGGCTCTCTGAGCGCGCGGATGTGATTGCGCGTTTCCAAGGCGGTCATAATGCCGGGCACACGCTGGTCATTGATGGCAAAGTTTACAAATTGCACGCGCTGCCGTCCGGCGTTGTGCGCGGTGGCAAACTGTCGGTTATCGGCAACGGCGTGGTGCTGGACCCGTGGCACTTGTTGAACGAAATCGAAATTCTGCGTGCCCAAGACGTGACGATCAGCCCTGAAACGCTGATGATTGCGGAAAACACGCCGCTGATCCTGCCGATCCACGGCGAGCTGGATCGCGCCCGCGAAGAGGCATCTTCCAAGGGTACAAAAATCGGCACGACGGGTCGCGGCATCGGCCCGTGCTACGAAGACAAAGTCGGACGTCGCGCTATTCGCGTAGCTGATCTGGCAGACTTGGCGACGCTGGAATCCCGCGTTGATCGCGCTTTGCAACACCACGATCCGTTGCGCAAAGGCTTGGGAATCGAGGCCATCGACCGCGATGCTTTGGTCGCCAAACTGCGTGAAATCGCACCGGCGATCCTTGAATACGCCGCACCGGTTTGGAAAGTTCTGTCCGAGAAACGCAAAGCTGGCAAACGCATTTTGTTTGAAGGCGCGCAAGGCGCATTGCTCGATATCGACTTTGGAACCTACCCGTTTGTGACCTCGTCCAACGTGATCGCGGGGCAGGCGGCAACCGGCGTTGGCCTTGGCCCGACCTCAATCGACTACGTTCTGGGCATCGTCAAAGCCTACACAACCCGCGTCGGCGAAGGCCCGTTTCCAACAGAGCTAGAAGACGCAGATGGCCAAATGATGGGCGAACGCGGTCATGAATTCGGAACCACAACAGGGCGCAAGCGTCGCTGCGGTTGGTTCGACGCCTGCCTCGTACGTCAAACCTGCGCGACATCGGGTGTGACTGGTATCTCGTTGACAAAGCTGGATGTTTTGGATGGTTTCGAGACGCTAAAAATCTGCACAGGCTACATGCTGGACGGCGAACCACTGGATTATTTGCCAACCGCGGCAGATCAGCAGGCGCGTTGCACACCAGTTTATGAGGAAATGCCCGGCTGGTCCGAAAGCACCGAAGGCGCGCGGTCTTGGGCCGACTTGCCTGCAGGCGCAATCAAGTATGTGCGCCGCATCGAAGAACTGATCGACTGCCCCGTCGCCATGGTTTCCACCTCGCCAGAGCGCGAAGACACGATCCTTGTCACCGACCCGTTTGCCGACTGATGGCCCTGTCGTACAAAGCGCGGCGTCGCTGGTCACTGGTGATTTTGCTCATCGGTTTGCCGCTCTACATCGGTGTCGCCGTCTGGGTGGTTACCCTGTTTGACCGTCCTGCGTTCTGGGTGGAAATCCTGATTTATGTGGGCTTGGGCATCGTTTGGGCTATTCCGTTCAAGTTCATCTTTAAGGGCATTGGCCAAGCGGACCCTGATCAGCGCGACTGATGGGATCAGCGCGATGAACCTGTCGTGTTGAAACCGCGCCCAATCGCGCGCCAGCCCAACACGCCGAGCACCACAGCCCCGGCCGAGGCGACCAAAAACGGCAAACTTAGCGCATCCGCGCGTCCGATAATCGGTTCCGCGAACCGCACGACCAATCCTGACAGCACAAGCCCGACGGGGATCAAACCCCACGCCAGCATCCGGTACAGGCTGTTGACCCGTCCCAACAACGCGTCCGGAATAGTCCGTTGCCGATAGGATACCGAAACCGTGTTCCAGATCAGCCCTGCAAACTCAAAGATCAAAACTGTAGAAGCGAGCGCCCACCAATTTGGCGCATAAGCCATCGCTAAAAAACACGGGGCGGACACAGACAACGCCAGCTGGGCGGTACGTTTTGGCCCGATAGCGGCGATGATTTTTTCGCTGACCAGCCCGGCTGCGATCCCGCCGAACGCACCGGCTGCCAGCAATGCACCGTAGGCCGTGGCCCCAAGGCCAAGGTTTTCCTGCACGTGCAAAATCAACGCAATTGCGCTCATCTGAAACAGCAGATTCCACGCGCCGGTGATCCAAGCAAGCGCGCGTAACAATGGCTCTGATCGCAGGAAATCAAAGCCTTCTTTTAACTCTACGCGCCAATTTGATACCGCCGCTTGCTCCGGTTTGAATGACCCGCTCAGACGATATACCAGCACAATCGCGATGGCATAACTAAGCGCATTTAGGCCAAACGGTGCGGGGGCAAAGCTGGCGATCAAAAACGCACCCAAGGCGGGCCCGACAAGGGAATTACCGATCAGTTCGACGCTCCAAAGGCGCCCATTTGCCCCCTCCAGTTGGCTGCGATCGACCAAACTTGGCAGCATCGTTTGGGCGGCATTGTCGCGGAACACTTCGGCCGTGCCTGCGCCAAGGGCGGTGAACATCAGCGCGTAAAACAACCACGGCTGCGCAAGACCCGCATCAGATGGTGGTGCAAGCGGCAACGACAGCGCGATCGCCAAGGCTGCTGCCCCGAACGCCAACGCGCGCGCAACATCCATCGCCAAAATCAACCGCCGTCGATCCATGCGGTCGGTCACAATTCCGGCAGGCAAAGCGAACACGAACCACGGCAGGCGCAATGCAACCGGCATAAGCGCAATCAGCAACGGATCGCGTGTTAACAACGATGCCATCCACGCCCAAGCCACCGTCGCGATGCCGTCCGCAAGGTTCGTCAGGCCAGACGCAGCAACAAATCTGGTAAAAGCAGGATTGGACATCGGTGTGCTCCTTTGGGTTGGAACCACAGATGGGGCCTCAAGCATGGTTGAGGTCAAGGCGAAAATTCGGATGTTGATACGGGGGCGGTGCCATTTTGGACGAAACACGGCTGAGACGCTGTGACGTGCCATTTGGTTAATCAATCAATGGCTTGGGTCGGGTTCTCGCGGAAATTATTGCTGACCAGAAAACGAAAAAGGCGACGCCCTTGCAGACGTCGCCCATTGTTTTTGTGCTTAAGATACGTTAGCCGGCAGCGCGCGCATCAGGGCGAAAACCGATGTCGCCTGTGACAGCAAAGCGGCCACCTTTCAGCTTTTCGATTTTGCCAGCGCGCAGCAATTTACCGAACGAGCGTAGCCCGTCTTCGCGGCTGAAATCGTCCTTTTCAACCTGCCGCACTTTGGTCATCAGTTGCGGGCGCGAGAATTGTTCGCGGCCTTCAACAAACGACATGTATGCGGCAGCGGCCTCAAGCAGATCGGACAGGTTGCTGGCCCCCATGTCGTCCGCGAATTCGGCAAAGCTGCCTGCATCATCGACGGACTGTTCTGCCTCTTGGGTGGCGGCCACACGGCGCGGTCGTACTGGACCACTTGTGGCGGCGTTTGAGGAATCAACCCGCTGCTCTGCAACCAGTTTCAACGGCGCTGGGCGGGCAGGTGCATCAGGGCGTGCGACGCGACTTGCTTCGGCCGACGGGCGGCGTGGTTTTACAGCAGTCGCCAAGTCGTCACGATAGGCAACTTCTTCCTTTTCTGCATCGACTTCACCCAAGCCTGTGTCAGCCTTTTTGGCCGCAACTGCAGCGCGCAGATGGGCGAAAGCGTCACGACGCTGTGCGCCTTCTTCTTCGTCCATGTGTTCGTCAGCCTGGGCCATCAAACGCGACACGTCATCGCCAGTGTTTTCGTCAATCGATTGCAACGCTTCGATCCCCGGCAAGGCGTGGGCGGATAGATCGCCAAGGTCGATTTCGGGTTTGATTTCAGCACTTACTTCGGCCAATTCGCGGATCAATTCTGCTTCGTCATCGTCGGACAGTGAACTGGCAATATCACCATCTTCATCGTCGACTTCTTCTAGATCGCCTTGCGCAATTGCGGCTTCAAGGTCTGCGCGTTTGACTTTGATAACACGGGCCATGCGGCGCGGCGCGTCTTGCGGCACCTCAGGGATGTCCAGCTTGGCGATTTCAACATCCGCATCTTCCGCGTCCTCGAACAAGTTCGCGGCGGGGGACACATCACTTTGGTCTGCATCGTCATCGTCGTCTTCCAAAGACGCGAGGATTGATGCGACGTCATCATCGTCGTCTTCAACGGCAACAACTGGTGCATCGTCTTGGGTTTCGTCGTCCGCCGCGAGGGCGGCTTGGATGTCGGCCAATGCGGTCTCTGCAACATTATCGTCGTCTTGGGCGTCATCGGGTTGCGCGGTTTCTGCGACCTGAACGACATGATCTTCAGCGTGTTCGTCTTCGCTGTAACCGTCGTCGTCGTCTGCAACGCCTTCGGCTTGGGATACGACGGCACGGATACGGTCAAGTTTTGCCGCGATGCTGTCATTTGCAGCTGCGGGTGCGTCCTCAACTTCGGCGGCGTCGGCTTGCGGCTCACCGGCAAAGAATGCCTCGGCTTGCGGCAATTCAGCGGCCAGATCACGCGGAGTGCGCGTGGTGTCTGTGGCTTCGGCGTGCGCGATCAAGGCGGAAAGGTCCGGATCTGCGATCTCGACGGGCTCTGATGCCTCGGCAGCTTCATCTTCCGCAGCTTGAGCGGCTTGAATGATGCGCGCGGCGTCGGCGTCAGCCTCGGCTTGGGCTGCAGCTTCGGCTTCGGCTTTGGCCGTTGCTTTTGCATCAGCCTCTGCTTTTGCTGCGGCTTTGGCTTGAACACGGTCCATTTCGGCCTGCGCTTCACGTTCGGCATCAGCTTGGCGTTTGGCTTCTGCGCGCCCGGCGGCGGCAACGTCTGCGGCATCTTTGGCTGTATCTTCAGCCTTTGTGTCGCTGGATGCTGCGCCGTTGGTGTCGGTTGCGCTCAGAAATATCTGACCTTCGTGATGGCGTGCTTCTACGCGGCGCGAAATCTCGCGCTCTGCAATGCGTTGCAGCATTTCTGTATCTGGTTGCGGGGGTTCTGCCCCGAAATAGCGATCTTCGGCGGACAGGTTGCGGAAATACTCTGCAATTGCCTTCATCGCGCCGAATGAATTATCGAATCCTTCCAACGTGCACGAGAACGTGCCGTAGGATACTGTCAAAATTTTACTGTTACTCTTCATAGGATGCTCGTCCTCTGCGGTGGTGCAGTCATTCGTTTACCTTGTTAGGACGGGCAAAAGCGGCCCGAATCTGTGCCAATAACGGTATCATTTTGGGGCGAGAATGTGGCCAGTTCCCTAATTTGGCATTAAAAGGCGGTGTTGAAAGTGATTGTTGACAGTTTGGAACCAATAACGCTGATTGGCGGCGGACCTTTGCCGACGGCGGATTTGGCAGAGGCATTAACCATAGCACAAACATGCGTGGCTGCCGATGGGGGCGCAAAAGCGGCGCTCAAGTACGGGATTGTGCCAGACGCAGTGATCGGCGATTTTGATTCCATCACACCAGATATACTGGCACAAATCCCGCCTGCGCGCTTGCATAAAATATCAGAGCAAAACAGCACCGACTTTGACAAAGCCATGCGCTACATCACAGCGCCTGTGGTGATTGCAGTCGGTTTTGCTGGCGGGCGCGTGGATCATCAGCTGGCCGCGTTTCACACTTTGCTGCGCTACCCGGATCGCCCCTGTATCATAGTCGGCGCGCAAGAGATCGTGTTTCACTGCCCGTCCCACATCGCCTTGCCGATTGATCCGGATCAGATCGTGTCCTTGTTTCCGATGACGCCAGTGACCGGGCGTTCAACGGGTTTGCAATGGCCGATCGACGGGTTGGACTTTGCGCCCGACACCTTTGTTGGCACGTCAAATCACAGCACGGGTCCGATTGAATTGTGGATGGACGGGCCGGGCATGCTGTGCATTTTACCACGCCAGTATCTGCGCGCGGTTACGCGTGCTCTGGTGTCGCAGGGTTAAGACGTTCAGCCCGCGCCACGTTGCGTTCGCGCAAAATCACGTAAAGACCTGCGGCGATGGTGATGACAATGCCGACGGCGGCCAAGCCGTTTGGTAAATCTTGGAACACCAGAAACCCGATGATCGTGGCAATCGGGATTTCCAGATATTGCATGGGCGCCAGCGTCGCCGAGGGCGCATAGCGCAGCGACCATGTCATCAACAGATGAGACAGGCTGCCCAACACACCAATGCTCAGCAACAACTGCCATTCAAACGCGGTGGGGGCGATCAGGTGCAGCATCGGCAAATCGCGACCATGCGCAAACATGAACAATGGAATCATAATCGCCACAGCGATGACGCCGCTGACGGCTTGTAGGCCGATGGGGTCGGTTTCTTTGGCAATCTGGCGGGTGATCAACATAAAGACCGAGAAATTCACCGCAACACCCAGCGGCAACAGGGCAGGCCAGCCGACTTCGGCAAAGCTGGGTTGAACCACCAGCAATGTCCCGGCGAACCCCACCAGACAGGCGATCAGACGACGCGGTCCAATGACTTCGTTCAACACGTATTTGCCCAGCAGCAACATCAAGAACGGCATGACAAAGGCGATGGCAACCGCATCCGCCAACGGCAGGTACTGCAAGGCGGTGAACATCATGCCGATGCCAATGATGTGCAAAACCGTGCGCGCAATGACCAGATGCAAGATTCGTCCTGATGACCGCCACGCCCGTTTGGTAAACCACACGACAGGTATCAAAATGATTGCTTGGACGGCGAAACGCACCAACAACAATTCACCCAACGGCACAGACTGCCCGAGAATCTTTGCAATCGCGTCACCCATAGGGGCGACAACGCAAAATCCGAGCATCAAAAAGACGCCGAGCAGGGGCTTGTCTTGTGTCATTAACCAAGAAACTATTTCGGAGATTTCGCAATTGCAATCCGTGGTTTACGGGCACGTGCTATGCTGGTTGGCGACAGGAGTGATGCGCATTGGCGTCAGTTGTTGGTCATACCCAAATGTGCCTGCCGTTCGCGGGCAAGCACGTATAGTCCCGCCCCCACAATGATCGCCACGCCCAGCAACGTCAGCTGACCGGGAATGTCCGCAAAGATCAAATAACCCAGGATCGTGGCTGCGACGATCTCGAGATATTGCAAGGGGGCAAGGGTACTGGCGGGCGCTTGGGCCAAGGCGAAACTGATCAGCAAATGCGCAATGGTTGCCATGACCCCGACGCCCAACATCATCAAAACACCGAATTGCGAGGGCCAGACCGGATCAAGGCTGGGGATGCTGGTGCCATTCGCCAGTGCAAGAATCGGCAGTGCGATCACCACGGCGGCAATCGCCGTGTAGGCCTGCATGGTCACCGGATGCATGCGCTGGGCCATTTGACGGGTCAGCACCATGTAGATCGCAAAACACGCAGCCGTGCCCAACGGCAAAAACGCGACCGGCCCGATTTGGGAAAAGCTGGGCTGGATCACCAGCAGCGCCCCGCCAAAGCCGACAAAGCAGGCAATGATCCGTCGAATTCCGATCTGTTCCTTCAGGATCCACGCGCCCAACAGCGTCAAAAAGAACGGTTCAACAAAAAAGATCGCGATGGCGTCGGCGATGGGCATGGCGCGCAGGGCGGTGAAAAACAGACCGGTCGCAATCATGATCAAGGCGGCGCGCGCCAGATGCAGGCCGATTTCGCGCATGTCAGGCCGGTGCAAGACGCCCAACAGCACCGCGATGGGTAACAAAAGTGTGGATTGCAGGATGAACCGTGCGGCTGTGACTTGGCCAACGGGAATGTTGTTTGGCACCAATTTCGCGAACACATCGATGCCCGGGGCAAGGGTCGCGCCCAATGCCATCAACAGCACGCCACTGATCACTGAGGGCGGTTTGTTCATTTTGTGCTCATGCCATCAGCAGTTCGGGACATTTACGGCCAATCCACCAAGGCTGGTTTCTTTGTATTTTTCCGACATGTCGACGCCGGTCTGGCGCATGGTTTCGATGCAGGCATCCAGAGGCACCAGATGCGTGCCGTCACCGCGCAGGGCGAGGGATGCGGCAGACACCGCCTTGATCGCGCCCAGCCCGTTGCGTTCGATGCAAGGGACTTGGACCAGCCCTTTGACCGGATCGCAGGTCATACCGAGGTGATGTTCCAGCGCGATTTCGGCCGCGTTTTCGACCTGCTGCGGCGTACCACCCATCACGGCGCACAAGCCTGCGGCAGACATTGCCGCGGCTGATCCGACTTCGGCCTGACAGCCCGCTTCGGCCCCCGAAATCGACGCGTTGTATTTCACCAGCCCGCCAATCGCGGCGGCAGTTAGCAGAAAATCTTCGATGTGTGCCTCGGACGCCCCGGGAACGTGGTCCAGATAATAACGCAGGGTCGCAGGCAACACGCCCGCAGCGCCATTTGTCGGGGCCGTCACGACCTGCCCACCAGCCGCGTTTTCCTCGTTCACGGCCATCGCGTACATGCTCATCCAGTCGTTGATGGTGTGCGGCGCGTTCAGGTTCATCCCGCGTTCGGCCTGCAAGGCATCGTGGATACCCTTGGCACGGCGGCGCACGGACAAGCCGCCGGGCAAAATCCCGTCGGTTTCCAAGCCGCGATCGATGCAATCGTTCATCACTTGCCACAGACGCGCGGTGCCCTTTTTCAGGCTCTCGTCGCAGCCGCGTGACACTTCGTTGGCGCGTTTCATCTGGGCGATGTTTTTGCCCGATGCGACGGACATTTCCAACATTTCAGCCGCGGATTTGAATGGAAACGGGATTGGCGCGCCTTCATCTGTGGCTTTGCCTGCCGCCAGTTCCGCTTCGGTCATCACGAATCCACCGCCGATAGAATAGAACACCTCGCGCAGGGTGACGTCGCCTTGGGCGTCTGTCGCCATCAGGATCATGCCGTTGGCGTGGCCGTCCAGTTTGGTGTCGTAGTCAAAGATCAGATCGGCCTTTGGGTCAAATTTCAAGCGGCCCAAACCGGGGGGCGTCAGGGTCTGCGTTTGCGCCAGCGCCGCCAATGCCACCTCAGCCTTGTCCGCATCATACGTGTCGGGCGAAAACCCGGCCAAGCCTAAAATCGTAGCGCGATCCGTCGCATGCCCGACACCTGTAAACGCCAATGATCCGTGCAATGACGCCCGCACGCCGGCAAATTCAAACGGCGAGGCGCGCATCATGTCCAGGAACCGCGCGGCCGCCACCATTGGCCCCATCGTGTGGGACGACGACGGACCAATACCGACCTTGAACATTTCAAAAACTGACAGGAACATTTATGTGGCACTTCCGATTTTAGGATTGGCGGGGACAGGATCGGTAAAGGGATGTGTGCCCAAGCCGTCCTCACTTTGCAAGCAGGCGCAGGCGGGCAGAGTTTGGATGTGGGCGCAAAGATCATGCAGGGCAGGGTAGGTCGCCAGCTTGAACCAGCTGCGATCCTGATCTGCCGGATAAATCGCAGGCCACCGCAGCACGCCACACAGGTAGAAATCAAACACAGAAGGGCGCTGGTTGGCAGCCCACGTCGGACGCTGGCTGACCAGATCATTCAACACGCCAAAATGGCCATGCAGCGCCTTTTGCAGCCCAAGGCGCAAAGCGGCTTGGTGTGCCGCATCCGCCCCGATGTATTTGTCAGGGTAGAAAATCATGCGCAGGGCCGGATGCACGGTGTTGGCCAAAAAGAACAACCATTTCAGGAAATCGGCCCGCTCGGGGTTATCAACAGACGGCCCCATTCCCCCGTGCCTGTCCGCCAACCACAACAGGATCGCGCCGGTTTCAAAAATCGGCCCTTGCGGCGTTTCCAGCGTCGGGATCAATCCGTTGGGGTTCAGCGCCCGATATGCAGCGCCGGATTGCTCCTGCGCACTGCGGTCCACCAGCACCGTTTCATAAGGCACGCCCAACTGTTCCAGCGCCAATCGAATGATCAACGAGGCATTGTCAGGGGCGTAGTGCAGCACATAACTCATAGCGGCTTTGATAGGGCGATTGCGCCCCGTTCAGGCATCTTAAAACGACAGCCTGCGCGGTTTTTCAGACGTCGGTACTGACAATGCGGATGGTTTCGGGACCAGACGCAATGTGAACAAGGTTTGGGGCCCAAAACGACCTTTACTCTCGCACCCGTGCGCACTCTTTCCTATAAGGGCGCAATCTTACTGCAAAGACACTTGGGGAGTCGCTGCCATGACCGGAGAATTGTCACCTATCGACAAGGCAAAATTTGTAGCTGCAAAGCGTGCGGCTGACTTTGTCGAGGACGGCATGCGCGTCGGGCTGGGGACCGGATCGACGGCTGCGTGGTTGGTGCGATGCTTGGGTGAACAGGTTCGCAATGACGGGCTGCGCATCAAAGGCGTTCCGACGTCGACCCGCACCGCACAATTGGCGCGCGAAGTCGGGATCGAAGTGATTTCTCTGGACGAGGCCAAGTGGCTGGACGTTACAATCGACGGCGCTGACGAATTTGACGGTGATTTGAACCTGATCAAAGGCGGCGGCGGCGCGCTGCTGCAAGAAAAGATCGTGGCGACGGCCTCTGATCAAATGGTGGTGATCGCGGACATCGGCAAAGAGGTCGAAACGCTGGGGGCATTCCCGTTGCCGATCGAGGTCATTCCCTTTGGCTGGCAAACCACCCAAGCGCTGGTTGAGGAAACCCTTATTTCCATGGACGTTCTAGGGCGCCAAGCGACCCTGCGCATGAACGGTGACCGCCCGTTTATCACCGACGAAGGCAACCACATTCTGGACCTGCATCTCAAGCGGATCGGCAACCCCCGTCAGTTGGCGTTGATCATCAATCAAATGCCTGGGGTGGTTGAAAACGGATTGTTCATTGATATCTGTGACGCCGTGGTCATCGGTTACGGCGATGGCCGTGTCGAAGTGCGCGACATCAATGAAGGCACGGTAGAACAGGACCGTCTCGATTTTGTAGAGACGGACAATCTGTTCACCGATCTAGCGGAATAAAAATGAAGCTTAAACGATCCGGCAAACAGACCCTGCTTGTGGTTGTCAACCTGGTGTTGGTCAGTGCTGTGGCTGCGTTGTACGTCACGGACGCCTTGGATGCGGGCGGCTTGTTCAACTGGGCCGCGGCGATTTTGCTGTCGATTTGGGCCACGTTCATCATGTTGAACCTGCTGCGCCGCTCGGTTTATGCCGAAATCGAAGAGGGCGGCATCACAGTCCACCGTGTTTTGACCTCGGTCTATGTGCCGTGGGCGCAAATGCAGTGGGCCAACATTGTGCCTGACAGCCGCATCAGCCTGATTGCGTATCGCCGCAACGGCGCTAGCAAAGAATCCTACACCGGCATGTCCAGTCGCCTGACCGGCGAGGACGGCAAAGCCGCATTATTGGCGGCCATTCAAAACGCCCGCCCTGATCTTCCCACACGTTCGCCCCACGATACGGCGACACCTGAATAACGGAGCCTCACCATGGCATTTGACTATGATCTTTTCGTAATTGGCGGCGGCTCTGGCGGCGTTCGGGCGGCACGTGTGGCCGCAGGTGAAAACGGTGCCAAAGTCGGCCTTGCCGAAGAAAGCCGCTATGGCGGCACCTGCGTCATCCGTGGCTGCGTGCCGAAAAAGCTGATGGTTTTTGCATCCGGCTATGCAAATATCGAGGCCGAGGCGGGCGCATACGGGTGGGACGTCACGCTTGGCGATTTCGACTGGAACCGTTTCAAAGGCACGCTGCACGCGGAACTTGACCGACTAGAGGCGATCTATCGTCGCTTGCTGGCCAACGCAGGGGTCGAGACATTCGACGCCCGCGCCACAGTCAAAGACGCGCACACGGTTGTCCTGTCCACAGGCGTAGAAAAGACCGCGAAACACATTTTGGTGGCCACAGGCGGTCGCCCGACGCGCCCCGACATCGCGAATGCGGATGCAGGCATCGTGTCAGACGATTTGTTCGATCTGCCGGAATTGCCAAAATCCATGCTGATCGTCGGCGGTGGCTACATCGCGTCGGAATTTGCCGGGGTCATGAACGGCCTTGGCGTCAAGGTCACGCAATTCTATCGCGGCGAACAAATCCTGCGCGGCTTTGACAACGAGGCGCGCACGCTGGTCGCAGAACAGATGGTCGAAAAAGGCATCGATCTACAGCTTGGCACCAACATCGCGGAAATGGAAAAACGTGACGGTGGTGTTTGGGTGAAATCGACCTCTGGCGACGAGGCCCTGTTTGATCAGGTGCTGTTCGCAACGGGGCGCAAACCGAACACCGATGATTTGGGGCTAGAGGCGACAGGCGTGAAACTGGACCGCGCAGGGGCCGTTCAGGTGAACGAATACAGCCACACAGCCGTGCCCTCGATCTACGCCATCGGCGATGTGACCAACCGCGTGAACCTGACCCCCGTGGCGATCCGCGAAGGCATGGCGTTTGTGGAAACCGTGTTCAAGGCCAACCCGACGCCTGTGGATCACGACCTGATCCCGTCCGCGATCTTTACGCAGCCGGAAATGGGAACTGTTGGTCTGTCAGAAGAGGCGGCGCGCGAAATCGAGGCGATCGAGGTCTATTCAACCACCTTCAAACCGATGCAATCGTCCTTTGCCGGACAACCGGATCGGGTGATGATGAAACTGGTTGTGTCCCAAGCAACGCGCAAGGTTCTCGGGTGCCATATCGTCGCACCGGCGGCCGGCGAGATGATCCAATTGGCAGGCATCGCCGTCAAAATGGGCGCAACAAAAGAGGATTTCGACCGGACCGTGGCGGTACACCCGACCATGTCCGAAGAAATGGTAACAATGAAAACACCCGTCCGAACTTCGTAAGACTTACGGCTTGATATTTGTGGCTTAGGGCACAGGTATGATAGCAACACGGTAACGGAGATTCCGTGACTCCAATTCGACGTGGATTCGGGCGATAATTTAAGGGAAGAACACACATATGGCTGGCAATACAGGCGGCCCCTGGGGGGGCGGTGGCAATTCCGGAGGCAACGACGGCGGCTCCAATGGCTCTGGCGGTAATCGCGGCAACAACGGCGGCGGGCGACGTCCCGACGACGAAGGTTCGCAAATTCCAGAGATCGACGAGCTGGTCAAAAAAGGCCAAGAGCAACTGCGCGTCCTGATGGGCGGTCGTGGTAGCAAAGGCGGGTCTGGTGGCCCAGGCGGCAGTGCCGGACCGGCATTCACCCGTGGCACCGTGGGCCTTGGTCTTGTTGCAGCAGTCGTTTTGTGGGGGCTCGCCAGCTTTTACACCGTCAAACCCGAAGAACAATCGGTCGAGCTGTTCCTTGGCGAATTCTCGGGCATCGGCACCGAGGGCCTGAACTTTGCGCCTTGGCCATTTGTCAAAGCCGAAGTGTTCGCCGTGACAACCAACCAAACCGAAACGATTGGCGAAGGTCGTGGCGCATCCGGCAACGAAGGCCTGATGCTGACAACAGACGAAAACATCGTCGACATCGACTTTGAGGTTGTTTGGAACATCAAGAACGCCAAAGACTACAAATTCAGCCTGAAGGAACCACAAGCGGCTGTTGTTGCGATTTCCGAGGCGGCGATGCGCGAAATTATCTCGCAATCCGAACTTGCGCCGATCCTGTCGCGTGACCGTGGTGTTGTTGAACAAACAGTTCAGGAACTGATCCAGCTGACGTTGGACAACCGCGAAACCGGTATCAACATCTTGCGTGTGAACGTCAAAAAGGTTGAGCCACCCAGCCAGGAAGTCGACGTTTTGACAACCAACGGTACGGCCCGTCGTGTGTCCGTTGTGGACGCATTCCTTGACGTGCAAGCCGCCGAACAAGAGCGTGACCGCCTTGAACGTCAAGCGGACGCTTACGCCAACCGAAAAGCCGCCGAAGCACGTGGTGAATCCGCGCAATTGCTAGAAGCTGCCGAAGGTTATCGCGCCCGTGTGGTCAACGATGCTGTTGGTGAAGCCAGCCGTTTCCTCGCCGTTTTGACCGAATACAAAGCCGCACCAGAAGTGACGCGCAAACGTTTGTATCTGGAAACGATGGAAAACGTGCTGAGCGATGTCGACAAGATCATTCTTGAAAACGGCGGCGAAGGCGGTCAAGGCGTCGTGCCTTATCTGCCGCTCAACGAGCTACGTAAAAACGGAGGGTCAAACTAATGCGATCCATTAATTATCTGATCCCCGTCGTTGTCATCATCATTGCTGGCCTGTTGTCCTCGATCTTTATTGTGGACGAGCGTGAAAAAGCGCTGGTTCTGCGTTTTGGGCAAATCAAACAAGAAGTTACGGATCCTGGACTGGCCTTTAAACTGCCGTTGCTGGACGAAGTTGTCCGCTACGAGGACCGTATCCTGACGCTGGAAACCGACTTGATCCAGGTTACCCCGGATGACCAACGTCGTTTGGACGTGGATGCGTTCGTTTTGTACCGCATCGCGGACATCAAGCAGTTCCGCCAAGCCACAGGTGTGGGCGGCGAAGCCGAGGCGACGTCGCAGCTTAAGGGCATCATGAACAGCCAAATCCGTGCTGTTTTGGGTGAACGTGGCGTGACATCGAACACGATTTTGTCACCTGAACGTGCCGCCTTGATGCAGCGCATTCGTGCGCAAGCCGACTCCCGTGCCTCGGCCTTGGGTCTGTCGATTGTTGATGTACGTTTGCGTCAAACGAACCTGCCAACGCAAAACTTCGATGCAACCTTGCAGCGGATGATCGCGGAACGGGATCGTGAGGCAACAGATGAACGTGCGCGTGGTCGCGAAGCGGCGCAACGTGTGACGGCCCAAGCGGATCGTACCTACGAAGAAATCCTGTCCGAAGCCCGTCGTGATGCACGTATCATTGAAGGTGAAGCAGACGCCGCACGAAACGGCATCTTTGCTCAAGCTTATGGCCAAGACGCTGAATTCTTTGAATTCTACCGTTCTTTGACAGCCTACGAAAAAGCACTTCAGGGCAAGAATTCAACGATGGTGATGTCACCGGACAGCGAGTTCTTTAACTACCTGAAAAGCGACACAGGTGCTAACAATTGATCGCACTGATCCTTCTGGCCCTCGGGCTGGTCATGATCATCGAGGGGCTGGCCTATGTGCTGGCCCCTCTGCTTATTGAGCGGGTGCTAGAGGCGCTGCGCGCGCTGCCAATCGCCTCACGTCGTCAAATGGGCGCACTGGTCGCGGTGACTGGTTTGATCTGCATCTGGGGCGCGTTTCAGCTTGGCCTGGCGCTGTAACATCGGCGGGCCCGCTGGCCAAAATCGGCGGAAATCGCATTAAATGTTACAGAAATTGGTTAATTTGCACGCTGCGTTCACGGTTTAGTAACATCCAATTGAAAGCCTGTGCGGGCATTCCATCTTTGATGTTGCAGTCTTGCATACCTACATGCAGGCTGTGCGGTAACGCGCATGCCTACTTTAATACTATGTGCGAAATGGTCCTTTTGGCCCCATAATAAACGACTGGAGACGATGAATGCAGCCCCAAGCGGTAGCCCTCTCGAAACAAATCCAACCCTTAACGCAAAGCCGTGCCTTATGGTTAACGCTGCTTGCAACCGCGCTGGTGCTGGCGCAGACGATGGCCGCATTTGCGCGCCCCGAAAGCCTTGCACCGCTGGCCGAAAAAATCAGCCCGGCCGTGGTTAACATCACCACATCAACAGTGGTTGAACGCCCGACCAGCCCCCAAGGCATTGTGCCCGAAGGATCCCCGTTCGAGGATTTCTTTAGCGAGCGTCGCAATGAGGATGGCGAAAACGGACAACGCCCGCGCCGGTCTTCGGCATTGGGCTCCGGTTTTGTGATTTCAGAGGACGGTTACGTCGTCACCAACAACCACGTCATCGAGGGTGCGGACGAAATTCTGATCGAGTTTTTCCCGGGCGAAGGGCAACCGTCAACGGAATTGCCAGCCAAAGTCATCGGCACAGATCCGAAAACCGACATTGCTTTGCTCAAGGTCGAAGTCGACCGTCCGCTGAAATTTGTTCCCTTCGGCAACTCTGATCAAAGCCGCGTTGGCGATTGGGTCATCGCAATGGGCAACCCGCTGGGCCAGGGATTTTCGGTTTCAGCGGGCATCGTGTCCGCCCGCAACCGCGCGCTGTCCGGCAGTTATGACGACTACATCCAGACCGATGCAGCGATCAACCGCGGCAACTCTGGTGGTCCGTTGTTCAACATGGATGGCGAGGTCATCGGCGTGAACACAGCGATTTTGTCACCCAATGGCGGCTCAATCGGTATCGGATTTTCCATGGCGTCCAACGTGGTGACACGGGTCGTGGGCCAATTGCGCGAATTCGGCGAAACCCGCCGCGGCTGGTTGGGTGTGAAAATCCAGGACGTCACGCCTGACATCGCCGAAGCCATTGGTCTCAATGACACAAAAGGCGCGTTGGTGAATTCTGTCCAAGAGGGCCCCGCCAAAGAGGGCGGTATGCTGGACGGCGATGTGATCGTGTCTTTTGCAGGCAAACCGGTGACCGACACCCGGTCTTTGGTGCGTCGTGTGGCCAACAGCCCCGTGGGTGAAACCGTCCGTGTACTGGTCATGCGCGAAGGCAAAACTGTCACGCTTAAGGTCAAACTGGGCCGGCGCGAAGATGCGGAAGGTGCGGTTCAAACCGCGGCCCAAGCCCCGAGCGAAGACGAGGCTGCACCAGAAACCAAATCGGTTCTGGGCCTGACCCTGAGCGCGCTGAACGAAGAGCTGCGCGAGCAGTTGGGCGTGGCGGATGATCTCGAAGGGCTGGCAATCACTGAAGTCGATGAGACCTCGGAAGCGTTCGAAAAAGGACTGCGGGCAGGGGATGTGATCACCGAAGCAGGCCAGCAAAAAATCACCAACATCGCAGAGCTGGAAACACGCCTGCAAGAGCGCAAAGACGCAGGGCGCAAGTCGTTCTTGCTGCTGGTGCGCCGTGCCGGTGATCCACGTTTTGTGGCGCTGAGCCTAAAATAAAACGAGCTAAATCAACGATCAAAAGGCGTGCCTTCGGGTGCGTCTTTTGCGTTTTTAGGGGGTGCGCGGCACTGCGACCAAACCCAGTTTGCGTGCGGCCGTCACGGTCAGGATCCCGTTGTCAAACCCATCCACCGCTTGAAATTTGCGAATGCCATTTCGTGTGCGGTTGTCCATCAACCCGGTCACGGGGCCACGGTAGAACCCGCGCGCGTCCAGCGCACGCTGCAGGCTGGCGGTGAAATCTTCGGTCAGCTGCGTGATGCAAACGATTTGCGTCCAGTTGACCTCGCGCTCTTGCACAATTTCCTGGCGGGCTTGCTTTTTGTAGATCGCAGGCTGTTGGATGCGCCCGTCCGATGACACTTGGGCCGGCTGCACCAACACTTCGCGGGTGACGGTTTCGATGATCGCAGCGGTTTCAGTTTTGCCCCAGCAGGTGCCAGTTGCAGCCCCCTCGGGGGCGTCCTGTGCGATCTGGAATTTACCCTGTTTCGTCGTTCCGCCTGTACCCAAAGGCGGCATGTCGCATGCCGTCAAAGCAAAACTGATAAGACCCAAAAGGGCAAAGGAATTTTTACGCATGAAGGTCGGCCTGTTCGCTCGGTTTTGTGGCAAACTACGCCGTTTTTAGCCGTCTGCCAACAGGGGCTGGACAGGTTGCGCCGCATCGGAATTAACCAATTGATCCAAAAGATACGAGATGTCTTCGATCTGCTGGGCCAACACATGGGTGACATCATGGGCGCGCTGCAATTGCCCCGTGACCCGCAGCATTCGCCCCGAAATCACGGCACGACGAAAACGTTCGTACATGTTGCGCCAAACGATGACGTTCACAACGCCGGTTTCGTCCTCAAGCGTAATAAAAATCACGCCTTTGGCGGTGCCGGGACGTTGACGCAAAATCACCAAACCCGCCACAGCAACCCGCGCATTGATGGGCGGAACATGCAGTTGGCTTGCCATCAGGCAGGATGGTGGGCGCGGCCATGTGATATGTTTTGATTTGGGTGGGGGTGTAAATACTTTCATGAGAACATAGGTAGAACATTACGTGGGCGCAGCAAACAGAAAATTGATGTGTCGCAAAAGGGGGTGGCGTTGCCTAAATGGCCTCGCTAGACAGGATTAACAGTTATTCTCAGAGGGTTTCAGATGGCCAAAATCACATATATCGAGCACGGCGGCAAAGAGCATGTTGTGGATGTTGCAAACGGCATGACCGTCATGGAAGGCGCGCGTGACAACAACATTCCAGGGATCGAAGCAGACTGCGGCGGAGCCTGTGCCTGCTCGACCTGCCACGTCTATGTGGACGCAGCTTGGGTCGAAAAAGTACCGGCCAAGGACGACATGGAAACCGACATGCTGGATTTCGCATATGAGCCTGACGAGACACGCTCGCGCCTGACCTGCCAGCTTAAGGTGACGGATGCGCTGGACGGTTTGATCGTTCAAATGCCAGAGAAACAAATCTGATGATCCCAATAGCGCGGCGTTTGCTGTCGCGCGCGCTGGGGCGTGTCACGCGCCGCGCAGCTCTGGCCGTGTGTGTGCTGCAACCGTCATTGGCGGCTGCCCAAGACATCACCGCTGCGCGTTACACGGACCCCACGACACGCTATGCGCACGGTGTGCTTGGTGACGCAATCGAGCATGAAACGCTGCGCTTGCAAACCGGTGACGGGCGGGTGCTGAACATCACATTACCGCAAACGGACGTCTTTGAAGACACAGAACCCAGGTTAGCTGATCTGGACGGTGACGGCGAAAACGAAGTCATCGTGGTGCAAAGCAACGAGCGGCTTGGGGCAAAACTGGCGGTGTACGATGCTGCGGGCTTGGTTGCGCAGACGCCGAACATCGGGCGATCCAATCGCTGGCTTGCGCCACTTGGGGCGGCGGATTTGGACCAAAACGGCACCGTGGACATCGCCTATATTGACCGCCCGCATTTGGCTAAAATCTTGCGCATTTGGCGGTTTGAGGCGGGGGCGCTGATCCACACAGCGGACCTGAACGGCTACACCAATCACCGGATTGGCGAACGCGACATTGCAGGGGGCATACGCACCTGTAATGGCATGCCCGAAATGATTGTTGCGACGGCTGATTGGCGCGATCTTGTTGCAATCCGTTTTGACGGCACGGATTTCGCAGTCAAACGCCTTGGGGCAGACACATCACGCGCGGCTTTTGCGGCGGCCATGGTCTGCAAATGAAGGCACTGATCGCGATGTTGTGTTTGATGACAAGCGGTACGTTAGCGGTGGCCCAAGATCAGATACCGCCGGATGCGTTTTTGGACATTGCCGAAGGTCGCACATTGACGTTCAGCGGATACATCAGCGGGCGCGTGATTGGCGAAGAGCATTTCCTGCGCCGTGATCGTTCGGTTTGGGCGGATAAAACCGGGCGCTGCACTTACGGGAGGATCGAGGTGCGCGGCCCCTATCTGTGTTTCATCTATGAGGATGAATTTGACCCCGAAAACTGCTGGACGACCTATAATGAAAACGGAACGCTGTTGGTGATGTCGCACCCCGGGCTAGAAATTCAGCGGATCAGCGACATCAATGATACGCCGCTGTCCTGCCAAGATGTTCCGCTGTCCTGATCAAATCCGCCAGATTTTTACAGGATCAGTCCAAGGCCCGCCAACCGATATCACGGCGGCAAAACCCTTCGGGCCAATCGATACGATCCACCATGTCATAGGCCCGCGCGCGCGCTTGTGCGAGACTGCTGCCGCGCGCTGTAACGTTCAAAACACGTCCACCAATGGCGACAATTGCGCCATCTTTTTCCGCTGTGCCGGCATGAAAGACCATATTCATGCTGTCCTCGGGCATTGCGCCCAAGCCATTGATTTTCGAACCCTTTTCGTAAGGTCCAGGGTATCCGTTTGCGGCCAGAACAACCGTGATTGCATGGTCATCAGCCCAATTGACCGCTGTGTCAGCCAGACGCCCCTCGGCTGCGGCATGCAGCAGATCAAACGCCTGCCCACCCAGGCGCATCATCAAAACCTGACACTCGGGATCGCCAAAACGGGCGTTGTATTCCACCAGACGCGGCTGCCCGTTTTCGATCATCAAACCGACGTACAGCACGCCTTGGTACGGCATTCCGCGCTTGGTCATTTCCGCCATTGTGGGACGCACAATTTGCGCCAAAGCCAGCTCTGCGATTTCGTCTGACAGAACAGGGGCAGGGGAATACGCACCCATGCCGCCGGTGTTCGGGCCGGTGTCGCCGTCGCCGACGCGCTTGTGATCTTGGGCTGTTCCGATGGGTAAAACGTTGTCGCCGTCGCACAACACAAAGAACGATGCCTCTTCGCCGGTCATGAATTCTTCGATCACCACTTCGGCCCCGGCCTCGCCGAATGACCCGTCAAACATGTCGTCAATTGCGGCCTCAGCCTCAGTCACGGTTTCGGCGATAATCACGCCTTTGCCCGCCGCCAAACCGTCCGCTTTAACCACGATCGGGGCACCTTGGGCGCGCACGTATTCTTTGGCCGCAACTGCATCGGTAAAGTGCCCGTAGGCGGCGGTTGGGGCATCACAGGCCACGCAAATTTCTTTGGTGAACGCTTTTGACGCTTCAAGGGCTGCTGCCGCTTGCGAGGGGCCAAACACCAAAAAACCAGAGGCGCGCAAATGATCTGCGACACCGGCGGCCAGCGGTGCTTCTGGTCCGATGATCACAAAATCGATGGCGTTTTCTTCGGCAAACCCAGCGACAACTGCGCCGTCCATGATGTCGAAATCGGCGCATTCCGCGATGGCCGCGATGCCGGCGTTGCCCGGTGCGACGATCAGCCGGTCACATTTCGGGTTTTGCAGCGTCGCCCAAGCCAGGGAATGTTCACGCCCGCCGCTGCCAAGGATAAGAATGTTCATCGAAGTACTCCTGATTTGCTTGGCCTCGCCGTTAGCGCGTTCTAAGCTGTGCGCAACACGAGGTAAAGATCACAGATGATGGACTTGATTGACGACCCCTCCGAGGGCCAAAATGCGCCGGAATTCAGCGTCACCGAATTGTCTGGTGCGATCAAACGCGTGATCGAGGGCGAATTCGGCAATGTGCGGATCAAAGGCGAGGTCGGGCGCGTGTCAAAGCCCCGTTCGGGCCATATTTATCTGGACCTCAAAGACGACAAATCTGTGATCAATGGCGTGATTTGGAAAGGCGTGGCAGCCCGTCTGCAAACCCAGCCCGAAGAAGGGATGGAGGTCGTCGCCACAGGTCGCATCACCACGTTTGGCGGGCAATCCAAATATCAGATCGTGATCGAAGACATCAAACCGGCGGGCATGGGCGCGTTGATGGCGCTGCTGGAAAAACGCAAAACGATGCTCAGCGGCGAGGGGCTGTTTGATGCCTCGCGCAAACGCGCGCTACCGTATTTGCCCGACGTGATTGGTGTTGTGACCTCGCCCTCGGGGGCTGTGATCCGCGATATTCTGCACCGCCTGCGCGACCGTTTCCCGCGCAAGGTTTTGATCTGGCCCGTCGCTGTGCAAGGGGCTAAATGCGCCCCCGAAGTGGCCGGCGCCATCGAAGGTTTCAACAAAATGCTGCCCGGTGGCGCGATGCCACGCCCTGATCTGTTGATCGTGGCCCGTGGTGGTGGCTCGGTCGAGGACCTCTGGGGTTTTAACGAAGAAATCGTCGCACGCGCCGCTGCGGCCTCGAACATCCCGCTGATTTCAGCGGTGGGGCATGAAACCGACACGACATTGATCGACTTTGTGTCCGACAAACGCGCACCGACGCCCACCGCAGCTGCGGAATTGGCCGTGCCAGTGCGCCACGAATTGCTCGCGTGGATCGATCAACAAGGCGCGCGGATGACCACAGCGCTGAGCGGCGGATTGCAACGGCGCGATCAGCGGCTGCGTGATTTGTCGCGCGCTTTGCCGCGTCCCGAAACCTTGCTGGACGGACCGCGTCAACGTCTTGATACCAGCGCCGCACGGCTTGGCCCCGCCTTAATGGTCGGCGTGCAGCGTCGCAAAATTCGACTGTCCGAGGCGGCAGGTGGCCTGCGCCCAGCATCTCTGTCCAGGATGATCGCAAACGAACGACGCCGGCTAAACGAGCGTTCAGTGCGGCTGGGTCCTGAGTATCTTCAAGCCGATATTTCCAAGCGTCGAGAGGCGGTTAGCAAACTGATGCACCGGGTTGACGCCGCATTCACGCGGTGCGTGACCAGGACGCGCCAAGACTTGGACGCGGTAGAACGATTGTACGAAACCCTCGGTCCAGAATCCGTTTTGAAGCGCGGATTCGCGATTGTGCGCGGCGATGGCAACGTGGTGACGACCAAAGGTGCGGCAGGCAAGGCAGGCACACTTGAGATCGAATTCAGCGATGGCCGCTTGTCCTTGAATGGCAAACCATCAGCCCGTAAGGCGGCTGTAAAGCCGTCAGACCAAGGGTCGTTATTCTAGCAATCTGTGGTGGGGTAAGGTGCGCGTGTCGCGCACCTCGCTTTGATTAACCGACGTGAAACAGCGTGTCGAACATCCGTGGATCGATGCTGTCGGCAGCAAACGTGTCGCCTTCGGTCAGGATCGAAACCGCATCGTGGCTGTGCAGGCTTTCCTGATGGCTTGCCACCACCCGGAAATCACCGATCCGCACATCTGCCAGCAGTTGTTCACAGAACAAACGCGCCGCATCCTCGACAAAGATCGGGTTGGCCGCGTTCAGCTCTGCGAAGGCTTGTTCGTCCTCGCGTTTGACCATGACCTGCGTTTCCGTTGGCACTGCGCGGCGACAGGTTTCGACCAAATCTTCGAACCACAGCACGTCCGTGTCTGTATCAATCTCGACTGAAATCCGCGCCACAGATCGTTGCGAATGCGGCGTCGCCAGCTGCCCACGGGTCACACGCGCATGCTCTGACAGCTCCAATGAACACGGGCATGTGGACGAGTAAACGTAATCCAGATGCATCATCTTTTTGCGCAGACCGTCTTTTTCCACCAGCTCTAGCGCGATGTCGTAATATTGATAGCCCGACAGGCCAGAACGCAGGCTTTGCACCTTCATCGGAAAGCTGAACCGCATCTGGATACGGGCATCAAAACTTTCGAGGTCGGTGATGTAGTCATCCAGCGCGGCCTCGATCACTTCAAAGCTGAAAGTCGCCTCGGCGTGTTTGTAAAACGAGCGCATGATGCGCGACATGTTGATGCCTTTTTTGTCGGCCTCAAGGCTGACAGAACCGGTGACAGAAGTCTCAAGCATCATTTCGCCGCCATCGCGCGATTGAAACCGCACAGGCAGGCGGAAATTCGAAATGCCGACGTGCTGGATCTGCTGCTTTGACCCGCGGATCAGGCTGGATGGCCCGTTTTGCAAGTCGGGCAGGGACGCCTTGTAGGCACCGTCCACAGCAAATTCCGCAGGGAATTCGCGTGACAGGGCAGGATAGTCCACGCCATCTGACCCGGGGATCAGTTTGGCGATGGACGGATCAAGCTCGAGAATCTCGGCTTGGCTTGCAGATTTTGCCCACTGGCGCAGCACATTGAGCGCTTCCTGAGCATCGTCACGTTCGGGTATTGGTCGTAAATCGGGCGAATGAATATTCATATAGTGGCCCCCCTTTTCGGCTTTCCTGCATTCTACATAGGGCGCGTGACGCCGTTTTGCCAATCTCGACAATAATTACGCGGTAAACGGCCTGTCAGATCACGCAGATGTGCAAAAATGGAAATATTTCCCATCTCTGGCCTAACCTACCGCATCCAAAGCCTGCAAAATGTCGGCGATCACGTCATCGGTATCCTCGATTCCGACCGAAATGCGCACCAATCCATCGGTGATTCCCAAATAATCCTTCTGATCCTGGCTGAGCCGTTGATGGGTGGTCGTCGCAGGATGGGTCATAATGGTTTTTGCGTCACCCAGATTGTTGGAAATGATGCCGATCTTGATCGCGTTCAAAAACTGGAACGCAGCCGCGCGCCCGCCTTTGACGTCGATCGCCAACATCGTGCCACCTTTGCCCATTTGCGCCTGCACCAACGCGTGTTGCGGATGATCGGAAAGACCAGGATAAATCACCCGTTTCAAACCAGCATGGCCCTGCAAGCTTTGCGCCAATGCGTGGGCCGTTGCCGTCTGCGCACGCACCCGCAGATCAAGGGTTTCGAGCCCCTTCAGATGCGTCCATGCGGTGAACGGTGACATGGAACCACCGGTGTGTTTCATGTAGGGTTCAACGGTTTTGCGGATGTAGTCGGTGCTGCCCAAAATGATCCCACCCAAGGCACGCCCTTGGCCGTCGATGTGCTTGGTCGTGGAATAAACGATGACGTCAGCGCCCTGTTCAAAAGCGTTGGAATAGACCGGCGTGGCGAACACATTGTCGATCACGACCTTGGCCCCGTGCACATGCGCGATCTCGCAAACGGATTTGATATCAATGACTTCGAGTGTCGGGTTGGACATGGATTCAAAGAACACAACCTTGGTGTCCGCGCGCACGGCCGCGCGCCATTGATCCAGATCGGTGCCATCCACGAACGTCACCTCGACCCCGTAGCGGCTTAGGATTTCCTCAAGCACATACAGGCACGATCCAAACAGCGCCTTGGACGACACCACGTGATCGCCGGCACGCAGCATCGAGGTTAATGCGCCTGAAACGGCGGCCATGCCTGACGCGGTGGCGAACCCGTCTTCGGCGCCTTCTAGGGCGGCGATCCGGTCCTCGAACATCTTGACCGTCGGGTTGCCGTAGCGGGCATAGATGAATTCATCGGGGCCTGAGTTCTCAAACCGTGCGGCGGCGTCTTCGGCGGTGTCGTAGACAAATCCCTGGGTCAGGAAAATCGCCTCTGAGACTTCGCCGTATTGACTGCGTCGTGTGCCAGAATGCACCGCTTTGGTGCGTGGGTTCCAAATGTCGCTCATGCCGTCTCTCTCCACGGGCTGTAAATGGGGCCAGCCACGAAAAAACCCCCGAACGCTGGGTCAAGCGAAGGGGGGCTTCATCCTGACCTTTTAGCGGAATTATTTAACGTGGCCCGCAATCCGGTAACAAATCGCCACAAAGTTGATTTACGCCTCTGGCGTGTCTGCGTCAACAGGATCATCTTCTTCAATTGCGTACTCTTGGAACAACTTTCCTTGAGTCATGAAGAACCCGAACAGCGCGGCACTTAGACCAAAGGTTTTGAAATAGACCCAGGTTTCAGTCGAAGTCGAGCGCCATACGATCTCGTTCAAAATCGCAAGACCAAAGAAAAACATCATCGCGCGACGAGTCAGAATGATCCAACCGGCGTCTTTCAGCGGCATCATTTCTTCCATCAGGCTTTGCAAATACGAGGTGCCGCGCAGCAGGCCAAACCCGAGGATCCCGCCGAACAGCACATAGATCATCGTCGGCTTCATTTTGAAAAACCGGTCATCATTCAGCCAGACCGACAGCCCACCAAAAACGACCACCAAAACCAGCGTCGCGATTTGCATTTTCGACAGTTTCCCCGTCAGCCACCACAGCGCGCCAGTGCTGGCAATCAGCAGTGGAATGAACGCCGCCGTGACCACAATGAAACCTTCGTATTCATTGCCGCCAATCGTGAACAGGCGATCCTTAAGACGCAGATAAGCGACGAAAAAGATCAGGATAGGCCCCAGCTCGAGTCCCATTTTCAGAAACGGATTTACTTCTTTTTGTGCCATGTTTTGTACCCCGTGGGGGCGCCCCTTGGTTATTGTCCAGCCATCTCGACGATGACCGCACCTATCGCGATCAAGGCCATCAGCGCAATGCGCCGTGGGCCCACGGTTTCTTTCAGCACCAACCAGCCAATCAATGCGGCAAATACGGTCGAGGTTTCACGCAACACCGCCGCTTCGCCGACCTTGTCCAGCCGCGTGGCCATCATGATGGCACCGAAACTGGCGAATGCAACCAACCCGCCAATCACGCCGCGCTTCATCAGCGGGGCAATTGCGGGGCGGTCGGCCATGTTGCGCCATTTCCAATAGGCGATAGGTGGCATCGAAATGCCGTCGATCAAGAAAAACCACGCCAAAAAGGTAAACGGATTGGCCGTCGCGCGGATGCCATAAGCATCGTAGGTCGTGTAAAGTGCCACAAACAATCCGGTGCAAACGGCAAGGAAAAGCGCAAGGGTCAGCGTGTCACGTTCGGCCTCAAGGTACATCAGATTGTACAGCGCGAGCCCAAAAATACCGGACAATAACACCGCAACGCCGAACCATTGCATCGGGGTGAACGTCTCTGAAAACAGCCAGTAGGCACCGATCACGGCGAACAGCGGGCCGGTGCCGCGCACAACCGGATAGACAACCGTATAGGCCCCTTTGGTGTAGGCCCACGCCTGCAACAGCTTGTAAACAAAGTGAATTGCCCACGCCCCTGCAAAGATCGGCCACATGTGCGGTTCCGGCCAAGGCACAACAAACAGCGCAAATGGCGCGGCCATCACGCCGTAGCTGACATCGATTGCACCGCGCGTTAACCACGGATCGTGGCGCCCTTTTTGCAAGGCCCCGAACACCGCGTGCAGGATCGCCGCCATGATCGCCAAAACCAGCGCAACTTGGTGCCCGGTCTCGGTGCCCTCGATGCTGATTAACCATTCGGTCATGTTAATTTATTCGGCACCGGTCAGCGCTTTGGCAAAGTCTTCGGGATCAAACGCGTCCAGATCATCAATCTGCTCGCCCACACCAATCGCATGGATCGGAAGCCCGAATTTATCCGCAAGTGCGACCAAAACACCGCCCTTTGCAGTGCCGTCCAGTTTGGTCATGACCAGGCCGGACACGTCCGACACCTCTTGGAAAATCTTGACCTGATTGATCGCGTTTTGCCCTGTAGTGGCGTCCAGAACCAACAACGTGTTGTGCGGCGCAGTTTCGTCTTTTTTGCGGATGACTCGAACGATTTTAGCGAGCTCTTCCATCAAATCGGACCGGTTTTGCAAACGGCCAGCGGTGTCGATTAGCAGCAAGTCTGCGCCGTCTTCTTGGGCTTTGGTCATCGCGTCATAGGCAAGGCTGGCTGGATCGGACCCTTCGGGCGCGGTCAATACCGGCACACCGGCGCGCTCGCCCCAGACCTGCAATTGCTCGACCGCGGCCGCGCGGAATGTGTCACCCGCTGCAATCACCACCTGCTTGCCCGCCGCGCGAAACTGGCTGGCGAGCTTGCCGATGGTTGTCGTTTTGCCGGACCCGTTGACGCCGACCACCAGAACCACTTGCGGGGTGTTCGGATACAGCGGCAAAGGCCGCGCCACAGGTTCCATAATCCGTGCAATTTCGTTTGAAAGCAGCGTCTTGATCTCATCCACAGACAGCTTTTTGCCCATGCGCCCTTCGGCCATGTTCGCAGTGACACGCAGGGCAGTATCGACGCCCATGTCGGTCGAAATCAGCAACTCTTCAAGCTGTTCCAGCATGTCGTCGTCAAGGATGCGACGGACAACAGTTTTTGCAGGCTTTCGCCCCAGAATTCGACCGATAAGGCCGGGTTTGGTTGCGGCCTCGGCGGCTTGTGCAGCCTCTGCCGCTACGCGTTCAGCGGCGTCTTGTGCAGCCTGCGCGGCGGCGTGTTCAGCTTGGACCTTTTCATTGGCGGCACGCTCCGCTGCAGCGCGTTCTGCGGCTTCTTGTGCTGCGATCTCGGATCGGTGCGCGGCCTCCCTTTTTTCAAGGTCTGCTTTGGCTTCGGCTTGCTGTCGTGCGGTTTCTTGCGCTGCTCTGGCCGCTTCAGCCTCTGCCACCGCCAATTGCGCCGCCTTACGCTCGGCATCCGCCTCCTGCTCAGCGCGGGCGCGTTCGGCATCAAGGCGCATTTTTGCCGCGACACGGGCCTGTTCCGCCTTTAGCTCAATGTCTTTTTCTTCTTGCGCTTTTATCGCCAGTTGCGCGGCTTCAGCAGCTGCGCGCGCATCTGCCTGAGCCTGCGCAAGATCGGCTTGCGCTTGGGCCTCTTCAGCTATTTGTGCCGCGTCTGCTTCAGCACGGGCTTGTTCGGCTTGCAGTCGTGCGTTGTCTTCAGCTTCGGATTGCGCAGGGTCTTGCTCGACCGCGATCTCTTCAACACCGCCATCATCAACGATCGCCTCCAGCCCCTCATCGATTTTCGACGAAGATTTGAACAAACGGTCCTTGAGTTTCTTGAAAAATGCCATGATGCCTCAATACTTACGATACCCATCACCTAATACGGGCGCGCGGCTATGAAAAGAGAGCAGTTGATATCAGCAGTGCTATTGGCGCTACTGAGTGGGTTTGCGCAACCCGCATTTGCACAATCAAACCCGCATTCGCCGGGCACAATGTGTTCGCTGCGTGCAGCAGGGGCCGTTGATTGCATCCGGCCTGAACACTTTGCGTTCGACACCTGCCAGCAGATCGAAAACACATCGCGCCGCTATGGGCTGGATGCAGGGTTTTTCGCACGGTTGTTGTGGCAAGAAAGCAGGTTTGACCCCAACGCGCTGTCACCCGCAGGGGCGCAAGGGATCGCGCAATTTATGCCCGCAACTGCCAAGCTGCGAAACCTACCCGACAGCTACAACCCCGCACAAGCCATTGAAAGGTCAGCGCAATATTTAGGCGTCATGCAGCGCACCTATGGCAATGCAGGGCTGGCGGCGATTGCGTATAACGGCGGCGAGAGACGCGCAGACGGGTTCACCAAAGAGGGCAAGGGCCTTGCGCGCGAAACCGTCAACTACGTGCAAATCATCACAGGACTAACGGCGGAACGCTGGCGTGATGATCCGCCAAAGACCCATGATTTTCGCCTGAACGGGAACCAACCGTTTGTCGCGGCCTGCCTGCGCATGGCCCAGAAACGCAAATTGACCAAGCTGGGGCCGCCACCATCGCGCTTTAAACCGTGGGGTGTGCAGATCGGATTTGGGCGCACTAAAAAAGTCGCACGGGCCAATGTTGCGCGGCTGACGCAGCGGTGTTCAGGCTTGGTAAAGAAAGAAAAGATCGACTATATTTCCGTGAAATCACGTGTCCGCACGCAGCCGAACTATTTTATGGGCCGGATCGGGCGAAATACGCGGGACGGGGCCGACAAACTGTGCCGTTCGCTGAAAAACAGCGGCTGTATTTGCCGGGTTTATGCCAACAAGGACTAGGCGCTCCGAGTAACCGGAGCGCCTGCTGATCTTAGATTTCGTCCGCAAAATGCTGCATCGTCAGCTTGATCGGGTTCGGGGCCGCTTGGCCCAGACCGCAAATGCTGGCATCCGACATTGCGGTGCAAAGCTCAGTCAGCAGACCCTGATCCCAGGTGTCTTCCTGCATCAGTTGCACGGCTTTGCCACAGCCCACACGACACGGCGTGCATTGCCCACAGCTTTCGTCCTCAAAGAACCGCAGCATGTTCAGGGCGGCATCCCGCGCACGGTCATTTTGCGACAAAACCACCACGGCAGCAGAGCCGATGAACGTGCCATGCGGTTGCAACGTGTCAAAATCCAGCGGGATGTCGTTCATGGTTGCAGGCAGCAGGCCAGAGGACGGACCACCGGGTTGATAGGCCTTGAATTCATGGCCATCCGCCATGCCACCGCAAGCGGCGATGATGTCGGTGATCGTCGATCCCGCGGCCAGCAAATAGACACCGGGATTGGCGACGCGACCCGACACGGAATAGCTGCGCAAACCTTTGCGACCATTCAATTCGGTTGAATTCAAACAGGTCGACCCTTCGCGGCAAATGCGCGCGATCCAGTGCAAAGTTTCAACGTTGTGCACCAGCGTTGGCTGCCCGAAAATGCCGACTTGGGCCACGAATGGCGGGCGGTGCCGCGGCATGCCGCGCTTGCCCTCAATGCTTTCGATCATCGCGGATTCTTCGCCGCAGATGTAGGCACCGGCACCGCGACGCAGATCGATGTAGCCTGCCTCGACGATCCCTGCGTCTTCTAGGGCTTTGATTTCACGCGCTAAGATTTCCAGAACCGCTGGGTATTCGTCGCGCATGTAGATGTAGGCGCGGTCGGCCTCGACGGCCCATGCGGCGATCAACATGCCCTCTAGGAACAGGTGTGGCGTGCGTTCCAGATAGTAGCGGTCTTTGAATGTGCCGGGTTCACCTTCGTCACCGTTTACGGCGATGTAGCGTGGGCCAGCGTTGGCGCGCACAAAGCCCCATTTGGTGCCAGACGGAAAGCCCGCGCCACCAAGGCCGCGCAATCCGCTCTCCTTGATTGTCGCTTGGACGTCTTCCCAATTGCCGCTGTCGCGCAGTTTTGCCAGCGCGTCATAGCCGCCTGTTGCGACGTAATCGGCGTAGGTTTCATAGGCCGGCACATGCACGTGTGTGTCGTCGGCTGCAATCGCGGCCTCGACTTTGGCGACGGTCGCGTTGTCGATGTGGTTGTGCCCGATTTCCAGAACCGGTGCAGTGTCGCAACGGCCCATGCACGGCGCGCGCAAAACGCGGACCTCTTCGGGGTCCAAACCGTCCTCAAGGGCGGATTTCAACGCCTGCGCACCGGCCAGTTCGCACGACAATGAATCGCACACGCGGATCGTCAGGGCAGGGGGCGGCGCGTCGTCTTCTTTGACCACATCAAAGTGGGCGTAAAAGGTTGCGACCTCGTAAACCTCGGCCATCGACATGCGCATTTCTTCGGAGAGAGCCCGAAGGTGGGCCGCAGACAGATGCCCAAATGTATCCTGAATTTTATGCAAATATTCGATCAGCAGATCAGAACGACGCGGCGCATCCCCCAGCAAATCACGCACGTCATCCCAGGCTTGATCCGTCAGCTGACGACCTTTGGTGTGGCGACGCCCTTTGCCTTTGCCGGATTTCCAGACACCGTCACCGTGCTTTTTATCGTTATCAAGGGCCATCTGTCGTCTCCGCTATAGTCGCAATTTTGCACAAACTACCAAAGCCAGCTTTGGCTGCTGACGCCAAAAGCGACAGGTTAGGGCGATTTTCGGATCACTGACGTCAAACTACGCCTCAGAGATTTCCGATAGGCGCCGCGAAATGGGCAAATTTCCCCGTTAAGGGACTCTGAATTAAGATGCTGATAGGCTCAGCCGACTTTGGAGCGATTCTTTGTAACGATGCGCAGTTTGTTTACTTTTGCGATTGCCAGCCTGACGCCTGCGGTGTGTCTGGTTGTGGCCTGCCTTTCGGGTGGTGCATGGCCGATTCTGGCCGTTTTCAGCATCACTGTAATGGTTTTTGCACTGGATAAATTGACAGGCGATGATTGGGCCGCGCCCAGCGATTTTAACGGCCACGCGTTGTCGATGCTGATCGGTTTGGCGCATTTTGGCGTGCTGGGCGTCTGTGTTTGGGCGCTTGGGGGTGGGGATCATCTATCGGGCGTCGACAAAATTCTGATCTTTACCGCGGCGGGGCTTTGGATGGGGCAGGTGTCCAATTCCAACGCCCATGAATTGATCCACCGCGCAGCACACACGCCGCGCCGCATTGGGGTCGCGATTTACGCGTCGCTGTTGTTCGGGCATCACGCCAGCGCGCACCCCAAAGTGCATCATGTGCATGCTGCAACCGACAAAGACCCCAATTCAGCGCGCCTTGGCGAAGGGTTCTATCGCTACGGATTGCGGGCTTGGCATGGCGGGTTTGTCGCCGGTTTGCGGGCTGAAAACATGACTCGGGCACGGGCAACAACGCAACGATCTGCCCTGACGCACCCGTATGCTGGGTACACTTTAGGGGCTTTTGCGACCCTGTTGGCGGCCTTTGCCCTTGCGCAAACGGGCGGTGTTCTGGCGCTGATCGCAATTGCCGCCTACGCCCAGATCCAGCTGTTCTTGTCCGACTACGTGCAGCACTACGGCCTGCGCCGCGCTATCCTTGCCGACGGGCGCGCGGAACCCATCGGGGCGCGCCATTCATGGAACGCACCACACTGGTTTTCCAGCGCAATGATGCTGAACGCCCCGCGCCATTCGGACCATCACATGCACCCTACACGTGGATTTTCCGAACTGGAATTGCGCGCAGATACGATGCCGATGCTGCCGCATTCTGTGCCGGTAATGGCCTGCGTGGCCTTGGTGCCGCCGCTGTGGAAACGGGTCATGAACCCTCGGGTTGCCGAATGGATGTCACCAGACAAACCGATCGGTGCGCGCGACATTTCGCCCGCTGTTTTGGCGGCGGCACGGCAGGGTGGCCTTGGTGGGCGCGACGTGCCAATCTGGGCGCATGATAAAGCAACTGACGACACTGATCTTGTGCGCGACACTGTGGACAGCGACAAGCGCGCAAACCTCAGCTGAGTCAATGAGCGCGGCTGAGTTTGACGCCTACACCCTCGGAAAAACCCTGTTTTATGGCCGCAATGGGCGCGCCTACGGGGCCGAGATCTATTTGCCAAACCGCCGCGTGCGCTGGTCGTTTCTAGACGGGCAATGCAAAGACGGGCATTGGTACGAAGACGCCGGCGAAATCTGTTTTGTCTACGAGGATCGCACCGATCCACAATGCTGGTCATTTGAAACTGGCAACGATGGCCTTATTGCGAGTTTTGAAAGCGACCCCGCAGCAGTCGATCTCTACGAGGCGCAAAACATCGACCAAGAGATGATCTGCCTCGGCCCTAAAATCGGCGTCTAAACACCTGACGCCAAGTCACTCATTCCCCAATGGAAAAGCCGCTATGCAATATCAGCATTGGTGGTCCGCCGCGCCGTTTGATACCCTAAAGACAGGGAGGAACCTCACCACTTAAAAGGGTTCCAAAAATGGCACTAACTTCTACCAACGCAACTCACTCCTCTTCGTTTTTCACCGTCCTTAGCGGTGTCGGCACCGCCATCCTCAACGTTTTGGGGCGTATTGCTGAATCAAGCGCGATGGCCCGCTCAGCAGAAGCACGCGGCTTGCAAATCGACGCATTGAACGCAAAATCTGACGCCGAATTGGCCGCAATGCACCTGCGCCGCGACGACATCGCCGCCTATGTGTTTCGCGACATCATGTATGTCTAAATCCACCGGGCGATAACCGACCAAAGGCCTATTCGTCTTGACAGTGCGCACCACCCGCGCCAACGCTGCGATCATGTTCGATTTGCGTCCCGTTGGATATGTCATTGGCCTTTTGGTCACCGTGTTGGGCGTGGCTATGCTGCTGCCCATGCTGGTGGATATCAGCCAGGGCGATGGTCATTGGCCGGTGTTTGCCAAGTCGATGCTGATCACGGTTTTGTCCGGCGTTTTGATGGCGCTGGCCTGTGCGAACGGCGTGCGCGAAGGGCTGACGATCCAGCAGACCTTTTTGTTAACCACCAGTGTTTGGGTGGCGTTGCCGTTGTTCGGCGCGCTGCCATTTGTGTTTGGGGCCACCGAGGCGCGTTTTGTCGATGCGTTTTTCGAGGCGATGTCGGGGCTGACCACCACCGGTTCCACCGTGTTTTCCGGCCTTGAAACCCTGCCCAAAGGCTTGTTGTTGTGGCGCGGCATCCTACAATGGCTGGGGGGCATCGGTATTATCGTTGTGGCGATGGTTTTCCTGCCCGAATTGCGGGTCGGCGGCATGCAGATTTTCCGATCCGAAGGCTTTGACACCTTTGGCAAGATTTTGCCCCGCGCAACCGAGATTGCCTCGCGGATATCGGTGATATACCTGACGCTCACGCTGGTCTGTGCGTTCTCTTATGTCTTATCAGGGATGGATCCGTTTGATGCCACTGTGCACGCGATGACCACGATCGCGACGGGCGGTTTTGCCAATTATGATGCGTCCTTTGGCGTGTTCACGGGCGGCACAGAATACGTCGCCACGGTGTTCATGTTGCTCGCGGCCTTGCCGTTTGTGCGCTTTGTGCAGCTCAGTGCGGGCTCTGCGAAACCCTTTATGCAAGACACGCAAATCCATGCATTTTTTGGCACTGCCGTTGTGATCGTCGGGCTGATCGCCTTGTGGAATGTGGTGCAGGCCGAAGAACTGAGCGAGGTGGCAATCCGCAA
Source organism: Pseudosulfitobacter sp. SM2401 (assembly GCF_042932805.1). Classification (NCBI taxonomy): domain Bacteria; kingdom Pseudomonadati; phylum Pseudomonadota; class Alphaproteobacteria; order Rhodobacterales; family Roseobacteraceae; genus Pseudosulfitobacter; species Pseudosulfitobacter sp. SM2401. Next base: position 2,285,307 of record NZ_CP170633.1, on the reverse strand, counting down.
GGCGCTGTTCAACACAGTGTCGCTGCTAACGGGTACGGGTTACGCCAGCGCCGATTACATGCAGTGGGGCAGTTTCGCGATCGCGGTGTTGTTTTTCACCGGCCTGATCGGGGGGTGCGCGGGCTCGACTGCTTGTTCGATCAAAGTGTTCCGCTACCAGTTGCTCTTTGCCTCGATCAAATCGCAACTGCGCAAAACCCGCAGCCCGCACGGGATTTTTACACCACGCTACGCAGGCCGTCCGGTGGGCGAGGACGTGTTGAATTCTGTCATGTCGTTCTTTGTTTTCTTTATCGTGACCTTGGGATTGCTGGCCGTGGCGTTGGGCATGACTGGCCTCGATTTTATCACCTCTGTGTCGGGGGCGGCCGCAGCACTCGCGAATATTGGCCCGGGTTTGGGCGAAGAAATTGGCCCTGCCGGCAATTTCGCATCGCTCAATGACACGGCGAAATGGCTGCTGGCCACTGCGATGTTGATCGGTCGGCTTGAATTAATGGCCGTCTATGCAATTCTAACCGTCGGATTTTGGAGAGCGTAAATGGCGCAAAACACCCCTGATCACATGCGTCCTTTGGGTGCACAAATTTCCCACATGCTTAAGGCGCGCGGGGTCGATACGATTTTCGGCATTCCCGGTGTTCACAATCAGGAAATGTACCGTGGGATCGAAGAGGCAGGCATCACACACGTCCTAGCCCGCCACGAACAGGGGGCCGGATTTATGGCCGACGGCTATGCGCGCGCGACGGGCAAACCGGGGGTCGCCTATGTGATCACGGGGCCGGGATTGTGCAACATCATGACGCCAATGGGGCAGGCCTATTCGGACAGTGTGCCGATGCTGGTGCTGTCGTCGTGCTTGGACGAAACAGCAGCCCGCAAGGGCCAGCTGCACCAGATGAAAGACCAACGGGGGGCCGCCGCAACTGTCAGCGATTGGTCCGAAGAGGCGCGCACGGCTGCGGCTGCTTATACGCTTATCGACCGTGCATTGACCGAATTTACGACCAATCGTTCGCGCACCAAACACATCCAAGTGCCGATTGCCCAGTTGCAGGCGAACGCGCCGCAACCTCCGGCACGGTTGGACAGCCCAGTTCTGGGCCGCACCATGCATTCTGGTCATGTGGTCAAACGGATTGCTGATGCTCTGAAATCAGCCAAGCGGCCGATCATGATACTGGGTGGTGGCGCGAAACACGGCAGCAGCGTTTACCAAGAAATCGCGACACGGGCAGGGGTGGCAACATTTTGCACCTATGCGGGACGCGGCGTGATTGCGGGTGATCATCCGCTGTATTTCGGGTCGACTCTTGCCCGTCCGGATTCAACGCGCATCCTGAAGCAGGCGGACCTCGTTGTTGTGATCGGTTCGGAGCTGGCCGAAGTCGATCTGTGGCGCCCAGAATTAGGTCACAGTAGCCCGACGATCCGCATCGACATTGATCCGTCCGTGATGACCGGAGAACGTCAGGAGGGTGACATGCAGATTGTGGCGCATGCATCCGATGTGATGGATGAAGTGTGCGACGCGTTGGCGGATCACACGCCGGACACTTTGTGGAGCCCCAAAGACATTGCCGCGACGCGCGCGCAGTGGCGGGCCGAGATTGAGGCTGAACGCCCGGGCATTTTACCGGTCACTGACGCGCTCAAGGCGTGCCTGCCAAAAGACACGATGATCTATTCCGACATGACCCAAATCGCTTATGCAGCAAAAGAAGTCTGGGACATGGACCGCCCCGGCCACTGGCACCACCCGACTGGGTTCGGCACGCTGGGCTACGCAACGCCTGCGGCGATAGGCGGGGCGGTGGCACGCAAAGGCAAACCGACGATGGCGATCATCGGGGACTATGGGTTCCACTACACGATGGCCGAGTTGGGCGTCGCGGTCGAACTGGGCCTGAGCCTGCCGATCATCTTGTGGGACAACGGCAAGCTGGGCGAAATCGAAGACAGCATGATCGGCGCGCAAATCGCACCCAACGCCGTGATCGCCTACAATCCTGATTTCTGCAAGCTCGCCGAGGCGTTCGGGGCCAACAGTGCGGCCCCTAAAACCTTATCGCAAATGCAAGATGCGGTTAAGCAAGCGTTTGAGACAGATGGACCTACGTTGATCTACGTCACGCCCGACATCACAGGCTAGGAATGGTGCGCGACACGCGCACCTTACCCGCTTATTCCCAGCAGCTGACCAAGACGGTCATGCCACGCGCCGCAACGGCGATGTCTTCTGCAGGCAGCGCCGTTTTTGCACGCGAGATCGACCCGTTGCGGCCTGCGTTGCTGAGGGCTGACTGAACGCTTTTGCGATCAAGGGCAAAGCTGACGTCCGAGGGCAGTTGTTGTCCACCCGCAGATTTGGGCAGCAACATCCCCATCACGCCGCCGCTGGCATCCAGAACCGGGCCACCGGCATCACCGTTTAATGCGGCCAGTTTCAGACGGCTCAGGTGGTCTTCGCCGCGCAATCCACGCACATCTGACAGGGATCCGAAGGTCATTGACGGCGATCCCAACACGCCCTCATAGCTGTAACCAGCCACAGCGATTTCGCTTTGCAAGCGCGGTTTTTGGGCGCTGAAGGCGGCGATATTCAACGGGGCCAACGCGTCTTTCGGGCTCAGAACCGCAATGCCGATTTCGCTGTCATCGCTCAGCAATTCGGCTTCGTAGACTTCGTCCAGCGTGATGCGCGCACAGCTTTGAACTGCGTCCGACGTGGTCACAACCGTGCCGCGCGCATCCACATAAAAGCCTGACCGCGAAATGCGAGGCTTGCGAATTTCCAGACCGGCAACCAGATCAATCGCTTGCTCGTCGTTATACCCTGCTGCCGGATCCAGCGTGCCGTCAAGGCGGACAAAGCTGTTTTGCATCACGCCCAGCATGCGGCGGCGGCGTTCTTCGTCACCTGACGGCCAGATCAACGTAAAGCCTTTGATTTCGCCGCTTTGCAGACTGGCGCGGGTTTCAGAGATCATTCCGGCACTTTCCCCGATTAGCACAAAGCTGTTGTTTTTACGCTCGCGGGGGCCGTCCAGCGGCACGATTTCAAGGGTCTGCATGATGTCATAGAGGCCAAACAACGTGCCCTGATCGCCCGCTTGGCTGATCAGCAAAACCTTGGCGTCAATGTCGCCCGTGCTGGAATATTGCGCAAACGGGCTTTCGTATTTTTCGAATTTGACCACAGCCATGGGCATTTGCATCTCGATGCCTGCGGCCTCGTCGCGCACAACCTCAAGGCCCAGATCGGCAAGCACGGCGTTGTATTGCTGTAACAATGTCGCGCGTTGCAGCGTTGTCATGATGCCGGTGGTTTCGAAATTGTTCGCCTGCTGCCACGCGGCCATCGAATTGCGGGTGCCACGGCCATAGGATCCGTCAATGGCGGCGTCATAAAAACCCGCCCATTTCAGCATGCGTTGCAGTTCTTTTTTCTGATCGCGGTCCAGGGCGCGTTCGCTGCGCTGTGCCTGCGCCGGTGTCTCGTCTGCTGGCTCGGTTGTGATCTCAGCAATGACAGGTTCGACCGCTGGCTCGGTTGTGGGTTCTGCAACCGGTTCAACGGCAACATCCGCCGTCACCTCGGGTGCGTCGATCACACCGCGTGACAACAGATTGGCCCCGACGGGGTAGAATTGTTGGCGAAAGCTGGTGGAAAAAGCGATGTAGGCATCGCGCGGGATCAGGCGATCACGGCGATAGGCGTTCAAAACCGCTTCCGCATCATTGCGCCGATAGGGACCCAGCGCAATGCCGTACCAGCCACCACCCAGCGAAAACCCGTTCACATCCTCGAGTTGTGCTGCGTAGTTTTGCGCGCTTGTGGTTGCGGCGCGCAAATTCGGCTGTGCCTCGATCTGGATCCACACAACGTCGTCTGCCGTCTGCGCCAAAGCCGCGTTCATCCAAACAAACAAGACCAAAACGGCCGCCACAAACCTGTGCATCATTGCGCTCTCACACCCTTAATCTAACATTTCGGTCAAATAAGCAGGAAACAGCCGTGAACACCATGGGGGAAAACCCCCATTTCGGGCTGAGAAAAAGAAAGTGATCGACATTGTCGCGACAAGCCTAGCTTATGTTGACCCCCGCGCGCCCCCCGCATAGGAAAGAGCACAAATCGCGCTACGTTTTTGCACGATAACGTAAGGTACAGACATGAGCACATCGACCCCCCGTTCGTTTCAGGAAATCATCCTGCGCCTGCAGGCCTACTGGGCCTCAAAAGGCTGCGCCATTCTGCAACCCTACGACATGGAAGTCGGGGCAGGGACGTTCCACCCTGCGACCACCTTGCGCTCGCTTGGATCGAACCCGTGGGCTGCGGCCTACGTGCAGCCATCGCGCCGCCCGACCGATGGTCGCTATGGTGAAAACCCCAACCGTTTGCAGCATTATTACCAGTACCAGGTTCTGATCAAACCCAGCCCGCCCGATTTGCAGGAATTGTACCTCGGATCGTTGCAGGCCATCGGTGTAGACATGGATCTGCACGACATCCGCTTTGTCGAGGACGACTGGGAAAGCCCGACTTTGGGCGCGTGGGGATTAGGCTGGGAGGTCTGGTGCGACGGCATGGAAGTGTCGCAGTTCACCTATTTCCAACAGGTTGGCGGCCACGATTGCACGCCGGTCTCGGGCGAATTGACCTACGGGTTGGAACGCCTCGCGATGTACATTCTGGAATGTGATCACGTGATGGACATGCCGTTTAACGATCCTGACGCGCCGATCCCGCTAAAATACGGCGACATCTTCAAACAAACCGAAGAAGAATACGCCCGCTGGAACTTTGACATCGCCAACACCGACGTTTTGCTGCGCCATTTCGAAGAAGCCGAGGCCGAATGCGAGGCCATCCTGAGCCAAGCCTTTGATGATCCGAAAACCGGAAAACGCATCATCATGGCGCATCCAGCCTACGACCAGTGCATCAAAGCCAGCCACATCTTTAACCTGCTGGATGCGCGCGGCGTGATTTCCGTGACCGAGCGCCAAGCCTACATTGGCCGGGTGCGCGCACTGTCCAAACAATGCGCTGATGCCTTCGTGCAAACCCGCGCTGGTGGGTACATAGAGGCCGCCGAATAATGGGGAAATTTCTCGCAGTGTTACTTGTCTCAAGCGCCGTTATCGCAGGTTTTTCAATGTATTACCTGCAAGTCTACGGGTTCTACGAGGAAATCACAGACGGCGAAGTGCGCCTTGTTTCGGTCGTCTCGGACGAACCCGAAGTCATCGTGTACGACAACTTTGAGGGCATCGACGCGACCAGCTCGCCCATCCGCTACCGCGCCTGTTTTACCACTGAACTCAGCCTTTCGTTGCTGACTGAAACTTACGTTGGTCTCGAAAATGCAGTGCCGCGCAACGCCCCGGACTGGTTTGATTGCTTTGATGCGGCAGCACTGGGCGCGGAACTCGAGGCAGGCACAGCGCTGCCGTTCCTCAGCCAAAAGAACGTCGAATTCGGCGTCGACCGGATCGTCGCAATCACCGAAGACGGGCGCGGCTACGTCTGGCACGAATTGAATGAATGCGGGGACAAAGCCTACGACGGCACGATTGTCGGCGAAGAATGCCCCAAAAGAGAGCTGAACTGATGCCTGATCTTTTAATCGAACTGTTCTCCGAAGAAATTCCGGCGCGCATGCAAACCCGCGCCGCCAATGACCTGAAAAAACTGGTCACCGATGGCATGGTCGAGGCGGGGCTGACCTACGCCTCTGCCGCCGCGTTTTCGACGCCGCGCCGCCTGACCCTGACGATTGACGGCACGCTTGATGCCTCGCCGACCACGGTCGAAGAACGCAAAGGGCCCAAGGCCGACGCACCGGAAAAAGCGATCGAAGGCTTCTTGCGCGGTGCCGGTCTGACCCGCGGCGATCTAGAAGAACGCGAAACGCCCAAGGGCACCATCCTGTTCGCCAAAATCACCAAACCGGGACGCCCCGCAGCGGACATCGTGGCCGAGGTGCTGGAAAACGCGATCCGCAATTTCCCGTGGCCAAAATCCATGCGCTGGGGCACGGGATCGCTGAAATGGGTGCGCCCGCTGCACTCGATCCTCGCCATTCTTGCGGCCGAAGACGGCGCGACAGTTGTGCCGATGGACGTCGATGGCATCACGTCATCCGACACCACCGAAGGCCACCGTTTCATGGCACCGGGCCGTTTTTCGGTCACGTCATTTGACGACTATTCCACGAAACTCAAACGCGCCCACGTCGTGCTGGACGCCACCGAACGCCGCGATGCGATCTGGCACGATGCGACGAACCAAGCCTTCGCGCTGGGCCTAGAAGTCGTCGAAGACAATGGCTTGCTGGCTGAAGTTGCCGGATTGGTTGAATGGCCCGTCGTGCTGATGGGGCAGATCGACGAGGATTTCCTCGGCCTGCCACCCGAAGTGCTGCAAACCTCGATGCGCGAACACCAGAAATTCTTTTCCGTGCGCAACCCGAAAACCCAAAGAATTGAACGCTTTATCACCGTCGCCAACCGCGAAACTGCGGACAATGGCGCGACCATTCTGGCGGGCAACCAAAAGGTGCTCAGCGCCCGTTTGGCCGACGCCAAGTTCTTCTGGGAAAACGATTTGCGCGTGGCAAAGTCAGATATGAACGTCTGGCTGCAATCCCTTGAAAACGTGACGTTCCACAATAAACTGGGCACCCAAGCCGAGCTGGTGAACCGCATGGCAGCGCTGGCACGCGAACTTGCGCCCGCAGTTGGTGCCGACCCCGACATGGCCGAACGCGCGGCCCGTCTGGCCAAGGCTGATCTCGCTTCCGAAATGGTCTATGAATTTCCTGAACTTCAAGGGCTTATGGGCCGCTATTACGTTGAGGCCTCAGGTGAAAACGCGGCAATCGCCGCCGCCGCCGAAGAACACTACGCCCCACTTGGCCCATCAGATGACGTACCGACAGCGCCGGTGTCTGTCGCGGTGTCGCTGGCCGAGAAGATCGATAAGCTGTGCGGGTTCTGGGCAATTGATGAAAAACCGACTGGGTCGAAAGATCCGTTTGCGCTGCGCCGTGCGGCTTTGGGCGTAATAAGATTATTGGTGATAAACAATATTCAATTGTCGTTGCTAGACATCGTTCCAGTCAAGACAGTTACAAGTGCGCTAGACCCTCATATGCAATCCTATGATCGGCAAGTTAACGAATTGGTCGAAAAAGTTCAGTTGCTGTCGAAATCTTTGGATAAAGATGGGATAGGGGCTTCCATTAATGTGGCTTTAGTTGGCGACCAGGATGCTTTGAATGTTCAAGATTTAGCTGGTGATTTAGCAACTCTTGCGATGACTAGAGGTCTAGACCTCCTCTCCTTCATCCACGACCGCCTCAAGGTCTACCTCAAAGATCAGGGCATCCGTCACGACATTATCGACGCCTGCATTGCGATGGACGGCAACGACGACATCAATCTCCTCGTTAAACGGGCAACAGCACTAAACGATGCATTACAAACCGATGACGGCAAAAACCTCATCCAAGGGTTTAAGCGCGCCAACAACATCCTGTCTCAGGCGGAAACCGCAGACGGCGTCGAATACTCTTACGGCGCCGACGTGAAATTTGCCGAAACGGGCGAAGAACGCGCATTGTTTGCAGCACTCGACATGAGCGAACCAACGATCAAAACCGCGATGGCAACCCAAGACTTCACCACCGCCATGTCCGCAATGGCCAGCTTGCGCTCCCCCATCGATGCATTCTTTGAGGCCACGCAAATCAACGCCGAAAACGACACGGTCAGACGCAACCGCCTGAACCTGCTCAGCCGCATCCGCACGCTATGTTCGTCCGTGGCCGATCTGACAAAGATCGAAGGGTGATCTGCATCTGTCTTGATTAAAAATACTCAAGAACACCTCGGCAAAAATTGCCGGGGTTTAGGGTGGTTCTAAAACCCCTTGTCACAAACCTTTGACCCCCTATGCTGCACCTAACCAAAAAGGTGCTGCAGTGCAGAATAATCCACATACGACGCTTGTAACGCAAACCGCCAATCTGGCGGCCAACACCCATGGCGGGCGGGCAAAATGCTTGCAACGCTTGGTGCGTCTGGAATTGCCGGTGCCCACAACGGTTGCGCTCAGCTTTACTGCTGTCAAGAAAATCGCCCAAGGCGAGCTGCCCGACATTGACGCGGTTTTGCGCCAATTTCCCGAGGACGCGTTGCTGTGCGTGCGCCCCAGTTCAGAAGACCCCGATTGGGGTGGGCCCGGCGCGGTGCTGAATATCGGCATGAACCAAACCCGGTTCGAACAGCTACACGAACGCCTTGGTGAACAGGCCGCAACCCAGCTTTATACCCGTTTTGTGCAGTCCTATTCGGTCCATGTCGCGCGCTTGGACCCTGACATGTTTGACGACGTTGTCGGTGTTGGTCGTGATGCGCTGGAACAGTCTTTGCACGCCTATCAGACTGAAACCGAAGAAGAATTCCCTGCCGAGCGGTCGGTCCAACTGGCCGCAGTTCTAAAATCAATGGCGCGCGCGTGGGATGGCACATCCGCCCGCCTGTTGCGTCAGGCCAAAGGTGCCCCCGCCGAGGCTGGCTTGGGTCTTGTCGTTCAGCAAATGGCGTTTGGTTTGGGCCAAGGACACTCAGGTGCCGGCGTTTTGCAACTGGTGGATCAAACCACCGGCCAGCCGCAAATTACGGGCCGCTATCTGCACCAAAGCCAAGGGCGCGATGCCCTGTCAGCCGAGGCGAAATCGATCTACCTTACGCGTGATCCGCGTGGCCCCTCGCTAGAGGAGCTGCAACCCGAACTGTTCGAAACCCTCAAAACCCACGCCGCCCTGATGCGGGTGCGCCTGCGCGAAGAGATGCAGATCGAATTCACCATCGACAACGGCGTGCTGCATATTCTGGACGGCGTGCGGGTTGCGCGCTCCTCCCGCGCCGCCGTGCGGATTGCCGTCGCTTTGGCGAATGACAACGTGATCCCGCGCCAAGAGGCGTTGATGCGGGTCGAACCGCGTACGCTAAACGAATTGCTGCACCGTCAGGTTGATAGCGCGGCAAAGCGCGACGTGATCGGGCACGGCATTGCGGCCAGCCCCGGTGCGGCAACCGGCAAAGTCGTGTTCACAGCGGCGGATGCACAGGCCGCGGATTCACGCGGCGAAGACTGCATTTTGGTGCGCCGCGAAACTTCACCCGAAGACATTCGTGGCATGCACGCAGCCCGCGCCGTCTTAACCGAACGCGGCGGCATCACCAGCCACGCCGCAGTTATCGGGCGCGGCATGGGTCTGCCCTGCGTCGTTGGCGTCTCTGACATCCGTTTCCAAACCGCAAAACAACAGCTGATTTTGCGCGATGGGCGCGTGATCAAAGCAGGCGATATCATCACTGTCGATGGCACCAGCGGCCAAGTTTTACTGGGCGAAGTCGCAATGCAAGAAGCCGCCCTTGACGATGCGTTCCAAACGCTGATGGAATGGGCCGACGATGAACGCGACATCGGAATTCGCGCCAATGCCGACACCCCCGCGGACGCCCAAACTGCCCGCAATTTCAACGCCCAAGGCATCGGGCTGTGCCGCACCGAACACATGTTTTTCGAGGCAGGGCGCCTGACTGTCATGCGCGAAATGATCTTTGCCGAAGGGCCCCAAGACCGCTGGGCCGCCCTCGAACGTCTGCTGCCCATGCAGCGCGATGATTTCACCCAACTGTTCCGCATTATGGACGGACGACCGGTTTGCATCCGCCTGCTTGATCCGCCCTTGCACGAATTTCTGCCAGCGGATCGCAATGGGCAAAGCGAACTTGCCGATGCGTTGGATCTGCCGCTGTCGGACGTGACGCGGCGCATTGAATCGATGATGGAATACAACCCGATGCTGGGGCTGCGCGGCGTGCGGCTGGGCATCACCGTGCCTGAAATCTACGAAATGCAGGCCCGCGCGATTTTCGAAGCGACGGTCGAAGTCTCACGTGATGCGGGCCGCGATGGCACGCCGGTCATTCCTGAAATCATGATCCCGCTGGTCAGCGCCAAACGCGAGGTCGAGCTGGTCAAAGCCCGCGTTGACGCGATGGCCGCCACCGTGCGCACCCAAATGGAGGCCGACTTTGACTATCGCCTCGGCGTCATGGTCGAAACCCCGCGCGCCGCTTTGCGCGCCGGCGACATCGCCCCGCATTGCGCCTTCCTTAGCTTTGGCACCAATGATCTGACGCAAATGACCTACGGGCTTAGCCGCGATGACGCCGGGCGTTTTATGTCCGACTACGTCCACCAACAGGTCTACGACGAAGACCCGTTTCACGTGCTTGATGTGGATGGCGTCGGCGAATTGCTGCAGCTCGGGGCCGCCCGTGCGCGCGAATCGCAGCCTGGCCTGACCCTGTCGATTTGTGGTGAACACGGCGGTAACCCTGATTCGATTGCGTTCTGTCGGGACGCCGGTTTTGACTATGTTTCGTGTTCACCCTTCCGTGTTCCGGTGGCGCGTCTTGCCGCAGCCCAATTGGCGATCAAACACAAAACCGGGTAGCACAGGCCCGTTAAAGGCCCAGATCAAGCGGTGATGCGCATAAATGTGCCGCCCGCGGATCACGTGCGATCCGTGCGACCTGCGGCATTTGAACCCGGCAAACTAGACGTTAACCCTGAAAGTGTCTAAGTGGCGCAGAACGAAATTGCTCCGGAACACCACATGCATCGTCTGTTTGTAACGATTATCATATCTGTTTTTCTGCTGCCCTTTGCAGCCTTCGCAAACGAAGATCAGGCCCGCGCCTTGTTGCGCACCGAAACCAAAGGCTTGTCTTCTGTTCCGAAAGATCACCTGCAAAATATGATTGTGACGCCGGTTGTCTCAGGCTCTGGCGTGCAGTTTTCGCGCGCTTGGCTTGATGCCCAACCCAAAGCCAAGGGTGACGCGCAGTGGAAATGTCTGTCCGAGGCGCTGTATTTCGAGGCGCGCGGCGAGACGGTCAAAGGCCAGTTCGCCGTGGCCGAAGTGATCATGAACCGGGTCAAAAGCACGCGTTTTCCGACGTCTTTGTGTGGTGTGATTAACCAAGGTACCGGCAAAAAATACCAGTGCCAGTTCACCTACACCTGCGACGGTCATGCCGAAAAAATCGGTGAACCAACAGCCTATGCGCGGGTGTCCAAAGTGGCGCGCGCCATCATTGACGGCAAATCGCCGGCGCTGACAAATGGCGCGACGCACTACCACACCACCGCCGTGAACCCGCGTTGGGCCAAGGTTTACACCAAGACCGCGCGCATCGGTGTGCATATTTTTTACCGCCACACATACCGCTCTGCCTCGAACTAACGCCGCATTTGAGGTCTGGCTTGACGGTTAACGCGCAGGTATAGACGCGCAGGGCAGGTACACCGTGCCCAACTGTCACTGCTGCCCGAGGGTTGACCCATGAGCTCCGAAGTCCGTCTTGCCTTTGCACACCCATCCGAACGGTCCGAGGCCACGGCCATAGACGGCCCGTTGGACCGCATTTCCGTGCGTGATTACGCCGTCGATGTGGAAATCGGTGCCTTTCAGGCCGAACGCGGCGTCACCCAACGCATCTGTTTCAACATCGTCGTCGAAGTTGTGCCGCTGACCGGCCCCATCGACGATGATGTGGACCGCATCCTGAGTTACGACAAAGTCACCGAGGCCATCACATTCGAGCTGGCAGACGAGCGTCTGAACCTGCTCGAAACTTTGGCCGAACGGGTCGCGGATCGCATTTTGCTGGAACCCCAAGCCATGCGCACCTTTGTGCGGATCGAAAAACTGGACCGGGGCCCGGGCGCTTTGGGCGTCGAAATCGTGCGCGCACGTGGCGGCGACGCAGTAGAAGTCGAGGCCGAAGAGGCATTGCACCCTGAACTGGTTTTCCTGTCCAACGCCGCCATCGCATCACCGCATTTGGGCGGCTGGATCGACCAGGTGCAAGCCAATGACCGCCCGCTGGTTTTATGCGTCGGGGCAGGGGATATCGCCGCGCCGCAAACCGGTCACAAAATGACCCAACGGCGCGTGGATTTGTTGGCGATTGAACAAAACGCGTGGGTTTTAGCCTCAAAAGACGACCGCTGCGTCGTGGTTGAAACCCGAACCGAGCTGGATTGGGGCATGCGCAACGGCCAGATTTGCGTCTGGGCACCGTCGAAAATCATGCTCGATGCGGTGGATGGTCCCTCCGCGCAACCCAGTGATGCCGTGGCCTTGGCCGCATGGTTCGCCGCGACATTTGACGCCCAAGAGATGATCGTGATTGGTGCCGATTTGCCGATAGGCGGGCCAGTTCCCCTGCGCGCTGTGCCCGCGACCCAAGCGACCCTGTGATGCAACGCTACGTCCGCCCGCTTGTGCAAATGGGACCGGCGCGGCCAACTGGGGCGGTGTCGCTCGCGGGTGGTTCTGGTTGGTTCACGCATGTCGAAGTTTTGCGCCGTGAAGGTGCCGATGAAGTGGTGCTTGCCGATCAGCTGACTGACCAAGAACGTCAGAATTTGACGAAGCCCCGCACGCCTGTCGCGGGTCTTGATTTTTCCGCTCCGGTTTTGATGGGCATCTTGAACGTCACGCCTGACAGCTTTTCCGACGGCGGGCGCCATGATGACCTGTCGGCGGCCACACATGCGGCTACCAAAATGGCAGAGCAAGGCGCACATCTTATTGATATTGGGGGGGAATCCACCCGCCCCGGTGCTGCATTCGTCCCCGAATCCGAAGAAATCGAACGCACAGCCCCTGTCATCGCAGCCCTACGCGCGGCAAACCTGACCACTCCAATTTCAATCGACACACGCAAATCCACGGTTGCCAATGCTGCCCTCGATGCAGGTGCAAATATCGTGAATGACGTGTCTGGCTTTGGGTTTGACCCAGACCTCGCCCCGCTTTGCGCTGCCCGAAAAACCCCTGTTTGCGTCATGCACGCCCAAGGCGATCCGGCAACAATGCAAGACGATCCACAATACGGTGACGTAGTGTTGGACGTGTACGACTACCTTTTACAGCGGATCGAATACCTCACATCCCTTGGCATTCCACGCGACCAGATCATCGCAGATCCGGGCATCGGTTTTGGCAAAAAACTACCCCACAACCTGAAACTCTTGCACCGGATCAGCCTGTTTCACAGCCTCGGCGTGCCAATCCTGCTGGGGGCATCGCGCAAAAAATTCATCGGCACCATCGGTAACGTCACCCAAGCGAACGCGCGCGGTCCCGGTTCTGTTGGTGTCGCGATCGGCGCAATCAGCCAAGGCATCCAAATCATCCGCGCCCATGATGTAGCGGAACACGCACAAGCCATTGCGCTGTGGCGGGCTGGCATGGCACAAGGCGGATATGACTAAGCTTTTTGGTACCGACGGCGTGCGTGGCACTGCCAATATGCATCCCATGACCGCCGAAATGGCCCTGCGTATCGGGGCCGCTGTCGGGCGGTATTTTAAACGGGATTCCGGCGGCGTGCGCCGTGTTGTGATCGGCAAGGACACGCGGCTTTCGGGCTATATGTTCGAAAATGCGCTGACGGCGGGGCTGACGAGTACGGGCATGAACGTGCTGCTGCTTGGGCCGGTGCCGACGCCTGCCGTTGGGTTGCTCACGCGGTCCATGCGCGCCGACCTTGGCGTGATGATTTCCGCCAGCCACAACCCTGCGATCGACAACGGAATCAAGTTTTTTGGCCCCGACGGATTCAAACTGTCCGACGCAGTCGAGGCCGAAATCGAAGCGCTGGTCGCCTCGGGTGTCGACCCCATCGAATCCTCGCAAATCGGACGTGCAAAACGCATCGATGACGGGCGTTTTCGCTATGTCGAACGGGTCAAATCCAGCTTTCCGCGCAGCATGCGCCTTGACGGTCTCAAGGTCGTTGTCGATTGCGCAAACGGGGCCGCGTACAAAGTCGCGCCCGAAGCGTTGTGGGAACTTGGCGCCACCGTCATTCCCGTCGGAACCGCGCCAAACGGGCACAACATCAACGAGGATTGCGGCTCGACCCACCCGCAATCAGCGGCCGAAACGGTGGTCGCACACGGGGCTGATGTTGGCATCTGTTTGGACGGCGATGCAGACCGCGTGATCTTGCTGGACGAAAACGGAAAAGTCGGCGACGGCGATCAATTTATGGCGCTGATGGCCGCGCGCTGGGGGGCCGAAGACCGGCTAAACGGCAATGCCTTGGTGGCGACGGTCATGTCCAACCTCGGTCTTGAAAGGTTCCTCGAAAACAAAGGTTTGCGCCTTGAACGTACGTCCGTTGGCGACCGTTACGTGGTCGAACGGATGCGCAAAGGCGGGTACAATTTGGGCGGTGAGCAATCGGGGCACATCGTGATGACCGATTATTCCACAACCGGCGACGGGCTGATGGCAGGCCTGCAATTTCTAGCCGAAATGATCCGCTCGGAAAAACCGGCCAGCGCGCTGCTAAGCTCCTTTGAACCGGTCCCGCAGCTGTTGAAAAACGTACGCTTTTCCGCAGGTCAAACGCCGTTGGATGATGCCAGCGTCAAGGCCGCAATCGCGCAAGCCGAAGCCGATTTGGTCGGCAACGGACGCCTGTTGATTCGCAAATCGGGCACCGAACCTTTGGTGCGCGTCATGGCCGAAAGCGAAGATGAAGGCATCCTGAACGCGTCGGTCGACAGCATCGTGCAAGCGGTTCAAGAAGCTGTGGCGACTTGATCCTGAGCGGAACATGCGGCAAACTCGTGCTGATTGTAGTTGTTTAGGTGTCCCGATATGAAGCTGTTTAGCCCTGTTTTTGCGTTGTTGATTGCGGTTGCAACACCCACTTTGGCAGATATGAACGCCCGCGTTAGCGCCCCTTGGGATGGCAAAAAGGTGCCTGCTGGCCAGCAATGCACGTTGCACGGCGGCAAAGGCAAAACGCCGCCATTTCAGGTCACCGGCATCCCCGTAGGCACGGTCATGTTGGTCGTGGAATACAACGACAAGAGCTTTTCCAAACTATCCTCAAAAGGTGGGCACGGCACGATCGGTTACCCGGTCAAAGGCACCAGCGGGACGTTCCCCGCAGTCCCTGGCTTGTCCGCGAACCTTCCCGGTGGCGTGCGCGTGATCAAAAAAGCGCGCAGCACAGGCGACTATGCATCGGCGGGTTATTTACCACCATGTTCGGGCGGGCGCGGCAACAAATATCAGGCCGACGTCAAGGCGGTGAGTGCCGCAGGCAAGGTTTTGGCAAAAGCAAAAATGGACTTGGGCCGGTACTAAAACCTATCTGCGAAACAACCGCCGCAAGGCTCCGTATTGGCTAAGGCCGACGCCTGCCAAAATCAAAACCATCGCCCACAACAGTGAGGCTGGCAGGGGTTCGCCCAACAGCAACGCGCCCAAAACCACGGACCAAATCGGCACTTGGTAATTGGTGATCGACATGAACACTGGCCCTGCGGTGCGGATCACGTAGGTGCGCAAAAAGTTTGCAGCAGCCGTCGGGATCAGGCCCAGAAACGCGATGACCACTAGGGTTTTTGTCTCGGGCACGGGGGGCAACCCTTCGATCAACAGGGCCGCTGGTACGGTGATCAGCATGGCCATCAGGATCATCACGGTCGACAAACCGATCGTGTCCACGTCAGGCAATCGCCGCATCAGGATCGAATTTACGCCGTAACACATGGCCGCAGCAAGGCAGGCAAACCGCCCCCATGTTTCCATGTTTGATCCCGAACTTTCAAAGGCTTGTGCGCCAATCAGAACCACCACACCGATAAAGCCGATCAGGAATCCTGCGGATTTTCGCCATGTCATTTGTTCGTTTGGAACCAGAAAATGGGCCATCGGCAAAACCATCAACGCGACGGCGGCCATGGACACGCCCGCAAAACCGCCGGTGACGAATTGCTGCCCCCAAGCCAGCAACATGAACGGGATCGCCGAGCTGAGCGCGCCGCTGATCAACAGCAACGTCTTGGCCTCGCGATTGGGTGGTGCGGCAAACAATTTGGCACCACGTGGCAGCCAGATCGCGGTCATCAACAAGGCCGCAAAGCTGATGCGCCCGGCAGCGAGCCAGAACGGCGTGATGCCTTCCAGCGCGATTTCGGTCACAAGGAACGTTCCGCCCCACGTCAGACCGAGGATCGCAACCATCGCCCACGAATGCCAGGTGATTTTGCTTGTGTCTGACATGTGTCATTAACCTGTTGTTAATAAATGAAAATGTTTCGCGTGCGAAACAAATTGGCGGTTGGCTGGTTCAATAAAAAAGGGCCCGGCCGATGTCGACCGGGCCCTCTTGGGCTAGGATGACCCTAATTTAGTTTTTGGATTTGTCGACCATTTTGCCTGCGGAAATCCAAGGCATCATGTCACGCAATTTGCCGCCGACAACTTCGATCTGGTGCTCGTCGTTGGAGCGACGGGACGCTTTGATCGTTGGTTGGCCAACTGCGTTTTCGAGCATAAAGTCACGCACGAATTTGCCGGACTGGATGTCGCTGAGGACAGCTTTCATGCGGGCTTTTGTTTCGTCGTATGGCAGGATGCGCGGGCCGGAAACGTACTGGCCATATTCTGCGGTGTTCGAGATCGAGTAGTCCATGTTGGCGATGCCGCCTTCGTAGATCAAATCAACGATCAATTTGGTTTCGTGCAGGCATTCGAAGTATGCCATTTCAGGTTCGTAGCCAGCTTCGACCAGAGTTTCGAAACCCATGCGGATCAATTCAACGATGCCGCCACACAGAACCGCTTGTTCGCCGAACAGGTCGGTTTCGCATTCTTCGCGGAAGTCGGTTTCGATGATGCCAGAGCGGCCGCCACCGATGGCAGAGCAGTAGGACAGACCGATTTCAAGCGCTTTGCCGGATGCGTCTTTGTCTACAGCAACCAAGCAAGGCACGCCGCCGCCTTTGGTGTATTCGCCGCGTACAGTGTGGCCCGGGCCTTTTGGTGCCATCATGATGACGTCGATGCCAGCTTTTGGTTCGATCAGACCAAAGTGCACGTTCAGGCCGTGGGCGAATGCAATCGCGGCACCTGGGCGAATGTTGTCGTGGACGTATTTTTTGTAGGTGTCGGCCTGCAGTTCGTCGGGCATTGTGAACATGATCAGGTCGGCCCAAGCCGCGGCTTCTGCGATGCCCATTGTTTTCAGGCCTTCGCCTTCAGCTTTGGCGATGGATGCAGATCCTTCACGCAGCGCAACCACAACGTTTTTCGCGCCACTGTCGCGCAGGTTCAACGCATGTGCGTGCCCTTGGGAGCCGTAGCCCAAAATCGCAACATTCATTTCTTTGATCAAGTTAACATCGCAATCGCGATCATAATATACACGCATGGTTTTCTCTCCCGGGAGTTTGATTTCTGATAACGGTTATAATCAGAGTTTATGAGGATTTCAGCGTTGCATTTTGAGTATTTATGATCAAAACAAGCCGTAAGTATTCGTGAATTCATAAGATTGTGGAAAAATCATGCTTGATGATGTGGATCGGCGTATTCTGCGGCAATGGCAAGCAGACCCTTGGCTAAGCCCTGCTGATCTGGCTGACCGGTGCGGGGTCACTGTGGCCAAGCTTGCCCGCCGGCAGGCCCGTTTGCAAGATGATGGCATCGTCAAAGGTGTGCAGGCGTCCATTGATTGGGCAGTTTTGGGTTATGCGGTCGAGGTGTCGTTACGTGTGACTTTGGACAAGACAGTTGGGCGAGCGCATGAGAATTTTTTTGAGGCGGCGCGCGACGTACCTGAGGTCATTGAAATTCAAACGTTTTTGGGCCGTGTAGATGTGCGCCTGTCCGTAATTGCGCGCGACATGGCCCATTACCAACACATCTACCGCAACAAGATATTGACCTTGCCGAACATCGCCGACATCGAGGCTTTGATGCAAGTTGCACGGATAAAATCCAACGAAAGCTTGCCCTTATGATCGAAGTTGACGCCATTGATCACGCGTTGCTGCGCGCGCTTCAGCGCGACGCCAACCAAAGTGCGGGCGCGTTAGGCCGTCAAGTCGGGCTGTCGCAGCCTGCAACATGGCGGCGGATCAAACGGTTGCAAGAGACGGGTGTGATCACTGGCCGCCGACTTCGGTTAGATGCAGAGGCATTGGGGTTTGCGGTGACGGTTTTTCTCGGCGTCAAACTGGCGACCAAGGGCCGTGTCAGCCTTGAAGATTTTGAACGTGCCGTCAGTGCGATTCCGGAGGTGCAGACCGTCGAGCACGTCTTGGGGCTGTATGATTATCGGTTGCGTGTGGTTGCGCGAGATCTGTCAGATTTCGAACGTGTGCTACGGCGGCGCATCATGACGTTGCCCGGCGCGGGTGATGTTGAGGCGAATGTGTTGCTGAGCGAAGAACGCAGGCCCGGGCCCTTGGGGGGGCCACCCGAGTAACATGCGCCACGCGCGTTTCCGATGCACGCCAATTGGTGGCGGCTGTTGCGAAATGTATACTCAAGTAGACTTTGCCATGTGCGGTGCGCGCCCCTAAATTAGTGCAAACCAACAAAGGAATTGTACCATGGCCGCATTGCTCGACACCGTTGACCCGCAAGGGTTGGAAGAATTCTCGGTCGTTTTCACAGACCGTTCGTTGAACCACATGAGCGCTGTGTTTCAAGGCGTGATGAACGACATTTCGGGCATACTAAAGGACGTCTACAACGCGCAGGCGGTTGTCGTGATCCCCGGCGGCGGCACCTACGCGATGGAGGCCGTCGCGCGCCAATTTGCCAAAGGGACCAACGTGTTGGTCGTGCGCAACGGCTGGTTCAGTTACCGCTGGAGCCAGATCATCGAAACCGGTGATTTGACCGCCTCGGCCACAGTTTTGAAAGCCCGCCAAAGCGGCAACGCCAGCACGTCGCCCTTTGAGCCCGCGCCAATCGCGGAAGTTGTCGAGGCGATCAGAACCCAAAAGCCTGACGTGGTGTTTGCGCCGCATGTGGAAACCTCGGCGGGGGTGATTTTGCCCGATGACTACGTGACGGCAATGGCCGCGGCGGCGCACGATGTCGGCGCGTTGATGGTTTTGGACTGCATCGCGTCGGGCTGCGCGTGGGTCGACATGAAAGCGACGGGCGTCGATGTGCTGATCTCGGCCCCGCAAAAGGGGTGGAGCGCGTCGCCTTGTGCGGGCTTGGTGATGTTGTCGGACCGCGCTGTGACACGGATGAGCGAAACGCAATCCGACAGTTTTTCAATCGATTTGGGCAAGTGGCATAGCATCATGCAGGCCTACGAAAACGGCGGTCACGCCTATCACGCCACGATGCCGACGGACGCGTTGCGCGATTTCCGCGACACGATGCTGGAAACCCGCGAGTACGGTTTTGACAAGCTGAAGGACGCGCAGTGGGCGTTGGGCAATGCTGTGCGCGGGTTGTTGGCGGACAAAGGCGTGGTGTCTGTGGCGGCGGATGGTTTTGGCGCGCCGGGGGTTGTGGTCAGCTATACGGCCGATCCGGACGTGCAAACGGGCAAGGTTTTTGCCGCCCAAGGCATGCAGATTGCTGCCGGAGTGCCGCTGCAATGTGACGAGCCTGCGGATTTTCGGACGTTCCGGATCGGGCTGTTCGGCTTGGACAAGCTGTTTGATGTGGCGGGCACGGTTGCGCGTCTAGAACGTGTGATCGACAAAGTTTTGTGAGGCGGGGTGCGGGACACCCGCACCTTACGATTTCACGCCTAAACCCATTTGCATCAAGGTCTTACGCACAGGCCCCATGCTGTACAGCGCGTTCAGCCCGATCGCGCGGGCATCGCGCAGGGTCGGATGCGTGGCTTGGCTCGCGCGGTTCAGCAGGTCAATTCCGGCAACCCGTATTTTCACGTCACGCATGCGGGCGGTGTTGTAGATCTCTAGCATTTCGGCGTCGCCTAACCCTTCGGGGCGGGCTTGGGCCAAATCAAGCAGCACGTTTGTGTCTTGCAAGCTCATGTTCAGACCCTGCGCCCCGATGGGGGGGACGACGTGCGCGGCCTCGGCAATCAGGGCGAGGCGTTGCCCTGTCATGCGTTCTGCCGTCTGGCTGATGATTGGCCAGATTGTGCGGCGCGAGGCCAACGTGAGCGGGCCAAAGAGGTGGCAACTGCGCGTCGACATTTCTGCTTCAAATGCGTCGACATCCATTTCAAATCGGGTTTGCGACAGTGGTCCGTCGTCCATCCAAACGATAGCAGAGGACGGCATGCCGTTAAAATCGGGCAATGGCACCAGCGTGAAGGGGCCGCCGGTGCGGTGCACTTCGGTTGAGACATTGTCGTGCGGAATCGGGTGTGTGACCGCGAAGGCCAGCGCCTTTTGACCGTAGCGTTTGGTTTTCACGTCGATGCCTGCCGCCGTGCGCATGGGCGATCCGCGCCCATCGGCTGCGATGACCAGTTTTGCGTTTACGCGGCTGCCATCGGACAGGCCAACGCGCGCGCTGAGTGATCGGGTGAACAGGCTGGACGTACCGGTGCCTGCGCGAAAATCGACGTTGGGCAGGGCGTCTAGGCGGGCTAGGATTTCGCGGCGCAGCACGTAGTTGGGGAAATTCCAGCCAAATGGCTGATCGGAAATGTCAGCGGCGTCGAAATCTTTGACGATGCGCGGTTCTGGGTCGGCACCACCTGCATCGACGATCCGCATGATCTGTAGCGGTGCCGCGTGCGGGGCGAGGTGATCCCAGATGCCAGCGGCCTCAAGCACAGCCCGCGCCGGTTGCAACATCGCGGTGGATCGCATGTCGGCGCCATCCGCCTCGCGCTCAGTCACGGGGGGGGCGGGGTCAACGCAGATCACGTCAAAACCGGCGGTTCCAAAGGTTGCGGCGGCCGCAAGCCCCGCAATGCCGCCGCCAGAAATCAGTATGTCACAGGTTTGATCGGCCATGTGGATCCTCCGTTTGATACAGATGTAGGGCGGCAGACGGGCTTTGACCAAGCGGCATCCTGTCCTACCCCTGAACCTGGCCCAATATTTGCCCCAGAAAGCCGTTCAGATCGTCGGTGTGAAAATCGACGTAGTGCAAGTCTTGGGGTGTCGGGGCGACATGCACAGTGCGCATGCCCATCGAAAACGGGACGGCCAGATTGCGGGCTTCGTCCTCGAACATGGCCGCGACACCGCCGCTTAGATTGTCGGTGCCAAAGACACGATCATACGCCCCTTGTTCGGGTTTGGGCAGATATTCAGCATGTTCGACCCCGTAGATCGCATCAAAAATTCCGTCTAAGCCACGGGCCGTCAACACTTGTTTGGCATAAGGGCGGGTGCCGTTGGTATAGACGATGCGCCGGCCCGGCAGTGCGCGGATTAACCCGGCAAGGGTTGGATCCGGCTGTAACTGGTCAAATGAAATGTCGTGCACGTCGTCCAGAAACGGGTCGGGATCGACCTGATGTTCGCGCATAAGTCCCGCCAGTGTCGTCCCGTAGGTTTCCCAATAGTGGCGGCGCAGGTGGTCGGCCTCAGTGTCATTCACCTTTAGAACACGCATCAAATAGGCGCGCATCCGCCCCTCGATCTGATCAAACAGACGTGCAGACGGCGGATACAGGGTGTTGTCCAGATCGAACACCCAATGGGTCACATGTGAAAAAGCTGCTTGAGGCATGCAATATGACTTAGCAGGCACCACCAAAGGTGCAATGGGTTGCGTGAAACCCGCTTGACGTTAAGCTGTGCCAAACTTGATCGAAATGGACCCCAGCCGATGAAACCGCAGCAGACCGACGCGTATTCCTTGCTTCTTGAGGCGATAGATGTGGGCACGTTCAAACCCGGTGACCGGCTGGTAGAAAGCGAGCTTGCGGACCGCTTTGGGGTGTCGCGCACCCCGATCCGCGAAGCGTTGCAACGCCTTGAAACCCAATCGCTTTTGGCGCGTGACGGGCGCAGCCTGATTGTCGCCTCGCTTGATCACAATCAGATGGCGGAATTATATGTGGTGCGCCGCGAACTCGAAGGGTTGGCCGCGTCCCTTGCCGCCCGTCACGCCACCGAAGAAGAGGTTCGTATTCTGCGTGAAATGGTCGAAGAAGATAACGAACTGATGGACAATCCGCCCGCCTTGGCCCGCGCCAATCGACGGTTTCACAAGCAAATCCATCTGGCCTCGCACAACCGCTATTTGGTGCAGCAGTTGGACCTTGTGCACCGCACGATGGCCCTGATGGCGACCACATCGTTGGCGGCTGTTGGGCGCGGTGCAATTGCACAGGGTGAACACGACATGATCGTGCGCGCAATCGAGGAAAAGAACGAAGCAGCAGCGGGGGCGGCCCTGCGCGATCACATTTCGGTGGCGTTTATGACGCGCCTGAAACAAGACGCATCGCGGCGCCAAGAAGAAGGTTAATCCGTGTGCTCGGTGACGCCGTGTTCGGTTTTGTCCCAGTAAAATGGCGTCACGATCATCTCGTAAAGGGCTTTGTAACTGGCGAGCGCACCCATGGTGAAATAGACGGGCATCAACAAAACCCACGGCACCAGATGCCGGTGTTCTTTGCCTGAAACAGCGACCACACCCATGGAAAAGCTGAGGATTTCCGAGATCACAAACAGTGAAATGACGGCAAAAACGACACCTGCGCCCAGCGTTGTTTCCACGGGATGTGCACCGCCCATAAGCGTCACCCAAAACGACCACAACAAGGGGGCAAAAGCGAACTGTGAAAACGTCGCCAAAAAGATCATTTGCAGGCCCATGAAGCGCGCGAACCCGAGATCTTTGATCAATTGGCGGGGGGCACGCATGTGCACAAAATACGTGATCATGAACCCCTTAAGCCAGCGCGACCGCTGACGCACCCACGGCCACGCGCGGCAGTTTGCTTCTTCGTGTGTGACGGTCGGCAGCAATTCGGTGACGTAGCCGTGGCGCGCCAGCCGCACGCCCAAATCCGCATCTTCGGTCACGTTGTGCGCATCCCACCCACCAAGTTTTTCAAGAATGTCACGTTTAAAAAACAGGGTCGTGCCGCCCAATGGAATGACCAAGCCCAGCTTGGCAATGCCCGGTAAAACCAGACGCCACCACGTTGCATATTCGATTGTAAAACAACGAGATAACCAGTTCGCACGGGCGTTGTAGTAATCCAGTATCCCCTGCAAGCACGCGACGTTTTCCGGTGCCTGCTGGAACCGCATCACCACTTTTTCGATCTGGTCGGGGGCGGGGGAATCTTCGGCGTCCCAGACCCCGATGATTTTGCCGGGACAAAAATCGAGCGCATAGTTCAACGCGCGTGGTTTGGTTGTGGGGCCTTCACTGTCGGGCACTTCGATCACGCTGATCCAGTCGGGCATTTCTGTGCGCGCAATCGTTTCGCGGGTGATGGTGTCGTTGGCCTCGAGGACCAGAACCACGTTCAGCAGGGATTTTGGATAGGTCAGCCGCGACAGGCGTTTGACGAGCGCGCCTGCGATCTCTTTTTCGCGCAAAAGTGGCACCATGACAGAGACGCGGGGCAGGCGAAATTGTTCTGTTGTCAGGTCATTCGGCGCGCCGGTGTCGGGCGTATTATGCAGGATTTGGGCAAAGAATGCGGCCCCCTTTAGGCCGGTCGTCAGCGCCAAAGTCAGCACGGCCCAAATGACCCCGATGGTGATGGTCCAATGGGGAAACAGGAACAGCACGGTCACGAGAAACAGGATGACAGAGACAGCCAGCGTGCTGCGCCCTGACAATTGGCGGTCCCAACTGCGGCAGCTTTCGCGGCTTGGCACGCGGGTGATCGCCTTTTGCGCAAGTTGATGACCGTACAGGCGGTTTAGTTGCATCTGGATTTGTGGCTGGGCCGCGATGACTGGCAAAACGGCAAAACCAGCGGGACCTAGACAGGCGCGCAAATGTTCAAACTGCGCGGGCTGGCTGGTTGCCACCAGCAAAGTGCGCCCGACCCAAAGCCACGGCACGACCCCGTGTTGCAGGCACAGCGCGGCAGGCAGGGCATCGGCCATGTTTAAACGGGGCGGCGTTGCTTGCAGATCAATGCGTTGGGCGTTGTGTTGAATGGACAAGGCGTCAAGTACGTCACTGGCGCTGACCAGCCCTTCGGATTGCAAAATATCGCCAAGTTGCGCATCGACGCGGCGCTGCAGGCCCAATGCGTTAACCAAATCGATTTGGGTAATGATACCGGCATCAACCAGCAAACGGCCAAATGGGCGCGGTGGCGCGTCCATCTCAACACTCTGAGGGTCATCAAAAGCCAGTCTAGGGTCACTCACGACGCGTCCTCGGTATCGCTTTGGTAGCAATACTTAAGTGGCGTAATTCGGTTAACGATCAGTTAACTTTGAACCTTTTGGTAACGTTTCTTAAGCTGTGCGGTCCTGCATGGCTTTGGCAAAGCGTTCGAACAGGTAAAAACTGTCTTGTGGGCCCGGGCTGGCCTCTGGGTGGTGCTGCACAGAATAGACCGGACGGCCCGCCATGCGGATACCGCAGTTGGAACCGTCAAACAGCGAGGTGTGCGTTTCAACGATGCCTTCGGGCAAGGATTGCGCATCGACCGCAAAGCCGTGGTTCATCGAGGTGATCTCGACTTTGCCGGTTTCGTGGTCTTTGACGGGGTGGTTTGCGCCGTGATGGCCGTGGTTCATTTTGATCGTTTTCGCCCCAAGCGCGAGCGCGAGCATTTGGTGACCCAAGCAGATGCCAAACACGGGCAGGTCGGTTTGATCGAGCACACCTTTGATCATCGGAACGGCATATTCGCCGGTGGCTGCGGGGTCGCCCGGACCGTTGGACAGGAAAACGCCGTCTGGTTTATGGGCCAACACATCTTCGGTTGTGGCCGAGGCTGGCAACACCGTGACGTCGCAGCCAACAGAGGCGAGGCAGCGCAGGATGTTGCGTTTTGCGCCGTAATCCACAGCGACAACTTTGAATTTCGGGTCTTCCAGGCGGGTGTAACCCTCGGGCCAAGCCCACCGCATTTCGTCCCACCGATAAGATTGGGCGCAGGTGACGTCTTTTGCCAGATCCATGCCCTCAAGCCCCGCGAAATCACGTGCTGCGGCAACCAAGGCTGCGATGTCGAAATTACCCTCTGGATCGTGGGCAAGGGCGACGTGCGGCGCACCGGCTTGGCGGATTGCGCGGGTCAGACGACGCGTGTCGATGCCACCGATTGCGATGCGGCCCCGTGCGGCCAACCAATCGCCCAATTCACCGGCGCTGCGCCAGTTGGACGGCGTCGTGGGCATCCATTTGACGACCATGCCTGCGGCGACTGGATCGGCAGTTTCGTCATCTTCTGGCGTGATGCCGGTGTTGCCGATGTGCGGGAAGGTGAAGGTCACGACCTGACCCGCATAAGACGGATCCGTCATGATTTCCTGATAGCCGGTCATAGCGGTGTTAAAACACAGCTCGGCGACGGTCTGCCCCGTGGCCCCAAAGCCTGAGCCGTAAAACAAAGTCCCATCCGCCAGAGCTAAACAAGCGGTGGGGCGGGCATGTGCGAGCTTGGTCATGGGCAGGCCTATATGTTTGGGTTCATTGCCAAAGCGTGCAGGATTCTGGCAAATTTGTCGGAACTTAATGCGCGGCTTGCCCACGGTCAAGGAGGAATGCCGATTTGCGAAGTTGTTTATTTTCAAGGGTTTAGCTTTGTTTTGCACGGTTGCACGGCGGAACAGGTTTGAGTATGTTCGCAGGCTCAGAAACAACCCCGTGGGGATGGGACATAATCAATGGAACTACGCGAGCGAATTACGAGCGCCATGAAACAAGCGATGCGCGACAAAGCGGCGAGCCGCCTGTCAACGCTGCGCCTGATCAATGCTGCGATCAAAGACAAAGACATCGACGCGCGTGCCAAAGGCAGTGACGACGGGGTCGATGACACCGAAGTGCTTGCGATCCTTGGCAAAATGTCCAAGCAACGTATGGAAAGCGCGCGTGCCTACGAAGAGGGCAGCCGGTTGGATCTGGCAGAACGGGAACGCGAAGAGATCGTTGTGATCGAAGAATTTTTGCCCCGTCAGCTGAGCGCTGAGGAGTCTGCGTCGGCTGTGGATGCAGCAATCGCCGAGGTCGGTGCCGACAGTATTCGTGACATGGGCAAGGTCATGGGGATTCTCAAAGGCAAATACACCGGCCAGATGGATTTTGGCGCTGTTGGCCCCGTGATCAAAGACCGGTTGTGTTCTTGAGCTGAGGGAGAAGGGGCGCTGCCCCCGCGCTATTGCGCTCCCCCGGAGTATTTTTGTTCAGAACAAATCTGGCGCAATAGGTGGGTTTTGGCCCGCCTTTTTTGTGCCTACCGTTTGAGGGCGCGTTGCAAGTCTTCAAAAAGTGCGATGCGTTCTTCTTCGCTGAGGAAGGCTCCGATTTCGACCTCGCGCCCCATGCCTTTGAGCGTCACGTAGTGTGGCACGGGGCCGTCGGTTTCGTATTTCGTGACTTGGGTCCAATACCGATTGCAATCCCATGTTTGCGTGTCGCCATTTGGGTTGGTGCGGATCAGCTGCGTTGTGTCTGTGTCTAGCGTCAGGACTTCGCTGATTTGGCGGGCTTTGTGGTTGCGTTGCAGGGCGAAATACATGCCCCAAACGGCGAGCAGCAGGAATGGCAGCAGCCCCCACAGGATCGGCGAGCCGAGCAGCGGCAGGGTCGGGATCAGGATTAGGGTGAAGGTGGTCAGCACAAAGGCGGCCATGCCGCGCGCGGGCAGGCTTTGGTGGGGGTAGAGGTGCATCGTCTGAGTTGTGGCACCTTTGGGGGAGGTCCATTTGTAGGGCATGGGCACCTTATGATCTGTTTGGGCAGATGATGCTACTATGACGAACGGTATGTTATGTGGCTGCGGGTGCATCAAAGTGCACACCTTATAGGCGCAATGTTCGCCAAGCAGCTATGCGAGTAAAGTAAGGGGCGGAACGGCTGCATTGTGGCAGCCATTCCGATAGGTCAAATTTGGCCCGTGAAGTCGCCAGCCACGCCACGATCAATCGCAGCCTGATCGACTGGATACTGTTTGCAGTGTTCGTTTCGTGCGCTGGCATCTGCGAAGCGTGCAGCGACACTTGCATCTGCCTGTGCGTATTGTGCGCGAATTTTGGTTTCGGCCTCTGATGATACGGCGCGTTGTGTTTTCATCGTTTTGATGAAGCTTTCACGGTATTCGTTGATCCGCTGGCCGCCACACATTTTTGCAAAGGCCGACACGACGGATGCGCCGGCTGTTTTCCGGTTCAAGTCGCTATCATAGCTGCCGGGTTCCGAGGCGGAAATGCATGCCGTGAGACTTACTGATGTGATGAGTGCCAGAATTGTAAAGCGCATAGTTGATCGTCCTGAATTTGAATTTACGAAAAAAGGCCCCAACCGCCGTTGGAGCCTTTTGTTTTGTCTCAGCGTGGGGTTAATGTCCCGGCTGTTTGTCCCAGTCTTCCTGCTTTGGCAGGATTTCGAAGGTATGCTCTGGGGGTGGGCTTGGCAGTGTCCACTCCAGCGTGTCAGCGTATTCGTTCCATGGGTTGTTCTCGGTCACCCGTGCGCCGCGCAGCAGCGTGTAAGCGATGATACCAAAGAAGAACAAGAATGAAGCAAAGCTGAGGAACGCGCCATAAGACGACCATTCGTTCCAGTATGCGAACTGTTCAGGGTAGTCGATGTAGCGACGTGGCATGCCTTGGCGACCCAAGAAGTGCTGTGGGAAGAACGTCAGGTTCGCCCCGATGAACATCGCCCAGAAGTGCAGTTTGCCAGCCCATTCAGGATACATACGGCCCGACATCTTGGGCAGGTAGAAATAGATACCTGCAAAGATCGCGAATACTGCACCCAAGCTCATTACGTAGTGGAAGTGCGCCACAACGTAGTAGGTGTCGTGGTAGTAACGGTCCACCGCAGCCTGTGACAGAACGATACCTGTAACGCCACCAACGGTGAACAAGAACAGGAACCCAAAGGCCCAAAGCATAGGCGTTTTGAATTCGATCGAGCCGCCCCACATGGTCGCGATCCAGCTAAAGACCTTGACCCCTGTGGGCACCGCAATGACCATTGTCGCCAGCATAAAGTAGGCTTGTTGGTTCAGTGACATCCCGACCGTGTACATGTGGTGCGCCCACACAACAAAGCCCAGAACACCAATCGCGATGATCGCCCAAACCATTGGCAGGTAACCGAAAATCGGCTTGCGTGCGAATGTGGAAATCACGTGAGAAATGATGCCAAAGCCCGGCAGAATGATGATGTACACCTCTGGGTGGCCAAAGAACCACAAGATGTGTTGGTACAGCACCGGATCGCCGCCGCCTGCAGGATCAAAGAAGGCAAAGCCAAAGTTACGATCCATCAGCAACATGGTGATCGCGCCCGCCAGAACCGGCAAAGACAACAAGATCAACCAGCTGGTCACAAAGATCGACCATGAAAACAACGGCACTTTGAACAACGTCATACCAGGGGCACGCATGTTCAGGAATGTCGTGATCATGTTGATCGCGCCCAAGATTGACGAGGCCCCAGAGACGTGAACCGCGAAGATCGCGAGGTCCATCGAGAAGCCGCCTTCTTTGACGGACAGAGGCGGGTACAGGACCCAACCTACGCCAGAGCCAAGCTGACCGTTGCCGCCCGGAGACAGAACAGAGCAGATCGCCAGTGTCGTACCAGCAACATACATCCAGAAGGACAAGTTGTTCATCCGCGGGAACGCCATGTCAGGCGCGCCGATTTGCAGTGGCATAAAGTAGTTACCAAAGCCGCCGAAAAGCGCGGGAATAACCACGAAGAACATCATCAGGATGCCGTGCGCGGTGATCAGAACGTTCCAGAGGTGGCCGTTTGGCGTACAAACTTCGTCTGATGCGAACAAACGCGCGCCTTCGCCGCACATGTACTGGACGCCTGGGTCCATCAGCTCAAGCCGCATATACACCGTGAACGCGACCGAAACAAAGCCAACGAGGGCTGAAACGATCAGGTAAAGGATGCCGATATCTTTGTGGTTCGTGGACATAAACCAGCGTGTAAAGAACCCACGCTCGTCGTGATGGTCGTGCCCGTGAATGGCTGCGTCTGCCATGCGTGCCTCCTGTTAGAAAGATTTCCGCGCTCTATCATAGAAAACGCGGGGATTCCGTGTGGTTCTAATACCCAAGACTGCCCCGCGCAATGACCGTAATGGTCGCAGACAGGGATTAATTGTCGCGGCAGCTTGAATGGATGCGCACAATACCCCAAGGGCGTCGCCGCTTTGCGCATGTTTGCACGCCAAGATCGTAACAGCAGGTTAATTACAACGATATCCTTGCGCAAAGTTGCATGCAGGTGAACAGTACCCCTGAAACAAGAGGCAGTGGTAGAATGCGTGACATCGTAAATCTGGATCAATTTCCGCTGGATACCCCCCACAGCGACGCCTACGCGGCTTTGGTCGCGCGGTGCCAAGCGGATTTGGCGGACGGCGGCATGTTCAATCTGGATGGGTTCTTGCGCCCTGACGTGGCACAGGCCGAAGTCGCGCGGCTCACGCCGGTTATCGACACCGACAGCTTTTTGCACGCGCGCCAGCACAACATCTATTTCAAACCGCAGATCGAAGGGCTGGCGGACGATCACCCTGCCTTGCAAACCTTTGAAACCTCTAACAATACGATCTGTGCAGATCAGCTGGATGGCAGCCCTGTGGCCGACATTTACCACTGGCCCGCGTTCCGAACGTTTCTGGCAGATGTGATGGAAAAACCCGCACTTTTCCCGATGAAGGACCGTTTGGCCGCCTACAACGTCATGCGCTACAAAGAAGGGCAGGCGTTAAACTGGCACTTTGACCGGTCCGAATTCACGGTGACATTGTTGCTGCAAGCCCCCGACGCGGGCGGCGTTTTTGAATACCGCACCGATTTGCGAACCGCGGATGATCCGAATTTCGACGGCGTTGTGGCGTTGCTGAACGGTGAAGATCCGGATTTGCAGCAGATGTCGGTTGTTCCTGGCACGCTGAATGTGTTTCGCGGAGTCAACACGCCCCACCGTGTGACGGCGATCAAAGGGGCAACGCCGCGCGTGATTGCGGTGCTAACCTATTTTGAACGGCCAGATGTGGAATTTTCCAACACAGAGCAACTGGGGTTTTACGGGCGCATCGCGCGTTAGGGCAGGGGGCCGAACACCTGATCAAAGCTGCGGCGCAGGGCGACGTCGACATCATCCATGCAGACCGGCAGGCCCAAATCGACCAAAGACGTGACGCCGTGATCGGTGATGCCGCAGGGCACGATGCCGTCAAAGTGGCTTAGGTCCGGTTCGACGTTGATCGAAATGCCGTGAAAGCTGATCCATTTGCGCAAACGGATGCCGATGGCGGCGATTTTGTCTTCGGCCACTGCACCATCCGCCATTTTGGGTTTGTCGGGGCGTTCTACCCAAACACCAACGCGGCCGTCGCGAATGGCGCCGTCGATGTTGAATTCGGCTAAGGCGCTGATCACCCATTCTTCCAGTTGTTGCACGAACAGGCGCACATCGTGGCCGCGTTTGCCCACGTCGAGCAACGTGTAGGCGACGCGCTGGCCGGGGCCATGATAGGTGTATTGCCCGCCGCGTTTTGTTGTGTGGACGGGAAAGCGGTCGGGATCAGTCAGATCCGCCGCTTTGGCCGACGTTCCGCCAGTGTACAGAGGTGGATGTTCCACCAGCCAAATGCATTCAGACGCGTCACCTGCGGCAATGGCGGCGGCGCGTTTTTCCATCCATGTTTCGGCGGCGCGGTAGTCTGTTAACCCGTCCGTGGTGATCCATTCGACCACTAGACAGGTTCGCCTTGCAGTTCTTGCGCGGTGCGCGTCAACAGTTGCGCGTAGTTTTCAGCGCCTTGGGCCCCGGTCACCAGATATTTGCCAGCAAAGATCATCGAGGGGACACCGGAAATGCCGCGCTCTGTCCAGAATTTCTGTTTCTCGCGGACGTTTTCGGCCAAGGCACCATCGCTCAGCACCTTTTGCGCATCGTCAGCGTTCAGGCCGATTTCGGCAGCGATTTCGATCAGCACGTCCGGTTTGGACACATCACGCCCGTGGGTGAAATGCGCCTCGAACAGCGCTAACTTTAGCGGATGCTGCTGGCCAACGCTCAGCGCGAAATCCAGCAATTGGTGCGCGGCAAAGGTGTTCACGATACGGCTGTCGGCGCTGAACTGGAAATCGATGCCCAGTTGCGTGCCCAGCGATTGCATCTGCGCGCGGTTTTGCGCGGATTGCTCGGGCGTGCTGCCGTATTTTTCCTGAATATGCTCGCTGAGGTTTTGACCTTCGGGCGGCATCGTCGGGTTCAGTTCAAATGGATGCCAGCGGATGCGCGCGCCCATGCCGGTTTGACCCAAAGCCTGTTCAAGCTGACGATACCCGACGATGCACCACGGGCACATGACGTCTGACACGATGTCGACATCGATCACGGGATTGTCCTGTGTCGCCTCATTTAAAATGGCACCGGTTTGTTCAGAATGTTCCATCAGGCTCACCTTTTTGACTGTCACCGTCTAAAATCAGACCTCGCAGGCGGGATTGCAAGCCTTGAACACGAAACTGCGATGCCGATCTATTTTCTGTGTCGCCGCATTTAGATCAATTTTCGGCTTCACTTTGTTTGCATCAAGGGCTAAAGCCGTGCCACCATCATAGTGTGCGGCTGTGGCGGAATGGTAGACGCGCAGCGTTGAGGTCGCTGTGGGGTAACACCCGTGGAAGTTCGAGTCTTCTCAGCCGCACCACATTTTTTGACTTTAAGCGATAATATTCGTTTATCGATCAACGTTCCCCAACTCCTCGATTTAAGTGGTCGCAGCGTGAGTGTGAACGAACGGCATTGACCGGTCCTTGATCGGGTCAAAGTGTTCTGCATTGCCGATCGGGATGCTGTAGATCGACTTTCGCGAAATACAGCGCAGACCTTGGCGGTCGCGTAAATTTGCTGGATTGTGCTGTCGTGCCGCTTATTCAGGGGCGACGTCTGTCAACGTTGGCAGTGCTTGATAATTTGCACAAACGGCATCCAAAGCGGCGCGCCACCTGTCTTATTCGTCCCCATTGCAGGTGCCCGCGAATAAACGCTACGATTGCACATGAATGCTTTTTTGCGAGTTGCGGACTTGCCCCTTTCACTGCGGAACCAATACTTGGCATCCTTGCAAGAGCCGCAAGAGTGGTTCCTTGAGGAGTTGGTCAGATCAGGTGAAGTCTGGGAATCTCCCGGCGAGGGATATGCCATCTTTCATGCAGACCGTCTGGTAGAGTTCTACGCAAAAGACCGCGCCAAAGCGCACCTGCTCCTGAGCAATCTTATCCAACAGCGACCTTTCAGGAAGGTTCTTTGCAAGTCATTTGATCGGGAACTGATTGACGCCGCCAAAACACTAGGGTGGGCTATGGTTGAAACCGGGTTCTTGTTTCGCAAACGCACCCCGGTCATTCTAAGTAAAATTGATACTTTCCAGTTCGCTAGGGCGAGGGCGGTCGATCTGTCAGATGCCTGGATAACTGGGCGCGATTTCTATGACAGCAAGGATGAAGTCGAGCAGATCTATCGGTCCAATGGCCTTTGGATCGCATTCAATGACGGGCAACTGGTGGGAAGCGGGGTGATGATTCCGATTGATGGATCAGGTGACGTTGTTGACATTGGAATGGTGACACGACGCAGTCAGCGCAAAAAGTGGTTCGCCAGTTTGATTGTCTCCGAGCTTGCGAACGTTTTGGAAAGTGAGGGCAAGAGGCCGATTTGTGGATGCGCTGAAAGCAATTTTGCATCGAAGGCCGCATTGGAGAACGCAGGCTTCGTTTCCCAGCACCGGCTTGTCCAGATTAGTGTCCCTGACTGATCCAGTGCTTGCAATGTCGCTAACTGTCATTAAAAAGCGCTAAATTTTGCCAACTGCTTTCGTCAAATACCTAGTATGAGCCCAGAGTGACAGGTACGACACTTGTGGCGAACGGTTGATTTTGCCCTCAGGGTTTCATCTGTGGTAAAATGTCGAGGATCGTAAGACGTTTCATTTCGTCTTTCTTGAAACGCCCCGCGATGCAAAGTTGTGCGTAGCCGTGCACAGCGCTCCAAATGAACATTTGAGCGCGCGTTGCTGTTAGCTCATCACTCGCGTGGCCAAGCGGCAGATCTTGGGCGATGTCGGCAAGCACGGCAAAACAAGCCACGACATTCCCCATCAGTTCCAGATCATCGCTTTTGGTGCGCCCCCGCGCGAACATCAGTTCGAACAAATCGGGATGATCAACCGCAAAGCTGACGTACCCCTGCAACGCCAAATCGCGACGTTCGGGGCGGGGGGTATCCTCAGCCCAGCCGTCGCGCATGGTATCTGCCAGCATTGCGTATCCCGCACTTGCCAACGCCGTCAAAAGGCCAGCCATGTTCCCAAAGTGGTTTTTTGGGGCGGTATGGCTTACACCCACGGCGTCCGCGCACTTGCGCAATGACAGCCCCGTCGAGCCGTATTTGTGCAGAATATCCAAACTTGCCTTGACCAAGGCCTGCTTGAGGTTGCCGTGGTGATACGATTTTTCAACCAACATATTATCCTTATCGGGCAAAATATTTCCGGTGTAAATATTATCTTGACCGGCGCTCGTTAACCGGCTACTCAATGTATACACCGTAAATATTCAGCACGAAATCTTCTGTATCTGACCAAATGGCCCGCTCCCGGGCCACTGGCTTTGTGCACTCATTCAAAAGGACTTATCATAAGGAAAGCAATCATGACCATTGCCCTGTCACTTGTCGGCGTCGTGGCGACACTGGCAGGCGTTTGGTTCACCAATCTGTTTGGTTTGAAAGAAAGCATCTATGTCAGCCAAATTGTCAAAATGCGCGTCGCGCCTGAGCGCTTGACCAATCCCAAAACGCCGCAAGATTACGGCATGGTCTATTCCGATGTTGAAATCATGACGGCGGATGATGTGCGCCTGAGCGCGTGGGAAATTCTTGCAGCCGAACCTTCGGATAAAACACTGATCGTCAACCACCCTCTGACAACAACCCGCTATGGGTCAATCGAAGGGCTAGATGGCGTTGCTGTTGAATTTCTTCCCATGATCAAGCACTTGCACGAGGCAGGATACAACATTGTGATGTACGACCACCGCGGCCAAGGCGACAGCGACGGTGGGACAGGCAAAACGCTGATCGGGTCCGAGGCACCAGTCGGCGCGGGCGAAACGGAATGGCAGGATGTTGCGGCATCCCTGCGCTATGTCAAAGCGCATCCAACCTTTGGCGACGATGAGATCGGATTTCTGAGCCAGTGCATGGGGGCAAGTGCGACGTTTCTTGCGTGGCAAAACGCACCTGAGCTGTTCAGCGATCCTAAAATCACCTCGCTTGTCGCGATCCAACCGCCCGTTTCATACAATATGATTGATCGTTTTATCCAAGCGAAAACCGGCATGGATTTGGTGGATCAGGTGTTGGATGCACAACGCGAAAAGTATGGGTTTGGCTATTTGATCTCCACCGAGGTCACTAACATTGTGCGGACGATTTGCATCAAAACACCTGTTGCAACGGCGAGGTAATGCTGAGTCGGCAATAGCCGGACGATGCATCAATGTCTGCTCTGATGAAGCAGGGTTAAACCGACCCTCTACGCACGATAGGTGTATCGAGTATGGAAACTAGGCGTGGCGTGAGCGCCATTTGCTGTGCCAAAAACCGCGGGCTTCGTGTAGGAAAATTGAACCCTTAGTGCATAAGCACTTTTGAACGGAGCCTGTGGGGGCCTGCTGAAACCGATAGGTAGATCTCGGGTCATTGCTTTTGGACAACACCCAAGGTCGATCTCAAATGTGTTTTGGAATCTCTTGCTGAAAACGCATTTCCATAATTGTGCCCGTGGCATTCTGGTAAGACATGCACTCTAGTTGCCCATCGTGGTGGTCAACAATTTTGCGCACAATCGCGAGCCCCATGCCGCTGCCTTCAACTTCGTCCCGGGGTCTAAGAGTTGTCATCGCTTCAAAGACACGCTGCGAGAATTTTTCAGGAATTCCTGGTCCGTCATCGCTTACTAGGATGATACACATGTCATCCTCTCTGCGAGAAGATATCTGAATTCGACCATGATCTAAGTGATGATGTTTGATTGAATTTGAGATCAGTGACGTCAAAAGCGTTAAAATATCTCGCTCACCGAACATGAGTGTTGAGCACTGCAAATCGACTTCGACGTTAAAGCCTTTGGGCAATTTGACTTGCTCAAACACAGTATCCAACGTGTCTTGCAAACTAACAACGCTTGTATTCTGCGAACGCCCGACGCGTGAGTAAACCAGCAAATCGATCAGCATCCGATCGAGGCGCTGCGTGTGCGTGTTCATTAGGGTAATGTGATCTGCAAGGTGGCCTGTGATCTTATGGCCATCGGAAATCAGGTCTTCGGTGATCCACTGGGGGACTTCCAAAAGCGCGCGGATCGACCCCCTTACATCGTGGCTTAGCAGATAAATGAAGTCTTCAAAGTCTTTAGAATCTTTGGTGGCAACTGGGTGTCGGTTGACCGGTTTGCTGATTGAATAGTCGCTTTGAGTGTTCATTTTTTAAGCCTCCGTTTGTCAACGAAATAGGCGATTTCAGTTGATTAAGAGTAAACGTGCGCAGCCTTAGTCCAAATCTTTTAGAACAGCCCGGACTTTTGCTGGATATTTCCAGCGCAAGCGTTGCCACCGCTTTTGTTGCATCCGTAAACCAGATGCATTTGTAACCAGACGCCATCGTTGTGATACGCGTTCAAGTGCTTGTTTTGGTGGGATTTCTTTTGCCAGTGCGCGTGCAAGCCAGTCTGCCAGGATCCTGAAATATTCACCTTGTCCTTTTAAATACAAATCAGGGATGGCCGATTTCATGCTGCTTTGGTGCACCGCTAAAAATTCAGAGGTGTAGGTTTCCTTGATTTGCGCATCTTCATAGTGTTCAGGCCGGAACGGATCAAAGAAGCCATCAGGTTGGCGGACGGCCAGTGTCGACATGCTTGGCGTTGAGGCAAACAGAGCGAATAAATAAGAGATTTCCGGGAATTCCGAATTGCTGGTCACTACAAAATTCCAACCCCAATTGAAATAGGGCATCGAAATCAAGGTGTCTGAAAACACCCCGCCCGGGGTTTGCCCATAAACCAAATTTCCACGCATCGGCGAATCTGGTCGGGTCAGGTACTTTTGCGTCCCACCCCATCCAATGTTGCAATAAATGTCGCCTTGGCTGAACCGTTTCCAGTTTTCGAAAAGGCCCAATTTGTTGACTTCAGGGACCAAGTAATCGGTGGCTCGGATCATGTCCTCGAGGGCTTCGACCCCTTCAGGTGATGTGATTTGGGGATCCATATCAGGTGAAAACGGCCAAACGCCTTTTGCGTGAAACCGCACCCACCATTCCCACGCGAGATAACTGGGGGTTCGGAACAACAAACCACCCCATTTGCCGTTTTCCGGGTCG
Source organism: Pseudosulfitobacter sp. SM2401 (assembly GCF_042932805.1). Classification (NCBI taxonomy): domain Bacteria; kingdom Pseudomonadati; phylum Pseudomonadota; class Alphaproteobacteria; order Rhodobacterales; family Roseobacteraceae; genus Pseudosulfitobacter; species Pseudosulfitobacter sp. SM2401. Next base: position 2,248,849 of record NZ_CP170633.1, on the reverse strand, counting down.
TTAAAGAACGCCATTTGTTGGTCAAGTTCGTCCCATGTTTCCGGCACGCCCAATTCGTATCCAAACGTTTCGCTGTAGCGGGCCATATTTTGCGGATCTTGTTGCATAGCCTTATTAAAAAAGGTCATGTAGGCATCGCCGTCAGTTTGAAATCCGTAAATTTCCCCATCAAAACTGTCGCCGATCCCGTATAAAATGTCTTCGCGGAACCCATCGGGCTCGTAGCGTTTTGCGAACTTAGTAAGCGGCACAATCGCCTTTGATGAAACAAGATCGGGCAGACCAAAGGTAGCAGGCAGTGCGACGTCATATTGGTTGGATTTACTCAGCCCATCCAGATAAAGTTCTGTATTTATCTCGTCGACGGGGGTTTCGATGGCTTTGATCTGAATGCCGGTCATCTGCGTAAAAGCCTTGATCACAGGTGTGACGTTCGCGGCTGAACCATTGGGCAAAAGCAACCGCAGAGTGACATCGCGCCCATTCTTGAGATCGCGTGCTTGTTCTGCGACCCGAATGTGCAATTCATCGGCGGAAGCTGCGGCACCCAGTGTGGCCATAGTCGGTAGCATTGCCGAGGCCCCGAACCCGGCCATAAGATGCCTGCGCGAGATTATTGCCGCGTTGCGTGCTTCATCCGTCATTTTAATGATATATTCCTGTAATCCCCAATCTAAGCACCTTCGTTGAAGAACGTTAACCACGCGTTAACGCCCTTTCGTTACAGAGGAGGAGGATGGTGAGGGAAAAGAACGAATACTATGTCACAACGTGGGCTACCTACTTTTGCGCCTGGCATTGTTTTGCGGTTACGCATTGTGTTTTTCGCAATGTCGGTCGCCTTGGTGTGCGTAATGCTTGTGACATTTGGTCAAATGCGTTTCTTGAATGCCTCAATCGAAGAATTGACTGAAACGTCGTTTTCGACATTCGTTACAACGGAAGAAACAGAACGGACTCTCAAAAGTTTGCTTTTGTTATTGCACCGCGTCGATGGGGTGCAAACTTTGGATGACCTGGCCCCTTTGGGTATACTCGCTGAAGAGCAATTGGACATTCTCGGGGATCGCACCCGGAATATGGCGGAAACACACACCCCCGGTGAAACTGCCTTTGCGATGCAAAAAGCGCTGACTGAAATTGATATTGGCACGCGCAGCATCTTAAAAATCCAAAAGGGGATAATGGGACATGAAGCGAATATCGCAGTTCTAACGGGCGCATTGGAACAGTCCGGAGTTGAGGCGCGCACATATTTTGAAGAAATGTCGTATGCTGCTGCGCTGGTGGCCCAAAACAAGACCGCAAACGTCAATATTGACTCGCCCAAACAGCTCGAAGCCTTTGTTCAGGATTACAATGAAAGTTTGGCCCTAGCGAACACCGTGACAACGATGTCGCTGGAGGTTGAGGCCGTTATCGATGCTGTTATCGGGCTTCAGAGTTTTGTTGAAATACGCGACCTTTCAATACCTTACAACAACCTGCGCCACAAAATGCGTAATATTGCTGTCCTGACAGGTCAACTTGCGGACAATGAGACGCGCACCAATCTGGCGCGTGTGATTTTAGAAATGCGTGCAATCCTTTTCGGGGATGATGGCGTTGTTGGCGAAGTAAGCCAATTGCATTCATTGCGTGCTGCTTTGGCTAAGGCAAAGCAGGCGCAGTTTGCACCGATCGAACGAATTTCTGGAATATCAGCCGAAATGTTAGCTGCGGCGCGGGCTGAAATTGACGCGTCACGTCAACGATTGGAACACGCGACCCAGAGGGTGATCACCATTCTGGTCGCTGTGCTTTTGTTGATGTTGCTCGCCATCACAGCGACATTGATTTGGGTTGTCGAGCGACAGATTAACAAACGTATGGCGCGATTGACCAAGGCGGTGCTTGCCATTGCGGATGGTGAAACTTCTTATGAGGTTAACGTCAGCGGCCCTGATGAGTTGGGTAAGATGGCGAATGCATTGCAAGTATTCAAATCCACGGCGGAAGAATTGCATCGTTCAAATGCTGAACTTGAGAAGTTTGCGTATGTGGCCGCGCATGATTTACGCTCTCCTTTGCGTGCAATCCAAGACTTGTCAGGATGGCTGCTTGAAGATGAGGAAAATGTGTTTTCCGGTGAGGGAAAGCAGTACATGGCCTTGATGACTGGCCGGATCGAGCGATTGAACCAGCTTTTGACAGACTTGTTGGAATATTCGCGTGCGGGCTCGGTAGGGTTGGAATTCTCTAATGTCTCAATAAAGGATATTGTGCAGGAAACCGCGGAAATGCTGGACCCGATGTGCAATTTCGAGATTGGATTTGTTGGCAGTTGTGAGAGCGTTGTGACGTACGAAACGCCGTTGCGCCAAATTCTACTGAATTTGATTAACAACGCGCTCAAGCATCACGATGAGAAAGCCGGAAAAGTAACAGTTGATGCCCGCGTGGATGGCGATCGATTGCATTGCCGGGTGCAAGATGACGGTGCCGGAATCGACCCCAAATATCACAGTAAGATTTTTGGCCTGTTTCAAACGTTGAAATCGCGGGATGAAGTCGAGGCAAGCGGACTTGGACTTGCGATTATCCATAAGTTGCTCGAGCGCCTTGGTGGAAAGATTTCTGTGGAATCAAATCCGGACATTATGCGTGGAACATCATTTGTTTTTGATGTTCCGATCAAGGTAGCGCACACAAAACAAATCAAAAAAGCAGCGTAAGGCAGTGGGAGTACGAGACTATGACTGAGCATCAAATGGGGTCGATTTTCGACGTAAAAACTGATCCGATAAAATTCTTGATTGTCGATGATGACCAGGTCACGGTCATGGCGATCAAGCGCGCGTTACGGAAATTGAAAATTATCAATCCTGTCGTGGTCGCATGCGATGGCCAAGAAGCGCTGGATATGATGCGCGGTGAGTGCGAAGGGGACAAGTTGCTTCCGCCATACTTGGTTACGTTAGATTTGAACATGCCACGGATGGATGGGTTTGAGTTTCTTGAGGAAGTGCGCAATGATCCATCGTTGCAACGCGCCGTAATATTCGTTTTGTCGACCTCTGATGCGCCAAAAGATGTAGCGGCGGCCTATAGTTCGAACATTGCAGGTTACATCGTCAAAGATGACCTCGGCGATAGCTTTATCCGCGCATTGAATATGATCGACACCTACACCAAAGTTGTCGAACTACCACATTAAGAATGCGCCTATAACCGCATGGATTTTCACAATAATTTAACCAGAGATGGATCGAAAAAGTTCGCTGTATTAAGACGTCTTAAAGCTTACCAAAGCAAAATCGTAATGTGGGTACATGATGGCCACTAATACGTTGAGGATAAGATGATAAGTGCTTTGGCCTTTGAAAACATGCTGGCGACAATGCCCGCTGCTCCAAGTGACATTAATGTTCTGATTTTGGACGACAACCAATTTGATCGCGTGCGCATTCGACGCATGTTTGAAAGCCTGGAATTCGGATTTCACTTAAGCGAAGTGGAAAACCTAGATGGCTTGGATCAAAACCTGGATAACAAGGACTTCGACATCGTTTTGATCGATTACAACCTTCCTCAAGGTGACGGGTTGGAAGCGTTAGAACGCATTCAAAAGCATGAGCGCAATTGCAACGCGACAACGGTGATGATCGCAGGCGATGATCAGTCCCAGATTGCAGTCCGTGCTCTGAAAAGTGGGTGCCAAGACTACATCGCCAAAGGAACGCTAAGCACGCACCGACTACGATCGTTGGTGCTATCTGTAATCGACGCCGCACAAGCCTCACCTACAAATACTGATGACTTGCATGAACGTTTGGAACTGCTTGTTTCTCGTGTAAAAGAGCATCATTCCAGCGCTTTGCAGCCCAAAGTTGCGATGATCATTCAAGATATTCGCTCGCTCAGGGCGCGGGTCTATCAGCCTCATAGCCCGTTGGCGGTAGAATTGGCTGCCGTGGAAAAACGGTGCCTGAATTTATGGTCAAGTTTGTCAGAGACGGACGCAATCACCTTGAAAGCGCCAAAAGATGTTCGGGTCAGCTGACTTCAAAACGCTCGTCAATACTTGGATAAACGTCGCCTTTTAATGCAACGGGCGCGCGTGATGTTTCTTTAGCAAGTAAACAGCAGCGGGACTTGGCACGTGACCGGCTCAAATGGCAACGCTCGACACTTCAATCTGGAATGATGGTCTAATCAAGGTGTATCTTCATCACGACCAAGATGAGGAACATACAATGCCGGCTCTAAAGCTTTGGCGGGTTTTGAAACGCGTATTTCGACTAATGGATGAACGTAACCTCAGCCTTATCGCTGCGGGTGTTGCATTTTATGGCATCTTGGCCGTCTTTCCCGGACTGGCAACCGTCATTGCCCTTTGGGGGGTCGTGGGGGATCCCGGGGCCGTTGCGGAACAGATGTCTGAATTCCGTGCGGTGTTGCCGCAAGATGTTTTCACTTTGATCGATGCGCAGCTCAGGGCGTTGTCACAAGCTGACGGGCTGACACTTGGCTGGGCTTCAATTTTATCTCTGACCTTGGCGCTTTGGTCCGCGCGGGCTGGCGTTGCCGCGCTGATGCGTGGATTGAACGCTATTTACAATATACCAAACCGGCAAGGCATTGCGCATTATTCGCGGGCGTTGGTCCTTACTGTCGCGTTGATAGGTGTTGCTGTCACCGCGATTGCTTGCATCGTTTTGGTGCCGGTCATTTTGGCGTTTGTACCTCTGGGGCCGTGGGCCGAAACAGGGTTAGATGTTGCGCGTTGGGCCGTTGCATTAACCGTTTTGCTGGCTGGTTTCTCGATTATTTACCGTCTAGGCCCCAATCGTGCGGGGGCTCCTGCGCGCTTGGTTACGCCGGGCGCGGTCTTCGCGACGCTGTGTTGGGCCGCGGCATCCACTGGGTTTTCGGTCTATCTATCAAACTTTGGGGCTTACAACGAAGTGTACGGGTCCATCGGCGCCGTCATCGCGATGTTGATGTGGTTGTTTATCAGCGCCTGGCTGGTGCTTTTGGGGGGGGCATTGAACGCCGAATTAGAAGCGCGCGCTACCCAAGCGCCATAAGCCACAGCCAGACGGTAAACACAGAGGCACCGGTTGCAATCAAGACACTCGAGGCGGCAACACGTCGCGCCCGACCGTACATATTAGCAAAAATATACGCGTTCACACCGGGGGCCATCGCTGCTGTCAGGACGCCGGATTGGAAGAAATCGGGCGGCACAGACAATGCGCTGCCCATTCCCCAGACCAGTGCCGGATGGATGCACAATCCGATGATGCAAACCATAGCGATCGCCAATTTGTCGCCTTCCGGTTTGTATTGCAGCAATACACCGCCCAAGGAAAACAGCGCGGCGGGTAGGGCTGCGCGTACTACCAAGCTTAGCGCGTCATCCATGACTTTGGGCAAACTAACGCCCAAAAGGTTCACCGCGAACCCAGCCAAAATGGCTAAAACCAAAGCATTGCGAAACATAGCGCGCCCAACGGCTCGCGCCATAACGGCGACGGATTCACCACGATTTCGCGTTACCTCCATCACCGTAATGCCCAGACCGTAACAAAATGGCGAATGCAGCGCGATGATCGCATAGTTGCCGGTCAACGCGTCCGGGCCAAAGGCGCGCTCACTTATGGGCAATCCCAACAGGACCGAGTTTGAAAACAAGCAGCAAAACCCGATGGCAACGCAGTCTTCCCAATCCCGTTTCAACAGGATGCGTGCCCCGAACATACCCAGCGCAAAACAGGCGGCGGCACCGGAATAAAAACTAAAGAGCAAGCCCGGATGAAACGAAGCTTGAATATCGATCTTGGCAATGGCCTGAAACAGCAGGCACGGAATTGCAAAACCTTGGGTGAATTTCATCAGCCCGTCGACGCCGCTTAGCGGAAAAACACCGCGCCACACCGCGACGTAGCCAAACCCGATAACGAGAAACACAGGCAGGATGATATCGAGAAGGATTTGCATGATCTTAGGCCAGTGGATTGAGAGCAAAAGAGAGTATCTCGGGTGGGCGGCAAGGTTATTTAAGGTATTGGGAACGTTAGCGTTAATCCGTCAAACGCCGGTTGAACGTGGTCCGGCGTTTCTGCCGCCACCGTGGCGTAATCCAGATCGTTGTGCATGTTCGTCAAGACGGCAGTTTTGGGCGCGACCTTGTCGATCCACTCAAGCGTTTGCGCCAAATGTGAATGGGTTGGGTGTGGATCACGGCGCAAGGCGTCGACAATCCAGCAGTCCAGATTGTCCATGTGGCGCCATGCGTCATCAGGTATTTTTGCGACATCCGGCAGGTATACAACATCATTGATCCGAAAACCCAAAGCATCCATGCCGCCGTGGTTCACCAAGAATGGCGTGAACGTGATCGCGCCGCCCGGGCCGTCAACGATGACGTCGCCGTCAATCGGGTTCAATTCCAAAATCGGCGGGTACGACGACCATTCAGGCTGCACAAACACATACCCAAATCGATCCATCAGGGCCTCGTGGGTTGGCACATCGGCCCAAACCTGCAATCGCGCGCGCATGTTGATCACGATCATCCGCAAATCGTCGATACCGTGCACGTGATCGGCGTGGCTGTGGGTGTAGATGACGCCATCCAACCGGCCGACGTTGGCGTCCAGCAATTGGCTGCGCAAATCCGGCGAGGTGTCGATCAACACGGATGTCGTGCCATCGGGCGTGACCTGTTCCACCAACAACGAACAGCGGCGGCGATGGTTTTTCGGGTTATCAGGGTCGCAATCGCCCCAATGCCCGCCCAAACGCGGCACGCCGCCAGAAGACCCGCAGCCCAAAATGGTGAGCTTTAGCTCTGCCATCACGCGGCCACCGCAAACTGCGCGGCTTTGGTGAAAAGCCTTTCGAAATTTGCTTGGGTTTGGGCGGCAAAGTCTGGGTATTCCATACCAAAAACTTCGGCTCCGACGCGGGCGGTGTGCGCTGTGTAGGCCGGCTCGTTCCGTTTCCCACGATGGGGCGGGGGGGCCAAATAGGGCGCATCGGTTTCCACCAGAATGCGGTCCAAAGGTGCCGCCCCAAAGATGTCACGAATGGGTTGGCTTTTGGGGAATGCCGAAATACCCGACATCGACAAATAGAACCCTAGATCGAGTGCGGCGCGGGCCAATTCGGGCGAGGATGAAAAGCAGTGCATGACGCAAGAATAGGTGCCATTCGCGTGCTCTTCTGCCAGGATTTGGGCCATGTCATCGTCAGCTGCGCGTGCGTGAATGATCAGCGGCAATCCGGTTTCGCGCGCGGCCGCAATGTGAATGCGTAGCGATTGCTTTTGAATGTCGGCACTGTCGGCAGTGTAGTGGTAGTCGAGGCCGGTTTCGCCGATCCCGACAAACTTCGGATGCTGCGCCATGGCGACCAACGCATCAACGGATGTTAGCGGTTCTGACGCCGCGCTCATCGGGTGGGTGCCAGCGGCATAAAACACTGGCGCGTGGGCTTCGGCTATGGCGCGGACCTGCGGTTCTTGGCGCAGTTTTGTGCATATCGTGACCATGCGCGTGACGCCGGCGGCCTGCGCGTTTTCAATGATCTGCGGCAATTGCCCTTCAAAATCCGGAAAATCCAGATGGCAGTGGCTGTCGGTGATTTCGGGGGGCTGTGTCATCGCCATGCTCATGCTGCGGCACCTTGAATTTTAAACATCGTATCTAGAACCAAGGCTGCGGGGTCAAGGTTAACGGCCCGCCCGTGACGGGCACGCGCGAGAGCCTCTTGGCCGATATCAGCCCATGCGCGCCCTTGGTGCGGGGTTTGCGCAAGGCGCATCAGGGTTTTGGCCTCGTGCGGGGCGGCTTCATCTGCTGGGGGGTGTCCTGTGGCACCGGTGCGTGCCAAACGGGCCAGCGCAATTTCCAGCAAAGTGAACAACAGATCCAGCTTTTCTTCGGCACCGCGCTGTGCGGCCGCTTCGGCCAAACGCAGTGTCCGTGCACGATCTAGCTGCGGCAGACTGCCAAGCAAGCCAATGATTTCGCTGTAAATCTCAAGGCCCCCAAGCAAAGACAGCCGCATCGCCTCTCCAACAGACCCGCCTGACAGTTCAGCCAAAGCCGTGCCGTTTGTACCGGCATCAACACCCGCGTTCATCATCGCGGTCTGCATTTGATCGCCGGACAGAGTGTTCAGGCGCAACGTTCTGCACCGCGACCGGATCGTGGGCAATAGCCGCGAAGGCTGGTGGGTGATCAGCAACAAAGTGGCGCGTTCGGGCGGTTCTTCGAGCATCTTAAGCAGCGCGTTTGCCGCCTGCGTGTTCATGTCGTCGGCGGCGTCGACGATGACTACCCGTCGCCCGCCATCGGTGGCAGACAGCTGGAAAAAGCCCGACAGTTTTCGAATGTCATCCACAACGATCTGATCGCGCATCCGCCCGGTTTTTTCGTTGGGCGTGCGGTTCACGGCAACAAGACCGGGGTCGGCACCGGCGGCAATGCGGTGGGACACGGCATGATCTGGCGACACCTCAAGCGAGGTCGGGGCAGGGGGGCCACCAAACATATCGTCGCCACCGGGATCGGGCGTCGCCAACAAGAATTTGGCGATTTTCCATGCCAACGTCGCTTTGCCAACGCCGCGAGGGCCAGTCAGCATCCACGCGTGGTGCAAGCGTTCGGAATTGAACGCGTCCAAAAATGCAGATTGCGCGGCATCTTGACCAATCAACTGATCGGTTTCACGCGGGTGCGGTGCGCCGGGCACTTGGGTTGGATCAGGAGTTTCGTCAGCCATAAGCAATGATGTAGCACCGGACCCGCGCCGAGGAAATGGCTTTGGCCCGACAATTGCGACCTTGAGCGCGGCTATTTTGCTAAATGTGAGGCCACGACGTCAGCGACATCGTGCGCGACAACGTCAATGGGGCGCGCACCGTCAATGACGTGAAAACGATCCGCGAATTCGTCGGCCAGTGACAAAAAGCCGGCGCGCATTTTTTCTTGGAGATCGGCGCCAAAATCCTCGAACCGTTCCTCGACTGTTTGGCGTGCTTTGGCGCGGCTGTGGCCCGTGGTCGGGTCCATATCGATCAGAATGGTCAGATCGGGTTCGCGTTTGATCATCAGCTTGTGCAATTGGTCGACCGTTGCGCGCAGATCGCCACGCGACAGGCCCTGATACATGCGAGAGCTGTCGGCAAAACGGTCACAGATCACGATTTTACCCGCCTCGATCGCGGGCTGGATAGTCCGTTCCAAATGATCACGACGCGCCGCGGCAAACAGCAGGATTTCGGTTTCAGCAGACCAGCGATCAGGATCGCCTTGCAACACCAACGCGCGGATTTCTTCGGCACCTGGGCTGCCGCCGGGTTCGCGGGTCAGCACAACATCGCGCCCAAGCGCGCGCAAGTGATCCGCAAGCATCCGCGCCTGCGTTGATTTTCCTGACCCGTCGATGCCTTCAAACGTGATAAAAGTGCCGGTTGATGTCACGATGGGTTCCGGTTTGGATTCTGGTTCACGCGGTCCAGCAGTTTCATTGCGGCGGTACTGAGACGTGCAGCAAAGCCACCGTCGGCAACATCGGATTCGGCGACCAAGGGGATGCGCGTTTCGGGCAATCCTTCGGGGGACAGGACCAGTTCAGCAAGCTGTTGACCGGCGGTGATGGGCGCTTGGATCGGGCCTGTGTAGACGACCTCGGCTGCGACTTCGTTGCCCGCAAGCACTGGCAGCAAAACCGAAATATCTTCGGCGGGGACCAATCCCACAGTGGGCGTGGCGCCCATCCAGACGTCCGCAGTTGCGATCCGTTCGCCTTGTTTCGCTAAGGGACGTTGCGCGAATTGGCGAAAAGCCCAGTTCACAATTGCTTCGGATTCTTGGGCACGAGCGGCAGAGCTATCGAGGCCTGAAATCACAAAAATCACCCGGCGCAGGCCTTGTTTGGCAGAACCAACGATGCCGTATCCAGCCTCAGATGTGTGCCCAGTTTTCAGCCCGTCAGCGCCAATACCCAGTTTTAACAACGGATTACGGTTGCGAGTGTTCTGCGGTGCGCGCCCGTCGAATTGAAAATCTGTTTCAGCAAACAGAGGGTAGTATTCGGGGAAATCTTCGATCAACCGCGTCGCCAGCAACGCCAAGTCACGCATCGACATCCGATGGCCCGCTTGTGGCCAGCCGTTGGAATTGGCAAATGTGGAATTGGTCATGCCAAGTTTTTGTGCCCGTAGCGTCATCATCCGCGCAAAGCCGCTTTCGGTGCCATCGGTGCTTAGCGCTTCGGCGATTACTGAACAGGCGTCGTTGCCTGACAACACGATAATGCCGCGCAAAAGGTCCTCGACACGGACGCGATCGCGGGTGTTCAGAAACATCGTAGAGCCGCCGTAATCCATCGAGTGTTGTGAGACGGGCAGCTTTTCGTTCAAGGACAAACGGCCATCGCGGATCGCCTCGAATGCCATGAACAGCGTCATCAATTTCGACATCGATGCAGGGGGCAGCGGCGTGTCTGCATTCTTGTTCAGCAGCACGGTGCCGGTGGTTTGATCAACGACATAGGCCGCCGTTGCACGGGTTTCAAAGGCGTGCGCGGGCATGCTCAGCACGATCAACGCGAATAGGGCTGCGATAGGGCGGATCACGGTTTGGATGCTCCTGTTTTGACTATCAGTTGGTCACGGCGTAGGCGTCGGAAAACCCTTCGCCCTTGATTTTGCTCAGCAATGCTTTGCGTTCTGAACTGTTTTGCGCGGGGCCGACCAGCACACGCCAAAAGGCTTTGCCACCGCTTTCGCCGCGTTTGATCGTTGGAACCAAACCCGCGGTGCGCATTTGGCTGGCAGTCCGTGTCGCGTTCGCTTCGACCGAAAAGATGCCGATCTGGATGAACGGTTTGTCCAGAGTTGACCCCGTCGGACGTGGTGCGGGGGCTGGTGTCACTGGCGTTGTCGGAGCCGCCGCATCGATTGCCGCCGCAGCACCTGCAATCGGATCAAGCGCTGTTTCCTGAACGTCCGCAGGTTGGCTAAGCTCGCCTGCAGCCGCAATTTCGGTTGCGGCGGGTTCAACGGCGACTTCTTCTTTGCGCAGTGCCGTGACATTCAATTGCGCCGGTGCGCCGGCCAGCATGCCAAGCGCTTCGGCGGCATCGGATGAAATCTGCAAGCGTGGACCCGGAATATCCCGTTCGCGGCGGAACAAGGCACCAACGACAAATTTGTTGTTGGTTGAGTTGCGGATGATCACCCGCTCCGGGTCCGTCACGTCTGGGTGTGCGACCCAAACGCCGCCCAGCGACGGGCGACCATCCCAAAGGCCTGCTTCGGTGGCCGAAAACACCTCGGGGGCTTCGACGTCGCGTTCGGTGGTTTTGGTTGTTGCACCACTGCGCGGAGCGGCGGCAGTTGTGCCATCGCCCCGTAATTTCTGGCCTAAATTGAATTGGCCCGTTTCATCGCAGCCCGCCAAAACGACGGCCATTGCCAATGATGTGATACCCAATTTGGCTTTTGTGCCAATGTGTTGAAATAAAATTGCGCTGCCCATCGCCTTTGATCCCTGCCTGTCATTTGGCGCTGCTCGCGCCCATTATTATATGGTGTTTTGCACACCTTTTGCGCCAATTTTGGCACGATTTACGCGCCCTCAAGAGGACGGTTTGGACGCACTCTAGCGCGCTCGCACGCATCTGAAAAGGCAACTGATTGAGCGTCGGCAAAAAACCCCATGTTTTCATTGAATTTGTTGGGCATTACCCAATTGCAGAATCAATTCCGCCGCATTAGGAACATCGCTGTCGGAGGAGTGGCAGAGTGGTCGAATGCACCGGTCTTGAAAACCGACGAGGGTGAAAGTCCTCCCAGGGTTCGAATCCCTGTTCCTCCGCCACTAGGCTTTCTAGCTGGTTGATTTTACAGAATTTACTGTTTGCAGCGGGACGTGTGACGCGGCGGGGCAACTTCGGATACAAAAACTCGAACGTCTCAATTTCGGTTTTTTGCCAAATGAAAAACACCCAATTTCAAGACTGTATTGTGCTGGCGACTGACACCGAACAGTGTCAAATCCTGATCGCGCGGTTCGATCGGGCGGGCAGCAACGCGCGTCTGCAATTGGCAGATCATGCGCAAACTTTGCTAGGCCTTGAACCGCAGACTGTCGGGCGTGACGCCGCTGGCGCACCGGTTTGGTCGGGTGATCTTGGCGGATCTTTCAGTCACTGGCGCGATTGGAGCGCATGCGTTATCGCCAAAGGGGCCGCGGCTGACTTTGGTATCGACCTGGAAGGCATCGTTGATGAAGCCACAGGCGCAGTCATCCGCGCCGAAGCATTGGACGCAGCCGAAGCAGAGTTGATCGACCAAAGCCCGGTGCCACGGTTTGTCGCCGAAACCTTGGTTTTTTCAGCCAAAGAAAGTTTCTTTAAGGCGGCTTTCCCAAGGGTCGGGCGGGTGTTTGGGTTTGACGAGGTCCGTCTGGTTGCGCCTTTGAGCGCGGATAATTTGACGCTGCGGGTGTGCCGTGGGTTGGCCGATCTTGGGCCGGGTTTTCACGTCGACGTGCACTGCAAAATCTATGACGGCTTTGTGCTGACGTGGTGCGCCATTCCCCGTTAATCACCGGTCGCCATGTAGGCCTTGAGGCTGAGATGCGCCAAGGAAATGACCCTGTTGACCCGTGCTGGCGACAGGTTGAACCGCAGTGCTATGTCTTTTTGCAGTTCGAACCGCAGGCGATGCGCCAGAAAAATCTGCGAATCCCGTGGTGGCAATTTGGCAAGCCCCTCCGCAAAGCGCTGCAAGGCCTGTGTGTCCGATACTTTCTGCTCGGCCCCCGGCCTGTCACACGGCAAATCGTCATCCAAGGCCAAAGGCACTGACTGTTCGCGTTTGTCACGCCGCAACTGATCCAGTGCCAGATTGCGCACGATCCGCCGCAAAAATCCGCGCGGATTAAGGATATCCATGCTGACCGACGTGCTGTTCAGGCAGCGCACGGCGGCGTCCTGCACCACGTCTTCGGCGCGATCGCGACTGCCGATAATGCGCATGGCGTCACACAGTAACATTTCGCGCTCATCCGTTAGATGATGCAGCAGTTTTTGGCGCGTCAGAGCGCAGCCAGAGATCGGTTGAGAAGGTGATTTAGTCATATTTCTGCGCAACAAGGGACGGACACGTCGTCTGTGTCTGCCGAGCGCGAGAGCTAAGTTGACTTGGGGTCTTATTACCATTTATCGCCGGACAACTGCAACGCTAAGCGTCACCCGAGAAGGCGATTTTTCGCCCATAGCGGGAATTGGCCGCCGCCAGAAAACGGCGACGGCCGCTGGTTTTATTCTGCCGCCATGGCAGAGGACGTGGCCAGTTCACCAAGGCTTTGCGCAATTTCGTCAGAGCGCAGGGCCAAAACGGACAGCAACGTGTCGCTTAACCCGTGCGTGGGCTCACTATAGCCTTGCACAAAAATCGCGGGGTCAAACCCTTCGGACATGGGCAGGCGGTAATCGCGGCGCGGCGTTGATGCGGTCTGCCACCGCGAAAGATTGGCCAGCACAGAGCCGCCCAATGCCCGACGATACCCCGTCGCGAGAACCACCATGTCGTAGGTTTCGATGTGCTGGCCGTTTGGGCCGGACAGGCGTAACGCGATTTGATCGCCGCGCGCCTCTGCGCCAAACACTTTGGTTTCGGACCGCAATGCCAGCCTGTTGTGGCCGCGCACGTCCTGTTCGTACAACATGTCATAAATCTGCGCGATCAGATCCGCATCGGTCACCGCATAGTTGGTCGCCGCAAGATTGCGCAACGCAGCGGCGCGTTCATCCGCGTGCAAAGCGTGAAAGCGGTTGGTTTGATCGGGGTCAAAAACCTCGTTCACAAACGGCGTGTCATCGGAGGGTCGTATCGCGCGCGCACGCAGGATCATATCGACCTGTGGCTGTTCTGCTCGTTCAGAGAGATCGGCGAAAATCTCGGCCGCACTTTGGCCCGCGCCAATCACGGCAATACGCTGGTCCGGTTTTAGCAAAGGCTGCACATGCGATAGATAATCACAGGCATGGATCACGCGGTCATTGCCGTGCACGGCGTCGAATGTGTCCGGCCAATAGGGCGCGCCACCGGGTGCCAAAACCAGATTGCGTGCAAAGTGTCGCGTGGTGGTCCCGGCGCGGTCTTTGGTTTCGAGTGCAAGGTGCGTCACGCGTTGGCCAAGCATCACCGGAACCACTTTGGTGACACGACTGTCATAGCGACAATTGGTGAACTGCGCAGCGGCCCACGCTAGATAGTCGTTGAATTCTTCGCGGCTGGGAAAGAACGTTTTACGATTGATGAACCGCGACAGTCGCCCCTTGTGTTGCAAGTAGTTGAGAAACGAAAAACCACTGCACGGATCGCGCAACGACACCAGATCCTTGAGAAACGACACCTGCATGTCAGCGCCCGGGATCATCATATCGGGATGCCACGCAAAGGCTGGTTTGGAGTCTAAAAACAAGGTGCTCAGGGACGTATTGCGTTCCTTTAGTGCGATCGCCAGCGCAAGGTTCGACGGTCCAAAGCCTATGCCGATCATGTCGAGGATTTCGGGATTTGTATCAGTCATCATTCTTCTCCTGTGCGACGTAAACGGGTGAGGGACAGGGACAGTGGCGCGCCCTGATCGGTGTCGCCTTGTCCAGTGTCGGGTCGTGCCCATAGGCGGGATTCAAAGAAATGTTGGCGTTCTAGGCGCACCAGCGTCGCGCGTTTGTGGGCGAAATCAAAATTACGCACATGGGCGAATCCGCCGCGCCCCAGGTTTTTCAACTGCTTGAGGTGGCTTGCTTTTGGTTCGCCGACGACGGCTTGGGTGCGCGGTTCGGCCAGAAACATGTAGTGCATCAACGACGGCATCCACGCCGTGACATAATCGGCACCGCGCAGGTCAGGATCGCCGATCAAAACGTGCCAACCACGGTCCCACGCATCCGCGTCATACTGCCCGCCAATCCGGTTTTCACGCGCCCAATACAACTCGAAATAGCCAAAGTCACGGCCATCCAGACTGCCAATCAGGGGCAACATATGCGGATCAGCGGTCAGGGTTTGCAAGTACCGACGGTGTTCTTCCAGCGTGCCGCTTTCTTCAAAAAACTCGGCGATGCGCGGGTCGTTTTGCCAGCGGTGAAAGATCGCTAGATCGTCCATCGAAGCGGCGCGCAATTGCAGATGTTGGCCCAGCCACGGAATGAAGCGGCGATACAGCAGCCCCACGGGTTTAGGTGGACGCACCGGATGACGGCCATTTGGGCCTGCATCCCAAAGGGTCGGAAATGGCGGCGCGGCGTGCATCAACCACCGGTCAGGAACCTGCCAAAAGGCGGTTGGCAAAACGACGGTTTGCGCGCCAATGCGCAGCGCGGCACCCATTGCAATCAACCTTGGCAGCAGTGGGGCCCATGCGTCGCCTGTCAGTGAAATCGTGACCTCGCCGCCCTGCGCGCTGAGGGTTTCAAAAGCGGCCAAGGCAATGGATACGGCCATGTCCTGTGGGTGCCCTGTCGGCGCCCGCAGGCTCAATCGCCCGTCTTTTGCATCATTCAGCGCCAGATTCAGCGCCAGTGAAATATCGTCGCCGACCAGCACGTTATCACCGCAGCGTCGGGCCTGTAGAACGTGTGTTTCGCTGTCATCAAAAGCCATTTTTCTGTCCTTTCATTTGGTAATTTCGGGGGTTGCGGGCAAAAACCGCAACGCGCGTTCGTCCAACGCAAACGCCCAGCGGATTGCGCGATTTATCGCAATTGGCAACACGGACATGTGCGTCTCGTCGGGGTAGATTTCAAAGCCGGCGTTGATGCCGCGATCTGCCAAAATTTGCGCGAAATCTTGGGCGGCTGCCACGGTTCGGGTTTGTGCGGCCTTGACCTTGCGATCCGCTGCGTCGGGGCCAAAATCCTGAAACGGGGCAAGCTGATCGCCCTCCCATTCGCCCGCTGACAGATGTACGCGGCGCACATTCTCAGGTGCTGTGAACCGTTCTAGGTGGCCCAGTAAAAAGCTGTCTTCCCACGTGATCGCCGGGCTTGCCGCAATCCAGATTGAAAAGGCGTCCGGGCGCGTGAACATCAACCAAAGGGCAAACAAGCCGCCAAAAGAATGCCCGAACAGCGCCTGTTTTGTAGTGTCCAAGCACAGTTTTCCCGCGAGGAAGTCGGTCACGTCTTCTAACAGAAAACGCGCCATTTCTGCGCCGCCACCGGTCTTGACCTCTGGTCCGTCAGGATGAAACGGCGGATAGGTTTGCCCCGGTGGCGGCCCAAGATCCCAGCTGCGGCGAAAGGAATCGTAAGGCGCGTCGGTGGGGTATCCGATCGCAATCAACGCCCCCCAGCCGATGTTGGTTCCGGTTGGCCAAAACGCTTGCGCGCGCATGGCGTCAACCGCGGTGCCGATGACGGCGTTCCCGTCAAGCAGCCACAGCGCAGGCCAGCCCGCCTCGGGTGCCTCGCCCGGTGGGATCCACAAAAAGACGCGGCGGACGGCGCCGGTTTTGCGGTCTTTCAGGTCGAACCAGCGGGTCCCACCGCAGTCTGCCAGGCCCTCGGCCACCAAGATTTGCGTCATGCCGCTGCCGCCTGCGCGACGTGCAGCGCATCCTCTAGATCGCTGGCCAGCGTGTCGTAGGGTTCCAGACCGGCAGCCAGACGGATCGTGCGCGCGCTGACACCAAACCGCGCGAAGGAATTGGCCGAACCTGCCAGCGCGCAGGCGGCTTGACCGGGCACGATCAAGCTTTCGGGACCACCCCAGCTGACACCGATCCGAATGTGGCGCAAAGCATCGCAGAACCTCTGAACATCGACGCTGGTCGCCAGATCAAACGCGAACAACCCGCTGAACCCTGTTAACCCCTCGGGACGTGTCGCAGCCAGACCGGGGTGGTGCACCGCAGTGACCGCTGGATGGCGCGCCAAAAATTGCGCCAGCGCCAGCCCATTTTCCATGTGACGTGCCATCCGCATGTCCAGTGTTTTCATGCCACGCAGCACCAAAAATGCATCCATCGGCGACATGCGTCCGCCAAACAGATGGGTCGCCTCGTGGTCAATTTTTTCGATCATCTGACGTGGGCCGGTGACCAGCCCGCCAAGGGTATCGCTGTGGCCCGACAGATATTTTGAGGCCGCGTGAACGACCAGATCAATCCCCAAGTCATGGGGCTGCTGAAAGATAGGAGTCGCCCAGCTGTTGTCGATCACCGATGTGACGCCCAAATGACGCGCTTGCGTTGCGATGGCCCTCAGGTCTTGCAGGCGAAACGTCCAGGACGTGGGGCTTTCCAGATAGACCAGACGCGCGCCGGACAGGGCGTCGATCATGGCTTGCGTGTCGCTGCCATCGACGTAAATTGTCTCAACTCCGAAGCGCGCCAAAACGGTTTCAAACAGGCGATAAGCGTCTGAATACAGATGCTTGACCGCGACGATGCGATCGCCGGATTGCACAAATGGCAGCACCGCGCCGCAAATGGCGGCCATGCCTGACGAAAACCCACGCGCGGCTTTTGCGCCCTCAAGGCGGGCGATCAGGTTTTCTAGTTCGCCAACCGTGGGGTTGTCGCCGCGCGAGTAAATGTAGCGGTCTGAACGCCCGGCAAACACGTCTTCTATCTGCGCATAGTTGTCGAATAGAAACGAGCTGCTTTGAAAAATGGGGGTCGCACTGGCGTCATGCGGCGCGCGCGCAGATGGCGAAATAAGATCGGGTCGATACGGGGTGTCGGTCATACGGAAACTCCTGTGGATTGCAGTGAATTCGGGGTGGTGCGCAACGTGATAAAGGCCAGCATTGCCGCGATCCAAGCAGCGATCATGACCGCCAGCGCTATGCCCAAAACGTCAAAGCCGGGGACAAGCAGCGCCACCAACGGCCACAGCAACCACCCCATCGGGGCAAGCCCAAGCACGGCGGCAGCACGCGGTCGGATCGTCGCCTGAAGGCTGATTTGAACGCATAAACGCAGCGCAATGGCGGGCAGGGCAATCGCCAAACACCGCAGCAAAAGCGTCGCGTTTTCTAGAATGCCCGGATCGGTGACAAAGACGCTGACCAGTGGCTGGGCGAAAAGGAAAAACAGGATCGCGAGCGTCGTCGTCACCCCAAAGCTTTTCCATAAAATCAAACGTAAGGTCATAGCAAACCGCTCAGCATCGCATCGTCCAAAGGCGTGAGACAAGATGGGCTGCACACCAATTGCAAAGCCTTCTAGCGGCAACATGACGACAAAAATTAACCGCAATGCGATGCCTAAGGCGGCAACCGATCCGGCACCGTCAAACCCGGTGGCGAGGCGCAGTAGCGCCATCAAGCTGAGGGTGGTAATTGCGACGGATGCGGCCTCTGGCATGCCGACGCGCAACACAGGGCCCAACAGGCGGGCAGTGCCGATTTTCGGGCGGCGTGCACGGTTTGAAAAATGCCAAGCCCAGACCGCCAGCGTGATGATTTGCGCGCATAGCGTCGCCCACGCAGCGCCGGGCAGACCTAGATCAAACCCAAAGATAAACAGCGGATCCAGCAGAATGTTAAGCCCGAAACACAAGGCCAGTGTCTTCATGCTGAACTGTGCGTTGCCGCGCCCAATCGCTAGAAAATCGCATTGAATCTGCAAGATAGCGCAGCCAATCGTGATGGCTTGTACGCTCAGGTAGGGGCGGGCGACATCCAGCATTGCGCCCTGTGCACCCAAAAGGCGCAGCGCGGGATCCGCGAACAGCAACAAACCGGCGACGGCGCAGATTGCCAATGCGGCCGCAACCAACAGCGCCAAACCAGTGACCGCGCGTGCCTCGTCGGCGTCACCTGCGCCAAGGGATCGGGCGACAGAACTGGCAGCCCCGATGCCCAGCCCGATGCCTGCGGCCGCAATCAGCCCTGCCATTGGGGACAGCAACAACAAGGCCGCCAACGGCTCGGTGCCCAAACGCCCGACAAACGCCGCGTCCACCGCCTGATGCGCAGCGTTCAACGACAAACCTGCCATCGCCGGCAAGCCCAACCGCCACATCAGCCGCTGCACGTTTGGATCAGACAGTTCGATGTCAGCCATGTGTTTCTCCTGCTTCCTAATCACAGGACGCGGGGCGGCACGGGAAATTCACCTCTGAGGAAAATTATTTTGAAAACGGTGAATTTTGCAGGGGCTGGCACGTCAGCAAGGAAACAGATGAAAGGAAACGAACATGACAAACCCCGAAGCGAGGCAGCGCCTGTGGTTGGTTTTGCGCAACACCGAGGGCCGTTATTCGGTCGCGCGCGCATCTCACCCGGTTCCGGCAGGATGGAACCCGGTTGGGCAGCCCGCTCCACGTGCCGATTGTTTGGCGCAGATTGGCAAAATCTGGACCGACATGAGGCCACAGGCACTGCAGGAGACACTGTCATGAGCGAAGATTTCGTAAACGCTTTTGGCACGCCTTTAACCTTGATCGAGCGTCGTATTTTTGCCCATGAACGTGTTGGGCAATTGGCCCCGTTCCAGCCAGAAATTTTGATTCTGACGTTTGATGACCGGTTTGAATTGACGCAGTTGGTCGCCGCCATAAACCGGGTGCTCACCACCCATCCGGCGTTTATTGCGCGGTTTGAAACCCAAGCCGGAGGTGAAGTTTTCCGGCATTATGACGGGGAAACACCACTGATCGTGCGCGGGACTGGGTGTTTGGATATGGCTAAATCAGGGGCCGCAGATCACCGTCCACACGCGCTAAAACAACCTGCCTTTGCAGACCTGTGGTACGACGGCGAGGGCACGTATATTTTGGCATTGGTCCTGCACCCGATTTTGGGTGATGATACGACGTTTGGGTCGATTGAGGTTGCGTTATGTGCAGCCCTTGATTTGGATGATTTGCAGCCAACATCTGCGCCTAACCTTATGATAGAAAACAACGATCCCGTTGCTTGTCGTGCCAATTGGCGTGACCTAATGGGCCGCCATGCGATTGCGCGTCTACCACATCGCAATGACGCGCCCGAGGACGCTTCGGGCACTGCCACACGCCTGATCCGCCACCTGGATTTCCCCGCAGACGTGACGGATTTTGTGACGTCATCAGGTGTGTCTGCGACCCTTGCAACAGCACTTGGGGTCGCGTTGCGTCGGTATGGCAATGCACCTGAATTGCGGTTCGTTTTGGCCAAGCCTGACAGAGCGACGCAGGCGCGCAGCAATGATGTGCACCCGATCTGTTTGACGCCGGACCTTGAGGCGCGGTTTGCCCAAAACGCAGCGCAGACGGCCCAAACCATCGCAATGGCCAAGGCGCGTTACGTTTCGCCCGAGACGTTGACACAAGACCAGCTGGCGCATGCCGGGGCAGATGCCTACCCGCTGGGCGCGATTTCGCTGCACGTGCGCCACAGCCGTGATTTGCCCGATGGGATCACCAGTTGCGCGCGCCCGATGCCACCCAGCGCCGAAGAAATCGTTCTGATCGTCGATCAATCGCCTTCAGGGATCAATATCACCGCGGATGCGGATGTCACCCTGTTCGAACCTGCGATGATCGACCGGTTCTTGCACCATCTGCTGCGGATTTTGCAATGCGCAATGAGCACGCCGCAGCTGCCCGTTGGCCAAATCCCTTTGGTGAACAAAGGCGAACTGAGCGCACTTTCCGCGCCCTATCCCGACGACGTGGCGATTGATCCACGCGCCACCCACCTGATCATCGCCGAGCATGCGCAATTGACACCAAACAAAACGGCCGTGATTTGTGGGCCAGACCGCCTAACACACGGTGATCTTGACGCGCGCGCCAACGCACTGGCGCATCGCTTGATTGGCATGGGCGTAGAGGCCGAGATGCCCGTGGCTGTTCTGGTCGAGCGCGGCGTGGATGCCATTGTCTGCATTCTTGCGGTGCTCAAGGCCGGCGGGGCCTACATTCCCGTCGAACCGGATCACCCCAGCAGTCGCAATCACCACATCCTGACGGACGCCGGTGTCGTGGTGATTTTGACCCGTGCCAGCTATCGTGACCGGCTGCCTGTTGGGCTGACGGCCCAAGTTGTGTGTCTGGAAACCGTCGCGGATGTACCCCGCCAAGACGCGCCGGTTCTTACAATTCATCCCGACCAGCTCGCGTACGTAATGTACACCTCGGGATCCACCGGCAAACCCAAAGGCGTCGCGGTCGAGCATGGCCCCTTGTCGCATCACAATCAAACCACCTCGCGTGTTTATGAGATGAGTTCGGACAGCTGTGAGTTACCGTTTCTGCCGTTTTCCTCGGATGGCGGGCATGAACGCTGGATGGTCCCGTTGATGGCAGGGGGCACGGTGGTGATCCCGCACGGGCCGCTTTGGACGCCAGAGCAAACGCTGACAGCGCTGCGCGAACACGGCTGCAACAACGCGTCGATTCCAACCACATATTTGCAGCAATTGGCGGAATGGGCGCAGGAAACCGGCACCGCTCCGCCCATGCGATTGTATTCGTTTGGCGGCGAAGGTTTGGCCAAATCCACGTTCGATCTGCTCAGCCGTGCATTGAATGCAGCAACGTTGATCAACGGCTACGGACCAACCGAAACGATCATGACGCCAATGGTGTGGAAGGTCGCGGCTGGAACGCAGTTTGACGGGGCATACGCCCCGCTTGGGCGCGCTGTGGGGGACCGGCGCGCTTATGTGCTGGACGAAGGGTTAATGCCATGTCCTCAGGGGGTTGTGGGCGAAATTCACCTTGGTGGCACCGGTGTTGCGCGTGGTTATATCGGGCAACCACAGACCACGGCGGATCGGTTTATTCCTGATCCTTTTGGCCCTGAACTGGACGGAACCAGCGGTGCGCGCCTGTACCGAACTGGCGATCAGGGACGCTGGCGCGAAGACGGCACAATCGAATTCGTCGGCCGTGTTGATTTGCAGATCAAGATCAACGGTCACCGGATTGAACCCGGCGAAATCGAGGCGGCATTACTGGCCGAACCCGATGTGACCGAGGCGCTGGTTTTGCTGCGCGGTGACGCGGATGCCAAGCGACTGATCGGTTATGTCACGGGGCCTGCAGAAACCGCGGGCGATGCCTTGCGTCTGGCGTTGGAAACCAAATTGCCCAAGCACATGCTGCCCGAGGCGGTTGTGGTGCTGGATAAAATGCCGATCAATCCGAATGCCAAACTTGACCGTGCGGCCTTGCCTTTGCCACAGAGACGCCGCCGCCAAACTGCGCGGATCGCGCCGAAAAACAAGGCTGAAACGGACATCCTGACCCTCTGGACTGACCTGCTCGGGCTTGACGATTTGGGCGTCACCGATGATTTTTTTGCTGTGGGTGGTAAATCGCTGCTTGCGCTCAAGGCACTGGCGGGGATGCGCAAGCTGTGGCCGCAGACGGCTTTGACCATCGCCGACTTCTTTGACGCGCCGACCGTCAGGGCGATTGCCGAACGCATCGAGAATGCGGGGCAAACCGGGCGATCCGCAATTGCGCTGCGCGCCGGCGGGACGCAGCCCCATTTGTACTGTTTTCCGGGCTTATTGGTGTCGACCCGTGAATACTTGCGACTGACCGATTTTCTGGGGCCAGACCAGCCGGTCACAGGATTTCTGTGCCATTCCCTGAACGAAGAAAAGCACCTGAATGTTTCGGTCAAAGAGGTCGTGGCCCCTTACGTCGATCACATCCGCACGCAAAGTGCAGGCGCGCCTGTTGCGTTCCTTGGGTGGTCGTGGGGCGGTCTGTTGGCGTGGGAAGCCGCGCGTCAATTGCGGGATGTGGTGGATCTGAAAATGGTGGGCATGGTCGACGTCTGCGATCTGGGAACCGACTTTATGCCCGGTGTGCCGCCGTTCTTTGAAGCGGGTGAACGTGAAGATCTAGAGGCCAATCTACGCGCCTGGTTGGCACGCACGCAGATGCGGGCGCAGTGGGATCAGTTGATCGATGTGATGGACGGCGAATGTTACGGACAATTCTTGCGGTTCATCGCCAATGAGGCAGAGCCCTTGCCCGTCGATGGCCCCGAAATTTCGAGCCGTGAACACACGTTCTGGGTGTTGATCGACAACGCGCTGGTGTTTCGCCGTCACAAAATGACACCGCTGGATGTGCCTGTCGCATCGTTCAGTGCGGGCGACAGTTTAAGCCGTGGTTTGAACCTGATGGACTGGCGCAAATGGTCTGCCAAAGCCTCAGCCGCCGAGATCGTGAAAGGTACCAATCACCTGCACATCATCGGCGAGCGTGCCTTTCATGAGCGGTTCAAAGACCGGATGAAATCTGCATCAGACCCGGATTAGGATCGGTTTTAGGGATGAACCGGCGCACGCTTGTGGGCTGTGCTCATCCCTCGTTCCGTTTCATTTGTTGATGTTCGTCCTCGATCAAGCCGATCTTCCAATAGCCCGAAATGTAGCAGTCATTTTTGGGGGCCTGCCGGTCGTTGCTGATGTAGTTGCGCAGGGCCTTGATCACGCCGCTTTCGCCGGCAATGCAGGTCTGAACCACCCCTTTTGGCCAATCCCAAGCCTTAACCTGTTCAACCAATTGCAGGCTGGACACCTGAGCATTCGGATGAACCAACCAATGCTGACGAATTCCAATCGGTGCGGCAATGAATTGGGCGTCATCGGGATGGATGATTTCGAAAAACGCATCGCCAACGGCATCCTTTGGCAGTGCCTCAAGGGTGGCGGCCGCGACCGGCAAGGCGGACATGTCAGCCACAACCAGATAGTGATCGGCGTAAAATTCGGTCAGCTTGACCAGACCCGGACCGGCAAAGCCACAGAAGGACCCGACCGTTGCACCACGCGCCCAAGCAGAGGCCGGACCAGTGTCGCCATGATCGACAAAATCAATGTCCATTTCACCACGTTCGGGGCGAATATGGCGCACAGTATAGGTGCGCACGTCCGGACGTGGACCGTCGATCAGTTGCGCGGCAAAATCGTCTTGTGATTGATCCGGTTGGGGCAGGAAAAGTTTGCAATTTGCACCCGCACATCCCCCATCCATTTCTTTGATTTCATCACTGTGCAACGTCACGCGGATCATGTTCGGGGTGAGGTGGCGCGCACTTGTGACGTGCAACATGCGTGGCGGTTTTTTTGGTGGCTTCAAGGCGGTATTCCTATTTTCTGATCTTTTTGACAGCTGTCAGGGTGGCCTGATTTTGCATGGTTACGGGTGTATTTGTTACGGGTGTATTTTAATTCCTGACTATTATAATCAGGTAATCCGTTCCATGCAAGTCAGCCAGCACATTTTAACCCAAAATGACAATCGGGCCGCAACGATGCATGGAACGCCAAAGGCCCTGCAGGCCTTTGGAAACCTTGATGCCTTCCCGCCGTTCTTAACGTGTGTCTTGCAATTTCACAGAGCCGCCGTTGAGGAAAACCGCCTTTGTGAACAGGGTCAAATCAAGCGAATTGGGCAGGCGAACATCGTCAATATCGGGCATTGGTTTTGTCGTCGGATCATAGGATCTGTCGATCTGGGATATCATGACAACACTTGTGCCCGCCGCCTTGGCAAAGGATTTCAACGCCGTGACTTGGGTTGCAAGAACGGGGTTTGCCCGGTTTTGATCCAAGAGTTGCAGATAGTCTATGACCACAAGGCAGCCGCGCGGCGCATGGGCCAGTTGTTTGATGATGTAATCGGCGCAAATGTCGTCTGACGTGTCCAAAATCAGCCGATCATCCGTTGCGATGACGCCCAAATTAGCGAACTTTTCCAGCATTTCCTTTTGCGTGAATTCTAATGAGAAAAATGCGGCCTGACGTCCGGCTTTGATGGCCTCGACCACCAGTTCAATACCGAGCATTGTTTTGCCATGACCGGGCCGCGCCCCAAGCAGCACCAAGTCCGAAGCACCTAAGGCGTCAAGGATTTTTGCCGCAGGGTTGCGATCAGCAAAAGCGGCGGCAAGCCCGCTCCAGCTTGTGTAACCTTTGTGTTTGGCGATTGCGTTCAAGGCTTCGTTCAGCGGAACGCCGCTTTGACGCGCGTGCAGTTTTGCTTGGCGTTTCAAGTGGTAGATCGGAACAGATAGTTTCACGTGAAAAACCTCCTATTACGAGCGGTGATCACAATCCCTCCTTATGCGCGTGCTCGAACAGTAGGTTCAAAAGATGCTCACCCGACATGTCGTTTGCTTTCCCATCGGAGGGGGGAGGCGCGGGGGGCACCTGTGTTTAAATCCTAGGGTTTGGCGGCATGCATTGCAAGGACAGGCGGTCAATGGCCAGGCTTTTGGCAAAATCAAATGCGCGGTGTGCAGACCAGATCACTTCAAAGGCGATAGCCACCAGCCACGCTGAGGATTTCACCAGTGATAAATCCGGCATCTTCGCTGGCTAGGAAACGAACAACACGCGCGATGTCTTCGGGTTCGCCCAATCGCCCGAGTGCGGTGTCCTTCAGGAACAGCGCGTTCAATTCATCTGGGCGCGGATTGTCCGCAACGGTTATGGCACCCGGTGCCACCGCATTGACGCGAATACCTTGCGGGCCCAATTCCTTTGCCATCGCGCGTGTCCAAAGGTTCAGCGCGGCCTTGCTTGCTCCGAAAATTGCGGCCGTTCGAGGCGGTAGAACCGCATTTATCGACGAAATATTCACGACCGATGATCCCGGTTTTAGATAGGGCAAGGACGCTGCCAAAAGGTCACTTGGGACCAGCACATTTACGTCCAAAATCGCCCTTTGTGCAGCGCCATCAAAACTGTCTTTTGGTGTGCTGTGCGCCAAGCCTGCATTGTTGACAACAACGTCCAAGCGCCCAAAGTGTTCGATGGTTTTGCGAACAACTGATGCGCAACTCTGGTCTTGGGTCAGATCACTTTGGATCGCTAAAATGTCGTCGGGCAACCCCTTGGGCGCGGTAGAATTCCAGACCACAACGACATTGTGATCTTTGGCGAGGTTCAGCGCAATTGCCAATCCGATCCCGCGCGTGCCACCGGTGATTAGGGCTGTTTTTGTCATGGAAGTCATGGAAAATGTCCTTAATTGCGAGAAACGACTGCTAACAGCGCAGGATTGACCGTTAAAACGGCGGTTCGGCATCATGCCGCCGATCGATGCCGACACAGCAATGTGACTTCTTGATTGCCGACGCTTTGGTCTAGCATACTGCGATTATACATGCATTGGAGACATCAAATGAAACGTATCGCTCTCATCGCTGCGTTCGCGCTTAGCCCGTTTGCGGCTCAGGCTGACGGACACGCAGATATGTCGTTTTTCATCACATCTGCGGGTCCTGGTGACGGCGCGAACCTTGGTGGGTTGGACGGTGCTGATGCGCATTGTGCGGCCCTTGCCGAAGCCGCTGGTGTCACGGGCAAAACATGGGCCGCCTATCTGTCGGCTGACGGTGTGAACGCGCGTGAACGGATCGGAGAGGGGCCGTGGGTCAACTACAACGGCGTCACCGTAGCGAGCGATCTGGACAACCTCCATGACGCCGAAGCCAACGCGCTGAACAAAGAAAATTCGATCTCGGAAATGGGCGTGCTGATCAATGGTCGTGGCGACTCGCCTAACATGCACGACATCCTGACCGGCTCTGACGCGGCGGGCATGTCCACAGGCGCAAGCTGTTCGAATTGGACATCCAATGACGAAGGATCGGCAACCGTCGGGCACCATGATCGCACGGGCGGCGGCGCTGATCCGACCTCTTGGGTGGCATCACATGAATCGCGCGGTTGCTCGCAAGAAGACCTGCAAGGCACGGGCGGCAACGGCCTGTTCTACTGCTTCGCTAAATAGTTGGAAAACGCATTGCCGGACCTATAGTATCGGCAGTGCGATTTGATTTTCGACAAAATCACGCAGGGGTCATCGCACCGCCTGCGCATTGGCATTGTGACAAGAGAAAGCGACATGATTGACTGCCCAACAACCCGCCGAACGTTTCTAGCCGCTGCTGGTGCAATGATCATGACCGGTGCATCGGGGCTGCGCATTCCGGCGCGCGCACAAGGCATTGCGCCGACGAAAACGATGCGGGGTGGATCCAACAATTACATCGCCGGTGCCCCGATTGTAGACCGGATTGGCAGCGGCGGTTTTTGGATGACGGGCACGGTTTTGCGCGCTGGCGACGGTGCCCCGCTTGCAAACCAGCGCATCCAGATTTGGGCGCACACCACCGAAGGGCACGAGCGCGATCCACAAAGCCACGGTGCGACGCTGACGGATGCGAACGGCGTTTTCCGCCTCGAAATGCCGCAAATTGTTCCTGCATTTGGCCAAGCCCACGGTCATCTCGCCTATGACGACGATGATTTTGAAACCGTGTTTCTGCGTCCCGTCATGCGAGATGCGCGTGACACGAGCCTGAGCGCGGATTTTGTCCTGAAACCGGCCTAAAAGACGTGAACAGCACTAGAACGTTCCTGATTTGGACGGCTCTTGCGGTGGCTGTTGGTGTGCCGGTCTTTGCCGCTGCGACAAGCCCATTGCTTGCGTGGCGATCCCCGGTTTACATCGCGGCTGGGCTTGCGGGCGTCATCGCGATGGCCTTGATGCTGTTTCAGCCATTGCTGGTCGCAGGTTACGTGCCGGGTCTGCCTGCAAACCGTGCGCGATATGTGCACCGTTGGGTCGGCGGCACGCTGGTCGCCGCGGTGGTGATCCACGTCGCGGCCTTGTGGGTGACAAGCCCGCCAGACGTGATTGATGCGTTGCTATTTGTGTCCCCAACGCCGTTTTCAGTCTGGGGCGTCATCGCGATGTGGGCCGTCTTTGCCTCAGCAGGGTTGGCCATGATGCGGCGGCGGTTGCGCTTGCGTGTTTGGCGGCGCGCGCACACAGCCCTCGCGGTTACGATTGTCATCGGCAGCGTTGTTCATGCCCTGCGGATCGACGGAACGATGGAGCCGGTTTCAAAAGCTGTGCTGTGCCTGCTGCTGTTGCTCGCGACGTTAAAGGTGGTTGTGAAAAAGCAGGTTTGGACGACACGCGCCCGCCAAAAGCCGTAAGGATTGTTGTGAATAATGCCTAACAATCCGGCAGTGCGTCGCATTCGGATCTTTCGCGCGTTTGGGACAAAATGTGCTCTCGCGCCGTTCATCGAATTCATCTAACACTCGACCCATGCCCATGATCCTATCCATCGTTTATCGCCTGATCACGCCGTTTGCGTTGATGATTGCAATGACGGTGTCCGGCTTTGTGCATACGGGGGCACGTCCGGATATTTCGCCGGAACTGGCGGCTTATGTCGCGGCCGGTGGATCGCTTGCTGACATCTGCGGCGGCTCTGGCGAACAAGACGGAGCGCGGGGGGTAAAATGCGATGCCTGCCTACGATTTGGCGCAGCTGTTTTGCCGCACACCTGCCACAGCGCACCCGTGATCCTGTCCGATCAAACGCGCCGCTTGTCTTTTGTTGCCAAACGCATTCTTTACACGCGTCCGCTTGATCCGACCTGTCTGGCGCGCGCGCCACCCCAAGCCTGATCTCAATCCTCAAGAGTTCAAATTTTGCCTGCCTTTGATGCGGGCCAACAGGCTTGGAGCCAAAACATGACACCTACAGACAACACCGTGCAGCCTGACGGCGGCGTGAGCAAACTATATTTTGCGGCGTGGCGCTGGCATTTTTATGCCGGACTTTTTGTCATTCCTTTTCTTGCCATTCTAGCGATCAGCGGCGCTGCGATGCTGTGGATCGCGTGGATCGACGGGCGCGACGGCGAACGCACGCGCGTCTTTCCCAACGAATTTACCGCACCGGTTTCAGTTCAGGCCGACGCCGCGATCGCCGCGATCCCGGATGGCGCTTTGGTGCAATACGTAGCCCCGCGCACCAATGACGTGGCCGCGCTGTTTCGCGTTGATGTTCAAGGGGATGCGACGATGGTCGCTGTCGATCCCTACACGGCAAATGTCATCGAAACCTTTCCACGCCGCAGCGGCTGGTATGACTTTGCCGACAACATCCACGGCGAATTGATGCTGGGTGTCACGGGGGACCGGATGATTGAAACGGCCGCATCCTTGGCGTTGGTTTTGATCGCAACCGGCCTGTACATGTGGTGGCCGCGCAAGGCGGGTTGGCGCAGAGCGCTTGTTCCCAGCTTTGGTCGCGGGCGTGCAATGTGGAAATCGCTGCACGGTGTCGTTGGCATCTGGCTGTCCTTGTTTCTGGTGTTGTTCCTTGTCTCTGGCCTGTCGTGGGCTGGTGTTTGGGGCGGCAAAATGGTGCAAGCCTGGAGCCAGTTTCCAGCCGAGAAATGGGACAACGTGCCGCTGTCCGATAACATCCACGCCAGCATGAACCATGATCGGCGCGAAGTGCCTTGGGCGCTAGAGCAGACCCTGATGCCGGCCTCTGGCAGCGACGTGGGAACGGTTGGTGTGACGGCTGGGCACGTCACGCTAGACACTGTGGATGCACTGGCGCGCAAGATCGGTTTTGACGCCCGCTACCAACTGAATGTGCCGCAATCCGAATTCGGGGTCTGGACGCTTAGTCGTGATTCGATGAGCACCGACAGCACGGATCCGATGTCGGATCGAACCGTGCATGTTGATCAATACACCGGCAAGATTTTGGCGGATGTGCGCTATGCGGATTATTCGCTAGCGGGCAAAGCAATGGCCGTCGGCATCGCACTGCACATGGGCACACTGGGGATCTGGAGCGTCCTTGCAAATTCGCTGGTCTGCTTGGCGGTTCTGTTCTTATGCGCCAGTTCCATTGTCTTGTGGTGGAAGCGTCGTCCGGCCAAATCAGGCCGTTTGTCAGCGCCACCAATGCCCAAGGACATGCCGCTGTGGCAAGGCGCTGTTTTGGTCGGTTTGGGCGTCTCACTGGCGTTCCCGATGGCGGGGCTGGCGTTGCTGAGCGTCCTTGCCGTAGACGGGCTAATCCTGTCGCGCCTGCCAGCGTTGCGCCGCAGTTTGACCTGAAAATGACCATGCACCGTTTTTTTGTGACAGGAGTGGTGCATGGCCATTCAAGAATGCGGGGGACAGTGCCACGCAATCATTTCAGCCAGCTGGTGGCAAAAACAGGTCCCAAGTTATTGGGGCACATCAGGAGAGAACGGGGGCAGTTTAATCGTCCCTTCGGGCTGGACGCGCGTGACGCCCTCAATCCCGTTTAGCCGTTCCATTTCAGTATCTTCACAAGAGCCAAAGATGGTGCCGATTGCAGGCATCACACGGTCGACTTCGACACCTGCCGCGGCGAGCCGCTGGCGGACGTTTTCGATCCCGACGTCATCCTTACAATCGACAACGATTTTGACCTCGACCCTTGAAATGGCTGCTCTCCCTTTGCATCAACGTGTCAGTCCCGCACGGGGCCAAACCACCTGTGAAACATACACATTTTGGTCATGCTATTCCAGATGCCCCGCCCGTTGGGGCCGTGACCAACCCCGCGCCGACATCTTGTTGGGATCCGTCAAGAGCGCTTGCCGTCGAGACAAGTTCATCCCAGAGTGCTTGCCCTCGTAGGGTTGTATCGCCCTGCGCGCGCAAGGCCGCGACACCTGCGACATGCGGGCAAGCCATGCTTGTACCTGAGAAAATATCGTAGCGCTGCGGTTCCGGGACTGACGAAAACACGCCCACGCCGGGTCCGGCAATATCGACCTCGCCGCCGTTGCTGTTGATGCCGCCGCTGGAAAACTCAGCGACGCTTAGCGATTGGTCAACGGCGGCCACGGCCATGATGGACGGGCAGTTTGCGGGGCTTCCCACCGGGGCCACATAGCCGTTCGCGCGGGTGCTTTCGTTGCCTGCGGCAGCAACAATCAGCGATCCGCGATCAAGCGCCAGCAACCCCAGTTCTTCGTATTCGGGGTTGTAGGCCTCGCCGATCTGGACCGCGCCGCCCAGTGACATCGAAATGACGTCGCAGCCCTGTTCGATGGCCCACATCATGCCGGTTAGAATGTCCCGCTCGCGACCTGATCCGCGGTTGTTCAGCACTTTGCCCACGTAAAGATCAGCGCCGGTTGCAACACCGTAACGCACCCCGTCTTGCGAGGTTACGTTGCCCGCAGCGATGCCGCTACAATGGGTGCCGTGGCCTTGTTCGTCCTGCACATCTTCGCCGTCCACAAAGCTTTGGGATACGATCGTGCGATCGACAAAATCGGGGTGCTGTAAATCCAGTCCGGTGTCCAGAATTGCGATTTTGATCCCGGCACCGGTAGAACCGCTGGCCCAAGCGCCAACTGCGTCAACGCCCCAGGTTTTGTCGTCGTCATCTTCATAGGATTGGATCGTGCGGTAGTAGTATTCGGGCCGCACGGATGAAAAGTGTTCGTCTTGGCCCATCAGGCCCCTGATGCGTTCGGATTCACCAGTGCTGAATTGGTCAGACAAAAACCCGATGCGAGTGTTTTGCAGCAAAAAACCGGCCATTCCCAAGGCCTCAGCGGGCAGGGGCCCTGATTTTGCGTCAAACGACATGACATCCTGACCGACCATGTTTGCCAGTACGCTTTCGCAGGTTGCCAGATCGACTTCGGGTCTGAACAAAACGACACTTCCGCCGGTTCGTTTTGGTCGCATAAGCTCCACGAGTTTGCGCGTCATCGGATGTCCTTCTCCGGGTTTGGGTCAACGTAATGAGACCTAAGAAGGACACCCTCACCTCGCAACAGATGGGCGGTTGCGGCGGCGTCATTGCGCTTTAATCAGCCAGTTTGGGCGTCGCCACTACGCGGTCAATTGCCGAAACGCATGTTGCTGCAACCGGCGGATTAGGGCCGTGGCGAACGGCAAGCACGACAGAAAAGCGATCGAGGCACGTACCAAAACCATAGGCAAATAAGCAAAGGCAGTCACAATGAAAAATCTTATCGCTCTTACTCTGATGACGGCGATCGCCGTTCCCATGGCGCTTCCGGCTCAGGCCGCTCCGGTCCATCAAGACAGACACCACAAGTTGTATCACCAACCGGTTCAGGTGCAGAGCAAACGGGTGGTGACGCCACGGCGAGACTATGTCGTGGGTGAACGCGTGAAAAGCCAGAAATTCTCGAACGTTAACAACTGGCAAGAACGCGGGTGGAAAAAGCCGGGGCGTGGTCAGAAATACGTCATGATCGACGGCAAAGCCTATCTGGTGGCTGCCGCGACGCTGGCTGTCTTGGCTTTGGTCAAGTGAATTGAACCGTAACAGGGCGCAGCACAGGACACCCCAAATTGCATTTGGAAAAGGAGAAAACATGAAACAGTTTTCATTGATGTGCGCCCTTTTGGCTTATGGGTTGAGCCAGGCATTCCCGGCGCTTGCGCATGGTGATGGAACCCATGAAGACAGTGCACAGGCACGATTTGAGACGCTGGTCGCGTTGTTCGAAACTGCGGATATTGTCGGCAAACCGGCGATTGTGCCCTGCACGTTGTCCGGCGGCACCAAGACCACCTGTTTTAGCATCACGACTGTTGCGGCACCCGCGGATCACACCACGGGGCCGTTTTGTCCGCGCAGGATCACAGACACTGCATCGCAGGCCGGGACGTGGTTCAAAGACGGCGAAGTCTATGACGTCGACGGCAGTTTTATCCAACGCCTTGCCGAGATTTACGACGATGATCAGTGGCAAATGTATGACCCTGAAACGGGCAAGGTCACGGTCGCCGAAGGGACGCTAGGTTGCGAGGTCGCAGGCGATCCAACCAGCGCGGACAGGTACAAAAACTACTGTGTGGAATGCGAATTGCAGAACATGGCGGCCGAGGTCACGCAAACCTACGTCATTCCGCTGCACCCTTCGGATGCGTCAGCGGATGGCGAACCCATCGGGCATTTTTCAGGCATCGGTCTGGCGCTAAACGGGGCCAAATTCGACGCACCTGCACCGCTTGATCTGATTTTGGGCGGGCATACGCTGGGGCCATTCGACGATTGCGGTGGTCACGTCAATCCACGCAGTGGCTATCATTATCACGGTGTCGTAGGTTGCGGTCCACAGGTTGACGCCGACGTTCAAGATCATGCCCCGATTATCGGTGTGGCGATGGACGGCTACACGATGCACGCTCGCACTGACGCCAATGATCAGGAACCAGATGATCTTGACGGGTGTCGCGGCCATGAAATCGAAGGGCTAGGCTATCATTACCACGTCAATGCCCCGGGCGAGAACCAAATCACCGGGTGCTTCAAATCCGAGATCGGCTGCACGCTAGATGATCCCGCCGGCACTTGTGATGCCTCGAATGTGCCAGAACGCCCTGCGCGTCCGGGCCGACCGGAACGTCACTGAAAACAGGGGGCTAACGAGACGGATAGACCACCGGCTTGCC
Organism: Pseudosulfitobacter sp. SM2401; assembly: GCF_042932805.1. Lineage (NCBI taxonomy): Bacteria > Pseudomonadati > Pseudomonadota > Alphaproteobacteria > Rhodobacterales > Roseobacteraceae > Pseudosulfitobacter > Pseudosulfitobacter sp. SM2401. Next base: position 2,215,570 of record NZ_CP170633.1, on the reverse strand, counting down.
AAAAACCGGGTCCGGGGCGACCTGTGCGTGAATGTCATACAAAGCCGCGACCGTGTCTTGGGTGATTGCGTGCTCAGGCGGGCCGGCGCAGATCAATTGACCCGCGCGCAGCCCCAGCACATGATCACAAAACCGCCCTGCCAGCGTCAGGTCATGCAGCACCATAATGATGCTGCGGTGCTGGTCATCTGCCAAAGTGCGAAGCAATTTCAACAACGACAACTGATGCTGAATATCCAGATAAGACGTTGGTTCATCTAGCAAAATTACCGGTGTGTTTTGGGCCAAAGCCATGGCCAGCCATGCGCGTTGACGTTGCCCACCTGACAGTGTCGCCAGACGACGGTTGCGTAATTCTGCCAGTCCTGTCGACTGAAGCGCCGTGTCGATTGCAGTTTTGTCGGCCCGCGAAAAAGGGGCAAAGGCCCGTCGCCACGGCGCGCGCCCTTTGCCGATCAACCCCGCGACGGTCATTTCAGGCAGGTTTGGTGGCTCTTGTGGCAGGTAAGCAATCTGGCGTGCGCGCGCTGAGTCCGCCAGTTGCGCAAGTGGTCGACCATTCAGCGCAATACGCCCGCGATCCGGTTTTTGTATGCCAGCGAGGCAGCGCAAAAGTGTTGATTTCCCACACCCGTTCGGCCCGATAATTCCGGTCAGCCCACCGATTGGCACGGTCACAGAAAACCGGTCGTAGACCTGTGCATGTCCGAACCTCAGGGACAGATTGGACACTGTGAAAAGCGGTTGTGTCATGAGCGTGCCTGCCTTCGTTCGCGCCATAAAAAGAATATCAGGTAGGGGGCACCGATAAGGCTCATGATCAGACCGGTTGGGAACACGACGATGGGCGCCAACAAACGTGCGCACAAGTCTGCCGCTGTCAGCAGACACGCGCCTGTTGCGGCCGCAGGCCACAGGGCCGGTGGTTCAGATCGGGTAATCGCCTGCGCCAACGGGGCCGACACAAAGGCGAGAAAACCAATCGGCCCAACGGCAAGGGTGCTGGCCGCAGTCAACCCCGTCACAACGCCCAAAATCATCGTTCTTGTGTTGACCACATTGGTCCCAAGGGCTGTCATCACGTCATCCCCCAACCACAAAAGCGCCAGCGTGTGCTGGTAAAATGCGACCCAAACCAGCCCTGCGATCAGCACGACCCAAAGCCACATGGCGGTCGCAATATTTGCGTGCGACAAACTGCCAGACAGCCAAATCAGCGCTGTGCTGGCCTCGGCATCGGGCACGCTGGTGATGATCACTGCGGTGGCTGCTGCGCAGGTCGCACCGACGCCGATACCAAACAACACAAAGGCCAAGGGCGTGCGTCCGCGTGACAATGTCGCGACGGCCAACATGGCACCGCCCGCACCCAGTGCTGCACCCGGTAATAGCGCAAGATCGCTGAGCAATGCGATTGAGAAACCCAATCCGGCCCCTTGCGTCACGCCGATAATGTCTGGTGTTGCCAGAGGGTTACGGGTTAACCCTTGCATCAACGCACCTGCCATTCCAAGGGCAGCACCGGACCCGACTGCAATCAGCACGCGCGGCAGCCTCAGCTCATGGATAATGAAATCTTGTGGGTCGAACAGACCGGTGAAAACGTCCAGAGGCCCAAGCCAGTTGCGCCCACCCGCCAGCGAAAAATAGATCAGAACCAACAACAAAGTCAGGGGCAAATACAGGCGTTTCATACGCGGGTTTTCGGATCGCGGGGCAGCAGCCTGCTGATCATGATGATCAGGCCGATGCCGCCCGCCAAGGCCATGATGATGCCAGCGTCGACTTCTCCGGGGCGCGCGATCACCCGGCCCAAAACATCGCAGGCCATCAACGTGCTGGCCCCCAGAACAACGCAATGTCCGTAGGCCGCCATCAGGCTCGTTTGTGCCATGCGTCGCACCACAAACGGCACGAGCAATCCGACAAAAGCGATGGGACCGGCAATGGCCACCGACGCCCCGCTGAGCACTGTGACCAAGCCAAGCGTCAACGACACGGTGACACGCGGATCTCGCCCCAGACTTTTGCTTTGATCCGCGCCCAACGTGAACAAAGACAACCGTCCGGTCAGGGACGCGCCGCACACCAAAGCGACGGCGATTACCACGAGCGGAATGCTCTCGGATCGTGCAACTGGCGGGATGGCACCAACGATCCACTGCACATAACGGGCCTGCGTTTCGGCATCGCTCAGGATCAACATCATGGCCAGCGACAGACAAAATGCCTCGATTGCCAAACCCGCGAGGGGCAGGCGCAGTGCGATGCCGTCGCGGCCCAATCCGGTCTCGCCATCTGCAAGCGCCCATAGGGTCAATCCGGCCAATCCAGCCCCGCAGATGGCGGCTATCAATAGCGTGCTCATGCTGGCATCGGGTACGAATTGTGCAGTGGCCACGACCAGCAAAGCGGCGCCTGCGTTGATGCCCGTGATCCCGGGGTCCGCCAGTGGGTTGGCCGTCAGGCTTTGTAACATCAGCCCCGAAACGGCCAGTGCTGCACCAACGGCCATGGCGCATAAGCTGCGAAAGGCGCGACCGGACAGCAGGCCAGCTCCGTCGTTCAGCAATGCGTCAAACGACACTTCTGCGCCGCCAAGACGCAAGGAAGCCGCCAGCGTGAGCAGACACAAAATCAAAAGGAACAGGAAGCGCAGCGAGGCCATTGGTATCCGCATTTTCTGGAATGTCTGGCGGGCAGTGCGCTGGCTGCGCGCAGATAACGCCGATCACTGCGATGATGCAAGCCCACCTGCGCGATCACTCACTTGACAGCGCGCGCGCACCAAGCGACGTTTGCGCCACCCAGCAAACGCTCGGTGCTTTCCCTATCTACCCCAAGGAAAAAACCCATGCGCGCTGTGTTCCTGATCTGTCTGGCTTTTTTTTCAACGTCGCTGTCTGCGCAAGAGGTTGAGGTTACGCATCGTTTTGGCGTGACGCAGATTGACGGGTCGCCACAGCGGATCGTGTCCGTGGGCTATCACGAACAGGACTTTTTGTACGCGCTGGGCATCGCCCCTGTGGGCGTTCACGACTGGTTCGGCGGGCAGCCATTTGCGACGTGGGAGTGGGCCGAGCCAGCGCGCCGCGCCCTAGGGGCAGAGCCGGAGGTTCAACGCGGTTTCGAGATTGACCTGGAATGGGTCTGGAATTTGCAACCGGACCTGATCGTGGCCAGTTTTGCGCCAATGGACGCGGCAACCTACGCACGGCTGTCGCGCATTGCACCGGTGGTTGGACCGCCCGCAGGCTACGCGGATTGGGGCGCGCCGTGGCAAGACGAACTGCGACTGATCGCCCAAGCCACTGGCCGTCAGAACAAGGCCAAAGAGGTGATCAAAGACGTCCAAAACGTACTGGCCGAAACACGCGCCAAATACCCCGCCTTAACCGGCCAAAGCGCTGCGGTGGTTCACGTGACGGGCACCAAATTGGTAGGGTACGGGCCCCAGGACGGGGCCAACCGGTTTTTGGCGTCTTTGGGCCTGACGATCCCTGACGAATTTACGAAACTTGCGTCCAAAGCTGGTAGTTTTTCGGTCAGCGCCGAGCGTATTGATCTGTTTGACCGCGACGTGGCCCTGTGGCTGACGGACAGCGCCGGGCGTGATTTCATCGAGGCATTGCCGACATATCAAAACAGTCGATTGGCCGGGCAGGGGCGATCAGTCTGGGCTGATCAAAACGAAATGGGCGCGATGAGTTTCCAAAGCCCGTTGTCTATTATTTGGGCAGTACAACGCCTTGCCCCCCGCCTGGATTCGGCAATTCAAAAACATGGATCATTGCCGTCCGAACCCGATTGACAAGCTTTGGCTGTTCAGCGAATTTGCGCCAACCCAGGCAGATTCTTAGGCGAGATGCTGAACTCTCTTCATCAGCACAACGCGCGCTATTTTAGGCGCGCTCCCTGATTGGAGCCTGGAATGATACCCCAAACACCCCGCCTAATGTCGACCCGTTCGATGACGTGTATTTTGATGGGATGCACCGCACTCATCTCTGGTATTGCGCTTGCGCAGCCCGCGTACGCGCAAGACGAAGACGCCTATGAACTGCCGACAATTATCCTGCGCTACAAGCTTGATTATTCCGGCCGCGTCGATGGATATCTGGCGCGCGCCACCGAAACTGGTGTGAAATCCGGCGTGCCGCTGAGCGAAGTGCCGCAGTCGATTTCCGTCGTCACATCAACCGAACTTGAAACCCGCCGACCTGACGAAGTCGAAGACGCAATCGCCTATGTGCCGGGCGTCAATGCGTCGACCTGGGGGACGGATGACCGGTTTGACCAATTCTCGATCCGCGGTTTTGATATGGGGTCTAGCGCGTTGTACCGCGATGGGTTGCCGCAAAAAGTGCTGAGCTTTTCCGCCTTTTCCACCGACCCTTACATGATTGATCGCGTGGATATTCTGCGGGGACCGGCGGGTGTTTTGTACGGATCAAATGATGCGGGCGGAATGGTTAATCTGGTGACCAAACGACCGGTGTTTGATCGGTTGGCCAACACCTATGTCGGGTATGGCAGCAACGGGACGGCTGAAATCGGGTTCGATTGGTCGGATGTGATCAGCGAGGATGGCAGGATGGCCGCCCGCATCACCGGTTTGATCCGCGACGGCGAAACCGAAGTGCAAAGTTCAGAAAATGACCGCGCATTTTTGTCGGGTGGCTTTACGTGGGCCCCGACCGAGGACACGACGATTACGTTGTTGGGCCATGTGCAGAGCGACGCGAAAACGCCGATCATCTTTGCGCCGATTGCCGGCGAGGACTTTGACGCGAGCTATGGATCATTGCCTGCTGATTTTGCCTATCGTCAATCCGATTATAACTATTTTGAAACCAAACAAGAAACATTTGGCTGGGAAGCAACGCACGTTTTTGCCGAAGGCGTGACCTTTAATCAAAAATTCCGTTATGCGCATCAAACCACGGATTACGCGCAGCTTGATTACAGTTCTGCGGATGCATCCGGGCTGTCCTATTATGCATTCCGCAACGACGAAGACGCCACAACCATCGGATTTGACAACAATGTCGAATGGAAGGGTCAGCTTTTTGGGGCTGATAACAGTGTCACCGTTGGTGCCGATTACCAGAACAGCCGCTACGAGGTGACGCAATATTACGATGGTACAACCTACACGTTGTCCTACAGCGATCCGACGTTTGACTTTGACGTTGCTGACCCGGCGCTGTCGTCCAGTTCTGAAACGACATACACGGAAACCGGGCTGTATGTTCAGGATCACATCAAATTTGACAACGGCACCGCGCTTACTGCAGGCCTGCGCTATAGCTGGTTTGAAAGCGACACAGTCGATCTGTTGAACGGCGGTGCATCCGCGCAAAGTGATAGTGCTGCAACCGGCATGTTCGGGCTAACCCACGAATTCGACAACGGGCTAACGCCGTATTTGGGCTACGCCGAGGGCTTTATCCAGAACATCGGTACCACGATTGCGGGCGACACTCTGGACCCGTCAAAAAGCCAACAATGGGAAGTCGGCCTGCGCTATCAGCCGGGCGATAACTTTATGCTGAGCGGTGCGTTGTTTGACCTCACAAAAAGCAATGTCAAAGACTACGATCTGGACGACCCAACCTTCTCGAGCTTTACCCAAGTGGGCGAGGTTCGCTCCAGAGGATTTGAATTTGAGGCGCGCGGCCGCATCACCAGCAAGCTGCAAGGCGTGTTCGGCTACAGCTATCTGGACTCTGAAATCACTGAATCCTCGGATGCCTCAAAACTGGGCAATTCCAACGCGATGTCGCCGACACATCAAGCATCACTTTGGCTGGACTACGACGCCTCGTCGATCTTGAAGGGACTGTCTGTGGGGGCTGGATTGCGCTACACATCCGAGTCATTTTCGACGCAAGACAACCTGCGGGTCACGCCCAGCTACACTGTCGCAGACCTTTCCGCGCATTACGAGGCGACCAATTTTGACGTCAATCTGAGTGTGACCAACCTGCTGGATCGCGACTACTACGGGAATTGCTACGACAATTACGGGTGTGTGAAAGGTGAGGGACGCCGGATCGGCGTTTCTGTCAGCCGCGAGTTTTGATCACAAGAAACACAGCGAACCGGCCTGTTTGATCAGGCCGCAAGCCCCCTCACAAACATCGCGGCAAGTTCTATTCGAAGCTTCGCGTGTTTGCGCTCGGGGATGGAAAAAAAGCCGCGATGCAAGATGATCCCGTCAACCATCGCGGCCAATAAACGGCCCAAATTACGCGGATCAGCGTCTTGGCGAATTTCACCAATGGCTTGCAGATAGGTGATGTGGTCGGCGTAGTGACCACCCAAGCGGTCGAAAAATCCGCCAAACTCTTCCATAAATGTGTCGGATGTGAATTTTTCACCAAAGACTTCAAAAAACAGCCTGATGTAGCGCGCATCGTCGTCTGGCACCGTCATCGTTTTGGTTAACGACTTGGCAAAGGCATCAAGCGTCGCAGGTTTTTTGCCCCCGAAAAAGCGGTCCTGCATACCATCAAAATGGGTGTGCATCATCGATAGGGCGAGGGCCTCTTTGTTCTTGTAATATAGGTAAATCGTGCCTTTCGCGACGCCGGCAGCGTGTGCAACATCGGCGATTGTTGCGCTGTGATATCCCTTTTCCAGATACACGCGCTGGGCCGCATTCAGGATGCCGAGTTGCATTTCTTCGCGGTCAACAATCTTGGGCATTTGACGCTGTTCCTTGGTCGTATTTCCAGCTTTCTTTAAGAATATTCGATTTTTTACTGGACGTCCAGTCATGTTAAAACTACATGACTGACCATCCAGTCATAATAAAAGATTTCAAAATCACAAACCCTGAGGACCCAACAATGACAAAACCAGCATTTGACCCGAACAAACGTATGTCCCCTCCGGGATTGCCGGCGCATCTGGCGGATGCCATCAATCCAAACACTCCGGCGACGGGTGTTCCGATTGATCGCGTGTCGCGCAATTTCCAGTTGGGTGATTTCAAAATCACGTCGCTGCTGGACGTGACAGGCCTGCAACAAAACCCGAAAGACGAATACGCAAGGGACGTGCCACAAGCCGAGTTCAGCCAAGTGTCACGCGACAACTTTTTGTCCGATCAAGAGCACCAATTTTTCATAACGCCCACGTTGATCGACACAGGCCGAGAACGCGTTTTGATGGATGCGGGAATGGGGAAGGGCGGGTTGACCAAGTCACTGGCCCAAGCTCGTGTTGATCCTGCATCGGTCGACGTCGTTGTTATCACGCACATGCATCCCGACCACATCGGTGGGTTGATGACAGATGGCAAACCGACATTCCCGAATGCGCGCTACGTGGCGGGTGCCAAGGAATACGACTTTTGGAAGAGCATGCCTGCGGACAATTTCCCGGCCAAGCTGGTCTCGATGTTGTTCACGCCGCTGGCGGAAAAAACCACATTCATTGGCGGTGGCGACGCGGCGGTTTCGGGGATCACGGCGATTGAATCCTTCGGCCATTCGCCGGGCCACCTTTGCTTTATGCTGGACAGCAATAACCAGCAAATGGTGCTGACGGCCGACCTTGCCAATCACTACGTCTGGTCGTTTGCAAAACCGGATTGGGCGTTTGGGTTTGATGGCGATCCTGATGCAGGTGCCGTGTCACGCAGGCGGGTTCTAGGCATGCTTGCTGCCGACAAAATCCCGATGGTCGGCTACCACATGCCTTTTCCCGGCGTCGGCTTTGTTGAACCTCGCCAAGACGGGTTCCGGTTCGTGCCTACAACATATCAACTGCACGGCTGATCCAAATTCACGCATCAAACCAAACCCCGAAACAGGACATTAAAATGATTGAGCTCAAAGACCTCCCGCACCGTTTCGCCCGTGCAATGGAAACCCACGATGTCGCAACAATCGGTGAGTGGGTTCACGAAGATTACGTTCAACACAATCCGTTTGTCCCCCAAGGGATCCCTGGCGTCGCATTCTTTGTGGACGCTTGGAACGCCGGGTTTTCGGAGACAAAAGTCACCGTTGAGGACGTCATTGTCAGTGGTGACCGTGTCGTCGGGCGGTTCACATTCCAGGCCAAACATACCGGCACATTCATTGGCGTGCCGCCCACAGGCAAGGACATCACCATGACCAGCATCGATATCTGGCGTATCAAAGAGGGCAAGTTTGCGGAACATTGGGATGAACACAACGGCCAAGAATTCTTTGACCAAATCGGTGGGCGGCCCGGCAAGCCGTCCTGAAACCCCACCCCATTTTCATACCGTTGACCCAAGGATATTGATCAAATGCAAGGCAATCCCAACACTGACCCCGGCACATCGCCAGGCCGCGCTGCAACCATCGCCGTTCTGGCGATTTCCAGCCTTACCATCATGGCGAATGCGACGATTTCGCCGTCTCTTCCGGGGTTGGCAAAGCAGTTCGCCGACACGCCAGAAATTGAATCACTTCTGGGTCTGATGCTCAGCCTGCCGTCGCTTACGATCATCTTGACCGCGGCCCTGTTCGGCATCGCGGCAGAACGGTTCGGGCGCAAGCCGGTCTTGCTTGTCGCCTTGGTTTTATACGCCATCGGTGGTGCATCGGGCCTGACTGTCGACACCATGTCAGGTCTGTTGGCGGGGCGCGTTGTGCTTGGACTTGGGGTTGCGGGCACCATGACGGTCGCCACCATGTTGGCTGGTGATCTGTGGACCGGACAGGCGCGGATGAAATTCATGGGCAAGCAGGCCGCATTCATGAGCCTTGGCGGGATCATCTTTATCGCGCTGGGCGGGTTTCTGGCCGAAGCGTCTTGGCGCGGCGCGTTCGGCCTGTATCTTTTGTCCCTGCCGATTGCGGTCTTTGCAATGCTGGGTCTTGGGGCCGAACCGGCCAAGAACACGAATGCCAGTCCCGACAAAGCCCCTCTTGATTGGGCGATTTGCCTCAAAGTCGGCACGCTGGCATTCCTGACAATGGGGCTGTTTTACGTGATCCCCGTGCGTTTGCCGTTCATCGTACAACAGGTTGGTGTCACTTCGACGACAGTTTCCGGTCTGGCATTGGCATCGGTGACATTTGCCGGAATGCTGGCGTCCATCAACTATCAGCGTATCGGTCAAATGCTGTCGCCTGTTGGTATTTACGCCTTGGGGTTTGGCTGTTTTGCGGTTGGGTACGGGTTGATTGCCACAGCGGGTGGGCTGCCCCAAGTGATCATCGGTTCGATGGTGTCCGGCGTCGCGTTGGGGGCGATTATGCCCAACCAAAACAACTGGTTGATGGGTTCTGTGCACCCGCAAGCACGGGGACGGGCCGCGGGCGTTTTGACCACATTTGTGTTTGCTGGCCAATTCGCCGGACCGTTGTTTGCCGGCGTGGCGAACCTGTTTGTGTCCTTGCATGGCATCTTTGCCGTGTTCGCAATCGCGGCAGGTGTGTTGTCTGTTACTTTGATGATATTGGCACGGTCCGAGCGCGGGTGAGTTGAGGTTTTCCCCGTCTCAATCCTTAAGAAAGTCTTGTAATACAGCGTTGAACAGGCTGGGTTTTTCCAGGTGTGGCGCGTGGGCACATCCCGGGATGACGGCCAGACTTGCACCCGCAATGGACTGCCAAAGCTCTTCTGTTTGACGCCACGGATAGGTTCGGTCGTGGTCCCCCCAAACCACCAGCGTTTTAATCTCGATACGTGAGAGATAGCTGGTGCCATTCCAATCATGCATGGCATCCAGCCCCGCGAGGATCGCATCAAGACTGCTCATCTCAGCGATCGCGGCGCAATCTTCGTAGGGGGCCGCGTCGTGTCGTTCTAGAAACCATGTTGCTGCAATTCGTCTGGCCGTTGCATTCGCTCCGTCAGCACGCGCGCGGTCTTTCGAGGTGGCGATTGTCTCGAACCGGCCGGGCAAAACACCCGTCGGACCTGTGCCATAAAGCACCAGTCGATCGACGCGGTCCGGCGCGCATGCAACCATTTCTTGTGCAACCATTCCACCCATCGAGTGACCAACAAGGTGAAACCTGTGCACGCCACGCGCGGTCAGTTCGTTCAGGGCCCAACGCGCCAGATCAGCGATGCTGGCCAACGCGGATGTCTTTGCGTTTTGACCAAACCCCGGCAGGTCCAAGGCAATGACGTTGCGGTCGCAAAATGCGCGCGCCTGTTCTTGCCACTGCGCACTGCCGCCCATCAATCCATGGACAAAAACCACAGGGGTCACTTGCGGTTGCCTTGTACGATACGGTCAAGGATCATCGCGCAGAACAGGATGGCAAAGCCCGCCAGAATTCCTTGGCCGACGTTGGCGTATTGCAAGGCTTCCAGCACGTCCTCGCCCAGACCTTTTGCGCCGATCAATGACGCAACCACGACCATCGCCAGCGACAACATAATCGTCTGGTTGATGCCGGCCCGAATGGACGGCCCCGCCAGAGGCAGATCGACCTTTGTCAGCAAATACCACTTGTTCGCACCAAAGCTGATCGCCGCCTCGCGCACGCTTTCGGGAACACCGCGCAGACCCAGCACCGTCAGGCGGACCACGGGTGTGCCGCCAAAGATCATTGTGGTCACAACGGCGGCAGGTTTACCCGTGCCGAAAAACGCAATGACAGGGATCATGAAAACAAAGGCGGGCATGGTTTGCATGAAATCCATGATCGGCTGGATCGCCTTGTAAAACCGAGGGCGGCGCGCTGCAAACATACCCAGCGGAATACCGATAAGGATCGACAGACACGCCGCAGTCCCCAAAAGCGCCAAGGTCGTCATGGCTTTTTCCCAAAACCCCAACAGCCCCATGTAGGCCAGAAACGCACCCGAATAGATCGCCATACGCACGCCAGCCGTCAGCCAAGTGAGCAGGATAATCAGCGCTGCAATCACGATCCAGGGGGTGCTGACAAACACGATCTCGAGCGCATCCAGAACCAAGCGGATAAAATACGTAATGGCATCAAACAGCACTTCACCGTTTAGAACCGCCCAGTTGAAAAACGCTTCGACACTGTCAATGCTAACCAGCCGAATGTCAGGGTCGGTCGGGAATTCGGAAAGCAACGTAAAGCGGCCGGGAAACGAGTAATGCATCATTGCGGCAAATGCGATTAAGCCCATGAAAATCGCGCTGAACACGATTTGTCCGACCGGCAGGCCTGAACGCACGGTGCGGTCGCTCATCCAGTCGGAAAAACGCGCTTCCAAGGCAGAGTTCGCAACAACGGCCTGCGCACATTTGGCAAGGATCAAGATGGCAAGGCCCGTCAGTGCGATGGCAGGACCGGTCGCTGCCAACGCTTCGGCTTCTGTCCGGATGCCGCCGATATTGGCCTCAAGGCTATCAACGGCGCGTTGAAACGCATCGATCCTGTCGGAATTGCTGTCGATGGCGGCGGCAAGTTGGCGGCGACGCAGTTCCAGCGTGCCCTCGATCGAGGCAATGCGCGCCATCGCCTCGGCCCCCAGATCCCCGAACAAGCCACGTGCAATTTGCACCAGCGCCAGTGTTTCGATGATCAAAAACGGCAATGCCCATTTCCAAAGCCCGCGTGCGCCAAACCAAACGGGCCCAAACAGACCCGCCATGACATTCAGCGTTGGGGTAAAGGCGGAAGACGCGCCAATTTTGTCGAACATCCGAATGTAGTACTCAGGGCTCGTGTGCACGAAGGAGCGAATGTTGTCGCATCTTTCCTCGGCATAGGCTTTTGCCGCGTCGCTTTCGGTGTCCTCGAGCGGGTTAACGCCCAGATCTTGTGCTGCATCGCTCATGAGACTTCGGTTCCTTCAATCACAGTGCGCAACAGATCAGCGCGGGTAATGACGCCGGCATCACTGCCATCTCGCTGGACGATAATGGGGTTGTCGTTCTCGATCGCGAGGGTGATGAGCGTGCTGAGATTTTCGCGTGCGTCAACGCGCGGTGCCGCGGCGGCGATAGGCCCATGCGATTGGATGTGGCCCGCGATAGGTTGCATGACCGCGTGGGCATGAACGACCTTGAGACGGGAAATACCTGCAACAAAATCAGCAACATAGTCGTCGGCGGGTTCCATCACGATTTCTTCGGCAGTTCCCATTTGCACCATCTTGCCGTCCCGCATGATGGCGATCCGGTCGCCAATGCGCACCGCTTCGTCCAGATCATGGGTGATGAAAATCGTGGTTTTCTTCAGGATTTTACTGAGCCGGATAAATTCATCCTGCAACTGACGACGAATAAGCGGATCGAGCGCCGAAAATGGCTCGTCCATCAGCAACACATCAGGATTAGCGGCAAGGGCACGGGCAAGCCCGACGCGCTGCTGCATGCCACCGGACAATTCATGGGCAAATTTGGCCCCCCAAGCACCCAGTTCCACGATGTCCAGAATGGCGGCCGCCTGACGCATCCGCTCGTTCTTGGGCACCTGACGGATTTCCAAGGGCATCGCGACATTGTCGAGCACCGAACGGTGCGGCATCAGCGCGAAATTCTGAAAGACCATCCCGATCTTTTGATTGCGAAACTTCTGCAACTCGCGCGGGCCAAGCGCCATCACATCCGTGCCTTCGATTTCGATTTTGCCGGCCGTGGGCTCTAGCAGACGATTGAAATGGCGCACCAGCGTGGATTTACCGCTGCCCGACAGCCCCATGATGCAGAAAATCTCGCCGCGGTTCACCGACAGGCTGACGTCTGCGACGCCCACAACGGCGTTAAACTCCGCCAGCACTTCGGACTTGGTCAGCCCGCGCTCGCGCACCGCTTCAAGAGCCTCCTTGGCTCTGCTGCCGAAAATCTTCCAGACATTGGAGATTTCAACGACGGTCTCGTTTTTCATGACACGTCTCTTTTGCTAAAATGGGGAATTGTCTTAGGTCGGATCATCTTGCGGCACCACGTTGCCATGGTGCCGCAGGTGTTCAATCGAACGTGCCCTACAGGCCAAGCATCGCGTCAACACGGTCGGAATTGGCTGCAATCCAGGCTTTGGCTGCATCCGCCGGGTCCATGCCATTGGCGCTGATTTCAAACGCCAGACCAGAGACGTCATCCGCCGTCAGTTCGAAGTTGGCGAAAAATTCAGCAATCGCAGGCGAGCGACCTTCGAGAGAGTTGGACCAAGCGATTTGCACGTCTTTCAGTGCGTCTTTGGTCGCAACCGAAGATTTTTCGTACCAATCCGCGTCGTCCGAAGGCTGGATCATTGTGTATTTCGCTTCGTCGTATGTCGGCTCGGTCAGCATTTCGACGTCGAACATGAACCACACGGCGTGCGGTTTGTAGCAGTAAAACGCATAGCCTTCGCCTTTGGCGATGCTGTCCTTGATGCGTGCCGTTTTCACGGCCTCTTCGGTGCGGACCGGTTCAATAAAGTCGAGCAAACCATAGTCACGGGTTTTGACCTCGTTGACGTTGGCAGAGGCCCAACCCGGTGCGCCAATCCACATCTCGCCTTTGCCATTGCCATCGCTGTCCATCAACGCGGCCACATCGGGGCGGCCCAAATCGGCAATGTCAGTGATGTTGTTGGCCTCACCAAACCCTTTGGTCACGCAGAAACCCTGATTGCCTTCGTAAGAATTGGAAGACAGTGTGACGGTGCCCGCCCCATCCACATATTTTTGGGTAAAGCTTTGTTGATTGGGCAGCCAGACATCGGGATGCACGTCGATGTCGCCCTTGCCTTGGTCCATCGCCTGAAAGATCGTGGCGTTGTTGCCCGGTACATATTCGACCTGACCGCCAATGCGCGACGTGACGATTTCGCCCAACACGTGTCCGATTGCTTGTGCGCCGGTCCATGATGGCAGGCCGATTTTGACTTCTTCTGCTGCCAAGACGGGCATCGCAAGAAAGCTGGCTGCGGCTGCAAAGCCAAGTGTTTTCAATTTGGTTTTCATTTTATTTCCCCAGTTGGATCGCGCCGGATATTTGGCGTCATTTACGTGCTTGGATCGTTGTCCGTACTCCGGCGCTTGCTGTTCCGCTGGCGCGGCAATGTGGCCGCAGCCGTCGGGCACTGCACAGATGCACAGACCACCGAATACTGGAATCAGACTAGTGCAGAAGAATTCTGAAGAGCCAATTCTAACATTTCATCAAATCATTCGCATTTTGCATAGTTTGATCTAAGCTGCCTTCAAGCACCGAACTTCAGCATGGGAAAACCCTTGGATTTAAACTGGCTGCGCGATTTTGAATGTCTTGCCCGAACCTTGAATTTTACCCGGGCTGCGGCTGAGCGTAACATCACACAGTCTGCATTTAGCAGGCGAATCAAAGCGTTAGAGAACTGGGTTGGTTTGCCTTTGGTGAACCGCGCCCAGTATCCTGTGCAGCTCACTCAAGCTGGCGCGCAGTTTTTGCCCATAGCGCTGGGCGCTGTTTCTCAGCTGACTGAAACGCGCCAAGATCTTCGCGATGCTGACAGGGGCGGCAGTCGATTTCTGCGATTTTCCGTTTTGCACACAATTTCGGTTAATTTTTTGGCACAACGCATAGACGATTTGCAAAAAAAAATCCCTGATCTGCACACCCGCGTCGTCTCCGACTCTCTAAGTACGTGTTGCGAATTGTTGGTCGAGGGCGCGGTCGACATCATGCTGTGTTACTATCATCAGTCGGTGTCGCCCCGTATCGACGAGACCGCGTTTTCGCGCAAGGATCTGCTGACGGATCGTTTGATCCCGGTTGCCGCGGTTGCTGCCGCCCACGGGCAGGGCTGGGATCTGGGTCGCACGTCCGGCCCTGCGATCCCGTACTTGGCATACGAGCCCTCGTCGTTTCTGGGCATGGTCGTGGACAGCGCCATGGATACCTCGTCGCTGCACATCGAAACGATCTACGTCGACGGGTTGGTCGAGACGATTAAACGAAGGGTTTTAAAAGGCAGCGGATTTGCGTGGATGCCGGAAACTGCGGTGTCACAGGAACTGGCCAACGGGTCTTTGGTACAGATTGCAGATGACACGTGGACTGCGCGGCTTACGATTGCAGCGCTGGCCAATCCGACGACATTCGATCCGGTTGCACAAGAGGTCTGGCAACAATTGTGACGGCAGCGGGGCCCGTTTTGCCAAGGAAATTGACGCTACAGGCCCCGATTGTTTTAAATGTTCACCCAGCGCGCCGCGTTATCAAACGCAAAATCATAGCCGCCGAGGGCCGCTGCCCCGCCGGTGTGCAAAAAGACCACGCGCTCGTTTTTGAACGCGCCTTTGCGGGCCAGATCGATCAGACCGGCAGCACCTTTTGCCGAATAACACGGGTCCAGCAGGATGCCTTCTAACTCGGCGAACATTTTGATGGCCTCGATGCCGCTTTGTGTTGGCAGGCCGTATCCGTCGCCCACGTAGTCCGTGTTGGCCATCACGTCTTCACGTTTTACAATGCCGGCACAGCCTAGTTTTTCTGCGGTTTTACAGGCCAGATCGTAGACCATCTGTTCTTGTTTGGGCTGTGGGGCACGTGTGCCGATGCCCAGCACCGGGATCTGTGCATTCATCGCGCACATGCCCGTCACCAGACCCG
Source organism: Pseudosulfitobacter sp. SM2401 (assembly GCF_042932805.1). Taxonomy (NCBI): domain Bacteria; kingdom Pseudomonadati; phylum Pseudomonadota; class Alphaproteobacteria; order Rhodobacterales; family Roseobacteraceae; genus Pseudosulfitobacter; species Pseudosulfitobacter sp. SM2401. The sequence goes on along the minus strand of NZ_CP170633.1, from coordinate 2,200,068 downwards.
CCTGCGTGCCCGACGATCCTGTTGCGTGGACCAACCTGTCGATCTTCAGCCCCATGTCGTTGACCTGTGACACCAGTTCGAATGCGGCATTCACGTAGCCCAGCGCGCCCGTCGGGTTCGAACCACCACCGGGAATGATATAGACGTTGTGGCCCTTGGTCCGCATCTTATTCGCAGCACTTTCCATTTCACCGGGCATGTCGTGGCCATTGGGGAATTTCTCTGTGGTGGCACCATGCAAATGATCCAGCAAAACGTTGCCGTTGGTGTTGTAATTTCCGTCCTGATAACCGGTGCGATCCTCGAGCAGGATATGGCATTTCAGGCCCAGCTTGGCGGCAAAAGCGGCTGTTTGGCGCCCGTGGTTTGTTTGGGTCGCGCCTTGGGTCATGACCATGTCCGCACCCTGTTCAATGGCTTCGGCCATCAGGAATTCCAGCTTGCGGGTTTTGTTGCCACCGGTCGACATGCCGGTGCAATCATCACGTTTGATCCAGATCTCGACACCCAACTCTTTCGACAATCGCTCCATGGGTTCCAGTGGTGTGGACAGATGGGCCAGATGGACGCGGGGAAAACGTGCGAGGTGCATGATTAGTCTCCTGTATGTGTTTTGATCAACTTATCTGCATATTTACGCCGAGACTAATGCGAATTAGGTGTTGTAAAATGCGAAAACTATAAGTTATGGCAATGCGAGACGGCGCGTTAAAAACAGATCGGGATACGATGCGACTGGAATGGATAGATGATATTCTGGCAGTTCTTGACTGCGGATCCTTGGCGCAGGCTGCAGAAAAGCGGATGCTGACGCAGTCCGCCTTTACCCGTCGCGCCCGCACCATCGAGGACAGCATCGGCACGACCTTGTTTGATCGCCGTCGCAAGCCAGTGACGTTGATGCCTGCTGTGCAAATGCTGGAACCAGAGCTGCGCGAGCTAAGCACACGAATGCACAAGCTGCGCCATACGCTTAGAACCGCCAGCAACACGTCAGGCAAACCACTGACGTTTGTGTGCCAACACGCTTTGACGACCACTATTTCGCCGCGGATTGTTCGCGCCGCGACACAAGACGGCGAGACGTCGGTGCGGGTGCGCTCTGGCAATCAGGACGAATGCATACTGCAACTGCTGTCCAAAGAGGTCGACCTTGCGATCATGTACGCGCTGCCCAAAGACGCGACATCGGACATCAGCAGTGCGTTTGAAACGGTTAATCTTGGGGATGATCTGCTGGTTCCGGTCTGCGCCCCAAGTTTGCGCGCCGACGCGTCCAACGCGGTCATCCCGACGATTGCCTATCCCGCCGACGTGTTTCTGGGACAGGTTTTTGCGCGGATGATCCGACCACGATTGCCGGGCGCTGCGACGACACTGCCGATCGCCGAGACCGCCCTGACGCTGGCGATGGTGCAATTGGCGCTGAGTGGAATCGGGATCGCATGGTTGCCTTTGTCGTTGGTCGCCGATGCGCTAGACCATGGCGATCTGATCCGTGTTGACGATGTGTTGCCCGCGCAAGTTCTAAACATCAAAATGGTGCGATTGCGTGGGGCACGAACGGACAACAACGACAAGATCTGGCGACACCTTGCCGAACATCTGCAAATTGCCCCCTAGCAATTGCAGTTGTCCAAGACGCAGTTGATGCGAATTTTTCCCGCTTAATGCGCCAAAAACACCGGCAGTTCAGTCTGGTCAGACATCGTCCGCGTGGTGCCCCCGAACACAATTTCAATCATGCGCGCATGCCCGTACGCCCCCATGACGATCAGGTCGGAGCCGATCTCTTTGGCGCGAATTTGAAGGCATTCAGCTATGTCTAGCCCGCCACTTGGCAACTGCGAAACAGTCACGTGACAGCCGTGATGCGATAGCCAGGTCGCAAGGTCTGCCCCGGGGTCTTGACCGTCGCGTTCGTCAGTTACAATCGGGTCGATACACATGATGATCACGTCTTTGGCGGTTTTCAGATAGGGCAGGGCTGCGTGAACAGAGCGTGCCGCGGCCTCGCTGCTGTCCCAGGCGACCAAAACTCGGGGCGCGTCCAACGCGGCGTCCCCGTTCAGGCGCAAACCGACAGGCGAATGGAACAGCACACCAAAGGCAGCCTCGCGCATTATTTGTGGCGTGTCGCGCAGACTGGCGGCGATATAGACTTCGTCACATACACGAGCGCGGCGGGCGACATGATGTTTGAAGTCAACCGTCGCCCCCAACATCGATTGAACATCGCCGGACGCGCCACTTTGGGCCAGCAGCGTTTCGACCTCTTGTACTCTGGTTTCGAGCGCATGTTTGGCGTCTTGCAGCAAGTCGGGCCAATTGTCTGGAATGTTCAGGGATCCGTACGGGGTGACGCCATAGGCGTACATCGGCAAGGTCGGGGCCGCCCCTAAAATGAGGCAACTCAGGTGATCCAGAGACAGTTGCGCCCGGTTGGCAGCGCCGATGATTTGATCGTCCGGCGTATTCACGTCCATCACAAACAAAAGCGTTCTGCGGTTCATATCGTTCTCCATTTCATAAGCGCGCGTTGCATACAGGTTGCCACAGGCGCAGCGCGGGCAAACTGACACAGATCAACCCACGCGCCGATTTGGATGCCAAACTGGTGCCAGACTTATCATCAGGTGCGCAGCAGATGGATTTCAAAGACTACTACAACGTGCTTGGTATCACCCGGGATGCCACCGGGGACGAGATCAAAAAGGCCTTTCGCAAGGCTGCACGCAAGTATCACCCGGATATCAATTCAGGTGCCGAGGCCGAGGCGGAATTCAAGGATGTGAACGAAGCCTACGAGGTTTTGAAAGATCCCGAACGCCGCGCTGTGTATGACCAATTGGGCCAAGGCCCGTCAACGGGGCGGGGCCGTTCCGAACCACCGCCCGACTGGAACGGTGATTTTTCATTCTCGGAGGGGCCCCAAGGTGACGCGGCCTTCGGTGACTTCTTTGAAACGTTGTTTCGCCAGCGGGCTGGTTCGCACATGGGGCAAGGTGGCGACAGTCATGGCCGCATCGAAATCGCCATTGAGGACGCCTATCGCGGCGCGCAACGGGCGCTGACATTGACAGTGCCAGTGGTTGGGCCTGACGGGGCGGTTCGCATGCAAGAGCGTGCGATTTCCGTGCGTGTCCCAAAGGGCATTTCCGAAGGACAGCACATTCGTCTTGCCGGACAGGGGGGGCTTGCGATGGGGGGCAATGCGGCCGGGGATTTGTTTCTCGAGGTCGTCTTTGCCCCGCACCCGGTCTATCGCCCCGATGGCAAAGATTTGTATCTGGATCTGCCGGTCACACCATGGGAGGCCGCACTGGGTGGACATGTTGTGATGCCGACCCCAGCAGGCAAGGTTGATCTGCGCATCCCCAAGAATGCCCGCACAGGTCAGAAATTGCGGCTTAAGGGCAAAGGCCTGCCCGGCAGTCCCGCAGGCAATATCTATGCCACTTTGGTCATCGTAAATCCGAAAATCGAAACAAAACAAGCGCGCGCGTTTTTCGAACAGATGGCCAAGGATCTGCCATTTGATCCCCGCGCCCACCTCGGAGGATAGCACTATGAAAAAGGCAAAATCACACAGCGACATCGTTGAAGCACTGTCATTGCAGGACCTCTGTCGCTTTTGTCACGCAGAAGCAGCATGGGTCATCGAATTGGTCGATTATGGCGTGCTGGACCCCAAAGGCAGCACAATCGAGAACTGGCGATTTGTCGGCACAAACATCGCGCGGGCCAAAAAAGCGCATCGTTTGAACCGTGATCTTGGCATCAATGTTCAAGGCGTTGCGCTGGTTCTGGAACTGTTGGAGGAACGTGACGCCGTCAGGCGCCGCCTTTCGCGCTATGAGGCGATCTGATCCGCGTGCCGCTGGTTCCTGACACCAAATCCGCGCAATCCGCCAGCTTTCCGATGGCTGAAAACCCGCCGGTGCCACGGACAAAGTCACAAGCCGCCTCGACCTTTGGTCCCATGGACCCCGCCGGAAACGACTTCTTGGACAGTGCATCGGGCGAGGTCTGGCGGATCAAGGTTTGATCAGGCGTGCCCCAGTGATCAAAGACCCCCTTGACGTCCGTGAGCATCAAAAACGCATCGGCATTTAAGGCACGCGCCAATAGTCCGCTGGCATGATCCTTGTCGATCACCGCCTCGATCCCGATCATCGTGCCGTCGGGCTTTTGCACAACCGGAATACCGCCGCCGCCCGCACAAATCACAATCACCTTCTGATCTAAAAGCAGCTGAATGACCTCAAGTTCGAGAATCCGTTTTGGGCGCGGGGACGGGACAGTGCGCCGGAAACCGGTGCCATCCGCGCCGATGGTCCAGCCACGGTCTACACTCAGCTTGGCCGCATCATTTTCGGAATACACCGCCCCGATGAATTTGCTTGGCGTCTGGAATGCGGGGTCGTTCGGGTCAACTTCGATCTGGGTTAACAGGGTCGCAAACCGCGCATCCGACGCATAGGCATTGTCCAACTCTTGTTGCAACACGTAGCCGATCATGCCGTCGGTTTCAGCGCCCAAAACATCCAGTGGAAAGGGCCCGCCTTGCAAGGCTAGATAGCCGACTTGTGGCCCGTTGCCATGGGTGATGATCAGCTCGTGACCGGTCTCTAGCAGGGTCGCGAGTGATTTTGCAGCGATACGAATACTGGCGCGCTGAGAACGCGCCGTCAGCGTTTCACCACGTTTGGATAGGGCATTTCCACCCAAGGCTACGACGATACGCATCTAGGCCCCCAACGTTGCGACCAGCACGGCCTTGATGGTGTGCATCCGGTTTTCAGCTTGATCAAAAATGATGGAGGCCGGGCTTTCGAACACCTCATCTGTCACTTCCATCGCGTCTAACCCAAAGGTGTCGCGGATGTGTTTGCCGATTTCGGTTTCGGTATTATGAAATGCCGGCAGGCAGTGCATGAATTTGGCATGAGGATTCCCGGTCATGAGCATGGCCTCTGCGGTGACCTGATAGGGCATCAGCAGCTTGATCCGTTCGGCCCAGACGGCGTCGGGTTCGCCCATCGACACCCAGACGTCCGTGTAAATCACGTCACATTCGCTGACGCCTTGCTGCACGTCCTCGGTCAGCAAAATGCGCGCGCCGCTGATTTCGGCCTCTGACAGTGCGGCGTTCACGATAGCCTCGTCAGGCCAGAGCGATTTTGGACCACACAGGCGCACATCCATGCCCAGCTTGGCCGCGCCAATCAGCAGGCTGTCACCCATGTTGTTGCCCACATCCCCCAAAAAACAAAAGGCAATCTGGCCCAGCGGTTTGTCCACATGTTCCGTCATGGTCAAAACATCGGCCAGGATCTGGGTCGGGTGAAATTCGTCCGTCAGCCCGTTGTAGACCGGCACGCCGGACCATTTTGCCAACGTCTCGACCACGTTCTGGCCAAAGCCGCGGTATTCGATGGCATCGTACACGCGGCCCAAAACGCGGGCTGTGTCCTTGATGCTTTCTTTTTTGCCGATGTGGCTGCCGGAGGGCCCCAGATAGGTGACATGCGCGCCTTGATCGTGGGCTGCGACCTCAAAACCGACGCGGGTGCGGGTCGAATTTTTCTCGAATATCAAGGCGATGTCGCGCCCTTTGAGGGTCGGCTGTTCGGTGCCTGCGTATTTCGCTGCTTTCAGATCAGCGGCCAATTTCAGCAGAAACCGGATTTCAGAACCGGTAAAATCACGCAGGCTCAGGAACGAGCGGTTTTTCAGGTTGTAGGCCATGGGGTTACTCCAACGGATCACGGGAAATCGGGCAGGTCATGCAATGCCCACCACCACGCCCACGGCCCAATTCGGCGCCGCGAATGGTGATGACTTCGACACCGGCTTTGCGCAGTTGCGTGTTGGTGTGGACGTTGCGGTCATAGGCCAGCACGACGCCGGGTTCCAAAGCCACCACGTTGTTGCCGTCGTCCCATTGTTCGCGTGCGCGCTCAAAGCGATCACCGCCGGTGGCAATGATGCGCAAAGATTTGATGCCAAGCACCTCTTGGACCGCGTCAAAAATAGTCCCGGGGTCCTCGCTGACACGCAGCCCGTTTTTGTCATCCGGATACAGCTTGAAACAGCGGATTTTGTCAGCGATTTGGGTAAAGCTGGTCACCACATCGCGGTCACAAAACGAAAACACCGTATCCAGATGCATAGCAGCGCGAGACGGGGGCAATTGACAGGCAATGACCCGGTCTGCAGCGCCCTGTTGAAAAAGCGCGATGGCCAATTGCCCAACCGCTTGAGGGGTCGTGCGTTCGCCCATACCGATCAAAACGCAGCCATTGCCGATGGGCATGACATCACCCCCCTCTAGCGTCGCTGGCCCAAAATCCTGATCCGGATTGCCCCACCAAACAGTGGTGTCAGCCAAAAAACGCGGGTGGAATTTGTAAATTGCCGCAGCGATCAGTGTTTCTTGGTGCCGCGCAGGCATGTGCATCGGGTTCAAGGTGACACCACCGTAAATCCAACTGCTGGTATCGCGTGTGAACATCAGGTTTGGCAGTGGCGGCAGCACGAACCCGTCGTGCCCCAGAAACCGCCCGAACATGCTGGTCGGGGCAAACGGCAGATCGTGCACCGTGATCCCGCCGGTCAGGAAGCGGGTCAAGGCCAAGGCTGGCATTGCATCCAACCAGCTGCGCAATTCATGCAGCATGCCGACGCCGATGTGGTCCTCGGTGATCTTGCGATCCAACAGCCATTGGCGGGCCTGCGGTATCTCAAGCACATCCGTCAGCAAATCATGCTGGTCCAGCACCTCGACGCCGCGATCCCGCATTTTGTCGCAAAAGGCAAAGTGATCCTTGCGGGCCTCGTCGACCCAAAACACGTCGTCAAACAGCAAGGCCTTGCAGTTGCTGGGCGTCAGCCGTTCGTGGGCAAGACCAGGGCGCGACACCATCACCGTGCGCAATTGACCGACCTCGGAAAACACACCGGGTTTGGGGGTCATAGCATCACCGCCGCGCTCAGCAGGGCCATCGACATCAGGGACAAGATCACCAACAGCGGCCAGACAAATCGCAGCCACGTGTTGTAGGGTACGCGTCCGATGGCCAGCCCACCGACGACAACCGCGTAGGTCGGAGCGACCAGGTTGGTGATGCCAATGGCGCTTTGAAATGCGGTCACCGCTAGTTCGCGACTGACCCCTGCAAAATCCGACAGCGGTGCCATGATCGGCATCGACAAAACCGCAAGGCCCGAGGTCGAGGGCACCAGAAAGCTCATTAATGCTTCGATCCCGAACAGGGCGTTGACAAAGGCCACCTGCGACATGCCCGAGATCCAGCCTTCAAAGGTGTGCAAAAACGTATCGGTGATCCGGCCTTGATCCATGATGATGACAATGCCGCGCGCCAGACCAATCACCAGTGCGACGCCCAACAGATCCCGTGCGCCGGTCACAAACGCATCCGTGAATGCCTTTTCACCCAGCCACCCCAGAATGCCGATCACAATCGATGCCCCCAGAAACAGCGCTGACATTTCGGCCATCCACCACCCTTGCGAGGACACGCCCCAGACCATGGCAACAAATGTGGCGGCAAACAGGATCAGGATCACGATCTGCATTGCGCTCAGATGCGTGCCCTCATGCGCGCTATGGTTTTGCAGAAAATGCGCTTCGTTTGCGTCTTTCAAATGGGCAACCAAAGACTGCTCGGGATCGCGGCGCACCCGTTCTGCATAGCGCATCACAAACATGACGGCGGCCAACCAAGACAGCCCAAGAATGATCAGGCGCAACGTCATTCCGTCAGTAAAGGCGATGCCGGCCGCGTTGGAGGCAATGGCGGTGGAAAACGGGTTGATAGTCGATCCGATCACCCCCACACCCGCACCCAGCATGATGATCGCGACACCTGTCAGCGCGTCATAGCCAGCGGCAATCATAATCGGGATCAGCAGCACATAAAACGCCAGCGTTTCTTCGGCCATGCCGTAGGTGGTGCCACCCGCGGCGAACAGCGCCATCATGATCGGAATCATCCATTTCTCGCGCCCTTTCAGACGGCGCATGGCTTGGGTCACGCCCGTGTTGATCGCACCTGTGGCGGTCACAACGCCCAGAAACCCGCCCGCGATAAGAACAAACAACGACACATCGATGGCGTTGGCGGTGTAATTAGCAGGATCGTAGAACCCGGCGATGGGGGCCATCAGCACGTCAAACAGCCCTTGGGGCGCGGCCTCGATCTGCGCATAGGTGCCTGCAACAGGGACATCCCTGCCCAAGGCCGCATTGGGCACGCGCTGGTAGGTGCCTGCCGGAATGATCCACGTCAGGGCAGCCATCGCGATAATAAGCGCGAACAAGATCGTGTAAGCCGTGGGAAACCGTCCCTGCGGTGGTTGCGTCGTTGCGCCCTTGTTCGGTGCCGTACCCATATCAAACGCCCCTGTAGGTGAAGTCTGAGCAGGAGTATGGGGCAGGGCGACAGGCATGGATTGAGATTGCTCAATCGGGGTGAAACGACCCTATTTTGTCAGGCGATGTTTGTACTTTTGATACAGCCGCTGGTTCATCTGAATGAATTGCCCCAAGGCTCTGCCCAACAGACCCGCTGAATTGCGCACCAGATAAAAGTATCCTGTCAGGCTGGCGATCAGCCCGCCCACCGCATTGATAATCAGATCGCCCATCGTGTCATCCAGCCCTGATTTTTGCATGTTTAGGCCAAAAAACAAATCCATCGTGAATTCAAAAATCTCCCAGATTGCACCGACAGTCATGGCCACGCAAAACGTGATGAATGCAATGGCCGAAGGTGGTGCCGCCAGCCGATCCCCGTCAAACAGCATGAACACAAACAGAAATCCGGTCAGTCCGAAACCCAAGGCGGATGATCCGTGCAAACCCAGATCCCACCACCAAAGCCGCTCGTAAAAATCAAAGGCTTCCCCCAGAAAAATCGAGGCAAAAAAGAACAACGTCGTTGCAACCAAAAAGGGCAAGGGCAGGGTCAATGACCACCGCGCAGCCAACAAGGGCGGAACCAACGACAGCGTCAAGGTTGCGATGCTGACAAAGGCCAGCGACCATCGCCCCAACCCCAGCGCAATCATCGCGGCCACCAACAACAGTGCCCAAATAACAAGGACAGGTCGGCTGCTTTTTCTAATCCAACCCATCAATGTTTAACCCCTTAGCTGTTAAATTTTGGTGCAACGCAGCCTATATAACAGAAATGCAAAGCCCGAAAATACGCATCGCCAGCTATAATATTCGCAAAGCCCGTGGGTTGGACCAACAACGCCGACCCGAGAGAATATTACATGTTATCAACGATTTGTGCGCTGATATTGTAGTGTTGCAAGAAGCGGATATGCGGATGGGGCGGCGGAAACCCGCGCTGCCACGGGCATTGATCGAGACGCACACCGATTTCGATCTGGTCGAGATCAGCGCCAATGGCATCAGCATCGGATGGCACGGCAACGCCGTTTTGGTGCGCAAAGGGCTGCATGTGCGCGACCGCCAGCGACTGGATCTGCCGGGGCTTGAACCACGCGGTGCCGTGCGCCTGACTTTGGACATCGGGGCGGGGGATAATGGCGCGCGCACCGGACTGACGGTGCTTGCTGCGCACTTGGGTTTGCGTCGTCGTGATCGGCGTGCCCAGCTTGCCAGCTTGATCGAAACCGCCACCGCCGATCCGCATACCGTGATTGCAGGGGATTTCAATGAATGGTCCTCTTGCTCGGGGCTGGAACCATTGACCCCGCATTTTGAAATCCACAGTCCGGGCCTGTCGTTTCATGCCAGACGCCCTGTCGCAGCACTTGACCGGTTTGCCCTGTCGCGCGGGCTAGAACTGCGTGACGGCGGTGTCGAACAGGGGCCGTTGGCGCGGCGGGCATCAGATCACCTGCCGATTTGGTCCGACATTGCGATTGGGGCCACTACTTGCTGATGGGGCCACTACTTGCTGAACATGACCGGCAGTTTTTGATTGCGCAGCAACGCATGTGTCGTGGCCCCAAGCACAAAGTCGTAGGTGCGCGAATGACCAAGAGCACCTGTCGCGATCAGATCGGCACCGGTTTCAAAGGCCACTTTGTTGAGCACGTCGGCGATGCTGTCGCCCATCTTTTCGCGGTGCAGCAGCGTGGCATCCAGATCGTGGCGCGCGAACATTTCGACCATGTCGATGGCATCTGCGTCCGTCAGCGCATCGTGCGGCGACTTGCCAACCCGCAGCAGCGTCAGCTTGGCCCCGGTATCCGCAAGGCCGAGCAGATCGTGGGCGGCACGCGTCGCTTCTTTGGTGTCGCTCCAGCCCAGCAGCAGGTTCGCGCCGATAACAGGACCGTCATACCCCAGTGGCACGACAATGACGGGTCGCCCGCTTTCCTTGATCACTTGGATTTGGGCGCGGCGCTGGTCAAAGCGGGCATGCTCTTTGTCTTCTTGGGCCATGATCACCACGTCCGCCGCGCGCGCACTTTCGACCATCCGGTCTGTGGCTGATACAGCTTCGGCATGTACCAGACGGAATTCACTGACAAAATCCTCGTTGGTTGTGTGGGTGGTGAATACGGATTTGATGTCTTCGGCCTGTTTTTTTTGACTGGCATTAAAGGCCGCAAAGGCGGGTTCGGGAATGTGCATGGCGATGCCGGGGTAGACTAGCAGCGCCTCGACGGTGTGCAGGCAGATCAAATGTGCGCCATGTTTGCGCGCCATCGGAACCGCAGTTTTCATCAGTGTTTCGGCGTGCTCGGGGGTGGTCAAGCAGACTAGAATTGTTTTGAGACCCATGGGATAACTCCTTTGAATACGGCGGACGGCAAATGCCCTGCGCAAGTGCCCCGACCAGATGCTTTTGCCCCAAAATATCTAGCAAGCTGCACGCAAGCGCGATTGATCCCGGTCAATTCAAAGGGGCAATCCGAAGGGGCAATCCAAAAGGGTCAGTCGCGATCCCCCTGTGACAGTCCTAACAAGGCCTCGGGGCGTTGGATGATGATCGAGTGTATGTTGTCGATCGCGATGATCTTGCTTTTGCGCAATTGGGTTAGCGTTCGGCTGACTGTCTCGGTGGTTAGACCCAGAAAATCGGCAATGTCAGACCGGCTCATCGGGAGAGTGATTTGCCGAAATCCCCCCAAATCCTGTCCGACACGCTCCGTCAGAACACACAGAAACGAGGCGAGCTTTTCGACCGCTGATTTCCGCCCGAGCATCATAAAATGATCTTGCATCGCGCTGATTTCGCGCAGGGCCGCCTGCATTAGCGAGTGGTACAATTGCGGATCGCATTGACCGTTTTCCAGACAGGCGCTGCGAATGGGTTGCAGGCGAACGTCGCTGAGCGCATCACAATCGGTATGGTGCAGGCCATCCGCTGGAAAACCAACAATATCACCGGGATACCCGAATGCGATAACCTGCCGGCGTCCATCGACAAGCAGACGGGTCAGGCGCAAAACACCACTGTTTACCTGATACAGCCAGTCAACTTCGTCGCCCTCGTAAAACAGATACGTGCCTGTTTTTAAACGGGTTTGGGCCGTCAGCGGGCCTGTGCTGTGCAGCGCAACGGCGCAGGATTTCTCGGCAAAGTCATTCGGGATGGTGACATACATTTTTGGGACCTCCTGAGGGATGTGAGGCCACCTTGAATAGTGAATGTAATCCGGCGTATTCTAAATTAGCGGGAAATTGTATCGTTTTGTATCAGGCTTGCCCGCGCTGGCGTTTTTACCTTTTTGTTTAACTTCGTTCTGTAGCGGTTCATTGGCCCGAAAAGGCAGCAAAGGTGCGATATGTCGGATCAAATGATCCTTGTTGTCGATGATGATCTAAAAATCAGGAACCTTTTGCGTAACGTGCTTGAGGATGACGGATTTACTGTGCGCGAGGCGAAAAACTGCTCTGAGGCGTTGCAGGCTTTGAACAGCGCGCAGATAGATCTGATCACGCTGGATATTCATTTGGGATCAAAAAACGGTATCGATCTGGCGCGTCAAATCAGACAGGATTCTTTGGTGCCGATCATAATGGTGACGGGCAAAGACGATGTTATCGACCGTGTGGTCGGGCTTGAGGTTGGCGCAGATGATTACATCACCAAGCCGTTTCACGTGCGCGAAGTGGTGGCCCGCATCAGAAGCGTCCTGCGCAGAACCGCACAATCCATGCCGGTGCCACAAGGGCGCAACGCGGTACCTGTGCACGCAAACGACATCGCGAGTGCGCGGTTTTGCTTTGACAGCATGACGGCGATCCCCGACCGGATGGAACTGTTGGACCGCGACGGATCAGAGTGCGGTTTGACCAGCGGCGATTTCAAATTACTGACCGTGTTTCTGAACAAACCCAAACGCGTATTATCGCGCGATCAGTTGATGGATTTGACTGGCGGTATCGGGTGGAGCCCACTGGACCGCGCCATCGACAATCAGGTCGCTCGCCTGCGCAAAAAGATCGAGCGCGACCCCTCAAAACCCAAGTTGATCAAGACCGTGCGCGGCGTCGGCTACACGTTTGCCTGTGACGTTCAGATCGTTCCGGCGTCAGGGTCTTCGGCCAAAAGCGCCTGAAGACGGCGGGCAAGGTCGGATTGGCGGTAGGGTTTGTGCAAAATGTCGTACAGCCGGTTGTGGGCCATCGCACCGGTGATGACATCACTGGCATACCCGGACGTCAGCAGCACCTTGAGGTTAGGGAATTCAGCGGTAATTTTTGCAGCCAGATCGTATCCGTTTAACGCCCCCGGCATCACCAGATCAGAAAACACGAGGTCCACCTGTACGCCATCCCTTAGCATCCGGTACGCGTGATCGCCGCTGTCTGCGGGCAATACCCTAAACCCAAGGTCGCGGATGCGTTCTAACGACAGTTTGCGCACCTTTGGATTGTCTTCAACAACCAGAATTGTCTCGCCTTGACCGCGCGTTGACGGGTTTGCTTTTTTATCCGCAAAGTCGGCGTCGTTGTGTTTGGGGGCGGGGCGCGCCAAGGCCGGAAAATACAACCCAAAACTGGTCCCAAGGTCCTGCTCGCTGTACAGCGTCACATGCCCGCCCGACTGGCGCACAAACCCGTAAACCATTGCCAGCCCCAGACCGGTGCCGCCGCTGTCGGATTTGGTGGTGAAAAAAGGTTCGAACGCACGGCGCTGGGCCTCGATGCTCATGCCGGCACCATTGTCGCTGACGGACAGGCGTACATAATTTCCCGGCTCGATGTCGGTTTCCTGCGCCATGTACGTGTCGTCGATCGTCACATTCTCGATGGACACCAGAATTTCGCCCCCCGTGCCCATCGCATCGCGCGCATTCAGCGCCAAATTCATCAGCGCTGATTGCAGTTGCGTGGGGTCGATCAACACCAGATCAACCTCATCGGCAAAATCGGTTTTGATGCGGTAACTGACACCCAAAGTCCGCTTGAGTAGCGCCAGTGTCTCGGCACACACCGTGCGCAAGTCGGCCTTTTGCGGCTTCAGATTCCCACGGCGCGCAAACATCATCAACCGCGATGTCAGGTCACTGCCTAATTCAGCCGCATCCAACGCGTCCTTGATCAATGGCACTTGGCGATCGGTTGCACCGCGCATGTCCATCAATTCCAGATTGCCGATGATCACGGTCAACAGGTTGTTGAAATCATGGGCAATTCCACCCGTCATCTGGCCAATCGCATCCAGACGCTGTGATCGGGCCAGCGCGTCTTCGGTGGCTTTGCGATTGGTCAAATCATGCAGGATTCCGACAAAGATACGCTGGCCATCAGCCTCGGCATGACCCACTGACAGGTGCAGTGGGAAAACCGATTTGTCCTTGCGCTGCCCTTCGACATCGCGGCCTAATCCGATGATCCGTTTTTCGCCAGTTTCGATGTGATGACGCATGAAACCATCATGCAAGGTGGCCAGCGCCTTGGGCATCAGCATGTTGACGCTTTGGCCGGTCATCTCCGGGACGTCATAAAGAAACAGGCTGGCGGCGGCCGCATTGGCGCGCAAGATCATCCCGTGCTGGTCAGACACAATGATTGCATCCGCCGCCGCGTCTAGAATGGCGTCCAAAACAGCGCTGTCGTGTTGGATTTTGCCCATGTGTGATGTCCCTTCATAACCAGCCTGCCAAAGGTCTCACTACGGGGGCAAGTCCCAATTGACATGGGTCAAAGGCGGGAATGGCGGATCTGCCCCCGCGACGGATCACTGTTTTGATCCTGTACACGGCTCACCTTACGGGGTGTGAAGCGCGAGGTTCTTGAGGGTCAGATACCGGGTCAAATCCGCCAGCGTTATGACCCCAAGCAGGGCGTGATCCCGCATCACCATAAACTTTCGCCGGTGCGTTTTCTGGATGTGTTCGAACAGGTCCATCACTGTCATATCCGGCCTGATAACAGCGCTGTGGTCGAGCCCTGCAAACACATCGCCAATTCGCGTATTCGCCCAGTTTTCGCGGTCAATCGCGCCGAGAACCGACTGATCCATATAACCCAGCAGCACCGTGCCTTCGAGGACGGGAACAAAGCTGACGCCGTGGTGTAGCATCGTGTGATTGATGAATTCTGCCAGCGTCATGTCAGGGCCAACGGTGACGGGGTCGCGTGTCATCAGCGCATCGACCGTCTTGCCTGCGAAAACCGTTTTTGCCAGTTGCATTTGGTAGCTGGAGCGCGCTGCGATCAGCACAAATCCCCCGATCATCAGTTGCCAAAGTCCCGCAATCAACGCGCCCTGAAACAGCGCTATTATGCCCAAGGCCATCACGACATATGCAAAGACCGCCCCCGCACGGGTCGCGATCCGGGTGGCTCGCAAAACATTGCCGCTGGTGTGCCACAAATAGGCGCGCAGCACCCGTCCGCCATCCAGTGGAAAGGCGGGGATCAGGTTGAATAGCGCCAATATCAGATTGATCAACGCAAGATACGACAGCACTGCGTGCATCGCGCCCAGCATGAATATATCGCTAACTATCCAGAACCCGAACGCCAAAAAGACGGACATAAGCGGGCCTGCCAGCGCAATCCAGAATTCAACCTGTGCGGATGCCGGTTCTGCCTCAAGCTCGGCGACGCCCCCGAATAAAAACAGCGTGATATTGTGGATGGGAACGCCTGATTTCCGTGCCACGATGGAGTGTGCCCATTCATGCAGCAACAGCGAGGCAAACAACCCGAACATCGCAATCAACGCCATGGTCAGGTAGGTCGCATCAGAGGCGGCGGGCAAAACGCTCGGGAAATATTCTTGCGACAATGTCCACGTGACAAGGGATGCAATCACCAACCAACTGGGATCAACTTTGATGTCAAACCCGTTGAACGTAAATAGTTTTACCGCATTCGAGAACATACCCCGGCTCCACCCTTGGGACCAGCATACTGCGTGTGAAACGAGTGGAATTGATTTTCCTCAAGGCAGTTCAATCACCGCTGAAATCCGTGCGAATGCTTTCATAACGGCGGCCACGTCGCCAAAGTGATTGAAAAACGCGGCGCGGAATTTGAGCGATGTCAAAACCACGGCGGCTGGGGATTGTTATGCCAAAGCGATGCAGATCCCCGCAACACCCCTAAGCCAGAGCGTCTTTGTGTTTGCCCTTTGCGCCGCTTGCGTTTGGATCGCAGGGGCGAGGCTGGCGTATTTGGCTGATGCACTTTCAGATCGCTTCCGGCTTGCCAAATCATTGGTGGGCCTGTTGGTTTTGTCCTTGGCCACCTCGTTGCCAGAGGTCGCCACGACGTTAACAGCGGCTGTGCAACAGGCGCGCGATCTGGTGTTGAACAACCTGTTTGGCGGCATCGCATTGCAAACGGCGATTTTGGCGATGGCTGATTTTTGGGCGCGTGGCCCGATTACCAATTATCCGCGCAAGGCCAATCACGCGCTTGAGGCGACGTTGCTTGTTTTGTTGCTCGCGGTGGCTTTGGTCGTGACCAATCTGGGCGAGACAGCCGTGTTCGCGGGTGTTGGTTTGGGCAGCGTTTGCATTGCGTTTGTGTATGGCGGCGCGATCTGGTTGCTGCGCCGGTACGACGATAGCAGTGACTGGGTGCCGGTGGATTTGCCTGATCCGGATCCGCTGCCCTTTCCTGCGCCCACTGGCCTAAGTCAGGCCACGAACCGCAGCCTGATTTGGCAGGCGATAGCGGCCTGTGTCGCCATTCTGGTCTTTGGTTTGTTACTGGTACTGTTTGCCGAGCGTATCGCCGATCAATCCGGTCTTGGGGCTGGCTTTGTCGGGGTGACCTTGCTGGCTGCGGCCACGTCATTGCCGGAATTGACGACCAGCATCGCAGCTGTGCGGATCGGGGCCTACACAATGGCGATTTCCAACATCTTTGGCAGTAATCTGATCATGCTGGTGTTGGTGTTTCCGGCTGACGTTCTGTTCCGTACAGGCCCGATTTTGCAAAACACATCGCGCACAGTCAGCCTGGCACTGGCCTTTGGCCTGGTGGTGACAGCGATCTTTTTGACGGGTCTAATTGTACGGCGCAAACCAAAAGTCGGGGTATTCGGGCTGGATTCAATTCTGGTGCTACTGACCTTTCTAGGCAGCTTGGTTGCGTATTATTACGCGCGCTGAACCCGCGACCGCATCGCTTTGTAGAGCTCCGGACCGACTATGATCGGCAGGGCAAAACCCCCGATCCAAACCCATTCGTCAACGCCGATCGGCACCGTGTGCAACAGACTTTGCAAGGGTGACCAGTACACCGCCAGCACTTGCGCCCCAAGCGTTACAATCAACGCCAATAGCAAAAACGGATTGCTGAACCAGCCGATTTTCCAGCAGCTCAGGCGCAGGGATCGAAAGGCAAAAACGCTGGCCTTTTCAAAGACAACCATGGCTGTGAACGCGGTTGTACGCGCCAACTCGACCCCTTGATCTATCATGTGAAAGAAAATCCACAGGCTTGATAATCCGGTGTACGTGCCAAGCATTATGATCGTGACAACGCCGCTGAGCCCCAAGATTGCGGTGTCTTTGCCGCGCGGGCGGTGCTTCATTTGGTCGGGCTCTGATTTTTCCAATCCCAATGCGACGGCAGTGACCCCATCCGTCACAAGGTTCATCCACAAAATCTGAGTGGCGAGAAACACCAGCGGGCCGCCAACGGCAATGTTGACCACCAGCGCGATCACTTCGCCCGCATTTGAGGACAACAGGTAGCGTACGAATTTCTGGACGTTGGCGAACTGACGGCGGCCTTCGGCGATGGCGCGCACAATGGTTGCGAAATTGTCGTCCAGCAGGACCAGATCAGCGGCATCACGGGCAACATCGGTGCCCCGGATGCCCATCGCGACGCCGATGTCTGCCTGTTTCAGGGCAGGGGCGTCGTTAACGCCGTCGCCTGTCATCGCGACGATCTGACCTTGGGTTTGCAGCGCAGAAACGATGCGCATTTTCTGCTCTGGCTTGGTGCGCGCGAACAAAACATTGTCCTGCAACACGTCCCTAAGCGCTGCGTCGTCCAAGCGATCCAGATCGCTGCCCGTCAGGCGCTGCGTAACCTTAAGCGCCAGTTGTTGCGCAATGGCCGTGGCGGTGATCGGGCTGTCACCGGTGATCATGACCACCCGAATGCCCGCGCCCCGTGCTTGGGCAATTGCGGCGCGCACCTCTGCCCGCGGGGGGTCGATCAAGCCGACCAAGCCTAGAAAGATCAAACTGTCTTCGCTGATCTGTTGATTGGGGGCAGGGCGGCGGGCCAGCGCAATCACCCGTAGCCCCTGTTTCGCCAGATCGTCGTAGGCTTGCAAAACACTGTTTTGATCCTTGTTTGTCAGAGCACGGATGCCATCGTCGGTCATGATCTGCGTACAAATTTCCAGAACATGTTCGGGCGCGCCTTTGGTCAAAACATCCGTGTCCTTACCGGATTGGTACAGAACGCTCATCCGTTTTCGCGCACTGCTGAACGGGATTTCTGCCAACACGTCAGATGGTTGCGGCGGCGCGATTTGTCCTTTGTGACCAAGGGTTACCAGCGCGCCTTCGGTCGGTTCGCCGACCATCTGCCAATCGTCGCCATCGCGGTGCAGGCGCGCGTGGCTGCAATACAACCCGACCTGCAACAGGGCCGTTAGAACCGGATCATCGGCCGCCAGACACAGCGCCCCGCCGCTTTCGATTTGCCCCGTTGGGTCATACCCGGTTCCGGTCACGTCATAGCGGCGATCAAGCGTCCAAATCTGCGTTGCCGTCATTTTGTTCTCGGTCAGTGTTCCGGTTTTATCCGTGCAAATCACCGACGCAGCACCAAGGGTTTCAACCGCTTGCAGGCGACGGACCAGAGCGTTCTGGCGTACCATCGCTGTCGCGCCGAGCGCCAAGGTGATCGTCACAACCGCCGGTAATCCTTCGGGCACCATGGCGACGGCCAGCGACAACCCCGTCATCAGCATTTCAGTCAGATCGCGCCCAAAAAAGAGCCCAAGACTGGTCACACCGCCTGCGACCACAATTGCGGCCGTTCCCAGTTGGCGGGCCAAAAGGCCCAGTTTGTTTTGCAGGTTGGTTGTTTTTGGCCCGACCGATCCGGTCAGCAGGGCGATCTTGCCAAATTCAGTGATGGTCCCTGTGGCGCTAACCCGTGCCTCTGCGCGCCCGGCCATCACGGACGTGCCGGCAAACAAACAGGCATTCGGGTTGGTTTCGTCCTTTGCGACGGGCACGGATTCGCCGGTCAGAACGCTCTCGTCGACGGCAAGGTTCGAGGCGTGGATCACTGTGCAATCGGCTGCGATTTTGCCACCGGGCGCAAGGATCAGGATGTCGCCGGGTACGATTTCTTTTGCCGGGATCAACTGTTCGCGCCCGTCGCGCAGCACCATCGCTTGCGGTGACAGCATCTTGCGCAGGGACGCCAGCGCCGTTTCGGCCTTCCATTCCTGAACGAACCCCAAACCGGCGTTCAAGAACAAAACAAGGCCAATGGTCAGCGCGTCCATCGTCTGGCCCAAGGTGATTGCGACAGCCGCCGCAACGCACAGGATCAAGACCAGAAAATCGGAAAACTGGCGCAACAACACGCGCAGTGGTCCGGCCTGCGTGACCGTTGGTAATTCGTTCCAGCCATGGACTTGACGGGCGGCCAGAACCTCTGGTGCCGTCAATCCGGTGTGTCGCGTGGTTCTGGGCAAAGGGGGACCTCAATCATCAATGACGTTGGATCCGGTATCTGGCGGATATGTGGCCAAGCGATTGAGCGAGATCAAATCAGGGCTGCATAATCGTACTACAATCGCGCCTGTACCGTCACAAACCGGAGGCCCCCAGATGGCAAACAAACCACAACCACAAGACCCGATCGCCGCAACATCCAAGGATACTCAGGACAAGCTGACGCAATTGCAGAGTGCCGGATTTGGCAATTTGATGGGGATGAGCACGGCATGGCTGGAAGCCGTTGGCGACATGAGTGCAGAAGTCGTTGGCTTTGTCGCGGAACGCATCAAAGAAGACGTGAAAACCCAGCACGAGATTCTGCAATGTCGCAACGTCGCTGACCTTCAGCATGTTCAGGCCCAGTTCTTTCAAAAAGCGATGGACCAATATCGTGTCGAAACTGGCAAGCTGGTTGAAATGACCAGTTCGAAAGCGTCTGTCGCCGGTGGGGATGGTACCGGTGGGGATGGTAAAGGATAACCTGATCTTCGCGTGACCGGCACAACACCCTTTGAAATGACCGATGCGCGCTGGAATTCGCTAAGAAAATCAGGGGATGCGCACAAACATTGCTATGGTCACGCTGTAATCGTTTCTGGCCCCGCGGGCCAAGGCGGCGCTGCACGATTGGCAGCCCGTGGCGCGCTGCGCATCGGGGCAGGGGTGGTGAGCGTGGTCTGCAACAAGGCCGCCGTTCCCGAGCACGCCGCCCAGTTGAATGCGATCATGATCAAACCGTATTCCACCCAAAACGATATTTTGGCCTGTTTCCGCGCGATCAGACCGCAGGCTGTCTGCATTGGCCCGAATTTAGGTTTGGCGCTGCCCAGCCAAGTGTTGCTGTCGCAAACTTTGATGCTTGGGATACCAATGTGCATCGATGCCGATGCCATCACGCTTTTGGCCGATACCTCGATCACTTTGCCCACGATTTTGCACCCGCAAAGCGTTTTGACACCCCATGAAGGCGAGCTGCGCCGCTACATTCCGCAGGCTTTTGCCACGACATCCTGCCGCGTATCGCTTGCGCAAAGTGCTGCTGCCAAAGCCGGATGTGTGGTTTTGTTCAAGGGGTCCGACACCATTATCGCGGCCCCTGACCGCGCGCCCCTGATTGTCAGTTCAAAGCACTACAAAAACGCGAGTGCCCTTGCCACTGCGGGATCGGGGGACGTTTTGTCCGGGTTTGTCACGGGGATGTTGGCGCGTGGCTTTGACGCTTTTGAGGCCGCCGCACTTGCCGCTGACCTGCATCTGCGCTGCGCCGAGCAATTCGGCCCCGGGTTAATCGCCGAAGACATCCCCGAAATTCTGCCACAGATCCTGCGTTGACTTAGATCAAAACGAAACTGGCGGACTTGTTCTAAAAGGGGGCAAGGACGGACCGTGAATACCTGCAATTGCACGCAGGGATTTCGGGTCTCATAACACGCAAAACACCGCGTGAAACCACCAATGAAAGGACAACGACATGACTGCCAATCTTGGAAAATTTGATCGTGTGCTGAGGATATTTCTTGGCCTCGCCCTATTCCTTGCGCCGCTTTTAAATGTGCCGGCGATGTGGTCCAGTGCAACGCTGGCCTATGTCAGCATGGCCGTAGGCGTGGTTCTGGTTGTCACGGCATTCTTCCGTTTTTGCCCGCTTTACCGGCTTTTGGGCATATCAACCTGCAAGATTTGATCAAACGGAAATTTCTGCTCAAGGCGTCTGCTTCTATCCTAGCGCGTGCGTAAAAGCGTTAGACAATGATCTTCATTGTTGGAGGCTACTTGTAACCGATTGAACCTATGTTATCGAAATAGTGAAAACAAAAACCTTAGCTTGCAATCCATTGAAAACACTAGATGAAAAAAATGAACAAATACCAAAAATTTACCTAAGTTATTGATATTAGCAATATATTATACCTATTGTACCTTCTGGGCGCTATGGCGGCAAGCCTGCTGTTGTTGCCGACAACACCTTGGACCGTCATTTCGAAGTTGATGCGCCCGATACGGTATGGGTGACAGACATTACCTACATCAGAACGCATGAGGGCTGGTCGTATCTCGCTGTGGTCATTGATCTGTTCTCGCGGCGTGTCGTTGGCTGGTCAATGCAGTCGCGCATGACAACTGATCTTGCTTTGCAAGCACTGTTAGCTGCTGTTTGGCGGCGCAAACCAAAGACCAAGGTGATGATCCATTCTGATCAAGGATCGCAGTTCACGGGCAAAGAGTGGCAATCGTTCCTGGACAAACACAATCTGGATGCCAGCATGAGCAGACGTGGGAACTGCCATGACAATGCGGTGGCTGAAAGCTTCTTCCAGCTTTTGAAACGGGAACGCGTCAGGCGGCGGACATATGTCACACGCGATGCTGCAAGGCAGGACGTGTTCGACTACATCGAGATGTTCTACAACCCGACCCGCAAGCACACCAACAACGGCATGCTGTCGCCAGTTGACTATGAAACAGAACAAAGAAAAATGAACAAGGCGGGCGTCTAGGAAACTAGGGGCACCTCATGCAGAACACTTGCACCTGGTCACAATGAGTTGTTGAAAAGCGGGTCAATCATAATATACGTTATATATACGAATCGTATAGTCATAACTTGAGGAGACTCGCATGGGCATTGTCAAAATCGGCGATGAGCTGCACGAAGAAATCCGTCGGGCCAGCACCGTGATGTGTCGATCCATCAATGCACAAGCCGAGTTCTGGATGAAAATCGGCATGCTTGCTGAGGCCAACCCGACCCTGTCCTTTAACGACATCGTAAAAATGCAGTTGGAGGCAGCACAGGTCGGGTCCGTGGATGTCGTGGCGGCGTGACGTAGTAAAGACCCGAGACGAGTTGGAGCTGATGCGGACATCGGGCAGACTGCTTGCATCGGTCTTCGAGAGGTTGGACGCGCAAAACTTCCTTGGCATGTCGACACTCCAGGTCAACGATCTGGTTGATAGGTTCATCACCGTCGACTTGGCAGCCCGACCTGCGAGCAAGGGCCAATACGGCTTCGAGTATGTCTTGAACTGTTCAATGAATGATGTGGTCTGCCATGGCGTGCCCAACCCAGAAGAGATCATTCAGGATGGCGATATCGTCAACTTCGATATTACGCTGGAAAAGAACGGCTACATCGCTGACTCGAGCAAGACTTATGTGATTGGAAATGCCCCGCCGGCTGCCAAGCGATTGGTTGGGATTGCGCAAGGTGCGCTGTGGCAGGGCATAAAACAAGTCCGACCCGGTGCGCATCTGGGCAACATCGGTTTTGCAATCGAACGACATGCCAAGAAAAACGGCTGTTCAGTTGTACGCGAATATTGTGGGCATGGCATCGGGCGCAAAATGCACGAAGAGCCACAGGTGCTGAACTTTGGACGATCGGGACAAGGCTTGAAACTGCGCGAAGGCATGGTTTTCACCATTGAGCCGATGATCAATCAGGGGTCGCGCAAAGTCGCAACCAAAAGTGACGGATGGACCGTGGTCACGCAAGATGGCAAGCTATCAGCCCAGTTCGAGCATACGGCCGCGGTCACAAAGACCGGCGTCGAAGTCCTGACACTGCGGCAAGATGAAGTGGCACGGCTAAGTGCCTAGGCGCATGCAGCCACTTTAACCCTGAAACGCCTCTGCCAGATGATCAATCACGGCACGCACTTTGGGGACGTGGCGCAGGTCTTCGTGCGTGACGATCCACGTTTCCAACAGGCCAACCTGCAGGTCGGGCAATACGCGCACAAGGTCGGCGTGGCCGACCGCCACCGGGACCTGCACCACGCCAATCCCTACGCCCGCCCGGACGGCGGCAAATTGTGCAGGGTGACTGTCCGTTCGCAAAACGAAATGCGCGTGCGGCACATCGGGGATAACATCCGCCGCGAGCCGTAGGTCCGCCTGCGCCCGATCTGAGCCGATGACATCGTGACCGGAAAGATCCGCTGTCGTTTCGGGCGTGCCGCGTTGTGCAAGATAATCCCGATGCGCGAACAAGCCCAACGGGATCTTGGCCACCTTTCGTGCCACCAGTGCCTGCTGCTTGGGGTCCGTCATGCGCAACGCCACATCCACTTCATGCTCCAGCAAGTTCGCGGTGACATTCGACAGGACAAGTTCGATGCACAGCGCTGGATGACGCTGACGTAGGGATGTCAGCATTGGCGGCAGCACTTCGATGCCCACAAACTCCGACACGCTCAGGCGCACAACGCCCGCGATCTGGTCTGGTTGGGATGAGGCCGCGCGTACCATAGCGTCGGACGCCCGCTGCATCGCACGCACATGATCGGCGAGCATCAAAGCCTGATGTGTCGGGACCATGCCGTTTACCGAACGCACAAACAGGGCAAAGCCCAGAACATGCTCAAGTGCTGCAATCCGTGCCCTGACCGTGGGTTGCGACAAAGACAGCCTGCGGGCGGCCGCTGAAAGGCTGCCTTCTTCTATGACTGCTAAAAAGGCGCGTTGGTCGTCCCATTCAGCCTCGTGTTGTGGCGACGTACTCATAACTTTTTTATAGGCTGGTCACAACATTACGGCAATTCCTTTCCAGCCCTTGTCGCGCCATCTTTGTCCCAACGAGCACACCAAGGAGACAGATATGCCCGATATATCAAACCAGTCCCGCACAGCACTTGTCTTGGGCGCAACCGGGGGCATCGGCGGCGCAATCGCGCGCGCACTTGGCCAACACGGATGGACCGTTCGCGCAATGGTGCGAAATCCTGATCACGCCAAGGCGCGTTGGGCATCGACAGATCGTGTTCCACATTTTGTAGTTGGCGATGCGATGATCCCGGACGACGTCATCCAAGCCGCGACCAAAGGCGACGCGGTCCATGCGATTATCCATGCCGTGAACCCACCCGGGTACCGCAACTGGGACAAGGTTGTGCTGCCGATGATACACAATACCATCGCCGCGGCACGCGCCGCCAATGGCGCCCGTGTTGTCCTGCCGGGCACGGTCTACAATTACAATCCAGCGACAACATCAATCATCACCGAAACAACTCCGCAAAATGCAATCACCCGCAAAGGGCAGATCCGCATCGCACTTGAGCAGCGGTTGGCCGATGCTGCACCGGATGTTCCCAGCCTGATCCTGCGGGCGGGGGATTTCTTTGGGCCCGGTGCGCGGGCAAGCTGGTTTGGTCAAGGCATGATCACCGCAGGCAAGCCGGTGCGCAAGGTCACCAGCATGGCGCCTGGGGTGCCGCATGCCTACGCCTATTTGCCGGACCTTGCCGAAACATTTGCGCAGCTACTCGACATCTCCGATCGCTTGCAACCTTTTGAAAGGCTCCAGTTTGACGGAACCTGGGACGCCGACGGACGGATGATGTTGGATGCGATCCGCAGGGTCATCGGCCAAGATGTGCCAAAAAAAGCGTTTCCATGGTGGCTCATGCGTATTCTTGCCCCGTTTGGCGGTTTCCCAAAAGAGGCGATCGAGATTGAACCTGTCTGGCGCCACCCCATGCGGCTCGACAATAAACGATTGATCACACTGCTGGACGAAGAGCCACGGACCCCGATTGATGCGGCGATCAAGCGAACACTAATCGACATGGGGTGCCTGCCGAAACCCCCGGAAACATCCGTACCGGTTGTGGCCTGACACCATCCGCCACTGCCAAATCCACAATCATCCAATTAGAAAGGACTTAAAATGACTTTCCGCAGCTATGTAATCGCGAACGCCATTGGTGTCGCGCTGTTAAATACCGCAATCAACGGGGGCTATACATGGTTCCTTTGGAACGACAAGACGCAGCTGCCGCTTAGCGCAATTGGGGTCGATATTGCCATGACCCCGATCTGGGTCGGCCTGCTATCTGTATTGCTTGGGACGTACTTTATTCGTAAAGCGTTCGCGGATCGGACCATGTTGCGCAAGGCCAGGATCAAGCCGCCAGCAGTCTTTCGGAAACTGCCACGTTCAATCATAATGCGGGCGACTGTTGTCGCGATCCTATGCGCGGTGGTGTTCGCAATACCGTTGTCGCAATTATTGCCATTGTTCGGCGATGGCATACTCACCCCGACGCACGCAGTGGGCACCAAGGTGATTGTGACGATTGCGTTCAGCCTTCTGATTGTTCCGCTGATCGTCTACGCCACCACGGCGGATAGCGAGAGAATGCTGATCAAAGGTGCTTTATAAACTCCCGAACATCTGCGCAAAGCTGCGCTGCCGCGTCGGTAGGCCCGATGAATTGTAGGAATGGGCCGTCCGCGTAGAGCAAATTTCAGCACTCTGGTAAGATGCTGCGGTGCATCCGAGGTCTGGTCAGAGCCCAAAGTGCATGATGCTGCACACTGCATGAGTGTCGGCTTTTTCTGAATACCCAATCGCGCGAAAAGGTGTTGAAAATTCTCAAAAATTTCCGGACCTTTGTGGTTGAAGGAGAAAAAATGGCTATTTGTGGGTATCGAACCGGCGTGATCCAAGACGCGTCGCGCTCTAACTGGCAAAACAATGCGGAGCGGCCAATCGCGTGGTCAGCGTGGTATCCAACGGAAGATATTGACGAAGGCAAACGGTTTTCAGGTCAATTCTTTGAGCCCGGAGAAGTGATCTGGAATGCGGCACTGGCCCTCAAGAAGAGGTTGCCGGTCGTATTGCTATCACATGGCACTGGCGGAACAGCCGAGAGTCTTGGTTGGCTTGCGCGCACGCTCGCAGGTGAAGGCTATGTGGTCTTGGGCGCAAATCACCATGGCAACACTGGCTTGGAACCTCACCTCGCCGAGGGCTTTCTTTGCTGGTGGGAACGGGCAAAGGACCTATCTGTACTACTTTCATCAATTGGAACGCGCGGCTTCTTTGCCAACAAATTAGATTTTGGTAAAGTATCTGCGGTCGGGTTTTCTCTTGGCGGGTATACGGTTATGGCCCTGTTGGGCGCTCAAACCTCTTTGGATGAGTTTGAAATTTGGCGCAGAGAAAACGAGATTACAGCAGGTGGTCCAAAAGAATTCCCAGATGCAGCGGACAGCATTCCAACTCTGATGGAGACCTCGGAGGCTTTCCGCGCATCTTGGGCGCGCCACGGGCATGGTTACTCAGACGTTCGGATCAAGTCGGTTGTCGCGATTGCTCCTGCACCGCCAATCCGTTCCTTTGTTCCCCGGTCAATCGCTGAACTTCAGCTGCCTGTAATAATTCTCTCCGGCGGAGCAGACGAGGAAGCGCCATCTGAGCATTGTGCCGATTGGCTTGTTTCGCTCAACGACAGGTTTCAGCACCATGAACTCGGCAGACATGTAGGACACTACACATTTCTGGAGTTTCCATCAGACAAGTCGCTCATTGGAAAAGTAGCTATCTTTTCAGATCATAAGAGCGTGAACCGAAGTAAAGTTCATGAGCAGGCAGCGGAAATCGTCATCCAAAGCCTTATGAGACCAGTAGTCAACGGTGAAGCTTGACCGGAGCAATTTTCCGAATGCAGCCGTTAGAGCAGTCGCGGCGAAGGTGCCAGAAGAGCCCAAAAATACAGCATGCTGCAATTCGCACCAAGGTCTGAAAACAGGTGCGATGCGGTCATTCGAGGATGATTTAGTGCGTCTGTCCGGTGATGGATTGGGCGGGCTTCAATTGAAATTCAATAACCGATCTCATGCTTTGTGCACTGTATGTGCAACTTGAAATTGCCTTCTGGTGCGCCCTGCAGGGTGTTTGGCCGGACAATTGACTTGATTCAACTGCGGCTCGTTTGAGCGAGTAAGAATGGTCTGTCCGCTATCAGCTGGATGAATGATGGGTGTGCGTATCAATGATGTGGCAGTTTCATGAAATCTTTGGGTCCTGTGCGGCCGAGACTCCAAAAGCCTCAGCCAACTTTATTGCCTTGGCTCCAGACACCGCGGAGAAGAGGTGTTTCGCCGATTTGGCGCACACGCAGAACATCACCGCGCAATCCTGTTTTCAAAGCACCACGGTCATGCAACCGCACGGTACTCGCGGGGGTGCTGGTCACGGTGGCAATAGCGCGGGGCAAATCACTCCAGATATCAGCAAGGCGGAAGGCCGACAAAAGCAGCGCTGAGGGCACGTAGTCCGACGAGACAATATCGAGAAGATCGGCTTTTGCGAGGGCCTCTGCCGCAACATTGCCGGAGTGGGATCCGCCGCGGATAAGGTTGGGTGCGCCCATCATCACGGCAATGCCGTGCATGCGACAGGCGGCTGCGGCCTCAACCGTTGTGGGAAACTCGGCAAACCCCACGCCGTTCACCGCAGAGGTTCCGACATGATCCGCCGTGGTATCATCATGGCTGGCCAGAACTGCACCCAGGCGGCGGGCCTCTTTCACTGCACCCCCCTCGTGCTTTGCCCCGAGGCGTTTTTGCAGACCCAACAGGGTCTCAACATGTTCGGCAAACTCTGCGTCGTTCATCCCGCGTTTCTTAGCGACGTAGGTTTTCAGCGCGGTTAGGTCACGGAACTGGCGCTGGCCCGGGGTGTGATCCATCAGGCTGACGATGCCGACCCTGTCTGACGATCCGAACGCCGCCAATTCCTCAAGCAGCGTCTCTGAACAGATTTCGGCCCGCAGATGGAGGAAATGACTGATCTTGAAATACCCTTGTGCGCGCGCTGCCAAGAGTTCATCCGCCAGCTTTCGGGCGTAGTCGATGTAGCGTCCCTTGCCGCTGTGGATGGACCCCACCCGCATGGCGTCAAACACCGTCGTGATGCCAGTGGACGCCAACTCTGCATCGTGCGCGATCAGGGCAGGCAAATGTGGCCAGTCCACCTCTGGGCGCGGTTCGATATGGCGTTCGACATTGTCTGTATGCAGTTCGACAAGACCGGGAAGAACAAGGTCACCGGCACAATCCAGGGCTCCGGTTGGGACATGATCCCCTTCAGTAATGTCACAAATGACGCCTTGTTCGATCGTCACCGCACCAGTGAGTACCTGATCTTCCAACACAAGCTGCGCATTGGCGAGACATAGGTCGCTTAACACATCGTTGTCACAAGCCTTTGTCAAAGAGGACGTGGGAAAAGGGGAATTCATGTCATACTCTCGATTTGCAATTTACTATGTGCCGCCGGTAGGGCCCTTGGCCGATTTCGGTGCATCTTGGCTTGGTTGGGATGTGTTGCATGGCCGTGAGACACCCCAGCCAGATATGCCGGGTTTGGATGACATCACGATGACACCGCGCAAATACGGGTTTCATGCGACTTTGAAACCGCCATTTCGTCTGGCAGAAGGGCAAAATGTGCCGGCTCTGGAAGCTGCCGCATCTGACCTTGCTGTCGACCTCGCGCCGGCCATATGTGACGGCTTGGAATTGACGACCTTGGGCGGTTTTCTGGCGCTGACCCCGCAAGGCGATATGCACGCTGTGCGCCGGGTTGCTGGGGTCTGTGTGCGAGAGCTTGATCAGTTTCGCGCCCCAGCTTCCGAGGCAGAACGCGCGCGCCGCTGCAAAGCCGGTCTGAGCCCGTCGCAAGAGGCGCTGCTCGCGCAATGGGGCTATCCTTACGTGATGGAGGAATTTCGGTTCCACATGACCCTGACGGCGCGGCTGCCGCAGGATGACATCGCCGTATGGTCGGCTGCTGTGCGGCGTCATTTGCCGGACCTGCCTCGCCTTTTTGTGTTGGATCAGATTGCTTTGTGCGGTGAGGGGGAAGATGGCCGGTTTGAGGTGATCCATCGCTATAAACTCACCGGCTGAAGCAGTGCCGCGCCCCGGGCGATGGTCTGGGACAGCGGACCATCGTTTGCGAGGTTGATCACCTTGAGCCCAGCCGGCAGGGGCTTGTCAGCCTGGGCAAGGCGTTTGCTGATCTCTTCTTCCGTCTCACGGGCCCGCGCGGCCAGACGGTGCGCAAGCGTTTCCGGTCTCGCGGTAATGTTGAGAACGACGAGGCGTGGAAAAATCCCGGCGGCTTGGGTCAAAGCCTTGCGAGAGAAATTGACAAGGCAATCGGTGCCCTTGCCAAGTTGGTGTTTGACGGTGATCGGAATGCCGTAGTGCAGCCCATGCGCGCGCCAATGCACGGCAAACGCCCCATCCTGCACCATAGCTTCAAATCGTGGTACAGACACCGCATCGTAATCCTCGCCGCCCAAGTCAGGCGCCCGTGTTATGACACGGCGCACCAGATGCAAATCGGGTATCGCGCCGTATAGCCCTGCCATCACGCTGTCCTTACCCACACCTGATGGACCAACCACCGCGATGAGGCGTCCGCCGGACTTTGAAGCAAGTGTCATGCGGCCATTCCGGGCGTAAACCGACCTACATCAATTTCACGATCACAGACTCGGGTACGGGCTGCCGCATCATGGAAAATACCGATGATGGCCGCGCCGCGCGCTTTGGCGTCCTCGATCAAGGAGAGCACCACCTCGCGGTTCGCAGCGTCCAGGCTCGCGGTAGGTTCATCAAGCAACATCGCAGGGTAGGAATGGGCAAAACCACGGGCAATGTTCACGCGCTGTTGCTCGCCGCCCGAGAAGGTTGTGGGGGACAAGGACCACAGCCTTTCGGGGATGTTTAATTGGGTCAGAAGCGCCGATGCGCGGTCCTGCGCTTCGTCTGCCGGCACTCCCAAAGCGCGCAGAGGCTCTGCAACCACATCGAGCGTTGGCACGCGCGGGACCACACGCAGGAACTGGCTAACATAGCCCAGCACATCACGGCGCAATTTGATGATGTCGCGCGGCTCAGACCGCACGATGTCCAAATCGCCGATGCGAATTTCACCTGCCTGCGTCAGGTAATTGCCGTAGATCATCCGCATCAGCGTGGATTTACCAGCACCAGAGGCCCCAGTGAGCGCTACGCATTCACCGGGAGCAACCGCGAGGGACACATCGCTGATCACTTCGATCACGGCACTTCCCTGATTGTGCAGGGTAAAGATTTTGGAGACGTCTTTGAGTTCAATCATGGCTCATACCTGTAAAACGGAACTGACAAGAAGCTGGCTATAGGCATGCTGCGGATCGTCCAGTACCTGATCTGTTAGGCCCGACTCGACCACGCGGCCTGATTTCATGACCATTAGGCGGTCCGCCAGCAGGCGCACCACAGCCAGGTCATGGGTTACGATGATCGCTGACAGCCCCATGTCACGCACCAGACCGCGCAGCAGATCCAGCAGTCGCGCTTGAACCGACACATCAAGACCGCCTGTGGGTTCATCCATGAACACAAGACGCGGGCCCGTCACGAGGTTGCGCGCTATCTGCAAGCGCTGCTGCATCCCGCCAGAGAAGGTTGTGGGTCTATCATCTACACGGGACGCATCAATCTCGACTCGGCCCAGCCAGTCCGTGGCCATGTCGCGGATGTCGCCGTAGTTGCGCTCGCCCACTGCCATCAACCGCTCGCCCACATTGCCACCGGCACTCACGCCCATGCGCAGCCCGTCACGGGCGTGTTGGTGGACAAAGGCCCAATCGGTTCGACCGAGCATCCGCCGCTCCGGCTCTGACATGGTAATTGTGTCGCGCGGGCCGTCGGTACGGGTGTCGAACACCACCTGTCCCGCATCGGGGGTCAGATGCCCTGCCATGCAATTGAGCAAGGTGGATTTGCCTGACCCGCTTTCGCCAACGATCCCCATAACCTCACCGGGATAGAGGTCGAACGAGACATTCGCGCAACCGATATGTGTGCCATATCGCTTGGTGATGCCCTGAACGGATAGCAAAGGTGTCATGCTGCGTCCTTTCCGCCATTGTCTTTACCGATGTGGCCGGCCGCCTTGCGCACTTCGCAATAATCGGTGTCAGAGCAGACAAACATTCGCCCACCTGCGTCATCAATGATCAACTCATCCAGGTAGCTGTCGGTCGCACCGCACATCCCGCAGGGGTAGTCAGCCTTGGACGCCTCAAACGGATGATCCTCAAAGTCGAGGCTGATCACTTGGGTATATGGGGGCAGCGCATAAATACGTTGCTCGCGGCCTGCGCCAAAAAGCTGGATTGCGGCCATATCACCCAGCTTGGGATTATCGAATTTGGGGATCGGCGAGGGATCCATCACATAGCGCCCTTCGACCTTGACCGGATAGGCATAAGAGGTCGCGATATGACCGTGGCGGCTGATATCTTCGTAAAGTTTCACATGCATCAGTCCATATTCTTCAAGGCTGTGCATCTTACGTGTCTCGCTTTCACGCGGCTCCAGAAAGCGCAGCGGTTCGGGGATCGGCACCTGATAGACAAGGATCTGACCCTCGTGCAGCGGCTCTTCGGGGATGCGGTGCCGGGTCTGGATCACAGTGGCATCACTTGTCGCAGTGGTCGTCGCAACACCTGCTGTCCGTTGAAAGAAAGTCCGTATTGAAACCGCATTCGTTGTGTCATCGGCCCCTTGGTCGATAACCTTGAACGTGTCCGTGGGCGTCAGCACCGCAGCCGACACCTGCACGCCGCCTGTTCCCCAGCCATAGGGCATTGGCATCTCGCGAGAGGCGAAAGGGACCTGATAGCCGGGAATGGCAAGCCCCTTAAGGATTGCACGGCGGATCATGCGCTTGGTTTGTTCATCCAGATAGGCGAAGTTGTACTCGGTCATTCCGCTGCCTCCTGCACCTGTTGCGCACCCGCTTCGCGACGGAGCTTGCGCACCAGTTCCAATTCAGATTGAAAATCGACGTAATGGGGCAGTTTGATATGCTCTAGAAACCCTGTCGCCTGAATATTATCGGCATGATACAGAACGAATTCTGTGTCCTGTGCAGGTGCACCAACGTTATCCTCGCCCAATTCTTCCCAGCGTAGCGCGCGATCGACCAAGGCCATGGAGATTGCCTTGCGCTCGGTCTGGCCAAAGACCAGCCCATAGCCCCGCGTAAACTGTGGCGGCTCGGTTTTCGAGCCGGTGAATTGGTTGACTGTTTCGCATTCGGTCAGGGTCACTTCGCCGATCTCAACGGCAAATCCCAGTTCGGGGATGTCCATCTCAACCGGCACCGACCCGATCCGTAGCTCGCCCACAAAGGCATGGTTGCGCCCGTAGCCGCGCTGCGTGGAGTAGGCGAGGCCAAGGGTAAAACCTTCGTCCGCGCGGGTCAGCGCTTGCAGGCGCAGGGCGCGGGGGCTGGGCATTTCCAGTGGTTCGCGGGTCAGGTCGGGGGGCGGTGTGTCGTCATGGGGGGCCTCTTCGATCAGCCCTTCGCGGTTCAGGAATTCGGTGACATGCGGGACAGTGCCCGTCTCGGCGTCACGTGAAGGAGCCTTGGGCACCTCGCCATCAGCGGCCAGTTTGAAATCAAGCAAACGGTGCGTGTAGTCAAATGTTGGGCCCAGGATCTGCCCCCCGGGCAAGTCCTTGAACGTGGCCGAGATCCGCCTGTCGCAGGCCATAATGCCGGTATCGACAGGCTCGGACGCACCAAAGCGCGGCAGAGTGGTGCGATAGGCGCGAATGAGGAAGATCGCTTCGATCAGATCGCCACGCGCCTGCTTGATTGCAAGTGCCGCAAGGTCCGGATCATAAAGCGATCCTTCGGCCATGACGCGATTGACGGCAAGACTTAGTTGCTCGCGGATTTGCGCAATGCTGAGCTCCGCGATATCCGTGTTACCGCGGCGTTCTTCGGCGAGCCAGGCATGGGCATTCTCGATTGCCCGCTCTCCGCCTTTGACGGCTACATACATGTCAGAATGCTCCTGCTTGCGCTATCGCTTCGCTACTTGAGCGCGAGATTTCGGTTGATCGGGGCAGAGCCGCGAGGCGGTCGCCACAAGTGAAAATGAAATCCAGCCCCAACGGGAACAGGGTTCGGTTGGCCTGAAACGCTTCCAATTCTGGCAAGGAAAGCGTTGCCGTTTCTTTGATACCGGGACCCGTCAATGTTGCGCCTGAGGCGGCAAGCTCTGAACATTCGACGATGAGCGTGGCGGAGCGGTCAGGGTACTCGGACGTGCCGATCGGGTAGACCGCGAGCGGCGCGAGCGCGTCCCATTTGCCAACCGCAAACATGCACTGCGCGGGGCCAACAAAAGGGGCACCTGTGTGAAAGGCCAGCCACGCCCGCGCCGCGTCGCAATCCATGTCGCCAGCAAGATAAACCGGTGTTTCCGTATCGCAGAGTGTCAGCAGAACGGCGCCCATCGCGGGCGACAGCGGGGCTGGGGGTGCAGCCCCGCGGATATCCTGAATGGTGCCCGGACGCGCCATGGCCTCCATCACGCTGCGAAAGGCGTGGGCTGACTGGGTGGCTGGATCGGCAAAGCCGCCGGACAGGGTGTTTGCCTGCATCAGTCTTCTCCTCGGGTCATGGTAAAGAAATCAACCTTTGTCGCGGCTGCCTTGGCCGCGCGGGCGGCTTTCATGGCGGCCATCCTTGCTTCCAGAGGCTCAAGGACGGTCTCGCGCAGCCTACTTGCCATTGCGGTCTGCATAAGCGCATCGACGAGAGCGGCCGCCTCGGCATCTGCTTTGCTACGACCTTGAATATAGCTGTGCCCGACTTCGCCGGTTTCCAACGTCAAGGCGCAGCGGGTTATTGTCATCTCGCCCAGATTGAAGGGTGCGCCAGTGGCACCGGCGCGAGCGCGGACCATCGTGCTGCCAATTTCCGGCGCACGCAGCCACGTAAAGTCAGGGCGCGATATTTCAGCATCCAACAGTGCGGCCACACGGCCTTCGGGCGCTTTAGCCAGCAGACCCATCCACGCCTTGCGGGGATTATTTTCGCTCACAGTGTCTTTCATCTCGACAACTTGTCTCTTTCCTATACAACTATACATACCTTATCATATTGATGTCCTCATGACAGAAGAGATTTGTGAAATTTGCGTGACAGTTCTGACAAAACCCCGATCTGGAAGGCCATCGCTAACGCATTGCGCAGCGACTTGGCCGAAAGGCGCTATAACCCCGGTGACAAGCTGCCGACCGAGGCTGCGTTGGCAGACCGCTTTGGCGTGAACCGCCACACGGTACGCCACGGGATTTCGGTATTGGTTGAGGAAGGGCTGGTGCGCACCCGTCGCGGTGCAGGGGCCTTTGTCGCGGCCACGCCGACCGACTATCCGATTGGCAATCGCGTGCGGTTCCACGAAAATCTGATCGCCGCAGGCCGCAGACCCGAAAAGCGCATGCTCGCGTTGGACGAGCGCGCTGCGACGATTGGCGAGGCTCAGGCGTTGCAGATCGAGGCGGGCAATCCGGTCTGTGCTTATCATGGGCTTTCATTGGCAGATGGTCAGCCAATTGCCGTATTTGAAAGCCTGTTCCCGATCCTGAGGCTCCCAGAAATTACCGCGGCATTGACAGAAACAAGTAGCGTCACCCGAGCGCTGAGTATTGCCGGTATCGACGACTATACGCGTGCTTCAACCCGCCTGACGGCAGTTCGCGCTACCGCAACACATGCGCTGCTTTTGAATGTTGACGAAGGCGATCCTTTGCTGAAATCGTCAAGTGTCAATACATGTGCGATCGGTAAGCCAGTAGAATACGGTCGCACCTGGTTTGCAGGGGACCGGGTCACATTGACGCTAGAAGGCCAATAAGTGATCGAAACGCCCCTGCCCGAAAGGGCAAGGGCCCGCAGGGCCGCGTGATACATACGGAGGGAGAACCACTGTATCAGAAAAAGGCAATCAGCCTATTCAAGCCCCATGCAGTTTGCGTAGTAAGTTACCGTCGCAGGCCAATCAGAGAATATACCTACAACGCCCACATCCTGCGCCAAGGCGTCGATGTATTCGTACATGACACCATCGTTGGTGGTCAGATCCGAGATCGTCTGGTAGTACCATCCGCCGCCGTTCTTGAGCGGGCCAGACCGCTCGATCGTCCATGTGATGATCTCAAGCCCTGCTACTTTGGCTTGCACAGCCAGCTCTGACGGGACGATGTCCCCGTCCGCAGATGTGGTCACCAACATCCATGTCGGAGGTGCGATGTAGTTCACACCCATCGATTTTAGCTCTTCCATGGTGTTCGGCCACGTGCCCGCATCCATCGGGGAATAGCCTTCGGTGTCGTACTCATCCATCAGATAAACAGCCTGAACGCCAAATTCCGGCTCCGTTTCGATCCAATACAGCACGTCTTCCAGATTGAAGGACTGCAGCCAGACATCGGACGGTGGAATATCCGCTGCCCTGTATTCATCGACCAGTTTTTGCGCATAGTCGGCTTGGGTAAACCCGTTGAACGGCATTTCGACGGAAGGTGCTTTAAGCTCTGGCGTAAACTTTGCACCGAGAGACTGGAAAAGTGCGATCGACTCGGCATGGGTCATTAGCGTTGCAGGCTCTGCTGAATAGAGATCCGTGCGCCAATCTGCTGTTCCTTGCAAATAAGCTTCTGGCGTGGTCGCAGCTGCGTCAGCCGCATCCATTTTCGGGGTCAGTGTCTGGAACTCGGCCAACGTAATCTCGGACGTGCGGCATTCTGCTGAGGCCGAGGTATCACCGTTGGCAGGTGTAAAGGGCTGCACGCAAGTATCCGCCAAGGGGCTTGTCAGAATGTTCGTGGTGGTGTGCAAATCATTTTGCGCATGACGACACACCAATTCCAAGTCTTCCGTAAAAGTTACGTCACATTCCAGTATGCCAGCGCCCATCCGTGCGGCGGCAACATTGGATTCGACGGTATGTTCGGGAAACTGCAAAGGCGCGCCACGGTGCCCGATTGAGAACAACGAAGTTTGCCCTTCTTGACCCATGCATTGGCTGAGCCTGTCTTTGAGGGCACCCTCCTTCATCTGATCAATAAGGTAGTAGGGGCGCGGACCATATTCCACGTTTTCAACGGTTTGCGCCGCGGCGGGCAGAACCGCGCAGCAAGTCAAAATAAAAACAGCTGTATTTCGCATTTTCTTCTCCATAGTCACGTTAAGGCGATCTACGGGAACGAACGTGACAGGGCCGTGATAGTTCTGTGAAAGTTATTATTCCATCTGCCGGAATTCGCAGGCCTGATCCCTCACAACCCGCCGGTCAGCCTGACTAAAGCCCGTCTGCGGTAGTTTACCGGTTAGGATCCAACCGCAGTGTTACAAAACCTTCACTTTCTAGATCTCTATAATTCATGTATTCGTGAATTATGGAAACACTGATACCCAACCGCCTTTCGACACTTGGCCATCCCCAACGACTGGCGCTGTTCCGGCTGCTGATGCGACGCTATCCCGATCGCGTTCCAGCGACGGAATTGGCGCAGGCACTTGGACTAAAGCCGAATACTCTGTCGACTTATGTGAACGCGCTGATGCAAGCCGGTTTGATCAGCCAAGAGCGTATTGGCACGTCCTTGCGCTATGGAATCGACATGGATGCCACCCGCGAGACCATCGATTACCTTCTACACGACTGTTGCAGGGGGAGGCCTGAAATTTGCGCCCCAAATGCCTATTCCGCCATTCACAGAGACACTCAAATGGCCGACCGAAAATACAACGTCCTGTTCATTTGCACAGGCAACTCTGCACGGTCCATCTTTGCCGAGTCCATCTTGCGCGACCTCGCCGGTGATCGTTTTATTGCCTACTCGGCAGGCACCAAGCCTCGCTCGGAACTGAATTCGTTTGCACTCGAGGTGTTGGAACAGAAGGGGCATGATGTATCAGTCCTTCGTTCCAAGAACATTTCTGAGTTCCAAGGGGCGGATGGCCCAAATTTCGATTTCGTCTTCACCGTCTGCAATCAGGCGGCCAATGAAGAGTGTCCCTCTTGGCAAGGCCAGCCCACCAGCGCGCATTGGGGGCTGCCTGATCCGGTGAAGGTTGATGGTTCTGATGCAGAAAAGAGTCTCGCCTTTCACCAGACCTACGGCGCGTTGCGGAACCGCATGATCGCCTTTTTAGCGCTGCCCCTTGCTTCGTTGGACCGGTTGTCTTTGCAAAAAGCTGTCGACGCGATTGGCCAATCTACTGACAAAGGATCACAGATATGACTGTTTACGCACTCAACGGCCTAGGCCGCATCGGCAAGCTGGCCTTGAAGCCGCTGCTGGAACGGGGGGCAAAGATAGCATGGATCAATGACGCAGTGGGTGATCCCGAGATGCATGCCCATCTGTTTGAGTTCGACACGGTTCACGGCCGCTGGAAGGCCAATTTCGCCCATGATGAGGGTAGCGTGACAATTGACGGCCAGCGTCTGCCGTTCATTGGCACCCGCGACATCGCCGCGCTGCCGCTGGATGGTGTTGATGTGCTGATCGACTGCACTGGTGTCTTCAAGACAGAGGCAAAGCTCGCCCCCTACTTTGACGCAGGCGTAAAGAAGGTGGTTATATCTGCGCCGGTCAAGGACGGTGACGCCGCAAATATCGTATACGGGGTGAATCACGACATCTACGAACCGGACCGCCACCGCATTGTGACCGCAGCAAGTTGCACGACCAATTGCCTTGCGCCAGTTGTAAAGGTCATTCACGAAAACCTGAGGATCAAACACGGCTCTATCACAACGATCCACAATGTAACCAATACACAGACCATTGTGGACCGTCCGGCGAAAGACGTGCGCCGTGCGCGCTCTGCCCTGAATTCCCTGATTCCGACAACCACTGGCAGTGCAACCGCCATCACGCTTATTTATCCGGAACTGACGGGTCGCCTGAACGGTCATGCCGTTCGTGTGCCACTACTTAGCGCGTCGCTGACCGATTGCGTCTTCGAGGTCGAGCGTGAGACCACCGCTGAAGAGGTCAATGCCCTGTTCAAGGCCGCAGCCGAGGGGCCGTTGAAGGGCATTTTGGGCTATGAGGAACGCCCGCTCGTTTCCACTGATTACACCAATGATGAAAGATCGAGCATTGTCGATGCGCCTTCTACCATGGTGATCAATGGCACGCAGGTGAAGGTCTACGCGTGGTATGACAACGAGATGGGTTATGCGCACCGGCTGGTGGATGTGGCCTGCATGGTCGGGGATAGTCTGTGACCGAAAGCGCCACGCGCCCCGAAGGCCTTTCGGCCTATATTGCGGTCACGGCGGCCTACTGGACGTTCATGCTGACCGACGGTGCATTACGCATGCTGGTGCTGTTGCACTTTCATACGCTGGGCTTCTCTCCGGTACAGCTGGCCTATCTGTTTGTCCTGTATGAAATCGCGGGCGTCATCACCAATTTGGGCGCAGGCTGGATTGCCGCGCGGTTCGGCCTGACATCGACGCTTTATGCAGGGCTAGGGTTGCAAGTGCTGGCGCTGCTGGCCTTGGCGCAGCTTGATCCTGCTTGGGTGATTGGCACATCGGTTGTCTTTGTTATGCTTGTGCAGGGTGCAAGCGGCGTGGCCAAGGACCTTGCCAAGATGTCGTCGAAATCCGCCGTCAAATTGCTGGCGCCATCTCAGGACGGAGCGCTTTTTCGCTGGGTGGCCATTCTGACAGGGTCCAAGAACATGGTGAAGGGCGCAGGGTTTCTGCTAGGCGCGGTTTTGCTGGCAACGCTTGGATTCGTCTGGGCGGTGTTGGGCATGGCCGCGATCCTTGCCGCAATTCTGCTGGCCGTTTTGATTGCCATGCCGTCGGGGCTGCCGAAGGGGCGCCGCGGCACGAAATTTTCTGAAGTTTTTTCCAAGTCGGCCAATGTGAATTGGCTCAGTGCGGCACGGGTATTCCTGTTCGGGGCGCGGGACGTGTGGTTTGTTGTTGGCATTCCGATCTATTTCTACGCTGTGCTGTCGGATGGCACAACCGAAGGGAACCGCGCCGCGTTTTTTATGATCGGGACGTTCATGGCCGTTTGGGTGATCCTTTATGGTCTTGTTCAGGCCAACGCGCCACGCATCCTGCGGGCAAACGGGCGATCCGAGGCGGACCTGATTGGCGCGGCCCGTACATGGGGCTGGGGCCTCGCCGCGGTTCCAGTAATGCTGACACTTGCGGCTGTCACCGCCACAGAGCAGCAAATGTGGCTCACCCTCATGCTTGTCATCGGCTTGCTGATCTTCGGGGCGGTCTTCGCGGTGAACTCATCGCTACATTCCTACTTGATCCTGACCTTTACAAAGGCAGAGCGGGTCACGATGGATGTGGGCTTTTACTACATGGCCAATGCAGGCGGGCGGTTGGCTGGAACCTTGCTGTCGGGCCTGACTTATCAGGCAGGTGGTCTGGCGCTGATGTTGGGTACTGCGGCAGGGATGGTTGCAGCGTCGGCGATCACGGTGGGTTTCTTGAAGCCGGAGAACACTCAGACATAGTAGGGCCACGAAAATTGACTTTGCCCCACAATTGCTGGGGCCCTTCAGACCTTGTATCGCTCTTCAAACTCGAAACCATAGGTCGAATGGGCACTACTTCGGGGTGAAAGCCCGTAAGTCTCGTTTCGGAGAAAGTCCATCATCCCCTGCGCATCATCAGAGAATGTGGCAATCGTTGCAGGCGGGATTGGCCTGCCGATTGCGATCTCTACGAGGTTGTCGGCCCTGCGACGAAATTCCTTGAGCAAGAGCGCCACGCGCAGATTATAATGGATATGGCTGGCCAACTGAAACAATCGTGAGTTCTGACCTTCAAAGAAGACCGGAACCACGGTCGCATTTGATTTGGTAATCATGCGCGCCGTGAACCGACGCCAGTCGGGATCAAATGGCCGCTGGAACGGTTCTGCTGCGGTCGATACGGTCCCACCGGGAAAGACGCCTATCGCGCCGCCTGCCTTAAGAAATTCCAAGGCCTTGGCGCGGGTCTTCAAGTTCAGCTTTACAGCGTCTTTAGTGTTGTCAAAACTGATGGGTAGAACAATCCGGTTAAGATCCGGCGCATCCTGAAACACACTATTTGCCAGAATGCGGAAATCACTACGCCGCGTGGACAGCAAGTATCCCATTATTAACCCGTCAAAGATACCAAAAGGATGATTTGCGACGACAACCAATGGACCCTCTGCAGGGATGTCCGCGATTGCTCCCGAAACCACATCAAGGCTTAACCCATAGCGGTTGATCATGACTTCTTAGAAACTGCGGCCCTGCGCAATTTCGGCATCATAGTCTTGCGCCCGCTGGATCAGATGAAGCGGGCCGGTTGCATTCTCGATCAGCTTGATGACTGCTTGACCAGAGCGTGATTGTGCGGACTTGGCATAGGAAACCTGAGAACGGTCACGTCTATCCATCTGCTTTGACCCTTATGATAAGTCTGCCATTTCCTAGCGGCGTAACGCTACAACTTAGTGATATCTGGTGTCAGATCGTGCCCTCATTGCGCTCCAGAAATTCCTCGGCGCTGAGGTTGCGAAAATCATCAAGCGCGCCGCGCAGGCGTGCGTGCGGCCAATCCCACCAAGCAAGCTGCATAAGCCTGTCAACAACCCGTGGTGCGAAACGAGGACGCATCGGGACAGCGGGGATGCCTGCCACGATCATGTAGGGAGGCACATCCTTTGTCACAATTGCACCGCCTGCGATAACTGCCCCGTGGCCGATGTTCACTTCGGGCCGGACCTGCGCGCCATGGCCAAGCCATGTATCATGACCAATCACCGTGCGACGGCTGCGCCTGTGGGCGAACCAAGCGTCATCGTGATCTGCATCTTCGAAATAATCGGCCGAGCGATAGTGAAAGTGATGCAAACTTGCTTTTTCCATCGGGTGGTCCGTGGCGCCGATCCGTACGAACGCTGCAATGTTCGAGAACTTGCCCACGGAGGCATTGGCAATGTCGGAAAATCGGTCGCAGTATGAATAGTCATCCATTTCGCAATGCGCCAAGCGGCTACTGCGTCCGATTTCCACATACTGTCCGAATGTTGCGTCTGTGATCTCGCAATCGGGATGAATAAAGGGGACATCCGGTTTCAATCTGGTCGTACTCAAAACGCGCGCTCCTCGCCGGTCCAGCGAAAGAATTTGCCGGTTTTATCAAGCGTAAGACCCTCTGCCAAAGCGATAATCCCCGCCGCGACCTCACAGGGTGTAAGATCCGCCTCTGCCCCACCCATATCGGTTTGCACCCAACCGGGATCGACAAGCACGACCGCAATGCCGTCTGGGTGCAAGTCCGTCGCCAGACCTTGCATGACCTTATTTACCGCAGCCTTGGAGGCGCGGTAGGCAATACGATCCGATTTGGCATAGCCCATATATGACATCTGACTTGAAACGGTCAGGATACGGGGCCTGCTGCTACGCCGCAAATGATCCAGACAGGCCGTGCTGACGGCCAGAGCACCAGCGACATTGACCGCAAATGTAAAGGCCATTGCAGTCCAATCCATATCGGTTGTAGGGCTGTCCGGTCCGATAATACCTGCATTATTGATGACAATATCAATAGGCTGGTCGATCGCTGATATCGCGTCCTGGACTTGCTGGGGATTGCTGACATCAAAGATGACATCGCCACCCTGTCCCGCGCGCGTGGCGCGCAGCACGTCATGTCCGAGATCCCCGGCACGTGCCGCCAGTGCCGCGCCAATCCCCCGGTTGCTTCCGGTAATCAGGATGCAGGCCACTAGTCCTTGCGCCCGATCAGCTTGCCGCGCAGCCAGCCCGAGAACCAGTCCATGAACATCACCATGGCGATGATCAGGACGATATAATAAGCGACTTCTTCCCAGTCTTTCTGGGTTTGGATTGCTTGGGTCAGCATAAGGCCGATGCCACCGCCTGTGATCGCGCCGATGATGGTGGCAGAGCGGGTATTGGATTCCAGAAAATAGAGGATTTGCGCCAGAAGCACCGGAACAATCTGCGGTATGACGCCAAAGCGATAGCGTTGCAGCGGCTTGGCTCCGGTCGAGGCGACGCCCTCGATTTGCTTTTGATCTACGTTTTCCAAAGCCTCCGAGAAGATTTTGCCAAAGGTGCCGGTATCCGTGATCAAGATTGCCAATGCGCCAGTAAGCGGGCCGGGGCCAAAGGCGCGGGCCAAGACCACCGTCCAGATCAGCGCATCGACACCGCGCACAAAATCGAACAGTCGGCGGGTGGCAGCGCGCACCAACATCAACGGCGAGAACCGTTTGGCTGCTAAAAAGCCCAACGGCAGGGCGATGATGGCTGCCCCCATCGTTCCAAGAAAGGCCATCAGGATCGTCTCGCCAATGGCCCAAGCCACATCCTTGTGCCGCCACATGGCGTTGTTCCACCAATCGGACACTGCGCCAGTGA
Source organism: Pseudosulfitobacter sp. SM2401 (assembly GCF_042932805.1). NCBI lineage: Bacteria > Pseudomonadati > Pseudomonadota > Alphaproteobacteria > Rhodobacterales > Roseobacteraceae > Pseudosulfitobacter > Pseudosulfitobacter sp. SM2401. Next base: position 2,157,814 of record NZ_CP170633.1, on the reverse strand, counting down.
TATTGCCGCGCGCAGGGTCGATCTGGTCGCCAAACAGGATCGTGGCCAAGGACTGTCCGTAGTAAGGGCTGTCGAGCGTGAACCAGAACAGCTCCCAACCGGCGAAATAATTGAAAACCTCGGTCCGAGCACCCGTCAAGGTAATGCGACCTTCGGGCGAGGTGATGCCAACGCGGCGGTCCGATGCGGAAATCCAATCGGGCAGATCATCGGGCAGGTTGGTCGTGACGGTGCGCCCCTCGGCCTGCGCCTCGATCAGTTGGAAGCCGGGAATTTCGATCTCGGTCCGGTTGTCTGGCAGATAGCGCACAATTATGTCACCGCCCAGATCGATGGTGATGACTTCGTCCCCCCTCACCCAATCGGGGCGCCGGCCTTCTGGGTAGGTACCTTTGCGCTCGCCTTCGACGGCATAGGTTACATCTCCCGACCGATTGTCCCTGGTGACATGCACCTTGTGGGACCAGCTATCGGAAGCCAGCGTCACAGCGTTTTTCATATTGGCGCGTCCGGCAAGACCAGGCAGGTCAAACGCGAAGAAGATATAGACGAAATAAACTGCGATGACCGCCGGGATGCCAAAGCCAATCAAGCGTTTGCGCTGAAAGAGCTTTTCGGCCTCAAACTTGGTCGCGTCCAGATCAATAGTGGTCATTGGCCTTGTCCCTCAGTCAAACGATTGCGGTAGCGGCTGGACACTTGATCGAAGAATACGATCGTGCCGAACAGGAGGATGAAAATCGCGGCGGCTTCATCAAAGCGGCCCGGTCCCCAGGCCATAGCGTTTCGCAACTCATAACCAAGCCCACCGGCGCCCACAAATCCAAGTATTGCCGAGGCACGGATGTTGATTTCAAATCGTAACAGCGTGTAGCTCACGTAGTTCGGCGCGACTTGTGGCAACACACCCAGAAGCATCCGCTGCGACCATGTAGCACCTGTGGAGGCCAGCCCTTCGACAGCTTTCAAGTCGGTGTTTTCCGAAACTTCGGAAAACATCTTGGCCAGTGCACCGGCCGTGTGGATGGCAATTGCAATCATTGCGGGAACGGGCCCAGCACCGAGTACAAAGATCAGAACCAGTGCGATGACGATTTCGGGCACGGCGCGCATGATATCCGAGATGCGGCGGAACAGGGGGATCAGACGCGGCCATTTCGCCAAGCCGCGGGTGCCGAGCAGCGACAGGAACAAGCCGCCAATTGCACCGATCAGGGTCGAGACAGCGGCGATGTTGATGGTTTCCACCAAGGCGGGAAAGTACTTGGCGATGAGGGCAGGCAGATCGGCGCGCTTTTCCCACGCTTCAGACAGAACATCTGCTGGGTAATCGCCGATCTGATGCAGTCCATCCCAGAAACCTCCAGCGTTGCGGTCATCTGCGACATTGAACCCGGAAACCATCAGAACCACGAAAATCAGAAGAGTAAGACCGCCATAGAGCCTGCGGCGCTGTACCTGCGCCATATAGTTGGCTTGAATACCGTCTACGTGGTGTTCGCCACTCAGTGAAATATCTGCCATCCTGACCCCTGGACAAAGAAATACCGGCAGCCCCAAAGGGCTACCGGATGCGTCAAAAGAATTATCCTAGTTTCCAATTACGGACTGGCGTGCCGCTACGATGCTTTCGTACATCGCGTGCGTGACTGGCTGGAAACCCAGCGTATCGCCCGCAGCGACGCCGTAGGCACATTCAGGGTCTGCTTCGTAAAGGCCATCTACCAGTGCAACCATTTTAGCTTTGACATCGTCCGGTAAGGCTTGACGCAGAACGACCGGGCCTTCGGGGATTACGTTGGATTTCCAGATTTGAACCATGTCGTTCATGTCGACGAGACCTGCATCAACCGCTTTGCGCAGCGCACCGGAGTTATAGCCGTCTTCCCAGTTGCCCTGACCATCGGCCCACGTCACGCCGCCATCAATATCGCCGTTGTTCACTGCGACGATGGTCTGCTCATGACCGCCTGTGAATTTGACTTCACCGAAGTATTCGCCGGATTCCATGGTGATGCCGTCCTTGTACTGCGGAATCTCGATGGAAGGGATAAGGAAGCCCGATGTGGAGTTTGGATCACCGAAACCAAACACCTTGCCTGCCATGTCATCAAGCGATGTGACGCCGCTATCGACGCGGGCAAAGCCGATAGAATGGTAGCCGACCGAGCCATCAAGGTTGACCTTGATCAAAACAGGCTCAACCGCGTCCGGATCCTGCAGGAATGTTGCGGCGTAGGAAGATGCGCCCAACCATGCCATGTCGATGGTGCCACCCAGAAGGCCCTGAATGACGCCATTGTAGTCGGCTGGGGCGAACAGCTTGGTTTCAACGCCGAGCGCTTCGGTCGTGTAATCCGCCAGACACTGGTAGCTGTTCATCCGGTCCTGCGCGTTTTCGCCGCCGAGGATACCGATGCGGAATTCAGTGATCTCTTGGGCAAAAGCGCCCGTGCTGAGGGCTGTGGTGGCGGCAAGCGCCAGTGCGAGGGTCTTTTTCATTGTTATCTCCGTGGTTTGTTGCCCTACCGCTTTGCGGCTAATTGCGGGCAGGTTGATTAAGGTGGCCTGCTGCGGATGCACAGGCTGAAACTGGATCAGGCGTAGGCTTTCACTTCGCGGACCTCTGACCTGTCCAGTGTTTCGATTTCGGTGGAGGTGGCGGCTTCGGAAAAATCCGCGCCAGCCCCGTAGATGTCACGTGCGACCCCGGTGGTCAGCTGCTCTGGCGTGCCATCAAAGACGATCCTCCCATCGCGCATCCCGATTACGCGATCGCAATAGCGCCGCGCAGTATCAAGCGTGTGAAGGTTTGCGATGACCATGCGCCCATCTTCTTCGTGAATGCGGCGCAGGGCTTGCATGACAACTTGCGCATTCATCGGATCAAGGCTGGCGATCGGTTCATCGGCAAGGATGATTTTCGGGTCCTGCATCAAAGCGCGCGCAATCGCCACGCGCTGTTGTTGCCCACCCGAGAGGGCCTCGGCCCGTTTCGGGGCTTGTTCGGCAATACCGAGCCGGTCAAGGATTTCGATGGCGCGGTGGATATCTGACTGCGGGTAAAGGTTGAACATTGTCGCAAAGGTCGACCGCTTGTTCAGGGTGCCGTGCAGCACGTTTGAAACGACATCCATGCGGGGGACGAGGTTGAACTGCTGGAAAATCATGGCGCATCGCGATTGCCAATTGCGCCGCGCAGCCCCCCGCAGCCCAGTGATCTCTTCACCCTCAAAGATAATCGTGCCCTGCGAGGCATCGCTTAGACAATTGACCATCCGCAAGAGCGTTGACTTACCCGCACCAGAACGGCCAATGACCCCAATCATCGACGGTTTTTCCACCAGGATGTTGGCAGCATCTACAGCCGTTTTATCCCCGAACCGCTTGGTCAGCTTATCAATCTTCAGCATATCGCCCCCATGTTTGGTGAGGGCGTAAACGCCTGATGCTACGGTTTGATGACGGTTTCGAGTCAGTTTCTTTACATAAAAGTAAAAGAAAAATGACCCTTCCAAGGGACGTAAAGCGCAAGCTTTTGCAATGATTGGCACATATTACCTCAACGCCACATTTATCCACAAGGCTTCATAAAGCTGTTACATTTTGAATATCAGGCGATTAGGTTTCTCGTATGGTTCTTCGTTATGCGCTCACTCTGTCTCTCTGCTTCTCGTTTCCTGCGCTTGCGGAAGCGCAAATAGCTGATGTTAGTTGTGATGACAGCGCGCGCATGACGCATATGCTGAAGAATGCATTGGGTGCAAAGCGGCAGGGAAGGGGCATGCGGGACCCTGAAACCCTGTTAGAAATCTGGGTTACCGAAAGAAACGGTGACTGGATCATCGTACAGAATTACACAAACGGAACATCGTGCATTGTCGCTATGGGCGAACATTGGGAAGGCGAAATTCCCGGACCAGCCTAACTGTTGGCTTCCTCAAGCCGATCCGTCGCTGGGGCAGGTCTTGGTGACAAAGCTTCCATGCGCGCATAAACTGCCGCGCTCAACATCACGTCTTTAGCGTCCAAAGAAGGTTTCAATTGCTCAACATTGCGTGCGCTGATGATCGGAGCTGTTACAGCAGCATTCTGTGCGGCCCAGGCGACGGAAAGCGTGGCAGCGTCAATGCCCTGTTCAGCAGCCAGTTCTGACAACGAACGTGCCGCCTCGAGCATCCATTTTTGGCCATAGCGGGCGGCATAGCGTTTGTCCGTCGAAAGACGCCCCGTCCCGCCTGAACAATACTTGCCCGTCAGCAATCCACTACCAAGGGGGGAATAAGGGGCGACGGCGATCTCTTCTGAGAGTGCCATTGGAAACAGTTCAACCTCTGCCTGACGTTTGACGAGCGAATACATTGGCTGGGTTATGTCGATACGCGTTCCCGCAATATCTGCCGCCGCCTGAGCTTTCATCACCTGCCACGCAGCAAAGTTCGACACGCCGATATAGCGAATTTTGCCTGATCGCTGCAAAGCGCCCAAAGTCTCGAAAGTCTCTTGCAATGGTGTTTCCGGGTCCCAGCGGTGCAAATAGAGGATATCGACTGTGTCGAGGCCAAGCCGTAAGCGGCTTTCATCGAATTGCCGAATAATGTTGTTGCGGCCGCTACCACCGGTATAGCCAGCCTTGGTTGCCACGATCAGCTTTTCGCGATCTAGTTTTGCAAACTGGCCCAACATCCGCTCAGAGGAGCCGCCCGTGTAGGTATGGGCGGTGTCAAAGAAATTAATGCCCGCCTCTTTGCACGCTTCGAACATGGCTTGGCTTGCCGCAGCATCGGCCGTGCCGCCAAATTGCATGCATCCGAAACAGAGTGTAGACGACTTTGAGCCATCTTGCGCATTGATTTCTTTCAATAGATCGCTCCAAGTGTACAGTAATCAGCAGAAACCCTTAGACCTTTTGCATGACTGTTTTGTGACGGCCCTGAGAACTGTCAGTCTTTTGAAATACCTCCTTAGGACAGACCCTCCGTAATTTGGGTGTCGTATGGCGGATCAACAACTGAACTCGACGCCAGCATTTTCCGCGGTTTTCTGTTGGAACCCTTCACCCAGGTCCTTACCGATAGAGGAGTGGACAAGCCGACCGTTTGAACCAATGTCACAGCCAGTGTATCTGTGCAACTTCGGAACATTCCAAGGTGAAGGTCCGCAAAGCGCACGAAAGCAGACTCCTGCGCAAACGCAGCGAAATGGCGCTTCGTCCGCAGAGCCGCCATCGGCGTGCCCAAGCACTCGATGCGGCCTTCGCAATTGCAGCGAAAATCTCGTTTGAATCCATATTGACCGATGCTGCAATGAGATCGAATGGCTGCTTTACGGAAATCGCGGGCGTTGTCAGATAAGTTTGGCGATCGATCATGTGATCTCCGATTTTGTTCAACGGCCACTCAAAATCCGTTTGAATACTTCGAAACTAACCCTGAAATCAATCACCTCGCGGTAATGTACTAAGTGCGATATCCGATGAGTTTTTGGCAGATCGAAGACGTTTTGCATGAGCGCGGAATTGATATTTTCGACGAAATGGTTCGATTTTGGGTGACGCGATTTGGCGCGAAGTTTGCCAAAGAAATCGGACAAGTTGCCTTCATACTGAGCTGCGTTTCGCGATCTCAGCGTTGTAAATCGGCTGCGACGCTACAAGGTTTGTCAGTTGTCACGGACAGATTTACAACCACTTCAACCATGAAAAATATCTGGAAACCAGGCAAGCCTACTAACGAAAACGCAGTGCCGCTTTGATTGAGTGGTTCTAAATCCAGATTATGACGAAATCAAAGAACGGTTTAATAATACTAGAGGATATGTTTGACCAGACAAAATTGTTCAGGAAGTTTACCTAACTGCATTGCATTTTATGCAGCGACGATCTGATCAGGCCAGCGCTTCTTCCAACGATGCCTGAAGAATATCCAAACCACTATGGATGATTTCGGGCGACGCGGTAAGCGGGACTAACAAGCGGATAACGTTACGCGCAGGTCCCGCAGTGAGAAGGATAAGCCCGTTGTTCAGGGCCTTTGTCACAATGCGGGCGGTTAAGTCACCATCAGGTTCGCGGCTGTCGCGGTCCGTGACTATTTCGATAGCATTCATGCAGCCAAGCACACGCACATCGCCGATGCAATGGAGGGAGTTTCGTTCGGCCATTTTCCGCAATCGCGTATCAATCTGAGCGCCCATTTCGAGGCCACGGTGCAGCAGGTGTTCTTGTTCAATCTCATCCAGCACAGCAAGGGCGGCCGCGCAGGCCATAGGATTGCCGCCGAACGTTCCGCCCAAGCCCCCTGGAGGGACGACATCGATAATGTCGGCTTTACCAACAACACCAGAAATGGGCAGCCCGCCGCCGATACTTTTGCCGATACAAGTCAGGTCCGGGTTGATGTCATAGTGTTCCATCGCGAACATCTTTCCAGTGCGCCCCATGCCGGTTTGGATTTCATCGGCGACCAGAACGATGCCATGCTCGTCACAAAGCGCGCGCAGGTATTCAAGAAACTCGAGCGTGGCGATGTTATAGCCACCTTCGCCTTGCACAGGTTCAAAAAACATCGCGGCGATTTGATCGGGTGGGCAGTCACTGCGAAACAAGGTCTCGAACGCACGTTTGGTGTCGTCCAGCGTGACGTTGTGAAAGTCATCGGGGAAAGGCAACCGGTAAATTTCACCGGGGAAAGGGCCAAACCCCTCCTTGAATGGAACCATACGCGCACTTAGCGCCATGCCCATGTATGACCGCCCGTGATAGCCGTTTGTGAAGGTGATCATCGCAGGACGACGCGTGTAATATCGCGCAATTTTGATTGCGTTTTCAACGGCTTCACCGCCGGCCGAAAAGAAAAGCGATTTCTTGGCGAAATCACCGGGAAGTAGCGCATTTAGCCGCTCCGCCAGTTCGATGTATGATTTGTATGGTGTGACCTGAAAACAGGTATGGGTCAGCTGATCAAGTTGGTCTTTGATCGCCGCGACAACTCGTGGATTGCGGTGGCCAACATTTTGGCACCCGATGCCGCCGCAAAAATCAATATATCGATTGCCTTCAACATCCCAGACTTCGGCGTTTTCAGCCCTTTGCGCGACGAATGTCGATGAAAAGCTGATCGCGCGTGCGACCGCATTATTGCGCCTGGCCTCAAGGTCTTGATTGCTCATCTTGGTCTCGCTTTTGTCGGCTTCAGGCTGAGAGTTCTCTCCAGCGATGGCAGGCCACGTGATGTTCGTTGCCTGCGGTTTCCAAAACCGGTTCTTCAACGCGGCACCGATCAATCGCGGCGGGGCAGCGCGTTTGGAACTTGCAGCCGGGTGGTGGGTTGGTGGGTGACGGGATCTCCCCGATTAGTTTTTGCGCCTTGCCACGGTCATCCGGATCAAGGGACGGGATCGCTGACAGCAGCGCCTTTGTGTAGGGATGTTTCGGGCCGGAAAACAGTGTGCGGGTTGGTGCCGTTTCGACAAGGCGGCCCAAATACATGACAGCAACATGATCGCAGACATGGGCGACAACGCTCAGGTCGTGGCTGATAAATAGAAATGTCAGCCCCATGTCTTGTTGGATAGCTTTCAGAAGGTTCAGCACATCCGCTTGGATTGACACATCAAGGGCCGCAACGCTTTCATCTGCCACAATAAATTTTGGCCCCGACACCAAGGCGCGTGCGATAGATATGCGTTGGCGTTGGCCGCCAGAAAACGCATGCGGGAAACGTCGTAAGTGTTCGACATTCAAACGGCATTTTGCTGCGATTTCGCGGACCCGTTCGTCGGTTTCGGCGCGGGATTTTGTCAGCCCCATAACCTCGAGCGGTTCTGCGATGATATCGCGAACGGTCATGCGCGGGCTAAGGGCGGCGTAGGGGTCTTGGAAGATTAACTGTGCGCGCTTGCGGTAGTCTTTCAATTCTTTTTTGCCGAGGTCCTTGAGCGAATAAGCGACCTCTCCATCATCAAAGTTCACGTCACCCTTGCTGATCGGGGCGGCGCGCAACATGGCGCGGCCGAGCGTGGTTTTGCCTGATCCGGATTCTCCGACGAGACCGAAAAAGCTGCCCAGTGCGATTTCTAAACTGACGTCATCAACCGCGCGCACGAACGGGGCAGGGCCGATGATGCCGCCGCGCAACGCATAATGAACCGATAGGTTTTGCGCTGTGATCAGAGGTTTCTGGCTCATTGTGATCCTCCCGCTGGATCATAAATGTGGCAGGCCGCCACATGCCCATTTTCGACCGCGGCAAAGGCAGGCACTTGGGTCGAGCATTGTGGCCCCACAACTTCTTGACAACGGGTGTTGTAGACGCAGCCAGGTGGCCGTTCCAACGGTGAAGGAATATCACCGGGGATCGGGGTTAGCGGGGCGTCGATGTCATCCAATGTCGGTAGGGCCGCGAGCAATCCGCGCGTATACGGGTGTGCAGATTTGCGAATGACATCGCGCACGGTGCCTTGTTCAACCAGCTTGCCCAGGTACATCACGGCGACTTTATCCGCCGTCTGGGCGATCACCCCAAGGTCGTGGGTGATGAATATGATGCCCATCCCGAACTCCGATACGAGGTCTTTCATCAGATCGATCACCTGCGCTTGGATCGTCACATCCAACGCGGTTGTGGGTTCGTCTGCAATCAGCAATTTGGGCTTGGTCGACAGAGCCATCGCTATCATCGCGCGCTGGCGCATGCCGCCTGACAGCTCAAACGCGTATTGTCCAAAGCGGGTGCTAGGGTCCGAAATTCCAACGCGGTCTAGCATTTCTATTGACAGGTCTTTGGCCTGCGTTTTGTTGAAATTTGTGTGGATCAACAGCTGCTCGACCATCTGGTCGCCGATTGAAATGGCGGGGGCGAAGCTGGCCATCGGCTCTTGGAAAATCAGCGAAATGGCACCACCGCGCACAACCTTCATTTCGTGATCGTTTTGCAGTGACATGACATCAACCGGACCATCATCAAGGTGCAGCGTGATTTTGGTTTCTGGCCCGTAGATTGCATTGCGCGGGTTCAATTTCATCAGTGATTTTGCGGTGACGGATTTACCCGATCCGCTTTCACCGACCAGCCCCATAATCTCGCCTGCTTCCAAGCTGAATGACACGTCGTCGACGGCAGTAATGCGTCCTTCGTCGGTATCAAATTGCAGGGTCAGGTTTTCAACATCAATCAGGCGGCTCATTTTTTGGTGTCTCCGTAGGGATCAGCCGCATCACGCAATCCATCGCCCACGAACACAAAGGCCATGACCAAAACGATGAAGAAAATGACCGGTATGAAATACCATTGATAGTTCAGCAGCACATCGGCGCTGGTGACGTTTTGCAACATGACGCCCAGCGAATTTACGGGGTCCTTGAGGCCAAGGCCAATAAAGCTAAGCGCGGTTTCAGACAGCACCATGTAAGGGAACGAGATCACCAGATCGACGATGATGTAGCTGGTGAAACTGGGCAGAAGATGCTTGCGAATTACGTGCCCCGAAGAGGCACCGCACAGTTGCGCGGCCAGAACATATTCCTGATTTCGTTCGGTTAGCAAGTGGGTGCGCACCCGTCTTGCAAGTGTTGGCCAACCGATGAATCCCAGGATGATCGAGATAAAGAAAAACCTCTCCTCAGCACTCCACGTATCAGGGATAAAGGCGGCGAGCGCCATGAACAGGGGAATGGCGGGGATGGTGCGCACGGCGTCTGTCACCATCTGGATTATTGAATCGATCCAGCCGCCGTAATACCCTGATATACCGCCGATAATTAGGGCCAACACAAAGGCGATGAACACACCGATTGTTCCAACCGCAAGGGAGGTGTTGATGGCGTGGAAGGTGCGCGAAAAGATATCCTTGCCCGTTGAATCAGTGCCAAACAGGTGAATGTAGCCTTCATCCAGTCCAAACAAATGGGTTTCAAACGTCATGCCAAAGAACTTGTATTTTGATCCTTCAACAAAGAACTGAACATACTGTCGCTTGTCTGTGTTGATCGTTGTGACCCATCGAAAATTGGTCTTAAGCGAACGTTCCCGTTCAACCGCATAGATGAACGGACGCAAAGAACACCCATTGTCATCGCAGAAATGTGGAACTGTTGGTGCGCCGTTCAGGTAGGCTTTGTCGCGTCCCGCAATCGTCGGGTCATAGGGGGTCAGAAACGGTGCAAAGACACCCGACAGAACCAAGAACACCAGAACCCATGCGCCGACCATCGCAGCCTTTTGTTTCTTGAAGCGTGTCCAGATCAATTGTCCCTGCGATGCGGTGAAATAAGCATCCTTGGCGCTTTGATCGATTGAGGCTGTGTAGATATTGGTTTCGGTCATATCTGTTATCCCAATATGCTGCGACGAATACGCGGATCGATCAGGGCCAGCACGATATCAGTGATAAAGTTGATGGCGACGATGCTGCCCGTCAGGAAAAAGATGATCGCGCCTGCAAGCTGTTGATCGTTCGAGCGGGCGAGGGCCTCGATCAGCAACGATCCGGCTTCGGTCAAGGTCAGGATCAATGCGACGATGGGTAGTTCGTTAAAAATGCGGTTCAGATCAAAGCCCAGTGAGTTGATAATCGGACTGAGCGCATGGCGCGCAGGGTAGCGCATCAGCAACCGGCGTCCTGATACCCCACGTGCGGTGGCGGCAGTTACATATAGCTTGCTGATTTCATCAGACATCAAGGCGCGCACGGTTTGAATTGCAAAGGCAGTGGCCGACCAACCTAGGATAAAGACGGGCAGCCAAACGTGGCTCAGGAAATCTTTGATCTTGCCCCAATTCCAGGGTGCATCGCGGTATTCAGCCGAGAACAATCCGGTAAGACTGTCGCCGAACATGACGGTGGAAAACAGCATGATCATTAAGGCTAGCAAGAAGTTCGGCAAGGCCAAACCAAGGTAGCTGACAAGGCGCAGGCTGTTGTTCAGGTAAGGGTTGCGTGACGTGGCAGCGATGATGCCGACTGGAATTGCGATGGCATATGCGACCAGCAGCGAGCCAAGGCAGATACCGATGCTAAGCCAGACCTTTTGACCCAGAAGCTGGCTGATGTTGAGGCGCAGAATACAACTGTCGCCAAATTCGCCCTGAAAGGCGTTGAATATCCACTTTGTCCATCGTTCAAGATAAGGGCGGTCTAGCCCAAGACGGACGCGCTCGACCTCGATATCAGCGATAGAGATCATCGCACCTTGGCTGTTTTTAAAGGCAAGGTAGCGTTCGGCGCAGTCACCGGGCACCAGTTCCATCAAGGAAAAGACGATGAAGGAAACAAGGCAAAGTGTGAAAAAAGCGAGCGCTGCACGGATTATCGCAAATCGTAGAAACTGGACCATCTGTGTTTCCGCCCCGAAGACATATACGACCCATTTTTGGGTTCGCGTTTTTTTTACAGTGTGTTGCGGGCCTAACGTGTAGCCCGCAACTTGAATTTAGTCGTTAAGTATCGATCTTATTCGTCAAGATACCACTGCGATGGACGGTAAGGGTACGTCCGGTAGTAGGCATAAGACGCCGTTTTGAACTGCGTCACGTTCTTGAGCGCGGCCGCGTAATAAATCGGCTTTTGCTCTTTCACGGTTCCGATAAACAACAGGTTGCTGGTCATGGTTTCGACCAAGCGTAGACCCGCCGCATCAGATTCAGGTGTGCCGACTTGGGCGGCCTGAAACGCTTTGACGTCTGCCATCATTTGGTAGGCATACTCTGGTGGTTTCACGCCTGCGCTGCCATCGGATTCAACGTATTCGCCCCACAACATTGCAGTACGCATATTGAAGTAGTTGTCATATGGCGGGATGAAGATTTCACCATTCCCAAGGACAACTGCCAGCGGCACAGATTTTTCCCACAATGTCACATCAAGCTGGTTCGAGGATTGTGCCGAGCGGTATTCGTCCGACGTAACCTCTTTGACCGTGTTGTTGATGCCAACGTCACGCCAGCTTTGCCCAACCAGTTCAACGATCTTGATTGAAATGCCTTGGGTAGCAACTTGCAGGTTCAGCGTCAGCGGGTCGCCATTTGGCAATTCGCGCATGCCGTCACCGTCCGTGTCAACGACACCGATTTCGTCCAGCAACGCTTTGGCCATCTCTGGATCATGCTGTGCGAAATGCTGTTCCCATTGTGCAGGGACAAAATCAGGCGTTGGTGAGAAACCGACATATTGCTGCGGCGTCCCTAGGCCAAACATCGCGACTTCGTTGATTTCGTCCCGGTTCATCGCGACAGACATCGCTTGGCGGAATTTCAGATCGCCAAAAACTTTGCGTTTTTCAAGGTCATCGGACGTGACGTTGAAGGCAAAGGTTGGCATCGTGATGTCGGGTTTCAGATCGACAACGAATCCGCCCTTTTCTTGATTTTCCAGCAGCAATGGCACGTAATCGATCTGTAGGGCTTGCGCCTTATAATCGACCTCACCGTTGACCAGTTTCAGCAAACGCACTTCGCTTTCACCAACAAAGATCTCGTCCATCTCGTTGATATAAGGCAACTGGTTGCCAGCCGTGTCGACCATGTAGAAATACGGGTTGGCGACAAATTGGCGACCTTCGGTGCTCTCCGAGATTACGATGTGGCTTTCCAAAGTTGGCGCCGCATCCAGCGGCAGGTTCGCTACTTTGTCTGGGTGGGCCAGCATTGGTGTTGGCGTGTCCATCCAATCAGAGCTGCCGTAATACGCTTTGACCAGATCATAACCGTTCTCAAACCCAAGCGATTGGGCAAGCGCATCCGCATCAGGATTTACGTCAGGATGAAATTGACCAAGGAAGTGCTTGGGCTGGAAACCCTGCGCGTAGTGGTTCGCAAAGTGGGCCAAGAACCCCGGCTTTGGCGATGGCATGTTGAAACGCACAGTCAGCGCATCAATCACGTCAACGGTCATCGCTTCGCCACCAGCCAAAACATAGTCTTTCGGGCTTTCGATCACGTTGGAATCAAGTTGCAGGTTTTCGTACCAGAACTCGACGTCCTCTGCACCAAACGGGGCACCGTCAGACCACTTGTGGCCTTCGCGCAGAACAAATGTCAGCTGCGTGAAATCATCGTTCCATGACCAGCTTTTAGCGACGTTGGGTACTATTGTTGTCAGATCATCGGCGTAACGCACCAGATTGACGTGGCGCACAGACATAAAGTCGGATGTGCCTGCCTCGGTCGCGTTGGACAGCGCGTTGAACATGCCGCCATAGCTGCCGATGGTGTCATATGGGGCAACAACCAACGGCTCTGATGGTAAGCGATCCACCAGTGCGGGCATGTCAGGGTTGCCACGAATGCGTGCGTTCATTGCTGCGATGTCAGGGTTTTCAGAAACCTCTAGCGTGCAATTTGCCAGTGTTTGGAATTCTGCCAACTCGTACTGTTGGGGGAACGCGCCCGCACCAACACCCATCGGGTCTGATACGGTGACAGCCGGGCAGGCCGCCATCGCTGCACCAGCAAAGGCTGTCAGCGCCGCACTAGATAAAAGTATCTTTTTCATGATGTCTTTCCTTGTTGGGTTTTTGCCGTGTGTCGGCAAACAGATTGTTGAGCTAGAGGCCATTGTTCGTGTTCGAAATTATGATCCAATATTTGGACTCAATGCGTTGCTAAATGCGTTTTGTAACAGCCTAAAAACGGGGTGCTATTTTTTGAAGGTTTTGGGTCGATGTGCTTGGCGCATGCGTGGTCTGGTAACGTGGTAGGCACCCCTAGGTGAGGGCAGTCGCACAATTGTGTAGTCATGTAATTTCCCCGCAGCTATCTAAAGTAAGTAATATAACTTGCATGGAGTCAATAAATTTTGTTTTTCTTGCAGTAGCAGCCAGAAAACAGCCATGTACAGGAATTGGCCGGTTCCGCGTCCCACTGTCCTGACAAAGGTTATCTCGATGATTTATGATTTTCTAGTGATTGGCGGAGGAATCGCTGGTGCATCGGCGGCGTATGAGCTGGCGGCAGATGCGTCCGTGTTGCTGCTAGAGGCAGAAGACACGACCGGATATCATGCCACGGGCCGGTCAGCTGCGCTGTTTACACGAAATTATGGCTGCCCAATTGTTATGCAAATCAATGCGACCAGCGCGCATTTTTTCCAGTCGCCGCCTTTAGGATTCTGTGAAACACCTTTGGTGACCACACGTGGGTGCCTCACTGTGGCCTCTGGTGGTCTAGAAGGTGAACTTGATGCTTTGCTTGCTAGGTCGGAACCTTCGGACAGCGTATGTCGGATCGCCCCCCAAAATGCTTTGGAAATGGCTCCGTTTTTACGTTCTGAGCGGGTTGCGGATGCAGTTTTTGAGGCAGGCGTCAGCGATATTGATGTGGCAGCACTTCACCTTGGCTTTATCAATGGGGCAAAAGCCCGTGGTGCCATAATCGCAACTAAGCATCGTGTTTTGTCTGTTTTGCGTGAAGATCGTGTTTGGCGCGTCAACACTGCCAGTGAAAGTTTCTCGACGGCATGTATCGTAAATGCGGCGGGGGCTTGGGCTGATAAAGTCGGTGCAATGGTAGGCGCGCGGTCCATCGGGTTGGTCCCAAAACGGCGAACGGCCATCATTGTAAAAGCGCCAGCGGGGCTAGATTGCGCAGCGCTACCTTCAATAGATTTTGCGGGAACCGCCGCCTATTTGAAACCTGATGCCGGTAGGATTATGGCATCCCCGGGTGATGCGACGCCAAGCGAACCTTATGATGCTTGGCCGGATGATATGGATATCGCCGTTCTGGTCGATTGGATTGAACGCGAGACAAAGATCAAGGTTGCGCGGATAGAACACAGTTGGGCAGGGCTGCGTAGCTTTGTTGCGGATGAGGCTCCGGTCGTTGGGTTTGATCCCGATGTCCCCGATTTCTTTTGGCTGGCAGGACAGGGGGGGTACGGGATCATGATGGCTCCGGTTTTGGCCAAGTTGACTGCGGAGTTGTGTACCGCAACCGTGGGCGCGCATTCCAAAGCCTTTGCGCAATCTCTCGCACCTGAACGCACGACCCAACTTTATGGAGGCGATCAATGAGTAATCAAACCCTGCGTGAGCGTTTGAACGATGCGATGTCCTCCTCTTCAAAGGCGGACCGTGCATTGGCGGCCTACATGTTGGCGGAATTGGGCAGTCTACCGTTTGAGACGGCGGCGAGTTTGGCGGCTAAAGTTGGGGTTAGTGAACCCACTGTCGGCCGGTTTTGCCGCGCCATTGGGTATGATGGCTTTAAGGATTTCAAAAAGAACCTTCGCAATGACATCGGTGATCAGCCTTGGTTAATCGGTGATCGTTTGCGTGATTTACAACAACGCAACCGAGCCGGTGAGGATCAGTTAACGCGCGGTCTTGAGTTAGAGATGGCAGCACTTGTCGCTGTGTATGAAGCTGCGCACACGCCTGAGTGGGACCGCGTGGTCAAAAGATTAGCGCGGGTACATTCGGTCTTTGTTGTTGGCTTTCAAACGGAACGTGGCATAGCGCAGATTTTCACCCATCAATTGCAGTATCTAAGAGATAAGGTGCATCTGCTTGATTTGGCGAGTGGAAACTTTGCAGATCTACTGGCTGCGGAAGATAACGATACAGCATTAGTGATTTTTGAGGCCCGTAGATATTCGCATAACGCGCTGTTACTCGCACAAGAAGCCAAGTCCGAGGGCATACCGGTAACGCTGATCACTGACCCTTACTGCGATTGGGGCCACAAATGTGCGGACGAGGTTTTTGTTGTGCCTACGTCGTTTAACCTGTTTTGGAATTCGACCGCGCAGATGGCCAGTCTTGCCAATCTTTTGGTGAACGGTGTGTTTATGGAACTTGGGCCCGAGGTTGAGGCCCGGATGAACAAAGTTGCGCGTCTTTATGGCAAGTTTACCGGCCATGTTGATGGAACCACCCAAAACAAAACAGAACCAAAAACATAAGATGGGCGTAGGATTCATATCATGAGTTTCAAAGTTCTAAGCGCCGAAATTGTACATGAGACCAATACCTTCAATATACATCCAACGACGATACAGTGCTTTCAGGATCGCTATCTTTTGAATGGGGAACAGGCGATTTCTGCACGCGGGGACCAAAATACCGAACTTGCCGGATTGCTTGACACAGGTCGCGATCATGATTGGCAGATAAACCATGTCATAAGCGCAGCTGCGGGGCCCGGCGGTGTTGTAACACGAGAAGCATTTGATGAATTGACCGCGCCCTTGATCAGCGCCGCGCAAGGGTCCTGGGGCGGCATATTCCTGATGCTTCACGGCGCGATGGTCACTGATTTTTGCGAGGATGGTGAGGGGGAGATACTTGGTCGGCTTCGCGCGGTTGTTGGGCCAGATGTGCCGATCGCTGTAACTCTTGATCCTCATGCAAACGTGACCGCATCAATGTGCGAACTCGCGCAAATCCTTGTGTCGTATACCACCTATCCTCATGTCGATTTTCGCGCAACGGGGCGGCGTTGCGGTGAACTTTTGCAACGCACCATGTTAGGTGACATTAAGCCTAAAACGCTGCGTGCGCACAGACCAATGTTAGAAGAAGCAAATGCAGGACGCACAGACCTTGGCCCAATGATTGAACGACACGCTTTGGCACGGTCCTATGAGGCGCGCAAAGGTGTTTATGCCATCAGCATCAACGGCGCATTTCCTTGTGCGGACATCGCCGAAGTTGGCCCGACGGTTCTGGTCACCTGTGACGGTGATACCGTGGCCCATCGGTCTATCGCTGAAGCGCTTGCCGATGACATATGGAACCGACGCTGCGAAGCAATGAACACGTATTTAACCAGTGCCGAGGCTGCGAAGGCTGCAAATGCATGGAACGGGGACGCAGGTCCATTGGTCATTGCAGATTACGCCGACAATCCCGGTTCGGGTGCCTATGGTGATGCGACCAACCTGTTGGCCGAATTGCTCGGGGCTGAGGTCAAGAACGCGTGCTTTGGCGCGTTGGTCGATCCGAAAGCTGCCAAATCCTTGAATAGTTACCCACTAGGGGCAGAGGTGACATTAGACATCGGTGGTGCGACGGCACCACAAATTGGCGGCAAACCACTTCGCGTTACGGGTAATGTCAAGTGGACGGGCGACGGTCGCGTTGTCGGCAGCGGGCCCATGATGGGCGGCCTAGAGCGTAGCTTTGGTGCGACAGCAGTTCTTGAGGTCGCAGGAATTGAGATCCTTATAGTCAGCATCGCCCATCAGATATTGGACTTAAAGCAATTCGAAACATTCGGGATCAACCCAGCCGAAAAGTCGATTGTCGCATTGAAATCCATGCAGCATTTTCGCGCGGCATTTTCGCCCATCGCGGGGCGCATTATCGTTTGTGACAGCGGCGCGCTTTGTACGCTCGACTACGCATCATTGGGCTACAAGAATGTCCCGCGACCTATCTTTCCATTGGATTGAACTGTTTTCTTTTCCAACGTGTTTAGTGGCGAAGCCTAAGGTGCGGGCCGTCGTCGGTAATCGTGTTCAAGGACAATGTGTGGTCCATATTCTTCATTCGATGCTTGAGCATCAGCCTTGTTAATCTGTTCAGGTCCTTCTGGTAGTCAGGGTCATCGGCCACGTTCCTTGCTTCACCGTCGGCGTCGTGATCATACAGAATGGGGGACAGGTCGGCGGCAAATTCCACCAAAGTAAACCGCGCCTCGCGTAGGATCGCCAGTGATGAATCACTGGGTCCGGTTCCAAGTGTGGTTTCCCAAAGTGTCGGTTTTTCTGGTCGGGCAAAATCGAATTCAGAAAATGAAAAGGTTCTCCAATCAGCCGGTACTTCGCCACGCAGTAGGGGCAATAGTGATCTACCGTCCACGGAATTTGGGATCTGCTGTCCAACCCAATCGAGAATAGTCGGCATTATGTCGATCGTTTCCACAGGCTCTTTGCGGATCATGCCAGCCTGCGCGGAATTGTCTGGTTGGCGAATGATGAGTGGTGTGTGGTACGCGGCATCGTGGACCGTGAATTTGCCCCAAGTGTGTCGGTCCCCCAGCATCTCGCCGTGATCCGAGGTGACGACAATCATAGTGTTATTGTATTGTCCTGTATCTTTTAGGAATTTTATCACCCGCCCAATGTGTAGGTCAACTTCGGCAATGAGCCCAAAGTAAACAGAGCGCAGTGCCTGTGTGGTTTCATCCGTGGCCTCCAGATCAGCAAGGCCAATGACGTTTTTTGCTGGTGGATTGTTTACAATCGTTGGCCCGAAAAACGCATGGTTTGCGACCTCATCTAACGGGTCAGCAAGACGTTTGGGCAACGGTAACTGGTCTGGCTCGTACATGCTGTTGAATGGCGCTGGGGCCACCAACGGAGGATGTGGGCGAATATAGGTTAGATGCGCAAACCAGTTCTCATTTTGACAGGCAGGCATCATCGCTAGAAACCGGTCGGTCAAAAATGCCGTGTCACTGTCCTTTGCGAGATACAGGGCCGGATCGTTTATTTTTGGCGCAGCATCAGTCTGCGAAACAGGGCGGTAAACATCGTTGTGGGTCTCAAACGTATAGCCTTGATTGATAAGATGCGAACGCCATGGCAATGACTTTTGAAATTGCATTTCGACGACTTCCTGAAAACCATTCATGGGATATTCATGATTTTGTAGTGCTGGGTCATCACCATGAAAGACACGTGGGTCTGGCGGCGTGTCGGTGTACCCAAACAGCATCGGAGTGTAGCCTGCTTGGCGCATTTCAGTGGCAATGTTTGGAATGTCATGTCGCATCGGCGTGCCATTTCTGACGGACCTGTGGTTCATCGAGTATTGCCCTGTCAAAAGTGACGCACGGGAGGGGCCGCATGGGTTTACCACTGAATAATGACGTTGAAACGTCACCGCATCCGCCATCAACGCCCTTAGATTAGGCAGGTCTAAGTGTTGGGCCAGTTTACCAAAGACGCAATCGGCTCGAAGCTGATCAATCACAATAAACAGAACGTTTTTGGTGCTGCGCATGATGGAAACCCTTTCCTTTGCCCTGTAGTTGAATAACGCGTAAAAATTCGTTCTGAAAAGACCTTTCTTAGCGGATGAACGTTAAATATGCGGAATGTCCAAGAAGATGCTGTGAGTGTGTTTCAGTATTCGCTCAGATATGTGGATGTTTGTGGCGGAATTCTGGGTTGCCTATGATCGCGATCAAGAACAAATCACCGAAAATACTTATCTAGAGGTTGAGCTGCTTGGTGCTCTCCATCGTTTGGGCGGGTCGGCGTGAAGTGCCGAGCTAACGATAACTTTGGACGTCTGTGAAGAAACTGTCAGGCGTAGGGCTAGCCATCGAAACGATAGGCCGTGAAAATGGCAGAGATGCGTTTGAGATGTTGAAATATGCGTATGTTTAAAAACGGCGGGAGATGTCGTTGCAGGGCGTTTGACGGTGTTGGTTGAAGTTTGGAAAAAGCGGGGTAGATTTTCCGAAGAGGGATGGTCCGAATTATGTGGAATGCATGAGAATGTTCTGGCCAACGCCAAACTGGCGTCAAATGTTTTGATCTCAGTGTGGTAGAAAACGCGCGATTGCTGAATATGGAGAAACGGGAAGCAAGCGTGCGGAGCGCGACGATCGTAAAAGACATTACAAACGCCTATAATGCAGACGGGCCCATGACGCTGCAATATCGCTTGAGGGTAACGCTTTGCCATCGTATCACTTTGTGGACCTGCGGATTACAACATTTGCGGTACTGCTGTTTTAAAGGTCAGCCATGTCTCCGTCGATCATTGCGATAATCTTGTCGGCTGCCTTGATGCACGCTGTCTGGAATGCCATCGTCAAAAACGCTGTTGATCGCACGACAACGCTTGGTCTTGTCGCTTTTGGTCATGTGTTGCCAAGCGCGATTATGGTGTCTGTTTTGCCGCTGCCAAGCGCCGAAAGTTTTATCTACATAGGATTGTCGACTTTAGTTCATTTTGGCTACTTTTACCTATTGGGCCGCGCCTACCAACATGGTGATCTGAGCGTTGTTTATCCCATTGCCCGAGGTATTGTGCCAGTTCTTGTAACGCTGTGGGCATGGCTGTTGTTGGGCGAAGTGTTGCCGTTTCTGGTGTGGGTTGGGATCGGGCTGATCATCGCAGGCATCTTCTTGAGCAGTTGGAAAGCCCTCACGTCTGGTGTCCAAAAGTCAGCTTTATTGTTGTCTCTGGGTACCGGATTCTGCATCTCAGTTTACTCTTTGGTTGATGGGGTCGGCGTTCGCCTGTCAGAAAATACACTCAGTTATTGGGCCTGGGGCGCATTTTTACATCTGTTTATTGCAGGTTTTGTTGGCTGGCGTAGGCGCAATACCTTTAAGCAATTGCCGGTAAGAATTTGGGTGGTAGGGATCGCTGGAGGCATGGTGTCCATGACGGCATACGGTCTCGTGCTTTACGCTAAGAATTTCGCTGACCTCGGAGTTGTTTCGGCTTTGCGAGAAACATCAGTAGTTTTTGCGACATTGATCGGCTTCTTCGTACTTAAAGAAGGAAATTGGAAACGCCGGTTTTCCGCAGCTATTTTGATGGCTTTTGGCATAGCGATGATAGGGTTTAACGCGTGACCTGCTCTCGCAGAGGAAAACTCTCGATCGTCGAAGGATGTAGTGCTGTATGATTGTGTATCGCTTCGCTTTCAAAGGAAACGTCATCTAGACCTTGGCCTCCGTCCAACAGATCATTACCAAGCGTGCCAACAATAAAATCGTTGCCTACACTGCCGTGGATGACATCATTGTTTTCACTCCCGAAAATTATGTCCTCAGCGTTCAAACGCCCCAGATAGATGTTTGAAAGGGCGGCGTAAGTCACAAAACTGCCCCCAGTAAATCCATAGGCGGCCGTAAAGAATGTGTTTAACTCGGTGATCGCACCCACTGCAGTAGCACTGTTAATTTCCCCGTCAATGAATCGGTTAAAAGCAGAAAGACTCAAGTCAATTCCAACCCCTTCACGGGTGAATTTAATCATGGCCAAAGCGTCGTATGTATCGCTTTCGTTTTCTATAATGTTGTTGGTGAAAGACCTGCTATAGCCCAACCCCATGAACAATGGGTTTCCAGCCCATCCTCCTGGATCTCCATTAAACAAGTCATTTGCGGCAGGAGTGGCATCGTTTTCTGCCAGTAGCGCAATGGGTGGGATCGTAAAAGTGGCTTCTGCTCCACCGATCACTTCATCGAAAATCAAACCGGTAATTTTGTTAGAAAGGGCATCCATACTCGCGTCACTTAGATCACCGCCAAACCGCGTCAGGTTATTGCTGCTTGTTATATTCCCGAATAAACGCACTTTCTGGACCAGAATTTTCATTCACATCAGCAGCACCGTTCAGCCAGATAATAGAATACGGATTAACACCCTCTTGTCCTTCGCCCATATCAGCCAGGCGTCGATAGAACGCAGCGCGCGGATGTGTCACTGCTTCGGTAACCGCTGCGTGAGATGTGTCGTTGTTGAAAATTGCCGTCAATTCAGCAACTCGGATCTAATTCAAAGTGAAAGTAAATTTACTTTCGTTGGTATTCAAGAGTGAAGCGAACGATACTTTCAAGGGCGTCAAGTCGCGTTTGCCAGTCGGCCTCAGAAAACACCGACAAGGGTGGCCAAAGCGTATTTTCGCCAAATGCAGGGATTTTGCCGACTAAAAGTTGAACCCTGATGTCCATGGCGTCTGGTGTTTGTATCGAGAGGTAACAATACTGCTCCTCTTTAAAATCTCTCAAAGGGTTAAGAGGCCTTTCACAGTGCATCAAGATAGGCGCATCAAACCATGTCAGATTCTTTGAAATGTGCGTATCAAAAACTGAGGTTGGCAAATTCGAAACACGATCAAACCCAAAAATGATGCCTTCTTCGGTCTGTGCAACAAACCGTTCTCGAATAACAGGTCTGAGTGTCACTTGAGAAGTGCCTTCCGGATATGCAATCGGCGCATTTAGACATGCGGATTGCTTTAGCGCGCGGCGCGTTAAAGACAGTATTTCCAATGGGATTGCTTGTGCCATGACATCAGTATTTCTACTATCCCCACCTGTAGCAGGCACATCGCCAATACTGCGCATGTCCAAAATTGACAGATTATGCTTTCCCAAGATTGCACTCACTCTGGGAAAATTATTTGCTGTCGGAATGTCTTTCCTGCCCCAAAGTTCTTTAATGCAGTCCGGCTGAGAAAAGAGAGGCTCAGAGAACCCTAAACTTGGGATACAAATTGAAAGTGCTAAAATGCTAAACGACTTACGCAACATAACCACGCACCCTCCATGGTTGTATTCCTCGCTATCAACAGAAGGTGCTGTTGGCAAGAGCGCCCAGAATTTGCTTCGGAAGCACAAATATTTTAGAATGTGCCACTTGCGCAAAATCAGGGTTTTGCAGAAGATTTCCGCACTCTGTCCATCCCGCCCTCAAAGCGACCGGGTGATGTCCTAAAAGTGCCTCTTGAAATATTTTTTCGAAAACTGACCGCGCATAGGATTTTAGGCAATGTGTATCAAGTAAACGACCATTAACCTGATACACTGTCACCACTGCTAAAGCCGACCTTCATGTAAGATGCAGCATCGAGCAGATTGGGCTCTGAGGTGCCCCTAGTTTCCTAGACGCCTGCCTTGTTCTGTTTCATAGTCAACTGGCGACAGCATGCCGTTGTTGGTGTGCTTGCGGGTCGGGTTGTAGAACATCTCGATGTAGTCGAACACGTCCTGCCTTGCAGCATCGCGTGTGACATATGTCCGCCGCCTGACGCGTTCCCGTTTCAAAAGCTGGAAGAAGCTTTCAGCCACCGCATTGTCATGGCAGTTCCCACGTCTGCTCATGCTGGCATCCAGATTGTGTTTGTCCAGGAACGATTGCCACTCTTTGCCCGTGAACTGCGATCCTTGATCAGAATGGATCATCACCTTGGTCTTTGGTTTGCGCCGCCAAACAGCAGCTAACAGTGCTTGCAAAGCAAGATCAGTTGTCATGCGCGACTGCATTGACCAGCCAACGACACGCCGCGAGAACAGATCAATGACCACAGCGAGATACGACCAGCCCTCATGCGTTCTGATGTAGGTAATGTCTGTCACCCATACCGTATCGGGCGCATCAACTTCGAAATGACGGTCCAAGGTGTTGTCGGCAACAACAGCAGGCTTGCCGCCATAGCGCCCTGGACGGCGTCTGTAGTCAATCTGTGCCGAGATGCCTGCTAAGCTGGTCAAACGTGCAACACGGTTCTCTGAGCAGGTCTCGCCTTGATCCAAAAGATCATCGTGCAGTTTGCGGTAGCCGTAGACCTTGCCGCTGTCCGTCCATGCCTGTTGCAGCAGATCAGTTTGCCGAGCGTCTTCAAGCGCACGCTGGCTCAACGGTTCTTTAACCCATGCGTAAAAGCCACTGAAATGCACCATCAGCACACGACACATTGACCGCACCGAAAACTCCGCCCGATGAGCCTCAATAAATGCGTACTTCACTGAGACTCTCGCGCGAAGTTCCCTCTCGTGCATTGCTGCGCAATACCCTGCCGGGCAGCGCGACGGTCGCCTTTTTTAAGATGGTGCGTTCCTCGGTCACCCGGGCCAGTTCGCGCTTCAACCGTCTTATCTCAGCAGCCTGTTCCGCAACCTCAGATCGGGCGCGTGGTGACTTCACAAACTGCGCCTTCCAAGTGTACAAGGATTTGGTGCTGATACCCAACCGCTCGACCACTTCGCTGACAGCGTAACCACGCTCAACAACCTGCGCCACGGCGTCCTGTTTGAACTCGTCTGTAAATCGTATTCCCTTGTTCATAACCGTCTCTCCTTGGTTCCAAAATTACCAAGCAAAGCGTCTACAATACTAGGGGCACCTCAAAGCTTTGCCACTATCCTGACCCTGATTGTTGTCCCAGCACTTTATGCGATCTTCTTTCGCGTAAGCGGCGACGAAACAGCGACCGAATAGGGGCTTGATCAGGGCAGTATGCAACGTGATGCGAGGGTGACATGAAAGCGATACGATTGCCGCTCCTTGGCCTGGCCTTTGCTGCATCCTGCACGCCGGTGCCCGACCGGGTTGCCTTTTCGACGGCGGTCCCATCGGCCAGTTTCCAGAATATTTATGTGACGACTGGACGATTACCAAGCACCGGTGAGGTTGACCTAAAGCAGGACAGAAACGCGAAAACGCGGTTTGTAAAATATGCTGTTTCAATCCCTCCGACCCATGCGCTTGGGCAGATCGAATGGCCAGATGAAACAGTCGACCCCAATACCGACTTTGCCGTCGTTGGCACCGATGATCTTGAAAACAGCACAGGTTTCATCAATCGTATCAAGGCCGAGCGCGATGACGAGGTCGCCATCTTTGTACATGGCTACAACAATACCCCATCCGAGGCGCTTTACCGGTTTGCGCAAATCGGACATGACTTTGAAATCACATCACCGCGCATTTTGTTCGCCTGGCCCTCTGCGGGTAGGGCGACGGGTTATGTCTATGACCGTGATAGCGTGTTGTTTTCGCGCGACCCCTTGGCGGACCTGTTGACCCAGATCAGCAGGACAACGAATAAAGAAATCACATTAATGGCGCATTCAATGGGCGCGCATCTGACGATGGAAGTGCTGCGCCAGCTTGCGATCACCGGCAGGCGGGACGTGCTAGATGATTTACGCGTTGTCGCCTTGTTTGCTCCTGACATCGACCCGGATATCTTTCGCGCGCAGGCAAGGGCCATTGGCACGCTTCCTGATCCGTTCGTCATTATGACAAGTAGTCAAGACCGCGCCCTGAACCTGTCGGCCTTCCTGAACATTGGCCGTCAAAAAGTGGGCGACCTAAGCCGTGCTAAAGACGTGGCTGGCCTCAACATCACACTGTTTGATTTCACAGCACTGGCAGATGGCTCAAACTTTGACCATCTGGTGCCGATGACATCCCCCGCAGCCATCGCAGTCTTGCGCGACTTAGTGCGATCAGACCGCAAAGGGCACCTTGACCTGTCGCAATTCGACATTGGCCCAGACGGCGTCATCCGCGCTCGTGCGCCGCAGGGGTATCTACGCTATTACAGCAGTTTTCACGCTGCGCGCACACGCAGCAAAAAATCAACAGGTCCGGTGTGGGCTCGAAGCGGTTATTCGCTGAGGGTTCGCTAAAGGCGGCTCTGGGTAGGTACAGCCCTCTAAACCACCCACTCAAATAAATATCCCGCTGCCAGCGAGCCCAAAACAGCCAAAGCGAGATATAGCAAAAAGGGTTTCAGTTTCAGGACCGGGGCAATCGCCAAGGCGCCCCAGATGCTGATAACACCGCCTGAGATCAAAAATGCCATAGCGGCGCCCTCTGACATGCCGCTTTCAATCAGACCACGGGTCAAAGGAAGCGCGGCGTACCCATCGATATAGGCCGGTGCTCCGACAAAAACGGCTGCAGGTATGGCCCACCATTGATCCTCCCCGACATATGCCGCCAGCGATCCCGGCGTTAGCGCTGCATTCAGCGCATACTCGGCTGTGAATGCAGGGATCAGGCAAATCAGGATAAGCCGCGCTGTGGCCCAAAATTGTGTGCTGAACGCCCGCCGACGCGCCTCTTTTCTCCAAACCCAAGGGTCGAAAGCCTGAGGCGCTCCACAACGCGCAGCACTCAACTGGCGCGCCAGCCCGTTGTCACGCAGCGCGCTCAATGCCCAAGGCGTTTTGGCAAACAGTCCGGTGATCGCACCGCCAAAGATACCCATCCCAAAAGCCGCGAGCGTTTTGCCAATCGCAAAGCTTAGACCAAGGGTCGCAGCCGTCGTCGCAAGCATCGCTGGGTCTGTGATCGGGGATGACAACCAGAATGCCATGATCGGAGCGAGCGGAACACCCGCTGCCAAAAGTCCGGCCATCAATGGCAATACCGTTACCCCACAGACCGGCGTAATCGCGCCAATCAAAGAGGCGAGCACCACCGTTCGCAGCGTCCTGCCTGCGAATGCGCCGGCAATGTGCGCATCTGCTCCGCTGGCGATGATCCACGCCGCAATAAGAATGCCTGGAATGACGATAGGAGCAACGGCGACCAAACCCCACAGGACAAACTTGGTAGCATTCCATGAGTGTTCCGGCCAAGCAAAGCTTATACCTATCAACAGGAACAGGAATATGCCCCACAGCACGGATTTTTTGTTGAATTGTCGGCGGGCAACTGTCTGCTTGGACATTGGATACTCCTCTAGCCTTGAAAACTAACAGTCAGTATGGCATGCGCAAAATGAATAGCTTCAATTTCTGATATTGGAAAAACAGATGGAAAATCTGGATAGCGATTTGCTGCGCACCTTCGTCGCCGTAACCGAAGCAGGCAGCGTCACGGATGGCGCTGCGCGCATCCATCGATCCCAATCCGCCACCAGTCTTCAGATCAAGCGCCTAGAAGCCATCATCGGGCAACCTGTCTTTGAACGGCACGGGCGCGGCGTTGTCCTCAGCGACACTGGCCGCCAGTTGCTGCCTGTCGCACTGGAAGTTACCGCACGCCTGGACACCGTGCTGCGAGACATCTCTCACAATACTGTGACAGGCAAATTACGGGTGGGTATTCCTGACGATCACGGCCGGGCCAAGCTGGCCGAGATCATCGCGTCCTTTACCCGTCACCACCCCAAAGTCGAGTTGGATGTGACCTGCGCGTTGAGTACGCATTTCCCTGTTGCGCTGGACAAGGGCGTCCTCGACCTTGCGATTTATGAGGTGGAATGCCCGAAAGAAAATGAAGAAGTGTTGATTGAAGATCCGACGTGCTGGGTGTCGTGTGCGCATCGGGAATTCCCCGCTGATGATTGCTTGCCAGTGGCCTTGTTCGATCACGCTTGCTGGTGGCGCGACGCCGCACTCACTTCCTTGAAAGCCCGTGGAAGACCATACCGCATCGTCTATTCCAGCCAAAGCGTCTCTGGCGTCATCGCAGCAGTTGAAGCAGGGATCGCAGTCGGTCTGCTGGGCCGCTCATCTTTGCACTCCGGCCTGTCAGTCATGAACAAAGTTCTTGGCTTCGGAAATACGCCTGCCTCGAAACTGGTGATGGCAGCAAACGGATCACAGGAGACCGGTCCGCAGGATGCGATGAAAGCAGCTATCCGCGCCGCATATTTGACCACGGTCTAGACCAGCGGCCGCTCGGGCACCTTGCGCATACGTCAAAATTGGCTCTCTTGAGCCCTTCGCCGCGCTCATGGTCAGTGTCCAATCTGGAAAACTGCGCCGTTCACCCTGCCTCCGCTTCGATAGTTGGCTCTTGTCGCAACTCAGGCTTCGCCCGATGTCGGCTCAGCAGACGAACCGGACCTTCGCCCCACCTCCAGGTTGCAGCGGCAGCAGCCCACATTGCCAACATTCGCTGCACGCGCAATTTGCAATGATCGGCAAATTCACACATTGCGGATGAAACGCTCTTTCGCTGCGCCTGCGCCAATGTCTGCCTTAGAAACTTTGCCAGGGTAATGCCGAAGAGCGCGGCTTCGTTACTCCCTTCGCCTGCCATACTAGTTCGTGATGTCAGCGATGACTGACCCGAAATCACCTTTCGCAAGATCTTCGCGCGGTATCGCCAGAACGATGGAATACATGTCTCCCCAAATCCACCCCAACAGATCGCTGGTTGGGAGTTCGAGCAAGATTTCATTTGGGCTGGACGGCCCATAAGGCGTGTAAATGAACCCTTTTGGCGGGTGCGACATGCCCCCACGTTCATGCAGCGCGTCAAAACTCCACATTTGTTCAAACCGGTCCCGTGCCTCGGGGCTGAGTGACGCAGGATCGTCTAGATAGGCGGTCATGGCGGCCTTCTTAAGCCGATGGAGATAGAGGTAAGAGAACCGAAGATCGTTTTCCTCGAATGGGTCCGTTAGCTTTGCGTCTTGCACCTCAATCACAGCATAGCCGTCCGCATCATTCTTGAGGTAGCGTATGTTGCCGACATCCAATTGATCAAAATCAGGCATCCGGGCGCTTACGCTGTTCAGGTTAAAGGTTTGTAGGCAAGGCAACAGCTCTGTCTTGATCTCTTCGAAGGTCGCGCGCGATCGCAAAACCTTTTGTTCCAGATCGACCAGCGCAGCCCGCGTATCATCTTTGAGCTTTTTCTCGGTCAGGAAAGCCGAGATGCTTGCAATGCGTCTTGTCAGTCCTTCGTCCGCATATCTCAGTAAGTAAGCTAAGCTTTCTGCGTCAAACGGGTGGTAGGCAGGATTGCTCAGTCTTAAGCGTTCATGTTCGAACGGGTTCGGAAAACCGGGTGCCTTGCCGCTTGGGTAACCCGACGGTGCCGGCAGCGCTCCAACATGCTCTTCGATTGCAACAGGCCATTGCGGAAAATACGCGCCGGTTTTCGGGGTTTCACCAAAGGAGTTACGGAACCACCGTGTTTCCGCAGGGCTGACACCATCGCGTCGCAGCACTTCACCCTCGACATGCAGCACTTTTACCGCTGCCATTTCGGGATGTACAAAAACAGCGATGCTGCCGGTTCGGGGTCCAACCCCAGACCAGATGTTTTTCGGCAGCTTTGAAAGGTCAATCTGCGCAACAAAGCACAGTGGCGTGCCTTCGATTTCTGGCCAAGCCGTGGCACGGGGAAGGCGCGGTGCGCCTCCAAACCAACCGACCTGCTCAGCGCCGTGATTTGGCAACACAGGTATCAAGCTGACCGATGGACCCGCATTTTTGACCGCCTCGTCTTGCATGCGCGCCGTCTTAGCCTCGTTTTCAATGATGTCACGGACTAATGTGTCGGCTGTGATAGTGTCCGTCTTTTGACGCAGTAAATACGCCAAGCCGATCAGGATCATCCAAACGGCACCGACGTATTTGAGCCCCATCAAGGCAAGATGAGGCGGTATAAGGTGCGTGGAACTGCGGGCGCCTCGCGACGGGGCCTCAATCCAAATCAGGAAAAGGACCATGGCCGCAACGAAGCAAATTACGACGCCCATCATGACGTAACTGCGCAACGTGCTGCGTAAACTCTTTGCCATTCTGTCGACCTCACCCTTTTGATGCCCAAGTTCAAGCTGCTGAAAGCGTTCATTTTGAGCGTTTAGTTTGTCAAGTTCATGTCGGTTCTTGTTCGAAGCGAAAGAAGCTCTGCAATATGTGCATTTCAGGTGGTCTTCCGCCATATTGGGCAGTAATTGCCCCTACCGCGCGTTCAAGGCGTCTTCCATTCCGGGGTTTAAGTGTTCGGACAACTCTCTTCCGATGTCTAATGTTGTTTTGGTCATCGTTCATACCTGCTTGGAAATTTGATCTTGAGCCGGCGGAATCTATCCGGCCAACTGTTGGTCTGGCGCATTGCGGAATTCGGCAGCCATAAAGTCAACAAATGCGCGGGTTTTTGGGGCGAGGTTGCGTCGTTGGGCGAACATCACGACGATATCCGTACTGGGTGGTGCATATTCCGGTAGAACGTGAACCAATTCAGCAACACGGAATTTTTCTTGAACCATGTAATACGGCAATCGCGCGATTCCGATGCCAGCAAGTGTGGCCCGATAGACGACGTCTGTACTGTTCCCTTCAAAGTTACCTTGCGCCTCAAATGCGTGTTGATTGACGGGTTCAACACTGCTCCAAGAATTGCGCTCGCTACTGCCTGCAACCCTCAAACAATTGTGTTTGGCCAATTCTGCAAAATCTGACGGCGTACCACAGCGTTCTAGATACCAGGGAGTAGCGCAAAGAACCCTTCGGCTCTGCATGATCCGCCGCACCACAAGATCAGGGTTCTTACGCTGTTCAGCAAAGCAGATTGCGACATCAAAACCCTCTCCTTGCAGATCAACTTCTCTGTCTTTCAAGTCCAGCGAGACTTGCACTCTCGGGTTTTCTTCCATGAACTTTGGCAACGCTGGCATCAACTGAGATTTTCCAAACGCGACAGTACACGCGATCTTGAGAGTGCCACGCGGGATGCCGTCCATGTTTTGGATGAGCGCTTCGGCTTCTTTGAATTTATCGGCCATTGCACTGCATTTTTCATAGAAATCTTGGCCTTCTTGTGTCGGAGAGACGCCAGTCCGCGTTCGATTGAGTAGGCGGTGGTGAACATGATCCTCAAGCAGACCAATCTGCTTGCTGACAGCCGAGGGCGTTTGCCCCATCGATCTCGCTGCGGCAGAGATGCTTCCCTGCTCAACTACTTTTGCAAAGATCAACATCTGCGCGGAAATATCCATTTAACGTTACCTGCCTGTGCCAAACTGGAACGGGCCCTATGCCAAATCGCTCAATTGTGAGCGCTACCGAGACCTCGTATCTCTGCGTTGCAGCATAACTTCTGCACTGCAGCAAGGGGCGAGATAATATCATGGCGATAACACGATCAAACAATTGGCTAGATGTCGTTCTGGAAGCTGGCCGCACATTCTTTCATCAAAAGCGCAAAGGAATGCAGCGTGCGTTGGCAAGACGCAAAGTCTATCGCGCCACGTATTCTGAACTTGCGGCTCTCTCTGATCGGGATCTCAATGATTTGGGCATTCGACGCAGCAACATCAAGAGAATGGCAATGGAGGCAGCGTATGACTTTTAATACTCAACCGGAAGAGACAGGTAGCAGTTACGCAATCACTTGTCTCATTTCGTTACTGGCTACATTCGGAGCAAAGGCAAATGCTGCCTTGAGGACCCTCCAAGTGGCCCGGATGATGTCTACACTTTCAAGTATGAGCGATATTCAGCTCGCGCAGATCGGTATTTCACGATCTGATATCCCCGAATACGCCGAAACACTGATGGCAAAAGAATAACGAAACGGACCGGTAGGTCTGAAGAGTTCACGAAAAGTGTTGGTCCTCGCTCCTCCCAGAGTAAGCCAGCGCGAGCGGCGGCGAAAAAAATCAACAGGGAACGCCAACGCACAGGGCCAGCATCTTCACCTCCTCCCGAAGATGCTGGCTCAAATTATTCTGTCCAGCGGGAGTGCTGAACGATGCGTAACCGCGAATTTCCTCAAGATTTGATAGTCCGTCGCCTTAATTCAAGCGATCAGGTCGAAATTTTCGACCAATAAATACGTTTGGATTTCCAGTCATATCGGGCCCGACTTTGTAGAACCTGATTTGCAAAACAGCGGAGTAGAAGATGCGTCTTTTCTATCGAACTTTTGCAAAGGCCCGAAACACGGTCGCCAGTTCGATCAGTACGGGCGACTGACTCCACCGGCTTTGTTGCACAAATCGGGTTGAGGTCGGACCTCCCCTGACCCCGGACCGATTTAGCCTACAGCCTGTGTCTTGGGGATACCTAGTGCAGTGAAGCCGTTTAGGATGGCAGCGCGGATTTGGATCTCAGCGACCTGGCGATCAAAGTCGCGGGCCATGAGCGATTGACCCAGCAGTTTCAGACAATGCATCTTTGTTTCGACGCGGCTTCGGCGGTGGTATCCAGTGACTTGCCGCCACATTGCGCGACCCAGGTACTTTGAGTATCGGACCGCTCCGTTGCGCGCTCTGGCTCCGGACGTGTCGGGCTTCCACAGCTTGGCGTTCTTACGCAGTGGAATGACAGCATGGGCGTTACGTTCTGCAATTGCATCGTGGCATTTGCGGGTGTCGTAAGCACCGTCCCCGGTGACACTGCCAATCTCTTCGTCCGGGGGGATCTGATCGAGCAGGTCAGGTAGCATGGGTGCGTCACCGATGCCGCTACTGGTGACCTCGACGGCACGTATCTCTAGTGTTTCTTCATCGATACCAATGTGAATTTTGCGCCAGAGGCGGCGTTTAGGGCCGCCATGCTTGTGGGCATTCCACTCACCTTCGCCTTCAGCTTTAATGCCGGTACTATCAATGAGCAGATGTAATGGCCCCGGTGAGCCCTGATAGGGAATGATGACCGACAACGTTCTCTGCCGCCGACGCAAGGTACTGAAGTCTGGCACCGTCCAGTCCAACCCGGCCAATTCCAGGAGGCTTTCGACAAACCCCGTCGTCTGCCTTAGGGGCAAACCGAACAGCATTTTAATCGTCAGACAGGCTTGGATCGCCGCATCACTATACGCCTGTTGACGGCCCCGTCGGCCAGATGGCATCGCATCCCAAGCCATAGCAGCGTCAAACCAGATCGACAGCGAACCCCGCTGCTTCAGGGCTCGATTGTAATCTGACCAGTTCATGGTCTTGTAAGTCGTCGGTGTCCAGCTACTCATGATGGTCTGCTAACACGCTCGATTCACAACATGAATCCTAGCAAACCGATTTGTGCAACAAAGCCCGTTATGGTCGCGAAGCTGATGAAGACATGACTGAACTTGAGAAGTGGAGGGCGAAGAAAAGTGCTTCCTAAAAGTGTACATCGCGTCCGGCGTAAGCTGGTCTCTGGGAAAAGTCGTTTTCACTTTTATGCATGGCGTGGACGAGGTGCGCCAAAGTTCTGGATTGACGATAAGCACACTCCCACGGACCCGGAATTTTTTCTTGCCCATGCTGAATGTGTCAAGAGGCCTACGCCCCATGCGCTGATGATACCAGAATTAGTAGATAAGTTTTTGGATAGTGCTGCGATGCCTCCGCGCCCTAGATCAAGAGCTGACGTGAGAAAGTGGGCGCTTCGGTTCGCCAAAAAATTTCATGATGCGCCGGCGGCAATCTTTGAGGAACGCGGTTCTCGAAGCGAGATGAATGAATGGCGTGCAGAATGGAAACATTCCCCGAAACAACATGATGCTGCGGGTACTCATGCCGTCCGTGTCCTCAACTGGGCTATGAAGGAGGGGAAGCTGGCGATACATCCTTGCCACGATCTATCCCGGCTCTTCCATGTTGACCGCTCGGAAATTGTATGGCCGCCTGCGGATCGTGAGACATTCAATGCCAACGCGCCTGACTGGGTGCGTCGTATCTTGTGTGTGGCCTGCGAAACTGGGTTACGCCCAGCAGACCTCATCAAACTGACGCGCGGGCATTTGCAGAACACCCCGAAAGGGCGGCGTTTACGAGTTCTTACGAACAAACGAAAATGGCTCGCGCACATCCCAATCACACCCGAGTTGGCTGAGGTGACCGATTCTACACCAGCCGACCGCATGGTAATTTTGGTAGGAGGTAACGGAAAACCAATGAAAGAGCCTCGCAACGCGTCGAGTGCGATCACTCGCTATCGTCGTAAGTCGGGATTGTCCGATGAACTCCGGTTGCAGGATTGTCGGGGAACAGCGGCAACAATGCTACTTAATTCCAATCTAGGCCTATCTGAAATCGCAAATCATATGGGGTGGTCGGTAAAATACGCGGCGCAAGTTATCGAACACTACGCGCGCGTTTCCCCGGATCAAACCGATGCTGTTCTGGTGAAGCTGGCACAAGCAAAAGGGGGCGGACAGTGAGCAAAACTGTAAACGCCCCTGTAAACCGCGCAGTACGCGCAATCTATGAGGTGAGCCAAGTGATTGATTTTAAATGGAGGCGAGTACCGGAATCGAACCGGTGTACGCGGATTTGCAATCCGCTGCATAACCACTCTACCAACTCGCCGCCGGGCAGTGTTTGGACCAGATAGCTCAAATGATTTACCCCTGCAAGGCCTCGTATCAGCAATTTGACGCAAGCGGGCGTTGCCGCGCCTGTCGGGATGTGGCACATCTTGGTTTGATAGATTCTGAACGAACGAGTTTAGTGAATGACAGATTTCGCAAGTCGCCGCACCGTGATGGTGGACACTCAGGTCCGCCCGTCAGATGTGACCAAATTTCCAATCATCGAAGCCATGCTGAGCGTGCCGCGTGAGGACTTTGTGCCCACAGCCAAACGCGAGGCAGCCTACATGGGTGAAAACCTGCCCTTGGGCGGCGCGCGCGTGCTATTGGAGCCGCGCACATTGGCCAAAATGCTCGATGCGGTGGATATTTCCAACGACGAACTGGTCTTGGATGTCGGCTGTGGTTTTGGCTACTCGTCCGCCGTTATCGCGCATATGGCTGAGGCCGTTGTGTGCGTCGAAGACGACGAGAGCATGGCGGGCGAAGCACAAGACGTGCTGAGCGGTGCAGGCATCGACAACGTCATCATTCACCAAGGTCCGTTGAACGAAGGTGCCCCGCAACACGGGCCCTACGACGTTTTGATGATCCAAGGTGGTGTGGCCCAGGTACCTGACGCATTGCTTGCACAACTCAAAGACGGTGGCCGCGCGGCGTGCATCTTTATGGACGGTGCGCTGGGCGAAGTACGTATCGGCTATAAAATGGACGGCAAAGTCACGTGGCGAATGGCCTTTAACGCCGGTGCACCTGTTCTGGCGGGCTTTGAAAAACACGGCGCGTTCCAATTGTGAACGCATCGCCAATCGCACGAGATGCGGCTGGCGGCACAATGATACAAAATCGCACCTTGGGGGCACGGCAATGAAAGCAATGTTCATTCATACTGTAAAAGGCGGCGCGCTTGCTCTGGCCTTGGGGTTCAGTGCAGTGCAATCGCAGGCGGATACGCTGGCTGACGCTTTGGTCGGATCGTATAATCACAGTGGCCTGTTGGATCAAAACCGCGCATTGCTGCGCGCCGCAGACGAAGGTGTCGCAATTGCTGCATCCGCTCTGTTGCCGATCATCCAGTGGTCCGCAGGGGCGCAACGGGATTTCGGGCGCCAGCTTGGCGCAACGTCCAGTTCGACGGTTGACGTCGGAACGTCGAATATTGCCCTGACCGCCAGCCTGCTGCTTTACGATTCCGGATCGTCAGCGGCCACAATTGAATCAAGCAAAGAGACAGTTCTTGCGACCCGCCAGACGCTTGTTGCGATTGAACAACAAGTGCTGCTGCGCGCGATCGAGGCGTTCATGGGGGTGCGCCAAGCCTCTGAATTTGTTGCGTTGCGTCAAAACAACCTGCGTCTGCTGACCCAAGAGTTGCGAGCCGCAAACGACCGGTTTGAAGTGGGCGAAGTCACGCGAACAGACGTCGCACTGGCCCAAGCCCGTTTGGCGCAAGCGCGCAGTGGTTTGGCCGATGCACAAGCGGATCTGTTGCGTGCCAAGGCGGAATACACCAACGTGGTCGGGCATAAGCCTGGCCGGTTGTCATCGCCGCCAAAGGTTCCAAACGTCGAGACCAACGTGGCATCGGCACAAGCGCAAGCGGTGCGCCGCCACCCGCAGATGATCAGTGTGCAACACAGCGTTTCTGCGGCAGAGCTGCTGATTTTGGCCGCTGAGGCGGACATGAAACCAAGCATAACCCTAAGCGGGCGCTTGCGGGCAAACAACAGCACCGGTGCGTCCAACGGCGTAACCAACGGGTTTGTTGCGGTCGAAGTGGGCGGTCCTTTGTACGCCGGGGGCAGCCTGTCTGCGGCGATGCGTCAGGCCATGGCGTCACGCGATGCCGAGCGCGGAAACCTGCACGTTGTGCGGCACGATATCCAGCAAAACGTGGCGAGTGCGATTGCCTCGCTAGGTGCAGCACGTGCGCGCTTGCAAGCCAGCGAACGTCAAATCCGTGCTGCGCGTGTCGCATTTCGCGGTGTGCGCGAAGAGGCCACTCTTGGTGCGCGCACGACATTGGATGTTCTGGATGCCGAACAAGAGCTGCTCGACGCCGAAGCCGCGCGTATTTCGGCCGAGGTCGATGAATACGTCGCTGCCTACACCGTTCTATCAACGATGGGTTTGTTAACCGCGACAAGCCTGCGCTTGAACGTTCAGCAATACGACCCCACCGCCTATTACAATCTGGTCAAAGACGCGCCGGCTGTACGAAGCAAACAGGGGCAAAAGCTGGATAAAGTTCTGCGCGCGCTGCAAAAAGACTAAAGCGCGGGCAGCATTTTGGCTGGTTTTGATCTGTGTCGAAACGGTCTTGCAGAATAATCGCCACAATTTTCACGACCCATTGTTCGAATCTGTTGCCCCCTGTAAGAAGGAGGCGAGGCTATAGTGGTAAAATAATATGTCAGATCCCGTTTCCAATGCAGAAGTGGAAGACGTCCTTTCGTCTATCCGCCGTTTGGTTTCCGAAGAAAAACGCAGCCCTGCTGCCGTTGAAAAACCTGATGCCAGCGATCGTTTGGTCCTGACGCCAGCGCTGCGCGTCGCCGAGCATATTAAACCGGCCCCGCAAAAAGCCCATGTTGAACACGCGCCTGAGGTTGAACCTGATCACGCAGAAAACCCTGCATCCGTTGAAGATGAAACCCTCGAAACGGCCCAGTTTCATGAGGTTACGGACGCTGATGATGACAATGACACATCAGATGAAGCACACGCAGTTGACGCGCTTGATGCCTCTGAAAGTGACGTTGAACATGATGATGCCCAATCCGAAGATGTGGCAGAACACGTCCAAGAGGATTTAGGCGAGCAAGACACCCCGGATGTTCTGGTGCTTGTTCCGGATTATGTCGAAACCGCACCCGATATGCCCGACGAACTGATGTCAGAAAACACGCCCGAGGCCGAAAACATCGACGAATTCGTGGCCCAAGAAACATTCGAAGACATTCCAGTTGCCGAACCCGTCGATGCGATGCAAGAAATTTCCAGCGCCGCAACGCTCAGCGCCAAGATCGCAGCGCTTGAGACCGTGATTGGGCGCACCGATGATCAATGGGAACCGGACGACACCGGCGACAGCGACTATTCCGGCACCGAAGCGCCTTCAATGACGTGGGAAGACACGAGTACCGTTGAAGACCCGGCAGATGCTGCAATTGACAGCGACGTGTTCGCATCACCAGAAGACTTTCTGGACGAAGACGCTTTGCGCGATCTTGTCAGCGACATTGTGCGCGAAGAACTGCAAGGCGCATTGGGCGAACGGATCACACGCAACGTGCGCAAACTTGTGCGCCGCGAAATCCATCGCGCGTTGGCCGCCCAAGAACTGGAATAACCCCGCACGACATCAATGGACTTTGCGTGCTACGCAAGACAGGGTTGGCCTGTACGAACAGCACGGACGCGTTTTTTCCAGATGAACACCCCAGCACATTTATTAATCGGTGCAGCCGTTTTTGGCCGGCCTGCAACCTCGCGCATTTTGTTGGCCGCTTTTGCGGGGGCGATGCTGCCTGATCTGTCGCTGTATGTGATGGCCGGGGTGTCGCTGATTCTTCTGGATATTCCGCCGCAGATTGTCTTCGGAGAACTGTATTTTTCACGCGCCTGGCAAACGGTCTTTGCCATCGACAACTCTGTGTTCGTGTGGGGCGCGCTGCTTGCCTTCGCGCTCTGGCGACGCAGTACTTGGGCCATTGCTTTGTGCGGGGCCGCGTTGCTGCATTTGGCGTTGGATTTTCCGCTGCACCACGACGACGGGCGTGCGCATTTCTGGCCGGCGACGTCTTGGATATTCGAAAGCCCGCTAAGCTATTGGGACCGTAACCACGGCGCGGGCTGGCTTGCCCCGATCGAAGCGGCGCTTGCGTGCGTCGGCACATGGGTGCTGTGGCGGCGTGGATTGCCCGTCTGGGCACTGGTGCTGTGCGCGGTTCTACTGTTTGCAGAGCTTTGGATCGTGCGCCAATGGCTGTTCTTTTTCATAGACAGCTAGAAAAAATCACGTGGTCCAAAAGAAAAACGCGCCCGAGCAGAGGGCGCGTTTTCTGTGGCAGTCTTAAACTGTGTGTCTTACGCTGCTTCAGCCTGCTGAGCGGCGTTGCGACGTTCGCTTTCTTCGCGTGACAGGGCGACGGACGTACGTACACCTTTGCCTACAAAGTCCATAAGACCAGTTACAACCCGCTCGTTTGGGTCGATACCCGCGCAGCTAAGCACTTCGCGACCATCGCGCGAGCGTGCCCAACGGGCGATTTGTTCTGGACCATTGCCGTATTTCTTGTCGTCGGCGATGGCGTCGTCCAATGCAGCCAGTACAACAGCTGCAAATAGTTTACGTGCACGATTACCTTGTTCGTTGTTAAAGGCAGTGCCGTCAACGAAGTCTTTCATTCGTCGTCCTTTCAATTATTCTTGCTCTTGTCTTTTCGGCGTGAAGCTTCTTATGACGTATTCTAACCGATTCGGATACCCTGTTTTTGCATGACACCTATGCATTTGATGCATATCTTACGTAGTTTTCCTACCGTATCGTTGTCTTGCCCAAGGCCGCTTACCCAGATATAGGGATCGTCAATCTTTCATCAACCTTTTGCCATGGTTTTGTCACAATGCCCAAAATTAACGGAAACGAAATTCGCCCCGGAAACGTACTGGAGCACAACGACGGTCTTTGGGCCGCTGTAAAAGTGGACCACGTAAAGCCAGGTAAAGGCGGCGCTTTTGCTCAGGTCGAGATGAAGAATCTGCGCAACGGATCGAAATTGAACGAACGATTCCGCAGTGCTGACAAAGTCGAGCGGGTGCGTCTGGAACAAAAAGACCAACAGTTTTTGTTCGAAGATGACGGTTTGCTAACCGTGATGGACATGGAAACCTACGAACAGGTGCAATTGCCGGCAGAGCTGCTGGGCGAACGCCGCCCGTTCTTGCAAGATGGCATGACCATCGTTGTGGAGTTCCACGAAGAAGAAGCACTGAACGCGCGTCTGCCGCAGAAAGTGATCTGCAAAATTGTCGAAACCGAGCCTGTTGTAAAAGGCCAAACCGCGGCCAATTCGTTCAAGCCTGCAGTGTTGGACAATGGCGTCAAAGTTATGGTGCCACCGTTTGTGGGCGTCGACGAAGACATCGTCGTAAACACCGAAACCATGGAATATTCCGAGCGCGCCTAAATCGCTTTGACATCTGCTGTGACGATATCTGGCCTGTCCGTTTGGATGGGCCACTTTTGTGTCTAGCTTTGCGGTTTAAACCCTAGCCCGGAAAATGGCAGGCCACGCCGTTTGTCATCTGCGGGCGGTCATCACGGCACAGGCTGCGCGCCTTGGGGCACCGCTCTGCGAATGCACAGCCTTTGGGCGGATTGATCGGGCTGGGCGGGTCACCAGAGATATTGAGCGCCCGCGTGTAGCCTTGGGATTTGCGTCGTTTCAGTGATGGGGCCGCAGACAACAGCGCTTGGGTATAGGGGTGTTGCGGGGCCTCGAACAACTGCTCTACCGGGGCCTGTTCCACGATCTTGCCCAGATACATCACTGCCACATCATCGCAGACATGGCGCACGACACCCAGATCATGGCTGATGAACAAATAGCTGAGGCCCAGATCGGTTTTCAGCTTTGCCAGTAGGTTCAGGATTTGCGCTTGGATCGCGACATCCAACGCGGAAACCGGTTCGTCACAAACCAGCAGTTTTGGATTGGTTGTTAATGCTCGGGCAATCGAAATGCGCTGCCGCTGACCGCCAGAAAATTGATGGGGAAACAGGCTCAGCTGATCTTCGCGCAGACCAACCAGCGCGAACAATTCACGCACGCGGGCCATACGTTCATCCGGTGTTCCAATGTCCATCAGGTCTAGCGGTTCGCGCACAATGTCACCAACGCGGGCACGCGGGTTGAGCGACGAATAAGGGTCTTGGAAAATCAGCTGAATGTCGCGGCGGCGCTGGCGCATTGTTTCGTCATCCAGCTGCAACAGGTCGTCACCCTCGAACAGCATCTTGCCGGCAGAGGATTGCGTCAGCCTGATCGTGGCCATCGCAGCGGTGGTTTTGCCCGATCCGCTTTCGCCGACGATACCCAGCGCGCGACCCTTTTGCAGGGTGAACGACACGGCGCGCACAGCCTCAAGATGCGGGCGCGGCGCGAATAGCGACGGGCGCGGCATAGCAAAGCGTACAGTCAGGTTCTGAACGTCGAGCAGAGTGGTCATAAGCGCGCCTCCTCGACCCCGTGACAGGCCGCCGGGTGGTGGCCGTGGTTGATCAATTTCGGCTTTTCGCGCAGGCACCGCGCTTGGGCGTGATCGCAGCGCTGCGCAAAGGCGCACCCCGCGCCCAGCCTGTGCAAAGGCGGCACGACGCCGGGAATTTCCTTGAGACCCGTTTCGGATTTACCAAGCGCCGGAATACAATCGATCAAGCCGCGCGCATAGGGGTGCTGCGGGGTGTCGAGCACCTGATCCGCAGTCGCGGTTTCAATGACCCGGCCTGCGTACATCACCGACACGCGGTCGGCCATTTCGGCAATTGCGCCCATGTCGTGAGTGATCAACAAAATGGCCGCCCCAAAATCGCGTTGGATTTCGTTCAATAAATCAAAGATTTGCGCCTGTACGGTGACGTCCAATGCGGTTGTCGGTTCATCTGCGATCAGCAATTTGGGGCGGCACGACACGGCCATGGCGATCATCACACGCTGGCGCATGCCGCCGGACAACTGGTGCGGATAATCACGCGCACGTTTGTCGGGTTCAGGAATGCCGACGCGGTCCAGCAAGGCAATTGCATCCTTGAACGCGCGGTCGCGGCTGGTGTTCTGGTGCAGGGTTATCGCCTCGGCGATCTGGTCCCCGACGGTGAAAACGGGGTTCAACGACGTCATCGGTTCTTGGAAAATCATCGCGGCCTCAGCGCCGCGCATTTGGCGCAAACGGGCAGGGGTGGCCCCCACGAATTCTTCGCCCGCCAGCTTGATTGATCCGGTTTTTATCCGGCCAGGCGGTTGCGGGATCAGGCCCATGACGGACAGCGCCGTGATCGATTTACCGCACCCCGATTCACCGACAATGCCCAGCGTTTCGCCTTCGTTCACGTGCAGCGATACGGAATCCAGCGCGGTGACTTCGCCGTGGCGCGTCGCAAAGGTGACGGCCAGATCGTTGATTTCTAATAGCGGGCTCATCGTTGTCTCAGCTTTGGGTTAAAGGCGTCGTTCAGGCCGTCACCGACCAAGGATACGGCAAAAACTGTCAAGAAAATCGCGAGGCCGGGGAAGGTGACAGGCCACCATGCCTCCAGGATGAATTCGCGGTTGGCCCCGATCATCAGGCCCCACGACATGACGTTGGGATCGCCAAGACCGAGAAAGCTAAGGCCGGCCTCAAACAGGATCGCAACGCCAATCGTGAGGGTCGCCGACACGATCAAAGGCGGGGCTGCGTTGGGTAGGATGACCTTCCAGATGATGCGTTTGTTGCGCGCACCAATGGCACGTGCGGCCGTGACGTATTCCAGTTCCTTGATCTTGAGGAATTCAGCCCGCGTCAGCCGTGCGGTCTGCGGCCAACTGACGACGCCGATGGCAAATGCGATGGTCCACAACGACGGTGAAAACAGCGTGACAAGGACCATAGCGAACAACAACGCGGGTAAGACTTGGAAGAATTCAGTGAACCGCATCAATAGGTTATCGACCCAACCACCGTAGTAACCCGCAAGCGCGCCCAGTGAGATGCCGATAAACATGGTGAGGGCCGCAGCAGCGGCGCCCACCGCCAGCGTCGGTCCACCACCCGTAAGCAAGCCTGCGATAATATCGCGCCCCAGATAGTCGGTCCCAAGCGGAAACTCTGGCGTCGCACCGGGCATCTCATGGGGGGCCCAGACGATGTCAAACGGATCGCCGTTGTAAATCAGGGCACCGTACAAAGTTGCCAGAAAAATCACGATCAGCAGGACCAACCCGAACACCGCAGGGATGTTGCGCCGGAACATGCGCCACGCCTCAAGACCGGGGCTTTCGGGTTTGAATTCGGGTGTGTCGTTCATGATTTGCCCCTAAGGCGCGGATCGGCCCAACGATAACTGATGTCGGTGATGATATTGGCGACGACCACCATGGCGGAGGCGAAAAACAGCACGCCTAAAATGGTCGGATAATCGCGGCGCAAGATGCTGTCGAACGCGAGGCGCCCCATGCCGGGCCAGTTGAACACGGTTTCGACCAGCAGCGCGCCAGAGATCAGGTTTCCGAACTGCAAACCGGCCACTGTCAGGATCGGCAGGGCGGCATTGCGCAAGGCGTGTTTGAACAAAACCGACGCTTCGGACGCGCCTTTTGCCCGCGCCGTGCGGATGTAATCAGAGCCGAGAACCTCGAGCATCGAGGCGCGCGACAGGCGGGCGTATTGGGCAAGATAAATGATCGCCAGAGTGAACGCCGGCAGCACCAGATGGTGGGCAATGTCGAGGGTTTTGACCACGAAACCAGCGTCGCGCAGCTTGACCGATTGCATACCCTCAACAGGGAAAATCGGGATGACGGAGGCGAACAGGATGATTAGCATAATACCGGTCCAGAACACCGGCACGGCGTAACCGATGGTCGCAAAGATCGACACGATCCCCGACAAGATGCCGTTGGGTTTGCGCGCGGCGATCACGCCCATAAACACGCCGATTGAAATGGATAGGATCTGCGCAGTGATGACCAGCAAAATGGTGGGCCAGATGCGCAGGCCAATCAGTTTCGAAACCGGTTGATTAAAGAAGAAACTCTCGCCCAGATTGCCCGTTGCGATGCCAGACACATAGATCCAGAGTTGGGTAAAGATCGGTTTGTTAAGCCCGTATTCCTCGCGGATGCTTTCCAGCATTTCCTCGGTCGCACCGCCCATTTCACCAGCAATGACAACGGCAGGATCACCGGGCGCAAGACGGATCAGGAAAAAGTTCAGGATCACGACGCCCAGCATCAACAGCAGCCCGTATCCGATGCGTCGCAGAAGGTAGGAGATGGTCATTTTTGGTCCTTGATGCGGGTCCAGGATCACAGCAGTGGCGCAAATCGATCACGCCACCGCAGGTGTTTTTAAGTCGCGATTATTCGCCCCATTCCACCATGTCCATCGGGTGCATTGTGCCCCAGATGCCGGACGGGACATTTTGCAGTTTTTTGTCGTAGGCCGTGTGGTAGGGCAGCGCGTTGATCCAGTAGACTGGCAGATCCGTCGCAACGGTTTGCTGGAATTCCGCATAAAGCGCTGCGCGTTTGCCCTGGTCCAGTTCGACCGCGGCGGCATTCAACAGTTCGTCCACTTTGGCGTTTTTATACTGCTGGGTGTTTGACCAGATCACGCCCTTTTTGATGTTGTCGGACAGGTAGGTGCGGTGCACACCGATGACCGGATCGCCCCAGTTGAACACGACGTCCATGGACAGTTCAAAGTCGTGCCCACCAACGCGACCCGCCCATGTCGGGAAATCAGGTGCGGCGCGCACAGTGATCGCGATGCCGATCTTTTTCAGCTGCGATTTCATGTATTCCGCAACCGATTGCTGCTGCTCTTTGGGGCCCGGAATGTAGTCAATCGTCAGTTCCATGCCGTCAGCGAAGCCAGCCTCGGCCATCAGTGCGTTGGCTTTGTCCAGATCGACATCATAGGCGGGGATCGTTTCGTCAAAGAACGGAGAGCTTTCGATGATCGGCCCGCGCTGCGCGGTCGACACACCACGGTGCAGCGCTTTGGTGATGAATTCGCGATCAACCGCATAGGCAATCGCTTGGCGCACGCGCACGTCTGATAGTTTGGGTGACGCCATGTTGAAGGCCAACCAGTTCAATGGGCCAACAGCGGCATAGCCATCGGTGGTCACGCC
Organism: Pseudosulfitobacter sp. SM2401; assembly: GCF_042932805.1. NCBI lineage: Bacteria > Pseudomonadati > Pseudomonadota > Alphaproteobacteria > Rhodobacterales > Roseobacteraceae > Pseudosulfitobacter > Pseudosulfitobacter sp. SM2401. The sequence continues at coordinate 2,114,447 of NZ_CP170633.1, read as the reverse complement.
GATGTTGTCGGCTTTTTCCATGCGCTTGATCTCTTGGCTGCCCGCCATGAACGGGTACATATCCGCCTCGCCGTTTTCCATCGCGATCAGCAATGCGGACGGGTCTTTGATGATGCGAATGATGATCTCGTCCAGCTTGGGGCGCCCGTCCATAAAGAAGGTCGGGTTCTTTTTCATCACAACCGCTTCGCCCGGGGTAAATTCTTCGAGCATAAAGGGGCCAGAGCCGACAGGTGCCGAGTTCGCTGGGTGCGATTTGGCGTCTTGGCCGTCACCGTAAATGTGCTTTGGCAACACCGGCGCGAGGGCAGGCGACAGCGCCAACAGCAACGCAGGGTGTGGTTTGGACAGGTTGATCACAACCGTGTGCGCGTCCGGCGTGTCGATGGTTTCGACGGGGTCAAACATGGATTTGAACGGGTGGTTTTCCTTGGTGGTCATGATCGAAAACGCGACGTCTTCGGATGTGACAGGCTTGCCGTCGTGGAATGTGGCGTTCTGAACCAGATTCAACGTGACGCTCATGCCGTCGTCAGCAATCGACCAGCTGGACGCCAGATAGGGCTGTGGTTCCCAGTTTTCGTCATAGCGAATGGGGGATGCAAAAATCTGCGTTGACGGGATCGCGGTGGCGATGCCCGATTGCACGGCGCCGTTCAGATGGCGCGGCACTTGGGTCGAGGCGATCACAAGCGTGCCACCCTCGGCATGCACCATCGGTGCGGCCATTGTAAAAGAGGCTGCAATCGCTGCGGCACCCATCAGGCGTGTCATAACTGTCATGTTTAAACTCCCGTTAAATTTTTATTAATACAAAGGCTAGCGAGGCTCTTAAGTACAGAAAACAGTGTTTTGTGTTGGGTAAAGCGGCAAAATATGCGCTTACTGGTCAACTTCTGACGTGGGTTCCAACAGCAAGTGAGAAAATTTCTGTTTCGCTGCAAGGACTTCGCAAATTTTGATGACAGCATCGACGATCGTGGATTGTTGCAGCACGGCCGAATAGGCAAGACCAAAGGTCTGCGTCTTGACTGCCCCATTTATGGGCAGTGCGGCGTATCCTGCATGCTTGTCGCGGTCATTCGGGCCGCAAATGTTCAGAATCGAATAGCCAAACTGCCCCGCCACCATACCGCGCAGAACCGCTGAAGACTGGGTCGTGTGCGCCACGTTTGGCACAAGCCCCTGAATTTGAAACATCTCTTCGAAATAGGATTTGGCGGCAGGCAGATCCAAGGCAACCATCGGTTCATCCTTAAGATCCTGCAAAGAAACCGAGGTCTGCTGCGAAAGCGGTGAATTGTGCGGGATCAATGCCCAAGGACGCGCATGAAACAGCGGCAAAAACGGCATCTCGGACGGAGTTTCAGCCTGATAGGTTAACGCCACATCGACGGTGTTTGAGCGTAACCAATCTGCGATCTGATGCATGTTCCCTTCTTTCAAATCGATGCGAATATCGGGATAAGTCGCGGCAATCTGCTTCATCAAAGGGGGCAAAACAAACGGGGCGGTCGGTTCGTAACACCCCAAACGCAACGTGCCCGTGGGGTCACCGGTCAACGACAACAAATCGCTTTCAAACAGCCGGGCCTGTTCCAGAAATGCGCTGACCCGCTTGCCCACATCTTGACCGGCTTGGGTCGCGATAATGCCTTTTGCAGGGATGCGCCGAAACAGTTCCTGGCCGATCGATTGCTCGATCAAATCAAGGGCCGCGGTGACAGAGCTTTGCGAGATGTTCATTTCTTCGGACGCACGCGCAATTGACCCCAGCCGCAAAGCCGCATCAAAATAGCGCAATTGTTTGAGAGTGAATTTCATATGCTTACAACATTAAACAAGGTGAGTAGCGACAGTAAATCTATTTTTCCGAGGATCGTTCCTGCGATACCTATTTGGACAAACACAAGGAGCGCACCATGAGCCAGATCACTGTTTTTGAAGCGAAAAAGATTGTCACGATGGATCCGAATCGCAGTGCGGCAACACATGTTGCGGTCCGTGAGGGCAAAATTCTGGCTGTCGGTGGCGCTGATTGTGGTGATCAATGGGGGGATGTGATCCATGACAAATCGCTGTCCCATGCGATTCTAACGCCCGGCTTTGTCGAAGGGCATGCACACATGATGGCCGGCGCGATGTGGCGCTACGCCTATGCGGGCTATCACGACCGGATTGATCCAAAAGGCAAGCTTTGGACCGGCATGCGCGACATCGATGCGGTGGTTGACGGGCTGACCGAATTCGAGGGCACCCTTGCCAAGGACGAACCCTTGGTCGGTTGGGGCTTCGATCCGATCTTTTTGTCGTCAGAACGGCTGGGCGCCAAGCATTTGGATCAGATCAGCACGGATCGCCCCGTCGCGATCATGTTCTCGAACTTCCATCTGATGTGCGTGAATTCCAAAGCCCTCGAAATGGCCGGATATGACGAGGGCACAAACGCCGAAGGGGTCGTAAAGGGGCCGGATGGCAAACCAACGGGTGAGCTGCAGGAAATGGCTTCGATGTTCCCGATCATGCGCCGTTTAGGGATTGATTTCAGAGGGTTGTCGCAAACTCCTGAAGCGATAGATGACTACGGCGAGGTCGCGCAACGGGCAGGGGTCACAACGATCACTGATCTGTTTTCTTCGATCGAGGATGACGATCTGGCGATCATGCTCAAAATCACCTCCAAGTCCGATTTCCCGCTGCGTATTGTTCCGGTTTTAGGCGCAATGGGCACCCCGTCCGAAGTAGCAGATCGTGCTGAAACCCTCGCAAAATCATCGTCGGATAAATTGCGCCTAGGTGCGGTCAAGCTGATGACAGACGGGTCGATCCAAGGCTGGACTGCGCGTGTGAAATGGCCCCACTACGTTGGCGGTCATCCGAACGGGATTTGGAACACGCCGCCCGAACAGATCTTTGCGCTCTGTGCCGAAATGCAGAAACGCGGCATCCAGATGCACATCCACGTGAATGGCGACGAGGCGGCAGAAGCCTCGATTGACGCGATCGAAGCTGCGTTGCGTCTGCACCCCGGGCAGGGCCATCGCCACGTTCTGCAACACTGTCAGATGATGGGGCGTGATCTGTACGAGCGCGCGTTTGAACTGGGGTGTTGCGCCAATATTTTCTCTAATCATATCTGGTACTTCGGTGATCAGCATGCGGCGTTGACCATCGGTCAAGATCGGGCAGAACGAATGAACGCTGCGCGCACAGCACTTGATACCGGTGTGAATATCGCGCTGCATTCTGATGCCCCGGTGACGCCATTGGGCCCGTTATTTACCGCGTGGTGTGCGGTCAATCGTCAAACGATGACGGGCAAAACCTTGGGGGCTGCGCAGTGTATTTCGGTGGACGAGGCGTTGTATGCGATCACGATGGGCGCGGCGTATACGCTGAAACTGGACAGCGAAATTGGCAGCATCGAGGCAGGGAAGACCGCAGATTTTGCAGTTCTCGGGGAAGATCCAACAGCGGTCGATCCCATTACGCTGAAAGACGTTCCTGTCTTAGGCACCGTGTCTGGCGGAGTGGTACATCTGCTGTGAACAGGCTGCCGCTAACGGTCATCGGGGGGTACCTCGGGGCTGGAAAAACCACACTTATCAATCGGTTGCTGGCCGAAGGTCATGGGCAGCGCGTTCTAGTGATGGTCAATGATTTTGGCGCGATCAACATTGATGCGGCGTTGTTGACCTCGTCGTCTGAGGACACGCTAGAGCTGTCTAACGGCTGTGTGTGTTGCACGATGGGGGCCGATTTGTTCATGGCCGTTGGCGACGTTTTAGACCGCCCCAAGCGGCCCGATCATTTGGTGATTGAGGCGTCAGGCATCGCTGATCCGGCCCGCATCGCGCAGGTGGCGCTGGCCGAACCGGACCTAAGTTATGGTGGCGTGATCAGCGTCGTTGATGCGCTGAATTTCGATGGCTTGTCGCGCGATGTCCAGATCGGAGCGCAAGTGCGCGGGCAGGTTGACGTGGCCGATTTGATCCTTGTTTCCAAATCTCAAAACGGCGCTTTGCCGACGGCCCTCGGGCTGCCAAAAGCCCCGGTTTTGGATCTGGCTTTGATCGATGACGTGGCCCCGTTGATCTTGGGTACTGCCCTTGGCCAAGCCCCGAAACCCACCGCCGGAATACACCCCGCATACGTCGCGTGGAGCGGGACTGGTGAGCCGTCAACGCGCGCCGCATTGCAATCAAAATTAGACAATCGACCCAAGGGGTTGATGCGGTTCAAAGGGTTCGTTCAAGGGATCGGCGGCAGTGATTTCGAAGTGCATTGCGTCGGCCCTAGTGTCAGTATCAAATCTGCCCGCGACGTCCAAAAGACGCAAGTTGTCGGGATTGGTCCGAAAGGGCGCATCGACGCAAAAACGCTAGAGGCATGGTGGCACAACGATTAGTTTATTTGTCGTGCCAAACCACCTGCGCATTGCCTGCCTGCATTGGCCCGCGGGCCCGATCATAACGCAAATAGGCCAAGGCCAGATCTCCTGATCTGCTGAGCAACGTGCCGGCTGGTTTGCCATCGACCTCGATCGGGGTACCGGTTTCGGCGGCACCAGTTACCTGAACCTGGGCCAAGCCTTTGCGCAACTCGGTCTTGTGCTTCATCCGCGCCGTGACTTCTTGGCCGACATAGCATCCTTTGCGGAAATCGACGCCGTTCAGACGCTCGAATCCGACTTCTAGAATGAACGTGTCCGAGGTCAGCTCAATCCCTGACGTTGGGATGACATGGGCGACTTCGATTGCTGTCCAGTCAACGTCATCCGTCGCTGGTGTCGCTCGGTAAGCGCGCCAGCCCAACGCATCATGGCGTGGGTCCAAAAATCCGTCAACGGGAACATCGGCAAGGCCGCGATGCACATGCAAATCGGCCTCGTCAATCTGCACATCAGCCCGCAATTTATACATGTTCAGGCGCGCAATCAGCGCATCGGTCTGGGCGCTGTCTGTATCCAACAGCACATCGGCACCATCCGCACTGACGAAAAAGTCGGCGATATATTTGCCTTGTGGGGTCAGCAGAGCAGCATAGACCAGCCCCGCATTGATTTTGTCGATGTCATTGCTGATCATCCCTTGCAGGAATGTGCGCGTGTCAGAACCGCTTAGGCGTAGAATGCGACGAGATGTCATTGGGGCTTCCTCTTGATCGCTTAGGTGACATATAGCAGCCTGACCGCGATGAAAAAGGGGCTGTGGCGATGCGTGCACCAATATCTGTGATTGTGCCGACATTGAATGCGCAAACGGCGTTGGGGGCGTGCTTGCAAAGTTTGATGGAAGGGCTGGAGGCCGGCCTGATCCGCGAGCTGATTATTTGCGACGGCGGTTCGACTGACGCAACAACCGAGATTGCCAAGGACTGGGGCGCTGAAATTGTGATCGCCGCGCCGTCCCGTGGCGGGCAGTTGCGGGCAGGCTGTGCGATTGCAAAAGGCGATTGGCTGCTGGTGATCCACGCGGATACGGTTCTGCGCGCAGGTTGGGTTGGGCCGGTGGCGCAACACTTGCAATCCACCAAGGCCGGCTGGTTCACTCTGGCCTTTGACGCACGCGGCATTGCGCCAAAATTGGTCGCGGGATGGGCCAATCTGCGCAGCCGTTTGGGCCTGCCGTATGGTGATCAGGGGATGCTGGTGTCGCGCGTTCTGTATGACCAGATTGGTGGTTACAATGACATCGCCTTGATGGAAGACGTCGCTCTTGCGCGCGCGCTAAAGGGGCAGTTGACGCATATTGATGCGGTCGCAATCACCAGTGCCGAGAAATACCAGACCCAAGGGTGGCTGCGCCGTGGCACAGGCAATTTATGGACGCTTTGCCAGTATTTAACGGGACGGGATGTGCAGAAACTGGCGCAAAACTATCGGCGTCGCTAGTCGCAATTCAGGCGGACATCGACGTATTTTCCGCGAAAAATCCGTGAAACTTTGAACGATTTGTAATGCTCGCCTGCAAAGTTTGTGCCGTGATCGCCTTTGACCTCAAAGCTGTCATCGACTGAACGGGCATAAAGCAAAAGCGTTGCATTATCGCGGTGTTGCAACCGTTTGCCCTCGTGAAACGGAAAATTTCGCTCGCCCGGTTGCATGGTAAACCACCCGGCTTTTTCCCAAACATCACGGGTCGGGGAATGGGTCACAATGATTTTCATCGCTTCACGGCACCGGTTTTCCAAAATCACAGTGCGGGTGTGATTGTCAGGCCAATCCAGCGCCATCGCAGGCGCGCTGAGGCAAACGCAAATAATGATCGCTAGAATCGATCGCATTTCAGGACCCTTTCTAAGAATCATTGCAGTTCAGCCTGACTTCGAAAGTGTTTTCTTTAAACGTGCCCTCCACCGCACGGGCCATCACAAAACGGTAGTCCACGATTTTGATCAGGTTGTAATCTTCGGGTTTCGGGTCGGTGTGAAAATGGCCGCGCCCCGAAATGGTTTCGGCGTACATGTACAGCTTTTTAAGGCCAGCTTGGTGTTCGATTTTTTTGCCGCCGCTGGCCAAAAGGGTGCCGCTGTTGGGTTTTAGATCCCACCAATGATCGGCGCGCCAGTCGTGTCCGGGCGACAAATATCGAACCGCCAGGCGCATTTCGGCAGGGCATTCACTGTAGACATGCACCCAATAGCCGGTCCCGTCATGTGAACCGGCCAAGGCCCCGCTGCCGGTCAGTGCACAGGCAAAAAGAGACAAAAGCGACGTTCTGATCGTCATTATACGGCCCGCTAGAAAGTTGATGTCTCTAGAAAACCCGAGGATGCGATTTTGTGCAAGTGCCTTGGTGTGTGATCGCTAAAGCTTCAACTTAGCCTAGAACCTTGCGCTTCAGGCGGGACAAAAGGTTAGGGCGGGTGCTGGGGGCTGCATCCAGCCGTTGGTTAATTTCGTGTGATTGCGACACGTCTATAACCGCTTTGCCGTCCTTGAATTGCAGACGATAGAGGTCTGCGTAGATGCCGCCGCGTTCCAACAGGTCCTCGTGCGTGCCTTCGTCCATGACGCGGCCACGGTCCATCACAATGATTTTGTCAGCCCCGCGAATGGTCGACAAACGGTGCGCAATGACGATGGTCGTCCGGCCATTAGACAGCTTGTCCAGCGCTTGTTGAACCACGTGTTCTGATTGCGCATCAAGGGCAGATGTTGCTTCGTCCAGCAACAACACGGGCGTGTCGCGCAACAAGGCGCGCGCGATCACAACGCGCTGGCGTTGACCACCTGACAGGGCCGATCCGCGCGGCCCAACTTTGGTATCCAGACCATCGGTCAGGTTGGGCAAAAAGTCCGCGACATGCGCAGCCTCCAGCACGATTTTCAGGCGCTCGTCGCTGACATCGGTGCGCCCAAGCAGGATGTTTTCGCGCAGGGTTTCATCAAACAGCAGCGCTTCTTGGGTGACCACGGAAAACAGTCCACGCAAGTCCTCAAGCGCCATGTCACGCGTGCCGACACCGCCGATTTTGACAACACCGGCCTGAGGATCAACAAGGCGGGTCAACAGGTTGAAAATAGTTGATTTTCCGGCACCAGACGCCCCGATCAAAGCGGTGGTTTTACCGGCCTCGGCAACCAAACTCAGGTCATGCAAAACGGTGGTTTCCCCGTAGGCGAGCGTCACGTTGCTTAGCTTGATTTCGGCGACGCCTTTTGGCGCAGGGACAGGGGACGCGGCAGAATCCAGCGTGATCGGCGCGTCCAGCAATTCCTTGATCCGCTCAAGCGAGGCCGCAGCCACTTGCCACAACCCGCTGATTGCCCCCAATCGGCGCAGCGGATCAAAGGCAAACCCCATGGCCGTAAAGAAAGTCATGAACTGGCCGATAGTCTTTTCACCGGAGATGATTTCGGACCCGCCGTACAGGATAACGGCCAAAAACCCGAGGCCGGAAATGATGTCGATCATCGCAGGAATCGCCGAACCACCAAAGGCTGCGCGCACTTCGGTGCGGACAAACTGGCGGGTCAGAGTGCGGTATTGGCGGGACTGATATTGCTCAAGCGCGTTCAGTTTGATCTGCACAATGCCGTGAAACACTTCGTCCAGCCGCGTCGACAGGGTGGCACCCAAATCGCGCGCTGTGCGGGCTTGGCGACGCACGTAGCGCTGCGCCATCGCCGCAGGCAGCACCAACAGCGGAATGCCGACAAACGCCAGCAAAGCCCAGATCGGATCAACGCTGATCGCGACCCCGAGCAGAACAAACAAACCGATCACATCACGCCCGGCACCCGTGACAATCGCGCGCCACACATCGCCCACAGCATTCACATCCGATTGCACACGCTGGATCAGGAAACCAGGGGGGTGGGACAGGTGAAAGGCACCGTCCTGCTTCATCATCCGGTCCAACAGATCAATGCGCAAAGCCGCGGATGAACGTTGTGCGATATTGGTCAGCAGCACCTTTTGCACCACAGACGAAAACGCCCGAACAATGAAAATACCCATCAGGACCAACCCGACCCACAGCAGCATGTCACCCCGACCTTCGACAAACACATTGTCGAACATCGGCTGCATCATGTAGCTTACCGCGCCAAGCATTGACCCTTCGATCACCATGAAAACCATAGCGACCAAAAGAACCGGCACGTGTTTGCGCAGGTAGTTTGTCCACAACCACGTCAACAAATGAAGGGACTTGTAGCTTTCGGGTTCTACAATTGCGGGGGAATTTTGTGTTGTCACGCGTCGGGCCTACGCCGTTGGGAACATTGATCCTACGATGTAATACCGCATAGCACGAGGGGCAAGCGTTTGTGCAATTGACGTGGTGGTTTAAGGGGATAAGTTGCCGATAAGATTTCACAAGGGTACCGCATATGACAAAGTCTTCTATTGCCGCGACAGGACGTGGGTATCTGGCAATTCCGGGCCCCTCTGTGATGCCGGATGCGGTGTTGCAAGCGATGCATCGCCCCTCACCAAACATCTACGCAGGCGAGCTGATCGATATGATGCCGGACCTGACCCGCGATCTGCGCCGTGTTGCGCGCACGGATCATCAGGTTGCGATCTACATCGGCAACGGGCACGCCGCCTGGGAGGCCGCATTGTCCAACACGTTGGCCCCGGGCGACAAGGTGCTGGTGCCTGCCACGGGCCACTTTGGCATGGGCTGGGCTGACATGGCAGCAGGCCTTGGGGTTGATCCGCAAGTGCTGGATTTCGGCAAGCAAAGCCCGATGGATATGGTTCGTGTCGCGGATGCATTGAAGGCCGATAAATTTCATGAAATCAAGGCGGTACTGGCAGTTCACGTGGACACATCCAGCTCTGTGCGTAATGACATTGCAGCATTGCGCGGTGTATTGGATGCAGCGGGTCATCCGGCTTTGTTGATGGCGGATTGCATTGCGTCACTGGGGTGTGACGCGTTCGAAATGGACGCGTGGGGCGTCGATGTGATGGTCACTGCCTGCCAAAAAGGGCTGATGGTGCCAGCCGGCGTGTCCTTTGTGTTTTTTAATGATCGCGCTGCGGCTGTACGTGCCAAAATGCCTCGCGTCAGCCGCTATTGGGATTGGGTGCCGCGCGCAAATCCCGACGGTTTCTGGCAGTATTTTGGCGGCACAGCCCCGACGCATCATCTGTACGGATTGCGCGCCGCACTCGATATGTTGATGGCCGAAGGGATGGAGGCCGTCTGGGCCCGTCACGACCTCTTGGCCCGCGCGATTTGGGCGGCCTGTGATGCGTGGTCAAAAGATGGCGCATTGTCGCTAAATGTCGCGGATGCCGGTGATCGCAGCCGCGCTGTGACGTCACTGTATCTGGAAAACGGCGGCGGCACGGCATTGCGTGATTGGTTGGAAACGCATCTGGGCCTGACACTCGGGATCGGGCTGGGGATGGGCGACGACGGCGCACGCACGTCAGATGGCTATTTCCGCCTGGGGCACATGGGGCACGTGAACGGTCACATGATCATGGGGCTTTTGGGGGGGATGGAAACCGGCATGCGCGCCTTGGATATTCCCCACGGGCCCGGCGCACTTGAGGCAGCCGCCGACGTGATTTCAAAGGGTTAGCCGTAGCGCGCCGCCTCGCGTGCGCGGCGCATGTCCAGCCACAACATCCATTGGTTGACCACCCAGCCAAGGGCGGCGACCGCGATCAACCCCCACATCGCCCACACGACCAGAAAGACCCAACTCAAATTCACGCCAAACATCACGATGCAGGCTGATGTAAAATTCGGGGCTGATCCAGTGGGACGATTGATCAAGGGGTTCTCCTGGCTGTTGAACCACCTTAATCGGCAAAACGATTCTGTCAGCCTTCTTTTGCATCCCTAAGGGCCAAGGGCAGCGCCTGTGCGATGGCCGCCAGGTTGTCGGGCGTGCCGCAACTGATGCGAATGCAGCGGTTTTGTGGTGCCACAAACGGCATGCGCACAAAGAACCCGCGCGCGATCAACGCGTCCAGAACCCGCTTGGCAAACGCACCGTCTGCGCCGCAATCAATGCTGACAAAGTTTGTGGCCGACGGGACGGCTGTTAACCCGTTGTCAGCTGCAATTTTGTAGATCGTTTCGCGGGCATTTGCGATTTTTGTCAATACGTCGGCGGTATATTCCGTGTCTTGCAACCCGGCCAAGGCCCCGGCTTGGGCGGATCTGTTCATGCCAAAGTGATTGCGCACTTTGTTGAATGCGGCGATCAAATCAGGGTGGCCGATGCCGTAGCCGACCCGTGCGCCAGCCATTCCGTAACCCTTTGAAAAGGTGCGCATTCGAATGACCCGAGGATCACTTGGATCAATCTGTGGCGACGTGCCGTTGGGGGCACATTCGACGTAGGCTTCGTCCAGAATTAGCAAGCTGCCAGAGGGTAGATCGTCTAGTGCGGCCTTCAAAACCGCGCCGTCGTGCCATGTGCCCATCGGGTTGTCAGGGTTGGCAAGGTAGACCAACTTGGCATCAACCTCAGCGGCCTTGGCAAACAGCGATGCAGGGTCTTCGTGATCCGCGACATACGGCACCGCATGGAGCATCCCGCCAAAGCCTGCGACGTGATAATTGAACGTCGGATAGGCGCCTGCCGATGTGACCACCGCATCCCCCTGATCGACGAACAATCGAACAAGATAGCCAAGCAATCCATCGATGCCTTCGCCCACAACGATGTTTTCGGGGGTGCAGCCGTGATGCGCTGCCAATGCATGTCTCAGATCGTGATTTTCCGGATCGCCGTATTTCCACTGCGCGGAGTGCGCCATTGCTGCAATCGCTTTGGGTGAGGGGCCAAAGACGTTTTCGTTGGCACCCAATCTGGCTTCAAACGGCCCACCGCGGGCGCGTTCCTGCGTTTCTGGCCCCACAAACGGGACGGTGGAGGGAAGCGAAGCGGCAAGCGGTGTGAGGCGAAAATCTGTCATATGAATTTGGTAACGGGGGCTGTGACGGGGGGCAAGGTTTGAAGTTCTCCGCTTGGGCACCTATATGAGAATGGTTCGCAACTGAGGGAGGTCCCAGAATGGCGAAACTCACACGCCGCGGCTTTATCGCGGCAACATTAGCGGCAGGCACAGTGCGTGCTTTGCCCCAGATCGCAGCCAAAACCGGCACACGCCGCATCCTGACGCTGGTCTATGACAAAGGTCTCGGCATGATGCGCGCTGTTGAAAAGGTCGTGCCGTTCTAGACATGCCCTAACGTTGTACTGGAAATTCATGTGACCTTGGGGTCAGGTAACTGCAACCCAATCAGGAGATCCAGAATGTCCCGCGTATCCGTCACCTATGAAAATCATATCGCGCATGTGCGCCTGACCCGCGCTGACAAAATGAACGCCGTTGATCAGGACATGATCACCGCAATCATCGCCGCCGGAGAAGAAGTCATGGCCTCGGATGCGCGCGCGGTTGTGCTGTCGGGCGAGGGGCGCGCGTTTTGCGCTGGCATCGATATTACCGGGCTTGCCAAGATGGTCGGCGTTGATCCCAAAGGTCAGCTGATGCCGCGCACCCATGGCAACGGCACCACAAATCAATGGCAAGAGGTCGCGATGATCTGGCAACGCGTGCCGATGCCGGTGATCGCAGCGCTACACGGTCCGGTGTTCGGGGCAGGGTGCCAATTGGCGCTGGGGGCGGATATTCGCATCGCCGGCCCTGACATGAAAATGGCGGTGATGGAGATGAAATGGGGCATCGTGCCGGACATGGGCGGCATGGTGTTGCTGCCCAAACTGGTGCGCCCTGATGTGATGCGCCGCCTGACGTACACGGCGTCTCCGGTTGATGCAGATCAGGCGCTCGCGTGGGGGTTGGTTACGGAATTGGCCGATGATCCGATGGCCGCTGCAATGGAATTGGCCACTCAGATTGCCGGCAAAAGCCCGTCTGCCATTCGCACAGCAAAACGTTTGATGGCATTGGCCGAAACGGCAGATGCAGACACTGTTTTGATGGCCGAAAGCGCTGAGCAAGCTGAACTGATCGGCAAGCCGGACCAGATGGAAGTGGTCGCAGCGGCCATGCAAAAACGCCCCGCTGTGTTCAAGTAATCTGTATCTCTTATCGGGCCGCGCCTTTTATTCAGTTGACGTGCGGCCCAATACCGCGAGGGTAGGACCCACGCCTCTGATTGAATTTTGCCTTTTTGTATTATTTTTATTTGCTGCCACGCGCAGCGCCTGACCAATCAGATTTATTCAACCTACTGAACCGATTGAAATAACATGTCCGACCCAACCCCATTTGATTTCAATGGCTACACGATTCAGGCCCCCCAAAAGGCTCCTTCGCACATGGCGCGCCAGCCATTGGCAACGTTTGGCCAAACGATCAAGGCACGCCGATCGTGTCGTCTTCTCTGATCTATGACTATATCTATCCCAAGATAACACCCTTGGTTCTGATCGCCTCTTACACTGGCGCTCAAGAGCCGGTTGGCAGTGCGGGCCATGTCGATGGCACCTTTCGTAAAGACATGATTTCAACAGTTGATAAGACCATGACGGTCGGACGCGAAGTGGTGATGAGCTATCAGTGGAAGGCCGTGATCGTCGAGCTGAACACCGCAGGTGGCTATTCCGAAGACAAAACTTTTGTGACGGGCGTGCAATCCACGCAGGAAGCGACCGAAACCTTTGGCCGGGTTCTAAGCGCTGAAGCCAGCACGAATATCCCGCTGCTCAAAGGCATCGATGTCAAGCTGACAGCGGCTTACAACAGCGGACACAGCTCGCAAAACAAAACAGTTTTGACGACATCCTCCACGACGACGCAAAAGGTCACTGCGCCTGCAAAACAAACCTTTGTGCAATGGCAGTTGTTCATTCAACACACGATCAAAACACCATCGATAGGCGCAAACAACGTTCTGCCGGAGTATTTTACGCCATACTGGAAGGAGTTCGACACGTATGGCGGCACCGGAATTCCCGCAAGATTCCCGCAAGTTGTGATTGAAAACGCGCCGCTTTTGTCCAGTGGCGAAGGGATCTACTCCGCAACAATGTATCCTGCCAGCTAGCGGTATGATTGTTGCGCGGCGTCTGGTTTTAGACGCCGCGCAATGTGTTTAGCCAAGCTCGGCCAATCGGCTCAACGCCTCTTGCAGCTTGCCTTCTTCGGCTTCGCGCAGGGCTAGGTTGGCTTTGGTTTCCTCAATCACTTCGGGTGGGGCGCTGTCGGCGAACTTGGGGTTGTTCAAACGGCCGCGCAATCCGCCCAATTCTTTGCCAAGTTTGCCGATGGTTTTCTCAAGGCGGGCCTTTTCTGCGGCCACGTCGATGACACCTGCAAGAGGCAGGCCAAAGCTGCCACCACTGACAGCCATGGCGACGGTGCCTTTGGGCAATTCACCCCCTTCGGTCAGGGATTCGATGCGGGCAAAGCGTTTGATCAACGCCTCGTTTTGGGTCCAAGCGGCGCGGGCTGCATCGTCCAACCCTTTGACCGCCAACGGAATAAACGACCCAGCGGGCACGTTCATTTGGGCGCGGGCAGACCGGATTGCTTCGATCATCGCGACTGTCCAGCTTAGGTCTGCGTCGGCTTGCGGTGTGACCAGATCGGCACTGGTGTAGGTTGGCCAATCGGTGTGGACCAGCATCTTGGGCCGCTCTTTCGCGCCCCACAATTCTTCGGTCACAAACGGCATGATCGGGTGCAGCAGGATCAGGCATTGATCAAACGCCCAGGCGTAGGTGGCTTTGGTTTCGGCTGCGGCCTCGGCATCGTCGCCGTCCAGAATTGGCTTGGTGAATTCCAGATATTGCGAGCAGAAGGTGTTCCACACAAAGGCGTAAAGCGTGCTGGCCGCCTCGTTGAAACGGTAGGTTTCCAGCGCGGCGTCGACAGCTTCGCGGGTCTTGGCGATTTCGCCTTTGATCCACTGGTTCAGCGGCAGTTTTGTGTCTGGAATGGCGTCCGAATGGGGCACGTCAAACGTGCCTTTAAAATCGCCGTAGGTGCCTGCGTTCCACAGTTTGGTGACAAAGTTGCGGTAGCCTTCGATACGTTTGCCGTCGAGTTTCAGCGCGCCCCCCAGCGACGCCATCGCCGCGTTGGTAAAGCGCAGCGCGTCAGCCCCGTATTCGTCGATGACGTCCAGCGGGTCGACAACGTTGCCGACGGATTTTGACATCTTCTTGCCCTTGGCGTCGCGGACAAGGCCGTGCAGGTACACGTTTTTGAAAGGGATTTCATCAACAACGGCCAATTGCATCATCATCATGCGCGCGACCCAAAAGAACAGGATGTCCTGGCCCGTGATCAGGTCAGAGGTCGGGAAATAGCGTTTCAGCGCGTCGGTTTCTTCGGGCCAACCGAGGGTACCGATAGGCCAAAGGCCGGAGGAGAACCATGTGTCCAGGACGTCGGGATCGCGAGTTAATTGGACGTAGGGTCCATCCGAGAAGAACTTTTCTCGGTCGGTATCGTACAAAGGATAAGTGCCGTTACCATATCGGTAAGCAGGTTGCGCATCAGACGCTTCCCGATTTGGGTTAATTCCATCAAAATAGAAACCAACAGCGACTTCTTCCCCGTAGTATTCGTACGCTGCTCGCTGAATGTCGGAGAGAGTAGCGCCTACAAAGGGATGATAGGTCCTAATATTGTGTGCAGTTGAATGAACATTTTTCGGTGAAGATTGTAGCGTTTCTTTCTTAGGCCCATACCAAACCGGAATCTGATGCCCCCACCACAGCTGCCGCGAGATGCACCATGGCTCGATATTTTCGAGCCAATTGAAATACACCTTCTCGCCGCTTTCGGGCATAATCTTTACATCGCCATTGCGCACCGCGTCCAAAGCGGGGCTAACAATTTTGTCGGTTTCCACAAACCATTGATCCGTCAGCAGGGGTTCGATGACCACTTTAGATCGGTCCCCAAACGGCTGCATAATCGGCTTGTTTTCGACGTAAGGCACCAGCTTGCTGCTTTCCTGACCGTCCTCGTCAATGTCAGGAACGGACACCATAACGGCCAGTCCTTCGGCAGTGATGTCAGCCACAACTTTCGCCCGCGCCTCGAACCGATCAAGACCGCGGTATTCGTCGGGCACAAGGTTCATTGCGGCGATCATCGCCTCGTCAAATTCCATCTCGCCATTGGCGATTTTCTGGGCGATTTCAGCTTCTTGCGCGTAGGGTTTGCCATCAGACCTGAGGTTCGCACGCGTGTCCATCAGGTTGTACATCGGGATGCCGCCGCGCTTGGCGACTTGGTAGTCGTTGAAATCGTGGGCACCAGTGATTTTCACCGCACCGGAGCCGAAATCCTTGTCCGGATATTCATCTGTGATGATCGGGATCAGGCGACGCAGTTCTTTTGGGCCAACAGGAATTTCACATAGTTTTCCGACGATTGGCGCGTAACGCTCATCCGACGGGTGAACAGCAACCGCACCGTCACCCAGCATGGTTTCAGGGCGTGTGGTCGCGATGGAAATATAGTCGCGTTCCTCGGACAAGGTCACGTTCCCGTCCTCGTCTTTTTCGATGTAGGTGTAGGTCGCGCCACCGGCCAGCGGATATTTAAAATGCCACATGTGGCCCGGCGTTTCGATGTTTTCGACCTCAAGATCAGAGATCGCGGTTTCAAAGCGAGGGTCCCAATTGACCAGCCGCTTGCCGCGATAAATCAGGCCTTTGTTGTACATGTCGACAAAGACTTTGATCACGGCGTCATGGAAATTCGGTGAATTTTCGTGCCCGACACGGGTGTCACCCGGCGCGCCCGCCATCGTAAAGGCGTTGCGCGACCAATCACATGAGGCCCCCAGACGTTTCAGCTGGCTCACGATGGTGTCGGCGGTGCGCGCTTTGTAATCCCATGCGTGGCCTAAAAACGCATCACGCCCGATGTCTTTGCGGTTGATGTTCTTGGTCGCCAGTTCCTTTTCAACAGCCAGCTGTAGGGCGATGCCAGCGTGATCCTGACCCGGTTGCCACAGCGTGTCGAACCCGCGCATCCGGTGCCAGCGCGTCATGATGTCTTGCAGCGTGTTGTTGAACGCGTGCCCCACATGCAGCGATCCGTTGACGTTTGGCGGCGGGATCATCACGCAATAGGACGAGGCCCCCGGCTTGGCATTCGCGCCCGCGACAAAGCACCCGGCCTTTTCCCATGCGTCATACAGACGGGGTTCAGCGGTGCTTGCATCGAATTGTTTGTCCAGGGCCATGGTTTCGTTCCTTTGAAAGGCGGCGTTTGTGACGTCCGAGATACCTAAAGTGTGATCAGAGGGAAAGGGCAAACCAGCCTTGGTTTTGTTGCATGCCGCGAACGCACAGGGCAGACTGCCGGAACCTGATACGCCAAAGGACAGGCCCATGAAAACCTACGCCGATGTGATGTTTACGCCCGCCGTGCGCGCGCAGCAGGATCGTGACGGGACGGGCGAAAGTTACGCGCGCCGCTACGCCAGCATGGATCGTTCGGAATTGGGGCCGGACGAGGCTGATTTCCTCGGGTCTCGCACCTCGATTTACATGGCGTCGGTGTCTGAAACCGGCTGGCCCTACGTGCAGCATCGCGGCGGGCCTGCGGGCTTCCTCAAGGTGTTGGATAGCCAATCGCTGGGCTTTGCGGATTACCGCGGCAACCGTCAGTATATTTCCAAAGGCAACCTGCTGAATGACAACCGCGTGTCGTTGTTCGCGATGGATTACACCCGCAAAGCCCGCCTGAAACTGCAAGGCTATGCGACCTTCCAAGACGCTGCCGACGCGCCTGATTTGGTCGCACAGTTGGCGACCCAAGGGCAGGGTCGTGTGGAACGCGTGGTCACGATCCAGATCGAAACATTCGATTGGAACTGCCCGCAATTCATCACGCCACGCTTTGATGCAGGTGAAATCGCGCAGCTGGTCGCGCCCGAAATGTCGCGGCTGGAAACCCGCATCGCCGAACTAGAGGCCGAAAACGCCGCCCTAAAAGGAGCCTGACATGACGCTGGTTTTTGACGGACACAACGACGCGCTCAGCCGGCTGTGGTGCGGCAGCACCGACCCCGTTGCTGATTTCGCCAAGCCCATTGGCCATGTGAACGTGCCGGATGCGCGCAGCGGTGGGTTGGCGGGCGGTTTCTTTGCGCTGTTTTCCCCGACCAAACGACAAGCATTTGATTTCACGAAATTCGAAACCGGTGATTTGGATATGCCGTTGCCCCCTGCGATCGACGGTGGTGGCGCGCTGTGCTCGGCCATTGCCCAAGCAGGGTTGGCGCAGCGCCTTCAAAACGCGGGACACATTCGCATTTGCACCGATGCCCAGACCCTCGCGCGCAGCTTTGTCGGGCCGGAACTGGCCTGCATTCTGCATCTCGAAGGGGCCGATTGCATCGATCCCGATTTGCTGGCGCTAGATGCGCTCTACGCAATGGGGTTGCGCTCGCTTGGGTTGGTTTGGTCGCGGCCAACGATCTTTGCCCAAGGGGTTCCGTTTCAGCACGGGCGCGACGGCGATACTGGCGCGGGGCTCACGCCGCTTGGCAAAACCTTGGTCGCGCGGTGCAAAAAACTGGGCGTGATGGTCGATACCAGCCACCTGACGATGGCCGGATTCTGGGATGTTGCAGAGGCGGGTTTGCCGCTGGTGGCCACACATTCCAACGCTGTTGCCCGGTGCAATGCGACCCGCAATTTGACCGATGCGCAATTGAATGCGGTGCGCGAAACGAACGGCATGGTGGGTCTGAATTTCGGGACGATCTTCCTAAGCGATCAGGGGTGGAAAACCGGCAAGGCCACTATCGCAGATTGCCTCACGCAACTGGATCACATGATTGATCAAGCGGGCGAGGACCACGTCGGCCTCGGATCAGATTTCGACGGCGCACCGATGCCCGCAGGGATCAACAGCGCCGCTGACTTGCCCAAACTGTGTGACGCCATGGCCGATCACGGCTACAGCGACACGCGGATTGCCAAGATCGCCCACGAAAACTGGCTTAGCTTTCTCAGTCGACAGCTTTAGCCGGTGCACCGCCGCCAAAACTGTTGGCGTTGACGTAGTCACAGGGCGCTTCTTGCATTTCCAAATGCAATCCGGTGTCGGTGTAGGGATGCGCGCGGGCCAATGCCTCGTCCACTTCAATGCCCAAACCAGCGGCGTCGCCGGGCACGATGAACCCGTCCTCGACGCGGATCGAACCTTTGATCAGCTGATCGTGGAATGGTGTCTCGATGCATTCGCACATCAAAATGTTCGGGATCGACGCGGCCAACTGGATGTTCGCCGCCCATTCCACTGGGCCAGCATACAGGTGCGGTGCCATTTGCGCATTGTAAGCCTCGGCCATGGCGGCGACCTTTTTCATTTCCCAAATACCACCTGCACGGCCCAAGGCAGGTTGCAAAATCGTTGCAGCCCCGGATCGCAACACAGGCGCGAATTCCGCCTTGGTGGTCAGGCGTTCGCCCGTGGCAATCGGGATGCGCACGGCACTCGCGACTTTGGCCATTTCCGCGACGCTGTCAGGCGGAACGGGTTCCTCGTACCACAGCGGGCTATAGGGTTCGATCGCTTGGCCAAGCCGGATGGCACCGGCGGTCGTAAACTGCCCATGGGTGCCAAACAGCAGATCAGCCTTGTCGCCAACGGCCTCGCGAATGGCTTTGCAAAAGGCGACGGACTGCGAAATGTCCTGCATCGCCGGCATGTGACCACCACGCAGGGTGTAAGGGCCCGCAGGGTCGAATTTCACGGCCGTGTACCCGCGCGCCACACAATCCGCCGCCGATTCCGCCGCCATTTCGGGTGAGGACCAGAACGTAGCGACATCGTGATGGGGCAGAGGATACAGATAGGTATAGGCGCGAATGCGATCATTCATACGCCCGCCGATCAACGCATGAACGGGACGGCCGCGATCCTTGCCCAAGATATCCCAACAAGCGATCTCAAGCCCGGAAAACGCACCCATAACAGTCAGATCAGGGCGCTGAGTAAAACCGGCGGAATAAGCGCGCCGGAACATCAGCTCGATGTTCTCGGGATTTTCGCCAGCCATATGGCGGTCAAACACGTCATGGATCACCGCGCGCATCGGTTCCGGCCCGATTGAGGATGCATAGCATTCGCCCCAACCCACAATGCCGGTGTCCGTCGTGACCTTGACCAAAATCCAATACCGCCCGCCCCAACCCGGCGCTGGTGGGGCCGTTACAATCACATCAAGGTCTTGCAGCTTCATGTCTCAGCCTTTGTTTTGATCAAAAATACTCTGGGGGTTTGGGGGCAAAGCCCCCATCCGAATTAGCGATTGAACACGATCACATTGCGCCGCGCTGCACCGGTTTTGGTATCTGCAATCGCCTCGTTTATCTGCTCGAGCGACCAACGACCAGAAATCAGCTCATCCAACTTCAACCGCCCTTGGGTGTACAAATCGACCATCCACGGAATGTCACGCTGGATCACGACATCGCCCATTTTTGATCCGATCATGCCCTGACCAACCGCCGCTAGCATCACCGGTTCGAATTCGGCCATGGCACCAGAATGCGGCATCCCGACCATGATAACCTTGCCGCCACGCCCTAGATATTTAGGGGCCTGTTCATACGCAGGGATGGCACCAACGGTGACAATCACGGCGTCAGCGCCACGTCCGCCAAGGGCTTTGTAGGACGCGCGCCATGGCTTTTCCGACGTGCCCAAAACGCCGTGGGTTGCACCAAATTCCTTGGCGATCTCCAGTTTTTCCTCAGACATGTCGACGGCAATGATGCGCCGCGCACCCGCGATGCGCGCGCCTTGGATCGCGTTCAGACCGACGCCACCTGCGCCAATCACCACGACGTCCTGACCAGCGCGCAGCCCGGCTGAATTCACAACCGCGCCGACGCCGGTGATCACACCACAAGCGATCAGGCTGGCGACGTCTTTGGGAATGTCAGGGGAAATTTTCACCAATTGGCGTTGATCTACAACGACTTTTTCCGCAAATCCACCTGTCGCCATCGCTTGGTGCAGCTTGCCACCGTCAGCGGTTTTGATCGGGCCGTGATCGCCGTCATAAGGCGTTTCGCAGTTGGTAGGTGTGCCGCCTGCGCAGCTGGGGCAGGTTCCGCAGGCGCGGATCAGCGTGACAACCACGCTGTCGCCAACGGCCAATCCGGTCACGCCTGCGCCGACATCGGACACAAGCCCTGCGGCTTCGTGCCCGTAGACCGCCGGCAGGCTGCCGCCCCAGGCACCACCCGCAAACGAAATGTCAGAGTGGCAGATCGCAACCGCGTCCAGCGTCACTTCGACTTCGCCCATCTCTGGCGCGCGAATTTGGATGTCTTCGATTTTCAGATCTTCGCCAAAGGCATGGCAGACGGCGGCTTTGATGGTTTGCATGAGGAATCCTGTGTCCTAAAGAGCAGCGTTGCCCCAAGGCTGGCCGCACGCGTTCTTAAGGGCAAGGCAAAATGCGACAAAAAACTGCTCGTTTCGGCTTTTTGTTACGTCACTTTGGCGCGGCCAGAGCGTGCAAATACAAACAGCGCAATCGCGATCAGCCCAACCGACAACAAGAACGGTGCCCCCGGCATGTAGATCGGCGCGGTTTCAGACGTAAACACGGCAAATGTGTAGGTCATCGTCATCGGGGCCATGATCATCGCAAGGGCAGAAACCGACGTCAGCGCACCTTGCAATTCGCCCTGTTGATTGTCGTCCACAGCCTTTGACATGATGCCTTGCAAGGCTGGCGTCACAACCCCCGCAAGGGCCGCCAAGGGTGTCAGGATCAACGCCAAAGTGCCGGATGTCACAAAGGCCAACGCCAAAAACGCCATTAAATCAAAGCCAAAGCCGTAGATCACTGTGCCGCGTTCGCCCAACACTCGGATGAAGGGGCGGATCAACAGGCCTTGGACCAACGCGATTGTGACCCCGAACAGGCCCAGCGACAGGCCGATGGTGGCAGGGTCCCAGTCAAACCGTTCCTTGCCGAAATACGACCAGACGGCGGGGTAGACGGTAAAGGCGACTTGGTACAGGAAATAGACCACCAGCAAATTGGCGATGTTGGGCAATTTCCCCAGCACTTTGAGCGCGCCAATCGGGTTTGAGCGGGTCAATGAAAACGGGCGACGGATTTTGTCGGTGACGGTTTCGCTCAGGATAAACCAGCCAAACAGGGCGTTTAGTGCGGCCAGCACGGCTGCGGCATAAAACGGTGCGCGGGTGCCGTATTCGGCCAGCAATCCGCCAATCAACGGGCCTAGGATGAACCCGATGCCGAATGCAGCCCCCAATAGGCCAAAGTTTGCGGCCTTGTCTTCGGGTTTGGAAATGTCAGCGATATAGGCGTTTGCGGTGGAATGTGTTGCAGCCGTGATGCCGCCAACAATGCGCCCGATCAGCAGCCACCAGATCGATCCCGCAATCGCCATCACCAGATAATCAAGCGACATGACAACCAGTGAAATCAGCAAAACAGGGCGGCGCCCAAACCGGTCGGACAAACCACCCAGAATTGGCCCAAAGATGAACTGCATCAAGGCGAATGAGGTCGACAGAATACCGCCCCAGATCGCCGCTTTGCCCAGCGTGCCGCCTTGGACTTCGCTCAGCAAATCGGGCATCACGGGCATGATCAGACCGATCCCCATGGCATCAAGCATGACAGTGATCATGATAAACAGAACGGGCAGGCGCATGGTTTAGATCTTGCTCACTTGGGCCGCAAAAGCACGGGCGATATTCGGGGCTTGGCCCATTTGTTCGGCCACATTGAACACTGACTTAGGTAAATCCGGATAGGCCTGCAATGCCAGTTCACCCAAGGTCATGCCGCTGTCTTGGGCCTGCTTGCACAGCGATTTGGTTGCGGCCTGCGCGTCTGGGCGGGGCATGGTTTCGGCCAAGGCAAAGCTAAGCGCTTCGGCGTGGATCAACCCTAACCCTGCGAGGTTCTGCGCCATTTTGGGCGCGGCAGGTGACATGTTTTCACACAAGGATTTCGCGTGATTTAGCGCTGATGCAGCACAGAGCACAATTTGTGGTAAAACCATCCATTCGGTAAACCACGCGGTCCCGTCCCGCTGGTGCTGATGTTGGGCTGCGGCCTGTAAACTGGCACGCAAACCGGTGGCTTGATGCGACAAGGCAACCAGTGCCGACGGGCCAACAGGGTTCTGTTTTTGCGGCATTGTCGAGGACGCGCCAGCCCCGGACAGTTGAATTTCTTCGATGCCACTCATGGACAGTCCGATCAGGCTTTGCCCCATCGCACCAAGGCTGGATTGGACACGCATCAGCCAATCTGTGATGCGCAAAATCGGCGTGCGATCCGTGTGCCAGCTGCGTTGAGGATCGTTTAAACCTAAGGCCTTGGCCAATGCGGCGCGTGTTTCATCAGCGTGCTCGCCCAAGGCCGATGATGTGCCCGCAGCCCCACTGAGCGACACCCAAATCGATGCCTCGCGCAGGGCGTCAAGTTCGCCCAACGCATCCAGCAACTTTGCCCCCCACGCAGCACACACCGCGCCCCAACTGGTTGGCGTCGCGTGTTGGCCGTAGGTGCGCGCAGGCATCGGGGTGTCCGCATGCGTTTTGGCGTGATCCGCCAGTGCGGCCAGAACGGCTTTCAAATCGGCCTCGATCAAGGTTAACGCCTGGCGCAATCGCAGCATCAATCCGGTGTCGATGATGTCTTGGCTGGTGGCCCCCCAATGCACGTAAGCGCTGTGTTCGGGGGCCTGCATTTCGCTGCGAAACAGCGCCACCAAACCGGGGACCGACACGCCATTTGTGCCGGTCGCGGCGGCCAATGCGCCGGGGTCCAACTGCACCTCGAGACTGGCGCGGTGTATCGCGTCGCCGCTGTCCTGCGGGATGACGCCAAGGCTGCCTTGCGCCTTGGCCAAGGCCCCTTCGACCAACAACATCGCGCGCACTTCGGCGCTGTCGGTGAACAATCGACCAACGTCACCTGACGGGAAAAGCCGCGCGTACAGCGTGCTGTCAAAGACCGACGCGGCCATCTTAGATATGCCCTGTGGCGTGCATGAAATCGGTCAAGGTTTGTGCGTATTCTTCGGGTTTTTCGACGCAAGGCAAATGGCCGGCCTTGCGCATCAGGTGGAACTGGCTGCCGGGGATCAGATCGGTGGTTTCGCGCACCAGATCAGGTGGCGTCGCGCCATCATCTGATCCGGCAATGCCCAGCGTCGGAATACGTAGACCCGAGGTTGGCGTGTAAAAATCCGTGCCAGAAATGGCGGACGAACAGCCGATGTAACCCTCATTGCTTTGCTGGACCAACAGGTTGCGCCACAGTTCCAGATCAGGATTGGTCATGTAGCCTTTGGAAAACCAACGTTCCATCACAGCGTCTGCGAGGCTCTCGATGCCGCCGGATTTTACGCCTGCGATGCGGTCATTCCACAACGCCGGATTGCCGATTTTGGCAGCCGTATTCGACAGGACCATGGCGCGGATCAAGTCCATGCGTTTGACCGCCAGCCCTTGGGCGATCATGCCGCCAATCGAAAGGCCCACAAACAGCGCGTCCTTGAACCCGAACCTGTCCATCAGCGTTTCAGCGTCAGAGACCAGCGTACCCATTTTGTAGGGCGCAGGCGGACAAGACGACAGGCCATGGCCGCGTTTGTCGTAGCGCAAGATGCGCAAGCCTTTGGGCAGTAACGGTAAAACCGGATCCCACAACCGCATATCGGTGCCAAGCGAGTTGGCAAAAACAACCGGCGCGCCGTCCTCGGGCCCGTCAATGCGGTAGTGCAGGCGGACATCGCCCACGTCGGCCATGTTCATCATCGTTTGGCATCCTTCAGGCGCATGTGGGCTATGATTTGGCCGTGATCCGAGGCCAGTTTGTTGTAGGGCGCTTCGGGGTGGCTGCCGTCGGTAAGGTGGTCGTTCAGCACGCTGAAATACTCCATTTCGCCGATCGAATTTGCGTGATCAGGCATGAAATGGCGCGACATGTAAATCTGATCGATGCTTTCGAAGGTGCCGCCAAAGGCCGAGGTAAACACCATGTCGCGGGCCGATTTACGCACGAATTGTTTCTCTGCGGAATGCAGGCGCACGGATTCGATGTCTTCGGTGATCTGCACGTTCATTTCTTTGGAATAACGGTCGTTGGACGCTTTGGCATCGTGACGCAACATCCAGGAATAGTTCTTGAACGGGACCTCGCCGGTGATGATTTCAGAGCTGACCGCGTGTTCGCCGTCGTTGAAATCGCCCAAAACCATCACGGGGTTGCCGGCCTTTAATTCGGCCACGATCAGGCGGCGCAGCACGCAGGCCTCGGCCATGCGGCGCATAGCTGCGCGCATTGCCCCCATCGCGCGGCCCACGGCGTCGTAGTTGGTGAGGTCCGCCTCGGGCGGAAAATCTGCGCCCTCTGGCAGGTCGAATTCACCGAGTTTAGATTTCAGGTGGCAGTTGAAAACCGTGACAATGGTTTTGCCAACAGGCACGCGCACCTTCAGGATCGGGCGCGACAGGCGGCGCAAAACATAACTGCCTTGTTGCGCATCCCCCGTCCATTCAACCGGATCGTCGTGCAAATCCTGAATGATTTCGGGCGCGCCGACAAACCCGAAACGCGACAAAACCGCAAGACCCGGGCGACGTGATCCTGCTTCGCCGTCGTTCAAATTCGGTGCAAAGGCGATGGCCGCATCGGTGTAGGGTTTGTACGCAAGTTTACGAAAAATCGCCTTTTTGCGGTAACGTTTGTGGGTGCCGGGAATGTGTTCTGCGTTGCTGGCGATGCCCTCGGCGTCAGCCTCGGCAATGACATCGCGCAACGCGCTTTCCTCAAAGACCTCTTGGAAACCGACAATATCGGCGTCCATGGTTTGGACTTGTTCTGACAGCCAATCCGCTTTCCACGCGTATTCTTCGGGGGTGTATTTTTGGAACTTATAGTATTCCTGATCCGCGCCGATCAGGTTTTTGACGTTAAAACTGGCAATGGTGAAACGGGTCATGAAATGGGAAACCTTTCAAGGGCGGTTTGAAACAGGGCCGCATCGACGTTGCCCCCCGAAATTGTGACAATAACATCATCGCCTTGAATGTCATCTGTGCGAAACAGCGCCGCGGCCAAGGCGACGGCGCCACCGGGTTCAGCGACGGCCTTGAGACGTGAAAACGCGAGCGCCATGGCGTGCAAGGCTTCGTCTTCGCTGACGGTTAATCCGGCACCACACAAACGCTGCATGATTGGAAAGGTCAGATCGCCCGGTTGCGGAGTGATGATCGCGTCGCAGATATTGCCGGACAGGGCGTTGTTGCGCTGGATTGCGCCTGCATGCAGGGACCGTGCCACATCGTCGAACCCTTCTGGTTCGGCGGGGCGTACGCGCATGTCTGGGGCCTCGGCCTCAAGCGCCAGCGCGATGCCGCCGGTCAAACCACCACCGCCGCAGCACACAATTACGTCTGCTGTGGTGATGCCAACTTCGCGCGCTTGCTCGGCGATTTCCAAACCGGTTGTGCCTTGACCTGCGATCACTTGCGGCTCGTCAAAAGGTTTGATCAGGGTCAGTCCGCGTTCCGTTGCCAGTTGCTGGCCGATCACGTCGCGATCCTCGGACCCGCGTTCGTACAAGACAACCTCGGCCCCCAGCGCGCGCGTGTTTGCGATCTTGAGGGCAGGGGCGTCGGACGGCATGACAATGACGGCAGATGAGCCGTGTTCGCGCGCGGCCAAAGCAACCCCTTGGGCGTGGTTGCCACTGGAAAAGGCGATGACACCTTTGGCGCGTTGTGCGTCAGTCAGTGCCGACAACGCCGACCATCCACCGCGAAATTTAAAGCTGCCAGTGTGTTGTAAACATTCAGGTTTCACCCAGACACGACGCCCTGCGATGTCGTCCAAGAACGGCGAATTCAGCAAAGGCGTGCGGCGTGCGTGCCCGTCCAACCGCTTGGCAGCGGCGCGGATCATGTCAATATTCATGCCAGTTCTCCGATCCATTTTTGTAAGGCAGCGACTGCCTCGGGTTCATCCAAAAACGGGATGTGTCCGCGATCTGGCACTGTTGCGGCGATCATGTCAGGGCGACGGGTTTGCATTTTTGCCAACGTCTCGGCGCTTAGTAAATCTGATCCAGAACCGCGAATGCAGACCAACGGTTTGCCGGCCATCGCATCAAAGAACGGCCACAGGTCGGGCACGTCGCCACCTGCCTCAACCGCCTTGCGCAAGTTCGGATCATAAGTGATTTGCAGGCCCGTATCGGTCATTATGTAATGCTTGCGCACCTCTTCTAGCCAGCGCGACATCGGGACGTTGTCAAACCCGACCAACACATGGGCGAGGGCGGCGGCGATGTCCTCGTGATTGCGGCCCGCCGGATTGCGCCCCAGATAGGTCATGATGCCGCTTAGGCCGCGCGGATCCAGCTCTGGCCCGATGTCATTGAGCGCAACGCCAATGATCCGGTCGGGGACCGACGCACACAGGCCCATGGCGTTCAAACCGCCGCGCGAGGTGCCGATGATGGCGACCTTTTCCAGCCCCAAATGATCGAGCAATTCAACCACATCACGGCATTCAACTGGCAGCGTATAATTCTGCCAATTATCATCCCAGTCAGAACCACCGCGCCCGCGATAATCCAGCCGGATCAATCGGTTGCCGGATAGATGCGGTGCAACGTAATCGAAATCAGCACCGGTGCGGGTTAACCCGGCAAGGCACAAGATTGGCAGACCCGAACCTTGGTCTGTGTAGTGCAGGTTCAGCCCGTCAGATGTTTTGAAGCTTGGCATTAGACGCCAGCCAGTTTCGGAATATCCGTCAGATCAGACAGCACGTGTTGCGGTGTCCAGGGCAGGCGGTCCATCGGCTCATTGCTGCGGTTGACCCAGGCCGTCGTAAACCCGTAGCCTGCCGCGCCAGCTGCGTCCCAACCATTTGAAGACACGAACAAAACCTCGTCTTTTGCGCAGCCAAACCGCGCACCAACAAGGTCGTAAATCCGCGCGTCAGGCTTGAAAACACCGACGCTTTGCACCGACAGGCTGTCATCCAGAACATCGGCGATCCCAGCGGACTGGACCGCACCATCCAGCATGTCCGGTGAACCGTTCGACAAAATTGCGGTGTTCAATCCTGCGTCCTTTAGCGCCTTCAGCATCGCGGGGACTTCTGGATAGGCCTGCAGTTCCCAATAGAGCGCCAACAGACGCTCACGTAGGGCCGCATCATGGCCGACGCCCGTTTTTTCCATCGCCCAATCCAGCCCGTCTTGGGTGACCTGCCAAAAATCCGCATGCGCATCGGTAATCGCACGCAACCACGTGTATTGCAGCTGTTTCAGACGCCAATGTTCTGCCAATTGCGGCCATGTATCTTTGATCTGCGCAAATTCAGGCTCAGCGGCGGCTTGGCGTGCGGCGGCCGCCACATCAAACAGCGTGCCATAGGCGTCAAAAATGCAGGTGGTGATGGGCATGGGTGAACTCCTTTGATGGGCGCACACTGGCACGGGTAGACGCGGGCGAAAAGGGGGTAAGGTGGGGTTTACCCCGCCACGCGCCTGATGCAAATTGCGCGCAACTTTGGATATCTCGAAACGGAACAGAACATGAGCACAATCAAATCAGGCGACACGGTGCGGATGCACTACAAAGGCACTTTGTCCGATGACAGCATCTTTGACAGCTCTGAGGGGCGCGACCCGTTGGAATTTCAGGCAGGCTCCGGCCAGATCATCGCAGGTCTGGACGCGGCATTGCCGGGCATGGCGGTGGGCGACAAAAAGGTCGTGAACGTGCCGGTGGATCAAGCCTACGGTCACATCAATCCTGACATGCAACAGGCGATCCCGCGCGAAGGCATTCCGGCTGACATTCCGCTGGAATTGGGCCTGCAATTGCAGATGCAAACGCCCGAAGGTCACCCGTTGCCAGTCACTGTTGTGGCACTTGATGAGGCGACCGTGACGCTGGATGCGAACCATCCGCTCGCAGGCAAAGACCTGACCTTTGATATCGAGATTGTCGGGATCAACTGAGGTTAAAATTGGCAGGGTGCGTCACCTGCGCATCTTTCACTGACCAACTTTGATCGACCCCAGGTGTTGACCCAAACCCTGTGCCACGGCTTGGCTGTCGTGGCCGTTTGGCTGCGTGCCAAACCCTGTTCCCTTGCGCACTGTGACTTTGTTCAATGGCATCTGCGCAACCGGTTGGGCCCCTGGCAATAAGCTGGTTTGACGGGCCGGGATTTCGGCAAAATAAGTCGTAAAATCAGTGGCTAATGCAGGGTTCATCCGCAAGGTTAGCATCACACAAACACCGAATCCCGTGACCACAAACCGCCCCAAAGTTTTGGAACGTCTGGCCCGTGCTTCGCGTCGTTCCAATGTGCGTTCGTATTTCGGATCATAAATTTTCATGGGTGAACGCTAGCTGCATGAAATGTCAGGCTTAGGGCAAGATTTTGGCAAAACCGTGGGCAGGTAAGGTGTGCGTGTCGCGCACCACGTGCTCAGTTACAAGTGGTCCGGTTGCGGCATGCCCAGCACGTGGAATCCACCGTCGACACGGATGATTTCGCCCGTTGTGCAGGCCCCCGCGTCGGACGCCAAATACACCGCCGTGCCGCCAACCGCTTCTAATGTCGCATTAGAGCGCAAGGGCGCGTTTTGATCAGTGTGTTTGTAGGTTTTGCGCGCCCCGCCAATGGCCGCACCGGCCAGCGTTTTCATCGGCCCGGGCGAGATCGCGTTGACGCGAATGCCCTCTGGCCCAAGGTCGTTGGCGAGGTAGCGGGTCGCTGATTCCAGCGCCGCCTTGGCCACGCCCATCACGTTGTAATTCGGCACAACGCGGTTCGATCCTTGGTAGGTTAGCGTCAACAATGTGCCGCCGTTGTCGACCATCATCGGGTGCGCGCGGCGTGCAACTTCGATGAACGAATAGGCCGAAATATCCATCGAGTGTTTGAAGTTCGCGCGCGACGTGTTCAGGAACCGGCCCGTCAGTTCGGACTTGTCTGAAAATGCGATTGCATGGATCACAAAATCGATCGTTGGCCAGCGCGCAGCCAGCCCCTCAAATGCTGTGTCCAAGGACGCGTCGTCCGTCACATCAACGTCGACCATAAAGTCTGATCCGACAGATGCGGCCAGCGGTTCGAGCCGTTTGCCAAATGCCTCGCCTTGGTAGGTGAACGCCAATTCCGCGCCTGCCTTGGCCATGGATTTGGCAATTCCCCAAGCGATGGATCGTTCGTTCGCGACACCCATGATCAGGCCGCGCTTACCTGCAAGCATTTGAGACATAATGATAAACTCTTATCCGTTGTATTTCGAAATGATCATGGATCCATTGGTGCCGCCAAACCCGAACGAGTTCGTCATGACACTATCGAGCCCTGCGTTTTCTACTGTTTTTGTTGCAATTTCGGCCGCGTCTAATGCGGGATCAAGGTTTTGAACGTTGATCGATCCGGTGATGAAATCATTGTCCAGCATCAAGGTGCTAAAGATCGCCTCGAGCGCGCCGGCGGCCCCTTGGGCGTGGCCGGTCATGGATTTTGTCGAACTAACAGGCGGGGTTGCGCCTTTGCCAAACACGCGCCGAACCGCTTCGATTTCGCCAACATCACCGACCGGCGTGGATGTGCCGTGTGCGTTGATGTAGCCAACTTTGCGACCCTCTGGCAGGGTGGACAAGGCCAAACGCATCGCCCGTTCGCCGCCTTCGCCAGACGGTGCCACCATGTCGTGACCGTCCGATGTGGCCGCGTATCCGGTGATTTCACCGTAGATTTTTGCACCGCGCGCCAGTGCATGTTCGAGGTCTTCGAGCACCACAATACCGCCGCCGCCAGAGATCACAAAGCCGTCGCGATCTGCGTCAAAGGCGCGGCTCGCCAGTTCTGGCGTGTCGTTGTATTTGCTGCTCATTGCGCCCATCGCGTCAAACAGGCAGGACAGGGTCCAATCCAGTTCCTCGCCGCCGCCTGCAAACATAACGTCTTGTTTGCCCATCATAATTTGTTCTGCCGCGTTGCCGATGCAGTGCAGGGATGTGGAACAAGCAGAGGTGATCGAATAGTTGATCCCTTTGATTTTATACGCCGTCGACAGGTTCGCCGAGATGGTGGACGACATGCATTTCGGCACTGCAAACGGGCCGATGCGTTTGGTGGCACCGGTCTTGGCGACAACCTGATGCGCGGCCAGCATGGCGGATGTCGATGGCCCGCCCGAGCCTGCAACCAGACCTGTGCGTTCGTTGACGATTTGATCTTCGGTCAAACCCGCGTCGGCAATTGCTTGGCCCATGGCGATATGGGCGTAGGCCGCCCCTGGTCCCATGAACCGCAGCGTGCGTTTGTCGATGTGTTCCGAGGGGTCGATTTTCAACGTACCAGCAACCCGGCTGCGAAAGCCGTGTTCGATCATTTCAGGGCTGGCGACAATGCCGCTGGTGCCCGCTTTGAGCGAGGCTAGAACCTCTGAAACATTATTCCCGATAGACGAGACGATGCCCAATCCAGTCACAACAACACGACGCATGGGTGCTCTCCCTTTAGTGGCTTGAACCCTTAATAGGACAGGGGGGGCAAATTGCGCAAGCTGATAACAATAGGTGCGGCGTTCGGTGGCGTTAACGCTGCGTGCGGTGGGGGCTGCGGGTCAAACTGCGCAGATTTGGTTGGAAAATGTGCAGTTTAGGTCGGCGCGGATCACCTGGATGACAGCGGTTTAGGGCGTTGCGTACAGATTTTCACCAAATCTGTGCAGTTTCGCATTCATGCGCGCGTTAACGCCTTGTTCACTTGGGTGCGACGTTAAGGTTTGACGAGGATCGTTAACTTTTGGGTCATACGGGGTCACACAGCACGCCTTGCGCATCACTTTTTCTAGAGATTTGCACAAAGTGATACTTGCGTAACTGTTTTGATCCTATACGAGGATTGGAACCATAATTAACAAAGCAGTCATATGACCGACACGATCGAGCCCGCGCAAGACCCTTCAGGCACCACAAAGATGACCACAGACGCCCCCGTTATTCGGGAACCGCGCGACTGGATCAGAGTTCTGGCGAAATATCGCGAACCCCATGCGGGGCGCAGTTCTTATGAACTGGGTATTACGGTCGGTCCGTTTTTGTTGCTTTGGGCGCTGGCATGGTGGTCGCTGTCGTATAGCTATTGGCTGACGCTGGCGATCTCGATGAGCAATGCGGCCTTCTTGCTGCGGCTGTTCTGTATCCAGCACGATTGCGGGCATGGCGCGTTTTTCAACAACCGCACGGTCAGTGACTGGCTGGGCCGCGTGTTGGGTGTTCTGACGTTGACGCCCTATGACGTGTGGCGGCGCACCCATTCGCTGCATCACAACCATTCCGGCAATCTGGATCAACGTGGCATTGGTGATGTGCACACGCTGACGGTTGCCGAATATCAGGCGATGTCGTCGTTCAACCGGTTTTTGTACCGTGTGTACCGCAACCCGATTGTTTTGTTCGGTCTGGGGCCGGGATATCTGTTCTTCCTGCAAAACCGTCTGCCCCTGGGTCTGATGGCCAGCACGAAATACTGGATCAGCGCGATGGGCACCAATGCGGCCATTCTGTCTGTGCTTGGGATTATGATCTATTTTGGTGGGCTGATGCCGATCTTGTTGATCTTCTTGCCCACAACGCTTTTGGCAGCCACAGCCGGTGTTTGGCTGTTCTACGTTCAGCACCAGTTTGAGGACACGCAGTGGGATGAGGCGGCAGATTGGCAAGTGCATGACGCGGCCCTGAACGGCAGCTCGCACTATGTTTTGCCAGCAGTCTTGCAATGGCTGAGCGCCAATATCGGCATTCACCACGTGCATCACCTATACAGCCGCATCCCGTTTTATCGCCTGCCACAAGTGCTGCGCGAAAACGAAGAATTGGCGATTGGCAACCGGATGACGGTTCGGGAAAGTTTCCGCAATGCGCGTCTGCATTTGTGGGATGAAAAGAGCAGACAGTTGCTGCCCTTTTCCAAGGTTTAAGCGCCCGGTTTGAAGGACTGCTTTAGGCGTCCGAGAGGGCTACTCTGAGGTCTTTAACTTCGTAGATGACCTCGCCGTCGGCCTCAACTATGCCGTTTGCGACGCCCATGGTCAGACGACGGGTTTGCAGCGCTTTGGTAAAGTCGATCTTGTAGGTCAGCATTTTGCGATCCGGGCGTACCATGCCTTTTAGCCGGACCTCGCCCACACCCACAGCCATGCCGCGCCCCGTCCAGCCACGCCAGCCAAGGTTGAAACCGGTCAGCTGCCACAGGCCATCCAGACCCAAACAGCCGGGCATAATCGGGTTCCCGGGAAAGTGGCAATCAAAGAACCAAAGATCAGGTGTGATGTCGAATTCGGCAAGGATATGACCTTTGCCGTGCGCGCCGCCATCGCTGGAAACTTCGGTAATCCGGTCCATCATCAGCATCGGCGGTTCCGGCAATTGCGCGTTACCGGGGCCAAATAATTCGCCGCGGGCGCATTTCAGCAGGTCTTCCTTGTCGAAACTGGTGGGGTAATCGGCCATTGTTGCGGCACTCCTGAACTTGGTCTTGTGTTTCACCACCTCTAGCATCGCAATTTGTGGTCCTGCAAGGGCGATGCACGCCACTAACCTGCGCGAAAATATGCATTTATGTGCAGATGCCAGCGCGGATGCGAGCGGTTCGCAGGAATTGAATTGAAATGGGAGGCAGGGCGAACTAGATATATGGCAAGACGTCAGGCAGCAAAGGCACGCACCCAAATGTCACTGGAACAAGTCGGAACGCAATGGTTGGCCACAGCTGGCCTACGCCCAACACGTCAACGCGTGACATTGGCAGCCTTGCTTGTGGGCGATGGTCAGCATCGCCATGTGACGGCCGAAAGCCTGTTCGAGGCGGCGCGTGACGTTGGTGACGCGGTGTCATTGGCGACGGTTTACAACACGCTCAGCGCGTTTTGTGATGCAGGTTTGATGCAAGAAGTGACGGTTGACGGCTCCAAAAGCTATTTTGACACGAACACCCATGATCACCCCCATTTCTTTTGGGAAGACGAGGCGCGCCTGACGGATGCGCCATCGGATCAGCTGGTGATCGCGCAATTGCCCGACGCCCCTGAAGGCGCTGAAATCGCATCCGTTGATGTGGTGATCCGGCTGCGCAAAAAAGCCTGAGGTTTAAGCGATGTCTGGCGTCAGGGTTTGGTCGCGCTGATGTCTAACCCGGCAATCACCACTCGTTTTATTATTTTGTCCGCGCAACGTTCGGGCAGCACCGCATTGACCAGCGCGTTGCATTCGCACCCTGATGTCTATTGCTACGGCAATCCGTTTTACCAAAGCGCGCGCGGCGATGGATTATACCGAGCGCGCAAACGATCCGGTGCGGTACGCCTATCGGGTTTTGAATTTCACGCCGGGTCCGCCGGTTGTCGGCCTTAAAATTTGGCCCCACAGTGACGAGGACACGGGCCCGCGTCACGCGATCGATGCCATTTGCGCGGATCCGACGGTCAAAAAAGATCATTTTACACCGCAGCAACGCGCTGGCCTGCAGATTCCTCTGAAGTGTTGGCAAACCTCAAGCGGAGTGACCCCGATGCATTTGGCGGTGATGGCCCGCGCCCGCAAGCGCGCTTTAACAAGATGGGGTTTTTGAAGTTCTTCAATCGCCGCAAGGGCTGGTTTGATTACTACCGCAAGAGTACCGAAGATGACAGGCTAGAGGTGCCGTATGTCGGCCTGATGGATACGAGTATCGGTCGGATTTCCGACGCTTTGGGACTGGCCTCACATGCATTCCAGGCGCGCAATGCAAAGCGAAATTCCAATGATATTTTGAACCGTTATCTGCCCGAGGGTCACGACAAAATCATGCGCACTCTGGAAGAGATCGGCCATCCTGAGTGGGTGACAGAGGCGTAGGTTTTGTACGAAAAACTTGGGACGCGATTAAAACCACTGCCCCGGTTCCATCAGGCCCAGATCCAGTAATTGGCGCGAGTGCCATTCAAAGGCGGCAGAGTTGTGCCATTTGAAAGTCTCGATATCAAAGGTGCTGCCGGGATTTTGTTTCAGCGCTTTGGCAGTGCGGAATGAACAGATCGCGACGGTAATGTTGTGATGCCAAGGGCAGGCGTAGGTGTTGTATTCTTCGTCATTGAACGTGTGGTCGGCGCGCAATTCCAGCCCGGCTTTGGCTTTGAACAACGCGATCCGGTCGATTTTGCGGCGCAGCGCGGGAATGTGTTCTTCGTAGCGCCAGCGCAATCCGCCAAAGAAATCCAGCTGGCGTTCTTTGGGGTGGTTGTGATTGGCCACGTCAGGCCGTGCGAGGGCATAGTAACCCGAGCGATCAAGATGCGCGTGATCCAGCGACACGGCGTCGGGATTGCGCCCCAGATCGTCCGAGTACAGATCGACCACATAGGTCAGCATCGCGTCACGCCGTTCTTCGGTGTGAAACGACAGCATTTCGCCAACGCTGCGGGTCTCGCAGAACGGATGAAACAGATATTCCGCGTTAAAGCAATAATACATCCACACGCCCGGGGCGGCGGCGATCACGTGGTTCACCGCGTCTTCCATCGCGCCGTCCAGACCCACGGTGTAATCGATCCGGTGCACGCTTTCCTGAAGATCGCGGGGCAGGTCAAACTGTTTGGGCATAAACACCACCACAGTGGCGAATCCGGCCTGCTGGTGATGGCGCAAAGTGGTCGACACCTCGACGCTATCCTCGACCAGCACAATGCAAACCGGCCCTTTGGCCAGCGCGCTTGCCCCGTCTTTGAGGAATGTTTGGACATTATCGTACTGCATCATCGCCCTTTGGTCGGTTTTGTCGGGCAGAATCGGTTAATTTGACGTGCATTGCAAGCACCACCTCAGGCTGTTACAGCCCTTTTTTATCACTCTCCTGTCCCAACCACCTTGGATCATTGCAATGACGGCTCCTAAAAAGCTTTTCATCAAAACCTACGGCTGCCAGATGAATGTCTATGACAGCGAACGCATGGCCGAAGCGCTGGGCGGGCAGGGCTATGTCGAAACGAACACGCCGGCGGATGCCGACATGATCCTGATGAACACCTGCCATATTCGCGAAAAAGCGGCGGAGAAAGTGTATTCCGAGCTGGGGCGTTTTAAAGCGCTAAAGGTCGACAATCCGAATTTGAAAATCGGTGTGGCGGGTTGTGTGGCCCAAGCCGAGGGCGCTGAAATCATGCGCCGCCAGCCTGCTGTTGATCTGGTTGTGGGCCCGCAATCGTACCACCGTCTTCCTGAAATGGAGGCAAAGGTGCGCGGCGGCGGTACTGCGCTCGACACGGATTTCCCCGAAGAAGACAAGTTTGAAAAGCTGAAATCGCGGCCCAAAGCGGCGCGTGGCCCAACCGCGTTTTTGACGGTTCAAGAAGGCTGTGACAAGTTTTGCGCCTTTTGTGTCGTGCCCTACACGCGCGGTGCCGAGGTCAGCCGCCCGGTGTCGCGTATTCTGGATGAGGCGCGCAATCTTGTGGAACGCGGCGTGCGCGAGATCACCCTTTTGGGCCAGAATGTGAATGCTTATCACGGGCTTGGGGCCAATGGCGACGAAAGCACGCTGGCGAAACTGATCTGGGACCTCGACAAGGTTGACGGGTTGGAGCGCATTCGGTTCACCACGTCCCACCCCAACGACATGACGGACGAGCTGATCGAGGCGCATGGCACCTGTTCCAAACTGATGCCGTATTTGCACCTGCCAGTGCAGTCGGGCAGTGACCGGATTTTGAAACGGATGAACCGCAGCCACACGGTCGAGAGCTATCTGAAAGTGATCGAGCGTATTCGCGAAGCCCGCCCTGACATTCTGATGTCCGGTGACTTTATCGTAGGTTTCCCCGAGGAAACCGAGGCTGATTTTCAGGCGACGTTGGATTTGGTCAAAGAGGTCAAATACGGCTACGCCTATTCGTTCAAATATTCGACACGACCGGGCACACCTGCGGCCGAACGCGCGCAAGTGGACGCGGCCGAGGCGGACGAAAGATTGCAGCGCTTGCAGGCGCAGATCACATCCGACCAGCGCGAAATTCAGGAAAGCATGGTCGGCCGCACCGTGAGCGTTTTGTTTGAAAAAGCCGGGCGCGAACCGGGGCAGATGATCGGCAAGTCCGAATACCTGCATGCCGTGCATGCCGATGTCACGGGTATCGCCAAAGGTGATATCGCACAGGTAAGAATCGTTGAAGCCAAAACCAATTCCTTGCGCGGCGAAGTTGTGTGAATCTTGACCTAGGGGCAAACAAGCGCCCCTAATTTTATTAAAAACGCCTAATTCTTTGGTAAGTGCCGTAGAATTAACCACAATATCTGGTGAATCCGGGTTCACAGTCTTCACTTTATTACCTAGTCTTGTGGAATTAGTGCGGAAGAGGTCAGCCAGGTTTACGGCTAAGCGGCTTTCGTGGGGGAACAAGAAAAA
This sequence comes from Pseudosulfitobacter sp. SM2401, assembly GCF_042932805.1. Lineage (NCBI taxonomy): Bacteria > Pseudomonadati > Pseudomonadota > Alphaproteobacteria > Rhodobacterales > Roseobacteraceae > Pseudosulfitobacter > Pseudosulfitobacter sp. SM2401. Next base: position 2,077,523 of record NZ_CP170633.1, on the reverse strand, counting down.
GGAACAGGGCTGTGGGACACAAGATCTCTAATGCATTGCGCAGCGTTATGGCTGGCACCGCTGCTGCTGCGGTCGCATTGTCACTGGTGGCGTCTGCCGCGAGCGCACAAGAAGGCTTATTCGGCGGACTTCGAAGCAAGACAAACGAAACATACATTCCAACCATCTGGATCGATCCCGATGGCTGCGAGCACTGGGTTATGGACGATGGCTACGAGGGCTTTATGTCGCCCCACACCAACCGCCAGGGCATTCCGGTCTGCCGCCGGGGTAACGTGTGCGGTGTGATGAACTCTGACCAGTTTTTCTCGACCAACAGCTCGAAAATTCACGCTCAAGGGCGCGAACGTTTGGCCAGCTTCTTTCAGTCGGCAAACGCGACCAGCTACATCATCACAGGTCACACCGACGCGCGTGCCTCTGACGAGTACAACATGAAATTGTCGTATAACCGTGCCGCATCTGTTGCACGCATTGCACAATCTTCAGGCGCACGCATCGCGGACGTCCGTGGCTACGGCGAACGCCTGCCGGCGGCGTCTAACAAAACAGCGGGTGGCATGGCTAAAAACCGCCGCGTTGAAATCATCTGCATTCGATAGGGGAAGAGACACATGAAACTTTTGACAGCATCTCTTCTGGCCTCGGCGTTGGCTTTGACAGCCTGCGGCGAAGGCGGGTTCGGCAAGGTGAAAACCAACAAAACCATCGACTACGGTTTTAAGAAAAAGCATCTAAGCCAATTGGTTGCCGGTGTTTGGGTTGATCCAAATGGCTGTGACCACTGGATCATCGATGACGGGATCGAGGGCTATCTGTCCCAACGTCTTGACCAATACGGCAAGCCTGTGTGTTCAGGTGTTGCACCGCCAAATACGGCGACTGGTGCATACAAAGGCGGCTCGACCATTAACGATCCACTCTAGGATTGCGGTCACGCTGCGCATATATGGGCCGGAGCAGTTGTTGCTTCGGCCTTTTTCGTTGCTACAGTAAAGACATGACTTCAACTTTGTGAATGAGGAGTGCGGATTGCCCCACACCATCGACCCCACAATCGACCAGACCACCGCCACTGACGTGCCCCCCGAGGCGCGCGTTGAATTCCCTGAAAACCGTTTGTTAATTGATGTTTGCGGCGAATATGACCGCAACCTGACGGCGATTGAAACCGCGTTGGGCGTGCAGATCGTGCGCCGCGGCAATGTCGTGTCGGTCTTGGGCGAGGCGGGCGCACAAACCCGTGCCATCGAAGTGCTGGGCGCATTATACGAGCGCCGCGAGATGGGCCGCGATGTGGAACCTGCTGACGTGGACCGCGAATTGCGCATGGATTCGGTGCTGCCTGACTCGAGCAAGGGCACAGGCGTGCGTGCCGGTGACCAGATGGAAATGCCCGTCGGCAATCGCATCGAAATCAAGACCCGCAAAAAGCTGGTAGAACCGCGCACCGATGCGCAAAAGGCCTATGTTCAGTCGTTGTTCAACAATGAACTCGCCTTTGGCATTGGTCCTGCGGGCACCGGCAAAACCTATCTGGCGGTCGCTGTGGGGGTGAACATGTTCCTTGGCGGGCACGTGGACAAGATCATCCTCAGCCGTCCTGCGGTCGAGGCGGGCGAGCGTTTGGGGTTCTTGCCCGGCGCGATGGAGGACAAGGTCGATCCTTACATGCAGCCTTTGTATGACGCGCTGAATGATTTCCTGCCGGGCAAACAGCTGGCAAAGCTGCGCGAGGAAAAAGTGATTGAAATCGCGCCCTTAGCCTTTATGCGCGGGCGGACCTTGGCCAATGCCTATGTGGTTTTGGACGAGGCGCAGAACGCGACCACCATGCAGATGAAGATGTTCCTGACCCGTCTGGGCGAAGGGTCACGCATGGTCATTACCGGTGACCGCACGCAGATCGATTTGCCGCGCGGTGTGCCCTCGGGCCTTGCGGATGCAGAAAGATTGCTGAATGCGATCCCCAAGATCAGTTTCAACTATTTCACCTCAAAAGACGTCGTGCGCCATCCGCTGGTCGCTAAAATCATCGAGGCCTACGAGGCAGATGACCCCGTCAGATGATCGTTGATGTCGTGACCGAAGATGCGCGTTGGCAGGACGCGGGCCTTGACGCTTTGGCGCAAACGGCTGCGCAGGCGTGTCTGGCGCATCTGGCAATTTCAGGGGCCGAGGTGGCGCTTTTGGGCTGTGATGACGTGCGCATCACTGAACTGAACGCGGATTTTCGCGATAAACCGACAGCGACAAATGTGCTGAGTTGGCCCGCAGAAGATCTGGCCGCTGAGGACGCAGGCGACACGCCGTGCGCACCGACCCCCGACTTTGACGGCAGTCTAGAGCTGGGCGATATCGCCATCAGCTATGACACTTGCGCGCGCGAGGCGGCAGATGCGGGCAAACCCATGGGCGATCATGTCACACATTTAATCATCCACGGGGTTCTACATTTGCTAGGCTATGACCATATACGTGACCAAGATGCCACGTTGATGGAAGTCATTGAGGTGCAGATACTTGGCAAAATGGGCATAGATGACCCATATAGGGTGTGATCGGCACGATGTGTGCCACAACGGAACAGGACCCAATGGGCGACAGCATAGACGGATCGTCTGACGCAGCGCAACGCGCGCAGCCAGATAGTGAGACGGTAAAAGTGAACCAAGAGGACATGCCTCAGGTGGTTCCAGACACGATTGCCCCCGAAAAGACCGGCGGATTTTTGGCGCGCGTCATTGGTGCGCTTAGTCCCACGGATGTGGGCGAGCCGGCCTTGGATGAACCCAAATCGCCGGCCCCCAAACACGGGTCGTCCAAAAACGGGCACGGCATGATCAACCTGAGCCGGATGCGGGTCGAAGACGTCGCCATCCCCAAGGCTGATATTCGGGCGGTGGCCCAGACGACCTCCAAGGACCAACTGGTGGCGGTGTTCAAGGAATCCGGTCTGACCCGATTGCCGGTCTATGACGGCACGCTGGACACGCCCATCGGCTTTATCCACCTCAAGGATTTCGCGCTCACGCACGGCTTTAACGGCGGTGGTCCGGATTTCGATCTGACCGCGATGCTGCGCCCGCTGTTGTTTGTGCCGCCTTCGATGACCATCGGGGTGTTGCTGACGAAAATGCAGGCCGAGCGGCGCCACATGGCCTTGGTCATTGATGAATATGGCGGCGTTGACGGTTTGGCCACGATCGAGGATCTGATCGAACAGGTCATCGGCGAAATCGAAGACGAACACGACGTGGACGAGGGCACCTATTGGAGCATCGAACCGTCGGGCTGTTATCTGGCTGTGTCCAAAACCCCGCTCGATGATTTTGAGGCCGAGATCGGCATGTCGCTGACCGACCACGAGGACGTGGACGAAGAAGAGATCGACACGCTGGGGGGGCTGGTGTTTATGCTGGCAGGCCGTGTGCCGGCGCGCGGCGAAGTTGTGCCGCATCCCGATGGCCCCGAATTCGAGGTGATCGATGCCGACCCGCGCCGCATCAAACGGCTGCGCGTACGCTTGGGATCATGACACAAACCCGCTTTGACGATGTCTTGCGGGTGTCAAAGATGTCGCCGTGGCAGACCGCTGCCTTGATGTTGGCGTTCGGCGGGATCGGGGCGTTGGCCCAGGAACCTTTCGGGTTCGTGCCCTGCCTCTTTGCGATGATGTTTGTCGGCATGACCCAACATGCGGCTGGCCTGCGTGCGGATCGCAGTGCGTGGTTTGCCGCCCGCAGCGGTTGGTTGATGGGCTTTGCCTATTTTGCGATAACGCTAAGCTGGATCATTTCGCCGTTTCAGGTGGACCCCAGCACCGTTTGGATGGCCCCGTTCGGGCTGGTTTTTATGGCCGCTGGCATGGCGCTGTTCTGGGCGCTGGCGTTTTGGATGGCGCGGATTTTGCGGTGCACATGGGCCTTGGCGATCACGTGGACGCTGGTGGAAATGCTGCGCGCCTATGTGTTCACGGGCTTTCCCTGGGCGACCCCACCCCAAGCCTTGGTGGATCTGTGGATCGGTCAGGCGCTGTCGCTGGTTGGTCCGCATGGTGCGATGTTTGTGCTGGGTTTGGCGGCGCTGGTCGCGCTGTTGAAACACCCGGTTTTGCGGTTCGGGGCAGGGGCCGCGATGATCGTCGTCTTGATCATTCCGCTGGGAAATATTCGCCCTGATCTGACCGGACACACCGTGCGATTGGTGCAACCCAACGCGCCGCAGACGGAAAAATGGGCCGCAGACACCGCGTGGTCGTTTGTGGACCGGTCGCTGGGCTACACCCGCGCTGCGGGCGATGTTGATCTGGTCTTGTGGCCGGAAACATCGGTGCCGACGCTGTTGCACAACGCGGAAAACGTGATGCAAGCCGTGGGCGAGGCTGGGGGTGATACCACCGTGGCCTTGGGCATTTTACGGGCCCGCGACGATGGCATGCTGGTCAATTCGATGGTGGTTCTGGACGGCGCTGGCACCGTGACCCAGACCTATGACAAGCACCATTTGGTGCCGTTTGGCGAATACATTCCGCTGCGCACGGCGTTCAACGCGGTTGGTTTGAACTTTGTCGGTGACATGTTTGGTGACGGGTTTGGCCGGGGGCAGGGGGCCAAGCTGCTGGATTTCGGTGCGCTGGGCACCGCCCTGCCGCTGATCTGTTACGAAGCGGTATTTGCCCATGATGTGGGGGCTGCCCCTGCGCGCCCGAATTTTCTGATCCAGATCACCAATGACGCGTGGTTCGGTGATTTTGCAGGCCCGCAACAGCATCTGGCCCAAGCCCGGATGCGCGCCATTGAACAAGGGTTGCCACTGGCGCGCGCTGCCAACACCGGCATTTCCGCAATGATCGGTCCGCGCGGGCAGATCATCGCATCCGTGCCCCTGAACGAGGCGGGGTTTGTCGACGCACCGCTGCCCGAGCCGCGGCGCACAACGCTGTACAGCAAGAGTGGCGACAAACCACTGGGCGCGTTTTTGATACTTGTGGTCTTGATGTTGCTGTTTTCCAGATTGCAACGCACGCACAAGATCAAAGATTGACCGCGAGTCTCTGGAACGATAGGCCCAATGCAGCGCGCCACAACGGCTTCCTGAAGTGGCGATATTTTTTTCAATGGAGCACTACGATGTCCCGTCAGAACTATACTTTCACCTCGGAATCCGTTTCCGAAGGCCACCCGGATAAAGTCTGTGACCAGATTTCAGACGCCGTTTTGGATGCATTTCTGTCCGAAGAACCCGAAGCACGCGTGGCCGCAGAAACCTTTGCCACCACAAACCGTGTTGTGATCGGCGGCGAAGTTGGCCTGTCAGATCAAAACAAACTCAAGGATTACATGGGCAAGATCGACCAGATCGCCCGTGATTGCATCAAAGGCATCGGCTACGAGCAAGACAAATTCCACTGGAAAACTGTCGAGGTCACCAACCTTTTGCACGAACAATCCGCGCATATCGCCCAAGGCGTCGACGCGGCCGAAGGCAAAGACGAGGGTGCGGGCGACCAAGGCATCATGTTTGGCTATGCCACGACGGAAACCGCGCAGTTGATGCCGGCCCCGATCCAGTATTCCCACGCGATCCTGCGCCGTTTGGCCGACGTGCGCAAAGACGGCACATGCCCGCAGCTTGGTCCTGACGCAAAAAGCCAGCTGTCGGTGATCTACAAAGACGGCAAGCCGGTTGGTGTGTCCTCGATCGTTCTGAGCACGCAGCATCTTGTAAAGATGACCTCGGCCGAAGTGCGCGAGTTGGTGGAACCCTACATTCGCGACGTGCTGCCCGAAGGCTGGGTGTCTGCGGACACCAAATGGCACGTGAACCCGACGGGCGAGTTTATGATCGGCGGCCCGGACGGCGACGCAGGTTTGACCGGTCGCAAGATCATCGTCGACACCTACGGCGGTGCAGCCCCACACGGTGGCGGCGCGTTTTCAGGCAAAGATCCGACCAAAGTTGACCGCTCTGCCGCCTACGCCGCGCGCTATTTGGCAAAGAACGTTGTGGCATCCGGCATGGCCGAGAAATGCACAATCCAGCTGTCGTACGCGATTGGCGTTGCGGCCCCGTTGTCGATCTATTGCGACACGTTTGGCACCGGCCAGGTGAACGACGCGGCCATCGAAAAAGCCATCGATACCGTCATGGACCTGACGCCGCGCGGCATCCGTTCCAAGCTGGGTCTGAACAAGCCGATCTATCAGCGCACCGCGGCCTACGGCCACTTTGGTCGCGACCCAGAGGCCGATGGTGGTTTCAGCTGGGAAGCCACCGATCTGGCAGACGCGTTGAAAAACGCCGTCTAAACCACACGACACCAACATGAAAAAAGCCACCGTATCCCCAAGGACACGGTGGCTTTTGCATGTTTGCCGGTCGGTTTAACCGAAAACGAAAAAGCACAACTTGTTGTTGTCTGCATCACGCACGTATGCGCCATAAAAGCGATCTTCGATCCGTTGACCCGGTGCGCCGTCGCAGGTGGCCCCAAGCGCGATCGCTTTGGCATAGCTCGCGTCGACGGCTTCTTTTGAGGCAGAGCTGAACGCGACCATGGTGCCGTTGCCTGCTGATGCCGCTTCGCCGTCGTAGGGGGTGCACAGGGCCAGCATTGGTTCGCCGCGATTGCAGCCGATAAAGGCGATGCGCCCTGCGTCGATGGCAACTTTGCCGCCCTGATCTGCGAACAATTCCGCGTAGAATGCTTTGGACGCTTCGAGGTCTTTGACGCCGAGTGTGGTGTAACCGATCATTGGGTCGTTCCTTTAGGTTGAGGACAGGATGTGGATTTTGCGATCTGCCAGCATGTCTTTGGTTGCAGCGCCGTATGATTTCATGTGCGGGGCGGCTGCGTGCGCCATCAATGCGCCCATGCTGGCCCATTTTTCAATGACCACAAAGGTGTCCTCACCGTAATTTGTTTGGAAGGGGCCGGCGTCGGGGGTGTCTGTCGCAGCGCCGTATTCGATGCAGCCGTCCTCGGCCAGAACGGCGGGAACATTGGCGTTGAACAGCGCGAGCACCTCGGCGCGTTGGCCGGCGTTTGTGGTGATGACGGCGATGACGTGAACCATATCTGACATGTTGTTTTCCTTTTGTGTTTGGGGGCAGCGTAACCAATCACACTTGGTTGACCAGAAAAAGTCGCGTGATCTTGCCATGACGTCACGTGCTGGCTAAACCGCGCCCATGACACATGACAGAGATCAGCACCCAAACCGCCCGCACCGTAATTTTTATGGCCGCCTGAAGGGCAAGCATCTAAAGCCCAGCCAAGAAGGTTATCTGGCCGAAGACCTGGACGCGTTGTCGCCCGGATTGGTCGATTGGGATGCAAACCCCGATCGCACGGATCTGGATTTGACGGGTCTGTTTGGCGGCAAGCCGGTGTGGCTGGAAATCGGGTTTGGCGGTGGTGAACATCTGGTTCATCAATGCGCCAGCAACCCCGATGTGGGCATCATCGGCTGCGAACCCTACATCAACGGCGTTGCCATGCTGCTGGGTAAAATCCGCAAGGCTGGCGTTGAAAACCTCGCTGTCTACCCCGGTGACGTGCGCGATATGTTTGATGTGTTGCCAGAGGCGTCGATCGACAAGGCGTTCTTGCTGTACCCTGATCCCTGGCCGAAATCGCGCCACCACCGTCGCCGCTTTGTGACGCCAGAACACCTCGCGCCACTGGCCCGTGTTCTGAAACCGGGATCAGAGTTTCGCGTCGCCACCGACATTCCCGACTACGTGCGTCAAACGATGGAACAAGTGCCGCAGTTCGATTTCACCTGGACCGCCGAGCGCCCAGACGATTGGCGCACGCCGTGGGATGACTGGATCAGCACGCGCTACGAGCAAAAGGCCCTGCGCGAAGACCGCACGCCGCATTACATGACGTTCATCCGGACCTAATTAGGCTGGACCAAGAAACCTGTGCAGGGTAGGTCTGGCGCTAACATTTTAGCAAAGACGAGACCGCACATGTCCAGCCACGGCGCACCGATCCCCATGACCTCCACGGCCTGTGGCCCTTTGACGGGGCGGGCCGAAGTGCCCGGCGACAAATCGATCTCGCATCGCTCGTTGATTTTGGGCGCGCTCAGCATCGGGGAAACCAAGATCAGCGGATTGCTCGAGGGCCAAGACGTGCTGGACACCGCCAAAGCCATGCGCGCGTTCGGGGCCGAAGTGACGGATCACGGCGGCGGCAATTGGTCGGTGCACGGGGTCGGCGTTGGCGGCTTTGCGGAACCTGACCAGGTCATCGATTGCGGCAATTCGGGCACCGGCGTGCGCCTGATCATGGGGGCTATGGCGACATCGCCGATCACCGCGACCTTCACCGGTGACGCCAGCCTGAATGGCCGCCCCATGGCGCGCGTCACTGACCCCTTGTCGCTGTTTGGCTGCGAGGCCGTTGGCCGCGAAGGGGGCCGTTTGCCGATGACTTTGGTGGGCGCGTCCCAACCCGTGCCGGTCAACTACGTCGTGCCGGTGCCGTCGGCCCAAGTGAAATCAGCGGTGCTGCTTGCGGGCCTCAACGCGCCGGGCAAAACCATCGTGATCGAAGCCGAAGCCACCCGCGATCACACCGAACGGATGTTGGCGGGCTTTGGCGCGGAAATCACCACGGAGATCGCAGACGCGGGCCGTGTGATCACCCTGACCGGGCAGCCGGAATTGACCGCTCAAACCATCGACGTGCCGCGTGACCCATCGAGTGCCGCGTTTCCTGTCTGTGCCGCGCTGATCGTGCCGGGCTCGGACGTTTTGGTGCCTGGCATCGGGCTGAACCCGACGCGCGCTGGCCTTTACACCACGCTGCGCGATATGGGCGCGGATTTGACGTACGAAAATGAACGGGTCGAGGGCGGCGAGCCTGTGGCCGACCTGCGCGCGCGGTTTTCACCGGACATGGTCGGGATCACGGTGCCGCCGGAGCGCGCGGCCTCGATGATTGACGAATACCCGATGCTGTCGGTCGTTGCGGCCTTTGCCAAAGGCGACACGCACATGCCCGGCGTGCGCGAATTGCGCGTCAAGGAAAGCGATCGGATCGACGCGATGGCCACGGGCCTGCGCGACAACGGCATTACGGTCAAAGACGGCGAAGACTGGTGGACAGTCACCGGTTTGGGCCACGGCAATGTTCCGGGCGGCGCGCTGTGCGTCAGCCATTTGGATCACCGCATCGCGATGTCGTTCATGGTTTTGGGCATGGCAACAAACGCGCCCGTACGCTTGGATGATGGTGGCCCGATTGCCACGTCCTTCCCGATTTTTGAGGGGCTGATGGCTGATTTGGGCGCGCAGGTGACGCGCGATCCGGCGTGACGGCCAAACACGTCCTTGCGGTTCTAATGACCCTTGGTGTTTTGGGGTTTATTGTCCTGATTGTGCTGTCCGAACAACGGCTTGGCGTGGGCGAGGGGCTGCTGGATGGCCGCATCGGTGGCTACACCGTGCAGGACGTCTACCTGTATCTACAGCAAATATCGCCACAAGACCGCGCGTTTTACCTCGGCCCGTTTCGCACGCTCGACACGGTGGTGCCGTTGGTGATGGCGCTGGGTTTGGCAGGTATGATCTGGCTGCATTCCGCGCCGATTTTGCGGGTCGCAGCGCTGTTGCCGTTGTTTTATCTGGGGTTTGATTGGTACGAAAATGCGCTGGTTGCCCAGATTTTGACAGACGGGCTAAAGGGCTTGGACATGCATCTGGTCACCAAAGCCAGCCAGATGACAGTGGCGAAATGGGCCTTTTTGCTGGCATCCATCGGCGTTACGATTTTGGCGTGGCGCAAGGCGAGGGTGGCGACATGAGCGAACCGTTTACGATTGCAATCGACGGGCCGGCGGCGGCGGGCAAGGGCACGATCTCCAAAGCTGTTGCCGCGCATTTTCAGTGTGCGCATTTGGACACCGGCCTGTTGTACCGCGTTGTTGGCGCACAGGTTTTGCAAGGGGCCGAGGCGATTGAGGTTGCGCGGTCTTTGACGGCCGAGGATTTGGAAATCGACGGGTTGCGCACGGCGGCCGTCGCCCAAGCCGCCAGCAAGGTTGCCGTGATCGCCGAGGTCCGTGCGGCATTGCTGGATTTCCAGCGCGCGTTTGCGCGTCGTTCTGGCGGTGCGGTTCTGGACGGGCGTGACATCGGTACCGTGATTTGCCCGCAAGCCGAGGTGAAATTGTTCGTGACCGCCAGCGCCGAAGTCCGCGCCAAGCGGCGTTACGACGAACTGATCGGGCGCGGCGAAACCGCTGATCTGGCGCAAGTGATCGAGGACGTGCGCGCCCGTGATGCCCGCGATATGGACCGCGCCGAGGCCCCGCTAAAACCTGCGGATGATGCGCATATTCTGGACACGTCCGATCTGGCGATTGACCAAGCTGTCGCGCAGGCGATTGCGGTGATTGACGCGCGCCGCTGACCTGCAACACGCCCCCATCACCAAAGTTTGCATCGCTTGTAACGTGGCTTGCGCTTAGCCTGACCTTAATCAATTTGTGAAAGGTCACGTTCATGCGAATTCATCTGCCTCTCTTTGCCTTTTTGTTTTCTGCGAGCGTCGCGCTGGCACAAGACGCACCTGTTTCAGAACCGCCGATGACGTTGCAGCGGTTGGCCGACATCATTCTGGTGATCGACCCTGAGGCCGAGCTGGCAGGCAACGCGATTGAGCTGACAATCGAAGACATTCCCGTCATCGTCATTGCTGATCCGCGTGCAAACCGGATGCGGGCGATGGTGCCGATCCGGTCCGCCGATGGGCTAACATCCGAGGAACTGGCGCGCCTGATGCAGGCGAATTTTGATACCGCACTTGATGCCAGATACGCAGTGGCGCGGGGGCGGTTGTGGGGAACGTATATTCACCCGCTGTCGCCGCTGGAAAAGGATCAGCTGATCTCGGCGTTGATCCAGACTGTGAACCTCGCGCGGACCTACGGGCAGACCTATTCTGGCGGCGCCGAGGTGTTTGGTGGCGGCGACAGCAACGGGATTTATCAGGATTTGTTCGAGAAGCTGCAGAAAAAAGGCCAGGATTTGTAGCCGCGTTCCAGCGCCATCCTGGTCGTTTACGGCAGGCTGGGGCTGGATGCTTTGATGCGCAAAATCCGGAACGTCAGTGCCAATATTGCGAGCACGGTCAGCAGACCGGTCATGTCGCCAACCATGAACCGGAACAGGCTCAGGATGAATTCATCCTGTGGGATCACATCGTGGTAAATCACGTGGATCAGCACCGGTATCAAAATCGATGATATCCCGCCGGCCAGTATCAAGGTGCGCCATGCACGCGCCGCGCACAGTTCGCGCCGGTCATCGCGGGCGGCCCAATCGAGAACGAAAAAGATCGCCGGTGCAGTGGCATAGCTGACAAACAGCGCGATGTAGGTCAGCACTGATGAAAACGGCAGCTGGATAAAGATCACATTCGCCATGACCACACCGGGACCCATAAAGACGATAGACCGCCACCCCTCAAAGAACGCCGAGATCAATTTGACCCCGAACGGCAGATACATCACGGTGGCAATGGTCGCCATGGAGGCCAGAAAATGGCTTTGGATTGGGATAATCACCCACCAAGTGAGCGTGTAGGCCAAAATGACCACCCCGCTGTGCAAGGTGATTTTTGCCGCAAGCTCTTGGACAACATTGTCTGTTTTGGAGGATTTCTGTGTCACGCAATCTATCTCGTTAGTTGGTGGCGACCAGAAATCTACATGTTGTCTGGTACCAAATTAGTGAGACGGTATAGTCCCATTGGCAGTCCTTGGCATCGTTCAATCAGTCCGCGTTTCACCAATTGCTTTAGCGTTCTGTGGAAGGTCGGTTGGGAAATCTCGTTTATGATGGGTTGTGCGCGCACTGTTTCAGTCGAACAGACACCCTCACCATCAGCGCCATCCTTTGCGCACCGACAAAAAGCCAGAATAATGTCGCGCTCGTTGCGAGACAGTTCTCGTAGCCCGAATTCCCTTTCCATTTCTTCCAGCAACGCACGCAGCTGTGCGATTTGACCAAGTACCTTGAAATTCACACCCAATCCTAAACCCATACTAGTTGTTAGACCTCTGGGTTATACAAGGCGCAATCAATTTGACAGCGGTTTCTTGCTTATTAAGCGATATACCTTACGTCAAGTAGTCGTTTTGGCTAATTAGGGCTTCACATTTCGCTCTCGACGCGTTCTTCTGCATTTGCGGCTGTGGCATTCAGGGCCGCTGCCACCTGGTGTTCGGATGCGGGCAGTTTCAAGGAGCCGTCGGTGATCAGCGTCCGGTCCCGTGTGAGGTCGGTGTGATGGAATTTACGCGACAGGATCAGCGTTGCCAGTTCGGGATTGATCAACCTGAGCGCCAACAAAAGCGGCACCGTTTGCCCGATGTCTTTGATCATGTCGATGTCCATGACAAACAGGGTCCTGGAGCCGTCGCAACCACGCACGTAGCGCAGCGCGGATTCGACCAGACCGCAAATGGTGATGGAGCACAGGTTTTCAGACATGGCGCGGATGTGACGTTCGATCGGTGCATTGTCGCGGCACAAGACGAACACGTGTCTAGACCACAAGGCCCCATCCCGGTTCCGGATGCGCGCGTCGTAGGCTTCGAACAGCTGGTCCGTGATGCTACCCAGCGCGGGTGTCGGTGCTACAGGGTCGGGTTTGCGCAGCCACGGCATCGCATGTCCGGAAAAGGTGTTCACCTTAACCGGTCTGGCGTTCATTTCCTCGGAGTTTCCCTCGTCGGGGTGATAGAATTGTTCGTCGTTTCGAAAATTAAAGTCGTCCATTACGCTTCCCCTAAAAGTCAGAATGACTTTGCGTAGCTTTAGTATACATAGATTAGCCTATGTTAAATGTGACGAATCTATGCGGTTCCAGATTTTGTTAGTCAAAATGACTATGACTGGCCAAAGTTGTCAAGTCTGTTTGCTTGTTTTCGGGCATCACGCGCGTTTGCTGCTGTATTTTCAGGCAATTGCGGCTGTTCCGCCTGACGCGCATCCGGTGTCTTGCCCGCAGGTCTGATCTGAAATTGCGGCATCTGTGACTGTATCCGGCAGGGCCAATTGTGCTTGTCATGGGCGGGGCGCTGTTCTATACCGCGCACGTAAATGCGGCATCCTAGATCGCAGACGATGAACAGGGCTTCGGGAATATCCGTGGCCCTTCGTCTGTTTTCAGGGTCATCCGGAATCTTCTGGTGCCTCGTTTGCTAACACCGAAACCAAAGACCGGCGGAGACAACCGCACGGCCAGAAACAAAGTCTAGATTAGGAAAAAAGCGCCACATGGCAAATCTGATGGACGAGTTTGAAGCACTCTTGAACGAAAGCTTCGAAATGGACACACCCGAAGAGGGGTCCGTTGTTAAAGGTAAGGTTATCGCGATCGAAGCGGGCCAAGCCATCATCGACGTAGGCTATAAGATGGAAGGCCGCGTCGACATCAAAGAATTCGCAGACCCGGGCGAAGCACCAAAAATCGCTGCTGGCGATGTAGTTGAAGTGTTCTTGCGCCAGGTCGAAAACTCTCGCGGCGAAGCGGTTATCTCTCGTGAGATGGCGCGTCGTGAAGAAGCATGGGATCGTCTGGAAACAGCCTACGCCGGTGAAGCACGCGTCGAAGGCGCGATCTTTGGCCGCGTCAAAGGTGGCTTTACGGTTGATCTGGGCGGCGCGGTTGCGTTCCTTCCGGGTTCCCAAGTTGACGTACGTCCAGTACGTGACGCCGGCCCATTGATGGGTCTGAAGCAGCCGTTCCAAATTCTGAAAATGGACCGTCGTCGTGGCAACATCGTTGTTTCGCGCCGCGCAATCCTCGAAGAATCACGTGCCGAGCAGCGCGCAGAAGTCATCGGCAACCTGATCGAAGGTCAGAACGTCGATGGTGTGGTCAAGAACATCACCGAATACGGTGCGTTTGTTGATCTGGGCGGCGTTGACGGCTTGTTGCACGTCACGGACATGGCATGGCGCCGTGTAAACCACCCATCAGAAATCCTGACAATCGGTGAAACGATCAAGGTCCAAGTGATCAAGATCAACAAAGAAACCCACCGTATTTCCTTGGGCATGAAGCAGTTGCAAGAGGATCCGTGGGATCTGGTTGCTGCGAAATACCCACTGGAATCATCGCACACTGGTCGCGTGACCAACATCACCGATTACGGCGCATTTGTTGAGCTGGAAGCCGGCGTTGAAGGTCTTGTGCACGTGTCCGAAATGTCTTGGACCAAGAAAAACGTACACCCGGGCAAAATCGTATCTACGTCTCAAGAAGTCGAAGTTATGGTTCTGGAAATCGACGGCACCAAGCGTCGCGTGTCTTTGGGTCTGAAGCAGACAATGCGCAACCCATGGGAAGTGTTTGCAGAAACCCACCCAGAAGGCACCGAAGTCGAAGGCGAAGTCAAAAACATCACCGAATTCGGTTTGTTTGTTGGCCTGCCAGGCGACATCGACGGCATGGTTCACTTGTCCGACCTGTCATGGGACGAACGTGGCGAAGACGCGATTCAATCCTACCACAAGAACGACATGGTTCAGGCCGTTGTTTCTGAGGTCGATGTTGAAAAAGAACGCATCTCCTTGTCCATCAAGGGTCTTGGCGGCGACAAGTTTGCAGAAGCAGTGGGCGGCGTTAAGCGCGGATCCATCGTAACTGTAACCGTGACAGCCATCGAAGAAGGCGGCATTGAGTGCGAATATGAAGGCATGAAATCCTTCATCCGTCGCTCCGATTTGTCGCGTGACCGTGCAGAGCAACGCCCGGAGCGTTTCTCGGTTGGGGACAAAGTTGATGTGCGCATCACCAACGTCGACAACAAAACCCGCCGTTTGGGCGTTTCGATCAAAGCCCGCGAAATCGCGGAAGAGAAAGAAGCAGTCGAACAGTATGGTTCCTCAGACTCCGGCGCATCCTTGGGCGATATCCTTGGTGCCGCTCTGAAAACTGGCGACGAATAAGCACTGGTTACCCAGTCAACGATTTTGGGCCTCGCAGGAAACTGCGGGGCCTTTTTTTGTTTAGCGATGTGGTAGGGGGCCGGTGTCTGCGGTCACAAAAGCGCGACGCGTTTGTCCGAGAAACAGGGGCGCGCCGCGATGTGACCGGCAAAACCTGTGTCGATCTGATCTGCAAAAATCTCGAGCACTTCACGGCCAGTGGCGCAGGTTTGCGCATCGTCGCCTTTTAGAAAATAGCTTTCGCTGGCGCAGCCATCGACAAAAACGATTGCATGAGCATCGAGCAGGATGTGAAAATACGTGACTTCGCGCAGCTGATGGCAGCTGATGATTGTGCTGTCGTTCAACAGCTTGCAAATCGGCACCAAAATTTCGGGCGACCCAAAATACAGCTCGGCTTTGTAGCCAGTGATCAACACCCGATGCTGGGGCGACAGGTACATGTCTCGGTTGGGGCTGTCGGGGCCAAGCGCACCACGTTTGACCAAAACGGGGCGCATTTTAGGGTCTGTGCGCACGGCCGCTGCTGCCAAAAAGCTACGTTTGATCCCCAAGACCGGCTGCAAGCCTTGGTCTTGGGTGTGCACCAGATCGCCTTCGGCAAGGTCTTCGATCCGGACGGGGCCAAGATCGGTCTCGATGAACGAGCCTGCGGTAAAGCAAGCGGGGGTTGCCAGATCGGCATAGGGAATCGACGGGGATTCTGCTGTTGAAACAACGCTTAGCGGCACACCGATGGGCGGAAACCCTGCGACGCCACCGACAAATGCCAGCGCTTCGACTGTGCCGTATGCGGGCGACGAGCTGCCGGTTTGGTTGATGTTAAACGCGACCAAAGTATAAAGATTGCCCGAGGGGTCAGACACGACAAAGGAATACTCGGCCTCGACCGGGCGCGTGGTGGCATAGGTTATGCCGTCCAGTGTTTGCCCGCCGACGAATTTCTGCGTGGCACCCTGACTGTCGGTGAAATTGGCGTCCGAGGTTTCGTCGATATCGACGGCTTCCCAGTTGGCCGAGTTCAGCGTGATCGTCTGATTTGCAAGATGCACACCAGACCCTTGGGTGAGACCCGACAGGCTTCTGCCGTTCGACACGGTGACCTGCGAGGCACCAAGCGTATAGACAGTTTGAATGGGCATAACGGCGGTTTCACACAAATAGTTAAGATTTACGGATCGTCGAAAACTTGGGCACCAGTTTGTTCCAACTAAGGTGCCTGCGTGCAGCGCGGACAATTTTTGCCGCTAAGTTGACGCAATATGTTGGCGGAATGTGTTGGCGGAATTTTGGCCGATTTTCACGCTGTTTTGTCGAACCAAGCGGGCCGAATCAACGCGCGTGCAGTGACGGTATCCGAGCCCAATGTCGGATGAATTCGAAAAATGACACTTGGATCGGCGGGAAACCACTGATTTAACCCGTAAAAAACCGCCCTTTGTCGTATCGCTCTATTCACGCAAACGCGAAAGCTGCTTATACTCTTTTAAGAACACACTTAATTTATGCTCCGGGGGGACACCTTATGATCCGGTCTGAACTGATCCAGAAAATCGCTGACGAGAACCCACATCTGTATCAACGCGACGTGGAGCGTATTGTGAACACCATCTTTGATGAGGTGACGGCGGCCATGGCGCGCGGTGATCGGGTCGAGCTGCGTGGCTTCGGTGCGTTTTCTGTCAAACAGCGTGACGCCCGTGTGGGGCGCAACCCGCGCACTGGCGAAACTGTCAGCGTCGAAGAAAAGCACGTGCCGTTTTTCAAAACCGGCAAGCTGCTGCGTGACCGTCTGAACGGGAAAGCCTGAATGCGCTACATTCGCTATGTTTGCATCGCGGTCTTCGCGATTGCGCTGATTGCTGTTGCTTTGGCAAATCGGTCGATCGTGACCCTAAAGGTGCTGCCGGACGAAGTGGCGGGCATGTTTGCCGTCAACCCGTCGATCAATCTGCCGCTGTTTGTCGTCATCTTTGGCGGTCTTGTTGCCGGTCTTTTGGTTGGTTTCGTCTGGGAATGGTTCCGCGAACATGGCGTACGCGCTGAGGCGAACAAAGCCGGGCGCAACGTGCGTAAACTGGAACGCGAAGTGGCCCGCCTGAAGGGCACAGACGCATCAGGTGGCGACGACGTGTTGGCCATTCTGGACAAGGCAAGCTGAGCCAACCAATGTCTGCACATGTCGCTGTCAAAATCTGCGGTCTGACGCAGCCTGCGGACGTGGACGCGGTTGTGGCCGCGGGTGCTGCGTACTGTGGCCTCGTGTTTTTCCCAAAATCCCCGCGCAATGTGACGTTTGACGCCGCCGCGGCTTTGGCGTTGCTGGCCCCGATTGGCCTGGCCAAAGTCGCGCTGGTCGTGAATGCGGATGACGCGTTTCTGGATGCGTTAACTGCGCAGGTGCCGCTGGACATGTTGCAGTTGCACGGCAGCGAATCCCCCGAGCGCGTCGCTGAGGTCAAATCCCGCTATGGCTTGCCCGTGATGAAGGCGGTTGGCGTGGCGGATGCCAGCGATCTGGCCGCCCTTGATGCCTACATGAATGTCGCCGATCAGATCTTGGTCGATGCCAAGCCCCCTAAAAACGCGGATTTGCCCGGTGGCAATGGTCTGGCCTTTGACTGGCGTCTGATCGCTGGTCGCTACTGGACCAAACCGTGGATGCTGGCGGGGGGGCTGACCCCTGACAACGTCGGCCAAGCCGTCAAAATGACCGGGGCGCGGCAGGTTGATGTCAGTTCTGGCGTGGAAAGCGCGCCGGGGATCAAAGACGCCAAATTGATCCGCGCCTTTACGGATGCGGCAAAGGGAATCACATGAAATTCTTGATTATTTTGCTGCTGCTTGCCGGTTTGGCCGTCGCCATGGTCGTGACCAATCCCAGCCGCGCGGACGTCGACGCCGAAATCGAAACGCAGTTGCTGAATTCGATCGACAATCTGGACACCAGCGACAGTCAGGACCCGACGATCCAGTTGATTTTCAACGCCTGCAAACTGGGGCGCAGCGCCTGTGCCAGCTTTGCCAAATCGCTGGTTTCGGTCAAAATCGAAGACAAGGTTTTGTATTCAAACATCACCGTCAGCTTTGGCGGCGGCGATCCGATGCAATGCTACGGCGCGCTGACAAAAGTGATTTGCCCCGATCTATAGGCCCCCCGCGACATCAGCCCGCTTTACCCGTCACGCCCCTTGCGCTACATCCACAGTAACGCGATTTGGAGCACTGCAATGAACGATCTATTCAACTCATTCATGACCGGACCTGACGAACAGGGGCGCTTTGGCGACTTTGGCGGACGGTTCGTCTCTGAAACCTTGATGCCGCTGATCCTGAGCCTCGAGGCCGAATACGAAAAGGCCAAGACCGACGACAGTTTCTGGGCCGAGATGAACGATCTGTGGACCAACTATGTGGGCCGCCCGTCGCCTTTGTATCACTGCGAACGCCTGACCGAACACTTGGGCGGCGCCAAGATTTACATGAAGCGTGACGAGCTGAACCACACCGGCGCGCACAAGATTAACAACGTTCTGGGCCAGATCATTCTGGCACGCCGCATGGGCAAAACCCGCATTATTGCCGAAACGGGCGCAGGCCAGCACGGCGTTGCGACGGCGACGGTTTGTGCAAAGTTTGGTTTGAAATGCGTGGTTTACATGGGCGCGCATGATGTTGAGCGCCAAGCGCCAAACGTATTCCGCATGCGCCTGCTGGGGGCCGAAGTTATTCCCGTCACCTCGGGCCGTGGCACGCTGAAGGACGCGATGAATGATGCGCTGCGCGACTGGGTAACCAATGTGCGCGACACGTTTTATTGCATCGGCACGGTCGCGGGGCCACACCCGTATCCGGCGATGGTCCGTGATTTCCAGTCGATCATCGGCAAAGAAGTTCGCGATCAGATGATGCTTGCCGAGGGCCGTTTCCCTGACACGCTGATCGCTGCCATTGGTGGTGGATCAAACGCGATGGGCCTGTTTTTCCCGTTTTTGGATGACAAAGAGGTCAACATTATCGGGGTCGAGGCTGGCGGCAAAGGCGTGAACGCCAAGATGGAGCATTGCGCATCCCTGACCGGCGGGCGCCCCGGCGTTCTGCACGGCAACCGCACGTATTTGTTGCAAGATGACGACGGTCAGATCCTCGAAGGGTATTCGATTTCCGCTGGTCTCGATTACCCCGGTATCGGCCCCGAACACTCGTGGTTACACGATATTGGCCGCGCGCAGTATGTGTCGATCACGGATGTTGAGGCGCTTGAGGCGTTCCAATTGTGCTGCACGCTTGAAGGCATCATTCCGGCGCTGGAACCATCGCACGCACTGGCCCACGTGATGAAGATTGCGCCGGAATTGCCCGCCGATCACATCATTTGCATGAACATGTGTGGGCGCGGGGATAAGGATATCTTTACCGTGGCTAAGGCGCTGAATTTCGAGATGGGTGAGTTTGCCTGAGGTAGAATTCTGGGATCTAGTGTGGAAAATCTGTGTTAAAATTTTTTGCGAAATACCGAACAAGCTCGAAATTTTTGAGCAGAGTCGCCGAAAATATCGGTGTCGAAACGAAAATTTTCAAAACCTCATTGACAGAAATGGGTGTGAACTTTTCCCATCTAGAGAAAGCATTTTTGGAAGACGACTTGGAGCTTGGTGAAGAAGTCCGTTTGAAAAGATTTTGCATGCGGCTCATTCCGGTGGCTCGATTGGGTGCTGCAAAGCTACGCATCAAATTCGGGGATTTATCCGAGATCGAAAACCTTTCTTTCAAAATGATTGATTATCAAGAAGCAAACATCGGTGTTGTTTATAATCCTGACGAATATGGACGTGAACACCTGTTTCGCTGACAAGAGGGTATCCTCGAAAATAGAGATTTTTACTTATTTTTTTCTTCAGACCCCATAGATCTGCAAAACCTCCAACGGCACAATCTCAAGCGCGCGTTTATGCGTCGCTTCTAAATGCACTCTTGGGGCGGCGCCTTCGTCGTGGGCCTGCAAAAAACGGCCCGCGCACAGGCACCACGGATCACCTGCCTTGAGGCCTGCAAATCCGTAGGCGGGTTGAGGGGTGGACAGGTCGTTGCCGAGGTATTTGGACAGGGCGAGGAATTCGGCTGTCATCACCGCGCAGACCGTGTGGCTGCCTGCGTCTGCGGCGCATGTATTGCAGTGGCCGTCGCGGAAAAATCCGGTGACGGGGTCGGTGCCGCAGATCGCCAATGGGCCGCCTAACACGTTGATGCTGTCATCGGGTTCCATGATTTATCCTTTGGCTGCTGCGGTGATTTGGCGAAACATATCAATGTGTTGATCGGACACTCCGTCATCGCGGAATTGTTTGTCGGCCCCGGTTGTGACGATCACGACGCCTGCCGATTTGTCGATGTAAACGTACTGCCCATAGATGCCGCGGCCCATGAATTCATCGCCAGCAACCGCGCCCACGGGCACCCACCATTGATAGCCGTAGGCGAATTCCCCGGCCTCGGTTTTAGCGCTTGGCGTTGTGGATTCGGCGACCCAAGCGGCAGGCACGATTTGCTGGCCGTTGTAATTGCCATCTTGCAAAATCATCTGCCCGAACCGCGCATAGTCACGGGTGGTGACGTTCAAACCGCCCAAAACAAACGCAACGCCAACGCCGTCCGTCAGGTAGTAGGGCGACTGTTCTAACCCGAGTTTCGAGATCAATTTTTCCGTCATCAGGTCAGGAATGGACCGCCCCGTTGCGCCGCGCGCGATCATGCCAACGACGTGGGTGTCGATCGAGGTGTAGTTCCATTCCTGCCCAGCAGGCGCGTAAGTTTCGGTCAGACCCGACGCGAAATCGTCCATTTTGCCGCCCAACGCCAGCACGCGGCCCATGCGGTTGATGTCCGAATCGTAGTCCAGATAGTCCTCATCAAAGGTGATGCCGCTGGACATTTGCAACACGTTGCGCACGGTGGATGCGTCGTATGCGCCACCCTTTAACGCAGGGGCGTATTTGGTTGCTGGATCGTCAAGCGAGGCGATCGCGCCTTCGTCCACAAGGATGCCGAACAGGGCCGAAAGGTAACTTTTGGCGACAGACCAGCTGATGCGCCGGTCGTTTTCCGAGGTGCCTTGGTAGTAGGCCTCGTGCAGGATTTCGCCGTCTTTCAGGACCAGCGTCGAGGTCACCGCGCGCCCCGTCACCCAAGCGTCATAGGCGGCGGGCATTTGCATGTTCACGCCTTTGGGCAGGGGCGAAACCGGCCCGTCGCCACGTGGCAATTCGACGTTCAAAAAGGCTGCGTTCATGTTGGAAAAGTTCGAGACGATCTTGTCTGCATCAAACAGTGAATTCACGGCAAGCAGGCGGGTGATTTCTTCGCGTTTCCAGAGGCCTACGGCGACGGCGGCCAATACCAGAACCAGTAAAACCCGGCCCACCCATTTGAAAATCTTGCGCATGAAAGTCTCCTTTGATCGTCAGTTAGGCATGGGGATGGGCAAAGTGCAAAGGCAACCTTGCGTTAGATAGAATGGGTCCAGTTGACCCAGCGGCCGTGGAAATCGGCGCGCCCAAGGTGCAGGTCGATATCGCCGGGCCACAGACGCAGGCGCAGGGCGGCCCCGACGGCTCCGGTTTTGTCGCCATCGGTTTCCATCGACAACCAGGCAAGCGGGGTATCAGAGGTGGCTTTGACCCCTGCGGCCTCGATCAATTTGGTGCCACGGGCTTGGGCCTCAGCCGGGAAATACTGCCACGCAACCGTGTGCTGGATCAGGTGCAAATGCCCCTGCGTGGGGTTTTCCAAGCGTGTTTCGAGCCAGTCAATTGCGTCACCTTGTTTGACCTTGGTGGTCATCGCGGCGGCCGCAGCGGTGGTCAGCGCCAAACGGTGCGGTTGATCCGCCCACAGGTAGGCCGTGAGGCGCAACAGGTCGTCGGCATTTGTCGGATCAAGCGGGTTCAGATCGACACCGGCGCGCGATAACACTTGCGCCGTCGCATGCGGGGGCAGGGGGCCGTCCCAATCGGGGGTCAATTCTAACGCTGCATTCGCAGGTCCAAACACCGTGCCGGCGATGCGCAAGGCGAACTGGTCCCACATCAGATTTAATCCACCACTGGCCCCGAGTTCCGAGATCACCAGCGGCTTGTCAAAATGCGACAGGGCCACATGTGCACCGGCAATCAGCGCGCCAGAGCGGCGCACTTCGTTGGTTTGAGGCGGGCTTTTGGTCCACTCAAGCAGAAAGGGTTCGTGATCGCGAAGCGCTGTTTTGATCGCGGCGCGCAGGGGCGCGTCATCAACGTCGTTGGGCGGGTAGGCGGCGATCAATTCGGCGCAGGCCCGCGTCAAAACCAGCGCGTGCAGGCCCGCACCAATGCGCAACGGCAGCGAATGACCGACAGGGCCAACGTCACCGGTGTAGGCGGCCATGGCTTGGCCGAGGGCGGTGTTTACGTCCCAATCTTGCGCCAAAATCCCCAAGATCCGGCCCATCAGGGGGGACCCCATGCGGGTGCAGGTTTCGGATTGATCAATGAAGGCTTCGATCAAGCTCATTTGAAACGCTCCATCAATTTTTGCATCGTTGTGCGCGTGTCGGGTTCAGGTTCGAGTTTGAGTTCGGGGGCAGGCGTTTTTGCCTGTGCTTGCGGCTTTGGTTTGCCTGCTTTGGTGCCTGTGCTTTCGCGCTGCGGCGAGACGCGCATGCCCACGGCGTTCATGAATTTGGCAGGATCACCTGCGGCCAAAAACGGCGCCCCGTCAGAGCAGCCGCGCAGCACATCGTCCAGCCAATCGTGATCTGCTTTGGCAAAATCATGCAGCACAAAACCCGGCACGCGGTCTTTGTGGCCGGGGTGGCCGACGCCCAAACGCACGCGTCCGTAGTCGGCACCGATGTGCGCGTGGATCGATCGCAACCCGTTGTGGCCTGCGTGTCCGCCGCCGATTTTATGTTTCACTTTGCCGGGTGCCAGATCGATTTCATCATGCAAAACAACCACATCACCGGGGGCGAGTTTGTAAAACCGCATCGCGGCGTTCACCGATTGACCAGAGTTGTTCATAAAGGTTTCGGGTTTCAACAGCACCGCGCGATCAGAACCAAAACGCCCCTCGCTGACCAGCCCGTTGTGTTTGGATTTCCACGGGCCAAAGCCATGATCCGCCGCAATCCGGTCCAGCGCCATAAATCCGATATTGTGGCGATGCCCTGCGTATTTGGCACCGGGATTGCCAAGCCCAACAATCAATTTCATGCGCGTGCTCCTTTGTCTGTCGCCCTTTTACACGCGAAATTGGGGACACTCCACCACATGCGGGGCACATGTTGGGCGCGCAGAAAAAAACGGGGCCCAGTGAAGGACCCCGTTTTCAACACATCGCCAATTGGCTGCGCGTTTATTCTTCGGTTTGGGCTGTTGCTTCAACCGCGTCTGCTGCAACTTCTTCGCCGTCATCATCGTCGTTGTCATCGGAACGCAAGCTGGATGGGGCGGCAATGTTGCCGACAACAAAGTCACGGTCGATTGTTGGCTTTGCACCGGCTGGCAGCGTGATTGCTGACAGGTTGATGGTGTCGCCAACTTCGAGACCGGCCAAATCGACGGTCAGCGTGTCAGGAATGTCACCCGCCGTTACGATCAGTTCGATTTCTGGACGCACAACAGACAAAACACCACCGCGTTTGATACCGGGGCATTCTTCTTCGTTGATGAACTCAACCGGAATGAACAAGTTGATTTTTGTTGTACGCTTGAGGCGCATAAAATCGACGTGCGTTGGCAAGTCTTTTACAACGTGGCGCTGAACGTCGCGGCAGATGACGCGAACGTCTTCTTGGCCTTCGATTTTCATGTTGAACAGCGTGGACTTAAAGCGGCCAGCCTTCAGCATTTTCAGCAGTTTGTTGAACGGGATGTTGATCGGCAGCGGGTCTACGTCGCCACCAAAAACAATGCCCGGAACCATGCCATCACGGCGTGCCTGACGAGCGGCGCCCTTGCCTGTCCCCGTCCGTTCCAGAGCTTCGAGATCAGGAATCTCTCCAGCCATAGTATTCTCCAATATTTTCTCGGACCATAGGTCCGGTGTAAGTCATCAGGACGCCTCCAAGGCTGTCGTCCCGCGTGAAGTCGCGCACATACAATGGAAATGGCGGTTTGAAAAGGCGTTTCGCGCCTCAAACTTTCGATAGGCGGCCACAAATGCCACTTGGCAATTGCGCGGCCCTCTGTCACGGCTCGTTTATGGGGCTTAAACACGATCTTTACCTGTCGCGCAAACCGCTTGCTGGCTTTGTTGTCATTGGCCTGGCATGGGCCAGCTTTTTCGCACAAATGCCTGTGATCAAAGCAAATTTAGGCGCGTCTGATGACATGTTCGGAGGCATTTTGCTGGTGGCAGCCCTTGGGGCATTGGCGGCGATGTGGTTGGCCCCGCTGGCGGACCGTCTGGCGGGTGCATTTTCGTTGCCTTTGGGCGCGGCCTTGGTCGGAGCCGGGTTCTTTTGGGGCGGGGCGTCGTCCAATCTGGTGACTTTCATCATCGCGCTGATGATGGCCACGGCCGGATCAGGAATCATCGACGTGTTGGTGAATGCCCGCATCGCCGGGATCGAGGCGCGCTCAAAACGCAATTTGATGAACCTGAACCACGGTTTGTATTCGTTTGCCTACGCGGGATCGGCGTTGTTAACCGGTGCTGCACGCGAAGCAGGCTGGGCCCCGACGCAGGTGTTCAGCGTGTTGGGCGTCGCGGTTCTGGTGCTGTGTTGTGTGATGTACGGGCGCGATACCGACACCGGGATTGAACCCGAAACCAGCAGCGAAGGCACCGTTTCCGTCGTGTTTGTCTGGCTGATCGGCGGCATCGTCATGATGGCGTTTCTGGCCGAAACCGCGAGCGAAAGCTGGTCGGCTTTGCACATCGAACGCACGCTGAATGGCGGTGCGGGCGAGGGGGCGTTGGGCCCGGCGTTGTTGGGGTTAACCATGGGCATCGGGCGGCTTAGCGGGCACATTGTGTCGCGCTACGTGGCGGATCGGGTGTTGATCGCGGTGGCCTTGGTGATGTCGGGATGCGGGATCGCGTTGGCGGCCTCGGCACAGACAATACTGATGGCCTATGCGGGGTTTGCGTTGGGCGGTTTGGGCATTTCGGTTGTGGCACCTGTGGCGCTCGCATTGCTCGGTCGCTCGGTGCCGGCAGAGGCGCGCATGGCCGCGATCAGCCGCGCATCTGTCATCGGCTACAGCGCCTATTTCCTCGGCCCACCGTTAATGGGTTTCGTGTCCGAAGGGCTGGGATTGCGCGCCGCATTCTACGTCGTCGCGGGCTTGTTGATCGTGGTGGCGATCACGCTGGTGCCGCTGCTGACACGCCACGGCAGGCGCGTTTAGGGCTGCAAATGCCCACCCGCATCAAGGATCCGTTGATAGAGCGCGAATTCAGGCGCACGGGCGGCGCGCAGCTGATCCTCGACCGCTTGAGATAGCGGCGCGTCCATCGGAGGAGATACATTTTTCTGCTTGAAAACAATCGCTTCTCCGAAGGCCTCGTGCAGAAATCCGCGAAACACCGGCTGGCGTTCGTAGGCGAACAGGTGCTTGACGAGCACCTCGCCTTTGGCGCTTGTCAGGAAATTATACTGGCTGCCGATGCCTGCAAAAACCGGCGGCTTGTCGGCAATCACACCCAGCACAAAATCGTCAAAACTGCACCCGCCTGTGCCCTTTGGTGTCCCTGCTTGGCGCGGGCCAGAGCGGTAGCGAAACCAGCTGCGAATTTGTTCGATCGGATCACGCATCACCGCAATCGGGTCCGGTGCGATTGCGAATGTGTCGTGCAAAAACGGCGCGATTTTGTTGCGATAGCGCAGGGCGGGCGTGTGCTTGCGCCCCTTGGTCAGGATAATGTCGGCCTTGTGTTTCAGCGCCATTTCCACGGCCGTTGTGCCGGTCTTTGGCACCGCAAGAAACACAAGGTTTTGGTCTGAAAACACTAACATGGCTTAGGGATACATCGCTTTGTTCAGTCTTGCCAGCGTCCTTCGAAATCCTGTGGGATCAGCAGGTTTTGCCGTCCTAAATCAGTGACTTGGGTTTCGCCGCACAGCGCCATTGTGGTGTCGAGTTCGCGGTGAATGACGTTCAGTGCCTCGGTCACGCCAGCCTCGCCCATCGCGCCCAAACCGTAGATGTAGGCGCGCCCGATGTAGGTGCCTTTTGCGCCCATCGCCATCGCTTTTAGCACGTCTTGGCCGGACCGGATGCCGCCGTCGATGTGCACTTCGATTTGGTCGCCAACCGCCTCTAGAATGGATGGCAGCGCGCGGATTGACGACAATGCGCCGTCCAACTGGCGCCCGCCGTGGTTGGACACGATGATCGCATCTGCACCGACTTTTAGGGCCATTTTGGCGTCTTCGGCGTCGAGGATTCCCTTAAGGATCACCTTGCCGCCCCATTGTTCCTTGAGCTTGGCGATTTTGTCCCAATCCAAGGACGGATCGAACTGTTCTGCCGTCCACGCGCCCAGGGATGACGCGTCGCTGATCCCGTCCACGTGGCCGACGATGTTGCCGAATTCACGCCGCTGCGCGCTGAGCATTTCGATGCCCCACGACCATTTGGTGGCCAAGTTCGCGATGGATTTCATGGTTAACTTGGGCGGGGCGCTGAGCCCGTTTTTGATGTCTTTGTGCCGCTGCCCCAGAATTTGCAAATCAAGGGTGATGACCAGCGCCGAACACTTGGCCGCCCGCGCCCGTTCGATCAGCCGCGACGTGTAATCGGTGTCGCGCATTGTATAAAGCTGGAACCAGAAGGGGGCGGTTGTCGCCTCTGCTACGTCCTCGATCGAGTTGATCGACATGGTCGACAGCGTGTAGGGCACACCGAATTTTTCAGCCGCACGCGCTGCTTTGATTTCGCCGTCGGCGTGTTGCATGCCGGTCAACCCGACAGGGGCAAGGGCAACTGGCATCGCCACATCCGTCCCGATCATTTGCGTGGCTGTCGAACGCCCCGTCATGTCGACGGCGACCCGTTGGCGCAGGCGGATCTGATCAAAATCAGACGTGTTTTCGCGGAATGTCTGTTCTGTCCAGCTGCCGGATTCGGCGTAGTCGTAAAACATGCGCGGGACACGGGCCTCGTGGATGCGTTTTAGATCCGCGATGTTGGTGATGATCGGTTTGGGAAAGATCGACATGGTGAAGCCCCGTTATTGGTTAGGTTTAATTACCAATTTGGGAAAATCAGCACAATGTTTAATTAAGTTCGAAATTGCACTTGTTTAGTGCGATATCGCATTATACTAAATGGTACGAAATCGAACCAAAGGAGATTCGCGATGAAACTGTCCCGACGCAAAACATTGTCCTTGATCGGTGGGGGCGTCATTTTGGCTGCTGGTGCGGGTGGATATGCCGTGACCCGCACGCCGAAAACCGCACTTGCCCCGTGGGCCGCTGCCGGTGATTATACCGAGCCGCGGATGCAGGCGCTGAGCTATGCGATCCTTGCGCCGAACCCGCACAATCGCCAGCCGTGGTTGGTGGATTTGCAGGTCGATGGGCAGGTCACGCTATACGTTGATCAAACCCGTCTGTTGCCGCACACCGACCCGTTCAGCCGCCAAGTCGTGGCCGGTTTGGGCTGTTTTCTGGAACTTTTGACGCTGGCCGCCGCCCAAGACGGCTACGCTGTACGCCTCGATCTGTTTCCCGATGGTGAGGACGCGAGTGGCTTGGATGATCGCCGCGTCGCGGTCGCGTATTTTGAACAAAGGGCAGGGATCGCAGAGCCCGAATTATTCGCCCAAATCCCACATCGCCGGTCATTGAAGGACCCCTACGACGTGGACCAACCAGTCGCTGATGACACATTGGCGGCGGTTCAAAGTGCGGTTGCGCGCGGATCGCAGGTGGGTGGCACAACGAACGCCGCACGCGTAAAATCGTTGCGTGAATTGACCGTGCAGGCGTTTGAAATCGAATTCGAAACCCCGCGCACCTACAAAGAAAGCGTCGATTTGTTCCGTATCGGCCACCGCGAAGTCGACGCAAGCCCGGATGGTCTGGATTTCACGGGGCCGTTTTTCGAAACCCTGCGATTGAGCGGGCAATTCAGCCGCGAAGGTGCGTTGGATCGCGATGGGTTTAGCTATAAAACCGGGCTGGATCTGGTGCGCGATACGGCGCGCACGGGCATGGG
Organism: Pseudosulfitobacter sp. SM2401; assembly: GCF_042932805.1. Taxonomy (NCBI): domain Bacteria; kingdom Pseudomonadati; phylum Pseudomonadota; class Alphaproteobacteria; order Rhodobacterales; family Roseobacteraceae; genus Pseudosulfitobacter; species Pseudosulfitobacter sp. SM2401. The sequence continues at coordinate 2,049,339 of NZ_CP170633.1, read as the reverse complement.
TTATGTTTGGTTAACGACTGCTGGCAATTCGCGGGCGGATCAGATCACGGCAGGGCGCGATTGGGTGCGTCTGAACCTTGCGACTTCGGCGCTTGGGCTAGGGGTGCAACCGATGAGCCAAGCCTTGCAAGAATTTCCGGAAATGGCCGCGCTATACGCCAAAGCGCATGAAGTGCTGGCCCCGGGTGGCGGGACCGTGCAAATGTTGGGACGGTTGGGTTATGCTGAAACGCCGGGCCAAAGTCCGCGCTGGCCAATCGAGAGCAAAATAATAAATGCCTGAAAACAATCCCTTCCCGCTGTTTGAGATCTTTAACGAGATCGGGATCATCGAACAACTGAGCCGCGCGCGGCTTGAGGCGCGGCTGCCGGACGGGATGATCGCGCCGCATTTTTCGGTGTTGAACCATTTGATCCGCGTGGGCGACGGGCCGACGCCGATCAAACTGGCGCGCGCGTTTCAGGTGCCGAAAACTTCGATGACGCACACGCTGAAGATGCTGGAAAAGCGCGGAATGGTCGAAACACGATCCAACCCTGATGACGGGCGATCAAAGCAAGTTTGGTTAACGCCAAAGGGGCGCGAGACGCGGGATCAGACGATTGCGGCCCTCGCGCAAGACTTTAGCGAGTTGGCGCAAGGTATTGATATGGAGGCGCTAATCGCGATCCAGCCAGCGTTGACGGGCCTGCGCAAACATCTGGATGCAAGCCGCGACAAATCTTAGGCGCGGTGTGCGCCGTCTGACAGGGTTTTCACAAAGGCCAGCACGTCTGCGACGCTGTCACCGTTGGCGATTTTGCTGACGATCGCAGAGCCGACAACGGCCCCATCCGAAATCGAGGCGATGGCTTGTGATTTTTCCGGGGTGTTGATCCCGAAACCTACGATCACCGGAATATCTGTCGCCGCTTTGATGCGCGCAACTTCGGGTCCGACGTTGGTGGCTTCGGCCTCGGCGGCACCGGTGATGCCGGTGATCGACACGTAATAGACAAAACCGGAGGTGTTTTGCAGCACCTTTGGCAGGCGTACATCGTCAGTTGTAGGGGTCGCCAAACGGATGAAATTCAGGCCCGCAGCTTGGGCCGGAATGCACAATTCGCTGTCTTCTTCGGGGGGCAAATCCACCACGATCAGCCCGTCGATGCCAGCGGCCTTGGCGTCAATTAGGAACTTATCAACGCCGTGGCTGTAGATCGGGTTGTAATAGCCCATCAAAACGATTGGCGTGGTGTCATCGCCTTTGCGAAATTCAGAGGCCAGTTCCAGCGTGCGGTTCAACGTCATGCCGCCATCAAGCGCGCGTTGTCCGGCCAGTTGGATCGTTTCACCGTCGGCCATCGGGTCCGTGAACGGCAAGCCAAGTTCGATGATATCAACGCCGGCGTCCGGCAGCCCTTTGACGATCTCTAAAGATGTCGCAAAATCGGGATCACCGGCCATAATGTAGGATACAAACGCCTTCTTGTTGGCGGCTTTTAGTTCTGCAAATTTGGCGTCGATACGTGTCATGGTGGTGGCCCTTTTTGGTCGTGTTGTCCCGCAATGCCAATTTGGGGGCAGAAAATCAATCGCAATAGCGCACGCGGTAACCTTGCGTGCCTTGCACGTGCGCGCGTCCCCCCCTAAAAGCGCCAAAATGGATATAGTCGGGAGACGTCGCTATGGGCTTTAAAATGGGTATCGTTGGCTTGCCAAACGTGGGCAAATCCACGCTTTTCAACGCATTGACCAAAACCGCAGCGGCGCAGGCGGCGAATTTCCCGTTCTGCACGATTGAACCCAACGTCGGCGAAGTTGGCGTGCCCGATGCGCGCCTTGATAAACTGGCCGCGATTGCGTCGTCCAAAACCATCATTCCGACGCGCATGACCTTTGTGGACATCGCAGGGTTGGTTAAGGGCGCGTCCAAAGGCGAGGGCCTTGGCAACCAGTTTCTGGCCAACATTCGCGAGGTCGACGCGATTGCCCACGTGTTGCGCTGCTTTGAAGACGGCGATGTTGTCCACGTAGAGGGGCGCGTTGATCCGGTCGCGGACGCCGAAACCATTGAGACCGAGCTGATGCTGGCGGACATCGAATCCCTTGAGAAGCGTTTGCAAAACGTCGGGCGCAAAGTGCGCGGCGGCGACAAAGAGGCCGTTGATCAGGAACGCTTGATGAAAATGGCGCTGGCCGAGCTAGAAGAGGGGCGCCCCGCACGCGTTCTCGACATCGACGAGGATGACGCAAAGCAGTGGCAGATGCTGCAATTGCTGACGTCCAAGCCGGTTTTGTACGTGTGCAATGTCGGCGAGGCCGAAGCGGCTGAAGGCAATGCGCATTCTGCCGCGGTCGCCGAAATGGCAGCCTCGCAAGGCAACAGCGCTGTCGTGATTTCAGCGCAAATCGAAGAAGAAATCAGCCAGTTGGAACCTGACGAAGCCATCATGTTCCTTGAGGAAATGGGCCTGAACGAGGCCGGTCTGGACCGTTTGATCCGCGCGGGCTACGAATTGCTGCACTTGGAAACGTACTTTACCGTTGGCCCCAAAGAGGCGCGCGCCTGGACCATTCCTGCGGGCACATCAGCGCCCAAAGCGGCCGGCGTGATTCACGGTGATTTCGAAAAAGGGTTCATCCGGGCCGAAACCATCGCCTACGATGATTTTGTAACTTTGGGCGGCGAAGCGCCATCCAAAGAAGCGGGCAAAATGCGGGCCGAAGGCAAGGCATACATCGTCAAAGACGGCGACGTGCTGCATTTCTTGTTCAACACCTAAGCACCGCCTAAACGCAATTCCAAGACGTGCAAAAGCGCAGCCCCATGACGAGGCTGCGCGTTTTTGTACGCGTTTAGCGGCTGTCGTTGTTTGGGCCGATGCCGTAGGGGTTTGTGTAGGCGTAGGTGCCCGAGGTGCTGTTTTTGCTGCGTGAGCTGAGCGATGTCAGAACGGCGACGGCTTGTTCGGTTGCGGGTTCAACCTGTTGGGCAGACTGAGCTGTGTCAAACCGCAAGTCGTCATAACGATCTGAATTGCCAGCAAAGGCGGATGTTGCGATCAGGGCTGCAACGGCGGAAGTAATGAACAGTTTCATAGTTTTGATCCTTTTGGTGTCAGCGGCAAAAGCGCCACTCTTGTTGTCCTCTGCCACTCAAATTGGGGATGTTTTGCGGGGGTTTCAAAACACGTATGATCACCGCCCTGTGTACTGGGGGGGATGTGGTGAAATGGATCACGCGTCGATTTCGATTGTTACATTTGTGCTGCTTGATAAAAGGCGAAATGCCCGCAATTCTCGGGCCAAGATCACGAAAACCACTGTCCTGTCACAGAGTGGTGAGCCTGCCAAATTGCCGTTGATGTCAAAGGTTTCGAAGGTGATTTGCCGCTGTCTCGCGCCAATTGTGAGGAATGTTGCAAAACCATGTGGTGTGCACCGCGGGAAATTCGTGAAAACGTCGACACAAAACCCGCAAATCTGGTGTTTGGCGTGTGCTGACCTCGTGGCCAAGGCGCTTAACAGGTTGCCGCAAGCTGGACGGGGTGCAACGGCCAAGTCAGGAACAAAATGGCGGGATTTGAAACGCCTGTCTGTTCCAGTGTCGCAAGCAGCGTGTCGACAGAACACTGCGCGGTGATTTGTTCCGGCTTTTGGGCGTGCGCAACGATATCAACGTCAATGAACTTTGCCTGCCCCGACGCGGTTAGGTGATCGACTATTTTTGCGGCCGCACCGACGCCCATGTAGACCGCAACCCGTGTGCCGGGGCGCAAAGTTGACAACCAGCTTGGTGATTTATGCGGGTCTTCGGATTGGCCGGTCGCAAACACAAGAGTGTCGCAGGTGCCGCGTTCGGTCAAAAAACCACCAATGGCTGCGGATGCGGCACTGGCAGACGTGACGCCGGGGACGATTTCATAAGGAATATTGGCCGCAGTCAGGGCGTCAACCTCTTCGCGTCCGCGGGCAAAAACACCCGGATCGCCGCATTTTAGACGAACAACGCGTTTGCCTTGGCGGGCCGCAGACACGATGACGTTGCTAATTTTATCCTGTGGCCAATGGTGACAGCCCGGGGCTTTGCCAACGTAAACCCGTTCAGCGTCGCGGCGCGCGAGCTCTAGAATTTCGGGGTCAACCAGCCGGTCATAGTAAATCACGTCAGCCTCTTGCAGGCGCTGAACACCGCGCAAAGTGATCAGATCTTTGGCACCGGGGCCTGCACCAACCAGCGCGACGGACCCGGTTTTCGTGTCCCCAAAGGTGCCGGTATCAATGGCCTGTTTGATCATCAGCGCCGCGTTGCGTTCACCGCCGCGCGCATGCGTGTCGCGCACGGGGCCGTTGAACACCCAGCGCCACAAATCGCGCCGGTCCCGTGGCCCAAGGCGCAGTGCTGCGCGGTCCCTAAGGCGACCGGCAATCGAGGCAAGATCACCCAAGCGGGGTTCAAGCAACGTTTCCAGCTTGGTCTTGATTTGGCGGGCCAGAACGGGCGCGCTGCCTTCGGTGCCGATGGCCACCACAACCGGGCTGCGATCAACAATCGAGGGTGTCAGCGCGTCGCATAAATCGGGCTGGTCGACCACATTCACCGTGGCACCTGCGGTTTTGGCCAGCTTGTGCAGGCACGCATCCAACGCGGGGCAGCCGGTGGCCACGAACACCAATGCGGTGTCGGCGAAACTATCAGGCGTGATGGCCCCGCGCTGCCAATCGATGCGTCCGGTGGCGTGCAAATCGGCCAATTCGGGATCCAGATCTGTGGCAAGAATGGTGATCGCGGCCTCGGTTTTTAGGATCAGACGACATTTCTGCGCGGCCTGTTCGCCGCCGCCTGCGATGACGACGCGGCGGCCTCGCATCTGCAAAAACATTGGAAAGGTCTTCATGCTGTTTTTCCTTCGGATGTGTGACGCTGGTCCCAAAGCGTTAAGGCCAGCGCGTCGCACTCAGAAACCGTGTCGCGCGCACCAAGCGCCCACAGCGCCAAAGCTGCGGTGCCGGTAACGGTCGCTTGGGCAAAGGTGTCACGCTGCGCACCCGCCCAAAGTGCGACGAGATCAACGGGGTGATCAGGGTCGTGCAAACGGCGCGTGTCGTCGATTGATGCAGGGGCAACAGTGGCAAGCTCCGCACCTGCACGTAGCCCGAATACAGTGGTGTCTTTGGCCGGATTGCGTTCAAATTCGCCGCCACCACCTTTGATAACGCAAAGGTTTTGATCCCCCAGCAGCGCGGCGGCGCGCGATTGCAAACCGCGATAGGATGGATGAAAAACCCCTTGCACAGAAGCACTTGCCCCAGACGGGTTCCACATGCGCAGCACTGTGTTGATGCAAGATCTGAGGCCAAAAATGTCGCGCAGTCCTAACAATTCGAACGCCACTGGGTTGAGGGCCTCCAGAGAGGTGTAGGTCAACCGCCCGCCGTCGATCCCTAATCTGTCGACTGCTTTTCGCAGATCAGCGCCGCGGCCTTGGTGCGAATTCCACCCGTGCATCGAGACGCGGTAGCCGGCGTCAGACACCAGCCGCGCTGCGAGCAAAAACAATGGCGCGCCTCGGGTTCGACCTGCGGCGTAACACGGCCAATCCAGATCGGCGGCGGGCAAGCTGTACAGGGCAGAGCGTCGCAAACTGCGCGTGAAACCCGCGATTTCGGCGTCTGTTTCACCGCGCAAACGCAAGACCATCAACAAGGCGCCAACAGCTTGGGGTGCGGCGTTTCCAGACAGGATCACTGCCATCGCGTCATCAGCCTCGTCGATGGTCAGACTGCGCGCGCGGCCTTTTCCTTGGGCGACAATGCGAACAAACGGGGCGAGGGTCATTCGGCAGCCAATGGCAATGAGGACTGCGCTAAAATCGTTGCGATTTCCGGCTTGCAGGACCCGCAATTTGTGCCCGCCGATGTTGCCTTGCCCACGCAGTCCACCGTGGCTGCGCCAGCGGCGATGGCACCGCGCACCGTGTTTATTCCGACGTTCATGCAGGCGCACACCGTCTGGCCGGGGTCTGGCTGGCCTTCGCTGACGCGACCGGCCAAAGCGACAAGGGCTGTGGTTTGGGACCCGATCAACGACACGGCGTGCGCGCGCGCAAGGCGCACAGGGTTCGGGCTGGCGAACAGCAGACCGCATAGGTCGGCGCCGTTGTGCACTGCGATGCGGGTTGTTCCGGTTTGCTCGTCATAGACGCACGACAGGTCGGCTGCGGGGGCGTTCAAAATGTGACGCGCAAAAACCTGCCAATCTGGGGGCGTTTCAAGGCCCGCAAGTTCACCCTGCCATCCTGTGGCACTGCGCGCGATTGCGCCATAATCCGCTAGGGTTTCAAGGGGGTTTACGCCGGCTGCAAATGCAAACCATTTGGCGTTAAATTTTTCGATTTCAACGCGGGTGGATTTCAGCGCAGGTTGCCCCGAAACGGGATCCGCCAAGGCAGGGATCAAGGTGTTTGACCGCCCGCCAATACTGCTCTGACAGGTCCAGTGCATCGGCGCAAACAGCTGGCCTTGGCCCACGCGGTCGGTTATCAGAACGCGCAAGATTGACTGCCCCTGAGGGCTGGTTGAGCGCGCAAGATCACCGGCATTCAGCCCCAGTTTTTCCGCGTCCATGGGGTGAATTTCGACGTAGGGTTCCGCCAAATGCGCGCCCAATCGCGGGGCTTTGCCGGTGCGGGTCATCGTGTGCCATTGATCGCGATTGCGCCCGGTGTTCAAGACAAACCCCTTGGGATGATCGGCAACAGGCTGCGCGATCGGCAGCATCCTGGCCCGCCCGTTAGGGTGAAAAAATTGACCATCTGCAAAGAACCGTTTGTCATTCTGTGGCCACTGCGTCGGGATCAGATCGGCGTAATCGGCATCCGAAAAGATGCTGAGATCAAGGTCGCGCCCAAAATCGCGACTGGACTGTGACAAGGCCACATATTCTGCAAAAATCTCGGCTGGTGTGTCGTAGGCAAAGGCGTCTTTCCAGCCCATGCGCTGCGCCACATCGCAGATGATCTGCCAGTCGGGGCGCGTGTTCGGAGGGGCGGGCAAAAACGCGCGCTGTCGCGAAATGCGCCGTTCGGAATTGGTGACTGTGCCGTCCTTTTCACCCCAGCCGGTTGCGGGCAACAGCACGTCCGCCAAATCGCCGGTGTCGGTGTGCGCCATGATGTCCGAGACAACCACAAACGGCACGTTTTTGATCGCTGCGGTCACCGCGTTTACGTCTGGCATGCTGACGGCGGGGTTGGTGGACATGACCCACAAGGCCTTGATTTTGCCCGACGCACAGGCCTGAAATAGGTCCACGGCCTTTAGTCCCGCGTGTGTGCAAATTGTCGGGCTGCCCCAAAAATCCTGAACCCGGACGCGGTGATCCGGGTTCTCGATGTCCAGATGATTGGCCAGCATATTGGCGAGGCCACCAACCTCGCGCCCGCCCATCGCATTGGGTTGGCCTGTCAGCGAAAACGGCCCGCATCCGGCCTTGCCTATCCGGCCTGTGGCAAGGTGACAATTGAGGATCGCGTTGACCTTATCGGTGCCACAAACCGACTGGTTTACGCCCTGAGAATAGAGCGTGACGACCTTTTCCGTACCGCCCCAAAGGGCATAGAAAGCGGCCAGTTCATCACCACTTAGGCCCGAGGTTAGCGGATTGCTTTGACGGGCCTTTTCAATCGCTTCTTGGCACCCGTCGACGTGGTTCGCCACGTAATCCAGATCAAGTGTGCCGCTGTCTGCAAGATGAACGAGCAGCCCGTTGAACAGGGCAATGTCGCCGTCAGGTTTAATGCGCAGATGATGATCGGCGAACCCGCTTGTGGCAGTCTTGCGCGGATCAATATTGACGATGCGCATGGCGGGACGACGTGTTTTTGCGGCCGTGATCCGTTGGTGTAACACCGGATGGCACCACGCTAGATTCGAGCCAACCAGCACGATCAAATCCGCCTCTTCCAGATCCTCGTAGGTGCCCGGAACGGTGTCTGTGCCAAAGGCGCGTTTGTGCCCGGCAACAGAGGACGCCATGCAAAGCCTTGAATTCGTGTCGATATTTGCCGATCCGATAAAGCCTTTCATTAGCTTGTTGGCGACGTAGTAGTCTTCGCTTAGCAACTGGCCGGACACGTAAAATGCAACGCTGTCGGGGCCATGATCTTTGATGGCTTGGGAAAATCTAGAGGCGACCAGATCAAGACTGCTGTCCCAGTTTGATGTCACGCCGCCGATCATGGGGGCCAAAAGCCGCCCTTCAAGATCAAGGGTTTCGCCAAGTGCTGTGCCCTTGGAACAGAGCCGCCCAAAGTTGGCTGGATGGTCAGGATCGCCTTTGATCGTGCCGTCAGCCCCCGCCAAAACCCCGCAGCCAACGCCGCAGTAAGGGCAGGTTGTTTTGGTCAACGTCATGCCACCGATCTTTCGCGCAAGAACGTCGCGTCCAGCAAAACGCGCCCGTCGTGGACGCGGGCAGGGTAGGTCGCGACCTGGCCTTCATCCAGTCCTTGGACCTCGCCGGTTTCCAGTGAAATGACCCAGTTGTGCAGCGGGCAAGTCACCGCTTTGCCATGCACGATTCCGTCCGCAAGGGGGCCGTTTTTGTGCGGGCATGCGTTGTCCAGCGCAAAGACATCGTCAGCGCCTGTGCGAAATACAGCGACGCATCCCAGTTTGGTTTTTACCAGTCGCGCGCCGCGTTTGGGGATGTCGTCAAGGGCGGCGATATCGATCCAAGTGGTCATTCTGCGGCCTCCAATGTCAGGTCCGCCAAGGGCTGGTAGGCCTGCGATTTTTGCGTGACATGTTCGGCCCACGGATCCTTGCGGTAGATGGATTGCGACAGTTCGAACCGGTCGATCAATGCGGCGCGGGTCTCAGCGTTTTCGATCTGTTCAGTGATCCAATCCAGGCCGACTTTGGCCATCCATTTGTAGATCCGGTCCAGATATTTTGCGTGTTCGCGGTACAATTGTGTGACCGCTTTGATCACGTCCATGGCCTCGTCTTGGGTCGTGATCTGGATCAACAATTCGGTCTCGCGCACGTCCATGCCAGCCGCGCCACCGATGCTGATCTGAAAACCGCTGTCGACACAAATGACGCCGATATCTTTGCAGGTCGCCTCGGCGCAATTGCGCGGGCAACCCGACACTCCCAGCTTTAGTTTATGCGGTGTCCATGACCCCCAAAGCGCCTTTTCCAGCTTGATGCCAAGGCCGGTTGAATCCTGGGTTCCAAAGCGGCAGTGATCGGTGCCCACACAGGTTTTCACGGTGCGCAAACCTTTGGAATAGGCATGCCCTGACACCATGCCCGCCTTGTTCAAATCGCTCCAGATGTTCGGTAAATCTTCGCCCTTTACGCCAAGCAAATCAATGCGTTGACCGCCGGTGACTTTGACGGTTGGGACCCTGTATTTGTCGGCGGCATCTGCGATCGCGCGCAGCTCGTCCGGGGTTGTGATCCCGCCCCACATGCGCGGCACGACAGAGAATGTTCCGTCCTTTTGGATGTTGGCGTGTTTGCGTTCATTGATGAACCGGCTTTGCGGATCGTCGCAGTATTCCAGCGGCCAATCAGCCAGCAGATAAAAGTTCAACGCTGGGCGGCACACATGACAGCCACACGATGTTTTCCACCCGCATTCCTGCCAGACCGCGGGCATGGTTTTCAGGCCTTGGCTTTTGATCATGCGGCGCACGTCTTCGTGGGTCATGTCCGTGCACGCGCAGATCGAGGCGGCGGCAGGCAGCACAAAATCATCGCCCAAAGTGACGGCCAAAACCTGTTCCACCAAGCCTGTGCAGGTGCCGCAGGAACCAGAGGCTTTGGTGACCGCGCGCACAGCCCCCAAATCAGTGGCACCCGCCGCGATTGCGTCTTCGATCTGTCCTTTGCAAATGCCGTTACATCCGCAGATTTCCGCATCACGCGGTAAGGCTGCAACGGCTGAGAGCGGGTCCAGCGCGGTCCCTCCCTGATAGGCGGGTCCAAAGATCAGCGTTTCGCGCATGTCACAGATGTCGGTTTTGTCGCGGATCAAGCCAAAGAACCACGAACTGTCGGCGGTATCGCCGTACATGACCGCGCCGATGACGACGTTGTTTTCGATCACGAGGCGGCGATAAACACCACGTGCAGGGTCGCGAAACACGATGTCTTCGCGCCCGTCGCCATCCGCAAAATCACCCGCGCTGAACAGATCGCAACCGGTGACCTTTAGCTTGGTCGACAGTTCTTTTTGCACAAAGGTCGCGTGTTCGTTCCTCAGCGTGGCGGCGGCGACTTTTGCTTGGTCATACAGCGGCGCGACAAGGCCAAAAATCGCGCCGTCGTGTTCAACGCATTCGCCAACGGCCAAAATATCCGCATCCGAGGTGACCATCTGGTCGTCCACGTGAATGCCTTTGCCCACCGCGATGCCTGCGTCTTGGGCCAGTTTTACATTCGGGCGGATGCCAACGGCCATCACCAACAAATCGCACGGCAATTCGGTTCCGTCGTCCAGCATCAGGGCTGTGACGTGACCGTCTTTGCCTTTGATGTCTTTGGAATTGGCTTGGCAGAGAACGGTTATGCCCTTTTCAATCAAGGCCTTGCGCAACAAATACCCTGCGGCCTCGTCCAATTGACGTTCCATCAGGTGGCTCATGATGTGCACCACCGTCACGTCGACGCCGCGTGCGGCCATGCCAGCCGCGGCCTCAAGGCCCAGCAACCCGCCACCGATAACGACGACTTTGTTGTCGGGGCCAAGGCCCATCATCCGCTGCGTGTCTTCGAGGTCGCGGTAGGCGATGACGCCGTCCAGATCATGGCCCGGCAGCGGAATCATAAACGGGTTCGATCCGGTGCCAAACAGCAGCTTGTCATAGGCCAGCACGTCGCCGTTTTCGGCCATCACGGTCTTGGCTGCGCGATCAATCGAGACAACCTTTTCCCCGAAGCGACAGGTGACGTTGTTGGCGGCGTACCAGTCGGGCGTGTGGGTCACGATGTCTTCGTAGGCTTTGTCACCTGACAGCACCGGCGACAGCATGATGCGGTTGTAGTTTCCGCGCGGCTCTGCGTTAAAAAGCGTGATGTCGATGTCGGCGCCGGCCTCTCGCAGATGTTCGATAGCGCGGCCGGTGGCCATGCCTGCGCCGATGACGATTAAAGTCTGTGTCATGTTTTCATTCCGCTGCAATTGCTTTGGGTTTGGGTTTTGCGCCGTGTTCGTATTCTTCAAGGAAATCAAGCACCTCTTGGCGGTACGTGTAGTAATCGGGATGTTCGAGCAGCGCCTTGCGCGTCCTTGGGCGGGGCAGGTTCACATCGGTGATTTTGCCAATTGTGGCCTGCGGTCCGTTTGTCATCATGACCACGCGGTCGGCCAAAAGAATGGCTTCGTCCACGTCGTGGGTGACGCAAATGGCGGTGACTTTGGTGCGCGACCAGACCTCCATCAGCACTTCTTGCAGCTCCCAGCGGGTCAGGCTGTCGAGCATGCCAAACGGCTCGTCCAAAAGCAGTAATTTCGGCGACAGGGCAAAGGCGCGCGCGATGCCGACGCGCTGTTTCATGCCGTTTGACAGCGACGCCGCCCCCTTGTTCATGCTGTCCGCAAGACCGACGCGTTCAAGGTAGTATTCGACCACATCCTGACGCTCGGCGCGGCTGGCTTTGGGGTAGACTTTGTCCACACCAATCGACACGTTTTCGCGCGCCGTAAGCCATGGAAACAGGTTGGGCGACTGGAACACGACCGCGCGTTCAGGGTCGGCCCCATCGACGTTCCAACCATCCAACCGGATCGCGCCTTTGGAAATCGGGTTAAGGCCGGCGGCCATCGTCAGCACCGTGGATTTACCGCACCCAGAGTGGCCGATCAGCGAGATAAATTCGCCTTTGTTCACTTTGAGATCAAAGTTTTCGACTACGGTCAGCGGCCCTTTTGGCGTCGGGTAGACCTTGTGAAGTTGTGAAAAATTCAGGAAACGGTCTTCGATTTGGCCCTCTTGGACCTTTGCAACTGCCGCCGGAACGCCGTGGATCGGTGTGACGCTGGGCAGGGTTTTGGTTTCCTCGACTTTTGCGGCGATCCCGACGTCCATCAGGTATTTCGTGACGGATGCGCGCAGGGTCTTGAACCCGTCATCGGTGTTCATCGCGATCCGGTCACGCGGGCGCGGAATGTGCACGGCGAATGGTGTACCCAACGTGCCGTCGGGGTTCAGCGGGATGATCCGGTCAGCCAGCAAAATCGCCTCGTCCACATCGTTGGTGATCAGGATGCAGGTCTTTTTGTCTTGGTCCCAAATCTCCAGGATTTCATCGGCAAGGTTGGCGCGGGTCAGGGCATCAAGGGCCGAAAGCGGTTCGTCCAACAACAACATTTCAGGGTCCAAGGCCAAGGCACGCGCCACGGCCACGCGCTGGCGCATGCCACCTGACAGCTCTGCGGGGCGGCGCGCAATGGCGTGGCCAAGGCCGACCATGCGAACGTAGTGATCGATTTTGGCTTGGCGCTGGGGTTTGGACAGTTTGGGAAACGCTGAATCAACCGCCAACCCGACATTTCCGCCCACGGTTAACCATGGCATCAGTGAGTAGCTTTGAAACACGAGGCCGCGTTCCGGGCCGGGCCCTTTGATCGGCGCACCTTTGAAGGTGATGTGACCCGTGTCAGGCACCTCGAGACCGGCAATCAGGTTCATCAAGGTGGACTTTCCCGTGCCGGAAAACCCGAGGATCGCCACGAATTCGCCCTCTGCGACTTCAAGGTTGATGTCCTTGAGGATCTCGGCGCGTTTGTCGCCTTCACCAAAGCCTTTGTTGACGTTTGAAAATGTAAGAATGTTCATGTCGATCACCGGTTTTCCGAAAAGGTGAACAAGGATTGCAGCGCGTACATGACGCGGTCCAACAAGAAACCGATGATCCCGATGGTGAACACCGCGACCATGATTTTGGCCAGCGATTGTGAGGACCCGTTCTGGAATTCATCCCAAACGAATTTCCCTAACCCGGGGTTTTGCGCCAGCATTTCCGCGGCGATCAAAACCATCCAGCCAACGCCCAAGGACAGGCGCAAACCGGTAAAGATCAGCGGCAAGGCAGAGGGCAGGACCAGTTTGGTGATCTTGGTCCACGTGTTCATTTTCAACACGCGCGACACGCTGATCAGGTCTTTGTCGATGCTGGCAACGCCAAGGGCGGTGTTGATCAGGGTTGGCCACAGCGAACACAACGTCACCGTGATGGCCGAGATCAGGAATGATTTAGAAAACATCCCGTCGTTGCTGGCGTAGACGGCGGACACGATCATGGTGACGATCGGCAACCACGCCAGCGGTGAGACCGGTTTAAAGATCTGGATCAGCGGGTTGATCGCCGCATTTGCCGTGGGCGACAGGCCCGCCGCGATGCCAAGTGGAATGGCGATGGCAGAGGCAATGACAAAGCCAAAGAACACGGTTTTAATCGAGGTCCAGATCTGCTGGTAGTAGGTGGGTTTGCCGGTGTAGGAGCGGTGTTTCACATCCTCGGGGCGGCCTGCCTCGACCAATTTGGCGTTGCGGACGTCTTGGCGTTCGTAGAACTTGGCCTCTTTGTCACGCTCGCGGATGGCGTCCGCATTCAGCTTGCCGACTTGTTCCCAGACTTGGGCGGGGCCCGGCACAGCGCCTAGGGACGTCTGCACTTTGGGGGCCAATGCGCCCCACGCCAGCAAAAAGATCGCAATTGCCAACAGCGGCACGCCCAACAGGCGCCAAATCTCTTTGATTTGGGCCTGCGGGTTGTCACCTGCGGCGGCCTTGAGGATCGGGGTCATCCATGACAGGCCAAAGACCTGAAACCATCCGTCGGCCTTGTTGATAAGGGTAAAGCGGCGGGTACGGCGGGCGTCTTGGGTCAGTGTATCTGTGTCGATCGCGGTCATGTGGGGCCTCGTTCAGGGCAAAGTTTTGGCGTTTTGGCAATCAGGTCGCGCAGGGCTGATTTGGCTAGTCGGTGATATCGCTGCCAACGACGGTCTGCGTGCCTTTCAGGCCAATCGGCAGGCTGTCGAGATAGGCGTTCGGCGCGCGCCCGTCATAGGCAATGCCGTCGATGATATCGCCCGCGGGTGTTGGTGCTTTGAAACCATCGCTGTCCCAAGGAAAGTCCGCCTGATTGGCCAAATCCTCGTCCACCAGCATGCGTGCAGCACTTAGATAGATGTCGGGGCGGTACACGTCTTTGGCCGTTTCAAAGAACCACGCGTCGGTGACCGGTTCTGCGATTTGGCCCCAGCGGCGCATCTGCGTGAGGTACCAGATGGCGTCGGAATAAAACGGATAGGTCGCGTTGTAGCGAAAGAACACGTTGAAATCCGGGGCAGGGCGGCGGTCGCCTTTTTCGAACTCAAAGAAACCGGTCATCGAATTCGCGATCACGTCTTGATCTGCGCCAACGTATTCAGAACGCGACAGAATTTCGACGGCTTCGGCGCGATTTGCGTTGTCGTTTTCGTCCAGCCAGATGGCCGCACGGATCAACGCCTTGGTCAAAGCAACCGTGGTGTTCGGGTTTTCCTCGGCGAATTCGGCAGTGATGCCAAAGACCTTTTCGGGGTTGTTTTTCCACATGTCATAGTCGGTGATGACCGGCACGCCGATGCCTTTGAACACGGCCTGCTGGTTCCACGGCTCGCCGACGGCGTAGCCAAAGATCGTGCCGGCCTCCATCGTGGCGGGCATTTGCGGGGGCGGTGTCACGGACAGCAAAACATCCGCGCCAATCTGGCCCGAGATGTCATCGGGTGAATAATACCCCGGCTGCAACCCACCTGCGGCCAACCAATACCGCAGTTCGTAGTTGTGGGTCGACACTGGAAACACCATGCCCATGTTGAATGCGATGCCCTGGTCTTTGTAATCCTCAACGACGGGCAGCAGGGCGCTGGCGCTGATCGGGTGCTGCGGGCGACCGTCCGCCATCTTTGGCACGTTCGGCTTCATCTGATCCCAAATGTCGTTGGACACTGTGATGCCGTTGCCGTTCAGATCCATGGAAAACGGCGTAATGATGTGCGCCTTGGTGCCATAGCCGATTGTCGCGGCCAGCGGTTGACCGGCCAACATATGCGCGCCGTCCAATTGCCCGTCGATCACGCCGTCTAGCAGAACTTTCCAGTTTGCCTGCGCTTGCAGGGTCACGAACAGGCCTTCGTCCTCAAAATAACCGTTTTCATAGGCAACGGCCAAAGGCGCCATATCGGTCAGTTTGATAAAGCCGAATGTTAGTTCGTCCTTTTCAAGGTCCAGCATTTCAGCCGCGACCGGGCTTGCAAAAAACACGCCGGAGGCGAGAAGGTATTTCAAAGTCATCATTATCAGTGTCCCTGTCAAAACGAAAAAAGCCGCCGACTGACACACGCGGGAGGGGCGTGTGCTTCGTCGAGCGGCTTTGCTCTGGTATTCTTAGGCCATCAACATTGTTGGCCGCGAGAACATCGTTGTTCTGAGATCAGGGTGACGGATGCGCGGGCCGGTCGCAATGCACGCCACCTTGCGGGCGCAGCATTTTTTGCTGCAATGCAGCGATTGCGTAAAAATTAGGCAATCAAGAGGGGGAAATGTCGAAACGCGCGCCGTCAAAAAACCGATCAGGGCCAAGAATCATCTGGCCGCGGGTGGATGCGACGGGCGTCGGCTGGTCCATCGCGCCTTCGGTTTTTTCAGAAACCTCGGGCAAATCGACACCCAGCGGTGAAAGTGCCGCGCGGTAGAGATCGCTGCGAAAGCAGTTGTGCGCGACGGTGCCAAAGGCGTTTTGATCAAAGTCATGAAGGGTCGCCAAACTGTCGGCGATCCATCTGCCCTGACTGCGCCACGGAAAATTCGCCGCCCCCGCATGAAAGGTCACAAACCGGTGGCAGTGTTTGGGGGCGTCGCCGCATCTGGTGGTGATCTGACCGCTCAGGGCAGGGTCAATCGCATGATCTGGCAAATCAAGGTGCTGACTGCGCGCCAGAATTTCTGTGGCCAGCGGGGTATTTTCGGGTTGTTCGAGCCATGTCGCAGCTTTGTAGACCGCGCGGATCATCGCGTGGCAGGTGTCTGGATTGTCCTGAACCCAAGCATGGCGCGCGCCCAACACCTTTTCCGGCGCAAATTGCCAAATAGCCTGAGATGGCAAAACCAGAACGGCGCCGCTTTGCTGCACCGCAACACTGCCCCACGGTTCGCCCACACAAAACATATCGAGCCGCCCGTCTTGGACCGCTGCGGCCATCTGGGGTGGGGGGATGGTTATGATTTCAACCCGAGCCGCGTTGAAACTAGGGTCACGCGTTAACCAGTAATCCAGCAACAACCGGTGCATCGAAAACGGAAAAGGCACGCCAATGCGCAAGGGCGCGGACCGGGCCGCAAACAGCGCGGCGGCTGTTGCTTTTGGATTGCCAAAGGTGGTGTTCCACCCCGTCGATTGCATGTCGCGGTCCAGCTGTGCAGACACGCCAATGACCGTCCCGTTAACCGCCAACACCATCAGCGCGTCGATCTGCGCCGGCATTCCGCCCAATCCCAACGACATGGCGATTGGCATTGGCGACAGCATGTGGGCGAAATCCAGATGCCCAAGCGCAAGCATATCGCGCAACGCCGACCAAGACGGTTGGCGCACCAGTGACAGCTCCAGCCCTTCTTCTGCGGCGAACCGTAATTCTTTGGCAATGATCAGGGGCGCGCTGTCGACAAGCGGAAGGTAACCACATTCAACATGGGTCTTTGTCATTGCAGCAAATCCGCGGCCGTGACCAACGATGTGGCAACATCAATCACTTTGCGCCCTTGGTCCATCGCGGTTTTGCGCATCAATTTATACGCGTCATCTTCTGAAATGCCACGGGCGCGCATCACCAGCCCCTTGGCCCGATCGATGGTCTTGCGATCTGACAACGCCCGTTTTGCGGCATCCAGTTCCGACTGCATTTTGGAAATCACCCGGAACCGCGCAATCGCCGTTTCAAGCACCGGTTTGATACGATCCATCCGCAATCCATTGACCACATAGGCGCTGAGGCCAGCCGCGATTGCGGCCTGCGTCATGGCTGCGTCTGTGTGATCGACAAACATCGCAACGGGGCGTTCTTTGGCCTGCGACACAAGGCTGATGTGCTCAAGCGTGTCTCTGTCAGGGTTCGCAAGATCAATCAAAATGATGTCCGGGTTTTGCTGTTGCAGGGTCTGGTCAAGCTGGGTGATCGTCGCGATGACAACCACTTCGGACCATCCGCCGTCCACCAGGGCATCATAGATGTCGCGGGCTTTGTTCGGGTCGGGTTCGACAACAAGGATTTTGAGATTTTGGGACACAGGCTGTAATATTCGCGTGGGTGCTGGGGTCTCAACAACAGTGAGCAGCAAAAGCGCCGGGCCCCTGCGGAGTGCGCAAATATTAGGCGTATCAGTTGGTTCGCGCGTAATTCCTTAGCACAAATCAGAGCGATCGCAGCGGTCAAATGACACGCGTACGGTGTTTTAGCGTGCTGGCGATGGCGTCTGCGCTACGGACAACGAAGTGCATATGCCCTCCTGTATTCAGGTGGCTATCTGCCGCAACTACCGAAATGACGGGCCCAGATCTCTGTCCTTGCTGCGTCGCGCACCTCGTAATCGTTTATGGCTTGCGACAGCGCGCCAACTTCGTCGGTTTCTTTGTCAGCGGCTATTTCTGTTAACCGCATCGTATACCAAGCTGTTATTCCGCCATCCGGTGCATCCGGGAATCTTGGGAACGATGGCTCTGACATTTGGTTTTTCCATCCACAGATTAGGAAGGTTCGGCTCAAGAACAAGCGCCCGGGCAAGACCTACGACATCAACCGTACCGCTCCTTACGACCTCTTCCGCTTGCGCCCGCGTTTTGTACCCGCCCGTTAGCATCAGCGGCTTGGAGGTTTTGGTTCTTGCACGTTTGGCAAACTCGATAAAATACGGGCCACGTCCCGCACCATCTGAGGCGGCTTTCACGCCGGGAAAATATGTCCGACCGCTAATGTCGATATGTCCAGACAAAGATCATTGTTTTGGGGACGAAAAAAATGTCCAAATCTGGCTGAAAAGTTCGCAGTTGCGCTTGTATTTCCTAGCTTTCACGCGGTAGACGTCGCGACGGAGATGTGGCCGAGTGGTCGAAGGCGCTCCCCTGCTAAGGGAGTAGGCCCGGAAGGGTCTCGAGGGTTCGAATCCCTTCGTCTCCGCCACAGACCAGTTTAAAATTGTTTTAAAACAAGGTGTTGTGAGTTTTTGGGCGAAATCGTCCCCCAATATACCCACCATGTTGTTGTTTGTTTGGGAGCGTTTGTATGACAACTGTAGTTTCGTGTGTGAACTTGAAGGGCGGGGTTGGAAAGACAACAATTGCTGTGAATTTTGCAGCCTATTGCGGTTCTCTTGGTTTCAAGACCCTTCTGGTTGACTTGGATCCACAAACTAACGCTACATTTTCGTGCATTTCACCAGAGACGTGGGACGCTCACGTGAAAGAGAAAGGCTCAGTTGCTGATCTCTTAGGCATGCGTAATCATACTAAGGGTGAAGGCAAGTCTATATCTGCCGCGGACGTTTTAGTCGCTGATGTGTTCGAGAAAGTTGACTTGATTCCTTCACATTTGGATCTTTTCACGATTGATTTAGACATCGGGTCAAGAGTATCTCGCGAAACGCTTTTGAAACGGGCGCTTAAGCCTGTGATGGACGATTATGACATTATCGTATGTGATTGCCCTCCTAACTTAACTCTGCCGACTCAAAATGCTCTTGCTGTTAGCTCGCACTTTGTAGTGCCGGTTTCACCGGATTTTCTGTCAAGTCTTGGTATCGCGTTGTTGCTGACAAGGGTAAATCGACTTGCAGATGAGCTTGACTGTGAAATCAAAAATGCAGGAATCGTGATGTCGAGGGTTGGCCGTCAGTCTCTTCATCGGTCGCAGACAACTGCGTCACTTCGTGAAGAGTTTGGTGGTTTGGTCATTGATACGGAAATTAAGGACAGGTCGGTTGTGTCTGAGGCGACGGCCCGGAACAAGTCGGTGTTTCAGATGGGGAACTCTGATGCTAAGAAGGAGTTTGAAGCTATGTCTGAGGAACTGTTGGCTAACATGGATTTGAAATGAAAACGCACGACTTCGCAAAGGCTCTGACCCAAATGTCACGGTTACTTCGGAAAATGCCGAATAGCCATATGGATGAGTTAGAGACAATACTAGCGCCACCGCAGGTCAAGAAAACGGCCGAGATTGCGGTTAGCTTGACAATGTTGGCATCCCTTTCAACCTATGGGAAGAAAGAATGGGAAGCTATAATTTCTGAGTATGCACTCCCAATCGAGCTTCGTCCTAAGGATGCCGCGCGTGATGTTCTCGGAAAGTTGCTTCGCTACCTTGAGGCAAATAGCGATGAGCGTGAACGCGTTTCGCGCGAAGCAAACCGAGGTAACACATCATCTGAACTGAATAGCGCGTTGAAATTCTTGTTAAAGAATGGCTAAAATTTCGGATGAAGTCCAAGTAAATTACAAAGGTTTGGCCGAAAGTACAAAGGCCAAACTTACCGCTAATTTGCTCTCACTTGAGGGAAAGAAGCCTTTGCTTGAGAGTTATGCTCGGCTGGCGGCGTTAAATGGGATCAAGCTGGATTTGATCAAAGACAAGTGGTCAGAACCAGCCGCACATTTTTTTGATGAGGCGCACAACGATGCACTGCTCTCACACTTTAACGCCTCATTCGGTTCATGGCGTCCAGCCCTTCAATCGCTTCGAAGTTTCTTTGAAAATACAATGGCTGCCATCTATTACGCAGAGCATCCCGTTGAATTAAAGAAGTGGGAAAAGGGAACATTTAGGATGGAGCCGCGAGAGCTGCGGGAGTATGTCGTAGGTCACCCTCTGATTGAACCTATCGCGAAGGAGAAGCAGGTCGATCTAAAGACAAGGCTAGACGGTGAGTATCGAGAACTATCATCCGCCGTCCATGGTTCCAAATCGATTTTTAGAATGACTGGGACAGATGGCAAACCGAATTTGGCAGATGTGGATTTGGCTAAACTGGGAAAATGGTCAGCTAGAGAACGGTCCACAGTCGATTTATGCGTCTTGATGCTGGTCGCAGTGTTTAATCAAGATTTGGATGGAACTAAACGTCAGCCTCTTCGTGGGGGATTAGCGATAGCACTCACTCCAAGCTCAAAGAAAGCTCTGAAATCGCATTATAATATACGTATCACGTGAAGGCGTTAGTTCAATCAGACTCGTTTTGCTCAGAAAAGTTGGATAGGTTATTAGATGTATTTCTCCCATTCTTCTTTGCCGAGAAGGTGCGCAAATTGTTCTATGAACAGGTGGTTCGCTTGGCCCTCGCACCATTCAATCTCAAACCGTTTGCGTTGATATTTCCGTTGCGACATTCCTTTGGGTTTGGGTGCTATCCAATTTGCCGTGCCAGCTTCCCCGCCCAGCGCACGCCTAAGCTTGTTTGCGCGGCGCAACATGCGGTCGTATCGCGGCTCTGACTGGCTAGTGTATGCAAGGTTATAGCAATGGCGACAGAGGAAGTATTTGCCGCCTGCATATAGCTTGGCAACGCGCCGATTGCAGTGCCGACCATTCACAACGCCGGGACAGCGAAAATAGGGGCGCTGACCGCCGTAATGGCAAGGCGTGTAGATGACTGGCACGGGCTGGCGAACAGTCTCCCAATCGCCACCGCCTTGGCGCACACGGTAGTCTAACATCAACTGACCTTGCTGGGCCTTAACATTGATGCGCGCCACTTCGTTGCCATCCTGCGACCAGATCCAGCTACCGCGCCAACCAGGGTTTAGTATCCCTTGACGGTGGCACCGATTGACGTCGAGCGCTCGACTGCCCTCAACCTTTTGTTTGTAGCTTGGTCGTCCTGAGCCATATCCGCCCATGTTCTGCACCTCATCTTTTTACGAAATAGTTTGGAAACCTTAGGGTGATTAAGTTGGCAGGCAGGTTCCAATCGATTGCAGCACAAAGCGAGTATTCTTGATGTTCATGCGTTTTCGGGTTATACGGGTTGAGGTTGGCCCGCCTCGCTAAAGGCGGACCCTCTTATTTTACCAGTGGTGCAGAACGTTTGTCGCGATTAGCACCAAGGTAGCCAAAGACACTGCTAGCAGCGGTGTGTCGATCCTCATTCCGTACTTTACACTTTGAGTTGGCCCTGTTTGGGGCCGGTCGGCGGCATTGTCTTTTGAATGGAACCAAAACCATATTTTCTGACGTGTGGTTGCGCGCATTGATGAAGGACCGGACTGGCGGACATTTTCTACGCGGGTAAATTCGAAACAACAAAGCTGGACCCGCCCCCTGTTAAAAATATGTGTGTTTAAACGCGCGGACCCAAAGCATTGTTGCGTGCGCAATATCTGTTCTGCCTAGAGGGGGTGTGGGGGTTTGACCTGCCCAGCGCCTTCCCGTTCACTAGGGAGTGGTTAGTATTAGTGTTCCATACTAGTACCCAAGGAAGTCGACAAAATGGCTCTGACGGGTATTCATACGGACCCACAATCGCGCTTTGGGTTCTGAGGCTGACCCATAGAACATTGCGACGGGTATTGAGGCTGACCGTGTTTTGTTTTTGCGCTCCAGTTGCGCCACTCGTTTGTGGGTGGCGTTTGGCCCTTCGGGGTGTCCATGCCCTTGGTTGTCAGCCGCCATTCATGCGCCTGCCTATGATACCAGTTGCCGGGGTTCACCAAGGCTATGAACCCTTTGTCCTGTAGTTCCTGAAATGCGCGCTGGGCGGTGCCTTTGCCAATGCCCAGCGCCTTGACCGCTTCATTCATAGACAAGCGCACATTGCCGTTGTTGCCGCCATTGTAGCGGGTATGCAGCTCAAACCAGACTTTGACAGCGGCCCCGGAAAGGGACCGCCATGCTGGAGACTTTAGTTGCGCGTACGGCAAAGGGATATATTGCCCCTCCGCTGAACGCTTGCCCTTGGGTCTGCTGCCCTTAGCCATGCAATGCGGCCTCCCCATAGGCTAAGAACGCGTAGGACCATGCGGCTGGCTCAGACAGCCCGTGCTTGCGCATGATACGACGCACGGCGCTAGGCGGGTTTTTTGTGCGCTTGCGGTTCATTGTGCGCCACCTTTGCCCAAAACAGTCACCTGGGCGTCACACGACAGCCTGTAGCGCGCGTGGGTGCCTGAATAGGCTCCCTCATGAGGTTCGTTCTCTGTTTCAATCGGTACGCCACATTTGCGCAGCGAATGGATATAGGCAGACAGGCGCGGTGCGGGGCGCTCGATAGTGGTAATGCCATGCGCCCCAGCCTCGGCCAGTTGGGCCATTGCCCAACCCATGCGGCCTTGGAATTTGAACGTGCGTGGGTGGCCGCTCAAAAAGAGCGTTACGGAAATATTCATATTGTCCTCATTGAATTGAGAGGCGCGACACGATAGGATTTAGGCTCTGACACTACCCAGCGCCCGCGCCAGTTTCGTTACTGCGTGGGCGTTGTTCTATTCAATCGTCGGGATTGCCGTGGGTCGCTGGGCAAGCCAAGCGTTGACGGCGGTTTCAGGCCAAGCGACAGCGCGCTTGCCGATGCGGATGGGGCGGGGAAAGTCGCCGGCGTCCATCATTGCATATAGGCTGGAGCGACTAAGGCCTGTCGCGGCTTCAACGGCTGGGCGGCGTAAGTGGTGTTCTGTCATTGCAGTTCCTTCAAATCATGACATCGCGCAAAAAGGTTTGCGACTCAGGTCTATTTTTGCGATTGAGGAACAATGAATAGGGTCGCTTCTACTATCCTGTTCCGGTTGCTTTGGCCGTTGGCGCGGTCGAGGCAACCACTTGAAAGTCCGCAAAATTCCAAGTTCTTCCTGAATATGACATAGCCTCGCATATTCTCAATCTGGATATCATGTGGATAACTCAGGTAATCCCAAATTGATCAACATGCGGTGTTTGTATGCAGTTGAATTGCTATATATAGTATTTTTTTGGGGAGAAAAGTTGAACTTTCTTGTTATCCACACAGGTACCCACAGGCCTGCAACAGTTATTGTCACATGCCAGCTTTCGAATATCCTCAATGTTTATTGACCGAATTGCACAACGCTTCGGTTTCGCGAATCACATTGAACCTGCCAACGGCCCATTAGTGTTCTACGTTTCTCAAAAAAGTCTGATCTGGCATACGCCGCCTCGGCCTTGTCTTTGACCGTATGAGCCAATGCTGCCTCGGATACATCGCGCGCTGTGTTGGTGCGTTCTTGGGTCCACGTCTTGAATGATGTGCGGAACCCATGCACGTCCACGTCAAAACCCAGCGCCTTGGTTAGCTTGGAAAGCGTCATGTCAGACAGTGGTTTGCCATGAACCGTGCCGGGAAAAACCAGCCCTTCGCCAGTGCCAAGGTTTTCGGCCTCCGCCAACAATTCGACAGCGCGTGGTGACAAGGGGACGCGATGTTCTTTCTTTGACTTCATGCGATGCGCTGGGCGTGTCCAGACGGCCTCGGCAAGATCAATCTCTGACCATTCGGCCAAGCGCACCTCACCGGACCGTGACGCGGTTAAAATGACCAGCTCCAACGCCAACTTGGTGGCCGTGCCAGCGTTTGAGGCTTTAAGTGCGCCCAGAAATTCAGGCACCTTGTCATAGGGCAGGGACTTGCGGTGCTGTTGCATATCGCCTTGTTTCGGCAAGGCTTGGGCAATCGCCTCCGCTGGGTTGTCTTGACGCCAGCCATTCGCAATCGCCCACTTCATTACGGTGCCGATCCGCTGGCGCACACGGCGCGCTGTTTCGGGCTTCTCCAGCCAGATGGGTTGCAACACTGCCAAAACGTCCGCTGTGCTGACCTCTGACACCTTTAGCTTGCCCATGCGGGGGAACGTGTAGGTTTGCAGTGTGCTAAGAAATTGCGCCGCGTGCTTCGGGTTGCGCCAAGTGGGTTCGTGGATTTTGTGAACTTTGCGCGCAGCTTCCTCAAACGACAGTAACGCGTCAGACGCGCGCTTGGCTTGCAATGGATCGCCACCCGCTCTTGCCAATTTGCGGTTTGCCAATGCCAGTTCACGCGCCTCTGCCAAGCTAACAAGTGACGCACTACCCATGCCAATCTCTGTTCGCTTGCCGCGTATCATTATGCGCTGAACCCAGCGCCGTGCGCCAGATAGATCGACCTTCAAAAGTAGGCCATGACCGTCGAAGTATTTACCGGGCTTTGTAACTGTGCGGACGAACGCCGCAGACAGTGCTTTTTCGGGGCGCTTAGATGGTGCCTTGGGTTCGATTCCCTGATTTTTGTCCGCCATTGCGTCCCCCATTGTTAACAGGAATATGGGGGACGGCGTTGGAGCTTACAAGACTTGGGGGTTTGTTAAGTTGCTGTTTTTTATGCAACTTAGGAACATTGTGGAACACGGTACGGCGGACTTCGTCTCCGCCACCTAACCCTTTGTTATTGCGACTCATTTTAAGGGGCAAAAATTAACGCCATTATGACGGGTTTTTAGGGCGAAATTGACGATTGCCCAATAGTTGCCCAGAATCTTGAATTGCCCGATTCCGCGAACTGGTTAAGGGTAGTTTGGTGTAGAGCGAGACCAATTGGTCACATCTCGCTTACAGATAAAGGTTTATAGGAATGAAACTAGCCTTAGCGCTCAGCATGATTAAAGTACCCTCAAGGAGTTTGCCTCATGTCACCACTATTCACGATTGGGTATGAAGGAGCGTCAATAGACAGCCTCATTCAAACATTGTTAGCAGTCAACATTAAGGTCTTAGCAGACGTAAGAGAGCTTCCACTTTCCCGAAAAAAGGGACTCTCTAAAAATGGACTGGCCGCTCGCCTCGATGAGGTTGGCATTGAGTATATTCACTTTAAAACATTAGGCGACCCTAAGGCTGGGAGGACCGCTGCAAAAAGTGGCAATTATGCTGAATTTGAGCGTATTTTCTCAAACCATTTAGCGACTGATAAAGCACAGGATGCCTTAGCTGAACTACTTAAAGTTGCAAATGAAAAGCTAACGTGCATGATGTGTTTTGAGAGATGTGCAAATGTGTGCCACCGCTCATATATTGCTGATCAAGCAGCGTTATCTGGTTTCGATATTTATAATCTGATCGCTGACGCACCGGAAAAGTACATTGCAAATGGTTTCGAAATCCCGCGTTACAATCCTCGTAAAAGCCTCACCGCAGCTGAGTGAATCTCACAATGAAACCGTTTGTTGCGCTGGCATAGATGACACAGGGAATTGGAAGCGTCTTTTCCCAATTCGGTTTAGACAGTTGAGTGATGAGCAGTCTTTCAAACGTTGGCAGAATGTTGAATTCGAGTACCGCCGACCTACTTCTGATAATCGAAAAGAAAGCTGTCGGGTTCACGAAGAAAGTATTACCGTTCTAGGAACGGTACAGTCTAGGTCCGAAAGATCTTCCATTGTCGGTAGAGCGGTAGTTCCTTCAGAAAAGTTTGCCACTGATAGCGGCGCATCCTTAGCGCTAATTCGTCCAACCAATACCCGACTGACTTGGAAACGAAGAACCCAAAATGATCTTGAAAAAGCGAAACTAAACTTCGAGAGAAAGGCTTCGCAAACTTCATTTCTAGACAAAGAGCTTGCTGCTTACGAACCTTGCCCATTCGTCTTTACAATGCATTACGACGACGCAGATGGCCCGCACAAAAAAACTTGCGCAGATTGGGAAACCGCCGCAGCGTTCTTCAACCTCTCAAAACAAATGGAAGAAGCCAAAGTCTTAGAGCATCTGCGAAAGACTTATACAGAGGATTATGTTGCAAC
Organism: Pseudosulfitobacter sp. SM2401; assembly: GCF_042932805.1. Classification (NCBI taxonomy): domain Bacteria; kingdom Pseudomonadati; phylum Pseudomonadota; class Alphaproteobacteria; order Rhodobacterales; family Roseobacteraceae; genus Pseudosulfitobacter; species Pseudosulfitobacter sp. SM2401. The sequence continues at coordinate 2,023,520 of NZ_CP170633.1, read as the reverse complement.
AGGCTTAGTTTTCACTCTCGGGAATATGGCGAAACGTCCTAAAACATGGCAACTCATGGGGATTTTTCCAGCGAAAGAGCTTGATCAAAAAGAATTCTTTTAATTGTTCACCTTTACCATCAGATGAACACTTGGACGCTGCGATTGCCGATTGGCATGCGGGCGATATGGTCAAGGGCAAGTGGGCCACTGACTACACGCTCAAGCGGATCGAGGAACGTTTGCGGTTGCGCACCGGGCTGGATATCAAGGCCACATGGGTGCGCGACAAAGTAAAACAGCGCTTTGGTTCGGCCAAGCGCAACCCGGATTGAAGAGGAAAGCTTGGTGAAGAGGAATCAAGAGGAACTTGATAGACGTTGGGATGTCCACACCGAACGTCAGATAGCAATTTCAAAAAGTGGCGTTCTCGCTGTTACTGTTTTGAATAGTGGATCTTGGTTGGCTCTATTGAGTCAGACAGGCAAGTTGCAAGATTTTGCAATCGGCTGGGTACTCGGCTCTTGGGGGGCGGGTGCGCTTCTAGCCACACTCATTTGGATAGTTATGTTTCTGAATTCGCATGCGCAGATGCAGCACGATTTTGATCGAGAGAACAAAAGCCACGTTAGAAAATTAGATAAAAATCTAGTTTGTGGTGTGGTGCTGGCCGCTGCATCACTGTTCAGCTTTGGTGTTGGGGTTGTGATGCTTGCCTTGGCTTTTTCGTAAGCTTTGAAATCGAAGTCGACAATAGGGGGAAATTTGATAGCGTCCCAAGCAGGACGATCTGTTTCCATAGAAAACGCTGTACTTCGCAAACTTAAGCACTTGTATCCATCTGGCCGGCGACCTGAATACTATGACTCACACATGAAGGCTGCAATCCAAGAATATCGGAAGATGTTGATCGAAGCCTCTGCGCGCAGCGATGCGAGGGAATGCGCGATCAGGAGTGCTGAAATGCTCATCGTTCTCAAAGAAACTGCATTAACAAATGACGACAAATAGGAGAATTAGGTTTGAGTTCATTTATTGATCCGGCTACTACCGAAACACTTTTGCAAGTCGCGCGCTTGGTGATTGCGGGCGGAGCGGGTGGCTCGGCATTGGCTTGGTTGAACCATAGCTTGTCCAAACGGCGTTTGCTGCTGGAGGGATGGTTCGCAGAAAGGCAGTCCCAGCTTCTGCAATTGGCCCAACTAATGACCTTAGATGGTGATGATCCAACACACTCGGATCAGTTCAAGAGGGTAGCAGCTTCTGCGATGGTCTTTTGTGGGTCGGATTGTCGCAACAAGATTGTTGGGTACAGCAATCTGCTAGAAACGCGACTTTTTCTCCTTTTGGGAAGAGAGGTGCGTGAACCAATGGATAAGTTCAATCTTGAAGATATCGAAGCGAACCTTAGACCGAGCTTTGAGGAATTGTCGCAAGCGATCAGGCAAGAACTCCTACGGCAACCGCCTAGTAAACGATCACGCTTGACACAACTCAACTAAAAGGAGCCGATATGATAAATGCGTTTTTCAAGAAGGTGCGGATTGCCATATTCTTTACTTATGCAATCGTATTGACCTGCCCCCCGAAACTTCCCTCGTTTTAATGTAAAGTTTGCTCAACTTTCGAAGGAGCAAACAAATGCGACAGAGTCGTTTTACTGAGGCCCAGATTATTGGGATGATCAAAGAGCAAGAAGCTGGAATGCCAACGGCTGAGGTGTGTCGGAGACATGGCCTGAGCCCTGCGTCGTTCTACAAGTTCAAAGCCAAAGGTGGCATGAACGTTTCTGACACCCACCGCCTTAAATCGCTGGAGGACGAGAACGCCAAGCTGAAGCGTCTTCTGGCGGACACGATGCTCGACAATGTTGTGTTGAAAGATTTGCTGGGAAAGAACTGACGACACCGAATTTGCGACGGGCTGTAGCACGCAAGGCAATGCGGGATCATGATATCTCGCAACGTCGTGCGTGCAGGCTGGTCGGTGTCGATCCCAAGACCGTACGGCGCGACAAGCCGCCGGATAATCCAGAAGTTCGCGAAGAGATGAAGGCGATTGCCAGCAAACGGCGTCGGTTCGGCTATCGCCGGATTGGCGTGCTGTTGGAACGCAAAGGCATGATTATGAACCACAAGAAGCTGTATCGTCTCTACACCGAGGAAAAGCTGGGTGTCAGGCGGCGCAGAGGCCGTAAACGTGCGCGTGGATCGCGGACACCTATGCCCGTGGCTTTGCGCCCGGGCGAGCGTTGGTCGTTGGATTTTGTGTCGGACACGTTTGGTGCGTCTCGCAAGTTCCGCATGCTGGCAGTGAATGACGACTGCTGCCGTGAGAACCTGTGCCTGATGGCCGATACCAGCATCTCTGGCGCTCGGGTTGCCCGTGAATTGGACGCACTGGTGCGCGTCTACGGAAAGCCTGCTTGTATTGTCAGTGACAACGGGACGGAGTTTACCAGTCGCGCGATCCTGAAGTGGGCTGGCGATAGCGACGTGGATTGGCATTACATCGATCCGGGCAAACCGCAGCAGAATGGCTTCATCGAAAGCTTTAATGGCAGCCTGCGAGACGAGCTGCTGAATGAGGAGATCTTCGACACTTTAGATGACGCCCGCAGAAAACTGGCGCTTTGGCGATACGACTACAATCAGGTCAGACCGCACTCGTCTCTCGGGAACAAAACGCCCACTGAAGCGCGCCGGGCGCTTGAGCAACTTGAGGGCTCCGCGCACGACGCGCTTGCCCAAACTGACGATGAAGAATATGAAATCCAAACCCGCAAACTCTCGTTATGAATGAGGGAGCCTCGGGGGGCAGGTCACCTGCCTAAGGCCAATTTCCCTCTGTATTCAGTCCTTCCTAGAAACCTTGTGCCCTGTTGCCGAGATTGCAATTCCGAAAAGCTGAATGCTTACGCCGCGACGAAAGGGGGGCAAGCCCTCCATCCATATTTTGACGGTGATCATTTCTTCACTACTCAATGGGTTGTCGCAGATGTGGTAGATGGTGCTCCTCCTGTCGTGGAATTTCGAGTGGCACCACCACCTCACTGGCCTCTAGATGATCAGCGAAGGGTTATAGCTCATTTTGAGGAATATGGATTGGCAGAGAAGTTTGGGAGGGAAGCGGCAGCAGACTTACCTGAGACGATGCACATGCGAAGAACAATAATGCAAAATCTTAGCCCAATGGAGTTTTCTGGTCATTTGATCGAGAGAAGCACGAGTCTACATTCCCCCATTAACAATTGGAGGAGGGTCATGTTCAGGGCGCTTGGTCAGTCAGTTTGGTTCTGTTCGCAACCGTTTGTTTAGCTACAGGGTGGATCTCATCGGCACTGACTTTTGCGGAATTGAAATTTACCTAATTCCCACTCTCAACTGCTGACATTTGAGCGCGCGGTCAGTACTGACGCTGTCTATGCACCACGTTCCGGCCAATCTTCGGGGATCAATTTTTGTCCGTTTTCCTTTGTCCAGCGTTCGACCGTTGCATCAACATATCGGTCATCATTTGCCATATATGCATGTTCGATTAATAGAACTTGCAGACCAGATGCCCTAGCTGTTTCATTAAAGATGAAATCCACAATCTGGCTCATGGCGCGCCGGTCGTCGTCATCTTTCATTTCGCTAAGGTCCCGCTCATCTTTAGCTTTTTCGTCTTTGGGATAGTAGGGACGACTGATCTGGTCGATCACCAACAAACCCGGAACCGGCGACGAAACCTGCTCGAAGTGCTTGTGGAGGCCAAATAGAAGCGCCAAATGTATAGCAAGATAATTCTGATCGGAGCCGACTTCGACCATATTCAACGAGCGCTGTCGCACAGCCTCAATGATCTTAACTTTCCCATCGGCTAGAAACTGCATCCGAGCACCACTTAAAGGCTGGGTAGAAGGTAATTGTGCCAGCATTTCGGACGAGTAATTTGACACCATATTTTCAGCGTGTGCAATCTTCTCGCGAAGCGCCTGCGGGTCAACTAAGTCACGTAATACTTCAATCTGACCACGAAGGTTGCCTAAATCGACTGTAGGCTGACGGAAGTCCTCCACAGTGGTATCGAGGAATTGCTCTACCCGTCCAATAGTCATTGCACGTGCTTGTGCGACATCAGCTGCACGCTTGAGAGTATCATTTTGCTGTATGGTGGCTCTGATTTGACGCTCAATCTCTTGAATGCGAGAGTTCGTCGACTTCAACTCAACCTCTGCCTGTTCTAGTTGTTCTATCAGTTCAGGTGCCACCTGTTGGACGGACGCCACCTCTTGTTCAATGATAGTTAAAGAGCTGGAGATGTTCTTTGCGATCTCAGTGCCAACTTCGCTTGGGCTTTGACAGACAGGGCAGACGCCTGCGTCAAGGCTTAGATGCTTAACAAGACCGAGCTTTTGATGTTGGCCATAAACAGTGGTTTCAAATCCAGAAGAGTCTTTAACTAGCGCACGCAAAGCATTGCGTTCTGCGCGTTTTGTCGCTGCCAACCGCACAGTCTGCTTGCGTTCTTCTTCAAGTGGACCAAGTTGATCACCAAGTTCAACATCCGTACGGTTGATATCAAAACTCGTTACCTGTCGAAGTAGATCCAGTAACTCTGGCTCTGTTGCATCAGACCTAGGCGCGTCATTCAGTCCAACTGTCGAGGACTGAGTGAGGAGTGCTATCGCTCTTTCGGTGACCAACGAGCGACTCTTTTGTTGACTTTTCTGCTGACGTTCCAACCTGCCATAGGCGGCTTCAAGCTGCCGTAGTTTTCGTTGATTTAATACAGTTTCTTGATCAACAGCCTGCAAGAAATAGGGCATAGTCGCTTTCAGATCACGCACCTTGTCCGGATCGTCGAAGTCATGCAAAAGCCTAGAATTGCTTACTATCACATCAGCAGTGAGATATAGATAGGGCGTGATGTGTCTGACTGTGGCCTTCCCAACAGCCCATTTTTCATCAGTGTCGGCGTCTTCGATGTCTGCAATCCTAAATGCTCGTTCGATCATTTTTCTAGCCGAAGCGCGCGGTGCAGGTCCTTGCATTTCATCAAAGGTGCCGGGTAGTTGTAGTCCTGCCCCAGTTCGCACAAACATCTTCTCGGTACCTTGGCCCTCATCAGGGACGATACGTCCAACCAGAAGATCGATCTCGCCGTTGGTCCAGTGAACCGCTACGCCAACGGAACGTCGTCGAACAAAGTATGGAAGTTCACAACTTTTGGAACCTAGGCAATAGTCAATTGCGGCGATTATCGCTGATTTACCTGTTCCCGAACGACCTGTGACAATCGTAACATTATCTGGGCGCACATCTAACGTCCGTCGTCGCCCGCCAGCCCCAAAGAATGCGACCTGCACAATGTTCCAACGGCTCATGGGTTCACCTCTAACGCTGAAAAGATTAGAGCTGGGCCGCCAACCTTAGACATCCAGCCTCCGAGGCGTTCGGCGCGGGCTACAGCCTTTTGGGGGTCATTAGGCAGTTTGCTCTTGGTATTTTCAGGTGGTTTAGGAGCTATCCCAATAGACAACGTTCCATCTGAGTTAATGTTTAATACCTGACTGTGCAGCGCAGCCCGTAGGCCCGTAGCAGTCACATCTTTTGATTGTCCAACATCTCTTTGCAAGCCTACCCTTATTTCTGGGAAGCGGTTTAACCATGCCAAAAATCCAGTTGTGGTTCTGGTTGACGAAAAGCTTGCTTCAAGCCTACCGGACATTGCGATTGGGATAGCGAGATAACTCAGGCTAAAATGTGGATATCTGTCGTGGCCATCAGATAACCTTTCGAAACCGTCGTGGCCTGTACTGGCAGAGTAGCTCTTAACAAATCTATACAATAAAAAGGACACGAAAGCGGGGTTTGTCTCAGCGTAGAGATCGTAGCTCATAGTCATGTCTTGAATCCCAATTTTGTAAGATACTGGGGATGCCACCCGACACGGCCTTGGATAGATAGAACCTGATAACTTCCACGCACGTAGAAGGGAGAGGTTATGGTGGTCTCAATGTCGCCAACCTTAGAAGCCGCATCTTCTAGCACCCACTTCAACACGCTCAGGCCCTCCAACTTCAATGATTTGTCGTCATCGTCATCTGCGTTTTCACAAGCGATTTCGTGTTGATATTCCCATTCTAGTATCAGCTTTTCATCGTAGTCTACGATTTTGCTATGCTTTGATGGTGCTTCTTTCGACCATTCGGAACGTTGATTTCTGGCTTGCCATTCTGAGATGCGCGCGCGCTTCAGCATTGGAGGCGTCGCATCGACCAGATCGCATTGCTTGGCCAACATTTCATCGGTGTAATATACCTTTGGAGGTTGTTTGCTGCTGAAGCTGTCCATCAGCGTTTCGGATTGGAAGGCGGCGCTGGTCTCTGATAACTGCTCTAGAATTTCGTGGCGAGAGATGAAGCGACTTCTCTTTTTTTCGAAAGAGCGTAGGACTTGGTTGTCCCACCATTCATAGATCTTACGTGAAAGGGCCTCTCTCTGCTTTGCCGGGTACGTATCCAATCGCTTTGCGAGCAGCTCTTCCAATTCGTCAATTTTTGGTGCTTCAGGTCGTAACGTGATCTTTGACAGCAACCCTTCTTTTTCTTTGTGTGACAGCAATAAGAACGCCTCGGCACCGGCTGATCTCTTTGCATGGGGTTTGCTTTTTTTGGCTAACGCTGCCGCCTTTACCTCCTCCACCACACGTTCAGCCTCGGCAATGAGTGCGATCAGAAGAGCCGCGCGATCTGAATCTGCGGACTGTAGGCATCTGAGTAAAGAGTTTTTTGCTAAGGGCGCAACGGTGATCAATGCAAAGCTGGTGTTGGCCAATTCGATAGAGGGTAATAACTCAGCCCAAATTCTTAGTGTGGTCCACAGATTGTCAGACTTAATATCAATTGGCTTTGGTTGATCCGCGAAAGAGTGCTTAAGTTGCTCAAGCAGGTCTGAATCATTCGTTGAAAGCTGCACATCATCGAGAGCTTCAATTGCAACTGAAGCCTCGTCATCTTTTGTGTCAAATAATTCTAGCAGTGCAAAGCGTTCTTGGTATCGAAACCCTAATGCCGACGCGGTCGCGTCGTGCACAGAAATCGGTAGTTTTACATTCATTCAAACAATCACCCCAAAAAGTCATTGATTTCAAGCTGCACGCCTAGGTTTAAATTATCAAGTGGTAAGTAATCATGGCGAGAGGGTGATACAAAAGCGGTTCGGGCGTGGGCTGTACGACAGGAGGTGATGCTCTCGCTCTATTCATTGGTCGTTTGAGGCCGCAGCCGTTGGGGGAATGTATCCAGAAATTGTGTCGCTACCCCTTGGAATATTCCGGCCAAGCAACCACCTCAACGCCATGCATTTTGCTTTATCTGAAAACAGACGTATCGAAGCGACACCCAGAGCTGCCGGTGTCTGCCCCGGCTGCGGTGCAGAAATGTTGGCGCGTTGTGGAACAAAAAAAGTCTGGCATTGGGCACACAAGGGGCGACGCCATTGTGATCGGTGGTGGGAAAATGAGACACAGTGGCATCGCGATTGGAAAAATAAGTTCTCATCTGACTGGCAAGAAATCCCGGCGCGCGATGCTCACGGAGAATTACATATCGCTGACATCAAAACCCCTGAGGGTCTCACAATCGAGTTTCAACATTCCGCGATTAAGCCGGACGAAGTTGTTAAGCGCACGACATTCTACGATCAAGTAATCTGGATCATTGACGCCACCCGCCGACCAACTGATGCGAAGCAATACGCGCAAATGCTGGAATATAGCTACTCTGAGCGATTTGACGGTGTCGATATCCATACTGTTTATGTTGAAGAAACACGGCTCCTCAAAGAATGGGGATCGCTGGGACGGATTGTTGGGTTTGACTATGGCGGTGATAACTTGTGCTTACTCACAGCAGCCCAAGGACGCAGACGATACCTGTTCGACTTCCCCAAGGCAGAGTTCGTACAGTCGATTATCGAAGGAAAACCGCTGCCTCGTGTCCAGTTTGGAGAGCCGGTTCGAAGCCGATACCCTCGTCGTAGGCGGTTCTAACGGTGGATAAGTGGCGACGTTGCATAATGTGATTCAGCGGCAACTCGAAAATGTCACAAGTGATTGTTTTTATTATATACCTTTCTAACTCATGGACAATCCGGCACTCGCCTCCGTTGCCGCAGGATATCGCTGAGATTTGCTACTCATTTTGCTACACAGCGCGAAATGTGAGGTTCCACATTATTGATATATAACAGACACTTAGCTCAGTATTAGAATTTTGATCGTCGGACTTCGTCTCCGCCACCCATCTAACGCGTTGATTTAAAATGATTGTATCGCACCGAAAGTGTCCGAAGTAGGGTCCGTAAAGGGGTCGCATCCTCGGATGATATGCGCGTTTGAATTGGTTGCGTGGAAGGTCAAACTGCTTTCGAGTAGCCGATAAGGAACGCGGGCCTAGATGTTGTTGCGTATTGTAAAAAGCGACAAAAACTAAGATAAAGCGCTGATTTACAAAGAACCTTTCAAAGAAAGAACGCCATTGTCGCTGTATGATGATCCAGAGAAAGTAAGGGGTGAAGAAGCTGATATTGCTTATTTTATCCCGGTTCACAATGGTGCCAAGCATCTCAAGGATGCTCTGACGTCTCTCGCAGAGCAGACCTTGGCCCCGCACAAGGTTTACATCTTCGAGAACTGTTCAACTGATGATACCGTTGAAATCGCACAGGACTTCGTTGATCGTTATCCGAACTTCGAACTGCATCCAGCATCTGAATTCCTTTCTGCCAAAGAGAACTTTGACCGCGCCTACGCCCATGTCACAAAGCGGCACGCATTCTTTGCAGCCCTTGCGCATGACGACGCACTTGCGCCCAATTTTGTCGAAGTTCTGTATGAGATGTTGGTGGCCAATCCAAAAGCGCTGGTGGCAGTAGGGGATGTCGTCAAGATCGGTGAGACAAATGACGAACCCGTTGGCGTCGACCCCGCCATTTTGGACAGCAAACAATACGCAAACCCTAAGCGTGGATTTAAGCGGATCGTCTTTCCGGCATCGTGGTACTACGGCATTTATCGGGGGCAAATGGCGCGCGATCTGATGCTCAGCTCTGCATCAGAATTTCCCCATCTGTGGGCCGGTGACAGAATGCTTACGCTTCATTTTCTGCTGCGGGGCCAACTGGTCTATTCACCCAAAACACATTTCAGGTGGCGCGCGGGCTCTGATTCCTTTCGCGCCTACGCAGAAAAACGCGCGATTAAGATGCTCAAGCGGCGGGTAAAATACCACGCGATCCTGTGGTCACATCGCCGCTTTATACAGCCTGCGACTCTGCGGGCACGAATTGCCTATTGGTTCTTATGCTATCACACGGCAGCCAGCGACACCTACCGGTTGGAGCCGCTGCTGTTGGGAAAATACCGCAAGTATCACCGCCGCTAGGTATCGGATGGCGCACCTTCCAACGGCATCGCACCTACAAAACCGCCCTCACTGAGCACTTTTCTGTCGCGCGATTTTGCATAGATCCTACGGGTGAGCAGCCGATTGCCCTCTTTTTTCAAACGAAATCCCAGCGGGCCCTTATTCGTGGGTTTATTCACTTTCGGATCAGCGAGGCGTTCACTTCGCGTGATTTCTGCTGGGGGCGTTTCGTCAGCTTGGCCAGGGGCCCAAACATGTTGAATACCGATCGCCGGGCAGAGCTGGTAAACACGCAAGCCTTCTCGTGGTGTGAACAGGAAATCATCAAGATGATCTGAATAAAGCTCGGCCTCGTTCAACAGTCGCTGACAGGCTGATCTGCTCAGAATGTAGGCCGCGGCGCTGGCAGTCGTTTGCAGCATAGGACGCACTTGGACATTGCCGATGTCCTGCAAGGGGCCAAGGTACATTTTCTGCGGTGTGGTATCCAGCCTGATCACATCGAAGTCGTCGCAATGCTGTACTAACGTCAAGATCCGCTCGGAGGCAGATGGCATTAAAAGAACGTCATCTTCGAACACCACACCATATGGCTCGGCCCCTTGCGCAATATGCGCCCACAAAAGACGGTGGCTTTCAAAGGTCGCCAATGCACTTTGGGTCAGCTCCCAGCGACGGCCATGCCCGGGCTTGTAGCCTTTTGGGCGTTCAAAATCTGGGCTAGCGGCATCAGTTGCAGACCAACGGCGGACATTCTTGATGCCATGTTTTTCAAAATGACGTAGCATGTAATCTTTCCGAATATCGCTACGATCAAGGTTGATGAAAAAGACGTTCATAATTTTTCTACTAATTCTGTTTTCTACGCGTTCTGTCATGCGGATGGAAATGCTCAAAGGGCACAAACTTGACGACCAGCAGAACTTCTATTCAATCTTCGGCGGATATTGTTGACACAAAACAACGCCTCGACGCGCAGACCTTGCCTGTAGTCTCATTGCTCTTAACCTGTGAAAACCATCTGAGAGAAACCTCTCTCAACGTATTTAAGCACACCTGAATACTGTTCGGAACTGCTTATGGAGAACTAAGAGGTATTTACGGACCAAAATGTGTCATTTGGGCTTTCTCAAAGCGCAGTGGCCACGCGATTCAATCACGCCCAAAAACCTTTGCGCGGTGGTTCTGCTGTGTCTCACATTGGCCTGTCATCAGCGCCATAAGCTGGCGGCGCGCTGACGCAGTATAGGGCTTCGTCCATTGAACCGATGGCCAAAGATGCGTTCACTGCATTTGGTTGATTTCTGTTGCCGCGCATTTTGTGCTGTGGATGAGAATCGTGAAATTCAAACCAGATAAACTACGCCAACGATTTACTGACGTGTCTGCGTCTCCGCCATTTTCTGTGAATCCATCGTGCACGCAGGGATTCTTAGCAGGGTGGCGCATGCAGGCCGTTGTTTGAGCAGCGCAAGCCGTCTATCGCGGCTTTTAGGGCGTCGTGGTTGCTTGGGTGCTGAGCGTAGACCAGATAGGATGGTCGGTTCAGAACCGGTGCGTCTGTTACTACGTGTAGCAGGTTATTTTGAATGTCGCCTGACACATAAGCGCTTGGCATATATGCATAACTCTCACTGACGCGAAGATATTCCAGAGCGATTTCGCCGTAGCCGATGTTCATGTTGGACACTGCAAATTCGGGCAGCTTTTCCTGGTGCTCTTCTCGATATCCATAGCTCCAGTCGACAAAGACGTAGCCGTTCGGATCACAGGATTTAAAATGCCGCTTTTTGCGCGACACCATCACCAGTTCGTCTTCCATGAAGGGTTCGACGACCAGCTCTGGCACTGCGGTTGGCATGTGGGTGATGGCCAGATCAAGAACACCTTGGGACAGATAATCAACCAAGCGTTCAGAATAATCGGCCTCTACATGCAAGGACAAATCAGGATGATGCTTCTCCATCCAGACCAGCCAATCGGGCATAAATCGACGCCACATTGTCATGTGCAAACCCAGCCCGATCGTCTTTTTGGGGTTCGCAGAGCGCACCATTTCTTGGCGACCCTGTTGCCAAAGTTGCCGCATGGAGGCTGCGTATTTGTAGAATTTTTGACCGGCTTCGGTTAACAGAACACCGGACGGCGTACGTTCAAACAGTTTAACATCAAGGCTGTTTTCCAGAACTCGAATGCGCGCACTGACCGTCGATTGTGTCAGGTTGGATTTCTCTGCCACACGGCTGAAATTCCCTGTCTCTGACAGCAACAAAAACGTATTGAGAGTTTCTATATTCATGGGGTTTCACGACCAGCATGGGTTCAGGTAGATGCACCCTCCGGCATTTAAACGCGCTGGGCAATCATTTCTATTTCAACAGCGGCATTGCCCGGCAACGCAGATGCGCCCACCGCAGATCTGGCATGTTGGCCCGCATCCCCAAAGAGCGCGCACAGCAGATCGGACGCCCCATTTGCGACCTGTGCATGTTGGGTGAAATCGGATGCCGTATTCACAAACACCGTCACTTTCACGACACGCTCTACACGATCCAAATCACCGACGGCGTCCTGCAATGCGCTGAGCAAACGCATCGCGCACAGTGTTGCGGCGTCATACCCTTGGGCCACTGTTAAATCGCGGCCAATTTGACCTTGGTACTTTAAAACAGACCCTTCTTTTGGCGTTTGTCCTGCAAGGTAGATGGTTTTCTTCGCGGCGCGCCACGGCAAGTAATGCGCCGCGGGGGCAGGCGAGGGGGGAAGGGTCAGGCCCAATTGATCCAATCGTGCCGCGATGTTCACGTCATCGCACCGAATTGCGTAAACAAATGACCACCGCCCGCCAAATCTGCACACGGAATGCTAAGCCGCTTGAGACAGGCAAACATCAAAGCTTGGTTGCTGGTGATAACGGGTTTTCCCAAGGCGTGCTCGATGGCGGGAACGGCCTCTAGGGCGCGGTAATCAGTGCAGGAAATTACGATGGCTTGGGCATCTTTGTGGTCTGCCTTTAGGGCCATGTTATAGGCGTCTTGTGGCGTCAGCGCGTTCTGCTCAAGACTGCTTAGTCTTTGATCAAAGCTGGCGGTGTTCACCACCTCAATGCCACATTGTGTCAGGTAACTGACAGCCTCATCGCTTAGGATTTTCACGTAAGGCGAGGTGAACGCGACCCGAGTTGCCCCAATCTGGTGCACAGCAGTCACAAGCGCACCTGCAGTCGTGATCGCGGGTCGGCCGGTCATCGCGGTCAGGTTTTGGCAAAATTCGGCATCAAACGCCGGGCCATCCGCAAGCGTCGCAGAGGTGCAGCCATAAGCGATGATGTCCACGCGGGCATCCATCAAGTCTTGGCAGTTCTGATCCAGAGACTGGCGCACAAAGTTTCGCATTTCGTTTGAATCAGGGATCGCCTCGACATCATAACCGCCGCTGCGCGCGCTGTGGATCGTGACGCCTGCGGGGCAAAGGGACACGCAATCAGGTTCGACATTTGTATTTGACGACGGAACGATCAGACCGATGCGCGTTGATCGTGGTGCATAGGGTATGATTTTACGCATCTGGTGCATCCAGTTCCAGTTGCATCGCGTCCATCGCGTGCTGCAAATCCGCGATCAGATCATCCGTGTGCTCCAGCCCGACAGAGACGCGCAACATGTCTCGTGGGGTTGGGGAATCCGTTTTTTCCATACCGGCGCGATGTTCGATGACGGTCTCGGTGCTGCCAAAGGAAATCGCTTGTCTGATGATCTGAACCTTACCCGCGAGAATTTTCGCAGCCACCTCACCGCCTTTTAGTCGAAAAGACAACATGCCGCCAAATCCGCCGGTCATTTGCTTGGCTGCGATGTCGTGACCGGGATGATGCGGTAGGCCAGGGTATAAAACCTGTTGGACAGCGCCGCAGCCATCCAGGAATTCCGCTATCTTCAAAGCACTTATCGAGGCCGTTTTGACCCGCACGGACAACGTGCGCATGCCACGCAGCAACAACCATGTTTCGAAACTGCCCAGAACTCCGCCATATTCGTTGCGCAGTTTTTGCATGTCGCTCAGGATCGCGGATTGCCCATGCGCCACAACAACCGCGCCAGCGATCAGGTCCCCATGACCGTTCATGTATTTTGAACACGAATGCACAACGATGTCCGCGCCATGTTCTAGCGGGCGCGTCAGGATCGGGGTGGCAACGGTATTGTCGATCGCCACCAAAACACCAGCCGCGTGGGCCACTGTCGAAATCGCCGCAATGTCGGTGATGCCCCACGTCGGATTGCTCGGCGTTTCCAGCCAGATTACTTTGGTTTTACCCTGAATGATGGCCGCCTGAACCAAGGCCAGTTCGCTGAAATCAACATAGGACACCTCTAGCCCCCAACGCACGCCGTGGATGTTCATCCAATCTCGCAAACCGGAATACACCAGTTCCGGCAAAATCACGTGGTCACCGGGGGTAAGGCGCTGAAACACCGATGTAATCGCAGCCATGCCTGACGCAAACAAGAGGCATCCCGCACCACCTTCTAGTGCATTTATCAAGGCTTCCGGTTGGGCGAATGTCGGGTTGTCGTCCCGGGTGAACATCCGGCCTGTGCGGTCTAAATCGTTAGGATCACGCAGAAAAGACGTCGAGGGGCGCAATGGCATCGCCATCGCATCGGTTTCAGGATCGCTCCAGCCCAGGGCGGTTGCTGTCAGGGTTTCGGGATGACGTTTTTGGGTCATGATGTTTCTCGCTCGGGTGTGGTTTTGGGGTCTGCCAGATCACCATACTGAGACGTAGCATGTTCCGGGCTCGTGAGACCAAATTCGATGTCCTGCGCGATCAGGGCGGGATCGCGGTCGTGCGGGTTGCCGTATCCGGCACCACCCGGTGTCAAAACAATCAGCCGCTCGCCTGCGGGAATGACCTGTTCGCCTTTCGGACGCAATTGCGCTCCGTTGCTTAGGCTTAGGGCACCGCATTCACCGTCTTTGCCGCCTTCGCGTCCGCGCGGTGCGTGATAAATCCGATCCAGTGCCGCAAACAGCGAAATGGAGGCGTCTTCGCTGCTGGAGATTTCAAGAATTTGGCCCAAACCCCCTCGGAATTCGCCAGCGCCGCCGGAATCCGGGCGATATTCGCGCCGCCAGATAATCAGGGGTGACACGCTTTCTGTGATCTCGACCAGTGATCCCATGACGCCGCTGGGAAAGGCTGTGGCCGACAAACCGTCCTTGCCAAAGCGCCCGCCGGTTCCGCCGTTGTGGACCAATTCGGTTGCAAATTTGGTGTGCCCGCTGCCGGAATACCCACCGCGCATCGGCAGGTCCCACAAGCAACAGGTGCCCTCGGCTGGCACGCGGCCCGGTACCGCTTGGTGCAGGCATCCAAAGATCACATCGGGCAACAATTGCCCCACAACGTGCCGCATCGCGACGGGTGCCGGATATTGCGCATTTACAATGCTGTCGGCAGGGGCGGTTATCACCAAGGGGGCCAAGGCCCCTTCGTTGTTGGGGATATCGGGGGCCAAGGCGCATTTCAGCGCGAAACAGGCATAGGCACTGGCGTAGTTGAGCGGGCAGTTGATGCCTTTCGCTGATCGTCCGGACGAGCCTGAAAAATCAACCGTAATGTCACCTTTGCCGATTGTCATTTTCGCGACCAGATCCAGCGGCGCATCATATCCATCGACGCGCATGTCATAGTGATAGACCCCTTGGGGTAACGCGTTGATCAATGCGCGCGTTTGATCGCGCGATGTATCGATGATGTAGTCGGAAATCTGGACCAGATCGGTGATCCCGATGTCAGCCATACACTCCGATGTGCGCCGGCTGCCACATTCAACGCAAGTCATCAAAGCATAGGTGTCGCCTTCGACTTCGATTGGAACCCGACTGTTGGATTTTAAAATGGACATGAAATTCTCGTCCAGCTTGCCGGCATCCACAAGCTTGATAATCGGTACAAACAGTCCCTCGTCCAAAACATCAGAGCCATCGGGGCCAAAACCAAGCCCGCCCAAATCGGCAAGGTGGCTGGTGCAAGACGTAAAGCCGATCAACTGCCCCTGATGAAAACACGGGCGCACCAGCATGAAGTCATTCAAATGCCCTGCGGCTTTCCACGGATCATTCGTCAGATAAATGTCTTCTGGATGCATGTCTTTGAGCGGGTATTTGTCCAAAAAGAACCGCACCGAATTTGCCATCGTGTTCACGTGCCCCGGCGTTCCGGTCACGGCCTGCGCAATCATGCGCCCCTTTAGGTCAAACAGCCCGGCAGACAGATCACCGGATTCGCGCACAATCGGATTGAACGCTGTGCGCATCAATGTCTGCGCCTGTTCCTCGACGATGGCGATAAGACGGTTCCACAGAATTTGCAGTTCAATCACGCTCATTTTCTGGTTGCTCATGATGTGATCCGATCAAGGATAAGGTTCATTTGGGGATCCAGACGGGCAGAAAACTGCGCTGTCACGAATGTAGTTGTTTGCGGTTCTTCAACAACCGCAGGCCCGGGCAGCGTGGCACCGGCGCACAGGTCAGGGCGCCAATAGGTTGAAACCATTGCGTGCTTTGCCCCTGCTGGCACAAACACCGACCGTGTTCCCGATGGGGTCGCTTGTGTTGGGGGGGGCGTGTCAGACGTGCTTTGGGCTGCCTCAACAATCGTGGACACAACAACGGACCAAGACAGCACTTCGATGTTGCGTTCAGGAATAGTGCGCCCGTAAAGCTGGCGATAACAGGCATCGTAATCCGATTTGATGGTGTCGATATCGGCCGTGCCGAGGGCCCGGTTCGGGATTGGCACCTGAATTTCATGCCCTTGCCCGACGTAGCGCATAAAGGCGGTGCGGGTTTGCACAAGTTTGGCGTCAAGCGCGCCCTCCACGACAATCGCGTGGGCTTGTGATGAAATGTCATTGATCATCGCGTTGACGCTGCTTAGGTCAAAGTCATCCAGCGTTGTGTAAAGGCTTTGCACAATCTCATAGGAAATCGGTGCGCTCAGGAACCCCAAGGCCGATCCGACGCTTGAATTGGCAGGAACGATGACACGGGCCATCCCCAGTTTTTCAGCCAATCGCACCGCGTGCAGGGGGCCGCCGCCACCAAAGGCGATCATGCTGAATTTCGACAGATCCACGCCGTGCTCGACGCTGTGAATACGCGCAGCATTGGCCATGTTTTCTTCGACCATTTCGGTGATGCCAAAGGCCGCCTGATTGTCACTGACATTCAACGGCTGGCTGATGTCACGCTGGATCGCAGCCTTGGCAGCGTTGGTGTCCAGCGTCATCTTGCCTTCGGCAAAAGCGTCCGGATCAATGCGCCCCAACGACAGGTTCGCATCGGTGACCGTGGGGCGGGTGCCGCCTTTGCCAAAACACGCAGGGCCGGGCACAGCGCCCGCGCTTTGGGGCCCAATGCTAAGCCGGCCAACCGTATCCACATGCGCGATCGACCCACCACCAGCGCCGATTTCAATCATCTCGATCACCGGAATGCGCACTGGCATGCCGCTACCTTTTTGGAACCGCGCAGAGCGGGCGATCTCAAAATTCCGGGCAGTCTTTGGTTTGTAATTTTCAATCAATGCGATTTTTGCCGTTGTCCCGCCCATGTCAAAGGACAAAACGCGCGGTTCTTGCAGGTGCTCGGCGATTTTTGCGGCCAGAACCGCACCACCGCTGGGGCCTGATTCAACGAGACGAATGGGGAATTTGATGGCGCTTTCCAGCGTTGTCATGCCGCCCCCCGATGTCATCAAAAATATCGGACACCGAAATCCTTTGTGCCCGAATGCGTCCTGCAAGGCCCGCAAATACCGCGCCATGATCGGCTGAACATAGGCGTTGCACGCGGTCGTCATCAGGCGCTCGTATTCACGCACTTCGGGGCAGACTTGGCTTGAAAGCGTGATTTCGGCCATACATCCGTTTGCGATCAAAATGTCGCGCACACGCTGTTCGTGCTTTGGGTTCGCATAAGAATGCAGGAACCCGACAGCGACGGCCTTAACCTTTTGCGCGTTCAGCGTGTCGCTCAGCGCTGCAACCGCCGCCTCGTCAAGTTCAATCAAAACCTCGCCGCGCACATTCACCCGTTCTGACACACCAAACCGCAGATTTCGGGGGATAAGCTGTTGGGGTTTATCAATCATCAGATCAAATTGATCGTACCGGCTTTCGTAGGCGATTTCCAAACTGTCGCGGAAACCTTTGGTCGTTATCAGGGCGGTTTTGACACCTTTACGTTCGATCAGCGCGTTGGTTGCCAACGTTGTGCCATGAACAAAAATATCGACGTCGCCGGGCGTCAGTGATGCATCGCCCAAGACAACATCAACACCTGACAAAACCCCCAATTCGGGATGCTCGACATGGGTCGGAACCTTGGCGGTAAACAGGCCGTTCGGGGTTTGCAGAACGATGTCCGTAAACGTGCCGCCAATGTCCGCAGCCAAGCGCGTTTGTAGTGATTTTTCCGCCAATGTCTGCTCTCCGCTTAGATGCTCTTGCAGGATTTCTACGAGAGCCATTCATCTTGCGGAAACGAATTGTTTTCGTGGGGGTATCGAATATTTCGATGTCCCGTTTGGGCACACCGTGCGCGTCGGGGGAACCACTGATTAGGCCCATTCCAAAGCACGAAAATACGAACCCGATGTCGATTAAGGTTTTCCTGACTTCTCGGATTTCGAATTATCGGCAATAGTTGACGGATTATGACGGATTTTTTGGAGTATTTAAGATGACCCTTTTCTTTTCTCGACGCAGCTACAACACGTCGACCAACCGATTTACCAACAATGCATCGGCCGTGACACGCTACATGTCTGTGCTCGGGGATGGCCCGGACAGTGGCACATGGCGTGGCAGCATGATGGATCAATCTGCGTGGGTGGGCAAAGTGTCTGACCAGATGGGATCAGACGATATTTTGATCTACGTGCACGGGTTCAACACGTCGCAGGCGCAAATGCTGCGCCGCACAGCCAAGATCGAAGCAGGGGTGAAACGCCACGGGTTTCGCGGGGCGGTTATCGCCTATGACTGGCCCAGCGACGGGTCATTGGCGAAATACCCCTCTGATCGAAACGATGCCAAACGCACGGCACCGGCGCTTGTGGCTGACGGCATTGCACCGCTTCTGGCCCTGCCGTCACGCCCGAAAATCCACGTGATTGCCCATTCGATGGGGGCGTTTTTGACCCTGCGCGCGTTCTCTGATTTTGGCGATTCAATCGGGCCTGGGTCTTCAGCCTGGAGCGCGGATCAAGTTATGTTTGCCGCCGCAGACGTCGATCAGGCATGGATGGAAAAAGGCGCATGGGGTGGCTTGGTTGTGAAAGAGCGCAGCAAGCGTTTCACCAATTATTACAGTCAGTTGGATGAGGTGCTTAATCTATCAGGTAACTTTATCAACGGGCGTGCGCGGGCAGGGCGCAAAGGTCTGCCATCTGTGCTGCACGCCAAGCACGTGGATGTGTATTGCAACGAGCAATACAAACGCGACGTGGCCTCGACCGATCGCACAGTGCCCTATTCGCACCGGTGGTGGTTCGACAATGACGGGTTTTACAAAGACATGGCGCAGACGATGGCTGGCACGGACGCGCATTCAATGAGCACGCGCCGTGTGACCAATACCAGCGATCTGGCTTTGTTGACTTAAAGCGCGAAAAATGTTGCGCTGACAGCCCTCATTGCCACGATCACCGAAAGGAAAGGACATCTGATGTCGCTCAAACCTTCTCGTCGTTTGTCGGTTTTTGCATTTGATCCCAGCGTTGCGGCCAAGTTTGCGAACAAACGGATCAAAACGCTGACCATTTCGCTGCCTTGGGAGATGGAAAAACAGGCGGAGGATGTGCCGTTTGTCGGTCCGCGTGGCGACTATCTTGAGGTGATAGATTACGATCCTTCAAGCGGGGCGTTTTACAAACCCGTTGATCTGAACGATGCGCGCCTGCGGGCCTGTAGCGGGTTGGATCCGGCCGTCGACAACCCGCAATTTCATCAGCAAATGGTGTACGCGGTGGCGATGAACACGATTGCGGTGTTTGAAAAGGCGCTGGGGCGTGTCGCATTGTGGGCGCCGCGCGACTGGAACCCCAAGGACCGCGCCGATGATCCCGACAAAGGGTTTGTGCAGCGCTTGCGCATTTATCCCCATGCCCTGCGCGAGGCGAATGCCTACTACGATCCGTCCAAAAAGGCGCTGCTGTTCGGCTATTTCCACGTCGGGCCCGAACATAAAACGATGCTGCCCGGCACCACGGTTTTTACCTGCCTCAGCCACGACATCATCGTGCATGAAACCTGCCACGCGTTGCTTGACGGGATGCATCCCTATTTTGCAGACTCCAGCAACGCCGATGTGCTGGCCCTGCACGAGGGGTTCTCGGATATCGTCGCCATTTTGCAGCATTTCTCGCATCCTGAGGTGCTCGAGGATCAGATCGCGAAAACCGGCGGTGATCTTGAACGTCAAAGCCTGCTTGGGGCCTTGGCGCAGGAATTCGGCGAAGCCTTGGGGCGCGGGCATGCATTGCGCGATGCCTTGGGCCGCATGGTCGACGGGCAATGGCAAACGATTGAACCGGACAACAGCGCGCTGGACCGCACCAATAGCCCGCACGCACGGGGCGCGATTTTGGTGGCGGCGGTGTTTCGCACCTTCCTGAATATCTACCGCGACCGCGTGGCGGATTTGTTGCGCATTGCCTCGAACGGGCGCGGGATTTTGCCTGCGGGTGAACTGGATCCCGATCTGCGCAAGCGACTGGCAAACGAGGCTGCAAAATCGGCCCGCCATGTTTTGCAAATGTGCATCCGGGCGCTGGATTATTGCCCGCCTGTTGACGTCAGCTTTGGCGATTATTTTCGCGCTTTGGTCACGGCAGATCATGATCTTTACCCCGAGGACAAACACGGCTACCGCGCCGCCCTGATCGAGGCATTCACCGCTTGGGGCATCCGCCCGCAAGACGCGCAAATCGTGTCGGAAAACACGCTGGTCTGGCCAACCTTCCAAGAGGCCTGCGCCGACAAAGGCGTCGATACCAGCGAATTTGCAAAAGACTTTGGCGTCTTGGTGCGCGCCCCGCAGCTAAGCCCGGAAAACGCGACAACTGCGCTAGCCAATGTGATGGACGGGCGGGTTCTGGATATCGTGGCTGATCTTGTCAAAGGCTTGGGCAAACGCGCGGTCCTGTCGCGTAATTCTCTGGCGCTGGGACTGTCCGCGGACCGCAAAACCGAACATCTGGATCGCGTCTATTACGCAGAGCTGTTCTGGGGCCTGATCCACAGTCAAAAGCACGACGTGCTGTTTGATCTGATCGGTATAGATTTGACGGACGATGCACCTTTGTCGATCCGTCGGTCTAAAAAAACTGGTAGCCCTGCGTTGCAAATCCATTCTGTGCGCATGGCAAGCCGGGTTGCCGATCGCGGCCAGATCGAACGTGAATATGTTGTTGAACTGGTGCAATCGCGCGCCGGTTTCTTTGATCCGGAGGAACAAACGCGCGCGGACGCGGGCAAATCTGACCACAAGCCCGACTTTATTGCACGGTCCGGTGCGACGCTGTTGATCGATGCGCGCAGTTTTCAAATCCGGCGGATAATTCGCACCCGAGGGGCGATCAGTGACGACACGGTCATGGCGCGCCACCGCGCGTTTCATCAAGGGCGCGCAACCCGGGTCAGCACGGCGTTTGACGGACTGCCTGAAACGCCCGATCCCGCATCAGCCTTTGCCGCGCTGCACCGATCCGCAGGACAAGGAGACGCGCAATGACCCGCCGCCTCAAGGCCCCCGCATCCGGCGTCACCGTGCGCATGTACCGCCAAGGCCAAGGCGACTGTTTCCTGCTGGCATTTCCGCGCAAAGGGGCAGGGCGCAACACCCCCGTCTACATGCTGATCGATTGCGGCTACATGGGCGGTTCGCAGTTCACCCACGACGGCGAGAAAATCAACATTCGCGACTGTATCGAGGATCTGATCGGGGCGACGGGCGGCTTTATCGATTATGTGGCCGTCACCCACGAACATCTGGATCACGCCAACGGCTTTAACGTCAAAAAAGACGGCGCGCGCATGTTTGATGGCATCGAAATCGGCCATCTGTTTCTGGCCTGGACCGAAGACGGCGATGACGCGTTTGCCAATGATTTGCGCGCGCGGTTCAACGACCAGTTGGTTGCACTGGCCATGGCCGAGGGCAAACTGGACAGTGCGGGCGTGCCCACTGGCACTCAAGACACTGTGCGCCAGTTGCTCGAGATCGAAATGGGCGATGCGAATGAACGCCGTGCCTTTGCCGCTGATCCAACAAAGATAGACGGGCTGTCGAACAAAATGGCGCTGAAATTTTTGCGCGACACTGCTATTTCCGGCCCTGAATTCCTGCGCCCCGGCCAAGCGCCTTTTGAAATAGCAGGCACCGATGGCGCGCGTGTCTATGTGCTTGGGCCGCCGCGCAACGAGGACATGTTGCTAAGCCTGAACCCCACGGGCGACGAGGAATTCAAATTCGGCGCAGGCTTTGGTCTGGACGGTGAAACATCGGCGTTTCACATGGCGATGACGGACGGCCAGGGCCAAGGCACCATTTCGCCGTTTGCCAACCGTTATAGAGTGCCCGAGGCGCAGGTGTTCGCCCAAAGCGTGCCAGCTGCGGATGATGACACGCTGAGCGAGATCGCGAACTACCACGCGCGGTACTATTGCGAGGCGGATCGCGATGAAAAGATCAACGAATGGCGCCGCATTGACGGCGATTGGCTGGGGGCCGCAAGCAAACTGGCGCTGCGCCTTAATCACGAGGTCAACAACACGTCGCTGGTGCTGGCATTCGAACTGCCGGAGACGGGCAAGGTTTTGCTGTTCACAGGCGATGCACAACGGGGCAACTGGATGTCGTGGGGGGATCTAAGTTGGGGATGTGGCGGGGATCAAACCTCGGCCAAGGATCTGTTGGGGCGCTGTGTGTTTTACAAATGTGGGCATCACGGATCGCACAACGCCACGCTGAACGGCACGTTTGATAGCCCTTGGGCGAACCTTAGCTGGTTTGCCCAAGGCGCATTCGCGCAGGAATTCGTCGCGATGATCCCCGTGCATGGCGATTGGGCCGTGACCAAAAAGAAATGGAACCATCCGCTGCCTGCCATCGACGAGGCGTTGATGAAAAAGGCGCGTGGTCGTGTGCTGCGCAATGATCTGGATCGGGTCAAGCGGCCGAAATCTGCGGATGGCCACGGCAAGCTGACGGACGATGAATGGCAGGCGTTCAAAGACCAAAGCGTCGAAGCGCGTCTGTATAAGCAGTACACGGTGCTCGATAGCTAAGGCTTGCTCAGAATCGCGGGCTTGTATTTCATGCCGGCAATTGGGCAGGGGATAAATCGTGGCAGACTATATAACAGCGCATTTGCAGGGTCAGATGATGGCGTGGCGTCACGACTTTCACACGCATCCTGAACTGGGGTTTGACGAGGTCCGCACGGCGGCCCGTGTGGCTGAGCTGCTGGAAGGCTGGGGGATAGAGGTGCACTGCAATATCGGGCGCACGGGTGTTGTGGGCGTTCTGCGCCGTGGGGCCGGTTCTGCCAGCATCGGATTGCGCGCAGACATGGACGCCTTGCCGATCACAGAGCTGAATAGTTTTGCCCATGCCTCGCGACACGCCGGCGTCATGCATGCCTGTGGCCATGATGGTCACACATCGATGTTGCTGGGGGCCGCGCAGCATCTGGCGCAGCACGGCGATTTTGACGGCACTGTCGTCTTTATCTTTCAGCCGAACGAGGAACACGGAGAAGGTGCGCCTGCCATGATTGCCGATGGGCTGTTTGATCGGTTTCCTGTCGATCGGGTCTTTGCCATTCACAACATGCCGGGGATGGAAACGGGCGCGATTGCGATGCGCGCTGGGCCAATGACTGCGTCTGAAAGCCTGTTCGAGATCACGATCAACGCCCGTGGCGGTCACGCGGCCCTGCCACACATGGGGGTGGATGCGATTGTGGTGGGGGCGCAGATCGTGAATGCCTTGCAAACAATAGTGTCGCGCAAACTGAACCCAGGTTTGAACGGCGTGGTGTCGGTGACTGA